>NZ_CP092117.1:0-2210000 GCF_050234405.1 Streptococcus sanguinis | reverse complement strand
CCAGATTGTGGCTCTGGCATGCGTGGGTTCGATCCCCATCACTCGCCTATTTAATATTATTGGGGTATCGCCAAGCGGTAAGGCAAGGGACTTTGACTCCCTCATGCGTTGGTTCGAATCCAGCTACCCCAGTTAAAAACTTGAGCCGGCGTGGCGGAATTGGCAGACGCGCTGGACTCAAAATCCAGTGTCCTCACGGACGTGCCGGTTCGACCCCGGCCGCCGGTATAGCTTAAGTTTAGCGGAGTATTTTTACTTCGTTTTTTTGTTTTCTCTTTAGTAATTATTTGCAAGCTAATGCGGAAGATTGAATCATGATTTTACTTGTAAATCCACACTCAACTAATGTAATGGACTCACCATCAAATTGTTTATAGAATCTAGAATGCTAATAAGAGGCAGCTTAGTTTGTTGCTTTTCATTCTATGATTGAGTTTTATTTAGGACTTAAGAATCTAATTGTATGATTAAATATTTTTTGTGAAAAGCATTTTACTTTTACTGAAAATTCTTGACTCTTTTCTTTTTTGTGGTATAATTAACCAGTAAAGCTTTAACTGGTTAAGAGAAGGAGGGGAGAAATGACTCATTTAGCGCAGAAGATCGATCAATTTTTAAATGAAGTTATTTTGAAAGCAGAAAATCAGCATGAGATTCTGATTGGTTCTTGCACGAGTGATGTGCCTTTAACCAATACGCAGGAGCATATTTTGATGCTTTTGTCTGAGGAATCTTTGACAAATTCTGATTTGGCAAAAAAACTGAATGTGAGTCAAGCTGCTGTGACTAAGGCTGTGAAATCCTTGGTTCGGCAAGAGATGCTGCAAGCCTTTAAAGATAAGAGGGATGCACGGGTTACCTTTTACCGTTTGACTGAGTTAGCGCAGCCGATTGCAAAGGAACATCAGCATCATCACGCACATACTTTGGAGACATATCAAAAATTGGCAGAGCAGTTTTCTACTAGTGAACAGGCGACAATTGCGAAGTTTTTGGAAGCCTTAGTGGGAGAGATCGGCAAATGAGATATATCACAGTTGATAATCTTTCCTTTTACTATGAAAAGGAGCCTGTGCTAGAGCATATTCATTATTTTCTAGACAGTGGCGAGTTTGTAACTTTGACGGGGGAAAATGGAGCTGCTAAGACGACGCTTATAAAGGCTAGTTTGGGTATTTTGCAACCTAAGTATGGGGAAGTGAAGATCTCCAAGACTAATGTGCGAGGCAAGAAACTGCGGATTGCCTACCTTCCTCAGCAGATTGCTAGTTTTAATGCAGGTTTTCCTAGTACGGTGTATGAGTTTGTCAAGTCGGGACGTTATCCGCGCAAGGGTTGGTTTCGTCGTTTGAATGAGCATGATGAGGAGCATATCAAGGCAAGTCTGGAGTCGGTTGGAATGTGGGAACATCGAGATAAGCGAATTGGTTCTCTCTCTGGCGGGCAAAAGCAGAGGGCTGTGATTGCTCGGATGTTTGCTTCGGATCCGGATATTTTTGTCCTTGATGAGCCGACAACAGGGATGGATGCAGGCAGCAAGGATGAATTTTACAAGCTCATGCACCACAGTGCTCATCAGCATGGGAAAGCTGTCTTGATGATTACACACGATCCGGAAGAAGTTCGTAAATATGCTGACCGCAATATTCATCTGGTCCGTAATCAGGACTCACCTTGGCGCTGTTTCAATGTGCATGAAAGCGACAATGGACAGGAGGTGAGCCATGCTTAATCTATTTTCCTATGATTTTATGCAACGAGCCTTTTTGGCCGTTATTGCCATGAGCCTTTTCTCGCCGATTCTGGGGACTTTCCTGATTTTACGGCGGCAGAGCCTTATGAGTGACACGCTCAGCCACGTTTCACTGGCAGGTGTAGCTTTTGGTTTGGTTCTTGGACTATCGCCCACTCTCACAACTGTGCTTGTCGTCATTGTCGCAGCAGTCTTTTTAGAGTACCTGCGAACTATCTATAAGAATTTCATGGAAATCGGAACGGCTATTCTCATGTCAACCGGCTTAGCTATTTCCCTGATTGTTATGAGTAAAGGCAAGAGTTCTAGCTCGATGAGTCTGGACCAGTATCTATTTGGATCCATTGTGACTATCAGTAGGGAGCAGGTGATTTCTCTCTTTGTTATTGCTGCTGTGGTGCTTGTCTTGACCCTCCTCTTCATTCGCCCCATGTACATCTTGACCTTTGATGAGGATACGGCCTTTGTGGATGGGCTGCCTGTGCGTACCATGTCCATTCTCTTTAATATCGTGACGGGTGTTGCGATTGCCCTCATGATTCCAGCTGCGGGAGCCTTGCTAGTTTCGACCATTATGGTCTTACCGGCCAGTATTGCTCTGCGGATTGGGAAAAATTTCAAGTCGGTTATTTTGCTGGCAAATGCCATTGGTTTCTTTGGTATGATTGCCGGACTTTATATTTCTTACTATGCAGAGACGCCAGCTAGTGCTAGCATTACGATTATTTTCGTCAGCTTGTTCTTGCTGGTCAATCTGGTCAAAAAATTTATGAAATAGGAGCAGAAAATGAAAAAAATTAGCTTACTATTAGCAGGTTTACTGAGTATTTTCTTAGTAGCTTGTTCCAATCAAAAAAATGCAGATGGCAAGCTCAATATTGTCACGACTTTTTATCCTGTTTATGAGTTTACCAAGCAGGTGGCTGGAGATGAGGCCAATGTTGAACTTCTAATCGGGGCAGGTACAGAGCCGCATGATTATGAGCCTTCAGCTAAGGCAGTTGCGACGATTCAGGATGCAGATGCCTTTGTCTATGAAAATGAAAATATGGAGACTTGGGTTCCAGATTTGCTAAAAAACTTGAAAAATAAGGAAGAAAAGGTTATCAAGGCGACTGGAAATATGCTCTTGCTGCCTGGTGGTGAAGAGGAAGAAGACCATGACCATGGGGAAGAGGGACATCATCATGCCTATGATCCCCATGTCTGGCTGTCTCCAAAGCGAGCTATTAAAATGGTGGAGAACATCCGTGATAGCTTGAGCAAGTCTTACCCTGACAAGAAAGCGGCTTTTGAGAAAAATGCAGCGGCTTATATCAAGAAGCTGGAAGCCTTGGATAAAGAATATGAAGATGGATTGGCCAACGCCAAGCAAAAGAGCTTTGTCACTCAGCACGCAGCCTTTAACTATCTGGCATTGGACTATGGTTTGAAGCAGGTGCCAATTTCTGGACTTTCACCAGACAGTGAGCCATCCGCTTCACGCTTGGCTGAATTGACCGAGTATATCAAGAAAAATAAAATCAAGTATATTTACTTTGAAGAGAATGCTTCCCAGGCTTTGGCTTCTACATTAGCTAAGGAAACAGGTGTAGAGCTTGATGTCCTGAATCCGCTGGAAAGCTTGACCGAAGAGCAGACCAAGGACGGAGCAGACTATGTTTCTATCATGCAGGACAATCTAAAGGCTCTCAAGAAGACAATCGACCAAGAGGGAGCGGAGATTGCAGCCGAGAAAGAAGAAGACGATAAGACAGTGCAAAACGGCTACTTTGAAGACAGTGCCGTCAAGGATCGGACCTTGTCTGACTATGCTGGCGAGTGGCAGTCTGTTTACCCTTATCTGAAAGACGGTACCTTGGATCAAGTTTTTGACTACAAATCTAAGCTGACTGGAAAAATGACGGCAGCTGAATACAAGGACTACTATGACAAGGGCTACAAGACGAATGTATCCAATATTAATATCACAGACAAGACTATGGAATTTGTGGTAGATGGAAAATCCAAGAAATATACGTATAAATACGTTGGCAAGCACACTCTGACTTACTCTAAGGGAAATCGTGGAGTTCGCTTCATGTTTGAAGCGACAGACGAGGATGCTGGGGAGTACAAGTATGTTCAGTTTAGCGACCACAACATTGCACCAACCAAGGCGGCTCATTTCCATATCTTCTATGGCGGCGAAAGCCAGGAAGCACTGTTTGATGAGCTGGAAAACTGGCCAACCTACTATCCAAGTAAATTGACAGGTCAAGAAATTGCCCAAGAAATGTTGGCGCACTAATATAAATAAAGTAAGAAGACGGAATTATCCCGCCTTCTTTTTTTGTATATCGGAAAATGACGATAAAAATACTTGACAAATTATGATTACAAATGTAAACTAATAAAGAATTAGATTACAAATGTAAATTATAAGGGAGTGTTAAACAATGGAACAGCAAAATATTAGCCAAGCAGAATGGCAAGTGATGCGTGTGCTATGGGCCTATCCACACAGTCGCAGTACAGAGATTATAGCTCGTTTGGAAGCCGATTTTTCCTGGAAACCGGCAACCATCAAGACTCTTTTGAATCGTCTGAAGACCAAAGAATTTATCACTATGGAAAAGATCGAGGGAAAGTTTTACTACGATGCTCGGATTTTAGAAGCGGACCATCTGGAAAGTACTTGGCAGGCTTTTTTTGACAATATCTGTAATACTAAACACGGAGATCTTTTGATTTCGATGATTGAGAGAAGTCAGTTCAGTCAAGGGGACTTGGAGCGGCTCAGCCAAGTCATTGATAAGAAAAGAGCCTCGGCTCCTTTGGAAATCAAATGCGACTGCCCACAAGGTCAGTGTCGTTGCGGTCACGGAAAGGAGACGCATTGATGAGCGAGAAGAAAGAATACAAGCTTTCAGGTATGACCTGCGCTGCCTGTGCTATGACGGTAGAGATGGCGGTCAAGGACTTGGAAACGGTCGAGGACGTCAGTGTCAATCTGGCGACAGAACGTCTCAGTTTGCTTCCTAAGGCGGGATTTGACAGCCAGCAAGTGCTGGATGCTGTAGCCGAGGCTGGTTATCAGGCTGAAGAAAAAGGAAAAAACAAGCCGTCTGACGTAAGCGAAGAAGCTGTGATTAAAGCTCAGAAATTGCAAAAAAAGAAACAAGAGTTACTGATTCTTTTGATTACGGCTCTGCCCTTGCTTTATATCTCTATGGGCAGTATGGTCGGTCTTCCTCTGCCTAGCTTCTTGGACCATATGGCGCATCCCTTGGTCTTCGTTCTGTCACAACTGCTGTTAACTCTGCCTGCTGTGTGGATTGGTCGTGGCTTCTATCAGAGAGGATTTCGCAATCTTATCAAGCAACATCCCAATATGGATAGTTTGATTGCGGTGGGGACCAGCGCAGCAATTTTCTACAGCCTCTACTCAGTCAGTCAGGTTTTTCTAGGTCATCATCCCTTTGTTCATCAGCTTTATTTTGAGTCTGTTGCAGTGATTATTGCCTTGGTTCTTCTGGGTAAATATCTGGAAAGTTCAGCCAAGGGGAAAACGTCTCAAGCGATTCAATCTCTGCTTGAGCTAGTGCCTAGTCAGGCGACAGTGATTCGTTATGGTGAGGCTGTGACCATTGATACAGAGGATATCCGAGTTGGAGACATTATCCGTATCAAGCCAGGGGAGCGTATGCCGGTAGATGGCCTTGTGACGGAGGGGCAGACCTTTGTGGATGAGTCCATGATGACTGGAGAAAGTGTCCCGATTGAAAAGAAGGTCGGCGATACCATTACCAGTGCAACAATCAATCAAAATGGTAGTATTGACTATCAAGCAACTAGGGTGGGTTCGGATACGACCTTAGCTCAGATTGTTAGATTAGTGGAGGAAGCGCAAGGGTCTAAGGCACCGATAGCGGCTTTGGCCGATAAGATTTCACTCTATTTTGTCCCAATCGTGCTGAGCTTGGCTACTTTGTCTGCACTTGGCTGGTATTTTCTAGCTGGTGAGAGTCTTAGCTTTTCTCTGTCAATCTTTATCGCAGTTCTGGTCATTGCCTGCCCTTGTGCGCTGGGATTAGCCACTCCGACAGCCATCATGGTTGGGACTGGTAAAGGGGCTGAAAATGGCATTCTGATTAAGTCTGGACAAGCTTTGGAAGCGGCTTATCAGCTGGATACTATTGTTCTTGATAAGACTGGGACGATTACGGTTGGTAAGCCCAGCCTGACGGATTTGTTGCCTTTAGGTGCTTTTAATCGCTCTGACTTGTTACGGCTCGTAGCCAGTGCTGAGCAGCATTCTGAGCATCCTTTGGCTCAGGCTATCTTGGAAGCTGCTGAAGAGGAGGAGCTTGACTTGCTGCCTGTCAGCCATTTTGAGGCCATTATTGGCCGAGGTTTGTCAGCTCAGGTTGAAGGTAAGCATCTTCTGGTGGGAAATGAGTCTTTGATGAAAGAAAAGAACATTGACAGCAGTGCCTTTCAAGAACAGTTGTTAGAGCTGTCCAAGGAAGGGAAGACAGCCATGTTTGTCGCAATAGATGGACAGCTGACAGGTATTTTAGCGGTAGCAGATGAGATGAAGTCCAGCAGCCTGAAGGCGGTGCAGGAGCTCCAGTCTATGGGGCTGGAAGTTATCATGCTGACAGGAGATCGTGAAGAAACTGCGACAGCTATTGCCCAGAAAGCTGGCATCCAAAAAGTTATCGCAGGTGTATTGCCAGATGGTAAGGCCACTGCTATAAAAGACTTGCAGGAAGCTGGGAAAAAACTAGCCATGGTCGGAGACGGTATTAATGATGCTCCAGCTCTGGTTCAGGCAGATGTTGGAATTGCCATCGGATCAGGCGCTGATGTAGCTATTGAGTCGGCAGATGTAGTGCTCATGCATAGTGATTTGCAGGATGTAGTCAAAGCTATCAAGCTCAGCCAGGCGACTATCCGCAATATTAAGGAAAATCTTTTCTGGGCTTTTGCCTACAATACACTGGGCATCCCGATTGCTATGGGGCTATTGCATCTTTTCGGCGGTCCCTTGCTCAATCCTATGTTGGCTGGTCTGGCCATGAGCTTGAGCTCAGTGTCAGTTGTGGCCAATGCTCTGCGTCTAGGACGCTTTAAAATGAAGAAATATACGGAGGAATGAATCTATGAAACAAACAGTTCAATTAGAAAACTTATCTTGTCAAAACTGTGTCAAACACGTCACCAAGCATTTCCTGTCTATGGAGGGAGTGTCAGATGTGGTTGTGGACTTAGAAAAGCAGACAGCCCAAGTCACAACTGATAAGCCTTATGGTGCAGTTGATTATGAAGCGGCTTTAGCTAAAACAATTTATAAGGTTCTAAATGTGGCAGAAGCTGAGTGAGTAAAGTCAGTAGCTATGCGCCCGCCCAACTGCTAGAATTCTTCTTGTAAAAAGCGATAAAATAATCTATAATGTTACTAATCACATGATTTATCTTACCGTGAGAAAGAGGAGAAAAATGAAGAAAAAAGCTTTACCTTTTTTACTAGCAGGAGCTGCTTTATTAGCTATGACAGCTTGCTCAAACGGCAGTGCTACGAATCAATCAGAGACTACTACTAGCAGTACTGGCTCAGTAACAAGTTTTGTGGAGCAGGCATCCAGTCAATCAACTGCAGCAGCATCTTCAGCAGCTAGCAGCGCTAGCTCAGAGAGTGCGAGCACAGAAAAAACCAAGGAAAAGAAGGAAGCGATGGACATTTCAGCACTTGCAAATGGTAATTATGCCAGCGTTAAAGGAACCTGGCAGGATGCTTCTGGCAACCAGCTTGTTTTTGATGAAAAGGGTTTGGTTTCAAGTGTTTATGAATTGTATGGAGCTTCTCTGACAGACTATGGCACTGCTGCTGGCGGTGTCTACGGCGGAGAAAGCGGAGGTTTTCTGATTGAGTTTCTTCCTAAGGGAGTTAAGGTCGCAGACAAGGAAAACTTTACAGATAATTCAGATGTTGGTCAAGACAGAATCTGGACAGGAGTTGGCCTGAATAGCTTTGACGAACAAGGCAGCTTCTATTATCGAGTAGATTAAACGAAGCTTGGTGCTTAATTTTATAGCTTATATGTTGACGAGAGCAGAAGACTATCTGCTCTCTTTTCTTTGGGAGAGTAAGAAATTTTACAGACAAAAAAAGCCTGCCTAAATTAGGTGGGCTTCATAATTTTGAGTTGAATTAGGATTCACTGTGAGGTGTTATAAACTGATCCATAGGGGTTGAAATCACATTCAGGAAGAGCTTGGCGAAATCCTCTGCCGGCATAGGATCTTCTTTGATAATCCAAATTTCAATGAGGGAGTTAATCCATCTAACAACAATTTCCGTAGCCATTTCTTTTGGAATTCCCAATTTTTTAGAGTCAATGTCTAAATTTTGCACGACCCACTGAGTGAAGAAGGTAGATAGATAGTCACTCCAGAAAGGATCGATAGCTGTAGTATAGAGCACCTTCATCCATTTCCTATGTTCATAAAGGGTAGGAATCATATGTTGGGCAAAGAAACAGAACGGATTTTCTCCATTTCCTTCTTCGTAGCTTTCATACAGGGGCAAAAACGGAGTCATAATTGTCTGGCGGATGTATTGGATAATGTCTTCAACATTACTAAAATGCTTTTTATAGATAGCCTGGCGCGATAGACCAGCTTGTTTTGCAATCTCTGAAAAAGTAAAATAAGACTTTTCAGGATTTTGCTCTGCCAGCTCAATTAAGGCATTAACGACTTTGTCTCGAGTATCTTGGGGCATAAGTACCTTCCTTCTTTTTTATTAAGTTCTTGCTGGTTTGTCTAAAAACAGAGCAAATTCCAACAAAATAGTTTACCGCTTGTCAACTAAAATGATAACACTTTATAGAGGAAATGTCCAATTATTTTTAAAATTTAATATAAAAATATTAAAAAACCAGTCTTCCCTTACAAGGACCGGTTCTGTCATTTCTCTGTTTTTCTTCTGGTTGGTTATGCGATAACAATTTTATTTGAAGGACCAGCTGGACTATCATAGGCAGCAAAGCTGGTTAGGGGTGAAGATACAAGGTTGAGAAATGTCTTAGAGAACTGCTTGCAAGGAACGGGGTCATCCTGAGTGATCCAATTCTCAATAAGAGAACTAATCCAGCCGGCCAGCAGTTGATTGGCCAGGTCTTCAGGAATACCTAATTTTTGGTGGTCAAGATTTAAATTCTGCTCGATCCAGTCCTTGTAACTGGCAGTAATAAAATCGCTCCACAAGGGATCGACAGAACTAGTATATAATATTTTAATGCGTTGGCGTTGCTCATAAATAGCGGGAAGAATCGTTTGAGCCAGAAAGGTGAAAGGATCTAAGTCCGCTTCAGCTTTGTTGCTATTCCAGTTGGGAGCAAAGGCTTGCTTCACCATATCTTGGCGAATGTATTCGATAATTTCAGTAGTGTTATTAAAGTGTCGTTTGTAAATAGCCTGTCTTGATAAACCGGCTTCTTTAGCGATTTCTGTAAAGGTAAAACGCGGTCTATCTGGCTGTTTATCTGCTAATTCAAAAAATGCATCCAAAATCCTATCTCGTGTATTAAGAGCCATAATTTTATCCCTCCTATACCATTTTACTTTTTCTGTCTTAAATAAGCTAGAAAATAGCCCAGAATTTTTACTAAAAAAGTTTACACATTGTTAAATGGAAAAAATTTTAGTTTAATTTTTGGACATCATGTCTATTTAAAAACTGGACAATTTTACAATTAATGTACATAAATCAAGCCGATAATTGTTTTGTTTTAAAAGGTTAATATGATAAAATAATAAAAAATCTTATCAGAAGTCAAATAGAAAGTGTAGTTTAAAAATTACCAAATCTGAAAGATTTATGGGAGGTTTGACTGGACTTTTTATTAAGGGTTACTGATCAGGATAATAAAATATGTTCAGAGGAGAAAAAGATGAAAAGAACAGAAAAAGTTTTGCGATATTCTATTCGGAAGTCTGTTTTAGGTGTTGGGTCAGTCCTTATTTGTGCTCTGTTTTTGGGTCACAGTTTGGTGGCGGCGGATGAGGAACAGCCAGTAGCAAATGCAGTAGAGAACCCAGTTGCTGCATCGCCAGTAAATCAGGATTTGACAACAGTCAGGGAGGCTGCTAACAAGGAAGTAGGCGCATTTCTGGCTGAGAAAGTGACAGATCTTGGGAATAATCCGAATTTGTCAGATGAGGAGCTTGCAGCAGCTAAGGACGAAGTCAATCAAACGGCGGCAAAGGCTCAGAATGAAATTGCCGCAGCTGAGGATAAAGAAAGGATTGATCAAGCTAAAGAAGATGGATTGGCAGACATCAACTCTATCAATCCAGTCGGCAAAGATTTACTTCTAGATGAAATCCAAAATGGGAAAGCAGAGTTTGACAAACTTGTAGATAGGAGTGATTTATTGCCTGAGGAGCAAAAGAAAAGTTTCCAAGAGTCTGTAAGGAAGAAGGCTGCAGAAGCAGAAGATGCAATTCAGAAATTAGATGTTAATGCAGCAACAGCAGAGCAGGCGGAAGTGATTCAAGAGCAAGCAGTAACCGAGGAAGATAAGTTTTTCAAATTTATAGCAAGTTCAACCGTAGATTTCACTCTGGCTGCCAAGTTAGCTGATTTGGAAGCAAATCCTAATCTTTCAGAAGCAGAAAAGAAAGCAGTTAGAGGCGAGATAGAGCAGGTTGTGGAAGCGGCCAAGAAGGCTATTGAAGGAGCAGATTCTCAGGAAGTCTATGATCAGGCAAAAGAAACAGCCATAGCCCACTTAGCCAAGATTCACCCTATTGGCAAAGAGCAGTTCTTAAAAGAAATTCAGGAAGAAAAAACAGCTACTATCGAGGCTGTTGAGAAGAACCAAAGTCTTTCTGCTGAAGAAAAAACTGCAGCTAAAAAGAAAATTGAAGATGCAGCAGACATAGCTAAAAAAGCAATTGCAACTTATAATGCTTGGGTTGAAAGTCCTGATGATGCTGAAAAAATTCAAGAACAAGTAGCGGCAGAGAAGCAAGGTTTGCTAAAAGTTACGACTGGACTGAAACTAGATCTTGCTCTGTCTGATAAGCTAGCAGACTTACGGAGCAACCCGAATCTGTCAGATGCAGAACGGGCTACGGCTAAAGCTGAAGCGGAAGCAACTCTAGCAGATGCGAAAACAGCGCTTGAAAAGGCTGATACCGAAGAAGAACTAGAGAGAATTGAGGAAGCTGGAATTGCTAGCTTGGACACGATTCATCCAGTTGGCAAAGACTTGGTTTTAGATGAGCTTGAAGAAGAAGTCGACAAACAGCTTGAAGCGATTGAGCATCACCAAACACTTTCAGAACTCGATAAAAAGCAAGCTAAAGAAAAGATTCGAGCAGTATTAAAGACGGTGACAGATGCGATTGCGCAGCTAGATGATAGTGTAGACAGTGCTGAAAAAGCAGAGAAGCTGCAGGAACAGATTGCTGCTGAGCAGACAAAAGCTCTTGAAAATCTAGAAGCGATTGTCAAGGATGCTGCTAAAGCTGAGACAGCTTCTTCTATTCCAAGTGATTCACCACAGGAAGATAGGCAAGAATTTAGTGGAGGCGTCAGCGACTCTGAGCCAGCAACAGCAACGGTGTCGGAATATGATTTGTCTAGCCATGAAGTTGGAACTCATCCCGATACAGCTCCACAGTCTTCAGTACAACCAGAATTTAGTGGAGGAGTCAGTGATTCTGAGCCGCCAACAGCGATAGCGTCAGAGTATGATTTGTCTAACCATGAAGTTGGAACTCATCCCGATACAGCTCCACAGGCGTCTGTACAACCAGAATTCAGTGGAAATGTTAATGATTCAGAAGCAGCAACAGCAACTCGGCCTGAATTTACTGGTGGTGTCAATGATTCTGAACCAACTATGACAGAACATAAAACCTATGATGCTGGCGGTCAGCCATCAGTTAGGAGTGCGCATCCAGACAGCGCTCCTCAAATATCGGCTCTTCCAGAATTTGCCGGCGGTGTCAATGCCACTGACGCGGCAGTAGCTGATGCTTTACCTTCTTACCAAGTAACTAGTGGTATTTTGTCAGCAGTTGATGGGGCCAAATCAGTACAAGAGCAGTCTTCATTAGCTAAGGTCACCCAGCCAGCTCAGCTTAAAAACAAGGAAAGTAGGAGTGGCGCGTCAATCTTACCGCATACAGGACAAGCTTCTAATGCTCTTCTCACGGTTGCAGGAGTTATCAGCGCTTTAGGTGCAGCTGGATTGTCATTCCGTAGTAGAAAAAAAGAAGAATAAATTTTAAAGAGGCCCAGTGGCCTCTTTTTTGATGGAGAAATTTTTCAAAAATTATGCAAACGTTTTACTAAAAGTGCTTGAAAAAGTCAAAAAAAAACGATATAATGGACAATGTGAAAGCGCTTTGCAAACGAGAGCTTGAAAGAAAATATTTTTATTCAAAAGAAGGGGCTTATTATGGTCGAATTAAATCTGAAAAATATCTATAAAAAATATCCCAACAGCGACCACTACTCAGTGGAAGACTTCAATCTTGATATTAAGGACAAGGAATTTATCGTTTTTGTCGGTCCGTCCGGTTGCGGGAAATCAACTACGCTGCGTATGATTGCAGGTCTTGAAGACATCACAGAAGGAACTGCCTCTATTGACGGTACAGTGGTTAATGATGTAGCTCCAAAAGACCGTGACATCGCCATGGTCTTCCAGAACTATGCCCTTTATCCGCACATGACTGTCTACGACAACATGGCTTTTGGTCTCAAGCTGCGCAAGTACAGCAAGGAAGATATTGAAAAACGAGTCAATGAAGCGGCAGAAATCCTGGGCTTGAAGGAATTCTTGCAGCGCAAGCCAGCTGATTTGTCTGGTGGTCAGCGTCAGCGGGTAGCTATGGGACGCGCAATCGTTCGGGATGCAAAGGTTTTCCTTATGGACGAGCCTCTGTCTAACTTAGATGCTAAGCTGCGTGTTTCTATGCGGGCGGAGATTGCCAAGATTCACCGCCGTATCGGGGCAACAACTATTTATGTTACCCACGACCAGACTGAAGCTATGACTCTGGCTGACCGGATTGTTATCATGTCAGCGACCAAGAATCCTGCTGGAACTGGAACGATTGGACGGGTGGAGCAGATTGGTACACCTCAAGAAGTCTATAACAACCCAGTTAATAAGTTCGTTGCCGGCTTCATCGGTAGCCCAGCTATGAACTTTATCCCAGTTAAGCTTGAAGGGAATGAGATTGTAGCAGAAGGTCTGCGCTTGACTGTGCCAGAAGGAGCTCTCAAGGTTCTGCGGGAGAAAAATTACGAGGGCAAGGAGCTGATCTTCGGTATTCGTCCGGAAGATATCAATGCGGAAGCTGCTTTCTTGGAAACTTTCCCGAATTCAGTTGTGCATGCTAAAATTTCTGTTTCAGAATTGCTGGGAGCAGAGTCTCATCTCTACTGCCAAGTGGGTTCTAGTGAGTTTGTAGCGCGTGTGGATTCACGCGATTACCTAGAAACTGGTGCAGGTATTGACCTAGGCTTCGACCTCAATAAAGCGCACTTCTTTGATCCAGAGACAGAGAAGACGGTCTATTAATCAATTGATAAACAAAAAACGCAGACAGGCTTGTCTGCGTTTTTAAAATGGCTGTTATAACATCATTTTTTACTGAAAGAAGCTTAGATTTTTTCTTGTTTTAGTTTTCCGATAAGAATATCGGCTGAAATGGTGGTATGTGTAAGCTGCTCCCAATTGATTAGATTTTTTTCAACATGAAAGAGTAAAGGAGTCATCTGCAGCAGGGCAGTTTTCTCCTCAGAATGCAGAGCATGGGTTGATTCTACGGTTTTTCTAGATAGAATCGTAAAGTGCTTCTGGAAGTGCTGGATGATATCTTGATTAGAATAATCTTTCTTGTCCAGATATTGAGCAACTTTTTGACGAATTTCTTTCAGATGATTTTCTGTTGGGATGACTTTAATGATAAGTCCCTCTTTTTTCAATACTCGCTGAAATTCATGGTAATTAGCTGGTGAGAAGATGTCCAGCAAGACATCCATGCTTTGATCCTGAACGGGCAAGTGTGCCAAATCACCTACGAACCATTTTACAGCCAGGCTCTGATCGCTTTTGGCAGCTAACTGGATAGAATCTTTGGATAAATCAAAAGCGTAAATTTCTTTGTTGGGGAATGTTTCCTGAATTTTTCGAGCATAGTAGCCCTCTCCGCAAGCGACGTCTAGAATGGTCTGTTCTTTAGGCAGGGTCTGCAGCAGATCCTGCAACTCATCTAGGATATGCTGATAAAAGCCGGCTTCCAAGATGACTTGCCTATTTTGAAAGCTTGTTTTGTCATAGTCTTTAGCTTGTTTGGCTTGAGGAGCTAGATTGACATAACCGAATTTGGAGATGTCGTAGGAATGGCGATTAGGACACTTGAGGCTGTTTTCTTCCATAGCCAAGCTTTGCTGGCAGAGTGGACAGGTCAGAGCCGGAGCTTGGGCAAATCGGGCAAGTTTTGGTTTCATAGGCGCTCTCTTTCTATTTCTTATAGTAAAGACATAGAAAAATCCGATTCAGGTAATCGGATTTTTATCTTTAGTAGGTCAGGACAAAGTATTTCTTCTTACCGCGACGGATAACTGTCAGCTCGTCTTCTAGTTTATCTGAGGCGCTGAGGACATAGTCTAAATCTTGGATGCGCTCACCATTGAGGTAGATAGCGCCGTTTTGGACGTCCTCGCGAGCTTGACGTTTTGAGTTTACCACGCCGGCTGTCACAAGCAGTTCTACAATATTGAGGCTGTCTTCTGCTTGGACCTGATAGTTAGGCACACCGCGTAAACCTTGTTTGAGTTCCTTGACGGACAAATTTTTGATATTTCCAGCAAAGAGCTGCTCAGTGATATTGAGAGCTTCCTGATATGCTTCTTGACCGTGAACTAGGCTGACCACTTCGCGAGCTAGGACTTTCTGAGCCAAGCGTTCGTGTGGTGCAGCTTCAAATTGTTGGCGAATCTCTTCGATTTCATCCAAGGATAGGAAGGTGAAGATTTTCAGGAAGCGGATAGCGTCTGCGTCCATGACATTCATCCAGAATTGATACATTTCATAAGGAGAAGTCTTGTCAGGATTGAGCCAGACAGCATTGCCTTCTGACTTACCAAATTTTTTGCCAGTAGCGTCGGTAATGAGCGGAACAGTTATCACATGGCCAGTCTTGTCAGCCTTGCGGCGTAGGAGTTCTGTACCTGCTGTCATATTGCCCCACTGGTCAGAACCACCGATTTGCAGGGTTACACCATGATTTTGATTGAGGATATAGAAGTCATATCCTTGCATGATCTGGTAGGCGAATTCTGTATAGGAAATCCCTGTCTCAATTCGGCTCTTGACGGAATCTTTACTCATCATGTAGTTGACAGTGAAGTATTTACCAACATCGCGCAGAAAGTCAATAAAGCTGATGCTGCTGAACCAGTCATAGTTATTGACCATCTCGGCCTTATTATCGCCCTTTTCAAAGTCCAGAAAACGAGAAAGCTGATCTTGGATAGATTTCACCCAGCCTTCCACAGTTTCCTTGGTTTGGAGGCTGCGTTCTGCATCCCTAAAGGATGGATCGCCAATCAATCCAGTTGCTCCACCGACCAGAGCGTAGGGTTTGTGTCCGGCTAGTTGCAAGCGGCGGCTGGTCAGAATGGCTACCAAGTGGCCAAGGTGTAGGCTGTCAGCGGTCGGATCGTATCCACTATAATAAGAGACTTGTCCTTCTTCTAAGGCCTTGCGTAAAGCTGCTTCATCAGTGGTTTGGAATACCAAGCCACGTTCTTTTAGCTCATCAAAAATGTGCATCATGTCTCTCCTATTCTAAAAGCCAAGAAATTGGCTTATCTATATTTTAAATTTATGTTACTCTATTGTATCATAAAGCTTTTAAATAGCAATGTTTCCTTGAAATAAATCATAGATATTTGGTATAATGGGAAGATAACAAGGAGAATCAAACTTGGAACAATTAATAGAGAAATTAAAAGAGTTCTGGGGAAAAGCCCAGCAGTTTATCAAAAAAATACATCTTCCAGAATGGAGCAAGAAGATCGTTAGTGGCAACAATGGCTGGTCTATCGGTGATGTTTTTGCTGTTTTCTTGCGGACTTTTAAACTTCTGATGAATATGGCTTTTGTGTTTATCTTCTTCGGTGGCGTAATCGGTGCTGGGATTGGGGTAGGCTATGCAGCTAGTCTTTTCAGTAAGGTTGAAGTGCCCAAGCAAGAAGAGCTGGTCAAGCAGGTGAATAATATCTCTGGTATTTCTAAGCTTACCTATGCTGATGGCAGCTTGATTGCAGAAGTGGACAATGATTTGCTCCGCATCCCAGTTAAGAGTGACGCCATCTCTGAAAATGTAAAAAAAGCCGTTATCGCTACAGAGGATGAGAACTTTGAAACGCATAACGGAGTGGTGCCCAAGGCTGTGCTTCGGGCTACGCTCGGATCTGTTGTCGGAGTTGGATCTTCTAGCGGGGGTTCAACCATTACCCAGCAGCTAATCAAGCAGCAGGTGGTGGGCGATGCGCCGACCTTCAAGCGGAAAGCGGCGGAGATTGTCGATGCGCTGGCTTTGGAGCGCTACATGTCCAAGGATGATATTTTGACCACCTACTTGAACGTTTCGCCTTTTGGGCGTAACAATAAGGGGCAGAATATCGCTGGTGTGGAAGAAGCTGCTCAAGGGATTTTTGGTGTTTCTGCTAAGGATTTGACTGTGCCCCAGTCTGCTTTTATTGCCGGCTTGCCACAGAGCCCGATTGTTTATTCGCCTTATGCAGCGGATGGCAGTCTCAAGAGTGAAGGGGATATGGCTCTGGGCTTGGAACGTGCCAAGGATGTGCTCTATAATATGTACCGGACGGGCCATCTAAGCGAGAAAGAGTACAAGGAGTACAAGGACTACGACTTGACCAAGGATTTCAAGCCTTCTGAAAGCTCGGAAAAATCTTCGCATGGCTACCTTTATTACACAGCGGTCGAAGAAGCTCAGCAGACCATGTACGAATACTTGATTCAGCGGGACAATGTTTCTCAGCAAGAGCTGAAAAACAATGACACTGTCAAAGCCTACAAGGAATTGGCCGCTAAGGAACTGAGCGATGGCGGCTATACTGTCACCACCACGATTAACAAGAACATCCACACCGCTATGCAAAATGCAGTAGCCAACTATGGTGGCATCTTGGATGACGGAACTGGTGCAGTTGAAGTGGGAAATGTCCTCTTGGATAATAAAACCGGTGCTGTGATTGGCTTTGTAGGAGGCAGAGATTATGCTTCCAATCAGAACAATCACGCCTTTGATACGGAGCGGTCACCGGGTTCAACTATTAAGCCAATTTTGGCTTATGGGATTGCTATTGACCAAGGTCTGATGGGCAGCGCCAGCGTTCTTTCTAACTATCCGACTAACTTTTCAAGCGGTGACCCGATTATGCACGTGGACAGCCGTGGTACAGCCATGATGGACCTGCAAGAAGCGCTCAATACTTCTTGGAATATCCCGGCTTATTGGACTTACCGCGGATTACGCGAAAAAGGTGTCAATGTCCGTGGCTATATGGAAAAAATGGGCTATTACATTGATGACTACAGCATTGAGAGTCTGCCTATGGGCGGGGGAATTGAAGTATCTGTAGCTCAGCATACCAATGGTTTCCAAACCTTGGCTAATAATGGAACCTACCAGAAAAAATATATGGTTGAAAAAATCACAGACCGAGATGGCAAGGTGATTTACCAGCATAAGGCCAATCCTGTTCAGATTTACAGTCCAGCAGCGGCTACGATTATGCAGGAGCTCATGCGGGGAGTTATCAATTCTGGGGCTACTACGACCTATAAATCCAGAATCAGTCAGGTCAATGGAACCTTGGCTGGAGCTGATTGGATTGGTAAAACTGGAACGACCAACACCAACGGTGATATGTGGCTGATGCTTTCTACTCCTAAGATGACTCTGGGAGGCTGGATTGGTCATGATGATAATAGCTCTATGGCGGCGTTGACTGGTTATAACAATAACGCTTCCTACATGGCCTATATGGCAGATGCTATCTATCAGGCAGATCCGAATGCCTGGGGTGTTGGTGATAAGTTCACTCTTGATCCGAGTGTGATTAAGTCTGATGTACTCAAGTCCACAGGGGAAAAGCCAGGTACAGTAACGGTAAACGGCCGCTCTGTTAATCTCAGCGGTCCGACAGTGCCTAGCTATTGGGCTAAAAACGGTGCTCCGACCACGACCTACCGGTTTGGTATCGGGGCATCAGATGCGGATTATCAGAAGGCTTGGTCAGCTATACTGGGCGGTTCTACCTCTAATTCTAATTCAAGTTCCAATTCTAACAATAATCGGCAGGGGAACTAGCGCATCAAGAACAGTTTTTAACTTTTCAGAAAGCGGATGAAATCCTTGCAATTTCTAGCTAAATAAGGTATAATGATAACAATAATTTGTCGTGTGCTTTATTTGAAATATTGTCCAAATAGAAGCTTACAGCAGTTAAATCAAACTTGAATAAGTCAGATTTAGCTGCTCTTTTTGTGCCTATTTTTAGGAAAAACGGGTTATGTAATCATAATTTAATTTTTCTGAAAATTAAACAAAAGGGACTGATTGTGGCTGTTTTGCAGCGTTGTAAATGACAGAGGATTTTCCTCTGAAAACATTTCACAGAACTCGCTCTAAAAAGCGTGAGGGAAAGATAGGTTTCTTCTCGCTTTACCAAGGGCTTAGTATCTTATCATAAAGGAGTAAAAACTTGGCAGGACATGAAGTTCGATACGGGAAACACCGTACCCGTCGTAGTTTTTCAAGAATTAAGGAAGTTCTTGATTTACCAAATTTGATTGAAATCCAAACGGATTCGTTCCAAGATTTCTTGGATCATGGTCTGAAGGAAGTCTTTGAAGATGTACTTCCTATTTCAAACTTTACCGACACCATGGAATTGGAATTTGTCGGCTATGAAATCCGTGAGCCTAAATATACGCTGGAAGAAGCACGCATTCACGATGCCAGCTACTCAGCGCCAATCTTTGTGACTTTTCGTCTGATTAACAAGGAAACTGGTGAAATCAAGACTCAGGAAGTCTTCTTTGGTGATTTCCCAATCATGACTGAAATGGGAACCTTCATCATCAATGGTGGTGAGCGGATTATCGTATCCCAGTTGGTGCGTTCTCCAGGGGTTTACTTTAACGATAAAGTTGACAAAAATGGGAAAGTTGGCTACGGTTCAACGGTTATTCCTAACCGCGGTGCTTGGTTAGAGTTGGAAACAGACTCAAAAGACATTGCCTACACTCGTATTGACCGGACACGGAAGATTCCATTTACCACTTTGGTGCGTGCGCTTGGTTTCTCAGGTGATGATGAGATCTTGGACATCTTTGGTGACAGCGACTTGGTGCGCAATACCATTGAAAAAGATATCCACAAGAACCCAATGGACTCTCGTACAGATGAAGCCCTGAAAGAAATCTATGAGCGTCTTCGTCCAGGCGAGCCTAAGACGGCTGAAAGTTCTCGTTCCCTTCTTGAAGCGCGTTTCTTTGATCCGCATCGCTATGACTTGGCAGCAGTTGGTCGTTACAAGATTAATAAGAAACTCAATGTCAAGACACGCTTGCTGAACCAAACCATTGCAGAGCCATTGGTAGATGCTGAAACTGGAGAAATCTTGGTTGAAGCTGGTACAGTTATGACCCGCAGTGTCATTGACAGCATTGCAGAGCAGTTGGACAATGGTTTGAACAAAATCACTTATATTCCAAACGACTCAGCTGTCTTGACAGACCCTGTAGAACTGCAAAAGTTCAAGGTTGTAGCACCGACTGATCCAGACCGCGTTGTGACCATCATTGGTAACGCAAATCCTTCTGACAAGGTACGGATTGTGACACCAGCTGATATCTTGGCTGAGATGAGCTACTTCCTCAACTTGGCTGAAGGTATCGGTCGTGTAGATGATATTGACCACTTAGGGAACCGTCGTATTCGTGCAGTTGGTGAGCTTTTGGCCAACCAAGTTCGTCTGGGACTTTCTCGGATGGAGCGTAACGTTCGTGAACGGATGTCTGTTCAGGATAATGAAGTTCTCACACCGCAACAAATCATCAACATCCGTCCAGTAACTGCAGCCATTAAAGAATTCTTTGGTTCTTCTCAGTTGTCTCAGTTCATGGACCAACACAATCCGCTGTCTGAGCTTTCTCACAAGCGCCGTCTTTCTGCCTTAGGACCTGGTGGTTTGACACGTGACCGCGCTGGTTATGAAGTGCGGGACGTACACTATACTCACTATGGCCGTATGTGTCCGATTGAAACGCCTGAAGGACCAAACATCGGTTTGATTAATAACTTGTCTTCTTATGGGCACCTTAATAAATATGGCTTTATCCAAACGCCTTACCGTAAGGTAGACCGTGAAGCTGGTGTAGTAACCAACGAAATCGTTTGGCTGACAGCTGATGAGGAAGATGAATTTATCGTAGCGCAGGCCAACTCTAAGCTGAATGAAAAAGGCGGCTTTGCTGAGCCTATCGTTATGGGACGCCACCAAGGTAATAACCAAGAATTTCCATCAGACCAAGTAGACTACATGGATGTGTCACCTAAGCAGGTAGTTGCTGTAGCGACAGCATGTATTCCTTTCTTGGAAAATGACGACTCCAACCGTGCCCTCATGGGTGCCAACATGCAACGTCAGGCTGTGCCTTTGATTGATCCAAAAGCACCTTACGTCGGTACTGGTATGGAATACCAAGCTGCCCACGACTCTGGTGCAGCGGTTATTGCCCAGCATGATGGTAAGGTTACCTATGCGGATGCAGACAAGGTTGAAGTCCGCCGTGAAGATGGTTCTCTTGATGTTTACCAAATTCAAAAATTCCGCCGTTCTAACTCGGGAACTGCTTACAACCAACGTACCTTGGTAAAAGTTGGCGATGTCGTTGAAAAAGGCGACTTTATCGCTGACGGACCTTCTATGGAAAATGGAGAAATGGCCCTGGGACAAAACCCAATCGTTGCTTACATGACATGGGAAGGTTACAACTTCGAGGATGCGGTTATCATGAGTGAACGTCTGGTGAAAGACGATGTCTACACCTCTGTTCACTTGGAAGAATACGAATCAGAAACTCGCGACACCAAGCTTGGCCCAGAAGAAATTACCCGCGAAATTCCAAACGTAGGGGAAGATGCCTTGCGCAATCTGGACGAAATGGGTATTATCCGCATCGGGGCGGAAGTCAAGGAAGGCGACATCCTAGTCGGGAAAGTCACTCCTAAGGGTGAAAAAGACCTTTCTGCTGAAGAACGTCTCTTGCACGCTATCTTCGGAGACAAGTCTCGTGAAGTTCGTGATACCTCTCTGCGTGTGCCACACGGTGCCGATGGAGTGGTTCGTGACGTGAAGATCTTTACCCGTGCTAATGGTGATGAACTGCAATCTGGCGTTAATATGCTGGTTCGCGTCTACATCGCTCAAAAACGTAAGATTAAGGTTGGAGATAAGATGGCTGGTCGTCACGGAAACAAGGGGGTTGTATCCCGTATCGTTCCTGTGGAAGACATGCCTTACTTGCCAGATGGAACACCAGTTGATATCATGCTGAACCCACTCGGGGTACCATCTCGTATGAACATTGGTCAGGTTATGGAGCTTCACCTTGGTATGGCAGCACGTAACTTGGGCATCCATATTGCGACACCAGTCTTTGATGGAGCAAGCTCAGAAGACCTCTGGGATACAGTGCGCGAAGCTGGTATGGATAGTGATGCTAAGACTATTCTTTATGACGGACGTACCGGTGAGCCGTTTGACAACCGTGTATCTGTCGGTGTCATGTACATGATCAAGCTCCACCACATGGTAGATGACAAACTCCATGCCCGCTCAGTAGGTCCTTACTCAATGGTTACCCAACAGCCGCTCGGAGGTAAAGCTCAGTTTGGTGGACAACGTTTTGGTGAGATGGAAGTTTGGGCCTTGGAAGCTTACGGTGCTTCTAACGTTCTGCAAGAAATCCTGACTTACAAGTCAGATGATGTCAACGGACGTTTGAAGGCTTATGAAGCTATTACCAAAGGGAAACCAATTCCAAAACCAGGTGTGCCAGAATCCTTCCGCGTTCTTGTCAAAGAATTGCAATCTCTTGGTCTGGACATGCGCGTTCTCGATGAAGATGACAATGAAGTAGAATTGCGTGACCTAGACGAAGGTGAAGATGATGATGTGATTCACGTTGACGATCTTGAAAAAGCGCGTGAAAAAGCAGCTCAAGAAGCGAAAGCAGCTTTTGAGGCTGAAGGAAAAGAATAAGAATACACACTGATTTAGAAAATGAAGAAAGGTAAGAAATAGTGGTTGATGTAAATCGTTTTAAAAGTATGCAAATCACCCTAGCTTCTCCTAACAAGGTCCGTTCATGGTCTTATGGGGAAGTGAAGAAACCTGAAACAATCAATTACCGAACCCTGAAACCAGAACGCGAAGGCCTTTTTGACGAAGTGATCTTCGGTCCAACCAAGGACTGGGAATGTGCCTGTGGTAAGTACAAACGGATTCGTTACAAAGGAATCGTCTGTGACCGCTGTGGTGTTGAAGTAACCCGCGCCAAGGTTCGCCGTGAGCGTATGGGCCACATTGAATTGAAGGCACCTGTTTCACATATTTGGTACTTTAAAGGAATTCCAAGCCGCATGGGTCTCACTTTGGATATGAGCCCACGTGCCCTGGAAGAAGTCATTTATTTTGCGGCTTATGTGGTGATTGACCCTAAGGATACACCGCTAGAGCACAAGTCCATCATGACGGAGCGTGAGTACCGTGAGCGTTTACGCGAGTATGGTGCAGGCTCATTTGTAGCCAAAATGGGAGCAGAAGCTATTCAAGACCTCTTGAAACAAGTGGACTTGGAAGCTGAGATTGCTGTCCTCAAAGAAGAATTGAAAACTGCTTCAGGTCAAAAACGGATCAAGGCTGTCCGTCGTTTGGATGTTTTGGACGCCTTCTACAAGTCTGGCAATAAGCCAGAATGGATGGTTCTTAATATCCTGCCGGTTATTCCGCCAGATTTGCGTCCGATGGTTCAGCTGGACGGTGGTCGGTTTGCGGCTTCTGACCTCAATGATCTCTACCGCCGGGTTATCAACCGGAACAACCGTTTGGCTCGTTTGCTTGAGTTAAATGCACCTGGTATCATCGTTCAAAATGAGAAGCGGATGCTTCAAGAAGCAGTTGATGCTTTGATTGATAACGGTCGCCGCGGCCGTCCAATTACTGGACCAGGTAGCCGTCCGCTTAAGTCTCTGAGCCACATGCTCAAAGGGAAACAAGGTCGTTTCCGTCAAAACTTGCTGGGTAAACGGGTTGACTTCTCAGGTCGTTCCGTTATCGCCGTTGGTCCTACGTTGAAAATGTATCAATGTGGTGTGCCGCGTGAAATGGCGATTGAGCTCTTCAAGCCGTTTGTGATGCGGGAAATCGTTGCTCGCGATATTGTGCAGAACGTTAAAGCTGCCAAACGCTTGGTAGAGCGTGGAGATGAGCGTATCTGGGATATTCTGGAAGAAGTGATCAAGGAACACCCAGTGCTTCTTAACCGCGCACCGACTCTTCACCGTTTGGGAATTCAGGCTTTTGAGCCAGTGCTAATTGACGGTAAAGCTCTTCGTTTGCATCCGCTGGTCTGTGAAGCCTACAATGCCGACTTTGACGGTGACCAAATGGCCATCCACGTACCATTGTCAGAGGAAGCGCAAGCTGAAGCTCGTATCCTCATGCTGGCTGCTGAGCACATCTTGAATCCAAAAGATGGTAAACCAGTTGTAACACCATCTCAGGATATGGTCTTGGGTAACTACTACCTGACCATGGAAGAGGCTGGCCGCGAAGGCGAAGGCATGATTTTCAAGGATATGGATGAGGCGGTTATGGCCCTCCGCAACGGTTATGTTCACTTGCATACTCGTGTTGGTATCGCAACAGACAGTCTTAATAAGCCTTGGACAGAAGACCAGAAGCATAAGATTTTGATCACAACTGTTGGTAAAATTCTCTTTAACGCAATCATGCCAGAGGAATTGCCTTACTTGCAAGAGCCGACTAATGCTAACTTGACAGAAGGTGTGCCAGCTAAGTACTTCTTGGAGTCAGGACAAGACATCAAGGAAGTCATTGAACAGCTTGAGATCAATGTTCCGTTTAAGAAGAAAAATCTTGGTAATATCATTGCGGAAATCTTTAAACGCTTCCGTACAACAGAAACATCTGCTCTTCTTGACCGCTTGAAGAACTTGGGTTATCACCATTCTACCTTGGCTGGTCTGACAGTGGGTATCGCTGATATCCCAGTTGTCGAAGACAAGGCTGAGATTATTGAAGAATCCCATAAGCGTGTTGAACAAATTACTAAACAATTCCGCCGCGGTATGATTACTGATGACGAACGCTACAATGCAGTTACTGCTGAGTGGCGGGCAGCTCGTGAGAAATTGGAAAAACGTTTGGTTGCCAACCAAGATCCGAAGAACCCTATCGTTATGATGATGGACTCTGGAGCCCGGGGTAACATCTCTAACTTCTCCCAGTTGGCCGGTATGCGTGGTTTGATGGCTGCGCCAAACGGACGTATCATGGAATTGCCAATCTTGTCTAACTTCCGTGAAGGGCTGTCCGTTCTGGAAATGTTCTTCTCAACCCACGGTGCTCGTAAGGGTATGACCGATACGGCCCTTAAGACTGCCGACTCAGGTTACCTGACTCGTCGTCTGGTTGACGTTGCCCAAGATGTGATTATTCGTGAAGACGACTGTGGTACAGATCGTGGACTTCTTATCACTTCTATCACAGAAGGCAAGGAAATGATCGAGTCTCTGGAAGAGCGCCTAAATGGTCGTTACACTAAGAAAACAGTTAAACATCCAGAAACTGGTGCGGTCATTATTGGTCCAAATGAATTGATCACAGAAGACAAGGCGCGTGAAATCGTTAATGCTGGTGTTGAAGAAGTGACAATCCGCTCCGTCTTTACATGTAACACCCGCCACGGTGTCTGCCGTCACTGTTACGGTATCAACTTGGCAACGGGTGATGCAGTTGAAGTCGGTGAAGCAGTCGGAACCATCGCTGCCCAGTCTATCGGGGAGCCTGGTACACAGCTGACCATGCGTACCTTCCACACGGGTGGTGTTGCCTCTAATACCGATATCACACAAGGTCTTCCTCGTGTCCAAGAAATCTTTGAAGCCCGCAATCCGAAAGGGGAAGCGGTCATCACTGAAGTCAAGGGTGAAGTTACTGCTATCGAAGAAGATGCATCTACTCGTACCAAGAAGGTCTTTGTTAAAGGCCAAACTGGCGAAGGTGAATATGTGGTACCATTTACAGCCCGCATGAAGGTAGAAGTGGGTGACCAAGTTTCTCGTGGTGCTGCCTTGACTGAAGGTTCTATCCAGCCTAAGCACTTGCTGGCTGTCCGCGATGTCTTGTCTGTTGAAACTTACCTGCTTGCTGAAGTACAAAAAGTTTACCGCAGCCAAGGGGTAGAAATCGGTGACAAACACATCGAGGTAATGGTTCGTCAGATGATTCGCAAGGTGCGCGTCATGGATCCAGGAGATACAGATCTTCTTATGGGAACTCTCATGGATATCACAGACTTTACAGATGCTAACCGTGATGTGGTTATCTCAGGCGGTGTACCTGCGACAGCTCGTCCAGTCCTTATGGGAATCACCAAGGCTTCCCTTGAGACAAACAGCTTCCTGTCTGCAGCTTCCTTCCAGGAAACAACTCGTGTCCTGACAGATGCTGCGATCCGTGGTAAGAAAGACCATCTCCTTGGCCTTAAGGAAAATGTTATCATCGGTAAGATTATCCCTGCTGGTACTGGTATGGCTCGCTACCGCAATTTGGAGCCTCAGGCTGTCAATGAAGTTGAAATTATTGACGAAGTGACAGAACTGCCAGGTGGATTTGAAACTGAAGAAAATATTGTTCTTAAATAAAGAACTTTCCCTCCCGATTTTCGGGAGGGATTTTTTGTTGCAGCCGATAATTTCTTGCTCGCTACTAAATACCATCCTATAATATACTTAGAAAGTTGTTTTTAAGTTCTCCGTTATGGATAAACAACTATAGAAGAAACACTCGAGATTTTCTATTTCAGTTTTTCTATGATGCAAGATGCCATATTTATTTTTAATCAGGGAGGTAGCTGGTTTTTTGTAGTATGATAGCGCTAGGTTATACTATTTTAAAAATCCTAAAATAGTAGGAGGAGAGGTT
The DNA here is from genome assembly GCF_050234405.1 of Streptococcus sanguinis. GTDB lineage: Bacteria > Bacillota > Bacilli > Lactobacillales > Streptococcaceae > Streptococcus > Streptococcus sanguinis_W. The sequence continues at coordinate 2,183,898 of NZ_CP092117.1, read as the reverse complement.
TGAAATTTAAAAAAAGAGGAGGTTGGTTTTAATGGTGGTGGTCGAAGTTTGTAGAGAACGATAGCTGGCGTTTATCTAGCTAGCTCATTCATGAAGGGAAGATTTTGAAATATAAAGAATAGAAAACAATTAGATTACAAATAGAATAATATTTTATTGCAATGAATAAATATTAAAAAATATAGGCAAAAACCACAAAATTCTGCATAAAATAGGACTTTAAGCCTATAAGTTCTTTCCTTTTTATTTATTTTTTTGAGAAAACCGAAAAATTTCAGCAATTTTAAGTTACAGTTAAGTTAAGAAAATTAAAATAATCTTAAATAAGTTACCAACATGTAAATTACTATTAAGAAAGTATAAAATAATAGTTCATGCTTTGATTATTGAAACGCTTGATGGTAAAATAACTAAGGTTACTTAAAACAAACATTTTTTAGTAAAAAGTTAATATAACAATGTTGATTTTTGGTGAGGAAAAATGAAGAAAATTAAGGTAATGGTTGTTTTTGGAACTCGTCCAGAAGCAATTAAGATGGCTCCACTGGTTATTGAACTGAAGAAGCAGGCAGACTTGTTTGAAACGACAACAGTTGTGACTGCTCAGCATCGTCAGATGTTGGATCAGGTACTTGAAACTTTTAAGATTAAGCCTGATTATGATTTGGATATTATGGGGAAAAATCAAACCCTGACAGATATTACTGTCAAGATCCTGCATAAGCTAGATGATATCTTAAAGGAAAACAAGCCAGATATCATGCTGGTGCACGGTGATACGACAACGACTTTTGCGGCTAGTCTTGCAGCGTTTTATAATCAAGTTCGTATCGGCCACGTAGAAGCTGGGTTGCGGACTTGGAATAAATACTCTCCTTTCCCAGAAGAGATGAATCGTCAGATGACCGACTCTTTGACTGACTTATATTTTGCGCCAACGGATCAGAGTAAGGCTAACTTGCTCAAGGAAAACCATCCGGCAGAAACAGTTTTTGTGACAGGGAATACAGCTATCGACGCTCTCAAGCTGACCGTCCAAGCTGATTATCATCACGAGGTGCTTGACCGTATTGATCCAGCTCGCAAGATGATTTTGGTGACCATGCATCGCCGGGAAAATCAAGGTGAGCCGATGAGAAGGGTCTTTCGAACTCTACGGCAGATTGTAGATGCCCATGATGATGTGGAAATTGTCTATCCCGTTCACCTGAGCCCAGCGGTTCAGGAAGTGGCTAGAGAAATTCTGAGTGACAATGAGAAAATTCATCTGATTGAGCCTTTAGACGTGTTGGATTTCCATAATATCGCAGCTAAAAGCTACTTCATCATGTCAGACTCAGGCGGAGTGCAGGAAGAAGCGCCTTCCTTAGGTAAGCCTGTACTGGTACTTCGTGATACAACAGAGAGACCAGAAGGAGTTGAGGCCGGCACATTGAAGCTGGTCGGTACAGAAACTCAAGCAGTAGCAGAGGCAATGGAAGCCCTGCTGACAGATGAGTCACTCTATCAGGAAATGGCCCAAGCCAGCAATCCGTATGGTGATGGTAAGGCTTCTGAGCGGATTGCTCAAGCTATTGCCCACTATTTTAAGCAGACGGCTAGGCCAGAAGAATTTAAGACAGGAGTAAAAAATGTTTAGGAAAAAAGGACTAGAAAAATCATTAGCAGTCTTTGTACTGACAATTGGACTAATTCTTTTCTACAGTTGGAATTTTGCAGCTAACATATTTTATATCGGAATCGCGCTGATTTTATTAGGTATTTTTAGTGTCTTTGTCCTATCCGATCTCTTGGTGACATGGGCTATGATTCTGGGTGTGGTTATCGCAACTCTGATCTTGCTCTTTGATGTAACCTACCTACCGGACAATCAAGTTCTCTTCTTGCTTTATGTCTTCCCTGTCAGCGCTTGGCTGACCAGTCGAGTGAATTTCTATCTTCATCAGCGCTTAGGATTAGTGCAGGATGATAGCGAAGATGCTGCTGAGGCCTATGAAGAAATGGTTCAGAAAGTAAATCAGAAACAAGCTCCAGCCTTTCAGGCCTTGTTGGTCCATTGGGCGCACAATCATCATTTTTATCAAATTCACTCTCGGGAGTACAAGCGGATGCTCAAGAGAATTTTACGACTGCTTAACTGGGACTTCCAGAATGTAGAAACAGTTTACTATGTATCCAATGGTAACTTTCTCGTTCTGGTAGAAGATCTGGATCAGGAAGTCAAGGAATATTTCCAAGAGAAAGTGCGTGAAGATTTAACGATGATGCACTTTGAGAATAAGAAAACTGACCAAAAAATTCAGTTTCAGTCCGGCAGTTTAAAACTGAACGCTCAAAATATTGACAAATTCCATAATTTCGATGACGCTTTGAGCAATCTGGAGCGTCAGCTTGAAACCGACATTATCGTAGAATACTAGGAGGTAAACACATGTCTTTAACAGAAGTATTTTTTATCATCTCTATGGTGCTAAGTATCTTTTTTGCTATTAGCTTTTTGGTCCTCTTCATTTATTATCTGGTTATTTACAATCGGGTCAATAAAAATTTTAGGGCGGTGACTCGTCATGATTAGTCAACTTATTATGATTGTCACTCTGTTCTCCATCTGGATGTCTCTGGCTTGGGCTTTGGTTATTCTATGCTCTTCCGTGCATTTCTGGATGAAACGCAGTGACTTCAACGTGGATACCAGCCCATTGGAACATTATCCTATGGTTACAGTCGTTGTCCCAGCCCACAATGAAGATGTGGTTATCGCTCAGACGACTAAGGCCATTCTGGATTTGGACTATCCTCATGACCGAGTGGAAGTTCTGCTCTTTGCGGACAACTGCTCGGATGACACTTATCAAGAAATGCTGAAAGTTCAGGCTATGCCTGAGTATGCTGGACGCAATATTACAATTACAGACCGTACTGGTACGGGAGGTAAGGCAGGGGTGCTGAATGACGCCCTGAAGATGGCCAAGGGTGAATATATCTGTGTCTATGATGCGGATGCCATGCCAGAAAAGAATGCTCTTTACTTCCTAGTCAAGAAAGTTTTGGAAGATCCAGAACGCCACGTTGCTTCTTTCGGACGCAACAAGACCCGCAATGCCAACCAGAACTTCCTGACACGTTGTATCAACCAAGAAATCGTTGTAACTCAGCGTGTTTACCACGTAGGTATGTGGCATCTCTTTAAGATTGGACGGATTCCAGGTACAAACTTCTTGATTAACACTGAGTTTGTTAAGAGTATTGGTGGTTGGAAAAATGGTGCCTTGACAGAGGATACGGAAATTTCCTTTAAGATTATGCAGAGCGGCAAGCTGATTGCTTTGGCTTATAATTCAGAGGCCTTCCAACAAGAGCCAGAAACCCTCAAGTCCTACTACATGCAGCGTAAGCGCTGGGCTAAGGGGAATTATGAGGTAGTTCTTGCCAACTTCAAGCATCTTTTTAGTGGTGGTAACTGGCGCGTGAAACTGGAAGTGTTCAATTATTCTTGTATCTTCTTCTGGTTCAATCTGGCGATTGTCTTATCTGACTTGGTTTTCTTTGCCAATGTAGCGGCGATGATTACCCAGCTCTTTGTACCAGATGTGCGGATTCCTTTCGCTTTTGATGCTCAGAATATCTATATCGTCCAGCTGATGCTCTTTAACTGGCTTCTGATGATTTTGCTTTATCTTTTGCAGATCAATATCGCCCTGGCTTCTCAGTTTGGACAGGCGACCACCAAACAGATTTGGTTGGCTCTTGTGTCCTATTTGACTTACTCTCAGCTCTTTATCGTTGTTTCTTTAGATGCAGTAGGATCTGTTATCTTGGACAAGATTTTGAAGCGGAAAGAAACCAAGTGGGTTAAAACAAAACGATTTGCAGGTTAGGAGAAAGTGTGAAAAGAACAAGATTAAGATTTATTTGGTTTGTGACAATTCTGGCTGTTTTGGCTGCTATCCTGTTGTACACCCGCATGGGCAGTACTCCTAATATCAAAAAGAAGATATACAGCCAATGGTCTAAAGAATATGTCGTAACCAAGGACAAATTGTCTTATATCAGGACGACAAACAGTAAGACTGAAGATGTTGTGCTGTCTGAGGCACAGGGTTATGGCATGGTGATTGCTGTGGATGCAGCTAAGCAAGGCGATGCCAGTTCGGCTGATTTTGAAAAGCTCTACCAATATTATCTAGCTCATCGTCTGAAAGATACCCAGCTCATGTCTTGGAAACAGACGATTAAGGATGGTAAGAGCAACCATGAAGACGAAAACAATGCTACAGACGGCGATCTCTACATTGCTTATGCTTTGATTCAGGCTGCTAAGCAGTGGCCGGACAAGGCTAAAGAATACCAAGATCAGGCTCAGGCTATTCTGAAAGATGTCTTGGCATATAACTATAATGAAAGCAACGGCGTTTTGACGGTTGGGAACTGGGCGAATGCAGAATCGAAATTTTATAATCTCATGCGGACTTCTGATACATTGCCGCAGCAGTTCCAAGCTTTCTATGAGTTGACAAAGGATAAGCAGTGGCTGACAATCCGGGATAACATGCTCAGCAAACTTGAAGCAATCAGCGCTGATAACAAGACTGGTTTGATACCAGACTTTATCTGGGTTGACGGTGACAAAGTTCGGGCTGCTGAGCCTGATACGGTAGAGTCTGCAAATGATGGTTATTATTCGTATAATGCTTGCCGCCTCCCTTACAACCTGGCTCAAAGCAAGGATGAAAAAAGTCAAAAAATGCTGAAGAAGATGTTAAACTTCTTCCTCAGTCAAGAAAAGATCTATGCGGGCTACACTCTGAAAGGGAAGGCTCTCAATAGTAATCAGGCTGGCAGCTTTACTGCTCCAGTATTCTATGCGGCTAATAACAATATGGAATTCCGCAAATTGGTGCAGCAGAATAAATATCTCTTCATGCAAGGTTTGCCGTCAGATAATTACTATGACGCAGCTGTGACAACGATGATTGCTTTAGAAACTTTATAATGCAGAAACAAGCAAGATGAAAATTTTGCTTAAGATCATGCAGACAATAGGGTGGGACAAAACGGTTTTTGTCCCACTTTTTTGGAGAAAAACCTTGAGATTTTTTTCACAAACTGTTAAAATAAAATGGAAAACATTCATCATAACATAACAATAAAAAGGATATCCTATGAAAGCCTATACTTATGTTAAACCGGGATTTGCCCAGTTTATAGATGTTGATAAACCTGTCGTACGTAAGCCAACAGACGCTATTGTCCGTATGGTAAAGACCACTATCTGCGGGACTGATCTTCATATTATTAAAGGAGACGTACCTGCCTGCAAGAGCGGTACTATTCTGGGACATGAAGGCATCGGTATTGTTGAAGAAGTTGGTGACAGTGTAACCAATTTCAAGAAGGGCGATAAGGTTCTGATTTCCTGTGTTTGTGCCTGTGGCAAGTGCTACTATTGCAAGAAAGGTATCTACGCCCATTGTGAAGATGAAGGTGGATGGATTTTCGGGCATTTGATTGACGGAACTCAAGCTGAGTATCTGCGTGTGCCCCATGCGGATAATACTCTCTATCACACACCATCTGATTTATCAGATGAAGCCTTAGTCATGCTGTCAGACATCCTGCCAACAGCTTATGAAATAGGAGTTTTAAAAGGTAAAGTAGAGCCTGGATGTACAGTAGCTATCGTTGGCTCTGGACCAATCGGTCTCGCATCTCTGCTGACAGCTCAGTTTTATTCTCCGTCAAAGATTATCATGGTTGACATCGATGAGAATCGTTTAGATACGGCCATGGCCTTTGGGGCAACAGATAAGGTAAATTCAGCGAATGCTGAAAAAGCTGTGCAGGCTATCTTTGACTTGACAGATGGACGTGGAGTTGATGTAGCCATTGAAGCAGTAGGGATTCCAGACAGTTTTGATCTTTGTCAGAAAGTCATTGCCGTTGATGGAACCATTGCTAACTGTGGAGTTCATGGCAAACCTGTAGAGTTTGAGTTAGATCGGCTCTGGATTCGAAATATCAATGTGACGACCGGGCTGGTATCTACCAATACTACTCCACAGCTGCTAAAGGCTCTGGAAAGTCATAAGATTGAGCCAGAAAAGCTAGTGACTCATTACTTTAAGTTGAGTGAAATTGAAGAAGCTTTCAAGGTTTTCGGCCAAGCTGCGAACCATCATGCCATTAAGGTTATTATAGAAAATGACCTCTCTCCAGTCCAATAAAATTCTTAAGTTGTCTTTTACCTATCCCTTTTAATCTTTGGTTAAAAGGGGTTTTTATATTGTTTTCTGATTTTGAGCAAAATAGTTTTGTTCGTCAAAGAATTCATATATAATATACGGTACAAAGAGAGGACGAGTATGTATTGTGTAATTGAGATGTACGGGGACTATGAACCGTGGTGGTTCCTGGATGGCTGGGAAGAGGATATCGTTGCAAAAAAGCAGTTCGATGATTATTATGAAGCCCTTAAGTATTATAAAAACCGCTGGCTGCAAATGGCAGACCAGTCACCTTTGTATAAGAGCCGCAGTGATTTAATGACAATTTTTTGGGATCCGGAGGATCAGCGCTGGTGCGAGGAGTGCGATGAGAATGTTCAGCAGTATCATTCGCTGTTTTTGCTGGAGAATGAGTGCAAGATTCCTAAGAGCAAGTATCGGCCAGGCTATACTAAGCAGAACGGCCTTGAAAAGCACCGAGCTTGCTCAGTCAAACTAAAATCCGCTAAGCCTCTTTAAATCGAAAGAATATATTTTGCAAATCTGATAATAGAGCAGCAGAAGAGACCTAACTTGTTAGAAGTTAAGTTTCTTCTGCTGTTTTTTCTTTTTCTGGATTTTTTGCGAATAGTAAGGTGAGGAGGATGTATGGTTCAAGAAATTGCAAAAGAAATGATTAGGCAGGCTCGGCAAGAGGGGGCGCAGGATATTTACCTCATTCCTAAGACTACTTGCTATGAGCTTTATATGAGAATCGGTGATGAACGTCGCTTTATAAAAACTTATGATTTCGAGCTTCTGTCAGCTGTTATCAGCCACTTTAAGTTTGTCGCAGGTATGAATGTTGGAGAGAAGCGCCGCAGTCAGCTGGGGTCTTGCGATTATGACTGCGAGGAAGCCAAGGTTTCAATCCGGCTGTCGACAGTTGGGGATTACCGTGGTTTTGAAAGTCTGGTTATCCGACTCCTTCATGACGAAGACAGGGAGCTGCGCTTTTGGTTTGAGCAATTGCCGGAGCTGCGAAAGAAAATTCAGGCTCGCGGTCTCTATCTTTTCTCGGGTCCGGTCGGCAGCGGCAAGACGACCTTAATGTACCATTTGGCTCAGCTCAAATTTTCTGGTCAGCAGGTTATGTCGATTGAAGATCCGGTTGAGATTAAGCAAGAGGCTATGCTGCAGCTGCAGCTGAACGAAACCATTGGCATGACTTATGACAGTCTAATTAAGCTGTCTCTGCGACATCGGCCGGATCTCTTGATTATCGGGGAAATCCGTGATCGAGAGACAGCTAGAGCAGTGGTTCGGGCAAGTTTGACTGGAGCTACGGTCTTTTCAACGATTCATGCCAAGAGTGTTCGCGGTGTCTATGAGCGGCTTTTGGAATTGGGCGTTAGTGAGGATGAGCTAAGAATGGTGCTGCAAGGTGTTTGTTACCAGCGTTTAATTGGGGGAGGAGGTGTCGTTGATTTTGTCAGTCAAAACTATCAAGAGCACGAAGCCGCAGTCTGGAATCAGCAGATTGATCAGCTTTTTGCAGAAGGACATATCAGTGCTGAGCAAAGGCAGACCGAAAAAATTATCTACGCCTAAGCAGAAAAAGATTATTGAGCTCTTTCATAATCTCTTTAGCAGCGGTTTTCACCTAGCAGAGATTGTAGACTTTTTGAGGCGAAGTGCCTTGCTGGAGGAGGTATATGTCACTGAAATGCGAGCAGGATTGTCAGCTGGTCAGTCCTTTTCAGAGATTGTCAGTCGACTGGGATTTTCCGACAGTGTTGTAACCCAGCTGTCCTTATCTGAGCTGCATGGCAATTTGACTCTAAGTCTGGGAAAAATTGAGGCCTATCTGGAAAATCTGTCCAAGGTTAAGAAAAAATTGATAGAGGTAGGGACTTATCCTCTCATGCTGCTGGGCTTTTTGGTTCTTATCATGCTGGGATTGCGCAACTATCTTCTGCCTCAATTGGACAGCCAGAATCTAGCTACTCGGCTGATTAATCACCTGCCTCAGATCTTTTTGTGGAGCAGCCTTGCTTTAGCTGTCTTGGTTTCAGTGGCTCTCTTTTACTATCGAAAGTCATCCAAGATTCGTTTTTTCAGCAAACTAGCAGCTCTGCCTTTTATTGGACGTTTGGTACAGGCCTACTTGACAGCTTATTATGCTCGTGAATGGGGGAATATGATTGGTCAGGGCTTGGAGTTGAGTCAGATTTTTGCGATTATGCAGGAGCAGCCTTCCCAGCTCTTTCAGGAAATCGGAGCAGACATGGCTGCCGCTTTGCAAGCTGGTCAAGGCTATGCGGACAAGGTAGCAAGCTACCCTTTCTTTAAGAAAGAATTGTCCCTGATGATCGAGTATGGTGAGGTTAAGTCCAAGCTAGGCAGTGAGCTGGAAGTCTATGCTGAAAAGACTTGGGAGGAATTTTTCCTACGTATCAACCGGGCCATGAATTTCATTCAGCCCCTCGTATTTATTTTTGTTGCCTTAGTGATTGTTTTACTTTATGCGGCAATGCTCTTGCCCATTTATCAGAATATGGAGGTTCATTTGTAATGAAAAAACTTAATACCTTAAAAGTTCAAGCATTCACCCTTGTGGAAATGCTGATTGTCTTGCTGGTTATCAGCGTACTCTTGCTGCTCTTTGTGCCTAATCTGACCAAGCAAAAAGATGCTGTTTCAGATACAGGAACTGCAGCGGTGGTCAAGGTGGTAGAAAGCCAGGCGGAGCTGTATGAACTGAAGAATACCAATGAAAAGGCTAGCCTAAGCAAGCTAGTCAGTGCAGGAAATATCAGCCAGAAACAGGCAGATTCATATAAGGCTTACTATGGAAAACACAGTGGCGAAACTCAAGCGGTTGCCAATTAAGGCTTTTACACTGCTGGAAAGTCTCCTCGTTCTTTTTGTCGTTAGTTTTCTACTACTAGGCTTATCTGGCTCGGTGAGGGCTGGCTTCAATCAGGTTCAAGAGCAACTCTTCTTTTTAGAGTTTGAGAGGCTCTACCAGGAGACGCAGAGGCTGAGCTTAGCTGGGCATGAGAAGCTTTCTCTCAAGATTTCAGGACGGCAGATTTCCAATGGCTATCAAGAGCTGGACTTTCCACAAACTTTGCAGGAACATGAGCAGCAGGTCATTCAGTTTGACCGGGCTGGGGGAAATTCATCGCTCAGTAAAATTACTTTTCAGACGGAGGACAGGACAGTTGTTTACCAGCTTTATATGGGTAATGGAAAGTTTAAAAAGACGACAGCTTCAAGCTAGCATTCTGCTGGAAGCTCTGGTGGCCATGGCAGTTTTTGCGGCTATTGCCAGTCTGCTTTTGGGACAGATTAGCCGGTCTCGTAAGGAGCATCAGGTCCTTCTGCAGCAGGAAGAGGTGCTCCGGATAGCTCGCATGGCTCTGCAGACAGGACAAGAAGAGCTTCATATCAACGGAATTACTGTGCGTCAGCTTAAGACAGATAAGCAGCTGCTGGTCTATCACGAAGGGGAGGTGGTTATCCGTGTCCAAAAACCTTAAAGTCAAAGCCTTTACTCTCTTGGAGGCTTTAGTAGCCTTGCTGGTTCTCAGTGGCGGGGTGTTAGTCTTTCAGGCTATGACCCAGCTCTTATCTTCAGAACTGCATCAGCAGGAGAACAATCAACAACAAGAGTGGCTTTTGTTTGCCGACCAACTGGAGACGGAGCTTTCGCGAAGTCAATTTGACAAGGTAGAAGACAATAAAATCTACATCAGACAAGATGGCAGGGACCTGGCCTTGGGTAAATCTAAGGGCGATGATTTCCGTAAAACAGATAAGAGCGGTCGCGGCTACCAGCCGATGATTTATGGTTTGGAAGCAGCTGATGTGCGTCAGGAAGGTAAGCTTGTCTATCTTCATTTTCGCTTTGAAAAAGGCTTAGAGAGGGAGTTCGTCTATCGTGTGGAAGAAGAAAGTTGAGGCAGGTATTTTACTGTATGCGCTGCTGATGGCCGCAGTCTTTAGCCTGCTCCTGCAGTTTTATCTCAACCGTCAAGTCAGCAGTCAGCGTTTGCAGCTTTTCAACAGGGAAAGGACAGAAGCCTATGCAATGGCAGTTCTGACAAAAGCTACAGCCAAGGATGATAGTGGTGAGATGGAGTTTGAGCAGGGCAAGGCGGTCTACCGTAAGAAAGGGAAGGAACTGGAAATCGGCAGTCAGCTCAGCAGCGGGCATTCCTATTCCTTTACTTTTACCATTTCTAAGAAGGAGGAGGAGAAAGCTAAGGAAGACAAGAAACCAACTGACAAAAAAGAGAAAGCAATTTCGGACGAAGCTGGTAAGTCGGGCTAATATAACTGTAAAATCTTTGTAATTTTATATATCTTGGAATGGGGCCTTATTTTTGGTATGATAGGATGAACGGAGGATTCCATGAATTTTGAAAAGATAGAACAAGCTTATACTCTGATTCTCGAAAACGTCCAGAATATCCAAAACGCTCTGGCGACCAATTTTTACGATGCTCTGATTGAGCAGAATGGCATTTACCTAGATGGAGATACGGACTTACAAGAGGTTTTGACCAATGATGAAAAAATCCGCGCTCTGCATTTGACCAAGGAAGAGTGGCGGAGAGCCTATCAGTTTATCCTAATGAAGGCTGCCCAGACGGAGCCCATGCAGGTCAATCATCAATTCACACCTGACACAATTGGTTTTCTGATTACTTTCTTATTGGATCAGCTGGCTCACGGAGAGGAAGCTGATGTATTAGAAATCGGCAGTGGGACTGGAAATCTGGCGGAGACTGTTCTCAATCATACCCAAAAGAAGATTGACTACTTAGGTCTGGAGCTAGATGATTTATTAATTGACCTTTCTGCCAGCATTGCAGAGGTTATGAACTCTAAGGCTCACTTTGCTCAGGGTGATGCGGTTCGCCCTCAGGTTCTGAAAGAGAGTGATATCATTATCAGTGATTTACCGGTCGGTTATTATCCAGACGACAGTATCGCCTCCCGCTATGAAGTGGCTAGTCCGGATGAGCACACTTATGCCCATCATCTTCTAATGGAACAGTCGCTTAAATATCTGAAACCGGGAGGCTATGCTATATTTCTGGCGCCGAATGACCTCTTGACCAGTGCTCAAGCTCCCCTACTGAAAAAATGGCTCCTAGCCAAAGCTCAGTTTATCGCGATGATAACCTTGCCAGAGTCTATTTTCTCAAGCAGCAAGCATGCCAAAACTCTTTTTGTCTTGAGGAAACAAGAAGCGAATAATATTCAGCCTTTTATCTATCCTCTGCGGGATTTGCAGGATCATGATGAAATGTTTAAATTCCGTCAAAGTTTTCAAAACTGGTACAAAGATAGTGAAATTCAAACAAAATTTTGATATAATAATTTTGAAAACGCTTAAAGAGGTGAAGAAATGTCGAAAACAATTTCTATTAATGCAGGAAGCTCAAGCTTAAAATGGCAACTCTACTTGATGCCGGAAGAAAAGGTCTTGGCTAAGGGCTTGCTGGAACGGATTGGTCTCAAGGATTCTATTTCAACAGTGAAATTTGATGGTCGTTCAGAAAAGCAGGTTCTTGATATTGCAGATCACACGCAGGCCGTAAAAATTTTGCTGGATGATTTGAAACGCTTTAATATCATCGAATCTTATGATGAAATTACCGGTGTGGGCCATCGTGTTGTGGCTGGCGGTGAACACTTTAAGGATTCAGCCCTCGTTGATGAAGAAGTGATTCAAAAGGTAGAGGAGTTGTCTCTTCTGGCTCCATTGCATAATCCAGCCAATGCTGCAGGCATCCGTGCTTTTAGAGAAATTCTGCCAGACATTACCAGCGTGGTAGTCTTTGACACCTCTTTCCATACAACTATGCCGGAAAAAGCTTATCGCTATCCGATTCCGACTAAATATTACACTGAAAACAAGGTCCGCAAGTACGGAGCTCACGGTACCAGCCATGAGTATGTAGCCAAGGAAGCTGCTAAAGTTTTGGGACGTCCAATTGAAGAACTCAAGCTTATCACCTGCCATATCGGTAATGGAGCTTCCATCACAGCAGTTGACAAGGGCGTTTCTGTAGATACCTCTATGGGATTCACACCACTTGGCGGCGTCATGATGGGAACGCGGACTGGGGATATTGATCCAGCCATCATTCCTTACCTGATGCAATACACAGATGACTTTAATACTCCAGAAGATATTAGCCGTGTTTTGAATCGTGAATCAGGCCTGCTAGGAGTTTCTGAGAAGTCTAGTGATATGCGTGATATTCATGAGGCGATGCGGGCAGGTGATGCCAAGGCTCAATTGGCTAATGACATTTTTGTCGATCGGATTCAAAAATACATTGGTCAGTATCTTGCTGTTTTGAATGGAGCTGATGCTATCATCTTTACTGCAGGAATCGGTGAAAATTCTGTGACCATTCGTGAACTGGTTATTAATGGTATTTCTTGGTTTGGCTGTAACGTAGATCCAGAAAAGAATGTGCGTGGTGCAGAAGGCGTGATTTCCAGTCCTGATGCCAAGGTCAAAGTCTTGGTTATCCCGACTGATGAAGAATTGGTCATTGCGCGTGACGTCGAACGTTTCAAAAATCAATAAATTAAGAAAATTCAAAAGCTCAGTTTGACTGGGCTTTTTGTATGTTTTAAGAACGGATTTTCTTGGTTGCTGGCCTTGAAAACATTGAGCGATTCTATCTCATAGTCACTATCAGCACTAGTTTTCAATAAGTGATATACAAAATGCTTGCAGTTAAGAATTGTCTATACAAAAAGAGAAAATTGAGCTATACTAGGAAGGAAAAGGAGGAAGACATGAAAGCAATTCTAAAAAAATTAGAGTACATTCTACTGACTTTGTTTGTCTTATTTCTCAGCCAGATACCATTTATATTTATCCGGCAAATGACATCTTCTGAGAAGAGTTTTTCAGCTGGACAGACTATCTTTGTGCTGGTTGTATATCTTTTGATTGTCTTTTTTGTTCTGAGAATGGCTAAGCAAGAAGAACTGCTGAGCCTTGACTTGAGCTTTTTTAAATGGTCTTCGTTTGGCTGGTTAGCTGTTTCTAATGTTGTCATGATTGGCGTCAACATGCTGGGAGCAATTATCATGCTACTGGAAGGTCAGGCCATTTCTACTGCTAATCAGGATGCCTTGAATGCGTTATTTCAGCATGTACCCAAGATTTTATTAGTGGTAGGTGCCGTGATTCAGGCTCCTATTTTGGAAGAGGTGGTCTTTCGTGGCTTGATTCCTCAGAAGATTTTTACCAAGCATTATGTTTGGGGATTGGTTGTAGGAGTTATTCTTTTCGGTCTTTTTCATGGTCCGACCAACATCGGCAGTTTTGTTATATATGCAGGTATGGGTGCTGTTTTAGCCGCGGTTGCTTACATATTTAAGCGTTTGGAAATGTCTATTTTGGCACACATGCTGAGAAATGGAGTTGCAGTACTCATTATGATACTGACAGGTTTGGTGAACAAGTAGGCAAGCAGAGAATATCTGCTTTTTTGTCATTTGAGGCACAAATTAGGACATTTGAGGGGATTTCTCCCAGCTTGCTCTTACTTCTTCTATAATGATAAGAGAAGAATGGAGAGAATATGCTGAAATTAGAAAAAATCATTCAATTGTTACTACTGGCTATGTTGACTCAGACGGGACTGCTGCTCATGCTTCATCCAATGCCTCATCGCTTGGTCTTTAGTCAGGCTAATCTGCTTTTTATGGTTGGCTTGCTGGGATTGCTTTTTTGTTGCGCCTTTTATTTTGCCAGAGAACTTCAGGAAATCAAAGGTTCTCTGCGTCAGTCAAGCAACTATCGACACTTGCTTTTCTTGTATTTTTTGATGATTTTGGTCAATGCTGCGGGGGTTCTTCTGCTGTGTGGCAAGGAGGCGCAGTCAGGACAGGCGGTGGAGCAGATGCTGACGGAGAGTTTTCTGTCATCTTCTCTTTTGCTTCTGGGGATTGACATCGCCGTTTTATCCCCTGCAGCACCGAAATTTATTGACAGTGACTCCTCTCTTCGCTATCGGAAGAGCTGGGGGATTGCACTAGGTTTGCTCTGCTTTTCCCTTGCGAAAAATCCTCAGGAAACTCTGTGTTTTCTGTCCTATCTGCTTTTGGGATTAGTCTTTGCCCATCTCCTCAGGCCTTATTTTCAGCGTTTGGAGCTGTCTATGCTGGCCCATATTCTCCGAAATATGATTATTCTCAGCCTTTTACCCTTTTGCTTTTAGAAAGTGTTTTGTCAAATAGAAGAATTATGGTAAAATGGTAAATGAAACAAGGGACTAGATAAGGTCTTCTTGTGAAGTCGAGTGCAGTTCATAGGACTGGATGCTGCATCTGCTGAGAGCTTTGCGGTACACTAGATGAGTGTGCCTTTTTTGTTGAAGAGCAGGGCAGTCGATAGAAATGAGATGAAAGTCAAATGGTGAATCTAAAAGCAATTGCTCCAGATGGCCGAACGGGCCTCTGTGGCATTATCAATGCGACGCCGGATTCCTTTTCAGATGGTGGGCGCTACAATACGGTTGAGACGGCATTGGCTCAGGCTAGAAAGCTGATTGCTGAGGGAGCTCACATGCTGGATATTGGTGGTGAGTCTACTCGGCCAGGCAGTCATTTTGTGGCTATTCAAGAAGAGATAGATCGGGTGGTGCCGGTCATTGTAGCTATTCGTCGGGAAAGTGATATTGTGATTTCTGTGGACACTTGGAAGTCGGAAGTGGCTGCAGCAGCTTTGGCTGCGGGTGCAGATATTATCAACGATATTACCGGTCTTTTGGGTGATGAAAAGATGGCAGAGACTGCTGCGAAATATGGCGCGCCAGTCATTGTCATGTTTAATCCAGTGATGGCTCGTCCTCAACATGCCAGCTCAAAAATTTTCCCAGAATTTGGCTTTGGTTCAGCTTTCACAAAGGAAGAGTTATCTCTTTTTACAGAGCTGCCGATTGCAGAACTGATGTGGAAGTGTTTTGAGAAATCTTTGAAGGTGGCCGAACATGCCGGCCTTTCGCATGATAATATCATGCTGGATCCAGGGATTGGTTTCGGTTTGACCAAGCGGGAGAATCTTCTTATTTTGCAGGAGCTGGATAGTCTCCATCAGGCTGGTTTTCCTATTTTTCTTGGAGTTTCTCGTAAGCGGTTTCTCGTTCGTATCTTAGAAGAAAACGGCTTTGAGGTCAATCCTGAGACTCGGGAAGGCTTTGAAAACCGTGATACAGCTTCAGCCCATCTGACTAGCCTTGCGGCTAGCAGAGGTGTTGAAGTTGTCAGAGTGCACGAGGTGGCTAAGCACCGGATGGCTGCTGCTGTTGGCGATGCGATTCGTCTAGCGCAGCAGACAGAAGATCTTAATCTAGGTCAGTATAAGTAAGATGAAAAAACAAGAATTACCTGATTTAAGTTGGCTGGATGCTTATCGGACAGCCAGTCCCAATTTTGGCTTGGAGCGGATGGAGCGTTTGCTAGAGTTGCGGGGGAAACCGCATTTGCGGCTGCCAGTCATTCATATTGCAGGGACTAATGGCAAGGGCTCGACCATTGCCCATCTGCGCCAACTTTTGGAGGTGCGAGCCCTGCGTGTTGGCACTTTCACCTCTCCCTACCTAGTCAGCTACAATGAGCAGATTGCCATTAATGGCAATGCGATTTCCGACCAAGATCTTCAGCGATTGCTTTCTCTTTACCAAGAGCTTTTGGCCCAGCATGCGACAGACTCTAGCTTGCAGGGGGTGACTGAGTTTGAGATTGTGACTGCTTTAGCTTATGATTATTTTGCCCAGCAGCAGGTTGATGTGGCTATTATCGAGGTCGGCATGGGTGGGCTTTTGGACAGTACCAATATCTGCCAGCCCTTGCTGACTGCAATCACAACAGTCGGTCTGGATCATGTGGCCTTGCTAGGTGACAGTCTAGAGGCTATTGCCCAGCAGAAAGCTGGCATTATCAAGCATGGAGTTCCCATTGTGACCGGTAGGTTGGAGCCAGAGGCTCAGGCAGTAGTCGAGCAGAAGGCTGCTGAAAAAGATGCTCCGCTCTTTTCTTGGTCTCAAGACTATCAAGTGGAACATCAAGAGTCAGAGAAGGGGGAGTGCTTTTCCTTTTCGAATGCCTATCGGGCCAAAGACTCGTATCAAACAGCTCTGATGGGACTGCATCAGGCAGATAATGCTGGACTAGCTCTGCACTTGTGTGACCTATACTGTCAGCTACAGTCGCTGCCCTTATTGACAAAAGCAGAGGTTGAGAGGGCCTTGCTTGCTGCTGTATGGCCTGGTCGTTTGGAAAGGATATCGGTTCAGCCGCTTATTCTTCTAGATGGAGCCCATAATCCCCATGCCCTGCGGTCGTTAGCAGCGACAATGGACCAGCATTATCCGACTTATAAGAAGCACATTTTATTTGCTTGTATCCAAACCAAGGCCTTGGATGATATGGTGGAGCTGCTGCAAAAGATTCCCAAAGCAGCTATAAGCTTGACAGCCTTTGCTGATCCGCGGAGTTTTTCTAAAGAGAGCATGCGAGCCTTGGCTGAGCAGCAAAGCCTGTCTTACAAAGAATGGCCGGATTATGTAGCAGATTATTTAGCAGTAGAGCATGAGTCAGATGAGCTTTTGCTGATTACGGGTTCTCTTTATTTTCTAGCTCAGGTTAGAAAATCAATCCTTGAGAACCGCAAGTTAGACTTTGCTGAGCGTCCTTCTCAGTCAAGTCAATTATCAAAAAATAAAAATGAACATAGGAGCATATATGGACACGAAGAAAATTGAAGCAGCTGTTGCCCAGATTATTGAGGCGGTTGGAGAAGACGGAAGCCGCGAAGGTTTGCAGGAGACGCCACAGCGCATTGCTAAAATGTACCAAGAAATCTTTGCTGGGCTGGGCGAGACTGCTGAGGAGCATCTGGCCAAGTCTTTTGAAATCATTGACAATAATATGGTAGTGGAGAAGGATATTTTCTTTCATTCCATGTGTGAGCATCACTTCCTGCCATTTTACGGAAAAGTTCATATCGCCTATGTGCCTAATGGTCGGGTAGCAGGCCTGTCCAAGCTGGCCCGAACAGTAGAGGTCTATGCCAAGAAACCGCAGATTCAAGAGCGATTGACCGTAGAGATTGCTGAGGCCTTGATGGACTATCTGGGTGCTCAAGGGGCCCTGGTCTGGGTGGAAGCTGAGCATATGTGTATGAATATGCGCGGAGTCAGAAAGCCTGGCACTGCAACGGTTACTACAGCAGCGCGTGGCGTTTTAGCGACGGACAAGGATCTAAAAAATGAAGCTTACAAACTGATGGGGCATTGATCTTATCAGTAGTAGAGCGTGTCGGGAAAGGCTAGATAGTTTTATCAAGGATAAAATGCAGAAACTTGAATCAGAAAGGATAAGAGAATGGATCAGCTGCGCATTAAGGATTTGGAAGTGTATGCTTATCACGGTCTGTTTGGAGCGGAAAAGGAATTGGGCCAGCGTTTTGTGCTGGATCTGATTTTGGACTATGATATGACTCGGGCTGCTAAAACAGGCGACCTGACAGCTTCTATCCACTATGGAGAATTGGCTCAGGATTTGACCCACTGGTGTCAGGAAAGCAAGGAAGACTTGATTGAGACGCTGGCTTATAAGCTGATTAATCGGATTTTTCTGACTCATCCTTTGGTGCAAAAGGTCAGCTTGGAGGTCAAGAAGCCTTGGGCACCAGTTCCGCTGCCTTTAGAGACCTGCTCAGTTAAGTTAGTGCGTCAAAAGCGGAAAGCCTTTATTGCTCTGGGCAGCAATCAAGGCAGCCCAGCTGCCAATCTGGATGCAGCTCTGGAAAAAATGGCAGAGCAAAATATAAGAATTTTGCAGGCATCAAGCCGTATCGAGACAGAGCCTTGGGGTGGCATTGAGCAGGATCCGTTTCTCAATCAAGTTGTTGAAGTTGAGACTTGGCTCAATCCTGAGGAGTTAATGCAGACCCTCTTGGCTATCGAAGCGGATATAGGGCGCGTGCGGGATATCAAATGGGGACCTCGTGTGATTGATCTGGATATCCTTTACATAGGGCAGGAGGAGATATACAGTCCGGGCTTGATTGTTCCTCATCCTTATGTGGCTGAGCGGGCTTTTGTCTTGCAATCTCTGGTGGAAATCGCCCCACACTTTGTCGATCCCGTGAAGAAAAAAAGCATCCGCCAGCTCTGGGATGCGGTTGAAAAATGAGAAAAGAAACTTGTCGTAAGGCAAGTTTTTTCATTGTCTGAACTTTCTCTGAACTTGCCCCTATATACTGAAGAAAAATCAAAAGGAGTTCAGTATGGAACATATAGTGAAAATAGAAGGAGTCTGCAAAAAGCATGGCAGCAAGCAGATTTTAGAAGATATTTCTTTTACAGCTAGAAGCGGTCGGATTACAGCTTTTCTAGGCCCGAATGGTGCTGGTAAAAGTTCGACCTTGAGGATTCTCTTGGGATTAGATCGGGCAACGTCTGGGACTGCGACTTTTGATGGGCAAACTTATCAGTCGATGACTTATCCGCTCAGAACGGTAGGTGCAGCCTTTGATGGCATTGGCGGTCTGCCAAATCGAAAGGTCTATGACCACTTGAGGATTATTGCGGCGAGTAATGCTATTTCCAAGTCTCGAATCGATGAGGTTTTGGAGATGACTGGAATTGCTCATAAGAGGAAGGACCTTTTGTCAAGCCTGTCTCTGGGGGAAGGTCAACGCTTGGGTTTGGCAGCAGCTTTGCTGGGTGATCCTCAGTTTCTTATATTAGATGAGCCGACTAATGGCCTGGATCCAAGTGGGATTAAGTGGTTTAGAAAGTTCATCCGTCAGCAGGCTGATTTAGGGAAAACGGTACTTCTATCTTCTCATATCCTATCAGAGGTGCAAATGGTGACAGATGATGTAGTCTTGATTCATCATGGGCGAATTATTGAGCAGGGACGATTGGAAGAGGTGCTGCAAGATTCAGACAGTCTAGAAGATCTCTTCTTTGATTTGACAGAGGAGGTTTAAGATGAAAGAAACGATGTCCTTATTGCATTCAGAATGGTTGAAAATTTGCTCAACCAAGGCTTTCAAAGTGAGTATGGCCTTCATGCTGCTATTGGTGCCTATCGTATCTTGGCTGGAGGGTCGGCAGTATTTATCTGTCGGCTTGGATGCCACACCTGAGACGGTTCCCGGCCTGGCAGAAGCCATTGATCCGCTGGAATATCTAGGCCTCAATGGGGCTTCTATGGCAGGCATGGTTTTGGTCATCTTAGCTGGAATTTTGGGAGCTATGGAATTTCAGTCTCATAGCTTGAGAACCAGTCTCTTGACCTGTAATAACCGCCTGAAGTTGCTTGTGGGGAAACTCATGACCTTTGCTTGGTTTTCTCTTGCCAGTAGCTTTTTATCGATTTACTTTAGTTATATGGTCATGCACCTAGCTTTAGGAAAGGAAGGGCTTAATCCAATTCTGCTCAATCAAGCAGCTTGGAGTTTGATTTTGTGGAAAATCTTATCTCTAACCTTATTAGGAATCCTTTCATTTTTGTTAGGTTTATTGGCTCGGACCATGCTAGTTCCTCTGCTTTTTCTCGTACCCCAAATCTATAATTTAGGAAACTACCTAGCTGCTCACACGAGTTGGGGGGCTTATTTGCCACAGCCAGCAGGAGAGTTGTTTGCTGCAACGCCAACTTCCCAATATGCCAACAATCCCTTGCGAGGGCTGTTGATACTTGGTGCATGGTTGCTAGTCATCGGCGGCATGGCCTCTCTGCGCTTTTTGAAGACGGATTTAGGAGGGCGATACTGATGATAAAAGCTCTGCTTAGAAGCGAATGGATTAAGTTCCGTTCTTACTATCTCGCTCTTGGTGCAGCCTTGGTGGCTCTGGTAATCGTTCCATTTTTTCTGATGAATCTTGACTACAGTCAAACAGCAGTTGGCCAGACGAAGGCTCTGAGCGAGGTTTTGCATGCCCTCTATCTGGCGCAGCCTGTTATCGTCATCTTTACTTCCCTCTATTTTGCTCAGGAGTTTGTCAAGTCTGGGATGCGAACGAATTTTCTAACCGTATCAAATAGAAGGGCTTGGTTGGCTGGGAAATTCCTTTTTCTGTTCTTGCTGCTCTTGGTTCTCTATAGTGTCATTATAAGTAGCTGTTTCTTTGTTATGCTGGCTCGATTTGACCTAGACTTTAGCTGGTCCTTACTGGGGAAATTCCTTTATTACAGCTTTTTTGGTCTTCTCAGCAATCTTTTTCTGGCTTTTTTAACTGCCGGCCTCGCTTTGCTCTTTCAATCTTGGGTTGTGCCGGTGTCGGTGCTCTTTCCTCTCTTGATTGGTCTCAGTCGTTTGTTGGCAACTTTCATCAAGGAAGCAAAATACCTGCCCGATCTGGCTACCCTAAATCTTTTTGAGTATGAAGGGCTTCAGCATTCAATAGATATATCAGGGCTGGGAATACAGCTGTTATGGTTAGCTTTGGTTTGGAGCTCTGCTATATTCTTAACCTTGAAACGAGATGTTCGCTAGAGGTATGCTATAATGGAAATTATGAGACAGTATCGTATTTTGGTGGTTGATGACGACCGGAGCATTTTGAAGCTAGTGAAAAATGTCCTAGAGCTCGACGCTTATGATGTGACGACGCTTGATCGGATAGAAGAGCTAGAGCTGACGAATTTTGTCGGATATGACTTGATTCTACTGGATGTGATGATGGAGCCTGTTAATGGTTTTGAGCTGTGTTCCTATATTCGTCCTCATTTTTCGTGTCCAATCATCTTTTTGACGGCTAAGGAATTGGAGGCGGACAAGGTGGAAGGGCTCTTTCGTGGAGCAGATGACTATATTGTCAAACCTTTTGGGACCAAAGAATTGCTGGCGCGTGTCAGAGCTCATCTTCGGCGGGAGGAAAGACGTGAGGAGCGATATTCTGAAATTGCTTCTTGTCAATTTTATCCAGAGCGCTATGAAGTTGCCTGTTTTGGTAAAGTCTTGAAATTTTCAGAGCGAGAGTTTAAGTTGCTACATTTACTAGCTAGCAATCCCAAGCAGACCTTTTCAGCTGAACGCCTGCATACCTTGCTTTACCCAGAAAGCTCAGAAACACAGCTTCGCTCCATCTCAGAATACGTATATCAGATTCGTCAAAAATGCAAACAAGAAGGGTTGCAAGCAATCGCAACAGTGAGAGGAGTAGGCTATAGATGGCAATTAGAACCCGAAATTTCAAAAGCCTAGTCTGGACAACCAGTTTGAAAATCGTCTTTTTTCATGTTTTGATTTTTGTGCTTATAGGCTATGAATTTACGCAAGGAAGTAATCACGTTCTTTTTACCTTGTTCTTTTGGGCAGGAAGCTTGCTGCTGATTACTTTTTATCATATTTTGAAATTGCTCCGAAAAATCGACAGGGAAATAAAAATGCTAACGAGCGAGAAGCTTTTAGAAGAAAATCAAAGCCAGCTTTTTCGGATTGAGGAAATGCTAGAAGTCTATAGCGATTTACGGAGCAGCCATCAAGAAAATGCTCGTCTTCTAGAAAAAGAGCAGCAGCATAATCAGGAGTTGATTTTACAGCTATCAGCGACATCGCACGATTTGAAGACGCCCCTAACTGTGATTAAAGGGAATGCTGAGCTCTTGGAATTGGCGCAGTTGGGCCAGCCACAGGCAGACTATGCTGCTGAGATTTTGCAGGCCAGTCACAAGATGGAAGAGTATTGTGGCTCTTTGATTGATTACGCTAAGACTTTTCAGATTGATTCTAATCAGTTCAGTCAGCTTTCCTTGGAGGACTTTTTGGCTGATTTACAGGACGACTGGGCACTGTTCAGCAAACAGGAAAACTATCGTTTCTACCTCCAAGAAGATTGTGATCTTAGTCTGATTTTGTCAATTCATTTGGACTATCTCAAGCGAGCTTTGCTCAATATTTTACTGAATGCGCTTGAACATGCAGACCAGAATCAAAAGGAAGTCAAGCTGACGGTATCAGTGCAGCAGGACCAGTTGGTTTTTGCTATCTGGAACAACGGTCCTGTATTTTCAGAGGAGATGCTGCTGGGAGCGGAACAGCTCTTTTATCAGAGTGACCAAAGCCGCAATTCAGCTAATCCCCATCATGGTATCGGCTTAGCCTTTTCTAAGCAGGTAGCTCTCCTGCACGGTGGTCGTCTGACCCTGCTCAATCCAGACCAAGGAGGAGCCTGTGTCGAGTTTACTGTAGCCTTGGAAAGCAAATAACAAAGGAAATCAATCAAGATGATAAAAGAGAGTGGGACAGAAATCGGTAATTCGTTAGAATTCGATTTCGTCGTCCCACCTCCGCACAGTTGAGTAGGGCTGTAAAAGCTGATGGAATCAGCGTAGTAGAGCCCACTCAACCACTGCGTCTTGCTCGACAATCCAAAGACAATTGAGAGGCTAGGACTTTTGTACCAGCCTCTTTTTTACCGCTTTCTTCTTGACAAAAGATGTAAAGGGGACTATACTATGTTTAAAAAGTAAAAGTCGTTTTACATCATAAAAAGGAGGCAGCCTTGGAAAATCGAATTCAAGAATTGCGAAAAAGAAAAAAGCTCAGCCAGGAGGAACTGGCTGAGAAGCTAGAGGTTACGAGACAAACGATTATTTCTTTAGAAAAGGGCCGCTACAATGCCTCGCTGCTTTTGGCTCATAAAATTGCATCCTTTTTCAATTTAAGGATTGAAGAAGTGTTTCTCTTTGAGGAGGATAAATCATGAAATGGACTTATTTGTGTAAATGGATATTGGCTATTTTGGTGGTGGTTGGCTTGTTTTATCTCCATTTGCAAGCCAATTTTATCCCTAAGGAAATCCTGCCTTTTGTGGGAGTTATATTAATTGTGGTGATTTTGAAAATTTTTCAAGTGTATGAAAAATAGGAGGCTGACATGGAAACATTAACTAAACAAACATTTCGGAAAAAACTTCAAAGGAAAGTTATCGTGGGGCGTATCTTGACCTTTATCATCTTGGTAGGACTGGCCTGGAGTCACTTTCATTCTCTGGATGATCAGCAGGAAGGAGTCATGGTCGGCATCCTGCTGGGGCTTGCTTTGATGACCATTCGGTATAATCTGGCCCTAAGACGGGAGGAAAATTTTGAGAAGCTCTACATTCAGGTGACTGATGAGCGCAATCGCATGATTGATGAAAAGACCCGCACTCTGCTTTTTAATATTCTTTTGCTGCTGGCAGCGTGCTTGAGCGTTTTGTCTATGGTTTTCCCAATCATCTTAAGTCTCAATCAGTTTCTGACCTTGACCATTATCCTGGTTTTGGGACTTTACTATCTCTTGCGCTTTCTCCTGTCCAAGCGTTATTAATAAAAAAAGCTGGCAGAGCCAGCTTCCTCAACAAGCTTTTAACAGAGCTTGTTTTTATTTTCTATAAAGTCGATCATACTGGTAAACGGGGTCCATGGTTACATGGATACCTAGCTTACGCAGGACGTTTTTGTCTTCATCAGTCAGAGTGACAGTGGAGTGGGCCTCGCTGCCCTTGAGATTGCCGAGTTGTTGCATAGCATTTGCCGCATCTTGATTTTCCATAGCTGTGATTGCCAGAGCCATCAAGATTTCGTTTGAGTGGAGGCGAGGATTACGGCTTCCCAGATGATTGATTTTCAGACCTTGGATTGGCTTGACATACTCAGGCTCGATCAGCTTGGTCTCTTTGGCAATATTGGCTAATTTCTTAATGGCATTGATCAATACAGCAGCCGTAGGGCCAAAGAGTTCAGAGGTTTTACCGGTTACGATTTCACCATTTGGCAATTCCAAGGCCAGAGCTGGCTCACCAGTGGTTTCAGCCTTATCGCGTGCTACAACTGTTACCTTACGGTCCAGCGGTGTGATGCCCAGGTCGTTCATCAAGAGTTCGATTTTCTTGACAGCAGATTCAGAAACGCGCTCTGCCTTGAAGTCCAGAATCGTCTGGTAGTAGCGACGGATGATTTCCTGTTGGGATGCCTCGATAGCCGCATCGTTGTCTACAATGGCAAAGCCGACCATGTTGACGCCCATGTCTGTTGGAGAAGCATAAGGTGATTTTCCAAGGATGCGCTCCAGCATACGTTTGAGGACTGGGAAAATTTCAATATCACGATTGTAGTTGACTGTAGTCTTGCCGTAGGTTTGCAGGTGGAAAGGATCAATCATGTTGACATCGTCGAGGTCTGCCGTCGCTGCCTCATAAGCTAAATTGACCGGATGGTGCAGGGGCAGATTCCAAACGGGGAAGGTTTCAAACTTGGCGTAGCCTGATTTGATGCCATTGATTTGGTCGTGGTACATATTGGATAGGCAAGTAGCCAATTTACCAGAACCAGGACCAGGTGCGGTTACTACGACTAGATTACGGCTGGTTTTGATGTAGTCGTTTTTTCCCATACCTTCAGGCGAGATGATATGGTCCATGTCGGTCGGGTAGCCCTTGATCGGGTAGTGGATGTAGGAGGCGATGCCATTCTTTTCCAGCTGGCTGCGGAAGAGGTCCGCCGCCGGCTGACCGGAATACTGGGTGATGACCACTGAGCCTACATAAATATCCAGCTCGTTAAAGGTATCGATTAGTCGCAGCACTTCCTGATCATAGGAAATGCCCAAATCACCACGCGCCTTGGAGTGCTCAATGTTGTTAGCATTGATAGCAATGACAATCTCTACTTGGTCCTTGAGCTCTTTGAGAAGTCTGATTTTATTATCCGGCTCATAGCCTGGCAGGACGCGGGCAGCATGGAAGTCTTCCAGCATTTTACCGCCGAATTCCATGTAAAGTTTGCCCTCAAATTGATTAATGCGCTCCAAGATATGGTCGCGCTGCAGGTTTAAGTATTTGTCAGAATCAAAAGCAATTTTTTTCATGTATATTTTCACCTCTGCTAAGCATTATAACAAAATTTTCTTCAAATTGGAAAGTTGAAAGGGGAAGTATCAGACAAAAGAGATAGCAGCCCGAATGAAGAACGGGCTGCCTTTTCAATTAATAGTTGGTAATCGTGTCCACTGTTGAGCGATCCAGCTTTTTGACCAAAGCTTGCAGGAAAGCTTGGGCTTGCAGGAAATCGTCCATGGCATAGAGAGTTTGGTGAGAATGGATGTAGCGGGCGCAGACACCAATGGTAGTAGATGGTACGCCGCCGCTTTGGAGATGGGCAGCACCAGCATCCGTTCCGCCCTTGCCGCAGTAGTATTGATACTTGATGCCAGCTTCCTCAGCAGTTGTCAAGAGGAAGTCTTTCATAGCTGGCAGCATGAGATGACCAGGGTCGAAGAAGCGAATCAAGGTTCCGTCGCCGATGGCACCTTGACCGCCATAGATGTCGCCTGCTGGGGAGCAGTCCACAGCCAGAAAGACCTCAGGGGCAAATTTTGTTGTTGAAGCATGGGCACCACGCAGGCCCACCTCTTCTTGAACATTGGCGCCGACATAGAGTTGGTTGCCTAGTGGTTGACCAGACAAGGCTTGAGTCAATTCGCTGACCATAAGGACACCGTAGCGATTGTCCCAGGCTTTGGAGATGATATTTTTCCCGTTAGCTGTGAGAATGGCAGAGCTGTCTGGCACAATCGTGTCTCCTGGACGGATGCCGTAGCTTTCAGCTTCCGCCTTATCCGCAAAGCCGCCGTCAAAGACAATATCTGCAATCTGTGGCATAACTGGTCCGCCAGATCCGCGCGTCAGATGAGGAGGGACAGAGCCTGAGATAAGAGGGATTTCCCGATCTTCACGGGTAAAGAGTTTGAAGCGTTGACTGCTCACGACCAGCGGGTTCCAGCCGCCGATTTCCACTACGCGGAAGGTCCCGTCAGTTTTGATCTCGCTGACCATGAAGCCAACCTCGTCCATGTGGGCCGCTACCAATACACGGGGAGCATTTTCAGCTTCTGCATGGCGTACCCCAAAGATACCGCCCAGACCGTCGGTGACGACCTCATCGACATGGGGAGTGATTTTTTCCCGCAGGTAGCTGCGAACAGGCGCCTCGTGACCTGAAATAGCAGAAAGCTCGGTTACTTCCTTGATTTTTGAAAATAATGTTGTCATAAACTTACCTTCTTTCTGCCCCCTATTTTATCACTTTTTACGGTAAATGAGTAGGGAAATCTTATAGCTTGTATGAATCAAGAGGACTGCCCGCTTAGGAATCCAGCTTCTCTCAGGAAAATCTGGAATATTGTTTGTCGCCTCTGCTCTTTTGTGTTAAAATATTCTACATGAAAGCTAAAAAAATCATTTTAACCACAACCGCCCTTTTGGGGGCTGGAGCGCTGGCTTTTGGAGCAGCCAAAGTCGTACAGGAGCAGAAACGACTGCGTAATCGGGAGGAAATCGTCGAGCTTGTGCGAGATTTCTTTTCCAGTCAGGGTACTATTTCCTGCCTTTATGTCAAGCTCTACGAGTCCACAGATGAACGCTTGGTTGGTGGTCTGGTCCTAGAGGACGACCGTCATTTTGCCTTTGTCTATGAAAATGGTCAGCTAAGCTACGAGGAAGAAGCATGATTTTTCCTGTGAATTTAGAGGAATTGGCTTCTTATGTAAATGATGGGGAGAAGACTGTCTTCTTTTTCACGGCTGACTGGTGCGGAGATTGCCGATTTATCAAACCTTTTCTGCCAGAGATAGAAGCGGAAAATCCTGACTATCGCTTTATCCAAGTGGACCGTGATGCCTATCTGGATCTGGCCAAAGAGTGGGACGTATACGGGATTCCCAGTTTAGTAGTGCTGGAAAAGGGACAGGAGATTGGCCGTCTGGTCAATCGTGACCGCAAGACCAAGGGCCAAATCAATGAATTTTTAGCGAGTATGAGAGAAAAAGGGAGCGTAAAATGATTTTTACCTATAATAAAGAACATGTCGGCGACGTGCTGATGATTATTGCTGCGGACAATCAAGGAGCTAAACTGGCAGCTGAGCGCAAGGGACGGGTAGCGCGTGTTTACCGCGAAGATAATGGCCAGACTGTTGGTTGGAATATTTTTGAGCAGTCAGACCTTTTTGAAATTGCAGAGTGCGGACAGGTCTTTTTGACAGATGAGCAAGTGGCTATTCTCAATCAGGAGCTGAGCAAGGAAGGCTTCCCAGCGGACTTGGTTAATGACAGCCAGCCGAAGTTTGTGGTTGGAGAAATTGTTGATATGGTAGCTCATCCAGATAGTGATCACCTGAATATCTGCCAAGTGCAGGTAGCTGCTGATAAGACCGTTCAAATCGTGGCTGGCGCTCCTAATGCCAAAGTCGGCCTCAAAACGATTGTGGCTCTGCCAGGTGCTATGATGCCTAAAGGGAATTTGATTTTTCCGGGAGAACTTCGAGGCGAAAGGAGTTTTGGTATGATGTGCAGCCCACGGGAACTTCAGCTGCCTAATGCGCCTCAAAAACGCGGCATCATTGAATTAGCCGATAGTGAACTAGTTGGAACTGCCTTTGACCCAGCCAAACATTGGCAGGGATAAAAATAAGGATTCAACATCATAAAAAGCTCAGAAATAGGCGAGGTATCCTATAGCAATCGAAATATAAAATAGAGCGAATCGATTTGTGTAGTCGTTTCGCTCTTTTTTTATAGTAATAAATTTAGCGTTATAAATCTATCTCATGCTAATGCTAGAGAAAATAAATGATTAACAGATGAAAAATCAATCTAACACAATGATGAGAATAATGAATCTGCTTCTTACTCATTTTTCTGTCATAGAAAAAACTTACTGAGGTCAAAATTAAAAGAATGGATATTAAAGTTTTCAGTAAAAAATTGAAGAAAAATAAATTCAGAAGGGTTAGGAAAAATAAAAACGAACTGATGATTAATGAGATTTTGGAACTGCCCATTTTCTTTTTATAAGCGAAATAGGTTGAAAATAATAAAAAAATGGAATAAACAAAAACTATATAGTTCATTAGATATCCTCCGTAATCTAAAGTGATTTGTCTTACCAATCACCACACTGTCTCAAAAGAAGACGCTGTCGCTATTGCTTTGCGAGTCGGTTGATGATTGAGGAGTGGCTGTGGGAATCTGGCTCGGAGTGCTGTATTTGTATTGGTAGATAAGGCTGTTTAGGCCGTGGTCTTCCAATAATTTGAGGCGTTTTCTCTTGAAAACAATACCGATGAGTTGGCTATCAGGATAGGCATAAATCTTATGACGGGGATGGTTAAAGGCTGCAAAGTCATGGAAGCCGTCCTCCATCCAAAGACTAATCTCGGATTCTTCACTGTCTCGGCTGTAGCGAGCATGACTAATCTGCTGCATAGGAATGCAGTAGGTGGCAGCTGATAAGAGTCCGCTATAATAGTAGGTTACATTTTCGTGGTCAAAGGAGAGGATAGTCGCATGAATGGTTAGCCTGCGAATAGCAAAGATAAGGAGCAGTAAGAAGAAAGCAGCAACCAGCAGACTAAGGACAAAGAAACTAGTGTCTTTGTAGGGGTTGGAGCTAGTCAGGTAGTCTACGGCAGCCCAGGCGGAAAAACCTCCGAACCACAGAGAAATCAGGATAAAAAGAAGATTTTTCACAGGCGAATGTTTAATGGTCATCGGAGCCTCCGTTGTACAAGTCTAGTAGGAAAGGGGCAGAAGCTGCAACTTTCCTTTTTATCTATACTATACCACATTTTTTTCACTTTTTGCCTCCTATTACGAATGATAAGTTAGGAGGATATAAAATGTATAATAAAGTAATTGTAATCGGTCGGCTGACGGCTACGCCTGAACTGCACAAGACTGCGAATGAAAAATCTGTGGCCCGCGCAACGGTCGCGGTTAATCGCCGTTATAAATCTCAGAGCGGTGAGCGTGAGGCGGATTTTGTAAATGTGGTTGTCTGGGGGCGTCTAGCTGAGACTTTAGCCAGCTATGCAAGTAAGGGCAGCTTGATTTCTCTGGATGGTGAGCTGCGGACTCGTCGCTATGAGAAGGAGGGGGCGACTCATTATGTGACAGAGGTGCTCTGTCATAGCTTCCAGCTCCTAGAAAGTCGGGCTCAGCGCGCTCTGCGTGAAAATAATAGCGGAGCTGATTTGGCAGATTTGGTGTTGGAAGAAGAGGAACTTCCCTTTTAAGCAAGAAGCAAAGACTGGGAAATGACCCAGCTCTAAAAATTCATCATTCAGTTTTGCAGGATGCAAGATCTGTTTGACTGAATTCTATTTCTCTCAAGCTTATAAAAGTTTAATTATGATTACTGAGGTGGGAGCAAGAATCAAAAATCATGAATTTTTTAGATTCTGTCTCGCCTCTTTTATTATGGCTATTTCTGGAAAGATTTTGCTTTTTGGTGGCTTTGTAATATAATAATCCTATATGTTTCATAAAGGTGCTTGCGGCGTAGGAGGTGAAAAATGGTATCAGCTAAGGTCAAAAGACGGATACGGCATTATCAAAAGAAGGCTCTCTGGCCGCTTTTCATTCTGCTTATCTTGGGTTTGCTTTTTGTTTATTTCAAGGGCGTTCTGCCAGATGAGAAGCAGGTCAAGATTGGGGTGACTTACATGACCATGAACAATGACTTTTACAAGACCTTAAATGCGGAGCTGGAGAAGAAAACCAACCAGCAGGGCAGCAGGCTCTACGTTCGGGATCCTGAGCTGGATGAGGGCAAGCAGAGCCAGCAGATTGACTTTTTTATCCGAGAAAATGTTGATGTCATTGTTATCAATCCGGTGAAAAGCAATAGTCCAAGTATCATTTCCTCTCTTCAAAAGGCTAAGAAAGCTGGGATTAAAATCATCGTAGTGGATGCGCCTATCAGTCAGGATGTAAAAGTGGATACGACCATTGTGTCTGATAACTACCAAGCAGGCGTCCTGATTGCCCAGGACATGATGAAGCGTCTGCCTTCTGCCAATATTCTCCTTCTAGAGCACCGCAATGCCGTCTCGGCCATGGACCGGATTCAGGGATTTATTGATACGATTGAAAAACAGCCTAGCTACAAGATTATTTCCCAGAAAGAAACACTAGGCCAGACTGAGGAAACCATGCCGCAGGTCAAAGGGGCTCTGGATGAAGGTTTAGACTTTAATGTAGTTATGGCGCTCAATGATCGAGCAGCCATCGGGGCCTTGGCTGCTATTAAAAATCAAGGTCTTGATAAGAAAATCTCAATCTATGGCGTGGATGGTTCACCAGATATCAAAAACTTTCTGGCTACGACTAGCGATATAGAGGGAACCGTGGCCCAATCGCCCATTCAGATGGGACGCAAGGTGGCGCAGGTAATTGAGCTGATGCAGGAGGGGAAATCTTACGACAGCCAATACCTGATTCCCGTTCACTTAGTCAACAGAGATAATATCAGTCAATACACAGTTACAGGGTGGCAATAATGAGACCTCAAAAAAGTATATTTTACAGCAAAATAGCCCTGATGGTTATCAATCTGGTTGCCATTGTCTATAATGCGTCTATCTATCTCTTTGCGACCAACTATGTGGCGGCTAAGGGCTTCAGTCACTCGCTTTTGGAGCGTTTGGATGCCATTCCCGGCTCTCCCAGCTTGATTTTCTGGGTATCAATTAGCTTGTATGCCTGCCTGCTCTTGGTCATGTACTATCGCGAGCGCCACCCTAATCAGCTGTCCGTCTATGACAAGGCGACTATTATTGAAATCCTGCTCATGCTGGTCATCTTTTCCGTCCTGCATTCGTCCTACAATGGCTTGATTCTCTTGGTGTTTGCGGATATTTTCTATGGCTCTAAGGAGTTCAATTCTTCCAAGGACAAGAAGTACTGGTTTTCTTTCATTATTTTGAGCTTTGGCATGCTGCTCTTATCCAACTATGACCTCATGTCGCTCTTTATCAAGCTGCCTTCTTTAGATACCTATATTCGGTTTTACCCAGAGTCCGTCCGGCTGTTACTGCTTTTTGGTAAGAACTTCCTCTACTCCCTCAATATCGTCGTCTTTATGATTTCCTTGCTCTTCTATATCTTATCGGCTATTACGGAGCGTCATCGGATTGAGGAAGAGCTGCGCATGGCTTCTCAGGCCAATCGCGAGTTGAATTCTTATCTGGCCTTGTCTGAGAAAATAGCAGAAGATCGAGAGCGAAAGCGGATTGCCAGAGAGATTCACGATACATTGGGCCATGCCCTGACAGGAATTTCGGCGGGTATTGATGCGGTCAAGGTCTTGGTTGATATTGATACCAATCGGGCTAAGGAGCAACTCAATAATGTCTCTGTCGTCGTTCGAGATGGTATCCGTGATGTCCGCGGCTCGCTCAATAAGATGCGGCCGGGAGCTCTAGAAAATAACACTTTGAAGGAAGCTCTGATTAAGATTATCCGTGAGTATGAAGCCATCTCCAATTTGGAGATTCATCTCCGCTACGAATGGGATAATATTGACTTGGATATTGCCAAGGAAGACATTGTCTTCCGGGTGATTCAGGAGTCTATTACCAACTCTGTCCGCCACGGCCATGCCAAGACTATCTGGATTGAGTTGCTGGAGGAAGAGTCCTATGTAATGACCATTCAGGATGATGGTGTTGGTTTTGATGAACTCCACTATGGCTATGGCCTCAAGCAGATGCAGGAGCGCCTAATGATTATTGGCGGAAGCGTCCGCTTTGAAAATCGGGACGGTTTCTACACGCATATCGAAATCCCAAAAATAGGAGGAAGACATGATTAAGGTTTTAATAGCAGACGATCAGGCCTTGATTCGCGAGTCTCTGCAAATCATCCTGTCAGCCCACGCAGATATTGAGGTTGTCGGGACAGTCGGAGACGGCAAGGAAGTGCTGGAAAAGCTTCATCGGGTGCGCCCAGATGTGATTTTGATGGATATTCGCATGCCAGTCATGGACGGTGTTCTCTGTACTAAGGCTGTCAAAGAGCAGTATCCGGATGTTAAGATTATCATTCTGACGACCTTTGATGACGATGAATTTATCTTCTCCGCTCTCAAATACGGTGCATCTGGTTATATTCTTAAAGGGGTTTCGACAGAAGAACTTCACGAAGCCATTCAGACAGTCTATCGAGGCGGAGCTATGATCAATCCCAATATTGCCACCAAGGTCTTCAAAATCTTTTCACAGATGGCCCAGTCCAATTTTGCTATTACAGTGACGGAGGAAAATATAGAGGACATGAGCCGGACGGAGTGGAAGATTATCCAGCAGATTGGCTTTGGGATTTCTAATAAAGAAATTGCTGCCAAGCTCTTTCTGTCAGAAGGGACAGTCCGAAATTACCTGTCAGGCATCCTAGCCAAGCTAAACTTGCGCGACAGAACCCAGCTGGCTATCTGGGCTGTGCAGACCGGAGTCACCCAGAGAGATTTTAGTAAGGAAAGCGATAAATGAAGTGGAGACTGAGACATTTGGCCCTACTGGTTGTACTGATTATATCTGTTGCTTTGGCTTTTGTCTTTTGGGCTTCAGCTCAGGAAAAAGTCCTTCGTATCGGGGTCTATGCTGGCTCTAGCTGGGATGTGCCTAACAGCCGCGAAAACAAGGTCTTGGACAGCTTGATTAAAAAATTTGAAAAGACGCATCCTCATGTCAAGGTCGTCTACGAAAGCGGTATTCCCAAGGATGATTATGCTGACTGGTTGGCAGAGCAAGTCTTGAAAGGCGAGCAGCCGGATCTCTTTATGGTACCGGAAAACGACTTTAGCATGTTGGCTTCGACTGGCGCGCTCAAATCCTTGGATACCCTCTTAACGGATGATGAACGGACAGCCTTTTATCCAGTGGCTTATGAAGCTGGGCAATATCAGGGAGTCAGCTATGCTCTTCCAGTTGAGAGCAATCCTATCATGATGTGTGTCAATAAAGACCTGCTTGAAAAAGAAGGGATTAGCATTCCTGAGTCAGGTTGGACCCTGACGGATTTCTATGAGATTTGCAAGAAAGTAACCAAGGATACCAATGGCGATGGTGTGGTGGATCAGTACGGTATTACGGATTACACTTGGCAGCAGGCTCTGGTAGCTTACGGCGGTCATCTTACCGATAAATCCGGTATCAATGTAGACAGCTCAGAGATGCACCAAGCCTTGGCCTTTATGAGCAAGCTAGACATGCTCAGCCAGCACTATAAGGTGACTTCTAATGATTTTGATGAGGGGCGCGTGGCTTTCTATCCTATGAGTCTGGCCCAGTATCGGACCTACAAGCCCTACCCTTACCATGTTGCCAAGTATTCTAGCTTTTCTTGGACCTGTATCCCGATGCCGACAGCCAATAGCCAGGTGATGGGAACACAAGTTAAGACCTCGCTCTTTGCCATGTCTTCCAATACTAAGCAAGAAAAGTTAGCTTGGGAATTTATGCTTTTGCTGTCACAGGATAAAGAAAGTCAGCAGGCCTTGTTTGAAAAATCGCAGGGGACCTCAGTCTTACCATCTGTGGTGAAAAGTCAACAGGCTAGAGAAATCTTACAAGCTGATGATTTTGGCTTGGATTCCTTGACTTCTGAGAGGCTAGACCACATGATGAATCGCTCTATCATTGACATCAGTCTAGAAGTAGACCGTCATACGATGGACCGGATGGACTATCTGATTCAAAATGCTATGCAGAATCAAGAGATTGACAGTGCCTTGCCGAGCATTCAAAGAGAAATAGAAAGCGGAAAATAATCTGCTTTCTTTTTTATTGCCAATTAAATCAGAAAAAGCACAGCTGACTAGACCAATATGACAAATGTCATATTTTTCCTAACAAATGTCATCTGGGCAAAGTGACATTTGACAATATGAAACCGGTTCCATATTCTGTACAATAAAATCATCAATAAATCCTTCGTCATCTAAAGCCTGACTTGGCTAAGAAGTTGAAGGATAAAGGAGGCAGTAAAGATGAAATACCTTGTACTGGTCAGCCATGGGGGACTGGCTGCAGGCGTGCAGAGTTCCTTGAAGATGTTTGCCGGAGATAAGACGGATCAGGTGATTGCGGTCGGTCTTCAGGAAGGCGAGTCAGTTGATGATTTTGCAGTTGATTTTACTCAGGCCTTGGCTGGCTTAAGCGCTGATGACAGTGTCTTAGTGCTGGCCGATATTGTAGGAGGCAGTCCTCTGACGACAGCAGCTAGCGTCTTAGCTGACATGGGTAAGCTCGACTCAGCAGTTATCTTGGGAGGTTTGAACCTGACTATGGGACTGACTGGCTTGGTTATGAAAGACATCTTAGACGGAAAAGAGCTGGCTCAGGCTATCCTTTCCGAGGCCACAGCTGCTTTGCAGGAATTTGAAGTCGTAAGCGATGTAGCTGACGAAGATGAAGACGACATTTAGTGCTTCCGCTATACATTATAAAAGATAAAAGGAGATTTTAAAGATGACAGTATCATTTGTACGGATTGACGACCGCATGATCCACGGTCAAACAGTCACTCGCTGGGCTAAGGAATACCCTTGTGATGGCTTGATTGCAGTTAATAATGCAGCCGCAGGAAACAAGGTTTTGATTCAGGCCTACAAGGGAGCTTCTGACAAGAAGACTTTTGTTTGGACCAAGGAAGCCTTCAAGGAAAAATCAGGCAAGGTCACCGAGTCAGACAGCCGCTATTTCCTCATTACGAAAAATCCCGTGGATATGAAGGAAATCCTAGTGGACCAAGGTTTTGTACCTGGGGATGTTAAGGAAATCATCGTTGGTCCGGCTAATGACCGTCCGGGAGCTGTTAAGCTGGGCAACAACCAGTCTATCACTCAGGAAGAGGCAGAAGCGATTGAAGCGATTGAAAAAGCTGGTTACAAAGTCAAATTCCAGCTCTTGCCTGATGTTTCCATCGGTTACTGGAGCGATTTCAAGTCTAAATTTGGTTTTTAATTACAATAATGAAAAGGAGAGTCTATTATGACAATTTCTTGGCTGCAAGCCGCTTTACTGGGTCTTTTTGCTAGTTTAGCTTCTATGCCTGGTATGGGTGGTTCTAGTATTGGTAACTACACTCTGGGACGTCCTCTGGTCGGAGGCTTGATTAGTGGCTTGATTCTTGGAGATTTAAAAACAGGGATTATGGTTGGGGTAGCCCTTCAGGTCCTCTATATCGCTCTGGTAACACCAGGTGGTACAGTTTCCGCTGACGTGCGGGCGATCTCTTACATTGGGATTCCTCTCGCAATCTTGTTTGTTCACTCTAAAGGAATCACGTCTGAATCTGCTATCGCTGCAGCAGCTGCACCAATCGGAGCAGCAGTTGGTACTATCGGTACAGTTCTCTTCTATGGAACAGCTACTACAAACTTGCTTTGGCAACATATTGGTTGGAAAGCTGTTGAAAAAGGCGAATTCAAAAAG
Organism: Streptococcus sanguinis; assembly: GCF_050234405.1. GTDB lineage: Bacteria > Bacillota > Bacilli > Lactobacillales > Streptococcaceae > Streptococcus > Streptococcus sanguinis_W. The sequence goes on along the minus strand of NZ_CP092117.1, from coordinate 2,148,373 downwards.
CTTTACGCTGTTGACTGGGTCTATCCTTGGATTTCCCACTTTGTCTTCTCTTTCCTTCCAACCATGATCATCACGAAGTTTGGTCCGAATATGGTTGAACTGATGAAAACCCACCTGCCAATGGATGGCTTCATCATGAAATCCCTCTTTACAGTCGGAGCTCTTCTCCCATGTGTCGGTATTGCTATTCTCTTGAAACAAATCGTTACCAAGGCTGCTGACTTTATCCCATTCTTTGTGGGCTTCACCTTGGCTAAGTCACTTGGTCTTAATTTGGTTGCCAGTGCAGTTGTTTCATTGATTTTTGCAGTAATTTACTATGAATTGGAAGTAATCAAATCAGCTCGAGTAACCGCACCGGCTGGTGGAGCTGACTTTGATGACGATGAGGAGGATATCTAAGATGGCTGAAAGAAAGAAAATAACTAAAAAGACTTTAGCGAAATCATTCCACCATTGGTACTATGGTCATTTGACTTGCTTCTCTCAAGAGCACATGCAGACTTTCGGCTACTTGACCTCTATGCTGCCAATCGTGGAAGAACTCTACAAAGACAAAGCTGAGCAGAAAGAAGCTATGCAGACCTATACAGCTTTCTTCAATACAGAACCTCAGCTTGGAGCTTTGGTAGTGGGGATTACAGCTGGTTTGGAAGAAGCGCGTGCCAATGGTGACGCTGTTGACGGCGAAACTATCAATGGTATGCGTGCCGGTCTCATGGGACCTATCGCGGGTATCGGTGACTCTTTGGTAGTTGGAACTTTGATTCCAGTTCTGCTGGGGATTGCCCTTGGCCTCTCTAAAGGTGGAAATCCTATCGGCGCTCTCTTCTACATCCTTGTCTGGAATGTTCTCATCTATGGCGGTATGCGCTTTGCCTACTTCAAAGGCTATGAATTAGGGGACAAGGCGGTAGAGTTCCTTGTAGGACCTAAAGGACAGGCGCTTCGTAAGGCAATCAGTGTCATTGGTGGTATGGTTATCGGGGCAGTTGCTGCAACTTGGGTATCTGTAACGACTTCATTAGAGCTGAAAAATGCTGATGGCGAAGCCTTCCTGAAGCTGCAAGAAAAAATTGACGGTGTTTATCCAGGGCTCTTAACGGCTGGCTTTATCACCCTTTGCTGGTGGCTGATGGCCAAGAAAAAAGTATCACCAAACCTCGTTATGCTCCTCTTGGTTGTCATTGCTTTGATTGGTGTAGCGCTTGGCATCTTTGACCCTCAACTGAAATACTAATCCTCGCTCAATTTTAGGCTGGCAGTAAGTCCGATGTGCTGCTAGTTTAATATAAATTTGTTTGAGCAGAGTAAAAGAAAGAATGGAGAAGATCATGACAGAACAAGAATTGATTCAAGGCTATGAAACAGAAATTCACTACCAGAAGCATATGATTGAAAATCTAGGACGCTGGTTCAGTCTCTTCTTTGCCATTGCCAGCATCGGTCTTGTTCTGATCTATCTCTTTCATGAGACCAATCTCCTAGCACTGATTGCAGGAATCGTTTTATCTCTACTAGGGATCTTAGCCATGCTCGTATTTGGCTATGGTATCTATAGAGGACGCCTAAATCTGCAAAAAGTGATTGATGATTTTGAAGCAAAACTAAAACTTGCAAGATAGACATTCCCCCTAAAGACAAGTCTGAGAGGATTTTAGCTCGGACTTGTTTTTTTGAGTTTAGGACCAAGCGAAGAAAAAATAAAATTTTTCTTTCATCTAGCCGGTTTTTTTCTTGACTATTTCTGACCAAGTGATAAAATAATAACTATAGATTAGCACTCGATAGTTTAGAGTGCTAAAAAATCAATCTTTGGAGGAAAACTATGTTAAAACCATTAGGAGACCGTGTGGTCTTAAAAGTAGAAGAAAAAGAGCAGAAAGTTGGCGGATTTGTCATTGCAGGCAACGGCCAAGCAGCGACTAAGACAGCTGAAGTTGTCGCAGTCGGTCAAGGTATTCGTACTTTGAACGGTGAGCTGGTAGCCCTGAGTGTCAAGGAAGGAGAGAAGGTTCTCGTAGAAAATCACGCAGGCGTGGAAGTCAAGGACGGAGATGAAGCTTATCTCTTAGTCAGTGAAGCCAATATTCTAGCAGTTGTTGAGTAAGATTAGAAGAGAGGAATAATAAAATGGCAAAAGATATTAAATTTTCAGCAGATGCAAGAAGCAGTATGGTTCGTGGAGTTGACATCTTAGCAAATACTGTCAAGGTGACTTTGGGTCCTAAAGGCCGCAATGTCGTTTTGGAAAAATCCTTTGGCTCACCCCTTATCACCAATGACGGTGTAACCATTGCCAAGGAAATCGAACTGGAAGACCATTTTGAAAACATGGGCGCTAAGCTGGTGTCAGAAGTAGCTTCAAAGACCAACGATATAGCTGGTGACGGAACAACAACAGCAACTGTTTTGACACAGGCTATCGTCCGCGAAGGGATTAAAAATGTTACAGCTGGTGCTAATCCAATCGGTATCCGCCGTGGAATTGAAGCAGCCGTTGCGACAGCTGTTGAAGCCCTGAAATCTAACTCAGTACCAGTTTCCAACAAGGAAGCTATTGCTCAGGTTGCTGCCGTTTCTTCTCGCAGCGAGAAAGTCGGTGAATACATCTCTGAAGCTATGGAAAAAGTTGGCAATGACGGTGTTATTACCATCGAAGAGTCCAAAGGGATGGAAACTGAGCTAGATGTAGTTGAAGGAATGCAGTTTGACCGCGGCTACTTATCTCAATACATGGTAACCGACAATGAAAAAATGGTAGCCGAACTGGACAATCCTTACATCTTGATTACTGACAAGAAAATTTCTAATATTCAAGAGATTCTGCCATTATTGGAAAACATCTTGAAAACCAATCGTCCGCTTTTGATTGTTGCGGATGATGTGGACGGTGAAGCTCTGCCAACACTTGTTCTTAACAAGATTCGCGGGACCTTTAATGTCGTAGCTGTTAAGGCACCAGGCTTTGGTGATCGTCGTAAGGCTATGTTGGAAGATATCGCTATCTTGACAGGCGGTACAGTGATTACAGATGATCTTGGCTTAGAGCTCAAGGATGCTACGATTGAAGCGCTTGGACAAGCTTCTAAAGTCACTGTTGATAAGGACAGCACTGTGATTGTAGAAGGTTCAGGCAATCCTGAAGCCATTGCTAACCGTGTGGCAGTTATTAAGTCACAGATTGAAAGCAGCACTTCTGAATTTGACCGTGAAAAACTGCAAGAACGTCTGGCTAAATTGTCCGGTGGTGTAGCTGTGATTAAGGTTGGAGCTGCAACCGAAACAGAACTCAAAGAAATGAAACTCCGCATCGAAGATGCCCTTAATGCAACTCGTGCAGCGGTAGAAGAAGGAATCGTCTCAGGTGGTGGTACTGCCTATATCAACGTACTGGACGCTGTCGCAGGTCTTGAGTTGGCAGGGGATGAAGCGACTGGTCGTAACATCGTTCTCCGCGCCTTGGAAGAGCCTGTCCGTCAAATCGCTCTGAATGCAGGCTTTGAAGGTTCAATCGTCATTGACCGTCTGAAAAACTCTGAAGTTGGTACAGGCTTCAATGCAGCGACTGGCGAGTGGGTTAACATGATTGAGGCTGGCATCATTGACCCAGTTAAGGTGACTCGTTCAGCCTTGCAAAATGCCGCTTCTGTTGCCAGCCTTATCTTGACAACCGAAGCAGTAGTAGCTAATCAACCAGAACCAGCTAGCCCAGCTCCAGCTATGGATCCAGGCATGATGGGCGGTATGATGTAGAAAATAACGGGATTATATATTTCTATAAATTAGATATAATCTTTATCTTACATTTATCAATTAGAAAACTGAGCAGATTTGTTCAGTTTTTTTATTGTGACTAGTTATGTAGCAAGCCTTAATAATTATGCTTGTTTTTAAAAACAAATTTATTTATATGAATATTTGTGGTCATATAATTCATATTTGTTCATTTATTATGCATCCAAATATTACATTTTTGTTTCAAAGAAATACAAGAAGATGACGGAGGAAACGGTTTTCAATTCTTATATAACAAGGTTTTTGGAGAAATAAACTGGTTTACACATTGTCGACAAAAGCTGAACTGGTAAAGGTAAATAGTTGACTTATAGTCAATCGTATGCTAGTCTAATATATGTAGTATATTGGAAATGTAAAGGAATTTTAATATTTTTACATGTTCGATAAAAAGGAAAAAAGGAAAAAAACGGAGGGATTATTTATGAAAAGAATATCTCAGACTATTGCGCGCTTTTTCTCAGTAGCCTTTGTGCTCCTCTTTAGCCTGTTTTCTAGCAGTCAATCTGCCAGAGCCAACACGGTAGACGATGTTATCACGTCAGTAAATGTTTACAATCAAAAGGGTGAAGAACTGACTGACGGCCTCTCCCCTTGGGAAAAATTCCAGATTGACGCAAACTTTGCCTTCAATTACGGTAAGGTTCAGCCAGGAGATACTACGACCATTGGACTTCCTGCTGAATTTGCCTTGGAGGGAGCTGATTTTGAAGTCAAAGATGATGACGGCAATCTCGTAGCGACAGCTGTGGTTGATGCAAGCTCTAAACAGCTTACGCTGACTTATACAGACTATGTCCTGACTCGCTCTCATATTGAAGGGAAAGTTCATCTCTTGGCTCGCGTTGATCATACAGTAGCCAGAGATAAAGGCTCTATTCCTCTGAAACTTATCGTTGGCAAGAAGATTGTTGAGTATGGGAAAATTGACTACAAAGGTCTTCCTGGCCAAGCAACTCCTTATACTTTCATAAAATACGGCTGGAATAATGCAGATAATATTAAGAGTATTACTTACAGTCTAAATATCAACCAACAAAATCAAGAACTGGATAATGTTGTTATTTCAGATACTCTGGGCTTTAATACCGGAGAAATTGATCTCAACAGCTTCCAAATTCTTAAAGGTTCATGGGTTGTTGACCCAGCTGATAACTCTTATCGACTAAGTCAGCAACGCGAGGATGTGACAGGAAACTACACGATTAATCTTGCTGCTGACAAGCGTTCCTTTACCATTAACATGGGGCATATCGGTGCCAACGAAGGCTTCTATGTTCGCTATCGTGTTAACTTCCCTACAGTTCCGACTGATGGAACACTCTTCCCGAACGAAGCAATCATGCGAGCAGATAATATCGAAGAACAAAAATCTTCGGTTGCTGTCCGCTACCAACGTGCAAACGGCTATGCACATGGAGATGTCTATGGTGTGCAGGTGACTAAAAAAGACGAAGCTGGTAAAGCCCTAGCAGGTGCTGAATTCACATTGTACGATGAAGATGGTGTGACAATTGTTCAAAAAGCAACTAGTGATGCTAACGGGATTGCTTCTTTCAGCAACTTGATTAAGGAGCATTATCTGATTAAGGAAACCAAGGCACCAGAAGCTTACCAATTGTCAGATGAAGAGATTCAGGTTAATGCCGCTCAGCTCAAGAATTATGGTTCTGGTATTATTTACAAAGACTTTACCAACCGTAAGGCATTGATTACCGCTTCAGGTACCAAGACTTGGAATGATGATAACGATAAAGATGGCAAACGCCCAGACAAGATTACCGTTCGTCTCTATGCAAATGGCACTGAAGTCGCTCATAAAGAAGTTGGTCCGAATGATAAGGGTGAGTGGAAGTATGAGTTCACTGACTTGCCAGCGACTGGTGAAGATGGAAAAGATATTGTCTACTCAGTTACTGAAGACCGTGTTTATGGTTATACAGCTACTGTTGATGGTATGAACATTACCAATACACCAGTTCCAGGAGTTCCGCAACCGCCGAAACCTAGCTCGGACAATAGCTCTAAGAGCAGCAGTAGTAGTTCTAGCTCTAGCTCAAGTAGCAGTAGCACGACTTCTAGCTCAAGCAGCACTACAGGAAGCACTGTTGTGATCATCGAATCAGACAATGGTACTGGCGGAGGAAATGCCTCTAATGTTGGAACCAAGAAAGTTCTCCCTAAAGCGGGTGAGAATGCTAGCTGGATCATGATTGCTGCTGGAGTAGCTCTAGTAGGCTTGGTAGGCTTCATTGTCTTCCGTGCTAAGAAGAAATAAATTTTATCTCTGTTCCTTTTAGGGACAGAGATTTTTTGCTCCAAACCCGGATTAGCTGTAGCCGTTTTTTAGAAAGTAGAAATAAGAATGCTTTTTTTACAATCAGTCACTATCTTGTATCCTTTTGTTAATCCAGACTGTGATGTTCCGTAATATAGTTGTTTTAAAATAAAAAGCAACTAAGATGTTTCCTAGAACAAATTAGTTGCTCAGAACTACGGGGAAGGCCGCTTTGATGTGCAAGCGTGAGGTACATCAAAACTTGATATATATAATCTTTCTTAATTCCTAAATCAAAAAAATTATAAGACATCCTTAGGAATATGCTCGGTGTGTAACCATCTTTATCAGGTTTTCGTCAAACATATTTTGCTTCAGTCTTCTCTCGTAGTTTTTTCTATGCGATGCCCCCTTTTCTTGTGTCTAAAGGAAGGGGATTTTTTGTGTGGAAAATCTACTTTGAATTTAAGGAGATGATTGAGCTGAAAAAAGCGAAATTAAATAAGCAAAAAAGCCTTGATTTCAAGGCTTTTTTGCTGTTGTTTAGATGCCCCCTGCAGGGATCGAACCTGCGACCCACGGATTAAGAGTCCGCTGCTCTGCCAGCTGAGCTAAGGAGGCAATAGAAAAAGCTGTATTGGTGCCGGACCTTCACGATTTGTATTGAACCCGCGCAATTAAGCAGGTGGGCAACTCGCTCTAACTGAAGCTGCTTCCGCGTGACACGGCTTGCATGCTGTTAGAAGTCTTTTGTTTCCCTAATAATACAAAAAATAGTCGGTCAACACTTAAGTGTGAAGTCGTACACCACAGCGTTTCTATAATTATAATACCATAATTTTTGAAAAATTCAAGAGAAAAATGTGATTTTTTGCAAACGATGTCATCATTTTTTTAAGTCATCAATCTTATCCTTAGTCATTCCAAGGGCTCGCTCGTATTTGCCATTCTCATTAGGCGTGAAGTAATTGGCATCTTTTATCTTGTCAGGCAGATAGTCCTGCTTGACCCAATTGCCAGGATAGGAGTGAGGGTAGAGATAGTCCTGTGCGTTGCCCAATTCCTTGCTGCCAGCATAGTGGCCGTCTCGTAAATGGCGGGGAATGGGTAGGTTTCCATTCTTTCGTAAGTCAGCTAAGGCCTTGTCCATGGCTAGATAGGCTGAGTTGGACTTGGGCGATAGAGCTAGATCAATGACAATATTGGCAATAAGGATACGAGCTTCAGGAAAGCCAATCCGCTGAGCTGCTTCTAGAGCTGTGACGGTATGGACTTGTGCGTCTGGATTTGCCAGACCAATATCCTCGTAAGCGATAACGGTCAAGCGTCGAGCTAGGCTAGGCAGGTCTCCTGCCTCAACGAGGCGGGCTGCGTAGTGGAGACTGGCATTGACATCGGAGCCACGGATGGACTTCTGCAGGGCAGAGAGGACATCGTAATGACCGTCTCCGTCCTTATCCATGGTGATGTAGCTCTTTTGCAGGCTGTTTTCCATGACATCAAGCGTGATGTGGCGGATGCCCTTGCCATCTTCTGGGGTAGAGAGTACGGCTAGGTCCAGCGAGTTATAGGCGGAGCGCAGGTCTCCGTTGGTAGAGATAGCAATGAAGTCTAGAGCTTCCTCGTCTAGCTCCACTGGGAAATCAAATCCTCGTTCCTTATCCGTCAAGGCTAGCTGAATGGCCGTCCGGATGTCGTCGTTGCTGAGGGGCTCTAGCTCAAATATCTGAACCCGGCTTCGAATAGCAGGGGTGACAGAAAAGAAAGGATTTTCCGTCGTCGCCCCAATCATGATGACCAGACCGCTTTCTAGCAGCGGCAGTAGGAAGTCTTGTTTTGTTTTATCCAAGCGATGAATCTCGTCTAGCAGGAGCACCAGTCCGCCGGAAAATTTAGCCTCCTCAGCGATTTCTTGCAGGCGCTTCTTGCTATCTACGGTGGCGTTAAAGGTCCTAAAGGCAAACTTGGTTGTGCCGGCAATAGCCGAGGCGATAGAGGTCTTGCCGATGCCGGGTGGTCCGTAGAGAATCATCGAGGACAGGCGGTTGGCTTCAACCATGCGACGGATGATTTTCCCGGGTCCGACCAGATGTTGCTGGCCGATAATCTGATCAATATCGGTCGGCCGCATGCGCAGGGCTAGGTTTTCTGGCATAAGATTTCCTTTCTGCAAGTGTTTTTCTTGGCTTTTTGTGTTACTATTGTAGATAGTAATATTTTATCACAATGAAAAGAGGAAATCATGGCTAAGTACGGTTTTTTGGAGATATTGGACGAGGAAATGGGGAAGAGCTTTCCTTTTGACTATGAAATAAACTGGGACAAGAAGAATCACGCAGTGGAAGTCGCCTTTCTCCTTGAGGTACAAAATCCAGGCGGTATTGAGACGGTTGATGCTGAGGGCAATGCCTCGGCTGAAGATATTTACTTTGAGGAAGCCGTGCTTTTCTATAATCCGGTCAAGTCTCGTTTTGAGGCCGAGGATTATCTGGCGGTTCTTCCCTATGAGCCGAAGAAAGGGCTGTCACGGGAGTTTCTAGCTTATTTCGTGGATTTCCTAACCCAAACAGCTGAGTCTGGCCTTGATGCGCTCATGGACTTTTTAGCAGATTCAGAGGCGGCAGAGTTTGAGATGGCTTGGAATGCTGAGGCTTTTGAAAATGGCAGAGCTGACTTGGCTGAGACAGAATTTTATTCATATCCGAGGTATTAGGAGGCGCTGATGACAGATGAAGAAGGACTAGATTTGCTGCACAAACAGATGGAGTTTTCTGGCTGCAAGATTGCCTTGCTCTGTAATGATAAGCTACTGACTATCTTGCGAGACGATATTTCAACCATTCCTTGGCCCAATATGTGGGAGTTGCCGGGCGGTGGCCGCGAGGGTGAGGAGACGCCTTTTGAATGCGTCCAACGAGAGGTTTTTGAAGAGCTTGGTTTGAAGCTTGAAGAAGCGGATATTGTCTGGGTTAAGGAATATCAAGGAATGCTTGATCCTGACAAAACCTCTATTTCTATGGTGGGAACCATCACTCAGGAAGAATTTGCAAGCATTGTCTTTGGCGATGAGGGCCAGGCTTATCAAATGATGGATGTGAGCCAGTTTTTAGCAGATGAAAAGGTTATTCCGCAGCTGCAGAGCAGGTTGAGAGATTATTTGGAGGTGCGATCATGATTTATATTGAGCGGGCAGGAGCTGAGGATTTAGAGACCATTATTGCCATTCAGCGAGCGAGTTTTAAGGCCGTTTATGAGAAATATCAGGATCAATACGACCCCTATCTGGAGGAGCGTGAGCGGATTCGCTGGAAACTGGTTGAGCGGCCCAATAGTTTTTATTATTTTGTCAAAGACGGCGAGAAGATTCTGGGCTTTATCCGCTTGAATACAAATGATGAACAGACAGCAGGCTGGATTGGGACAGTGGCGATTTTGCCAGAGCACCAGAATAAAGGATATGGCTCTGAGGGGCTTGGCCTGATAGAGGAGACATTCTCTACCATTATGAAATGGGATTTGTGTACGGTTTTCCAGGATAAAGGCATGGTGGCTTTTTATGAGAAAAACGGCTATCATCAGACCCATACGGAGCCCGAAAAAGAGGGCATGGATATGGTCTATATGACGAAAACAATGAAATAAACAAAGAAAGGATTGTTCAGTTAAATTTCTAAACTGAACCTGCCCTAAACACTGTGTCAAAAAAGATAAGGTTCTCATAGACGCAAGCGTCGTCAGAGAATTTCCTATTTTGGTCTTAGGTTTTACGGGCTTGGTATTTTAATGATGGACACTTGGCAGGAATTAACGATTGAAGTGAAGCGGGAGGCGGAGGAAGCGGCCTCGAATATTCTGATTGAGCTGGGCAGTCAGGGGGTGGCTATCGATGACAGCGCAGATTATCTGGGGCAGGTTGACCAGTATGGTGAGCTTTTTCCAGAAGTGGAGCAGAGCGATCGGGTCAAGATTACTGGCTACTACCCGGATTCGGTGGATATAGAGGCTGTTGCGGCCCAGGCCAATGAGCGTCTGGCTGAGCTGGATGGCTTCGGCTTGGAGACGGGAGATATTCAGCTGACTCGGCAGGAACTGGCTGAGGAAGACTGGGCGGACAACTGGAAGAAGTACTTTGAGCCGGCTCGGATCACCCACGACTTGACTATTGTGCCGTCCTGGACGGAGTATGAAGCGACAGCTGGTGAGAAGATTATCAAGTTGGATCCTGGCATGGCCTTTGGTACGGGCACTCACCCGACGACCAAGATGAGCCTCTTTGCGCTGGAGCAGGTCCTGCGGGGTGGTGAAACGGTGTTGGATGTAGGCACAGGCAGCGGCGTCCTCTCCATTGCTAGCTCACTCTTGGGGGCCAAGGACATCTACGCCTATGATTTGGACGAGGTGGCGGTGCGCGTGGCGCAGGAGAATATCGAGCTCAATCCAGGTATGGAGAACATCCATGTGGCACCGGGTGATCTTCTCCGAGGCGTAGAAATTGAGGCGGATGTCATTGTTGCCAACATTTTGGCCGATATTCTCATCCATCTAACAGAGGATGCCTACCGTCTGGTCAAGGATGAGGGCTATCTGATTATGAGTGGGATCATTTCTGAGAAGTGGGAAATGGTGCGCGAGTCAGCAGAAACGGCAGGATTTTTCTTGGAAACGCATATGATTCAGGGCGAATGGAATGCCTGTGTCTTTAAGAAAACGCAGGACATTTCAGGCGTGATAGGTGGTTAGATGCAGCAGTATTTTATAAAAGGAAATCCTCAGACCCCTCTGGTGGTTACGGATAAGGACACGGCCAAACATATGTTTTCAGTCATGCGGCTCAAAGCGGGCGACCAAGTCACATTTGTCTTTGATGATGGTGTGAAACGGCTGGCTCGGGTGTTAGACCCCAGTCAGCAGAGCTTGGAAATCGTGGAGGAGCTAGCAGACAATACCGAGCTGCCGGTTCAAGTGACCATTGCCTCAGGCTTTCCCAAAGGTGATAAGTTGGAATTTATCACTCAAAAGGCAACGGAGCTAGGAGCCAGTGCTATCTGGGGCTTTCCAGCTGACTGGTCGGTGGCCAAGTGGGATGGCAAAAAGCTGGCCAAAAAGAGTGAAAAACTGGAGAAAATTGCTCAGGGAGCAGCAGAGCAGAGCAAACGCAATCTGATTCCTGAGATTCGGTTCTTTGATAAAAAGGTAGACTTTCTGGCAGCCTTGACAGACTTTGACCGCATCATCGTGGCCTATGAGGAATTGGCCAAAGAAGGAGAATCTGCAGCTCTAGTCCGAGCTCTGTCGGGCTTGGCAGCCGGCGCAAAAGTCCTTTTTATCTTCGGACCGGAGGGCGGTCTATCGCCAGATGAAATAGCAGCCTTTGACCAAGCAGGGGCTGTATCGGCTGGTCTAGGTCCACGTATCCTGCGAGCTGAAACCGCTCCGCTTTATGCCTTGACCGCAGTCAGTGTTTTGTTGGAATTGAGCAATGACAGTCTTTAAAAAGTAAAATCAGCAACCAGAATGGCTGCTGATTTTTTAATTATTATTGTCTTTCTCGTTTTTTGAAGGCGAAGATTCCTGCAAGTCCGGTCATGACAAGTCCCAAGAGTCCGAGCGAGGACGTCTTTTCTCCGGTTACTGGGAGGCTTTCTGCTCCTGCCTGTCTGTGGAACGCTTGCTTGTTTGTGCTAGGGTCAACAGCAGTCAAGACAGGGAAGTCTACTCTGCTATGCTGCAGGTTGGCTGCTTCGACTGCGATAGTCGGAGAGATTGACTGTTCGATAGGCACCGGTTCAGTTTTCGGTGCGACGTAGACGAATTTGTATTCGCCGAATCCTTCTTGGGCAGAAGCTGCTAGATAGACGATGTCTCCGTCAGTACCAATCAAGTTCTTGGCCTTATCAGCTGTCAGGAAGCGCAGGTCCAGTCCCTTGATGGTATCAGCGAAATGCCAGTTCTGATCTGCACTTGGATTGATATTTTTGACAGCCAAGATATAGTTGATGATAGCTTGGCGGTTTTCCAGATTGAGCAGACGGTTGAGGCTGGCTTCTCGAACACCAGGGAAGTTACCGTTAGACCGGTAGTTGTTGGTCACGACGATAAATTCCTGATTGGGGTCAATCTCTTTGCCTTGATATTTCAGGTTGCGGACCCGACTGGCATTTGGGTTGGCTAGTTTGCCTTCGCGGTCGTATTTATTAGGCTGGGTAATGTCAAACTCATAGGTAACACCGTCAATAACATCAAAGTTATAAGTCCGGTAGTCAGTATTGACCAGATTTTGCGGTTGGCTATTATTTGGATCAATGGTATTGAATTGTCCAGCTGACATTTCCAACCATTCTTTGAGCTGGGCACCGTTGACCTTGAGGATAGCTGTGACATTATCATAAAGATAGAGATCTGCTACATTCTTGATGGCAATAGGACCAGCTGGAATGTCTGTGTAGGCAGTAGCATCCCCACGAGTTCCTGCCTTGAAAGGAGCAGCTGCAGACAGGATAGGAAGGTTGGCTTCAGGCGTGCCAGCCAGCTCTTGCTTAGCATACCAAAGCTGAGCATTATTGACGATTTGCACGGATGGATCGTCTTTGACCAGAGAGAAGTAGCTTGTAATCGGTGCAGTCGTAGTGCCGACTTGCTGGCGGACATAGTTGATAGTCCCTTGATGGGATTCCTTAGCAATGTCAATGACGCGCTGATCTGCTACATTAGACTTGGTATCTACCTTGCGGATGGAGCCCTTGCTGTCAGTGACTTTCCATTTGCCATCGGTATAATTTAGTTTGAGGTCAATGACGCCCAGATGGTCGCCGTATTTTCCAGCCATGGTTACTGGAGTACCGTTGATTTTACCGTTGACACCGTCTACGCCAGGGTATTTTTCGTAGAAGCCAGTTCCGTTTCCACTTGGAAATTCTGCGTGGGAGTGGCCCGTTACGACAGCATCCACACCTGGCAGGCTGGCGATTTGATAGCCTTCATTTTCCTCGCCTTTTTCATACTTGTCATCTCCGATACCAGAGTGAGAAAGCACCAAAGTGATGTCTGCACCTGCCTTGCGCATCTCAGGAATAATGTCTCGAATAGCCTCAACAGAATCGCGAACGACCACTTTTCCTTCTAGGTTTGCCTTATCCCAGTTTAGAATCTGCGGCGGTACAATCCCTGTCACACCAATCTTGACGGTCGTCAAGCGTCCCTGAGTATCTGTAAAGGTCTTTTCGATGATTTTGTAAGGCTGATAGATGAATTTACCAGTCGCTGGATCCAGCACATTGGCATTGACGATTGGCAGGCCAGCTGTCTCAATCACGCGGTTCAGATAGTCCAGGCCGTAGTTGAACTCATGATTGCCTAGCGTACCAGCTTCAAAGCCCAGAGCCTGTAGAGCAGCATACATAGGGTGCTGCTCGCCCTTCTCCACAGGATTCACAATGGCCTTGTAGGTTCCAAGCGGCGTTCCTTGGATGGTATCGCCATTGTCAACTAAGAGGACGTTCGGATTTTCTTTCTTGGCCTTCTCGATTAGCACGGCTGTTTTAGCCAGTCCCAAGGTCTCGACCGGCTTGTCCTGATAGTAGTCGTAGTTGACTAAGTTGGTATGGAGGTCGGTCGTTGCCAAGATACGAAGATCGACAGTCTGTCCCTCCACTGGCTTAGTATCCTCAGTAGCTGCTACATTGCGAGCCATAGCCATCAGAGCATCAGCGTTTCCGCTGGCATTTTCTGGAGAAATAGCAGAGCTAGGATCCGTGCTCTCTGGTGTCGCAGTAGCTTCAGTAGGACTTTTGGCAGTCGTTGGTTTTGCTTCCGCTGCGCTGCTTTCTACTGGAGCAGGATTAGCAGTGACCGGTGCAGTATTCTCATCAGCCTGAACAGCATTTACAGCTGCCGCAAGAGCCGCTGCACTCAAAAGCGCAACCGTTTTTTGAAGGGATGATTTGGACATAATATCTCCTTTGTTAAAATGAATTTCAGACTTATATTATACTATATTAAAGCGCTCTCATCAAGAAGAAATTTCCAGTATAGAGCTTTTATGCTTTCTAACATTAGTTTGAAAATACTGAATGAAGACATCAGCGGATAAGTGAATGATTGGATGGAGGTAGAATAAAATAGAGTTTTAAAAATTTATGCTACACTATAGAGTGACTGAAATAAGTTACTTTGTTAAGCATAATAATCAAGGAGAATATCATGAAAAAGAGAATTTTTTTCAAAATATTACTTTTAGGGGGAGTCATGATAGGATTAATAGGATGTGGAGAAAAGAGGGGCAGCCGAGATTGGATTGAGAATAAGGTAGCTGAAGTGAGTCGCGTCTATCCCACTGAAAATCTATTTGATTTGTTTAAGCAATTTCCGGATGGGTTTAAAGTAGAGCAAGTGTATATCAAACGTGGGACTTATCTTATCGAAATGTCTTTACAAGGGGATAGTAGTAATCACACAATTTCTGGAGTGCTAACCAAGACACGGGCTTCTGATGATATCACTGAAAAGCCAGAAGAAACAATAAGGGTGGATTATATAGATGGGAAATTTATCTTTTCTGATGAGGAGAAAGCGAAAGAATTATGGCCTTTTGATGGATTCTTATTTCAAAAGTTAACGATTAATCAGTCTTTTCTATCTTCTTTATCTATGAAATCCCAAAGTTATAATGGCAACAACGGGGCCTTCGATATTGATTATTCGGTTCAAAATCAAACTATCAATCATTATTTTCACAAAAATGAAAGAGAGCAGGTAATTTTAGGTTTTGGAAGCTCAAACCGAAACGACAATTATTACTATTATTCAGTAACTGTCAACTACGACAATGTTTATTCATTTAGAGAAACTGTGTCAAATTAAGAGGAGATAAAAAATTGTTAACAGTGACATTCTTACGTTAGATGCTTCAAATTTAGCATGTTATCTATTTTGATAAAATCATTGTTAGGAACAACTGTCTCACTGCCTTGTATCCGCTTTCGTATTTTGGTATAATGGTGATGAACTCACTTAGGTAAGTCGGAAAGGAAAATAAAACGGAAAAAATCAGACTGCCTAAGCTGAGAAGCGTATCTGCATTCTTTGCCTGATAAGGAGAGGAGGTTCGCCATGACTATGTCTGCCTTATTTGAGTTGTTTGTTGCCCTTTTAGGTGTGGCATCTACTTGCTACCTTGTCTACGCTTATTGTCAATTTATCAAGGAAGAAGTTCATCACTTTCTTCACCACAACCCGCCCGTTTAAGGCGGGTTTTTGCTTTTGGTAAAATGGTTTATACTATATAATGAAACTGATAGAGATTGAGGAGTGTTTATATGTCTAAGAGAAGAAATAGGATTATGGGACTTATTGGCATAAGTGTACTGATATTGCTGGGAGTAGGCCTATACCTAGCTCATAAAACTCATGAATTTCAGAATGAGATGACAAGAATTGTCCACAGTAAGAAAGTGAAGAATCTAATAGAAAAGAAATTTAAAAAATTAGATTCTCATGCTTTAACGGATAAGGGGAAAATTCAATCCTATAAAATTGATGATAGAAGCATTCGTCATAATCCAATGGGAGGAATTATGTTTGATATTATCATTAATGATGACCCTGATATTGTTGGGTCAACAGGCCTTAGAAAATATGGAGAGAATGAGGACATACGAACTGTTGGTATGGATAGGTCAAAAGGTCTTCAGAAGTTGCTAGGGGAGTAATGGCCAAAGAGTCATAAGGAGATTTCTTTTTTTAGAGGTGAATACATGAAGAAAAAACATAAAATTATCTTATCGGTTATCAGCTTGTTTGTGGCTGTTTGCATTGGAGTAGGTCTCTACCTAGCTCATAAAAATCAAGAATTTCAAAATGAAATGTTCAGGATTGTTCACAGTGAGGAAGTGAGGGAGTTGATTGAAGAAGATTTAAAAAGAAAAGATCCTAATGCGTTAACAGACAAAGGGAAGATTCGCTCTTATAAAATTGATGATAGCTCCATTAAGCATAATCCGATGGGAGGAATTATGTTTCATATTATCATTAATGATAGTATAAGTATGGTTGGGAAGACTGGTCTTCGGATGGATGGTGAGAATGGGAAAATTCGTACGGATGGTATGACTGAATCAGCTGGTTTGCGGGCGTTGTTGGAAAGTGACGACAAGTGATTCAGTATTCTAGTTGTAGCGAAAACCTCTTGCTCTAATTGGAATTGCAAAACCTATACCACATACTAAATTATAATAGTCGTAGGAGTGTCTCATGAAGCAAAAACATAAAATTATCTTATCAGTTGTCAGTTTATTTTTAGCTCTTTGTCTGGGAGGAGGAATATACTTGACTCACAAAAATCAAGAATTCCATAATGAGATGACAAGGATTGTTCACAGTGAGGAAGTGAAGAATTTAATAGAAAAGAAATTAAAAAAATTAGACCCTCATGCTTTAACGGATAAGGGGAAGATTCGCTCTTATAAAATAGATGACAAGACCATCCGTCATAATCCTATGAGCGGAATCATGTTTCATATTGTGATTAACAAAAACCGAGATATTATAGGTAAGTTTGGCATTCAAAAATATGGGGAAGACGAACCAATTAGTACAGTGGGAATGTCAAAATCAAAGAAATTTCAAGATTTACTTAAGGAGTGATTTCGATGTTTTACAATGATGAAGAAAAGAATAAGATTGCTTGGCAAGAATATACTAGTTATAAAATCGGTGACAAGTCAAAGAAAGTGCCCAGCAAAAGAGAAGTGGTATTCAGGAATTGCAGGATAATAAGTAAGGCTTTGTTTTTACCAGCCTCATACCGGATAACTCCCGCCCGTTTAAGGCGGGGTTTTATATGAACCGTCTTCTAGGTTTTCATATCGGGCTAAAAGTGATAAAATAGTAGGCAGGAATTGGAGAGACGAGATGCCAAAAGAAGTGAATTTGACGGGCGATCAGGTATTGGCCCTTACGAGAAAATATCTGGCTGCGGAGGATGTGGCCTTTATACAGAAAGCTCTGATCTATGCGATTGACTGTCACAGTGGGCAGTTTCGTAGGTCGGGTGAGCCTTATATCGTGCATCCTATTCAGGTGGCAGGGATTTTGGCCACACTCAAGCTAGATGCGGTAACGGTTGCCTGCGGCTTCCTGCATGATGTGGTTGAGGATACCCGTGCGACGCTGGATGATTTGGAAAGAGAGTTTGGGACGGATGTGCGCGTGATTGTGGATGGGGTTACCAAGCTGGGTAAGGTCAAATACAAATCTCACGAGGAGCAGCTGGCAGAAAATCACCGTAAGATGCTGATGGCCATGTCAGAGGATATCCGGGTTATTTTGGTCAAACTGGCAGACCGTCTCCACAATATGCGGACGCTCAAGCATCTGCGCAAGGATAAGCAGGAGAGGATTTCCCGAGAAACAATGGAAATCTACGCACCCTTGGCTCACCGCCTGGGGATTTCCAGTGTCAAGTGGGAACTAGAAGATTTGTCTTTCCGTTATCTCAATGAAGTGGAATTTTACAAAATTTCCCACATGATGAAGGAGAAGCGTCGGGAGCGTGAAGAACTGGTAGAAGAGGTGGTTCAGAAGATTGAGACCTATGCTTGCGAGCGCAATCTGCACGGTAAGATTTATGGCCGGCCCAAGCATATCTACTCGATCTATCGCAAGATGCAGGACAAGAAGAAACGTTTTGATGAGATTTATGATTTAATCGCTATTCGCTGTATCTTGGATACTCAAAGTGATGTTTATGCTATGCTGGGCTACATTCATGAGCTTTGGCGGCCGATGCCGGGGCGGTTCAAGGATTATATTGCCAATCGCAAGGCCAATGGTTACCAGTCTATCCATACGACCGTTTATGGCCCCAAAGGTCCGATTGAGTTTCAGATTCGGACCAAGGAAATGCATGAGGTCGCTGAGTATGGGGTTGCGGCTCACTGGGCTTACAAGAAAGGGGTCAAGGGACAGGTAGACAGCAAAGAATCAGCTATCGGGATGAACTGGATCAAGGAGCTGATGGAGCTGCAAGACCAGTCTAACAATGCCAAGGACTTCGTTGACTCGGTCAAGGAGAGCTATCTGGCTGAGGAAATCTACGTCTTCACACCGGATGGAGCAGTGCGCTCTCTGCCTAAGGACTCGGGCCCGATTGACTTTGCCTATGAGATCCATACCAAGGTCGGTGAGAAAGCCACAGGAGCCAAGGTCAATGGCCGCATGGTGCCCCTGACAACCAAGCTCAGGACAGGGGATCAGGTGGAAATCATCACCAATGCTAACTCCTTCGGACCGAGCCGCGACTGGCTCAATATTGTCAAGACTAGCAAGGCCAGAAATAAAATCCGTCAGTTCTTTAAAAATCAAGACAAGGAGCTGTCTATCTCCAAAGGGCGGGAGCTCTTGCAGGCTCAATTCCAAGAGCATGGCTATGTAGCTAATAAGTACATGGACAAGAAGCACATGGAAGAAGTGCTGCAGAAGACAAGTTATAAGACTGAAGAGGCGCTTTTTGCGGCGATTGGCTTCGGTGAGATTGGTGCCATTAGTATTTTCAATCGTTTGACAGAAAAAGAGCGCCGTGAGGAAGAGCGGGCCAAGGCCAGAGCAGAAGCAGAGGAATTGGTTAAGGGCGGCGAGGTCAAGGTCGAAAACAAAAAAGACACCCTCAAGGTCAAGCACGAAGGCGGTGTAGTCATTCAGGGGGCGTCTGGCCTCCTCATCCGGATTGCCAAGTGCTGTAATCCTGTACCGGGTGATGATATTGTCGGCTATATTACCAAAGGACGCGGTGTAGCCATTCACCGGCAGGACTGCATGAATCTCAAGGCTCAGGAAAATTACGAGCAGCGGCTGATTGATGTGGAATGGGAAGACAACAACACGACCAAAGAGTACACGGCTCACATTGATATATACGGTCTCAACCGGTCTGGTCTCCTCAATGATGTGTTGCAGGTTCTGTCTAATACCACCAAAAATATTTCAACAGTCAATGCCCAGCCGACCAAGGATATGAAATTTGCCAATATCCACGTTTCTTTTGGTATTGCGAACCTGTCCATGCTGACGACGGTGGTGGATAAAATCAAAAGCGTGCCGGAGGTCTACTCGGTCAAGCGGACTAATGGCTGATTCTTTTCGGAAATCATTATTGAGCTGTAAGTTACCGTTAAATCAAAGGAAAAGATATGAAAATAGTGATTCAGCGCGTGAAACGTGCTCAGGTCAGCATTGACCAGCAGCTGCACAACAGTATTGGACAAGGTCTCCTGCTCCTAGTAGGCGTAGGGTCTGACGATAGTCAAGAGGATATGGATTATGCAGTCAGGAAGATTGTCAATATGCGGATTTTTTCCGATGCTGAGGGCAAGATGAACCTGTCTATCAAGGACATTTCCGGAGAGATTTTGTCGATTTCCCAGTTCACTCTGCATGCAGATACCAAAAAGGGTAATCGGCCAGCCTTTGTCAAGGCTGCTCCGCCAGAGATGGCCAGCAATTTTTATGATGCCTTCAATCTTGCCTTGCAGCAGGAGGTGCCGACTCGGACGGGTATTTTTGGCGCAGACATGCAGGTAGAGCTAATCAATGATGGCCCAGTGACCATTATTCTGGATACGAAGAATCGCTGAGAATAAATATGAAAAGGAGTTTGAACACTAGTGTTCAAACTCCTAATTTTTTTGGCTTCTGTAGCAATGAGTGTATAGTTTTCTACAACATTACTAAAAATCATCAATAATTTCTTGAGGAATAACTTGTTTGATGGTCGTCACTAGCTGATTGATAAGGATTATGGCTTCAGCGGGCTCTGTGTAGAGTTTTTGAAAATAGGTCTGTATATTTTCTTCAAAATGCTGAGGTAATAGCGGGCAGTTGGTTTTTGCAAACTTCAGCATTCTCTTTTCTCCAGGGTGAGTCTGTTCGTTTAGGGCGAAGAGCAAGTCAAAATAGGAAGCAAAAAATTCACTGCTACGGTGATTGATACTGAGCAAGTCCTGACGCTTGAGCGCTTTTTCTATTTGTTTGGAGAAAGCTGGCATAGCTTGTTCGAGTAGGAGGAGCTGCTTCTTAATAATATTATTTTTCAGTTCAGCTGGATAAGGTCGTCTGTACTTGTTCTGAAGTGCTTCATAGCGACCATTTCGGTCGTAGATGATTTTGCTGTGGAGCAGATTGTGCCACATACAGGTGGTATAGGCATTCTGGGCTTGGTGGTCTAGGACTACAGTCTGCAGATCTTTATCAAAGCTATCCAGTGTACGGTAAATGAGCTCAATTTCGATCTTGCTCTTTAGCACACAGTCATCCTCTAGTTCCCAAAACTGATTGCCGATTTCCATGTAGGAGCAGTACTTGCTGAGGATATCGCGTCGAGTCAGGGGAGCAATAGAATCTGTTAAGTAGATATAAACATCATAGTCTGAGTCTTTGTCAAAATGCTGTCCCGCACGAGAGCCACCGAGAACAATAGCTTCCACTTGATCTAGCTGGGCAAATTCTTTAAAAAGTTGTTGAGGCATAATTTTTCCTTACTGATTTTTGACATCATTGTAGCAAAATGTAAGCGGGTTGGCAAGAAGGAAAAAAGCTTTTGGCATGGTTCCGAGCCTGTAAAATTAAGACCCCGAGGGGGATGAAATGAATGAGCAGGAGCTGGAAGTATTGGACTAAAAAGAAAATGATCTAGGATCGATAGGCTGAACATTTGACTTTGTGTGATAAAATTTTAGGAGTTTTTTCTTTCTTTAACTCATTGTCGGTTTTCTATTTTTTTAAACTCATCGCCTTATTTTTATCTGCAACTTTTCTTAGATTTTGAGATAAGTTTTTAAAGAGTTTTTTGACATCATTTAGTCCAAAAATAAGAAGCATAGCAAGCAAGAGGAAGTGGCGATAATCGTTGATTTGTTTATGTTTTCTTTCATTCTTTAGAAATATTTTAGAATTACTTTATAAATTCTTGAAGTTTGTCTTATATAATCATATTAAAGAAAAGAAAGGAGCCTCTTACCATGGGAAACCTAGTTCAACAGATGCTGAATGCTCTGATTCAAATTGCTTTGTTTGCGTTTCTTCCTTTTGTTTGGTGGTTGATAAGAGCTAGAAGAAAAAGTCCATTTTTAGAATGGCTTGGCTTAAAACCGCTAAAAGTTACTGGCAGCCGGAAGATCTGGCTGTGGATTTTGCTGGGTTCGCTATTTTTCTTGGTTCTTTCGTTTTTGCTACTATATACTACTGTAAAAGGTCTTAAGACAGCGACTTCAAACTTCTCAGGTCTCGGCTTTCAAGCCTTGCCAGCTATTCTGATTTATGGTCTGTTTCAAACTGCTCTGCCAGAAGAACTGCTATTCAGAGGTTTTCTTTTAAAGAGATTGGCTAGTCGCTTATCCTTTGTGGTAGCCAACACCATACAAGCTACTCTTTTTGGTCTGCTGCATGGCTTGATGTTTATAACAGTGCTCTCTTGGCTGCAAACCCTGCTCATCATTTTGTGTACGGCTGGCATCGCGGCCTATATGGGTTTTGTCAATGAAAAGAAATCCGATGGCTCCATTTTAGCCAGCTGGATCATGCATGCCCTAGCAAATTTGATTACGGGTAGTTTATCGGCTTTTATGCTGATTTAATCAATCGAGATTTTCACTGCAAATCAAAAAGTTCCGATTTCCCTTGAGAATCGGAACTTTAGATTTGATGACAGGTGAGCAAAGAGTTCGGTGTAAGTCAAACATAGCTGTTTCTACTGATTTGCAGGGCTGTCTAGTTTCATTTGCTCAAAAACATAAAGGAAGAAGTCTTTCGAAACTTCGAAATGTCCGTATCTTATCTGAGAAGCATACTGGCGCCACTGAGGATGCTGGCGGACTTGGTCAATGGGGCAGTCTCTGACAGGCTGGTAGTAGCTGACATCTCGCCGAAATGGGACAAAGCCTTCAAACATCTCTACTTGGTAGGCAGTGTCATCTAGAATCTTGCCAACTGCTGTAAAGGCCTGCAGCTTTTCCTGACCGCTCAGTTGATACTTGGGGCTGTAGTACAGAAGATAGTCCCCCTTTTTCATTCGGTTTAGCGGTGCTTTCTTTCCATGGCAGACTTGGCAAAATCTACCTTCTACACCTCTTAGTACATGTTCTTTTGATACGACACCAATCCAAAATCTAGTCATTTTCTGCCTCCAGTTTGATTAAGAGTTGGTTTAATATTTCTGTATTATTTCCTAATTTTCCAAAGAACGCCTGATCAATACCTTCTACTAGAGGAAGGGCTTGGTTGACCTTTTGCAGCCCCGTATCCGTTAGAAGTATGATGTTGGCGCGGCTGTCCTTGGGATGGACTTCCCGCATTATCAACCCTTTATTGACCAAGAGGCGGATGATTTGGGATATGGTCATAACATCCATGTCAGAAAATCGGGCAATATCGGTCTGACTCACCCATTCTTGCTGACGCAGGAGTGCAGCAAGAGTGGTCAGAACGACAAACTGGGGATGGGTTAAATCAATCGTTCTCAGTTTGGTTTTGATCAGCCCATGCCACTTGTGGTAGGCACGGATAAAGAGCAGACCGGTTGACTCTTGGTATTCATCCTTGTAGATGGAGTTAAACTGCGATTTTTCCATTAGCTTTCCCTCTAGGTATTTTGTAAGTATACTTATTATAATCTGACATCTTAGTTTTGTCAATAAAAACCCAGTTTAGACTAAAAAGTCCGAACTGGGTTCTGTTTATAGTTTTTCTACATAAATCTGCTGGGCAATCATAGGATTGATTTGGATTTCTTGGGTTTCTGTCTTGAGAAGATAAGCCTGAGCGAAAGAATCGTATTGGATGAAGGTGATGGTTTGGCCGATTTGCAGGTTATATTTTTCCAAGTATTTGAGCAAGTCAAAGTCGTCGTGTACGCGTTTGATAATATAGTCACCAGGGGCAGAAGCCTCTTCCAGAGTCAGTTGATTTTCTTCGTCCAGAAGCTCTCCCTTGGCTGGGATGGTACCCCCGTGAGGACAGATCTTGGGGTACTGGAGCATGGAATCCAGACGCTCAACAAAGCGCTCAGAAACATTGTGCTCTAGGACTTCGGCTTCCTCATGAATTTCATCAGTCGAGTAGCCGAGATGGTTGACCAGAAAGACTTCAATCAGCCGGTGCTTGCGGTAGAGGTCGGAAACTAGCCTTAGCCCCAAATCAGTCAGCAGGTAGCCGGCTTTTTTATCCTTGACCAGAAGTTCTTCCGCCAGCATTTTTTTCATCATTTCCGTCACAGCTGGAGGTGAAACCTGCATGAGCTGGGCGATTTCTTTATTGGTGATTTTTTTGTGGCGGCTGCCAATCTCATAGATACACTTGAGATAGTCTTCTTTATTTGGGGTCATCTTGCATCCTCGCTGAACTTTCTATCATTAGTATAACAAAAATCGCTGCAAGAATACAGTGTCTAAGCCTTTCTTTGATGTTTAGATTTTCTTCATTGTGACGGCCGCTGGGGCGGCAGGAAGTATGGTCCTTACAGCATGGATGCAACAGGATGCGTGCCGACAACGCTAGCCATGGTTATTTCTGGGATTACTGGGACAGAAGTGCTTCCGACAACTGTTGCGGATTACCTATATAACCATACCAATGAATTTAATAAAGATGAATTTGGCACCAGCAGCCGTGGTATTGTCCAAGCTGCCTAGCACCGGGATCTGACGACTGAGACCCTGTTTACAGCTTCTGCAGTCAAAGAAGTGCTTTCGCAGGGGTATCATGTCCTAGGTGCCGTTGGTACCAGCATCTTTGCCCATTATCCAGTCACTCATGAGCTGGTTCTCAAAGGCTATGACAATGGAAAAACCTATGTCCGTGACCCTTATAATGCAGCTAATAATGGCTGGTATCCAGTAGACTATCTCTTTGGAGTCAAGAGTGTAGATCCGACGGATAATACAGAGGGTTCACCCTTCATTGCCATCAAAGGATAAGAAATTCGTGAATAAGAAGACCGCTCGTTGCTTGACGGGCGGTTTTCTGCATTCTATGACTATTATGTTTGTAATCGGTTAAGACTTTATCATCGGCAAGGTCAGTAAGCGTAAAATTCATTATACAATTATAGCTAGACACACGGTTTTTTTGGAAGCGATGGGGACGGGATTCTATTTTTGGACATATTTGCGATAAACGTTCTCAAAAAAACATGTAAATAGTTTGACAAACAAAGCTTTTCTCATTATACTATTAACATATCAGGAGGAAAAACATGAAAAAAATCCAAAAACATGTCATTCTAGGGGCAGCAGTTCTTGCTAGTACTGGCATTGCTCACACTGTAGCTGCAGATACAACTCCAGTGGATGCAAAGGCCCCTGCAAACCAAGATAAGGCTCTATCTGCAAGTCCAGAAGCTCTTAAACAGCAGACTGAGCAGGTTAATCAAGCAAAAGCGTCTGTTGACCAAGCCAAAGAACAGGTTACAGCAGCTGAGACTAAGGTTGAAACAGCTAAGAAAGATAATACTGATACAAGTGCACAAAAAATTGCCGAAGCTCAAGCAGCTGTGACAGAAGCTGAGAAGAAAGTTGCTCCAGCAGAAAACGCGGCCAAGCAAGCCCAAGCAGCTCTTGATACAGCTAAAAAAGTAGAAAACACACAGGCAGCTGTAGCTCAGGATGCTCAAGCTCAAGCAGCTAAGGCACAAAACGAGACTGAAGCAGCTCAGGATGCTGTGAATGCAGCCCAAAAAGCTGTGGATAGCAAACTGGTGAGTGAAAAGGTAACGAAGGCAAAGGATGAGCTTGACAAGGCTAAAAACCACTTAGCTTCTTACGAAGACCAGTTGAAGACAGCTGAAGTGGAAGATGCCAAACGCCAAGCAGTGATTGATCAAGCCCAGGCTGATATCAAAGTAGCCCAAGCAGAAATCAAGGAAAAAGAAGCGAAACTTTCTTCCCAGGACCAAGTACACAATACCTTTACCCTATCGCAAGATTACATCAGGGCAGCAAGAACTATTGATAAAAAAGGATCGGGCCAGTTAACTCCTGAAGCGAAAGAAATGCTTGCAAAAGAGGCAGCGATTCTAAAATCAAGTAATAACTTCATTAGCAGTCAAAAGGATGTTCGACGTATAGTAGATATTAATAATATTCCTAAAGAGATCCTTTTGGAAATTAACTACTATGCTCAAGATTTAATCAACCAAATCCGTAAGCAAGTAGGCAATGCTCCTGTAACATTAACGCAAAATAGTATGGATTATGCGGCGGCCCTAAGCCAAGCAGCCCGTGAGCAAAAATATAGAGCCCAAGCAAAAGATCCTATAACTTCACAAGTGAATGTTCCAAAAGATGTGGTTGCTAAATTTGGGCTTGATCAGTTTGGATATAGAGTTACTGGTTTAAATGAGCTGGGTTTTTATCCTACCTTGGCCAGTCAAGAAAAAGTGTCCGTTGATTATTTGAAGAAGACTATCTATGACAATATTAAATTCCAATTATTTGACCTTGGAGATAGCTTTAGAGACCCCATTAGAACAACAATCTATGCTCAAAAAATAGTTGGCAGCCTAGATAGGCAGAAAAAGGGAGATTATGTAGCTGTTAACTTTAGCAACAACGGCATTATTAACCGAATTAACTTCCTTCTCTTCGCGAATAATGACGGTGATATTAAGGATCCTTCCAAAATCACACCAGCCTTAATCAATCCAAATGCTAATAATCAAGAGGCAGACGCTGCTCGTAAAGATTTGGCTGCTTCGCAGGCTAAGTTGGACGCTGCTCAACGTACGTTGACAAATGCTCAGAACAAGCAGGAGACAGCACCATTACTGCGTGAGGTTGTGAAAACTGCTAAGGACAAGTTGGCCAAGGCGGAACGTACTTACCAAGCTGAACTCGAAAATAGCAAGAATTCGGCTTCTGAAGAAACCAAGGCTAAACTTGCAGTTTTAGCTAAAGCTCAAGCAAGCTTGAAAGAAAAAGAAGCAGCCCAAACAACTGCGCAAAAAACAGCTGAGGAAGCTAATGCCAAACTTGAGGCTTTGAAAGCAGCTACAGCGACCGCTCAAGAAAAGGCAACTGCTGCGGCTACAGCTCTGGAAGAGGCTCAACGCGCTGTTCAAGCTGCTAAAGACTATGTTACTCGCTTGCAAAACGCCCCTGCTCTTCTAAAAGAAGCAGAAGCGTCTCTCAATGATGCTAAAGCAAACTTGGCAAGTAAGGAAGAAACCTATAGAGTCGAAAATGCCAAACTTGAAGCTTTGAAAGCAGCTCTTGCAGCCCTTGAGACAGACGACCCAACCAACCTCGTTTCTAAGAATGAGCGAAAGGTTCTGAAAGTCACTACAACAGGAGTGAAGAACGGAAAGAAACCAGTTCAGACCTATCAGGCTCCAGCAGCTCTTCCAAAAACAGGATCTGCTGAATCTTCTCTAGCGCTTGCAGGATTGGGATTGCTCTCTATGCTGGGACTGGCTTTTGCAAAACGTCGTAAAGCTTAAGAGCATTTATTGATAAAATCGAATTCTAGATGAATTGTAGCAAAATCAAAGTTGGAACAGCTCATTTAAACAAAACTCATACTGAGAGAGGACCAGTTTGGTCTTCTCTTTATTTATTGAGTAATTTGTTAAGAACATCTTTATTGTTAGCACTCCAAGGGTTCATATTTTGTTCTTTGCTATCATGTGAGTTTGTGATAAAATCTAATTGTTCTATGTAGATTAGATTTTTTATTATAATCCCTACAGTTTTGAACTATTAGAGCTAACAGAAAGGAGGGAAGCCATGTATCCGAAAGAAGGGAAAGAACATCTCTTTCAGCAATTGCAATCAATCGGCTGGTCTCAGGTAGCACTGGAACAAGTTTTTGCAGAGATTAGTGTGCAAGGGAAAACAGTGCCAGAAGAAGGATATTACCTGCAGGAGGCTCAGCTTTTTGGCAGTCCCTTTTTTCAAGATCTTTGGCTGGCTGAGGATGCTCAGAACAGCAGGTTAGGAGCTCAGGAGCTGCTGGTTCTGG
This sequence comes from Streptococcus sanguinis, assembly GCF_050234405.1. GTDB lineage: Bacteria > Bacillota > Bacilli > Lactobacillales > Streptococcaceae > Streptococcus > Streptococcus sanguinis_W. The sequence continues at coordinate 2,121,294 of NZ_CP092117.1, read as the reverse complement.
CTATGAATCTTGTTAATATGCCTGAGGAGCTGAGTGGAGATAAGGCAGAGACGGATCTTTTACTGGCTCGGATTGCTCCAAACCTAACACCTCATGATGGCTTTTGGAAAATTTTCTCAAGGACCTTGCGCCAGGCTTTTCCAGCAGATGATTTCAGCCAAAGGGATGGCAATCAAAAGCTTAAAAGACAGCTACATCAGTTTCGCTATGTCATTTCCTGCCAGCAGGCCCAGTGGGTCAGAGATCACTACCGTCAGACTGGTATGACAGATGCAGAAGCCTTGGCCTCCTATCTAAAGGATTGGTCTGCGCTGCCTTATAGCTTTCAAGAATCCTCTCGCTTGCACAATAAAGCCCATATTGATAAGAGGTCAGAGCAAGCTATCTATCCGGATGGTCAAGCAAGTCAGGCTAATATAAAAATCCTGATTGATTTTCATACAGAGTTTATTTTGGATCAGACAGGTCGTTTTCTCAATATTATCGATCCAGAGAGGGCTAGCCAAAATGGTATTGTGAATGGCGCCAGCTTTAACTATGGTGAGCATAACCGGCCGGGCAATCAGGCTTCTCATACTCGCTATGATGTCAAAACGCCTGCAGTTTGGGATCCTCGCTTTCGCAGGCTTGGCATTGAAAATGGTGGCCGCAAGTTCAAATCACCTCAGAATAATCGTGGTCCGCTGGGCTATCGTTCGGCTAAGAGCCCTTATGCTCGAAAGGGGCGGAGTGCTTATAAACAGGTAAAGGCAGAGATTGCTCGGTTCAAGAAATTACTGAATCGACCATCCTTTCTCTTGCGTTCTTGGGCTTGGTTCCGTCAGTTTTGGCAGAAGTTTTTTGTACAAAAAAATACGGACTAGCAAATCCGTATTTTTATCTCTTACAAGCTCTTAACTGCGGCGATAGCTGCTTCGAAGTCAGGCTCGGTATTGATATTGTCGACATATTCAGCGTAGGTCACAGTGTTATTTTCATCCAGAACTAGAACTGCGCGAGCCAAAAGGTGCCATTCATTGATGAGGACAGCATAGTCACGGCCGAAAGAATGGTCGAAGTAGTCAGAGAGCATGACAGCATTCTCAATGCCTTCAGCAGCACACCACTTGCCTTGAGCAAAAGGCAAATCAACTGAAACCGTGATAACAACGGTATTGTCCAAGTCAGAGAGTTCTTGGTTAAAGCGACGAGTCTGAGTCGAGCAGACACCAGTATCGATAGATGGGATGATGCTCAGGACTTTCTTTTTGCCAGCAAAATCAGCCAGAGTTTTCTTTGAAAGGTCAGTTGCTGTCAGGCTAAAATCGTGTGCGGTGTCGCCGACTTGCAGTTGCTTTCCAGTAAAGGTTACAGGATTTCCGAGAAAAGTTGTCATAAGGAGTCTCCATTCATATTTGATAGCTTCATTGTACAGCGAATAGTGATTTTTTTCGAATAATTTGACTGGAAATTTGAAATCTACTCCATGTGAAGCTCCTTCTCCAAAAATAAAGAGGTTAGGATTTTGTCTCCCTAACCTTTTATCGTTATTTGGCCAATCCTTCAGAAATTTTATCCAGATTGTATTTCATCATGCTATAGTAGCTGTCACCTTCTTCTCCCTTTTCAGCGATTGAGTCTGTGAAGATTTTAGCGTGGATTGGGATGTTGGTGTCTTTAGAAACAGTTTTCATCGGACGGTCGTCCACACTTGATTCGACAAAGAGAGATGGCACTTTGGTCTTGCGTAGTTTTTCAACCAAGCTTTTGATTTGGTCTGGAGTTCCTTCTTCTTCAGTGTTGATTTCCCAAATGTAGGCTGATGGCACATTGTAGGCCTTAGAGAAGTACTTGAAGCAGCCTTCGCTAGTCACAATCATTTTCTTTTCTTCTGGGATATTGTTGAATTTCTCCTTGGCTTCCTTATCCAAAGCGGTCAGTTTTTCTACATAGGCTTTGAGATTTTTCTCGTAAGTGGCCTTATTGTCAGGGTCTTTTTCAATCAAACGTTTGGCAATGTTCTGTGCATAGATAATCCCGTTTTCCAAGTTGAGCCAAGCATGAGGGTCTTCTTTGCCCTTTTCACTTTGCCCTTCAAGGTAAATGATGTCAACGCCATCACTGACAGCATAGTAGTCCTTGTTTTCTTTCTTATTGGCATTTTTGACCAACTTGGTAAACCAAGCATTGCCGCCAGTTTCCAGGTTGATACCGTTGTAGAAGATGAGATCAGCTTGAGAAGTCTTTTTGACATCCTCAGGCAGGGGCTCGTATTCGTGGGGGTCTTTGCCGACTGGTACAATGCTGTGCAGGTCAATCTTATCGCCAGCTATATTTTTGGTAATATCAGCGATAATTGAGTTGGTCGCAACAACCTTGAGCTTGGACGAGTCACTGGATGCCTTCTTCTGACCGGAGCAGGCAAGGAGAGTGCAGACTGCTAGCAAAAGCAGGGATAAAAAACCTAATTTTTTCATGGGATTCCTCCATCAAATTTTATTTTAGTTTAGGTTGGTTTTTAAGTTTTAAATAGCGTTGCTTAGGGGCAATAAAGAAAGAGATGAGAAAGATGATGGCTGAGGTCAGGACAATGCTGGAACCTGCAGCGACATTAAAGCTGTAGCCGATAAAGAGGCCCAGTACAGAAGCTAGAGCGCCCAGTCCTGAGGACAGCAGAATCATGGTTTTCAGACTGTTGGCATAGAGGTAGGCCGTTGCTGCCGGCGTTATCAAGAGAGCGACAATCAGAATGGTTCCCACGCTCTGCATGGCTGTCACAGAGACCAAGGTCAAGAGAATCATCAGCAGATAGTGATAGAAGCTGACCGGCATGCCCATGGCTTGAGCCAGCAGGGGGTCAAAGGAGGTAATCAATAGCTGCTTGAAAAAGAGGATGATGATTAAGAGCACAGCTATTCCGACTCCGATACTGATCCACATATCAATATCCTGCACGGCCAAAATATTCCCAAAGAGAATATGAAAGAGGTCAGTGGAGCTATTGGCAACGCCGATTAGGATCACACCCAGAGCTAGGAAGGAAGAAAAGGTAATCCCAATGGCAGTATCGCTTTTGATAATGGAATTGCCCTTGATGTAGGTGATAATAATCGAGGCCAAAAGTCCGAAGGTGATGGCTCCGATAAAGAAATTAATCCCTAAAATGTAGGACAGGGCCACACCGGGCAGAACCGCATGAGAGATAGCATCCCCCATGAGCGACATGCCGCGCAGAATGATAAAGCAGCCGACAGCTCCAGCAACAATCCCAATGACGATGGCTGTGATGAGGGCGTTTTGCAGGAAGTGAAAGTCCCGCAGCCCTTGGAAAAATTCTAAAATCATCCTAGGCACCTCCATTCATAAAGATCTGGGAACCGTAAGTCTTTTTCATATTGTCCTTGGTAAAGCTAGTCTCGGTAGGCCCAAAGGAAATCAGCTTACGATTGAGCAGGATGACCTGATCAAAATAATCAACAACCTTGCTCAGGTCATGATGGACAATCAGGATGATCTTGCCTGCAGCTTTGAGACTGCGTAGTGTAGACATTATAATCTCTTCACTGACAGAGTCAATCCCGACGAAGGGCTCGTCCAAAAAGATACAATCCGCCTCTTGAACCAAGCAGCGAGCAATCAAGACCCGCTGGAATTGGCCGCCGGATAGCTGGCTAATCTGGCGCTCAGCCAAGTCTTCTAAACCGACAATTTTCAATGCTTCAGCCACCTTGTCCCAATGGGAATTCTTTAGCCCTTGAAAGAGCTTGAGCTGCGGGTAAAGTCCCAAAGAGACACACTCTTTGACCTTGATAGGAAAATGATAATCAATATTAATCTTTTGCTCTACATAGGCAACCCGTTGGAGAGAGTTCTGCAGCGGCTTTTGATCCAGCAGAGTCTGGCCTTGGTGGTCAATAATCCCTAGCATGCCCTTGAGCAGGGTGGATTTTCCGGCTCCGTTAGGACCGATAATCCCAGTAATGGTTGGCTCCTTAATGGTTAATGAAAGGGGCTCAAGAGCCAGCGTATCCTGATAGCTGACAGTCAAATCTTTAATCGTAATCATCTCATACACCTCTATGGTTTTAATATACATTAAAATAAAAATTAAGTCAAGTTAATTTTCAACAAATTTCTAAAATTAATATAAGAAACGTTTGAAAAAATAAGTAGATTTTGATAAGGTTATATCAAAAGCATGAAAGCGAGAAGAAGATGACACGACTACAAGATGATTTCTATGATGCGATTAATGGTGAGTGGGCCAAGACGGCGGTTATTCCTGATGATAAGCCAGTGACGGGCGGCTTCATGGATTTGGCAGATGAGATTGAGGAACTTATGCTTGCCACGACCGACAAATGGCTGGCTGGCGATGGAGTGCCAGAAGATGCCATTCTGCAGAACTTTGTTGCTTACCATCGCTTGGCAGCGGATTATGACAAGCGGGAAGCAGCAGGGATTGAGCCTGCGCGTGCCTACATTGATGAAATTCGCAACCTAGCGTCTTTTGAAGAATATGCTTCTAAGATTGCTGATTTTGAGTTGGCTGGTAAGCCGACTTATTTCCCTTTTGGTGTGGCGCCTGACTTTATGGATGCCCGTATTAATGTCCTTTGGGCAGACGGACCGGGAACGATTTTGCCAGACACAACCTACTATGCAGAGGACCATCCGCAGAAGGCTGACCTGCTTGCAAAATGGCGCAAGGCTCAGGAAGATTTGCTGGCAACATTTGACTTTGCTGAAGAGGAAATCAAGGATATTTTAGACAAGGTTTTAGAGCTGGATGCTGTTTTTGCTCAGTATGTTCTGTCTAGTGAAGAAAGCTCTGAGTATGCTAAGCTCTATCATCCTTATAAGTGGGAAGATTTCAAAGCCTTGGTGCCGGAGTTGCCTTTGGCGGATATTTTCACCAAGTTGATCGGTCAAGAACCCGACCAAGTCATTGTGCCGGAAGAGCGTTTTTGGCAGGCAGCTAAGGATATCTATACAGCCGCTAACTGGGATAAACTCCATGCTCTGCTGATTCTGTCTGCGGTCCGTAATACGACGCCTTATCTAACGGATGACATCCGTGTCTTGGCAGGAGCTTATCATCGTGCTCTATCAGGGACTCCTCAGGCTCAGGATAAGAAAAAAGCAGCCTTTTACCTGGCCCAAGGTCCCTTTAATCAAGCTGTCGGTCTCTGGTATGTCGGTCAGAAGTTCTCTCCAGAAGCCAAGGCTGATGTGGAGCAGAAAGTAGCGACGATGATTGAAGTTTACAAAAACCGACTGGCAAAGAATGACTGGCTGACACCAGAAACTCGGGACAAGGCAATTGTCAAACTCAATGTCATCAAGCCTTATATTGGCTATCCTGATGAACTTCCTGAGCGTTACTCTCGAAAGGTTGTAGATGAAAAGCTGACTCTCTTTGAAAATGCTCAGAAGCTGAGCCAGATTGATATTGCTTACAGCTGGAGCAAGTGGAATCAGCCGGTGGATTACGAGGAATGGGGAATGCCAGCCCATATGGTCAATGCCTACTATAATCCACAGAAAAACCTGATTGTCTTTCCAGCGGCTATCCTGCAGGCGCCTTTCTATGACTTGCACCAGTCCTCGTCAGCCAATTACGGTGGTATCGGAGCGGTCATTGCCCATGAGATTTCTCATGCTTTTGATACCAACGGAGCTTCCTTTGATGAAAATGGCAGCCTTAATAATTGGTGGACGGAGCACGACTACCAAGCCTTCACCGAGCGGACTCAAAAGGTCATTGACCAGTTCGAAGGACAGGATTCCTATGGTGCTAAGGTCAACGGCAAGCTGACCGTTTCAGAAAATGTGGCAGATCTGGGCGGCATTGCAGCAGCCCTAGAAGCAGCTAAGAAAGAAGCAGATTTCTCTGCTGAGGAATTCTTCACCAACTTTGCCCGTATCTGGCGGATGAAGGGCCGGGAGGAATATATGAAGCTCTTGGCAAGCGTTGATGTCCATGCGCCGGCCAAGCTTCGGACCAATATACAGCTGCCTAACTTTGACGATTTCTTTACGACCTTTGATGTGCAAGAGGGAGATGGCATGTGGCGGAGCCCAGAAGAGCGGGTGGTCATCTGGTGATGCAGAGATAAGACGCTTATCGCATCTTGCTCAGTTCAAAAATAATCGAGTGCATTTCAATAGTCTGCTTTTGTTTGCGAAAGCAGGCTATTTTGTCAAAGAAAATATAAAGCGTTTACATTTCTATAACCTTGTGCTATACTGTAGTTGATAACAAAAAATAAACAAAATGTCCAAATAGAATAGATTTCAAAGTGTTTATTAATGAATAATAAAGAAAAGAGATGTTCTTATGGTAAAACGATTCATTAGTTCAAATGCTTCAGAAATTTTAAGTATGACTGCGCCGGAGCTGAAACAGAGCATCAAGGCCAGTGAGGGCCGCGTTATCCTGTCTGAAAACGTAGCTTTCAAAGAATCTTATATTGGCGATGTGACCAATGCAGAAATTGCTCGGTCTTTTGGTGCTGACTTGATTCTGCTGAATGGGATTGATATCTTCCAGCCTTTTGTAGCTGGTCTGGATGCCAAGGAAGATTTTGTTCAGGAACTTCATCGCTTGGTGGGTCGTCCTATCGGTATCAATCTAGAGCCGGTGGATAGCCAGGCCCAGATGGCGGGAGAACGCCTGATCATTAATGAAGGCCGTCAAGCTAGTCTAGCAACCATTCAGAGAGCGGAAGAGCTGGGGGTTGACTTTATCTGTCTGACGGGTAATCCTGGAACTGGTGTCACCAATCAGGCCATTATAGACACCATTCGAGTGGTCAAGGAGAATTTTTCAGGCCTCCTGATTGCTGGCAAAATGCATGCTTCAGGTGTGGATGAGCCGGTAGCAGACCTAGAAGCAATCGCTCAATTTATCGAAGCAGGTGTTGATATTGTCCTAGCACCGGCAGTCGGCAGTGTGCCTGGTTTTGACGAGCAGGACTTGAAGCAGATTGTCCGACTGGCCCATCAAAAAGGGGCTCTGGTTATGAGTGCGATCGGTACCAGCCAGGAGAGTGCTGATGAGGATATAGTCAAGCAAATGGCCATCCGCAACAAAATCTGCGGTGTAGATATCCAGCATATCGGGGATTCAGGTTACGGCTGTCTGGCTCCAGTGGAAAATATCTTTGCCATGAGTAAGGCTCTTAGAGGACAGCGCCACACCATTTCCATGATTTCACGTTCGATTAATAGATAGTAAAATGAGACAGTCTTTTAGGGGGTAAGCTTCTAGAAAGCCTGTCTCTTTTTTTTTGTAAAAAAAAGACCGAGATTCTTGTCTCGGCTTTTATAGGTTTCCTTTTTTATCTAAAAATTCATGATAGACACAGAGGCTGACTGCAGAGCGGGCAATACTGTATTTAGAGTAGGGGATAATGACAATCTCTGCTTGTTTTTGTTTTGGAAAGAGAGGTACTTCCTGCTCTAACTGAGCCAGGACCTGTTCGGCAATAATCGGGTAGGAGAATATTTGGCCGTCCAGATAAATCCTTTCGCTATCAATAAGCTGGCAGAGGTTGGAAATGGAAATGGCCAGATAGCGGCAGGCAGTATGAATCAACTCAATGCTGCCCAGGTCTCCTAAGCGATAGGCAGTCATCAGACTTGTCAAATCAATGTCATTGACGTCCTCTACAAGAGTCTTTAAGAGCGAGGTCTGGGAAGCACGATACAGGATAGCTGCTTTGTCAATCAGAGCGCTCTCGCTGGCATAGACCTGTAGGCAACCGTGCTTGCCGCAAGGACAGCGCTCGCCTTCAGGATTGATAACGGTATGCCCCACCTCCCCGATAAGATAATTATCCTGACTGTAAATGCTGCCCTTGTACATGTAAGAGCAATGAATACCTCTGGCGACATGATAGACGATAAAATTACTGTCTGTCGGATGATAGCTAAAGAGGCGTTCAGCCAGTGTCAGGCAGTGGGACTTATTGGCAAAGTAGACAGGAAGGTCAAAAGCTTCTTGAATAGTCTGCAGGTTAATCTGTCCCCAGTGGGGGTTTTTAGAAATAATAAAATCACTCTCAGAGAGATTCACATGCCCAGGCAGCCCGAGGGCAATCGCTGAGATGGGGTATTGGCTGTTCTTTTTCAGAAAATCTTGAATGAGCCGGATGATTTCCTGGTCAGACGGCCCGCCTGTCACCTCGACCTGATAAGTCCGAATGCTGCTTTCTGCAATCTCACCGGTATTGTCAGCGATGACGATGGCCAGCTGTTTTTCAGAAATCTCAAAGCCCAGATAGTAGCGGCTACGAGGCGCAATATCTAGCAGGGTTTTCTTGCGGCCTACGCTCTCGTCATTGAGCTCGCCTAGCTCCAGTACCAAGCCTTCCTTGATCAGTTCATTGATGATGCTGCCGGTCGTGGCTGGTGTAATTTGAGTTTCTTTTGAAATATCAATTCGAGAAATTGGTCGTTTGGCATAGAGCTGATCCAGAACAGTTGCCCTTAGCTCGTTTTGTTTTCTAGTTCGTGTCATCTTGTTTCCTCTGCTGCTATACTATCAAAAAAAGCTAGAAATCTCAAATGTAAGCGTTGACATAGTACAGAAAAATAGTTATAATGTTTATAGAATATTAATAACATAGTAGAAAATATTCTATTTTTGGATTTTTGTTTATATATTAAAAATAAATGGTAAGCGTCGTTGCAGTCTAGGTCAGATTCATAAAGGAGGATGCCGATGGAAACAAAACAGATTATGTTAGTCTGTGCGGCTGGGATGAGCACCAGTCTCATGGTCAATAAAATGCAGAAAGCTGCAGAGGAGCGAGGCTTAGCTGCGACGATATTTGCGGTGCCAGTGTCAGAAGCAGAAGACTATCTAAGCGAGAAAAAGGCTGATGTCCTTTTGCTGGGGCCTCAGGTCCGCTATCTATTGGAGGATTTACAGGAAAAACTAACTTCAAAAGGCATTCCGGTCGATGTTATCCCTATGACGGACTACGGAATGATGAAGGGGGATAAGGTCCTGGATCTGGCAGAGTCGCTCATGAAGTAGGTGCTCCTATGGAAAATAAAGAATCCTTAGAGGTCGCTATGACCCTCATTATGTATGGCGGAGAGGCTAAGTCTTGTGCTATCGAAGCCATTGCGGCAGCTAAAAAGCAGGACTTTGACCGAGCTCAGGATAGACTGAGTCAGGCTCAGAAGGCCCTACTGCAAGCCCATCACGCTCAGGCTGAAATGCTGAGCAAGGAGGCACAAGGAGAGGAGACAGAACTTAGTTTATTTATGGTGCATGGGCAGGATCATCTCATGACCAGTATCGCCTTTGTTGATTTGGCAAAGGAGATTGTTGATTTGCATAAAAAATTTGATGAATAGGAGAAATGCAGATGAGTAGTTTGGTTGATAAATGGCAAGCGCGTCTCATGCCTATTGCCAATAAAATCGGCAACCAAAAATTTCTGGTTGCCCTACGGGATTCTTTTATCGGGACCATGCCTGTGATTATGACGGGCTCTTTCGCCCTCATGGTCAACGCCTTTCTATCTGACTTGCCAGGACAGTTCGGCTGGACCTGGATTTCCTCTACCTTCCAGTGGCTGATTGATATTAACTGGCTGGTATTTAAGGGCAGTATTCCTATCGTTACCCTCTTGTTCCTCTTTACCTTCGGGGTCAATATCGCTAGGATTTACAATACTGATAAGGTATCTGCTGGTCTGGTGGCAGTTGCTTCCTATATCATTACCATTGGTGGATCAGTTACTAAAACCTTTGAGTTGGCTGGCAAAACACCAGGGCTGAGCAAGGCGATTTCAAAACTTCCAGAGCTAAAACTTGACGGCAGTGACCTGTCTGTGACAATTAACAGTGTCATTCCAGGGGACCAGATCAGTGCGCGTGGCTATTTTACTGCTATTCTGATTGGTTTTGTGTCTGTCATCATCTTTTGTAAGGTCATGAATCGTAACTGGACGATCAAGCTTCCAGATTCTGTTCCGCCAGCTATCATGAAGCCGTTCCTGTCTATCATTCCGGCTGCGATTGCTATGTATGTCGTGGGAATTGCGACCTATCTCTTTAATCTGGTAACAGGCGAGCTGTTGATTGACTGGATTTACAAGATTCTTCAGGCGCCGCTTCTCAGCTTGTCTCAAAGCTTCTGGGCTGTGCTGCTCATTGTCTTTCTCAATAAGATTTTCTGGTTCTTCGGACTGCACGGCGGTAATGTGCTAGCGCCAGTTATGGCCAGTCTCTTTGGTGTGACCATGCTGGCTAATCTAGAAGCTTATCAGGCTGGGCATGCGATTCCTTATATGTGGACGGATAATTCTTTTGGTGCTTTTGTCTGGTTTGATGCGATTGGGGTTGCCATTGCCATTCTCTGGCAATCTCGGAACAAGCACTATCGCGAAGTGGCCAAATTGGGAATTTTCCCAATGGTCTTCAACATCGGTGAGCCAGTCATGTACGGCCTGCCAATTGTTTTGAATCCAATTATGTTTATTCCATACGTCCTGACGCCAATGGTCATGGTAACAGTAGCCTACTTTGCAACCTCTATGGGCTTGGTTGCGCCGGTTACTCAAAACGTCACCTGGGTCATGCCGCCGATTCTCTATGGTTTCTTTGCGACAGCCTTCGACTGGCGGGCAATTATTCTTTCGCTGGTTAATATCGCTATTTCAACCGCTATATATCTGCCCTTTGTCAAGATGGCAGATAAACAGGAGGAGCTTGGATAGATGGCAAAATTTGAAATTAAAGAAGAATTTTACCTGGATGGCAAGCCTTTTAAGATTTTATCGGGAGCTATTCAGTATTTCCGGCTTCATCCAGATCAGTGGCGAGATACCCTTTACAATCTCAAAGCTCTAGGCTTTAATACGGTAGAAACCTATATTCCTTGGGCATTGCATGAGCCTCAGGAAGGACAGTTTCAGGCAGAGGGCATGCTGGATTTTGAAGCATACTTCAAGTTGGTTGAGGAGATGGGGCTTTATCTCATTGTCCGGCCGACGCCTTACATCTGTGCAGAGTTTGACTTTGGTGGTCTCCCGGCTTGGCTCTTGAGATATCCTTCGATGCGCCTGCGGGTCAATCATCCGCTTTTTCTGGAAAAGGTCAGTCATTTCTATGACTGGCTATTTCCCAAGCTTCTGCCCTATCAGAGTGATCAAGGCGGCCCTATCCTCATGATGCAGGTGGAAAATGAATACGGTTCTTACGCCGAGGACAAGGCCTACATGCGCAGTATTGCGCAGATGATGAAGGTACGTGGCGTTACGGTTCCCCTCTTTACCTCTGATGGAACATGGATAGAGGCTTTGGAGTCTGGGACCTTGATTGAGGATGATATTTTTGTAACGGGGAATTTCGGATCTCAGCCCAAGGAAAATACAGACAATCTGCGAGCTTTCATGGAGCGCTATGGCAAGAAATGGCCACTTATGTGTACCGAGTTTTGGGACGGCTGGTTCAGCCGCTGGAGCGAGGAAATCGTTCGGCGTGAAGCCGAAGATTTGGCTCAGGATGTCAAAGAAATGCTGCAGCTGGGCAGCATGAACCTTTTCCTACTAAGAGGTGGGACCAATTTTGGTTTTATCAGCGGCTGTTCGGCACGAAAGACCAAGGATTTGCCACAGATTACCTCCTATGATTTTGACGCACCCATTACTGAGTGGGGGCAGCCAACCGAGAAATACTACGCTGTTCAGCGGGTGACCCACGAGGTCTTTCCAGAGCTTGAGCAGATGGAGCCTATTAGCCGACAGGCCAAGGCCTATGGCAATTTTCCGCTGCTTGGGACTGCAAATCTGCTGGATGTGGCAGCGGACATCACAGAGGAAATTCTGCTGGATTATCCGCAGCCTATGGAGCAGATTGGGCAGAATCATGGCTATATCCTCTACCGTTCCGATATCAAAAATCAATACCATGAGGAAAGGCTCAAGGCATTGGAGACTCATGACCGCTGCCATTTCTATGTCAATCAGGAGCACCTGGCTACTCAGTATCGTGAAGAAATCGGCGATGAGATGCTCTTCTCAGCTGACACCGAGCGGATTCAGATTGATGTGCTGGTGGAAAATATGGGGCGGGTCAACTATGGTTACAAGCTGGGCGCACCCAGTCAATCCAAGGGAGTCAAGGGCGGTATCATGATTAACCACCAGTTCCGTAAGGGCTGGAAGCATTATGCGCTCAAGTTTGACCAGGAAATGCTGGCCAAGCTAGACTGCTACTCAGCTCCACCGGAAAGAGTCAAAGCACCGACCTTCTATCGCTTTGAAGCAGAGTTAGATGATATCGCTGATACTTTTATTGACTGCTCTAAGTATGGGAAGGGGTGTATTTCGGTCAACGGCTTCAACCTTGGCCGCTACTGGAATGAAGGGCCAATTCACTATCTCTATGTGCCGTCTGGCTTGCTTAAGGAAAAGAATGAATTTATCGTCTTTGAAACTGAAAATGTCAAGATTGAAGAGTTGACCTTGCTTGACCATCCAGTCTATAAGAAATGAGGTGTTGCGATGAAATATATAACAGTCGGGAATGAACTGGAGGGAGCCAGTCAGCTGATTTTGGGCTGCATGCGACTGGCAGAGCACGATCCCGAAGAGGTTGTTTCCGTTCTTGAAACAGCCGTAGAAGTGGGAATTAATTTCTTTGACCACTCAGATGTTTATGCTGGTGGGCAGTCAGAGGCCAAGTTTGCGCAGGCTCTTCGCTTGGCTAAGATTCCCCGGGACCGAGTTCTCATCCAGTCTAAGTGCGGACTGCGGGATGTTCACACCAACTACCATTTTGACTTTTCTAAGGATTATATTATTCGTTCAGTTGAAGCCAGCTTGGAGCGTTTGCAGACAGACTATCTGGATGTGCTCCTCCTGCACCGGCCAGATGCTCTTGTGGAGCCGGAAGAGGTGGCCGAAGCTTTCTCACAGCTGCATCAAGCTGGGAAGGTCCGCTATTTCGGAGTCAGTAATCAAAATCCTTATCAAATAGAGTTGCTGCAAAAAAGTGTGGAGCAGCCCTTGATTGCCAACCAACTGCAGTTTGGTCCTGCCCATACTCCGATGCTGGATGCTGGGCTCAATGCCAATATGCTCAATCCTTTAGCAATCGTTCGGGATGGTAGTGTGCTGGACTATTGTCGATTGCATCATATCACGATTCAGCCTTGGTCACCATTTCAGGTTGACTTGAACCAGGGACTCTTTACAGAGCATCCTAAATATGCTCAGCTTACAGAAACTCTGCATGCCTTTGCGTCAGACTATCAAGTTTCTTTTGAAGCCCTAGTTCTCGCCTGGATTTTGCGTCATCCGGCACAAATGCAGCCGATTGTTGGATCCATGAATCCGCAGCGAATTCGCTCAATGGTGGCTGCTTTTGATATTGAGCTCTCTCGGGCTGACTGGTATAAGATTTACAAGAGCGCGGGGAATCCTCTGCCCTAAGCTTGTTTTTGCAGGGAGATTATTTGTTATTCAGAATCAATGAAGCCTAAGAGTAGCGAATCGGTCTGCATATTTCATTGATTAAGCTCGACTCTGTGCCTTATGAAAGGAGAATGATATGAATAATAAGTTTTCTTGGCAAGCTATAACAAAATCTGCTTCTGCTGCCAAGTATGGGAGCGGCTTGCTGCTATGTGCTTCCCTCTTGTCCTTAGCAGCTTTTACAGCTGTCTCAAGAGTTGAAGCAGAAGATGTTGCGCCTGCCCCTGCCGCAGTGGCTGAAACGCCGGCTTCTCCAGCACCGCAAGCAAGTCCTGAGGCTGAAAATCCAGCTGTGGCTGAACCCCAAGCAGCTCCTGCAAATCAGGTCGAATCAGCTGCAGCCGCTAGCGAATTGCCAGCCAATCAGGTTATGTCCGATGAGCAGAAGCAGCGCGCCATTGCTCAGATGGGAGCCAATCAAGGGGATGTCTGGGTTTGGTCGGAGGAAAATGTCGTTGAAGAAAATGGGGAGCGTCAAAAGCGCGGTCCTAATGGCGGTCCTGGCCAATTTAATGGCGGAGCCGTCGTATTAGGCGGCCGTCCAACTTATGACCCAGCAGCGGATTGGTACTACCTTGCTTATAAAGGCGAAGGGATGACCGACGAAGAAGCGAAGGCTGTCTTTGACAAGGAACGCGGCAAATGGATGAATGAATTTGATCCTTGGGGCGTTGTGATGGAAATGACGGACAATAAGGCCAGCAATGCTTGGGCGGATATTCGTAACATGCAGGCTTTCGTGCTCCGGAAGGACTCCAATGTCTGGGAGAAAATTGTGGATCACCCTCAAGGAGTTCAATGGGTCTCTCAATTCAAGGGAAATATGTCCAGCAACGTAGGAGATGCACGGCAGGAAGCCTTGGCTGGCGGGGGAACAGCTATTGAGGTATTACCTAAGCAGGATCGGGTTGCCCACTGGGGCTCTGATCAGGCCCGTGATATTCCAAATCCTCAAACCATTCGGGCTGTTTTAGTTTCCGTAGAAGCTCGTATTTCTGAAAAATCTGACCCAGATGCCAAGCTTGGTATTCAAGTTGGCGGTGACTGGAAATTTGCTGAAGAAGTGAGCAAGCCGCTCTGGTATCCAGGAGCTGGTCTGGCTGGTATTCAGCGACTGACCAAGGATTGGGCTCGTTACTATTTTGTCAGCCTCACTGGTATTCAAGATGCAGTTGAAGAAAGGGCCATTTCACAAGATGTATTCATGAAGAGTATCGTGCCGTTAGCCGATATGGAGCAGGCCTCTCAAAATCAAGCCCAGCAGCCAACCCCTGCAAGGCCTGATCCAAAGAGTGGCCAAGCAGAAAATCTGACCTACAGAGTAAGCGGCCAGACGGATTCTCAAGAAGCGTCTCAAGAGCCAACTCTTGAGCAAGCTTCTTCCAAACAACTGCCTAAAACCGGCAGCCAAAGCAGCCTATTGAACAATCTGCTTGGGCTCGGGCTCTTAGGGCTGGGTGCTGGCTTACTTGGCTTAAAGAAAAAATCTTAGTTTTGCAAGCTAGAGAAAAAAATAATCTACAAAAAAGCAACAGCAGTTTCTAGCTGTTGCTTTGTGTTTGGCTTAGGTTTTACATGACAGGATGTTCAAAATTAGGTTCTTGCGCAGCGGGCGGACTGCAGACAGGTTCCTGGTATTTTTGAGTAAAGCGGCATCTCGGGAAGTTGGAGCAGCCCCAAAATTTCTGACCGGCATTAGAACCTTTGACTGCTGTACGGAGCACCAATCCATGCTGGCAGCGAGGACAGATCTTTTCTGCTTCTCTACGCTGTTTATTCTGAGTAATGCTGTTAATATGGCGCTCTTTGATGACCTGCTTTCGTTTGGTCAAAGGTAGCAGCATACGATAGAGGTCGTCAATCTGCTCGGGCGACAGGTAGACTGGACTTTGGCAGGCCTGCCGGTCAATTGCTCCTATCACTTGCCAGGTCTGAATAACCTTATGCCTGTCACTGTTTAGATGGATTTCCTTAAGCTGACAGTCATTGCCAAAGACGATATAGGAATAAAGGTTTGGCGTGTATTGGTTGAGATAGTAGCTGAGCCATTTGAGATGGACCTTATTTTGAATAATGGGATTGAAAAAAGAATGTTTGTAAGATTTTCCACGGCCTCCGGAAAGAACCTGAGTCCAGTATTGCTGATTTTCTGAGCCGAAGATCCAGCCCTTGTAGTTTTTTGACTCAAAAATGTAAATTCCAGATGGATGAATCAGCAGGGCATCAATCTCAGTGGTAGATCCATCTTCTTTGAAAATATAGAGATTGTACAAAATCTTTTTATAGCCATAGAGCTGGTTCAAGACCTGACCAAGCTGGTACTCTCCCTGTTTTCCCTTGTTATATTTGAGTTCCCAAGGGGCAGTCTGGGTTTGCTGGAAATAGTCAGGCTCTGGGCTTTGGCTGGACGACCAATCCGAGTCCCTATCTTCCCTGTCTTCAAGTAGCTTATAACTGATAAAAAAGACGATGCCAAAGACAGCCACAAATGCAACTAAAAAGAATCCAAACATTTCCTAATCTCCCTTAAAATCCCTAATTCGAGTATAGCACAAAATAAAGGACGGAAGATTTTTATAAGTGTAAAAACAAAACAATTGAACAATGAATCAAAATATGTCTAAAAAACGGAAACTACCCTTTAAAAACTTATTTTCCAAAAACACCTCACAAACCTAAAAAATCATGTATAATAAAAAGACAGGAAAAGAATAGGAGTTATCATGTCTCAGGAATTAATCAGTGTTATCATCCCTGTTTACAATGTTGAGCAGTATTTAGCAGAATGTGTGAACAGCGTCTGTCGTCAGACCTATCAAAATCTGGAAATTATTCTAGTCAATGATGGTTCAACAGATGCTTCTGGTCAGATTTGCCAAGAGCTAGCTGATCAGGATGCGAGGATTCATCTCATTCATCAGGACAATCAAGGCTTGTCCGGTGCCCGCAACACAGGGATTGAGCACTCTAGTGCAGACTATTTGATTTTTGTGGATTCGGATGACTGGCTGCCTGAGCAGCATGTTGCCCGCCTCTATGAAAAGCTCAAGGAGTATGATGCGGACATTGCTATTGGTCACCACTGTAGCTTTCGTGCAGAGGATTCAGCCTTCCTCTACTATTCGACAGAGCATTTTGAAACCCTCTATACGCGAGAAGAGATAATCGAGGAGTACCCTAGACGGCGCATGCTAGACGGTGTCTTTCTCTGTGCCTGGGCCAAGCTCTATAAGCGTGAGCTCTTTGATACAGTGCGCTATCCAGTCGGCCGAGTGGCCGAAGATGCCTTCACAACTTATAAGCTGTATCTTCAGTCAGAGAAGATTATCTACCTCAATGAACCGCTCTATTACTATCGCTTGCGGCCAAATAGCATCTCCATGACTTGGAATGAGCAGTGGTTCCGAGACTTGATTGTAGGTTTTGAGGAGCAGCTAGCCATTTTGGGTAAACTGGGCTATGACCTGAGCTTCTACTACAAATACTACACTTTCCTGCTCCAATATTGTCGCGACAGCGCTGCAGCTGTCGGCATGCAGTCCAGTCTGGTCTATCAGGAAATTGAAAGCAAACTCAAACTATTTGGAGAATAAACAAAACAAGCCACCTTTCAACCATAGGGCTGAAAGCGTAGCTTGTTTTTTAGTGTTTGAAAAATTAAAGACTAAAAATAACAATTAATGTCATGCTTCAAAAAGACGTCTTGGTATTCAAATAAGTCTTCAGGGTGCAAGGCCTTGACATTTTCCATGGCATACTTTCGGCCAAGTAATTTGTATTTATTTTCGCCAAATTGATGGAAAGGCAATAGCTGGACTTGATTGATGGATAGTTCATTAAACAAAGTCGCAAACCGCTCTGCATCTTCTAAGGAGTCGTTAAAATCTGGAATGACAGGAATGCGCAGAACAATCGTCTTTTGATGAGTGAAGGCGTAGTGGATATTCTGAACAATCAATTCGTTTTTTACTCCAGTCACCTTGCGGTGGTTGACAGAGTTATAATGTTTCAGGTCTGTATAGATAAAATCAACGTACTGGATGAGATCCACGAATTTTTCATGTTCTACAAAGGCAGTTGTTTCAATAGCGGTATGAATCCCTTTTTCCTTAGCCGCTTTGAGAATGGCCTTGGCAAATTCAAACTGGGCGAAAATCTCTCCGCCAGATAAGGTCAGGCCGCCGCCAGATTCTTCATAAAAATCTCTGTCCTTTAGGACTTCGTTGATAATCTCCTCGACACTTCTTTCCTCCCCCATAGTGATGCTTTTTTTGGTAGTAGCATCCAGCATAGGCTCGGGTCTGAATTGCTGTGATTCTGGATTGGAGCACCAAGGGCAGCGCAGAGGACAGCCCTTGAGGAAAACCGTTGTACGAATCCCTGGTCCATCATGAATACTGAAATGTTGGATGTTGAAAATAATTCCTTTTGTTGTTTCCATACTCAGGCCTCCTTTGGATACAATCATTATAACTTATTTTAGAAAGAAAAACAATTACGAATGAAAGGTATTTTTATTTTATTTTTAAGGCGTCTTTTGTTACAATAATAGCAGAGGTGATAGAATGGAACGTTTAGATGAAATTGTTAAATTAGTATCTGAATTTGAACGAATCGATGTCAATACTTTGTCTGACCGCTTAAAAGTGTCCAAAGTAACGATTCGCAAAGACTTGGATAAGCTGGAAACCAAAGGTCTGTTGCGCAGAGAGCATGGCTATGCTGTTTTAAATAGCGGCGATGATCTGAATGTCAGGCTTTCCTTTCATTATGATACCAAGCGCCGAATTGCCCAGGAAGCAGCAAAAATCGTTCAGGATAATGAAACCATTATGATCGAATCAGGTTCGACCTGTGCCTTGCTAGCTGAGGAAATCTGCCGAACGAAGAAGAATGTCAAGATTATTACCAATTCTTATTTTATTGCGGATTATATAAAACAAACTGATTCTTGTAAAATTATCTTACTGGGCGGAGAATTTCAGAAAGATTCTCAAGTGACAGTAGGGCCTCTTCTCAAGGAAATGATTCGGTTTTTCCACGTAGAACATGCTTTTGTCGGAACAGATGGCTATGATGAAAATCTAGGCTTTACAGGCAAGGATTTGATGCGGAGTGAGGTTGTGCAGTATATGTCAGAGGCATCTGACCGGATGATTGTTTTGACGGACTCAAGCAAGTTTACCAGAAAAGGTACGGTTAAGAGATTTGGCTTCAAGCAGATTGCTCAAGTGGTGACTGACAAGGCGATTCCGAAAGAGGCTGTTGAGCGCTTGAAAGCTGCCGATATCAAGCTGACTCTGATCTAGCAGAGAAGGAGATAAGATGAAAAATGAAAGAAAAAAACTATTGGCAAAAATTGCTTATCTCTACTATATCGAAGAAAGAAGCCAGTCTGACATTGCGGCTGAGACAGGGATTTATCGCACCACCATTAGCCGAATGCTGGCAGAAGCTAAAAAAGAGGGCATTGTAAAGATTGAGATTGAAGACTTTGATACCCGCTTGTTCCATTTGGAAAACTATGTAAAAGAAAAATATGGGCTCAAGGGAATCGAAATTGTCAGTAATTTAGTGGATGAATCTCCAGCAGACCTGGAAGAGAGGTTGGCTCAAGCTGCTGCAGGTATGCTGCGCAGCCTGATTAAAGACAATGATAAAGTAGGATTTTCTTGGGGCAAGAGCTTGAGCCTTTTAGTAGAGCACTCCAGCAACAAGCATTTGACAAATGTTCATTTCTTTCCTTTGGCAGGTGGTCCCAGTCATATCCATGCTCGCTATCATGTGAATACCCTCATCTATAGCATGGCTGGAAAATACCATGGGGACTGCCGTTTTATGAATTCCACGATTATTCAGGAGAATGAGCAACTGACAAATGGAATATTGGCGTCTAAATACTTTGAAGATCTAAAAAGCAGCTGGCAGGAGCTGGATGTGGCTGTGGTTGGTATTGGCGGGCAGGTTGACACGGGAAATCGTCAATGGCTGGACATGCTGACCCCAGAGGATTTTCTTGCTCTAGAGAGTCAGGATGCTGTCGGAGAAATCTGCTGTCGCTTCTTTAATAAAAAAGGGGAGATGGTCTACCAGCATTTGCAAAATCGAACGATTGCCATCTCTTTGGAAAATTTGAAAAAGGTGCCGCTTAGTCTAGCCTTTGCTTATGGCAGTCAAAAATCTGCTGCTATCTTAGCGGTGTTGCGAGCTGGCTATGTCAATCACTTGGTCACAGATGAAGCGACGATTTTAAAAATGCTAGAACTAGATGGAGATAGGAGTTTCCTCACTTCTTGATGGCAGTAGAATCTCAGGTGAAATAAGATTTCCAAAACTAAATTCAGGAATCCTATTTTTTAATAGTGGATTAGCGGCTATGTATGGAGGTGGATTGTTGATTTGAAAAAGCCGATGAAACAAAAATTGACTAGTTTAGCCACAGGGGAGCTAGTCGCTGTGCTAGTATTTTGGATAAATTTTTTCCTGCTAAAAAAATGGTTTTTTACTACTGGAGCTTTGATTTCTATTTCTTTCTCCTTGTTTGTACTGAGTTTTATTCTGATACAGGGCTCTGTTTTCTGGTGGATTTTGATAAAAAGGATTTCCAATCCAAGATTTGCTGAAATATATGCAGGCAAAATTTACAGGATACTAAAGAGCTTAGACCTTATTTTACTGGGTGTGGGAGCACCGATAATTATGTTAAATTACAGTGAATTTCCCACATTCATAATCTCTTTTGCAATTTGGTTTTTTGCTGTCATCGAGTGGATGAATTATTTTAAATTGCAATTATCCTACAGTCTGAATCCTGTTGTTTTATTGAAGTATATCCTCCAGAGGAAATTGCGGAAAAGTAAAATAGCAAAGGAAATTGAGAAAGCCGCATAAAAAAATAAGTTCCGGTTTCTTAACATAACACAATATGAGGAAGAAGAAGCGAATAGCTGCTGCTTCTTTTTTTGTGCCGAATCTGCTTATCGTTCTTATCTAATAGAGTGCCTTTGATTCGCAGTTGCATAAAGCTGTACAGAATTGTCCTTTATGGGGGAGTTTTTATTTTTTGCACAAATGTGCGAAAAAATTTAAATAAGCTAATTTGTTCTATAATATATTGACGGACTGAGATAAAGGTGATACATTCTAGTTACAAACAAAAATAAATCACTTTCAAACAAAAGAACAGGTTTTTGTTAATTATAAAGATAGGAGCGGTTGTAACATATGGAAATGATTGTAGCAGATCAAATTATCATGGGCCTTATCCTAGATGCCGGTGATGCCAAGCAGCATATTTATCAAGCTTTATCACTAGCTAAAGATGGTAAGTTTTCAGAATGCGATGAGCAGATTGAGCTTGCAGATAAGGCGCTGTTAGAGGCCCATAACTTGCAGACCAAGTTCCTAGCTCAGGAAGCTGGAGGAACGAAAACAGAGATTACAGCGCTGTTTGTCCATTCTCAAGATCATTTGATGACCAGCATTACAGAGATTAATCTCATCAAGGAAATCATCGACTTGAGAAGAGAATTACAAGGGAAAAAATGAATCATAAGGAGGGTGAAAAGATGCTTAAAATTGGTTTGTTTTGCGCGGCAGGTTTTTCAACAGGAATGTTGGTCAACAATATGAAGATAGCTGCAGCTGAAAAAGGGCTGGAAGCTGAGATCGAAGCCTACTCTCAGGCTAAGCTGGCTGATTATGCAGCGGATCTGGATGTCGCTTTATTGGGTCCGCAGGTAGCCTATACACTAGACAAATCTACAGCTATTTGCGACAGCTGCCATACTCCGATTGCAGTTATTCCGATGGCTGATTACGGTATGCTAGATGGTAAAAAAGTGCTAAACCTCGCTTTGAGTTTGTTGGATAAACATTAAAATCAAGGAGCTTCGTCATGTCTAAAGTGGATACTCAAAAAATCATTGCGCCGATTATGAAGTTTGTCAATATGCGCGGGATTATCGCCTTAAAAGATGGTATGTTGGCAATTTTGCCTCTTACAGTTGTGGGAAGTCTATTCTTGATTGTAGGGCAATTACCGTTTGAAGGTCTAAATCAAGCCATTGCTGGTGTGTTTGGGGCTGACTGGACAGAACCGTTTATGCAGGTTTATTCAGGGACCTTTGCCATTATGGGGCTGATTTCTTGTTTTTCAATTGGTTATTCTTATGCCAAGAACAGCGGTGTAGAGCCTCTGCCGGCAGGAGTGCTGTCTCTTTCTTCCTTCTTTATCCTTTTGAAATCCTCCTACATACCAGAAAAGGGTGAGGCGATTGCAGATGCGATTGCCAAGGTCTGGTTTGGCGGACAAGGAATCATTGGGGCCATTCTCATTGGTCTGGCAGTTGGCAGTATCTATACGATTTTCATTCAAAAGCATATTGTCATCAAAATGCCAGAGCAGGTTCCGCAAGCGATTGCCAAGCAGTTTGAAGCCATGATTCCGGCTTTCGTTATTTTCTTGCTGTCGATGCTTGTTTACATTATTGCCAAGATAGCGACTGGTGGTGGTACATTTATTGAGATGATTTACGATGTCATTCAGGTGCCTTTGCAAGGTCTGACGGGCTCTCTGTATGGAGCTATCGGTATTGCTTTCTTCATTTCTTTCTTATGGTGGTTTGGCGTTCATGGGCAGTCCGTTGTCAATGGTGTCGTAACAGCCTTGCTGTTATCAAATCTGGATGCTAATAAGGCTCTGCTTGCTGCAGATAAGCTGTCTGTCAGTCAAGGCGCTCATATTGTGACCCAACAGTTCTTGGATAGTTTTCTTATCTTATCGGGATCCGGTATCACTTTTGGAGTGGTCGTGGCCATGCTCTTTGCTGCCAAGTCCAAACAGTATAAGGCTCTGGGGAAAGTTGCTGCTTTCCCGGCAATCTTCAATGTCAATGAACCAGTTGTCTTCGGTTTTCCGATTGTGATGAATCCAGTCATGTTCCTGCCCTTCGTTTTGGTTCCGGTTCTGGCTGCTTTGATTGTCTACATGGCGATTGCGGTTGGCTTTATGCAGCCATTCGCAGGTGTGACTTTGCCTTGGAGTACACCGGCTATCATTTCTGGCTTTATGGTCGCTGGCTGGCAAGGGGCAGTCATTCAAATTGTCATCCTAGCTATGTCCGCCTTTGTCTATTTCCCATTTGTGAAGTTTCAGGATAAGATTGCCTATAATAACGAATTGGAAAATGAAGAATAATCTGACTTTGATGAATAAAAACACAAAAGTTTCTTGGCTCAGATGGCACAAATGTGCAAAAAATCTTTAATTCAGTAATCGCCTATAAATGATTGAATTCTAGAATTTTGCATGTTACAATAGTTACGAAAGAAATAAATTAAATTTCATAAGAAAGGTCGTGACCAAATGATCCAAGTAAAAGAAGTAGAAAAAACAACAATAAAAACAGACTATTTTGGCAGCTTAACAGAGCGGATGAATAAATATCGGGAAGATGTTTTAAATAAAAAGCCCTATATTGACGCAGAGCGTGCTGTCCTAGCTACTAAGGCCTATGATAAGCATAAGGAAAAACCAAATGTGTTGAAACGTGCTTACATGCTCAAAGAGATTTTGGAAAATATGACGCTCTATATCGAAGATGAAACGATGATTGTCGGTAATCAGGCTTCATCTAATAAAGATGCACCTATTTTTCCAGAGTATACTTTAGAGTTTGTACTCAATGAACTAGATCTTTTTGAGAAGCGGGACGGAGACGTCTTCTACATCACAGAGGAAACCAAAGAGCAGCTCCGCAGCATCGCTCCTTTCTGGGAAAACAATAATCTCCGTGCTCGAGCAGGGGCTCTACTTCCAGAAGAAGTTCAGGTTTATATGGAAACTGGCTTCTTTGGTATGGAAGGAAAGATGAACTCTGGGGACGCCCACTTGGCGGTCAACTATCAAAAACTCTTGGCTTATGGACTGAAAGGTTTTGAAGAAAAAGCTCGCGCAGCTAAGGAAGCTTTGGATTTGACCGATCCGGCTAGTATTGATAAACACCACTTCTATGATTCCATTTTCATCGTAGTAGATGCTGTGAAAGCTTATGCGGAGCGTTTTGTAGCCTTAGCCAAACAACTGGCTGAAAAAGCAGAGCCTAAGCGCCGTCAAGAGCTCTTAGAAATCGCTAGAATCTGTTCTAAAGTGCCTTACGAGCCAGCATCAACCTTTGCTGAAGCTGTTCAGTCTGTTTGGTTTATCCAGTGTATTCTTCAGATTGAGTCCAACGGACATTCACTCTCTTATGGCCGCTTTGACCAGTACATGTATCCTTATGTCAAGGCAGATTTGGAAGCTGGACGTGAAACAGAGGCTAGCATTGTAGAACGCTTAACCAATCTCTGGATTAAGACGATTACCATTAATAAAGTCCGCAGTCAGGCCCATACATTCTCATCTGCGGGCAGTCCCCTTTATCAAAATGTGACAATCGGGGGCCAAACGAGAGATAAGAGAGATGCAGTCAACCCACTTTCCTACCTTGTGTTGAAATCTGTAGCTCAAACTCATCTTCCTCAGCCGAATCTGACCGTTCGTTATCATGCAGGCTTGGATGCTCGCTTTATGAATGAGTGTATCGAAGTCATGAAGCTTGGTTTCGGTATGCCAGCCTTCAATAATGATGAAATCATCATTCCGTCCTTTATCGCCAAAGGCGTTTTAGAAGAAGATGCATACGACTATAGTGCTATCGGCTGTGTGGAAACTGCTGTGCCTGGTAAATGGGGCTACCGTTGTACAGGCATGAGCTACATGAACTTCCCTAAGGTGCTCCTCATCACTATGAACGATGGGATTGATCCAGCATCTGGCAAGCGCTTTGCGCCAAGCTTCGGTCATTTTAAAGATATGAAGAGCTTTGCTGAGCTGCAAACGGCTTGGGACAAGACCTTGCGCCATTTGACCCGCATGAGTGTCATCGTGGAAAATTCTATCGACCTGTCTCTTGAAAGAGAAGTGCCGGATATCCTCTGCTCAGCTTTAACAGATGATTGTATCGGACGCGGTAAGCATTTGAAAGAGGGTGGAGCTGTCTATGACTATATTTCTGGCCTTCAAGTCGGTATTGCCAATCTATCAGACTCATTGGCGGCCATCAAGAAGCTGGTCTTTGAAGAAGGCAGGCTGACTCCGGCTGAACTCTGGCATGCACTTGAAACAGACTATGCAGGTGAGCGTGGTAAAGAAATTCAAGAGATGATGATTCATGATGCACCAAAATATGGTAATGATGATGATTACGCAGATAAGCTAGTGACAGATGCTTACGATATTTATGTGGATGAAATCGCTAAATATCCAAATACCCGTTATGGCCGTGGTCCAATTGGCGGTATCCGCTACTCTGGAACATCTTCTATTTCAGCCAATGTTGGTCAAGGTCGCGGTACCTTGGCGACACCAGATGGCCGCAATGCTGGAACACCGCTCGCTGAAGGCTGCTCTCCATCCCACAATATGGACAAGAACGGCCCGACCTCTGTATTGAAATCTGTTTCCAAATTGCCGACAGATGAAATCGTAGGAGGCGTTCTGCTCAATCAAAAAGTGAATCCTCAGACCCTGTCTAAGGAAGAAGATAAAGTGAAACTTATTGCCTTGCTTCGTACATTCTTTAACCGTCTGCATGGCTATCATATCCAATACAATGTCGTTTCTCGGGAAACCTTGATTGATGCTCAGAAGCATCCTGAAAAACACCGCGATTTGATTGTTCGCGTTGCAGGCTACTCTGCTTTCTTCAATGTGCTTTCCAAGGCGACACAAGATGATATTATCGGGCGTACGGAGCACACATTGTAAAAGAGGTCCAATTTATGGAATTCATGCTTGATACCTTAAATTTAGAGGAGATAAAAAAATGGTCGGAAGTCCTCCCCTTGGCGGGAGTGACTTCTAATCCGACCATCGCAAAAAAAGAAGGAAAAATAGATTTCTTCGAACGGATTCGCGCCGTTCGGGAAATCATAGGAGAAGGTCCATCTATCCATGTGCAGGTTGTTGCCAAGGATTATGAGGGAATCTTGAAAGATGCTGCTGAAATTCGAAAAAAATGCGACGATGCTGTCTATATTAAAGTTCCAGTCACACCGGCTGGGCTGGCAGCTATCAAAACTCTCAAAGCAGAAAGCTACAAGATTACAGCGACAGCCATTTATACAACTTTTCAAGGGCTATTAGCTATTGAAGCGGGGGCTGACTATCTTGCTCCTTACTATAACCGCATGGAAAATCTCAATATTGATTCAGATGCTGTGATTAGCCAGCTGGCTCAGGCGATTGAGCGGGAACATTCCGCTAGCAAAATATTGGCAGCTTCCTTTAAGAATGTTGGCCAAATCAATCGTGCTTTTGCTGATGGGGCCCAAGCCATTACAGCAGGACCTGATGTCTTTGCAGCAGCCTTTGCCATGCCGTCTATCGCTAAGGCAGTAGATGACTTTGCTGCTGACTGGTCAGCAATTCACAATCAGGAATACATTTGAAAGGCATATATAATGCTCTATCTATAAAAAAGAAAGAGGTGTTCTATGAGAATTTTTGCAAGCCCGTCTCGTTATATTCAGGGAGAAAATGCCCTGTTTGAAAATGCAAAACAGATTCTTCAGTTAGGCAGCCATCCAGTCTTGCTTTGTGATGATATGGTTTACCAGATTGTTGGGGAAAAGTTCAATGACTATCTTACCCGTTATGGCTTTCATGTGCTGCATGTCGCTTTTAACGGAGAAGCTTCTGACGCTGAAATTGATCGGGTCGTTGCTTTGGCTGAAAAAGACGGAGCAGACTTGGTTATTGGTCTAGGCGGTGGGAAAACGATTGACAGTGCGAAGGCGATTGCAGACATACTAGGACGCCCTGTGGTCATTGCGCCAACCATTGCCTCTACAGATGCTCCAACTTCAGCACTTTCTGTTATCTATACAGAAGATGGTGCCTTTGAAAAATACATTTTCTATAGTAAAAATCCTGAACTTGTCTTGGTGGATACGAAAGTGATTGCTGGGGCGCCAAAACGGCTTCTGGCTTCTGGGATTGCAGATGGTTTAGCGACTTGGGTAGAAGCTCGTGCTGTCCAGCAAAAAAATGGCACTACCATGCTGGGACAAAGACAGAGCCTAGCTGGTGTAGCGATTGCGAAGAAGTGTGAAGAAACACTATTTGCAGATGGCCTGCAGGCTATCGCAGCCTGTGAAGCGAAAGTCGTGACCCCAGCTCTGGAAAATATCATTGAAGCCAATACCCTTCTCAGTGGCGTCGGATTTGAGAGCGGCGGTTTAGCGGCAGCCCATGCTATCCACAACGGCTTTACAGCTCTCACAGGCGATATTCACCACCTGACCCACGGCGAAAAAGTTGCCTATGGGACCTTGACCCAGCTCTTCTTAGAAAACAGACCTAAAGAAGAATTGGAAAAATATATTCGCTTCTATCAAAAGATTGGTATGCCGACAACTCTGAAAGAAATGCATTTAGAAAATGCTAGCTATGAAGATTTGCTCAAAGTTGGTCAACAAGCGACGATTGAGGGTGAAACCATCCATCAGATGCCATTTGAGATTTCAGCTTCTGACATTGCAGGTGCCATTCTAGCAGTCGACCAATATGTCAAGGATTTGGATAAATAAAAGCAAAATACAAAACAAGCCACCTTTCAACCGCAGGGTTGATAGCGTGGCTTATTTTTTGGTGGAGAGCTCCCTTGTCTGATGTGTCTGGCAGTCATGAAATTCCGTCTTTCAAAATCCCTTGAAAATGGTATAATAGAAACAGTACAAAAAATGGAGAAAAGAATGGCTTATTATAATCACAAAGAAATCGAGCCCAA
This sequence comes from Streptococcus sanguinis, assembly GCF_050234405.1. Taxonomy (GTDB): domain Bacteria; phylum Bacillota; class Bacilli; order Lactobacillales; family Streptococcaceae; genus Streptococcus; species Streptococcus sanguinis_W. The sequence continues at coordinate 2,093,984 of NZ_CP092117.1, read as the reverse complement.
GTGGCAGAAATATTGGGCAGAGCACCATACATTTAAGACAGGTACGGACAAGGACAAGCCTAACTTTTATGCGCTGGACATGTTTCCTTACCCATCAGGAGCAGGGCTCCATGTAGGGCATCCGGAGGGCTACACGGCGACAGATATCCTCAGCCGCTACAAGCGCGCGCAAGGCTACAATGTCCTCCACCCTATGGGCTGGGACGCCTTTGGTCTTCCGGCTGAGCAATACGCCATGGATACAGGCAATGACCCAGCTGACTTTACAGCGGAAAACATTGCCAACTTTAAGCGTCAAATCAACGCTCTTGGCTTCTCCTATGACTGGGACCGAGAAATCAATACAACTGACCCCAACTACTACAAATGGACCCAGTGGATTTTCACCAAGCTTTACGAAAAAGGCCTGGCTTATGAAGCTGAAGTGCCAGTAAACTGGGTTGAAGAGCTGGGAACGGCTATCGCCAATGAGGAAGTTCTTCCAGACGGAACATCTGAGCGTGGTGGTTATCCAGTTGTCCGAAAACCCATGCGTCAGTGGATGCTGAAAATCACAGCCTATGCAGAACGTTTGCTTAATGACTTGGAGGAACTGGACTGGCCAGAGTCTATCAAGGATATGCAGCGCAACTGGATTGGTAAGTCAACCGGTGCTAATGTAACCTTCAAGATTAAGGACACAGATAAGGACTTCACCGTCTTTACAACTCGTCCGGACACCCTTTTTGGAGCGACCTATGCTGTTTTGGCTCCTGAGCATGCTCTCGTTGATGCTATTACAAGTGCAGAACAAGCCCAAGCAGTAGCAGACTACAAACACGCAGCCAGCCTCAAATCCGACCTGGCTCGGACTGATTTGGCTAAGGAGAAGACCGGTGTCTGGACAGGAGCTTATGCTATCAATCCTGTCAATGGCAAGGAAATCCCAATCTGGATTGCCGACTATGTGCTTGCAAGCTACGGAACAGGGGCTATCATGGCCGTTCCTGCGCACGATGAGCGCGACTGGGACTTTGCTAAGCAGTTTGATTTAGAGATTATTCCGGTTCTAGAGGGTGGCAATGCTGCTGATGCTGCTTACACAGAAGACGGTCCGCATATTAACTCTGGCTTCTTAGATGGCTTGGACAAGGCTGCCGCTATTGATAAGATGATTGCTTGGCTGGAAGCGGAAGGAGTCGGAAATGAAAAAGTCACCTATCGCCTGCGCGACTGGCTCTTTAGCCGTCAGCGTTACTGGGGTGAGCCGATTCCAATCATTCATTGGGAAGATGGGACTTCAACGACTGTTCCTGAAAATGAATTGCCGCTTGTCTTGCCTGTAACCAAGGATATCCGCCCTTCTGGTACCGGTGAAAGCCCTCTGGCCAATCTGACTGACTGGCTGGAAGTGACTCGGGAAGATGGTGTCAGAGGACGCCGTGAAACCAACACCATGCCCCAATGGGCTGGTTCTAGCTGGTATTATCTGCGTTACATTGACCCGCACAACAATGAGAAATTAGCAGACGAAGACTTGCTCAAGGCTTGGCTGCCAGTTGACATTTATATCGGTGGTGCAGAGCACGCCGTGCTCCATCTCCTCTATGCTCGCTTCTGGCACAAGTTTCTCTATGATATCGGAGTGGTGCCAACCAAAGAGCCTTTCCAAAAACTCTTTAACCAAGGGATGATTCTGGGGACTAGCTACCGTGACAGCCGCGGTGCTCTTGTCGCGACAGATAAGGTGGAAAAACGCGATGGTTCTTTCTTCAACATCGAAACAGGAGAAGAGCTGGAGCAGGCGCCTGCTAAGATGTCTAAATCCCTGAGGAATGTGGTCAATCCAGATGATGTAGTGGAGCAATATGGTGCCGATACATTGCGTGTCTATGAAATGTTCATGGGGCCGTTGGACGCGTCTATCGCTTGGAGCGAGGAAGGTCTGGAAGGCAGCCGCAAGTTCCTAGATCGGGTCTACCGTTTGATTACAAGTAAAGAAATCGTTGCGGATAACAATGGTGCTCTTGACAAGGTCTACCATGAAACAGTCAAGTCTGTCACAGAGCAGATTGAGGAGCTCAAGTTTAACACAGCTATTGCCCAACTCATGATCTTTGTCAATGCAGCCAACAAGGAAGAAAAACTCTATGTCGAATATGCTAAAGGTTTCATTCAATTGCTTGCGCCTTTTGCACCGCACTTGGCTGAAGAACTCTGGCAGTCACTAGCTCAAACAGACGAGAGCATCTCCTACGTAGCCTGGCCAACTTATGACGAAAGCAAGCTTGTCGAAGCAGAGGTCGAAATCGTCGTCCAAATCAAGGGTAAAGTTCGTGCTAAGCTAGTCGTAGCTAAGGAACTGAGCCGTGAGGAACTGCAGGAAATCGCTCTGGCAGATGAGAAAATCAAGTCTGAAATCGCCGGCAAAGAAGTCGTGAAAGTGATTAGCGTTCCAAATAAACTGGTTAATATCGTGGTGAAATAATACGTTTGCTACAGCATTATAGTGATTATAAAGAAAGGAGTCGTTTAAAACGGCTCTTTTTTCAATGCCTCTCTTCTCTTAAATAGTAGAACTTTTCTCATTTTTCGATTTTCTCTTGTATTAGTTCTAGATTTTATTTATAATCATTATAAATAAAAAGAAAGAGAAAATTTAAATAGTGGAAGAACATAAAATTGATACGAACTTTAGCGGTCGGCTGAATATATTGCGGGCTGGGGTTTTAGGAGCCAATGATGGTATTATTTCCATAGCAGGTGTGGTTATTGGGGTGGCTAGTGCGACGGACGATATCTGGATTATCTTTCTGTCTGGTTTGGCAGCAGTCTTTGCGGGTGCCTTTTCTATGGCTGGCGGAGAGTATGTATCAGTTTCTACTCAAAAGGATACAGAAGAAGCTGCTGTTGCCAGAGAGCGGGAGCTTTTAGAGAAAAATCCGGATATCGCTAGGCAGTCTCTCTATGCTGCCTATGTTCAAAATGGCGAGTGTGAGACTTCTGCCCAGCTCATGACTAATCGGGCTTTTCTCCAAGAACCGTTGGAGGCTTTGGTGCAGGAAAAATATGGAATCGAGATTGAGGAGTTCACTAATCCCTGGCATGCTGCCGTATCAAGCTTTTTAGCCTTTGCTGTTGGTGCGCTTTTCCCTATGATTACCATTATCCTGCTTCCAGCTACTATCCGTATCTGGGCAACTGTTCTAATCGTGGCCTTAGCCCTCTTGGGAACAGGCTATACCAGCGCTAGATTGGGTAAAGCACCACTCAAAAATGCTATGATTCGCAACCTCGTGATCGGTCTTTTAACCATGGCAGTCACCTATGCAGTAGGGCAAGTCTTTGCAATTTAGATAGTAGAAAAAGTTGAAGTCAGTAGTTTTACTGACTTTTTGAATTGTTAAATCTAGAGAAAAAATCCAGCTTTAACTATTGTCTGAATGAGTTCAGCGCACTTTTTTCTATTCTCTAATTCCAAAGTTCGAGAGAAAGAAGTGCGTGGCACTTCTTTTTTGTGAAAATTTTCCTTATATCAAGAAAACTTTTGGAAAATATGATATAATAGTTGCGTATAAAATATGAAAAGGAGTTTTTGTAACATGGCAAAACTTACTGTTAAAGACGTTGATTTGAAAGGTAAAAAAGTCCTCGTTCGTGTAGACTTTAACGTACCATTGAAAGACGGAGTGATTACGAATGACAACCGTATCACTGCTGCTCTTCCAACTATTAAATACATCATCGAGCAAGGCGGTCGCGCAATTCTCTTCTCTCACCTTGGACGTGTAAAAGAAGAAGCAGACAAAGAAGGTAAATCACTTGCACCAGTAGCTGCAGACTTGGCTGCTAAATTGGATCAAGACGTTGTTTTCCCAGGTGTCACTCGTGGTGCTGAATTGGAAGCAGCTATCAATGCTCTTGAAGATGGGCAAGTTCTTTTGGTCGAAAACACTCGTTTTGAAGATGTTGACGGCAAGAAAGAATCTAAAAACGATCCTGAACTTGGTAAATACTGGGCATCTCTTGGAGATGGTATCTTCGTAAACGATGCATTTGGTACAGCTCACCGTGCACACGCATCAAACGTTGGTATCTCTGCAAACGTTGAAAAAGCTGTTGCTGGCTTCCTTCTTGAAAATGAAATTGCCTACATCCAAGAAGCAGTTGAAACTCCAGAACGTCCATTCGTAGCTATTCTTGGTGGTTCAAAAGTATCTGACAAGATTGGTGTTATCGAAAACTTGCTTGAAAAAGCTGATAAAGTTCTTATCGGTGGTGGTATGACTTACACATTCTACAAAGCGCAAGGTATCGAAATCGGTAACTCACTTGTAGAAGAAGATAAATTGGATGTTGCGAAAGCTCTTCTTGAAAAAGCAAACGGCAAATTGATCTTGCCAGTTGACTCTAAAGAAGCAAACGCATTTGCGGACTACACTGAAGTGAAAGATACTGAAGGTGAAGCAGTGGATCCAGGCTTCCTTGGTTTGGATATCGGTCCTAAATCTATCGCTAAATTTGATGAAGCGTTGACTGGTGCGAAAACTGTTGTCTGGAATGGCCCTATGGGTGTATTTGAAAACCCAGACTTCCAAGCTGGTACAATCGGTGTTATGGACGCTATCGTGAAACAACCAGGTGTGAAATCAATCATCGGTGGTGGTGACTCAGCTGCTGCAGCCATCAACCTTGGCCGTGCAGACAAGTTCTCATGGATTTCTACTGGTGGTGGAGCATCAATGGAACTCCTTGAAGGTAAAGTATTGCCAGGACTTGCAGCACTGACTGAGAAATAAGCAGTAAGCTTAGAAACTTTGATTTTGTAGATAACAAGTACAAAACTGTAATAAGGAAAGACTAGTGAAAGCTGGTCTTTTTCTTGTATTCTTATTGTTCATTTAAAGAAAGATAGAGCAAAAAAAGATAAAAATAGGCAATATATGGGTAAATGTCCAAATTTATTCTAAGGTAAATAAAAGGAGCAAAAAATGCTTGCAAAACGAGGGAAAACTTGATAGCATTAAGATACATATTTATTCTGATGTTTAAAGAGAGTCAAAATGAGAAAGAAACTTCCTATTGGTGGTTCCCATTACTTTTTGATTTTCTGAAGGCATGGGAAAACTGCTGACTGTAGAAGTTAGCAGAGGGAGGAGAAAAATGAAGAAAAAAGAAGTTTTTGGTTTTCGGAAAAATAAGGCTGTTAAAACTTTATGCGGTGCTGTTCTGGGTGCGGCTTTTTTAACGTCAACGATGCAAGCAAGAGCAGATGAAGTAGTATCGGATACCAATAGTCCTATCAATACTGAAATAGCGAGCCCTGGAAATGCAGCGACCAATCTGCCTCAAGCCCAAGGACTAGCTAGTCAGGTATCTAAAGAGAGTCAGGCGCGAGCAAGTCAGGCAGATGGCGGTGTGACAGTGACTATTTCAACAGCTGATTTAGATGAAAGCGTCAAAAAAGCTCAAGAAGCTGGGCTGACAGTGGTCAAAGACCCAACTGTTGACAAAGGAGTAGCTCAGACTGCTCAAGAAACAGCAGACAAAAAAGCGGAGATTGCAGCAGATTATCAAGCGCAGGTAACCGAGATTGATACCAAGGTCAAGGAGTACAAAGAAAAAGTATCAGCCTACGAGGCGGAAGTAGCTCGGATTACAGCAGAAAACAAGGCGATAGCGGAGCAATATGCTAAAGATTTGTCTGCTCATCAAGCAGAAGTAGCTCGGATCACAGCAGAAAATGCTCAGCTGAAAGCAGATTATGAAGCTGCCCTTAGTAAATACAAAACAGATTTAGCAGCGGTTCAAAAGACCAATGCTGATAATGCGGCGGCTTACCAAGCGGCAAAAGCGGCCTATGATGCAGAATTAGCTCGTGTTCAAAAACTGAATGCGGAAACAAAGGCTAATTATGATGCGGCCCTGGCGGCTTATGCAAGTGAGCTTGATCGTGTTCAAAAAGCGAATGCGGCAGCTAAGGCCCGGTATGAAAAAGCTTTGGCTGACACTCAAGCTGCCAATGCTAAGATTGCTACTGATAATGAAGCTATTAAACAGAGGAATGCGGCTGCAAAAGCGGCCTACGAGGCAGCACTTGCCCAATATCAAACAGATTTAGCTACTGTCCGAAAGACCAATGCTGATAATGAAGCGGCATATCAAGCGGCTCAGGCGAATTATCAGGCAGAATTGGCCCGTATCCAAAAGGAAAATCAAGATAAAAAAGCTCAATATGAAGCAGATTTAGCAGCTTATGAAGCTAAAAAGGCTCAAGTTGAAGCTGAAAATGCGGCAGCTAAAAAAGAATATGAGCAAAAGCTAGCAGAGAATCAAGCTAAGAATGCCACTATAGCAGCTGAAAATGAAGAAATCAAGAAGCGTAATGCTCAATCCCAAGCAAATTATCAAGCTCAGTTGGCCCAGTATAATGCAGATTTGGCTGTCTATAACACAAAATTAGCCAAGTATCAGCAAGATAAGGCTAAATATGATGCTGAACAGGCCAAGATTAAGGCTGGACTGGCTATCGCAGAAACAAAGAAGACTGAAGACGGTCATTTGAGCCGTCCAATTGCGCAAAGCCTGGTTTTCAAATCAGAACCTAATGCTGATCTGTCACTGACTACAACTGGCGAGTTCGTCAGCTATGCTGGCATGGAAGCCGCTGTGAAGAATACTGCAGAGTTTTCTAAGAAACTCTTCCAGTTGGACAACTTCAAAGTAACGGATATTCAAAATGCTAACTATCAGACCAACCAGCAGGAAAGTTTTGGTACAGTTGGTAAGTATGCAGACTATAGTTCTAACGTAACAAGTGGTAAAGGGCCGACTGAATGGTCTTCTGTTTTGCTCAGCCGTGGTCAGTCTGCAACTGCAACCTATACAAATCTTCAGGGAACTTATTATCGAGGGAAAAAAGTTTCTAAAATCGTTTATACTTATACCCTTGATCCAAGCTCTCAATTCCGCAATGATAAGGCCTGGTTAGGTATTTTTAAAGACCCGACAATGGGAGTTTTTGCTTCAGCTTATACAGGAAATTTTGAAGATGCAACCTCTCTCTTTGTGAAGACGGAATTTGTCTTTTATGATGATAAAGGCCAACCGATTAATTTTGATCAGGCCTTGATGTCCGTGGCTTCCCTCAACCGTGAAGCTAATTCTATCGAAATGGCCAAAGATTATACCGGAACTTTCAACAAGATTTCAGGTTCATCTATTGGTGAAAAGAACGGCCAAATTTATGCGACTGAGTCTGAAAACTTCAAAAAAGGAGTTGGCGGATCTCGCTTTACCATGTATAAGAATGCTCAGCCGGACTCAGGCTGGGACACTACAGATGCTCCTAACTCATGGTATGGAGCAGGAGCGGTAGAAATTTCTGGCACAACCAACAGTATGACGATTGGAACAATTTCCTCTTCTGAAGTGTTAGGCCAGCCAGAGGCTACTGATCCACGTAGGGCTGACAAACTAGCTCCTAAGAAGCCAAATATTTGGTTTGCGATTAATGGTGATGTTCGAGCGAATGATCTGCCAATCATCACAGTAGAAGAACCGGAAGCGCCAGTAGCTCCTACAGCTCCTGCAGTGCCAAGCGAAGAAGCGCTTAAGCCTTTGGATCCAGCTCCAACTACACCAACACCGAAGGCTCTTCCAACACCTCCGGCAGCACCGACTTATGAAAAAGATCCGACGCCACCGACGCGTACACCGGAAACACCAGAGCCTAGTAAGCCATCTGAGCCAAGCTATGAAGTAGAAAAAGCTGTCCGGCCAGCAGTGGTAGAACCGACCTATGAAAAGGAGCCAACACCTCCGGCAGCACCGACTTATGAGAAGGAGCCGGCAGCGCCAACTCCTACACAAGATACACCGGAGCCTAATAAGCCGGTAGAACCAACTTATAGCCCGCTGCCAACCTTACCAGCAGAGCCTGTTTATCAAAAAGAGCCAGCAGCGCCCGTAGCTCCGACTGTGCATTATCATTATCATCTCTTGCAATCTCAACCGCAGATTAACAAAGAGATTCACAATGAGCAAGGCATCAATATTGATAAGACTCTTGTAGCTAAGCAGTCCATCGTTCAGTTTGCCTTAAAGACAGAAGCTCTTCCAGCTGGACGCAGCGAGACGACTTCTTTTGTCATTGCTGATCCGTTGCCAAGTGGTTATGAAGTTGACTTAGAAGCAACAAAAGCTGCTAGTGCAGGTTTTGAAGTCAGCTATGATAAGGCTAGTCACACAGTAACATTCAAGGCAACTGCAGCAACCTTAGCTACTTATAACGCTGATACGACCAAAGAAGTTGCTACGCTCTTTACAACAGTGGTTGGCCGAGTACTCAATGATGGCGCAACCTATACTAATAATTTCACCCTGACCGTCAATGATGCCTATGGTATCCGTTCAAACGTTGTTCGCGTGACCACGCCAGGCAAACCTGATGATTCAGACAATCCTAGCAATAATTACATCAAGCCAACCAAGGTCAATAAAAATAAGGCGGGATTGGTGATTGATGGTAAGGAAGTCTTGGCTGGTTCGACCAATTACTACGAGCTGACTTGGGATTTGGATCAGTATAAGGGTGACAAGTCATCTAAGAGCACGATTCAAAAAGGTTTCTACTATGTAGATGACTATCCGGAAGAAGCACTTGAACTTCGTCCGGAATTAGTCAAGCTAGTAGATGCAGATGGCAAGGCTGTGGCAGGTGTGACAGTGACCCACTACGAGAGCCTTGAAAAAGCCCCTGCAGCAGTTCGAGAGCTCCTTCAAAAGGCGAATATCACTGTCAAAGGTTCTTTCCAACTCTTTGCAGCAGACGATGCCCAAGTCTTTTATGACCAATATGTCGTAACAGGTAAGTCTTTGACCATAACAAGCCCTATGGCAGTCAAAGAAGGAATGGGTCGCACAGGCGGTAAATTCGAGAACCGGGCTTATCAAATTGACTTTGGAAATGGTTATGCGACAGACGTAGTCGTCAACAATGTTCCTAAAATCAGTCCTGAAAAAGATATTACCCTGAGTTTGGATCCAACAAGTGCAGAGAACTTGGATGGCAAGGAACTGACTTTGGGACGGCATTTTAACTATCGTCTCATCGGAGGCTTGATCCCTGCTAACCACTCTGAAGGTTTGACAGACTATAGCTTTATGGATGATTATGACCAACGAGGAGATGAGTACACGGGTGTTTACAAAACCTTTGCCAAAGTGGACATCACGCTCAAAGATGGTAAGGTGATAAAGGCTGGTACAGATTTGGCTGAGTATACAGCTGCGAATATTGATCTTGAGAAAGGCTTGATTTCTATTCGTTTCAAGGAAGAATTCTTAGAGACTATTTCTCTGGATTCAGCTTTTCAGGCTGAAACTTATCTTCAGATGAAGCGGATTGCTGCGGGTACTTTTGAAAATACCTACATCAATACCGTCAATCGTATGGTCTATGCTTCAAATACAGTGACAACAGTCACTCCTAAGTCACAGCATCTGATTGTTTCAGATGTAAACGATCCAAGAAGAGCCAATCCAACTCCAGTGGCTAAAAAGATTCCTGTTTCTCTTCTGCCAGAAACGGGAGCCAAAGATGTAGTCTATCTGCCATATCTAGGTTTAGCAGCCATTATTGGTGCTTTAGGTCTAGGAAAATTGAAAGGTAAGGAAGACTGATAATAGATGAGGCTAGGGAATCCCTAGCCTTTTATCTTTAAAAATACTGCAAAATCTCATGTAGCAAAAGTCTAAATTATTTGTAACATGACAAAAACATAACTCTAAAAAAACTGACATGTAAATGAGGTATGATTTTTTTATCATCAAATTATACGGAGAAACACATTTATGAAAAAAACATTTGCTAAAGCGACTCTTGGTTTAACTTCCACAGCTTTGTTAGCGACAATCGGCGCTCAAGCTGTCAATGCAGATTCTTACGTTGTCCAGCAAGGGGACTCTTTTTTTGCCATTGCTAGTGCCAATGGGATGAATCCTTACGAACTTGCTGCCAATAATGGAAAATCAATTTTTGATACGATTAACCCAGGAGATGTGCTGCAAGTAAATGGCACTGCTTTGGCTCAGACATACAATCCTTACAGCGCTCCAGCTTATGAAGCGACAAGTGATGCTGCTTTGGTATCTGATACTGAAGATGTTGTCTTAAATACACCAACTGACTATGGCAATTCTTACCCAATCGGCCAATGTACTTGGGGCGTGAAAGAAATGGCTCCTTGGGCAAGCAACTGGTGGGGCAATGCTAATACTTGGGCAATCAATGCTGGTGCTCAGGGTTATGCAACAGGAAATGTCCCAGTAGCCGGCGCTATTGCAGTTTGGGATGGTGGCGAATACGGACATGTTGCTTATGTGACAGATGTGCAAAGCGACAGCTCTATCCAGGTCTTGGAAGCGAACTACAATCGCCAAAAGCAGATTAACAACTATCGTGGCTACTTTAACCCCAATGAATTTATGGGTGGTGTTACCTATATCTATCCAAACTAAAGATAATAACAACGAGGCTGGGACAGATAATGTCTCAGCTTTTAAATAGTCGATAGCTCTTGAAGCGCTAGCTGATAGGGCTTTTTCTTTGTGCGGGAAAAGTCCTGAGCAGAAAGAGTTTTTTTGAGACGAAATATGTTAAAATGAAGAGAGGGAGGATTTCCTGGAAGGAGACTAATGAGTTATTTCAATAAGTACAAGTTTGATAAATCGAAATTTCGTCTGGGCATGCGTACCTTTAAGACCGGTCTGGCTGTATTCATCATCCTTCTGCTCTTTGGCCTTTTTGGTTGGAAAGGGCTGCAAATCGGTGCTTTGACGGCAGTCTTTAGTCTTCGTGAGGATTTTGATAAGAGTGTCCACTTCGGGACATCGCGAATCTTAGGAAACAGCATCGGTGGTTTTTACGCTCTGCTATTTTTCATTGTCAATAGTGTTTTTAAGGAGCAGTATTGGGTCACCCTCCTTTTGGTGCCGGTCTGTACCATGCTGACAATTATGACCAATGTAGCTATGAACAACAAGGCGGGAGTCATTGGCGGAGTATCTGCCATGCTGATTATTACCCTGTCCATTCGGCCGGAAGATACCATCTTGTATGTTTTTGCTAGAATCTTTGAAACCTTCATGGGAGTCTTTGTTGCGATTCTGGTAAATTCTGATATAGATCGGCTGCGAACCATTTTTGAAAAGAAAAAATAAATCTGTGTAAGAAAATCTAACATTATTTCTTGACATAAGATTTATTTCGTCCTATAATAGTGCGTAGAGAGGAATTTGAATGAAGGAAAAAGAGTTTCGCCGAAACATGGCAGTCTTTCCCATCGGCAGTGTTATGAAACTAACGGACCTATCTGCCCGTCAGATCCGTTATTATGAAGACCAGAATCTGATTACCCCTGCTCGGAATGAGGGCAATCGTCGGATGTATTCTTTGAATGATATGGACCGCCTTTTAGAAATTAAGGATTATATTTCGGAAGGCCATAATATCGCTGCGATTAAGAGGAAATATGCTGAGCGTGAAGCCAAGTACCGCAAGACCATTAGTGACAAAGATGTCCGCCGTGCCCTGCATCATGACATCTTGCAGCAAGGCCGTTTTGCTTCTTCTCTGCCAACCTTTGGTCAGATGCGTCGACCATAGCTATTTTGTTTGAATTACAAGGAGAAATTTAATGTCTATTACAGCAGCTGATATCCGTCGCGAAGTAAAAGAGAAAAATGTTACCTTTATTCGTCTTATGTTCTCTGATATTTTAGGGACTATGAAGAATGTGGAAATTCCTGCCACGGATGAACAGCTTGACAAGGTCTTATCCAATAAAGCCATGTTTGATGGTTCTTCCATTGAAGGTTTTGTCCGTATCAATGAATCAGATATGTATCTTTACCCTGATCTGGATACTTGGACAGTCTTTCCCTGGGGAGATGAAAACGGCAGTGTAGCGGGTCTGATTTGTGATGTTTACACGACAGATCATGTACCGTTTCTAGGGGATCCTCGCAGTAACCTCAAGCGCGCCCTCAAGCATATGGAAGAGCTGGGCTTCAAATCCTTTAACCTCGGACCAGAGCCAGAGTTTTTCCTCTTTAAGCTGGATGAAAATGGCGATCCGACGCTGGAAGTAAATGACAAGGGCGGTTATTTTGATTTGGCACCGACAGATTTGGCAGACAATACTCGTCGGGAAATCGTCAATGTTCTGACCAAGATGGGCTTTGAAGTAGAAGCTAGCCACCATGAGGTAGCTGTCGGCCAGCACGAGATTGACTTTAAGTATGATGAAGTGCTTCGGGCTTGTGACAAGATTCAGATTTTTAAGCTGGTTGTGAAAACTATTGCTCGTAAGCACGGCCTTTATGCGACCTTTATGGCTAAGCCTAAGTTTGGCATTGCGGGATCTGGTATGCACTGTAACATGTCCCTCTTTGATCAAGACGGAAATAATGCCTTCTTCGATCCAGAAGATCCAAAGGGTATGCAGCTGTCAGAAACAGCCTACCATTTCTTGGGTGGTTTGATTAACCATGCTTATAACTACACAGCAATCATGAATCCAACGGTCAACTCATACAAACGTCTGGTTCCTGGATATGAAGCACCAGTTTATATTGCCTGGGCAGGACGCAATCGTTCACCGTTGGTGCGCGTGCCAGCCTCTCGTGGTATGGGTACTCGCTTGGAGCTGCGTTCGGTTGATCCGATGGCCAATCCATATATCGCTATGGCAGTTCTCTTGGAAGTTGGCCTGCACGGTGTCGAAAATAAAATCGAAGCTCCAGCCCCAATCGAAGAAAACATCTATATCATGACTCCAGAGGAGCGTAAGGAAGCAGGAATTACAGACTTGCCATCAACTCTTCATAATGCCTTAAAGGCCTTGACAGAAGATGAAGTTGTGAAAGCAGCTCTTGGCGAGCATATCTATACGAGCTTCTTAGAAGCTAAGCGTATCGAGTGGGCTAGCTATGCAACCTTTGTCTCCCAATGGGAAGTGGATAATTATCTGGATTTATACTAAACTTAGAGCAGGAGGATTGGCATATCCCCTGCTTTTTCGTGGAGGAGGAGAAAGATGGAAAAATTTCATGATTTTATTAAGCGTGTTTTTGATGAGCAATATGAGGCTTGTTTTGGTCCAGATATGCTTGAAAAACTTGAACCTCAAGATTATTATCTAAGGCGGGAGGAAGATGGCCAGTTAATTGCCTTGCTCCATGCCCAACAGGTGTTGGAAAATATTCATGTCAAGGCTTTGGTGGTGGATAAAGAACATCAGAAAAAAGGTTTGGGAGCCAGTCTGCTGGTAGAATTAGAAGAAAAGGCCGTAGAAGCTGGAGTAACTAGCATTACCTTGTCCACTAAATCTTATCAGGCCAAGGATTTTTACATCAAGCAAGGTTATGAAATCTACGCCAGTCTATCAGATGTCCCACAAAAGGACATTACCAAATATCATTTTATCAAGCGATTAAACGAAGCCATTTTCAAATAGATGGAAGTCAATTTGGCTTCTGTTTTTTAATATTCATTTGCATACATTCAGTATGTATGTTAAAATAAAGTTTAAGAAAAGGAGAACAAATGATTACCAGTTTATACCCCGTTTTAATGAGCGAAGATGTCCATCAAGCTGCACAATTTTTCATTGACTATTTCCAATTTCAGGAAACCTTCCGTTCAGATTGGTATATTAGTTTAAAGAATATCGAGAGTGGTTTTGAGCTTGCTTTTATTGATAGCAAGCATGGGACAGTGCCACAAGCCTACCAGTCTAAGGCGAGTGGTCTAATCATCAATATCGAAGTTGACAATGTGGATTTTCTTTATGAAGAATTGCGTCAGCAAGAAGAAATGGAGTTCCTTCTTCCTATTAAGAGTGAAGATTTTGGTCAGCGCCATTTCATTGTGGAAGCGCCGGGTTCTGTTTTGGTTGATGTGATTCAAGTAATTCCACCTAGCGCTGAGTTTGCGGCAAATTATTTGGAGAGTGAAGATGAATAAAAAACAGCAGGCTTCTCTAGAGACAAGCAAGAAAATATTAGCTATCGCCCGGAAACATTTTTCTTTAAAGGGTTATGCAGAAACTTCCTTGGAAGAAATTGTAGATGAATTGGGAATGACAAGAGGCGCACTTTATCATCATTTCGGGAATAAGAAAACTTTATTTACCGCCGTACTGGCACAAATTCAGTCCGAACTGGGATTTTATGTAGAAAAAAATGCCCTGGAAGCACACGATTCTTGGGAGCAGTTGGTGGAAGGCTGTGTTGCTTTTGTTCGTTTTGCGACCTTGACCGAAAATAGACGTATTCTCCTGCTCGATGGTCCCAATGTCGTTGAGTGGAAAGAGTGGCGTCGTCAGGACGAGGCTAATTCTTTCTTTCATTTGAGAGAACAATTAGACATTTTATCTAAAGAAAGAAGACTTATCTCTATTGATTTGGATATGGCAGCTCATATGATTTCAGGCGCCTTGAACGAGTTGTCTCTTTTTCTGGCTGAGAAAGAGGAAGAAGCAGAAGTCAGAGGAGCAGTGAGAAGTCTGTTAAGGGGATTTAGAAATTATGGCGAAAAAGGTTAAAGATTATTATGATTTGGTTTATGCGGAGGATTTGAGCCGTCGCTTGCAAGAAGTTACAGATAAGTTTGATGCTCAGTATTTTATGTCTCTAGTTGAAAGCGACTTAGAGGCTTTGGAATTTACTCAGCGTCAAGAGCTGCTTGCAAAGAGTATCAAAGAATGCTTGCCGCTTTCTTATGCTGATTCTCTGAAGATTTTTGAGCAGATACTTGGGCCAGAGTTAGAGGGCGGCCTGGGGATGTTCTCAGAGGGGTACTGGTTGTGGCCGATTGGCAAATACGTAGAACTTTATGGAGGTCAGGAATTCGATCTAAGTGCAGCCTTCAGCAAGGAATTAACCAAGCGATTTACTGGAGAATTTTCCATGCGGCCCTTGCTGGCTAATTATCCTAAAGCTACCATGGATTTACTGCTAGAGTGGAGCCAAGATGAGAATATGCGCGTCCGCAGATTAGCCAGTGAGTGTATGCGTATCCGACTGCCTTGGGCTAAGAAGCAGACTGTGGTCTTAGATTATTTTGATAAGTTTACTGCTATTTTAAGGAATCTAAAGGATGATGCGGATAAATCAATCCAAAAAAGTGTCGCTAATAATCTGAATGATTTATATAAAGAAGATCCTGAAAAATTTGAGAGTGTGATTGGAGCTTGGCAAGAGGAAGAATTGAGTCCGAGTTGCGCTTGGATTATTAAGCATGCTTCGCGAACAAAAAATAAAGCAGAAAAACAAGCTTTGCTGATCTAGCAAAGCTTGTTTTTAGTTATCTTCGTCTGGTGTAAGCACCATCGGAATAATAATAGGTTCGCGCTCGGTGCTTTCGTAGAGGAAAGGACGCAAGGCGTTGACGATAGCGCCGCTGACAGATTGGACGCTGGCGTCTTTATTCTTGAGTGCAATGCGAATGGCATTGAAGAGGATGCGCTGGCTTTGGCGAATGAGGTCACCTGATTCGCGCATGTAGATAAAGCCACGGCTGAGAATATCTGGACCAGCTAAAATCATCTTGGACTCAAAGTCAACCGTTGCGACAGCCAGGACAACGCCGTCCTCTGATAGGTCTTTACGGTCGCGCAGGACAGCAGCTCCGATTTCACCAATGCGGTTCCCATCAACATAAATATCCTGAGCGTTGAAGCTGCCGGCAATACGAGCTGAGTCAGCTGTCAGAGCCAACACATCACCATTACTCATGATGAAGATATTGTCTTTTGGTACTCCAGTATCAACTGCTAGACCTGCATGGACTTTCTGCATACGGTATTCACCATGGACTGGCATGAAATATTTAGGCTTGATCAAGCGGAGCATGAGTTTCTGCTCTTGTTGGCCACCGTGTCCAGAGGTGTGGATGTTGTTAATCTTGCCGTGAATCACTTCTACACCGGCTTCGGAAATAATGTTAATCAGCTTGTTAACGCTGGTCGTATTACCAGGGATAGGGCTGGATGAGAAGATGACTGTATCTCCTGGTTGCAGTTGAACCTGACGGTGGGTACCATTGGCAATCCGAGACAGGGCTGCCATCGGCTCACCCTGACTTCCGGTACACATAATCAGCACTTCGCCAGCTGGGTAGTCCTTGAGTTCATTTGGCTCGATGAAGGTATCTTTAGGAACCTTGATATAGCCCAACTCAATCCCGTTGACAATAGCCTTTTCCATGGAGCGGCCAAAGACTGCAATCTTACGGCCGGTCTTGACAGCAGCATCTGCTGCCTGCTGGAGCCGGAAGATGTTTGAGGCAAAGGAGGCGAAAATAATCCGTCCATGTATGCCTTCGATAATCTTCATGATAGATTGCCCGACCACTTTTTCGGAATTGGTAAAGGTCGGAACTTCAGCATTGGTCGAGTCAGATAGGAGGCAGAGAACGCCTTCCTCGCCCAGAGCAGCCATGCGGTGCAGGTCGGCCGGCTCACCGACTGGTGTAAAGTCAAACTTGAAGTCACCGGTACAGACAATCTTACCCTGCGGCGTATGGATGACAATTCCCAAAGGCTCTGGAATAGAGTGGGTTGTCCGGAAGAAAGTAGCTTTCAGATGCTTGAACTGCAGTTCTGTGTTTTGATTGATTTCATAGAGCTTGGCATCACGCAAAAGTCCATGCTCTTCTAACTTGCCGCGAATGAGGGCCAGGGCCAAAGGACCAGCATAGATAGGAACATTGGCTTGCTTGAGCAGGAAAGGAATACCGCCGATATGGTCCTCGTGCCCGTGGGTGATGAGGACAGCTTTTACGCGGTCAATATTTTCCACGATATAAGAGTAGTCGGGAATGACATAGTCAATTCCTAGTAGGTCGTCTTCTGGGAACTTGATACCGGCATCCACGATGATGATTTCATTTTGGTATTCAATCCCGTAGGTGTTTTTACCGATTTCGCCTAACCCACCAATCGCAAAAACGCCAACTTCTTTGGGTTTTAAGGTATATGCCATGGGTTAGAACTCCGTCAATTCAAAAGTGCCTGACTCTTTTTCGTATTCGAGGTGTTTGTCAGACAAGAGCTCGATAAATTCAATATTGTAAGGGGTATTTTCTTCGACTAACTTACGAGCCTGAATACGGCCTTCCAATTGATTAGCTGCTTCAATCTCTAAATAAAGGGCACGTGTCTTTTCACGGCGCGGACTGCGCTCTTTTGTTTCCTGATAAAAAACTTTGTAAATCATAAGATTCCTTTCTGTGATAAGGTCTAAAAAATAAAAGAAGGCAGGCGTTAGCGCATTTCTTCACATGATAAATTAAAAATGATAAATGGAAAGTGAGCGATTGCTGTGACTTCTGATAGGGCTTACTCAAATGAAGAGGCTAAAATGCTGTTTTAGCCTTGTATCTTATGGAAAAGTAAGAGTAATGAAATTGACCTGATGTTTAATTATTATTGTAATTATACCATAGAATGAGCTTAGGAAGCAAGTCGGGACGGTGAATTTCAGAGACGGTTTTTCAGCCAAAGCGGCTTGACAAAAAGAAAAATCAAGCGATGAACATTTGGTCACTTGATTTTGAGGGCTGCTTATTTGGCGAAATAGCCGTGCTTGCGGTACCAATCTACCACGTCAGCTATGCTTTCTTCGAGAGGGCGATGCTGTCCGCCTAGCTCGCTCTCGGTTTTGGCAAAGCTAAAATTACTTTTGAGATATTCTTCGGCCATGAGATGAGCGAGCTCATTGGTAATCAAAATTGGTTTTTTGGTGAGCCGGTGGTAGAGCTCACTTGCTTGGGCATAGATTTTGACGAAAAGAGGGGAGATCTTGCGCTTGGGGGCGGGAACGCCAGTAATTTTTTCCAGTATTTGGTACAATTCTGTCATGGTCACTTGCCGTCCAACTGCCAGATAGCGCTCCTTTGAGCGTCCGTATTTCATGGCGCGGAGATGAATATCTGCTACATCTCTAGCATCCACCATATTATAGCTAGCCTTTAAGATACCTGGAAGTTTTTGCTCTACAAAATTGATAATCAGCTGCCCACTGGAGGTCGGACCAAGGTCTCTAGGACCCAACATTACACTCGGCAAGATAAAGCAACCGAAAACATCTGAATGCTTGTCCAAGAAATCACGAACGGCCTCTTCACTCAAAATCTTGCTGCGATAGTAATCAAAAGGAGTATCTTTTGAGCGAGACATGCTTTCATCGATTAGCTGATTGGCCTCACCTTCCAGTACGACACAGGAGGAAGTATGGACAAATTGGCGGATACCAGCCTCGTAAGCAGCTTCTAGGAGGTTATTTGTGCCTATAATATTAGTGTCGTAGAGCTCCTGCCAGTGCTTGCCGCCTTTATAATTATCGCGGAAAAAAGCAGCGGTATGAAAGAGGCTGTCGCAGCCTGCTAGATAGTCACGATAGCTTTTGGGCTCTAAAATATCCCCCTTGACAATCTGGATAGGCAGGTCGGCAAATTGTTTGCGCGCTTTTTCCTCGGAGCGAACGAGAGCGGTCACTTGAATGTTTTCTTTTAGCAGAGCACGCACGAGATTATTTCCTAAAAGACCGGTCGCACCAGTCACAAAAGCGTGGGTCATTGTTCTAGCTGGTTTTTGATTTGTAGGGTTTGGGGTCATCCGTTTTTCCTCCTTTTGCAAATAGATGATATATCATCTATTTAAGATTTTATATTTTTTAACTAAAATTGTCAACAATTTACCTAATCTAGTGTAAAATAGTATAGAAGTGATTTTTGAAAGGAGAGCAGCGTGGTAGCAGAAGGAATTCGATTTGGCTATTTGTTTAGAAGTGCAGAGAGCTTAGCGACGAGAGAATATGGGAAGTTGCTAGAGCCTTTGGGAATTACGCCCAATCAAAGCGAGGTCTTGCTCGTTTTGGGCGAACATGCTCCGCTGTCTCTCAAGGGCTTGGGGGAATCCCTGATTTGTGAGGAAAAAAGCCCTAGTCGCTTGGTGCAGGCTTTGATTAAAAAAGGCTTGGTCAAGAAGGAAATTTCTAGCAAGGACAAGCGCAGTTCTCGCTTGAGCTTGACTGCTGCTGGAGCGGATTTGCTGCCCAAGATTGCTGAGCAAGAAGCGATTTTTGGGAAACACTTGGCGCAGCAAGTGCCTAATTTGGAGGCTTTTAGCCAGATTTTAGAGGAATTTTTGGTAGATAGTTTCTACGAAGACAAATTAAAACGCCGCTCACTTTGGCGGCAAGAGGAAAAATAGAGGATAAGCATGAAGATTGCAGCTTTTGATACGTCAAGTAAGGCGCTGACGCTCGCGATTTTAGAGGACGAGACCTTGCTGGCGCAGATGACTTTAAATATAAAGAAAAACCACAGCATTACCCTGATGCCGGCTATTGATTTTCTGATGAATAGTCTGGACATGAAGCCGACGGATTTGGATCGTATCGTAGTTGCTCAGGGTCCGGGCAGCTACACAGGTCTGCGAATGGCGGTGGCGACAGCCAAGACTCTGGCTCATACCCTCAAGATTGAGCTGGTCGGTGTGTCTAGTTTGCTGGCTTTAGTCCCAGAGCAGGTGGAAGGTTTGGTCATTCCTGTCATGGATGCCCGCCGCAATAATGTCTATGCTGGCTTTTATCAGTCTGGTCAGTCTGTACGGCCGGAGGATCATCTGCCATTGGCAGAGGTTTTGGAAATAGCTGGCGTTGCTGATCAGCCAGTCACCTTTGTCGGAGAGACTGCAGTGTTTGCGGAGCAGATTGAAGCTGCTCTTCCTGGGGTATCGGTTCAGCCGACTTTACCAGATGCGGCAGCTATTGGTCGTCTCGGTTTAGACCTGCCAGCCCAGTCTATTCATGACTTTGTTCCTAACTATCTCAAGCGGGTAGAAGCCGAGGAAAATTGGCTCAAGACCCACCAGGAATCCAGTAATTCTTACATTCAGCGCCTATGATTAAGTTGAGAAAATGGAGCGACAGCTCGGATGTGGACGTGGCAGTTCTAGCAGAAGAGCTGGAACAGCTCTTACTTGCAGTCTATGCGGTCAGCCCTTGGACTGTGGGTCAATTGGAAGAGATCCTGCTCTCGAATGTGAATAGATGTGCGCTAGCAGAAGATGTGAGTCAGCTTGTCGGCTTTTTAGTCTGGCAGGATACAGACTTTGAAGCAGAAGTTCTGCAGATTGCTGTATTGCCTAACTATCAGGGGCAGAAAATCGCGACAGCCTTGTTTGACTTTTTGCCTTCCGACAAGGAAATATTCCTCGAAGTGAGAGAGTCAAACAGGCCAGCTCTGCTATTTTACAAAAAAGAAAGATTTGAAGAAATTGCGCGGCGAAAGGCCTACTACCATGCGCCGGTGGAAGATGCGATTGTCATGAAAAGAGAGATCCATGAAAGATAGATATATTTTAGCTTTTGAGACTTCCTGTGATGAGACCAGTGTGGCGGTTCTGAAGAATGAGACGGAGCTTTTGAGCAATGTCATTGCCAGCCAGATTGAGAGCCACAAGCGTTTTGGCGGAGTGGTACCGGAAGTGGCCAGCCGTCACCATGTGGAGGTCATTACGGTTTGCATTGAGGAAGCCTTGGCAGAAGCAGGGATTAGCGAGGAGCAAGTCACAGCGGTGGCGGTCACCTATGGTCCTGGTCTAGTCGGGGCGCTTCTGGTCGGCTTGGCAGCGGCTAAGTCCTTTGCTTGGGCTCATGATATTCCCTTGATTCCGGTCAATCATATGGCTGGACACCTGATGGCAGCCCAGAGCGTGGAGCCCTTGGAATTTCCCTTGCTGGCTCTCTTGGTCAGTGGCGGCCATACTGAGCTGGTCTATGTCAGTCAGGCTGGTGACTATAAGATTGTGGGGGAGACCCGCGATGATGCGGTCGGTGAAGCCTATGATAAAGTCGGGCGAGTCATGGGCTTGACCTATCCAGCAGGTCGAGAGATTGATCAGTTAGCTCATGAGGGACAGGATATTTATGATTTTCCGCGGGCTATGATTAAGGAAGACAATCTGGAATTTTCTTTTTCCGGCCTCAAGTCGGCCTTTATCAACCTGCACCACAATGCCCAGCAAAAAGGAGAGGTCTTGTCTAATCAAGACCTGTCAGCAAGCTTTCAGGCGGCGGTCATGGATATTCTCATGGCCAAGACTAAAAAAGCGCTGGAAAAATATCCAGTCAAGACTCTGGTCGTGGCGGGCGGTGTTGCGGCTAATCAAGGCCTGAGAGAACGCTTGACAGCTGAGATTCAGGATGTGAAGGTGGTTATTCCGCCTCTTCGCCTCTGCGGTGACAATGCTGGTATGATTGCCTATGCTAGTGTCAGTGAGTGGAATAAGAAGAATTTTGCCAGTTTGGACCTCAATGCTAAGCCGAGTCTGGCTTTTGAAACGATGGAGTAAGGGAGAAGAATGCGCGGACAGACATTTAAACAGGGAGCACAGGCGGCAGTGCCAACGGCTCTGGGCTATATTGGGATTGGTCTAGCCTGCGGCATCATGGCGGCGCCCTATATGAATCCTTTGGAGATGGGACTGATGAGTATTCTGGTTTATGCCGGCAGTGCCCAGTTTGCCATGATTGGTTTATTTGCTCAGCAGGCGCCTGTCTTGGCCATCGCACTGACTGTTTTTCTTATTAATATCCGACATCTTTTGCTCTGTCTGCATGCATCGACTCTTTTTCGTAAGTCTAGCTTGACTCAGAATATTGTCATTGGTTCTTTTTTGACAGATGAATCTTACGGAGTCTTGATGGGAGAGCGGGCACATACAGAGGAAATCGCTGCTAGTTGGATGATGGGCAATAATTTCATGAGTTACGCTTCCTGGATTTTGGGTACTGTTTTGGGAACAGCCCTCGGTGCCCTTCTGCCCAATCCTGAGAGCTTCGGCCTGGACTTTGCCCTAGTCGCCATGTTTATCGGCATTTTCTCTTCTCAGTTTACAATCATGCTGCGCCGGGTCAAGATAAAGAAGCTCTTTTTGGTCTTGGGCGTGGTGGGTCTTGCCTACTTGCTCCTGACCATGCTGCTTCAAAATTCGCTGGCGGTGCTTTTTGCAACCTTGCTAGGCTGTACAGTGGGGGTGATTTGGGATGATAAGTAAGTATATTTTACTGGCTATTCTTTTGTCAGCCCTAGTCACTTGGATTCCGCGGGTTTTACCCTTTATCCTAGTCAAGTACAAGGGCCTTCCGCCCATGGCAGAGCGTTTCCTCAAATATCTTCCAGTTTCCATTATCTTTGCCCTTATCCTGTCCAGTGTCACCAATGCTAAAACAGGTCAGCTGCCGAGTTTTAAATGGCTGGATTTAATGGTCGTTTTTCCGACTAGCTATGTGGCTTTTAAGTATAAAAACTTGATTGCAACTGTTGTGTTTGGTGTAGTCTTGGTGGCCTCGCTGCGCTATCTGGTTGGATTTCTTGGCTTGTAAATAAGATACAAGACAGATTGAATCGGTCGATTCGGTCTTTTTTTGCTAAATTCTAAGAATTATCTGAAAATACAATATTTTATGCTATAATGGAAGCAATCAAAATCATGGAGGTTCGGAAATGGCAGAAGCAGGTCATAAATTTTTAGCAAAATTAGGAAAGAAACGTCTTCGTCCCGGTGGTAAGCTGGCAACAGACTGGCTGATTGAGCAGGGACAGTTTTCCAGCGACAAGAAGGTTCTGGAAGTCGCCTGCAATATGGGGACCACAACAATCGAGCTGGCTAAAACATATGGCTGCCAGATTACTGCAGTTGATTTGGATAAGGCTGCGCTGGCTCAGGCTAAGCTTAATGGAGACAAAGCTGGTGTTAGTGAACTTGTCACATTTGAGCAGGCTAATGCCATGAAGCTGCCTTATGATGACAATTCTTTTGATATTGTTATCAATGAAGCCATGCTGACCATGCAGACGGATAAGGGGAAGGCCAAATGTATGGATGAGTACTACCGGGTGCTGAAGCCAGGTGGAGTGCTCCTCACACATGACGTCATGCTCAAACAAAAAGATGAGAATGTCCGGGAAGAGCTATCTCGTGCGATTAATGTCAATGTGGGGCCTCTGACAGAGGGTTCTTGGATTCAGCTAGCGCGCTCTCACGCTTTTGATCGTGTAGACACCTTTGTCGGCGAAATGACCTTGATGAGTCTTCGAGGTATGATTTATGACGAAGGACTGGGCGGCACACTGAAAATCTGCTTCAATGCCCTTAAAAAAGAAAACTACAGTCAATTTATGAAGATGTTTAAGATGTTCCAAAAGAATCAGGAAAAACTGGGCTTTATTGCCATGGTTTCTCGCAAATAAATACTAGCCGCTTTGGAAACTCTAAGGCGGTTAAAAAAATTTCTAAAAAAGCTTGACCCTGACCTTAGGTCAGGGCTTATACTATAGTGGTAAGGAGGTCTATCATGTACCATATCAAAGAAGCTGCGCAGCTTTCAGGCGTCTCTGTCAAAACCCTGCATCATTACGACAAAATCGGACTTTTAGTACCCGCCAAATCAGAAAATGGCTATCGGACGTACAGCCAAGCTGATTTAGAGCGGTTGCAGGTTATCCTTTACTATAAGTATCTGGGTTTTTCTTTGGAGAAAACAGCAGAGCTACTGAGTCAGGACGATCAGGCCTTATTGCCGCATCTGGTTAGGCAGTTAGAGTATTTGCAGCAGGAAAGAGAGCGCTTGGATATCTTGATTTCCACCTTACAAAAAACCATCCAAGAAGAAAAAGGAGAAAGAAAGATGACAATGAAAGAAAAATTCGTAGGCTTTACCTACGAAGATAATCACAAATACCATCAAGAAGCTGTCGAAGAATACGGTCAGGAAGTCATGTCGGAAGCATTGACTCGTCAAAATGGACGGGAAGAAGAATCTGCTGCAGCCTTCAATCAAGTTTTTCAAAGTCTAGCAGAGAATATGCAGCAAGGCTTGCCAGTTGAAGCCGTAGAAAATCAAGAGCAGGCAGCGCGTCTCTTACAAGCCATTCGCACTTACGGCTTTGACTGCTCACTGCAAGTCTTTGCCCACATCGGTCAGGGCTATGTCCACAATCCAGAATTCAAGAAGAATATCGATCAATTTGGATCAGGAACTGCCCAGTACACAGCAGATGTGATTGCTGCTTATGTTCGGACAAATGCAGAATAAAAACTGGTGAGAATATTCTGCACTGCACCCCAAAAGTTAGTTAACTTTTAGGGTGCAGTGCAATGTTCCTCGACCAGTTTTTTCAATTACTTTAAAATATTTTTCTAATCACTCATAATGCAAGCTTCCTGCCACCCAGCCGGTGCAGAGGGCGGAGGTGATGTTAAAGCCGCCCGTGTGAGCATTGATGTCTAGGACCTCTCCAGCGAAGTGGAGGCCGGGAACCAGCTTGCTTTCCAGAGTTTTAGGATTGATTTCTTTGAGGCTGACACCGCCCTTGGTGACAAAGGACTTGGCCAGGGACATTTTGCCAGTGACAGGGATGGGCAGTTCTTTGACTTGCATGATGAGGTCCTCTTTTTCACTGATATGGAGTTGTTTGACTTTCTCGGGAAAGGGCTGGGCAAAAAAGTCTGCCATTCGTTCGGGTAGGAGGATTTTCAGACAGTTCTTCAGAGATTTTTCCCGATGTTCTTCTAAAAAATCTGCCAAATCCTGCTTCCTCATCTGCGGCAGAAGATCCAGATAGATAGTTTCGCCGCCTTTGACAAAGCTAGACAAGCGCAGGGCTGCCGGACCTGATAGGCCAAAGTGGGTAAAGAGCAGGTCGTGGGTAATGACATGCTTTCCGTAGCTCAGGGTCACATCGTCTAGCGAAATCCCCTGAAGCGCTTTGTGAGGAAAGTCAGTCAGAAGAGGACTTTCAGCAGCTTCCAGGTCAGTCACTGTGTGCTTGAAGTGTCGGGCAATATCGTGGCCAAATCCTGTCGAGCCAGTTGAAGGGTAGGACTTGCCGCCAGTCGTCACAATCAATTTCTGGCAGGTCCAAGTCTGGTCGCTGGATCTGACAGTAAAAAGCTCATCAGTTTTTTTGACGGAGACAATTTCAGTATTGGTGATGACAGTGCCGCCCAGCTCTGCAATTTTCTTTTCCAAAGATTCGATAATGGTGCGGGACTTGTCTGTCGCTGGGAAAACACGGCCGTGGTCTTCGACCTTGAGTTTGACACCGTTTTCTGTAAAGAAGTTGATGATATCATGGTTGTTAAACTGGGAAAAGACGCTGTAAAGAAAGCGCCCGTTACCGGGAATTCCGGCCATGAGGTCATCTAGGTTTCCGTTGTTGGTCACATTGCAGCGCCCGCCACCTGTACCAGCTAGTTTCTTGCCCAGTCGTTTATTTTTTTCGAGGAGCAGGGTCTTCTGCCCGTGGAAAGAACTGGAAATGGCAGCCATCATGCCAGCCGGTCCTCCTCCGATGATGATTGTGTCGAAATACTTCATTGGTCTTTTCCTTTCGTGGAGAGTGGTTTCTATCAGTTAGTCAGAAATCTTGTGCTTCCTTGGTGAGCAGGATTTGCTATCTTGTAGACGTTCTTGGAAGGTTGTAGCTGAACATCTCTAGGCTTCTAAATTCATTTGATTTTTTCATTTCTTTTACTAGACTAATTTGTCTCATTGTATCATAAAAAAGGGCTAAAAAGATAGGAGTCAGGCTCAAAAAATATTGTGAAATTTGACAGTTAAGGCTTGATATGATAAGATTTAGGTATCTACAAACTAGAAAAAGTTTTTGAGGAAATTATGGCAATTGAAAAGACAGTCAGCGAGTTAGCCGAGATTCTTGGAGTTAGCCGCCAGGCGATTAACAATCGTGTCAAGGCACTGCCGCCAGAAGATACGGAAAAGAATGAAAAAGGAGTCACGGTGGTGACCCGCAGCGGCTTGATTAAGCTGGAAGAGATTTATAAGAAAACTATTTTTGAAGATGAACCTGTCAGTGAAGATGTGAAGCAACGCGAGCTGATGGAAATCTTGGTGGACGAAAAAAATGCTGAGATTGTGCGTCTCTATGAGCAGCTTAAGGCCAAGGACGGCCAACTGGCTAAGAAAGATGAGCAGCTGCGCATCAAGGATGTCCAGATTGCTGAAAAGGACAAGCAGTTGGACCAGCAGCAGCAGCTAACAGCTAAGGCTATGAACGAGCGTGAAACCTTGCTGTTGGAGTTGGATGAAGCCAAGGAAAAGGTGCAGGAGCAGGAAAGCAAGGGCTTCTGGGCACGTTTATTTGGAAAATAAAAATAAGGTTGGGACATCTGTCTCAACCTTGTTTTAAATAAGAATCGCTTTTTAGTAAGCTTTGTATTGTTCACAACATAAAGGAGGAAAATGAAATCACAAAGACTGGGACTTTTACGTCTCTATCGCAATCTTGATAAAATTCTGCTGCTCTTTTTCACGGTCTTTATGCTCATGGAGCTGGCCTGGGTGCCTTTCAACTCCTTTGCAGCAGAGACTCTGCTCAAGCAGACAGGCTACCTCTTCTTGTCTTATACGAATGCCCTGAAGGTTCTGACTTCAAATGTCTGGGTTGGCTTAGCCTTTCTAGCGCTTTTTGCAGCTAATCTCTTTGTCGCTTATTTTCAGATTGGACTGATATTTATGGGTCTCCGCAATCTTCTGGACGAGGAAGAACGCAGCGCCTTTCAGTTTATTAAGAAAAGTTTCAAAGACAGCGGCTCGCTGATTCGCTACGCTAGACCCAGCAAGGTCCTCTTTATTGCACTGTATATGGGCTTTATCTTTCCCTTTCTGCGGCAAATTCTCAAAATCTACTACTTGAATAAAATTCTGATTCCAGAATTTATCGTGACCTATCTCAAGACGGTCTTATGGATGAAATTATCAATCTATGCTTTAGGTTTTCTGTTTTTTTTGATAGCTGTCCGCCTGATGTTTGCCCTGCCAAAGCTCTTTTTTGAGCATTTCCGCCTACGAGATGCGATTAGGTATAGTTTGGAGAAGACCAAGGGGCACCTGATTCGCTATACTTGGCAGCTCTTTTGGATACTGGCTAAGAGCTTTCTCTTCTTTCTTTTAAGCAGCATTCCGATTTTAGTGTTGCAGCAGTATGCGGATGGCCAGTCCAATCAGATAGCCTTGACAGCAGCGGTTGTCAATTACTGCCTCATCAAGCTGGTTTATTACTTCATGGTAGCCTACTTTTTGATTAAGTTTGTGGCTTTTCTGACAGATAGCAAGCTATCTGAGTATCGCTACAGGAAAGGCCTGCCTCTCATGCGCTGGTTTATCCTTTTGGTCACTAGCTCTGCCTTTGCCCTTGAAGGATTTGTCTATCTCAATCTGCCCTTGGAAAATGTCCCTCTGACCATCTCTCACCGTGGAGTTTCGCAGGGAAATGGTGTCCAGAATACGGTTGAGTCGCTAGAGAAAACAGCCTTGCTCAAGCCAGATTATATCGAAATGGATGTACAGGAGACCAAGGACGGCCAGTTTGTCATGATGCACGATGCCAATCTAGAAGTCTTGGCCGGCGTTGATGCTAAACCGCAAGAGCTGACTCTGAAAGAGCTGACGGCTTTAGATATTTCAGAAAATGGACACACCGCCAAAATTTCCAGCTTTGATGCTTATATCAAACGAGCCAATCAGATGGGGCAGCGACTCTTGATAGAAATCAAGACCAGCAGCTTGGACTCAGACGATATGATGGACCGTTTTCTGAGTCAATACGGAGCCAATATCAAGGTTTATGGCCACCAGATTCAGTCTTTGGACTATCAGGTTATTGACAAGACAGTCCAGTATGATGAGAGCATACCGACTTTCTTTATCCTGCCCTACAATACTATTTTTCCACGGACACAGGCTTCTGGCTATACGATGGAGTACTCGACCCTCGATGAAAACTTTGTCGATAAGCTATGGATGACGGATAAGAAGCTTTATGACTGGACCATCAATGATGCAGACAGCATTGGCAAATCCTTCCGTCTGGGTGTTGATGGCATGATAACTGATGATTTGGAGCTGGTGCAGAGCTCTATCAAGGAACTGCAGAACAATCCCGACTATGCCCTGCTTTTGATGAGTAAGGCAGCAGATTTGCTTAATTTTGTGTAGTGGACTAGTGAGGAAACGACTATAAATCAAAAAAGACTGAGATTCTTCAGTCTTTTTTGCTGGTTCGAGTAGCTCTTGACTTATGTTTAGTCAAGAGGTAAGGTTATTTATCTTGCTTAAAAAGGCAATTTGCCTGCGAAAGCGCCCATTTTCTTCTGAGTAGCATCATCAATCTGAGCCAGCGCGTGATTCAGGGCCTGCGCAGTCATCTCTGACAGAGTTTCCAAATCTTCAGGATCAACAACGGCTGGATTGAAGTCAATGCTGACTACCTTTTTATCGCCTGTCAGCTTAGCAACGACTAAATCTTGGGCTGATTTGCCGGTAAATTCTGTTGCAGCTAGTTCCGCTTGGCCTTTTTCCATTTGCTTTTGAAGCTTTTGCGCTTGCTTCATCATGCTTTGCATGTTCATCATAAGATTTTCTTTCCTTTCTCTCGCAAGGGCTAAGCCCTCGGTAATCTTCACTCTTCAAATTATATCATTTTTTGGAAAAGTGGCAAGAAGAACATTTCTAAGAGGTTTGACAAAAATTTAGCATTTATAGTAGAATGGTCATGAATCTATATATCAAGGAGAAGACAACTTGAAAAACAAGAAGATAAAAGGTTTGCTGTTGGTAGTGCTCTCATCTCTCTTCATCCTAATTGGCTGCAGCGGCAGCCCAAAAATTCAGGGAAAATGGAATGTACAGGATGCTAGCGGTGAACAAAAGACCATTGAAATAAAAGACAAGACTATCATTGTCAACGAAGAAGAGTATGAGTACACTCAAATTGCAGTTGGTTTTAAGAATGGGGTGAGTTATTATGGCCTGACTCGGAAAGATAATGGCGGAACATTTTCTATCGTCTTTCCTGAGAAAGATAAAAATATTGCTATTATGCTAATTCCTGATTCAGACGATGACTATCTCACAGGCAGTATGCTCTTTGCTATGAACCGCAAGGAAAAGCCAGATTATAAAAAATATGCAGAGGAATATCTCAATCTACGATAAAAGAAAAGGCGCTGAATTTCAGCGCCTTTTAGGTTTTATTAATGTGATGTCATGGTCGGCAAATCCAGACTAGATTTCTTCAAATCTACCGTCAGCTGATAGTCGGTTTTATCACGAACGGTATGCTCAAAGTCCGTAGTGTAGAGGACGAGGCGCAGTTGGTCGCCTTTTTTCATCTTATAGATGGTTGGTTGCAATTCAAAGGAAAATTCCAGCCATTGGTCAGGAGTGACTTCTTCGACTGTCAGTAGATTGGTTCGATTTTGCAGATTGAGAAAACCTTTGGTGATGACGCGATGAGGCGTTTCGGCAAAGGGCAGCTCAAGCAGATTGTCCAGCATATAGTAGCGGCCGTTGTCCATGACTCTAGGCTCAATAGGCGTAGGAATCGGTGTGAGACGCTTAGCTGGTCCGAAGTCCAGTAATTGAGCAGAAATCAGTCCCTTATCGGTGCTGGATTTGAGGCGAAGATTGAGCTGGCTCGCTCCGTTGAGGAAGAGGTCTTTTTCCAAGGTCCAGTCCAGAGTAATCTGGTTGACCTTACCGTCAAAGAGCTCAGTCTTAAAGCTTTGGTAGTTTTTGGCAAAACGATTATAGTCTTCTTCTGGATATTGATTTTGGATAGATTGGCAGTCTTGGCCTAGTTGGAGCTGAAGTTTCTGCTCTTGTCCACCGAAGTCTTCCAAGGTCAGCCAGCTTTGAGCCTGGCTGTTGTCCTGCCAGATGACTGCTGGAAGTTCAAAGTCTGATTCATACCCCAGCAGTTTCTTGCTCAGCAGAGCATTGATAGACTCACGGAAGTCGATGGACTGCCAATTGTTTATGTAAACATGGGCACCGTTATGGAAGAAGAGATGTTTTTTGATGTGGTGCGGTAAGGCTCGAAACATATTATAGACATGGAGGGGCTTGACATTCCAGTCTTGAGAGCCATGGGTGAAGACGACTTCGGCCTTGACCTTATCTGCATGGAGCAGGTAGTTGCGGTCATGCCAAAATTGGTTGTAATCTCCGGTTTGCCGGTCTAGTTCTTTGCGCTGTTGCTCTAGGCTTTGCTGATAAGCATCATTATGACGCAGGTAGTCACCAGCCCTCAGGTTGCGGGAGTAGGTCAGTTCGGTCAGGGATTCAAAATCCTCTCCTGGATAGCCGCCAGGACTAGTGACAAGGCCGTTTTCGCGGTAGTAGTTGTACCAAGAAGAAATCCCAGCTTCAGCGATGATGACTTCCAGACCATCTACACTGGTTGTTGCCAGTCCGTTGGACATGGTGCCCAGATAGGAGATACCGGTCGTAGCTACTTTTCCGTTGGACCAACTAGCCTTGATTTCCCGTTGGCGGGTGTGGTCGGTGAAGGCTCGGCAGCGGCCGTTGAGCCAGTCAATAACGTTTTTATAAGCCTCAATCTGCTGATAGTCACCGCTGGTCATCAGCCCTTCAGAATCTTTGGTTCCTACACCAGACACATAGAGATTGGCAAAGCCGCGGGGCAGCAAGTAATCATTGAGCGTGTAGGTACCGATATGGCCTAATTTTTCCTCGGATTCAGAGACTTCTTGGGCAGAATCCGGCGAATCAAGCTGGAGCAATTTGAGCTCAGGATTTTGGACTGTGATTTGATGAGGCTCTTTTTTTACTAAGTCCACATTCATATCGTGGAGAGCCTTGTCGCTGGCGGGGTCATTGGTTCCTTGATGATAAGGAGAAGCGGTCATGACAGCAGGGACTTGTCCTTGATAGCGGGGCCGAATAATGCTGACCTTGATGAGATCCGGACGACCGTCTTGATCAGTATCCACGCGTGATTCCACATAAACCACCTCTCGGATAGCATCATGGCTGGAAAAGGTTGCCAGGCTCTTACCGTTGAAGTAGTGGTGGGTATTGTCCTCAGGAATCAAACCCTCGCTGACTAGCTTATCAATCAGCAAATTACCATTTTTTGTTCGAGTGTTGAGCAGCTGGTAGAGGTTTTCCAACAAGTCTCCAAATGTAATGGGAAAGCCTGTTTCTTTGCGAAAGGCCTCAACATCTGTAAAATCAATAAAGGGCGAGAACTCAAGCAGCTGAAAGGCCACAGTGTAAAAGACAGACGCCGTCAGTTCTCTGTCAGACTGGAAAAAGCTCAGCAGGTCTATTTGGCTGTCAGCAGCCAAGGATTTCAAGGGATAATCTGTATTTTTATAAGTGAAAAAGCTGGTGCGGAGAAAATCTTCAAGATTTTCCTTATCAGAGCGATTGCTGTCATAAAAAAAGCCTAATTCCGCTAATTCTGTCAACATATTTTCCCGTTTCGTTCTTGCATAACTATACTGATTAAAACGCATATTCTTCCCTCTTTTTCTTATTTTTATTAAAAATGACCTTTACATTATCCATTATACTTGATAAAATAGACTTTGTCTAAAAAATATTTAAGGAGTATCACTAAATGGATTTCGAATGGGTCGTTAAATACGCCACAGAATTTTTAGGAACAGCTATCCTCATTGTCTTGGGGAACGGAGCTGTTGCCAACGTTGAATTAAAAGGAACTAAGGGACACCAGAGCGGTTGGTTAGTCATCGCTGTCGGATACGGTATGGGGGTTATGATTCCAGCTTTGATGTTTGGTAATGTGTCTGGCAACCATATCAACCCTGCCTTTACTTTGGGACTTGCTGTCAGCGGTTATTTCCGTTGGGAACAGGTTGCACCATACATTGCAGCCCAGCTTTTAGGAGCTATTTTCGGACAGGCCTTGGTCGTTGCGACTCATCGCCCTTACTATTTGGGAACAGAAAATCCTAATAATATTTTGGGTACTTTCTCTACCATCTCTAGTCTAGACCATGGCACGCCTGAATCACGTAAAGCAGCCTTGTTCAATGGTTTTATCAATGAATTTGTTGGTTCTTTTGTTCTTTTCTTTGCTGCTATGGGTTTGACCAAGAACTACTTTGGGGCAGAATTGTTGAGCAAAGCTGAAGCAACTATCAATTCGCAAGCTGCTCAGATGGCAGCACAAGGGACTTCAGTTCCTAAAGAACAGATTGCTGCTGCAATATCTCAGGCTAAAGACCAAGTTGCACCATTCCAAGTTGGTAGCCTTTCAGTCGCTCACTTGGCACTTGGTTTCTTGGTAATGGCTTTGGTAACCTCACTGGGAGGCCCTACTGGACCAGGACTGAACCCAGCTCGTGACCTCGGACCTCGTATCCTCCACTTCATCCTGCCAGAATCTATTTTGGGCAAACACAAGGGTGATTCAAAATGGTGGTATTCTTGGGTTCCAGTTGTGGCACCGATTCTTGCAGGTATCACAGCGGTCCTCTTGTTTAAAACAATCTACGGATAAGCACATAAAATCAGAGTTGGGGGATTTCCCCAACTCTTTTTTCGAACGATAGAGAAGGTAAAGATGGAGATGCAAGTATCAAAATATCATAAGATCAGTGGCCGCAGAACCTTACTCTTTGGTTTTTTAGCCCTTATTTTCGGCCTGATTATCATTGTCAATGGCTTCAGATTTACCAAGCTGGCCTTCGATTTTATTTCGCTTTATCTTACAGTTGTTGGCTTGGTAAATATTGTTCTTCATGTTTTTACGCGCAAGAAAGAAGGGGCTGTCTGGCATAGTCTGCTTCAGATTGCAGTCGCTATGGGTATCAGCTGGCTCAACCGAATCAGTGATGTGCCTGTCAATATCGTGATTATTAGTTTGGGTAGCTACCAGCTCTTGACGGCCGGTATTTACGGAATGACCTATCTGCTTTATCGGCAAAATCATGTCAAGGGCGGCTTGCGCTATCTATTTGATACCGTTCTCTATGGTGGAATTGGGCTGACCAGTATTCTTTCGCCTGCGACTGACGGACACTTGCAGTTTTTGATTTTGGGAATCTATTTGATGATGCTGGGAATGTCCAATATCCGGGATGGCCTCTTTTTTGATAATGACCGTGAAAAACATCGGCTGCGTAGGCAAATTCGTATTAACCTCCCTATTATTTTTGCAGCCTTTATTCCGGTAGAAAATCTGGAACACTTTAATCGATTGATTCAGGGAGATACAGCTTCTGATCGTAAAAATGTTTATAGTCTTGTTAAGAATAGAGAGAAAAAGGCAGACTTAGAGGTCTTGGTCCATACTTCAAAGACAAGTTTATTAGGTGGCATTGGTCATGTAGATATTTGTTATCAGGGACAAGTGATTTCTTATGGCAGCTATGATGTTTTTTCTGAGCGATGCAAGGGCATGATTGGAGATGGTGTTCTCTTCAAGGTTCCTAAAGACGCCTATATTGAGCTTTGCAAAAAAGAAAGCAAGAAAACACTCTTTGGTTATTCTCTGGCTTTGACAGATAAGGAGAAAGAGGCGGTTGAGAAGCGCCTAGCTGAAATTGATCAGCTGTTAGTAGAATGGGAGCCGCCAGCAGAACTGAAAAATGGCCAGCCAACATACTCCTACAAGTTGAAGCATGAACTAGGAGCGCAGCTATATAAGTTTAAAACCAGTCGTTTCAAGACGTATTTTGTCCTGTCGACCAACTGTTGCCTGCTAGCAGATTCGATTGTTGGACAGGCTGGGACAGATATTCTGGATATTCGCGGGATTATCGCGCCCGGTACCTACCAGTCTTATCTGCAGTACGAGTTTGAGTCCGCTAGAGGCTTGGTCATTGCTCAGACTGTTTACCAATAAATCTAAGGCCTTCTTGTTTTAAAAATTGTTTATTTGCGCATAATTTCTTGTCAAAAAGATGAAAATCCATTACAATAAAATGGTTTGGAGGAATTATGAGCGCGAATCATATTATTAGAATTATCCCTGTATTAAAGATCAATAATCGTCATTTAAATCAAGAGTTTTTTGTAAATCAGCTGGGCATGAAGGCCCTTTTAGAGGAAGCTGCTTTTCTGTCCTTGGGAGATCAGACTAAGACAGAGAAACTGCAGCTGGAAGAATCACCCAGTATGCGGTCGCGGCGAGTCAAGGGGCCTAAAAAATTAGCCAGAATCGTTGTCAAGGTTGCAGATGCTAAAGAAATCGAGTCTCTATTGGCTCAAAAGCCTGCTTGGACAAAGCTGTATCAAGGAGAGAAAGGATATGCTTTTGAAGCCCTTTCGCCAGAAGGCGACCTAGTTCTCCTGCATGCAGAAGAGAATAGAGCAAGTCTGCAAGAAGTCACGGCAGCGCCTGAATTTGAAAAGCAAGAGGACTTCATCGGCCTTAGCCAATTTGAGATAGAGACAGTAGAAATTCGTGTGCCTGATGCCAATGCAGCCCAAGAATTTTACAACAAGATTGAAAATGCGCTGGATTTTCTGACCTTTACAGAAGCAGAGGGACAAGACTTGCAGGCAGACAATGCCCTGACTTGGGACTTGACCATGCTCAAAGCTCAGGTCAATCGTTTAGAAACCGCTGCCCTGCGTCCTATCTTTAAAGAACAAGAGGTCTTTGTACCCAAGTCAGATAAGTTCCTGTTGAGTCAGGATTCTAGTAAGATTGAATTGTGGTTTGAAGCATGACTCTAGAAAAAATCATCAATAAAATCAAAGAACAGCTGAAAGACGGTATCTATCCCAGTGCTAGTCTAGCCTTGTATCAAGCTGGCCGGTGGCAGGAATTCTACTTTGGCCTAGCTGCTCCGGAAGATGGGAAGGCCACTCAAGCGGGTTTGGTCTATGACTTAGCTAGCGTCAGCAAGGTGGTCGGAGTTGGTACTCTGGCAGCCTTTTTGTATGAGCAGGGCAAGCTGGAGCTGGATTTGCCCTTGCAGCACTATTATCCGGCCTTTCATCGAGAAGATGTGACCTTGCGTCAGCTCTTGACCCACACATCTGGGCTGGATCCCTTTATTCCCAATCGTGACCAGCTGACAGCTCCTGAGTTGAAAGCAGCACTCAATCATTTGACAGTGCTTGAAGATAAGACCTTCCGCTATACGGATGTGAATTTTCTGCTCTTGGGCTTTATGCTGGAAGAGATCTATGGTCAGTCCTTGGATCAGATTTTTCAAAGTCAGATTTTCCAGCCTTGGGGTTTGACTGAGACAGGTTTTGGACCAGTTCCAGGGGCTGTGCCGACCGTTCGCGGTGTCCAGGATGGTCAGGTTCATGATCCCAAGGCGCGTGTTCTAGGCATCCATGCTGGCAGTGCAGGCTTGTTTTCAACCCTAAGGGATTTAGAAGTTTTTCTGGAGCATTATCTGCAGGATGACTTTGCGGACCATCTGACCCAGAATTTTTCCAAGGAGTCAGGCAAAAGGCGCAGTCTAGCTTGGAATCTGGAGGGCAGCTGGCTGGATCACACTGGCTACACAGGAACCTTTATCATGTATAATCGTAAGGAGCAAAAGGCGGCTATTTTCCTATCCAACCGGACCTATGAAAAAGACGAGCGGGCTCAATGGATCTTAGACCGTAACCAGCTGATGGACCTGATAAGAAGAGAACTTTAAAAGACTCCGGCTGCAAGCCCCGGAGTTTTATCGTGTCTGCCTATATAAATATCGGTCTCTAGCCCCAGTGATTTTCTCTTAATAAAAATCGCTTTTTTTGCCAAAGTATATTAAAATAAGATAGAGAGAATCTACAGACAAGAGAAGAGTATGACAAAAGAAATCGGTGTCGGCAAGGCACATAGTAAAATTATTTTAATGGGAGAGCATTCGGTGGTCTACGGCTATCCGGCCATTTCCCTGCCCCTTAATCGTATTGAAGTGACCTGTCAGGTCTTTCCGTCTGAGCGGGCCTGGACCCTCTATGCCGAGGATACGCTGTCTATGGCTATTTTTGCCTGTCTAGAACATCTCGGCCAGCAAGGGGCTAAGATTCGCTGTCAGGTGGAGTCCATGGTCCCTGAGAAGAGGGGAATGGGTTCTTCAGCCGCGGTTAGTATTGCGGCTATTCGGGCGGTCTTCGACTACTTTGAGGAAGAACTGGATGACCAAACACTGGAGATTCTAGCCAATCGGGCAGAGATGATTGCCCATATGAATCCCAGTGGCCTTGATGCCAAGACTTGCCTTAGCGATGTGGCTATCAAATTCATCCGCAATTTTGGTTTCAGTGAAATAGAGCTGGATCTGGATGCCTTTTTAGTGATTGCAGATACGGGCATTCACGGTCATACCCGCGAAGCTATCCGAGCTGTAGAAAGTCAGGGTCAAAAGGCTCTGCCCTTGCTGCAGGAATTGGGGAATTTAACGAAAATCCTTGAAAAGGCTATTTCTATCAAGGACCTGATGACAATGGGACAAGCTATGACCAAGGCTCATGAGAAGCTAGCCAAGCTAGGGGTTTCTTGCCAGAAAGCAGATGAGCTGGTATCGGTAGCTCTTGAAAACGGAGCTTTGGGAGCTAAGATGAGCGGCGGCGGTCTGGGTGGCTGTGTCATTGCTCTTGTAGGAGAAAAAAGTCAGGCGGAGGCCTTAGCCGCCTTATTGAGAGAGAAAGGGGCCATTAACACATGGATCGAAAGCCTGTAAGTGTCAAATCCTATGCCAATATTGCAATTGTCAAATATTGGGGGAAGAAAGATGCAGAAAAGATGATTCCGTCTACCAGCAGTATCTCGCTGACACTGGAAAATATGTATACCGAGACGCAGCTGAGTCCTTTGCCGGATTCAGCGACTGGAGATGAGTTTTATATTGACGGTCAGCTGCAAAGCCCGGCAGAACATGCCAAAATTAGTAAGATTATTGACCGTTTCCGCTCTCCAGAAGATGGTTTTGTCCGCGTTGATACCAGCAATAATATGCCAACTGCAGCAGGGCTGTCTTCCAGCTCCAGCGGTCTATCTGCTCTAGTCAAGGCCTGCAATGCTTATTTTCAGACGGGCTATCAGACGCAAGAGCTGGCCCAGCTGGCTAAGTTTGCTTCAGGATCATCTGCTCGGTCTTTCTTTGGTCCGCTAGCGGCCTGGGATAAGGACAGTGGGGCCATTTATCCAGTCAAGACGGATTTGAAACTAGCCATGATTATGTTGGTTCTGCACGATGAGAAAAAGCCCATTTCCAGCCGCGACGGCATGGAGCTCTGTGCTAAAACTTCCACCATTTTCCCAGATTGGATTGCCCAGTCTGCCTTGGATTATCAGGCTATGCTGGGCTATTTACGAGATAATAATTTTTCCAAGGTTGGTCAGCTGACGGAAGAAAATGCTCTTCGGATGCATGCTACGACAGAAAAAGCTTATCCGCCGTTTTCTTATCTGACAGAGGAGTCTTACCAGGCTATGGATGCTGTCAGAAAGCTGCGGGAGCAGGGCGAGCGTTGCTACTTTACCATGGACGCGGGGCCCAATGTCAAGGTGCTCTGCTTGGAGGAAGACCTAGACCATCTGGTGGCTATTTTTGAGAAGGACTACCGGCTTATCGTCTCCAAAACAAAGGACTTGTCAGATGAAGACTAGTGCAAGAGTCCAAACCTGCGGCAAGCTCTATCTGGCGGGTGAATATGCAGTGCTGGCGGCAGGTCAGCCGGCCATTATCAAGGCCATCCCAATCTATATGACGGGAGAAATCCAGACAGCGCCTGACTATCACTTGACATCAGATATGTTTGAACACAGCTCTAACCTAGAGCCAGATCCTGATTATGCCTTGATTCAGGAGACGATAGGAGTTATGAACACTTATTTATTGATCTTAGGCTTCCAACTTCAGCCTTTTTCTCTAAAGATTAGTGGCAAGATGGAGAGAAAAGGCAAGAAGTTCGGGATTGGCTCCAGCGGTAGTGTTGTTATTCTGACCATCAAGGCCATGGCAGCCCTTTATGAGCTGGACTTAGAGCCAGAGCTACTCTTTAAGCTGGCTTCTTACGTTCTCCTCAAGCGCGGGGACAATGGTTCCATGGGAGATCTAGCCTGCATTGCTTATGAAGACCTGATTTACTACCGATCTTTTGATAGAGAGCTGGTCCGCAAGCGTATGGACAAAGTTGATTTACAGCAATTACTAGCAGAGGATTGGGGTTTTGAAATTCGCAGTATTAAGCCTTGCTTAGCCATGGATTTTCTAGTTGGCTGGACCAAGCAGCCGGCTATCTCTAAGGACTTGGTCAATCAGGTCAAGTCAGCTATTTCAGAGTCCTTTTTGACAGGCAGTAGGACGCAGGTTGATGCTTTGGAGAGAGCTTTATTAGCAGGAGAGCAGCCCGTTATTCAGTCCAGTTTGGAAAAGGCTAGTCAGCTATTAGAAACACTCAGTCCGGTTATTTATACAGACAGGCTGAAAGTCTTAAAAGAAGCGGCAGAGGGACTGAACTGTGTGGCTAAGAGCAGTGGTGCCGGCGGTGGTGACTGCGGGATTGCTCTCAGCTTTGATGCCGCATCTAGCAAGCAACTAATTCAAGCCTGGCAAGAAGCTGGCATTGAGCTATTATACAGAGAAAGGATGGGTCATGATGAGCCAGAATCGTAAGGACGACCATATCAAATACGCTTTAGAGCAGCGTCCGGGTTACAACAGTTTTGATGAAATGGAATTGGTTCACCGTTCTCTGCCCAAGTATGATTTGGCAGAGATTGACCTATCTACTCACTTTGCTGGTCGTGATTGGGACTTTCCTTTTTATATCAATGCCATGACTGGCGGCAGCCCAAAAGGCGGTCAAATCAATGAAAAGCTAGCTCAAGTAGCTGAAAGTTGCGGCCTTCTTTTTGTAACTGGCTCTTACAGCGCAGCCTTGAAAAATCCTTCTGATCCTTCCTATCGGGTGGCGACTGGTCGGCCTAATTTATTGCTGGCTACCAATATCGGCTTGGACAAGCCTTTTCAAGCCGCCCAGCAGGCTGTAGCAGATTTGCAGCCCCTCTTTTTGCAGTTTCATGTCAATCTCATGCAGGAATTGCTGATGCCAGAGGGCGAGCGGGAGTTTCGTTCTTGGCGCCAGCACTTGACTGATTATAGTCAGCGGCTGGATCTTCCCCTAATTCTTAAAGAAGTTGGCTTTGGCATGGATCGCTCTACTGTCGAAGAAGCGCGCTCCTTGGGGATTCAGACTTTTGATATTTCAGGACGTGGTGGAACTAGCTTTGCCTATATTGAAAATCAGCGGGGTGGCAATCGTGACTACCTCAATGATTGGGGGCAATCTACTCTGCAGAGCCTGTTGGCGCTTCAGCCACTTCGCGATGAGGTCGAACTCTTGGCTAGTGGAGGTGTCCGCCATCCTTTAGACATAATCAAAGCTCTGGTCTTAGGAGCCAAGTCGGTTGGCCTTTCTCGCGCCATATTGGACTTGGTGGAAAATCACTCAGTGGAAGAGGTTATTGATATTGTAGAGGGCTGGAAATCGGATCTGCGCCTCATCATGTGCGCCCTGTCCTGTCGAAATTTGCAAGAATTAAAGAGTGTATCCTATCTACTTTATGGGCGGCTGAAAGAAGCTCAGGAACAGATTAAATAAATAGCATAAAGACATACAAAAAAGGCCATTAAGGCCTTTTTACTTGTCCTGTTTTCGTAAGTCAGCTAGGATTTCCTGAGCAGTAGCTAGGTTGAAAGTCTTCTTGGCTGTTAAGCGACTGGCTACAACAGCGATTTCTTCGTCCTGGGCTCCAGCTTGTAATGCTAAAGATTTGGCTTGCAATTTCATATGTCCGGCTTGGATACCAGTGCTGACTAGGGCTTTGAGGGCAGCGAAGTTTTGTGCCAATCCGACCGATACGATGAGGGAAGCCAAGTCCTTGGCCTGAGGCTGCCCTAGCAAGTCAAAGCTGGCTGTCACTGCGGGATTGAGGCCGATGGAGCCTCCCTTAGTTGCAATGGGCATGGGCAGGGTCATCTGACCATGAAGCTGGCGTTTGTCTGGGTCCGCCGTCCAAGTAGAGAGGCCGCGGTAGCTTCCTTCTCGGCTGGCATAGGCATGAGCGCCAGCTTCTATAGCCCTCCAGTCATTTCCAGTAGCCAGCACCAAAGCATCAATACCATTAAAGATACCTTTATTGTGGGTAGCTGCTCGGTAAGGATCGACCTGGGCTAGCTTGCTAGCCAGCTGCATTTTATCCGCAAGAAGTTCCGCCTCGGCCTTATCCCGACTGAGAAAGCGATAGTCGATGACACAGCGGGCTGTTACGAGACTATCTGTTGCATAGTTTGACAGGATAGCCATCAGACTCTTACCGCCAGTCAGATCTTCCAGAGGAAGGGTGAGGGCCTCCAGCATAGTGTTGAGCATATTGGCTCCCATGGCTTCTTGCGTATCCACAGATAGATAAAAAATGAGGAAGTCATCCTTTTGCTCCAGCCAAAGATCTCTAGCACCGCCACCACGGGCAACAATCGATGGATAGGCTTGGTTGGCCTGCTCCAGCAACTCTTTCTTTTTTTTGAGAATATCTTTGATGGCTTGGTCGACCTTTTCGACCTGATAGAGGGCAATTTGCCCAATCATCTGGCGTTTGTGAACCTCCGTCTCAAATCCGCCTGAACGTTTGATAATCTTAGCGGCAAAGCTGGCTGCTGCTACCACAGATGGCTCTTCTGTCACAAAAGGAACTTGATAGGTCATACCATCCACCAGAAAGTCTGGCACCAGAGAGTAGGGCAGAGCCAGAGTGGCCAGTACATTTTCACTCATCTGGTTGGCCGTTTCCAGAGGCAAAGTCTGCTGACTGTCTAGCAGCTGCCAATGTTCATCTTGTAAAAGTTCCTTTTCTTTCAACATCTGCAGCCGTTCAGCAGGAGTTTTTTTGGAAAATCCAGTCCAGTTTACTTTCATGATGATTTCTCAACTTTGATGTACTTACGCTGGTGCTCTGCAATTTCCGCCAGAGCAAAGCTTTGGTCTTCATAGCCAGAGAAGCGGGCATTGCCCTCCGCATCCAGCTTAGCTTCTTCAAAAAAGATGCGCTCGTAATCCGGGATGGAAAGAGCCTGACGCTGGTCTAATTCCTCTAGGCGTGTCTGGGATAGCTGCTTTTCATAGCCTTCTACCAAATTGGCACTGAAGATTTCAGAGACAGCTCCGCTGCCATAGCCGAAGAGAGCAATCCGATCGCCAGCCTTGAGGTTGTCAGAGTTTTCTAAAAGAGACAGGAGGCCTAGGAAGAGGGAGCCTGTATAGATATTTCCAACTTTTTGGCTGTAGAGAATAGAGGCTTCAAAGTTCTTTCTAAGCTGGTCTTGCTGCTCTTGAGGTAGGCTTTTATCCATGATTTTATTGAGGCCTTTAAGAGCCAGTTTTGGATAGGGCAAGTGGAAGCAGTAGGCCGCAAAATCTTTGAGAGCTAGCTTGTGGCGCTTCTGGTATTCCGTCCAAGTTGTCTTTAAGCTATCCAGATATTGCTGGGTTGAATAGAGGCCGTTGACATAAGGGGTTGTCGAGTAATTTGGGCGCCAAAAATCCATGACATCGCGTGTCTGAGCTACATTATCATCATTGAAAGCGAGGATACGGGGATTGCTGCTAATCAGCATAGAAATAGCTCCCGCTCCCTGAGTTGGCTCGCCTGGTGTGTTAATGCCATACTTGGCAATATCGCTAGCTAACACCAAAACTTTGCTGTCTGGATGTTTTTCGATATGGAGTTTGGCATAGTCCAGTGCTGCAGTAGCTCCATAGCAGGCTTCCTTGATTTCAAAGCTGCGGGCAAAAGGCTGGATGCCCAAAAGGTCGTGGACAAAAACGGCTGCCGCCTTGCTTTGGTCGATCCCTGACTCAGTAGCCACGATGACCATATCAATCTTTTCTTTGTCCTCTGTTGTTAGGATGGGTTCTGCTGCCGCCGCTCCCAAGGTAACAATATCCTCAGTCAGAGGAGCAATGCTTAGTTCTTTGAGTAGGAGCCCCTTGCTAAGCTTGTCTGGGTCAGTCCCACGGGCTGCCGCTAAATCATTTAATTTTAAGACATAATTACTGGTCGCAAAACCGATTTTGTCGATTCCGATTGTCATTATAAGACCTCTTTAAATCCTTTTATTCTAGTATATTCCGAAAACTATTTTACCATACTTAGGAATAAAACTCTTACAAAAACATCTAATCTCAGCTAAATCAGGCTTAAGATGTATTTTCCAAAATAAAAACAGCAGATGGCTCTACTGTTTGTTTGCTGTGAGTTTGGTTTGGCGCTTTTTTAAATAGTGATAGAGCTTGAGTACGACAGTGCCACTGGCCATGCCAATCGAGATAACCAAGGCCAGAATGACCACCAGAGTGGCGTGAATCATAGCCTGGCTGTAGTCACCAGTGACAAAGAAAGCAGTCGTCCGATAGGAAATGTAGCCTGGGACCAAAGGCGCTAGAATGGCCAAAACAAAAACAACAGCGGGCGTTTTATAGATGATGCTGAGAATTTGGCTGACGCAGGAACCGACTATAGCAGCCACAAAGGTTGCTATGATGACGTTGGTCGGTCCTTTGAGCAGGAGATAGAGTAGCCAAATAGCCATGCCCAGCACTCCGCCAGGAATCAGCATACTACGCTGGACGTTTAGAACGATTAAAAAAGTAATGATAGCCAGCAGGCTAGCAACTGCTTGCAGTAAGAAAGTCAAGATTGTCATAGGCTTATTTCATAATAAGGAGGGCAACAGAGGTACCTGCACCGAGAGCAAGGGTAATGAGGAGCGATTCAAAGAGCTTGCTCATCCCAGAGTTGATATGGTTGGTCATGATGTCACGCACAGAGTTGGTCAGAGCAATGCCGGGCACAAAAGGCATGACAGAACCTGCAATAATCAAATCATCTGTGGAGTTAAAACCGGAATAGCGCGTCCATACATGAGCCAGTAGTCCGAAGACGAAGGCTCCAGCAAAAGCTGTCACAAAAGGAATGCGGATATATTTGTCAACATACAAAGAGAAAGCAAAGCCAAAGAAGGTGGCAATAGCAGCCCCCAAAGCATCGTAGAAGTTTCCGCCAAACATGATGGAGAAGAAGGGAGCACTGAGCGTTGCGGCAGCAATCAGTTGCTTGTTGTTATAGGGCAGCTCCTTAACTTTGAGGCAATTCAGCTCATCAAAAGCCTCTTGAAGGCTGATTTCTCCTGTTACCAACTGACGGGAGACCTGATTGACGTCGCAGACCTTCTCGATATTGTAGTTGGTCTTGAGATTGCGCTTCATCCGTGAGACATTTGTATTTTCAATCGAAAAGAAAATAGCTACTGGCATTGCTAAGGCATTGCAGTCGATAATCCCTTGCGAATGAGCGATACGAATCATGGTGTCTTCCACCCGATAAGTCTCGGATCCGCTCTGCAGCAGCAGTGTCCCAGCCAGCATGATGACATCTACCGCCAGATTGAAATCTTTGGCTTCTTCCCTGATACCTTTCTCTGTCATTTCCCCAGTCCTTTTCCTAGTATAGCAATAGAACCATTATACCATAAAGCCTCTAAAAAATATCATCAAGTTGGCAGTCACTCGAAGTCTGAAATACAAAAAAGAAGATTGGAGATTTCCAATCTTCTTTCAAATGGTTTGTAAGTCTTTAGTTGTTTATTAGCTCAAAGCATCGTCCATAGAGAGTACTTCGTGGAAGACACGTTGAGTCAATTCAGTCTTTTGCTCTGGAGTCAAGTACTTAGTATTTACACAGTAACCTGAGATACGAACGATAACATCTTCGCCAGACATAATCTTGTCGTAAACATCCTTCAAGTCCATAACGTTCAAGTTAACGTGCTGACCACCGTTTTCGAAGTAGCCATCCAGGATAGTAACCAAGTTGTCTACTTGTTCGTCGTGAGTCTTACCAAGCGCACGAGGTGATACTTGAGTTGTCAATGAGATACCGTCAGCTGCGTAACTGAAGTCCAAGCTAGCAAGTGAGTTCAAGTTTTGCAACCAGCCACCTTTTGCCTTGTTAGATGGGTTGGCACCTGGTGAGAAGAATTCCAATTTAGACAAGTTTACGCTACCATCTTCGTTGAGGTAAACTCCTTTGTGGACTGGTGAGTTACCAGTTTGTTTAGAGTAAGCAACGTTAGATGTGATAGTCAAGAGTGATACTGTTGCTTCAGCGTTCTTGTAAAGTTTGTGGCTGCGCAGACGAGTTGTGTAAGCTTCAACCAACCATTCAGCCAGTTCATTTGAGCGAGGGTCATCTTCACCCCAACGTGGGTATTCTCCGATTGTTTCATAGTCGTAGATATAGCCGTTTTCGTCGCGGATTGGTTTAACAGTTGCGTACTTGATAGCAGACAAGGTATCAACAGTGTTGGCAAATCCACAGATACCGAATCCCATGTTAGCGCGTTGGTAAGTTGGCAAGAAGGCCATTTGAACAGCTTCGTAGTTGTACTTGTCAGTCATGTAGTGGATGATGTTCAAGGCATCTACGTAAGTGTCAGTCAACCAGTCAAGTGATTTTTCAAAGTTCGCTTTAACTGATTCGAATTCAAGAACTTCGTCACGGATAGGCTCGATGTCAAATACCTTGTAGTCTTTATGAACATCGTCGTAACCGCCATTGAGACCTGTCAGAAGGGCTTTCAGCACGTTTACACGGGCACCAAAGTATTGGATGTTGTGGCGTTGTTCTTCGTTTTCAGGGTCAAGTGGAGACACACAGCAAGAGATACAGCTCATTTCACCGTAGCCGTCTTTAGCCATTGTTGTTACACCTTCGTATTGGATAGAAGAGTGCTTGTGGCTCATGTGCATACAGTAGCGACGGAATGAGTATGGAAGTTTATCAGTCCAGAGAACGGTTAAGTTTGGCTCTGGAGAGTTACCAATGTTGTCAAGTGTGTTAAGGAAACGGTAGTCCATCTTTGTAACACGGTGACGGCCGTCGTTCCCCATACCTGCCATAGAAGTAGTGATGAAGGTTGGGTCACCAGAGTAAAGTTGGTCATAAGCTTTCGTACGAGCAAACTTCACTGTA
Source organism: Streptococcus sanguinis (assembly GCF_050234405.1). Lineage (GTDB taxonomy): Bacteria > Bacillota > Bacilli > Lactobacillales > Streptococcaceae > Streptococcus > Streptococcus sanguinis_W. Next base: position 2,049,082 of record NZ_CP092117.1, on the reverse strand, counting down.
CGAAGTTTCATAACGAAATCATCAACAAATTCTTGGATTTCTGATTCAGTGTAAGTACCGCGAGCCAAGTCACGTTCTGCGTAGATGTCAAGAACGATAGGCACACGTCCGAGAGAAGTAGCAGCACCATTGATGACACGGCAGACAGCCATGAAGGCGATGTTAGTCCATTGGATAGCTTCTTTAACGTCAAAGGCAGGACGGCGAACGTCAACTCCGTAAAGGTCACCCAATTTTACAACTTCACCAAGTGCTTGGTATTGCAGGTTGATTTCTTCGCGCAGACGGATTGTTTCTTCGTCAATATCAGTCAAACCATTCCAGTCGCGAACTTTTTCAGCCATGAGGTAGTCAGCTCCATAAAGAGCAAGACGTGCGTAAACCCCGATGATACGTCCGCGTGAGTAAGCATCTGGAAGACCAGTTACAGTGTGGGCGTGGCGAGCACGGCGGATGTTAGAAGTGTAGGCACGGAAGATACCGTCATTTACTGTAGTAACATATTTAGTAAAGATTTCATGAACAGCAGGATCTGGTTCGTATCCATTTTCTTTCAAAGTAGTTTCAGCCATGCGGATACCGCCTTTTGGCATGAAGTTCAATTTGAAGAGTTCGTCGTTTTGGATACCGTAAATCAGTTCGTTGTCCTTGTCAATGTAACCAGCGTCAATATCAGCGATAGATGCTGGACGAGTGTCCATTGGGAAACGAGTTTCTTCGTAGTGAGCTTTTGTTTCTTCTACGATTTTCTTGATGTGGAGTGAGCGCTCAGTAGGACCTGCCAAGAAGCTTTCATCTCCATCATAAGGTGTGTAGTTAGCTTGAACGAAGCGAGAAACACTTGCTTTCTCTTTCCAGTCTTCACCTTTGAAGCCTTCCCAAGCTTTGTCAAAAATATCTTGAGCTTCAACAACTGTTTTTACAACCATTTGATTTTCCTCTTTATTCTAGCAACATAAACTGTTACATTTATAAGTAAAGTATATCATACGGTAATCGGTTTCACAAACCATTTTCGGCAGAAAGAAAGACTTTCTTTTATAATACAGAAAGTAAAAAGTCTCGGATGTGTACTATAGATTTGAAAAACATAACTCTTTTCAAATATTTTGGAAAAATGGGTAAAAAAGTTATAATAAAAGTAATTAAAATGTCATATAAAAATTACTGGCGAAGAATCTTACGTTTAAAATACTTTTTACAAGAATGAAAAACTGTTTCAGATTTATTTGAGCAAAAAGGGCCGACTTTGTGAAAGCCTGTAAGCTGAGATTGATGGCAGGAGAAAGGAGGAGGGCATGCTGATTTTTCCACTGATTAACGATACATCTCGGAAGATTATCCACATTGATATGGACGCTTTTTTTGCTTCGGTGGAAGAGCGGGATAATCCTAAGCTAAAGGGACATCCGGTCATTATCGGCAGCGATCCCCGTTTGACTGGTGGTCGTGGTGTCGTCTCCACCTGCAATTATGAGGCCAGAAAGTTCGGAGTTCATTCGGCTATGAGCTCCAAGGAAGCCTATGAGCGTTGCCCGCAGGGCATTTTTATCTCGGGGAATTACGAAAAATATCAAGCAGTCGGCTTGCAGATCCGAGAAATTTTCAAACGTTATACGGACTTGATTGAGCCAATGAGTATCGACGAGGCTTATCTGGATGTGACAGAAAACAAGTTAGGAATTAAATCCGCAGTCAAAATAGCCAAGCTGATTCAGCACGATATCTGGAATGAGCTGCATCTGACGGCTTCAGCGGGCGTTTCTTATAATAAGTTTCTGGCCAAGATTGCCAGTGACTATGAGAAGCCTCATGGTCTGACTGTCATTCTTCCTGAGGAAGCAGAGGCCTTTCTGGCGCCTATGGATATTGCCAAGTTTCATGGAGTTGGTAAAAAGAGCGTTGAAAAACTACATGACATGGGTATTTATACCGGCGCAGATCTGCTCAAGGTACCAGAAATGACCCTGATTGATAAGTTTGGTCGCTTTGGTTTTGATCTCTATCGTAAAGCGCGTGGCATCAGTAATAGTCCAGTCAAATCCAATCGTATTCGTAAGTCGATCGGGAAGGAGCGGACCTATGCCAAACTACTCTATAGTGAGGAGGATATCAAGAAAGAGCTGACCTTGCTGGCTCAGAAGGTAGAAAATAGCTTGACTAAGCATGACAAGAAAGGGCGAACCATCGTTCTGAAAATCCGCTATGCTGATTTCTCCACCTTGACTAAAAGAAAAAGTTTGCCTCTAGCCACTCAAGACAAGGAGCAAATCGAGCGAACGGCTCATGAGATTTACGATAGCTTGGAAGAACAACCACGAGGTATCCGGCTGCTAGGACTGACAGTGACGGGGTTTGAATAAAGATAAAGGCTTGGTTCATTACCGAGCTTTTTTAGATATAGTTTTTAGTATGAGAGAGTTGCCTGTGACGATTTTCTAAGTTGTCTGATGATTTTCATTGACTAAAAATAATCTTTTTTGAAAAAATACTGGACAAAGTTTTCTGTGTCTGTTATACTAGGTCTATAAAATAAAAAAACCGTCTGGTCGGTTTTTTGAAAAGAAAGGAGCAGAAATGAAGAAATCTGTAGTAGAAAAAACAAGCGAGCACATCCTCAAGTTGAATCAGGAGATGGATCGGCAGCTGGAAGGTCAGAAAGAGTTTTTGCAGCAGCATGCAGAAAAGCTGAAAAAGATGTCACAGGGTGAGAATGGCATACGCTATTCTAAGTGGGGAGTCAAAGCTGGATATGCTGTCCTTGCTGGTGGCTTGCTGACTTCTGTCTTTAGCCCATGGCGAGGACTGGGTATTATGGCAGTAGGGGGTCTGAGCATTGCCTCCAATCTCTGGCAAATTCGGCGATTGCAAAATAAAGAAAGGAGCAAGTAGCAGAGAGATGACCTGTTTTAAGCATCAGAGTCAGGACAACTTAGAAACTAAAAGCAGCAGGCAGCAGCTAGACGTTGTTGACATAGCTTTTAGCATCATTTAGTCTATCTTTGCTTTTTATTTTAGGCAAGGACTAAAAGACTATGTTTTCTATTTGGTGCAGGTCTTTATTTTTTATAATAAAACAAACCGAATGGTCGGATTTTAAAATCTGCGTTTCAAAACAGGAAATCATCTGAAAGACTGAGAGTAAAGGATGCCTTTGTCCAGTTTTCGGATGCCTTTTCACTATTCTACATTTGATAAGGAGTAATCATATGAAAACACAAATGAAAACACAAACACATGTAGAGCCAGAGACAAGGCATATCCTGCCCTTTCTGGCCTGGACCTTTGTTATCAGCTGGTCTGCCTGGCTGGCTTCGGCTTTCCTGAGAATTCCTATTATTTCCCAGGTTCTAACCATCGCTGGTGTTTTTGGCCCGGCCATTGGAGCCAAACTGGTCTTAGGAAAATCGTTCAAGGAGCTCTTGGCTTCTATCGGATCGGCCCGAAAAAGGACTTGGGTCCATCTCTTGATTTTGACAATTCTTTATACCCTTTCCATAGTCTTTTGGAGCCCGCTCCTGCCTGGTTTTAGCCCCCTCAGGATTGCTCTGCTTTTTCTCATGACGACTTTTCTGACAGGCGGCAATGAAGAGATTGGCTGGCAGGGCTTCCTGCAGCCAAGTCTGGAGAAGATCCTGCCCTTCCCTTTGGCAACTGTAACAACTGGGTTAATCTGGGTTGTCTGGCATCTGCCCCTCTTCTTTACCCCCGGCAGCAGTCAGGCGGGGACCTCTCTTCTGCTCTTTACAGCGGGTTGCCTGCTCGCCCGTTTCTGGCTGGCGGCTCTTTACAAGGTCAGTCAGTCCATCCTTTACTGTGTTCTTTTCCACGGGGCCATCAATACCATTGGCGAAGGCATTTTCCTGGGCAAGGGGACGGAAAATCCGCTCTTTTTCCTAGGCTATATCTTGATGGCGGCTTACAGTATCTATCTTTGGTATCAAAGGGATCAGCAAGACAAGGCTTAAAGATATTTTTATGATTTTGTATTTCTCCGGCTTTTTTGGTAGAATAAAGCTATACTAGAAACAAAGGGGAACAGAATGGCGCAGCGAAAAGACAAATCCCAGGCCATGAGAGAAAAAATTTTAAATACAGCAACCCAGCTCTTTATCCAAAAGGGGTCCGAAAAGACCAGTATGCAGGATATTGCTCAGACGGCGGGCATCTCCAAGGGGGCTATCTATCATCATTTCAAGTCAAAAGATGAGATTGTCCTGGCGGTGATGAGGAGCCGGCAGGAGCTGATGGAAGAAGAGATGAAGCAGTGGCTCAAGGCTACGGAAAATCTGACTGGCAGAGAGCAGCTGCAGACCATCCTCAAGTCTAATCTGGAAAGTCAGACAGCCCGGGCTACGGACGGCATTTTGGGTGAGTATGAGAAGGACGCGGGCTTTATTTTGACCATGATGCGGGACAATCTGTGGATAAGCGCCCCTCTGGTCAGTGACATTATCAAAAAAGGGATGGCAGATGGCTCCCTTCAGACCCAGTATCCGGACCAGGCTGCGGAAGTCTTTCTGCTGCTGGTGAATTTTTGGATGCATGGGACCGTTTTTGAAAGCGATCCTGAAAAACTGCCAGAACGCTTCCATTTTCTGCAGTTTATGATGACCTCGGTCGGTCTGGATATCTTTACTGACGAGCTCCTGCAGCTCTTTAGCCAGAAAAATAAGGCATAAAAAAAGGCTGGGACAGAACTAAAAAATTTAATTCTGTCCCAGCCTTTTTATTTATGTGCTGAATATACTGTGGATATCTTCCTCGGTCAGGCCGATTAGGGGGTCGATTTTCAGGAAATTTTCCTCAGTCAGGACATAGTTTTCCACAGCTTTTTCCAACCTATCCACAGGAGTGTGGGCAAGTTCTGGAGGGGACTTAAGGTCTTCAAAACGCTCTCTCAGATAGGTTTTGCGGGCGGTGCCAGTGTTTTTTGCAGCATAGTCAAAGGCTGCTTTTTCCCCAAGTAAGATCAACTTGCTCTTGGCGCGGGTGATAGCGGTGTAGATGAGGTTGCGCTGCAGCATCCGATGACTGCTCTTGGTGATGGGCAAGATGACCACGGGAAATTCACTGCCCTGAGACTTGTGGATACTCATGGCGTAGGCCAGGCGAATCTTGTACCACTCGCTACGCTGATAAACAAGTTCATTGCCATCAAAGTCAATGGTCAGCTCGTCCTGCTTGGAGTCGGTGTACTTAGCAGGCAGCAGGTCGCTGATATATCCTAAGTCACCGTTAAAGACATTGCTTTCAGCATCATTGACCAAGTGAATAACCCTGTCTCCTTGGCGATACTGACAGTCGGGAGCTTCAAAGGTCAGTTCATCTTTCTCGACAGGATTGATGAGATTTTGCATAAGATTATTAATCTGGTCAATGCCGGCTGGCCCCCGATACATAGGTGCCAATACTTGAACATCTTGAGCTGGGATACCGCTGCGAATGGCTGCGCTAGCGATTTTCTCAATCATAGGCGGGATATGCTCATTTCTAGCTTCAAAATATGAGCGGTCCGCTTTTTTCTCTGTAAAATCTGCTGGTAAAATGCCCTTCTGAATCTGGCTGGCCAGTGTGACAATTGTAGACTCCTCGCTCTGCCGATAGATGGTTTCCAGCTTGGTCTGTGGAATAGTCGGTATCTGCAGCAAATCTGCCAGAACCTGACCGGGACTGACAGAGGGCAGCTGGTCTGCATCTCCGACAATCAAGAGTTTGGTCTGAGAGGAGATATTGCTGAGCAGCTGATTAGCCAGCCAAGTATCCACCATGGAAAATTCATCCACAATGATAAAATCAGCATCTAGATAATCATCCAAATGACTGGTATCATCATCTCCAGTCATCCCCAAGTGGCGGTGGATAGTGGCACTAGGAAGACCGGTCAATTCGTTCATGCGACGAGCAGCACGTCCGGTAGGAGCTGCAAGCAGAATAGGCAAATCATTGACCTTTCGAAGATCCAAGCCACGAAGCTGGGCGTAGACTGCGATGATGCAGTTGATAACAGTAGTTTTTCCAGTTCCCGGTCCGCCGGTTAGGATAAAGACCTTCTGATTGATAGCCTGACGGATGGCTTCTTTTTGGATACTGTCATAGGAGATACCAGATCTTTCCTCCACTTGCTGGATAGCCGCAGTAATGTTATCTGTGTCAAAGCAGTCTTGCTCTCCTTTTTCCAACAGACGGACCAGATTACTTTTTATTCCTTCTTCAGCAAAAAATAGGCTGTTTTCAAAAATCTTGGTCTCTACATTTTGGACCTTATCTTCCTCAATCAGATGGGCCAGCTCATCAGCGACTAGACTAGGGTTCAGCTCCACTTGACGTGAGCTTTCTAAGAGCTCGATGGTATGCTCAAGTAAATCACGAGCTTCAACATAGGTATCTCCCCGCTCCATAGACTGGGTCAGCAAGGTGTGGACAAGGCCAGCCCGAAAACGCTCAGGGGCATCACTTTGGATGCCCAGTTCTTCTGCCAAGTGGTCAGCGATTTTAAAGCCGATTCCCTGAATATCCTCTACCAGCTGATAGGGATATTTTTCGACAATATCCAGCGTTTCTTCCTTGTAGGTATCCTGGATTTGAAAAGCCAGCTTATTGGGAATGCCGTAGGCTGCCAGCTTGGCTAGTACCATCTCCGTTCCGTAGTTGAGTCTGAGCTTGGCGACAAAGGCCTCGCGGTTCTTAGCTGCTAATCCGTTTATCTGGGATAGCTTTTCCGGCTCCGCTAAAATCTTGTCAATGGTGTCCTCGGTATCTTCTCCGTAGAGTTGGACGATTTTTTGAGCAGTCTTGACCCCGATGCCCTTGAAATGGTCACTGGAGAAGTATTTTACTAGGCCTTTGCTGCTGGGTTTTGCTCGCTCATAGCGGGAGATTTTCAGCTGCTGGCCATATTTGGGGTGCTGGACGAGACTGCCCCAGAAGGTGTAGTCTTCGCCTTCCATGACATCTGCCATGGAGCCGGTGACAATGATTTCAAAATCTTCAAAATCCTCGGCATCCGTATCCTCAATATCTAAGAGCAGAATACGGAAAAAGTTGCTGGGATTTTCAAAAATAATGCGTTCAATCGTTCCTGAAAAGTAAAATTCCATAGTTTATAGGTTCTTCTTTTAAAACGAACCCAGCTGACGTTCAACTGAGTTCGGTATGCTTAATAGGTCTTAAAAGGCAGCAGTGGCCAGAAGCGGAACTTGGCTTCGCCCTGGATTTGTTCTTTTTGGAAGGTACCGACTTGGCGACTATCCTTGGAAACAATTCGGTCGTCACCCAGAAGCAGGTATTCATCATCCAGAAGCTTGATGGTGAAGACAGGGCTGCCTTCACTATCAACAGTGAAAGCTTGAGCCTGAGCAGCGAGTTTTCTGAAAAACACACCATTGTCATCATAATCATCCCCAGTATAAGTGGATTGGAGCTTGTCTTCTTTGAATTTTTTGATGTAGTCCGTCAGGTAAGGCTCGTCTGTTTTTTTGCCGTTGATGTAAAGAGTATCATTTTCATACTGAATAGTATCACCCGGCATACCGATAACCCGCTTGACAATCTCCTTGGTCGTTCCATCTTTATCTGTTTCAGTGGCAACAACGATATCAAATCGGTCAATAGACTGATGTTTGAGGACAAGCAGGTATTCCCCATTAGCTAGCGTAGGGTCCATAGAGTGGCCATCTACCTTTACAGGGGACCAGAGATAGAGTCGTGATAGGATAATGACAGAGATAAAGATGATAAAGAGTCCCCATTCTTTGAGAATGACAACGGCAGTATTTGATTTTTTCATAGGTTACCTTTCTAGAAGTTTTTGAGCTTTTTCAGTATTTTTAAAGTGGAGTTTAGCAGAATGCTGCAGGCCGGCCATTCCATAGGCTTGAAGAATCTGGCTGGCAACGTGATCGCTCTTGCTTCCGGCTCCGCTGGGCAGGGTATAGCCTAACTCTTGACTGAGATTTTCTAGATTTTCCAGAAAGAGGTCACGAGCGATAATAGAGCTGACTGCAACAGCTAGGAACTTTCCTTCAGCCTTTTCAATCAGACTTACCGGATTTGGAAAATGATTCTTTTCCTGCTTTAGGTATTTATTGTAGTTTTGCTGGCTGGTAAAGGCATCGATGACGATTTTTTCGGGATTGATGCCTTTCTGCAGCAGTAGGTAGATAGCTTGATTGTGCAGAGCTACCTTGACAGAGACGGCATTGTAGCCAGAAGCGATGACTTCATTGTACTTCTCTGGCGATAGGAGCAGAGCTTGATGAGCAATCTTTTCTTTTAAGACCGGCGCCAGTTGGCGAATCTTGCTATCGTTCAAGGTTTTAGAATCACCGACACCCAGTTTTCTCAGAAAGTCGTGCTGGTCTGGAGTGACGAAAGAAGCTACGACGGTTAGACCTCCAAAGTAGGAGCCGTTGCCGACCTCATCCGTCCCAATGAGGGCAAAATTCTGAGAAGCAGGACTAGAACTGGATTTTTCTGGTTGATGGCCAAAAAAGCCAGCGTAGTGAGCAGCTTTTGCCCCTTGAAAGAGAACTTTTCCGGAGCTAAAGACACTGACCGTCGCCTGATCCAGCCTGAAGAAGTATTGAATATGCGGGTTCTTACTGGGAGCCAGCTGACTCTGATATTTCTCAATAAAAGCCTGAATTTCTTGCTGTTTGGGACTGAGGGTGATACTTTCCATACCCCCTATTGTACCATAAAAAGGAAAAGTCTAAAGTCATAAGATTGAAAATCCTACAAAAATTTTGTAGGAGCGCATCGCTGTTTGCTATGTCAAAAAAGATGAAAAAGAAAGTCCCTGTCTAGTTCTAAGTGTTTTTATAACTGACAAAGGGCTTCTTTTTTGATATAATACAATGAGGTGATTTTATGGCAAATTTGAATCGATATAAATTTACATTTGGAAACAAGACCTTAACTCTAACAACAGAACACGATAATCTCTTTATGGAAGAAGTAGAACGGGTAGCAAAGGAAAAATACAAGGCTATCAAAGAGCAGATGCCTGCGGCAGATGATGAAGTCCTGGCGATTTTGCTGGCTGTCAATAGCCTGTCTACCCAGCTCAGCCGCGAGATTGAGTTTGACGACAAGGAAAAAGAACTAGAAGATTTTCGTCACAAAATGCTCAGTGATTTGAGAGAAAAGTCGGGTAAATAGAGGAGAAATAATGCTTTCTATTATTATTTTACTAATATTGGCCTGGAGCTTTTATATTGGCTACTCGCGTGGCATTGTTCTGCAGGGCTATTATGCCGCTGCGACCATGGTTTCTATGTTGGTAGCTGGAGCTTTTTATAAGAGTTTGGCTAAGTTTATCAGCCTTTGGGTGCCTTATGCCAGTGCGACTCAGGGCTCTTCGACCTATTTTTTCCCTAGCTCCCAGCTCTTTCAGTTGGACCAGGTTTTTTATGCTGGTTTGGCCTATCTCATTATTTTTACGGCTGTCTACATCCTTGGGCGCTTTTTTGGGATTTTTGCGAATCTGATTCCCTACTCCAATAAGCTGGATACCAAATGGTACAATGTGACCAGCGGAGCTATCGCTGTTTGCATCTCTATTTTTGTTTTGGGAATGTGCCTGACTATTTTAGCGACGGTGCCGATGGAGATGGTTCAGGAGCGGCTCAACAGCAGCTTTATGATTCGCTTTATTGTCAAGTATACCCCTATCACATCCAATATCCTCAAAGATCTCTGGGTGAATCAAGTTATCGGATAAAAGACGACTCAGTTGGCCTGCTAGCTGGGTTCTTTTTTACTAGAAAAGAAAATTATGAACACAAAAATTTTAGAAACCTTAGAATTTAAGAAAATAAAAGAACTTTTTGCTCCCTATCTTTTGACAGAGCAGGGGCAGCTGGAGCTGGGCCTGCTTTTGCCGACCAGCAAGAAGGAGACGGTGGCCTCGGCTTTTCTGGAAATGACAGATATGCAGCAGATTTTTGTGCAGCATCCGCACTTTAGTCTAGCTGCGACTCAGGATATTACTGCCTTGACCAAGCGCTTGGAGCTGGAGAGCGACTTGAATATTGAGGAGTTTTTGGCTCTCAAGCGCGTCTTGGCTGTGACTCAGGAACTCAAGTCCTTTTATGAGGACTTGGAAAATGTGCACTTGGAAAAGCTGGACCGTCTGTTTGAGAATCTAGCTGTTTTCCCTAAGCTACAAGGAAGTCTGCAGGCTGTGAATGATGGCGGCTTTATCGAAAGTTTTGCCAGCGAAAGTCTGAGCCGTATCCGCCGAAAAATTCAAGAAAATGAAAATCAGGTGCGGGAAATCCTGCAGGAGATTCTCAAAAACAAGGGAGAGATGCTGGCGGATCAGGTAGTGGCCAGTCGGAATGGCCGCAATGTGCTGCCTGTGAAAAATACCTACCGCAACCGCATTTCTGGTGTGGTTCACGATATTTCAGCCAGCGGCAATACCGTCTATATCGAGCCTAGAGCAGTTGTCAATCTCAACGAAGAAATCGCCAGCAGTCGGGCGGATGAACGATATGAAATTCAGCGGATTTTGCAGGAATTATCGGACCTATTCCGTCCCCATGCAGCTGAAATTGCCAACAATGCTTGGATTATCGGACATCTGGATCTGGTGCGTGCCAAGGTCCGCTTCATGCAGGAGACGGGAGCAGTGGTGCCAGACCTGTCGGAAGAGCAGGATATCCAACTGCTCAGTGTCCGTCATCCCCTGATTGAAAATGCAGTGGCCAATGACCTGCATTTCGGGCCAGACTTGACAGAGATTGTCATTACTGGGCCTAATACGGGTGGTAAGACCATCATGCTGAAGACCTTGGGCTTAGCTCAGATCATGGCCCAGTCAGGTTTGCCGATTCTGGCAGACAAGGGAAGTCGCGTCGGGATTTTCAGTCAGATTTTTGCAGACATTGGTGATGAGCAGTCCATTGAGCAGAGCCTGTCGACTTTCTCCAGTCACATGACCAATATCGTCTCTATTTTAGAGCAGGTTGATAGCGAGAGTCTGGTTCTGCTGGATGAGCTGGGAGCTGGGACTGACCCGCAAGAGGGTGCAGCTCTGGCCATTGCTATCTTGGAAGACTTGCGGCTAAGACAGATTAAAACAATGGCGACGACCCACTATCCTGAGCTCAAAGCCTATGGGATTGAGACGGACTGGGTGGAAAATGCCAGCATGGAGTTTGATACAGATAGTTTAAGACCGACCTATCGCTTTATGCAGGGTGTGCCTGGCCGCTCCAATGCCTTTGAAATTGCTCGCCGTTTAGGCTTGTCTGAACTTATCGTTAGCCATGCCCAAGAGCAGACTGACACAGACAGTGATGTCAATCGGATCATTGAGCGCCTAGAGGAGCAGAAGCTGGAAAGCCGCAAGCGCTTGGATAATATCCGCGAGGTGGAGCAGGAAAATCTCAAATTTAATCGAGCCCTCAAAAAGCTATATAATGAGTTTAACCGAGAAAAGGAAACCGAGCTGAATAAGGCGCGATTGGAAGCCCAGGAAATCGTTGATTTGGCTTTGTCAGAGAGTGAGAGCATTCTCAAAAAACTCCATGATAAGTCCAGCCTTAAACCGCATGAGATTATTGAAGCCAAGGCTCAACTTAAAAAGTTGGCACCAGAAACGGTTGATTTATCAAAGAATAAGGTGCTCAAGCAGGCCAAGAAAAATCGGGCACCCAAGGTGGGAGATGATATCCTAGTCACCAGCTATGGTCAGCGGGGAACCTTGGTCAAGCAGCTCAAGGACGGCCGTTGGGAAGCTCAGGTCGGTCTTATCAAGATGACTCTAGAAGAGCAGGAGTTTAACTTACTCAAGGCTGAAAAGGAGCAGCAACCTAAGCGCAAGCAGGTCAATGTGGTCAAGCGGGCTAATACTGCTGGACCGAAAGCCAGACTGGATCTGCGCGGCAAGCGCTACGAAGAGGCCATGGAAGAGCTGGATGCCTTTATTGATCAGGCCCTCCTCAATAACATGGCTCAGGTGGATATTATCCACGGTATCGGGACCGGCGTCATCCGTGAAGGGGTGACAAAATACCTCCGCCGCAACAAGCATGTCAAGTCTTTCGGCTATGCTCCACAAAATGCTGGGGGGAGCGGCGCAACGATTGTGATCTTTAAGTAAGAAGGATAAAGAAAAATGGCTGGTTAAGCCATTTTTTGTGCTATAATGTAGGCGTATAATAGATTGGAGGAAGAAGCCATGAGATTAAAACACGCATCAGATTCTTGCACGACTATTTTGGTAGGCAAGAAGGCCAGTTACGACGGTTCAACCATTGTGGCTCGTACAGAGGATTCACAAAACGGGGTCTTTACGCCCAAGAAATTTGTCGTAGTGGAGCCACAAGACCAGCCACGCCATTATCAGTCAGTTTTGACATCTTTTGAGATGGAGTTGCCAGATAATCCAGTCCGCTATACGGCAGTGCCAGATGCAGTTCCCAAAGATGGGATCTGGGGAGCTGCTGGGATTAACAGTTATAATGTTGCTGTCAGCGCAACGGAAACGATTACAACCAATAGCCGCGTGCTGGGGGCTGATCCGTTAGTCGAGTCAGGTATCAGCGAGGAAGATATTCTTACGCTGGTTCTGCCCTATATCAAAACAGCTCGCGAAGGGGTTCTACGCTTAGGGAAAATCCTAGAGGAGTACGGCACTTATGAGTCCAATGGGATTGCCATTTCAGATGTCAATGAAATCTGGTGGCTGGAAACCATTGGGGGGCATCATTGGATGGCGCGGCGCGTTCCGGATGATGCCTATGTGACCAACCCCAATCAGCTGGGTAGTGATTATTTTGAATTTGACAATCCTGAGCACTTCCTCTGTCATCCAAATCTTAAAAACTTTATCAAGGAAAATTATCTCAATCTGAATTACTCGGATGAGGGCTTCAATCCGCGCTATGCTTTTGGCAGCCAGAAGGATAAGGACCGCCATTACAATACGCCGCGAGCTTGGGATATCCAGCGATTTCTCAATCCAGAGGTGGAGCAAGATCCAAGGAGTTTCTTCATACCTTGGTGCCGCAAGCCTTACCGCAAGATTACGATCGAAGATGTCAAGTATGTCCTGAGCAGTCACTATCAGGATTCACCTTATGATCCTTACGGAGCAGAGGGGGACCACCACAGCAGACGGGCCTTCCGGACTATTGGGATCAATCGGACCAGCCAGACAGCTATCTTGCAGCTACGCCCTAATCAACCGCAGGAAACGACTGGGATCCAGTGGCTATCCTACGGCTCCATGCCTTACAATACAGCTGTTCCTTTCTTTACTCAAGTCTCGACAACGCCAGACTACTTTGCCAATACGACGGACAAGGTTTCGACAGATTCTTTCTACTGGGCTAATCGACTCATTGCTGGGTTGGCTGATGCTCATTTTAGCAGTCATGTCGGAGACTTGGATGATTATCAGGAAAAGACCATGGCCTGGGGTCATGAAATGATTGGTCGGGTAGACCGAGCTCTGGCCAAGGGCGAGGATGTGGACTTTGAAGCTGAAAATCAAGCCATGAGCGACAAGGTGCAAGAAGCGACAGACCAGCTCTTGGAGAAAGTTCTCTTGGATGCCAGCAATCTCATGACCAATCATTTCTCACTGAGCGACTAAGGGCTACCCGTAGCAAATATTTTTCTTTCTCTGGCTTTTGGTGTAAAATGTTATCAAAAGTAAGCTATTCAAAGGAGAAAATTTATGGTAGCAGCAGTTACAGATGCAACATTCGCAGAGGAAACAAAAGATGGACTAGTTCTGATTGACTTTTGGGCAACTTGGTGCGGTCCATGCCGTATGCAGGCGCCTATTCTGGAGCAGTTAGCAGGGGAAGTTCCTGAGGACGAATTGAAAATCCTTAAAATGGATGTGGATGAAAATCCAAATACTGCCCGTGAATTTGGCATTATGTCCATTCCGACCCTTCTGTTCAAGAAAGACGGTCAAGTCGTTAAGCAAGTCGCAGGTGTTCACACCAAAGACCAGCTCAAGGCTATTATCGCGGAATTAAGCTAAGAAAGAAGCCTTTGGGCTTCTTTTTTGTATCAAAAAACGTTTACATCCTTAAAAATTTTTATAAAATGTTGACAAAAGGCGAATGTTCTTTTAGAATAATAGAAAATTAATAATCAACACCGAACGAAGTTTTTCAGAAAGAGGCGGGGCCTCTGACTGTGAAATGGACGGAACTCTGGAGAGACCATGAATGGCACCGAAGGGGCAAGGCGGTTTAGAACCGCTCAAACTCTCAGGTAAAAGGACAGAGCTAAGAGGCAGGGATTTCCCTACTCCAGCACATCCAGAGTACATGTTTTGCATGTGCTCTTTCTTTTTCTCGGTGTGAAAAGGAGCTTATATCATGTTGGAAATATTGAATCAATTGGATTCTTTTGTTTGGGGTCCTCCCCTGCTCATTTTGCTGGTTGGTACTGGTATCTATCTCAGTCTGCGTCTGGGCTTGCTGCAGATTTTTCGTCTTTCGCGTGCCTTTCGGCTAATTTTTGTATCGGACGAGGAGCATCAGGGCGATGTCTCGAGCTTTGCGGCTCTCTGTACGGCTCTGGCCGCGACTGTGGGAACGGGAAATATCATTGGAGTGGCAACTGCCATTAAAACTGGTGGGCCGGGGGCACTCTTCTGGATGTGGGTGGCTGCTTTCTTTGGGATGGCGACGAAGTATGCCGAAGGCCTCTTGGCTATCAAGTACCGCCGCAAGGATGCTCATGGCGCTATGGCGGGCGGTCCCATGCACTATATCTTACTAGGAATGGGCGAGAAGTGGCGTCCGCTGGCCATCTTTTTTGCGATAGCTGGTATCTTGGTGGCTCTCCTGGGGATTGGGACCTTTACGCAGGTCAATTCCATCACAGAGGCCATGCAGAATACCATTCAGCTGCCTCCAGCTGTGACAGCTTCTATCTTGGCTATTTTGGTGGCTCTGGTTATTTTCAGCGGCATCCAGTCTATTGCCCGAGTATCGACCAAGGTTGTGCCCTTTATGGCAGCGATTTATATTTTGGGAACTGTGACTGTCTTAACGGTCAATCTAGATCGCCTGCTGCCAACTCTCCAGCTAGTCTTTAGCTCAGCATTTAGCCAGACGGCTGCTGTCGGTGGCTTTGCCGGTGCGACCATCCAGATGGCAATTCAAAACGGGGTTGCGCGTGGAGTTTTCTCCAATGAATCTGGCTTGGGATCAGCACCCATTGCAGCGGCGGCAGCTCGGACTAAGGAACCGGTAGAACAAGGCTTGATTTCCATGACCGGAACCTTTATCGACACCCTGATTATCTGTAGCCTGACAGGATTGACGATTTTAATCACAGGAGTCTGGGATGGCAATCTCAATGGTGTGTCTCTTACCCAAGCAGCCTTTGCGAGTGTTTTTGCTAATTTTGGTCCGGTTCTGCTTTCAGTCTTTCTAGTTCTGTTTGCCTTTACGACTATCTTGGGCTGGAATTACTATGGTGAGCGCTGTTTTGAATTTCTCTTTGGGGTGCGCTATATCCGCGTTTATCGCTTGCTATTTGTCCTTATGATTGTTCTCGGTGGCTTTGTGGGTCTAGAGGCGGTCTGGATTCTTGCAGATATTGTTAATGCCCTCATGGCCTTGCCGAATTTAATCGCTCTCCTAGCACTTTCTCCTATTGTCATCAGTGAAACAAAGAAATACTTTGACAAGCATAAAAAGAACTAACTTGTTCACATAAAAAAGCCTCTAGCTTTCTGTAATGATGGAAGTCTAGAGGTTTTTTGTCGAATTAATAACGTTTTTCTTTTGGCCAGCTGCTCATCTCGGCCACAGCTGTAAAGAGAACGTCAGTAGAAGAGTTGAGGGCTGTCTCGCAGGAGTCCTGAATGACACCGATAACGAAGCCGACGCTGACTACCTGCATGGCCAAATCATTGGAAATTCCAAAGAGGCTGCAGGCGACCGGAATGAGTAGGAGAGACCCGCCAGCTACGCCGGAAGCTCCGCAGGCAGAAATTGCTGCTACAATACTGAGAACTAGAGCTGTGCCAAAATCAACTCTGATACCCAGCGTATTGACAGCAGCCAAGGTCAGGGTATTGATAGTAATGGCAGCCCCTGCCATATTGATAGTGGCCCCAAGAGGAATAGAGACTGAGTAGGTCTCTGGATTGAGCCCCAGATCCCGACAGAGTTTCATGTTGACGGGGATGTTAGCCGCTGAGCTGCGCGTGAAAAAAGCAGTCACACCACTGACTCGTAGACAGCGCCAGACCAAGGGATAAGGATTTTTCCGCAGCATGATAAAGCTAATCAAAGGATTGATAATCAGAGCGACAATCAGCATGCTGGCTATCAAGGCCAGCAGCAGGATACCATAGCTTTTTAGAGCCTGAAAGCCCTTGCCGGAAATGGTCGTGTAGACCAGGCCTAAAATGCCAAGAGGGGCTAGATTGATAATCCACTCGACAATCTTAGAAGTGATATCTGCCAAGGTCTGCAGCAGTTCCTTGCTGTGGTGGCTGGCTTCCCGCATGGCAATTCCAAAGATGACAGCCCAGGACAGTATACCAATGTAGTTAGCGGAGCTGAGGGCGTTGACGGGATTGTCCACCAGCTGAAGCAGAAGATTGCTGAGGACTTGTCCGATTCCGTCTGGCGGAGAAACTTTTTGGGAGGACGAAGCCAACTCTATGCTAATTGGAAAGAAGAAGTTGACCAGAACCGCGACCAGGGCAGCCGCAAAGGTTCCCAGAAGATAGAGCAAGATGACTGTTTTCATATTGCTCTTTTGCCCTTTTTGCTGCTGCAACAGGGCGTTTGCCACCAGAGCGAAGACTAGGAGCGGAGCGATGGCCTTGAGGCCGCCAACGAAGATTTGGCCCAGAAGTCCGATGGCTTGTGCTTGGGGGAAGACGACAGCCAGCAGGACACCAAAGCTAATACCGATGGAAATCCGCTTGATTAGATTGGTTTTATTCCAAATAGTGATGAAGCGATGGACCATGTAAGTTCCTTTCTTGTCTTAGATACTTATTTTATTATACGATAGAAAGGAGGTGAAAGCAATGTTAGGTCGGGCTATCCATTCTATGTTCGTGCAGAGTGGTCTTTGTGGTATAATGGTAGTAATCTTTTTGGAGGTGGCCTATGTCTAAGACCGGAAATGTCTTTTCCCGTTATATCCAGCAGTTTGACTGGAGCAAGATTGCAGATGACCTTTTTTCCAAGCTGGTCTCTTTACTTCTGCTTTTTATCTTATTTTACATCGTTAAGAAAATCCTGCATTTGTCAGTGACCAAGATCATTGCCCCCTCTCTCAAGCTATCCAAGCAGGATGTAGCCAGACAGAAAACCATTACTCGGCTGATTGAGAATCTGCTTAATTATGTCTTGTATTTCCTCTTGATTTACTGGGTTTTATCCATCTTGGGTCTGCCGGTTTCCAGTCTTTTGGCTGGTGCAGGGATTGCCGGGGTAGCCATCGGGATGGGAGCCCAGGGCTTCCTGTCGGATCTGGTCAATGGCTTCTTTATCCTTCTCGAGCGGCAGTTAGATGTCGGTGACAATGTTCGACTGACTAACGGCCCTATCAACATCGCTGGAACAGTAATCAGTGTAGGGATTCGGACGACGCAGGTACGGGACGCGGACGGAACGCTTCATTTTGTGCCCAACCGCAATATCATGGTTGTCAGTAATCTGTCTCGTGGAGATATGCGTGTTCTGATTGACATTCCCATTTATGCCCAGACGGATTTGGACGAGATTTACCGCATCATTTCTAAGGTCAATGAAGAAGCAGTGCCAGAACATCCAGAGATTCTTAAAGAGCCGAATATCTTGGGGCCGCAGATGGCTTCAAATGGCCAGTTCAACTTCCGTATCAGTATGATAGTGCAGGGAGGCATGCAGATTTCTATTTACCATATCTTCTACCGTCTTTACCATGAGGCGCTTTTACGAGAGGGGATTGAGCTTCCGACGCTTGGCCCCCTTTCAAAAGGCAAGTAATTATTGATTAGAAAGGTCCATATGAATCAGCGAATTCAGCAGGAAATTGTCAGTGAGAACAATCTTGTTTACCGTTTAAAACGTCCTCTCCACAAGCAGGGTCTCTTTTGGGCAGCTCTGGTGTCGGGTATTATCATCTTTCTTCTGGCCTTGCTCAGCATTCTCCTCGTCATCACCACGATTGGCCTCATGGAGGAAAATGACCATCTTAAGTCCCTCACAGGCTACCATAACTCGCCTTTAGAGACCTATTCCAGCCATGCTTTTGAGAAAACAGTTGAATTTTCCAGCGGACTCAAGGTGACAGTTCATTCAGCCGTGGAAGACAGCAAGAGAGTCATGAGCGATGAGTCAACAGGAGTAGCTGTCGTTGCGACTATCACGGTTGAAAACACTTCTAAAAAGCCCATTCTGGTCAGTCCTTATGACTTTGGACTTTATGACAAGAAGGAAAATGTCTATATTTTGGACGGCTCAACTTTTGACAATACACAAATCGGCACCAATCTGGCGCCAGGTAAGTCTATCCGCTTTAACTTGGTTTTTGACGGGGAAGGCGGCGATGAGGATAACTATACCGTGACCTACGACAATGCTAAGTGGCAAAAGGAGAAAAGCAAGCCAAAGCAAGAGAAAAAAGCAGAGGCAATAGGGGGTCACAGCCCATCACTTTAGTGTCTTTTCTAATTTCTAAACACAACTTCATAGGTGGAAGCAATTCATTTTATAAATAAAAGAAGATTTGAGACAAATGTTTCAAATCTTTTTCTTGACTCTGACCTTAGAGGAGGGTGTATACTGGTGAAAATTAGAAAAGGAGATTACCATGAAAATCAATATCATTCGTTCTGATAAGGTTTATCAAGAGATGCTCGAGCTGCCTTTAGAAAAGAGAGAAGGTTGTTTTCGCGCTAAAATATTAGCACCTTTTGCAACAAAATATCGAACACAACACATTCCTCTGAAAGCGAAGTATCCCGGAGGGTTTGATGCTCTTTTCCTACTTGGCTTTATGAATCATCTCCCTGCTACTCTGTCAGAAAAGGATAGACCGGCTATTGATGCTCTGAGCTCTGATCAACTCTGGCAAAATTGTCAAGATACCATCAAGAGGAGTATCGGTCTTTTTGAGCAAGCTGGCTATGATTTAGAGGTTGAGGATTACTATTTTACTATTTTGTTAGGCAATCCAGAAAAGCCCATGCTACAGCTCAATAAGGGTTACAGTGGAGATGGAGGAATTCCAGGCTACCTCATGCTTAGTCTGCTACCGAATGACTATACTTTGCCACGTGTGCAGGCTGCGTTGGCTCACGAGTGCAACCATAATGTCCGCTTCCAATTTATCAAATGGAACCAGCAGACGACACTAGCAGACTGGGTAGTTAGTGAAGGATTGGCAGAGTCTTTTGCTGCTGAGCTCTATGGCAAAGATCTCATTGGGCCTTGGGTTACTTCAACCAGTCCAGAGCAGTTAGAAGAGATTAAGCCCATCATCTCCAGTCAGCTTCAGCTAACAGGGATGGCGGAAATGGCTCCTTATCTCTACGGTGATGAAATTGCAGAAATACAGGGGCAAATACCAGTCGGTATGCCTTATGCTGCAGGCTATGCTTATGGCTATCATCTGATACAAGCCTATCTGAAAAAGACTGGCAAGAGCATTATTGAGGCCACAGTAACACCGACAGAAGAAATTTTAGAGGCGACTAAAGACTTTTGGAAATGACACTTTTACTTGAAAATCTGTCAAAACTTGATATAATGTAGGTGATTTCTGGAGGTATCAGTATGCATTATAAAAGAATTGAATTAAAAGTCACAAATCAAGGTATCCATGAGCGTAAGATTTTTCAAGGTGTCAAAATTTTCAGCCGTAGCAAGCTGTCCAAAGATCAGAAAAGCATTCTGACGCAGAAGATTTACCTGACACCGAAGCAAAACATTGTTTACTATCAACGGATAGATGTCAACTATGACCAGAACTGGCATCCTAAGAAGGATTATTATGAACTAGCTTATGGCCAGTTGGACAGAGAGACTGTTTTTAAGGTTTACCAAGATTTTGACGAACTAAGTCCTGTCCTGGAGAATGAGCTGCTGGAGAAGCTAAAAGAAAAGCAGGCAGCAGGCAAATTTTTTGAAAAATTAGATATATAAAAATCCGGCTGCTTTGATAAGCAGTCGGATTTCTTAGAATTTTAGTTTGATAGTGCTTATACCACACCTTGCGGCGCAATTATGGCATCTGCCACGTTTTCGAAGACAGGGATATTAGCACTAGCCAGGTAGTCTTTGCCAAGTCCGTAATTTCAGCTGTGTTGAGGGTGTTGGTCATGATGTCTTGAGACGGTCAGAGTATACTGACATCTATTCATCTGATAAGAGAGATTTTATCATCCAGATACTCATAGCTGGGTGTCCGGCAGCGTTAGAAAGTGGTTGTTGCAGTGATGTAAAACCATAGTGTTGATAGACGGCCACGGCTGTAGCCAGTTCAGTAGTGGTTTCTAGATAAAGCTGTTCATAACCTGCTAGGCGGGCTTCCTGGAATATCCGCTTTATCAACTGGCTGGAATAACCTTTGCCACGACAGTTTTTAGTGACATACAGTTTTTGTAATTCAGCAATCTTATCAGACACAGGTGCAAAGCCGCCACAGCCGACGAGCTGGCCTTCGTCTTCCAAAACAAAGTAAGCTGCTCTCTCTTGCTGTTGATAATAGTCGGCCAAATGATCTAGATGAGAATCAAAGTAGACAGTTCCTGGTTTGTCAAGCCCGAATTCTTCTAGGCTGGCTCGAATGAGCTGCGCTACAGCAGGATTGTCTCTCACTTCCATTGGCCGTAAGTTCATGATTTGTCCTCCGATAGGATGTATAGACTAGTTAAACAATACCTTGAGCAATCATAGCGTTGGCCACGTTTTCGAAAGCAGCAATGTTAGCACCAGCCAGGTAGTCTTTGCCAAGTCCGTAAGTTTCAGCGGTAGTTTTAGCTGTGTTGAAGATGTTTATCATGATGTCCTTGAGACGTCTGTCAACTTCTTCGCGAGTCCATGACAGACGAAGACTGTTTTGGCTCATTTCCAGAGCAGATACAGCTACACCACCAGCATTGGCAGCTTTGGCAGGTCCGTAGAAGATACCATTCTCTTTGTAAACTGCGATAGCATCCAGGTCGCTCGGCATGTTGGCACCTTCAGATACACAGATAACGCCCTGAGCAACCAAACGTTTAGCTGCGTCACCATTGATTTCATTTTGAGTCGCACATGGCAGAGCGATGTCATATTTCTCAGCGTAAGTCCATACAGAACCTTCATGGTAAGTAGCAGTTGCTTTTTCAGCAGCATATTCTGTCAAGCGAGCGCGGCGTTTTTCTTTGACATCAACCAAAAGATCAAAGTCAATACCGTTTTCATCGATAACATAACCGTTTGAGTCAGATACAGAGATAACAGTTGCACCAAGCTCAGTTGCTTTTTGAAGAGCGTATTGGGCTACGTTACCAGAACCAGAAATAACCACCTTCTTGCCAGCAAAGCTTTGGCCGTTAGCCTTGAGCATTTCTTCGGTGTAGTAAACCAAGCCGTAGCCAGTTGCTTCTGGACGAATCAAGCTGCCACCAAATCCAAGGGGTTTACCAGTCAAGACACCAGCATCGAATTGGTTAAGGCGTTTGTATTGGCCATAGAGGTAGCCGATTTCACGTCCGCCGACACCGATATCACCAGCTGGAACGTCAAGAGATGGGCCTATGTGTTTTTGCAATTCTGTCATAAAGCTTTGGCAGAAGCGCATCACTTCAGCATCAGTCTTACCTTTGGGATCAAAGTCAGATCCACCTTTACCACCGCCGATTGGCAGGCCAGTCAATACATTTTTAAAGATTTGCTCAAATCCGAGGAATTTTAAGATACCTTGGTTTACAGTTGGGTGGAAACGAAGTCCGCCTTTATAAGGACCAACTGCTGAGTTAAATTGCACGCGGTAACCGCGGTTGACTTGTACGTTACCTTCGCGGTCTACCCAAGGAACACGGAAGCTGATAACGCGCTCAGGCTCAGTAATACGCGCTAGGATGTTTTCTTCAATGTATTCTGGGTGTTTTTCGAAAACGGGCTCCAGAGTATTGAGAAACTCTTCAACAGCTTGGAGGAATTCTGCCTCGTGTCCGTTGCGGGCTTTTACGGTCTCGAAAGTGCTTTGGATATATTCTTTAGCAGTTTTCATCTGTCATTCTCCTTTAAATAAAATAGTAAACCATCCTGTCAAAAGCTGCTTGCAGCTTGTGTGACGAGGATGTGTTTAATTTTTTAAAATAGGCATCTTTTAGATGTCATATTTTATTACATGGAACATTATAGCAGACTTTTTTTCTCTTGTAAAGAAAAAAGTTGAATTTTCTAAAAATTTCCACAATTTGTTTTCTGAAATATTCCAGAAAATAGCTGAGCGAACTGGATGTTTTCCGAACGTTAGTCAGGAATTGCTGGTTTAAAAAACGAAAAAGCAGGCTTTGGTGATATAATAGGGGAAATGAGCTAAAGGCACTCGCCTTCAGAAGAAAAAGGAGCGTTTTACTATGGTTTCGACATCTACACAGATTGCTGGTTTTGCATTTGACAACTGCCTGATGAATGCAGCTGGGGTTGCCTGCATGACAAAAGAGGAACTGGCAGAAGTCAAAGATTCTGCTGCGGGAACATTTGTGACCAAGACAGCGACGCTGGAATTTCGTCAGGGAAACCCAGAACCGCGCTATCAGGATGTTCCGCTGGGGTCTATCAACTCCATGGGCCTGCCCAACAATGGTTTGGACTACTATCTTGACTACCTGCTGGAACTCCAGAAAAGCGAATCGAATCGTACCTTCTTCCTCTCTTTAGTCGGTATGTCGCCAGAAGAAACCCACACCATTCTTAAGAAAGTTCAGGCAAGTGACTTTAAAGGCATTACTGAGCTCAATCTTTCCTGTCCCAATGTCCCTGGCAAGCCGCAGATTGCCTATGACTTTGAAACGACAGAAAAGATTTTGTCAGAGGTTTTTGCTTATTTCAAAAAGCCCCTAGGCATTAAGCTGCCTCCTTATTTTGATATCGTGCATTTTGATCAGGCTGCTGTGATTTTTAACAAATATCCGCTCAAGTTTGTCAATTGTGTAAACTCAATCGGAAACGGTCTTTATATAGAAGATGAGTCAGTGGTCATTCGTCCGAAAAATGGTTTTGGAGGTATCGGAGGTCAGTATATCAAGCCGACCGCCCTAGCCAATGTCCATGCTTTTTACCAACGCCTTAAACCGGAAATCCAAATCATCGGAACTGGTGGTGTTCTGACGGGGCGTGATGCCTTTGAGCATATCCTCTGTGGTGCCAGTATGGTGCAGGTAGGAACAACCCTTCATAAAGAAGGAGTAGCAGCTTTCGAGCGCATTACCACAGAACTCAAGGATATTATGGAAGAAAAAGGCTATGAAAGTCTGGAAGATTTCCGAGGAAAATTGAAGTATATTGAGGGGTAATTAAAATACGACTGTCTAAGATTGAAGAAAGCTCCATATTTGAAGACTTTCTTCAATCTTTTTTAGAGCACTGGAAATATCTGGGGACTACTAACCTCCACCTTTTAAATGATAACCTAAAACTGTGTTATACTATGAGTAAAATAAATTGATAAGATATTTGAAGAGGAAATTATGATGAATAGAACATTCTTATGGAGTGTACTCAGTATTTTAGTGCTTATGGGACTGGTTATCATAGGATTTAGTATGCACCAACACCAGAAGAAACAAGAGATGATACGCATTGCGACTAGTAAAGAAGCAAGAAAGGTTTATGAAGAACATATGAAAGCGAATGATCCTAATGCTTTAACAAGAGAAGGAGTTATTCAATCTTATGAAATTGATACTGAGACGTTAGAATATAATCCGACGGGGGGACTGATGGTTCGATTGTATTTTAATAACAATAAAGAGTTGGACTTTCATTTTGGATTGATAAAAAAAGACAATGGAGACTATGAAACATATGGATATACCGTATCACCTAAATTATCAGCTTTGTTAAAGGAAAACGTTAAATGAGCAAAAAATATGTGAATGAATAAAATCTTCAGACAGTTGTGACTGAGGATGATGATAATTCTCTTAATAGTGAAGTAAAAGATCGATATAGCTAAAAAAGTGAGGCCAGTTGTCGGTGAGCAAACACACATGATATTATGCTAGAATTTTGTTTCAATGTAGAATGGTGTCCTATTAAATCATTTTGTAGTATAAATGAGGTAAAGAAGGATATGTAGAAATGAAGAAATTACTATCTATTTTGGGAGTTTTTGGAATTATTATTTTTAAGGGAGGTTGTAGTATGAATAAGCAAACGCAAGAAGATAAGAAAAGGGAAGAGATGCTTAAAGTTGTAAGAAGTGAAGAAGTAAAACAATTAATTGAAGAAGGGATAAAGAATTTAGATAGTCAGTATTTAACTGAAACGGGTATTATAAAGTCATATAAAATTGATTATAATTCCGCAGAATTTCATCCAATGGGTGGTATTGTGATTACTACATATATTAACAATGACAAAGATTTGTATATTAAAGATACTATCAATGAAGATTATGTATCAAAAAAATTAGAAATTGGTGGTAGTGTTGTATCAAAAAAACTAAGTGATTTACTAAAGGGTGAATGATTATGGTGTATTCTACTGATAAACAAAGACTAAATATTGCTAAACAACAATATGTTGACACTGAAATTGATGGACATTTCTGGGTTGATGTTGATTGAAACCCAGCTTTTTCATATCAATTTGAAGAAAGTTCAAATCAAATTGCTATAATTTCGACTCCTTTTATGAGAAAATAGACGCAAAGAAATGAGGTGTTTTTATGTCAGAAATTTATTTAGCAGGAGGATGCTTCTGGGGATTGGAAGAGTACTTTTCCCGCATTGAGGGGGTTGAGGAAACGACAGTAGGATACGCCAATGGACAGGTGGAATCAACCAACTACCAGCTGATTCACCAGACGGACCATGCAGAAACGGTTCATCTAATCTATGATGAAGAGCGGGTCAGCCTGCGAGAACTCCTGCTCTATTATTTCCGAGTTATTGATCCTCTGTCGGTCAATAAGCAGGGAAATGATGTTGGCCGTCAGTATCGGACGGGCGTTTACTATACCAATCAAGCCGATAAGACAGTCATTGAGCAGGTCTTTGCTGAGCAGGAAAAGCAGCTGGGCCGAAATATTGCTGTTGAGCTAGAGCCTTTGCGCCACTATGTCCTAGCTGAGGACTATCATCAGGATTATCTCAAGAAAAATCCTGGTGGCTACTGTCATATCAATGTCAATGATGCCTATCATCCCTTGGTCGATCCTGGCCAATACGAGAAGCCTACAGATGCGGAACTAAAAGAGCAGCTGACGGAAGAGCAGTACCAGGTGACCCAGAACAGTGCGACAGAGCGTCCTTTCCATAATGCCTACAATGCTACTTTTGAAGAAGGAATTTATGTTGATGTGACGACTGGTGAGCCCCTCTTTTTTGCTGGAGACAAGTTTGAGTCTGGCTGCGGCTGGCCTAGCTTTAGCCGGCCGATTGCCAAAGATGTTCTAAAATACTATGAAGACAAGAGTCATGGCATGGAGCGGATTGAAGTGCGCAGCCGTTCTGGTAATGCCCATCTGGGGCATGTCTTCACAGACGGTCCAGAAGCAGCAGGCGGCCTACGTTACTGTATCAACTCAGCAGCTCTGCGATTTATCCCAAAAGAGAAAATGGAAGCAGAAGGATATGGCTATCTGCTGACCTTCATGCAGTAAAAGGGCATAAAATCAACTCAAATGCTTCAATCAGTCATATAAATTTTTTATCACGGCGATAAATTATTTATATAAGCCAAGTCTTCTTTAACATGGTAAAATGAGAAGTAATCTTATAAAATAGAAGATTTAGAATTTTATCCATCAAAGGAGAATAAATGATGAATTTGAAAAAAATTTTTTCAGTAGGCTTAGTAGGTCTTGCAGCCTTGGGTTTGGCAGCTTGTGGAGGCTCTTCTAGTAAGGAGAGCAAGTCTGCAGACGGACCTGTAACCGTTAAGGTTGGAGTGATGAGCCTGAGTGATACAGAAGAAGCGCGCTGGAACAAAGTTCAAGAGATTCTTGACAAAGAAAATGCAGGCGTTAAATTAGAATATACGCAGTTTACCGACTACTCTCAGCCTAACCAAGCTTTACTTGATGGTGATGTGGACATCAATGCCTTCCAACATTATAATTTCCTTGAAAACTGGAACAAAGAGAAGGGAGCAGACCTTGTGTCTGTTGCGGATACTTATATCGCACCGATTCGTCTCTACTCTGGTACAAAGGACGGCAAAAATAAATATACAGATGTGAAAGACATCCCAGAAAATGGAACAATTGCTGTTCCAAATGATGCGACAAATGAGAGCCGTGCTCTTTATCTTCTCGAATCAGCTGGCTTAATCAAGCTTGATGTTAAAGGTAACGAGCTTGCGACTGTTGCCAACATCAAAGAAAACAAGAAGAATCTGACAATTTCTGAGTTGGATGCTTCTCAAACTCCAGCTTCTCTGACTTCAGCAGATGCTGCAGTTGTCAATAATACTTTCGTCCGCGAAGCAGGTATTGACTACAAGAAGGCCCTCTTCAAAGAAGAAGCCAATGAGAACTCAAAACAATGGTATAACCTGATTGCAGCGAAACCAGATTGGAAGAAATCAGACAAGGCTGACGCGATTGAAAAAATTATCAAGGCTTACCACACTGATGAAGTGAAAAAAGTTATCGAAGAATCATCAGATGGTATGGATCAGCCAGTTTGGTAATTTTTATCAGCAGAAGGTCATTGTATTGAATAAATGAAATGATTAAGAAGGGCGGAGATTAGCTTCTCCAGCCCTTTATCTGCTATTATGGTCATTTAGTTTGATCATTATCTAGCTTTGAGCTAGGTCGGTATAGATTGTAGCTTATGATTTTACATTTCCCTAGTCAAGCGACAGGCGAAATCAAACTAAGAGACTATAGTGGCTAAATCTCATATTGGACAAATCAAGGAGTGAATCGGAAATTATGGGCAAAGAAATTATCAAATTGGATCACATTGATGTCGTTTTTAATCAAAAAAAGCAAGACATTAGGGCCGTAGAAGATGTGACCATTCATATTAATCAGGGAGATATTTATGGAATTGTAGGCTATTCTGGTGCCGGGAAATCTACTCTGGTCCGTGTCATTAACTTGCTGTAGGTGCCGTCTGCCGGTAAGATTACGGTGGATGATACGGTTTTCTATGATCATCATCAGGTTCAGCTTACTGCAGCTCAGCTGCGCCAAAAGCGTAAGGATATTGGGATGATTTTCCAGCATTTTAACCTCATGGCTCAGATGACAGCCAAGGAAAATGTTGCCTTTGCGCTCAAGCATTCACCTTTATCAGCTGCTGAAAAAGAGAAGAAAGTTCATACGCTTTTAGACTTGGTAGGCTTAGCGGATCGGGCGGACAATTATCCTGCCCAGCTGTCTGGCGGTCAGAAGCAGCGGGTTGCCATTGCACGGGCCTTGGCCAATGATCCCAAAATCCTAATCTCGGACGAGTCTACATCTGCTCTGGATCCTAAGACGACCAAGCAGATTCTGGCTTTATTGCAGGATTTGAATCAAAAATTGGGTCTGACTATTGTCCTCATTACCCACGAAATGCAGATTGTCAAAGACATTGCCAACCGGGTAGCGGTTATGCAAAATGGTCGGCTGATTGAGGAAGGCTCAGTTCTGGATATTTTCTCTAATCCCAAGAATGAGCTGACCCAAGATTTCATTACGACCGCAACCGGTATCAATGAGGCTATGATCAAAATCAACCAGCAAAAGATTGTGCAAAACCTGCCGGAAAATTCCATTCTGGCCCACCTGAAATACTCAGGTGTGGTAACGGACACAGCCATTATAAACGACATTTACAAGCAGTATCAAATATCTGCCAATATTCTTCACGCCAATATTGAGATTTTAGATCATGTACCGGTCGGAGAAATGGTCGTTATCTTATCTGGAGAGACCAAGCAACTGGCGGCGGTGCAGGAAAGTCTGCGCGAAGCAGGAGTAGAGCTGCATGTTCTGAAAGAAAGGAGTAACTAATGCTACAGCTGATTCAACAATTTATGCCCAATGTTTATAGAATGGGCTGGTCCGGTCAGGCTGGCTGGGGAACAGCTATTTACCTGACTCTGTATATGACTATCATTCCTTTCTTTATCGGAGGGATTCTAGGCTTTATCGCTGGTCTCTTGCTCGTCTTGACAGGGCCGAGAGGTATTTTGGAAAATAGACTTGTATTTTTCGTCTTGGACAAGGTTACCTCTATCTTCCGGGCGATTCCTTTCATTATTCTCCTAGCCCTTATCAATCCTTTTACTCGGATTATAGTGGGAACTGGGATTGGACCGACTGCGGCCTTGGTGCCTCTTTCACTGGCTGTTTTTCCTTTCTTTGCCCGTCAGGTTCAGGTGGTCTTATCCGAATTAGACCGAGGAGTCATTGAGGCGGCGCAGGCTAGTGGAGCAACTTTCTGGGACATTGTCGGTGTTTACCTGCGGGAAGGTCTGCCGGACTTGATTCGGGTGACGACTGTTACGCTGATCTCTCTGGTTGGTGAGACCGCTATGGCCGGAGCGATTGGAGCTGGTGGACTGGGAAATGTTGCCCTGACTTATGGTTATCAGCGTTTCAACCATGATGTGACTATTCTTGCGACCATTCTTATTTTGCTGCTCATCTTCTTTATTCAGTTTGTTGGTGATTTCCTGACGCGGAAGATTAGTCATAGATAATGATTGACACCTAGGGCCTCAGCTGGGGCTCTTTTTTTACTAGTACAATTTTCAAAAAAGACTTGCGCAATTAGATTAGGCTTGTTATAATAGCTAAAATCTCTTGAAAGCAAGTGTTGGGAAAGTGAGGATAGGGCGTATGAAAGCTTATACAAATGTCAATCTGGTGACCTGTGACAGCGCATTTCATGTTTACCGGGAAGGGCTGCTAGTGGTTGAGGATGACCGCATTGCCTATTGCGGTCCCTATGATCAAGCCTGGTTAGGGAAATGCAGTGAAACAGTGGATTATGAAGGTGCTTGGATCATGCCAGGGCTGGTCAACTGTCATACTCACTCTGCCATGACTTTGCTGCGCGGGATTAGTGATGATAGTAATCTTCATGAATGGCTGGAGGACTATATCTGGCCAGCAGAAAGCCAGTTCACAGCGGATTTAACGACCCAGGCTGTCCAGCTGGCTCTGGCTGAAATGATGCTGTCAGGAACAACGACTTTTAACGACATGTATAATCCTCAGGGAGTGGATATTGACCGGATTTATCAGGCTGTGCGGCAGTCTGGTATGCGCTGCTATTTCTCACCAACCCTCTTTAGCTCAGCCGCGGAAACGGCAGAAGAGACTCTGGCTCGTACTCGTGCCATTATTGAGAAAATTCTCTCCTATAATGATGAAGATTTTCAGGTCATGGTGGCACCACATTCACCTTATGCCTGTGACGAAGTTCTGCTCAAGGGCAGTCTTGAGTTAGCGCGTGAGCTGGATTTGAAGCTTCATATCCATGTGGCGGAGACACAGGAAGAAAATAAAATCATTCTGGAGCGCTATGGCAAACGGCCTCTGGCTTTCTTAAAAGGCCTGGGCTACTTGGAGCGGTCAGCCATTTTTGCTCACGGAGTTGAACTGAATCCGTCAGAGATTGCGGATTTAGCGGCTTCACCAGTCAGCATCGCCCACAATCCTATCAGCAACCTCAAGCTGGCTTCCGGTGTAGCTCCGGTGACCGACTTACTAGCTGCTGGGGTGACCGTTGGCTTAGCGACGGACTCTGTCGCTTCCAATAATAATCTGGATATGTTTGAAGAAGGTCGGACAGCTGCCCTCCTTCAGAAGATGCAGGCAGGCGATGCGACCCAGTTTACGATTGAGCAGGCCTTGAAAGCTTTGACCATTGAAGGAGCAAAATCTCTGGGATTAGAGAAGAAAATCGGCAGTCTGGAAACGGGCAAGCAAGCTGATTTCATTGCCATTCAGCCTAAGGGACGACTTCATCTCTATCCTTTGGAAAATATGCTGTCGCACCTAGTGTACGCAGTCAAGGGCAGCGATGTTCAAGATGTCTACATTGCAGGGCGACAGGTTGTCCGAGACGGCCAAGTGCTGACCGTTGATGTTGGAAGTTTTGGGTAAGAATGAAAGCCGAGTTTCAGCTCGGCAATCAGCTCTTAGAATTGAAAAAATAGAAAATGAAGCAGGAGAGTGGGAGAGATTGCTACAATTTGAAGATTGTAGCATGCTTCTCCCACTCTCCTGCTTTTT
Source organism: Streptococcus sanguinis (assembly GCF_050234405.1). Taxonomy (GTDB): domain Bacteria; phylum Bacillota; class Bacilli; order Lactobacillales; family Streptococcaceae; genus Streptococcus; species Streptococcus sanguinis_W. The sequence goes on along the minus strand of NZ_CP092117.1, from coordinate 2,018,689 downwards.
GCTTTTCTTTTCTTTTGGTGATAAAAATAGTACAATATAGTAAAGATTGATGCGCTATTGTCAAGCAAGAAAAAGCGGAGAGATGCGATGGATAAAAAATTTCTTTGGGAGAAGATTCAGACTTCTTTTCAGGAACTTTGGAAAAAGATATCGGGTTTTGCTACGGAGCACACTCTTCTGACAGATGCCTACCAAGCTTGGCGTGATTGGATTAAGAAGTTGCCGCTTCCTCGTCCTAAGTTCTTTCAAAAACAGCTTAGCAATCGGCAATTTGTCGGAGTGCTTTTAACAGTTGTTGGACTGTCAGCCGGCTTAATTCTGCTGTCAGAGCATTTGCAGGATTTTACCTTTCTATCTCCTAGTAAGAAAGAGCAGCAGTCAGATTCCTCACAGAATCAAACGGTTCGTATCATGGCGACTGGGGATTTGCTTTATCACGACGGCCTTTATCTGAGTGCTCAAAAAGAAGATGGCTCTTACGATTTTTCTGAGAATTTCCACTATGCTAAGGAATGGCTTCAGCAGGGAGACTTGATCTTAGGAGACTTTGAAGGCACGATTCGGCCGGACTATCCCCTAAATGGCTATCCGCTCTTTAATGCTCCGGAAGCCGTAGTTCCAGCAATCAAGGATGCCGGCTATCAGGTGATGGACCTGGCTCATAACCACATTTTAGACTCTGGCTTGGAGGGAGTTTTTACTACAGCTCAGGCTTTTGAAAAAGAGGGAATCACTCCTATCGGTGTTTATCCGGATGAAAGCCGCAGTCAAGCACCGCTCTTGATAAAGGAAGTCAAAGGCATTAAGATTGCACTGCTGGCTTACTCCTATGGTTACAATGGTATGGAGGGGCTTCTCAGTCAGGAAGATTATGATAATCGCCTGTCCGATCTTGATGAAGAAAAGATGCGGGCGGAGATTGAGCGGGCAGAAAAGGAAGCGGACATCACGGTTGTTATGCCTCAGATGGGGGTAGAGTACCAGCTGGAGCCGGCAGAAGAGCAGATGACCCTTTACCATAAAATGGTTGACTGGGGAGCAGATATCGTCTTTGGAGGGCATCCACATGTGGTTGAGCCGGCAGAGATTTTAGAGAAAGATGGCCAGAAGAAGCTGATCATGTATTCTATGGGGAATTTCATTTCCAATCAGCGCATCGAAACCATGGAGGAAATTGAAAATGCCCATTGGACCGAGCGAGGAGTGCTGATGGACGTTACCATTGAAAAGACACCAAAGGGCACGCAGATAAAAAGTGCTCAGGCTCATCCGAGCTGGGTCAGCCGAGTTGAAAAGGGCACTACTTCGGCAGACGGTCTACCTTTATACACTTACCAAACCTGGATTTTGGACGACTTTGTCGAAGGTGGCAAGTATCGAGACAAACTGGATCAAGAAACCAGAGCACGGATTGATACCGCCTATCAGGAAATGAATTCTCATGTTGGACTGAATTGGCCGGAGCAATAAATTACTTGACTAAGATTTTTAGCCAGATTGGATTTGCCAATCTGGTTTTTGCTGTTTTAAAATTGAGGACTTTGTTATAATTAAAAAGGATTATAGAACTGTTAATGAGTGAAACTGACAGCTTTCGAGCTCGTCTATTATTTTGACTTATTTGATTAGAAAGAAAATGAAATGCATTTTGGTTTGTGGCTGCTTTTGTATTTTATACCCATGTTTATCTTGTTTTTGTTGCTAGTGTGCTCCATGGTCTTGTTGATTTTCTGTCTGTTTCTGAGAAGAAATCTCTTCAAGGAAAAGCAGGGACGCAATTTGTTGCTAGCTATCTTTTGGCTGGGGCTCTTCAATCTTCTGCTGAACTTGCTAGTATAAAAACGATGAGGTCGTAAGGAGAACAATCCAAATGAAATGATAGGGACTAGCTTTATCCTTGTTTGTTGAAACTAAATATTGATCGAGTATTAAAGAAAGGCGAAATATGAATTTTTTTGAACAACTTTTTCTTTTAATAGACTTTTTAATTCACTTTTTACCACTCTTGTTTATCTTTGTTGTTTTTATCGTTTCATGGATAGTTTATATCTGTATAAAGAAGCCTTTCTACAAAAGCATTTATGGGAAAGTGATTAGTCTACTCTTTTTGGGAACTTTGATTTGGAATATTGTTTATTTTGGCGGAGAAGATCATGGTGGCTCTTACCAATTAGTAAAATTAAAGCCAGGCGAAGCTGTTTATGTAAAGATTAAAAAGCCTAATTTTGAGCTAATACAGGGTTCAGGAGTCAGTGTTTTAAAATTTAAAGATAAAACAGATGGGAAAATTAGAATATACGATTCTTATTTGAGAGAGCAGATAGGTGAAAATGAGTATATCTACGATGCAGAAAAAAAGTCTGTTCACTACTATAATGAAAATGATGGAGGGATAACAATCCCAAACGAACAGGCTTTATCCGATTTAGGTATTGAGTTTAACGAAAGCTATAGCATTGATGTCAACTTTACCCAAAATAGAGCGTTTGTTTTTAGTGTAAGCGACAGTGATCAAGATATCACTGTCCAAAACGAATCAGATAAACCCATATCTTTTTATGTCAAAGCCTATCACAGAGTCTATGGCTCAGAAGGCAGGGACCGAGATCTAGAATAATATCTTACAAAATACGTTGCTATTTCTATCCTTCTTATAATATTAGCATTACAAAAAACGAATACCTCAAAGTTCACTTAGCTTAGCAGGTATTCGTTTTTTATTTTCTATTTAGAGCTTCATTTCTTCCGATACTGGCTTGGTGTCATTTGGTAGTATTTTTTAAACTGGCGGTTGAAGTTGGACAGGTTATTAAAGCCTGCTTGGCTGGAGATTTCCAGTACAGAGAGGTTAGAGTGCTGCAGGAGTTCGGCTGCCTTGCGCAGGCGGAATTGGATCAGGTACTCAATGCAGGAAACACCCAGATGCTTCTTGAAGAAGTTCATGAAATGGGTGGAGCTGTAGCCACAAATGCCAGCCAGTTGGTCAATATTCAGGTCTTCTTGGTAGTGGGCATTGATGTAGTCAATGATGGAGCGGATTTTTTCTTCCTTGCGGTAGCCTTCTGGTGATAGGTCTTTGGAAATGACATAGCCGTTCTCAAAGAGCAGGTAGAAGAGCTGGTTGAGTTGGGCTTTGAGCTGAAACTCGTAGTGAGATTTACGGAAATAGCCTGTTTCCATAGCTGCTAAGAGGCACTGGCGAATCTCCGCATAGGCTGTATCATTGGGCTTGATCACATGAGTCAAGTCCAGCTGACCATTGTAGAGGGGCTGCAGGTAGTTGATGCTGGCCTGATCCATGGCAGAGTAGCCCATCAGATCCAGATGAAAATTAATGGCGTCCATATAATGGTGCTCGTCGTTGATGGGGTGGATGGAGTGTAGGGCATTGGGGCGAATCAGGATAATATCACCTTTTTCGCTGTTAAAGTAGTCGTCGTCAATATGAAATTGTGCTTTTCCTTCGTGGACATAAATCAGTTCAACATCGGTATGCCAGTGGAAAAGAATATCTGGATGACCATTCTCAGTGATGGTGCGGGTCAGAGAATAAGGGGTTCCTTGGTTTTTGAAAACGGTATTTTTATGTAGTTGGCCTAAATCAATCATGGGGACACTCTTTCATAGAATAGTACAATTTATTAAGATAATTGTGTTAGAAAATATGTTTGACAACTATTATAATATAAATATAAAAAAAACGAAAGCGAGAAAATGCAAATGGGTAAATTTCCGCAGAATTTCCTCTGGGGCGGTGCAACTGCAGCCAACCAATATGAAGGCGCCTATAATCTGGATGGAAATGGCCTGTCTGTTCAGGATGTGACTCCAAAAGGCGGAGTGCCAGCCAAGCCAGGTGATCGCAATCCTTTGATTACCGAGGGGCCGACACCAGATAATCTTAAGCTGTAAGGGATTGATTTCTATCATCGCTATAAGGAGGACATTGCCCTCTTTGCAGAGATCGGCTTCAAGGTCTACCGGACTTCCATTGCCTGGTCTCGGATTTTTCCAAACGGAGACGAGCTGGAACCTAATGAAGCTGGTCTGCAATTCTATGACAATCTTTTTGATGAACTGGCCAAATATGGCATTGAGCCGCTGATTACCCTGTCTCACTATGAAACACCCCTGTATTTGGCTCGTCAGTACAATGGTTGGGCCAACCGTGATTTGATCAGCTTCTACGAGCGCTATGTCCGCACGGTTTTTACTCGCTACAAGGATAAGGTCAAGTATTGGCTGACCTTTAATGAAATCAACTCTGTTCTCCATGCGCCTTTTATGAGCGGAGGCATTGCCACGCCAGCTGAAGAACTATCCAAGCAGGACCTCTATCAAGCAGTTCATCATGAGCTGGTGGCTTCTGCATTGGCAACGAAAATCGGTCATGAGATTAATCCTGATTTTAAGATTGGCTGTATGGTCCTGGCTATGCCAGCCTATCCTATGACACCTAAGCCTGAAGATGTGCTAGCAGCTCGGGAATTTGAAAATCAAAACTATCTCTTCTCTGATATCCATGCGCGTGGGAAATATCCAGCCTATATCAATCGTTTCTTCAAGGAGAATGGGATTGAGATTCAGTTTGCGCCAGGTGACAAAGAGCTTTTAGCTGAAAATACTGTAGACTTTATTTCCTTCTCTTACTATATGAGTGTGGTCGCGGCTCATGATCCAGAAAATTATTCTTCCGGCCGAGGCAATCTTTTAGGTGGCATTATGAATCCTCATCTGGCTAGCTCAGAATGGGGCTGGCAGATTGACCCAGTTGGCCTGCGTTTGGTATTGAATAGCTTTTATGACCGCTATCAGCTCCCTCTCTTCATCGTGGAAAATGGTCTCGGGGCCAAGGATATCTTGGCGGATGGTCCAAATGGTCCTACGGTTGAAGATGACTACCGTATTGATTATCTCAAACAGCACTTGCAGCAGGTAGGAGAAGCGCTGGAAGATGGCGTAGAATTGCTAGGTTACACGACTTGGGGCTGTATTGATCTAGTCTCAGCCAGCACGGCAGAACTTAGCAAACGTTATGGCTTTATCTACGTTGACCGCAACGATGATGGCACCGGTAGTTTAGCCCGTTACAAGAAGAAGTCCTTTGACTGGTACAAAGAAGTCATCGCGACGAATGGAAACAGTCTCTATCAGGATTGAATGACTTAAACAAAATGGCTCCTTATAAAAAAAGGATGAATCAAAAGATTCATCCTTTTTTATATACTTTTATTTCTTCCAGCTTTCGACTTCTTTCTGGTGGTTTTTGATCCACTCTTTGGCTGCAGCTTCTGGTGAGCTGCCTTCGTTAATCTTAAGCATGACTTCTTCCATGTCCTTTTGAGTCCAGTTGAAGTTGTCTAGGACCTTATTGACTTCTGGTAAGTCCTTTTCTAGATTTTTCCGAGTCATAGTGTGGATAGCTTCCTTACCGCCCATGGTTCCCTTAGGATCCTTGAGGTATTTGAGGTCGTATTTGGAGAACATCCAGTGTGGTGACCAGCCGGTTACGATAATATCTTCTTTATTCTTAATAGCCTGATCCAGAGCAGTGGTCATGGCTCCAGTTGAGGAAGAAGAAAGATTCCAGCCACTGAGATTGCTGTATTCTTGCATAGTCTTCTCAGTCGCGGTCATGATACCAGCACCGGGCTCAATACCTGTGATGGTTTTCTTGGCTTGGTCTGACAGGTCTTCGATAGAGTCGGCATCCATATAACTTGGTACGACTAGCCCTGTCTTAACGCCCTCAAGGTTTGGCCCCAAGTCCACTAGCTTATCCTTGTACTCCTCATAGAGAGCAGCGTGGGTGGTCGGCAACCAGGCAGAAACCATGGCATCGGCTTCGCCATTAGAAACGGACTTCCACATAACGGCATTGTCCAGCGGTGTGATGGTGACATCGTAGCCCATTTCCTTGAGAGCTTCCGCTACGACATTGGTTGAGGCAACTTCGGAGTCCCATTCAACATAGGCAAGGTTGACCTTTTCTTTTTTGTTTTGCTGGAGCTTGGTTACTTGATTTCCGACAAAGGCTGTCAGGATAACAGCAGCCAGAGCAGACCAGAGCATAATCTTGTTGCGTTTTTCCTTAGTAGTGACCGGTGATTTTTTAGCCAGAGGTTGGTTGAGCTTCTGGGTCAGGCGGTCAATGATAATGGCCAGGATAACCAGAGACACCCCATTGACAAATCCGGAACCGATGTCGGCATGCTGCAAGGCAGAGAGAACGCCGCGGCCCAGTCCTGGCGCCCCAATCATAGAGGCAGTAACGACCATAGACAGAGCTAACATGATGGTCTGATTGACCCCAGCTAGGATGGTATTTTTAGCCAGAGGCAGCTCAACTTTGAAGAGCTTCTGCTTGCCAGTGCCCCCGAAGGAGTCTGACGCTTCAATCAGCTCGGTCGGAATCTGACGAATGGCTAGATTGGTAAAGCGGACAGTCGGTGGCAGGGCAAAGATGACAGAGGCAAAGACCCCAGGCACCATACCGATACCGAAGAAGGCCACGGCCGGTATCAGGTAGACAAAGGCCGGCATGGTCTGCATAAAGTCTAGCAAGGGCTTGATAACGGCTTCGACACGGTTGCTCTTAGCCATCCAAATCCCCAGTGGAATACCGATGATAATGGAAATGGCACTGGAGACGATGACCAAGGTCACAGTGTTCATGAGATTTTCCCAGAGGCCTTGGTTGTAAACAAAGAGCAGGCCTAGGAAGGTGAGCAGGGGCAGCCCCAGCTTACGCTTGGAAATCAAATAGGTAAAGATAGTGATGACTGCGATAAAGAGCAGGGGCGGAATGAAGAGCAGGGTGTCTGTCATCCCATTCATGATGGCATTTCCGATAGCCTGAAGGACCGAGAAAAGCCCGGAGAAGGTATCTGTTACCCAGTTAGTAAAGGCCTCAACCCATTGAGAAACGGGGATTGGCTGTTGTAAAATATTCAAAATGCGAACCTCCCTTATTCTTCAGATTCAGTAGTATTGGCCAAGGCTTCGATGACTCGACCTTTGATAATAACGCCGACTAACTTGTCCTTATCATCTACAACGGCCAGAGGCGCTGGTGAATCGTAAATCAGCGGGAAAATATCAGTAATCAGGGTTTCCTGAGTAACCTTGCGTACGTTCTTATCAATCACTTCAGCCAGTGCTTGATGCTGCTTGCGGGCATCGCGGGCGGCTTCGGCAGTTAGACTGCCCTTGAGCTGCCGCTTCCTATCCACAGCCAGCAGCATACTGACCTCTTCTTTTTTCATGCGATTGAGAGCAACAGTTGGTCCGTCGATGTCAATGTTGGTGGTCAGTGGCGTTGTCATGATATTCTGGGCAGTCAAGACCTTGGAGCGGTCCACATCTTCAACGAACTCTCGAACGAAGTCGTTGGCTGGATTGGTCAGGATTTCCTCACCCGTGCCAATCTGCATAATCTGACCGTCAGCCATGATGGCAATGCGGTCACCGATACGCAGGGCCTCATTGAGATCGTGGGTGATAAAGATAATGGTACGCTCATGCTCTGCCTGCAGATCCAGTAACTCATCCTGCATTTCTCGGCGGATGAGGGGATCTAAAGCTGAGAAGGCTTCGTCCATGAGCAGAATATCAGGATTGTTGGCCAAAGCTCGAGCTAGGCCGACCCGCTGCTGCATCCCACCGGAGAGCTGATCGGGGTATTGGTCCTTGAAGGACAGGAGACCGGCATTGTCCAGAGCTTGTTCAGCTAGGCGCGTGCGCTCCTCCTTATCAACACCTCGGACTTCCAGACCAAACTCAGTATTTTCTAGAATAGTCCGATGCGGGAAGAGTCCGAAGTTCTGGAAGACCATATTGAGCTTGTGGCGGCGAACGTCACGCAGCTCCTCTTCGTTCATCTTGGCCACATCTTGGCCGTCGATGTAAATGTCGCCTGATGTCGGGTCAATCAATCGGTTGAGCAGGCGGATAAGGGTAGACTTCCCACTACCGGACAGTCCCATGATGACAAAAATTTCTCCGGTCTGAACTTCAAAGTTTACATCGTAAACTCCGACAGTAGCACCGGTTTTTTCTAAGATTTCCGTTTTGCTTTTGGCTTGCTGCACCATTTCCAGTGCCTGCTTTTGCCTTTTCCCGAAAATTTTAGTCAAATGTTTTACTTTTAGTTTATTCAACTTATTTCTCCTTTTGCATAAGTGACTACATGTTTATTTTATAGAGTTGTCACTTAAAAGACCATCACAGTATAACACCGTGTGGTCACTTTGTCAAACCCAAAAGACCGTCAGACCGGCATTTTTCGGCTATTATAAAAAAGGGAGGGTGATTTTCTGGAATATTTCTGAAAGTCATAAAAACCTTGTCAGACAGCGGATTTGCCTGTCTATTCTGTTTTTTTGACAAAGAAAAAACAAGTGCTGTTTCACTTGTTTGTTTCAATTTCATTAAAAAATAAATTATGCATCAAACCAACCGATAATTCGTTGCCAACAAAGTAGATAGTATTGCCGGCTTCCAGTTTAGTATAAGGACCAGGCGAGATTAGGAGTTGGTCGCCCTGCTGGACTGCGACAATGGTAGCGCCAGTCGAGTGCCAGATATTGAGCTCATTGATAGATTTTCCTAGGTTGAGGGCGTCTGCTGAGAGTTGGAGCTCGTAGGGATTGAAAGGGAAGCGCTGCTGGACATCCTTGGTACGACTGAGAAGCTGATTGAGTAGCTGGGAAAAGTTGGCAAATTCTTCCTCTTGGCGCTGGATGCTCTGGTGGAGCTTGCTTTTGAGGTCCTGCAGAGAGTTGACATCTTTATAGGTCTCAAGGAACTGCTGGGCTTTTTCCTTGGAAGAAATGAAGGCTCCACTGCCGTGGCGGACTTCCATGATTTCCAGATCTACCAGCACATTAATAGCCTTGCGGGCTGTCTCAGGTGAGACATTGAAGTTGCTGGCTAGGGTAGAGCGGGCATAGATCTTGCTTCCGATGGGATATTTGCCGTCAACGATTCGCTCGGCAATGGCGACGGCAATCTGCTGGTAGCGTGGGAATGCGACTTCTTTTTTGCTCATGAGGACCTCCAATTTTACGACAGGAATATAGCTATGATTATAATATAAAACTGGAAGATTGAAAAGTGTCCTTCGTAAAATCGACTGTCTTATTCGCCTCTTCTCGCCTTTCTTTTTACTTTTTTAAGTAGTATAATATGTCTAAAAGTTAGAGGTCTTCTGGAAAAGGAACAGTAAAAACCAGATGATAAAGATAGGAATGGATAAAAAGATGACTGTAAAGATGATAGCGACAGACATGGATGGAACCTTGCTAGACGGACAGGGCCAGCTGGATTTGCCGCGTCTGGCTACTATTTTAGAGGAGCTGGAGAAGAGAGACATTCGCTTTGTGGTGGCTACTGGTAATGAAATTCCACGGATGCGACTGCTATTGGGAGATTTGGTAGAACGAATGACCTTGGTAGTCGCCAACGGAGCGCGGATTTTTGAAAAGAACCAGCTAAGCATGAGCAGCTTCTGGGAACCTGGATTGATTAGGGATGCGCTGGATTACTTTGCTGGGCGTGAAAGGGAGCTTCAGCTGGTTGTGACCTCCGAAAGAGGCGGCTTTGTCCAAGAGGGGACAGAGTTTCCCTTGATTGAAAAGGTTATGACCAAGGAAATGGCTCAGCTTTTTCACAAGCGGATGAACTTTGTGCCAAGCCTTCAGGATTATCCCTTTGACAAGGTCTTAAAAATGAGTATGATGGTAGAAGAGGCTGCAGCAGCAGAGCATGCTCGTCTGATTAATCAGCATTTTGCAGGCCGATTGAGCGCGGTTGCTAGTGGTTATGGAGCCATTGACATCCTCCAAGATGGGATGCACAAGGCATGGGGCTTGCAGCAACTGATGGCTAAGTGGCAGATTCAAAGCTCGGAAATCATGGCTTTTGGCGATAGTGAAAATGATATAGAAATGCTTGAATTAGCTGGTATTTCTTACGCTATGGAGAATGGGGATGAGCGGGTCAAAAAGGTAGCAGATTACCTAGCACCGGCCAATACAGAAGCCGGTGTTCTACAGGTGATTGAGCAATACTTAGAAGAGGAAAAAGAATAATGGCAGTACAATTATTAGAAGAATGGCTTCTCAAGGAGCAGGCAAAATTGCAGCAAAACTACAGAGAACTCAATCAACTCTCCGTCAAGGAGCCAGACATCATCTTTATCGGAGACTCCATTGTGGAATACTATCCTCTCTATGAGCTCCTGCAGACGGATAAAAGACTGGTCAACCGTGGCATTCGGGGCTATAAGACTGATTTGCTTTTAGACAATCTAGATGCCCATCTTTTTGGGCAGGCTCTGGATAAGGTCTTTATCCTGATAGGTACCAATGACATTGGCAAGGAGATGCCTCAGACAGAAACGCTAGCTAATTTAGAAGCCGTTATTCAGGAGATTTCTCGTGACTATCCTCTGGCTCAGATCCAATTGCTGTCGGTCCTGCCTGTCAATGAAGCTCCAGCCTACAAGAGCACGGTCTATGTCCGCAGCAATGAAAAGATTCAGGCACTCAATCAGGCCTATCGCCAGCTGGCCAGCGCCTACACAAACGTCCAGTTTATCAATCTCTACGCTGCTTTTCTGGACGAGGAAGGTCAGCTGCGCCCAGACTACACAACTGACGGCCTCCATCTGACCATTTCTGGCTATGCAGCCCTGTCCAAGGCTTTGCAGGAGACGTTATAGAGATAAAAATAGGGAGCGAAAAAAGCCCAACCAGACAAATCTTCAAAGGAAGATTTTTTTAAAACTTTTGGTTGACAAATGTAAATCTTAGGGGTAAAATAGGATTATAAGATTTACAAATGTAGATTTAGAAAGGAGAGGTCATGCAAATTTCCAATGCGGAATGGCGCATCATGAAGATTATCTGGATGGAAGGCAAGCAGACCAGCACGGATTTGATTGCCGTCTTGTCCGAGCGCTTTGACTGGTCGAAGTCGACGGTCAAGACTCTCTTGACCCGCTTGGTGGAGAAAGGATGTTTGACTAGAGAAAAATCAGGCAAAGCCTTTGTTTACTCGGCTTTGTTGAAGCAGGACCAGAGTTTAGACTTGGTCGTTGAGGATGTGAAAGACAAGGTTTGCTCCAAAAGGATTGTCCAGGTGCTTGAAAACTTGATTCAGGCGAGTGACTTTACGCTTGCAGATCTTAATCAGCTGCAGCAGGTCCTGGAAGAAAAGAAAGCAGAGGCTGTCGAAACAGTCCCTTGCAATTGTATGTAATAGAAAGAAGGAAATTCCATGTTTGGATTGTTGATTAGTATTGTTTGTTTACTTGTGGTTGCTTTTATTGCTTGGTGGTTCTTTGCAGAGCATGAAAAGGTAAGCGGCCACGCTCGTCAGAAATCAGGTTATCAAGAAATTGAAGTCGAAGTTATGGGGGGCTATTCGCCTGAAACCATTGTCCTGAAAAAGAATGTTCCAGCCCGGATCATCTTTAATCGCAAGGATCCATCTTCATGTCTGGCTCAAGTGATCTTTCCAGATTTTGGCGTTCATGAAGATTTGCCTTTAGGTGAAAAACATGTCATTGAAATTACGCCAGAAAAAGCGGGCGAATATGGGTATTCATGTGGAATGAACATGATGCATGGTCACATGATTGTGGAATAAAGGAGTAGGTATGGTAGAAAAACAAAAAGCAGTTGTGGAAAACGGAGTGCAAAAGATCCGTATTACAGCAGAAAAGGGCTATAGTCCCAAAGAATTTCAACTTCAAAAAGGGATCCCTGCTGAAATCACCTTCCATCGGGTCAATCCTTCCGGCTGTTACAAGGAAATTTGGTTTGAAGATCAGGGGATTTTAGAGCCTTTGGAAGTCGGTGTGGATAAGGTGATATCCTTTACCCCGACAGAAACAGGGGACTTCGAGTTTTCATGTGGAATGAAGATGCAAAAGGGTTCCTACACGGTTGTGGAAAAACGCCGTCGTGTCTTAAGTTTACGGGATCGCTTTTGGTTTACTAGTATCTTTACCCTTCCTTTATTGATCTTGATGATCGGGATGATGGCAGGATTTGTATCCCATACAGTCAGTCGCTGGGGGACTTTTCTAGCGACAACGCCGATCATGTTGGTAGCAGGAGTTCCTTTTATCAAGAGTGCCTGGGCCTCATTTAAGAAGCACCATTCCAATATGGATACCTTGGTAGCTCTTGGAACCCTGGTAGCCTATGTCTATAGTGTATTTGCCCTTTTTACTGGTCAGCCAGTATACTTTGAGGCTGCGGGTTTTATCATCTTCTTTATCCTCTTAGGGCAAATCTTTGAAGAACGGATGCGTAACAATGCCTCCGAGGCTGTGGAAAAGTTGTTGGATTTGCAGGCAAAAACGGCTCAAGTTCTCCGTGATGGGAACTATGTCGAGGTGGCGGCAGAAGATATCCAAATTGATGACTTGATTCGGGTCCGTCCTGGGGAAAAGATTGCGGTTGATGGGACGATTGTAGAAGGAAGTACGACCATTGATGAGTCAATGGTGACAGGTGAAAGCTTGCCTGTGGAAAAATCAGTTGGTGATGCAGTTATCGGCTCCACTATCAACAGCAATGGGACCATTCTCTTTAAGGCTGAAAAAGTCGGTAGTGAGACCCTCTTATCTCAAATTGTGGACTTTGTCAAAATGGCCCAATCCAGTCGTGCTCCTATTCAAGATTTGACGGATAAGATTTCAGGTATCTTTGTTCCAGTGGTGACGATTTTGGCCATTGCGACTTTCTGGGTTTGGTCCGTGCTTCTGGGCGCGTCGCTTCAAGAGGCCATGCTCTATGCAGTCTCTGTCCTCATTATTGCCTGTCCTTGTGCCCTTGGTTTAGCAACCCCAACAGCCCTGATGGTCGGAACCGGCCGTAGTGCCAAGATGGGGGTTCTGATTAAAAATGGAACGGTTCTTCAAGAAGTGCAAAAGATTCAAACCGTTGTGTTTGATAAGACAGGGACTATTACCATTGGCCAACCACTTGTAACCGATGTTGTAGGAGATGAAGCGCGTGTCTTGACACTGGCTGCTAGTCTTGAAACTTTTTCAGAACATCCACTAGCCCAAGCGGTGTTATCCCAAGCAGAAGAAAAAGGTTTGGTGTTATTCCCTGTGGAAAACTTCCAAGCGATTGAAGGAAAAGGGGTCCAAGGTCAGATCGACCAGCAGTTGGTGACCTTGGGAAATGGCAAACTTCATGACGGGACAGCGATGGATCCGGAGCTTGAAAAACGGATGGTAGAGTTGCAAGAGCAGGCCAAAACAGTGATTAGTTTGTCTGTGGATGGGCAAGTGATTGGCTTGATTGCCATTCAAGATGCTCCGAAGGCCAGCTCAAAAGAAGCGATCAAAAAGCTCAAAGAACGGGGCTTGAAAACGGTCATGTTAACGGGGGATAATGAACGGGTGGCCCAAGCTATTGCTAAGCAAGTGGGAATTGACACCGTCATTGCTGATGTCCTTCCTCAAGAAAAAGCTAGCGCCATCCAAAAACTGCAAGAAGCTAGCAAGGTCGCCTTTGTTGGAGATGGGATCAATGATGCTCCAGCTCTCTCGATCGCGGATGTGGGGATCGCTATGGGATCTGGAACGGATATTGCGATCGAGTCCGGTGGCATCGTGCTCACGCAAAATGATTTACTTGGCGTTGTGCGCGCCTTTGACATGAGTCAAAAGACCTTCCGCAGGATCTTACTCAATCTCTTCTGGGCCTCTATCTACAATATCCTTGGGCTTCCAATTGCTGCTGGAGTCTTTGTAGGACTGGGATTGACCCTCAATCCAGAACTAGCAGGTCTTGCTATGGCCCTTAGTTCTTTGTCTGTTTTGACTAGCTCGCTGCTTCTCAATGTTGAGAAAATTGATTAAATGAAATAAAAAGTGATACAGAATTTTGTATCGCTTTTTGTTCGATTTCCTACAGCTACAAGTCTTAGAGGTGCATGCAAATTATAATAAAATATCCTATTCTACTATAAGTTTGTGAAATTTTCTCAAAAAGAACATCTGTCATGTAATAGGGATTGAGCATCTCTGAGCATATTCTTATACAAGTGAGAAAAAACATGGTAAATTGATATAGTAAAGTTTCTTGAAGCGTTTTCATTCACAAATGGAAATGTTTTCAATAACTGAAAATTTAATTTATTGAAGGAGAGTTATTCTTATGACTCAAGGAAAAATTACTGCATCTGCAGCAATGCTCAACGTATTGAAAACATGGGGTGTAGATACCATCTACGGTATCCCATCAGGAACACTCAGCTCACTCATGGATGCTTTGGCTGAAGACAAAGATATCCGTTTCTTGCAAGTTCGACACGAAGAAACTGGTGCTCTTGCAGCGGTGATGCAAGCTAAATTCGGAGGCTCAATCGGGGTTGCAGTTGGTTCAGGTGGCCCAGGTGCGACTCACTTGATTAACGGTGTTTACGATGCAGCTATGGATAACACTCCATTCCTTGCTATTCTTGGATCACGTCCAGTCAACGAACTCAATATGGATGCCTTCCAAGAGCTTAACCAAAACCCAATGTACAACGGTATTGCTGTTTACAACAAACGTGTAGCTTATGCTGAGCAATTGCCAAAAGTGATTGACGAAGCTTGTCGTGCTGCTGTTTCTAAAAAAGGTCCAGCTGTTGTTGAAATTCCAGTAAACTTCGGTTTCCAAGAAATCGACGAAAACTCATACTACGGTTCAGGTTCTTACGAGCGTTCATTCATCGCTCCTGCTTTGAACGAAACTGAAATCGACAAAGCTGTTGAAATCTTGAACAAGGCTGAGCGCCCAGTGATCTATGCTGGATTTGGTGGTGTTAAAGCTGGTGAAGTAATCACTGAATTATCACGTAAAATTAAAGCACCAATCATCACAACTGGTAAAAACTTTGAAGCTTTCGAGTGGAACTATGAAGGCTTGACAGGTTCTGCTTACCGTGTTGGTTGGAAACCAGCCAACGAGGTGGTCTTCGAAGCAGACACCGTTCTTTTCCTTGGATCTAACTTCCCATTTGCTGAAGTGTACGAAGCTTTCAAGAATACTGAAAAATTCATCCAAGTGGATATCGACCCTTACAAACTTGGTAAACGCCATGCCCTTGACGCTTCTATCCTTGGTGATGCAGGTCAAGCAGCGAAAGCAATCCTTGACAAAGTGAACCCAGTTGAGTCTACTCCATGGTGGCGTGCAAACGTTAAGAATAACCAAAACTGGCGCGATTACATGAACAAACTCGAAGGTAAAACTGAGGGTGAATTGCAATTGTATCAAGTTTACAATGCAATCAACAAACATGCTGATCAAGACGCTATCTACTCAATCGACGTAGGTGACACTACTCAAACATCTACTCGTCACCTTCACATGACACCTAAGAACATGTGGCGTACATCTCCACTCTTTGCGACAATGGGTATTGCCCTTCCTGGTGGTATCGCTGCTAAGAAAGACAATCCAGATCGCCAAGTATGGAACATCATGGGTGACGGTGCATTCAACATGTGCTACCCAGACGTTATCACAAACGTTCAATACGACCTTCCAGTTATCAACCTTGTCTTCTCAAATGGTAAATATGCCTTCATCAAGGACAAATACGAAGACACAAACAAACACTTGTTTGGTTGTGACTTCCCTAATGCTGACTATGCGAAAATCGCTGAAGCGCAAGGTGCTGTAGGATTTACAGTTGACCGTATCGAAGACATCGATGCAGTTGTTGCAGAAGCTGTGAAACTCAATAAAGAAGGTAAAACTATTGTTATCGATGCTCGCATCTCTCAACATCGTCCACTTCCAGTAGAAGTACTTGAATTGGATCCAAAACTTCACTCAGAAGAAGCAATCAAAGCCTTCAAGGAAAAATACGAAGCAGAAGAACTCGTACCATTCCGCCTCTTCTTGGAAGAAGAAGGGTTGCAATCACGCGCAATCAAATAATTCCTCTCGTCGAAAATCAAGTGTAAACTTTGTAGACTTTATTCTTTGATTTTCTTAGAGTGGAACTTGAAAAGATCGGAGCAATCCGGTCTTTTTATGGAGAATAGTAAATGAATTTAAATCAATTAGATATTATCGTTTCAGATGTTCCCCAAGTCTGTGCTGACTTGGAGCGTATTTTTGATAAAAAAGCCGATTATGTTGATGATGGTTTTGCTCAGTTCACGATTGGCAGTCATTGTCTCATGTTGTCCCAAAATCATTTGATTCCTTTGGAAAATTTCCAGACAGGAATCATTCTTCATATCGAGATTGAGGATGTAGACCAGAATTACCAGCGGTTGAAAGAGCTTGGTGCTGAGATTTTACACGGCCCAGCTGTAACTGATTGGGGAACGGAATCGCTGCTAGTTAAAGGCCCTGCTGGTCTAGTGATTGATTTTTATCGAATGAAATAGGTCTGTTAAAATAGAAAAAACGCATAAAATCAACTGATTACAAAAGTGTTGATTTTATGCGTTTTTATGTGAACTATTATTATATTTCGGATAGAAATTAAGTTTTTGTCAACTTCTTGCTCTATATCAGCAGGTTTATTTAACTTCCCCGCCTTCAACAACTAGGTCGTCAGCCTTAGCAGCTTCGCCGTATGTTGGGTGGAGAGTTTCTTCATAGGCCTTGTGGAAGAAGTTTTCTTTGCCGAGTTTCTTGATTTCGTCGTTAATGTAGTTGAGTAGCTCGGTATTGCCTTTCTGCACAGCTGGGGCAATGGTATCTGGATCACCTAGCGAAGTGATGCCGACTTCAAAGCCTTTGTTTTCCAGCGCCCAAGCTAGGACTTCAGTATTGTCTGTAGAAAAGGCATCGCCGCGGCCGTCCAGCAGGGCTTGGTAAGCATCGCTGTACTGATCATACTTTTGCAGCTTGATATTCGGATAGTTCTTTTCAAAGTAGGTTTCAGCCGTGGTTCCCTTGGTGATGATTAGGGTCTTGCCTTCCAACTGCTCAGGCTTGGTGATAACTGAGCCTTTTGGTGATACGACTCCGAGAGATACTTTCATATAGGGCAGGGCGAAGTCAACTTGTTTTTTTCGCTCATCTGTGACAGTGAAGTTGGCTAGGGTAATATCGACCTTGTTGGAGATTAAGTATTCAGCCCGGTTGGCAGCATCTACAGGCACATACTCTGGCTTAACACCCAAATCTTTGGCTAGCTGGTCGCCCAGATAAATGTCATAGCCTTGATATTTGCCCTTGTTATCTACATAACCGAACGGTTTCTTATCGCTGAAAACCGCAATGCGGAGCTTACCGCTCTTTTTAATTTCCTCCAGACTGCGGGCCTTGACTGTTTTGCTGGAAGCTGCGTCTTTGTTACCAGCATCTTTCTTGCTGGAATTGCCACAAGCGACAAGGAAGAAAGCCAGAGTAAGGGTTGTTAAAGCAAAGATTGTTTTAGATAATTTCATAAGAGACTCCTTTATAAGATATGGAAATGCGAAGAAAACACAGAGCTACCAAAGAGCAGCCACATCAGAGGTGGGGTAGGCATCACTGTCAGCCTAGATGGCTGAAGTCAAAGACATTGAGAAATTCCTGGGCTCGCTGGGTTTTGGGTTGGCTGAAGAACTGCTGGGCGGTATTTTCCTCGAGGATACCACCTTGGTCCATGAAGATGATCCGATCTGCAATGGCTCGGGCGAACTGCATTTCGTGGGTCACAATCAACATGGTCCGGCCTTCCTCAGCCAGGTCATTAATGAGCTCTAGCACTTCACGGACCATTTCGGGATCTAGCGAAGCTGTTACTTCATCAAAAAGGATGATTTCTGGGTGCATGAGGAGCGAACGGACGATCGCCACCCGCTGCTTTTGGCCGCCAGACAGTTGGCGAGCAAAACTGTGCTTTTTATCCGCCAGGCCGACCCGCTCCAGCAGGCTTTCAGCTTCCTTGATGACCTCGTCCTTCTTGCGCCCTTGAGCCTTTATGGGGCCAAGAATCAGATTTTGCAGGACATCCAGATGGGGGAAGAGCTCATAGCTTTGAAAGACCATGCCGATCTTCTGACGAACGAGATGGAAGTCCTTTTTCTGACTGAGGATGGATTGGCCGTCTAGCAAAATATCGCCAGATTGGATGCTTTCAAGGCCGTTGATACAGCGAAGCAGGGTCGACTTGCCGCAGCCAGATGATCCTAGAATGACCACGACCTCTCCTTTTTGGACAGAAAGAGACAGACCTTTAAGGATGGCATTGCTGCCGAAAGACTTGCGAATGTCCCGTAATTCTAAAATGATTTCCGACATGGTGTCCGTTACTCCTTCCAGATGGTTTCCAAATAAGAGGACAGCTTGGAAATAGGGAAGCAGACTGCGAAGTAAAGCAGCAGAATGCAGCCATAAATCCAAAAAGCAGCAGAAGGGATAGACAGACGATTGCTGTCAATGATCTGCTGGCCGACCTTGACAACCTCAATGACTCCGATAAGGACGATGAGTGAGGTTGTCTTAATCATCCGCGTGATTAGGTTAATCGCCTGCGGCAAAAGCCGTCGCAGTACCTGTGGGATGATAATGTAGACATAGAGCTGGCGCTGCGACAGTCCCAGTGCCTGACCACTCTCAAACTGATGCTTGGGCAGGGAAGTAATGGCACCCCGTACCAAGTCACCCATCTCCGCAGTTCCCCAAAGAGAGAAGACGATGATGGCTGAAAGCTCACCAGAGATATTGATGTCGAAGTTTCTGGCTAAGCCAAAGTAAACCAAAAAGAGCAGAACCAGCTGGGGCATGACGCGGATAAACTCTAGATAGGCTCTGGACAGAAAGCGCACGACTTTTGAGTGCGAGGTCATGATGATGCCAAAAAAAGTTCCTAAGATAAGGGAGATGATGACCGAGAGGATGGAAACGCCAATGGTAACGCCCAGCCCCTGTAAGATACGTAAGAAATTATTCCCCTGAAAGAGAACCTGAATGCCCAAATCTTGCACGCCGCAGCCTCCTTTCTATCCAGCTAAAGCCAAGTGAGATTGGCAACAAAATAATCAGATAAGCGATGACCAACATGAGCAGAGCCGTATCTGTCTCGTAGTAAAGGCCAATCAAGTCCTTAGCAACAAACATTAGGTCTGCCAAGGCAACAGCTGAAAATACTGAGGTTTCCTTGATTAAAAAGATGACATTGGCACTAAAGGAAGGCAGGGCAATAGCTGCAGCTTGAGGCAGGATGACATAGTAGAAGACTTGTACTGGTCGTAGGCCGATAGAGAGTCCGACCTCCCTCTGCGTCCGGCTGACTGCTTCAAGGCCGCTTCGGAAAGACTCAGCCATATAGGAACCGCCCAGAAAGATTAGCCCAATCGTCGCACAAGCCTCAGAGGATAGAACGATTCCAACACGAGGCAGGCCGAAGAAAAGAAAGAAAAGCTGCAACAACAGCGGCGTATTGCGGGAAAACTCGATATAGGCGGTTGCTAGCGGCTTCAAAACTGGGATCTTGTAAAAGCGAATCAGACTGACTAAAAATCCAACAGCAATCGACCCCAAAATCCCCCAAAAGGCGATGAACATGGTTAAAAGAAAGGCCTCTTGATAGAGGGGATAGTAATCACTGACGACGTCCCAGTTCACGGCTCTCACTCCTTAAACACTTGATGTTCCTAGTGTAGCATAGATAACAGACCTTTAGTAATATGTATTTTTTATCGCACTGATAAGGAAAATCTATCACTGGTTTGAAGAGAAATGCCAGATTGGGAATTTGTTATTTCAGTTGTGAGCTCGATTAAACCAAGGTGGTTATAAAAAATTGCGCTTTGATTTTGGATGAGTATAAAAAGGCTAAAAATCCCTGACCTATGGTATAATAGGATAATATGACAAAAGACAATACTATTTCAAACAAATTATACAAACTACTCTTTGCTTTATTCAGCTGTTTCGTGGGGCTGTCGTTTCTGTTCATGATGCTGAAAGATGTCTCGTCCACTAATTGGTATAAGAGTCGATTTCAGGGGTGGAAGACCATAACGGCTGAGGTGAGCGATTTTACGACCAGTCCGGAAAATCGCTCTACGCCCGCTTACTACCCTATTTATCACTACATTGTTGATGGCCAAACCTACCAGGGGATTTCAGACATCTATCAATATGAGGTGCCTAAGTCTGGGGAAACCATTAGCATTCTCTATAATCCCAATTCGCCTGAGCAGAGCCAATATAAGAATGACATCCCCATCCCTATCCTTGTACTCATGCCATTGCTGGGATTCTTATTATTTATGGCATTTGCTGCCGGCTCCCTCTATCAGGCCTTTAATCCTCTACAGGAGCCAAAGTCGCAACCTAAGGCTGCAAAAAGGATTAGTATTGTTGAGGGAACAGTTCGTAAAGAGAATCCCATTGTATCTTTAGTCTACCTAAGCCTGATTATGATAGCCCTCACTTATATCTGTATCACTGCAACAGGGCAATTCAAAGCCGTATTTTATGGTTGGAAAACTACATCCGCTCAAGTCATTGACTATGATGTGTATGAAACCGGAGGAAGTAGAGGAGGAAGAGGATTAAGTCTTTATAATAGCATCTACCAATATCAAGTAGACGGCGTAACTTATGAAGGCCATTCTGTTCTCGGTAGATTTACACAACCCAAAATTCACAGTCAAATCCCTATTGCCTATAATCCTGAGTATCCCTATCAGAGTGCTTCTAGTGAAAACCGTCATTTCTTTTATATAGTCTTCTTGCCTGGCTTTAGTCTATTGCTAGTCGGCAAGATTCTCTCTCTAATTATTGCTGCTTGGATAAAGAAGGCTAGACTCGCTCAAGCCAGAAGACTAGGGCCTGTCTATGACGGCTATATTATCGATGTTATCCCCGCTGAACAGTTTAGAGAGTATAATCAGTTGCATGAGATTTGGCTTGAATTTGATATTAACCAAGTGCCCTATCAAACCAGCATTTGCCTGCCCTTAAGAGAACATCATTTTATCTCTTACAGCCAGAATCCTAGACCTATACCAGTCTATGTGGATCCTCATGATGATAGCCAGTTCCTGATAGATGACAATGATATCTATGCTATTACAAATAAAATACAGATTAGTTGATTCTCCTCCTAATGCCAGCTCCCTCATCATTGACCAGCAACTGGCTGTCCTACTGTCTTGAACTGCTTTGAGGTGCCTCCACATGAGTTGAAGAATATCGGGAATGCCGAACCTTACAGACACCGTGGGGCTTGGAATAGTACCAGTTTTCCGTAGGATGCTAGAAGTTTATTTGCTGATTGTTTATTATAATATAAGAAAACACTTGATTTACAAGGAGGCAAAAAGATGACTGAAAAACTGACTTTTCCTGATGGTTTCTTGTGGGGCGGAGCGACAGCTGCCAACCAGTGTGAGGGAGCTTATGATGCAGATGGTCGTGGGTTGGCTAATGTAGATGTGGTGCCGATTGGTGAGGACCGTTTGGCCATCATTACGGGTAAGAAAAAGATGTTTGACTTTGAGGAAGGCTATTTCTACCCAGCCAAGGAAGCTATTGATATGTACCATCGCTTCAAGGAGGACATTGCTCTCTTTGGTGAAATGGGGTTTAAGACCTATCGTCTGTCCATTGCTTGGAGCCGGATTTTCCCTAAGGGGGATGAGCTGGAGCCCAATGAAGCTGGCTTGAAATTTTACGAAGACCTCTTTAAGGAATGCCACAAGTACGGCATTGAGCCTTTAGTGACCATTACTCACTTTGACTGCCCCATGCACTTGATTGAGCAATATGGTGGTTGGCGAAATCATCGCATGCTTGAATTTTACGAGCGTCTCTGCCGCACTCTCTTTACCCGCTACAAGGGCTTGGTCAAGTACTGGCTGACCTTTAATGAGATTAATATGATCCTCCATGCACCATTTATGGGGGCTGGGCTCTGCTTTGAAGAAGGCGAAAATGAGGAGCAGGTCAAGTACAAAGCAGCCCATCATGAGCTGGTCGCGTCAGCCATTGCTACCAAGCTAGCTCATGAGATTGACCCGGAAAACAAGGTTGGCTGTATGTTGGCGGCAGGGCAAAATTATCCTAACACCTGCCATCCACGCGATGTATGGGCTGGTATGGAGGAAGACAGGAAAAACTATTTCTTCATCGACGTACAAGCGCGTGGTGAATATCCCAACTACGCCAAGAAAGCTTGGGAGCGCGAGGGCATCAGTGTCGAAATGACAGAAGAGGACCTGCAGCTGCTCAAGGAGCATACGGTGGACTTCATTTCCTTCTCTTACTATGCTAGTCGGGTGGCTTCGGGCGATCCTAAGGTTAATGAGCTGACCGAGGGCAATATCTTTGCTTCTCTCAAGAACCCTTATTTGGAAGCTTCTGAGTGGGGCTGGCAGATCGATCCTCTGGGCTTGCGCATTACGCTTAATACCATTTGGGATCGTTATCAAAAGCCCATGTTTATCGTGGAGAATGGCCTGGGTGCAGTGGATAGTCCGGATGAAAATGGCTATGTAGCTGATGACTACCGCATTGACTATCTGGCGGCCCATGTCAAGTCTATGAGGGAAGCCATCAACGAAGACGGCGTGGTTCTGTGGGGCTACACAACCTGGGGCTGTATTGATCTAGTATCAGCCGGCACTGGCGAGATGAAGAAGCGCTATGGATTTATCTACGTGGACCGGGACAATGAAGGTAAAGGAACACTCAAGCGCTCCAAGAAAAAATCCTTTGACTGGTACAAGGAAGTTATCGCGACTAACGGAGCATCTGTGAAATAAACTAAGGCTGAGATATGAATGTCTCAGCCTTTTTTAAGTATGTATTTTTAATAGGAACTTTAGTCTAACTGAAATTTAAATACTTTACAAGATTCATTATTTCAAGAATTCCTTTATTTGCTGGGCGATTTCCTCTGGCTTTTCATCATGGATATAGTGGGAGCCTTCTAATGTCACAAGTTTGGATTGGGCATTCTGCGCGACAAACTCTTTTTCCAGTTTGGGAGCTTCTCCGCCTTTCTGGACAGCTGCAAAGATAAGAATTGGAATCTGCGGCACAGGTTCTTTATTAATCGTTTCAACATTTTTCTTCCGATTCTTGACTTCGTTCATGACCGCCTGGGTGATTGACCGCTGGTGGAACAAGGCTTTAAAGACAGCTTTTTCCTGATCATTGAGAGCCCCAGACTTTATGGCCGGGCTGCTATTTTCATCAAAGAAAATCGGCAGGCGAGCCAAGCCTAGCATTCTCCCCAGCTGGATAGTCTGATAAGAGCCATAAAATTTCTGCTGGTCGGACACCTCCGTATGAGGCATGGTCATATCCAGCCCGATAATAGCTTCTATTTCTTCTGGGTAATGATTGGCCCAGTGAATCGTTTCTAAACCGGCAATCGAATGCGGAACCAAAACATAAGGACCGGATATCTTAGCAGCTTTGAGGGCCTTACGTGTCTGCTCCACTTGTCTATCCAATGAGCGGTCATCGTTTCCATCATCGCTGTAACCATAGCCCAGACGTTCTACCACGACGATACGATAATCATCCTCCAGCTTGGAATAAAGAGCTTTGAAATCCAGAACCGGAGCATTGGTGCCCAGTCCTGCTAGAAAAACTAAGGTCTTCTTGCCCTTGCCGGCAGTGTAGACATTAAGCTTCTTACCCTCTACCTCGACTAGCTGACCAATCGGCTTCTCAATGAGCTTGCTTTCCTGAGCTATTTGAAAGCGGTTATAGAGAAAGATAGCCAATAAGGCCAGAGCTAAGATTCCTACCAGCCAAGTGATTGTTTTAAGGATAAATATAAAGATTCTTTTCAACATAGGGATTCCTTTCTGTTCATCATATTTTAGACTCGCATACTTTTATTTATAATCTTTACTCCAAGCGGTCGTATGGTGATTTACACTAAAAGCGAATAGAAGTTTAATCAGGTGAAGTGATAAAAGAGCTGTCATACTGATTGGCAATTTACTGTAACTAATAAGAAGAATGCAACCCAACCCCGCCATAGAAGCACCAGTTAATGCTTGCTCCCTGCAATCTTTCAGTAGTTCGCTGACAAACATTAGATATGTCTGGTTGGCCGCAAGGCCAAACTTAAAATAGCAGAATAAAACTAGGCAACTTTTTGGTTTTCGGTGAGTATTAGTCACTCAGCTATGCCTTCGACTTCTCATAGAATTTTTAAAGAAGATTATGAAATGGGAAAGGGAATTCAGTTTTTTTCTCTTGCGATATATTTTTCATAATAACGATTGCTATCAAAAGGATAAGGGGTCTCTTTTGATTTGAACAGTTGCTCAGGGATAAGAACGACACTACTTACAAGAACTATTCCACTGATAATGGCTAAAATGATTATTGGCAAACTGGGGAGATTTGTAGGATACTGAATCAGAACATAGTAGAGAGCATGAAGCGTAAAGACAACCGCTGTCGCAAAACCTGGGTTATAAATGGTTCTTTTTCCTACTGTTCGAAAACGTCGGTACATACTGAACCCAAAAATCAGGTGGCCAATCATTTCAAAAAAGCAAAAGATAAGATTCCAGATGACAATGATCTGATTGACACCGTAGAAAAGACAGACAATACCAATTAATTCAGCTAACATAATAGTCAGCATATCAGAAAATTGATTCATAGGATAGCGATCGGGCTGTTGAGAGCGCCGAAGCATGTTGTAGTTATAATGAAAACCGCCAGGAAATCTCCATTCTTCTAGACAGTGCAAAGGGAGCATGACATAGATTATAGCGACAAATCTGCTTCCAGCATCTAGTGTGGTCCAATTTGTGATAAGATATAAGAGAATACCGATTCCCATAACAAAGAGAATGGGAATCCAGATTTTTAACCAAGCAGAAATCAGTTTGAACATAACAACACCTCATTTATCAAAGTACCCACCACTGGTAAAGAGACCAGTAAAGGATATTAGCGGCCACTGCTAAAGCAGATAGGCTGGTCACGGCTGTTAGGAAGAGGCGTCCTTTACTGAGCTTTTCTCTGAACTTTCTGAAGAGAGGTAACAGAGCGGATACGGTTAGCAGGAGTCCCAAGGCAGCAAAGAGCATGTAGCGCCACTGAGCGATTTCGCTGAAATCTCCTGAAGTTGCTGACATGAATAGCAGAAAGAGATTGATTGGAACAGCCAAAATACCAACAGCTGTTAGGAGGTTCCAGACCTTCCAAGTGCGGTCTGGCTGGTCTTGTTTTTTATGGAAGATGAGTCGATAGGCTCCTAGAAGCGGGCTGATGAGGAGCAGGCCGAGGGCGTAGATGATACCAAGTCCGGCCAAACCTAGAACAACATAGTCTTTAAAGAAATCAAAGTCAGAGACTTTCTCATAGTCTGCGACAGCCACTGCGATACGGGTCTTGCCTTGGCTCTGATAAATGGTCCAGAAGTTGTTTGGCAATCGCTGATCGTCAGATGGTTCCTGCAAGTAGTCTGCGGAGACTGGAATCATTTTAAAGATAGCTAGAGGGCCTTGATTAAAGTTGCGCAGAGTGCGATAATAGCCTGGACTGAACTGCTCTTGCGTTTCTTTGCTGGCCGTTTTACGTGGCCCAAAGACGAGCTCTGGCATTTGGAAATTATAATTTTGCTCTGCACCTTGATTGGTCATGACGACATAGCCGATACCGTGCTTCAAGTCCAACATTATCCGTGAAGTAGCGCCAGCTGTATTTCCGCCGTGGCCCAACACAGTAGTACCGTATTCGTTGGCCCAGAAACCGTGGGCATTGCGGATGATATCCGTGTCAGGGTAGGTGGAACTGACAGTATAGAGGGTGTTCCAGGTCTCTGGGCGATCAAAGAGCGTCTTGCGAGCCAGCAGGGCTTGGGCGAACTTCTCCAAGTCTTTAAAGGTGCCAGTAGCCGCTCCGGTAGGATAGATGCTAGTGATGAAATGGTCCTTGCTCAGCAAGTTTCCTTTAGTGTCGTAACCCTTGGTTTCTTGACGCTTTTTCTAAACGTAGGAATTGTCTGATAGATCCGGCAAAATAGCCGTTTTATCCATGCCCAGTGGTTGGAAAATATGCTCATGGGCATAGTCGGAAAAAGTCTGACCAGAGATCCGCTCGACAATCAGAGCAGCCAAGCCAGCACCGTAATTTGAATAAGCTGTGACTGTACCGGGTTCAAAGGACTGGATAGGTTGTTGTTCTTTAAGGATTTCTTCGATACTTTTGTCACTTCGCATGTAGAAGGTAGTCTCGTCAAATCCTGCCTGATGATTCATCAGATCCAGCATGGTGATAGGTTTGTCATAGCGGAGATTTTTGAGGAAGCCTTCTGGCAGATAGGTGCGGATGTCTTCTTCTAGGTTAATCTTGCCTTGTTCCCAGAGCTGCATAACAGAGAGCCAGACGGTCAGCTTGGTTACAGAGCCCCATTCAAAGACGCTATCATCATCGGCCTTGATGTCTTTTTCCTTATCCATGTATCCAAAGTTGCCTTGATAAATGGTACCGTCCTTGTCAAAGACTGCCGTTGCCATGCCGGCTGTTGTCTTTTCATGTTCCTTGACATAGTCTTGGATTTTCTGGCCGATCTGGTCCCGTTCGATACCAGATGGCAGCTTTTGAGACTCCTCAGCCAGTGCAGTAGCTGGCTGGAAGAGCCCCAGAGTTATAATGGTTAGAAGTGTTAGAATCAATGATTTCTTCATGCGGCTCTCCTTTTTCCTTATCCCTCAAGGGCGAAAGTAATACTTCTAAAAATGATTTTGCAAAAAATTTTAAACATTTTGAGCCTCCTTTTTATAGCACATACATTTCTTATTTCTTTCTATTTTAAAGTTCAATTCTCAAATATCCTTCAAGTAATTCTAAAATATTTCTAAAGTTTTTCGAATAGTCCATCTTTTATTGACTTAGCCTCTTATCCTTGCTACACTAGTGATAGGAAATTTCTGGAGGCGAGTGTTTATGGCTCATATTTTACTCATCGAAGACAATAGTGATATTCATGAAATTCTAAAAGATCTTTTTCAGAAGGAACACACGGTTTATTCTGCCTATTCGGGGACGGAGGGCATTTCGCTGTTTGAGCGGGAGGAGATTGATTTGGTCCTTTTGGACATCATGCTGCCGGGGAAGAATGGCGATGAAGTGTTGAGGGAAATTCGCAGCAGCAATGCTACGGTGCCGGTGGTTATGCTGACGGCTCTTGGGGAGAAAGCGCTGGTTAGCCAGTACCTGCTGAATGGTGCTAATGATTATATCGTCAAACCCTTCAATCTGGATGAGGTTTTTGCCCGTATCACCGTGCAGCTGCGCAGCCAGCAGGCTTTGACTGGCGAAGAAGAAGGCCAGTCCTTTAAAAATATTCGTCTGCTCAAGGCTACCTTTGAGGCGGTCTGCGGTGAGAAAAGCGTCCGTCTGAGCAAGAAAGAATATCATATTCTCCAGCTCTTGCTCCGTCATCCCAAGAAGATCTACACCAAGGAAGAGCTCTTTGAGCAGGTCTGGGAAGAGAGCTATCTGCCTGGGGATAATACCCTGAATACCCACCTCAGCAACCTACGTAAGAAACTGGCTCAGTTGGACCCGACAGAGGAATACATAGAGACTGTTTGGGGACTAGGTGTTCGGCTCAAGGAGGACTGATATGTTGGTGTTAGTGATTTTATTTGCCCTCATCAGTCTGTTTCTGGGCATTGGTTTCATACGCTATCATCTGGCGGTCAAGGATGTAGCTCAGCAGATTCGTCGGAAGCGGCAGACAGGGAGCCAGAATCGTCTGGCTCCTGCTGCTCATGCACCCAGTATTTTAGAGCTGACAGAGGAAGCAGAGTTGCTCTTTCGGGAGCTAGAAAAGACCACCTTTGTTGTCCAGCAGGAAAAGAAGACGCTGGATATGGCTATCAGTAATATCGCCCATGATATCCGAACCCCTCTGACCATTGCCAGCGGCTATACCCAGCAGCTCTTGAAGGATGAGAGTCAGGAAAGTCAGCAGCTAATCAAAATTGCAGATAGTCTGGGAATGGTATCCAAACGGCTGGAAGCCTTGATGGAGTATCGCCGGCTGATGGAGGGTGCCATTCGAGCCAATGTCCAGCCGACAGATATATCCCAGCTAGTAACCCAGCAGCTTTTTACTTATTATGACGCCTTTCAGAAAGCCCAGATTGACCTGCAGGTAGAGCTGGCTGAAGGTCTAGAGTTAGAGACAGACCCAGAAATTCTGGAGCGCATTGTCCAAAATATGATAAGCAATGTCCTCAAGCACGGCCGTAAGGCCGCCAGCATTTCTCTGAAAAAAGAGGGCGAGCATTGTATCTTTACTGTCAAAAATATCGTCCAGCAGCCTATCCAA
This sequence comes from Streptococcus sanguinis, assembly GCF_050234405.1. Classification (GTDB taxonomy): domain Bacteria; phylum Bacillota; class Bacilli; order Lactobacillales; family Streptococcaceae; genus Streptococcus; species Streptococcus sanguinis_W. The sequence goes on along the minus strand of NZ_CP092117.1, from coordinate 1,990,393 downwards.
TATCTAGATAAGCTGACCAATCGCTTTTATTCAGAAAATCTATCCAGCAGCGAGGAGTCTTCAGGGCTGGGGCTATACATCACCCAGCAGTTAGTCGAAATCCTAGGCGGGGACTTGACAATGAAAGCCGAGGACGACTGGTTTGAACTAGTTGTGACATTGTAAAAAAGACTTGAAAAAGCAAAATAAGGAAGGCTCAGCTCTATCAGCTAGTCTCAAAATCCGCTCATAAACCTCAGCTAATTTTTAAATTGGCTGAGGTTTATTTTTAGATTAAATCGAAGAAAGACATGATAAATATGCCTTTTTGTTTTGTAATTTGAAAAGCAAGCCATATTAGCTAGGTCATTTTACCGGTCAAGGTGAAAAACCAGCCAACTGCTCTAAACCCTTGATATAACTGACTTGCAACTGACGGTTGACAAAGATTCCAAGTTCAATCACTCAATAAGCAACTAGATTTTTTCTTTATTCCAAGTCCAGTCGCTAGAAAGGCAACTGGCTTTTTTGTTAATCTGAAAGCAGAAGCCGAGTTTTTGATTTCGGAATGAACGAGTCGCTGTCTTTGAAGATTTGGATCAAAAACTTGAGTTTAATTATATTATAAGGAGGTATTCTCATGAATACAGAAACAACTATCAAACCACAACCCAAACTAATTTTGCCGTTCCTGGCTTGGAACTTCGGCTGGACATGGGGATTCTGGCTGCTGGACATTATCCTCAAAAACCTTTGGCCAGACAGTCCACCTACAGCCTATCTAGCTCTTGAAGCTATTCTAAATGGTATTGCTATGTTTGGGCCTATGCTAGCCAGCCTAATCGTACTGAAAAAGAAAGGCTTCAAGGCCATTTGCTCCTATCTCTTTTCAGGCAAGAAAGAGACCTGGCTCTACTTGCTAATCTATGGTGGCGGTCTGACCGCTTTCTATGTCCTAGCTTCTGGCGGCAAGCTGGTAGACGGCGCTTTAGTAAGATTTCCTTGGTTTTTTATCTATTGTATTGTCCTATCGGGCGGGATTGAAGAATTTGGCTGGCGCGGCTTCCTACAGCCGGCCTTAGAGAAAAAGTTTTCTTTCTTTGTCTCTACCTTGATGACCGGTATTATTTGGGCCATTTGGCATATTCCTCTCTGGTTTTACGATCGCTTTTATGATAGAAGCCAGGATCTTTTCTCAGTTTATATCATTTTCTGTATCCTTCTATCTTTTTGGCTTGCAGCTCTGTATAAGAAGACCCAGTCTGGCCTTGCTTGTAACATCTTTCATGCGCTCTCCAACACCCTCATCCCGACTTTTGTTGGAATAGCTCAAGCTAACAATCAATTGGATTTCTCTCAAGTCAATCCCTTCCTTTACTTTGGAGGTGTGATTCTCCTGACACTTTATAGTATCTATCTCTGGTATCGGACGGATAGGGAGGAAAAAGCTCTTCCATCTAAAGAAGAAGTCTAGCATTTGATGAAGAGATGACAATCAGACTTTGCAGTTTCTCCGCCTTGTGCTATAATAAGTTTCAATGAAAGAAAGTATAAAAAATAAGAAAGAGTAGGTAAAACAATCCATGAATCTATCAGACAGAATCCAGTACCTGCGAAAAGTGCGGGGCATTTCTCAGGAGGGGCTAGCCGACCAACTCGGTGTGTCTAGACAGGCCGTTTCCAAGTGGGAGAGCGAGCAGAGTATGCCTGATTTGGATAAGATCATTTCCATGAGTGACTATTTTGAGGTGACCACAGACTATCTGCTCAAGGGAGTTGAGCCTGTAGTACAGAAAGAGGAAGAGCAGTCAATCAAGCACAGGAGGATAGCCAGCAATATTTGCTATCAGCTCTCTCTTGGCTTTATCGGTCTGGGCATCATCCTCTCCATTATCCTAGCTGATTTTCTCAAGATCAGTATCTTGCTAACGCCGGTGCTGATCGTTCAGGGAGTAGGGCTGCTGGTGTGGGGAATGGGCCGCAATCTATCCGAGGTAAGACCTTCTTTTCAGGTTAAGCTAGCCTTGATTTTATTCTTGATCTTTGTTCCCCTCGGATTTCTATCTAATGTTCTTTTTCCTCTGGGCAAGATCTTTCCATATCCGACCAGTCTGGCAGCTAGTCTTGCCTTTGTCACTTTCTACCTTATCCTAGGAGTCTGCATCAGTTTGTTCTTTAAAAAGCAAGATTGGAAGCAGTGAAAGAAAGCCGATAAAGCCGGCTAGACCAGAAAGGGTGAAATCCGCTCATCATCCAATTAAAATCCGCTCAAAAAAACTCAGCTAATTTAGTGATTAGCTGAGTTTTTATTTTACAAATCTCTCTTCTTCAGTGTAGCCAGTCCTGCTAAGCTAAAGACCGTGATCAGACTGAGAGCAAAGATAGCTGTTTTGGTGATGACACCTGGTATTGAAGCGTCTCCGTAGAAGAACTCCATCTTGATAGCCTTGAACCATTCATTATTGGCATCGACCATTTGACTAGGGAGACCGAGTAAGATGTAGGTCATGATATAGGTGATAAAGACGACACTATAGTTTCGAGTCAAGTAGAGGACAAAGCTGGTAATGCAGTACCAAGCATAGGTACAGATGACCTGCATGACAAAGAGTATTGCGAATTGTCCCCAGAAATTAGCTGGCAGGGTTCCCATATTACCGCCGGTTCGGACAAATTCGATGACAATACCTAAAATGTAGAGCAGTATGAACTGCATAGGAAGTAAGCTAGCGATAACCAGTGCTTTAGAGAAGTAATACTGGGTCCGAGTCTTGCCTGTAGTCAGGTTATTGTGATAAAGTTTGTCATTGAGATCAACACCGAGAAGCAAGCTAGTCATGACATTGCAGGCAATAAAGAGCATGCCGATGTTGTAGGAGACGACATCTATGGCAAAAAAGATACCGTTGTCGGAAATGGCGACTTGGGAAGTGAAAATGGCGAGGAGAATTCCAAAGATGCAGAAAGCCTGGACTCCCCAGAATCCTACGGAGCGGAAGAGACGGTAGTAATCCGCCTTGATACTATTAAACATGAGTGTTTCCTCCTTGTTGGTTGATTAAGTCTGTAAAGTATTTTTCTAAGTCTTTGTGGGCGTAGTAGATTTCCCCGATTGGGATGTCGGCTAGGACTAATTCCTTGGCAATCTTGCGAATTTCTTGTACTTGGCCGGAAATATGTAGCTCATCTTCCTTGTTGCTTGGTCTGAGCTGGTAGCCTAGCTTGTCTTGCACTAAATGAGCAGCTTGCTTGATATTATCCGTTTTTAGGATGATATAGTCGCCGCTTTCTCGGTTAAATTCTTCCTTAGACAGCTCCTTGATGAAATGCCCTTGATTGATAAAACCAAAGCGAGTTGCGACTAGATAAAGCTCGGACAGGATATGGCTGGAAATAATGATGGTGATGCCTAATTCTTGATTGAGGCGCTTGACCATTTCTCTAAATTCCTGAATCCCAACTGGATCTAAACCATTAATGGGCTCGTCCAGGATGAGCAAGTCGGGACGCCCCAAAATGGCAATGGCAATGCCCAACCGCTGTTTCATCCCTAGAGAGAAATTGCGAAATTTTTTCTTTCCAGTATCCGTCAGGCCGACATATTGCAGGGTTTCTTTGATGACTTTGTCAGCATTTGGAATGCCCCGGTCGGTACAGTAGTAGCGTAGATTTTCATAGGCCGACATGTGGGCATGAGCTACAGGGGTCTCGATAACAGATCCAGTATGGTTGAGGGCTTTTGTCCATTCTTGTTGGTTCTGAGAGCCCAGAACAGACACGGCCCCTCCGCTAGGATAGATGACTTGCGTGATGATTTTGATCAGCGTGGTCTTACCAGCACCGTTTTTTCCGATGAGACCGTAGATCTCTCCTTTCTTGATGGAAAGACTGACATCTTTCAGAGCATACTGATCACCGTATTTTTTAGTGAGTCCTTTCACTTCTAAAACATTTTGCATGATGTTTCTCCTTTAATTACTTTGTTTATACTTTTAGTATACAAACTAAATTTCAAATATTTCTCAAGAAATTCTAAAATATTTCTAAAGAAATTTAAAATTGAAAAGATTAAAATGAGCCAGTCAAGAACCAGCTCATTGTTTACTATAAATCCTTTTTGTGGAAAGTATAAAGACTTGCTGCGGTGAAGATTGTTCCTAAGACCAAGGCGATTAGAATAATTCTTAAGGTTACACCGTTGCTTTGAAGCGTCTCAAAGTCAAAGCTCATGGTGAAATGCTGCAACCATAATGATTTGGGATAAAATTGAGCCAGAGCTCCGGTTAAGGATGCGCAGAAAAGGTAACCTCCCAGAGCAGCAATCATAGATTTACTCAGATAAAGAATAAAGGAAATAATGGCTGTCCAAGCCATGACGGTCAAGCACTGCACAAAGAATAGAAGAATAAACTGAAGCAGGAAGGTGGCGGATAAATCACCAATACCGTTTAGGATAGCTGCTAGGATAAAGTTGATGCTATAAAAGAGAGCTAGCTGCAGGAACGTTACGCAGACCATGACTAGGGCTTTAGAGACGAAGAAACTGGTACGGGAAACGCCGCTGGTTAAAGTATTCTTGTAAAGCTGCTTGTTCAGATCTGTTCCGATGACGACCATAGAGAGGATAATGATGATAAATGTATTATTACCGATAGCGTTGGACACAGCTTGTATAAGCTGGACGGCATTTAATTTGCCAAAGACTGCGCTCAAGGTCGTCAGTAGAAAGATGAATTCGGTAATCCAAACAGCCTTGGAACGAAAGAAACGGTAAAAATCTGCTTGAAAAGTATGTAACATGGTTTTTTCTCCTTACTGGACTAAATCTGTAAAGTATTTTTCTAAATCTTTGTGAGCTGCATAGATACCATTGACATGAATGTTGGATAGGACCAACTCCCTGTTGATGTCATTTAGTTCCTGCTCTTGGGCGAAAATGTGCAGCTCATCAGATTTATCAGCTTCCTTGAGCTGATAGTGGAGCTTACCTTGGATGAGATTGGCAGCCTGATCTCTATCGCTGGTTTTGAGGACGATATAATCTTCGCTGGCTCGGTCAAAATCGTCTTTGGTGAATTCTGCGACGAGTCGTCCTTGGTCAATCACGCCAAACTTGGTGGCTACCAGATAAAGCTCAGACAAGATGTGGCTGGAAATAATAAAAGTAATCCCTAATTCTTGATTGAGTCGCTGAATCATCAATCGAAATTCCTTGATGCCAAGCGGATCGAGGCCGTTGATAGGTTCGTCTAAAATCATGAGTTCAGGCTTGCTTATAAGGGCAATTGCGATTCCCAAGCGCTGCTTCATTCCTAGCGAAAAGTTGCGGAATTTCTTTTTACCAGTATTGCTCAATCCGACATAGGCCAGAGTTTCCTTGATGAGCTGGTCAGGTTTGGCAATCTGGTGGACCTTGCAGTAGTAGTTGAGATTTTGATAAGCAGTCATCTGATTGTAAGCGACCGGTGTTTCAATGACGGTTCCTATCTTGCGCAGGGCTTCATTCCATTCCTTAGAGTTTTGCGAACCAAAGACAGACACGGTTCCGCTGTTGGCATGAATGAGCCGACTGATGGTCTTGAGAAGAGTGGTTTTGCCAGCTCCGTTCTTGCCGATTAAACCGTAAATTTCGCCCTTCTGGATCGAAAGACTCACATGATCAAGGGCATATTGCTGGCCATATTGTTTGGTAACTTGCTTTACTTCTAAAACAGTTTGCATGGTATATTCTCGCTTTCTTAGGTTTGATTTTAGTATACAAGCTAGATTTCAAATATTTCTCAAGAAATTCTAAAATATTTCTCAAGAAATGCAGAACCAATTCAAAAGCAATAAAAAAGCAGCCAAAGGGCGGACTGCTTAAATTTATAAGTCCCTGTGCTGAAAGGCTTGGTAACCACCTAAGAGAGAACCAGCTAGGATAAGGAATAAGAATAGTTCAGAATTTATCTGAGGGAAAACGATGACGAGGCTAGACTGAAGCATAATCAGGGCGAAAAAGACGAGATAGCTGGCTAGGGTGGAGCGGGTCAGGTAGAGAAGACAGGTAACTACAGAACTGCAGGTCATAATAAAGAGAAAGGAGCGAAAGAAAGACAAGGAAAAGCTCCATAAAAAGTTCTTTGGCATAGTCCCAAGTCCATGGAAGAGGCTCCCAAAGATAAAGGCTGCGGCAAAAGCTGCCGCCATTTGCAAGATGATAATTGTGATAAGAACAGCTATTTTGGATAAGTAAAATTCTTTTCTAGAAATCCCGCCAGCTAATATATTGTTGTATAGTTTTCTAGTCAGGTCACGACCTAACAGAAAGATGATGAGCACAAGGATAGTAATCATGACAAAGGGCAGGAAATCTTTAGCAAGCTGCCCGAGAGCTTCAAATCCTGTCCAACCTTGGATGACTATTTCTTCTGGATCAGAAGACGTAGAGATATAAAAATTAAAGTTGCGTTCACCAAGAGAGCTGATGAAAATGAGAAAAAAGAGCAGCCCTTCTATTAGCCAAAAAAGCTTAGAGCGGACAAGCTGGTAGAGCTCCGCCTGGATAGTATGTAACATGAAATCTCCTCTGAATGTTTAAGATTGTTCCTACTTTTTATAAATTTTTCTTTTTGAAAACCATCAGCCCGCCACCCATAAAGAGCAAGGTGACCGTTACCACTGTCAGGATAGCCTTGATAACAGCCCCGCCATCTGCTGCCATATCTGTGTTAAAACGCATGGTCAGATAGATCAGCCATTCATTGTCCGGATAAAAGATGAGGGGAATAGTCAGTAAGGTACCGCCAAGGAAATAGGTCAGAAAGCTAGATACAATCGAGTGGCTGGCATAGAGTACAAAAGAAATGATGGCAATCCATGTAATCGTGCTGAGAAATTGAACGAAGAGAGCAGTTCCCAGCTGAGACAAAAAAGAGCTGGGGGCACTGCCAATTCCGTTGGACAGACTAGCAGTCACAAAGGAGATAGATAAAATCATCAGGAAGTTAAAAGCTGCGATGCTAACGCAGACAAAGAATTTAGAAAAATAATAGTTGAGCTTAGAGATGCCGTAGCTCAGACAGTTTTTATAAAGTTTCCGAGACAGATCCACTCCAAGGACCATACTGATACCAATGATGGTGAAAAGGATCAGACTGTCTGTATTGCCTGCAAAATAGTCTAGAGCTTGAAGGCCGGTTAGTTTTCCTAGAGCTTGAGTAGCAGCCTCATTTCTGGAGATATTTGCTCCAAAATGAATATTTGCTTGGAAGAAGGTTGCTGAGAAAATCACACAAACTAATAAAAATTCAGTAATCCAAAAGCCTTTTGAGCGCATGAGCCGGTAAAAATCAGCTCGAATGAAATCCATCATGATAAGCCTCCCTTTGTCATTTGACCAAGTCTGTAAAGAAGTTTTCTAGGTTTTGTCGTGCATAGTAAATCTCCTGCACTGGTATATCTGCGGCTGCAAGTTTCTTGACAATCTTGCTAATCTCATGCGAATGGGTAAAGATATGAATCTCGTCAGAAGCATTGACCACCTTGATACGATGCATGAGCTGGTCGTGAATCAGCCGGCTGGCTTCTTCTAACTGCGACGTTTTAAGCACGATATAGTCTTCGCTCTGTTCTTCAAACTCCGCCTTGGAAATCTCGCGAATCAGCCGTCCCTCCTCGATAATGCCGAACCGAGTACCCACCAAGTAAAGTTCAGACAGGATATGGCTGGAGATGATAAAGGTCATGCCCAACTCCTCGTTGAGCCGCTGCACCAGCTGGCGGAATTCCTTGATGCCGACTGGATCCAGGCCATTGATAGGCTCGTCCAGTATCATCAGGTCAGGTCTGGTAAGAAGCGCGATAGCCAGACCCAGCCGCTGTTTCATTCCGAGTGAGAAGTCGCGGAATTTCTTCTTGCCCGTATCTGTCAAGTCCACGTATTCTAAGGTTTCACGGATGACCTTGTCCGCATGGGGAATATGGCGGAGCTTGCAGTAGTAGCTGAGATTTTCATAGGCTGTCAGGTGGTTGTGAGCGACCGGTGTTTCGATGACCGATCCGACCCGTTTGAGGCTCTGCGTCCATTCTTGATAGGTCTGAGAGCCAAAAAGGGAGACATTGCCACTGCTTGCTTCCAAGAGCTGGGTGATGACCTTGATCAGAGTGGTTTTTCCGGCCCCGTTCTTGCCAATCAAACCATAAATATCTCCTTTTTTTATCGTCAGACTCACATCGGTCAGAGCGTACTGTCGGCCGAATTTCTTGCTGACTTGCTGTAAAACCAAAACATTTTCCATGATTGAGTCTCCTTTTCATGATGTTAGGAGAGAAAACTCCTCTTCTTATTAATTAGTATAGCGCCAAACCTTCAAATATTTATAAAGAATTTCTCAAATATTTCTAAAGTTTTTGATGAGGATTAAAAGCAAGTGGCAAATTGTGGAACTCTTCATCCTCAATCTCCAGCTCGTACAGTCCTCTGACTGCATTGCAGGCGTAGATTTTCTCTACTTGAGCCAGATCAGCTAGCGTTAAAACTTTCTCAGTAGCCTGTCCATTATCCAGTAGCTGCTGACGGTAGATGCCCTTGAGTAGGCCTAGTTCAGCTGGAGGCGTATAGAGCTTGCCGTCTAGCTCCAGCAGCAGATTGCCGATAGAAGTTTCCAGTAGTTGGCCTTGGGCATTGTAGTAAATCTGTTCTTGCTGCTCCAAGGTTAGATGAGGACGATGACTGGTTTTGAAATAGGTGAAAGGCTGGGCTAGATTGGCGGTTTGCTCGACCAGTTTTGCCTTTCTGAAAGTCTTTGTTAGCGGTAGTAGAGGAGCCGTTTCTAGCCCAATACTGCCGTCTTTTTTAAGAGCTATACGCAGCCTGTAATCTTTTTCTTTGTCTAGCTGAGTGCAGGTTTCTTCTAGCTCTTGCTTCAGTTTGTCTTGGTCAAAAGGATAGGCGAAGTAGCCGGCTGCTTCTGTCAGTCTTTGCAGGTGCTGCTCTTGCCAGGTTAACTTTCTATTTGTCACTTTTCCTGTAGAAATCAGGTCGAATCGCGGATTCTTTCGATAGAGGACGGCAGATTTTTGCTGGGTTTCGATGTATTCAGATTTCCAGGTGCTGTCCCAAGTGATGCCGCCGCCAACGCCATAGATGGCTTTCCTTCCCTCCAGCTGAATGGTGCGGATGGCGACGTTGAAAATCCGTCTCTGGTCTGGCAGGCAGATGCCGACTGTACCGCAGTAGACCCCGCGGGCGGCTTTTTCTGTTGCCTTGATGATAGCCATGGTCGAAATCTTAGGAGCGCCTGTGATGGATCCGCAAGGAAAGAGCGCCTTGAAAATCTCTGCCAGCCCGACTCTCTCCTGCAGCTGGCTTTTGATGGTAGAGGTCATCTGCCATACTGTAGAGTATTGCTCGACGCTGCAGAGATGCTCAACCCGCTCGCTGCCTGTTTGAGAAATACGATTCATGTCATTGCGAAGCAGATCGACAATCATCATATTTTCAGCTCGGTTTTTGGCATCCTGGGCCAGCCATGCAGCCTGCTCTCTATCTTGCTCTAAAGTCAGTCCCCGATTGGTAGTTCCTTTCATCGGACGAGTGGTCAGTTGACCTCGGTGCTCCTCGAAAAAGAGCTCAGGGCTGATGGACAAGATGGAGGTCTCATCATGCTCTACATAGGCATTGTAGGCCGCATTTTGCTCAACGACTAGCCTGTTGTAAATAGCCAAGCTATCCTCAGGATTGAGCTCCGTGCACAGTTGCACCGTGTAGTTGACTTGATAGGTATCGCCCTGGCGGATATGATGATGAATGATCTCGATAGCCTTCTGGTACTCTTGCTCAGAAGTCAGCCCCTGCCAAGCCGCTGGCATTTCCACTTCCTCATAGGTCAAGGGAATGGCAGCCTGCTCAGCCTTATCATGGATAGTAAAGTAGAGGAGGTATTCTTTCTGGAGCGGAGCCGAATGAACTTGGAACTTTTCCTCAAAGGCTGGAGCTGCTTCATAGCTGACATAGCCGACAGCATAGTATCCTTTCTCCTGCCAGCCCTCAATCTCTGTCAAAAGTTCCTCCACTTGGTCCAGGCGGCGAGTCTTTAGCTCCTTGATGGGATTCGTAAAAATCAGGCGTTGGCCCAACTGCTTAAAATCAATAATCGTTTTCTTGTGCATAAAGTTATTTTATCATAAGATAATTTGAATGAAAACGGATTTATCGGATGAAACAGTCATTCTTTTCTAATGGTTGACAGATTAGAAAGTGTCTAGGTATACTATTTTAAAAAAAGAAAGAACGAGATTTCTATGAAGTCGAATAAATTGTTATTGGTAAATGGGGTTGTGAGTATTATAGCGGGAATTCTTATCATCTATTTTTCTTTACAAAGATCGAGTTTTGAGTTTGTTGATTTGATTGTCAGCTTCATTGAAAATTACATATGGGCACTTCTGATTATGCTAATTAATGTTTTCTTGTTGATACTTTCCTTAGCGGGTATGTCTCATTATAGTGGGGACTCAAGGGTCAATAAGATGAATCATCAGATGCTGCTTTTTGCATCTATCATGGGATTTATTCCTTTTCTAGCTATCTTTGCAGGCCTTCTGTCCATAGGGGCTGGATTTCTATATCTTCAAGATTTTCCAAAATTCAAGAGCGATGACAAAGCAGACTGACCTATGTGTCGCTCTGCTTCCTCCTGCTCGAAAGCCCGCGAAAATTATGATAAAATAAGGAAATGACAAAACCTTAAAAGGACACCTTATGAAAAAAATAAATGAATCCTATAAACTAATCGTCTTTGCAGCGCTTGCTTTGGCTTTGGTTCTCTATATCGGGAACATCTGGTCGGGCTTACAAAGTCTAACTTCGGTTTTTTCGCCTATTATACTGGGTGGAGTTCTAGCCTTCATCTTTAATGTCCCGATGAAAAAGCTAGAAGACTTCTTGGACAAATGCCGAGTCCCTCAGAAGTTGCAGCGCGGTTTGGCCTTGATTTTAGAGGTGCTGATTTTAGCTCTCATTATGACGGGGATTGTCTCCATCGTCGTGCCGACTTTGACCACAGCGGTCAATCAGCTGAGCGCAACAATCGGCAAGGTAGCGCCTCAGGTAGCCAAGTGGCTGCAGCAGTCTGGCTTGCTTTCCTCTAGCCAGCTGAAAGATTTGACCAAGCAGCTGCAAAACAGTGACATTGTCAACCGAGCCATCTCTCTTCTGGGCAGTCTGACAGGCAATATCTCTGCCATCTTTGGCAATTTCTTCTCTGTCATCATGTCTATTTTTCTCATGTTTGCCTTCTTGAGCAGCAAAGAGCACTTGCAGACAATCACTAGCCGTCTCCTGCAGGTTATGCTTCCAGAGAAGGCTGTCAAACGCCTATCCTATGTCGGTTCTGTCATTGTTGAGACCTATGATAAGTTTCTGATGGGGCAGATGATTGAGGCCGTCATTGTTGGGATTTTAGTCTTTATTGCCTACTCTCTGACAGGCCTGCCTTATGCGGCCTTGACAGGAGTTCTGGCTGGAGTGCTCTCTTTCATTCCCTACATAGGCCCATTCTCAGCTTGTGCTCTAGGTGCTATCTTTATCTTCACCGACAGCCCTTGGAAAGCCCTTCTTTCAATCGCAGTCTTTCAGGGAGTGCAGCTGATTGAGGGCAATGTTATCTATCCGCGCGTGGTAGGCCAGTCCGTCGGTCTCCCAACGCTCTTTACCCTAGCTGCCGCCCTGATTGGAGGTAATCTCTTTGGTTTGGTCGGCATGATTTTCTTCACGCCTATATTCGCAGTTATCTACCGCTTAGTTAGAGAGTTTGTTGTGGAGAAGGAGGAGAAAAAGCGTTAGTGAAAGAATGAAAAGAAACCAGCGAGATTTTATTCTCGCTGGTTTTTCTTTTTCCAAGGTCATAATTTCTACCTATAGCAAACAATAATTTCAGTCAATAGTGTTGTTAAAATAGGGATTTTGAATTGGTTGATGAGGTTGGTTATAGTTTTAGGCTATATAAAACTCTGGGAAATTCCAATTATACAGAGGGGGGATTTTCTGATAAGATAAAATCAAGAAAAATTTTGGAGGACGTTTATGTCAACGACTATCATTGGTTTCCCACGTTTGGGTGAATTCCGCGAATTGAAATTTACAACTGAAAAATACTTTAGACATGAAATCTCAGCAGAAGAGCTTCTGGCTGCAGCTAAGGAGCTCCGTGCTAAGCATTGGAATATTGTTAAGAAAAAAGGAATTTCTGAGATTCCATCAAATGATTTTTCTCACTATGACAATGTGCTGGATGCGGCCTTTCTCTTTAACGTAGTACCATCATCTGTGCAAGGCTTGGAGCTGACTGACTTGGAGTGTTATTTTGCCTTGGCTCGTGGCTATCAGGGCGAAAAAGGAGATGTCCGAGCTCTTCCGATGAAGAAATGGTTCAACACCAATTACCACTATATCGTTCCTAAATTTGAAAAAGAAACCCAAGTCAAGCTGGCTGGGCATAAGATTTTTGATGAATTTGCAGAAGCTAAAGAGTTGGGCTTGGTAACCCGTCCAGTTGTGGTTGGCCCATTCACCCTCCTGCAAGTATCTGACTTTGAAGACGGTGTGGCTCCGGCTGACTTTGTAGATGCACTAGCTGCAGCTTATCAAGAAGTTTTTGCAAAATTAGCAGAGTTGGGCGCAGAGCGTATCCAGTTGGATGAGCCAAGTCTGGTCAAGGATCTGTCAGCAGAAGAAAAAGCTCTCTTCTTGGACCTTTATAAGAAACTTTTGGCAGACAAGAAAGGCTTGGAAGTCTTGGTTCAAACCTACTTTGGTGACGTTCGTGACATCTATGCAGACCTTGTAGAGCTGCCAGTAGATGCGATTGGTCTGGACTTTGTAGAAGGCAAGAAAACTCTTGACCTTGTAAAAGGTGGCTTCCCAGCTGATAAGACACTTTATGCAGGGATTGTCAATGGTAAAAATATCTGGCGCAACAACTATGAAAAGAGCTTGGCAGTGCTTGAGCAAATTTCAGCTGAAAATCTTGTTTTGACAAGCTCATGCTCACTTCTCCATGTGCCATTTACAACGGCTAATGAAGAATTTGAACCAGCAATCTTGAACCACTTTGCCTTTGCGGTGGAAAAATTGGATGAAATCCGTGACTTGGATGCTATCCGCAATGGCGGTGGTGCAGAAGCACTTGCTGCCAACAAAGAACTCTTTGCGACTGAACGTGTGGGTGAAAATGCGGAACTTCGTGCTCGTATCGCTGGCTTGACAGATGCTGACTACACTCGTTTGCCAGCCTTTGCAGAGCGTGAGGAAATCCAACACAAGACACTCAATCTGCCACCGTTGCCAACTACGACAATTGGATCCTTCCCTCAAACTAAGGAAGTTCGTGCCAAACGCTTGGCCTTCCGTAAGGGTGAGCTGTCAGCAGAAGACTATGACAAGTTCTTGGCTGAGCAAATTGATGAATGGATCAAGTGGCAAGAAGAAGTCGGCTTTGACGTGCTGGTGCACGGTGAGTTCGAGCGTAATGACATGGTTGAGTACTTCGGTCAAAACCTGTCAGGCTACCTCTTCTCTAAAAATGGTTGGGTACAATCATACGGTATGCGTGGGGTTAAACCACCAATCATCTGGGGTGATGTGACTCGTCTCAACCCAATCACTGTTAAATGGTCTAGCTATGCACAAAGCCGTACAGACAAACCTGTCAAAGGTATGCTGACTGGACCTGTTACCATCCTCAACTGGTCCTTCCCGCGTGAAGACATCTCTATCAAGGATTCTACGCTTCAAATCGCTCTTGCTATCAAGGATGAAGTTCTTGACCTTGAAGCTGCTGGTGTTAAGATTATCCAAATTGACGAGGCTGCTCTTCGTGAGAAATTGCCACTCCGTCGCAGCGATTGGTATGAAGATTACCTTGACTGGGCAATTCCAGCCTTCCGCTTGGTACACTCTACAGTAGCGCCAGACACACAAATCCACACTCACATGTGTTACTCAGAATTTACAGATATCATCCCAGCTATTGACAACATGGATGCGGACGTGATTTCCTTTGAAGCTAGCCGCTCTAACTTGGAAATCCTGGATGAGCTCAAGGCTAAGAACTTCCAGACAGAAGTAGGACCTGGAGTTTACGATATCCACTCACCGCGCGTGCCAAATGAAGGAGAAATTGACCATACGATCGAAGCTATCTTGGCTAAGGTGCCAAGCAGCAAGGTCTGGATCAACCCTGACTGTGGTCTTAAAACTCGTGGTATCCCAGAAACTAAGGCTAGCTTGGAGCGCTTAGTAGAAGCAGCCAAAGCAGCTAGACAACATTTGCAATAATCCTCCTAGAACCTCAACAGTTGATCTTGATGGAGGAACATACCAAAATTGAAGCAGAGCTGACAATCCTGCAGGAGCTGTTTTTGTAGGATTGTCCTCAGCTATCACTACCATCATTGAAAGGAACTTTTTGTTATATGGTTCGTCGTCACACACCCAGTCTCTCATTTGAAGTATTTCCTCCCAATCCGGCAGTAGGCAATGATAAGATTTTTCAGGCGTTGAGAGAGATGCAAGATCTGGCTCCTCACTTTATCAGTGTGACAGCTAGCAATAATAAGTTTGACATTGAGGAGACGACGGTTCGTTTGACGGAGTTTATCGCCAACGACCTCAAGATTCCGACGATTGCTCACCTACCTGCGGTCTATCTGACCAAGGACATGGTGTCTAATATCTTACAGTCTTTGGATCGGGTTGGTGTCCATCAGATTTTAGCTTTGCGAGGGGATATTTTTCCAGATGTGGCGCCTAAGGATGATTTTACCTATGCGACTGACTTGATCGAATACATCAAGACAGAAGCACCGCATTTTGACATCATCGGAGCCTGCTATCCAGAGGGCCATCCAGATTCTCCAAATCAGATTTCGGATATTCAAAATCTGAAGAAAAAGGTCGAAGCTGGCTGTTCTAGTCTGGTCACCCAGCTTTTCTTTGACAATGAACGTTTTTACGACTTTCAGGACAAGTGCATTTTAGCGGGTATTGAAGTGCCTATCCATGCTGGGATTATGCCGATTCTCAATCGCAATCAGGCTCTGCGTCTGCTCAAGACCTGTGAGAATATCAAGCTGCCAAGAAAATTCCGGGCTATTCTGGATAAGTACGAACATGACCCAGAGTCTCTGAGAGCAGCTGGTCTGGCTTATGCTGTGGACCAAATTGTTGACTTGGTGACCCAGGATGTAGCGGGCATACACCTTTACACTATGAATAACGCTGCAACAGCCTACCATATCTATAAGGCTACCCATGCCCTCTTTAATCATAATCCATCTGTTCAATCTTTTTAAGATGAATGAAGAAACCACTAATCAGCTTCATTTGCTGTTTAGTGGTTTTTGTTTTATAATAAGGATAAAAAAATTATCCAAATCTAAGGAGAAGCTGATGGAGCATTCGCTGACCTTGGTTAAGTCTATGCAGTTTGGCCAAGAAGATTGTTTTTTTGCCTTCTGTGGTTATTCAAAAACGGAAGCCCATCATAGCTTTGGGCCGGCTGTCCGGGATGTTTATGTCATTCATATCGTACTGGAGGGACGGGGGACATACTCCGTTGGCAATCAGCGCTATGATTTGCAGGAAGGGCAGGGCTTTGTGGTGCCGCCAGGTCAATCGGTCTTTTATCAGGCTGATGGAGAAGAGCCTTGGTCTTATGTCTGGATGGGACTGGGTGGATGTCTCTTACCCCAGTACCTGCAGGCTCTGGGTTTACAGTCGGGTCAGTGGTCTTTTGAGCTGAGTTCTTTGCAGGAATTTAAGGCTTTGGTCTTTGAAAGTCTGGCTTACGAGGGCAGCGGAATAACAGCTGAACTGACTCTGCAAAGGCAAGCTTATCGCTTCTTAGAGCTCTTGTCCCAGCGTCTCAAGCAGACCTCTTTAATCACGGAAAGCCGTCGGGTCAATCCTTATGTCCAGCAGGTCTTGGAACTACTGAGCAGTCATCTGCCAGAAAGTTTATCTGTGCAGGAGTTGGCGCAGAAATTGGCGCTGCACCCTTCCTACCTATCTCGGCTTTTCAAGGATGAAGTAGGAAAAGGGATTAAGGAGTACAGCAATGACTTGCGACTCAATATGGCAGCTGATCTGCTGACGAGCAGTCAGCTTTCGGTGGAAGAGATTGCCAGTAAGACAGGTTTTGCCGGAACACAGAGCTTTTCAAAAGCCTTCAAGAAGGCGCGCGGCCAGTCGCCTTTGAATTTTCGCAAGGCTAGCTCTCATCTGGGGCAGGAGCTGTAAAAAGTCACATTTGGATAAATAATACTAGAAAGAAAGGCTTACCAAAAGGGGTGGCCTTTTTTATAATGAAAGTGGAAGTTTGATTGCAGACTGTGAAAGGAGAAAGTCATGAATAAGGCGAGTATTTTGTTTAAGGAAGAGTGCAGGCAATTTCATCTGACTAATGGCGAGATTTCTTATATCTTTCGGGTTTTGGAGGATGGTAAACTCTTGCAGCTTTACTACGGTGTGGCTGTACCGGAGCGGGATTATTCTTATCTGGTGGAGTTGCAGTATCGGCCCATGACGACCTATAGGAAAGAAGGAGATTTACGCTATTCTTTGGAGCACGTGCGGCAGGAATTTCCAGAATACGGCACGACAGATTTTCGTCATCCCGCTATCTGTCTGCGGCAGGAAAATGGCTCGCGTATTACTGATTTTGTCTATGTCAGTCATCAGATGCTAGATGGTAAGCCAGCTTTAGAGGGGCTGCCAGCTACTTATACTGAGGCTCAAATGGAGGCTAAGACTCTTATCTTGACCCTGCGAGATGCGTTGACAGAGGTGGAAGTTCAGCTGTTTTATACGATTTTTGCTGATTGGCCTGTTATCGCTCGCTCCAGCAAAGTGATTAATCAAGGCAGGGGAACTTGCTATTTGGAATCCCTAGCTAGTCTATCGCTGGATCTGCCAGATGCTGACTATGACTGGCTGCAGCTATCAGGAGCATGGGCTCGGGAACGCCATATCAAGGAGCGCCCGCTTCAGCAGGGGATTCAGTCTATTGAGTCAACCCGCGGCATTTCCAGTCCTCACCATAATCCCTTTGTAGCTCTTAAGCGACCGGAAACGACTGAATTTTCAGGTCCAGTGCTAGGAGCGGCCTTGGTGTATTCAGGTAATTTTCTCATTCAGGCTGAGGTGGACACCTATGATGTGACACGGCTGCAGCTAGGCATCAATCCTTTCGGTTTTGAGTGGAAGCTGGCTGCGGGCCAGTCCTTTACCAGTCCAGAAGCTCTGCTGGTATATTCTGAACAGGGCCTCAACGGCATGAGTCAAGCCTTTCATCAGCTATTTCGTCGACGACTAGCTAGGGGTTACTGGCGCGAGCGAGCGCGTCCTGTTCTCATCAATAACTGGGAAGCTACCTATTTTGACTTTAGTGAGAATCAGCTGCTGGATCTTGCTGAAAAGGCTCAGCAAGTAGGAGTTGAGCTCTTTGTGCTAGATGACGGCTGGTTTGGCCAGCGGACTAATGACCGCGCTGGGCTGGGTGATTGGTTTGTCAATCCAGAAAGGCTACCGCGGGGTCTGGGCTCGCTAGCAGAGCGAATTCACGGTTTGGGCATGAGGTTTGGTCTTTGGTTTGAGCCGGAAATGGTCAATAAGGACAGCCAACTCTATCGAGCTCATCCTGACTGGCTGCTGGCAGTGCCAGATAGACAGCCCCACCATGGTCGGAACCAGTTTGTTTTGGACTATTCTCGGTCGGAAGTAGTGGATGAGATTTTTGAGCGTCTGTCGGCGGTTATCGAGGAAGCGCAGCTGGATTATATCAAATGGGATATGAATCGCCCTCTGACGGATGTCTTCTCAGCTGCCTGGCCAGCTGATCAGCAAGGAGAGATTTTTCACCGCTATATCTTGGGTGTTTATGACTTGTATGAGCGTTTGATTAGTCGCTATCCGAGATTGTTATTTGAGTCCTGCTCTTCGGGTGGAGGCCGCTTTGATCCAGGTATGCTCTACTATGCTCCTCAAGCTTGGACCAGTGATGACTCAGATGCGATTGAGCGCTTGAAAATCCAGTATGGAACCAGTCTTCTCTATCCGCTTTCATCCATGGGAGCCCATGTCTCCATCGTGCCCAATCACCAGACCAATCGTCTGACTCCGTTGAAGACGCGGGGGAATGTCGCCTTTTTCGGTTCCTTTGGCTATGAGCTGGACCTTAATCAGCTAAGTCCAGAAGAATTGGCTGAGGTCAGGGAACAGATAGCTTTTTACAAGCGCCATCGAGATCTGATTCATAATGGAACTTTTTATCGACTGCAGTCGCCATTTAAGGGAGATGGGCAGACAGCTTGGATGGTTGTTAGTCAGGATCAGAATACTGCACTTTTAGGCACTTTCAAGGTCCTCAATCAAGTCAATCGCTCTCATCAGCGTTTGCAACTAAAAGGACTGGCTGTGGATAAGGTCTATCGGCTAGAGGGGCATGCCTATATGGGGGCTGAGCTTATGCGAGTTGGGCTGGTCACCACGGACGCTTCCAGCGGTCAGCTTTTGGAGGACTCTAAGCAAGAGCCAAGCTATGACTTTGATTCAAAACTTTGGCTGTTTGAAGCAGAGGATGAGTAGATAAGCTAGGAAATAAAAAGAGCAGAAGGAACAAGCTGATTAAAAGCTGTCCTTCTTCTTTTTTTCTCTGAATAAAGAAAGGATAGTACCAGTATCTCTGATAATTCTATAGGAAGAGGCTTTCAAAAAGGTGTATAATAGAATGGACTTTAGTAAAAGCAAGCTGAGGTAGAGTGAGAGAATTTGTAAAAATTGAAGAAAGCATTCGGCAAATGCGAGGAAGAACATGAGGAAGAGGGGGATTTATGACGAGAAAAATCATCTTTCTGGACGTGGATGGGACCATCATCAACTATGATAATCATATACCGGAGTCTGCTATGGTCGCCATTCGCAAGGCACGGGAAAAGGGCCATCTGGTCTATGTCTGCACAGGTCGTAGCAAGGCTGAGATGCCGCCGGAAATTTGGGATATTGGCTTTGATGGCATGATTGGGGGCAACGGCTCCTATGTGGAGCATGAGGGGGAGGTTATTCTGCACCAACTGATTCCGCGAGATGTCGCTAAAAGGCTAGTCGACTGGCTTCAGGAGCGGGGGCTAGAGTTTTACCTAGAGAGTAATAACGGTCTATTTGCAAGCAGGGGCTTCCGCGAAGCAGCACGACCAGTGCTTCGGACCTATGTACTTGGAAAAGGTGTCAATCCAGAAAAAGTAGTAAATATAGAGGCTGAAGAAGCTCTTCATGGCCTAGTTTATGGTGGGGAGATCTACCGGGACGACCTGAACAAAGTCAGCTTTATTCTCAGAAGCTATCAAGACCATCTGGACTCCAAACGGGCTTTTCCTGAGCTCAAGGCAGGTACGTGGGGTGGCAAGGGCGAGCATGCTCTCTTTGGTGACTTAGGAGTCAAAGATATTACCAAGGCGCATGCCATTGAGGTTCTGCTGAAGCATCTTCATGCTGACAGGGCAGATACTCTGGCTTTCGGGGATGCCAAGGTTGATATTCCTATGCTAGACTATTGTCAGGTCGGAGTTGCTATGGGAAATGGCGGAGCGGAAATCAAGGCCATGGCCGATCTGGTGACAGATTCGGTCAGCCAAGATGGTCTCTACAAGGCCTTTGAAAAGTTAGAACTCATCTAAAGGAGATGTGAATGATGGCAAAAACTCTTTATCTGATGCGGCATGGCCAAACGCTTTTCAACCTGCGCCACAAGGTGCAGGGCTGGTGTGATGCTCCTCTGACTGATTTTGGCATCTATCAGGCCAAGGTGGCAGGGCAATATTTTAAGGATGCCGGTATTACATTTGATGATGCTTATAGTTCTACTCAAGAGCGGGCCTGTGATACCTTGGAATTGGTAACAGACGGGAAGCTTCCCTATAAGCGTGTCAAGGGACTCAAGGAGTGGAACTTCGGGACCTTTGAAGGGGAAAGCGAGGATCTTAATCCGCCCCTGCCCTATGGAGATTTCTTTGTGACCTATGGCGGTGAATCACAAGATCAGGTGCAGGAGCGTATGGCAGCGACCATTCTCCAGCTCATGCAAGAGACGGATGGTCAGTCTGTGCTCATGGTCTCCCATGGCGGGGCTATGGCCAATTTTGCCAGAGCTTGGCGGAAAAACTGGCGTCTGGATGACCTAGGTCACATGACCAACTGCGGGATTTTGAAGTTTACTTTTGAAGATGACCAATTTTACCTAGAAGAGGCCATTGGCCACGATTTTAGCGAATGGGAGGGAAAATGAAAGATTTATATTTGATGCGGCATGGTCAGACTTTTTTCAATCAAGAGGGCTTGGTACAGGGAGCTTGCGATTCTCCTTTGACAGAACTGGGGCAGGATCAAGCCCGGCAAGCAGGAGCTTATTTGCAAGAGCGGGGCATTCGTTTTGGTCAGCTCTACTCCTCCACCCAGGAGCGGGCTTCTGATACTTTAGAACTTGTCTCCGGTCGGACCGACTATACTCGCCTTAAAGGCATTAAAGAATGGAACTTTGGTCTCTTTGAAGCCCAGCCTGAACGCCTGCAGCCGAAATTTCGACCAGGAGCCACCTCATTTGAAGACCTATTTGTTCCTTATGGTGGAGAAGGAGTGGACCAAGTCGGTGAACGCATGCTGGTCACTCTGACGGAGGTCATGGAGCAGGCAGGAGCAGAGCCAGTCTTAGCTGTTAGCCACGGCGGTGCCATGTGGGCCTTCTATCTCAAGATTGCAGCGCAAGCCTTGGATCCTAAGGTGCGCTTTGGCAACTGCGCCATCTGCCATTACCATTATGAGCCGGGACACTTTAAGCTGGCAGAAGTCATTGATCCGCTAACGGGTAGTGTGTATGAATGTGAATGAAGACTCAGAATGATTATCACTAGAATAAAAACCTCAGATTTTTCTGAGGTTTTTTGGTTTATACTTGGCTGTAGGTTTCACGACGACTTAGTTTTGTATCTTCTTTTTTGCTGGGTATTGGCTGTGCCTGGATTTCTTTATTCCACTCACTTCGAGTAAAGACCATGGAGAGTAGTGCCAGAGCCGCAAAGGCTGCTCCTACGTACCAGTAGGGCATATCCAGCGTCGTTGAGCGACCAGATAGGTTGACGATGCCACGGAAGAGCATGCCGGCTGTCATAATGGCTACAGCTGAGTTCCAGAGGTTGAGGCTGAGCCGAGAGAGATTAGGGATGCCCTTCATAAAGAGCAGGAGGAGGATGCCACCCACCAGAGGAATGGTGAAGAGATAGTGCATATGGCTAGATGTTTCGCCGAAGCTGAAGGATTCATAGATTCTGCTGAAAGCAAAGAAGAAAATAGTTAATAGGGCGTAGATAAGGGCTGTTTTTCTAAAACGCTTTTTGCTGGGATTAGTAACCGATGTAGACAATATCACTCACCGACCTTTCTGAGATAGTGTTTCCGTTGGTGGTAGGTTTGTTAATGACCTGACCGTTAAAGTAAAGTGTAGAGGAGCCGCCGCCATCAAGGTTGTAGGCGGTCTTGACACCGTAAGATTTCATGATTTCTGCCATCTGGTAGAGGGAAAGTCCCTCGCTTTCTGAGGTGCGTCCGTCTGAAACGATGATGATGTAGTGGTTTTCATCAATGATACCGATAGCAGTCCGGGGATTGGAAGACATAGACTGGCCGACTTCGGAGTTGGTATCAACGGCAATCTCACCATTTTCTACAAGAGATGGGCCGAAGGCCAAGAGATTGACCACACCGTCTTTGACCAGTTGATCGGCAGAGACTTGGTCTTCATAGATAATCTTGAAGGAGCCGTCTTTGTAAATAGCCAAATCACCATTGCTGGAGTCTTCTCGGACGGTATCGCGGTAGACGACGCCATTGCGGATGACATAGCCAGTCGTATTGGCTCCATAGTAGTCACCATTGACCGCTAGGATGGCATTGTTGTTGGCGGCCGTTTCTGAGGTCTTGGCGGTGACATTGTTTCCGTAAGTGTTTTGGGCAAAGGCTGTTTTCAGGTATTCTGATGAGCTGACGGTCACATCAGCGATGTAGACCTGGGTGTTGCTGACGGTCTTTTCAGTTAGCGTGACCGAGATGTTGTCGTCTGAATAGCTGGTATCCGTCACAGTTGCTGTTTCGGCAGCCTTGCTGGCAGCCTCGGCATTGGATGACGAACTTGCGCTTGAAACCGTGGAAATGGTCTCTGCGATGACAAAGGTTTTCAGCATGGAGTAGCTGAAAGAAGCTATTAGAAGCAGCCCGAAAATGGAGGCGTAGACATAGCGTTTCTTTAAAAATTTCATGATGCGGTGTGTGTCCTTTCCTTAAAAATAAATCTCTTTTGCACCATCCAGGAGACGGTAAAGAGCAAGATGCCGACAATGATTTTGACAATCAGAAGATTGAGGCCAAAGACAGCATAGAAGAGGCGAATCAGCAGTGTATCTAGGATAAAGAGCACTACAGCTAGGCTGAAATAGCCAGTTCCTGTCTTGAGTATACTGTCGTCGTTCTTAAAGACCAGCTTTTTATTGGTCGAATAGTTAAAGATTGAGCTGGTTACGCGGGCAATCCCATTTGCGAGAAGAATTCTCAGGCTGATTGGCACAGCAGTTAAAAATAAGAGAGCCAGTGCGTAGACGATGTAGTCCACGACGAAGCTGCTGAGAGAAGTCAGGGCAAATTTGAATATATTTTTATAAATCATGAGCCCATCCCGAATCGGCCGGAAGTGCGAGCCTTGATTGTCATTGATATAGACCGTCTCAATAGGCACTTCCAAAATGGGATATTCCTTGCTGGCTTCTAAGAGCATGTTCATTTCATACTCATAGCGCTGCCCCTCTACCTTTAGCATAAATGGAATCATGTTGGTCGTAAAGGCTCGCAAGCCTGTCTGAGTATCGGAGACACCCACGCCAGTCTGAAGCTTGAAGAGAGCCCGAGTCAGACTATTACCGAATCGGCTGCGTAGGGGCACCTTGCCAGTAAAGGCGCGTGCTCCCAGAATCAGCCGATTAGGATTTTCAGAAGCCTTGCTCGCTACACGGAAAATATCCCAGGCCTTGTGCTGGCCATCCGCATCTGCTGTTACAACCGTTCCATAGTTCTTCAGTGTCTGGATAAAGGTAAAAGCAGTTTTTAGCGCTTGCCCTTTGCCTTGATTGACCTGATGACGGAGCACGGTCGCGTATTGCTCTGCCTGTTCAAAGACTATCTGGCATTTGGAAGAGCTGCCGTCATCGATAACAATGATATGAAAATCACTTTTATGGTGAATTTTTTTTATCAGCTTAATAAGATTATAATCAGGCTCATAGGCCGGAATCACTAGATAATCCATATCCATACCTCTTTCTTAGATGATTTGTAGAAAGTATACAGACTGCGGCTTAAAATTTCCTAATATAAGTTAGTTTTAAGAAAATGTTAACATTTCTTTAAGGAAAGAGCATGGAAAGAAGAGGATTAGAGGTGGTTTTGCACAATGAATGTTAGAGTATGACAAAGGGATTATGTAGATATCTCTAAAAATAGGTCATTCCGATTTTTGCAATTGCTTGGTATGTCTTAAATGTAGAATGTTAAAAAATATTCCTGAATACCCCCAAAAAAAACGACCCTAACGGTCGTTTTTTTGCATCATTCCACTTCCAATTCTTCTTGGTCAATTTTATGAGCTGTTCGGTAGGCTTGGTAAAAGATAAAGACAGCCAGAGCAGTCATAGCTGGTACGATGATTGGGATATCCGTTTCGATAGCAGTCAGCGGTGAGTTCCAGAAGAAGTGGAGAACGAAGGCTGCTAGGAAGTAGAGGAGCCCCACTCGGAAATAATTTTTCTGAGTTTTGGCATAGCGTAGCATGAGAGCTAGACCGAGAGTGGTTAGGGCGGTGTAGAGCCAGTGAGAGGCGACGCCGCCAGTGATACGGCCTAGGATACCAGAGATAGTGAAGGAGAAGCCTTCGGGCAGGTCAGAGAGGATATAAGAGAAGTCCTCGCTAATCTGAAAGCCCATGCCGGCCGTTATACCCAGCATCAAGAAGGATTTGAGCTTTTTGACGGGGACTAGATAGACAGCGAAGGCAACTGCCAACAGCTTGAGTGGTTCTTCAACCAGCGGAGCTGCGATGGCATTTTCTAGGTCACTGAGCAGAGTATTTGGGAAGCTGGTGCTGACCCATTCGTGGATATAGGTGTTGGCCAAGCCAGAGGTCCAGCCTGAAATGAAAAGGCCGCCTAGCAGAGCTATCCCAAGGCTAAGTGCAGGCGTCTGCCATTTTTTACCCAGTTGGCGAATCAAGAGTAGGGCAGGGACGATATAGAGCAGAGCCAAGAGGGCTGACAGTCCGACAATTCCATAGGAAGTACCTGACATACTGCCAGTGGTATAGGCTTGTGTCTCGTATTCTAAGCCAATCGCGCTCAGAAGGAGAAAAATGAAAAGAACAATATTTTTCTTCATAAGTAACTTTCTAAAATTTTATTTTCATCCTAGTATAACAAAAAAATCCTAAATAAAACCAATTTAAAAACTGGAAATTAAGGGTTAGTATAATACTTTACTTGCCAAACTGTCTCTTTTTGTTTATATTAGTTCTATAAGGTTTCTTGGAGGCGTTTGCATGTCGAAAAATCTGTTGAGGTTGAAATTGCTGGGAAGTCCGAGTGTCTTTCTCAATCAGGAGGAAGTCTTTTTTCCTTTTGCCAAAATCAATGCTCTGCTTTACTATCTTTACATCAATGGAGCAGTCAATCGGGAGGAGATTGCAGGAATCCTCTGGGAAAACAAGGATAATCAGACCGCCAAAAAGAATTTGCGCAATACCATTTATCAAGCTAACAAGTTACTAGGTGGGGAATGGATTGTCGCTCCCAACCGGACTGTGCTGTCGCTTAATCCCGAGTGTATGATTGAAAGTGATGTAGAACGCTTCACGGATCATCCTGCGGAGCATCTGTCGCTCTATCAGGGGGATTTTCTGCAGGGCTTCTATCTCAAGGACAGTGAGGCCTTTGATTACTGGGTGTCTAAGATGCGGACGCGATATGAGCAGCTTTATATCCAAGCCTGCTACCAACAGCTGGAAACAGAAAAAGACCAGCTGGATTTGGAAGAGGCTGAGCGGAATTTGCGCCGCTTGATCAGCATTGATGAGTTTGATGAGAAGAACTACCATCTGCTCATGAAGCTCTATCAGGATAATGATCGGCCTGGTAAGGTGATTGAGACTTATTATAAATTGGTCAATATTTTGGATAAGGAACTGGGCATTAGTCCTACGGAACCTATCCAGCAACTATATCATGAGGTGCTTGCCAAGGACCGGAGCGAGCGCAAGACTAAGCAGTTTCTGCGCAATACGGACCACTTTTTCGGGCGGGTTGATGAAATCAAGCGCTTGGAATCTTACTTTTCTAAGGTGATAGAGACTCAGGAGGCGCGTGCTCTTGTCCTAGTCGGTGGTACTGGTATCGGAAAGCGGACAGTGACTCGTCAAGTACTGGCCAATCAGACCAAGTATTTCCAGATTGTCATGGCTGAGTGCTTTAAGGAAGAGATGAAGGCAGAGCTGCAGCCTTGGCGTGGCTTGCTGGACGGCCTGGGCGACTTGGTTATTCAGCACCAGATTCTTTCTATCAGCCAGTGGCAGGTCATTTTGGAGAGTTATTTTCCTATTTTGACAGGCGGCACTTCTGGTCGTCAGTTGGATGCGGACAAGCTGGCTCAGTTTGTGGTGGATATTCTGCAGAAGATTTCTAAGAAAAAAGCTTTGATAATCTTAATTGAGGACTGTCACTGGATGGATGAGGCCAGCGTTGCTGTCTTGGAGCAAGTTATGAATCATTTGACCGGCTATCCTGTGGCCTTTGTGCTGACCAAGCATCTGAGCACCCCTTCTTATTTGGAACATTTTTTCAATCACCTGCTGGTTCGCAATAAGCTAGGCTTTATTGAGCTGCAGCCGCTGAATTTTAAGGATAGTGCAGCTTACTTGCAAGCCCAGACAGGTCAGTTAGCCATACCTGAAGAAGGCTTTGAGGATATTTATCGGGTCAGTCAAGGCATCCCTTTCTTCCTATCGGAATACGCTGAGCAGCTCCTGCGAGGCGAGAAGTTTCATCCGCTGACCCCGGCCATCAAGGCTAAGCTGTCTCTGAAGCTGGATTACCTGAGCAGTCAAGAGGAGGAGTTGGTGGACTGTCTGGCTTGCTTTAGGGGTCCTGCATCGGTTTCGCTCTTAGCCAGGCTATTAGGCCTGCCGATGGAAGAAGTGGTCGAAATCACTGAGGAGTTTGGACAGAAGGAGCTCTTGATAGAAGAGGAGCAGGGCGAGGAATTGGTAGTGTGGTTCAGCCAGGAGCTTCTGAGAATCTACGCCTATGAGCGTTTATCGCTTGCCAAGAAGCGAATGCTGCATCACCAGATTGCCCAAGGTATGGAAGACCAGCTGGGAGACTCTCTCTATCATGCCCAGCTGCTCAATGAAATCGCCTATCACTACAAGCTGTCCAAGCAGCCGATTAAGTCTCTGGAGTACGAGCTGCATTATCTCGAGGCTACTCTGAAGTTTCATCACGAGCTCTTTCCGATTTACTCGCGGGAGTTTGGCTTTATTGAAAAGACGGATGATAGCAATCAGTCAGCGGTTTTAGACCAGTTTGACCGTATCCGTCGGGAGATAGAGGGCTTAGAGAGAAAACACCAGAATCACAAGGATTTTCAGCTATTGGTTCTCCGCTTTCTCTATCTAGAAGGGCGCTATGCTATCCGGACAGGGGATTACCAGCAGGGGATGGACAATATCCAGCAGGTGATTGCTTCGGCCAAGGAGCTGCAGCAGATGGATTTTCTCCTAGAAGGCTATCGGCAGATGATTTACTACTGTATCCAGACGGAGAATATCCCTGAGATGCGCTACTATACGGAGCTGGCTCTGGATGCTTCGGTCCAGGCCAACAATCACGAGGCCATTGCTATCAACCTCCGACTCAAGGGGCTCTATCATCTCATGATTGGAGATGAGGAGCAGTCGCTTCACCATCTCTACCAGTCTATTGATTGTTTCAGCTTGACGGCTTCGCTGCGTTCCAAGTACTCGATTCAGATTGCAGCGGCTCTAGACTACTTGGCGGAGATTGAGCAGATTCGCGGGAATTTCACGGCATCTCTGGCTCATCAAAAAGAGGCCATTAAGCTGACGGAAAATAAAACAGCAGAGCCTTCGATTTTTGCTTTCTATATCGGCTTGGGTATGACTTACTATCAGATGAAAGATTATGAGCAGGCGGAGCGGATTTTCCTCAAGGCGAAAACAGCCTTGAAATCTCTCAGCTTCCCTTGGAAAGAGACCCAGTTGGAAGTTTATCTGGCCTTGATTGGCTGCGTGAAGGGAGATTGCCAGTCGGTGCTTGATCTGCTGCGGAAAAAGGATAGCCTCATCAGTCGCTATGGCAATCCGCGGGACAAGGGGCTGATCTACTATCTGATGGCTGTGATTAAGTATGGACTGCTGACTGGCAGCTTGCAGGAAGCAGACTTTGAAGACTTGCTGGATCAGGACTTTGAGACCTACTATGAAACGGCCAAAAGCCAGCTTAATCCCTACAGAGATCGGCACCAGCTAAAGGAATTAGAAAACTTACGCCAAGGCCTATCTCAGGCATTAAACGCACAATAAAAGAGGATGAAAGCAATATTCATCCTCTTTTGATGTTTCTAATGAAGTTTTTAAATGCCTATCAGTCATGTGCTTGTGCCCAGACTTGGGTCAGGTAAAAGACAAAGCTGGCTGCCAGATTAGCTGTATGGTTGTCTATATCGTGAGGTGGAGAGACTTCGACAATGTCAAAGCCGATCAGCTTGCCTGAGGCAGCGATGTGCTGGAAGACCAGAACCGCTAGATTGGGATCCACACCGAGCGACTGAATGGCACTGACACCAGGCGCTGCACCAGCTGCAAAGCAGTCAATATCAATGGTCAAATAGACCTGCTCCTTGCCGGCCAAAAAGGTATCGACCACCTTACAGACTTCCTTGTAACCCATTTGGTACATATCCATTCCAGTCAGAAACTGGATAGCCTTGGATTTTGCCACAAAGTCAAAGAGAAAGAGATTGTTATTATGCTCCTGAATCCCTAGGATAAGGTAGTTAAAGGCCTGCTTCTGAGCCAGAGTGTCATCGAACATCTGGCGAAAACCGGTACCAGAGTTAGGACCAGTCTGGTCATAGGGACGCAAATCAAAGTGGGCATCCATATTGATAACGGCCAAGTCTTGGTCAGATGCTAGTGACGACTTAAGTCCCAGATAGTGGCCGTAGGCTGTTTCGTGGCCGCCTCCTAGGACAATGGGCCGGAGATTGAGCTCTCGCAGGCGTTTGACTGCCCGAGCCAAGCTTTGCTGCAGCTGCTCCAGAGAGCGGTTAGGCCCGTCAATATCGCCAACATCAAAGACGCGGACGTTTCTACCAAGATGCCAAGGAAGCTTGGCTAGCTGAGTTCGGATAGCTTGTGGTCCTTCGACAGCCCCCACTCGGCCGTGGTTGATATAAACCCCTTTGTCACTCTTGAAGCCAATCAAAGCAAAGTTGACGCCATCAAAGGGCCTTAAGTTAGGGTCATTTAAGTCCAAAAACTCAATAACCATGCCCCACTTGGCAGCATATAAATCATCATCCAGTCTCTTATGATAGTAGCTGTTATCTAGCTGATAGTAATCTTCTAACATGATTTTATCCTTTTCCATAACGATACTTGCGACTTTATTATAAGAGTTTCCACCAAGCCTGTCAATGACTTTTGGCGGGAAAAGAAGCCCAGCTGAACGAGAGCGGGCTTCTTAGGTTAGCTTTTTTACAGAGTCATCAGCTTTAGAACTGAATGCTCAAGTCTACAGCCTTTTCAACGGCTGCTAGGAATTCTTCGTTTTCAATCAGCTCAGAAGCTTTGTTGAGCTCTTCATAGATTTCGATGTCCTTGTCAAACTCGATAAAGCGGACATGCTGACGGAAGAGGTCGTAGGCTGGCTTGGTTCCTTTACCAAGTTCATGGTTTTCTGGTTTCAGATCCAGAGCTTGGCAGGCTGCCATGATTTCTGTTGCCACGATGCGGCGAGAATTCTTGAGAATTTCAGCTGCCTTACGTGCTGCAGTAGTTCCCATGCTGACAAAGTCTTCTTGGTTTTCACAAGATGGGATAGAGTCTACGCTGGCTGGATGAGACAAGACCTTGTTCTCAGAAGCAAGCGAAGCACAAGCGTACTGGGTAATCATAAAGCCAGAGTTGAGTCCTGGGTGTTTGACCAAGAATGATGGAAGCTTGCTCAGTTGGCTGTTGACCAGACGTTCTACACGACGCTCGGATACATTTCCGATTTCAGAAATAGCGATGCCTAGGAAGTCGAATGGCTGTGCCATTGGTTCTCCATGGAAGTTACCGCCTGAGATGACATGACCTTCTTTGGTAATGATAGGGTTGTCTGTAACAGAGTTGATTTCAATCTCAACCTTGGTCTTGACATAAGCGATAGAGTCCTTGCTGGCACCATGAATCTGCGGAATACAACGCAGGGTATATGGGTCTTGGACCCGCTGTTGAGTGGCTACGGTTGTGTTGCCACTGCCTTCTAGAAGGTTGCGGATATTGCGGGCTGTAGCCAGCTGTCCGCTTTGAGGTCGAATGGTATGCAGGTCTTCTTCGAAAGGACTGGTAATACCATTGTGGACTTCCATGGAAAGAGCGCCAGCGACATCTGACAGTTTAAGCAGCTGGATGGCATCGTAGGTAGCCAGAGCTCCGATACCTGTCAGGACAGTCGTTCCGTTAATCAGCGCCAGCCCTTCCTTGGCTGCTAGAGCAATTTTCTCGATACCAGCCTTGTCCAAAGCTTCTTGTCCAGAGAGTAATTGGCCTTGATAGTAAGCGCGGCCTAGTCCTAACATAGGCAGAACCATGTGAGCCAGCGGGGCCAAGTCACCAGAAGCTCCCAAAGAGCCTTTTTCTGGAATGTAAGGGACAACGCCTTTATTGAGCAATTCCAGGAGCTTTTCGACAGTAGAGAGACGGATACCAGAATAGCCCTTGACCAAGGAATTAATCCGGATTAGCATAATTGCACGGACTGCATCTTCAGGCAGGGGATCGCCGTAGCCTGAAGAGTGCGTACGGATTAGGTTTTCTTGCAGTTGAGTCGTATCTTCTGGTGAGATGCTGACATTGCAGAGAGAGCCAAAGCCAGTTGTAACACCGTATACGACCCGCTTTTCGCGGACGATATCATCCACGATTTTGCGGGAAGCTTCTACAGCTTTCTTAGCTTCTTGGTCGATTTCGCAAGTGGCTCCATGACGAGCTACTGCGATGACGTCTTCTAAAGTAAGGTGTTCGCCATCCAAATTGATTACATGTGTCATAAGATTCATTCTCCTTCTTGTTCAAGAACTTTATTTTTACAAATCAGTACTATATAGATAAAGTATACTGCACTGGCGATAAGGACACCGATGAGGCCGTAGACATAGTTCATTGGGTTTTCACCCCAAATCATGACGAGGCTGACTAGAACCGCCAAAATTGGAATTACTGGACCAAATGGAACACGGAAGACCACTTTCTTATCCGGATATTTCTTTCTTAATACTAGTACAGCTAGAGCAGTTGGGATGTATTGGAAGAAGCGGAAGACCACGCTGAGAGCTGCTAATTCTTCAAATTTACCAGAGAAGAGCAGGGCGATAGCCAGAATTCCTGAAATAATAATGGCAACTATAGGGGCATTTTTAGAGTTGGTTTCTGCAATTTTCTTAGGAAGCAGGCCTTCATTTGCGATAGCTGCACCATAACGCGGAACCATGACGGACTCTCCGATATTAAGACCAGTGATAGAGATGAGTGCTCCAATGGAAATAATCCAAGCACCAGCAGGGCCAATCATCTCAACAAAGGCGTCTTGTACAGAAGCATCTGTTTGCAAGATACGGCTGCCCAGCATGGCAATGGTTCCAGCGATAATCAACATATAGAGAACTGATACAATACTGATAGAGCCTAAGATAGCCCGAGGTACATTCTTTTCTGGGTTGCGCATTTCACCAGCAACGATAGACATGGTTTCAAATCCGATAAATCCGTAGAAGATATAAATGGCTGTACTTGAGATAGCTTTCATGATATCTACTTTAGGATCTAGTTGTAGAAACGGAGTGAAGTTACCTTTATCAATTCCCGATTTAATAAAGAAAATTGCGCATAAACTAAAGGCAACGATTGGAATGAGTTTAGCTACAGTAGCAGTCAAGGTAAATATTTTTGAAGTCTTAAGACCAGATATATTCATCAAGCTGAGCAAAATAATCAGGCTCACACTGAGCAAAAGTTCATAAGGTTCAAAGGCTTTAAAAGTGATGACAAAAAGTCTTGCAAATGCTGCTGCCATAGCGGCCCAAGCGATAATGGTTACGACCCATCCCAGAAAACCGACATTAAAGCCTACAAAGTTTCCGAAGGCCGCTTTGGAATATTGGAAAGCTCCGCCGTTTTTATTAAAATAACCTGCAGTTTCTGCCAAGCAGACGGCTAGGAGAATAACGAGGAGGGCAGTTCCAAGCATGACAGCTAGAGAGGCAGGACCAAGTCCTTTATAAATCTTTTGCGGTAGGAGGAAAATCCCTGAACCGATAACGGCATTGATACCGTAGAGAGTTGCACCGGAAAAGCTGAATTTCGCTTTTTCCTGTTCTTGTTCTTGTGCAGTGAGTTTAGTTGCATCCATAATAATGTTTCTCCTTTAGAGATATGGGATCCTTTCCAAGTAAAGATAGAATGGTGACAAGGCATCATGGTATCTTTACTTAGTAGGGATGTGGGTCAAACCAGCCCATATAGCAAGGGGCGTTCCCTTTGGCTGGTTACTCGAAAACATTATATGCAGCTCAGTTTCCTGAGTCTCTTTTTCCACTATCAGAAGCTGCTCTGCCTCTAGGTTAAGCGATGGCAGATTTGTTCCCGTCACCGTCAGATCCTCTATGGCATAGATAAATTGAATTTCGTCATCTCGGCTAAGCTCTTGCCCATTCGAGATGGCAATCAGCTGTCCCTGATAATGGTCGCTGTAGATTAAGTTAAAGTCGGTACAAGTCCCCCGACTTGTGATAGAATCACTCCCTTCAAAGACATAGGGAGTAAAGGGAGCTAGAACCGTTTCCTCCTGCCGGCTGGCATTGTGGAGATGAAGTGTGTGGTCCAGGCTCATGAGAATGCGGTGAAAGCCGCTGAGGTCAGAAAACTGACTTTCAGCCAACTCCACAGTCGCTGTTGAGAGTCGATAGTCAAAGTCCCGCTTGCCATAGTGGCCAGTTGGCGGGGAAAGATAAAGTTGTTTTGTCTTTCCCCCCGACCAATCGGAAACTTGAAAATCATTTACTCTTAAAAGGGTTATATGTGTCATTTTTGGTATTTATTAGAACAAACCGCTGATATTGCCGTCTTTGTCAACATCAATCTTTTCGCTGGCTGGTACTTTAGGCAGCCCTGGCATGGTCATAATCGCACCAGTCAGAGCAACGATAAAGCCTGCACCAGCAGAAACTTTGAGCTGGCTGATAGTCACGACAAAGTCTTTAGGTGCGCCCAGTTTCTTAGCATCGTCTGAGAAGGAGTACTGAGTCTTAGCCATACAGATAGGATAGTTGGAGAAGCCCAGCTCTTCCAGTTGTTTGAGCTCGCGTTTAGCAGCAGGAGTCAGGCGAACGCCCTTGCCTCCATAGACCTTAGTAACAATTTTGTTCAGCTTGGTCTCAATGGAGTCCTCTTCATTATATACAAATTGGAAGTGATTGTCTCCTTCGGCCAGTTCCACGACTTTTTCAGCCAACTCTTTGCCACCGGTTCCGCCATTTGCCCAAACGTCGGAAATCACGACGTCAACGCCGCGTTTTTGGCAGGCGTCATAAACTGCTTGCAATTCTGCTTCGGTATCCAGCGGGAATTTATTGATGGCAACGACTGCTGGCAATCCATAAACATCTTGAATGTTTTCCAGATGTTTTTCCAAGTTTGGCAGTCCATCTACAACGGCTTGGACATTTTCTTCAGCCAGATCACTCTTAGCCACACCGCCGTGCATCTTGAGAGCACGGATGGTAGCGACCAGAACTACAGCTGCTGGACGAAGTCCAGATGTACGACACTTGATATCAATGAATTTTTCAGCACCCAGGTCAGCACCGAAACCAGCTTCTGTGACTGCATAGTCGGCATATTTGAGAGCCAGCTTGGTAGCTAGGACACTGTTACAGCCATGGGCAATGTTGGCGAAAGGTCCGCCGTGAATCAAGGCTGGCGTGTGTTCCAGAGTTTGAACCAGGTTTGGATGGATAGCGTCTTTGAGCACAGCAGCCATAGCGCCACCAGCTTTCAAGTCCTTGGCAGTTACTGGCTTACCTTCAAAGCTGTAGCCAATGATAATTTTTTCCAAGCGGTTCTTGAGATCGGTAATATTTTCTGACAGACAGAGAATAGCCATAACCTCAGAAGCAACTGTAATATCAAACCCATCTTCACGCGGAACACCGTTGACTTTACCTTGCAAGCCGTCTACGATGTGGCGCAGTTGCCGGTCATTCATATCTACTGCCCGCTTCCAAGTGATGCGGCGAGAATCAATGCCTAAGGCATTGCCATGGTGGATGTGGTTGTCAATGAGGGCCGCCAGCAGATTGTTGGCAACACCGATGGCATGAAAGTCACCAGTGAAGTGGAGGTTGATATCCTCCATGGGTACAACCTGAGCGTGCCCACCGCCAGCAGCTCCGCCCTTGATACCAAAGACAGGTCCGAGTGAAGGTTCCCGCAGAGCGATAACGGCTTTTTTACCGATAGCAGCCAAAGCATCGACCAATCCGACAGAAGTAGTGGTCTTGCCTTCTCCGGCTGGTGTCGGAGAAATAGCTGTCACGAGAATCAGTTTGCCGTCTGGCTTGTCTTTTAAGGCTTCCAGTTGGCTGGCACTGATTTTTGCCTTGTAATTTCCATAAAGAGACAAAGCGTCTTCAGCAATTCCTAGCTTTTCTGCCACCTCTTTGATGGGCTTCATTTGAACCGAATTCGCAATTTCAATATCTGATAAAACCATATTGTTACCTCTTGAGAAGAGGAAGTCCATTCATGGGAATGAGCAGACTTCTCTTCCGTTTATCTATTAGACAACTTTCAAAATTTCTTGATAAATTTCATCTGCTAGAGCGCAGCCTTTTTGTAGGAGATCTTCACCCTTGCTCCGGTAGTCTGTGACGAATGTTTCATCCTTGACGCCTGACAGGTTAATGAGG
Organism: Streptococcus sanguinis; assembly: GCF_050234405.1. Taxonomy (GTDB): domain Bacteria; phylum Bacillota; class Bacilli; order Lactobacillales; family Streptococcaceae; genus Streptococcus; species Streptococcus sanguinis_W. The sequence goes on along the minus strand of NZ_CP092117.1, from coordinate 1,956,039 downwards.
ACATTGAGCCAAGCCCCTTGCAGGCCAGCCTTAAGATTGAGAGCTGCTACTCCCAGGTCGCTGGCAGCATTGGTATTGGACTTGCCAACAGCCTTTTGAGTTGTTTGCAGGGCAGCCAAGATGTCTTCCATCATGCCATAAGGTGACTTGGTCGCTTCCTTGAGGGCTTGTTGCATCGCTTCTCGACGGGCAGCCTTGTCTTCGTCTGTTTCCTTAGGCATATCAAAGACGGCGGAGACTAGATTGAAGGCTTCAGTGTCCTTGTCAATAGCTGCGAGCAGACTTTCTTGGAGGCGAGCACTTTCTGTGTGCACTTGAGCAATTTCTGCTTCAAATTCTGCGTATTTTTTCTTGCCAAGGGTCAATTCACAGACCATCTTAGTCAGGGAAATACCGTTCGCTGCGGAAAGAGCAGCGGCAGAGCCGCCTCCTGGTGCAGGAGCATCTGAGCCTAGGACTTGGGCAAATTCTGTCAAGCTTAAATCTACTAATTTCATAGGTTTCTGTCCTCCTAGCCCAGCAAATGGTTTTCCAGAACTTGCTTGCCGTAGTCAAAGTCTTCGATTTGCAGATAGTATTCTGCTGCGTCAATCAAAGCCTTGGCTGGAGCCAAACCGATGACTTCTGATCCGAGGATTCCAACTCCGTAGCGCTTGGCTTCAAAGCGAACAGTTTCAAAGACACGATAGAGTGGGAATTTTTCCAGATTGACCATGTTGATAGAAACCTGAGCAATGTTGCGGTCTTCCAGCATAACGCCAATCGCTTTACAGTACTTGTAGCCACCGCTTGATCCACGGATGATTTTGGCAATATTGTTGGCAATTTCCAGATTGTCTGTATCCAAGTTGATATTGTAGGCGATGAGCGGCATTCTAGCACCGACAGCAGTAACACCAGCGGTTGGGTGAATCTTTCTTTCACCGTAGTCAGGCGCCCAGTCAGGTTCCAATAGTTTTTCTGGCATGCCTTCAAACTGTCCTTTACGAACCTTAGCCAAGTTCTTACGCTCAGGACGAGTCGCCGCATCTTCATAGAGGAAGATAGGGATACCGAGCTCACGATTGATCCGCTCAGATACGGTCTTCGCAATTTCTACGCATTCCTCACTTGTGATGTCCTTGATCGGTACAAAAGGCAGGACATCAGTTGCGCCCATACGAGGGTGTTCACCCTGGTGCTTGGTCAAGTCAATATTTTCAGAAGCGTATTTAACCAAACGGAAGGCAACTTCCTGAATGTTTTGGTCATCACCGACCAAGGTAAAGACGCTGCGATTGTGGCTGGCATCAGAAGAGTGGTCCAAAAGTGTTACGCCTGGCACGCTCTTAGCTGTTTCCACTAGACCGTCAATGACCGCTTGGTTGCGGCCTTCAGAAAAGTTAGGAATACATTCAACAATTTTTGCCATAAGATATTACCTCGTGATATCAATAATTTTAATTTATAATATGAACTTAATGAAGCAGAACCTTCTCCTGAGCCAGGTTGATACCCAGCTCAGGCCGGAAGTTGGGGGACAAGTTTTTTCTATTCGAACAATTTCTTAACAGATTCTTTGACCAAATCTTCGTCAGTTAAGTATGGAATGGTGATGTGGTCTGTTCCTTGGTGGAGGCGGTTGTACTCAATAGCAGTCTCAATAGCATGCTCATTGCGAGCCCAGTTACGACGTGCAACTCCGCCAATTGTATCCCAAGCGATAGCAGATTTGATGATTTCATCAATGCGTTCGCTGCCGTCCAGTACCAAGCCAAAGCCACCGTTGATTGCTTTACCGATACCAGTTCCGCCACCGTTGTGGAGAGCTACCAGACTCATACCGCGAGCTGCATTACCGGCATAACATTGCACAGCCATGTCGCAGGTAACATTAGAACCGTCCTTGATATTAGAAGTTTCACGGAATGGAGAGTCAGTACCAGATACGTCGTGGTGGTCACGGCCAATCATGACAGGACCAATCTTGCCTTCGCGGACTAATTCATTGAACTTGAGGGCGATATTGACACGGCCCATACAGTCTTGGTAGAGAATCCGAGCCTGAGTTCCAACAACCAGCTGGTTCTTTTCTGCATCGCGGATCCAGTTGTAGTTGTCGCGGTCTTGGTAGCGGCGGTTAGGGTCGATCACTTCCATAGCTGCATGGTCAGTAGCGACCAGGTCTTCGTGCTTACCGCTCAGACATACCCAACGGAAAGGACCATAACCATAGTCAAAGAGCATTGGACCCATGATATCTTCTACATAGGATGGCCAGATGAAGCCGTCTTTGTCGTCAAAGCCGTTCTTAGAAATTTCCTTGATGCCAGAGTCATAGACTGCCTTCATAAAGGCATTGCCGTAGTCAAAGAAGTAGGTACCGTTGCTAGTCAGGGTCTTGATTGCCTTGAAGTGACGTTCCAATGTTTCGTCAACCAACTTAGCAAAGGTTTCCTTGTCTTCAGCCAGGAGGCGAGTCCGCTCTTCAAAGCTGATACCAGCTGGACAGTAGCCGCCGTCATAGACATTGTGGCAAGAAGTTTGGTCAGACAGCAGATCTACATGGATATTGTTCTCGTTGACATATTCTAAGAGATCTACAATGTTACCATGATAGGCAATGGAAGTTGATTCACCAGTTTCCAGAGCTTTTTGAGCCAAGTCGATAGCTTCTTTCGGACTTTCGGCTAATTGACTAATCCAGCCTTGGGAGTGACGAGTTTCAATCCGGGATTGGTCTACTTCAGCTACGATTGCCACAGCTTTAGCAATTTCGGCCGCTTTCCCTTGAGCTCCACTCATGCCACCCAGACCAGAAGAGATGAAGAGTTTGCCAGTTAGATCACCATCGTCAGCCACACCCAGTTTCAAGCGTCCAGCATTGAGGAGGGTGTTGAAAGTACCATGGACGATACCTTGAGGGCCGATGTACATCCAACCACCGGCTGTCATTTGACCATAGTTGGTTACACCCATTTCTTCTGCAATTTCCCAGTCCTTCATGTTGTCGTATTCACCGACCAAGAGGCCATTGGTGATAATAACGCGCGGAGCTTCTGGTTTAGATTTGAAAAGTCCAAGTGGATGGCCAGATTCTACAACCAAGGTTTGATGGTCGGTCATGATTTCCAAGTATTTCTTGATCAGGTTGTACTGCATCCAGTTAGCGCAGACAGATCCAGTTTCCCCGTAAGTAACCAATTCATAAGGATAAAGGGCGATTTCAAAGCTCAGGTTGTTGTCAATCATAACCTGCATAGCTTTGGCCGCAGTACAGCTCCCTTTATATTCATCAATTGGTTTACCGTAGATGCGTTCTTTTGGACGCCAGCGGTAGCCATAAATCCGTCCGCGAGTTTTCAGTTCTTCTAAGAATTCTGGAATTACTTCCTCATGGAATCTCTTTGGAATATAGCGAAGGGCATTTTTAAGCGCAATTTCGGTTTGAGCTTGAGTCAAACGGAAGCCCCGGTCAGGTGCTCGACGGATGCCTTCTTGGAAAACTGTTTTTTCAGGCAGTACATCGTCTAATTTGACGGTCATTGCTGCTGCAATTTCATTTTCGCTAAAGTATGACATGAAAAATCCTCCTTTTAGTCAAGTGTAAAATATCTTTCTCCTACATTCTATAAGACTCCCGTCCATAAAGAGTCAAGAAAATGAGAAAAGCAGTAAAAAAAGTGGGGCTCCTATCTTTTACAAGCTTTTGACTATAATTTGACGATAGTGTATTATGATGAAAAGCAAATATGTCGGAAAATGAAATGGAGGAACAAGCATGACTGCTGATTTACTATTAACTCACTTTAATCAAGTCTTCTGTCCCAAGGACCTCGGACATCCCCTTTTTGGCGAGGAGATGAAGGAAGCTCAGGTTTTGGAAGACGGCTACATTGCAGTCAAAGACGGCAAAATCCTAGCAGTCGGCAGCGGAGAGCCGGATGCCAGTCTGGTCGGACCAGATACTAAGATTCAGTCTTATGAAGGCAAGATTGCCACACCTGGCTTGATTGACTGCCACACTCACTTGGTCTACGGTGGCAGCCGGGAGCATGAATTTGCTAAGAAATTAGCTGGTGTCCCTTATCTGGAAATTCTTGCCCAAGGCGGTGGTATTCTCAGTACAGTCCGGGCGACACGAGAAGCTTCTTTTGACACTCTCTATGATAAGTCTAAGAGACTGCTGGACTATATGCTGCTGCATGGGGTAACAACAGTTGAGGCTAAGAGCGGCTATGGTTTGGACTGGGAAACAGAGAAGCGCCAGCTAGATGTCGTTGGGGCTCTGGACCGTGACCACGAGATTGATCTCGTTTCTACCTTTATGGCTGCCCACGCCGTTCCACCAGAATATAAGGGACGCTCTCAGGAATATCTGGAGCTTATCGTCGAGGAAATGCTGCCTCGGGTAAAGGCAGAAAATCTAGCTGAATTCTGTGATATTTTCTGTGAAAAAGGCGTCTTTACAGCTGACGAGTCACGCTACTTACTTTCTAAGGCAAAGGAGATGGGCTTCAAGCTTCGTATCCATGCTGATGAAATCGAGTCTATCGGCGGGGTAGATGTAGCGGCTGAGCTAGGAGCAACCAGTGCAGAGCACTTGATGATGGCGACCGATGAGGGCATTCGCAAGATGGCAGAAGCCAAGGTTATCGGTAATCTCCTGCCGGCAACTACCTTCAGTCTGATGGAAGATACCTATGCACCAGCCCGTAAGATGCTGGAAGCTGGTATGGCTATCACTCTGACTACCGACAGCAATCCAGGCTCTTGTCCGACAGCTAATCTGCAGTTCGTCATGCAGCTGGGCTGCTTTATGATGCGTCTGACGCCAGTAGAAGTTCTCAACGCTGTAACCATCAATGCGGCCTACTCAGTTAACCGTCAAGATAAGATTGGCAGCTTTGATACTGGTAAGCAGGCGGACATTACCATTCTAGACGCTAAGAATATTGACTACCCACTTTATTTCTTTGCGACCAACCTGACCCATCAGGTCTACAAGGCTGGAAAACTGGTCGTCGATCAAGGAAGAATCGTCTAGCCTCTCTAAAAACGAATCGTATTTTTCGGACTCTCTCTGGTGACAGGGAGAGTTTTCTTTATATCAAAACTTTCCCTTGCCATTCTGCCGCAAGTCTGCTATAATAGTTATTTGTGAGCAAACCTCACTTACCCCTTGCAAAGTCTCGGGGTCATTAGACCAAAAGGAGGAAAAATCAATGGCTAAATACGAAATTCTTTATATTATTCGTCCAAACATTGAAGAAGAAGCTAAAAACGCTTTGGTAGCACGCTTTGACTCTATCTTGACTGACAATGGTGCAACTGTTGTTGAATCAAAAGACTGGGAAAAACGTCGTCTTGCATACGAAATCCAAGATTTCCGTGAAGGACTTTACCACATCGTTAACGTTGAAGCAAACGACGATGCAGCTCTTAAAGAGTTTGACCGTCTTTCAAAAATCAACGCTGACATTCTTCGTCACATGATCGTCAAACTTGACGCTTAAGAAGGTAGACTATGATTAATAACGTTGTACTGGTGGGTCGCATGACCCGTGATGCCGAGCTTCGCTATACTCCGCAGAACCAAGCGGTCGCAACATTTACTCTGGCTGTCAATCGCAACTTTAAAAATCAAAGTGGCGAGCGAGAAGCAGACTTTATCAATGTTGTCATCTGGCGTCAGCAGGCAGAAAATCTTGCAAACTGGGCTAAAAAAGGAGCCCTAATCGGAATTACAGGCCGTATTCAAACGCGTAACTACGAGAATCAGCAAGGCCAGCGTGTCTATGTCACAGAAGTTGTTGCGGACAATTTCCAACTCTTGGAAAGCCGCTCTAATCGTGATGGTCAGTCATCTGGCGGTTACGGTGGGAACAGCTTCGGCGGCAGCTCTGCTCCAAGTTATGGCAGTGCGGACTCGTCTAACCAAGTACCGAACTTTTCTCGTGATGAGAGCCCATTTGGCAATTCTAACCCAATGGATATCTCAGACGACGATTTACCTTTCTAAGGACCGAATCTAACTATAATATAAAGGAGAAAACACATGGCTCAACAACGTCGTGGCGGATTCAAACGCCGTAAAAAAGTTGATTACATCGCAGCGAACAAAATTGAATATGTTGATTACAAAGATACTGAGCTTCTTAGCCGTTTCGTTTCAGAACGTGGGAAAATCCTTCCTCGTCGTGTAACAGGAACTTCAGCTAAAAACCAACGTAAAGTAACAACAGCTATCAAACGCGCTCGCGTAATGGCTTTGATGCCTTTCGTAAATGAAGACTAATTAGATTAACAGCAGGCTCTAGCTTGCTGTTTTTTTATTTTGTCATTGACAAAATGTCAGTAGAGTGCTATACTGACCACAAGGAGGCAGAAATCATGCGTGATGTCAAGGAAGTAGAGGTGCGGCGGGCGGAGATTATGTCTGCAGCCTTGCAGCTCTTTGCCCAAAAGGGCTATCTAAAGACAAGGACTCAAGACATTATTGATAAGCTTGGAATTTCTCGAGGCCTGCTTTACTATCATTTTAAGGATAAGGAAGATATTCTCTATTGTCTGATTGAAAAGAACTCTGAGCCCTTGCTGAGAAAGCTAGAAAAAATCAGCTATCAGCCAAATGTCGGAGCCAAGGAAAAAATCAGAACTTTTATTGAGGCGACCCTTATCCCAGAGGAGAGCAGAACACAGGAAAATCAAGTCTTGCAGGAAACCGTCAATTTAGAAACAAATCGCTATGTCTTGGATCGCTTTTATCATAGACTCTGTGAGCGGATGATTGTTTTCTTTACTCATATCTTGGAGGAAGGTCAGAAATCTGGAGATTTTCATTTGAAATATCCGCATGAAACGGCTTCTTTTCTCATGACTGCCTACGTCTTTGTGTCCAATGATATCAAGATGAGTCAGGAAAAACCAGAGACTTTGCAGAATTATCTCACCAGCTTCCAGGCAATCTTAGAAAGAAGCTTAGGATTAGAGGAATCTATTTTTTAGAATAATCGGCAGTTTTCTGCCTTTTATTTAGAAGTGGAACTGACAAAATGTCAGTTCGAGACTTCAATCTTTTAATCCTGATATTTAAAAAATTTTAGGCTAACACTGACAAAATGTCAGTTTGAATAAAAGGAGAAATTCATGTTAAAAATAGAACATTTAACAAAAGTATATAGCAACGGTAAGAAGGCAGTGGATGATCTTAGTCTGATGGTGGAGCCTGGGGATATTTATGGCTTCATCGGCGCAAACGGAGCAGGTAAAACATCTACCATTAAGTCGGTTGTTGGGATTCATGATTTTGATAAAGGAGAGATTTATATCTGTGGGCACTCTATCAGTAAGGAGCCCTTGCTTTGTAAGAAAAAGATGGCGTTTCTACCGGATAACCCAGACCTTTATAAAAATCTGACTGCAAGGCAGTTTTTGGACTTTGTAGCAGATATTTATAGAGTCTCTATGGAAAAGAGGCAAGCGGCTATAGAAAAGTATTCTAAAATGTTTGAGTTGAATACTTCTTTGGATCAGTTGATATCAGCTTATTCACATGGAATGAAGCAGCGATTGGCACTAATAGCGGCCCTCTTGCATGAGCCAGAATTACTGATTTTAGATGAACCTTTTGTCGGTTTAGATCCGAAAGGCGCATATTATTTTAAGCAGATCATGAGAGAGTTAGCCGATCAAGGGCATGCGATTTTCTTTTCTACTCACGTTTTAGAGGTTGCGGAAGAACTCTGCAATAAGGTGGCTATTCTGCAAAAGGGACATTTGGTGGCTAATGGAAGGACCTCTGAAGTTAAGGGGGCATCCAGTTTGGAACAAGTATTTATGGAGTTACAGGAAGATGACTAATATTCTTTTGCTTTTAAAAGTACAATTATACAGCACATTTTCGCTTAATGATTTAAGGAAAGGACGAAGGTTGGGCAAGTATTTTAAGCTTGGCCTGCTCTTCTTGCTTGTTTTTCTATTTTCAGGCTATAACCTTTTGACGGCTTTGAGTTTAGTCAAGTTGGGGCAGGCAAATTTGATTCCAGCCTATATGATTGCCTTGGTTAGTTTTATTATTTTCTTTTTTAGTCTGATGCAGTCAAATGGCATCTTGTTTGACCAAGAGGAACTTGACAGGCTCATCGTATTACCGCTCAGTATTAGAGATATTGTCTGTGAGAAATATGCTTTTCTTTATCTTTTGAACAGTGTGTTTGCCATACTTCTCATGCTTCCAGCAGGCCTCGTTTGGTTTGGATATAGTGCGTCCTTGTTGGAGTTGCTTCTTTATCTGCTTTTAATGGGATTTGTCCCTCTTTTACCTCTCTGTTTAGCTTCTTTACTTGGCTTGTGCGTTGCCTACATAGCCTCAAAGGCCCCTCATAAAAATCTAGTTGCCTTCCTTTTTTCTCTCCTCTTGCTTTTGGGGCTGGCAACAGGCAGTATATGGGCTATGAGAGCTGGACTGTCAGCGGAAAATGTTGGTCTCTTGCTTACCAAGCAGCTGACTTCTCTCTATCCTCCGGCAAGCTTGTTTTTTAACCCTCAGCATTTTTTGTGGGCTAGCCTTCTGTTGATGCTTATATCTTTTGCGCTGACAGGGCTTTTTCTAAGGTATTTAAGTAGAAATTATTTAAAAATAAATCAGATGATAACAGGGGTGAAGTCAGAAAGCAAAGTCTATAGAAGCCGGCAGAAGTCTCCCTTTATGGCTCTTTATAGGAGAGAAATTTCGAATTTTATGAGTTCCTATCTTTATATGCTCAATAGTGGACTGGGAACCATTTTAATCATCGTTTTAGCCATCTCGCTTTGTTTTATGACTCCTGATGTCCTCTTTTCTTCGATTGGACTCAGAGATAGCCGAGAATTTTTACCCCTATTACTGGCTGGCTGTCTCAGTATTTCCAATCCTGCAGCTGTCAGTATTTCCTTGGAGGGGGAAGAGATTTGGCTGCTTCAGACACTCCCGGTTTCTATGAGGCAGATAATGATGGCAAAGCTGGCCTTGACGGTGTCCTTACACTTCACAGCCTTGCTGCTGGGCTTGCCTGTTCTGGTTTGGCGTTTCTCGCTAGGAGGCTTGCAAGTAGTGGATTTGGTCCTTGTTTCACTGGCTTATTCTCTATTTACAGCTCTTCAGGGACTTGTGGTCAATTTTCATTATCCTAAGTTCATCTGGGACAATGAAATGATTGTTATTAAGCAAAGTTTTTCGACTATCTTGTCTGGAGGAATTGGCATCTTGGTTCTTGTGTTCCCTCTTTGTTTATCCTTACTATTTGGTATGGACTTGGAGATTTCGCTGCGAATCTCAGCTCTTGGACTTTTTCTCTTGGCAGCTGTTCTTTATAGGCATTTAATAAAACAAGGATATTTTAAGGAGGTCCATGGCTAATGAAAAAGAAAGATTTATTCGTTTTGTTTCTCTTAGCAGTAACCTTATTTCTGATTATCTGCCTGCTGCCAGAGCAGGTTCCCATTCATTTTAACAGCGCAGGAAAGGCGGACATTGTTGTCAATCGCTTTTGCTTGATTATCAGTTTGCCCATTCCCTACTCTCTTTATTGGAAATATTTTCGAAACAAATCAAAAAGAGGTCACTGACCTCTTTTTGTGTGATATTAATATCTCGTCGGTCCCATAGTCGCGCTCTTGATGTTGAAGCGTTTTTTGAGATAGAAACGCAGGGCTAGGGTAATAGCGCCGACAATAGCAACTACGACATTGGACAGGCGGGGATTGAGGAATTCAGGCAGGAGGCTGGTCAATACGATGGACATGCTCCAGAGGAGAATAGCCGCTGCCATGGTAAGGATAGACTTGAGCAGTTTAGGGCGCTGGCTACGGTCCTTATCTGGTCCGTAGAAACGGTAGATAAAGTGGTAGAGGGCATAGAAAGAAAGGCCACCGACGATGCTTCCAAGTACTAGAGTTGTCAGTCCATAGACAGATGGCTGAGAGGAAGCCAGATTGACGATAGAGGTCAGAAGGGTAAAGAAACCAAAGATAAAGAGGACAGAGTCCAGCATCATCCATTTAGGATCGTCATTTTCCTTTGGATGCTCGGCATCATAGCGCTCTTTTGCGGTCAGAGAAGCTGCCCAAGTGGTTGGGGCTCCGTAGAGGCCACGGGCAGTGATTCCCTTGGTTTGATTTTCCAAGATTTCCGGCAGAATGCCTTCTAAGATAGTCTGGATTTCCTGATCGGATTTGCCGTCTTGTAAGAGTTGATTAGTCGCGATATGGATAAATTCTTTGTTTTTTTTGCTGAGTTTGTCGAGGGATACTTGTGACATAGGCGTTCTTTCTAAAGGTTAAAATAGTTTTTTGTGCATGAGGTAGGCCATGACCGAAGCACTCATGGCAAAGGCAATGAACATGATAATCCAGAAGGCATGCGGTTCACCATTGAGAGGCAGTTCGTTATTTTTGAAATTCATCCCATAGGCCGAGAAAATCATGGTCGGGATGGACATGACGATGGTCACCAAAGCCAAGGCTTTCATGATATTGTTCTGATTGTTAGAAATGATAGAGGCAAAGGTCTCTGTCATACTGTGGAGGATGTTGCCGTAGATATCAGCCATCTCAATGGCCTGCTGGGTCTCAATCAAGGTGTCTTCCAGCAAGTCCTCGTCTTCCAGGTATTTCTTGATATTACTAGTAGAGCTGGTCAGCTTCTTAATCACGCGCTCATTTGTCTTAAGAGAGGCCTTGAAATAGACGATGGTCTTTTCCAACTCCATGAGCTCAATCAGTTCTTCGTTTCGCGTGGACTGGTGCAGTTGGCTCTCAATCTGCTCACTCTTACGGTCAATGGAGCGCAGGGCTGTCAGATATAGCTCGGCATTGTGGTAGAGAATCTGAAAGATAAAACGTGACTTCATAAAAGTATAGAAGTTGCGCAGGCGCCGGTGAATGAAGATATCCAGCAGAGGTAATTTCTCCAAACAGGTGGTGATAATAGCTTCTTCCGTGATGATAATACCAAGGGGGATCGTGACATAGTAAGTCTGGTTATTCCGCTCCTCTGTGATGGGCACATCAACGATGATCAGCGTGTACTCATCCTCTATCGTAACCCGAGACATTTCTTCCGCATCAAGCGGCGCTCGCAGGTCGGTGATGTCAATGCCAAAGGCGTTAGCGATTTCGATTGATTCACTCTGGGAAGGGTTGACAAGATTGATCCAAGTGCCTGATTCGAGCGCATCAATCTCTTTGAATTCTGTCGTAGTAGATAAAAAGACTTGCTTCATGATCTTTTTCCTTTCCAGAGTGTTTTTTGCATACCGTACTATTATACTACAAATTCGGGCTTTTGGGGCAAAAGTTTGCAGAAAAATTTGTTATAATGGAGAAGGTTTATAAGTGAAACGAGGTCAATATGCAAGATAAAATTGTGATTCATGGAGCACGAGCTCATAATTTAAAAAATATTGATGTAGAAATTCCGCGGGACAAGCTAGTCGTGGTGACGGGGTTGTCTGGTTCAGGCAAGTCCAGTCTGGCTTTTGACACCCTTTACGCTGAGGGGCAGCGCCGCTATGTGGAAAGTCTGTCGGCCTATGCTCGGCAGTTTTTAGGCAATATGGAAAAGCCGGATGTGGACTCGATTGATGGTCTCAGTCCAGCTATTTCCATCGACCAGAAGACGACCAGTAAAAATCCCCGCTCAACAGTGGGAACAGCTACCGAAATCAATGACTATCTGCGCCTTCTCTATGCTCGTGTTGGGACGCCTTACTGTATCAACGGTCATGGAGCTATTACGGCTTCATCTGTTGAGCAGATTGTTGACAAAGTCTTGGAATTGCCAGAGCGTCAGCGGCTGCAGATTTTAGCGCCGGTCATTCGTAAGAAAAAGGGCCAGCATAAGACCATTTTTGACAAGGTTCAGAAGGACGGTTATGTCCGTGTGCGTGTGGATGGCGATATTTACGATGTGACGGAAGTGCCAGAGCTTTCTAAGAGCAAGCAGCATGATATTGAGGTCGTGGTAGACAGAATTGTTATCAAGGAAGGGGTGCGTAGTCGCCTCTTTGACTCAGTCGAAGCGGCTCTGCGGATTGCTGAGGGCTATGTGGTGATTGACACTATGGATGGTCAAGAGCTACTCTTTTCTGAGCACTATGCCTGCCCAGTCTGTGGCTTTACAGTGCCGGAGTTAGAGCCACGACTCTTCTCTTTCAATGCGCCTTTTGGCTCCTGTCCGGACTGTGATGGTCTGGGGGTTAAGCTGGAGGTGGATCTAGATGTGGTTGTGCCAGAAGCTGGCAAGACCTTACGCGAAGGAGCGCTAGCACCTTGGAATCCCATATCCTCCAACTACTATCCGCAGATGCTAGAACAGGCCATGGCAGCCTTTGGCATTGATATGGACAAGCCTTTTGAGGAGCTGACTGAGGAAGAAAAGCAGCTGATTTTCTTTGGCTCAGATGGACGAGAGTTCCATTTCCACTATGAAAATGAATTTGGCGGCGTGCGCGATATTGACATTCCTTTTGAGGGGGTTGTCACCAATATCAACCGTCGCTACCATGAGACCAATAGTGATTTTACTCGGACGCAGATGCGGGCTTATATGAATGAGCTGACTTGTGCGGCTTGTCATGGTTATCGACTCAGCCCTCAGGCCTTGTCTGTCAAGGTTGGCGGCGAAGACGGCTTGCATATCGGTGAGATTTCAGACTTGTCCATTGCTGATCATTTGCTTCAGTTGGACAAGCTTAGCTTGACTGACAATGAAGCTACGATTGCGCAGCCTATTCTTAAAGAAATTCATGACCGCCTGACCTTCCTCAATAACGTTGGTCTTAATTACCTGACTTTGTCTCGCTCGGCTGGGACTCTATCAGGAGGTGAGAGTCAGCGGATTCGCTTGGCGACTCAGATTGGTTCTAACTTGAGTGGCGTCCTCTATATCCTGGACGAGCCCTCTATTGGCTTGCACCAGCGTGACAATGACCGTCTGATTGCCAGCCTCAAGAAGATGCGCGACCTAGGAAATACCCTCATTGTGGTTGAGCATGATGAGGACACCATGCGGGAGGCTGACTGGTTGATTGATGTGGGACCAGGAGCCGGTGTTTTTGGCGGTGAAATCGTCGCAGCTGGTACTCCTACGCAAGTGGCCAAGAGCAAGAAATCTATCACTGGCCAATACCTGTCAGGTAAGCGCGAAATCCCAGTGCCATTGGACCGCCGTGTAGGCAATGGCCGCTTTATTGAAGTGACAGGAGCTCAGGAAAATAACTTGCAGAATATCACGGCCAGATTCCCCTTGGGCAAATTTATCGCTGTGACAGGAGTTTCTGGATCCGGCAAGTCAACGCTGGTCAACTCTATCCTTAAAAAAGCCATCGCCCAAAAACTCAACCGCAACTCTGCTAAGCCAGGTAAGTTCAAGAAAATCAGCGGCATTGAGCACGTGGATCGACTGATTGATATTGACCAAAGTCCGATTGGTCGGACACCGCGCTCTAATCCGGCTACATATACTGGAGTATTTGACGATATTCGCGATCTGTTTGCCAAGACCAATGAAGCCAAGATTCGCGGCTACAAGAAGGGCCGTTTCAGCTTTAACGTCAAGGGCGGCCGCTGCGAGGCCTGCTCGGGTGATGGGATTATCAAGATTGAGATGCACTTCCTGCCTGACGTCTATGTGGCCTGTGAGGTCTGCCACGGCACCCGCTATAATAGCGAAACTCTGGAAGTCCACTACAAGGAGAAGAATATCGCTCAGGTTCTGGACATGACGGTCAATGATGCGGTAGAGTTCTTCCAGCATATTCCCAAGATTGCCCGCAAACTCCAGACCATCAAGGATGTGGGACTAGGCTATGTGACTCTGGGGCAGCCAGCCACAACCTTGTCAGGTGGTGAAGCTCAGCGGATGAAACTGGCCAGCGAACTTCACAAGCGCTCGACTGGTAAGTCCTTCTATATCTTGGATGAGCCGACCACGGGTCTGCATTCTGAAGATATTGCCAAGCTCCTTCAAGTGCTATCACGCTTTGTGGACGATGGCAATACAGTACTCGTTATCGAGCACAATCTGGATGTTATCAAGACGGCTGACCATATTATCGACTTAGGACCAGAAGGCGGTGTTGGTGGCGGTACGATTATTGCGACGGGTACACCGGAAGAAGTCGCAGCTAATCCAGCCAGCTATACCGGCCAGTACTTGAAAGGCAAGCTGCATGTGAAATAATACATCAAATCCCTGTTAGATATTAAAAACAGGGATTTTTCATGTCAGAGAGTGCTCGTTGGATTCTAAGACCTAGATAAGTTTTGTCAAAAAATGTCCTATTTGACTGGTTTTTTGATATAATAAGCTTAGTTATTTCACGGAGGTGCCTCATGTTATCAAGAGTTGAGAAGTTTGAAGCAGCATTGGCTCAGACAGAATGCGATGCTGTTTTAGTAACCAATCTGAAAAATGTTTACTATCTGACTGGCTTCAGCGGGACAGAAGCGACAGTTTTTATCAGCAAGACTCGTCGGATTTTCCTGACGGATGCGCGCTATACGCTGATTGCCAAGGGAGTTGTCCAAGGCTTTGATATTGTCGAAACTCGAGATCCACTCGGTGAGATTGCTAAAATTATTGCGGGCGACAAGCTACAAAAAATCGGTTTTGATGACGAGATTTCCTATACCTACTTCAAAATGCTGGAAAGTGTCTTCTCGGCCTACGACCTGGTTCCCATGACAGGCTTTATTGAAAATCTGCGCATGATTAAAGATGAGCACGAAATCGCGACTATTCGCAAGGCCTGTCAGATTTCGGATCAAGCTTTCCTAGATGTGCTGGATTTTATCAAGCCTGGTGAGACGACAGAGCTGGCTGTTATGAACTTTTTAGATGCCCGTATGCGCCAGTTAGGTGCTTCAGGTGCCTCTTTTGACTTCATCATCGCTTCGGGTTACCGCTCTGCTATGCCGCATGGTGTGGCTAGTGACAAGGTCATTCAAAAAGGGGAAACCCTGACCATGGACTTTGGCTGCTACTACAATCACTATGTCAGTGATATGACGCGGACTGTTCATGTGGGGCAGGTGACGGATGATGAGCGGCAGATTTATGATATTGTCCTGCGCAGCAATCAAGCCCTGATAGAAGCAGCCAAGGCTGGGCTTAGCCGAATTGATTTTGACCGGATTCCGCGCCAGATTATTAACGATGCTGGCTACGGCCCTTACTTTAGTCATGGGATTGGTCACGGTATCGGCCTGGACATCCATGAGATTCCTTACTTCGGCAAGTCAGAAGAGCCGATTGAGGCCGGTATGGTCCTGACTGATGAGCCAGGTATTTATCTGGACGGTAAATACGGCGTCCGCATCGAAGACGATCTCCTCATCACAGAAACAGGCTGCGAAGTCCTAACTCTTGCGCCGAAAGAGTTGATTGTTATATAAGATGAATATTGTATTCTTACCCCTATTATTTTTTATAAGGATGAAAAGAGGATTATGAAAAAAAGTACTTTAGCGTTTGTTGCAAGTCTTCTTGCTTTACTATTGGTTTTAGCTCCTACAGTTGATGCTGGTGTGGGTAATTCTAAGAGTGGCGGAAGCAGAAGATCTGGAGGAAGCAACCGGTCAGGAAGAAGTAGTTGGTCAGGAGGGAGCAATCGATCAGGAGGAACGAGTAGTTACAGTTCGAGCTCAGAGTCTGGAGCAGGATTAGGATCTTCTGGGGCTCTAGGTGTCGTGGCTATTGTTGCAGTTGGCGGTATATTTTTTAGGATTGTGAAGGGAATGGGTGGTGATACCTATTCAAGCAATGATGTGGAAATGACCACAGAAGAGAGAGTAGGAAGACAGATTCAGAATAATCAAGAAGCAATTAGAGAACTGAAAAGATTGGATCCTTACTTTGATGAAGAAAGTTTCTTGTCTCAAGCGAAAGCCGTTTACCTTCACCTTCAGTCTGCATGGACAGAAAAAGATTGGGCTTCTGTTCGTAATTTAGAAAGTCCGAGTTTATATGAACAACACCGAACTCAGTTACAGGAACATATTCGAGCCAAAACGACTAATGTCTTGGAACGGGTGTGTGTAGAAGATTCTAAAATTAAAGACTTTTATCCAAATTCACAAGGTCATGATAGATTAGAAGTCATCCTTTCATCTACTATGAGAGACTATATTAAAGATGATGAAACAGGTCGGATTATTGAAGGTGATCCAACCAAAGAATTGTTTACAGTTTATCGAATGAACTTCATTCGTGTGCATGGAGCTCAGACTGAAGGAATTGCGAAAGACGATGTATCCAGCGATCATTGTCCTAATTGTGGGGCGCCACTGACGATTGATTCTGGTAGTAAGTGCGAGTATTGTCAGGCTTCCTTGATTCGAACCGCTCAAGATTGGGTTCTGGATACTTATGATGTTGTTGATGAAATTGAATTTTATAAATAGGAGTAATTATGGGATTTATTAAAGCAGCCCTTTCTGGGGGTATTAGTAGTTTTCGTGATAGTCAATTTAAAGAAGCAGTGGTCTTGCCTGAATCTGTTCCGGAAACGGCACTAGCAATCAAAGGGAGAATTTTGACCAAAGATCCAGATGGTCAATCTCGTCATGGCAATCAGAATACAGGGCTTTTAACGGATGGCTCGCTAGTTATTGTTCCACAAGGATATGTGGCTCTATTGGTCAACAATGGAAGCTTCTTGGGAGAAGTTTTAGAACCGGGAAGTCATGAATGGCAGGCTGGAGACAACACTTGGTTATTAGAAAAAGAAGGTATCAAGGGAACTTGGGAGAACTTTAAACATCGCTTCTCCTTTGGTGGTCAAGTTGTAACCCAGCAAGAAATCATTTATTTCAGAACTCAGCCTTTTACAGGGAACAAATTTGGTACACAAAATCCAGTTGAGTACTTTAGCGAACGCTATCAACAGCTGTTAAGTATTCGTTTTTATGGTCTGTATGACTTGAAAATTGCGGACCCGGTTCTCTTTTATATTAGTTCTGTAAGTCGTCAGATTACAGCGGAACAGCCATTTACCTTGCAAGATGTAGCACAAGGGACTTTGCGACAAAACCTGCCGCCAAAGATTGCGGTAGCAATTGCAAAGTACACTGCCGAGAACCAAGTGGATATCTATAGCCTTAATGCTAATCAAGAAGTCTTTAATGAAGTAGCAAAACAAGAGGTCAATCAAACTTGGACGAGCTTATATGGCTTGGAAGTAACCAATGTCCTCCTTGAAGACTTAAGCTATGATGAAGATAGCATGGCGACTGTTCGCAAGCTTGATAGTGAGTTAGCGGCTATGAAATACAATACGATTGAGATTGAAGAACGCCGGGCGCGTAATGAAGCCTTGGTTGCTGCGGCTAAAAACGAAGGCGGAAACGGTATGAATCTTTTGATGGGCATGAATGTTGGACAAGCTCTAGGTGGAGAACTTCAGCAGCAAGCATCTTCTTCTCAAGGTAAAGCAAAAACATTTTATATTGAGGTGGATGGGAAATATGTCCATGTCAAGAAAGATGAAGATGGAAATATCGTTCCAGTAGACTGAGGTAAGTGTACGGTTTGGTATGAAGATCAAGCCTGAAAATTTAGTAGCTGCAACCAATTGGAGTTGATTGTTATTTGAGAATTATCAGGCTTTATGATAGAATAAGTAGAAATATAATTTTAAAAAGAGGTAATATAGAATGATTGAAGCAAGTAAGCTGAAAGCTGGAATGACCTTCGAAACAGCTGATGGAAAACTCATCCGCGTTTTGGAAGCGAGCCACCACAAACCAGGTAAGGGAAATACGATTATGCGTATGAAATTGCGTGACGTTCGTACTGGTTCTACATTTGACACAAGCTACCGCCCAGAAGAAAAATTTGAACAAGCCATTATTGAAACTGTTCCAGCTCAATACTTGTACCAAATGGATGACACTGCTTATTTCATGAATACTGAGACTTACGATCAATATGAAATTCCAGTAGTCAATGTAGAAGAAGAATTGAAATTCATCCTTGAAAACTCTGATGTGAAAATCCAGTTCTACGGAACAGAAGTGATTGGTGTGACAGTACCAACAACAGTTGAATTGGTCGTAACAGATACTCAGCCATCTATCAAGGGAGCTACTGTTACTGGATCTGGTAAGCCAGCAACACTTGAGACAGGTCTTGTTGTCAACGTACCAGACTTCATCGAAGTTGGACAAAAATTAATCATCAACACTGCAGAAGGAACTTACGTTTCTCGCGCATAATATAGAAGAGGTAATAACTATGGCAGCTGAACAATTAGGTGAAATCGTCATTGCGCCACGTGTTTTGGAAAAAATTATTGCCATTGCAACGGCAAAGGTAGAAGGTGTTTATTCCTTCGCAAATAAGAGTATGTCAGACAGTCTTTCTATGCGCTCACTCGGTCGCGGAGTATCGCTCCATACTGATGAGACAGGTGATGTGACTGTAGACATCTACCTGTATTTGGAATACGGTGTCAGCGTTCCAACTGTTGCAGTAGCAATCCAGAAGGCTGTAAAAAGTGCTGTTTTTGACATGGCTGAGGTAGAGCTGTCTGCTGTCAATATCCATGTGGCAGGCATTGTTCCAGAAAAGGCACCGAAGCCAGACTTGAAAGATCTATTTGATGAGGACTTCCTCAATGACTGATATATTGTTGGAATCCAGAAGAGGTCTGCGCCAGCGGGCTTTTCAGGCCCTGATGAGCCTAGAGTATGAAGGGGATCTTGTAGAAGCTTGTCGCTTTGCCTATTCGTATGATAAGGACGAAGAGGCATGCAAAGCTGCGGAAGCTGATATTCCAGCCTTCCTGCTCAATCTGGTCTCTGGTGTGGTCCAGTCCAAGGACGACTTGGACAAGAAAATTGCCCAGCACCTTAAAAAGGGCTGGACAGTGGATCGTCTGACGCTGGTCGAAAAAAATATCCTACGTCTGGGTATCTTTGAGATTACAGAGTTTGACACCCCGCAGTTGGTTGCAGTCAACGAAGCCATCGAGCTTTCCAAGCAATTCTCTGACGAAAAGTCCAGTAAGTTCATTAATGGGATTTTGAGTCAATTTATCGTTGAATAAAATGAAGGTCGAGACAAGTGTCTTGGCTTTTTTGTTTGCCAATTGTTGTTTGAATCGCAAATAGTTTATCGAATCATCAAAATCCGCCCAGAGAGCATGAAGTATCTGAGTGAGAAAAACTCTTATTGAAAGCCTTTACAACTTGAAAAAGAATCGGTATAATAAATACAGAAAACGTTTGCATAGATGTTCTCTATAAGAAAAAATAAAGGAGTTTTCTGTTTATGAAAAATAACTATCACCTACAGTCTCGGATGGGAGAAAAGCGTCATTATTTCGGCATCCGTCGCTTAAAAGTAGGAGTGGCCTCTGTTGTCATTGCCTCAGTTTTCCTACTGGGGAATGCTCAGCTAGTCCAAGCGGATGAGGCGAGCACAGCCACCAGCCCAGCAACAGAAGCAGTATCTAATGCAAATGCGTCCGCCCTACCTAAGTCAGTAGATGAAGAAAAAACTGGAGAGGCAGATAGTTCAGGAGCGGGGGCTTCAGAGCAGGCAGCTCCAACTGGTATGCTAGCAGATCAAGCTCCAGCTAGTGCAGTTTCAGAAGCAGCTGGTCAAGATGCTGCAAATCCAAGTGAAAAAGACAAGCAAGAACCCGTTAGTCAGCCGCAAGCTTCAGCGAAAGAAGCTATCGAAGAGGGCAATATTCGCTTTCATTTCAAAACCTTGCCCTCACAAAATTTAGATAGCTTGGGCCTGTGGACTTGGGATGATGTTGAGACGCCTTCTAGTCAAAAGGGAGCTTGGCCGACTGGAGCGACTAGTTTTGCGACTGCTAAAGAAGATGACTACGGTTATTATCTTGATGTTAAGATGGCTGAGAAAAGAAGCAAAATCAGCCTTCTAATCAATAATACAGCAGGTCAGAATATTACGGGTGACAAGACGGTCGAGCTACTCAGTCCTCAGATGAATGAGATTTGGTTTGACACAGACTATCAACCTCATACTTACGAGCCTTTGAAAAAAGGGATGGTTCGAATCAACTACTATCGTACAGACGGCCAGTATGATAAGAAGTCGCTCTGGCTCTGGGGAGATGTCCAAAATCCAAGTAAGAATTGGCCTGACGGAGTGAACTTTGAGAAGACTGGGAAATATGGCCGCTATGTAGATGTTCCCTTGAAGGATGCTGCTAAGACGATTGGCTTCTTACTTTTAGACGAAAGCAAATCAGGAGATGATGTGAAGATTCAAAATCAGGATTATAATTTCACGAATTTGGAGAAAAACAGCCAAATTTTCTTGCGTGATGCGGATCCGACAGTTTATACCAACCCTTACTTTGCCAATGATATTCGTATGACGGGAGCCCAGCATATTGGCTTGACTGAGATTGAGGCCAGCTTTTCTACCTTAGAAAGTGCTAAAAAAGAGGACATTTTAAAGAACTTAAAGATTACAGACAAAGATGGCCATGAAGTCGCTGTTAAAGATGTGGTTCTGGCTCCTGAGACCAAAAGTGCCAAATTCATCGGTGATTTTAACCAAGCCCAGTCACCTTACCTTATCAAATATGGAAATGATCAATTCAAAACCAGCATGAACTGGCAGCTGAAGGATAGTATTTACAAGTATGATGGTGAGTTGGGAGCGCGTGTTTCTCAGGCGGGCAAACAAGTGGACCTAACTTTCTGGTCACCAAGTGCGGACCAAGTTGATTTGGTGGTCTATGACAAGGAAGATCAGAACAAGGTCCTTGGGCGCATAGCTATGCAGAAAGGTGAGTCTGGCACATGGACCAGCAGTTTGACGCCTGAGAGCGGTCTAGGAATTTCTGACTATCGTGGATATTTTTATCATTATGAAATTACTCGCGGCGGCAAAAAGTTTCTTGTGCTGGATCCTTATGCCAAGTCTTTAGCAGCTTGGAACAGTGAAGATGCGGACAAGGGGGATGCCTACAAGATTGCTAAGGCAGCCTTTG
Source organism: Streptococcus sanguinis (assembly GCF_050234405.1). Lineage (GTDB taxonomy): Bacteria > Bacillota > Bacilli > Lactobacillales > Streptococcaceae > Streptococcus > Streptococcus sanguinis_W. The sequence continues at coordinate 1,935,040 of NZ_CP092117.1, read as the reverse complement.
TAGATCCAAGTGAATATGGACCGAAAGACCTGACCTATGCTACTATTCCGAACTTCAAGAAGCGGGAAGATGCCTTGATTTATGAGGCGCACGTTCGTGACTTTACCTCTGATCCAGCTATTTCAAAGGATTTGAAATCTCAATTTGGAACCTTCTCAGCTTTCATTGAGAAATTAGATTATTTGAAAGACTTGGGAGTGACCCACGTTCAGCTCCTGCCAGTTCTAAGTTATTACTTTGTAAATGAGCTGAAAAATGCTGAGCGCATGGACAAGTACGCTTCTAGCAACAGCAACTATAACTGGGGCTATGACCCGCAAAACTACTTCTCGCTGACAGGTATGTACTCCAGTGCGCCGACAGATCCAGCCAAGCGCATTGAGGAATTCAAAAATCTTGTCAATGAAATTCATAAGCGCGGCATGGGCGTTATCATGGATGTGGTCTATAATCATACGGCTAAAACCTCTATCTTTGAGGATTTGGAGCCTAATTACTACCACTTTATGGATGCGGATGGTACACCGAGATCCAGCTTTGGCGGCGGCCGCTTGGGTACTACTCACTATATGAGCAGACGGGTCTTGGTGGATTCGATCAAGTACCTGACAGAGCAGTACAAGGTAGATGGTTTCCGCTTTGATATGATGGGGGACCACGATGCTGAGTCCATCCAAAAAGCTTTTGAAGAAGCTAAAAAGCTCAATCCAAATCTCATTATGCTGGGTGAGGGCTGGAAGACTTATGCAGGTGATGAAAATAAAGCTGTCCAGCCGGCTGACCAATCTTGGATGAAGTCAACAGACACGGTAGCAGTCTTCTCTGATGATATTCGCAATACCTTGAAATCAGGTTATCCAAATGAGGGAACACCAGCCTTTATCACCGGTGGCAAACGCAGTGTGGAAAATGTCTTCAAAAACATCAAGGCGCAGCCAACCAATTTTGAGGCGGATAGCCCAGGAGATGTGATCCAATACATCGCAGCCCATGATAATCTGACGCTCTTTGATATCATTGCTCAGTCAATCAAGAAAGATCCGGCAGTGGCTGCCAATTATCAAGAGATTCATCGCCGCCTGCGTCTGGGAAATCTGATGATTCTGACTTCGCAAGGGACACCATTTATCCACTCTGGTCAAGAGTACGGCCGGACCAAGCAATTCCGCGATCCCGATTATAAATATCCGGTCTCAGAAGACAAGGTTCCAAACAAAGCGCATTTGTTAACCAATGAGGACGGCACGCCGTTTGACTATCCGTACTTCATTCATGATTCTTATGATTCGAGCGACGCGGTCAACCATTTTGATTGGACCAAGGCGACTGATTCGGAGAAATTCCCTGAAAATGCCAAGAGCCGTTCCTATATGAAAGGCTTGATTGCCTTGCGGAAATCAACGGATGCCTTTACCCGCAGTTCCAAAGATGAAGTGGAGCAAAATGTGACCCTCATTACCCAGCCTGGCAAGGATGGTGTTGAGAAAGAAGACCTTGTGCTCGGTTACCAAGTAGTTGCGTCAAATGGTGATATTTATGCGGTCTTTATCAATGCAGACACCAAGGAACGACAATTCAACTTTGGTGAAGCCTACAAGCATCTAGCAGGTGCAGAGGTTGTGGCAGATGGTAATACGGCAGGAGTGACAGCCATTTCTGATCCAGCAGGTGTCACCAGAAACAGCAATGGTTTAGCCCTAGCTCCGCTGACAGCGACTATTTTGCGACTTCGAAAAGTGACCCCAGCTCAGGAAGAAAAATCTCAAGCTCCAGTAGCTCAAAAAGAGCAGCTGTCTGCCCCTTATGCAGCCAACGCTCAGCCTCAGGCTTTATCCTTGGATGGGCAAAAAACTCAGGCTTCAGAAGTAAAAGAAGCGGCTAGCCAAACAGAAAAAGCCTTGCCAAAAACCGGAACAAGCACTTCCCTGCTGGCACTTTTAGGTGGCTTCCTTGCTTTCCTGGCCGGTTTGTTAACCTTTAGAAAGAAAGAGTAATAATTGATTATTGCCCTGTGAGAAATTTTTTAGACTATGGCTAAATAAAGACGACTTCCAATAATGGATGTCGTCTTTGCTTGCTTATATCTGTGTTAAACACTCTTACCAGGCAAGAGGCTGACTGGCAGGAAATAGCCAGTTGTTTGGACTTCTTGGCCGGCAATTTTTTTGAGGAGTAGGTCTACAGAGAGACGGGCGATATCTTTCAGTGGCTGCTTGATCGTTGCCAGCTGTGGGTAGTAGTTCTCCACAAAGTAGGTGCCATCGTAGCCAATGATTTTCAAATCTTCAGGGATCTGGATGTTCAGCTCCTGTGCGACCTTCATAATTAAAATGGCTGTCAGATCGTCTGATGTAAAAATGCCATCAGGTTTGGTCTGAGTCAGAATTTGCTTGATTTCCATCTCCTTACGGACCGGTGAGAAATCACTGGAAACATTGATAATCGGTGCGTCTGGCAGGACGGAAGCAAAGCCAGCATGGCGCAGGCCGGTTGGTGAGTTGGAATTGTCATTGCCAGTTATCATGATGACGTTTTGAGCTCCGGCCTTGACCAAGGTCTGAGCCGCCAGTACTCCGCCTCCGTAGTTGTCTGAGGAAACAACTGGGATATCCGGCGAGAGATTCCGGTCAAAGGCAATGATTGGTGCTGTCACGCGATTGTAGTCCTCGATACCTAGATTGTGGCTGCCGGAAATGATGCCGTCCACCTGATTGGCTTCCAGCATCTCAAGGTATTCACGCTCCTTGTCAGAGTCATGCTCACTATTGCAGATGATGGTTTTATAGCCTTGTTTAAAGAGCTCATGCTCCAGCTTGTCAATCAATTCTGCATAAAAGACATTGCTGATATTAGGAAAAATGAGTCCAATTAGCTTGGCCGACTTTCCCTGGAGGCTGCGCGCCAGATTGTTGGGCTTGTAGGCCAATTCTCGCATGGCTGCCTCAACCTTAGAGATCGTTTTGTCGGATAAGTAGCCTTTTCTGTTGATGACGCGGGAAACAGTTGTGGGGCTGACTCCTGCTAGTTTTGCTACATCAGTTAGCTTTGCGACCATAATCTAATTCATAGTAAGTACCGGTTGGATTACCCTTGGTAATAGCAATACCTGTCTGGTCTTCTCTTGGGAAGACACGGCCGGAAAATACTTTCTCTCCTTTATTGATGAAAATTTCAAAAATCGATTTATCGATGAAGATAGTAGCACTTGTGGCTTCTTTGTCAATATCACAGCTTCGGATGGTTCCAAAGTCCAGAGCAAATGGCTCACCTGCCTGACTGCGGTCAACGATCACTTTCCCTGCCTTGAGGTCGAAGTTGATGCGTAGTCCCTTGCCATCCTTGTCTGCAAAGAGGACGATTTCATGCTCGGTGTCTGCAGCGAGATTTAGATCTAGTTCGTAGCTGTTCTTGCTTTCTGCCAGAGCAGTGAAAGGCTGTTCCTCTGCTCGCAAATCCTTGATAGAAGGCACTGGGTACTGGTAGAGCTTGCCGTCTTTCAGACTTAATTCCTTGACGAGGGAGAAGGCTCCTTGATGGTCGAAGCGGTCAGATGGGTATTCCACATCAGGCAAGCCTAGCCAGCTGACAGCGAGTGCACGACCGTCAGGTGCGTTAAAAGCTTGGGTCGCGTAGCAGTCGAAGCCATAGTCCAGATTTTGGATAGGGCTAGGATTAATCAAAGTAGCGTTACTTGTGTCAAACGATTGACCTATTTTATACATGTTTGGATAAATGTTGCCATAGTCCTGTACATCCTTAGACAAACCTTGAGGACAATAGAGCAGGACTGGTTGGTCATTGATAAAGACTAGATTAGGACACTCCATCATATAGGCTGTCTTGTCATTGGCGAAGTCTAAATCGCCGACAACTTCCCAGTTGGTATAGTCATTATCAACAGCCTTGTAAAGCTTGACATAGCCTTGTTTGTCTAGATTTTGCCCACCGACAATGGCATAGAATTGCCCTTTGTAGTTGAAAATCTGCGGATCGCGGAAGTGGTCAGTCGCTTCAGCAGGTTGTTCAATCAAGACCTTGTCAATTTTTTCCAGCTTGCCTGATTTATCTAATAGGGCACCGATTTGATAAGGATGACGTACCCAATTCTCATCACGAACATTGCCAGTGTAGAAGAGAAAGAGCTTGTCGTCAAACTGCATGGCAGAGCCAGAGTAGGCGCCGTGGCTGTCCAGAGGAGTATCTGGCAACACCCGAAGGCCAGTTTCCTTGAAGTGGACTAGGTCGTCGCTTTCCATCTGGACCCAGCACTTGAGACCGTGAGCTGCTCCGAAAGGAAAGTTTTGGTAGAAAACCACCCACTTGCCGTCAAAATAAGAAAAGCCATTGGGATCATTGAGCAGACCCGTCTGAGGCTCCACATGGTAGTTAGCCCGCCAAGGAGATTTAGCGATGTTTTCTTTGATCTGTTGTAGCTCTTCCTGAGTCCAGTCTTCATAGCGTTTGTAGCGTTTTTCAGTAGTCCAAGCCAATCTTTTGTCCTCCGAATCATATTATTTCTTATTACTATAGTAAACGTTTTCCGACGAAAAATCAACATTTAACAGTAAAAAAAATATTTTTTCTGCAAAACGCTTGACATATTTTTGAATCATGGTAAAATAATATTCGTAAAGGCGATAAAATCGCTTTCAAAAGTTAAAAATATTTATAAGGAGATTTTTGCAAATGAATAATACTGAAATTGCAAAAAAAGTCATCGAAGCCCTTGGCGGACGCGAGAATGTCAACAGTGTGGCTCACTGTGCGACTCGCTTGCGCGTGATGGTTAAAGATGAAAGTAAAATCGACAAAAATACTGTCGAAAATCTGGAAAAAGTGCAGGGTGCCTTCTTTAACTCCGGCCAGTACCAGATTATCTTTGGTACCGGTACGGTTAATAAAATCTATGACGAAGTTGTAGCCTTAGGATTGCCAACTTCATCAAAAGATGACATGAAAGCAGAAGCTGCTAAGCAAGGGAATTGGTTCCAACGCGCCATCCGTACATTTGGTGACGTATTTGTACCAATCATTCCAGTTATCGTAGCAACAGGTCTCTTCATGGGTGTGCGTGGACTCTTGAACGCTCTTGGGATGACACTTCCAGATGATGTGAAGACCTATACAGAAATCCTTACGGATACAGCCTTCATTATCTTGCCAGGTTTGGTTGTTTGGTCAACCTTCCGTGTATTTGGTGGAAATCCAGCTGTTGGTATCGTCCTTGGTATGATGCTGGTGTCTGGCTCGCTTCCAAATGCTTGGGCAGTAGCATCAGGTGGCGAAGTGACTGCCATGAAATTCTTTGGCTTCATCCCAGTTGTTGGTTTGCAAGGTTCTGTTCTTCCAGCCTTCATTATCGGGGTTGTTGGAGCTAAGTTTGAAAAAGCTCTCCGCAAGGTTGTGCCAGATGTCTTGGATCTCTTGGTGACACCATTCGTTACACTTTTGGTAATGTCTATCCTTGGACTTTTCGTCATCGGACCAGTATTCCACGTTGTTGAAAACTACATTTTGTTTGGAACAAAAGCAATCCTTGCTTTACCGTTTGGTTTAGGTGGTTTGGTGATTGGTGGAGTTCACCAATTGATTGTCGTATCAGGTGTTCACCATATCTTCAACTTGCTTGAAATTCAGTTACTCGCTACTGATAAGGTGAATCCATTTAATGCGATTATCACTGCTGCTATGACAGCCCAAGGTGCAGCGACTGTAGCTGTTGCGTTCAAAACGAAAAATCCTAAGTTAAAAGCCCTTGCTTTCCCAGCTGCTCTTTCTGCCTTCCTTGGTATTACAGAGCCAGCTATCTTCGGGGTTAACTTGCGTTACCGCAAACCCTTCTTCCTTTCATTGATTGCTGGTGCAATTGGTGGTGGCTTGGCATCTCTCCTTGGACTTGCTGGTACTGGTAATGGTATCACTATCATTCCAGGTACAATGCTTTATATCGGTAATGGACAACTCTTCCAATATCTCTTCATGGTAGCTGTATCATTTGCTCTTGGATTTGCATTGACTTATATGTTTGGTTTTGAAGATGAGAAAGATGAGTGGCAAGATAAAATGACAGATGTTTTATCAAAAGCTTCAATCCCTAGCGTTGCTTTGAGAGTTGCTCTTGATAAAAAAGATGAAAAAGCTGTAACTGAAAAACTGGTCGAAGAAGAAACAACTGGTAATGTGCCAGCTTCCCTCCAAGACGAAACAATTATTTCTCCAATTATTGGTCAGGCAGTAGCTTTGAGCGATGTTGATGATCCTGTTTTCTCTAGCGGAGCGATGGGACGAGGAATTGCTATCAAGCCTAGCGAAGGTGTGGTTTATGCTCCGGCCGATGCAGAAGTTACGATTGCATTCGCGACTGGCCATGCTTATGGTTTGAAGACAGCTAATGGTGCTGAAATTCTGATTCACGTCGGAATCGACACAGTGTCTATGGGCGGCGAAGGTTTTGACCAAAAGGTTGCTCAAGGTGACAAGGTCAAAGCTGGCGATGTTCTGGGAACATTTGAAGCTGAGAAAATTGCAGCTGCTGGTCTGGATGATACGACTATGGTTATCGTTACCAACACAGCTGACTATGCTTCTGTGACTCCAGTAGCAGAAGGAGCACTTGCTAAAGGCGACGCAATTATTGAAGTGAAAGCCTAATGGAATTTAGAAAACGAACAAAAGTTGATTTGTTCGTTTTTTCTAATAACGTAAGTCTATCTATAAGAGTGTCATAAGGAAAGTTTTTGGCAAATAGTCTGCAAGAGATATGCTATAATGAATAGAGTAGAAATCAAATTTTAAAAGAGGATTTATAATGACAAAATTGTATGGAAGTTTGGAAGCGGGCGGCACTAAGTTTGTCTGTGCTGTAGGCGATGAACGATTTGAAGTTGTTGAAAAGACACAGTTTCCAACGACCACGCCTATTGAAACGCTAGACAAGACGATTGAGTTCTTTTCTCGTTTTGATAATCTAGCTGGTCTGGCTGTAGGCTCTTTTGGGCCGATTGATATTGACCCTAACTCAAAGACTTACGGCTTTATCACGACTACGCCTAAGCCGCATTGGGCTAATGTAGATATTGTTGGCGCTCTGCGCCGGGCTCTCAATGTGCCAATTTACTTCACGACGGATGTCAATAGCTCAGCTTATGGTGAAGTGGTAGCTCGCAACAATGCTGGCGGCCGTATTGAAAATCTGGTCTATTATACGATTGGGACAGGAATCGGTGCTGGCGCTATCCAGCGAGGCGAATTTGTAGGGGGGACAGGACACCCAGAGATGGGGCATTATTATGTAGCTAAGCACCCTATGGATGTGGAAAAAGAGTTCAATGGCGTTTGTCCTTTCCACAATGGCTGTTTGGAAGGATTGGCGGCTGGACCAAGCTTAGAGGCACGGACCGGAGTTCGTGGGGAAAACATTAAACTCAATAGTTCTGTCTGGGATATTCAAGCTTACTATATCGCTCAGGCGGCTATTCAGGCGACAGTGACTTTCCGTCCAGATGTCATCGTCTTTGGTGGCGGAGTTATGGCTCAGCAGCACATGCTGGATCGAGTTCGTGAGAAATTCACAGTTCTTCTGAATGGCTATTTGCCAGTTCCTGATGTTCGTGACTATATCGTGACACCGGCTGTGGCTGGAAATGGCTCCGCAACGCTGGGCAACTTTGTACTGGCTAAAGAAGTTAGTGAACGCCACGCAAAATAAGCCTATAGGGTCTGATTTATCAGGCTCTTCTCTATGAGGGAAAGCAATGGAAAAAGCAATTGTCAAAGATATTTTCTTTCTGCAGCAGCTGTCTGAGCGGGCTAGCAGAGAAGACCTTTATCTGGCTCAAGACTTGCAGGATACTCTGCAGGCCAATCGAGAAAACTGTATAGGGCTCGCAGCAAATATGATTGGTGTCCGTAAGCGGGTCATTATCTTTCTATATGGCTTGGTGCCGGTAGTCATGTTTAATCCGGTGCTGCTCTCTAAGTCAGGCCCTTATAAGACAGAAGAGGGCTGCCTGTCCTTGGTTGGAAGCCGTCCCACTCAACGTTATCAGGAAATCACAGTCGATTATCTGGATAAACATTGGCAGCAGCAGACCATGACCTTGAAAGGCCTGCCTGCCCAAATCTGCCAGCATGAATTGGATCATTTGGAAGGGGTTATCATTTAGAAAAATTTGACAAAATTGCAAAAAATGTCTAAAATTAGAGATAATTAGCAGAATAATATTGAAGGAGGCAAGATGTAAATGAAAACAAAAACTTTAGCACTGATAAGCGGTCTGGTTGGTTTGATTGGAGGGACTATTTTGCTGCTCTCGAATATCTTTTTTGTTCCTTTTTCAGCCCTACTAGGTGATTCTGGCCTGAATTTACTGGGAGCGGTGATTAAATTGGCAGCTCTGGGCTTGGGAATTACTTCCTTGGCTTATTACAAAGGTCAAATGCGTTTCAGTGTCGCAGCGGGCGTCCTCCTTATCGTCGGAAGCAGCAACATCGCGCCCATTCCATTTATAGGCTGGATTGCAGGCATTCTCCTTATCATTGGAGGGTCTCTATTCCTCGCTTCTTCTTCAAAATTTTAATGCGGGACCAATCAATTTTTAGGCTGTTTGTCAGTTTGAAAGGAAGGGTGAAGAAATTTTCTTCGCTTTTTTTCTTGTTGAAAAAATAGTTCTCATGGAAACTTTTTTCTTGACTTTCTTTTTTCTTGTGTTAAAATAGTTCTCACGAAAACTATTTTTACAAAGGATACAGGTATGGATAAGCCTTTACTGGAATTGAAGCGTTTTGGACGAAAGATTCATCTCATAGCGGAAAAGCTTGCCAAGGAGCAAGGGATTGAGTCCATGGCTGGGCCTCAGGGGCAGGTCTTGCATATTGTCGCCTGTCGTATGGAAGAGGGGAAGGATACCCTTATCAAGGATATTGAGCAGGAGTTGGATATTTCCAAATCGGTGGCCTCTAACTTAATGAAAAGGATGGAGAAGAATGGCTTTATCCAGCTGGAAGCGAGCAAGACAGACAAGCGGGCTAAATATATCCGTCTCACTCCGCAGTCGCAGGAAAGAATGAAAAAAATCCGTGACTTTTTTGATGAAATGAACCTTTCTATTTTGAATGGTGTTTCTGAGCAGGAACTGCTGATTTTTTCTCAAGTCATGGCCAAGTTTTATCAGAATATCGAAAGTTTAGAAAATGGAGGGAAAGATGTTTAAGTTATTTAAACGGCTGACGGTAAGGGAAGTGAGCATGATTGTTCTCAGTGTGCTCTTCACCTTCCTAACGGTATATCTGGAATTAGAAGTTCCAACCTATATTTCGACGATTACAGAGTTGCTGCAAACACCAGGGACTGGTTTGGCAGATTTGTGGGAGCCAGGTCTGAAAATGATCGGCCTGTCTTTTGCTAGCTTGCTGTCAGCTATTGTGGTTGGCTTTTTTGCCGCTCGTATAGCAGCCAGCTTTACCCAGAGCTTGCGGAGCGATATTTTCAACCGTGTGCTAGACTATTCGCAGACGGAGATTAAGAAATTTTCAATCCCTAGTCTGCTGACTCGGACGACAAATGATATTACCCAGGTACAGACCTTAATTACCATGGGGCTTCAGGTGGTGACCAGGGGACCGATTATGGCGATTTGGGCCATGACCAAGATTATTGGCAAGTCCGAGAACTGGCTGATAGCAGTTCTTATTGCTGTTATAGTCAATATCCTGCTGACAGTAGTTTTGGTTACACTGGCCTTTCCCAAGCAGTCAGTTGCGCAGCGCTTGATCGATAAGCTAAACAGCGTCACTAGAGAGAGTCTGACTGGGATTCGCGTGGTCCGGGCTTATAATGCTGAGGACTATCAGGATGAGAAGTTTGCGACGGCTAATGATGAAGTGACTCGTCTTAACCTCTTCATTAATCGTCTGATGGCCATGATGAATCCAGTTATGATGGGGATTTCTAGCGGTTTGACACTGGCGATTTACTGGATTGGTGCTTATTTGATTCAGGAGGCTGGACTGCAGGAGCGCCTACCACTCTTCAGTGATATGGTCGTCTTTATGTCCTATGCTATGCAGATTGTGATTGGGTTCTTGCTCATGGGTGCCCTCTTCATCGTCCTGCCTCGGACCATTGTATCCGCTGGCCGGATTAATGAAGTGCTGGACCTGCATTCTTCTATCACCAGTCCAGAACAGCCTGAGGCAGCAGCAGATAGCAAGGGAGAAGTGGTCTTTCGAGATGTGTCCTTCCGCTATTCCAAGAATTCAGAAGCGGTCATTGAGCATGTTAGCTTTACAGCGCAGGCTGGTGATACCGTGGCCTTTATCGGTTCAACCGGTTCAGGGAAATCTACTCTTGTCAATCTCATCCCTCGTTTCTACGATGTAACTGAAGGAGAGATTTTGGTAGATGGCGTCAATGTTCAGGATTACCAGCTGGAAGATCTGCATAGTAAGGTCGGCTACATCCCGCAAAAGGCTGTGCTTTTCTCTGGCGATATCGAGAGCAATCTGGACTTCGGTCAAAGCAAAGAAAGCCCGCTGGATGAGCAGAAAATGTGGGAGGCTCTTGATCTAGCACAGGCTAAGCCCTTTGTCCAAGAGAAGGAAAAAGGGCTGAAAGCAGAAGTGGCTCAAAGCGGGACCAACTTCTCTGGTGGCCAGCGTCAGCGTTTGGCCATTGCCAGAGCCTTGGCTCGTAAGCCAGAAATCCTCATCTTTGATGATTCCTTCTCAGCCCTAGACTATAAGACAGACCGCATTTTGCGCAAGGAACTGGCTGAGCGGACGCAGGATATGACTAAGCTGATTGTGGCACAGCGGATTTCTACTATCATGGATGCGGATCAAATCTTGGTCTTGGATGCTGGTAAGGTGGTTGGTCAAGGTACCCACCGAGAGCTTTTGGCTAGCAACGAAGTCTATCAAGAAATTGCCTACTCACAACTATCCAAGGAGGAATTAGAAAATGGAAAATAAGAAGCCTTCATTATTTAGCCAGATACGGCCTTATCTCAAAGGCTTCCAGCTTCCTCTTGCTTTGGCATTTGTGGGAGCTGTCTTGTCAAACATTATCACAGTCTATGGGCCAAATAAATTAAAAGAAATTACTAATCTCATTTCTGATGGTCTGGCTACCAGCATTGATTTAAAAGCTGTGTCTGAGATTGCCCTTCTGCTGACCGTGCTCTATGCAGTCGGAGCCTTGCTCAACTACGGCCAGTCCTTTATCATCAGTACGGTTATCCAGTATTTCTCTAAGCGGCTGCGGACGGCTATTGCAGAGAAGATAAATAAGCTGCCGTTGGGCTATTTCGATGGTCATTCTCAGGGGGATACTCTGTCGCGCGTGACCAATGACGTAGATACGGTCGGCCAATCCCTCAACCAGAGTCTGGGGAATGTTATCTCTGCTAGCCTGCTCTTGGTGGCTGTGGTTTTGACCATGTTCTTTATGAACTGGATCTTGGCCTTGGTAACCATCTTGGCTACTATACTCGGTTTTGTCTTTGTCGGTCTCATCATGGGCAAGTCCCAGGGCTATTTCACCGCTCAGCAAAACGATCTGGCGGCTGTCAACGGTTATGTAGAGGAAATGTACTCCGGTCATAATGTCGTTACCAGCTATAATGCTATTGAGCAGTCTAAGGAGCGCTTTGCAGTTCTCAATCACAATCTCTATAACAGTATTTGGAAGTCTCAATTTATCTCTGGCATGATGATGCCGCTCATGTTCTTTACGGGGAATTTTGCTTATGTGCTGGTTATTTTGGTCGGTGCTGCTCTGGCGATTAATGGCTCTATTAGCATCGGAATTATCGTCGCCTTTATGGTTTATGTGCGGACCTTCTCTCAGCCTTTGTCACAGATTGCCCAAGGTATCACTGTCTTGCAGCAGGCTGGTGCAGCACTGGTTCGTGTCCTTGAATTTCTGGCTGAGCCTGAGATGGAAGACGACCAGCATAAAGAGCGGCAGCTTGCTGCTGTCAAGGGAGATGTTGCCTTTGAAGATGTCTTCTTCGGTTACAAGCCAGACCAGACGATTATTCATGATTTCTCAGCCCAGGCCAAAGCCGGACAGAAGATTGCCATTGTCGGCCCGACGGGTGCTGGTAAGACGACCATCGTTAATCTGCTCATGAAGTTCTATGAAATTAATAAAGGGCGTATCAGCATTGACGGTATAGATATTAAGGATATGAAGCGCTCTGAGGTTCACGATGCCTTTTCAATGGTCTTGCAGGATACCTGGCTCTTTGAGGGGACGATTCGGGAAAACTTGATTTACAATCAGGAGCATGTGACTGATGAAGCAGTTGTTGCTGCAGCGAAGGCAGTCGGTGTTCATCACTTTATCATGACTCTGCCGCAGGGCTATGATACAGTGCTGGATGACACGGTCAACTTATCGGTTGGTCAGAAGCAGCTGCTGACGATCGCTCGTGCTCTGCTGAAAGATGCGCCGCTCTTGATCTTGGATGAGGCAACTTCGTCAGTCGATACGCGGACGGAGGAGCTGATTCAAAAGGCTATGGACAAACTCATGGAAGGCCGGACTTCTTTTGTCATTGCCCACCGTCTGTCTACTATCCGTAATGCGGATCTTATCTTGGTCATGCGCGATGGAAATATCATCGAGCAGGGTAACCACGATGAACTCATGGCTCAGAATGGCTTCTATGCGGACCTCTATAATAGTCAGTTTGTAGAGGAAGATGCAGGTTGATGCTCAAATAAAACATCAGGAATGTTCGTTTTTCTGATGTTTTTTTAAATTTAACAGAATTGTAAAAAATGCTCAATTTTCAGTGAACACGCTCTAAAATCCTGACTTTTTTCGCAGATGCTCTATCAAAAACTTGACAGTTCTTATGCTTTATATTAAAATAAATTTAATATAAGAACTGGAAGCGAACACAACGGGGTGTTTGCTCTACATATAAGTGAGCAACGGTGCTACAAAAAAAATAAAAATTCCTTATTTTTTTTGTAGTACTTTTTTTATCAGCGAATCTGGAGTAAAGCGATGAAGCAATTTATGCTGGCTGGTGTTTCCAGCGGTGTCGGAAAGACAACAGTTACCCTAGGGATTTTGAAAGCTCTGGCAGACAGAGGTTATCAGGTCCAGCCTTATAAGGTAGGACCTGATTATATTGATACAGCTTATCATAGTCGGATTACCAAGCGACCGTCGCGGAATGTGGATAGCTTTATGATACCGGACGAACAGAGTCTGGCTTGGTCCTACTATAAATGGCATGGAGATGCTGATGTGGCAGTGGTCGAAGGAGTCATGGGGCTCTTTGATGGTCTGGGAACAGACAAGGACTGCGCGTCTTCTGCTTCTGTTGCTAAGAAATTGGGCATTCCGGTTGTCTTGATTATTGATGGGAAGGCGACATCCACCTCAGCAGCTGCTATGGTCCATGGCTTTGCGACTTTTGATCCGGATTTGGATATTGCTGGGGTCATTATCAATCGGGTAGCTTCACAGAACCACTATGAACTCATCAAGGGCGCCATTGAGCGTTACACGGATGTCGAAGTGCTGGGTTATCTGCCTAAGAATGCAACTGCAGAGCTGCCATCGCGCCATCTGGGTCTAATCCCTGACGTAGAAATGGATGATTTGGATCGTCGATTTGAGGAGTTAGGAGCGGCAGCAGCCAAGCATATAAATCTAGATAGGCTGCTGGAAAAGGCAGAACTTCCCGATAAGCAGATGGCCAATCCTTTTCATATTCGAAACGATCAGCCCTTGACTTTGGCTTATGCTTTTGATGATGCTTTCCACTTTTACTATGAAGATAACCTGGACTTTTTAAGAGAGCTCAATGTCCAGCTGGTGTCTTTCAGCCCTCTGAAAGATAAGGAACTGCCAGCAGCAGATGCATATTATTTTGGTGGCGGTTTTCCAGAAGTCTACGCTCAGGAGCTGATGGCAAATGCTGACTTCCGAGCTTCGGTTAAGAAAGCTCACGAGCAAGACCGGCCAATCTACGCAGAATGCGGCGGACTCATGTATCTGGGAGAGATACTGGAAGTAGATGAGCAGGTCTATGAAATGGTTGGAATTTTCAGGGGCAAGAGCCTGATGACCCCCGGCCTGAAAAGCTTTGGCTACTGCCAAGCAGAAACGCAGGTAGACAGTCTTTTTGGCCCTAAAGGTACAGCGGTCAGGGGACATGAGTTTCACCATTCGGTCTTTGAGACGGAGGAAGATACGGTCCTCAAGCTAGAGAAAGCCAGAGACGGTCAGGTCGTAGCTGCTTGGACAGGCGGTTATCAAAAGGGCCGGACCTTTGCCAGCTACCTGCATGTTCATTTTTATCAGGATGAGCAGCTGCTGGCCAACTGGCTGAACTATATCAAAGAGGCGAACTGATATGACACTCATTGCAATTTTTTTGGCCGTCTTACTGGACTGGCTCATTGGCGACCCCTATAGCTGGCCTCATCCAGTCAAGTGGATGGGTTTCTATATTTATTTATGTATGCGTTTGCAGGAGAAAAGGCAGTTTTCGCCCTATCTGTTTGGCTTTTTCCTCTGGCTGACAACAGTTGGACTGGCGCTGGGAGTGACCTACGGGTTGCTCTGGTTGGCTGGTCTGGTCCATCCCGTCCTCTACTGGATTGTCTGGATCTATCTGGCCTATGCCAGCCTGGCGGCTAAAAGTCTAGCTTTTGAGGCCCAAAAGGTTTACCATACGCTCAAGTTTGGCACTTTGGAAGAAGCTAGAAAGCAAGTTGGCATGATTGTCGGCCGTGAAACTTCCCAGCTGACTCCAGAGGAAATCAGCAAGGCGACGATTGAGACGGTGGCCGAAAATACCAGTGACGGGGTTATCGGCCCTCTGCTCTGCCTTTTTCTGGGCGGCCCCATCTTAGCCATGACCTATAAGGCCATCAATACCTTGGACTCCATGGTAGGCTATAAGACGGAGAAATACCGCAAAATCGGCTTGATATCTGCCAAGATGGATGATTTGGCCAATCTGATTCCTGCACGTTTGACTTGGCTTTTCTTGGTTCTCAGTAGTCAGATTTTACTGCTGGATTTCAAGGGAGCCCTGCGGATTGGCTGGCGGGATCGCTACCAGCATGCCAGTCCCAACAGTGCTTTTTCGGAGGCAGTTGTGGCTGGAGCTCTGGGGATTCAGCTGGGCGGACCGCACATCTATCACGGAGAGCTGATTGAGAAACCGACCATTGGAGAGGATTCCAGACCGGTTGAGGCGGATGATATTCAGACGGCGATCTCTCTGCTTTATACAAGCACCATGACAGGTTTAATTTTGTTCACTCTTTTTTATTTAGTAATGCAAGCATATTTCTAGGAGTATACTATGACATATATCCAAAACCCTTCCTCTATTGAGGAAAAGAGCTTTCAAATTATTCAGTCTATGATTACTGAAAAAGACCCTGATTATGTCTTCCATTCGGAAATGGAAGAATCCATTATTAAGAGGGCTATCCATACGACAGGAGATTTCGATTATCTCTATACTATGCGCTTTGAGCATGATGTCCTTAAAAAAATAGAAGAAGTAATCAGAGCTAAGGGGACCATTCTGCTGGACTCTAATATCTCTCTCAATGGGATTAACAAGCGCGTGCTGGACCAGCTGGGTGTGAGCTATCGCTGTTTAATTAGTGATGAAGAAGTGGTTGCGCTGGCCAAGGAAAAGCAAATTACCAGAGCTATGGCAGCAGTTGAGATAGCAGCTAAGATTGAAGGGCCTAAAGTGTTTGCTTTTGGTGGTGCTCCGACGGCTTTATCTTACCTGATTGAGCTGGCGGAGCAGGGACTGGTAGAAGCGGATGCAGTGATTGGGGTTCCAGTCGGCTTTATCAATGTCGAAGAATCCAAAGAAGAACTGCTTCAGTCAGGTCTTCCTGCCCTTGTCAATCTCGGCAGAAAAGGTGGCAGCACGATTGTAGTAGCCATTATCAATGCCATTATCTATCAGCTGAGAGAAGTGGTGACGGACGACTATGTCCGCTACTCTACACCATCCAGTAAAGAAGGAGGAAAGAACTAGATGTCCTATCTAAAAGCAGCGCACAAGATTGAAGAAGCTAGTTTCAGCAAGATTCAGGAAATTATTGACCAAGAGCATCCAGATATTCATTTTTCGGATCCTTTTGAAGAGGCAGTGCTCAAGCGGGTTGTCTTTACTAGTGCAGACTTTGACTACCTCTACAATATCAAGTTTTCCAATCAGGTTATTGAGAAAATCCTCTATGTCCTCCGAAACAAGGGCACCATTTTTACGGATACGACCATGGTCTTGGGTGGTTTTAATAAGAAATTGCTGGATGATCTAGGTGTTTCTTATCGCTGTCTGGTCAATGAGCCAGCAGTCTTTCAGGAAGCTAAGGAAAAAGGAATTACTCGCTCCATGGCCGCTGTAGAATATGCAGCTAAAGTGGATGGTCCAAAACTTTTTGTCTTCGGGAATGCTCCAACGTCCATCTTTAAGGTTTTGGATATGGTCGAAGAGGGAAGCTTGCAGCCGGATGCAGTTGTCGGAGTTCCAGTTGGCTTTGTTGGAGCGGCAGAATCCAAGCTCAAACTGCATGAAAGTTCGGTGCCTTCTATCGCGGCACTGGGTCAAAAGGGCGGCAGTACCATCGCAGCAGCTGTGGTCAATGCCATTCTCTACCAGCTCAAGCTCGACACTACGGACTATGAGCGTTACAGTGTTTCAGATAAAAAGCAGGCTCCGGAGAAAGGAGAGGGCTAATGATGGATGAATACGCTTATGTCAATGGAAAGAAATTAAGAAAAGGTTTTACAACTGGTACTTGTGCGACGGCGGCGACCGTTGCAGCCTTGAGCATGATCTTAAATCAGGAAAGGGAAGAAAAGGTTACTGTTCGTACGGCTTCAGGTGTGGAAGTGACCATGGATGTTCACAATCCTTCCTTTGGACCAGAAGAAGCGACAGCGGCCATTGAAAAAGATGGCGGCGACGATGCAGATGCGACGCACGGCCTCTTGATTTATTCGACCGTGACCCTTCTGCCAGATCAGACGGAAATCGAGATTGACGGTGGTCAGGGAGTCGGGCGTGTGACTGAGAAGGGGCTGGCCTGCGATGTCGGCATGGCAGCCATCAATCCAACTCCTAGACGGATGATTGAGCAGCATGTCCGTGAGATTATCGGTCCCAACTGTGGAGCACGGGTTATCATTTCCGTTCCCGGAGGAGAAGAAACGGCCAAGCTGACCTACAATTCCAGATTAGGTATTGTCGGTGGCATTTCAATCTTAGGAACGACAGGGATTGTCAATCCTATGTCCGAGGACAGCTGGAAGGCATCCATCACGATTGAGTTAACCATGCTCTACAATCAAGGACATCGTTCAGTCGTCTTGGTGCCGGGGAATTACGGTGAAGATTTTGCTACTAATACTGTGGGGATTCCAGCTGGGCGCATCGTCAATATGAGTAACTTTGTCGGCCACGTCCTCAAAGAAGTGCAGCGGATTGGCTTTACCAAGGTTTTGATGATCGGTCACATGGGCAAGTTTGTCAAAGTGGCGGCTGGGATTTTCTCTACCCACAGCAAGGACTCGGATGCTCGTATGGAAACGCTGGTGGCTAATCTAGCCCTGATGGGGGCGCCTATGGAGCTGCTGGAAAAGGTTGACAAGTGCTTGACGACCGAGGCAGCTGGGACAGCCATTAAAGAATTTTCTTATGAGGGGGTCTATCAGGTCTTGGCAGATAAGATCAAGGCTAGAAGTGAGCGTCTGCTCCGCTATCGTAAGCCAGAAGTCAGTATTGAAGTGGTCGTCTTTGGGACTGAGGAAGGCTACCTGGCATCAACTCAGCCTTTAGAGCAGATAAAGGAGGAATGGACATGATTTATGTTATCGGAATTGGTCCGGGAGATCCGAGCTATGGTCTTCTGGGGCAGGAAGCCTATTTTGAAAAGGCTGACCGCATTTTGGGCAGTGAACGCCATCTGGAAATTTTACCGCTGGCTTATCGGGACAAGGGCCTGGTCCCTCCTAAAAAATTGGCTGCGTTAGCAGAATTGCTGGAGAGCTTTGGTGAGGATGAAGAAATTTTATATCTGGCCTCAGGCGATCCCCTGATTTACGGCTTGGGCAAATGGCTGTCAGAGAAGTTCAAGGGGCGTGTGGTTATCTCGCCTGGTATCAGCGCCATGCAGTATCTGGCCAGCAGAATTGCCCTGCCTATGAACGACGCTTATCTGACGAGCAGTCATGCTAAGGTGCCTAACTTTGACTTGATTATGAGTCTGTCAAAAGTCTTTATGGTGACGGATCAGAAAGTAGGCCCCTACGAGATTGCTCAAGAGGCCGTTAAAAGAGGCTTAGATAAGGTGTTGGTCATCGGTGAGCAGCTGAGTTATGAAGACGAGCGTATTACCATTCTGCCTGCGAGTGAGGTAGAAGATAGAGAATATGAAATGAATGTGGTGGTGGTGTTAGATGAGGGATTCGGAATTTATCAGGGCTAAAGTCCCTATGACTAAGGAAGAAGTCAGAGCCATCAGTTTGGATAAGTTGGAGCTGCATCGGGCCAAGCGCATGCTGGATGTCGGCTCTGGCACTGGCAGTGTTACGATTCAGGCAGCCCGAACCTATCCAGAACTGGAAGTGGTGGCAGTGGAGCGCAATGAAGACGCGGTGGCTTTGACGCAGGAGAATATCCAGCACTTTGGCTGCCACAATGTCCGTCTCCATCAAGGACTGGCTCCGATTGAGCTGGAAGGCAGCTTTGATGCCATCTTTGTCGGAGGGACTGGGGGCAATATGCAGGAGATTTTTGACTGGTGTGCCCAGCTCATGGAGCCGGGCGGTCGGTTGGTCTTGAACTTTATCCTGCTGGAGAATGCTCTGGAAGCAGCTCAAATAGCGGAGCAGATGGATTGGGAGGATCTAGAGATTGTCTCGATTCAGGCTAGCCGCTGGACAGCTATAGGCAAGGGGCACTACTTCAAGCCTCAGAATCCGACCATTATCGTTTCCTGTAAGAAAAAAGAAAGAGAGGCTAATTGATGTCCAAAGTACATTTTGTTGGAGCAGGCCCAGGTGATGTGGAGCTGATTACGCTCAAAGGTTACAAGCAGCTGTCTGAGGCTGATGTGGTCATTTACGCAGGCTCCTTGGTCAATCCAGACCTGCTGAACTACTGTAAGGAAGGGGCTGAGATTCATGATAGCGCCAGCATGCACTTGATGGAAATCATCGATGTCATGGAAGCTGGAGTCAAGGCTGGTAAAGATGTAGTTCGCCTGCAGACGGGAGATTTCTCCATCTACGGCTCCATTCGAGAGCAGATCGAAGAGATGAAGAAGCGCGACATAGAGTTTGACTGTACGCCGGGCGTTAGCTCTTTTCTGGGAGCTGCTTCCAGTATCGGGGCGGAGTATACCGTACCGGAGGTTTCTCAAAGCCTCATCATCACTCGGATGGCCGGCCGGACGCCTGTGCCAGATCGGGAATCCCTGAAAAGCTATGCTCAGCATCGGACCTCTATGGCTATCTTCCTGTCTGTTCAAGGCATTGGAAAGGTCGTCAGTGAGCTGATCGAGGGTGGCTATCCTCCAGAAACGCCTGTGGCGGTCATTTACAAGGCTACTTGGCCGGATGAAAAGAAGGTCTTTGGCGATTTGACAAACATTGCTGAGAAAGTCAAGGAAGCTAAGATTAGAAAGACAGCTTTGATTTTGGTCGGTGACTTTTTAGGTCAGGAATTCTACTATTCCAAGCTCTACCATGCAGATTTTCAGCATGAGTTCAGACGGGGGAAGAGCAGCCATGCCAAGTGATTCTCAAGCCCGCTACGCAATCGCAACAGTGACAGCAGTCGGCAAGGACTTGGCTCTGACTATGCGAGAAAAGCTAGGCAAGGAAATCCCTATCTATACGACACCTCGATTGGCAGATGACAGGGTCATTGCCATCGAAGGACGAGTGATTGAGGCACTTGGTCAGCTCTTTCAGGAAGTGGATGTTCTCATTTGTATCATGGCTATCGGGGCAGTTGTGCGAGCTATTGCACCAGTCTTGAAAGACAAGGCGAGCGACCCAGCAGTGGTGGTCATGGATGAGAAAGCGACGAATGTCATCAGCCTGCTGAGCGGACATCTAGGCGGAGCCAATCAAGTGACGCTAGACATCGCAGAATTGCTCGGTTCAAATCCTGTTATCACGACAGCAACAGATGTGCAAAATGTGACAGCCTTGGACAATCTGGCTCAGTCGGTCAATGGCTGGCGGCCGGAATTGAGAGAATTCATCAAACCTTTCAACAGCTATCTAGGAAGCGGCCGAAAAGTCTACTTCTATCAGGAAAAGGACTGGGTTACGGACCTCCGCGGTCTGACTCTGGTGGATGAGGAAGAACTTGCGGCTGTTCTCAAAGGAAGGGAACCGCTGATTCTGCTGACTTCAGAAAAAAAGGACATTCAAAGAGAAAATCTGGCTCTCATCTATCCTCAACCCTATATCTTAGGAGTTGGCGCGAGAAAGGATGTGGCTCCAGCTGTCTTCCGAGAAGGCTTTGAGGAATTTTGTCAGCAGCAAGGGATTTCTGCCAGTGAGATTTCCAAAATCGTCAGCATTGATGTCAAGAAGGACGAAGCAGCCATTCTGGCCTTGGCTGAGGAATTGGGCTGTCCCTTTGAGACCTTTAGTAAGGAGGAGCTGTCTGTTGTAGCAGACCGCTATCCTCAGTCAGAATTTGTCAAAAAGACAGTCGGGGTCGGCAGTGTCGCCTTGGCTAGCGCAGATTTGGCCAGTCAGGGTCAAGTCCTGACAGAGCGCTTTGCCAAGAACGGCTGTACCTATGCGCTTGCAAAAGCAATAACCAAAAAGTAAATCAAAAGAAAAAGCAGATGGTCCTATGAACCAACTGCCCTTATAAAATTTTATCATACCCATAAAGGAGAAAAAATATATGTTATACGTTATCGGATTAGGCCCAGGTAAAGAAGAATTGATGTCACAAGAAGCATTGGCTGCTATAGCAGATTGTGAAATTATCGTCGGCTACTCGACTTATATGCGGTTGATTCTTGATTTGGTCAAGGACAAGGAGCTCGTAGCGAATGGTATGCGTCAGGAAATCGACCGTTGTCAAAAGGCTATTGATTTGGCTAGAGAGACTGGTAAAAATGTCGGAGTTGTTTCCAGTGGAGATGCCGGAGTCTATGGAATGGCTGGCTTGATTTTAGAATTGCTGGGAGATGCCAGTGATGTAGAAGTTAAGGTGGTTCCAGGTATTACAGCTAGTCTGGGTGCTGCTGCAGCTATGGGAGCTCCCCTCATGAACGACTTCTGTCACATCAGTCTGAGTGATTTGATGACGCCTTGGGAAATGATTGAGAAGCGTCTGCATGCCGCAGCTCAAGGTGACTTTGTTGTCTGCCTCTATAACCCTCGGAGTAAGGGACGTCCAGACCATTTGGCAAAAGCACTTTCTATCATGTCTGAGTATAAGGCAGAGGATACTATTGTCGGTATCGGTAAGGACATTGGCCGTAAGGATGAGGAAATCATCTTGACGACTATCAAAGACTTGGATGAAACTTTGGTAGATATGACGACAATCGTTATCGTTGGTAACAAAGAAACTTATGTTAAAAACGGACGCATGATTACACCTCGAGGATATACTTTATGATGAAATTACTGCTGGGAGGGACATCCGACAGCACCGCTATTTTAGAAGTGCTTGACCGCATGAAGATTGATGTAACAAGCTCTGTTGTCACAGACTATGGTCGGCACTTGGCTTCCAAATTCGGCCAGCCGGTCATTCAGGGCCGGCTGACAGCCGAGGATATGGTTGCCTTTATCAAAGAAAATGATGTGGATGAAATCATTGATGCAACCCATCCTTTTGCGGATATCGTTTCCAAGGAAGCCATTCGGGCGGCAGAGATGGCCGGTGTATCTTACCTGCGCTTTGAGCGTCAGGCGACCTTGGATTTGAGCGGAGCCATCGTGGTGCATTCTACCCAAGAAGCGATTGAAGAGATTGCCAAGCGCGGCTACAAGACAGTCTATCTGGGAACAGGCAGCAAGACCCTGCCGCTCTTTGTCAAGGGCCTGCCAGAGCAGCGGATTGTCGTTCGCGTTCTGCCGACTTCGGAAGTGCTTCTGGCTTGTGAGCAGCTAGGACTGGTAGCGGATCAGATTGATGCGATCAAGGCTCCATTTTCCAAAGAGTGTAATAAAGAGCTCTTACTGCGTTCCGGAGCAGATGTCTTTGTTTCCAAGGAGAGCGGTACCGTCGGCGGTATTCGTGAAAAGATTGATGGCTGTCAAGAGCTGGGGATGGACTGCATTATCATCTCTCGGCCGATTGTGGCCTATCCGCAGATGGTTTCTAACTTAGAAGAGTTAGAGGCTTATCTGACAAAATAGCTAATAAAAGGAGAAAAAATGTCCGGTTTAGTAACATTACTGGGAGCAGGTCCAGGCGATGCGGAGTTGTTGACCCTCAAAGGCAAGAGACGGCTTCAAGAAGCAGATGTCTTGGTCTTTGACCGCTTGGTCAATCAAGAGCTCTTTCAGCATCTAAAGTCTGACTGCGAAAAGATAGATGTCGGTAAAAAGCCAGGCCAGCCCTGCATCCGACAGGAAGAGATTGAAAAGATTCTTATCGAAAAAGCCCGTCAGGGCAAGCGAGTAGTCCGCCTCAAGAGCGGTGATCCCTATATCTTTGGCCGAGGCGGAGAAGAAGGAGTCAAACTGGTGGAAGCTGGTGTGGACTTTGAAGTGGTGCCAGGTATCACCTCTGCTGTGGCTGGTCTGACCTATGCAGGGATTCCTATGACTTATCGGGATGTGGCGACTAGCTTCCATGTCTTTACAGCCCATCTTAAGGATGAGACAGAAATGCTCAATTGGGAAGCAATTTCTGAGCTCAAAGGAACCTTGGTCTTCCTCATGGGCATGAAAAATCTGCCTTCCATCGTCCAAGAGCTGACGGCTAGAGGCTATGGCGAGGACAAGCCAGCCGCCATCGTTGAATGGGGAACCCATCCTCAGCAGCGCTCAGTGGACGGTACCTTGGGCAACATAGTCGAACTAGCAGAAGCTGAGGACTTTAAGGCACCCAGTGTCATCGTGGTAGGTGATGTTGTGGCCTATAGAGAACAGCTGAATTTCCATGAGAATCTGCCGCTTTTCGGCCGGAAAATCCTCATCCAGCAGTCAGAGACGGGCAGACTTCCTCGCTTGCTTAAGGATGCTGGAGCTGCGCTGACGACATTCCCAGCTCGAGATTTGGTTGAAGAGTTAGAATTGCAGCTGCCGGACTTGGAGCAGGTAGATGGTCTCCTCTTTGCAGATATGCAGAGCTGGCCACTCTTCTTGAAAGCCCTCCGCAAGGCAGGCAAAGACTTGCGCAGTCTGCCGCACATCCGCTTTGCAGCTATCGGTCATCATACGGCTAAGTCTATCGAAGCGAGCGGCATTGTGCTGGATCGGATGACGCCACAGCAGTCGGATGCGGATTTTGCAGCTGCTCTTGAAAAAGAAGGCGGCAACTGGTATATTCTGACAGCCGAGCATAAGAAAGCCAGTCTGGCAGAACTCTATTCGTTGCCGATTATTGCTAGCCACAGGCTGGCCTTTGACAGTCAGATTAGCAGTGACAATTGGTCAGAGATTGAAGTAGTCTGTCTCCCGAACTCTGCTGCGGCCATGAACTTTGTCGCAGCCAGTCAGGAAGCTGGATTTGACTGGACAGATGTTCCTATCGTTGTCATGGGTGCCAGCACACGGGCTGTTTTGGAAGAAGCAGGCTTTAGCAAGATTGTTGAGACAGATGAAGCGACTATTGCTTCCATCATTGACAAATGTCGGGAAATTCTTTGAAAGGATGCAGGTCATGAGTAAAGCTATAGTAGTAGTCAGTTTCGGAACGACCTATCCCGAGACCAGACGCAAAACAATCGAGGCTTGTGAGCAGGCTATTCAGGAACATTTTCCAGACTATCCAGTCCACCGATCTTTTACCTCAAATGTCGTTAGACGGCGGATTAAGAAGCAGGAAGGGCTAGATATTCCTACGGTCAAAGAGGTGTTAGAGCAGCTCTTGGAAGCGGGCACTGAAGAGGTCTATATCCAGCCTCTCCATGTCATTTTGGGCAGCGAGTATGAAAAGATTCTTGCCCAATCCAAAGAGTTTGAATCAGCTTTTAAAAAGCTGGTCGTTGCAAAGCCTCTGCTCAACAGTCAGGAAGACTATGAGGCTGTCAAGGATATTCTGCTGGAACGGTATGGCCATGAGGGTCAAGATGCAGCGACAGTTCTGATGGGACACGGCAGTCAGCATTATGCCTTTACAGCTTATGCAGCCTTGGATCATATGATGAAGGGAAACTCAGTCTATATCGGATGTGTAGAAAGCTATCCTCCCGTTGAGCTGATTGAGCAGGAACTGAAGCAAGAGGGCGTTCGAGAAGTGCATCTGGCACCTTTCATGCTGGTAGCGGGCGACCATGCGACCAATGATATGAGCTCAGATGAGGAAGGTTCTTGGTATCACTTCTTCAAGGAGCGGGGATATGAGGTTAAGGCTCACCTAGTCGGTCTGGGGGAATATCCTGAGGTTCAGCAGCTCTACATTCAGCATTTAGAAGAAATCATCGAATAGGAGGAAGGAATGGCAAAATTTTACGGAATTGGTGTGGGACCGGGTGATAGCGAGCTAGTCACTATCAAGGCCAGTCGGCTTTTGGAAGACTTAGATATTCTCTATACACCAGAGGCTAAGAAGGGGAGCAAGAGCTTTGCATTAGGTATCGCGGAGCCCTACCTGAAAGAGCATCTGGAAATCAAGCAGCGGCATTTCCCTATGGTCCGTTCCAATTCGACCAAAGAAGTCCAGTGGCAGGCCATCTCTGCTGAAATCGCAGAGGATGTCAAGTCTGGCAAGAATGTCGGCTTTATCACACTGGGTGACCCCATGGTCTACAGTACATATAGCTATCTGCTGGCCCTGCTGGAAAAGGAAATCGACTGTCAAACCATCCCTGGTATCACCTCTTTCTGTAGCATGGCTTCTGAGCTAGGTCAGCCCCTGACCATGGATGAGGAGTCTCTGGCGGTCATGCCGGCTACGGCTTCTGCTGAGAAGATTGAGGCGGCGCTTGAGCTGCATGACTCGATTGTGATCATGAAGGTGGCCAATCACCTAGATACTGTCCTGCCCCTGCTAGAAAAGCTCGGTCTCTTGCAGCAGACTTTTATGGTTAGCAATTCTTCAACGGACAAGCAGCAGACTCTGCTAGGCCTCCAAGGAATCACACCAGAAACCAAGCTGCCTTATTTTACCACTTTCCTCGTGAAAAAGAAGATTTTTTAATATTAGAGCCCATGTTCGTGGATAAACATTCATCCTTTTGAGCTTAGGTTCTTAGTAAAGGAAAAAAATATGAAACTATTGAAAAATAAAAAAGTAACTTTTGTGGCCTTGTTGGCTATTTTGGCGGTACTGAGTACCCAGTCTGTGTCAGCTATGCATATCATG
This sequence comes from Streptococcus sanguinis, assembly GCF_050234405.1. Lineage (GTDB taxonomy): Bacteria > Bacillota > Bacilli > Lactobacillales > Streptococcaceae > Streptococcus > Streptococcus sanguinis_W. The sequence continues at coordinate 1,909,517 of NZ_CP092117.1, read as the reverse complement.
GAAGGCTATCTTCCACTCTTTTGGTGTATCTTCTGGTTCGCCGTATTCCTGCCTTTCTTTGTGGTCGGCTTGATGCGCATCAAGAAAATCGTTGCAGAGGATCCAAATTCCAAGACCATGCTGGCCTTGTCCGGTGCCTTTATCTTTATCCTGTCTTCTTTGAAGATTCCGTCTGTTACAGGATCCAGTTCGCATCCGACTGGGGTTGGTCTGGGGACAGCTATGTTTGGTCCGTCCGTTATCAGCGTTTTGGGAACCATCTGCTTGCTCTTCCAAGCCCTTCTCTTAGCTCACGGCGGCTTGACAACTCTGGGTGCCAATGCATTCTCAATGGCAGTGGTTGGTCCATTTGTCGGTTATTTTGTCTATAAGTTTGCTAAATCCATCAAGATGTCTACACCGGTATCTATCTTTATCTGTGCGGTGATTGCGGACTTGGCGACTTATGCGACAACTTCTATCCAGCTCGGTTTAGTCTTCCCAGATGCTAACAGCGGTTTTGTTGGTTCTGCATTGAAATTCATGGGTGTCTTCTTGACCACTCAAATCCCGATTGCTATCGTAGAAGGATTGCTGACAGTTGTCCTCTATAACTTGATCTCAGAAAATATCAAAGAAAGAGCAGGTCTGTTCAAATGAAAAAATATAAGAATATCATCTTAATCTTGGCTGCAGTAGCAGTCACTCTAGCTGCCTTTATCTTTGCACCTAAGGGTGTGGAATACAGTGGAACAGATGACGCTGCTGAAAAAACCATTAGCTCTATCCAAAAGGACTATGAGCCTTGGTTTTCACCAATTTTTGAGCCAGCAGGTCCGGAAGTAGAAAGTCTGCTCTTCACCCTGCAAGGCAGTATCGGAGCGGGTATCATCTTCTATGTCATTGGCTACCACAAAGGGAAAAAGCAAGGCCAACAAAAGGAAAACTCTGAACATAAATAAAAGCCTTCAACAGTATGAGAGAGCTCTGGTTCTTGATAGCGATTCAGCTTGTTTGGGACCGGAGCTGCTCTGTACTGGGGGCATGGTAAAAACAAAGCTAGAAAGGAGACCTCCACTTGTTTGCGATTGATAAATACGCCTATCAAAATCGGCTGAAAAATCTGCCGGTTGCTTATAAATTTGTCATCTATGTGCTCTTGTTAGCTGTCAGTTTTTCTGGTGTCAGGATTCTACAGCTAGGGCTCATTATCTTGGTGGCGCCTCTGACTTGCTATGTGGCTCGGCTTCCGTGGCTGCGCTATCTGAAGTGGTATCTGCATGCCAGTATCTTTATCCTGATTAGTCTCTTGACCTTTGTCTTGACCTATCAGAACAGTCAGGAGCAGCTCTTGCTGGCCTTGCCTTTAGGTCAGGGCTATCTGGGCATCAGCCAATCTTCTGTTCAGCAGACCATTTTTATCCTCTTGCGCATCTATTCATCTTTGGTTTCGACTTATTTCTTTGTCCTGACGGTGCCTTTTGCTCAGATGCTGCGGCTTTTTAAAGCCATGCATGTGCCACGGGTACTGCTAGACTTGATTGTCCTCATGTATCGCTTTATTTTCCTGGTCTTCTATGAGTTTGTGACCATTCGGGATACCTTGGACTTGAAATTCTCCTTTTACAATAAAAGGAAGCAACACCAAGCTTGGGGCAGATTAGCCAATACTCTTTTTGTTAAATTGCTAGATGATAATCAGCATTTAAATGAAGTACTGACGCTAAGATTTGATGCAGAGCACAGTGAATAATGAAAGCGCATTTACAATAAGACTGCTTTTATACTATAATGGAAAGTAGATAGGAAACATAGATGTTACAAGTAAAGAATATTTCTTTTTCGTATGACGAAAATCCAACGCTGCACGATATTTCTATGGACTTCGAAGAGGGCCGGATTACTGGTATTCTGGGAGTCAACGGTTCAGGTAAGTCTACCATCATGAAAATCATCACCCGACTGCTCCAACCGCAGAAGGGCAGTGTTTTATATGATGGTCAGCCTGTAGGCGACTCTAAGAAGGCTTTGTTCCAGTATCGGCAGCATGTCAATATGGTCTTTCAGAATCCAGAGCAGCAGCTCTTTTATACCATTGTGAAGGACGATATTGGCATGGCCTTGGAAAACTTAGGCTATGAAGAAGACGAGATAACCAGCAGAGTGGCGACGGCTTTAGAGATGATGGACATTTCTCATCTGCAGGACAGACCGCTGCAGTATCTGAGCTATGGCCAGAAAAAGCGGGTGGCTATTGCTGGCATGCTGGCCCTGCAGCCCAAGTATTTGCTGCTTGATGAGCCGACAGCTGGACTGGATCCCAAAGGGAGGGACCAGATGGCCGAGACCATGAAAAAGCTGGTCCAGGCTGGGACAAACATCATCGTATCCAGCCATGACATGGATCTGATGTATGACTGCTGTGACTATGCCTATCTGCTGCAGAAGGGGCATTTGATCGCAGAGGGCAGCAAGTTTGATTTCTTCCAGCAGGGAGATCTGCTAGTAGAGGCAGGCTTGGCTGTGCCTTGGATTGTCAAGCTTCATCAGACTATCCAGACGCCACTGGCAGAAAATGAAGCTGCTTTCTTTGAGCAGCTAGGAGGAAATGGAAAATGGTCAAATCATTGATGGTACAGGGAACTGCCTCAGATGCTGGAAAAAGCATTATTGCGGCGGGGCTCTGCCGGATTTTTAAGCAGGATGGCCTAGAAGTGGTGCCTTTTAAGTCCCAGAATATGGCGCTTAATTCCTTTATCACCAAAAAAGGAGATGAAATGGGCCGTGCTCAGGTCGTTCAGGCTGAGGCAGCTGGCAAGGAGCCGGATGTCCGCATGAACCCAGTCCTGCTAAAACCCACCTCTGACCGCAAGTCTCAGGTCGTCTTTTTAGGTCGTGTACTGCGGGATATGGATGCTGTCGAATACCATGAATACAAGCAGCAGCTCCTGCCTAAGATTAAGAAAGTCTATGAGGAGCTAGGTGCTGAGAATGATATCATCGTCATTGAGGGTGCTGGCAGTCCAGCTGAAATCAATCTCAATGACCGAGACATTGTCAATATGGGCATGGCCAAGCTGGTTGATGCGCCAGTGATTTTAGTGGCGGATATTGATAAGGGAGGCGTCTTTGCCTCTATCTATGGAACGATTGAGCTCATGCCGCCTGAGGACCGCAAGCGGATCAAGGGGGTTATTATCAATAAATTCCGCGGCGATGTGGCCCTGCTGCAGTCCGGTATTGATATGATTGAGGAGCTGACCCAGGTGCCGGTTATCGGAGTCGTGCCTTATGCCCAGCTGGATATTGACAGCGAAGACAGTGTGGCATTGGTACAGAAAAGCCGACGCTTTGATAGCAGAAAGAGTCTGGATATCGCAGTTGTCAGCCTCAAGCGCCTGTCCAACTTTACGGATTTTCACAGTCTGGAAATCCAACCAGATGTTTCTGTCCGCTATGTCCAGCCTGGTGATGCAATCGGTCGGCCGGATCTCTTGATTCTGCCGGGCAGTAAAAACACCATTGAAGACATGAACTATCTGCGCTACTCTGGTCTTGAAGCCGAGATTCTCGAGTGTCTGGAGCAGGGCGTGCGAATCTTTGGTATCTGCGGCGGCTATCAGCTGCTGGGGCAGAAGATTAGCGATCCGCTGCACCTAGAGTCTGACTTAGAAGAGATTAGCGGTCTGGGAATTTTAGAGACAGAGACGGTGCTTCAGCCGGTCAAGCGGACGACGCAGGTCAGAGCCCTGCATGAGGGACAAGAGCTAGAAGGCTACGAGATTCACATGGGGGAAACTCAGCTTGCGGATAGTCTGGAGCCATTCTCCATCATCAAGGAGCAAAATGGTGAAGCAACCGAGCGTCTAGATGGAGCAGTGGCTTATGGTGGGCAAGTACAAGGAACCTACCTTCATGGGGTCTTTGACAATCTAGAATGGACTCGTCAGTACCTGAATGAACTTCGGCTGGCTAAGGGCTTAGAGCCGCTAGAGGACCAGCTTGTCAGTATCAAAGACTTTAAAGACAGAGAGTATGATAAGTTAGCAGACGTCCTGCGCCAGTCTTTGGACATGGAGCAGATCTATCAAATCATCAACAGAGAAGAAAAATGAGAATTTATACGAAATACGGTGACAAGGGCTTTACACGCCTCTACGGTGGGGACCGAGTATCCAAGACCCATATTCGGGTCGAAGCTTATGGAACGATGGATGAGCTATGCTCTCATCTAGGCTATGTCGTATCTGAGATGCGTGACTATCCTATCTTGGATGACCTGCGTCTGGAATGCGAGGAAATCCAGCAGCATCTCTTTGACTGTGGCAGCGACTTGGCTACACCGAGGGAACTGCGCCCCTACAAGCAAGAGCCAGCCAATGTCAGCTGGCTGGAGGAGCGAATGGATGAGTATATGCATATTCCTCCGAAAATCGACCGCTTTATCATTCCGGGCGGCCATCGGATTGCGAGTCTTCTGCATGTGGCTCGTACCATGACCAGACGCCTGGAGCGCCGGATGGTGGCTGTTATAGAGGCAGAAGAAGCGGTCAATGAGATAGGATTGATCTATATCAACCGCCTGTCGGATTACTTTTTTGTGCTGGCTCGATTGGTCAATGACCGTCTAGAGGAGCCAGATACAGTTTACAAACGCAGCGCGAAAATCTTTCGGGAAAAGAAATAGGAGAAGCTAGCATGTATCCAGTCATGATTAATATCAGAGAGAAGAAAGTCGTGGTAGTGGGAGGCGGCAAGGTCGCAGCGCGGAAGATTAGGACCCTGCTGGCTGAGCAGGCTGCTGTGACAGTAGTCAGTCCGACTCTGCATGCTGACATTCCTCAGGCGGAAATTCAGTGGCTAGCTAGACCCTATCAGACAGGTGATTTGGAAGGCGCTAAGCTGGTCTTTGCCTGTACAGATCAGGAAGAAGTTAACCGTCAGATTATGGAGGATGCTGCACCTAGTCAGCTGGTAAACAATACGGGCGACAAGACCTTTTCTGACTTCTACAATGTAGCCATTGCGAGAAAGAAGGACGTGTCTGTCATGATCTCGACCAACGGTTTTTCGCCCAGCCGTTCCAAGGAGATTCGCAAGAAGATAGAAGCAATTTTAGACCAACTTTAAAAGAAGGAAAGAAGCATGCACCTATTATATGTGGGTTTGACCCATCGGGAAACGCCGCTGCCAATTTTGGAAAAAGCGCATTTCTCAGATCAGGAGGGGCTCAAAGCTCTAAAGCTCCTGAAAAGAGAAAAAAGTATCTTGGAAAATATCATCCTGTCCACCTGCAATCGGACCGAGCTCTATCTGGTGGTGGACCAGCTGCACACTGGCCGCTACTATTCCAAGCATTTTTTGGCGGACTGGTTTCAGATTCCTGTCAAGGAGCTTGAAGAGTATTTAGTCTTTCGTGAAGGGGATGAGGCCTTGCGGCATCTGCTGCGGGTCTCTATCGGATTGGAATCCAAGATTGTTGGTGAAAGTCAGGTCTTGGGCCAGCTCAAGCATGCTTTCCTGACAGCACAAGATGCTGGTACGACTGGTATTGTCCTCAATCAGGCTTTTAAGCAGACGCTGACCTTTGCCAAGCGAATGCATGATTCTTATCGAATCAATGACCGTCCTATTTCTATCGGCCTGACCGCCATCCAAGAATTGGACCGACTGGGGCTGGATTACAGTACTAAAAAGGTAGCTGTGATCGGTCTGGGAGAGATTGGTCAGTTGGTGACCAAGTATGCTTTGCAGCGTCCATTCGAATCAGTCATGCTGCTCAATCGGACAGTCAGCAAGGCCCAAGCATTTCTGATAGAGGACAGGGTGTCTGCCCATGGCTGGGATGAGTTGGAGGCAGTGCTGGCGGATGCGGATGTGGTTTTTTCGGCAGTTAAAACGGAAGAATACATTATCTTTCCCTCTATGCTTAAGGAGGAAGCGGTCGTGTTTGACCTCTGTCTGCCTCGTTCCTGCCATCCGAGCTCGTCTCTGAAGCTCTATAATATCGAAAATCTAACCAATCAACTGGAGCAATACAAAGCGGAACGGCAGGAGATTGCCGGTCGGATTGCTTTGGAGATTGATGAGGAGCTGGTCAAGTTTGCTGACTGGCGTCAGCAGTTAGGCATTATTCCTCTGATTCAGGAAATCAGGGATAAGGCTTTGGAAGCTCAAGCATCAGCCATGGAAAGTCTTAATCGCAAGATTCCGGATTTGACCGAACGGGAGCAGAAGCAGATTTCCAAGCACATGAAGAGTATTATCAACCAAGTCTTGAAGGAGCCAATCTTGCAGCTCAAAGAGCTATCAGTCGGAGAGCATTCAGACTATGACATTGCCTTGATTGCCAAGATATTTGGCTTGCACAGAGAAAGGGGAAAAGATGAAGGTCATTAAGGTAGGAACCCGCAAGAGTAAGCTGGCCATGACCCAGACCCAACAGTTAGTGGAACAGCTCAAGGAGCTCCATCCAGAGAGGGATTTTGTCCTCGTTCCCTATACGACCAAAGGAGATCGCTTGACCCATGTCAGCCTTCAGGAAATTGGCGGTAAGGGAGTCTTTGTCAAGGAAATCGAGCGAGCTCTCTTGGCTGGTGAGATTGATATGGCGGTCCACAGTCTCAAGGACATGCCGGCTAAGCTAGCTGAGGGCTGTGCGCTCGGTGCGATTAGCCAGCGAGAAGATGTTCGAGATTGCTTGATTTTCCGTCAAGCTGGCCAGACGCTGGCTGACCTGCCTGAGGGCGCTCTGATAGGAACCAGCAGCATTCGCCGACAGGTTCAGCTGCAGGCTCAGAGACCGGATTTGGCTTTTAAACCACTTCGAGGCAACATTGATACACGCATCAAGAAGCTGGAAGAAGGCGAGTACGATGCGATTGTCTTGGCTATGGCTGGACTTAAACGCTTGGGCTGGCTGGACCAAAGCCTTCTTCATATTCAGCCTTTAGAGACCCGTCTTTGCCTGCCGGCTATTTCTCAGGGCGCTTTGGCGGTGGAATACCGGGAAGAGGATGAGGAGCTGCGGAAACTGTTGGCAACTGTTCAGGATGAGAAGACAGCTGCTGAAGTGGCAGTTGAGAGGGCAGTTTTGGCTCAGATGAATGCAGACTGCACCTTCCCTATCGCTGCTTTGGCCCAGAAAAAAGGTCAGGACTATCAGCTAGAGGCCATGCTGGCCAAGGAGGACGGCCAATGTGTCTTTGTCAGCCTTCAAGGGCAGGATGGTCAGGAATTGGCAGAGCAGGCTGTACGCCAGTTAGCCGATAAGGGAGCAGTAGGAATGCCATGGTTAAAAAAATAATCTTTACCAGAGAGCAGGCGCCAGACTCTGCCTGGCTAGAAAAGATCAGACAGACTGGGTTTGAGACGCATCATGTTCCTCTCATTCGTTGTCAGTCCCTGCCCTTGCCAGAAGATGTCCAAGCAGCACTGCCAGAAGCTGACTGGGCCTTTTTTACCAGTGCTGTCGCAGTAGAGGCTTTCAGTCCCTATCTGAAAGAGGACTATCAGATTGCGACCATTGGGCCGCAGACCAGTCAGGCGCTGGACAAGCTAGGCCGAGACTGTGATTTTCAGGCCAGTAGCCACTATGGTCTTGACTTTATTCAGGAGTGGCTGGATTTGGCTCTGCCGACGCAGAAGATTTTGCTGCCCCAGAGCAGCTTGTCCAATCCCAGTCTGGCCGAGAAGTTAAAAGAAGCAGGTCATGAGGTCTGGGCTTGGCCTATGTACGAAACGACCTCAAATCCTGCTGGTCAGGACCAGCTTCAGACCTATCTGTCTCAGGAGGATGTGATTTGGACCTTTGCCAGTCCATCGGCTTGGCAGAGTTTTTGTGCTATTAAGCCCTATCTAGCGTCCAGTCATCAGATTGCAGTGATTGGTCAGACAACGGCTCAGGCGGTTAAGGAGTCTGGCTATGGGGTAGACTACCAGCCCCAGAGTCCTTCTGTTGAGGAAATGGTCAAGGAAATAATCAAGAAAGAAGAGAAGAAGCATGGAATTTTATAGACATCGCAGACTGAGGAGAAGCAGCGGTCTGCGGCAGCTGGTTCGAGAAACCAAGCTGTCTGTGGATGATTTTATCCAACCCTTGTTTGTCAAGGAAGGCTTGACTGAAAAGCAAGAAGTTGCCTCTATGCCGGGAGTTTATCAGTTCTCCCTCGAGGATTTGCTGCCAGAAGTTCAGGAATGTGTGGACCTGGGCATTCGGGCTTTTATCGTCTTTGGCATTCCGTCAGAAAAGGACGAAATAGGCAGCCAGGCTTCAGCTGAAAATGGCATTGTACAGGAAGCTATCCGTCTGATTAAGAAGCATTTCCCTGAGACGGTCGTCATTGCAGACACCTGTCTCTGTGAGTTTACCAGTCACGGCCATTGCGGTATTTTGCGAGGGGAGGAAGTGGACAATGATCTGTCTTTGACTAGACTGACAGAAGTCGCTGTCAGCCAAGCCAGGGCTGGAGCAGATGTCATTGCGCCTTCCAATGCCATGGACGGTTTTGTGGCGGCTATCCGTCAGGGGCTTGATGCGGCGGGCTTTGAAGACATTCCCATCATGTCCTATGCGATTAAGTTTGCCTCTAGCTTTTATGGACCTTTCCGAGATGCAGGTGAGAGTGCTCCGGCCTTTGGCGACCGCAAGACCTATCAGATGGATCCGGCCAATCGCTTGGAAGCTCTTAGAGAAGCTAAGAGTGATGGGGAGCAGGGAGCAGACTTTCTCATGGTTAAGCCGGCTCTGACCTTTCTGGATATCCTCAGAGAGCTGCGCCAGGAAACCCAGCTGCCTTTGGTGACCTATAATGTCAGTGGAGAATACGCTATGGTCAAGGCAGCAGCTCAGCAGGGCTGGATCAATGAAAAAGCCATTGTCATGGAAACCTTGACCAGTATGAAGCGGGCAGGAGCAGACTTGATTATCACTTATTTTGCCAAGGATGCGGCCGGCTATCTGAAAGAAGGATAGAGACTGCGGAAAATCAGCAGTTTTCTAGATAAGGAGGACGAACTTGAAGAGAGAACATTCCAACCAATATTTCACAGAGGCTCAAAAGCTCTTTCCAGGCGGGGTCAACAGTCCTGTCAGGGCCTTTAAGGCTGTGGGAGGCCATCCGCTTTTTATCGAAAAAGCCAGCGGCGCCTATCTGCATGATGTCGATGGCAACCGCTATATTGACTACGTCCTGTCTTGGGGACCTATGATTTTGGGGCATGCTCCTAAGGATGTTTTGCCGGCAGTTGAGGAAGCTATTTGGGAGGGGACCAGTTTTGGTGCTCCGAGTCCCAGAGAGATTGCCCTCGGCCAGCTGGTGCAGGAGCGTCTGCCTTTCATGGAAAGAATGCGGATGGTCAATTCGGGAACGGAAGCGACCATGAGCGCCATTCGGGTAGCGCGTGGAGTGACCAAGCGTTCTAAAATTGTCAAATTTATCGGCTGCTATCACGGCCACAGCGATTCCTTTTTGGTTCAGGCTGGTTCAGGCTTGGCCAGCTTTGGGATTGCTGATTCTGCCGGAGTCATTGCTCAGGTAGCTGGGGAAACTCTGGCCTTGCCTTACAATGACACAGATGCTCTCAAAGCTTGCTTTGAAAAGTACGGAGATGACATTGCTTGTGTCATTTTAGAAGCAGTTGCGGGCAATATGGGCTTGATTCCAGCGGATGCGGACTTTATCAGTACTATTCGCTCCCTCACTCAGGAATACGGCTCTCTCTTCATCGTGGACGAGGTCATGAGTGGTTTCCGAGCTCATTATCAGGGGGCAGTCGGCCTCTATCAGACTGAGCCAGATCTGGTCTGCTTGGGCAAGGTTATCGGTGGCGGCTTCCCAGTCGCAGCCTTTGGCGGCAAGGCCCTCTATATGGATCAGGTAGCGCCTCTAGGCAGCATCTATCAGGCTGGTACTTTGTCGGGTAATCCAGTTGCCATGACGGCCGGCTATGAAACCCTGAAACAGCTGACACCTGAACTCTTTGCTGAGATTGAAGGGAAAACAAGCTACCTCTGTGATGGCTTACGAAGTCTAGCAGACAAGTACAACATTGATCTGCAAGTCGTATCAAAAGGTACCATGTTTGGTTTCTTCTTCAGCCAGAAGCCAGTTCGCAATTTTGAGGATTCTAAGGCGGCTGACCATGCTCAGTTTGCGCGACTGCACGGTCTCTTGTTGGAAGAGGGCATTTATCTGGCGCCATCTCAGTATGAAACCAACTTTATGTCCAGTGCCCATACTAGAGCGGACCTAGACCAGACCTTGGCAGCCTTTGAGCAGGCATTTCAAGTAATGAAAGAAGAAGCAAATGGCTAAGATTGTGTTAGTGACAGGCGGGGCCAGAAGCGGTAAATCGGCATTTGCGGAGGAACAGTTGGCGGACAGAAAACGGGTCTGTTACATTGCGACTGGCCTGCCCCGAGGAGAAGATCCAGAATGGCAGGAGCGGATTCGGTTACACCAAGAACGGCGGCCGGCTTCCTGGACGACTCAGGAGCAGTATGCTGGGCTGGCCGACTGGCTGCGAGAGCAGTCGCATCCAGTTTATCTGCTGGATTGTGCCACTCTTCTGACCAGCAATCGCCTCTTTGATTTGATTTCCCAGCATTTTCCAGACAAGCTGGAGCTGACGGAAGAAAACTTTCTCAGCCGTCAGGAGCAGTCTTTCCTGCTGCAGCTCTTGGAAGAAGAATGGCAAGAGCTCCTATCTGCAATCCATCAGACTGATGCTGAGTGCTGGATTGTAACGGACGAGGTTGGACTGGGCATTGTCCCGGAGACCAGACTAGGACGCTTCTTCCGTGATGTGCAGGGCAAGATCAACCAACTGATTGCAAAGGAGGCGAGTGAGGCTTATCTAGTCATCTGCGGCCTCGCTCAGCAGTTGAAATGATAAAGGCATTGATTATCTATACTCAATTTTTTAGCCGGATTGTGATTCCAAAGGCAGTGGATATTTCCTATCTGCGACGGGGACTCCCTTTTCTGACCCTCTTTGGTCTCTTACTAGGGCTGGTTTCAGGTGGATTTTATTTCCTGATGAGTCTAGTTCTTCCTGGAATGGTCGCTTGGGTTCTGACCCTTGCTTTCGATGTTCTGCTGACAGGTGGTTTTCACTTGGACGCCTTAGCGGATACGGCGGATGGGCTCTTCTCCTCTCGTAAGAAGGAGCGGATGCTGGAGATTATGAAGGACAGCCGCATTGGCAGCAATGGCGTTCTGGCACTCATTCTCTACTATGCTCTGATGCTGGTTCTCTACCCTTATCTGCCGGAGCCTCGCTGGTTTATCGTGGCCAGTCTGACCATGATTGGCAAGGCCGGTCTGAGCCTACAGCTCTATCGGATGACCTATGCCAGAGAAGGCGGCGGCTCAGGAAATTTCTTCAGTGGCAGCAAGACTAGTCATATCCTGCTTGCCCAGCTTCTCCCCTTGCTCCTGTCTCTGCTGGTTTTCAGTTGGAGAGGTCTCTTGGCTTATGGCTTGGTATTTCTGGGAGCAATAGGCTATCGCCGTTTCGTTTATGATAAAATTGACGGCCACACAGGCGATACGCTAGGAGCCTATGTCGAAATAGCCCAGCTCCTCTATCTCTTAGGATTGGTGGTGCAAGGATGAAAAGATGGTATCTGATGCGGCATGGTCAGACAGACTACAACCGCAGGCGCTGTTTCTACGGCAGCCATGATGTCTCGATTAACGAGCAAGGCCAAAAAGATGCCAAGCAGTTGGCGCTGCTGATGCAGGAGCATACGGTTGATGCAATCTACACCAGTAGTCTCAAGCGGACGCAGGAAACAGCCCAGATGGCTTTTCCAGACAGGCAAGTCCAGGCCATAGCTGACTTTGACGAGCGAGGCTTCGGACAATGGGAAGGCTTGACAGCTGATGAGATTGAAGCGGCTTTTCCAGAAGTCTGGCAGGCTTGGCTGGATGCCCCCTTTGAGGTCACGCCTCCTGAGGCAGAAGTTTTCTCAGACTTTCAGACCAGAGTCTGGACAGCAACAGACCGCCTGCTAGATAGTGCTGATGAGTCAATCGCTTTAGTGGCTCATTTGGGAGTCCTTCGCTTGATTTACCAGCATTTGGTTGACCGAGAGGCTGTTTTTTGGAACATTGATGTCCCCCAAGGACGAGTGCTGCTCTTGGAAGAGCGGGACCAGACTTGGCAGGCGACCTTACTCTAAGGCTCTATTATTTAAAAACAAACGACATGATTTATCTTGGGAAAGAGGTGACCAGATGAATACACAGATTCAGGATAAATTTACTTTTAAAAATGGTCAGACCATGCGCAATCGCGTTGTATTGGCTCCTATGACTATCTGCGCTAGTGAGCCGGGTGGCTATGTATCTCAGGCAGATATTGATTTTTTTGCCCGCCGGTCTAGGTCGGTTGGTATGGTCATTACTGGCAGTACCTATGTCCATCCTCTGGGAAAGTCCTTTGCGGAGAGCTTCAGCGGCGCCGAGGACGATAAGATTGAGGGGCTTAGCCGTCTGGCCAAGGCCATCAAGGACCAAGGGGCTCTGGCTATTGTCCAGCTCTATCACGGTGGTCGTATGGTTCTGCCTGATTTGATTGACGGTCAGCCAGTAGCACCCAGCGCTGTCAAGGCTCCGCGCGATTATTTGGCAGAGCCGAGGGCGCTCAAGAACGCTGAAGTGGAGCAGGTGATAGAGGACTTTCTGTCAGCTATCAGACGGGCGATTCAGGCTGGCTTTGACGGAGTCGAGCTTCATGGCGCCAATACCTATCTGATCCAGCAGTTTGTCTCTCCCCATTCAAATGTCCGTCAGGACAAGTGGGGCGGCAGCCTTAACAACCGCCTGCGCTTCCCAAAGACTTTGCTGAAAAGAGCCAAGCAACTAGTCAAAGAAGAGGCCGACCGTCCCTTCCTGATTGGCTACCGCTTTTCTCCAGAAGAGATTGAGGAACCAGGAATCCAGCTTTATGATACCCTGCAGTTGCTGGAGCAGCTCATCTATCATCAGGTGGACTATCTGCATATTTCGACCTCTGATGTCTGGCGTTCGTCTATCAGAGATTCACAGGACTTGGAGCCAGTGATTCAGAAAATTATCAGAAAAATTAATGGTAGAGTACCCCTGATTGGTGTCGGTCAGATAAAGACCAAGCAGGATGCCCAGCGAGTATTGGATGCGGGGATTCCGCTCTTTGCCCTCGGCAAGGCCCTGCTCCTAGACCCAGACTGGGCTGAAAAGGTTGTCTCCGGCCGAGAGGCAGAAGTAATCCGAGCTTATCGTGATGAGCTGCAGGCTGACCTGGCTCTGCCAACTGCCTTTGTCGAAGATGCTCGAAGCTATCTGGAAGGAAAAGACTAAGACAAATAAATTCCCCAAGGAGGAAAGAGAATGAGCAATCACTTGTTTTTCACTCGTTTGATCTCTCATCTTCAGGACATAGAACCACCTTAGACAGAGAGCGAAGCGTATTTAGATTTGACTAGGACAGAACGTCTAAAAGTAGTTTACAAAATAGAAAAGGAATTTGAATATTTTATGAAATATTTTAAAAAAATAATGGTTTTAGCCTTGGCAGGCCTAGCCCTAGCTTCCTGTGTAAACCCTAGCAAAACCAGCGAGTCTGCTAGCGATGGTGACAGCAAGACTGTAACTATCGGCTATACTCAATTTCCAGAAAATATTGACCCAGCAGCGGAATACAATGGCTGGTTCACGGTCCGTTACGGAGTGGGAGAAACCCTCTTTAAGATGGACGACAAACTTGAGGTGAAACCTTGGTTGGCTGAGAAAATCGAAGCAGTATCAGACCTAGAGTGGAAAATTACCCTCAAGGATAAGGTTGTCTTCCAAAATGGTGAAAAAATGACCGGTGAAAAGGTCAAAGCTTCTCTAGAACGCCTGGTTGAGAAGAGTGAGCGGGCAGCTGCCGATCTGAGCATTGACAGCATATCTGCAGAGGGTCAAACTGTGACCATCAAGACAAAGGCTGTGCAGCCGATCATGGCTAATCTCTTGGCAGAGCCCTACTCCGCTATTGTGGATACGACTGGCAAGAGCGCATCTGATAAGGCTCCTGTCGGAACTGGACCTTACATGGTGACCAAGTACACTCCTGAGAGCGGAGCAGAGCTCAAGGCTTATGACGACTACTGGGATGGCAAGCCCAAAGTTGCTAATCTGAAGATTAAATACTTCTCTGATCCGACAGCTATTTCTGCAGCCCTCAAGTCTAAAGAAGTCGACGCTGTCTATGGTCTGCCTTATGCAAATCTAAGTACCTATGCTTCCGATAAGAACTACAAAATTTCTGAAGTAGAAGGTTCCCGCTACCTAGCTTACTACTATAACTTTGAAAATCCTTACGTAGCAGATGACAAGTTCCGTCAGGCTTTAGATACCTTGGTAGACAAGAAGACCTACTCAGAATCCCTCTTTAAAGGCTCAGCTGTACCAGCTGTTGGACCTTTCCCTAAAGGGTTTGCCTTTGCCCTGCAAAAGAGCGTCCATGAATTTAACGTAGACAAGGCTAAGAAACTCTTGGATGAAGCTGGCTACAAGGATACTGACGGCGATGGCTACCGTGAAAAAGACGGTCAAAAAGTCAGCATTGAGCTGCTGTCCTTTACTCGTCTGCCTGAAATGCCGCTGGCTGTAGAAGCAACCCAGCAACAGCTCAAGGAAGTCGGAATCGAAGCGACTATTAAGAAAGTTGAAGTCAGTGCCGTTTCCAGTGAAAAGGACTATGCCTTCACACCTTACGCTGTGGTAGCAGCTCCGATTGGTGACCCGTATGCCTTCTTCAACAGTGCTGTCAAGACCAATGGTACAGCCAATATCGGTCACTACAGCAACCCAGAAGCAGACAAGAAAATCGAAGAGTTGGCGACTGAAACTGATCCAGCTAAGCGCAATCAGCTCAGCAAGGAAATCCAAGAAATCATGGACAAGGACTATGGCTTTACCATTATCGGCTTCTTCAAGGTCGCTCTGGTAATGGACAAGTCCGTCTCTGGTTTGGAATCCCATCCAACAGACTACTATCACGTCAGCAACAAACTATCAAAGGAATAAAACATGCTGGAAATGAAAGATCTGCTGGTGCAGTCAGCAGATAAAGTCATTCTCGATCGGGTCTCCCTCTCTCTTGCAGAGGGGGAGTCCCTTTCGATTGTGGGCGAGAGTGGCAGTGGCAAGTCCACCCTGCTCAAGATGCTGCTGGGCCTCCCTCTTAGGGGGCTGACAGTGACAGAGGGCAGTATTACCTTTGAGGGGCAGGAAATTCAGCCCCAGAACCACCGCATTTCTCTGCCTTTTGTAGGCCGAGAAGTGGCTTGGATTAGTCAGCATGCCAGTCTCAGCTTCAATAACCGCCGTAAGATCAAAAAGCATTATCAGGACTTGGTGAAAAATCAGGGCCAGCAGGCAGCAAATCTCCGTCCCTTGGAAGAATGCTTAGAGATGGTGGGGCTGCTGCCTGAAAAAGTCGTCAATAAGTATCCTTTCGAACTTAGTGGCGGTATGATGCAGCTAGTTGGTGTGGCGCTAGCTCTAGCCAGCAGGCCCAAACTATTGCTGGCTGATGAGCCGACTAGCGCTCTGGATGTCCTGTCGAAAATGAAGCTGCTTAATCTCTTGAGCCAGCTTCATCAAGAGGAAAACATGGCCATTCTCTTTGTCACACATGATATCAGCGTAGCTGAGCATCTGGCGCAAAAGGTAGTGGTCATGAAGGAAGGACAGATTGTCGAAAGCGGTCCAGCCCATCAAGTTCTCCGCCATCCTGAGCAGGCCTACACCCAGAAATTGCTGAAGGCTGTGCCCAAGCTGGCAGAGTTTAGAGAAGGGGAGCAGCTATGAGTCAAGTATTGGTCGGTCGCCAGCTGACCTACGAGTATGGTCAGATTGGTAATCGGAGAATTGGTGTCTTTGATATTGATATTAGCTTGGAAAAGGGACGAGCTATGGGGCTGGTCGGAGAGTCAGGATCTGGCAAGAGTACCATTGCCAATCTTATCTGTCGCTTTTTAAAGCCAGATCAAGGGGAGCTGACTCTACTAGGCAAGCCAGTCTCTGCCTACAAGGATAGGGAATACTATGCTCGGGTCCAGTACATTGCCCAGCAGCCCCAGTCGACCTTTCATCCCAAGCGCAGCATTCAGCAGAGCCTAGAAGAGGTCTGTCGAAACTTTTCTTTCTATCAGCAGCCGTCTGATAGGAAGCAAGTCATCCATGACTTGCTGAGATCGGTTGGTCTGACACCTGAGCTTGCTCAGAGGCTGCCACACCAGCTGAGCGGAGGAGAATGTCAGCGGGCAGCTATTGCCCGTGCCTTGCTGATTAATCCCGATGTGCTCATCTGCGATGAAATCACCAGTGCTCTGGATGTGACCGTTCAGTATGAAGTCATGCAGCTGCTGGCAGACATCAAGGAGCGCTCGCAGACCTCCTTTCTCTTCATCTCTCATGACATCGCTCTGGTCAGCAATTTTGCGGAAGATTTGGTCGTCCTCAAGGACGGAATCGTGCAGGAGAAGGGCAGCATGCGAGAGGTCATCTCTGCTCCCAAGAGTGACTATACCAAGCTCTTGCTCAGTCAGTACAGGGAGGATGAAGATGAGGATTAAGCAAGAACTAGACTCTATGGCTCCATGCAGCAGCTATCAAGGAAGTCTGCCTATCACGGATGAGCTGGCTATCCAGTACACTCTGCTCAAAGGACAGGCCTCCCAGCCCTTGCTGACCATCAGTGCTGCAGTCCATGGCTGTGAGTATGTCGGGGTTAAGGCGCTGATGGACTTGGCGCATGAATGGGACTTTAACTTTCAGGGCTCTGTCCTCCTCCTGCATGCAGTCAATGTCAGCGGCTTCTGGGCTCGGGAGACGACACTTGTACCTGAGGACGGCCTCAATCTGAACAGGATTTTTCAGGATCAAGAGCCAGTTTCCAGCCTCAGCTATCAGATTCGGTCTGTGATTGAGAGTCAGGTCTTTAGTGTCAGTGATTTCCTCATTGACCTGCACAGTGGCAATCGGGAAGAACTGCTGACACCGCATGGTTACTACTCTCTGCGGGCAAATCCAGAGGTGATGGAAAAGTCCTATCAGATGCTGCAGGCTTCTGGGACACCGATAATCTACCAATCTCAGGACCGCGGCAATCTCTACCACGCTGCCTCAGTAGACTATGGACTGCCTAGCATCCTGCTGGAGCAGGGGGAAAATGGCACCTGTCTGCCAGAGGATGTTCTGGCTATGAAGGAGTCAGTCAAACAAGTCGCCCGCTATCTTTTTGAAGGGACCATGCCTTATTATAAGCAGGCGCCGCTGATCTTTGACGACAGTTACTATCTGACCTGTCAGAGGTCGGGGTGCTGGATGTGCTTTGTCCGGCCCAATCAAACAGTACAGGCTGGTCAGGTCATTGGCGAAATCTGTGATATTTATGGCAATATTTTAGAAAAGGTGACTGCCAAGGAAGACGGTCTGGTCCTCTACCAGAAAGCGACCCTGGTCGTCCACCAAGGCGAAGTGCTGCTGGCCGTTGCCAGCAAGAAGCCTGAAAGCTACCAGACATCTGAAAGGGAGGCGCATGATTAAATTTATTATCAAAACGATTCTGCAATTCGTCCTCATCCTGCTCTGCGTCAGCTTTATCTCCTTTTTGCTGGTTTATCTAGCACCGGGAGATCCGGCTGAGAGTATCCTCAATGCTCAGGGTATTCCTTTTACCAAGGAATTGCTGGAAATCAAGCGGGCTGAGATGGGCCTGAATGGCAGCTTTATGGAGCAATATCTGGCCTGGCTGGTCAGGATTGTCCATGGCGACTTTGGTGTGACCTATAATTCCGGAGCTTCGGTCTGGGAGCAGCTGGTTTTCTATTTTCCCAATACAGTCTACCTAGCTTTTTATACCCTGCTAGCGACTCTGGGAATTTCCCTGCCGACAGCTCTCTACACATCCTACCATGCTGGAAAGCCGGTTGACCGCTTCTTGATGGCAGGTCTGGCTTTTCTGAATGCCATTCCTAGCTTTGTTATGGGGATTATCCTGATTCTGATCTTTTCTGTTCAGCTGCACTGGCTTCCCATTCAGGCAACGGCCAATGAGCTGGGCTTAGTCTTGCCAGTCATAACACTGGCCATGATCATGTCCACTCGCTATATTCCGCAGCTGCGGACCGCTCTGATAGAAGTGCTGCATTCACCAGAAGTCGAAGGTGCGCGGGGTCGGGGGATTCGAGAGGGGCATATCCTTTTGCATGACGTGATTTACAATGTCCTGCCCTTTCTTCTCACCTTGGTCAGCCTTTCTCTGGGCTCGCTCTTGGGTGGTGTAGCTATTATCGAGCATCTCTTTTCCTGGCCGGGTATCGGTAAGATGCTGATTGGAGTAGTTGCCAAGCGGGATTATCCCCTCATTCAGGGGGCGGTCCTCTTTATTACAGCTGGGGTCTTGACTGTAAATCTAGTCTTTCAGCTGCTTACGGTTTGGCTCAATCCTCGCGTCCGACTGGCTCAGGAAAATCCCAAACTGCTGCCGCGCATGAAGAGACTAAAAACAAGCAAGGAGGTCTCGTATGGATAAGAAAATCAATCGAAAACTCTTAGTCTTGGGCGGCCTTATCATCCTGGCCCTGGTCCTATCCTCCTTGGCTCCTCGTCTCTTGGGTGACAGTTTGACCAAGGTCAATCTGGGACAAGCCCTGCAAGGACCGAGCAGCAGTGAGTGGTTCGGAACAGACGCTCTAGGCCGGTCTGTCTTTGCGCGTGCAGTAAGCGGAGGTGCGGAAACAGTTCTGCCAGCCCTGATGATTCTAATGCTGATTGCGGCAGTGGGCTCCTTTATAGGGGTGACCAGTGCCTTCATCGGCGGAAAATTCGACCAGCTCATCTTGCTGGTTATCACGGCTTTTCAGTCTTTCCCCTCTATCATTTTGGTTATTGCCATCGTCAGTATCTTGGGCATCGGTCTCCAGCAAACCCTCATCGCTATCTGCCTGACGGCCTGGACCAAGTATGCCTACCTGATGCGCTCCATGACCCTACAGCTGAAAAATGAACCCTATATCCAGTCCTCGAAAATGTATGGCAATAGTTTTTGGACGACTCTGAAAAACTATTATTTCCCCAGTCTTTTTCCTCAGATTCTGACGACCATGAGCTTTGACATCAGCACCATTATCATGGAAATCGCTGGTCTCAGCTTTGTCGGATTGGGAGCTCAGGCACCGTCGCCTGAGTGGGGAGCCATGATCAATGACGGCCGGATTTACATCCAGGAAGCTCCCTGGATTGTGGTCTTCCCTTGTATCTTACTGATTCTGACCATTCTCCTCTTTACCAAGTTCGGAGATGCTCTCAACAGCAAGTACAACCGCATGAATTGATCATAAAAAAAACATAAACTATAGCCCCCTATCTCTTGGGACTGCGATCATAAAAATATGAATACAAGAAAGTGATTCAATAAAAATGAGAAAAAAACTATTTTTATTAGTTGTCCTCTTGCTGCCCTTATTCTTGGTAGCCTGCCAGCAAAACTCAAACTCATCCAAACAGGTCGGTGAGAAAGACAAACTCACCATGGTCTGGGGAGAGGACTTTGGGGATGTCAATCCTCACCGCTACAATCCAGACCAATTTGTCATT
The DNA here is from genome assembly GCF_050234405.1 of Streptococcus sanguinis. GTDB lineage: Bacteria > Bacillota > Bacilli > Lactobacillales > Streptococcaceae > Streptococcus > Streptococcus sanguinis_W. Next base: position 1,889,901 of record NZ_CP092117.1, on the reverse strand, counting down.
CAAGATATGGTCTATGAAGGCCTAGTCCGCTACGGTGACAATGGTAAGATCGAGCCAGCCTTGGCTGAAAGCTGGGATATCAGCGAAGATGGTAAAACCTATACCTTCAAGTTGAGAAAGGCAAAATTCTCAGACGACTCTGACTTTAATGCTGAGAATGTCAAACGGAATTTCGATACCGTCTTTTCAGAGGAAAATAAGAAAAACCACACTTGGTTTGACTTTACCAACCAGCTGGAAAGCTATCGAGTTGTAGATGAGCATACCTTTGAAATTAAGCTCAAACAAGCCTACAGTGCGACTCTCTATGATTTATCAATGATTCGTCCAATCCGCTTCATAGCTGATGCTGCCTTCCCTGATGGAGATGATACGACCAAGGACAACCTCAAGAAGCCAATCGGAACCGGTCAATGGGTTGTCAAAGACAAGAAGCCAAACGAGTACATCACCTTTACCCGTAACGAAAAGTACTGGGGTGAAAAGCCTAAACTGAAAGAAGTAACTGTCAAGATTATCCCAGACCCACAAACCCGTGCTCTTGAGTTTGAGTCTGGCAATGTTGACTTGATCTATGGAAATGGCGTTATCGGTTTGGATAACTTTGCTAAGTATGCCAAGGATGATAAGTACACGACAGACGTATCTCAGCCAATGTCCAGCCGCCTCATGCTCTTAAATGCCAAGCAGGAAATCTTCAAAGACAAGACTGTCCGTCAGGCGATGAACCATGCGGTTGATAAGAAGTCTATCGCGAAAGACATTTTCCGCGGAACAGAAACACCAGCTGATACCATCTTCTCTAAATCTACCCCTCACTCTGACGCCAATCTGACTCCCTATGAATACGATATCGAGCTGGCTGAAAAGATGCTGGATCAAGCAGGCTGGAAGAAAGGCTCTGACGGTATCCGCGAAAAAGACGGCAAGAAATTAAGCCTGAATGTTCCTTATATCTCGTCTAAGGCGACAGACAAGGACTTGGTTGAGTACTTCCAGGGCGAATGGAAGAAAATCGGAATCGATGTTCAGCTTAAAGCTATGGAAGAAGATGACTACTGGGAAAATATTAAGACTGGCGACTTTGATTTGATGCTGACCTTCTCTTGGGGAGCACCTTGGGATCCGCATGCTTGGATGACTGCCCTGACTTCACCAGCAGACCATGGTCACCCAGAAAATGTTTCCCTGGAAGCTCTGCCATCTAAGTCAGAAATGGACAGCATTATCAAGGCGACACTGGTCGAACCAGATGAAGCAAAAGTTGATGAAGGCTACAAGAAAGTTCTCACTATGCTCCATGATGAAGCCATCTATATCCCTATTACTTACCAATCTGTTGTCTCTGTCTATCGCAAGGGAGAAATCAAAGGTATGCGCTTTGCCCCAGAAGAAAATGCATTCCCACTGCGCTATATTGAGAAAAAATAAAAACTGGCTTCATAACTACAGATTTTAATATAAAGGGAGTAGTGCTGCTGAGTTGAAAAGCTTAGCAGCCGCCCCTTTTCTTTTAAGGACTATGATAAAAGATTTATTTAAAAAAATAGTTTCTTTCCTAGCTGCCCTATTGATGATATCGGTATTGACCTTTCTCTTGGCCAAGCTATCCTCGGCAGATCAAGCAGAAAATTATCTAAGGGTATCTAAGATTCAAGTGACTCCTCAATCCTTGGAAAAAGCCAGAGATTATCTGGGACTCAATCAGCCTTGGCCCCAGCAGTATCTAGGTTGGCTGACTAAGGCCCTTCGTGGGGATTTTGGAACATCTTATCTCTTAAAGGTTCCTGTCCTGCCCTTGGTGCTGGAGCGTTTCCAGTCGACCCTTTCTCTGGGCTTGACATCCTTTGCTCTCATTTTGCTTACGTCCATTCCTTTGGGGATTTTTAGTGCAGTCTACAAGGGTTCTCTCTTTGATAAGGTCACTCGCTTTCTATCCTTTTCCAGTGTTTCCATGCCCAGCTTTTGGCTAGGTTACATGCTGATTGTAGTTTTTGCTGTTCAGCTCAGATGGCTGCCAGTTTCGGGCAAGCAGGACCTTAGCAGCTTGATTCTTCCTAGTCTGACCCTCAGTATGTCATTGATTGGCCAATATACTGCTTTGATCCGCAAGGCCGTGCTGGAGCAGATGAACAGTGTTCATGTCGAAAATGCCCTCCTGCGCGGAGTCAGTAAATTCTTCCTGGTCAAGAATCATCTCTTGAGAAATTCACTGCCAGCTATTGCGACAGGCCTGAGCCTGACCTTGGTCTATCTTCTGACAGGATCCTTAATTGTCGAAGAAGTCTTCTCTTGGAATGGTGTCGGTTCCCTCTTTGTAGATGCGCTGCAGTCTGTGGATCTGCCCATTATCCAGTGCTGTATGCTTTTATTTGGCCTATTATTCTTGGGAAATAACATTCTAACCCAGCAGCTGCCGCTCTGGATAGATCCTAGAGTCAGAAAAAGGAGGAGCAATGTCTAAACGATTTATTTTTTCAAGTGTCATTTTGCTGGTCCTCTTCATCTGCGCTCTCTTTGCTCCCTATCTATCCTCTTTTGATCCCCAGCATGTGGAGATTTCAAATAAACTAATGGCACCTGACGCTGTTCATCTGCTGGGGACCGATCAGCTGGGCAGAGATGTCTTGTCTCGTCTGCTGCACGGGGCTCGTTATTCCCTCTTTTTCTCCTTGACTATCAGTCTGCTGGAAGTGGTTATCGGTGTGGCAGTTGGCTTGCTGATCGGATGGTACCAGGGAAAGGCTGAAGCCACCTTCTTATGGTTTGCAAATGTTATTTCCGCCTTTCCTAGCTTCCTGCTATCGCTAGCTACTGTTGGGATATTGGGACAGGGAATGACCAATATGATTCTAGCCATTGTCATCATAGAGTGGGTCTACTATGCTCGGGTGACGGCCAATCTGGTCAAGAGTGCCAAAGAGGAAGCCTATGTTATTTCTGCCCAGACCATGGGACTCTCTCAGGTTCATATTCTCAAAACTCATATCCTGCCCTTTATATACAAGCCTATTTTGATTATTGTGCTGATGAATATCGGGAATATCATTCTCATGATTTCTGGCTTTTCCTTTCTGGGAATTGGTGTCCAGCCCAACATTACCGAGTGGGGCATGATGCTGCATGATGCTAGAAGCCATTTTCAAACGGCAACTTGGATGATGCTGGCGCCCGGACTGGCTATCTTTCTGACTGTGGTCGCCTTTAATCTATTTGCCGAATGCTTTGAAGAGAAAGGCTGGAAACAGATATGGAAAAAATAGCAGTAAAGCAACTGACAGCCCAGATTGAGGGAAAGATCATTCTGCAGGACATCAGCTTTGAAGTGGAGGCGGGTCAGTCTCTGGTCATCATTGGGGAGAGTGGTTCTGGTAAAACCCTCTTAACCAAGATATTGATTGGCCAACTGCCTTCATCCTTGAGCATGCAAGGAGAAGTTCTCTATGGCACTATGTCTCTAGAGCGCAACTCTCTCAAGGACTGGCAGCAGCTGCGGGGGAGGAAAGTGGCCTATATGTCACAAAATCCGATGGCTATGTTCAATCCCTTTCAGACCATTCAAAGCCATTTTTGGGAAACCCTGCGCAGCCATTGCAAGATTTCAAAAAGCGCTTGTCTGGCTAAGGCCATAGCTTCTATGAAAGAAGTCAGACTGGGAGAGCCGGAAGAGCTTTTGAAGAAATATCCTTTTGAGCTCAGCGGCGGTATGCTGCAGCGTGTCATGCTGGCTATCTTGCTTTGCCTAGAGCCAGAGACTATTATTTTGGATGAGCCTACTTCGGCGCTAGATATCCACAATCGCGAGCAGATTATTCTCATCTTAAAGGAGCAGTTAGCTAAAGGAAAGACCCTCATCACAGTGACCCATGATTATCATTTGGCGCAGGAGCTAGGAGGCAAGATGCTTGTCATATATCAGGGGGCTATCATGGAGGAAGGTCCAGTGGACAAGATCCTCGAAAGTCCTTCGCAGACCTATAGCCAAGACCTTATCTTAGGAAATCCATACGAACGGTTGGTGAGACAAGATGCTGGAATGTAGACATGTTTTTAAAAAATTCGATGGTAAAATGGTTGTCAAAGACTGTAACTTCTCCGTCCAGAAAGGTGAAATGATTGGTCTGATGGGCGAGAGCGGCAGTGGTAAGAGCACGCTGGCTAAATTGCTGATTGGTCTAGAAAAGCCCAGTCAAGGTCAGGTCTTACTAGATGGCCAGCCCTATTCAGTCAAAAAGTCTGGCGTGAGAATTCTGCTGGTCTTTCAGGACTCACTCCATTCGGTCAATCCGCACTTTACAGTCGAGCAGGTCTTGACAGAGGCCCTGTCAAAAGATGTGGCTAGAGACGAGATAGAAGCCATTCTAGAAGACGTCGGTCTGGATAAAAGCTATCTGAATCAGCCAGCGCGCCAGCTCAGTGGCGGCCAGCTCCAGAGGATTTGCATCGCCCGAGGCCTGCTCTTAAAGCCAGATATTCTTATCTTTGATGAGGCTCTAAGCGGTCTGGATCCCATTGTTCAAGGCAGGTTGTTACGCCTCCTATATGATTTGTGGGAGAAATACCAGCTGACCTATCTTTTCATCTCGCATGATTTCAAGCTGAGCTATGCTCTCTGCCATCGGATTTTGGTCATGGCAGACGGGGAAATCGTTGATGAGATAAAGGACTTTGAGCTTCCTATCCAAGCTCATCACCCCGTGACAGAGAAGTTGATAGGCGACATGGGACATTTCAGCTGATGCATACCCCAGCCAGCTGATCTATTTTAAAATTAAACATAAAGGAACATATATGAAACGTACTTTTGAAACGAGAAAACTTTACTTCGGCTTTCCAGTCTTCTTTTTAGGCTATAAGGACGATGTGCACGGCTATAATATTTCAACCTCAAGCTCGGTTTATTCCTTGGGCAGTATGATGGTTATTGCCATGCGTACCAAGGGGAATGCCATTACAGAGATTACCAAGCACCAGCAATTCACTGTTAATGTCCCAGAGAAGGAACTGACCAAAGAGTCTGAAATTGCTGGCTTCAATAGCCGCAAGGACAAGTTTGCCCTGACCGGTCTCAGCTATACAATCGGCGAGACTGTGGATGCTCCGCTGGTAGACCAATGCCCTGTATCCATTGAGTGTCAGGTGCTGGATATGGTCGAATGCGGTGCCTTGACCAATGTCATCGCCCGTGTCACTCGGCGCGTGGTAGATGAGGAGTTGATTGATGAGAATGACGCTTTCCGCAGCGACCGCTTTTCCCCTATCAGCTACATGGGAGATGGAGATGGCCGGCTTTACCGCTATTTCAGCGACGAGTCAGTCAAGATGGGCTCTATCATCAAAGAAATCCGCAAACAAGAAGAAAAATAAAGAAACCGCTGGGATATTTAGGTCTCAGCGGTTTAGTTTTCTATCAAAAGTTTTTCTTCTAGGCCAAATTTCTCTAGAAAACGGTCTTGCTCTTCTTGGATTTGCGGGGTCGGATTTTTGATGCCCATGACCAGTTCTATCATCTCCGGATGGACCTCACGCACCAGCTGACACAGAGCCCAGATAGCTGTAGCGACATGAATCGGATTTTGCCCTTTGTCAATAATTTCCAGCATTTTGGGAATAGCAGAGCGATCATTGGCGTTTGCCAGAGCGATAATGGCATTGCGCTGCAGGATATTTTTCCCCCGCCAGCTGCCGGCCACATGACCGAATTTCTCCTTAAACTGACCGTTGGAAAGCTCCAAGAAAGGCAGGAGCTCCGGATGAGAAAGGTCGGGGTCAATCTCTGTCGCCAGAGGATTGTCCAAGCCTTTATTATAAGGACAGCAAATTTGGCAGATATCACAGCCATAGATGACAGTCTTAATCTTCTTGCGAAATTCCAGATCCATGACGCCCTTGTCCTGAGTCTGAAAGGACAGACAGCGCTTGGCATTCATGCTGCCATCGCCAATCAAGCAGGAAGTAGGACAGGCTGTCACGCAGCGATTGCAGTCTCCGCATCCGTAGTCGACGGGCTGATCGGGCTCGATGTCCAGATTGGTGATGAGCTCTCCTAAAAACATATAGGAGCCAAATTCCTTGGAGATGACCAAGCCGTTCTTGCCGATAAAGCCGATTCCTGCTCTCTGGGCTACGGCGGTATCGACCAAGGCGCCCGTGTCCACCATGCCCTTGTATTCAAAGTCAGCGGTCAGCTCTTCGATTCCCTTGGCAAGCCGGTCCAGCTTGTCCTGCAGGACATAGTGGTAGTCTAATCCCCAGCTGTTGGGGGTGAATTTGCCCCGCTTGTAGGCCGTTTTCTGAGGCTGCTGCTTGAGCTTGTGGGGGTAAGCGACTGCGATAGAGATAATGGTCTTGGCTGAGGCTAGACTGAGCTTGGGCTTGATCCGCTCCTCGATGTTTTTATGTTCAAATCCTGAATTTCGCCCTTCGTCTACAGCCAAGCGCAGCGATTTCTCCAGATAGTCGAAATCATCCGCTGTCGTAAAGCCAATCTTAGAAATCCCAATTTCTTTTGCTAAGTTAATAATTTCTTCTTTGATGTTCATCCTTACTATTATAGCGGAAAAATGCCAACTTGGCGAATGATTGAGAAAGGGAGCTATCCTATAGAACTATACCTATAGTTTTATAAGACTTCCTTAGCCTATATACTGTATGATATAATGAAATGTGGAATTTTTTTATAGAAAGATCCGCAAAGTTTAGGGGAAATTTTATAAAGTTAAACAATGGGAGTTTACAAAATGAAAAAGAGATATTATGAATTTTTGAATGTTCTTGTTACGGATTGTAATCCAATCAAAAACTTAGATTTTTATAAGGCTGGTTTAGTTGAGTTATTTTTTGTCTCACTGGTATCTATAGTTTCTATTTTCTTACGGGGTGAGATGCATCACCTGAGCATGATAGTCATGAATTTTACTATTGTTCACACGCTTATCTTGTTCCTGGCCTTTTTACTCTTCCAAAAGTTTTTTGATACCAAAGCCTTGCAGCTCATTCCGACCAGCTCTTACCTATTTCTTCATTTTGAATTGCTTTTTTGGGGCTCCATCTTTTTTGGTGAGAACCACTTAGCATTTTTTATGATTTTTATCATACTCAGCTTGTCCTATCAGTTGATTAATTTGCTCTATCAGATGGTGATCGTTTCAAAATTGAGATATTTTGAACAAAAACAAAAGATCAACATTTTGCAGATTCATGCCATCGTCCTGTGCTGCCTGTCAGCAGGAGTAGCAGTCATCACTCGCTTGTTTATGCTGTCAGGAATCTATATGATTATTGCCTTGGTAGGCTTGAGCATCGCATTGACGCCCTTGTATCTATTGGGCTATGCACAAGTTTTCACAGGCTGGAGAAATCAAGTGCCTGAAAAATTGTAGAATTAAAGGGGATTGTCGAAGAAACAATTTCCCTTTTTTTATTAAGAGGGAAGCTGGAGATATGAACGTATCCTTTATAACTGGATTGTTTATCAAGAATGATTTAAAATGGATAAGAGTAATTAATACTGAGAAGTTTAGAAGAAACAAAAATATCAATACAGGAGCTGCGAAATGAAGAAAAAATATTACGATTTTTTGAATATGATTATTATAGATTATAGACCAATAAATAATTCAGATTTTTACAAATCTTTTCTAATAGAACTAATGGCTTAAACTAGTGGAAGGTTGGTTTCTTTAATGGTAAAGATAAATAGAAAAGATAAAGTGAAGATTACTAATATAGAAAGAGAAAGATACCATGGTCCTTTGATCACACATGGTGTTAGTTTAGGATATATCAAGCTGTATCCATGGATAAATTTACCATTTTGCTCATTTTTCTTTTACTGGGCCCTTATAGGTGAAACAGGAAGTCGTCAGGGATGGATTAAAGTTCTATTTTTGACTTGCATCATTCTTAATGTGGTAAGTATTTTATTTGCTTTTTCTAAGTTTCTAATCAATCGATTTAAATTTTTAACCTATATTCTGATTGCTTTGCTTACTTGGAGCGCATTAGTTTGGATCAATTTTATCGGAATGTTGATGTTTGCAATAGTAGGAGATTCAAAAAGTATAGAGGGAATATATCAATCCCCTCTCACTCCATTTTATGTAATATTGATGATGTTCCTTTTTATCTTTGCTTGTGGCCTCTATGCTTGGTACTATCTCCCAAAGAATCAGGGGAAAGTCTGGGCTTTTAATCAAGTAAAAGAGGGAGATAGAAAGAAAACATGGTGGAATAATTTTGCTATAGCTTTTGCTGGGGCAACAATCATTCCCTCCCTCCTAACGGGTTATATTCAGAATGCCTTTGGTGTTTTATTGGGAATTTTGTTGACCTTGACTTTGCCAGCTGTTATGGTAGATGCGTTTTATGCAGCTATTTATATAAGGAAGTATCCGAAAAGTGATGAACTGATTTGAGTTCTTTTAGTAGCTGACAAAAATTTGAGTGGTGTACCGAATATCTCCTATGTAGTTAAACAGTTATAGCGTTTATATTCTAAAAGTTTGCTAAGGTAGAGAAATAATTTTTCTCTGCCTTTATTTTTTTACAAATCTGAAAGCGCTTCATTGACAAAGTCTGCCAGATAGTTTATAATATAATAACAGTATAGAAAATGGCAAGGAAGCCTGATTTGATCGCAATGAAGCGAGTGTTTCAGAATCAAAGGGGTTTTCTATGCCATTTTTTTGCGCACTATTATTTTTTATGGAGGATTGTTTCTATGCGGACAAAAGGAATTGTGCTGCTTTGTAGTTTGGCTTTGCTTCTGGGAGCTTGTCAAGCGGGGAATAATAAGACGACGACTGAGTCATCCTCGGCTAAGACAGAGACAACAGATAAGGACAAGGCTAAGACTTTGGATAAGGGCGTCTGGGAAGACAAGCTTTATGCCCGCCTGACCAAGCTCATCAAGGAGAATGGGAACACCAGCTCTACCTACGATAAAAATAAAAAACCTTATGCCGTCTTTGACTGGGACAATACGACCGTTATTAACGACATTGGCGAAGCAACCTTTACCTATCAAATTGAAAATCTGGCCTTTAAAATGACGCCGGAAGAATTTGACCAAGCAGTACGGACCAATATACCGAGCGACGATTTTGTTGAAGATTTCCATAATAAAGATGGTGAACCAGTGAACATTGACAAGATTGCGGCCGACCTGCTCTCTGACTATACGGCTATTTACAATAGCTATAAGGGAATGCAAGGAGACAAGTCTCTGGAAGAAGTCAAAAAGACTGATGAATACCAAGATTTTGCTGCTAAACTCCGCTATCTTTACGAAGCGATTGGTGACACCTTCAGCTCTGACATCAGCTATCCATGGGTGACCTACCTCTATGCAGGTATGACTTCTGAAGAAGTTCAAGCTCTATCTGAAAAGTCTATTGACCAAGCTCTTCAAGACAAGCTGACTTCTGAAACTTGGGAAAGTCCAGAAAGCTTGAAAGGTGAGTCAGGCCAAATTACTGTGACCTTCAAGCGCGGTGTTCGTTCAGTCAAGGAAATGCAAAATCTCTACAAGACTCTGATGGCTAACGGCATTGATGTCTATATCTGCTCAGCGTCTTATATCGATGTGATTATCCCTTATGCTAGCAATTCTAAGTATGGCTACAATATTCCTAAAGAAAATGTTACTGCTATGCGCCTGAAAAAGGATGATAAGGGTGTGATTCAGCCGGAATACGATACCAACTATGCTCAGACTCAGGGTGAGGGCAAGACAGAGACCATCAAGAAGCTGATTGCTGTCAATCATGACAATCAAGAACCAATCCTGATTGCCGGCGACAGTAATGGTGACTATGCTATGCTCACGGACTTCCCTAAACTGCAAATGGGTATCATCTTCAATCTTTTGAGAGACCCTAGCAAGGGAATCGGTCTTTTGCAAACTAAGGCAATTGAAACTTACGGCCAGGAAGATGCCCTTTACTATCTGCAAGGCCGCGATGAAAATAAAGGTGTACTGCTCAACGGCAGGGAAACTATCAAACTAGATAGTAAGGAAGCCCAGCTAAGCAGATAGCAGGCAGTTCCCTGTCATAGAGAGGAATGGATGCAAGATATGAAAAAAATCATGTTTGTCGGTCCGGTCGGAGTGGGTAAGACAACTCTGACTCAGCGACTGAAAGGCTTGGAGCTAAGCTACTTTAAGACTCAGGCTATTGAGTTCTATGATGCCATCATTGATACGCCCGGAGAATTTCTCCAGCATCGTAAGTATTATAATGCTCTGAACGTGACTGCAACGGAGGCTGATGTGATTGGTCTCTTGGTGGCGGCTTCCAATCAGATGCAGACCTTTCCTCAAGGCTTTTCTTCCCTCTTCAATAAAGAAGTGATTGGCATTGTCACCAAGATTGATATGGCTGATAAGGAAGAGCAGATTGAAAAAGCACGGCGGCAGCTGAAAGCGGCTGGAGCCAAGGAAATTTTTGAAATATCTGCGACGGAAAACGAAGGGATTGATAGTCTTCAGGCTTATCTGGAGTCAGACTAGGGATGAAAAGCCGAATATGGTATACTAGATTTTAACAAGGAAACGAGGAAGGAATGTCTATTTATGAAAGTAGAGCACGGTGGAAATGCGGCAGCTTTGGCTGAGGAATTTGGTTTTTCTCTAGAAGACTGTCTGGATTTCAGTGCCAATATCAACCCTTTGGGGATTTCTCCGCGGCTGAGGGCTTGTCTGACCGAGTCCATTGATTGGCTGGTTCATTATCCAGACATCAGCTACAGCCGCTCTAGAGAGCTTTTGGCACATCATCATGGCCTAGAAAAGAACAATGTCCTGCTGGCAAATGGTGCGGTAGAAGTCTTTTATGAGCTGGCCCGCTTCCTGCGTCCAAAAACGGTCCTGACTCTGAGCCCTACTTTCATGGAATATGAAAAAGCCTTCTTGCAAGTGCAGACCAAGGTGGAGCGCTTTAGCCTACCTTCTCCATCCTATGAGTGGAATCTAGCTGATATGATGCCAGCCTTGGATTTACTGACTGCAGGGGACGCTGTACTCATCTGCAATCCTAATAATCCGACGGGTACCTTGATTCGGCGTACTGATCTAGAAAAGCTGGCTGAGAAGCTGCAGGAGCGGCAAATCTTTTTGATACTGGATGAGGCTTTTATGGACTTTCTGGACGATGAGGAGGCTTTTAGCTTCGTTTCACGTCTGGCTGCCTATCCAAATGCAGTAGTGGTGCGGTCTCTGACTAAGTTTTATGCCATTCCTGGTCTGAGATTGGGCTATGCTCTCAGCTGTCATCCAACTTGCTTTGATGAAATAGAGGGGAGCCGCGCTCCTTGGTCGGTCAATGCCATGGCGGATCACGCCCTGCCTGTCCTTTTGGCGGACCAGACCTATCAGCAAGCTACCAAGGAGTGGCTTCGAGTAGAAAGAGACTTCCTTTTTCAAAGACTGACTGCATTTTCACAGATTCGGCCGGTCACGCCTAGTGTCAACTATATCTTCTTTGAGTATCTAGGTCGGCTGGACCTGCGTCAGGAGCTTCGGCAGAGAAAGATTTTTATCCGTTCCTGTCAAAATTATCATGATCTGACAGACCGGCATTACCGTATAGCCATCCGCAGCCATCAGGAAAATGAACATCTTCTGGCTTGCCTGACAGAGGTCTTGGCGAAAGAGGCTCCTTATGACTAAGGGAATCGTGTCCTGTCCAGGTTCCTGCGGTGAATTATTTCAAGGTTTAGTAGGAGAGCAGGAGGTCCTGCTCTCCTATGGGATTGAGAAGCGCAGTCGAGTGAGATTGGACGGGGCTTCGTCTCTCGCAAGACAAGCCCAAGGTGAAAAGGTAAGGCGAGCTTTGGAGCTCCTGCCTGAGTCCAATGCTTTCTCTTTTGTTCAGGAGTCAGACCTGCCTATCAGCAAGGGCTATTCTAGCAGCACAGCTGATATGATTAGCTGCCTGCAGGCGGCCTCTCTGGGGCAGAAGCAGCTTCTAAAAGCAGTGGATTTGACGCGTCTCTGTGCCAAGATTGAGCCTACTGACTCGGTGGCTTTTGCGAACTGGACGGTCATTGATCCCCTGACTGGTCAGGTGGTTTGGCAGACAGACTGGCGACCGGAGCTCTATGTCTATATCTTGGAGCCTGTGGAGATGGTGACTACTCTTGACTTGGTTCGGATGAAGGACAGTCCTAGCTATCCAGCTGAGGAGTCCAAACGCTTGCTTCCTCTCTTTCAGGAAGCTTGTCAGGAGAAGAGTCTGGAAAAACTTGGCCATTTGGCTAGCTATAGTGCTTTGTTGAATAACAAACGGCTGCCCAAGCCCTACCTGAAAGAATTGCTGGCTTTAATAAAAGAATACCAGTGTTTAGGCCTCAATGTTGCCCATAGTGGTACATTGGTTGGTCTGTTGCTGAGCGGGGAACAGCTAGAAGTCTTGCCTCAGTTAGAGGCTGAACTAGCTCGCTCAGCCTGTGGGGCTTATTATCAGACTCGGACCTTGAGCAGGATTATTTTTGAAGGGGTGCAGCCGGTCAGGGAGGAGACAGACTAGTTTGAAAGAATTAGAAAAAATTATTGAGCAGATTCTTCCGATAGACAGAGACAAACTTCAAGAAGGCCAGCGCTATTGTGATCAGCTAGGAAAGCCGCCAGGTTCCTTGGGAAAGCTCGAGACTATCTATGCTCGCTTGCATGCCATGTTTTCTGGTCCCATTGATTTGGAGAAGAAGATTGTCCTCGTCTACGTAGCGGATAATGGCATCGTGGCTGAAGGCGTTTCAGCCAATCCTCAGGAAACGACCTATACTGTTGCTCGTAATATTCTAGCGGGGAAGTCAGGCCTGTGCGCTATTTCCAAACATGCAGGTTCAGACATCTGCCTGGTAGACATTGGCTGCAAGAAAGATATCTTTGAGGAGAATGAGGATAAGGTTTGTCATGGGACGCGCAATATGCTAGAGGAGCCAGCCATGACTCGCGAGCAGGCTATAGCGGCAATTCTAGTCGGCTACAAGAAGACAGAGGCCTTGATCAAAGATGGCTATCGTCTCTTTGGAACTGGAGAAATGGGGATTGGCAACACCACGACCTCAGCTGCTGTCATTGCGGCAGTTCTCGGTCTTAAAGCAGAAGACGTCACAGGCTATGGAGCTGGTCTGACTCAGGATATGAAGACTCATAAAACTGCCGTTATCCAGCAGTGTTTGGATCGTCACGCTCCTTATGGAGATATTCTGGATCTGACCGCTAAGCTTGGTGGGCTAGATATGCTGTCTATGGCAGGCACTCATCTCGCTTGTGCCCACTATCAGCTGCCATGTGTAGTGGACGGTCTTATCTCTCTGACGGGGCTTTTGATTGCCCATCAGCTGACCCCTCATGTCTTGGACTATAGCTTTGCTTCCCATGCTTCGACGGAGCCTGCTTACAGACTGGTCAGTGACTTTCTAGGACTTGAGCCCATGCTTTTGCTGGACATGCGACTGGGTGAAGGCTCAGGCTGTCCTTTGGCTTTCTTTCTGCTGGAAAATGCTGTCTATACCATGGAGCATATGCCAACCTTTGCAGAAGGCAGTTTGAAAGAAGAAGATTATGTTGATATTCGCAAAAATGTGACTTAAAGGAGGAAAAATATGCAACTCTATACAAAAACAGGTGACAAGGGCTTGACCAAGCTAGTTGGCGGTCAAAGTGTCGCCAAGGATGCAGAACGAGTTAATGCTTACGGAACCATTGATGAGCTTAACTCTTGGATTGGTTATACTATTACCAAGCTGGACAAGGATGATAAGCTGAGAGATGAGCTGCTCCAGCTACAGCATTATCTCTTTGACTGTGGTTCAGACCTCTCTACTCCTAAGGGAGTTTACCCTTATAAGGTCGATCAGCAGCTGATTGACTGGATTGAGGAGAGGATTGATACCTACGCAGAAATTCCACCGGCTCTGGAAAGGTTTATCCTGCCAGGCGGTGACGAGATTGCTTCCATGATTCATGTGGCTCGGACCATTGCAAGACGGGCAGAGCGTCATATCGTAGGGGCCATGTGGACTACGGAAATTAACAATAATGTCCTGATTTTTGTCAATCGTCTATCAGATTATTTCTTTGCCTTGGCTCGAGTAATCAACTTTACTAAAAACCAAGAAGACATCGCCTATGAAAGAGGTGCTAAGGTCTTCCACAATATCACCAAGGCAGATGTTGAGCGTTGGGCAAGCAAACGCCAGTGACAAAAAGAAACAGAAAAAGTTCTGTCTTTCCCAATTGACTCCTACTGAGTCTTGGAAGGACAGAACTTATTTTGATATTCTAAAAAAGAAAGCCGCCTATACATCATCGTATCTTCATGCTAAGCTTCGTTGATTAGCACTAGCTTTCCAATTATTGACTCTGCTCCTTTGCAGAAAGACAAGTGAAACCTCATCTTTAGAAAATTAACGTACTTAAACGTAGAGTCAATAATGGAAACTAAGCTAAAATGTTTGTTCCAAACTGACATCACTACCTTACATCGAGGCATGAAATCTACTAAAATTTAAGAATAAAGACCTGACTTAAAGCTGAAAAGCTTATCACAGTGGCGGGACCGCGCTGGATTTGCACCAGACTTCCATATCCTTAAAAGTACTAAAATCAATTTCCTAGTAACTAGATTGTAACACCTTTCACAGGGAATTACAAGGAAAATGAACTAAATTTTAATAAAAATTTAATTCTTCAAATAAGCTTGGCTTTGTAAGGAGATGCGGCACTAAAAACTTCTTATATTAATGACTTTTTTATTGCCTTGAAAGCGCTTTTGTGTTATAATTCAATATAGTACAAAGGGGTACTGAAGATAAATAAGCAATGAAGCTATATGAAAATGCTGTGACGTGTGTAGGGGAGCAGTCTTATTTTCATATAGTTTCTTTTTGTTTAAAAATAGATACAACAGAAAGGAGAAAAGATGTATAAGATTTCCTATAAGACTGAATTGCATGTGGGCAAGGGCGCTCTGCAGCAATTAAGCCATTATAAAAACGAGCATATTCTAGTCGTTGCCGATCCTTTTTTGAAGACATCTGGCACGTTGGATGCCATTTTAGCCAACTTTGATGACAGCAATGACATTGTTGTTTTCACAGACATTATGCCTGATCCGCCAATCGAAACGGTTGTGGCTGGTATCAAGAGTGCAGGAGACAAGCCAATCAGCATTGTGCTTTCTATTGGTGGCGGCTCTGCTATTGATGCTTCCAAGGCTATGTACTATTTTGCTAAGAAACAGGGCGCCTTCTCCGAGGCTATTCTCATCGCCATCCCGACGACAAGCGGAACTGGATCTGAAGTAACGTCCTTTTCTGTCATCACGGATGCAGAGAGAGGTACTAAATATCCCTTAGTGACCAAAGAAATCCTTCCGGATGTTGCGATCTTAGATGCGGATTTGGTTCTGTCACTTCCTGGTAACATTACGGCTGACACTGGAATGGATGTACTGACCCATGCCATTGAAGCTTATGTATCGACCAAGGCTACGGACTTCTCTGATGCCTTGGCTGAAAAGGCAATCAAGCTGGTCTTTGAATACCTGCCTAAAGCCTACAAAAATGGTCAGGATGTAGAAGCGCGTGAAAAGATGCATGCAGCATCCACTCTGGCTGGTATGGCCTTTAACACAGCTTCTTTGGGTATCAATCACAGTCTGGCACATGCGGCAGGAGCTAAGTTCCATGTACCTCATGGTCGTTTAAACAGTATTTTAATGCCCCATGTCATTCAGTATAATGCTGGTATCGAATTCAACAATCGGAACCGGCAGGCGACAGACAAGACTGTAGCAAGTCGCTATCAGGATATTGCCAAACTACTGGGATGCAGTGCTTCAAGTCCTGTGTCAGGAGTAAGACAGCTGGTTGAAGCCATCAAGAAACTGCAAAGAAAGCTGGAGATGCCAACTTCTCTAAGAGAATATGGTGTGAAAGCAGATGCTTTTGCTCAGTACAAGGTAGAAATTTCAGAAGCTGCTCTGCATGATGGCTGTACTCCGACTAACCCTCGCGTTCCTACGGCAGAAGAACTGCTTAAAGTATTAGAGAAAGCGTTTTAATCCTCTGAATTGCTGTTATGCCAAAATTATTGTATAATGTTTAAGAGCATGCAGTACACTTCTGAAGGTTTAAAATCATGAAGAAGGTTTACTAAATTGGAAGAAAAACAAAGAATGATACAGGAATACGTTCCTGGGAAACAAGTGACCTTAGCGCACCTTATCGCTAATCCTGACGAAGTCATTTTTGAAAAATTGGGATTGCAGGCAGAAATCAAGGATGCGATTGGAATCTTGACGATCACTCCGAGTGAAGCGGCTATCATTGCAGTTGATATTGCGACCAAGGCTGCAGATGTTCAAGTTGGTTTTGTGGATCGTTTCAGCGGCTCTGTCGTGATGACAGGTGACGTTTGTTCTGTTGAGGCAGCTCTCATTGCCGTTTTACAAGGTCTGGAAGAGATTTTGGGCTTCTCCAGCACTGTCGTAACACGGACATAAAAAATCAAACTGTCGAGGGGAAGTATGAAAGGCAGAATACTAATTGTTGATGATGATCCAATTGTAAGATTAGATATCCGAAATATATTAGAGGCAGCTGATTATGAAGTGGTGGCTGAGGCATCCGATGGCTTTGAGGCTATTGATTTGTGTCAGAAATATCGTTGTGACTTGGTCATGATGGACATCAAGCTTCCGCTTCTGGATGGCCTGACAGCGGGTAAGAAAATACTCGAAGATGCTTTAGCCTACAGTGTGATTCTACTGTCAGCCTACAGTGATGAACACTATGTTCAAAAAGCTAAAACCAATGGGATTAGTGCTTACTTGGTTAAACCTTTGGATGCCAAGTCCTTGATTCCAATGGTAGAGGTCTGCATTGAGAAGGGCCGCCAGCTTCAGCAGATGTCCAATGAAATGGTCAAGCTGTCGAAAAAGATAGACGATCGGATTGTGATTGAAAAGGCTAAAGGCTTGCTGATGGCTCGTGATCATTTGTCAGAGCCAGAAGCTTTCAAGCGCATTCGGACAATTAGTATGCAAAAGAGAGTGCCGATGATTGAGATTGCTAAATTGCTGGTGCTCCAAGATGATGTGTAATGATGTATAAAGATAAGATAAAGCAGCTTTGTCAGGAACAGACAAATTTGGATGAGGCTGATATCGAGCATCTTGTCCAACAGGCTGACGAATTATTGAAAAACTCAGCTTATGCTAATGAAGATGTCTTCATTGACGTAAAGAATATCTTTTCGGAACATGCCATTGTCATCTTTCACAAAAAACCGGAAAGCAAGCTCAGCTTGTACGAAAACTCGGTCGTAGGTGCTATGGCTTACCTGGAAAATGAGCCAGGTGTTATCCGGACCTTGGAGACGGGCGCTCCCTCGATTGGGCTTTCGGCCAGATCGCAGGAGGGCTTAGCCATCCACCAGACGGTCTTTCCGATAGTGAGAGAAGAGCGCGTCATCGGAACGCTGATTATCGAAAAAAATGCTCCTCAGACTTTACCGGACCACTTTTCTTTGGATAAAGAGGACGGCGGTTTTGGGTTGCGAAGCACTCCTGAGATTTCAGCTCAAGAGCAGTTTGTTTTATTTGATCATATTGACGAAGCTTGTCTGGTCTTTGACCAGCAAGGCTATCTCAAGTATTTCAATCAAGCAGCTGCCGATTCTTATCGCCATAAGCTGGGCTATATGGACTCGATTGAGGGAATGCACTATAGCAATCTGGTCTTAGACAGTCTGACTTTTGAAGAAATCCAGCAACTGGGACCGCAAGCCCCTCAAGAAAAACCTCACCAAGTTGAGGTACATTATGGCACTTATTGCTTTTTGGTCAAACGCTATCTGCTGGCTGAGAGTGAAAATGTGGTCATGATCTGTAAGGATATTACAGACATCAAGGAAAAGGAAGCGCAGCTCTTAACCCATACAACTACCATTCGTGAAATGAACCATCGGGTAAAGAATAACTTGCAAACCGTTGTTTCCTTGCTGCGACTACAGGCTCAGCAAAGTCCAGGAGCAGACACCAAAAAAGCTCTTAATGACAGTATGAATCGTGTGCTCTCCATAGCGGCGACTCACGAGCTCCTGTCTTCTCAGCAGGATGACAGCATTCAGATTGAGCATCTGCTGAAGAGAGTTATCGAAAATGTTCAGCGTTGTTTTTCCGGGCATAGGGAAATAACCCTTACCTATAGCCTGGAACCGGAACTCTGTCTCGATAGCAGCCGGGCCACTTCACTGGCGCTAATCGTCAATGAATTACTGCAGAACAGCTATGAACATGCTTTTAAGGACAAAAAAAATCCAGAAAAACCGCAAATCCGTTTGCAGGTTGGACTTAAAAATGATATAATAACTTTAAAAGTACTGGATAATGGTAGCGGTTACAATCAAGAGCACACCTTTGAAAATCATCTGGGTCTACTCTTGGTGGAGCGTTTTGTCCAAGGAAAGTTGTTTGGAACCTTGTCTATCCACTCAGACTGTGAGGGGACGACAACGACCATTCGTTTTAAAAAATAAATACTACCAGACTAACAATGATGTCAGTCGAAAAAAGCAATGACGCTTGAAGAATGTAAATGAACTCCGTTTGTTTGCATTGCTTTGAGCGTCTTTTTTTGGAGGTTTTTAGTATGTCAGATAAAATTTTGAGTGTGGGGCTCGATATCGGGACAGCCACTACACAGCTGATCTTGTCAGAGCTTACCATCGAGAATATTGCTTCTGTGTTTACTATTCCTCGTGTCTATATTACAGATAAAAAAGTTCTTTATAAAAGTGAGATTATCTTCACACCAATTTCGGATCAACTTTTGATCGAGGTAGATAAGATCAAAAACTTTGTTCTGAATGAGTATGCGAAAGCAGGCATTCAGAAAAAAGATATTCAGATGGGGGCAGTCATCATTACTGGTGAGACGGCTCGCAAGGAAAATGCCAGTCAGGTGCTCCAAGCACTGAGTGGCTACGCTGGTGACTTTGTCGTTGCGACGGCTGGGCCAGACCTTGAGAGTATCATCGCTGGTAAAGGGGCCTGCAGTCATCAGTATTCTCAAGAGCATCATACATCAGTCGTCAATATTGATATTGGTGGGGGGACTTCCAATCTGGCAGTCTTCCGAGAAGGAGATGTGATTGATACAGGGTGTTTTGATATCGGAGGTCGGCTGATAAAGATGGATCCGCAGACCCAGCGGATTAGCTATATTGCTCCAAAACTGCAGACTATCATTGCAGAGCAGGGGCTTCAGCTGGCAGTTGGTGAAACAGTCCATCGGGCTGATTTGGATCGACTGATTCAAGAAATGGTCTCCGTATTAGAACAGTCTGTAGGAATTGACAATCACAGTCCTTACTATGATCTCCTACAGACCAACCACGGTCTCAAGTTGAACTATGATCTCCACTGCGTATCTTTCTCTGGTGGTGTAGCTGATGGAATATACTTGGAAACGACCTCGGCGGATGATTTCCGCTATGGGGATATCGGTATCTTGCTAGGCAGGGCGCTGAGCAAATCCAAGATTTTTGATCAAAAGAAAGTCATCCAGTCAGCTGAGACCATCCGGGCAACCGTTGTTGGAGCGGGCAGCCATACGACCGATGTCAGCGGCAGTACCATTACCTACATCTCCGATATCCTCCCTATTAAGAACATTCCAGTTCTCAAACTGGCTGCTTCTGATGAGCATGAGGATAAGGAGGGACTGCAGCAGATTATCAGGGACAAGGTGGCCTGGTTCACACTGGAAAATGAAGTCCAGCAGGTGGCTTTGGCTATCAATGGAGAAAAAAGCCCAAGCTTCGCCCGGGTTTTGGAATACGCAGAGGCTATTGTCAAGGGAATGAGCGAAAGCATTGAAAAGAAAATTCCGTTGCTAGTGGTGGTCAGAGAAGATATGGCCAAGGTTCTAGGCCAATGTCTCTTTGCTCAATTGCCTAAGGATTATCCATTTGTCTGCATTGACTCAGTGGATGTTCAAAATGGCGACTATATCGATATTGGTAATCCAGTCATTGAAGGATCGGTTTTACCGATTGTCGTGAAAACATTGGTGTTTAATTAAACTTTTATTTACACTAAGGAGGAAGTAATCCATGATTTTGAAAACAAAATTGTTTGGTCGGCTTTACGAATTTAAATCCGTAAAAGAAGTGCTGGCCAAAGCCAATGAGTACAAATCCGGGGATCAGCTAGCCGGAGTAGCAGCAGAATCTGCCGAAGAGCGTGTCGCTGCTAAGGTTGTACTAGCTCAGCTAAAACTGTCTGATTTGTTCAATAATCCGGTAGTGCCTTATGAAGAAGATGAGGTAACACGGATTATCATCGACGACGTCAATCTTCGTACTTACGAAAAGATTAAGAACTGGACAGTAGAAGAGCTGCGTGAATGGATCTTGGATAACAAGACTAAGAACGTAGATATTCAGTGGCTGTCTCGTGGGTTGACTTCTGAAATGGTAGCAGCAGTTGCTAAGTTGATGACTAACTTGGACTTGATTGTAGCTGCCAATAAGATTGTCATTACCAAACATGCCAATACAACGATTGGTATGCCGGGAACCTTCTCTTCTCGTCTTCAACCAAACCATACCACAGATGATCCAGACGGTATCATGGCTTCTACTATGGAAGGTTTTGCTTATGGATGTGGGGATGCTCTCTTAGGATTGAACCCAGTAGATGACTCAGTAGAAAGTACCAAACGCGTCTTGCATAAGTTTAACGACTTCATCGAAGAGTACAAGATTCCAACTCAGCACTGTGTGCTAGCTCACGTCACTACTCAGATTGAAGCCATGAATCAAGGTGCTCCGACAGGATTGGTCTTCCAGTCTATCGCTGGTTCTGAAAAAGGGAATGAAGCCTTTGGTTTTGATGCTAAAATCATTCAAGAAGCTTGGGATACAGCTCTGAAAGTGGGAACAGCTGCTGGACCGAATGTCATGTACTTTGAAACAGGTCAAGGTTCTGAACTTTCATCTGATGCTCACCATGGAGCAGACCAAGTGACTATGGAAGCTCGTTGTTATGGCTTCGCTAAACGCTTTGATCCATTCTTGGTAAATACCGTTGTTGGATTCATCGGACCTGAGTATCTCTACGATTCTAAGCA
Source organism: Streptococcus sanguinis (assembly GCF_050234405.1). GTDB lineage: Bacteria > Bacillota > Bacilli > Lactobacillales > Streptococcaceae > Streptococcus > Streptococcus sanguinis_W. The sequence goes on along the minus strand of NZ_CP092117.1, from coordinate 1,868,754 downwards.
GGTTATCCGCGCTGGTTTGGAAGACCACTTCATGGGCAAACTGACCGGTATCTCAATGGGGTGTGATATTTGTTACACCAACCACATGAAGGCTGACCAAAACGATGCTGAAAATCTCTTGGTTCTTCTCGGAGCAGCTAATGTTAACTACATCATGGCGATTCCTCATGGTGACGATATCATGCTTAACTATCAAACAACTGGTTACCATGAAACAGCAACCATGCGTTCACTTCTCAATAAACGTCCGATCAAGGAATTTGAAGAGTGGATGGAAAAGATGGGCTTGATGGAAGATGGCCACCTGACAGAAATCGGCGGCGACGGCTCCATCTTTATGAGATCAAATTAGCAAGGAGGAAATCATTGTGGATGAATTGCAATTAAAAGAAATGATTCGCTCATTGTTAAATGAGATGGGCGGTGCCTCAGCTGCTAAAGAAACGGTAGCAACTGAACAAAATAAAGCTGAAAATCCTCCTGTTCCGGAGGAAGCTGAACCTGCGGTTTCTCTGCAGGAAGAAGTCAAACAAGACACTTCAGTGATTGAAGATGGCATCATTCCGGATATAACGGAAGTAGATATTCAGGAGCAGTTCTTGGTTCCAAATGCCATCAATGAGGAAGCCTACCGGAAGATTAAGAAATTTACTCCGGCACGTCTGGGCTTATGGCGGGCAGGTGATCGCTACAAGACACAAAGTGTTTTGCGTTTCCGTGCAGACCATGCGGCAGCTCAGGATGCGGTCTTCTCCTATGTCTCAGATGACTTTATCAAGGAAATGGGCTTCATTCCTGTACAGACTAAGGCAACTACTAAAGATGAATACTTGACACGTCCAGATTTTGGCCGGTTCTTCCCTGAAGATCAGCAGGCGATTATCAAAGAAAAATGCAAACCTAATGCCAAAGTTCAGATTGTCGTTGGTGATGGTCTTAGCTCATCAGCTATCGAAGCTAACGTCAAAGACTTCCTGCCAGCTCTGAAGCAAGGTCTGAAAATGTTCGGACTGGACTTTGGTGAAGTGCTCTTTATCAAGCATGCTCGGGTTGCAGCTATGGACCAAATCGCAGAGCTGACTGGAGCGGAAGTTGTCTGTATGCTGGTCGGTGAGCGTCCAGGTCTGGTAACAGCTGAGTCCATGAGTGCTTATCTGGCTTACAAGCCAACAGTTGGTATGCCAGAAGCGAAACGGACCGTTGTTTCCAATATTCATAAAGGCGGAACACCAGCCGTTGAAGCTGGAGCCTATGTAGCAGAAATCATTAAGAAGATTCTTGATAATAAGAAATCAGGAATTGATTTGAAATAATAGGAGGTAGTGGCTTTGAAAAATGATCGATTAGGTGCAAATGTATTAAGTGCCCTTCTGATTTCAAACGTGGATGCAGGTTTGGCAGCTTCTTTGGAGCTTAAACCACATCACAGAAGCCTGGGTATAATCACTTCTGACTGTGATGATGTCACTTATGTGGCCTTGGATGAAGCAACCAAGGCAGCAGATGTTGAAGTAGTCTATGCTCGCAGTATGTATGCTGGTGCAGGTAACGCTTCGACTAAGCTGGCTGGTGAAGTCATCGGTATCTTGGCTGGTCCAAACCCAGAAGAAGTTCGCAGCGGTCTGGATGTAGCAGTCTATGAAATCGAAAATGGGGCTAGCTTCTACAGTGCCAATGATGATGACAGTATTCCTTATTTTGCACATTGTATCTCTCGTGCAGGTTCTTACCTGTCAGAAGGGGCTAATGCAGAAGAAGGAACAGCAATTGCTTACTTGATTGCTCCACCAGGTGAAGCAATGGTGGCATTGGATGCGGCTTTGAAAGCGGCAGACGTGCAAGTTGGAGCTTTCTACGGACCACCGAGTGAAACCAACTTTGCCGGCGGACTTCTGGTCGGATCACAGTCAGCCTGCCGAGCTGCCTGCGACGCATTTGCGAATGCAGTTATCGCAGTAGCAAATGATCCTAAAAGTTATTGATTAGGAGTTGATTAAATGGCAGATAGAGCACTAGGTTTAATTGAAGTAAAAGGTTATCTAGGTGCTGTAGTTGCGGCAGATGCGGCTTTGAAGGCTGCCAATGTATCATTGCTTAATATTGAAACGGTCAAAGCTGGTTTGAACACGGTTCAATTGATAGGCGATGTCAGTGCAGTCCGCTCAGCGGTTGATGCGGCAGTTGAGTTGGTACAGGATAAACCTTACTATCTGGCCAGCCATGTAATTTCTAGGTTGGATAACCAGACAGACCTTCTCTTTGTACCAAAGAGAAATAGTAAAACAGCTAAAAAAGAGATTGCTTCTACGGCGGAAACAATCCTTTCAGAAAAAATCGAAGAAAAGCCTCAGCCTGTAAAGGAAACTAAGGCTGAACCAGCAAAGAAGCTTGAAGGAGAGACAAGGACCTACACCAGAGAAGAACTGGAAAAACTAAAAGTCGTCGAACTACGCAGCCTTGCCTATCATCAAGAAGGTATCCGTCTCAGCAAGAAAGAAATCAAATTTGCTAACAAGAAACTTCTCGTTGAGACTTTGATGGAAACAATAGGAGAGGAGTAATTGCGGATGTTTTTAGAAGATAAAGATTTGGTATCGATTCAGGAAGTAAGGAATTTGATTCGGGATGCAAAGAAAGCCCAAGCAGAACTTGCTAAAATGAGCCAAGAGCAAATTGATACCATTGTAAAAGTAGTAGCGAAAGCTTGTTATGATGAGCGTGAACGTCTAGCGAAGATGGCAGCTCAGGAAACAGGCTTTGGCCGCTGGGAAGACAAGGTATTGAAAAATGCTCTTGCTTCCAAAGGTATTCTTGAAGAAATCAAGGATATGAAAACGGTTGGAGTTCTCAGCGAAGACAAGGAAAAGAAAGTCTTGGAAGTTGGGGTTCCAGTCGGTGTCATTGCTGGCTTGATTCCATCAACCAACCCGACCTCAACAGTTATGTATAAAGCTTTGATCGCTTTGAAGGCAGGAAATAGTATCGTCTTCTCTCCTCACCCAAATGCTCTTAAGAGTATTGAGGAAACGGTGGAAATCATCAAGAAAGCTGCTAAGTCAGCTGGATGTCCGGATGGAGCCATCAGTGCGATTCATCGAGTATCCATCGCAGCTACAAATGAGTTGATGCGACACAAGGATACAAATCTGATTTTGGCGACTGGCGGAAATGCCATGGTCAAAGCAGCATACTCATCTGGTACACCAGCAATCGGTGTAGGTCCTGGTAATGGTCCAGCCTTCATCGAAAGAACAGCAGATGTGCCAAAAGCAGTTCGTCAGATTTTGGATTCTAAAACCTTTGACAATGGTGTGATTTGTGCATCTGAGCAGTCTATCATCGTCGAAGAAGATATGAAGGAAAAGGTTGTAGCAGAGTTCAAGAAACAAGGTGCTTACTTTGTTCCAGCAGAAGATGCTAAGAAACTAGGTTCCTTCATTATCCAGCCGAGTGGCGCAATGAATCCGAAGATGGTTGGTAAAACACCTCAGGTGATTGCTGAGTTAGCTGGTATTTCAGTTCCAGCTGATGCTCGGGTCTTGATTGCAGAAGAAACAGGCGTCGGCAAGCAGTATCCATATTCTATGGAAAAACTGGCTCCAGTCCTAGGTTTCTACACTGTCAAGGACTGGTTGGAAGCTTGTGAGTTGAGCATTAAGATTTTGCATCACGAAGGTGCAGGCCACACTCTTGCTATCCACAGTCAAAACGAAGAAATTATTCGTGAATTTGCACTGAAAAAACCAGTATCTCGTCTGCTGATCAATACGCCAGCAGCTCTGGGTGGTGTCGGTGCAACGACTGGTCTCTTCCCAGCCTTTACTTTGGGTTGTGGAGCTGTGGGAGGCAGCGCGACATCTGATAATGTCAGCCCGCTCAATCTCTTCAATATCCGTCGTGTAGCTTACGGTACATCAGAACTGTCAGACCTGCGACAAGCAGAAAATATGGCAGTGGAAGAACCAAAAGCAGTAGCAGTTGACGGATCAAACGAAGAAGAACTGGTAACCTTGTTGGTTCAACGCGTATTGGAAAAACTAAAATAGTCAATATTAAACATTATAATTGGAGGATACAATCATGGCAAACGCAAATGCATTAGGAATGGTAGAAACAAAAGGACTCGTCGGCGCAATTGAAGCAGCTGATGCAATGGTCAAAGCCGCTAACGTAACTTTGATTGGTAAAGAACAAGTCGGAGCTGGTTTGGTAACTGTAATGGTTCGTGGTGATGTCGGTGCAGTCAAAGCAGCGACAGATGCTGGAGCAGCTGCAGCTGAAAACGTTGGTGAATTGATTTCAGTTCACGTAATTCCACGTCCACATGCTGAAGTAGAAGTAATCTTGCCTCATCAAGAATAAGATTACAGACTTTCGGATAAAATTAAAAACAAGAAAATAATTGGAGGAAATAAACATGGCAAACGCAAATGCATTAGGAATGGTAGAAACAAAAGGACTCGTCGGCGCAATTGAAGCAGCTGATGCAATGGTCAAAGCCGCTAACGTAACTTTGATTGGTAAAGAACAAGTCGGAGCTGGTTTGGTAACTGTAATGGTTCGTGGTGATGTCGGTGCAGTCAAAGCTGCAACAGATGCTGGAGCAGCTGCAGCTGAAAATGTTGGTGAATTGATTTCAGTTCACGTAATTCCACGTCCACATGCTGAAGTGGAAGTCATTCTGCCCAAATAATCTGGGACAGATAAATATTTGCTGAAAGGGCCTGTATTGTAGCGTTTAGGCCTGATACAGGCCCTGAGGTAAATAGAATACTCAGTGAAAATGAAGCTTATGAGCAGCAGCTCGATACTAGACAGAAATGTTGATTTTCGGAGAGTATCAGATTGATTTTCACAGAGTATCAACGGAGTAGAAGGATGTGAATACATGTCAGTTTTTACAGAAGCTAAGATTAGAAAGCTTTATAGAGAATCCGTTCTCGCTGATAACGGTGTCTTTGAATTAAACAAAGATGAAAAACTGACGCCAGCAGCCAGAGGTTTTCTCAATGATCACCATATTCGAATTATCTGTTCAGGTCAGACCAAAGGGAAAACAGCTTCAGCTGCTGATGCTATCAGGGTGCCGATTACAAACCTTGAGGACTCTGCTGTGTATCCACGACTATTTAGACTGACTAAACTTTATACTTGCTTTTTGAAGAACCAGAGAGAATTGCATCAGGCTTTTCAGGATGAAAAGTGTGAGCAAGTTGGCCAACTATTGAACATAGTAGAACAAATCGTCGGCCATCATATTCTGGATGATATTTCTGATTACCAGACAGACCTGCCTAGCAATGCAGAATTGCAGGCCATTCGGGTCAGTCGACAGCTCGATCAAGAAACGGTTATGATGAGTTATCAAGAACCGACTTGGCAGCTGAATTGCTATGAAACATATATCGAAACGACCCTCCTGCGCAAAGAATTGGAGCAGGCTGCTGATGGTGACAGAGATCAATTTGCTTGTAAGGTTTCTCAATTATTAAAATCAATTGAAGTCTTGCTCTGGTTGATAGCAAGCTAATAACAAGAGAAAGAAGAACAGCAATGACTTTAGAAAATTTGGTAAATAAAGTAATTGATAAAGTTCAGGAAGAATTGCAGGGGTCATTTGAGGTAGAAGCGAGCGGACGTCATGTCCATTTGAGTCAGGAAGATTTGGAAGCCTTGTTTGGTCCCAACTATCAATTAACAAAAGCAAAAGACCTATCACAGCCAGGCCAGTTCGCTAGTCAGGAAAGGCTGACAGTTGTCGGTCCAAAAGGCGCTTTTCACAATGTGGTTATTCTGGGACCTGTTCGCAAACATTCTCAGGTAGAAGTTTCCCTGACCGATTGTTTGCAGCTGGGCACCAAGGCTCCCATTCGCGAAAGTGGCGATATCGAAGGAACACCGGGTGTCATCTTGGCTCATGGGGACAAGGCAGTTTGTCTGGATAAGGGCCTGATTGTAGCTAAGCGTCATGTTCATATGACACCGGAAGATGCCGAACGTCTGAATGTAAAAAATCACGAGATTGTACAAGTCAGAGTAGAAGGTGCTCGTCCGCTGATATTTGATGATGTGGTCATCCGTGTTAGTCCCAAGTTTGCGACCTATATGCATATCGACTACGATGAAGCCAATGCATGTGGTTTCAAAAAAGGAACACGCGGACGGATTATTAAAAAATAAGTCGTATGAGCAAATAAAAGGTAGGTAAAGAATGGAAAATCTAGATCATTTAGTAGATTTGATTACAGACCGCCTGATGGAAAAGTTGAAGAAAAAGCCTCAGAAACCCTCAGTATACGTCATTGGAGGCGATAAGATTCCTGACTTATTAGAAGGGGAAGGCTTTCAAGTCGTAAGAGATTCTTGCGCAGCAGAGATTATTGTTGTCGAGACACTTGGCTTTGATGCTTTTCTGAGACTCTCATCCCTTTGCCCTTTAGCGGTAGAGGAAGCAGTCATTTTAAAGAGTCTTTTGAAAGGCAAAAAAGTCCTCGTGTCAGACAGCGCCTTTGCTGTTCAGCAGTACAAGCAATCTTCTAAAGTGCACTTGTATCAGGAACTGCAGGGACAGCGCGAAAAGCTGATCCGCTACGGTCTGCAATTTTATAAAGAAGGCCAACTCTTAGCACTCCTAGAAAGCAATCATGCTGAAGAGCCTCGTCCGACTGAAAAGCGGGCGGTGACAGAAGAAGTCAGTCAGAAGGCTAAGGATCCGAGCAAGCCGGTTTTGCTTACAGAGAAGAGGCTGAGAGAAATGGGCTTACCTGAAAATGGAAGCTTTAAAATAGAAAAAGGAATGATTGTGACAGCCTTGGCGAGAGATTATCTAAAACGTCAAAAAATAGAAATCATAGAATAAAGGAGTGGGTAGAGATGTTTGTTGGTAAAGTAAAAGGAAGCCTTTGGGCGACTAGAAAAGACGAAAATTTAAATGGTTTGAAATTTTTAGTGGTCGAACGGCAGCTAAATGAACATCAAAGTGACCCAGCTCTGCTTATTGTGGCCGACTGCATCGGTGCAGGCGAAGGAGACCAAGTAATGGTAACCACTGGCAGTTCTGCCCGGATGAGCCTAAATAAGACGAATATCCCTGTGGATATGGTCGTTGTGGCTATCATTGACAAGGTTGACTATCACAGTGATGAAGAATATTAGAAACTAAGGTAATGTTATGAGTATCAATGAAATTATCATTTATATCATGGTTCTATTCATGCTAATCGGTGCAGTGGATAAATGTATCGGTGGCAAACTAGGACTAAGTGAAAAATTTGAAGAAGGTATCATGGCTATGGGAGCTTTGGCTCTTTCTATGGCTGGGATTATGGTAATCGCTCCCCTCTTGGCGGATGTCTTGAAACCAATTGTCGTGCCTTTGTATGGCTTGGTGGGCGCTGACCCGTCTATCTTTGCGACAACCTTCATTGCCAATGATATGGGAGGAGCTCCTCTGGCTCTTAGTTTGGCTCAGGATCCAGCGGTAGGAAATTTTGCTGCCTTTGTACTGGGCTCTATGATGGGGCCAACCATCGTCTTTACAATTCCAGTTGCCTTGGGTATTATCGAAAAAGATGACCGTCCGCTTTTGGCTCGCGGAATCCTATACGGTTTGGTAACTGTTCCGATTGGCTGTCTTCTTGGAGGAATTTTTGTGCCTGGTCTGCCTTTTGGAACCTTGATTGTCAATCTTATCCCGATTATCATTGTATCTGCTCTGATTTTCATAGGATTGCTTTTGGCACCTAATGCCATGATTAAAGGTTTTGAAGTGTTTGGTCAGATTATTGTTATCTTGGCAACGCTCGGTTTGGCTTTTGGTGCAGCGCAGCTTCTGACTGGAAATGAATGGCTCATCAGCCTCTATCCAAAAGGTGCTGAGACACTGAAGGAAGCCTTTGAAGTTGTCGGAACGATTGCCGTAACCTTGGCTGGAGCCTTTGGTCTGGTAGCTGTCTTTACCAAGGTAGCCAACAAACCGCTTTCTGCTATCGGAAAATCCCTAGGAATGAACGAAGTTGGTGCAGCTGGTTTGGTAGCTTCTCTGGCTAATAACATTGCCATGTTCCAGATGATGAAGGATATGGACAAACGCGGTAAGATTATTAACGTAGCCTTTGCCGTATCTGCTTCCTTTGTTATCGGAGATCACCTAGGCTTCACAGCTGGTCAAAAACCGGAAATGATTGTGCCGATGATGATTGGTAAATTTGTCGGCGGTATCACAGCGGTATTACTGGCTTTCTTCTTAACGAAGAAGGAAGCTTAGACTTGGAGGTATGAAGTATGGCAGATATTAATCGTTCTGACCTAGAAACATTGGTTCGTAAGATTTTATTGGAAGAATTAGCCACTAAAGATGGTGGGAAAAAAGTCAGCAAGGCAGGCGTAGCTTCTATCGCCCTGCCTGGTCTGGATGTTCGTCCAGAAGATCGCTTGGATACAGGTGATTCGAGCCATCAAGTTTATACACGAGACTTGCTGACCTTAGACGAAAGCCCAAGATTGGGCTTGGGTCTGATGACCATGGAAAAGACAACTTTCCCTTGGCATCTGGACTATGATGAAGTGGACTATGTTATTGAAGGGCGTCTTGATATTATCGTTGGTGACGAAGTCATGACAGCTGGCCCTGGCGAAGTACTCTTTATCCCTAAAGGCAGCGACATTCAGTTCTCTGTCAGAGATAAGGCCCGCTTTATCTATGTCACCTATCCGGCTGACTGGCAAGGCTAGTTTGTTGGATGCTGGAACTATCGGATTTACTAGAATGGCAGGACAGCGGCCTGCTGTCCTGCCATTCTGTAATGATGGAAAATAAAAAAACAGATAGAAGATGAGCAACCCTGCGAAAAGTTTATCATCTGTTATCTGTCTCTGCGATTGTTATTTTTGAAGGGAAAGGCCTGTCAAGTATATTTCTTGTAGGCTTAGCTTGGCATTCCTAAAAAAGTTGGTTAGGCTCTTTTTGAGAATGCAGAATTTTTTCCTTTATAAAAAACAACCATACTCATTCTAACAGAAAACCTTAGAATAATCTATTCTTTTGACCCGAAAAAAGTAAAAAAATGGAATCAGAAAGAGGCGTATAGTTATGGTGCTCCCCTTATCTGATTTCCTTATTCCCTAAAATTGTAAGCGCTTCAAAATATATGTCAGCGAAAGGAGCTGTCTTATGGAAAACAAATGCAATATTACAGAATTTGTCGGTGTTAATCCGATAGGCGATACAATTGGACTTGTCATTGCCAATGTGGACCAGCAGGTGCTGGATGCTATGAAGCTAGAAAAGAGCTATCGCTCAATTGGTGTAGTCGGTGCTCGTACCGGTGCAGGTCCTCATATCATGGCTGCTGATGAAGCGGTCAAAGCAACCAATACAGAAATTGTTAAAATCGAATTACCTCGTGATACTAAGGGCGGTGCTGGACACGGAAGTTTGATTATCTTCGGTGGTGAAGATGTATCAGATGTCAGACGAGCTGTGGAAGTAACCTTGAAGGAAGTGGATCGAACCTTTGGTGATGTTTATGCTAATGATGCAGGGCATATTGAACTCCAGTATACTGCGCGTGCTAGCTATGCTTGTCAGACTGCCTTTGGTGCTGAATACGGCCGTGCTTTTGGCTTGATTGTCGGAGCACCTGCAGCCATTGGTGTTGTCATGGCAGATACAGCTGTCAAGGCTGCCAACGTTACTGTTGTCGGCTATGCTTCTCCAGGAAATGGTGGCACCAGCCACTCAAACGAAGCCATCCTCTTTATCAGTGGGGATTCTGGAGCAGTTAGACAATCAGTTATCTCAGCGCGTGAAGTTGGACTAGCACTTTTAGGCAGTATGGGTGACGAGCCAACCAACTCACAGCCATCTTACATTTAAGAGTGAGAGGGAGGAAACGGTATGAGATCCAAACGTTTTGAAGTATTAAGCGAACGCCCTATCAACCAAGATGGATTTGTAAAAGAATGGGTTGAAGAAGGTTTGATAGCTATGGAAAGCCCCAATGACCCTAAACCCAGTATCAAAATTCAAAATGGGAAAGTGGTTGAGTTAGACGGCAAACCAAAAGAAGAATTTGACCTGATTGACCAGTTCATTGCCAACTACGGGATTGACCTGAGTCGAGCTGAAGAAGTTATTCAGATGGACTCAAGAGAGATTGCCAATAAAATATTGACACCGAATGTGCCTCGGACAGAAATCATCAAGCTGACCAAGGCCATGACTCCGGCTAAAATCATTGAAGTAGTCAATCAGATGAATGTCGTGGAAATCATGATGTGTCTGCAAAAGATGCGGACCCGTAAGCAAACAGCTACGCAAGCCCACGTCACTAACGTCAATGATAATCCAGTTCAGATTGCTGCAGATGCAGCTGAAGGAGCCCTGCGTGGTTTTGCAGAGCAGGAAACAACGGTTGCCGTAGTGCGTTACGCTCCTTTTAATGCCCTGTCTCTGATGATTGGCTCCCAAGTGGGCCGTCCTGGGGTACTGACTCAGTGCTCCTTGGAAGAAGCGACAGAACTAGAATTTGGTATGCGTGGCTTTACGGCCTATGCTGAGACCATCTCTGTTTATGGTACAGAAGATGTCTTCACTGATGGAGATGATACACCTTGGTCCAAGGCCTTTCTGGCTTCAGCCTATGCCTCTCGTGGACTTAAGATGCGCTTCACTTCCGGTACAGGGTCTGAAGTGCAGATGGGACAAGCCGAAGGCAAGTCCATGCTCTATCTGGAAGCTCGCTGTCTCTATGTAACAAAAGCAGCTGGGGTTCAAGGAACTCAGAATGGATCAGTAAGCTGTATCGGTATTCCAGCAGCTGTTCCGAGTGGTATTCGGGCGGTCGTTGCTGAAAACTTGATTGCCAGCATGCTGGATTTGGAATGTGCTTCATCAAACGACCAAACCTTTACTCACTCAGACTTACGTCGCTCCGTTCGGACTTTGATGCAGTTTGCGCCAGGTACAGACTTTATCAACTCTGGCTACTCTGCTACGCCAAACTATGACAATATGTTTGCCGGCTCTAACTGGGATGCGGAAGACTTTGACGACTACAATGTCTTGCAACGTGACCTGCGGGTAGACGGTGGTCTTCGTCCTGTACGTGAAGAGGAAGTTGTGAAGGTTCGGAACAAGGCAGCACGCGTTATGCAAGCACTTTTCAAAGGCTTGGGCCTGCCGCCAATTACCGACGAAGAAGTCGAAGCAGCGACCTATGCTCATGGCTCTAAAGATATGCCAGAGCGGGATAAGGTTGAAGACATCAAGGCTGCTCAGGGTATTCTGGAACGCGGAGTTCAAGGGGCTGATTTGATCAAAGCCTTGGCTAATAATGGCTTCCCAGAAGTTGCCAATGAGCTGCTCAATTTGTTCAAGCAACGTGTAGCAGGGGATTTCCTGCAAACATCTGCTATCTTTGATCGAGATTGGAATGTTATTTCAGCGGTGAATTCACCGAATGACTATGTTGGTGTCGGTACAGGCCATCGTCTGGTCGGCGAAGAATGGGAAAAAGTCAAAGACATTCCTAAAGCGATTGACCCGCGTGATGTATAGGAGGAGCTAAGATGACAGAGATAAATGAAACTTTACTGCGCTCCATTATTGCAGAAGTGATGAAAGAGATGAGCGTCAATACCAACGAAACAGCTGCTGAAACAAGCGAAAAGCCTGTCACAAAGCCTGTGTCCAATGAAAAAGCTGTCATCCGTACAGTTGGTGTGGCTAAACCTAGCCAGTCAACGGATGAAGTCGTTATTGCAGTTGGACCTGCCTTTGGAGAACAGCAGGTGAAGACGATGGTGGACATTCCTCATACGGAAGTACTGCGTCAGCTGGTGGCTGGTATCGAAGAAGAAGGGCTCAAGGCTCGCATTGTCAAGGTCTATCGTTCTTCTGACGTTGCCTTTGTAGCAGTAGAAGGAGACCACTTGTCTGGTTCTGGCATTTCTATCGGTGTTCAGTCTAAGGGAACAACGGTTATTCACCAACGTGATTTGCCACCGCTCAGTAATCTGGAACTCTTCCCGCAGGCACCTTTGTTAACTCCTGAAACCTATCGTTTGATTGGTAAAAATGCTGCTAAGTATGCCAAGGGTGAAACACCAAATCCGGTGCCAACCCTTAACGACCAAATGGCTCGTCCTAAGTATCAGGCCTACTCAGCCTTGCTGCATATCAAGGAAACGAAACTGGTTAAAAGAGGAAAACCAGCTGATGAATGTCAGGTGATTTGATGCATATGATGTCTACAAGGAGAAATCAGAATGAGTGAATCAGTAGAAACATTAGTAAAACAAATATTAGCCGAGCTAAGCGACAGCGGCTCAGCTAGTCAAGGATCAACCAGTCGTCCTGTCAGTTCTGATGAAGCGACAGCGGCTGATTATCCTATTTCTAAAAAACACCCAGACTGGATAAAGGTTGGTCAGGATAAGAAATTCGAAGATATTACACTGGAAAATATCTTGTCTGGCTATGTAACTGCAGAGGATTTGCGGATTAAGCCAGAGATTTTGATTAAGCAAGGCGAAATTGCTAAGAATGCCGGCCGCGAAGCAATCCAGTATAACTTTTCTCGGGCTGCGGAACTGACCAAGGTTCCGGATGCGCGTGTGCTGGAAATCTACAATGCCCTGCGCCCTTACCGGTCTTCCAAACAGGAATTATTGGATATTGCCAATGAATTGGAAAACCAATATGGAGCTGTTATCTGTGCAGGCTTTGTCAGAGAAGCCGCTGAAAATTATGAGCGCCGCAAGAAGTTGAAAGGTGACAACTAATCCGGTTTTACCAAGGCTATTTTGGGTTGAAAAAAGATTATTGTCACTTCTTTTATAAATGCTGCTCAAAATAGCCTAATCTTGGTGGAGGTGAAAATGTGAAACGAATCATTGGAGTAGACATAGGAAATTCTTCGACCGAGTCTGCCTTAGCTGAAGTGCAAGATGATGGAAGCATTCACTTTCTTGCCTCAGCCATTGCGGATACAACAGGTATCAAGGGGACCAAGGAAAATGTCCACGGGATTTATCAATCTCTGAGAAAATTGATGGAGCAAACATCCTTTGAACTGGGGCAAGTTGATTTGATTCGGATCAATGAAGCGACACCTGTTATCGGTGATGTTGCCATGGAAACCATTACGGAGACGGTCATTACTGAGTCTACCATGATTGGTCATAATCCTCGTACTCCAGGCGGACTGGGTCTGGGGATTGGACTCACAGTAGATATTCTCGATTTGGTTCATCATCCTCTTGATGGGAAATACATCGTGGTAGTGCCAAAGATTATTGATTTTGACTTGGTTGCCCAGCTGATCAATGCCTATCTAGCCAAGGGCTATCAGATTACCGCTGCAATCTTGCAAGCGGATGATGGGGTTCTGGTCAATAACCGCATTAGCCAGAAGATTCCAATCGTGGATGAGATTCTCTTTATTGACAAGGTGCCTTTGGGCATGCAAGCTGCTGTTGAAGTGGTAGAGCAGGGGAAGGTAATTTCCCAATTATCCAATCCCTATGGCATTGCGACAGTGTTCGGCTTGAGTGCAGAAGAGACGAAAAGCATCGTTCCCATTGCCCGTGCCCTCATTGGCAACCGCTCAGCTGTCGTGATTAAGACACCAGCAGGCGACGTTCAGGCTCGGACGATTCCAGCAGGCAGTATCCAAATTATCGGCAAGGAGCATACCTTAAAGGTGGATATTTCCAAGGGTGCCGATGAGATTATGGAGAAGATTGTCTATGCTGGCGAGATTAGCAATGTTGTCGGAGAGGCGGGGACCAATGTTGGTGGCATGCTGGAGAAGGTTCGTCAAACTATGGCTAACCTGACCGAGAAAGAGCCTTCCGACATTTATATCCGTGACTTACTAGCCGTCAATACTTTTGCTCCGATTTCTGTGCGCGGTGGTGTGGCTGGAGAGTTTTCTATGGAGCAGGCTGTCGGTATAGCCTCTATGGTAAATTCTGACAAGCTGCAAATGTCCATCATTGCCCAAGAAGTCGAACGTGAGCTGGGTATTACCGTAGAAATCGGTGGAGCAGAAGCTGAATCAGCTATCCTCGGGGCTCTGACTACACCAGGGACGGATCGCCCCTTGGCTATTTTGGACTTAGGAGCAGGCTCGACAGATGCTTCCATTATCGATAGCAGGGGTCAAATCTTGGCTGTCCATCTAGCCGGTGCCGGTGATATGGTAACCATGCTGATCAATTCGGAGTTGGGACTGGAAAATCATCATCTGGCAGAGGACATCAAACGATATCCTTTGGCTAAGGTAGAAAGTCTTTTCCATATCCGGCATGAAGACGGCACTGTTCAATTTTTTGACAAGCCGCTGTCTGGAGATTTGTTTGCCAGAGTCGTCATCGTCAAGGAAAATGATGAATTTGTTCCTATTGATGACGGAGACTACTCTATCGAAAAAATCAAACTCGTTCGACAGTCTGCCAAGGAAAGAGTCTTTGTTACCAATGCAGTTCGGGCTCTCAAGCGTGTCAGTCCTACTCAGAATATTCGAGACATTCCTTTCGTTGTCATCGTGGGTGGCTCAGCTTTGGACTTTGAAATACCTCAGCTAGTGACTGAAGCCCTCTCTCAGCATGCCATTGTAGCTGGTCGAGGTAATGTGCGTGGCTTGGTAGGGCCTCGAAATGCAGTAGCGACCGGACTGATTTTGACCTATGTCAGAGAGAAATGGGGGGCCGACTATGGAATTAGCTTATACTAGAAAGCCCACCATTAGGCTGATAGCTACGGACAATGCTCCTGCGGATAAGGTGGCACAAATCGGCTACGGTATCGAAGAGGAAGGTATCCCATTTAGTCTAATCAGCCCAGATGAACTTAGCGATCCTGTATCACTAGCGCATGTGGCTGCCAATCAATCCCAGCTGTTAGTAGGGATTGCCTGTGACGGACGAGATGCAGTCCTCCATTATCGTAACTTGCCGCTTGAAAAATTTATCTATCGCATCAAAGATTATTCCGCTATACCAGACCACGTTTTGCGCCTATTTGGCTCAAATGCAGCGCGTTTGGTCAAGGGAGTCCCGTTTAAAAAATCTGACCTGTTAGAAGCATCTTTTTGACTTGTTCCGATCAATTCAAAAAGATGTCCGTATCAACTACTGAAAAGAGGTGAAATGGATGGCTAGAGATAGAGAGAAAGACGAGCTCAGCAGTCCAGAACTATCAAGCTGGGAAGGAAACTCAGAATTGCAGGACATCATCATCCAAAAAGTCCTTGCCAGATGCCAAACCTTACTGGATAAAGAGCCTGTTCTTTTCACAAATATCTATCAGGATGCCTGGGAATTGGTAACAAGGGCCAGACGCAAGGCTGAAGAGCTGGGACTAGCCGTCGTGATAACGGTGGTTGATCCAGCAGCACAAGTCGTGATGACCTATCGTATGGAAAATGCCTTGTTAGTGAGTAACGATATGGCTTATAAGAAAGCTTACACAGCTGTTGGCATGAGGATGCAGTCCAAGGATTTAGCACCTTTAACTCAGCCTGGCCAGTGGCTCTACCAGCTGGAAACGATGACTGACAATAAGGTTGTTAGTTTAGCTGGTGGCATTCCTATTTATTGCCAGTCAGAGATGATTGGCGGTATCGGCGTCAGCGGAGGAAGTTCTGAAGAAGACCAGTCCATTGCTGAGTATGCTGTAGGACTGTAGAGAAGCAATCTAGCAAATTAAATAATATCAGAGGAGAGAATACCGCTTGCAATCCATGCTTTGGAGCTAGGGATTTTCTCCTATTTCACGAGCATATTTCTCTTATACTTTCTTAGACTCTATATTGCGCTGTAGAAGCAATATAGAGGAGAGAGTATAAAGTATTTCGAAATGAAGGAGTATGGAGTATGGAAAAATATCTAGGTGAATTTTTAGGCACCATGGTTCTGATGGTTTTTGGGAATGGAATCGGAGCGTCTATCAGTCTTAATAAGAGTCTCGCAAAAGGTTTCTCTCCCAACTGGTTTACCGTTGTATTTGGCTGGGGCTTGGCAGTGACCTTGGGTGTCTATACGGCAGGATTTTATAATACTGGCGGTCACCTTAACCCAGCTGTCACTATTGCCTTTGCGGTGGGTGGCATCTTCCCTTGGGAACAAGTGGTGGGCTATATCATCGCTCAGATTCTAGGGGCTTTTGTCGGAGCGGCTATTGTAGTGCTCTTCTATTATCCCCATTTCAAAGAAACCAAGGCAGAAGAAGGCAACTCAGTTGGCGTATTTGCTACTGGACCAGCCATCCAGAATCCAGCATTTAATCTGCTTAGCGAAATCGTTGCGACTTTCTTCTTCATCTTTGCACTTTTGATGATAACGCACGGCGAAATCACGCCTGGACTCACTCCGCTCTTAGTTGGCTTCCTCATTATGGCGGTCGGCTTGTCTTTGGGTTCGACGACAGGTTTTGCCCTCAACCCGGCCCGGGACTTCGGCCCACGCCTTGCTTATGCCCTCTTGCCAGTTCCGAATAAAGGAGATGCAAACTGGGCTTATGCTTGGGTGCCAATTGTAGGACCGACTATCGGCGCTGTCTTGGCTGTCTTGGCAGTCAATGCTATGTAATATATAAAATAGTAAATAAGCTAGCCGACCAGTTGAAGCTAGCTTATTTATCTAACAAGCAGCAATGGAAAGTTTCAGTTTTCAAAAAACGTTATTTGGAAAAATCACTGTTTTCATTGCTCAGGAGAAAAATATGTCTAAAAAAATTTTTGCGATTAATGCGGGCAGTTCGTCATTAAAATTTCAACTGCTCAGTATGCCTGATGAAAGCCTTTTGGTGAAAGGAATTTTTGAAAAGATTGGCTTAAAGGAAGGCATTTTTAAGATTGAATTTGAAGGTCAAAAAGAAAAGGAACTGCTGGCTATTCCTTCGCATCAATTTGCCGTGGATTACTTGCTGAACTTTCTTTTAGAGCGGAAGCTGATTGCTTCTCTGGACGAGATAGATGGAGTCGGTCATCGCGTAGCCCATGGCGGAGAATCCTTTGATGATTCTGCTTTGATAGACGAGCAAGTGCTATCCATAATTGAGAAGCTATCCTTCTTAGCTCCTAGCCATAACCCTGTCAACTTGGTAGGGATTCGAGCTTTCCAAAAGGCCTTGCCGGAGACAGGACAAGTGGCTGTGTTTGATACGGCCTTTCATCAAAGCCTTTCACAAGCTTATTATCTTTATCCTCTTTCCTGGGAATATTATCATAAATACGGTCTGAGGAAGTATGGTTTCCATGGAACGAGTCACAAGTATATTGCTCAAAAGGTAAAAGAGATTTGGGAAGGGCAAGGAGAAGCTACGGAACATTTGAAGATTATCAACTGCCATTTAGGCAATGGTGCTAGTATCTGCGCTATAAAAAATGGTCAGTCTGTCAATACTTCGATGGGATTCACCCCCTTGGCTGGCCTGATGATGGGCTCCCGCTCAGGTGATATTGACCCTATGATTCTTCCTTTTTTGCTAGAACAGGAAAAATTATCAGCCCAGCAATTAAGCGATGTCCTCAATAAAGAATCCGGTCTACTAGCAATCTCCCAGCTCAGCAATGATTTAAGAGATGTTCTGGAAGCTTGTGACAGAGACGATGAAAAAGCTAGTCTAGCAGTCAATATGTTTGTCAACCGCATCGCTCAGACCATTGCAAGCTACATCACAGATTTAGATGGTCTGGATGCCTTGGTTTTCACTGCTGGAATCGGCGAGAATTCAGCCTTGATCCGTAGCTTGGTCGTTCAAAAGCTCAATTGCTTAGGACTTTCTTTGAATCAGGCAGCTAACGAGCAAGGACAGCTCTTTATTCAAAATTCTCAGTCGCAGGCTAAAATTCTCATTCTTCCAACCAATGAAGAATTGATGATTGCCCAAGACACCATGCGCTTGCTGGAATTTAAGTAGCCAAAATAGCGGTAGAATGTTCAAGGAGTGATAGATCTTATCAGGAACAGCTTTCTTTATTAAGAAGAAAAAAGTAGACTAGTTTACGCTTGTATTGTTTAGACCCGAAAAGACAGAGCAATACCTCTGCCTTTTCTTTTTTAGCCTCTAATCTCCTGCCATCTCCCAGTTCTGTAAGCACAGTCTAATGGAGCTTTTTTGCTTTTTTCATTCTTGAAAGATATAGGAAAACATGCTATAATGAAAAGAACATTCTAAAAATCAGAAAGATTATTATATAGTAAGGAAAAAAATGGCGAATATTTTAAAGACTATCATTGAAAATGATAAAGGTGAATTAAGAAAATTAGAAAAAATGGCTGACAAAGTCTTGGCTTATGAAGACGAAATGGCGGCCTTGTCTGATGAAGAACTCCAGGCAAAAACAGAAGAATTCAAGAAACGCTATGCCGATGGTGAAACTTTAGATCAGCTCTTATTTGAAGCTTTTGCGGTTGTCCGTGAGGGAGCTAAGCGGGTATTGGGACTTTTCCCTTATAAGGTACAGGTTATGGGGGGGGTCGTTCTCCATCATGGTGACGTTCCGGAGATGCGTACCGGTGAAGGAAAAACCTTGACTGCGACGATGCCAGTTTACCTAAATGCCCTTGCAGGCAAAGGTGTGCACGTTGTCACAGTCAATGAATACCTGACTGAGCGTGACGCGACTGAAATGGGTGAACTCTATTCTTGGCTGGGCCTTTCTGTCGGTATCAATCTGGCAGCTAAGTCTCCATCTGAGAAGAAAGAAGCATACGCTTGTGATATTACCTATTCAACCAATGCTGAGATCGGCTTTGACTACCTGCGTGATAACATGGTAGTCCGCGCTGAAAACATGGTACAGCGTCCACTCAACTATGCCTTGGTCGATGAGGTGGACTCAATCCTGATTGACGAAGCTCGGACACCATTGATCGTATCCGGACCGGTTTCTTCAGATACCAACCAGCTTTATCATATGGCTGACCACTATGTTAAATCGCTGGATAAGGACGACTACATCATCGATGTTCAGTCTAAGACGATTGGTCTGTCTGACTCAGGTATTGACAAGGCAGAAAGCTACTTCAAGCTGGACAATCTCTATGATATTGAAAATGTTGCCCTGACTCACTTTATCGACAATGCCCTGCGAGCTAACTACATCATGCTCCTTGACATTGACTATGTGGTCAGTGAAGATCAGGAAATTCTGATTGTCGATCAATTTACCGGTCGGACAATGGAGGGACGTCGTTACTCTGATGGTCTCCACCAAGCGATTGAAGCTAAAGAAGGTGTTCCGATTCAGGAAGAAACAAAGACCTCTGCTTCCATTACTTATCAGAACCTCTTCCGTATGTATAAGAAGCTGTCCGGTATGACAGGTACAGCCAAGACAGAGGAAGAAGAGTTCCGCGAAACATACAACATTCGTGTTATTCCAATTCCAACCAACCGTCCGGTAGCACGTATTGACCATTCTGACCTGCTCTACCCAAGTATTGATTCTAAGTTTAAGGCAGTTGTTCAGGATGTTAAAGAGCGTCATGAAAAAGGGCAGCCTGTTCTGGTCGGTACCGTTGCGGTTGAAACCAGTGATTATATTTCTAAGAAATTGGTAGAAGCTGGGGTTCCTCACGAAGTTCTTAATGCAAAAAACCACTATAAAGAAGCACAAATTATCATGAACGCCGGCCAACGTGGTGCGGTTACTATTGCGACCAATATGGCCGGACGGGGAACCGACATCAAGTTGGGTGAAGGTGTTCGCGAACTGGGGGGACTCTGCGTTATCGGTACAGAGCGCCATGAAAGCCGCCGGATTGACAATCAGCTGCGCGGACGTTCAGGCCGTCAGGGTGATCCAGGTGAGTCACAATTTTACCTGTCATTGGAAGATGAGCTTATGCGCCGCTTTGGTTCAGAGCGCATTAAAGCCCTCTTGGATCGAATGAACCTTAGTGACGAAGATTCTGTTATCAAGTCTGGCATGCTGACCCGTCAGGTAGAGGCAGCTCAGAAGCGTGTCGAAGGAAATAACTACGATACGCGGAAACAAGTCTTGCAATATGATGACGTGATGCGTGAGCAGCGGGAAATTATCTATGCTGAGCGCCACGATGTCATTACTGCTGATCGCGACCTCAGTCCTGAAATCCATGCTATGATTAAACGGACTATCAATCGCATCGTTGATGGTAGCAGCCACTCTGATCAGGATGATAAGATTGAAGCAATTTTAAACTTTGCTAAGTATAACTTGGTTTCAGAAGATTCTATTTCTGACAGCGATTTGGAAGGCAAGTCTGACCAAGAAATCAAAGATTATCTGTTTGAACGCGCATTGGAAGTCTATGACAGTCAGATTGCTAAGCTAAGAGACGAAGAAGCAGTACGTGAATTCCAGAAGGTCTTGATTCTGCGCGTGGTGGACAGCAAGTGGACTGACCATATCGACGCCCTTGACCAGCTGCGCAATGCTGTTGGACTGCGCGGTTATGCACAAAATAATCCAGTTGTCGAATATCAAGCAGAAAGCTTCCGTATGTTCAACGACATGATTGGCTCTATTGAGTTTGACGTGACTCGTCTGATGATGAAAGCACAGATTCATGAGCAAGAGCGCCCTCGGACAGAGCGGGCTATCAATACCACAGCTACCCGCAATATCTCTGCCAAGGCGCCAAATATGCCTGAGAATGTAAACCTGTCTAATGTAAAGAGAAATGACCCTTGTCCATGTGGTTCTGGCAAGAAGTTCAAGAACTGCCACGGCCGTAAAAAGTAAACATAAAAGAAGGAGAATAGATGACCTTTAAAGCAACTAGTCAACCCATTGATGTGGCAGAAGTTCGCCAACTTGCTAAGCTAGAAGGCGACATGTTGGCTCGCAAGGAAAAGCGTGACCGAGAGTTGGAAGCAATTCTGCGTGGTCAAGATGACCGCATTCTCTTGGTTATCGGTCCCTGCTCTTCAGATAACGAAGAAGCGGTGCTAGAGTATGCCAAGCGTCTATCTGCTCTCCAAGAAGAAGTAAAAGACCGCATTTTCATGGTCATGCGGGTTTATACTGCCAAGCCTCGGACGAACGGAGATGGCTACAAAGGGCTTATTCATCAGCCCAATGCGACTGCCGCTCCTAGTCTGATTAACGGCATTAAGGCAGTCCGTAATCTGCACTATCGGGTTATTTCTGAGACAGGCATGACCACAGCTGATGAGATGCTCTATCCAGAAAATCTGCCTCTGGTAGATGATTTGATTTCTTACATGGCTGTGGGAGCTCGGTCGGTCGAAGACCAGCAGCACCGCTTTGTGGCTAGTGGGGCTGACCTGCCAACTGGCTTGAAAAATCCGACTTCTGGTAATCTCAATGTCATGTTTAACGGCATCTATGCAGCTCAGAACAAGCAGAGTTTCCTATTCGCTGGTAAGGAAGTCGAAACGTCTGGCAATCCCTTGGCACATGCCATCTTACGCGGTGCCCTCAATGAATACGGCAAGAATATTCCCAATTACTATTATGATAACCTACTGGATACCATTGCCCAGTATGAAAAAATGGGCTTAGAAAATCCCTTTATCATCATTGATACCAATCATGATAACTCTGGTAAGCAGTATCTGGAGCAGGTCCGTATCGTTCGCCAGACTCTGATTAACCGGGACTGGAATGAAAAGATTAAGGCTACAGTGCGTGGCTTTATGATTGAGTCTTATCTGGAAGACGGTCGTCAGGACGAACCAGAAGTCTTTGGCAAGTCCATTACTGATCCTTGTCTGGGTTGGGCAAATACAGAACAGCTGGTTCGTGAAATTTATGATACATTAGGAAAATAGTATGGCATTTATTGAAAAAGGTCAGAAGATTGACATTGAGCAGATTAAGTCCAGAACCAGACTGACTGGTCAGGCCTTGGCTCATAAAAATAAGCGAGATCAAGAACTAGCTGAGATTCTCAGTGGGGAAGACGAGCGTATTCTCTTGGTTATCGGTCCTTGCTCATCGGACAATGAAGAGGCTGTGCTGGAGTATGCCCGCCGTTTGTCAGAGCTGCAGAAGAAGGTCGCGGATAAGATTTTTATCGTCATGCGGGTCTATACTGCCAAGCCGCGGACCAATGGGGATGGCTATAAGGGCTTGGTTCACCAGCCGGATACATCTAAAGCGCCAAGTCTTATCAATGGTTTGCAGGCAGTTCGTCAGCTACACTACCGTGTCATTACAGAGACTGGTCTGACGACGGCTGATGAGATGCTCTATCCGTCCAATCTTGTGCTGGTAGACGATTTGGTAAGCTATCATGCTGTGGGTGCCCGCTCAGTTGAAGACCAGGAGCACCGCTTTGTGGCGTCAGGTATTGACGCCCCGGTCGGCATGAAAAATCCAACTTCTGGCAATCTGGGAGTTATGTTTAACGCTGTCTATGCGGCACAAAATAAGCAGACTTTCCTTTTTCATGGCCAGGAAGTAGAAACCTCTGGAAATCCGTTGGCTCACGTTATTCTGCGTGGGGCAACCAATGAATATGGTAAAAATATTCCAAATTTCTACTATGAAAATATGCTGGATGCCATTTCCTACTATGAAAAGATGGGCTTGGAGAATCCTTTCATCGTCATCGATACTAATCACGATAACTCTGGCAAGCAGTACCTGGAACAGATTAGGATTGTGCGTCAGACCTTGCTTAATCGGGATTGGAACGAAAAGATTAAGAGAGCGGTTCGTGGTTTTATGATTGAGTCTTATCTGGAAGACGGCCGGCAAAATGAGCCAGAAGCCTTTGGTAAATCTATCACTGACCCTTGCCTAGGCTGGGACAATACTGTTCAGCTTATTGAAGAAATTTACAACACTTTAGATAAATAAGGAAAATTGAAAGGGACAGTCTTGACCTGTAAAGAGGACTAACTGTCGGGTGAAGACGAACTCAGCTGGCTGCCCAGCTGAGTTTTGTCGCCTTTCCAGAGAATGATATGATAAAAGGACACGGAATTGACATAGAAGAACTGGCTGCCATTGAGCGAGCCTATCTGAAAAATGCCCGCTTTGCAAAGAAGGTCTTGACAGAGGCGGAGCTTTCT
Source organism: Streptococcus sanguinis (assembly GCF_050234405.1). GTDB lineage: Bacteria > Bacillota > Bacilli > Lactobacillales > Streptococcaceae > Streptococcus > Streptococcus sanguinis_W. The sequence goes on along the minus strand of NZ_CP092117.1, from coordinate 1,845,713 downwards.
CGTTTTGAGGAGTTATCTGGCAAACGGAAAATAGAATTTCTAGCTGGTCGTTGGGCTGCCAAGGAGGCTTTTTCTAAAGCTTGGGGAACCGGTATCGGTAAACTCAGGTTTCAGGACTTAGAGATTTTAAATGACCGTCTGGGAGCGCCTTATTTCAGCCGGTCACCTTTTACTGGCAAGGTTTGGATTTCGCTCAGCCATGCTGCTGGCCTAGTTACAGCCAGCGTTATTTTGGAGGAAAATGATGAAAGCTAGTCTGCATAGACCCAGCAAGGCAGTGATTGATTTAGCTGCCATTGATTTTAATATTAGACAATTGAGTGCCCATCTGCCTCAGACGACAGAGAAGTGGGCCGTTGTCAAGGCCAATGCTTATGGCCACGGAGCTATTGAGGTTTCTAGGCATATTGAGCCCCTCGTAGATGGCTTTTGTGTGTCTAATATCGATGAAGCCTTGGAGCTGCGTTCAGCTGGCATTGGCAAAAAAATTCTGGCGCTTGGAGTATCAGATCTGGCTGCGCTTCCGCTGGCTAGAAAGGGAAAGGTGTCTCTGACCGTAGCCAGTTTAGAATGGTTGGATCTAGCTTTAACTGCTGAAGAAGACTTGACTGGATTGAACTTTCATATCAAGATTGACTCTGGTATGGGGCGGATTGGTTTTCGAGATAGTCAGGAAGCTCAGGAGGCAATCCATCGCTTGCAGGCTGCTGGGGCTGTCGCGGAGGGAATTTTTACCCACTTTGCAACGGCAGATGAAGCGGAGCACCATAAGTTTGAAGCCCAGCTGACTCGTTTTCATCAGATCTTATCTGAGCTGGACAGTGTTCCTCCTCTGGTTCACGCTAGTAATTCTGCCACCTCTCTCTGGCATAGCGAGACTGTTTTAAATGCGGTTCGGCTGGGGGATATCATCTATGGTCTCAACCCTAGCGGAAGAGTCTTGGAACTTCCTTACGAATTCAAGCCAGCTCTGTCGCTGGTCTCAGAATTGGTACATGTCAAGGAAGTAGAGGCTGGAGCAGATGTTGGCTATGGAGCCACCTACACTAGCCAGTCTCAGGAGTGGATTGGCACCATTCCTTTGGGTTATGCGGATGGCTGGACACGGGATATGCAGGGCTTTGATGTCTTGATTGATGGTCAGCGTTGCCCTATTGTTGGCCGCGTTTCCATGGACCAGATTACAGTGCGTCTGCCTCAGGCTTATCCCCTTGGCACGTCGGTTGTGTTGATTGGAAATAGCGGTGCGGAGACCATTACGGCGACAGATGTGGCAGAAAAACGTGGCACCATTAACTATGAGGTGGTTTGCCTGATTAGCGACCGTGTACCGAGGGTCTATAAAGACTAAGAAGATTAATGCAGGGAACCGCTTGAAGTATTTGATAATGTTCTAGCTTGGCCCCCTGTCTGCGATATTAGCACCGCAGCAGTATCAGAACTGAAAGAGGAATTATGAATTTACACCAACCTTTGACGGTTCTGCCTGGTGTGGGACCGAAATCAGCAGAAAAATTTGCCAAGCTGGGTCTAGAGACCTTGCAGGATTTGCTGCTTTATTTTCCTTTTCGTTATGAGGATTTTAAGAGTAAGAATGTCCTAGACTTGGAGGATGGAGAAAAGGCGGTTGTTTCTGGTCAGGTCGTAACCCCGGCTAATGTCCAGTATTATGGCTACAAACGCAACCGCCTGCGCTTTACCATCAAGCAAGGGGAAGTCGCTCTGGCAGTTAATTTCTTTAACCAGCCTTATCTGGCAGACAAGATTGAAGTGGGAGCTAATATAGCCGTCTTTGGCAAGTGGGATAAAGCCAAGGCTAGTCTGACTGGCATGAAACTTCTGGCTCAGGTAGAGGACGACTTGCAGCCTGTCTATCGGCTGGCTCAGGGAATTAGTCAGGCTAGTTTGGTCAAGCTGATTAAGACTGCCTTTGACCAAGGATTAGACTTGCTCTTAGAGGAAAATCTGCCCCAGCTCCTACTGGAACGCTACCAGCTAGTGAGCAGAGTGGAGGCTGTGCGGGCCATGCATTTTCCTAAAGATTTAGCAGATTACAAGCAGGCTCTTCGGCGGGTTAAATTTGAAGAACTCTTTTATTTCCAAATGCAGCTGCAGGTCTTAAAGAGAGAAAGCAAGGCTGTCAGCAATGGATTGAAGATTGATTGGCAGTCGGATGCTGTAGCCGAGAAAAAGAAGAGCTTACCTTTTGAGCTGACTTCGGCTCAGGAGCGCAGTCTGGCAGAGATTTTGCAGGATTTGCGGTCGCCTGGCCACATGAATCGCCTGCTGCAGGGCGATGTGGGAAGCGGAAAGACAGTAGTCGCTGGTCTAGCTATGTATGCTGTTTATACAGCTGGCTTTCAGTCAGCTCTGATGGTTCCAACAGAAATTTTGGCTGAGCAGCATTTTGACAGTCTAGCTCAGCTTTTTCCAGAATTGAAGCTGGCCCTGCTAACTGGTGGGATGAAAGCAGCTGAGCGCAGGGAAACCTTGGCAGCGATTGAAAACGGTCAGGTGGACATGATTGTCGGAACCCATGCCTTGATTCAGGAAGCAGTCCGTTACCATGCATTGGGCTTGGTCATTATTGACGAGCAGCATCGCTTTGGGGTGGAGCAGCGCCGGATTTTACGGGAAAAGGGAGACAATCCTGATGTCCTCATGATGACGGCGACACCAATTCCCAGAACCCTTGCTATTACAGCTTTTGGTGATATGGATGTCTCCATTATTGACCAGATGCCGGCAGGACGCAAGCCTATCATCACTCGCTGGGTCAAGCATGAGCAGCTGGAAGTCGTCCTGGACTGGCTGAAAAAAGAGCTCCACAAGGGCGCTCAGGTCTACTTTATCTCTCCCTTGATTGAGGAATCTGAGGCGCTGGATCTTAAGAATGCCATTGCCCTAGAAGAAGAACTGACAGCCTATTTTGGTCAGCAGGCCCAAGTGGCTCTGCTTCATGGCAAGATGAAGAGCGAGGAAAAAGAGGCGATTATGCAGGACTTCAAGGAAGGACGGACTGATATTCTGGTCTCTACCACAGTCATTGAGGTCGGAGTCAATGTCCCAAATGCTACGGTGATGGTCATCATGGATGCGGACCGCTTTGGACTCAGCCAGCTTCATCAGCTAAGAGGCCGCGTCGGCCGAGGGAGCAAGCAATCTTATGCCGTCTTGGTTGCCAATCCTAAGACGGAGTCGGGCAAGCGACGCATGAAAATCATGACTGAGACGACCGATGGTTTCCTGCTGGCTGAGGAGGATCTGAAAATGCGAGGATCTGGAGAAATCTTTGGCACTCGGCAGTCTGGTATTCCTGAGTTTCAAGTGGCAGACATCGTGGAAGATTATCCGATTTTAGAAGAAGCCAGAAAGGTTGCCAGTCAGATTACAGCTGATCCGAACTGGCGGACAGATCCTAGTTGGCACTTGATTGCTCTTCATTTGGACAAGCGAGATTACCTAGATTAAGAGTTCTTTGGATTAAGTTTCCTGCAAGTTATTTATAAGTAGGCTTTAAGTTTGAGGGATTATACTATTGTCAAATCAAAGAAAGAGGTAGGACCAATGACAAAGTAAACATCCCTTAAAATCTGGTAACCAAAGCTTGAAGACTAGAAGACCTGCGAGGTATGAGCCACTCAAAGAATAAGAATAATTTAGAATTTTTTCATCATAAATCTCCTAACAAATCACAAGCTTCACCCAATCGGTGAAGTTTTTTTGTATTTGATTGAAAAGACTTGTTCGTTTCAAATAGTAGATAAGGATTGCTGCCGGATTTCGTTGACTATAAGCTTTCCCTAAGAAATCTATAAGAGATTCTTAAGTTTAGGGCTGTATCCTTATATCCAAGTAAGAACAAAAAGATTAGACACCAAACTTGAAGCTAGACACTCCAAGAGTTTCGTTTTTGCTCTTAAAGAATGAATGATAAGCGAGGTAAAAGCTATGAAAGTTGCAATCAAAGTCCACTATCCAAAGACATTTAAGAAAGCTCAGAAAATAGAGGTGACCTATGGTAAGTGATTATATTTTTGAAATTTTAGAGTCTCTGTTTGAGGTTATCTTCTAAGTCCAGCGATTCAATGAAGTTTTCCCAATGTTAGAATATGAAAGAGTCAAAAAAGTGCTAAGCAACCTTAGCACTTTTTGATTTAAAGAAAGTAAATAAGGACTTTTTCTCTCAGCCTTCCATATAATCTCGTAGTTCTTGGTCTTTGAGTCCAGCATTCAGGGCGATGAGCAGTTTGATTCTGGCTTTTTGAGCATTGAGCTCCTTGACGAAGAAAATACCAGCCTGGTGCAGTTGAACACCGCCTCCTTCATAAGCATAGACTGGCTCAGCAATCCCGTTAAAGCAGCGAGAGACAAGAGCGATTGGCAGTCCGACTGCTATCATATCAGCCAGTTTGTCAGCTACTTCCTTGGGGAGGTTGCCAGCACCGAATGCCTCAATGATGAGGCCGTCTATCTTGTCTAAATCCAGCATGTCTAGCAACTCTGTCTTCATACCCGCATAAGCTGGAATGATGGGCACCAGACCAGAAATGCTGTTCAAGTCAAAGCGGACCCGAGGCTCTGCTGTCTTAAAATAGAGAATTTCCTGCTTCATAATCAAGCCAAGCGGTCCGTGAGTCGGCGTCTGGAAGGTGCTGACATTGGTCGTGTGGGTCTTGGTTACATACTTGGCAGCATGTGCCTCGTCATTCATCACGACAAGCACGCCTTTATCACTAGCTTTTTTATCACTAGCTACCCGCAGGGCTGTCAGGTAGTTATAGACTCCGTCGCTCCCCAGCTCATTGGAACTGCGCATAGCTCCAGTCAGAATGACCGGAATTTTCGGCAGCTGCATAGTATCTAGAAAGTAAGCTGTCTCTTCTAAAGTATCTGTCCCATGAGTAATGACTACTCCGTCAAATTGGTCAGCACTGGCTTTGATTTTCTGGTAGAGCTTGAGCATGTGCTGAGGCGTGATATGAGGACTGGGAATATTAAAAAAGTCAATGACTTCCGTCTCAATCCCCTTAAGCGGAATTGTCACATGGTTCATAGGGTTATCAGCATTGGTGACGACAGCCCCAGAGCCGTCAGCCTGCATGGAAATGGTTCCTCCTGTGTGCAGGACCAAGATTTTCTTTGTCATAAATCCTTTTTCTCCTTGTAGTCATGATGCAGATTCGAAAACTTACATTCTGTTTTCATAGAGTTTTCAATCCTATTGCATAGATATTACTCCAGCTTTTCTTTTCTGCAATTCATGTGATTGTATGTCATTTTTGTGTTATAATTTATTGTATCATAAAAGGAAAGAATGAGAAAATCAATGGAAGTAAAGGCCGTCTTTTTCGATATCGATGGGACACTGGTCAATGACAGTCGAACGGTTTTGAAATCTACAGAAAAGGCTATTCAGAGTTTAAAGGAGCAAGGAATATTAGTCGGTTTGGCAACAGGCCGTGGTCCTTTCTTTGTCAAACCTTTTATGGAGCAATTGGACTTAGACTTTGCTGTGACCTATAATGGCCAGTACATTTTTTCAAGAGACAGAGTGATTTCTGCCAGTCCCATTGACAAGCAGAGTTTACGGGATTTAATCGCCTATGCTAAGAAGCATCGGAAAGAGATTTCCTTGGGAACGGCTGAGGCTATGCTGGGCTCCAAGATTATGTCCTTCGGTATGAGCCCTTTCTCCCAGTGGACTAGCCGCTTCATCCCTAAGCGAATGGCTCGAACAGTCAGTCATGGATTTAATAAGGTCATCAGCAAGGCCTTGCCCCAGCATGAAAAGGATCTCCTGCAGCTGATTCAGGAGCCGATTTATCAAGCTTTGATTTTAGCCAGCCCAGAAGAAAGCCGTAAGATTGAAGCAGACTTTCCTGATTTGAAATTTACCCGCAGCAGCCCCTATGCGGTTGATATTATCAATAAAGATACATCTAAGCTAGAGGGGATTCGCCGAGTCGGCAAGGAATATGGTTTTGACATTCATCAGGTCATGGCCTTCGGTGACTCTGACAATGACTTGGAAATGCTATCGGGAGTTGGTCTGTCCATTGCTATGGGAAATGGAACCAGCTCAGTCAAGGAAGTGGCCAAGCATACGACTAGCAGCAATAGTCAAGATGGGATTCACAAGGCTCTGGAGCATTTTGGCATCCTAGCGAGGGAAAAGGTCTTTACCAGCAGCGACCATCACTTTAATAAGGTTAAAGAGTTCCATAGTGTCATGGATGAAAGTACTCAGGAAGAGCCGATTGCCTGGTCGCCTCAGGACGCTCGCTATCGTGCAGGCTTTAAGCTAGAAGAGTTGGTTGAGTTTCTGCGAGCAGCTAGTAACTCAGAGGAAGACTTTAACAGTTCTGTAGCCTATCTCCATCAAGCGCTTGACAAGGCTGCTGACAAGGTTCGCTCTAAGAGTCAGGCTGAGGTTTCTCTAGTCGGTCAGGTAGATGCCTTGATTGATACTCTATACTTCACTTATGGCAGCTTTGTCCTGATGGGAGTAGATCCAGAGCAGCTGTTCGATATTGTCCATCGGGCTAATATGGGCAAAATTTTCCCAGACGGGAAGGCTCACTTTGACCCCGTTACCCATAAAATTCTCAAACCAGAAGACTGGGAAGAAAAATACGCGCCCGAAGGAGCTATCAAAGAAGAACTGGAACGACAGATTCAGGCCTACCAGCGTACCTTAGAGCAGAAAGAAGAAAACTAGAGCAGTCATCTGCTCTAGTTTTTATAAAGTTTTTTCTGGGTCTCTGACCACCAGCAAGTCAACCTTGGCGTGGCGCAAGATATATTCGGAGGAAGAGCCGACTAGCAGCCGTTCAAAGGCATTGAGGCCGGTAGCACCGACCATGATTAGATCTACCTTATGCTCTTCTGGGATATCTGTAGCCAAGAGAGTCTTGGGATTGCCCATCTCAATGACAATGTCAACATACTTGATACCGGATTTTTGAGCCTTTTCTTTCAACTCAGCTGTCAGCTTTTTGGCATCTTCCTGCAAGTCCTCGTAGACATCTGCATCAAAGGTTGAGACACTTTGCAAAGCTCGGGTATCAATGACGTGGGCGATGGTCAGACGAGAGCCGTTTCTGAGAGCTACGTTAACACCTTTTTCAAAAGCTAGTTCGGATTCATGAGAACCATCCACAGCAACCATAATGTTTTCATATTTCTGAGTCATAGAGCTACCTCCTCTAAAATGGTCGGCAAAGGACGTCGCATCATTCACAGAATGATTGGGCTGACCAAAAATCAATCAGTCCATAACGTCCGAGTGATTTGCAACTATTTTCTTGTTTCTATTGTAACCCTTTTCAGAAAAAAAGTAAAGATAAAATGGAAATGCTGTCAGAAAATTGCAAGCAGAAAAAGATTCCTTTACTTTGAGGGGTTAGAAAAGGAATAGTGCTCTTTATCTTATAAATCGCTTCATAATCGCATGAAAAGTGAGCTTATTTTTTTGTTGTCAATCGCTTTTTCTGGTGGTATAATGATAACATTCTGATGAATAGAGGAAAAATAAGAATGAAAGAATTTGACAAGTCCAGCAAGCTAGAACATGTTGCCTATGATATTCGCGGTCCAGTTTTGGATGAAGCCATGCGCATGCGGGCCAACGGTGAAAAGATTCTCCGCCTCAATACAGGAAATCCGGCTGAATTTGGTTTTACCGCTCCGGATGAGGTCATTCATGATTTGATTATGAATGCGCGTGACAGTGAGGGCTACTCTGACTCCAAGGGAATTTTTTCAGCCCGTAAGGCTATCATGCAGTATTGCCAGCTTAAGAATTTTCCTAATGTAGATATTGATGACATTTATCTGGGAAATGGTGTCAGTGAGCTGATTGTCATGTCCATGCAGGGCTTGCTGGATGACGGGGACGAGGTGCTGGTACCAATGCCAGACTATCCACTCTGGACGGCTGCAGTCAGTCTGGCTGGTGGGAATGCTGTTCACTATGTTTGTGATGAGCAGGCAGAATGGTATCCAGATATTGACGATATCAAGTCAAAAATCACATCTAATACCAAGGCTATCATTATCATTAACCCTAACAATCCAACGGGAGCACTTTATCCTAAGGAACTGCTGCTGGAGATTGTGGAAATTGCTCGCCAGAACAATCTCATTATTTTTGCAGATGAAATTTACGACCGCATGGTGATGGACGGCAATGTCCATACGTCTGTGGCTAGTCTGGCTCCTGATATCTTCTGTGTCAGTATGAATGGTCTTTCTAAGTCGCACCGAATCGCAGGCTTCCGTGTTGGCTGGATGGTACTATCTGGACCTAAGCACCATGTTAAGGGTTATATCGAAGGGTTAAACATGCTCTCCAACATGCGCCTGTGCTCCAATGTCTTGGCTCAGCAAGTCGTCCAAACCTCACTTGGCGGTCATCAATCTGTGGATGAACTGCTTTTGCCAGGTGGCCGTATCTATGAGCAGCGTAATTTCATCTATCAGGCTATTCAGGACATCTCGGGGCTATCAGCTGTAAAACCTAAAGCTGGTCTCTATATTTTCCCGAAAATTGACCGGAATATGTATCGCATTGACGATGATGAGCAGTTTGTGCTCAATTTCCTCAAGCAGGAAAAAGTCCTTCTCGTCCATGGACGAGGCTTTAACTGGAAGGACCCAGATCATTTCCGAATCGTTTATCTGCCTCGAGTAGATGAGCTAGCTCAAATCCAAGAAAAAATGACGCGCTTCTTGCGCCAATATCGCCGTTAATAAGCGGATGTTACAAAAAGGCTGGAAAATATTCCGGCCTTTTTCTTATCAATCTTACATATTTTTTAGTCTTATGCCTGTCTTTGAATTGAAAAAATAAAAATCAAGATGCTCTGGAAAACGAATTTGAGATCGATTAGTAAAAATTATAGGCGGCTTTACCGACATTTTTTAGGAATTTGTCCAACATTTTTTATGTATCTGTCCAAAAATGCTTAAAAAAATGTGTTAGCGTCTTCCTTCCAGAAGACAAACATGATAGAATGTGTTTGTCAATGTTTTTAACAATGATGAAAAAGTGGAGGAGATTATATTGACAATGAAAAAGACACTTAGTGCTTTTTCTGTCAGTGCAGCGGCATTGTCTTTGGTGCTCGCAGAAGGAGTTCAGGCTGATCAATTAGTTGATAATCAGTCTTATTCTGATGCGCCCGTTAGTCAAAGCCAACCACAGGCAGAAAACACACAAAAGGATGAATCTGTTTCGAAAGAACAGGTAGATGCTGCTCAGGCTCTTGTACAAGAAGCCGACAGCAATGTTGCACAAGGGAAAGCTGATTTGGCTCAAGCTCAAGCAAATACTGCTGCGGCTCAAAGTCAGGTCGAGCAAGCACAAGCTGAAGTTAACCGGGCACAGGAGGCAGCTGATAAAGCTGGTCCGGAAGCTATTGAAACAGCTAAGCAAGAAGAGAGCAATCAAAAAGCTCAAGTGGACAGCAACAAGTCAGAACTGGCTAAAGCTGACCAAGCAACTAAGACGGCTGAAGCTGAGCGTGATGCTCAAGCAGCCAAGATTAAAGAAGCTCAAGAGCAAGCGAAAACTCAAGAAGGACGCCTTGCTAAAGCTCAAAACGACGTGAAGGAAGCTCAGGCCAACCTAAGTGGGGACGCTACAGCTAAAGCAGAAAAAAATGCTCAAGCAGCCCAAGACAAGGTGGCAGCTGACCAGTCTGCTGTTGAAAAAGCGCAAGCAAAAGTAGCTACAGCTCGTCAGACTGACAGTCAGAAGCAAGCTGAGGTTGCAAAAGCTCAGACCAACCAGACTCAGGCTAAGACGGCTCGTGATGCTTCTCAAAAGAACTTGCAGGAAAAAACTGCTGCGGCTGAGAAGACTCAGTCAGATCTGAACCAAGCTCAACAGGCTTTGCAAAAGGCTCAAGCTGGAAAAATTACTGCTGAAGCTTCTAGCAATAAAAACCGCGTGTCAATGACTCCGGAATACATTGCAGCCTTGAGAGAGCTAATCGTACCAAATTTATCAGAGCAAAAAACTAATGAGATTCAAAATAGACTGGCTGCACTTAATGCCAGTGCTAAGGCTCTCAATCGTTATGTAGCAGATCCTACAGATAGCAAAGCTTTGATTGATACCAACAATATTCCACAGAATGTTCGTCAGGAACTTTCACAGTTTGCTTCAGAACTCATCAACCAACTGCGTACTCAGATGGGAACAGGTGAAGTAGTTGTGACACCGTCATCAATTGATTTCGCTGATAAGGTGGCAACAGAATACCGCAAAGACAACTGGAACTGGGATTTGATGGAGAAATACCATCACGATGCTAAAGCAATTAACCGCGTAGCGCGTGAATATGGTTTAATGACCACAAGTGCTGAGCAAGAGAGCAAAGGTCTCCAGTATTATGAAAACGCTTATATTTGGAGAGAAAAAGCTGGCCAAATGAGTGTGGCTGAAATGAAGAGACGAATCTATGATTCTGTTGTTGAATTCATGTTTAATGGCTATGAATGGCTGCATGCTACCTCTATCTCTGGTCTCAATACTGGTCGCCAGAAAAACTATCTGGGTGTTGATTTCTCAATGGAAAGCGACATCACTATGGCTCATTTTACCATGGTGTCAGAAGATCAGGTCAAATATGCCAGCAAAAAGAACTTCAATGCCAGCCCGATTACAGGCAAAGCTGCAACAGCAAAAGTAGATCCGCAGGAAGTAGCTAAGGCTCAAACTGCCTATGACGCTGCCTTCAAGGCTAATCAATTGGCTCTGGCATCTAAGGGAGTTGCTCAGACTACTTACAATCGGAAGGCTGCAGCTCTAGAGCAAGCCAACCAGCAACTGGCTCAGGCACAAGCTCAAGCAGGTGAGTCAGCAACTGCTCAGGCTCAAGCAGCTCTTGCTGCAGCTCAAGAGAAGTTGGCAGCTGATCAAGCGGCTTTGGCAGCAGCACAAGCAGCCCTGCAAAACTCAAACTTAGATGACAAGACTAAAGCGGACAAATTAACTCAGGCCCAAGAATCTCTGACTGCTGTTCAAGCGACAGTTGCTGCAGCTCAAGAAGCTCTAAAAACTGAATCAGATAAGTTGGCTCAGCTAGACGCAGCTTTGAATGCAGCAAAAGAAAGAAAGACTACTCTTGAAAAAGCTGTTACAGATGCTGAAGCAGCTTTGCAAATGGCTAAAGAGTCATTGTCAAATCTTGAAAATGCAGAAGAAAACTTGGAACAAGCTAAAACCAAACTAGCCGCAGCTCAGGCTGCTTACCAAGCAGCTCTTACAGCTCAAACAGATCAAGAAGCAAAAGTAGCAGTTTTAACTGCGGTTCAAGCACAAGCTAAGGCGACATACGACTTGCTAGCTCAAACATATGCTGAGCAAAATAAGGAAGAAGATATTCGCTATTATCAGTCTGTTTTGGCTCACACAGAGGAGCGCTTCGCTCGCTCTCCGCTTACTGGACAAGTAGGAGATCCTCAGCATACAGCTCTTGGAACTACTGGAGATGCTGGAAGTGCTGGCCCTGTAAATCATAAGCAGACAGCTGCTTCAGGTCATGCCTTGCCTAAGACAGGAGAAAACTCTTCTTGGCTTCTTCTAGCAGGCCAAATGCTTCTGCTCATGGCTATGAAATTGTTCTACAAGAAACGTTCTCTTGATTAGAAAGAACAAAAGCAATCAAAAACAGTCAAATTCTTGACTGTTTTTTGTTTAATATAACTTGATATATCAAGTCATATACTTGAAAAATTCTTTATTTTATAGAATTGTATGTAATTGTTTTTCAATAAAAAATTTTCAGATAATTATTGAAATTTCACTGCTTTTATGTTACAATGAAGCTAATAAATATGAGGTAAAAATATGGCAGATTTACTAGAAAAAACACGAAAAATTACGTCTATTCTGAAGCGCTCGGAAGAGCAGATGCAGGAAGATTTGCCCTATAATGCTATTACGCGTCAGTTGGCTGATATTATCCACTGCAATGCCTGCATTATCAATAGCAAGGGACGTCTTCTAGGCTATTTCATGCGCTATAAGACCAATAATGACCGTGTAGAAGCTTTTTTCCAAGATAAGAATTTCCCAGAGGAGTACGTCCAAGAAGCCAATCTGGTTTATGAAACGGAGGCTAATCTGCCGGTGACGCATGATTTGACAATTTTTCCGGTAGAGACCAAGGATGATTTTCCAGATGGCCTGACTACCATTGCTCCCATTCATGTTTCAGGGATTCGTTTGGGCTCATTGATTATCTGGCGCAATGACAAGGAATTTGCGGACGATGATCTGATTTTGGTTGAGATTGCCAGTACAGTGGTTGGTATCCAGCTGCTTAACTTCCAGCGAGAAGAAGATGAGAAAAATATCCGCCGCCGGACGGCAGTGACCATGGCAGTCAATACTCTGTCTTACTCAGAACTGAGAGCTGTTTCAGCAATTTTGGGCGAGCTGAATGGCAATGAAGGCCAGCTGACTGCATCTGTTATTGCTGACCGTATTGGGATTACCCGCTCAGTGATTGTTAATGCCTTGCGCAAGCTGGAAAGTGCTGGGATTATTGAAAGCCGCTCACTGGGAATGAAGGGAACTTATCTGAAAGTCCTGATTCCGGATGTCTTTGATGAAATTAAAAAGAGGGACTACTAATGGCTAAAGCACTGATTTCCATTGATTATACAGTTGATTTTGTCGCAGATGAGGGCAAGTTGACAGCAGGAGCGCCAGCTCAGGCGATTTCTGAAGCCATTGCTCAAGTAACAAAGGCGGCTTTTGAGCGAGGAGATTATATCTTCTTTGCTATTGATGCTCATGATGAGAATGATGCCTTTCACCCTGAGAGCAAGCTGTTCCCGCCTCATAACATTAAAGGGACTAGCGGTCGCAATCTTTATGGTCCTTTGGCTGATTTTTATGAGAAGCATCAAGCAGACTCTCGGATCTTTTGGATGGATAAGCGTCATTATTCTGCTTTTTCCGGTACAGATTTAGATATTCGATTGCGAGAAAGAAAGGTAGATACGGTCATTTTGACAGGAGTCTTGACGGATATTTGCGTCTTGCATACAGCGATTGATGCCTATAATCTTGGTTATCAGATTCAGGTGGTAGAGCCAGCTGTGGCTTCTCTGTCAGAGGAAAATCACAAATTTGCCTTAAACCACTTGCAAAATGTTCTGGGTTCGACTATAATAGATACAATTTAAAAGTAAAAGAGAAGCAGAGTAGGCTTGCTGACTTGCACAGAGAGTGCTGATAGCTGAGAGCAGTACCAAGAAAGCAAAAACCGAAGAACATGTTTCGTAATCTTTTGTGTGATCAAGCACAAACGTTGCTCACGTTACGAGCTCAGAGGCTGCTTTTTAGGGCGGCGAATAACAGTGGTACCACGGCTTTCGTCTGTTTTAGAGACGGAAGCTTTTTATTTTGCAGTAGGACAAGTGAAGCTGATGTAATGGGAAAGAGCTGTTAATATCCTGAACAACAGGGCGGAGCTACAAATTGATTTGAGAGGGAAAGAACATGAAAAAATTTTTTATCGGAAACTATGGTTTAGAGCAAGTCGGACAGACCATGACCGCGACTGGCTGGGTGGCCAATATCCGCAATCACGGCAAACTAGCCTTTATTGAGTTGCGGGACCGCGAGGGCTTGCTTCAGGTCTTCGTTGGCGGTGAGATTGAAGATTTTGCTAAGCTGGAAGACATTGGCAAAGAGGATATCATTGCAGTGACGGGGCAAGTGGTTCAGCGGGAAGAGCGTTTTGTCAATAAGTCCATCAAGTCTGGTCAGATTGAGCTGAGGGCAGAGAAGATTGAGGTTATTGCTAGCAGCAAGGCCCTGCCTTTTGAGCTTGACCAGCATGCCCATACAGGGGAAGACCTGCGTCAGAAATACCGCTACCTGGACTTGCGCCGTGAGAAGATGACACAGAACCTCAAACTTCGTCATCAGGTCACCTCAACCATTCGGGAATATTTGAACGGTTTGGACTTTTTGGAAGTGGAGACGCCTTATCTGACCAAGTCAACTCCTGAAGGGGCTAGAGACTTTTTAGTTCCTAGTCGGGTCTATAAAAATCAATTCTATGCCTTGCCGCAGAGCCCACAGATACTCAAGCAGTTGCTGATGGGAGCTGGCCTTGAGCGCTATTATCAGATTGTTCGATGCTTCCGTGACGAAGACCTGCGAGGCGATCGTCAGCCAGAGTTTACTCAGGTGGACTTAGAGCTGAGTTTTGCTAACGAAGAAGAAATCCGAGCTCTGGTTGAAGCTATGCTCAAGTCTGTTGTCAAGAAAACTCATGGTTTAGAGCTAACAGAAGATTTTCCGACTATCAGCTATGAAGAGGCTATGAGCCGCTTTGGTTCTGATAAGCCAGATACACGCTTTGATTTAGAGCTAAAGAGTTTGACGGATTTGTGCCAAGCAAATGAATCGCTTCTCATCAAGAAAGCCCTGGATAACCAAGAGGAAGTGATGGGAATCTGTGTGCCAGATGCGGCTAGTGCTTTTAGCAAGAAACAACTGAGTCATTACTATCAGGAAATGAAGGAATTTTGCTGCAGTCGTTTTGCTAGTCTAAAGGTTGAAAATGGTCAGTTGGTTGGAGATTTGGCTAGCACCTTTGAGGCTGAGAGTCAGGATTTACTAGCACGTTTTGAGGCCAAGGATGGAGACCTCATCCTGCTAGTCATGGCCAAGAAGCGTCGGGCTCAGGAAGCTTTGGGACATTTGCGCATAGAAGTCGCAAATGCTTTGGATTTGATTGATCCGAGTTTGCTTCATTTTCTTTGGGTTGTGGATTGGCCGCTGCTGGAGTGGAATGAAGACCAAAACCGCTATCAAGCCATGCACCATCCTTTCACACAGGGAATCTTTGAAGAGGGACAGGAGCCTGGTCAATTCCGAAGCCACGCTTACGACATCGTCTTAAACGGCTATGAGATTGGCGGAGGGAGCCTCCGGATTCATGACCGGAAGGCTCAGGAAGCTATGTTTGAGCTGCTGGGCATGAGTAAGGAAGACTATGAGCGGGACTTTGGTTTCTTCCTAGAAGCCTTAGAATACGGCTTTCCACCACACGGCGGTTTGGCTCTGGGCTTAGATCGTTTAGTTATGATTTTGGCTGGGGAAGAAAATATCCGCCAAGTCATCGCTTTTCCGAAAAATGGTACTGGCTTTGATCCTATGCTGGAAAGTCCGAGTTTGGTTGACCAAAGACAGCTCAAAGAACTGCATTTGGAATTGAAGAATTAGCCTGAAATATGGTAAAATGAAATGATGCGAATTCCTGAAGAATGGCAGGAAGAAGCTGAAGAAAAGAGCTAGCGGATGGCAAATAAATGAGCGTCCCTAGCTTGTCAAAGTAAAGGTGAGCTGAAGCATGGAAATAAAGATATCATCTAGAAATTCTTATTTTCAGTCGCTAAAGCTCACATATCTTATGAAAGGAATCAGAGATGAAGATTACTCAAGAAGAAGTAAGTCATGTTGCTAAGCTGTCAAAATTGGCTTTCTCACCAGAAGAAACAGCTGAATTTGCGACGACCTTAACCAAGATTGTTGACATGGTCGAATTGCTCAATGAAGTGGACACGGAAGGGGTGCCTTTCACTTCTAATGTAGCTGCCAATATCAACTATATGCGAGAAGATGTGGCTCAGCCAGGCTGGAACCGGGAAGAGCTTTTCCAAAATGTACCTGAAAAAGAGCGGGGCTACATCAAAGTGCCTGCCATCCTAGATGACGGAGGAGATGCCTAATGACTTTTAATCACAAGACCATTGAAGAGCTGCATGATTTGCTGGTCAAGAAAGAAATTTCTGCGGTAGAGCTAACTCAGGCAACTCTGGCGGACATCAAAGAACGCGAAGCAGCTGTGGATAGCTTCATTACTGTCAGCGAAGAGGAGGCTTTAGCTCAGGCTGCGGCTCTAGACGCCAAGGGCATTGATGCGGACAATCTTATGAGCGGCATTCCGCTGGCAGTCAAGGATAATATCTCAACCAAGGGAATGTTGACGACGGCTGCTTCCAAGATACTCTACAATTACAAGCCGATTTTCGATGCGACTAGCGTGGAGAAGCTTTACGGCAAGGATATGATTATCGTTGGGAAGACCAACATGGATGAGTTTGCCATGGGTGGATCCAGCGAAAATTCTTACTTTAAGACGACTAAGAATGCTTGGGACAGCAGCAAGGTTCCTGGTGGCTCATCTGGTGGTTCAGCGACAGCTGTTGCCTCAGGTCAGGTTCGTCTGTCACTGGGTTCAGATACGGGTGGTTCTATTCGTCAGCCGGCTTCCTTTAACGGTGTAGTCGGTCTCAAGCCAACCTACGGTCGGGTTTCCCGTTTTGGGCTCATTGCTTTTGGTTCTTCCTTAGACCAGATTGGGCCTTTCTCTCAGACAGTTAAGGAAAATGCCCAGCTCTTGAATGTTATTTCTGGTAATGATCCTAAGGATTCTACATCATCACAAGAAGCAGTGCCAGACTTTACCAGCAAGATTGGCCAAGACATTAAGGGCATGAAGATTGCCTTGCCTAAGGAATACATGGGTGAGGGAATTGACAGCAAGGTCAAGGAAACGATTCTGGCAGCGGCGAAGCACTTGGAAAGTCTAGGCGCTATCGTTGAAGAAGTCAGCCTGCCCCACAGCAAGTACGGCGTAGCAGTCTACTATATTATTGCTTCTTCTGAAGCCAGCTCTAACCTGCAGCGTTTTGACGGTATTCGCTATGGCTATCGCGCAGAAGGCATTGAAAATCTAGAAGATGTCTATGTCAAATCTCGCAGTGAAGGCTTTGGTGAAGAGGTGAAACGCCGCATCATGCTGGGAACTTTCAGTTTGTCATCTGGTTACTACGATGCCTACTTCAAGAAAGCTGGTCAGGTTCGTACCCTGATTATGCAGGATTTTGCCAAGGTTTTTGAAAAATACGACTTGATCTTAGGTCCAACTGCACCAACTGTAGCTTATGACTTGGGCAGTCAAAACCAAGATCCAGTGGCCATGTATCTGGCTGACCTGTTGACTATTCCAGTCAATCTGGCTGGCCTGCCGGGCATTTCAATCCCAGCTGGCTTTGCAGATGGTCTTCCTGTCGGCTTGCAACTGATTGGTAACCACTTCGATGAAGCGACCATCTATCAGGCAGCCGCAGCATTTGAAGCGACGACTGACTACCACAAACAGCAGCCAGTTATCTTTGGAGGTGAAAAATAATGAACTTTGAAACAGTTATCGGACTGGAAGTCCATGTTGAATTGAAGACCAATTCAAAAATTTTCTCACCGGCTCCAGCTCACTTCGGTGAAGATCCAAATGCCAACACCAATATCATTGACTGGTCCTTCCCAGGTGTTTTGCCTGTTATGAACAAGGGTGTTATTGACTATGGTATCAAGGCTGCTCTGGCTTTGAACATGGATATTCACCAGAAGATGCACTTTGACCGCAAGAATTACTTTTATCCGGACAATCCAAAAGCCTATCAAATTTCTCAGTTTGATGAGCCGATTGGCTACAATGGCTGGATTGAGATTGAGCTAGAAGATGGCACGACCAAGAAAATCCGTATCGAGCGGGCCCACTTGGAAGAAGATGCCGGAAAGAATACCCATGGCAGCGATGGTTACTCTTATGTGGACCTCAACCGTCAAGGGGTGCCGCTGATTGAGATTGTATCGGAAGCAGATATGCGCAGTCCAGAAGAAGCTTATGCCTATCTGACTGCCCTCAAGGAAATCATCCAGTACACGGGTATTTCGGATGTCAAGATGGAAGAGGGCTCCATGCGGGTGGACGCCAATATTTCTATCCGTCCTTACGGACAGGAAGAGTTTGGTACTAAGACTGAGCTGAAAAACCTTAACTCCTTCAACTTTGTCCGTAAGGGTCTGGCATTTGAGGAAAAACGCCAGGCTGAAATCCTGCGCAGTGGTGGTCAAATCCGTCAGGAAACCCGTCGTTATGACGAAGCAACTGGCGAAACTCTGCTCATGCGGGTTAAGGAAGGTTCAGCGGACTACCGTTACTTCCCAGAGCCTGATCTGCCAATCTTTGAGATTGAGGATGCTTGGATTGAGCAAGTACGCAGTAGTCTGCCTGCCTTTCCAAAAGAGCGCCGGGCTAAGTATGTGGGCGACTACGGTCTGTCTGACTACGATGCCAAGCAGCTGACCGCGACCAAGGCTGTGTCAGACTTCTTTGAAGCAGCTGTTGCGGCAGGCGCTGACGCCAAGGCTGTCTCTAACTGGCTCCAAGGAGAAGTGGCTCAATACCTCAATGCCGAAGGCAAGACTATCTCTGATATTGAGCTGACACCTGAGAATCTGACTGAGATGATTGCTCTGATTGCAGACGGAACGATCTCCTCTAAGATTGCTAAGAAGGTCTTTGTTCATCTGGCCAAAAATGGCGGTTCTGCTAAAGAATATGTACAGAAAGCAGGCCTGATTCAAATCTCAGACCCTGCCCAGCTTCTTCCAATCATCCAAGAAGTATTTGCCAACAATGAAAAAGCCATCAATGACTATAAGGGCGGCAACAAGAATGCGGCTAAGTCCCTAATCGGCCAGCTCATGAAGGCAACCAAGGGCCAAGCCAACCCACAAGTAGCACAAAAACTGCTCAATGAAGAGTTGGAGAAACTATAGAAATAAGTAGAAAACCAGTCGAGAGGCTGGTTTTCTATCTTTTATTTAGCCATTAGTTATGTTAAAATAATAGAAAAAACAAAGGAGTCTTTTATGTCAGAAATTAAAATCAAACGCGAGACAGGTTTTGTAGGGATTATTGGGAAGTTTCCAGTCTTTATCGATGGTCAGAAAGTTGGCGCAATCAAAAACGGAGAAGAGGTTGTTTTTCCAATCGCAGCCAATGAAGCAGAAGTCCGTGCGGGATCTGCTCCTATGAAAACCAAGCCAGTGACAGTTAAAGCAGGACAAACCTTGCTGATTGAAACTAATTTTACTAATTTTTCCGTTTATTTGGTAACTTTAGTGGTTGCGCTTCTATTTGGCGGATGGCTCCGTGTGATTCTCCTGATTCTTTGTATTAGCTTCCTGTTCCTTCTGCCTTTTTACACGGCTAGAATTGCAGAATAAGTCTAAGACCAGCTGATGCTGGTTTTTTGTATGCTATTTTTTGAAAATGTAGTTAATCTTTTGACAAGATTTCTGAAAGGGTTTACAATAAAGCTAACAAATTATAAAGCGAGGTATGTTTATGGCAAAAATGAATGCTGCGCGTTGGTATGGCGCTAAAGATGTCCGTATTGAAGAAGTGGATGTACCGGAAGTCCAACCGCATCAGGTTAAGATTGCGGTCAAGTATACAGGAATCTGTGGAACCGACTTGCATGAATATTTGGACGGACCGATTTTTATTCCGACGGAAACAGAGCATGTCTACTCTGGCCAGAAAGCGCCTGTAACTTTGGGACATGAGTTTGCTGGGGAAATTGTTGAGGTCGGCAGTGCTGTGACACGGGTCAAGGTTGGCGATCGGGTGACAGTAGAGCCTATTTTAGCTAAGCATAATCTTGTCGGTGATTATAATCTGGACCCTAATCTAAACTTTGTTGGTCTGGCGGCAGACGGTGGTTTTGCCAAATACTGTGTTTTGGACGGAGACATTGTTCACAAAGTTCCAGACAGTCTTAGCTATGAGCAGGCAGCCTTGACAGAACCTGCTGCTGTGGCTGTTTATGCAGTTCGTCAGTCGGCTCTCAAGACGGGCGATACAGCAGTTGTATTTGGATTGGGACCAATCGGACTCTTGATTATTGAGGCTTTGCGGGCAGCCGGTGCCTCTAAGATTTATGGAGTTGAATTATCTCCAGAACGCCAAGCCAAGGCAGAGGAGCTTGGGGCCATCATTGTGCGACCAGAAGAAGGCGAAGATGTGGTAGCTGCTATTCAGCGTTTAACTGGTGGCGGGGCAGATGTATCTTATGAAGTGACCGGGGTGCCGGTTGTGCTGGGACAAGCTTTGGCTGCTGTCCACAAGGCTGGAGAATGTATGGTGGTTTCTATCTGGGAACGAGAAGCCAGCATCAACCCTAATGAATTTGCCATTCAAGAAAAAACGCTCAAGGGTATTATCGCCTATCGGCATATTTTCCCTAAGGTACTGGAACTGATGGAGCAGGGGTATTTCTCTGCTGACAAGCTTGTGACCAAGAAGATTAAGCTAGAGGATATTGTGCAAGAAGGCTTTATCGAGCTGACTCAGGACAAGGCGCAGATCAAGATTTTGGTATCGCCAGAATAAAATCTTTGCTTAATCATGAGACGAAAATCAGTCAAAACTGGCTGATTTTTCTTTATGGTTTGTGCTGTAATAAGCAAAGATATAGAAAGAGGTTTGGAATGTCAAAAGTTTTGAAAGGGAACATCTTTTCCTACACGGTCTTTTTAAAGGGTACTTCCCTGATAGGTCCTGTCAAATCCAGTCTTCTAGCTTCCATTGATCCTATTTCAACGATCTTCTTTGCTTTTTCTGATGAATTAGCGTTTTTATGTCGTTGATCTGGTAGGGATTGTTATGATTTTAATAGCTGTTTTGCTCATTTCCTTAAAGATTTATGGCTGCAAAAAAAGAAAAAGTCCTGCAGACTCTCTTAGTTGAATCATTATATATGGGAGACAAAAAGGATAATTAAAAAAGGAGTTGACTCTTCAATCAACTTCTTTTTATTTGGAGACCATTTTCCAGAAAAAATCAATGATATAGGTCAATCCGTAGGTATAGATGACGAGAGTGATAGGCTTGCAGAGAAGGATAATCAACATGTACTTTTTGAAAGTCATCTTGGTCAGGGCCGCCAGCATGCAGAGAAAGTCGGCTGGACTGATGGGCCAAATCATCATGAAAATAAAGAAGCGCTCAAAGCGGTTGCCCTTATCCAGCCAGCCGATATATTTATCATAAGTACTCTTGCTGACGACAGACTGGACAAAAGCCGGACCGTAGGTACGAGCTAGGTAAAATATAATAGCGCAGCCAATGACGATACCGATATAGTTATAAATGGTGCCGATGATATGGCCGTAGATGAAAACGCCAGCGACAGAGGTCAGGGCGCCAGGGATAATGGGCACTACCGTCTGTAGAATCTGCAGGAAGATAAAGAGGGGTGGACCCCAGATACCTGCCTGCTGGATAAAGGCTGAGAGAGTTTCCTTGGACTGGAGAATACCTGCGAAATATGCCCAAAGACAAAA
Source organism: Streptococcus sanguinis (assembly GCF_050234405.1). Taxonomy (GTDB): domain Bacteria; phylum Bacillota; class Bacilli; order Lactobacillales; family Streptococcaceae; genus Streptococcus; species Streptococcus sanguinis_W. The sequence goes on along the minus strand of NZ_CP092117.1, from coordinate 1,824,478 downwards.
AGCCACCGTTCCTAGAGCACCAATGGCGGACGACCAGTTGATAATCTTTTGCAAAAGAGGGGAAACAGCTTGCATCTGCCTGTTTTTTTCTGCCATACAAACCTCCAGAACATTTATACTATCACCACTATAATATCATCTTTTTTCCTTTTTGTAACACTTGAGGCTGTAAGTGCCAAAAAGCCTATTTTATGCTATAATAATGAGAATACGAATTTTTGGAGAGAGATGTGGCGATTGAAGATTATATGCCGGACTTTGCGGTTGAGGCAGTTTACGATTTGACAGTAGAGAGTTTGAAAAGACAGGGGATCAAAGCGGTTTTGGTGGATTTGGATAATACCCTGATTGCTTGGAATAATCCTGATGGGACCCCAGAGATGAAGAAGTGGCTCCATGATTTGCGGGACGCGGGTATTCGGATAATCGTGGTGTCCAATAATAACCAAAAACGGGTCAAGCGAGCTGTTGAAAAGTTTGACATTGACTATGTCTACTGGGCCATGAAACCCTTCACTTGGGGCATTGATCGGGCGCTCAAGCTTTTTCATTTTGAAAAAAAGGAAGTGGTCATGGTGGGCGATCAGCTCATGACGGATATTCGAGCTGCTCATCGGGCCGGAATTCGTTCGATTTTGGTTAAACCACTGGTCGAGCACGACTCTATCAAGACTCAGATCAATCGGGCGCGTGAACGCCGTGTGCTCAAGAAAATTACTGGAAAATACGGCCCAATTCAATACAAAAAAGGAATTTAAGTATGGAAGAACTTCTCTGTATCGGCTGCGGAGCCACTATTCAGACAGAAGATAAGAGCAAGCTAGGGTACACGCCCCAGTCAGCTCTAGAAAAAGGCTTGGAGACAGGTGAACTCTATTGTCAGCGCTGTTTCCGCCTGCGCCATTATAATGAAATCAGCGATGTCCAGCTGACGGATGATGACTTTCTGCGGCTTCTGCATGAGGTTGGAGATAGCGACGCTTTGGTCGTCAATGTTGTCGATATTTTTGACTTTAATGGATCGGTCATCCCTGGCCTGCCTCGCTTTGTTGCTGGAAACGATGTTCTCTTGGTTGGGAATAAAAAGGACATTCTGCCTAAGTCGGTCAAGGATAGCAAGGTGACCCGGTGGCTGACGGAGCGGGCTCACGAAGAAGGCCTGCGTCCAGTCGATGTGGTCCTAACCTCTGCTCAGAACAAGCAGGCGATCAAGGACTTGATTGACAAGATTGAGCATTGCCGCAAGGGACGTGACGTTTATGTGGTCGGCGTGACCAATGTGGGCAAGTCTACTTTGATTAACGCGATTATTCAGGAAATCACGGGCGATAAGGATATTATTACGACTTCGCGCTTCCCGGGCACAACTCTGGATAAAATCGAGATTCCTTTGGCAGATGGCAGTCATATCTATGATACACCGGGCATTATCCATCGTCACCAGATGGCTCACTATCTTTCTGCTAAGAATCTCAAATACATCAGTCCCAAAAAGGAAATCAAGCCCAAAACCTACCAGCTCAATCCTGAGCAAACCCTCTTTTTGGGTGGTTTAGGTCGCTTTGACTTTGTGGCAGGCGATAAGCAGGGCTTCACAGCTTATTTTGACAATGAGCTTAAGCTCCACCGGACCAAGTTGCAAGGTGCTAGTGATTTTTATGACAAGCATGTCGGCAGTCTCTTAGTACCTCCCGTTGGCAAGGAAAAGGAAGAATTTCCAGCTTTGGTCAAGCATGAATTTACCATCAAGGACAAGACAGATATCGTCTTCTCAGGTTTGGGCTGGATTCGCGTCAGTGGTCCTGCCCGAGTAGCTGGTTGGGCGCCAGAGGGTGTGGCGGTTGTCACTCGGAAAGCTATTATATAATACTCAAGACACCAAGGGGAAGAAATTCCCTTAAAATAAGGAAGGAAAAGGCCATGAATAGTGGGGAGTAAAGCGAATCCTAGCTGTATCAAGCCTTATAGAAGAACATGACACTAACATCAAAACAACGCGCCTTTCTCAACAGTCAGGCACATAGTCTCAAGCCTATCATTCAGATTGGGAAAAATGGACTTAATGACCAAATCAAAACCAGCGTCCGTCAGGCACTGGATGCCAGAGAGCTGATTAAGGTTACGCTCTTGCAGAATACAGATGAGAATATCCATGAAGTTGCTGAGATTCTGGAAGAGGAAATCGGAGTGGATACGGTGCAGAAGATTGGCCGGATCTTGATTCTCTACAAGCAGTCCAGCAAAAAGGAAAATCGCAAACTCTCTGTCAAAGTCAAGCAAATTTAAGGAAAAATTTCTGTGGAGATGTCAGCCTATGGCTATTGAATTACTAACCCCCTTTACCAAGGTGGAATTAGAACCAGAAGTTAAAGATAAAAAACGCAAGCAGATTGGTATTTTAGGCGGGAATTTCAATCCTGTCCACAATGCTCATTTGGTCGTGGCGGATCAGGTCCGGCAACAGTTGGGCTTGGATCAGGTTCTGCTCATGCCAGAGTACGAGCCGCCCCATGTGGATAAGAAAGAAACTATTGATGAGCAGCATCGGCTGAAAATGCTGGAGCTGGCTATTGAGGGCATTGAAGGACTAGGGATTGAAACCATTGAGCTGGAGCGCAAGGGAATTTCTTACAGCTACGACACCATGAAGCTACTGACAGAGCAACATCCAGATACGGACTATTACTTTATCATCGGTGCGGATATGGTGGACTACCTGCCCAAGTGGTACCGGATTGATGAGCTGGTTGAGCTGGTTCAGTTTGTCGGTGTTCAACGACCGCGCTACAAGGCGGGGACTTCTTACCCTGTCATCTGGGTGGATGTCCCCCTTATGGATATTTCCTCCAGTATGGTGCGGGATTTTCTGGCTCAGGGACGGACTCCTAATTTCCTGCTGCCTCAGCCGGTCTTAGACTATATTGAGAAAGAAGGGCTTTACCTATGACCTATGAAAGTTATATCAGTATGAGTCGTGAGGCCTTACTGGCTAAGATGGAAACTGTCATGCCTGAGAAACGCCTGCGGCATTGTCTAGGTGTGGAAAAGGCTGCCCGTGAATTAGCGGAGCGCTTCAGTCTTGACGTCGAAAAAGCGGGTCTGGCAGGACTCTTGCACGACTATGCGAAAAAGGTCTCGGACGAGGATTTTCTTGCCTTGATTGACAAATACCGGCTGAATCCTGACCTGAAAAACTGGGGCAATAATGTCTGGCATGGCATGGTGGGCATTTACAAGATTCAGGAAGATTTAGGCATCGAAGATGCAGAGATTCTCCGAGCCATCGAGATTCATACAGTAGGCAGTGGCACCATGTCTGAACTGGACAAGGTCGTCTATGTCGCTGACTATATCGAGCACAACCGAGACTTTCCGGGAGTGGACAAGGCCAGAGAGCTGGCTCAGCAGTCGCTCAATCAAGCTGTGGCCTATGAAACAGCAAGGACTGTGGAGCATCTAGCCCATAAGGGGATGCCCATCTATCCGCAGACCTTGGAGACCTACAATGCCTTTGTAGGGTATTTGAAGGAAATAGAAGAATGAAAACAGCTCTAATCATTATAGATGTACAAAATATCTTAGTGGAAACAGGTTTTCAGTCTAATAAAATGATGGATAAAATTTCCTTTCTGCAGCATCAGGCTAGGAGTAAAGGTGTCGAAATTATCTATATTCAGCATATGGAAAATCCAGAAGACAATGCATTGGAAGATTGGCAGTTGTCTCCTCTCTTGAATCGAAAGTCAGATGAAAAGGTCTTTCAGAAGAAGTATAATAGTATATTTAAAGAGACAGATTTGAAGGATTACTTGGATAAAGAAGATATTGGTCGTCTAGTTTTATGTGGAATGCAGACGGAACATTGTGTAGATGCATCAGTTAAAGTTGGATTTGAATTTGATTATAAACTTATCATTCCAGAAGGTGCTTTTACAACTTTTGATGGAGAAGACGCTTCGGCAGAAAAAATAAATACTTTTTACCAAAAAATTTGGGACGGACGTTTTGCGGATGTTCTAGACTACAAAAACATTTTTAATTAAAGAGGAACTATGAAAGAACAAGAATTATTGGAACTGGTCGTGAAGGCGGCCGATGAAAAGCGTGCAGAAGATATTGTAGCTTTGGACTTGCAAGGTCTGACTACTGTGACAGATTATTTTGTTATCGTCAGCTCGATGAACAGTCGTCAGCTGGATGCAGTCGCTGAAAATATCCGTGAGAAAGCTGCGGCGGCGGGTGTTTCTGCTGGTCATGTTGAGGGAGACGCAGCTGGCGGCTGGGTGCTCTTAGACTTGGGCGGTGTGGTTGTCCATGTCTTTTCAGAGGAGATGCGGGCGCATTACAATCTTGAAAAGTTGTGGCACGAAGCAACTGGTGTGGATGTTGCAGCCTTATTGGAAGAAAAAAACAAGTGATTTTTTGCCCTTGGGCAGAAAGCAGAATTTAGCTCAGTCAGCCTGCTGGCTGGGCTATTTTTGAAAGGAAAAGTATGGCAACTTATGAAACCTTCGCGTCGGTTTACGATGCGATTATGGATGATTCTTTGTATGAGAAGTGGACGGATTTCAGTCTGCGTCATTTTCCCAAGGATAAGAAAAAGCTGCTGGAGTTGGCCTGTGGTACGGGCATTCAGTCTATTTATTTTAAGCAGGCTGGTTTTGATGTAACGGGGTTGGACCTTAGTCAGGAAATGCTGGTTTTGGCGGAGAAACGTAGCAGAGAGGCCGGTTTGGATATTCCCTTTATCCAGGGCAATATGCTGGATTTGAGTGGTGTTGGTCAGTTTGATTTGGTGACTTGCTATTCGGACTCGATTTGCTATATGGAAGACGAAGTCGATGTCGGTCAGGTCTTCACTCAAGTTTACCAGCATCTAAATGAGGGTGGTCGCTTTATCTTCGATGTGCACTCGATTTACCAGATTGACGAGGTTTTTCAAGGCTATTCCTATCATGAAAATGCTGAAACCTTTGCCATGGTATGGGATTCCTATGCGGACGAACCGCCTCATTCCATCGTGCATGAGCTGACCTTCTTTGTCCAAGACGAAGATGGGCGCTTCACGCGCCATGATGAGGTGCATGAGGAGCGGACCTATGAGATTCTGACCTATGATATCTTGCTTGAGCAGGCTGGCTTTAAGAATGTCAAGGTTTACGCGGACTTTGAGGACAAGGAGCCAACTGACAAGAGCGCTCGCTGGTTCTTTGTAGCGGAGAAATGAGATGGCAGTTACCGGTATTATCGCAGAGTTTAATCCTTTTCATAATGGGCACAAATATCTGCTGGAGCAGGCTTCTGGTCTGAAAATTATCGCTATGAGTGGTAATTTTGTTCAGCGAGGGGAGCCGGCTATCGTGGACAAGTGGACTCGGGCACAGATGGCTTTGGAAGCTGGAGCGGATTTGGTCCTTGAGCTGCCTTTCTTGGTCAGCGTTCAGGCGGCGGACTTTTTCGCTAAGGGGGCAGTAGACATCTTAGAGAGACTGGGCATCGAACAGCTGACTTTTGGGACCGAGGAAGTGCTGGATTATGAGAGTGTTTCCAAGGTATATGGTCAAAAGGCAGAGCAGATGGAGGCTTATCTGGCTGGCTTGCCTGATTCCTTATCGTATCCCCAGAAGACTCAGGCTATGTGGCAGGAGTTTGCAGGGCTCAATTTCTCAGGCTCTACGCCCAACCACATCTTGGGCTTGGCCTATGCCAAGGCTGTGGCGGGAAGAGATATAAAACTGTGCTCGATTCAACGTCAGGGAGCTGGCTACCATTCCTTATCGGCTAATCAGGAATTTGCCTCCGCAACTGCCCTTCGTCGGAATCTGGACCAGCCGGGCTTTCTCAAGAAATTCACTCCAGCCTACCACTTGCTTGAAACGGCACCCAAGGTGACCTGGTCGGACCTCTTTCCTTATCTTCGTTACCAGATAGTGACCTGTCCGGATTTGACAAACTTTTATCAGGTCAATCAGGAATTGGCCGTTAGGATAAGAGAGGCCTTGAAAAGCAGTGAGACCATAGAAGAGCTAGTTGAACAGGTGGCAACCAAGCGCTATACCAAGGCTCGGGTTCGGCGTCTTTTGACCTATATTCTGGTCGGAGCTAGGCAAGAAGAGCTTCCGTCAGGTGTTCATATTTTAGGATTTTCCGAGCAGGGACGCCAGCATTTGTCCAAGCTTAAGGGCAAGGTTGAATTAGTCAGCCGTATCGGCAAGGAGCCGTGGGACAGTTTGACCCAGCAGGCTGATAAGATCTATCAGCTAGCCAATCCCGCACTTAGGGAGCAGAATTTTGGACGGGTTCCGATTATGAAAGACAAGTAAGGCTGAATGTTCAGCCTTTTTGCTTTGTTTGCGACGGTAAATAAAAAATGGTATAATAAACAAATAAACTTGTTTTCACTAAGAAGCACGATTTGCTTTTTAGTGATTTGACTGTAGATATGAAAGCTAGCATTTGGTCAATAAAACATTGCTGTGCTGATTGAATGATTATCTTTCCTATCCATATCTCAAAGGAGGAAGACTCATGAAATTCAAAAAGATTACCTTTATGGCACTTACAGCTTTACTGACGCTTAGTTTAGGGGCTTGTAGCTTGATTGGGCAGAAGCATTCTCAAAAGAATCAGGGTGGGACTGAGAATAGCTCCCGTGAGAGCCAAAAGAATACTTCTTCTGACGATATTGAAGAACTCTTGGAGAAAGCAGAAACTGCGAATGAAGATCTAACTTCAATGAAAATGAAGGTGAAATTATCTATCACTGTAGATGGTTCCAATAAAACTCAAACGATGAGCGGGGATCTTCTCTATGATAAAAGCACGGATGAGCTGGCCAAGGGGCATTTAGTCATAGATGGAAAAGAGAGCGGTCAGGAGAGTTATCAAGAAGCGATTATGCCAGGCGGAGAGAATAAACTTTTGTATACTCGTTCTTCTAAAAATGGAACATGGTCTAAGCAAGAAATGGGAAGCGGGGCAGATTATTATGTTCAGCCCGATTATTTCAAACTCATGGATGGCTTTTATCAAATGGCTGATGATGTCACTGTAAAGGAAAGCGGTGATGAATATATCTTTAAATTAAGCAGTAAAAATGCTGATTTGCTAGGACTTTTTGGTGAAGAATTCAAACTAGAGCTGACAGGTGTTACTCAGGCTGATATGGATAAAACGTTAGAAGTACGCTTGGATAAAAAGACCTTATTCTTAAAAGACTTTAAACTAGGTTTATCTTATAAGGGTGAAGAAGGTAGTTTGGATGTTCAAACAGATACTCAATATTCTGACTGGAATAAGGTAGAGGAAGATGAGTTTAAGGCGCCTCAGTAAAGCATAAGCAAAACTATTAGCTGAGAAAGAAGGGAAAAGTCATGCCTTTATTGTTTGCTTTTCGCTATCGTAGAGGACTCTATTTGACCATAGTCATCTTGGCATCTGTCTTTTTAGTCTCAGGCATCATTTTCAGCGCTTTAGCTTCCTTGCTCCTGTTTTCAATTGATAAAGCCATGCTTGGAGCAGGAATAAGCTCGTTCAGTTTGCCTTTTATACTTGCTTTTTTCATGACTGTTGTAGTCGAAATCTTTGCAATAGTCCATGCGGGTCGCAAGCTGAGCAAAAAGTGCTTTGTTCTTGCGGGAACAGAGTGGGGCTTGACCGTGCGAGGTGCTTTCTTGAAAAAGCATAGCTTTGCTTGGAATCAGCTAGAAAGCGTCTTTTACCGGCCGGCTTGGGGAAGAACATCTGATGGGCAGGCTTCTTTTCGACTGGGAGTCAGGTACTATCGGAGAGACTACCTATATGTCAGACCTTACCATGGCAAGTCCGTTCGAGTAGATGTCACTTTTTTAGATGGCAGAATAGAGGATGTTTTTGCCTGCTTAAGCAGATGCAAACCGGATTTGCCTATTGTGAAAAATGATCAGTGATATTTTTGATGGATTTCGGCAAAGGTCCGTTATGACAGGCCTGCTAGTTTCAGGAAATAGAATGTACCGTCCAGTTGCTCTTTTAGCGACTGGATTTTTTATGGAATAGAAATAGGTGTAAAGTTAAAGAAACCAAGCTGGTTCTTCTAAAAGCTATCATTTTTTCTTAGTGATTTTTCTGATTCCCTGTGTTATAATAAGAAAGATTAAAAATGTAATTTATCAAAAGGAGAATCTCCAATGGGACGTAAATGGGCCAATATTGTGGCAAAGAAAACGGCCAAAGACGGCGCAAACTCAAAAGTGTATGCTAAGTTTGGTGTAGAAATCTATGTAGCGGCTAAAAAAGGTGATCCAGATCCAGAGTCTAACACAGCTTTGAAATTTGTTATTGACCGAGCTAAGCAGGCTCAGGTGCCGAAGCATGTTATTGACAAAGCTATTGATAAGGCAAAAGGAAACACCGACGAAACCTTTACTGAAGGCCGCTATGAAGGATTTGGGCCAAACGGTTCTATGCTGATTGTCGATACTCTGACTTCAAATGTCAATCGGACTGCAGCCAATGTCCGTGCTGCTTTTGGTAAAAATGGCGGCAATATGGGAGCTAGCGGCTCTGTAGCCTATTTATTTGATAATAAAGGTGTGATTGTCTTTGCGGGTGACGACGCTGACAGCGTCTTTGAACAGCTGCTGGAAGCGGATGTGGATGTTGATGATGTTGAAGCAGAAGAAGGAAGCATCACTGTCTATACAGCGCCAACCGACCTTCACAAGGCCATCGTGGCTCTGCGTGAATCTGGCATTCAAGAATTCCAAGTAACCGAGCTGGAAATGATTCCTCAGTCTGAAGTAGAGTTGACTGGTGAGGACCTCGAAACCTTTGAAAAACTTTATAGCGTTTTAGAAGACGACGAAGATGTCCAAAAAATCTATACGAATGTAGATGGATTCTAAAGATACTTGACCTGTAGTTGGAGCTACAGGTTTTTCTGTGATGAGAAGTATCAAACTGTATTTACCAGTCAAGATAAGTATGGTAAAATAGAAAGGTCATATTATTAAGTTATTAAGGAGACAATGATGAAAAAAGTATTTCAATACGCGACCTTGCTTCTAGCAGGAATGAGCTTAACAGCCTGTGCCTTTCTTCCGACTTCAAATCAGGATATTCCAAGTAAGCAAAGTCAGGAGAAGAAGGACAAGAAAGCAGCCAGCAATGGGCAAGTAGAGGTCAAGATTAAGGAAGGCCAGTTTATTTTGCCAAGCAATGGGGCCGCTGATTCAAAATACTTAGCTTTGTCATTGGAAATTAAGAATAAAACGGATGAAAAAATCATGATTTCCTCTTCAGACATTGGCTTTTATGATTCAGAAGGTGAGAAAATCCAGCCTGTCGGAGTTTATGATGATGCAGAAAACTTTAAAATACTGAAATATGAAGATTTAGCTAAGGGAAAGACTCTTTCTGGTTATCTTGTATTTAAGGTTGAAAAGGATGAAAAATATGAACTGCACTATGAGAAGAAAACTTATGATGCTGATGAGAAAACAGAAGAAATCAAGCTAAATGTTGATCCTTCAAGTTATCCTGATCAAATCGAAGAGTCAAAGAAATTAGCTTCTGATTATCTGAATGCTGTTTTCTTAGGTGGAGACGCCAAAAGCAAAGACAAGGCAAAGTCATCCAAGGGCAAGGAAGATTTTGTCTTGGGCGGTAATTTGGAGCAAGATAAAAATGACTTTAGAGCAGCTTTTGCTGAAGACTTCAAACGTAAATTGCATGACTATCCCTTTACTGATAAGGAAGTCAATGCCTTTATCGATGCCTATGTGGAAAATAATGCAAAACGCTCCGAAATTTCTTATACAGTAGCCCAGTACATGCCGAATGAGATAGTGATCAAGATTAAACCGAGAACGGTCAGTCTAAGCAAAACCATCCTGAACTACAGTAAAGAGTTTTCTGATAAGCATCGTTCTGAGTATGCGAATCTTTCGGAATTCTATAAAGCACAAGATAAGAATTATGCTGATGACATGATGGCTGGATTGGACTCACGGCCGCTTCTCACCCCAGAACGAGATTATCAGCTGAAATTTGTCAAGACAGATGGCAAATGGGTCTTGGAGCGTGATTTTTCTTATGAATCCATTGTCATTTCTTTCGAAGGCGATATCTCATAATAGCAAAATTAGAGGGCTAATTATTGATTATTTGCTCTCTATTTTTGTATCTGCGTCCAGCTTTGTGCTATACTGGTTGATAGATAGGTGTATTCGAGTAAAGGAGTCGGCCATGAAAAAATTTTATGATAAACTGATACAAACACGGCATTATCTTCATCAGCATCCAGAGCTGTCTGGGCAGGAATTTGAAACGACGGCTTTTCTAAAAGGCTATCTGGAAGATTTGGATATTAGGATTTTAGAATCCGGTCTGAAAACCGGCCTAGTTGCCGAGGTTGGATCTGGCAAGCCGGTTATTGCCCTGAGGGCTGATATTGATGCTCTGCCCATTTTGGAGCGGACTGGTCTGCCTTACGCCAGTCAGAATTCAGGCGTCATGCACGCTTGCGGCCATGATTTTCACCAGACCAGCCTCTTGGGGGCGGCGGAGCTGCTCAAGGCTATGGAAGGAGATTTGAGAGGGACAGTTCGACTGATTTTCCAGCCGGCTGAGGAAACTTCTCAGGGAGCCAGTCAGGTTCTTGCGACTGGTCTGCTGGACGATGTGTCTGCTATTATCGGTTTTCACAATATGCCGCAGCTCAAGGCGGGACAGTTGGCACTTAAAGCTGGAGCCATGATGGCTGGGGTTGAGAAGTTCAAGGTGGAGGTAGAAGGAGTCAGCAGCCATGCGGCTAGACCAGATTTGGGTGTTGATACAGTATTGACCTTAATCAGTATGATTCAAAATCTGCAGGCTCTAGTGGCTCGCACAGTGTCTCCTTTTGAAGGGGCTGTCTTGTCTGTAACTCATATCGAAGCGGGAGCAACTTGGAATGTACTGCCGCAGTCAGGCTTTTTTGAAGGAACGATTCGCAGTTTCAATCCGACCTTGCAGCAGCGTCTCAAGGAAGACTTTATCCGAATTGTAGAGAATACAGTGGAGAATTTTGGAGCTCAAGTCAGGATTTCTTGGGATCATACACCGCCAGTGACCTATAATGACCCTGAATTGGCCGAGCTGCTCTATGAGCATTCACAGAATCTAGCCGAGGTCCTGCCTGCCAGTCCTTCCTCGGCTGGAGAAGATTTTGCTTTTTATCAGGAGAAGCTTCCAGGCGTCTTTGCCTTTATCGGCTCAAATGGGGCAGAAAATGCTCCTGACCTCCATCATGACAGCATGGTCATTGACGACGAAGCCTTCAAAGTTTCCGTTCCTTACTATGTTGAAAGCGCCCTCTTCCTCCTGCAGCACTACAAGCAAAAAGCCTAGAAATGGCTGCCTCAAAGCTGATAAAGAAAAGCTATCACCTCCATAAAAAATATATAATGGTCAAGTTTCTCCTTATTTGATATGATAAAGAAAGACTTTTTAGGAGGAATTCGAAATATGAACCTGAAGAAAACCTTGAAATACTTCTCTCTGGCGGCTGTCAGTGTCTTGGCCATTGGTGCTCTAGTGGCCTGCTCATCATCAAGTGAGAAGAAAACAGAGAAAATAAAGGTAGAAGTTGGAACTGTAGGAACGACCAAACCATTTTCATACGAGGATAAAGACGGTAAACTGACTGGCTACGATATCGAAGTCCTTCGTGCTATCTTTAAGGACTCAGACAAGTATGAAGTCAATTTCAATAAGACCAAGTGGGCTTCTATTTTCTCAGGTCTGGACAGTGACCGCTACCAGATTGGTGCCAATAATATCAGCTACTCTGAAGAACGAGCTAACAAATATCTCTATGCTAGTCCATATGCGAAAAATCCAACAGTTTTAGTTGTCCGTAAAGGTGAGGGCATTAAATCGCTGGATGACATTGGCGGCAAGTCTACTGAGGTTGTTCAGGGGACTTCAACTGCTCAGCAACTAGAGGATTACAACAAGGAACATAGCGATAATCCAACAAAAATCAATTATACGGACGGAACCATTCAGCAAATCTTGGCCAATCTGAATGACGGCCGTACGGACTATAAAGTTTTTGAGCGCATAACTGTAGAGTCTATTATCAAAGACCAAGGCTTGAAGAATCTGGAAGTGATTGAACTTCCAAGCGACCAACAGCCTTATGTCTATCCGATTATCGCAAGTGGTCAGGAAGACCTGCAAAAATTTGTCAACAAGCGAATCAAGGAACTCTATGAGGACGGTACGCTTGAAAAACTATCACAAGAATTCTTTGGCGGCTCTTACCTGCCAGATGCAAAAGACATCAAGTAAGAAATCCCATCAAGTCCAGTCTGCATTTGGCTGAGTAGACTTTGATACAAGAAATACGATAAGGGCGGGGAAGCTTATTTCCCCAGCCCTTTATCTGCTGTTAATAGGAGTAACGCATGCCTTTCTCAACTGAGACTGAACAAATCAAGAAATTTGAAAACGACGAGGTAGCCCAGCATTATTTTGAAGTGCTGCGGACCTTGATTTCTAAAAAATCAATCTTTGCCCAGCAGGTTGGTCTGCAGGAAGTAGCCAACTATTTGGGAGAGATTTTTACAGCTGCAGGTGCCAAGGTCATGATTGACGACAGCTACACTGCTCCATTTGTTTTGGCGGAGTTTCTTTCTTCAAATCCTGTTGCTAAGACCATTATTTTCTACAACCACTACGATACAGTGCCGGCAGATGATGACCAGCCTTGGACCAATGATCCTTTTACGCTGTCAGTTCATTACGGGGTTATGTATGGGCGAGGAGTGGATGATGACAAGGGGCATATTACCGCTCGTCTGACGGCTGTTCGCAAGTATATTCGAGAGCACGGTGATTTGCCGGTCAATATCATTTTTATGATGGAAGGGGCAGAAGAGTCTGCTTCGACAGACTTGGATAAATATCTGGCCAAGCATCGCAAACACCTGCGAGGAGCAGATTTGCTGGTCTGGGAGCAAGGCAGCCGCAACAATTTAGGACAGCTGGAAATCTCGGGCGGTAACAAGGGGATTGTTACCTTCGATATGACGGTCAAAAGTGCAGATGTAGACATCCATTCTAGCTTCGGCGGTGTTATCAATTCAGCTTCTTGGTATTTGCTCAATGCTTTATCCAGCTTGCGCAGTCCAGACGGCCGCATTCTAGTTGAAGGCATTCATGAGCAGATTCAAGAGCCAAATGAACGGGAGCTGGCTCTGATTGAGGAATATGCCCTGCGGACTCCTGAAGAGTTGAGTCAGGTCTATGGCTTGAAATTGCCGGTTTTGTTGGACGAACGGAAGGAATTCCTCCGTCGCTTTTACTTTGAGCCTTCGCTGAATATTGAAGGCTTCGGATCAGGCTATCAAGGCCAAGGGGTTAAAACAATTTTACCTTCAGAGGCCCAGGCTAAGATGGAGGTTCGTCTGGTACCTGGTCTGGAGCCACAAGATGTTTTGGACAAGATTCGTCAGCAGCTGGATAAAAATGGCTATCCGGCAGTTGAGCTGACCTATACCTTGGGAGAAATGAGCTATCGCAGCGACATGAGCGCACCTTCCATTCTCAATCTTATCGAGCTGGCCAAAGATTTCTATCGCGAAGGCATCTCTGTTCTGCCGACTTCAGCTGGAACTGGTCCGATGCACACGGTCTATGAAGCCTTGGAAGTTCCTATGGCAGCTTTCGGACTTGGCAATGCCAATAGCCGAGACCATGGCGGAGATGAGAATGTGAAAATTGCTGACTACTATACGCACATAGAGCTCATTCAAGACTTGATTGGCAGTTACCATCAAACTGACTAGACTAGTGGGAAAGGAAGGCTTATGCTATACTCTATAAGAAAAGACAAACTGAAGCAGGCTGGCTTCTTTTACCTCTTTTATTTTTTAGCCATGCTCTTAGGCGTCTTGGTTGGGCTTCTATTTGACCGCTCGGGCAATATGTTTTACGCTCCGGCTTTTACAGCTTTCTTTGGCGGAGTTCTGTTCATCTTCTACACTGAGAAAATAAAGACCTTCGGTCTAATCAGCGGCCTAGGTTGTCTGCTAGGTCTCTTCTTTCTGCTCAGTCGACATGGCTTTGGAGCCTTTCTACCAGGTTTGATTTGCGGTATTTTAGCGGATCTTATAGCTCGGTCAGGCAGCTATCAAAAGACTGTTAGAAGCTTGCTGGCTTTTATGGTTTTCAGCTTTAGCACAGCGGGTCCTATTTTCCTAATGTGGCTGGCACCCAAGCAGTACGAAGCTAGTCTTCTTGCTAGAGGAAAGACTCAGGCTTATATTGAGCAGGTCATGCTTAAGCCAGAACCCAGCTTAGTCTTTTGGTTTGTGGTCAGCATTTTACTGGGGGCTTTACTAGGCGCCCTATTAGGAAGAAAAATCCTTAAAGCTAGACATTCCAAGTCAGCTTCAGACTAAATATCATCGAAAATATAACTAAGGAGAAAACATGAACAATATACTCGTACTCCAGTCGGACTTTGGTCTGGTAGATGGAGCCGTGTCAGCCATGATCGGAGTGGCCTTAGAAGAATCGCCCACTCTGAAAATTCATCATCTGACTCACGATATCACCCCTTACAATATCTTTGAAGGGAGCTATCGTCTCTTTCAGACGGTTAATTACTGGCCAGCAGGAACGACCTTTGTGTCGGTAGTGGATCCGGGTGTGGGCTCAAAGCGTAAGAGTGTGGTAGCCAAGACTAAAAAAGGTCAGTACATCGTTACGCCTGATAACGGCACCCTGTCTTTCATCAAGAAGCATGTCGGCATTGAGGCCATTCGGGAAATTTCTGAAGTGGAAAATCGCCGTAAGGATACGGAGCATTCCTACACTTTCCACGGCCGTGATGTCTATGCCTATACAGGTGCTAAGCTAGCCAGCGGCCATATCAGCTTTGAAGAAGTTGGACCAGAGCTAAAAGTTGAAGACATTGTCGAAATTCAGGTAGTCGAAACTACGCTTGCGGAGAATTATGTCAGCGGAGCTATTGATATCCTGGATGTTCGCTTCGGCTCTCTCTGGACCTCTATCACCCGCGAGGAGTTCTGCACCTTGAAACCAGAATTTGGCGACCGCTTCGAGGTTACCATCTACAATAATGACATGCTGGTTTATCAAAACCAAGTAACCTATGGCAAGTCCTTTGCGGATGTCCGCATCGGCCAGCCTATCCTCTATATCAACTCCCTCTATCGGGTTGGCTTAGCGATTAACCAAGGTTCCTTTGCTAAGGCCTACAATGTTGGCGTCGGTGCCCAGTGGCATATTGAAATCAAGAGAATTGAGAATTAAGGAAGAAGAACATGAAAAATAATACAATCAGAAACGTAGTCGCAACAGGAATTGGAGCTGCCCTATTCGTGGTCATCGGAATGATCAATATCCCAACGCCTGTACCCAATACCAGCATCCAGCTCCAATACCCTCTGCAAGCCCTTTTTAGCGTCATTTTTGGACCAATCGTTGGTTTCCTGATGGGCTTCATTGGCCATGCCATTAAAGACGCTATGAGCGGTGGCGGACTTTGGTGGTTCTGGATTGCTGGCAGCGGAGTCTTTGGTCTATTGGTTGGTTTCTTTAGAAAATTCTTCCAAGTAGAAGATGGCAAATTTGAAGTCAAGGATATTATCCGCTTTAACTTGATTCAGTTTGGAGCCAATGCAATCGCTTGGCTAATCGGCCCGATTGGTGACGTGATTGTATCTGGTGAGCCGGTCAATAAGGTTATTGCTCAAAGTATTGTAGCAATTCTGGTGAATTCTGCGACAGTAGCAGTCATCGGTACAGTCTTGCTGACTGCTTACGCTCGCACCCGCACACGCGCAGGAAGTCTGAAAAAGGATTGATTACATCAAAAATTGACAGATTGGGAGAATTCCCAGTCTTTTTTTGTACAAAATAAAAAACAAAATGTAAATTATATATTGTATTATAGAAATTTATAAAGTGAAAGGAAAATCTGTAAGAGAATGCAGTCAAAGCGCTTTGAGAAGTATTTGGACCAATTGGAAGAAGAGCGATAACTTGTCCTTCTCATTTAAACTTTTCAGCTCTGCTATTTTCCAAACAAATATTTTGCCCAGCTTTTCTTCTCGCGTTATAATAAATAGATGAATTAAAAAATTCAGAAAATTTTATAGAGAAAAGAGAGTTGAAATCTTATGGCAAAAGATATTCGCGTCCTACTTTACTACAAATATGTTCCGATTGAGAATGCTGAGAAATTTGCAGCTGATCATCTGGCCTTCTGTAAATCTATCGGTCTGAAAGGCCGTATCTTGGTGGCAGATGAGGGAATCAATGGAACGGTTTCTGGTGATTATGAAACCACTCAAAAATACATGGATTATGTGCACAGCCTTCCGGGCATGGAAGACCTTTGGTTCAAGATTGACGAAGAAAACGAGCAAGCTTTCAAGAAAATGTTTGTTCGCTACAAGAAAGAAATCGTGCACTTGGGCTTGGAAGACAATGATTTTGATAATGACATCAACCCACTAGAGACGACAGGAGCTTACCTGTCGCCTAAGGAATTTAAGGAAGCCCTCTTGGATGAAGATACTGTTGTCCTAGATACCCGTAACGACTACGAGTACGATCTGGGTCACTTCCGTGGGGCCATCCGTCCAGACATCCGCAACTTCCGTGAGTTGCCGCAATGGGTCCGTGATAACAAAGAGAAGTTCATGGATAAGCGCGTGGTTGTTTATTGTACCGGTGGTGTTCGCTGTGAGAAATTCTCAGGCTGGATGGTGCGTGAAGGCTACAAAGATGTCGGTCAGCTTCATGGTGGTATCGCGACTTACGGCAAGGATCCAGAAGTTCAAGGTGAGCTTTGGGACGGCAAGATGTATGTCTTTGATGAGCGTATCTCCGTTGATATCAACCATGTTGATCCAGTTGTGATTGGGAAAGACTGGTTTGACGGTACTCCTTGCGAGCGCTATGTCAACTGTGGCAATCCAGAGTGTAACCGCCGCATCCTGACTTCAGAAGAAAATGAAGACAAGTATCTCCGTGGCTGTTCTCACGAATGCCGTGTTCACTCTCGCAACCGCTATGTTGCTGAAAACGACTTGAGCCAAGCAGAAGTGATAGAGCGTTTGGCTGCGATTGGAGAAAGCTTGGAAACACTGGTAGCTCAGTAATTTAATCGTGAAGATAAAAAACTTTAGATGTTTCAAGTGTCTAAAGTTTTTTTCATCATTTACCTACAAATAAAAGGCTTGTTAGATAGAGATTTGGGAAAGCGAACTATTTCCGCTAGTTCTTGGGATATCTCTCAGAGTATTACTTGCTTTCTTCTTTTCTTTATGCGGTTTTGGTTTTTTGTCCTTTCTTTTTGATGTGATATAATGGGCTTAAATAAATGGGAAAGGAGCAAGTCTATGTCTAAAGCTATCATGGAAGAAGTGGCAGCTTATCTGCGTCAGCATGCAGATGAAGAGCTGAGTCTAACCGATTTGGCTCATCATTTCCATTATAGTCCTTCCCATCTATCCAGAACTTTCAAGAAAAAGATGGGATTTTCTATCAAGCAATATAAGGAAGCTCTTAAGATGGAAAAAGGAATTCAGGAGATTGTGGAAGGCCAGCAAAATGTGACTGAGACCTCTATGGAAGCTGGTTATGATAGTCTAGGCAGTTTTTCCAATACTTTTAAGCGGCATACTGGACTTTCGCCTAAAAAATATTATCAGGAATCAACCAAGGCTTATGATTTTATGGTCAAACAGCTGGATGAGAAGGGAGTTTTGTTGCATCAGGATCCCGACTGTAAAAGTGGCAATCGCTTGACTGTTGCGCTATCTTATCCTGAGGGGTATGAACCACGCATTAGCTGTGTCGGGCTTTTTAAAACCCGCATTCCCAAAGAAGAGCCGATTATCGGAGTAGCACTGAGTCAGGAGAGACAGTTTACTTTTGAAAATGTACCCGATGGCCACTACTATCTTTTGGCCTGTGAATTGCTGGAGGATTTACGCCTAACTAAAAACTATGTCTTGAAGCATAACTTTCGCTGGGGCAGCGATGAGCCTCTCGCTTTTTCAGGCGATAGCATCTATCAGGAGGAAATCATCATGCGCAGGCCCTTGCCCAGCGATCCACCTATTACAGTTAATCTTCCAGTTTTAATCATGCGTTCCCTAGCAAAACAAGCGCAATTGAGAATAAGAAAATTTTTATCCTAATTGATAAACTGATACTAGAGATTTATTCTCAGATATAAAAAATTGGAGGAACAATAATGAAATTAGACGTGTTTTTAAGTTTTAATGGTCAGGCCGAAGAAGCTTTTCGTTTTTATGCAGATCTTTTTCAGACAGAGATAAAGGGACTTGTACGAGCCAGTGAGATGATGGATCCAGCAAACCTTCCTGCAGAAAAACGGGATAAGCTTGCCTGGATTGCCTTAGATACGGAAAACTTGACCCTGAATGGTGAGGATGTAGGCGTTTTTAACGACCTATCAATTCCTAGCAATCATCAGCCCAATCAATGGTTGGTTCTGAGCCCAGACAGTAGAGAAGAAGCCGATGAGCTCTTTGCTAAGCTTGCTGAAGGCGGACAAATTCTCTATCCCTTAGAGGAACAAGCTTTCGCAGAGTTTTATGGCCGCTTGATTGACCGTTTTGGTATCGGCTGGGATGTGATGAAATGAGGTAGAAGGATGGCTTATAGTGAATCCCTAGCCCAGCAAGTCCGTGTCATTTTAGCTACTGAACTTCCTCCTCATGTTTTTGAAGAAGAGGTGGAAGAGAAGAAGATGTTTGGTGGTTTGGCTTTTATGGTCCGTGGTAAGATGACCGTTACTGTGAGTTCGAGAGGTCAAGAGCTTGTCATGGTACGCATCGGTAAGGAACTGGAAAAGCAGGTCCTGCCTAAAAATGGTGCCAGTGTCACAGTGATGAAGGGTAGGCTTTATCATGGCTATATTGATTTAGATGGCGAAGGACAAAAGGAACTGCCTTACTGGATCAAGCTAGCCTTGTCCTACAATCAGGAGCTGACACAGCAGGATAAAAAGTAAGAAGTGCTCAGAATGAGTTTTGCTTTCTTAGAAGTTTATTCATTACCTTTTTATGAAATTCAAATATATTCTTAGAATCTGTATTGATGAAGCTTTCAATCGGAAAGTCTCTTCATGGATACAGGTTTTTTCGTCTTTTTCTTCCAAAAATGTTATACTAATACCAGAGTACGTTTTAAGAATGGAGCATGTCTTAAAAGTCTTGGAGAAAAGCTAGTTTGTACCTGTATTGAGTTTTGATTTTGCATTTTCTCGCTTTCTGAAAGGCTTTTGTAGTTAGAAAGGAGCATGGTATGAGTATTTCTTTTTACATTCAGAACCGAAAGGGCTTGTTTAGCTATAAGGCGGTCGAAACACCCTTATCTCTGGTTTCCTTGGTAGAAGGGCTGGAGGTTGTAGGCCTCGAGGGCGATAAGGCTTATCAATCCTTGGATCAGGTCGGAACTTTTCTGGCTGTCTATTGGGAAGGGGCAGGCCGTGGGTTTGAAGTTTATTATCTGCCAGATCGGGAAACCTACCAGGTTCGTGTCTTGACACCATCGACGGTAGGCGACTGGAAAGGGGCCATTCTCTTCATGAATCGTTTGGCTCAGAAGATGAAGCAGGATATTGTCGATGAATACGGCACCACTTACACGGCTGACGGGATTTTTAATATTGATTTTGAAGCGGATATTCTCTATGGCCTGAACGATGCTAGAGTTGCAGCTGCGCCTATGCATGTTTTCGAAGGCTATGCTCATGATTTGTACATGTCGCAAGAAAAACTTCTGGAACTTTTCAAGGCAGAAGATCCTGTGGAGGAGTTTGGCAGGCAGATGGCCGAGATGCAGCAGGTTCAGAGTCAATTTTCTACTCCGAAGTATTATAAGGATCAGGATGGGAAATACCTGGGTTCTTATGTCTTGGCAGAAGGAGTGGATACAGTCCTTCCGACTCAGCCCATGCCCAAGGGATACTTGGTTAAAGAGATGATTGAGAGCGGTGCTAGTCAAGACATGGAATGGCATCTTCATATCCTGATAGAGGATGCTAGCAGTCCTCAGGGCTATAAATATCTGACAACAAAGGACTTGCAGGCTTTTTTGGAGAAAATTCCAGACACTCACCGTAGCTATCTGGATTCCAGCCAGATCCGGATTCAGCCACTTAGTCGACTGGAACTGGAAGCCATTTTGGACCAACTTCCTGATGGAGAACCGAAGTTTTAGAGCTAGGAAAATTTACTTTTTGAATCTTAACAGAGCTGCCAAAAGGCAGCTTTTTTAGGGCTGTCAGCAGTTCTCACAATTTTGTGACTCTTTTCGTTTTGACAACATTATTGAAAATATCTTGAAAATTTCACAAAGAAGCTATAGAATAGAGGTCAGTTTTATAAAAAGGAGAACGAAATGAAAGAAAAACACATGCTAATCTTGGGCTGGGTGGCCACTTTTATGTCTGTTATGATGTATGTTTCCTATATCCCACAGATTATGAATAATCTAGCTGGCAACAAGGGCGATTTTATCCAGCCCTCAGTAGCTGCTCTAAACTGTACTCTCTGGGTCATTTATGGTCTATTTAAAGAGAAACGGGACATTCCTTTAGCAGCGGCTAATATGCCGGGCATCGTATTTGGCTTGATTACTGCTGCAACGGCCCTTATGTAAGATGAGATTGGGAGTTATGCCCAGTCTTTTTTTATTGGAAAATCATAGGACAAAGTAACTACTTCACTTGTAGCTATAGAGTCTGCCTATGGCTTTGGCTATGTAGAAAATATGCAGGCAGCGTTCAGCAGACCGCCTTTTTATGATACAATGGTAAGATGAAGTTAGCAGAGTTCTGCTGGCTGTTTCATCAGGAAGAAAGGGGTAAGAGAGCAAGCCTATGATACTTGAAGAATTTGACCAAAGTCGCAAGGCCATCATTAACCCAGAAGATTTGAATGAATCCATAGAAGGTTTTCCGGAGACGGCTGTTTCCTGCTTTGCCAGAGAGACTTTTGCGCGGATGTTGGCGGATTTTGAACATGAGCTGATTACGACGACTAGCATGGCTAATATTGAAATTCCTATCTATCGTGTTTTCATGGATGGACGGGAACTGGCTCTCTTCAATGCACCGGTTGGAGCTTCGGCTTGTGTAGCTATTCTGGAAGACCTGATTGCGTTTGGCATGAAGAAGCTGGTGCTTTTCGGTACTTGTGGCATCTTGGATGAGGAGATTAAGGAATCGTCTGTCATTATCCCGACGGAGGCCTTGCGAGATGAGGGGACTAGCTATCACTACCAGCCGGCTAACCGTGAGCAAGAAGTCAATCTTGGTCTGAAAGATTTTTTGACGGATTTTCTGGATGCGCGGGGTATTTCCCATAGCAAGGGCAAGGTCTGGACGACAGACGGCATTTACCGTGAGACTCCTGCTAAGCTTCGTCAGAGAAAGGCTGAGGGAGCTATCTGTGTGGATATGGAATGCTCAGCTGTAGCGGCTTTGGCAGCCTTTCGAGAGATATCCGTCTGCCAGTTCTTTTATGCAGCCGATCACTTGTCTGAGGAAGCTTGGGACATGCGCAACCTGGCCAATCATGCAGACTTAGATGAAAAAGATAAGATTGCCAATCTAGCGATTCAGATCGCTCTGGCACTATAGAGAAATAAGATGAAAAAACCAATTATCCAATTTGAAGACTTTAGCTTTCAATATCAGGCCCAGTCTGAGCCGACACTGAAGCAGATTAATCTGACTATTTACGAAGGAGAGAAGGTTCTAATTGTCGGTCCGTCTGGCTCTGGTAAGTCAACGCTGGGCCAGTGTCTCAATGGGATTATCCCCAACATTTATAAAGGAGAGGCCAGCGGTCAGCTCTTGATTAAGGGGCAGCCAGCCTTTGAATCCAGCATTTATGATAAGTCCAATCTTGTCAGCACGGTCTTGCAGGACACGGATGGCCAGTTTATCGGGCTTAGCGTAGCAGAAGATTTGGCCTTTGCGCTGGAAAATGATGTGATGGAGCTGTCGCTTATGCGCGAAAAAGTCCAAACCTGGTCAGAGAAGCTGGATTTAGCGGAGCTTTTGCAGCATCGGCCCCAGGATTTATCAGGCGGTCAAAAGCAGCGCGTCAGTTTGGCTGGGGTTTTGATTGACGAGAGTCCTATTCTGCTTTTTGACGAGCCCTTGGCCAATCTGGATCCCAAGTCGGGTCAGGATACCATTGATTTGATTGACCAGCTTCATCGGGAGACGGCAACGACGACTCTGATTATCGAGCACCGCTTGGAAGATGTTCTTTACAGACCGGTAGACAGAATAGTGCTTGTCAATGACGGACGCATTCTCTTTAATGGACAGCCGGATGACCTGCTCAGAACCCAGCTGCTAGCTGAAAATGGCATCCGCGAACCGCTTTACATTACGACCCTGCGCCAGCTGGGTGTTGATGTGGAAAAGACTGAAGGATTGTCCCACTTGGATCAGCTGCAGCTGGCAGATGTGACCTTTGAGGGCAGAGACTGGTCTGACTCTGACAAAGAGTCTCAGGAGCCTTTACTGGAATTGGAGCACGTTTTCTTTGCTTACCAGAGCGGCGGCAAGCCTATATTGCAAGATATGAGCCTGAAGATTTTCAAGGGTGAGCGGATAGCCATCGTTGGTAAAAATGGAGCTGGCAAATCCACTCTGGCCAAGGCCCTCTGTCAGTTTATCGAGACTGAGGGGAACTATAGCTGGCAGGGGCAGGACATCAAAGGAGACTCCATCAAGGAGCGAGCTGAGCGGATTGGCTATGTCCTGCAGAATCCCAATCAGATGATTTCGGAAGCCATGATTTTTGATGAAGTGGCCTTAGGCTTGCGCTTGCGCGGACTGGCAGAAGCGGAAATCGAAGAGCGGGTCCATGCGGCTCTTAAAACGTGCGGCCTCTATGAATTCCGTAGTTGGCCGATTTCGGCCCTGTCTTTCGGCCAGAAGAAGCGGGTGACTATTGCGTCTATCTTGGTGCTGAATCCGGAGATTATCCTCTTGGATGAACCGACAGCTGGCCAGGACCAGCGCCATTATACAGAGATGATGGACTTTCTAGACGAGCTCAACCAGCAGGGACATACGATTATCATGATTACCCATGATATGCAGCTGATGCTGGATTACTCCGATCGGGCAGTAGTTGTGGTGGATGGTCAGATTTTAGCCGATAAGGCTCCCGCGCAGGTTCTGACAGATCAAGAGTTGATTGCGGCGGCTCATCTAAAGGAAACGTCAATCTTTGCTCTGGCTGAGAAGATTGGTGCCGATCCTCTGGCTTTGACTGAGTTTTATATGCGAAAAAAGGAGGACAAGCATGCTTAATCAGCGAAAATTAATCGGCTACCATTCAGGCAACACGTTTCTTCATGGTCTGTCCGGTGCCAGCAAGATGCTGTTCTTCGTTCTGGTATCAGTGGCGGCCATGATTAGTTACGATACTCGCTTTTTACTGGGGCTAGCCCTGCTGTCTCTCTGTCTCTTTCGGCTGTCCCGTATCCGCATCCGAGACATTTCATTTGTTTTAGTCTTTGCGGCATCCTTTGCTGCTCTTAACTTAGTGATGGTCTATCTTTTTGCGCCTCAGTATGGTGTCGATATCTACGGGGCCAAAGATGTCCTATGGACCGGATGGGGAGCTTATAATCTAACAGCTCAGGAGCTGTTCTACCTCTTTAATCTCCTGCTCAAGTATGTTTCTACTATACCTCTGGCAGTGATTTTCCTCATGACAACCCATCCCAGTCAGTTTGCTTCCAGCCTGCATCAGCTTGGTATTTCCTATAAAATTGCTTACGCGGTCAGTCTGACGCTCCGCTATATTCCAGATTTGCAGGAAGAATTTTTCCTGATCCGGATGTCTCAGGAAGCGCGTGGTCAGGAATTATCCAAGAAAGCCAAACTGGCTCAGCGCGTGAAGGGAAATCTGCAGATTATCATTCCGCTGATTTTCAGCTCACTAGAGCGCATCAATACCATTGCCACAGCCATGGAGCTGCGCCGTTTCGGAAAAAATAAAAAACGCACCTGGTATACCTATCAGGCTCTAAGCAGACGAGATATGCTGGTGCTGATACTGGCAGTCGCCTTTCTATTGCTCTGCTTTGCCCTCTTCGCAGTCAATCACGGCCGCTTTTACAATCCGTGGAGGTAGGATGTAAGCATGTTTCTTATGAATGTACGGTTTCCTAAAGTATCTTCTATTTAGATGCTATTTTAGGAGCTTTTGGAGACTTACGTGCTGAAAGGGAAGGAGTAATATGAAGAAAAAATGGAAATTTATAGTAGTGCTCGTAGTTGCTTTGTCTTTAGTTGGTGCTTATGATGCTTATCAATATTTCACATATAATCGTTATAAAGAAAGAAACTATGCAATTGAACCACGAGCTTATGAATTTATTGCAGATAGGCAAGGGGTAGCTATTACATGGCAGCCAATAGATTCTAAATATAGATCGAAATTTGGAGGTTATTCAGATGCAATTTATGGCAAGAAATATATTGCGACGGATAGCTATCAATTTGTTCACCATTTTAATGACTCTGACTTTGATTTGAAACATCTAACTTGGGGTGAGTACTGGAAAATTCAAGTATATGATACTAGTACGGATAATTTAGACCGTAAGGAGTACGACTTACTTAAAGCTGTTCAGGAATATGACGATGGTTATTATCCTTATGACAGCTACACCTATTTTGTTAGCTATAATAATCAAGAATATCGAACAATAAAATTAAGAAAAATTGGTGGAGGGCCTGGTCGCTTAGTCTTATTCAATCTTGGAACAGGGAAGGTGGAAGATGTTCCAGAAGGGGCAAATATGGGTGGGGATGGACGAACTAGTATTTTTATCAACTATACAAGCCTTAAAAATTACTATTCTGAGAGCATGACAAATACTAATTCTTCTCTCTATTTCCCCAATTCAGTTATTAAACAATCTTCTGATTGGCGCCTAAAGGAGGAATACCCTAAAGCCTATGACTTGATGACGAATCAGGGAGGTCAATTATATCTTTTGACGGATAAGACAGATCCTAAACTGATGTCAGACATTTACAGTCTTTTAATTCCAAAAGATAAGCAGTTATTTGATAACTTAACTGTTTATGGTAGTGTCACAAAAGACGGTCAAGATCATGTGGTCAATTCTTATGAAGAATTTATCAGTGTTTTAAAACTGGAGGAACAGGACAGTAAGTAAGTGACTTTTTATACTTGCGGTAGTCTTGTAGCATCTCTTTTCTATATTGAGCTTCTAGTCGGAGACATAAAAAATCAGGCAATCCTTGCCTGTTTTTTTCTTATAACGGTCTTTTGTTTGGCATACCGGCTTTGCGGGGGTATTTATTGGGGGTTTCTTTCTTCTTTTCTACCACTGTGATAAAGCGGGGGTCGCCGTTTGGTAGGGCATAGCTGAGGTTGTCTTGGACCTTGCTAAAGAGTAAGTTGAGGGCATTTTTTGCTTCTTCCAGTTCTTCAGGAGCATTAGAAGCCTTAAGCGCCAAAAGCTTCCCGCCAACTTTTAGATAGGGAATAGTCAGCTCGGATAGGACCTGCATGCGGGCGACTGCACGGGCAGTGACCAGGTCAAATTGGGCTCGAAAGGCCTTGTCCTGAGCAAAGTCTTCTGCGCGGCCGTGGTAGAAGTGAACCTTGTCCAGCCCGAGTTCCTCTGCCAGTAGTTTGAGGAAGTTGATTCGTTTGTTGAGCGAGTCAATGATAGTCACATCCAGCTGAGGGCAGATGATTTTCATAGGGAGGCTAGGAAAGCCGGCCCCGGCTCCGATATCCAGCAGCTTAAGCTCTTGATTCTCAATCAGGCCTTGCAAAACGGGCGCAATTGAATCATAGAAATGCTTGAGATAGACTTCATTTTTCTCGGTGATAGCTGTCAGATTGATTTTTTCATTCCATTCGACCAAGAGTTCAAAATAACGCTCAAATTGGTCTTTCTGGCGGTCGGTCAGCTCGATTCCCTGCTGGCTCAATAGCTGGTAAAATTCTTGCGGTGTCATAGTTTCATCCTTATCTGTCAGTATTCAACCTATTATATCATAAAAAGGAGACCCCAGCATTCTGCCGAAGGGCCTCTTTTTTATATGCCAATCTGATTGAGGTCCGCCAAGAGCAGCTGGCGCCGCCCATCCTGATTAGCGGTTGGGTCAAAGAGAATTTCTTTTTTTATCTTGCCATCGAAAATGAGCAGAACCTTGTCTGCATAGGTAGCCACACTGGCATCATGCGTCACTAGGAGAATGCTTGCACCCTGCTGGTGGAAGTGCTGCATGAGCTCCATAGCTTGACGGCCAGCCTGAGAGTTGAGCGCTCCTGTCGGCTCGTCAGCAAAAATGATTCGAGGTTGGTTCATGAGAGCCCGGCAGATGCCGGCTCGCTGGAGCTGGCCGCCCGATACCTGATGGATAGAGCGGTGAGCAATGTCCTTAATGCCAGTCAGAGCCATTAAATCCTTGGCTCGCTCATAGGCTGCCTTTCGCTCGCTGCTTTTCTTACCAATAATACTCGGTAGGCAGATATTGTCTAGGATATTGAGATTTTTCAGGAAGGTTGCCTGCTGGAAGACAAAGCCGAAAGCCTCTCTGCGAAGGCGGTCTAAGTCCTTGTCTTTCATAGCTAGCAAGTCCTGTCCCTGGTAAAGAATCTGGCCTTGGTCAGGTCTATCAATGGTGGATAGAAGATTGAGAAGAGTGGATTTCCCGCAGCCAGACGGCCCCATGATGGCGATGAATTGGCCGCTTTCAATCTCTAGCGACAAATCACGGAGAATGGGCTCCTGATTTTCCTGATAGCTTTTGCTGAGGTTACGTGCTTCTAATAACATAGGCTTCTCCTCGGATGTAAAATAAATGCTAAGCGCTCGAAAGCTATCTGCTTAAGATTAATGTTCCTTGAGATAGCGTCCAATTTCCAGCTTGTTCAGCGCTCGGAGACTGATGTGTGCTGCTGTGAGTCCGCTAAGAAGCAGAGCCAGCGGTGTCCATAGAAAAGTAAGGGACTTATTGATGATGAGCTGGAGTTTACTGATACCAAAGCTGCTGAGCAGCAGGTTGCAGACTTCTTGCCCTAGACTAAGGAGTAGCAGGTCAGCTATTGCCAGAGCCAGCATCAAGATGAAGCAGACGGCGAGCAGGTAGTGGCTCCTGAGTCGTTCAGTGCCAAATCCCAGCATCCGATAAAGTGCCAAGTCAGCTTGGTCCTTGGTGAAAATCATATAGATAAAGAGAGTCATTAGGATGAAGACAATGCTGAGCCCTGTCCAGAAAACGCTGGTCTGAATCAAGCGGAGCATGGCCAGAGTGTCATCAAAAGTCTGATGGAAAAAGTCTTCTACATCGGTTAATTTATAGTTGGAATAGTGTTTTTTCCATTCGTTGATTTTTTTAGCTTTGTTGCTAGCATCTTTAAGGCGGATGGTCGTCAGACTATTGAGTGTTTGCGCTTGCTTTGTCACAAAGACAGCCTTGGCGGTCTTGCCGCCGTAGGTCAGGTCTGAGTAAATACCGACTACTTTTAGTTTTCTGGCTTGACCGTCTACCGTCAAGGTCAGACTGTCTCCAACATTTAGCTTGAGCTCTTCTGCCTTAAGCTTGGAGAGAGCAATTTCATGCTCGTTTTTAGGATAGCGGCCTTGGCTGTATTTGACTGGAAATCCCGCATGGTTTCCCAGAGTTACCCGCAACTGCTGGGTCTGACCTTGCTGGTCTTGATAGGAGAAATTCTGGCTCTGGTACTGATTAATCTCTGCGATATCCTTGTCTGCCTGCAGTTCTTTCAGAAGCTGGGCAGTCTTGGTATCGATATCTTCAGTCTGAGAAATATCAATCAATACATCTGCCTGACCAGCTCCCAGATACTGAATGAAATTCTTATCCATCACAGTGCTGTAGAGACTGGCTGGCAGCAGGATAAGCAGGCTAATCAGACTGACAATGAGCAAGATAGTCAAATAGAGTTTTTTATGATTCAGAATCGTTTTCAGAGCGAAATAGGGTCTGTCTAAGAAGGGGATAGACGGTAAACCCATTTTGGGAGTAGAAGGAGTTTCGGTCAGACTGTTGGCAGAAGCTAATCTTAAAGCTTGGCCAGGCGTCATTTTCTTAAAGGAGCTGAGAGGCCGGGCAGTCAGCCAAAAGACCAAGAGGCAAAGCAGCAGCGCCACTAGCATTTCCAAAAGATAGCTATAGAAGGGCGTCGGACTTTGCCCCATAGACAGTGCCATCTGCTTTTTAAAAGGATCACTCAGAAGAAAGGACAGTCCCCATCCTGCGATGGTTGCTAGAGCCAGACAGAAATAATACTTGGTCAGGTAGACCCTGCTGATAAAGCTTTGGGGCAGTCCCATCACTTTCATAACCGCAATCTGCTGCAGGTCTTCTTGAATCTTGGTCAGGAGGGCAAAGCGCATGCAGAGAAAGGTGATGCCAATGATAGCCACAACCAGCAGCCCCATGACTAGGATGACTAGAGCATCATTGAAGCCGTTAATCATCTTGATAGTCGGATAGGTAATCATAGGAGGTCCATTGGACTCAAGCTCCGCATTTTTATATGCTTGCTCGATGATAGAGATCTGACTAAGCTTATGCACTCGAAAGGCAATCAGGTTCTCGTTAGATGCAACTGCTTCTTTTTTCAGAGTCTGCAAATCAGTCTGCGAGATGAGGAAGCGCTTGGAGGAGACTAGACCGGCATTCATCTGAGCATCTCGGATAAAGCCCTTAACAGTCAGTTGGAGCTTGCCGACCTTTATTTGGTCATCGATCTTGATTTTTCCGCTGTTGTAATAATAAAGGGGAATATAAACTTGCCCTGGCTGAGGCTGGGCAGGCTGGTTATTCTGATCCAGCAGAAAGTCAAAGTTTTGGTTCTGACTGGAAAAGCCATTATCCTGAGAGCTGTCCTTAAGTGAGTCCTGCCCATTGATGCGGATGGCTGCTCCTTCCACATTGACAAAGTCTGTCAGCTGCCAAGAGGCAATTTCTGGATGCTGCTGGACGAAGTTTTGCAGGCGTTCTTGGTCAACGCTTCCGCTGTGCATCTGTAGCAGGTGAGGACTTTTAGCTGTTTCTACAAAGCGCTCAATCGAGCTAGTCAGACTAACGGTCAGGCGAGTGGCTGCAAAGCTCAGAGTCAGAGTCAGAAGCAGGAAAAGTCCAATGACTAGCATGCTGACTTTGTTTTCTTTTAAATCATTTTTTATCAAGCGTTGAAACATATTCCAGCTCCTTTACTGAACGTGCTCGGGAGAGCAGGTAAGCACCGATGCTGATAGAGATACCGGATAGGATAAAGAGCAGACCATAGCCTCTGCCTCCTCCGACACCGATGATTTTTCCGACAGAATTTGCCAGCCAGCCAAAGTAAGTCAGTGAGGGCTTGAAAAGAGTGTCCGCGACCCAACCCATGCCGGCATAAGCTAGCACATAGCCCAGCTGAGAAATAATCCCTATGGTCCCCCAGACCTTGCCTTGGTCAGCTTTGTTAATATTGATGCGGACCAGGTAGTCAATGGCTGTATTGGTGAAAGGTAGGGCAGCAAAGAGGAGAAAGCCAAAGCTGCAAATCCAGATGAAGTTTTCCTTCATTCCCAGCCCAACCATGAAGAGTCCCAGTAGAAATAGTGAGAGACAGAGCATACGGTGGAAGTGTTTTTTGATAGCAAATATCCCCAGAACCAAGCCTCCTATCAGCATCCCGCTGCTGGAGATGGTCATGACCCAGCCGGCTGTTTTAGCGTCTGCGAAAGCCAGTACCAAGGGAGAAAACAGGATTTGGACTGTTCCCAAAAAGAAGGAAAAGCCTGTTCCAGCTAGGACTAAAATCCAGATTCCTTTTTTTCTATAGACGATTTGAAAACCTTTAAGGAAATCCGCCCAGAAACGACTATCACTGCTATAAACTTGTGTGTGAATGGCCCTACGAGCCAGCAAGGTGCAGGCTACTGTCACGAAAATGGTTGAAAAATCCAGCAACAGAATCATGCTGATATCTCCGCTCGCCAAAATCATTCCAGCCAAGGCTGGTGAAATCAGATAGCGGGCAATGCCATTAATCTGGGACAAACCAGTTGCTTTTGATAACTGGTCCTCAGGCAGCAAGTCGGAAATCGTAGCCCGAAAGGCCGGATTGACCAAGGCTGAAAAGAGCGAACTAATGGCAGCTCCGATACAGATAAAAATCAAAGCAGGATTCTTCAGACTAAAGTAAATCCAGAGAACGCCTAAGCCTGACAGGCCATCTCCCAGGGCCATCAGCAATCTTCGGTCATAGCGATCTGCCAGAATTCCAGCCAGAGGAGTAACCAAAAGACCAGGCAGAAATGCACAAAGCGTAACAAAAGAAGAAACAGAAACCAAACCGGTCAGCTGGAAGATATAAACTCCTAAAGCGAAAGAAGTCATACCAGAGCCGATTTCCGAGATGAGGCTCCCTATCCAAATCAATAAAAAGAGTCTAAAGCCTGATTGTTTCATAGTTGCCTCCTTATGCTTGCAATGTCAAGTAAGTGTAAATAGTAAATCTAGTAATTAGCTGTCTAGCTGCTTTGTGTCTGAATCAAAGATAGAAAGGGATTGAAGTAGCCTTGCCGGCTGTGAAAAAGAGTTTCTAAAAGATAGAGAAAAGCTTGCAGTTTTTTTTGCTGTTTTTCTGGGGGTAGAGCTTGAAAGCTGCTGCCAAAAACTTGCAGGGAATAAGTAAGAATCATTTCTAGGCTTTCGTAGGGATAGTCGGTCCTCATATCTCCAGCGGTGATGCCGTCTTGGATGATGGGAAGTAGAATCTGGGGTGCTCGTTCAAGAAGAATTTGATTGGTCTTTTCGTGCAGGAGCGCATTTTGTGGCTGATTGAGATGCAGCAGTACTCCCTCTCCCTCTTGGTGATTGAGATTCAGAGCAGCCATACTGCCAACCAAGCGCTCTATGATAGTCAGTCCACGATTATCAGCAAAGGCTTGGGAAGCTGTAAATGCTCTTTCAATGGTTCGCTCAATGATGGCATCCATTATCTCTTCCTTAGAAGAAAAGTAATAGTAGAGAGTACCGCGGGCGATTTGAGTCGCTTCTAAAATCTGGGAGATAGAGGTCTGGTCAAAGCCTTGCTCCATAAAAAGCTTTTGTGAGGTATCTAGAATAAAGTCTTTTTTATTAGCCATGCTTGCATCCTTTTTGGTAGTAAAATTTCATTCGACCGACAGTCGGTTTATTCTTTCCTTTATCCTACATCTTTTCTAAATCAATGTCAAGAATAAAGACACTTCCACTATTTTTTGATATAATAAGTCTAATCAAAATTGAAGGAGTATATCATGACTTTTATTATTATTCTTATTATTGTCGCGGTTTTAGCATTCTTCGTTGTTGGTGCTTACAATACCTTGGTTAAAAGCCGCATGCAGACTCAGGAAGCTTGGAGCCAGATTGATGTGCAGCTCAAACGCCGTAATGACCTGATTCCTAACCTCTTGGAAACTGTCAAGGGCTATGGCAAGTACGAGCAGGCAACCTTGGAAAAGGTAACCCAACTGCGCAACCAGGTCGCTTCAGCTGCTTCACCAGCCGAAGCTATGCAAGCCAGCGACGCCCTTTCTCGTCAGATTTCTGGAATCTTTGCAGTAGCTGAAAGCTATCCAGATCTGAAAGCTAACACCAACTATTTGAAGTTGCAGGAAGAACTGACCAATACTGAAAATAAAATCGCTTATTCTCGTCAGCTTTATAATTCAGTAACTAGCAACTACAATGTCAAGTTGGAAACTTTCCCAAGCAATATTGTTGCAGGAATCTTTGGCTTTAAAGCTGCGGACTTCCTCAAGACACCAGAAGAAGAAAAGGCTGTGCCAAAAGTTGACTTTGGCAGCACTGGACTAGGTGACTAAGATGCTATTTGATCAAATTGCCAGCAATAAAAGGAGGACTTGGCTCCTCCTTATCGCTTTTTTCGGACTCTTGGCTCTCCTTGGAGCAGCTATTGGCTATCTCTGGCTGCGGTCTGCTGTAGGTGGTGTCTTGCTAGCCTTGATTATCGGAGCGATTTATGCCGGAGTGATGATTTTTCAGTCTACAGAAGTGGTCATGGCTATGAACGGAGCTCGCGAGGTCTCTGAGCAGGAAGCACCTGAACTCTATCATATTGTTCAGGATATGGCGATGGTCGCACAGATTCCTATGCCACGTGTTTATATCGTAGAGGACACCTCTCCCAATGCTTTTGCGACCGGCTCTAAGCCTGAAAATGCAGCTGTCGCAGCAACGACAGGTATCTTGCAAATCATGAATCGTGAGGAGCTTGAGGGAGTGATTGGCCATGAAGTCAGTCATATTCGCAATTACGATATCCGAATTTCAACGATTGCTGTGGCTTTGGCCAGTGCTATTACTATGTTGTCTAGCCTAGCTGGCCGTATGATGTGGTTTAGTGGCGGCCGGCGCAGTAGTAATGATCGAGATAACGATAGTGGTTTGGGAATTATTCTCCTTATCGTATCATTGATTGCTATCGTTTTAGCTCCTCTGGCAGCTACCTTGGTGCAGTTAGCCATTTCTCGTCAGCGGGAGTTTCTGGCTGATGCTTCCAGTGTAGAGCTGACCCGCAATCCACAAGGGATGATTAATGCCCTGCTCAAGCTGGATCACAGCGAGCCAATGGAACATCATGTTGATGATGCCAGTGCAGCTCTCTATATCAGCGATCCTAAAAAAGAAGGCAGTCTGAAGAAACTTTTCTATACGCACCCTCCTATCTCAGAGCGGGTGGAGCGATTGAGACAGATGTAAAACCAAGGAAACTTAAATTATTTCCAAAAGTTAGATAAATAACTAGTAAATGGATTTAGTTCTGTATTGTCCAGGACTAAGTCCTTTTCATTTTACTTCCTTTCATTCATGTCTAAAAAATATTCGTTTAGATTTTGTTACAGTTTTATTTCAGTCATCTATAAACCTTAGATTATCCAAGTTTATTTTTGTATAAGTAAGGAAGCTAGATTTAAAAAAGCCAGTGTTTTCAAGTTGTCAGGTTGAACCCTTCTGAGAATCTTATAAAATCAATATTTTCTTGAAAACTATAAAACTTTCAGAAAAAATCACTATATTGAGTATTCCTATCTTTCAAATTAATCTATTTGTATTATTTGGAAATATAAAGTAATTTTTTTGTAACATATTCGAAATATATTACTAGTATATTAAATTTAGTAAAAAATTTTATTGCATATATGAAACCGAGGGCTCAATATGTTGAAAACATTTGGAAAAATTTTCAAAGTCATTAGAGAATCAAAAAATATGTCTCTTAAAGAGGCGGCAGCCGGAGATATTTCAGTGGCTCAGCTGTCTCGTTTTGAGCGGGGAGTCAGTGGTATTACGCTTGATTCTTTCTATTGCTGCTTAAAGAATATGGCTGTTTCTCTAGACGAATTTCAGTATGTTTACCATAACTACATTGAGGCAGATGATGCGCTTTTCTCAAAAAAAGTAGCTGATGCTTATCAGGAAAACAATGTCGTCAAGCTCCAAAGTATATTAGCTAGCTCAGAAGCTTTGGCTAAAAAGTTCCCTGAGAAGAAGAATTATAGGCTTAATACAATTGTTGTTAGAGCAGTATTGTCTTCCTGCAGTCCAGATTTTCAGATTAGCAAGAAAGATGTAGAATTTCTGACCGATTATCTCTTTTCCGTTGAGGAGTGGGGGCGTTATGAGCTCTGGCTCTTTACTAATAGTGTGGATCTATTGACCTTGGAAACACTGGAGACCTTTGCTAGTGAGATGATTAACCGCACCCAGTTTTATAATAATCTACCGGAGAATCGCCGGCGTATTATCAAGATGCTGCTTAATGTTATCAGCGTCTGCATAGAGAGTAATCATTTGCTGGTTGCTATGAGATTCCTCAATTATCTTGACCATTCTAAAATCCCTGAGACAGATCTTTATGATCGGATGCTGATTAAGTATCATAGGGCTCTTTATTCCTACAAGGTTGGGAATAGCTATGCTCTGAGCGATATTGAGGAGTGCTTATCTTTCTTGGAATTTTTAGATTCTTTCGGTGTTGCCCAGAAGCTCAAAGCTCAGTTTGAAAGGATTTGCCTTTCCCAGTTGCAGATGTGCAAATAAAATAGACTCATTTCTAAAAATATACTAGAATAAGAGTATAACTTTATACCAAATTCAGAAGGAGGCTTTATGATGGAGAAAAAAATTCATTATAAGATGCATAAAGTTAAGAAGAACTGGGTAGCCATCGGTGTGACTACCTTAGCACTTATCGTAGCACCAAAAGTACTTGGTCTCGAAGCAGGTCTTGTCCACGCTGATGATGTTAAGCAGGTGGCAGTTCAAGAACCAACTGCAGCTCAGGATAGTGGCTCAGGGCAGCCAGTTCAAGTACAAGCTAACTCAGCTTCTCAGTTGGAAGCAGAAAAAGCAACTTCTGCAGACAAGGTGACTGATGCTGCTGTAGCCAGTGAAAAAACTGTTGAAACTGCAGCAAATACGGAAGCAGCTGCTACTCAAGAGCCAGCTAAGCCGGCAGTAGCAGAAGCAGCAACTACAGAAAAAGCGGCCGTTGCTGAAGAAGCAAAAGCAGCTAATGCAACATCAGAAACTGCTAAAACTGCAGCAATTGCTCAAGATAGACAAGCAAGTCCAGCAACTGCTGACAAACAAGCAAAGAAGACTGTTACAGACAAGATTGTTGCAAATCCAAAGGTTGCAAAGAAAGACCGCTTGCCAGAACCGGCTCAAAGACAGGGAGCGATAGCTGAAAGAATGGTGGCTGCTCAAGCTCAAGCGGCGCCTGTTAATGCTGAGCATGATGATGATGTCTTATCTCACATCAAGACCATTGATGGCAAGAAATACTATGTTCAGGACGACGGTACAGTTAAAAAGAATTTCGCTGTTGAGCTTAATGGAAAAATTCTTTATTTCGATGCAGAGACTGGAGCACTGATTGATTCAGCTGAGTATCAATTCCAGCAAGGTACTAGCAGCCTTAACAATGAATTCACCAGAATGAATGCCTTCCATGGCACTACGGAAAAGGACATCGAAACAGTTGACGGCTACCTGACAGCGGATACTTGGTATCGTCCAAAAGCTATCCTCAAGGATGGAAAAACATGGACTCAGTCTACAGAGACCGACTTGCGTCCGCTTTTAATGGCTTGGTGGCCTGATAAGCAAACGCAGGTTAGCTATCTCAACTATATGAACCAGCAAGGTTTGGGAGCAGGAGCTTTTGAAAACAAAGTGGAACAAGCTATCCTGACAGGTGCTTCTCAGCAGGTTCAGCGCAAAATTGAAGAAAGAATCGGTAAAGACGGAGATACTAAATGGCTGAGAACGCTGATGGGTGCATTTGTCAAAACTCAGCCAAACTGGAACATTAAGACAGAGTCTGAAACAACTGGTACTAATAAGGACCACTTGCAAGGCGGAGCTCTGCTTTATACCAATAGTGATAAGACTTCTCATGCTAATTCTAAGTACCGCATCCTTAACCGCACACCTACCAACCAAACTGGTACACCTAAGTACTTCATTGACAAGTCAACTGGCGGTTATGAGTTCCTACTAGCCAACGACTTTGATAATTCTAATCCAGCTGTTCAGGCTGAGCAACTCAACTGGCTGCACTTTATGATGAACTTCGGCAGCATCGTAGCCAATGATCCGACTGCTAACTTTGACGGAGTCCGTGTCGATGCGGTAGACAATGTCAATGCGGACTTGCTCCAAATTGCCTCTGACTACTTCAAGTCTCGCTACAAGGTTGGAGAAAGTGAAGAGCAGGCTATTAAGCACCTGTCTATCTTGGAAGCTTGGTCTGACAACGATCCTGACTACAACAAGGATACCAAGGGCGCTCAATTACCGATTGATAACAAGCTTCGTCTGTCCTTGCTTTATTCGTTCATGCGTAAGCTTTCTATCCGTAGCGGTGTAGAGCCAACGATTACCAATAGTCTGAATGACCGTTCTTCTGAAAAGAAAAATGGCGAGCGGATGGCCAACTATATCTTTGTCCGGGCTCATGACAGTGAAGTACAAACCGTTATTGCCGACATCATCCGGGAAAATATCAATCCAAATACGGATGGTTTGACCTTTACCATGGATGAGCTCAAGCAAGCCTTTAAGATCTACAACGAAGATATGCGCAAGGCGGACAAGAAGTATACGCAGTTCAATATCCCAACTGCTCATGCTCTCATGCTCTCCAACAAAGACTCCATCACTCGGGTCTACTATGGTGATCTCTATACAGATGACGGCCAATACATGGAGAAAAAATCTCCTTACCACGACGCTATCGATGCCCTGTTGCGGGCTCGTATTAAGTATGTAGCCGGCGGTCAGGACATGAAAGTCACCTATATGGGTGTACCTCGTGAGGCTGATAAATGGTCTTACAATGGTATTTTGACTTCTGTTCGTTACGGTACTGGTGCTAACGAAGCGACAGATGAAGGAACAGCAGAAACCCGTACCCAAGGGATGGCTGTTATTGCTTCTAACAACCCTAATCTCAAGTTAAATGTATGGGATAAACTGCAAGTCAATATGGGAGCAGCCCATAAGAATCAATACTACCGTCCTGTGCTCTTGACGACCAAAGATGGCATTTCCCGCTATCTAACTGACGAAGAAGTACCGCAATCCCTCTGGAAGAAGACAGATGCCAATGGTATTTTGACCTTTGATATGAACGATATCGCTGGCTACAGCAATGTCCAAGTTTCTGGTTATCTGGCTGTTTGGGTACCAGTTGGTGCTAAGGCAGATCAGGATGCTCGTGTAACAGCTAGCAAGAAGAAAAATGCCAGCGGTCAGGTTTATGAGTCTAGCGCAGCCCTTGATTCTCAGCTCATTTACGAAGGCTTCTCTAACTTCCAAGATTTTGCAACTCGCGATGACCAGTATACCAATAAAGTCATTGCTAAAAATGTCAACCTCTTCAAGGAATGGGGAGTGACTTCATTTGAGTTGCCGCCTCAGTATGTGTCTAGCCAAGATGGCACTTTCCTAGATTCTATCATCCAGAATGGTTATGCCTTTGAAGACCGTTATGATATGGCAATGAGCAAGAACAATAAATATGGTTCTTTAAATGACCTGCTCAATGCTCT
This sequence comes from Streptococcus sanguinis, assembly GCF_050234405.1. Lineage (GTDB taxonomy): Bacteria > Bacillota > Bacilli > Lactobacillales > Streptococcaceae > Streptococcus > Streptococcus sanguinis_W. Next base: position 1,787,272 of record NZ_CP092117.1, on the reverse strand, counting down.
CCGCGCTCTTCACAGTGTCAATATCCAAGCCATTGCTGACTGGGTGCCAGACCAAATATACAACCTGCCAGGTAAAGAAGTGGTAACGGCAACTCGTGTCAACAACTATGGAACCTACCGTGAAGGCGCAGAAATCAAGGAAAAACTTTACGTTGCTAATACTAGAACGAATGGTACAGACTATCAAGGCAAGTATGGTGGAGCCTTCTTGGATGAACTCAAAGCTAAATACCCAGAAATCTTTGAACGAGTACAGATTTCCAACGGTCAAAAGATGACGACTGATGAGAAGATTACCAAGTGGTCAGCTAAACACTTCAACGGTACCAATATCTTAGGGCGTGGTGCTTACTATGTTCTTAAGGACTGGGCTAGCAACGAATATCTCAACAACAAGAATGGTGAGATGGTACTGCCTAAGCAATTAGTTAATAAGAAAGCTTCTACTGGATTTGTTAGTGATGCTAATGGTACTAAGTATTATTCAACTAGTGGATATGAGGCTAAGAATGCCTTTATCCAAGATGAAAATGGAAATTGGTATTACTTCAACAACCGTGGCTATCTGGTGACAGGCGCGCAAGAAATTGACGGCAAACAGCTCTACTTCCTCAAGAATGGTATTCAGCTGCGTGACTCGCTCCGTGAAGATGAAAACGGCAATCAGTACTACTACGATAAGACTGGTGCCCAAGTTCTCAACCGTTACTACACTACTGATGGCCAAAACTGGCGTTACTTTGATGCCAAGGGTGTCATGGCTAGAGGCCTGGTAACCATGGGCGGCAATCAGCAATTCTTCGACCAAAATGGCTACCAAGTCAAGGGCAAGATTGCGCGTGCCAAAGATGGTAAACTTCGTTACTTTGATAAGGATTCAGGTAATGCTGCTGCTAACCGCTTTGCCCAAGGTGATAATCCAAGTGACTGGTACTATTTCGGAGCAGATGGTGTTGCAGTAACAGGTCTTCAAAAACTTGGTCAGCAAACACTTTACTTCGACCAAGATGGCAAGCAAGTCAAGGGTAAAGTAGTAACTCTGGCTGATAAATCAATCCGTTACTTCGATGCCAACTCAGGAGAAATGGCAGTTGGCAAGTTTGCGGAAGGTGCCAAGAACGAATGGTATTACTTCGATCAAGCTGGTAAAGCAGTGACAGGTCTTCAGAAGATTGGCCAACAAACACTTTACTTTGACCAAGATGGCAAGCAAGTCAAAGGTAAAGTAGTAACTCTGGCTGATAAATCTATCCGTTACTTCGATGCTAATTCAGGAGAAATGGCAGTCGGCAAGTTTGCAGAAGGTGCTAAGAACGAATGGTATTACTTTGATCAGGCTGGTAAAGCAGTGACAGGTCTTCAGAAGATTGGTCAACAAACCCTTTACTTCGACCAAAATGGTAAGCAAATCAAAGGACAGCTAGTAACTCTGGCTGATAAATCGATTCGTTACTTCGATGCCAACTCCGGTGAAATGGCAGCCAATAAGTTTGTTGAAGGTGCCAAGAACGAATGGTACTACTTCGATCAGGCTGGTAAAGCAGTGACAGGTTTGCAGCAGATTGGCCAACAAACCCTTTACTTCGACCAAAATGGCAAGCAAGTCAAAGGTAAGATTGTCTATGTCAATGGTGCTAACCGTTACTTTGATGCCAATTCCGGAGAAATGGCGCGCAATAAATGGATTCAGCTGGAAGATGGAAGCTGGATGTACTTTGACCGCAATGGTAGAGGCAGACGCTTTGGCTGGAACTAATAGTAATAGAATAGGCTAAGTGAAACTTAATCTTTAGCTTTCTAATACACAAAAACGATAACTTCTTATTTGGAAGTTATCGTTTTTTGCTGTCTTCTGGGAGAACAAACATAAAAACAAAATTAAATCTATCAAATTTCTTTAATATCTTTCTTTTTTTCAATAGATAGGAGCAGAGCAATTACACCGATAATGCTGAAGATGAGCCAGCTAGCGTTCATATTCCAGAGGGCCAGACTGCTGAAGACCATAGTACCAAAGGGAACAGAGAAAGAAAAGAGCAGACTCAGAAAGCTGGAAGTCTGAGCGAGAACATCAGAAGGCAATTTGCTCAGTAAGAGGGTGTTTATTTTGGGATTGATCTTGCCAGTGATATAAGCTAGTAAAAAACCAAAAGCAATGCCGACGAAAACAGGCAGATGTAAGAAATTGCTGACAGCAAGCAGAATCATGGTAAGAGCAGCCCAGAGGGTTAGTTGATTTAGAGAGAGACGGCTAAAGTAATCGTTGGGCGTCAGGCTGGCTGCAATCATGGCTAGGACAAGAGTGGTCTGAAGAACCAAGAGAGACTGACTAAAGGATAGCTGGAAGATGGGGTTATCCAGCAAGTAGAGATTATAAAGAGCTATAAGAGAACCTGCCATAGCGTTGACGATCAGGATTTGAGCCAGCAGTTTGAGAAAATTGTTAGAACCTTCCTGCTCAAAGATGAGCTTGGACGATGTGTACATTTTCTTCAATTCTTCTTTCAGAGGAGCTTTTTTCTCAGAAATTGTCACTGGGTCATGGGTCAATCTGCGGCGGACTAGGTAGAGGATGGTGGAGGATAGGAGAAAGGTTAAAGCATTGACCAAAGCCACTAGGAAAAAGTCTTGCTGGCTGACGGTTAAGAGCCAAACTCCCAAAACTTGTCCGGCCAGGCTGCAGAGAAAGCTGATAAGCTGGGTAAAAGAGAAGGCTTCCATAAGGTCTTTCTCTGGAACATTCTTTTTTAAAATCGGCATTTGGAGACCGCTCCGATAGTCGCTGATAATATCTGAAAGAATATTCATCAAGCAGACGGCTGAAAAGGCTAGATAAGAGCTGGAGCGAGTCATGAAGGCAACAAGTACAAAGATCAAGGCTTGAAGATAACCAAAATGAATCAGCCAACGAGCCTTATGGACGGTCTTGTCAGCTTTGATGCCGGCAAAGATAGTAAAGAAAGTCGGAACCAGGACGATAAAATTAGCCACAGCAATGGCAAACTTGGGATTGGGCATACTGGAAGCAAATACCACAAAAACAATATTGAAAATAGAAGCTCCCAAGGTGTTGAAGATTCGGGAAAGGCTGAGTGAGGCATAGACCCCATTTTTAAAAAATAATTTCATCGTAGACTCCTTTTCTAAACTGCAAGAATGAATGAAAGCTGATTAGGTGCATCTGTAATCTAGCTTTTGTTTTTTCTCTTTCTGGTGAACATTATAGACCGTTTAAAGCCAAAAACAAGGGCTTTTCGGCAACTGGTCAGGTCTCATAAGTAAGTGGTAAAATTCTGAAAGTGACTTGCGCTAGCTCTTTCTGCTTTTAGTATAAAATAGAGAATCCAATCTGCAGGAAATGTTGCATATATTCAACGATTTTCGGGTAGAAACTTTTAAATCAGAAAGGTGGAGCTCGAGTAGGAACAAAAAACCACTTTCCAACTCAATATCGCTGAGCTTAAAAGCGGAAATTTGCATTATTTGCTATATTTTTGAAAAGCAGTATCAAGGGCTTCTTGATAGTAGTCAGCGCTATGCTGACAGTTCAAGATTCGGAAAATGTCGACAGCTTGCTTCATTTGAGTGAGTCCCTCCTCTATTTGCCCTTTCAAACAAACTAATTCTCCCTGAGCAAAGAGATAGACAATTCGGAAGTAAGTCTCATTTTCTTCATAAAAGTTTCGCTCAATGACTTGTTGGAAATAGTCTGCCTGAGTGATATTTTCCTGACTGATGGCCAGAAGATAGCCATTAAGAAAGGTAGTGTGCAGGGTGTTGCGATTGTTGGCAAACAAGGCGGCAAAATCCTTTCTTGAGAGGATTTCTTTGGTGTATTGGGAAAACAAGTTTAGGGATAAAACCGGAGTACAGATAGAGAAGAGATTGAGTTCGTAGCGTCCCCAAATGTCAACTGAAAAGAGGTAATCATGGAGGAAATCCAGCTCGCCTAGGCTGGCCTTTTCAGACTCTTTGAGGGCACAGAGATAGGCCTTTATAATCAGGCGTTCAACCCAATCGCTAGTCTTCTTGCTTTTTTGAGTGATTTTTTCTTTTTCCAGATAAAGTTCTTCTAAGAGGTCGAGCTGACTGGCTTGCAACAGGTCTTGAATGTGGCTTAAGAGTTCCTTGTGAGAATGATGATCCTGGATGCCGGCTGCAACGGTAAATTCTTCCGTTTCCGTGTGGATGGCGCTGAGAGCGCTAAAAAGTTTCTGTGCCGAAAGTTCGCTCTGCCCATTTTCAAAGCGAGAAAGCATAGATTTTGAAAATTCTCCGCCAGTCGCCTCGGATAAAGAGATGTGCCTTGCCTCTCGAAAAAATCTAAAAACCTGTCCTAGATGTTCCATTGTCTTCCCTCCTTGCATTTTATTATAACAAAATAATTTTCAATAACATCGTAGCGCCCAAACATGATATAATATAAATAAAAAACAAAGAGGAACTTATGTTGCATATTCAAGAAATTCGGAAGAATGCAGATGGTCTAGCCTTTGAGAAAAAGCTAGACTTGGCAGAAGAGTTAAAAGAACGCAATCCTGAGATTTTAGATGTTCAGGATATTGTAGCCAAAGGAAAAGTTCAATATGAAGACAGCCTTTATTTTCTGGATTATGACCTGTCTTATACCATTACCTTGACGTCCAGTCGCAGTATGGAGCCGGTGGAGCTCAAGGAGTCTTATCTAGTCAACGAAATTTTCATGGAGGAAGGCCAGGCTGCATCACAGGATATGATTGATCAGGACTTGGTGCTGCCGATTGAAAATGGCGAGATTAATATAGCTGAGAGTGTAGCTGACAATATCTTAATGAATATCCCGCTGAAAATCCTAACAGCTGAGGAAGAAGCCGGCCAAGGCTTTCTGTCAGGTCAGGACTGGCAGGTTATGACAGAAGAAGAATTCGCCGCTGCCCAGGAAGCTCAAAAAGAGAAGAACAATCCTTTCGCTGGTTTGCAAGGACTGTTTGATGAATAATTCTTGTAAAAATTTTGAAATCGATAAAAAATAAAATAAAAGAAAAGACAAATTGCTATGACCCGCACCCCAAAAGTTAGACAGAAAATCTGACGATTGGGGTGTTTTGGGTATGAAATTAGTTTATACAAATGAACTGAAAAGATAACCTAAAAAGAATGGCACTTCTTGGGTTCAGATTGACCTCAAATACAATATAGCTGGCCCAAATCTTCAATATTATTCCCCTGACTTAAAGCAAGAAATAATTGAGAAGATACTAGTAGATGGACAGTTCCCTACAATAAGCTCCCAAACTTAGTTTGGGAGCTTATTGATTTATATCTTCTGTTTGGCCTTGATAGTGGTAAATGCAGAGTCGGTTTGCTTGGTCTGGTCGACTGACGGTAAAGTGGAAGTAATGATCCTTTTTATCCAAGCTTTTGGTCTTGGAGAGTTTGAAATAAGTGGCTCGGCGGCTGGCCATGTGGAGTAGGATGTCATCTTCCATGACCATCAGAGGCTGGGGAAGATTGGAAAATTGATAAAAATCCTCTTGAAATTGATAGTAATTCTGGGAAAAATAGTCAAATTGAAGTTCCTCATGTACATTTTGAGTGGTCATCTGCGCCTCCTGAAGCTTGTATCGAAAGAATCTGATGGATAGCAATGCCTTTGTAATGGTCACCTTTCTGCAGGAGGACTTGCTTGCAGTCCAGATGAAAGATTGTAGCAGTAATGTCGGTCAGCCTTTCCTTATTAAGAAAGGTGATTCGGATGGGAACTTGCTGGCTGTAGGCTTGACTGAGCAAGTGGAATTTTTCCTGTCTATCAAGTTGGGGCAATTGGCTCATATCTAGTTCTTTTTTGGCCAAAGCAGTGCTATGTTCAGAGAGGAAAAAGCCAGCCCACTTAGCCATGCCCCGATCCTGAAAGTCACGAGCTGACTGATAGGGGAGGTAGGAGCGGTCGGTCATGATAAGCCCTCCAGCCCTCCAGCCGAATGGCCACCTGTCAGCTTGCTTCGAGCGATGGCACGGGAGGAGCCCAGCAAGGCATTTCCCTTAAGCAGAGAGGCGAAGCCGAAGCGATCTCTGATGCGGTCAATCGTCTGTTGGAGCTCCTCTTCTTTTTGAATTTGCAGAGGATCGTCAAAGAGAGAAATCAGACCATAACCTTGATCGACAAAGTCACTGTAAAAAACGCCAATCTGACGGATAGCCCCGCCCTGATATTTGGAACGAAAAAGCTGAACGACGATTTGAGCCAATCGATCGCTGTTGTTAGTGGGCTCAATTTTTTTCTGTGTATGAATGGAAGGCAGGAGCTCCTGCTTGGAATAACGGGCATAGATGGAGACACGCTGGCATTTCTTACCAGAGCGTCTGAGCCGAATGGCGACCTGCTCAGCCATTTCTCGGAAAACCAACTCAATCTCTGCCTGCTGTCTATAATCTCGGGGGAGAATTTGTGAATTGCCCAGACCATGTGACTTGACCTGATAGGGCTTGTGCACATTGCTTTCATCAATACCGTGAGCATGAAACCAAAGCTGTAGGCCCATGATTCCCATTTCTTTTTTGAGTATGTCGGGGTTAAAGTGGGCCAAATCATAAATGGAATGGATGCCTAGCTTCTTAAGACGGGTGGCCGTTCGGTGGCCGATGCCCCAAAAATCAGTTATTGTCGGAATAGTCCAAACCTTGCTTGGTACATCCTCATAGGACCAGTTGACCCGCATCTTTTTTGTGTGTTTGGCTTCAATGTCCAAGGCTAGCTTAGCGAGAAGAGGATTGGCGTTGCTCAGGCCGATAGAGGCATAAATCCCGGTCTTCTTCCAGATAGCCTGTTGAATGCGGGCGGCCAGCAGATCCAGTTTGGTCCTGCGGTCCAGCGTCTGATCGGGAATGAAGTAGTTGATAGAGCTAGTCAAATCTAAGAAACCCTCATCGATTGAGTAGGGGAAAATGTCATTGGGAGCTGCGAAATCCTGGAAAATTTTTTGAATTTCCATGTTTTTCTGGATGTAGTAGTTCATCCGAGGGGGGACCAATAAGGTCTTTTGAGCAGCATCTTCAATAAAGCGCACATAATCTGCTGTAATCGGCAGTCCCTGCTTGCGGGCAGCAGCATAGTTGAACTTGCGGGTGTGGACATCAAAAGGAAGATTATAGCTTCGGCTGACATTTTGGCTGCCGAAATTCTTTTTAAAGAGAGGGGTGGCAGCTAGTATCAGTCCAGCAGAATTTTCAACTCGGCTCATGACACAGAGCGAGGTTTTTAAAGGGTCAAGACCAAGAGCAATGCATTCGCAAGAGGCATAAAAACTTTTCATATCCACAAAAGCGATGTCTGAACGAGGCTCGCGTGAATAATCAAATAGGACCATAACTTATACCTCAATCGGCAGAAAATGTCCGACTACGATACCAACAATGCTGGGCTGGTCTTCATAGGGAGCAAAGAGATCCTCGTAGTCAGGATTGATAGACTCTAAACGAAGTCCTTCAGCTTCTCGGTAGACTTTTTTGATATAGGTCTTGCCATTCCACATAAGAGCATAGACTGCCCCATCGTAGTCGAATCCTGTCTGTTTCATAAGGGCAACAGAGCCATTGGGATACTTGGGCTCCATAGAATCCCCAGAGACCCAGGATGCAAAGTCATGCTGGATATCTTGATCAAAGTAGACAGTTTCATAGTCTGTTTCATTGTCATAGTAACTGTGCCCGCGCCCTGCAGCTAGCTCAACGGATAGAACTTTATAGGCTGTAAGAGAGCTAACCTTGCGCTGTCTCTCTAGGAGTTGACTAGCTAGCTGGTCTACTTCTTTTTTATGCGGTGGGGTTAGTAAAGGGTAGGTGTAGAGCGCGCTGGTCTCATCCACAAAGTAGTTCTCTTGGACCTTGAGACAGGTGGCCAACCTCCTGAGATTTTTTGCGTGGGGCTCTGCCAGACCATTTTCCCAAGCAGAGTAAGCCTTTCGAGAGATGCCCAGCTCTTGGTAAATGGAAGCCTGAGTTAAATTAAGCTCCAAACGGCGTTTTTTTAATTTTTCATGCGAAAACATATCACACCTCCTATGTAACGTTTTAAAAGTTACATATAGTATAACAAATGAAATCGAGAAAAGCAAGTTCTTTATTGAGTATTGTTATTTCTAGCAAGAGTGTGGTAAACTGTAGGGAGGAATATAACCTGGAGGTAGCGAGATGTTTCCTATGACAGCAAAAACGATCATGACAGAAGAAGCTTATCGCCGTTTCGCTTGGACCAATTTCTGGTATAAAAAGAATGGCATCTTCTCACTGATTCTCCCTGAGATAGTGGTGCTGATATGCGGTGCAATCTGTTTTTTCATCGGGGAACCTTTGCCAGGCGTAGCTTTTCTTGTTACTGTGGCAGTCCTTCCTTTTCTTTACTATCTGTCCATGAATCGACATATTAAAAAGTTTTATAGAGGCAACCCCCTCTGGCATGATATAGAGCAGGAGTTTAGCTTCTATGAGACAGACTTTCGTGTCGTTAATCGGAATAACAATGCCAGATTTGACTATCAAGATATTGTGGCGATTATAGACAAGCCAGAAACTTTTTATATCATGGTTGGCCGGTCAATGGGGCTGATCTTGGATAAGGCAGACTGTCAGCCTGAATTAATTGATTTTTTACTAAAACTAAAAGAAAACAGAAGTCTCTAATTTGGGGCACTTCTGTTTTTTGTCTGTCAAGTTTTCAAAAAATTGGCCTCCTGTGCGATGTGTGTTATAATGTTTTTTATGAGAGTTGTGGCAGGTAAATATGGGGGCAGGCCCCTCAAGACTTTAGACGGCAAGACGACTAGACCTACGACCGATAAGGTTAAGGGGGCGATTTTTAATATGATTGGTCCCTATTTTGACGGCGGTCGGGTGCTAGATCTTTATTCTGGGAGTGGGGGGTTGGCCATTGAAGCTATTTCGCGAGGTATGGAGACAGCTATCTTAGTCGAAAAGGATCGCAGAGCTCAGGCTATTATTTCAGAAAATATTCAGATGACTAAGGAGCCGGAACGTTTTGACTTGCTCAAGATGGAGTCTGGCCGAGCCCTAGAAATGTTGACGGGGGCTTTTGACTTAGTCCTTTTGGATCCGCCTTATGCCAAGGAGCAGATTGTGGCTGACCTTGAGAAGCTGGAGGAAGGCCAGCTCTTGAGCCAAGATGTCCTAGTAGTCTGTGAGACAGAAAAGGAAGTTGAATTACCTGAGGAAATCGCAGGGCTAGGCATTTGGAAACAGAAGATATATGGAATTTCAAAGGTGACGGTGTATGTCAGATAAAATAGGACTATTCACAGGGTCTTTTGACCCGATGACCAAGGGCCATGTGGACCTGATTGAGCGGGCCAGCAGGCTCTTTGATAAGCTCTATGTAGGGATTTTCTATAACCGAGAAAAGTCTGGTTTTTTCACAATTGAGGCCAGAGAGCGGATGGTCAAAGAAGCACTGCAGCATTTGGATAATGTTGAGGTTATTACTTCTCAGAATGAGCTAGCAGTGACAGTGGCCAGAAGACTGGGAACCCAGGCCTTTGTGCGCGGTCTCCGTAACAGTCAAGACCTAGACTATGAAGCCAATATGAACTTTTTCAATCATGAACTAGCAGGAGAGCTGGAAACGATTTTCTTGCTTAGCAAGCCGGACTATCAGCATATCAGTTCATCACGTATTCGTGAGCTGATTGCTTTTCAGCAGGATATCGCGGCCTATGTGCCCCAAAGTGTAATCAAAGAATTAGAAAGAATCAACGATGAAAAGAATTAAGAAGTATCTATGGCCGACGGTCATTGGCGTTACTATTGCCTTTTTTATAGCAGCTTTTTGGGTTCGTCTGCCTTATTATATAGAAGTTCCTGGTGGTGCCGAGGATGTTCGGCAGGTCTTGCTGGTTGATAATAAGGCTGACAAGGAAGCGGGTTCCTACAACTTTGTGACGGTCGGAGTAGAGCAGGCAACCTTTGCTCATCTGGTCTATGCTTGGCTGACCCCTTTTACCGATATTTATTCCGCCAAGGATATGACGGGTGGCTCCACGGACGATGAGTTTAATCGTATCAACCTATTCTATATGGAAACATCGCAAAATATGGCCAAATATCAGGGATTGACGACAGCTGGTAAAGAGATCAAGATGGACTATCTGGGAGTTTATGTCTTGCAGGTGGCAGATAACTCAACCTTCAAGGGAGTTCTCAATATTGCTGATACGGTAACTGGTGTCAATGACAAGACATTTGAAAGCTCTGAGGAGCTGGTCAAGTATGTCAACTCGCAGAAGCTTGGGGATAAGGTCAAGGTGACTTTCCAAGAGGATGGTCAGGAGAAATCGGCAACCGGTAAGATTATCAAGTTGGAGAACGGTAAGAATGGGATTGGGATTAGTCTGATAGACCGGACGGAAGTCAGCAGCAGTATTCCGATTACATTTTCAACAGAGGGTATTGGCGGTCCCAGTGCTGGTCTCATGTTCAGCCTGGCTATTTATACCCAGTTGGCTGATCCGACCCTTCGTGACGGCCGCGATATTGCAGGGACCGGCAGCATCAGCCGGGAAGGTGAAGTTGGCGAAATCGGCGGAATCGATAAGAAAGTCGTTTCAGCGGCCCAAAGCGGAGCAGATATCTTCTTTGCACCGAACAATGAACTTACAGAGGAAGAGAAGAAGCTTTCTCCTAATGGGAAAAACAACTACCAAACAGCTCTGGAGACAGCCAAGAAGATTAAAACGGATATGAAAATTGTTCCAGTTAAAACGCTGCAGGACGCCATTGACTATCTGAAAAAGAACAAGTAAGATCTTAGCTTTTGCTAAGATTTTTCTTGTGAGACAGACAAAATCAGCTGGCCTTTTCTACTTTAAATCGTCTGACTTTTTTCAGAAAGATATTTTTGATGAAAAGTCCGCGAAATACTGGCTGATTTATGATAAAATAAAGTGTTGTAGATAAACTATCCAAGAACGTTAAAGGAAGAGTATGCGTAAAGATATTTCACCTGAATTGTATAATTATAATAAATTCCCAGGACCGGAGTTTAAACAGATTGATAGCAAGATTGTTGCAGAAAAATTCGAGTTTGAATTGATTGAGAACTATAAGGAAGGCTTTGACTTGACGGCCTTTCATCAGCGCTTTTCAGAAATTCTCACCAAGTTTGACTATATTGTCGGTGACTGGGGCAACGAGCAACTGCGCCTGCGCGGTTTTTACAAGGATGAGCGGGCTAATGAAAGCGATGAGAAGATTAGCCGCTTAGAAGACTATTTGCTAGAGTACTGCAGCTATGGCTGTGCTTATTTTGTCTTGGAAAATCCAAATCCCCAGCGCGCTTCCTTTGATAAGAAATCGCATGGCAAGAAAGAGACAGAAGGGCGGTCAAAACGTTCTCGCAACAGCCGTTCAGGCGGCAACCGGAATCGCAGAAGCGAGCGAGACCGAGACAGCCGCTCTAAAAGGGACAATAAGCGCTCTCGCAACAATTCCCAGCAAGATAGGCAGAAAAAGCAAAAAGACAGCAATCGCCATTTTGTAATTCGTCAGAATAAAGGAGAAAAATGAAACCATCTATTTATAGCTTAACGCGCCAGGAAATGATTGAATGGGCGGAAGCTCAGGGAGAAAAGAAATTCCGTGCTGCCCAGATTTGGGAGTGGCTCTACCGCAAGCGTGTCCAGTCTTTTGAAGAAATGACCAATCTATCCAAGGACTTGATTGCCACGCTAAATGATCAGTTTGTCGTCAATCCGCTTAAACAGCGCATTGTTCAGGAGTCGGCTGACGGTACGGTCAAGTACCTCTTTGAGCTGCCGGATGGTATGCTGATTGAGACGGTGCTCATGCGCCAGCACTATGGACTTTCTGTCTGTGTGACCACCCAAGTTGGCTGCAATATCGGCTGCACCTTCTGTGCCTCCGGCTTGATTAAAAAGCAACGCGACCTCAATAACGGTGAGATTGTAGCTCAGATTATGCTGGTTCAGAAGTATTTTGACGAGCGTGGTCAGGATGAGCGGGTCAGCCATATCGTAGTTATGGGAATTGGTGAGCCTTTTGACAACTATGACAACGTGCTCAAGTTTGTCCGGACGGTCAATGATGACAAAGGTTTGGCTATTGGTGCCCGCCATATAACGGTTTCGACCTCAGGGCTGGCTCATAAGATTCGTGACTTTGCCAATGAAGGTGTGCAAGTCAATCTAGCTGTATCCCTCCATGCCCCCAATAATGATCTGCGGACCAGCATCATGCGGATTAACCGTTCCTTCCCTATCGAAAAGCTTTTTGCAGCTATCGAATACTATATTGAGACGACCAACCGTCGGGTGACCTTTGAGTACATCATGCTCAATGAAGTCAATGACGGGGTAGAGCAAGCCAAGGAACTGGCAGAATTGCTGAAAAATATCAAGAAGCTGTCTTATGTCAATCTCATTCCTTACAACCCCGTTAGCGAGCACGACCAATACAGCCGCAGTCCCAAAGAGCGGGTGATGGCCTTCTACGATATCCTCAAGAAAAACGGAGTCAACTGCGTGGTTCGTCAGGAACATGGTACAGATATTGATGCAGCCTGCGGCCAGCTGCGTTCCAATACTATGAAGCGTGATCGCGAGAAAGCATTGGTAGAAAATGTTCAGCCTTAAGAACTATCTGACTTCAGTCGGTGAGCTGACTGCTAAGGGACGGAAATTGCTGGTAGGGGGAAGCTGGCTCTATTTCTTGATGCTTTGCATTCTGTGCTTTATTCCTCAGGTTCCAGAGCCGGGAATGGAAACGCCGGGAATCCAGTATTTTGGTCGAATAGTGGTTTTGTTAATCCCTTTTAATTCCTTTGTCAATATTGGAGAGATCACTTCTTGGATTCAGCTGGTCAAGGTCTTTATCCAAAATCTAGCCAATATCTTTCTGCTATCGCCCTTAATCTTTCAATTGCTTTACCTTTTTCCGAAATTGCGGAAGACAAAGAAAGTTGTATGGCTGAGCTTTGGGATGAGTCTGTCTATCGAAGTGACTCAGATTCTGCTGGACCTTCTTATCAACGCCAATCGAGTCTTTGAGATTGATGATCTCTGGACCAATACTTTGGGTGGTTATCTGGCTTGGCGGGCATTTCAGCTTGGTCAGAAAATCTGGAAAAATCGTCAAGGCGACGCTTTCAAAAGAGATTAGCGAGCGAAAGGTTCGGATTTAGAAGAAAAAAATAAATTTTTTCTTGACAAGAAAAAGGGAAAGGCCTATAATAAAATAAATCATCAGAAAAGTAATAATTTTTTCTGCTTTCAGGGAGCCTGTGGTTGGTGGAAACAGGCAGTGGAAGATTATGAAGTGGGCTGATGCAAAAAATGAATTTGAAGCAATAAAAATTCGGTGAGCACACCTTACAGTGCAGCTTGTTGTTAGACAAGACAGAGATATGGAGGCAGTCTATACTTTGCTCCATAATTGAGGTGGCACCGCGATTTTACGCCCTCACACAGAGTTTTTTCTGTGTGTGGGCTTTTGTTTTGCTTGAAAATAAAGAAATGAGGCAATTAAGATGACAGAAACTAAAGGATATTTTGGACAATTCGGCGGCTCCTTCGTACCGGAGCCTATCCAAGCCTTGCTGGATGAATTAGAAGCGACTTTTGAGAAGTATAAGGATGATCCAGAATTTTTAAATGAATACCGACATTATTTGGCGGATTATTCAGGTCGGGAGACTCCGCTCTATTTTGCAGAAAGTCTGACCCAGCATCTGGGCGGGGCTAAGATTTATCTGAAGCGGGAAGATCTCAATCATCTGGGCTCCCATAAGCTCAATAATGTTTTGGGACAGATTCTTCTAGCTAAGCGCATGGGTAAGACCCGAGTCATCGCTGAAACTGGAGCTGGTCAGCATGGTGTGGCAACTGCGGCAGCCGCAGCTAAGTTTGGTATGAAGTGCGATGTTTACATGGGTGCAGAAGATGTAGAACGCCAGCGCCTTAATGTCTTCCGCATGGAAATGATGGGGGCGACTGTTCACGCTGTGGAAACAGGCACCAAAACCCTCAAGGATGCAGTTGATGCAGCTTTTGGAGCTTGGATGAGTGATTTGGAAGCCTTCTATGTTTTGGGTTCGGCTGTCGGACCTCACCCTTATCCGACGATTGTCCATGAGTTCCAAAAGGTGATCAGTGAAGAATCTCGCCGTCAAATTTTGGACAAGGAAGGCCGCTTGCCGGACTATGTCATTGCCTGTGTAGGTGGTGGATCTAATGCTATCGGCGCCTTCTCCCAGTATGTGGCGGATGAAGAAGTCAAGCTGGTTGGTGTTGAAGCAGCTGGACGGGGTCTTGATACAGACCAGCATGCGGCGACCATGACCAAGGGAAGTGTCGGAGTAGTGGATGGTATGAAGACTTACGCTGTCTTTGCTGAAGATGGTCAGGTAGCGCCTGTTTACTCCATTTCAGCAGGCTTGGACTATCCTGGAGTTGGTCCTGAACATGCTTTCTTTAAAGATTCTGGTCGAGTAGAATACGTGGCAGCGACAGATGATGAAGCTGTGGATGCCTTGCTTCTCTTGACACAAAAGGAAGGAATTTTGCCAGCGATCGAAAGCTCTCACGCCATTGCTGAAGCCATCAAGCGAGCTCCGAAATTGTCATCTGACCAAATCATCATTATCAATGTATCTGGTCGTGGAGACAAGGATGTGGCAGCCATTGCCGACTATCTAGAAAAACGAAAATAAAATACCCAGCAGAAGAGTAGTAACATCACTCCTTTCAGAGAGTCTGTGGTTGCTGAGAACAGGCAGGAGAAGTTATGAAATGGGCTGTTGGAGTCAACATTTTGTCCTTTAGTTGAACTTTTATTATTTTGTTAGTATGCTTTGCTGTAAACCAGTATGCTGACTTGAACTAAAAGGGATCTAAATGACTGCAAATAGGTAAATGAGATGTGGAGCCTGAAAACTCCATAACTGAGGTGGCACCGCGATGATACGCCCTCACAGGATGAACTGTGCGGGCGTTTTTCTGTAGTTCTGGAGCAAGTTATGACAGTGGACAGGTGCTATCTGTTCTTGTAAAATACGGTCATGATTAGCAGATTGCTCCTACCTAAACGCTTCTGATTAAATAGAAAGAAACATTATGCAAAAGATTTTACCAGCTGATATTTTATCGCCGATTCTGGCTTATATGCGGATTCAGGGCGACCACAAGGTGATTTTGGAAAGTATTCCAAGAGATAGCGAGACAGCTCGCTTTTCTATCCTAGCCTATAATCCAGTCTTTGAAGTTCGCTATGAAAATGGCCAGTTAACAAAGAATGGGCAAGTAATTGAGGCAGATCCATTGGACTATCTGCATGAGTTAGCAGTAAAGAAAGATCATCATTCAGACCTGCCTTTTGGTGGTGGAGCTATCGGCTTTGTCGGCTATGATATGATTTCCCTCTATGAAGAGATTGGCCAGATTCCAGCTGATGTGATTGGGACGCCAGACATGCACTTTTTCGTCTATGAGAGTTACATGGTTTTTGACCATAAAAAAGACAAAATCTATATCCTTGAGGAGGCACTCTACAGTAATAGAAGCGAAGCTGATTTGGCTGCTAGTCTGGAGCATATCATGGCTGAGCTGGCGCAGCCTGCGGTAGATGAATTTTCACCGCTGGAACTATCCAGTTTGAACTTCCAGAGTCATATCGAGCAGTCAGCTTTTGAAAAAATGGTGGAAGAAGCGCGTAGCTTGATTCGGCAGGGAGACATGTTCCAATGTGTTCTCAGTCAGCGTTTTTCAGCAGAGTATTCTGGTAGGCCACTGGATTACTATCGCAATCTGCGTGTGACCAATCCTTCCAACTATCTCTACTTTTATGATTTCGGGGATTATCAGATCATCGGAGCCAGCCCAGAAAGTCTGGTCTCTGTCAAGCAGGGGCAGGTTACGACCAATCCTATCGCTGGGACCAGACCGCGCGGGCAGGATGAAAGAGAAGATAAAGCCTTGGCGAAGGAGTTGCTGGCTGACGAGAAGGAAGTGGCGGAGCACCGTATGTTAGTTGATTTGGGGCGTAATGATATCGGTAAAATTGCCCAGAATAACAGCGTGGAAGTCACTAAGTACATGGAAGTGGAGTATTTCCGCTATGTCATGCATCTGACCAGCGTGGTTCGTGGTCAGCTTCTGCCTCAACTGACAGCCATGGATGCACTCAAGTCGACCCTGCCGGCCGGTACTGTCTCGGGCGCGCCTAAGATTCGAGCTATGAAGCGAATTTATGAGCTGGAGCAGGAAAAACGTGGTGTTTATGCGGGGGCTATCGGCTATCTGTCTGCGACAGGTGATATGGATTTTGCCATTGCTATCCGGACCATGATTTTGAAAAATGGCAGAGCTTACGTTCAAGCTGGAGCGGGTATTGTTTATGACTCGATTCCTACTAATGAATACCAAGAAACCATCAATAAGGCCAAATCAATGACCAAGATAGGAGAGATGCAATGATTTTATTGATTGATAATTATGATTCTTTTACTTATAATCTAGCCCAGTATATCGGCAATTTCGCAGAAGTTAAAGTCTTGCGAAATGATGATGCAGGCCTTTATCAAGCGGCAGAAGAAGCGGATGCCTTGGTGCTGTCTCCAGGTCCAGGCTGGCCAGCAGATGCAGGACGGATGGAGGAAGTTATCCGTGATTTTGCTGGTAAAAAGCCGATTTTGGGGATTTGCTTGGGGCATCAAGCCATTGCAGAAGTATTTGGCGGCAAGCTAGGTTTGGCTCCCAAAGTCATGCACGGCAAGCAAAGTATTCTGCGCTTTGAGAGAAAATCTCCTATCTATCAAGGGATAGAGGATGGGCGGCCGGTCATGCGCTATCATTCGATTTTGATTGAGGAGATGCCGGAGGACTTTGAAGTGACGGCTCGGGCGGTTGATGACAACTCAATCATGGCTATCCAGCACAAGAGTCTGCCTATTTATGGTTTTCAGTATCATCCAGAAAGTATTGGCACGCCGGACGGCTTGTTGTCTATCAAGAATTTCATCGATTTAGTAAAATAAAGGAGCGTGTATGAAAGAGATTATTGCAAAACTAGCTGATTTTAAGGATTTAAGCAGCGCTGAGATGACAGATGTGATTGAGCGTATTGTCACCGGACGGGTGACAGAGTCTCAAATTGTAGCTTTCTTGCTGGGGCTCAAGATGAAGGGGGAGACAATTGAGGAACGAACTGCTTTGGCGCAGGTAATGCGAGGCCACGCTAAGCAGATTCCGACCACTATTCGCACTGCCATGGACAATTGCGGTACGGGCGGGGATAAGTCTTTCAGCTTCAATATTTCAACTACGGCAGCTTTTGTACTAGCAGGTGGCGGGATTAAGATTGCTAAACATGGCAATCGATCTATTTCTTCTAAGTCAGGCTCAGCTGATGTCTTAGAAGCTCTGGGGATCAATCTAGACTTGGACGCTGCTAGCTTGGGCAAGATTTTTGAGCAAACAGGCATCGTCTTTCTCTTTGCAAAGAATATGCATCCAGCTATGAAATACATTATGCCAGCCCGCCTTAGCCTAGGTATTCCCACTATCATGAACCTAACTGGTCCGCTCATCCATCCCATGAGTCTAGAAACCCAGCTTTTGGGGACCAGCCGGCCGGATATGCTAGAGAGCACGGCAGAGGTTTTGAAAAATATGGGCCGCAAGCGTGCAGTAGTCGTGTCGGGTCCAGATGGTCTGGACGAGGCCGGTCTTCATGGCCGTACCCAGTATGCTCTGCTGGAAAATGGGCAAATCAGCCAGCACAGCTTTCTGCCGTCAGATATTGGCATGGAAGAAATAGCTCTTGAAGCGATTCGTGGAGGCAATGCCAAGGAAAATGCAGAAATTCTGCTATCTGTCCTGCAAAATCAAGTCAGCCCCTATCTAGAAACGACAGTTCTGAATGCGGGAATGGGTTTCTACGCTAATGGAAAATCAGATAGCATAGAAGAAGGAATAGCTTTGGCCCGCCAAGTGATCGCTAGTAGCGCAGCCTATGAAAAACTCAAGCAACTACAGGAGTATCAAAAATGAGCAAAGAATTTCTCCCGACCATTCTAAAGCAAAAAGAGCAGGAAGTGGCGGCTATGTCTTATGAAGAGCTGCAACCTCTACGCTCGACCTATTCCCTCTATGAATATCTCAAAAGTCATCTTCAAGAGCTGCAGCTGATTGCTGAGGTCAAAAAAGCCAGCCCCAGTCTGGGAGATATTAATCTCGGTGTGGATATTGTGGAGCAGGCTCGCACCTATGAACGATGCGGTGCAGCCATGATTTCGGTCCTGACAGATGAGATTTTCTTCAAAGGACATTTGGATTACCTGAGAGAGATTTCCAGTCAAGTGACCATTCCAACCCTCAATAAGGACTTTATCGTTGATGAAAAGCAGATTGTTCGCGCCCGTAATGCCGGAGCGACGGTTATTCTTCTGATTGTGGCTGCCTTGTCTGAAAAGCGGCTGCAAGAACTCCATGATTTTGCGACAGGTTTAGGCTTGGAAGTTCTGGTCGAAACCCATAATCTGGCGGAGCTGGAAATTGCCCATAGAATAGGAGCTCGGATTATCGGTGTCAATAACCGCAATTTAGTCACTTTTGAGACAGATATCAATACAAGTCTCCAGCTGTCTGCCCATTTCAAAGATGACAGGGCTTACGTATCAGAGTCCGCTATTTTCAGCAAGGAAGATGCTGAGCTGGTAGCTCCTTATTTCCATGCGGTTCTAGTCGGAACAGCCCTGATGCAGGCAGAGGATGTGGCAGAAAAAATTAAGGAGCTGAAAATTGACAAAGGTTAAGATTTGCGGCTTATCAACGGCTAGCGCTGTGGAAACAGCATGCCAGGCTGGTGCAGATTACATTGGCTTTGTCTTTGCTGAGAGCCGTCGGAGGGTCAGTTTGGAGCAAGCTCAGAAGCTAGCTGCCTTGGTGCCGCCTACTGTCCGAAAGGTAGGAGTTTTCGTCTCTCCGAGCTTGGCAGAGTTGCAGGAAGCTATTTCAGTGGCAAATCTGGATTTGGTGCAGATTCATGGCGATTTTGATGAAGAGCTCCTGACTCAGGTTGGCCGGCCGGTTATTCGAGCTTATCAGGTCAAGGGAGCGTTAAAAGGAGTCATCCAACAGTCGGACTACCTGCTCTTTGATGCCCCTCTTGCCGGTAGTGGTCAGACCTTTGACTGGCAAGCTTTTGATAAGAGTCAAATCCACCAGCCCTTCTTTATTGCCGGTGGTTTGAATGCAGGAAATGTTCGAGAAGCTATTCAGCACTTTGCCCCTTACGCAGTGGATGTCTCAAGCGGGGTCGAAACTGACGGCCAGAAGGACTTAGAAAAGATAAAAGAATTTATAGAAAGAGTGAAAGATGGCATATAATCAACCCAATCAAGAAGGATTTTACGGTGAGTTTGGTGGGCGCTTTGTTCCCGAAACGCTGATGACAGCAGTTTTGGAGCTAGACAAAGCCTACCGTGAGAGTAAAAAAGACCCAGCCTTTCAGGCTGAGCTGGACGAGTTGCTGAAGCAGTATGTAGGGCGAGAAAATCCTCTCTATTTTGCTAAAAATCTGACAGCCTATGCTGGCGGTGCTAAGATTTATCTGAAGCGGGAAGACCTCAACCATACCGGGGCACATAAAATCAATAATGCCCTAGGTCAGGTCCTATTAGCCAAGCGAATGGGCAAGAAGAAAATTATTGCGGAGACTGGTGCGGGCCAGCACGGAGTAGCCACCGCCACAGCTGCAGCCCTTTTCAACATGGACTGCACTATCTATATGGGCGAAGAAGATGTCAAGCGCCAAGCACTCAATGTCTTTCGTATGGAACTTCTGGGAGCCAAGGTAGAGTCTGTGACCGATGGCTCTCGAGTTCTCAAGGATGCAGTCAATGCTGCCTTGCGAGCTTGGGTGGCTCAGGTCGATGATACTCACTATATTATGGGGTCGGCCTTGGGACCTCATCCCTTCCCAGAGATTGTCCGCGACTATCAGAGCGTGATTGGGCGTGAGGCCAAGCGCCAGTTTGCTGAGCAAAATGCAGGTGCCTTACCCGATGCTTTAGTCGCCTGCGTTGGCGGTGGTTCCAATGCTATTGGGCTCTTTTATCCCTTTGTAGAGGATAGCACAGTGGCTATGTATGGAACAGAAGCAGCTGGACGGGGCGTGGATACAGATGAACATGCTGCGACCTTAACCAAGGGCCGCCCGGGGGTTTTACACGGTGCCTTGATGGATGTCTTGCAGGATGAGCAAGGGCAGATTCTGGAAGCTTTCTCTATCTCTGCCGGGCTAGACTATCCGGGCATCGGTCCTGAACATTCTCATTTTAATGCTATCAAGCGCGCCACTTATGTCCCAGTCACAGATGAAGAAGCTTTGGAAGCCTTCCAGCTCCTGTCTCGTATCGAAGGGATTATCCCTGCTCTAGAGTCTAGCCACGCTATTGCTTACGCAGTTAAGTTGGCTAAGGTGTTGGGACCAGATAAATCAATGATCGTCTGCCTATCCGGCCGTGGTGACAAGGATGTCGTTCAGGTAAAGGAACGCTTGGAAAAAGAAGCGGCTCAAAAAGGAGGTACCCATGACTAAAACACTCACTCAGCATTTAGAAACCATCAAAAGAGAAGGCAAGGGAATTTTCCTTCCTTATATTATGGCTGGTGATCACGAGAAAGGTTTAGCAGGATTAGCAGAAACCATCTCGTTTTTGGAAAACTTGGGTGTGTCAGCTATTGAAATCGGCCTGCCATTTTCAGACCCTGTTGCAGATGGGCCGGTTATTGAAGAAGCCGGTCTGAGAAGTCTGGGTCACCATACTTCGGCCAAGTCTTTAGTGGCAAGCTTGCAGAATTTGGACACTCAGCTGCCTCTCATCATTATGACCTACTTTAATCCTATTTTCCAGTACGGGCTCAAAGATTTTGTCAAGGATTTGGCTACGACACCGGTTAAAGGATTGATTATTCCGGATCTGCCCTACGAGCATAGGAACTTTATCTTGCCTCTGCTGGAAGATTCAGATATCGCTCTAGTTCCTTTAGTGAGCCTGACGACTGGCCTAGAACGTCAGCAGGAGCTGATCAAGGAAGCTGAAGGTTTTATCTACGCTGTAGCCATCAACGGTGTGACGGGTAAGAGCGGAAGCTACCGCAATGATTTGGACCAGCATTTGAGCAAGCTCCATGGTATTGCTGAGATTCCAGTACTGACGGGCTTTGGTGTTTCAACTTTAGGGGATGTTGATCGCTTCAATCAAGTCTCAGACGGAGTCATTGTCGGATCTAAGATTGTCAAAGCTCTTCATGAAAAGGACGCCAGCATAGCAACCTTTATCCAAGAAGCAGCAGCCTATAAGAAATAAATAAAATGAGGTTCTTTCTATCGAACCTCATTATTTTCTTTATTTGATATCAATAATTGTACCGTCTCCTATATTAATTCCTTTAGAAGTAAAGGTTTTTAAAGCATTTTTCGCAATGATTTGAGTTGATGCGGTATCCACAACTCCGCCTATAAGAGCACCAGCAATAGGAACCATTTTTCCTAAATTCACAGCTCCTTTAGTGCCAAATTTGGTTACCAATCTAAAACCAACCGCTTGATTAATTTTTGTTAGTACTTTTCCAGGGATTTTTTTAATTACTCCAGTTGCCATTTTATTTGCAATAATAATCCCGGCTTTCTTTGCAATATCAGCAACAGATGTTCCAGTTAATGAGGCATAAACAAATGTTTGAACTTGATCGCTCTTTAAATCGTATCCTCTCATATAAGCTATAGTGGCAATCATTCTCATTTGAACTAAAATAACAGAAGTTATATTGGCTGGAATAGTTACCGGCATTGTTAATATTCCCCCAAATCCAGTAACGAAACCAGATATTCCAGCTTTTGAAGTTTGATAAGTAATCATCTTTGAAATTGCAGTTTCTATATCATCATGCTTCAAATAATCAGCAGCTAGTTCTTCTATAGTCTTTTGACCAGGGATACCATTAATTGTAGTTTCATAAGTCCAGTCAAGAACTTTTAACATCGATTTTTCATCAATGTTAGGCATTTTTAATTTTGATTTTGGTAATTCTAATTTCATAATAAAATCCCCTTAATAAATAATCTGCTTTCATTATATAGTACTTTTACGAATTACACAATACATTTAAAAATTAAAACAGCAAATACACCAAACAAAAGACAGGGTACAAATGCTAGCCTGTCTTTTTTCTTTTTAAAGCAGAAACAGGCAAGACCAGAGAAGCTAGCGATTTGGATAAGGATGAGAGTCTCCGTCAGGCTGAAAATGGCTGAGCAAGACACCAGAAAGAGAAAGTCACCAGCTCCAATACGAAGATTATAAAAGAAGGCTAGAAGTCCTAAGGCTAAAAAGAAGAGCATGAGAAGGTTGACGCCTGCTGTCATCAGCAGCAAAAGCTGAAAAATCAGCCAGACCATCAGGGGATACTGTTGTTCTCTTTGATCGTAGATAGCTAAGGTTAAGCCCATGGTGACTACCAATAATTGACTAATGGAAAGAATGCTCAAGGAGGTTGCCAGAAAAAGACCGCCCAAGATAGATTCAAAAAATAAATAGCGTAAGGGAATCTTGTCTCCACAGAAGCGGCAACGAAGACGGTTCATGACTTGAGAAAAAATAGGAATCAAATCACGGGGAGCCAATCTTTTCCCGCAGGCATTGCAATGGCTAGCGGGAGTGATGATAGACTGCTCTGGGAAGCGGTCGATAACCAAGCCTAGGAATGAGGCAAAGACAGTACCAACGATAAAAAAGTATAGGTGAATCATACTTATTTATTCGTAATTTTAAACAGAAAAATTCTGAAATTTTGCAACTTTTCTAATAAAGTCTTTTTTTGAATCTTTTGTCTTGACTTTCTTATTTAGAAGCATTATAATTAAACCATAATCTAAAAAGATTAGAATCATTATAAATAAAAACGAGGTAGAAACAATGACACAAGTAAAAAATGGTGCAGCAACTGACGTAGCAACTTTCAGCAATCAAAAGGCTTTGCCAAAGACTAAGGCTATTCTTAACCAAGTAGTGGCAGACCTTTATACAGCTCATATTGCTCTTCACCAAGTTCACTGGTATATGCGTGGCGCAGGCTTCATGGTTTGGCATCCAAAAATGGATGAATACATGGAAACTTTGGATACAACTTTGGATGAAGTCAGCGAGCGCTTGATTACACTGGGAGGCAAGCCTTATTCTACGTTGACCGAGTTTATCCAACACAGCAAGATTGAAGAAAAAGCTGGTGAATTCAGCAAGAATGTAGAAGAAAGTCTGGCGCGTGTGATTGAGATTTTCCGTTATCTGACAGGGCTTTACCAAGAAGCTTTGGATGTAACAGACGAAGAAGGGGACGATGTAACCAATGATATCTTTGTCGGTGCTAAGGCTGACCTTGAAAAGACTATCTGGATGCTGACAGCTGAAATTGGCCAAGCACCAGCTTTATAAAAAGTTATCCATGCCAAACAGAAAGGAAACAGGCTTTCCTTTCTGTTTTTTCATCTTGAAAAGCGCTGGAAAATCTGATAAAATATAGCTCATGAAAACCCTGTATGATGTTCAGCAATTTCTTAAAAGTTTCGGAATCATTGTCTATATGGGCAAACGTCTTTATGATATTGAAATGATGAAAATCGAGCTGAAGAGAATTTACGACGCTGGTCTAATGGATAAGCTAGCTTATTTTGAGGCGGAGGCAGTCTTGCGCGGAGAACATCGCTTAGAGTTAGAATATTTAGAAAAGAAAAAGGAGACTTGAGATGACAATTTGGATTTTGTGGGCGGTACTTTTAGGAATAATTGGCTGGATGGGCTTTAATTATCTGCGCCTTCGTCAGGCAGCAAAAATCGTGGATAATGGGGAATTTGAAGACCTGATTCGCCAAGGGCAGTTGGTTGATCTGCGGGATCCATCTGATTTTCACCGGAAGCATATCTTAGGTGCTCGCAATATTCCATCTCAGCAGCTCAAGGATAGTGTCGGTGCACTTCGCAAGGACAAGGCTGTTCTCCTCTATGAAAATAGTCGTGGTCAGCGCGTGACCAATGCGGCTCTGTATCTGAAAAAACAAGGATTTAAAGAAATCTATATTCTTTCTTATGGGTTGGATTCTTGGAATGGCAAGGTGAAGGCTAGTTAACATAAATCAAAAATTTGTCGCATTATATATACAAAGCCAGTTTCTTATGTTATAATAAATTAATATTAATTTTAAGGAGTTTTTAGAACATGCAAGAAAAGAAAAAATCTTCACTTGTTTTAGGTATCCTATCTATCATCTTTGGTTTTTTCATTCCATTGGTAGGTCTTATTTTGGGTATTATCGGTTTGGTGTTGGCTAATTCACACCAAAAAGAGTCTAAATTAGACTATAAAACAGAAAAAATTCTGGGTATCGTAGGGATTGTAATTTCCGTAATTGTTTGGATTCTAAATGTTATGGTACTTATGAATGGAGCAGGCTACTAACAAAAAAGCTTTATTATTTAAAGCTTTTTTGTTTTACCGACTTTTCTCTAAATATTCTTTAATGATCTCTAATTCTTTTTGGTTCAAAGCACGGTAATCGCCTTTTGCTAGATCTGGGTCTAATGTAAAATCTCCGAATTGAATTCGCTTGAGATAGGTGACCTTGACACCAACTGCCAGAAACATCTTTTTGATTTGGTGGAATTTCCCCTCAGAAATCCTGACGCTAGCACGGCTCAGACTGGAGCTGGTAGAGAGGATAGAAAGCTGGGCGGGCTGACAGACGGTACCGTCTAAAAAACGAATGCCCTCTTGAAAGGAAGAACTGTCGTTAGGAGTTAAAGGTCCATTGACTTCTACATAGTAAGTTTTTTCAACGTGGTATTGAGGGTGTAGTAGCTGAAATCCTAAGGGACCATTATCGGTAATCAGAAGAAGGCCTTCGGTATCTCTATCCAGCCGTCCGATAGAGTAAAGATTTTCTTTCTCTATCTCCTTGTCCAGCAAATCCAGGACAGTCAATTTTTCAGCATCGCGATTGGCAGTGACTGCACCTGCGGGTTTATTCAGCATGTAGTAACGGTGGGCAGGGCCGCTGACATGTTTGCCTTGAAAAGTAATCTGCTGCAGGCCGGTATCAACGTTTTGGCTGAGTTTGTAGGCGGGCTTACCATCCACTAAAATCTGTTTTTGTAAATGGCTTTGTTTCATCTTTTTTCGGCTGATATGATTGGCAGCCAGCAGTTGGTCGAGGCGCATCTGTTTTCCTTATTTTTTTCTAAATCATATCATAAATTTTCAGGATGGGAAATGCAAATCCTCATGGAGCTCCCATATTTTTTAATGAAAACATTTACACTTATCAAAGCCGTGTTTTTTGCCTGCGTCTGTGGTATAATTGTTCAGTTAGAAATAAAATTTAAAAATTCAGAGGAAATCATGACAAAATTAAGAGAAGATATCCGTAACATTGCGATTATCGCCCACGTTGACCACGGGAAAACAACCCTCGTTGACGAATTATTGAAGCAGTCTGAAACTCTTGATGCTCGTACAGAGTTGGCAGAGCGTGCTATGGACTCAAACGATATCGAAAAAGAGCGCGGTATTACGATCCTTGCTAAAAATACAGCCGTTGCTTACAACGGAACTCGTATCAACATTATGGATACACCAGGACACGCGGACTTCGGTGGAGAAGTTGAGCGTATCATGAAAATGGTTGACGGTGTTGTTTTGGTGGTAGATGCCTACGAAGGAACCATGCCACAAACTCGTTTCGTATTGAAAAAGGCCCTTGAACAAGACCTTGTCCCAATCGTTGTTGTCAACAAAATCGACAAACCATCAGCTCGTCCAGCAGAAGTAGTGGACGAAGTATTGGAACTCTTCATTGAGCTTGGTGCAGATGATGACCAGCTTGATTTCCCAGTTGTTTATGCTTCAGCTATCAACGGAACTTCTTCACTTTCTGACGATCCTGCTGATCAAGAAAAAACAATGGCACCAATCTTTGATACTATCATCGACCATATCCCAGCTCCAGTGGACAACTCTGATGAACCTTTGCAGTTCCAAGTCTCACTCTTGGACTACAATGACTTTGTAGGTCGTATTGGTATCGGACGTGTCTTTCGTGGTACTGTTAAGGTTGGGGACCAAGTTACCCTTTCTAAACTAGACGGAACAACGAAGAACTTCCGTGTCACAAAACTCTTTGGTTTCTTTGGCTTGGAGCGTCGTGAAATCAACGAAGCAAAAGCGGGTGACTTGATTGCTGTATCAGGTATGGAAGATATCTTTGTTGGTGAGACGATTACACCGACAGATACCATTGAGCCTCTTCCAATCCTTCACATCGATGAGCCAACGCTTCAAATGACTTTCTTGGTCAACAACTCACCTTTTGCTGGCCGGGAAGGAAAATGGGTAACCTCTCGTAAGGTGGAAGAACGCTTGCAAGCAGAATTGCAGACAGACGTATCCCTTCGTGTTGACCCAACAGATTCACCAGATAAGTGGACAGTTTCAGGTCGTGGCGAATTACACTTGTCAATCCTGATCGAAACCATGCGTCGTGAAGGATATGAGTTGCAAGTATCTCGTCCAGAAGTTATCGTAAAAGAAATCGATGGCGTTAAGTGCGAGCCATTTGAGCGTGTCCAAATTGATACTCCAGAAGAATACCAAGGATCTGTTATCCAAAGCCTTTCTGAACGTAAGGGTGAAATGTTGGATATGATCTCAACTGGTAATGGTCAAACTCGTTTGGTCTTCCTTGTTCCAGCGCGTGGTTTGATCGGATACTCAACTGAGTTCTTGTCAATGACCCGTGGTTACGGTATCATGAACCATACCTTCGACCAATACTTGCCATTGATTCCAGGTGAAATTGGTGGACGTCACCGTGGTGCGCTTGTTTCCATCGATGCTGGTAAGGCAACGACCTACTCTATCATGTCTATCGAAGAGCGCGGAACTATTTTTGTTAACCCAGGTACTGAGGTTTATGAAGGAATGATCATCGGTGAAAACTCTCGTGAAAATGACTTAACTGTTAATATCACTAAAGCCAAGCAGATGACCAACGTTCGTTCTGCAACCAAGGATCAGACAGCGGTTATCAAGACACCACGTATCTTGACCTTGGAAGAATCGCTGGAGTTCTTGAACGATGATGAGTACATGGAAGTAACGCCAGAATCTATTCGTCTGCGTAAGCAAATTTTGAACAAACAAGAACGCGAAAAAGCCAATAAAAAGAAAAAATCAGCTGCAGCTGAATAAGCAAAAAGGAAAGGAGCAGCAAGATGGTTTATCTTATCATTGGGATTTTAATCCTCTTTTTCTACATTTTTGCTGTTCCATCCAGTATTAAAGGGACTGTTAATGCAGTGACCATGGTGCTACTGATTGTAGCCTTAATTATCTTATTTGGCTTAGGCATTTTTAAAATTTTCCAGTTGCCGGCTGAATATTTTGTAGGTTTCGGCCTATCCGTAGTGACTGTCTTGGCTTTGCGGGATATCAATCGCCTCAAGACGCCTAAGAAATCAAAAAAGAATTTTGATGAAGAATAAAAAAGAGCAAGAGCTTAGAAAGTCGGATAGACGTTTTGAGCTTTTGCTCTTTTTCTTTACAAAAACAATAGGTTTATGTTACAAAATATTTCAAATAGATGAAAACATATCATTTTTTTCAAAACTTGCTTACAGTCGAAAATAAAAGACTCCTATGTCTTTTTTATTTTCACAAAAAAAGGTAAAATAGAGTGAAGTATGAATGGAAGAGGTTGCTTATGAAAAAAATAGCAAATTTTGCCAATAAGAAGGTCTTGGTCCTGGGATTGGCCAAGTCGGGTGAGTCAGCAGCTCGCCTTTTAGATAAATTAGGAGCCATCGTGACGGTTAATGACGGTAAACCTTTCGAGGAAAATCCTGCTGCCCAATCTTTGCTAGAAGAAGGTATTAAAGTGGTGACAGGAGGTCATCCCTTGGAGTTGCTGGACGAAGATTTTGAACTAATGGTGAAAAATCCAGGTATTCCTTATGACAATGCCATGGTCGTCCGAGCTCTGGAGAAGAAGATTCCAGTCATTACTGAAGTCGAGTTGGCTTATCTCATTTCAGAAGCACCGATTATTGGTATTACGGGATCAAACGGAAAAACGACGACTACAACCATGATTGCGCAAGCCTTGACGGCTGGCGGCCAGAATGGTCTTTTGTCTGGTAATATCGGTTATCCTGCTAGTCAGGTAGCCCAAACAGCCAGCAGCAAGGATACGCTGGTCATGGAATTGTCTTCCTTCCAGTTGATGGGGATTGAGGATTTTCATCCGCAAATCGCTGTTATTACTAACCTCATGCCGACTCATTTGGATTATCACGGCTCTGTTGAGGGCTATGCAGCTGCCAAGTGGAATATCCAGAAAAACATGACAGCTGATGATTATTTGGTTTTGAATTTCAATCAAGATTGGGCCAAGGAAATGGCTAGCCAGACTCAGGCTACTGTTGTCCCTTTTTCAACGACTGAAAAGGTGGATGGTGCCTATTTAGAGGGTGATGTCTTGACCTTCCGTGGAGAAGCGATTATGCAGGCGGCTGAAATCGGTGTTCCTGGCAGTCATAATGTCGAAAACGCTCTGGCTATGATTGCTGTGGCCAAACTGCGTGGCATTGACAATCAGACGATCAAAGAAGTCTTGTCTGCTTTTGGTGGTGTTAAGCACCGTCTCCAGTATGTGGGACGTGTAAATGAGGTTGCCTTTTACAATGATAGTAAGTCTACCAATATCTTGGCAACCCAGAAAGCCCTATCTGGTTTTGACAATAGCAAGGTGATTCTGATTGCAGGCGGCTTGGACCGTGGCAATGAATTTGACGAGTTGGTGCCTGACCTCAAAGGGCTCAAGAAAATGGTGATCTTAGGACAATCAGCTGCGCGTGTAAAGAGGGCGGCTGATCTGGCAGGTGTTTCTTATCTGGATGCGACTGATGTCCGGGATGCAGCTCATAAGGCCTATTCTCAATCGGAGCCAGGAGACATTGTCTTGCTCAGTCCTGCCAATGCTAGCTGGGATATGTATAGTAATTTTGAAGTCCGTGGCGATGAATTTCTCGCTGCATTTGAAGAATTAAAAGGTTAAGATGAAAAAGATTGTATTTACTGGTGGAGGAACGGTTGGGCATGTAACCCTCAACCTTCTCCTGATTCCGAAATTTATCAAAGAAGGCTGGCAGGTCCACTATATTGGTGATAAGCATGGTATTGAGTACCAGGAAATCCAAAAGTCAGGACTTGACGTGACCTTCCATTCGGTGGCTACGGGCAAGCTTCGTCGCTATTTTTCATGGCAGAATCTGCTGGATGGCTTTAAGGTTGTTTGGGGCATTTTCCAGTCGATGGGTATTATGCTCAAGGTTCGGCCGCAGGCCCTCTTTTCTAAGGGAGGCTTTGTATCCGTTCCGCCCGTGATTGCAGCCCGATTGTCCGGAGTGCCCGTCTATGTTCATGAATCGGATCTATCCATTGGCTTGGCCAATAAAATTGCTTATAAGTGTGCGACCAAGATGTATGCAACCTTTGAGCAACCTTCCAGTCTGACCAAGATTGAGCATGTCGGAGCTGTGACCAAGATCGGTAACCAAGAGTCAGTCGCACCGCAGGAACTAGAAGAAATTCGTCAATATTTTAATAGAGAACTGCCCACCCTGCTTTTTGTCGGTGGTTCTGCTGGTGCTAAGGTCTTTAATGACTTTGTCAGCCAGAATCAAGCTGCGCTGACCGAACGCTACAACATTATCAATCTGACAGGCGATGCAAGTTTGGATGTTCTGTCTGACCGTCTCTTTCGCAGAGCCTATGTGACCGACCTCTACCAGCCTTTGATGGACTTGGCAGATGTAGTGGTGACTCGCGGCGGTTCCAATACAATCTTTGAGCTCTTGGCCATGGCTAAGCTGCACATTATCGTTCCTCTGGGACGCGAAGCCAGCCGCGGCGATCAAATTGAAAATGCGGATTATTTTGTGAAAAAGGGATATGCCAAGCAATTGGCAGAGGAACAGCTGGATATGAGCAATTTACAGGCAGCACTTGATGACCTTTTGGCTAACCAAGCTTCTTATCATCAATCTATGAAAAATTCTCAGGAAATCAAGTCTGTAGATGAATTTTATGCTTTATTGAAAGTGGATATTGACAAAGGAAAGAAATGAGCAAGAAAAACAATGATGAGCCAAAGGAAGAGGTAAGTGAGCACCTCTCTGAATGGCAGAAACGAAATAAAGAATATCTTGAAAAGAAGGCTCAGGAAGAAGCAAGTAAACAGAAGGAGCTGGAAGAAGAGGAAGTAAAAGAAGCTGAAGCTGAGGACTCAATCGAAGGCGGAGAAATAGCTGAAGAGACGGAAGAAGACGACTCATCTTATGAAGAGGAAGAAACAGAATATTTGGAAGATGACTCATCTGAACCTGAGCTAGAGACCGAATTGGGCGAGAAAGAGCGCAAAAAACTGGAGAAACTTCAGAAAAAGGCAGAAAAAGAAGCTGCTAAGGTGCATATCTCGAGGATTCATATTTATCGAGCGCTGCCGGTTTTGCTGGGCAGTGGCTTGATTTTTCTCCTGTCAGTCTATTTTTTGACGCCACTGGCGACCATGAAGACAATCAAATTTTCAGGGAATCAAATGGTCAGTCAGGAAGATCTGCTCAAAAGCAGTAAGATTGATGAGAAGGACTATACTTTAACAACCTTTATCAATGGTGGCAATCATATCCGCAATATGAAAGCTTCTAGTCCTTGGATTAACAACTTGGAGATGGCTTATCAGTTTCCGATTACTTTTCAGGTAAAAGTCAAGGAGTACGGAGTTCTGGCCTATCTGCACGAGGGTGGCCAGTATTATCCTATTCTGACAAATGGGGAGATTATTTCGGAACCAACTGCTGCAAATTCTATGCCGGAAACCCATATTTCGATAGAATTTTCAGATAAAAAATTGATTAAAGAATTTGCTCTTCAAATTGAAAAGGTACCGGCTTCGGTTAAGAAAAATATTAAGATAGTTCAGCTGACCCCGAGCAAGGTGACACCGGATTTGGTTACGCTGACCATGCATGATGGCAATAAAATTTTGGTACCAATTTCACATATTGCCAAAAAACTGCCATATTACAAGGGAATCCAATCGCAGCTGGAAGAGGGTGTACCTAGTGTTGTAGATATGGAAGCAGGGATTTTTAGTTATGTTGAAGGAGCTCAAAACGAGTCGTCGTCTTCTGACGAAGAAAAGCAGAAAGCAGAAGAGGAATCGACGGGACAGCCAACAGAACAAGCGGCTGAGCAGGTGACAGAAAGTCAAGAACAAGAATCTGCAGAGCCACAAAATTCAACAGAAAACCCGGGAAATACCGAAAATCGCTAAATTATATGTAGAAAAACTGCGCATTTTCATTTTCTTTATGTTATAATAAAGCTTGGGTAACTCTAATTTTTAGCGTTATTAGTATAGACTGGAAACATGGAAGATAGAGAGGACTGGTGTAATGGCTAGAGACGGCTTTTTTACTGGATTAGATATAGGAACTAGCTCAATTAAAGTGTTGGTGGCAGAGCACATCAACGATGAAATGAATGTTATTGGAGTCAGCAACGCGAAAAGTGCTGGCGTTAAAGATGGAATTATTGTTGATATTGAGGCTGCTGCTGCTGCCATTAAGACAGCTATTTCTCAAGCAGAAGAAAAAGCAGGCATTTCAATTGGTTTAGTTAATGTCGGACTTCCGGCTAATCTCTTACAGATTGAGCCTACTCAGGGTATGATTCCTGTGACTAGTGATTCTAAGGAAATCACAGATACAGATGTAGAGAATGTTGTTAGATCTGCTCTGACTAAGAGTATGACTCCTGATCGCGAAGTGATTACTTTCATCCCAGAAGAGTTTGTAGTGGATGGTTTCCAAGGGATTCGTGACCCACGCGGTATGATGGGGATTCGCTTAGAAATGCGTGGTCTCCTCTACACTGGACCACGAACTATCCTGCATAACCTTCGTAAGACAGTTGAGCGCGCGGGAGTTCAGCTTGAGAACGTTATTATCTCCCCATTGGCTATGACTAAGTCAATCTTGAACGAAGGGGAACGTGAGTTTGGGGCAACTGTTATTGATATGGGTGGCGGTCAAACTACAGTGGCTTCTGTTAAAGGTCAAGAGCTTCAATATACGAATATATACCAAGAAGGTGGCGACTACGTAACTAAGGACATCTCCAAGGTTTTGAAGACTTCGCAAAAGTTAGCTGAAAGTCTCAAGTTTAACTATGGTTCTGCTTATGTTCCTGAAGCTGGGACAGAGTCTTTCCAAGTAGAAGTGATTGGAGAGATTGAGCCGGTTGAAGTAACTGAAAAGTATCTGGCTGAGATTATTTCTGCTCGTATCCAACACATTTTTGAGCAAATCAAACGCGATTTGGATAGAAGGCATCTCCTCGAGTTGCCAGGCGGCATTGTGATTATTGGTGGAGCAGCTATTCTTCCAGGAGTGGTTGAACTGGCTCAGGAAGTGTTTGGCGTGAATGTCAAGCTTTATGTGCCGAATCAAATCGGCATTCGCAATCCAGCCTTTGCACATGTTATCAGCCTGTCAGAGTATGCTGGAAACTTAACAGATGTGGATATGCTGGCTCAGGTTGCTGTTCATGGTGATGAGCAACTGCGCCACCGACCTGTATCCTTTGAGCGTCCTGCTCAGTCAGTACCACGCTTTGAACCTCAACCAGCTGATGAGATTCCTGAGGAGCCGGTCCAAGAAGTTCCAGTTGCCAGTGCTGATGTGCCAAACCAAGAACCGAAAACCGGTATTACAGATCGGATGCGCAACCTAATTGGCAAAATGTTTGATTAAGGAGAATACAGAGAATATGACATTTTCATTTGACGCTGCTGCTGCACAAGGCGCAGTAATTAAAGTTATTGGTGTCGGTGGAGGTGGCGGTAACGCCATCAACCGAATGATTGATGAAGGTGTTGCTGGTGTTGAATTCATCGCAGCAAATACAGATGTTCAAGCTCTTAGCAGTGCTAAAGCTGAAACAGTTATTCAGCTCGGTCCTAAGCTGACTCGCGGACTTGGTGCTGGTGGTCAGCCTGAAGTAGGCCGTAAGGCAGCTGAAGAAAGTGAAGAAGTCCTGACTGAAGCTCTGCAAGGAGCAGATATGGTCTTCATCACTGCTGGTATGGGTGGTGGATCTGGGACAGGTGCTGCTCCAGTGATTGCTCGTATCGCAAAAAATGTTGGCGCTCTGACTGTTGCTGTAGTTACACGTCCTTTCGGTTTTGAAGGAAGCAAGCGTGGAACCTTTGCAGTAGAAGGAATCAACGAACTTCGCGAGCATGTAGATACACTCTTGATTATTTCAAATAACAACTTGCTTGAAATTGTAGACAAGAAGACTCCGCTCCTTGAAGCACTCAGTGAAGCAGATAATGTTCTTCGCCAAGGTGTCCAAGGGATTACTGACTTGATTACCAGCCCAGGACTGATTAACCTTGACTTTGCCGACGTGAAAACAGTTATGGCAGACAAGGGTAATGCTTTGATGGGAATTGGTGTTGGTAGTGGTGAAGAACGTGTCATCGAAGCTGCTCGCAAAGCTATCTACTCACCTCTTTTAGAAACAACCATTGATGGCGCAGAGGACGTGATTGTCAACGTTACTGGTGGTCTAGATATGACCTTGATTGAAGCTGAAGAAGCTTCAGAAATTGTCAACCAAGCAGCAGGTCATGGTGTGAACATCTGGCTCGGTACTGCGATTGATGAGTCTATGAAGGATGAAATCCGCGTGACTGTTGTGGCTACTGGTGTCCGTCAGGATAAGGTTGAAAAGGTCAGCGGTATTCGTCAGACCCAGCAGCCTACTAGTCCAAGCCGTCCGCAGCAAGTTGAGCCAAATCGCGAAGTTCGCTCAGGACAGTTTGAACGAAACTTTGATATGACCGAAACAATTGATATTCCTGCTCCAACTCGTCAAAGAACGGATGCGCCTAAAGGTTCAGCCTTTGGTGATTGGGATCTTCGCCGCGAAGCGATTGTTCGTCAGGCTGAACCAAGTTCGTCAGCCCGCGTGGAACGCTATGCAGAAACTAATGAAGATGATGATGAATTGGAAACACCTCCATTCTTCAGAAATCGTTAATCTAAATCATGAATTTGCAGAATAATAAAGAGTTGGTCTTTCAATCCGTCGCTCAAGCGGCGGAGCAAGCCCATCGTTTGAAAGATTCAGTAAATATCATTGCAGTTACCAAATATGTTGACTGCGAAACAACTCAGGAGCTTGCACGTACAGGTATTCAGCATATCGGAGAAAATCGGGTAGATAAATTTCTAGATAAATACCATGCTCTGAAAGATGAGAATCTGACATGGCACCTGATCGGCAGTTTGCAGAGGAGAAAAGTCAAGGATGTGATTAACTATGTTGATTACTTTCACGCTTTAGATTCTGTAAAATTGGCCAAGGAGATTGACAAACGGGCTGAACATGTGATTAAATGTTTCCTGCAGTTGAATATTTCTAAAGAAGAGAGCAAGCATGGCTTTTTAGTTGAAGATCTTGAAGTTGTCCTGCCTGAACTTGAAAAATTAGAAAATGTTCAAATTGTGGGATTGATGACTATGGCTCCGTTTGAAGCTAGTCATGAGGAGCTGAACCAAATTTTTGAAAAGGCTCATCAACTACAAAAAGAATTAAAAAAGAAACAGTTAAATAATATGCCCTTTTCTGAATTAAGCATGGGAATGAGCCGTGATTATCCTGAAGCAATTGCCCATGGCTCGACCTATGTCAGAATTGGTACAGCATTTTTTAAATAGGAAAGAAATATGTCATTAAAAGATAGATTTGATAAATTTATAGATTATTTTACAGAAGATGGAGATGAGACTGAGGTTCAGGAGCAGACTGTCAGCAGACCTGCAGCGCCTGTTAAGCAGAAGCCTGAATTGGTTCAGCCTAAGCCAGTTAGAGAGAGCAAGCCAGCTCCTCGTCCGGTTGCTGCGGCTAAGCCACAGCCTAAACCACAGCCACAACAGAAATCTTCTACAGAGAATATTACCAGACTGCATGCACGTCAGCAGGAATTGGCTCAGCACCGTGCAAATGCGGATGAGAAGATTACGATTGATGTTCGTTATCCGAGGAGATATGAGGAAGCGACTGAAATTGTTGACCTGCTTTTGGCCAATGAAAGCATCCTGATTGACTTCCAGTATATGACTGAGGTACAGGCTCGTCGCTGTTTAGACTACCTAGACGGTGCGCGTTATGTCTTGGCTGGAAATTTGAAAAAAGTTGCAAGCACTATGTATTTGCTGACTCCGATTAATGTAGTGGTAAATGTGGAAGACATCCGCCTGCCAAACGATGTTGAAATCAGCGAATTCGACTTTGATATGAAGCGCAGTAGATAAGAGATATGTTATATTTTGTAATTCGTGCCATCTCTAATCTTTTCGATCTTTATAGCATTGCCTTGATTGTCTATGCACTTCTGTCTTGGTTTCCAGGAGCCTATCAAACCAAATTCGGAGAGTTTTTAACACGAATTGTAGAACCGTATTTAAAACTTTTCCGCCGTCTTCCCTTGCAGTTTGCAGGGCTGGACTTTACCGTTTGGGTTGCAATTCTGGCTTTAAACCTTTTAAATCGTGTGGTCTTTTATTTAATAAGCGTCTTACTAATGTTATTATGATGAAAGATTTATATCAACATTTTTCGCATGAGGATCGAGAGTTTATTGATAGGAGTCTGGAGCTGCTTCAGCGGGTTCAAGATACCTATGCGTTTGAAACAACGTCTTTTCTGAATCCCCATCAGGTCTCAATCCTGAAGAATATTGGCAAGCAATATGATGTGCAAGTCTTTGCTAGTACGGATTTTTTTCCAAGTGAACTGGCAAGAGTTCTTGTGGCGCCTTCTTATTACCAACTGAATATGGATGATTTTGAATTGAGCTTGCTGGAAATTTCCTATGCAAGCAAATTTTATAAAATCAGTCATTCGCAGATTATGGGAACCTTGCTCAATCATTTAGGGATTGAAAGACGGACCTTTGGCGATATTCTTGTAGTTGGAGACCGTGCTCAGCTCTTTGTAGATAAGAGACTGGCCCAGTATTTTATTGATCATGTCTCTAAAATTGCAAAGATGCCTGTCAAACTAAAGGAAGTTTCCTTTGCAGAGCAGCTGAGAGAGCAGAAGCAGGCTGTTACCAAAGAAATTTTAGCATCTAGTCTTCGCTTGGATAAGTTGGTAGCCAGCACCTTTAAACTATCAAGGAGCCAGGCTGTTCAGCTGATTTCTGGCAAGCATGTGAAAATGAACTATGCTGTTAATGACAATCCCAGCCAGCAGGTCGGGCTTGAAGACTTGATAAGCGTTAGACGATTTGGAAGATTTAAGGTTTTAAGAGAAAATGGCCTTTCCAAGAATGGAAAACATAAGTTAACCGTTGAATTATTAGCTAGTAAATGAGGAGGAACTATGACACTTACAGCATTAGAAATTAAAGATAAATCCTTTGGAACCAAGTTTAGAGGCTATGATGTTGAAGAGGTAGATGAATTCCTTGACATCGTTGTCCGCGATTATGAGGACTTGGTTCGCGAAAACCACGAAAAAGAAGCAAAAATTCGCAATCTGGAAGAACGTCTGACATATTTTGATGAGATGAAAGACTCTCTCAGCCAGTCTGTTTTGATTGCTCAAGATACGGCTGAGCGTGTTAAAGTTGCTGCCAACGAGCGGTCTACGAATATTGTCCGTCAGGCAGAGCAGGATGCGCAGCATTTGTTGGATGGAGCTAAGTACAAGGCTGATGAAATTTTGCGTCAGGCAGCTGACAATGCTAAGAAAGTAGCCATTGAAACAGAAGAACTGAAAAACAAAACACGTGTCTTCCATCAACGTTTGAAATCAACCATTGAGAGCCAACTCAGCATTGTGGATTCTTCTGAGTGGGAAGAAATCCTGCGTCCGACAGCTACTTATCTGCAGACCAGCGATGAGGCCTTCAAGGAAGTTGTATCTGAGGTTCTGGGAGAAGAAGCAGTTGTTCGTGAGGAAGAAGTGGATGTGACTCGTCAATTTTCTCCAGAAGAAATGGCTGAGCTGCAAGAGCGCATTGAAGCTGCTAACCGTGAATTAGCTGCGACCCAAGCTTTTTCTCCGCTCAGTGATGAAGATATAGAAGCTCATGCAGCTGAGGAAAACTCAGAAGCTGACCATCACGATGATGATACAAATGGGGAACAAAAAGTTCCAGTAAATATTTTATAATTTTTAAAGAAGATAAGATTGTAAAAACACAGACCAAGCAAAATACTTTCAGCGAGCAGATGATGGTGAGAGATCTGCAGTCCATCTTGCTTGGGCTATCATTTTACAGAACTTTCGTCTGAAATCAGTAGGATGAGACGGCAGTCCACGTTACGGACAAAGAGGGGCAAGAGGAGTATTATGCTATTGTCTTGCCTAAACAAAGGTGGTACCGCGAATTTTCGTCCTTTTTGGAGAAGTTTGCGGTTTTTAATTTGTAATTTTAAAAATAAAGAGGAATAGAATGAAACTGAAAGAAACACTTAACCTTGGAAAAACTGCTTTTCCTATGCGGGCCGGTCTTCCAAATAAGGAGCCAATCTGGCAAAAAGAATGGGATCAAGCTAAGCTGTATCAGCGCCGTCAGGAATTGAATGAAGGCAAGCCACATTTTGTCCTACATGATGGCCCGCCATACGCTAACGGGAATATTCACGTTGGCCATGCTATGAATAAGATTTCCAAAGATATCATTGTTCGCTCAAAGTCTATGGCTGGCTACTATGCGCCTTACATTCCAGGATGGGATACGCATGGTCTTCCGATTGAGCAGGTATTGGCAAAACAAGGCGTTAAGCGCAAAGAGTTGGACTTGGTAGAATACCTCAACATGTGTCGGGACTATGCGCTTAGCCAAGTCGAAAAACAAAAAGAGGACTTCAAGCGTTTGGGTGTTTCTGGTGACTGGGATAATCCTTATGTTACTTTGACTTCTGATTATGAAGCGGCTCAGATTCGTGTCTTTGGCGAAATGGCTAAGAAAGGCTACATCTACCGTGGCGCTAAGCCAGTTTACTGGTCTTGGTCTTCTGAGTCAGCTCTTGCTGAAGCAGAAATTGAATACCATGATTTGGTTTCCACCTCTCTCTACTATGCTAACCGTGTTAAAGACGGAAAAGGGGTACTGGACACAGATACTTACATCGTCGTATGGACAACAACTCCGTTTACTATTACAGCTTCTCGTGGTTTGACTGTTGGAGCAGATATTGATTACGTAGTCGTTCAACCAGCTGGTGAATCTCGTAAGTTTGTGGTTGCTTCAGAATTGTTGAATAGTCTGTCAGAGAAATTTGGCTGGACTGATGTTCAAGTTTTGGATACCTACCGTGGTCAAGAATTAAACCAGATCGTGACAGTTCACCCATGGGATACTGCTGTAGATGAACTTGTTATCCTTGGTGACCACGTTACGACAGACTCTGGTACTGGTATTGTCCATACAGCGCCTGGTTTTGGTGAGGATGACTATAATGTCGGTGTAGCTAACGGCTTGGAAGTATTTGTCACAGTCAACGAGCGTGGTATCATGATGGAAAATGCTGGTCCAGACTTTGCAGGCCAGTTCTATGACAAGGTTGCACCAACAGTTATTGAAAAGCTTGGTGACTTGCTCCTTGCTCAAGAAGAAATTTCTCACTCATACCCATTTGACTGGCGGACTAAGAAGCCAATCATCTGGCGGGCAGTACCACAGTGGTTTGCATCTGTTTCTAAATTCCGCCAAGAAATCTTAGACGAAATTGAAAAAGTTAAATTCCATTCTGAATGGGGTAAAGTACGTCTCTACAACATGATCCGTGACCGTGGTGACTGGGTTATCTCTCGTCAGCGGGCTTGGGGTGTGCCATTGCCAATCTTCTATGCCGAAGACGGCACACCAATCATGACGGCTGAAACCATCGAACACGTAGCTCAGCTCTTTGAGGAGCACGGCTCTATCGTCTGGTGGAAGCGTGAAGCAAAAGACCTTTTACCAGAAGGATTTACTCATCCAGGTTCTCCAAACGGCGAATTTACCAAGGAAACGGACATCATGGACGTTTGGTTTGACTCAGGTTCATCATGGAATGGTGTAGTGGTCAATCGTCCTGAGTTAACTTACCCGGCTGATCTTTATCTAGAAGGTTCAGACCAATACCGTGGTTGGTTCAACTCATCTCTCATCACTTCAGTTGCCAACCATGGCGTAGCTCCTTACAAACAAATCTTGTCACAAGGATTTGCCTTAGATGGTAAGGGGGAAAAGATGTCTAAATCCCTTGGAAATACGATTTCTCCAAGCGATGTAGAAAAACAATTTGGTGCGGAAATCTTGCGTCTCTGGGTAACCAGTGTTGATTCTAGCAACGACGTTCGCATCTCTATGGATATCTTGGGTCAAGTTTCTGAAACCTACCGTAAGATTCGGAATACGCTTCGTTTCTTGATTGCTAATACCTCTGACTTCAATCCAGTTGAGGATGCCGTAGCTTACGAAGATCTTCGCTCCGTTGATAAGTACATGACTATCCGCTTCAATCAGTTAGTGGAGACTATTCGCAAGGCTTATGCGGACTTTGAGTTTCTGACTATTTATAAAGCGATTGTCAACTTTGTGACCGTTGACTTGTCCGCTTTCTATCTGGACTTTGCCAAAGATGTCGTCTATATCGAAGCAGCTAAGTCATTGGAACGTCGTCAGATGCAGACTGTCTTCTATGATATTTTGGTCAAGATTACCAAGCTGTTGACACCAATCCTGCCGCATACAGCAGAAGAAATTTGGTCTTACCTAGAGCATGAAGAGGAAGAATTTGTTCAGTTATCTGAATTGCCAGAAGCTCAGACTTTCCCAAATCAAGAAGAAATCTTGGACACTTGGTCTGCCTTTATGGACTTCCGCAGTCAGGCTCAGAAAGCCTTGGAAGAAGCCCGCAATGAGAAGGTTATTGGGAAATCGTTGGAAGCACATCTGACTGTCTATCCGAATGAAGTCATCAAGACCTTGCTGGAAGCAGTTAACAGCGATGTGGCACAGCTTCTTATTGTTTCACAATTAACGATTGCTGAAGGACCTGCTCCAGAAGGCGCTCTAGTCTTTGAAGATGTAGCTTTTGTTGTAGAGCATGCGCAGGGGCAAGTCTGTGATCGCTGCCGTCGCATTGATACAACAGTTAAAGAGCGTAGTTATCAAGCTCTTGTCTGTGACCACTGTGCAGAAATTTTAGAAGAAAACTTTGTTCAAGCTGTCGCAGAAGGCTTTGAGAGCAAGTAAGTTTTCCAAAATAAAAAATGGCTTTGCCCTTTAGTGGTAAGCCGTTTTTTAGATAGATTGATTTGAAAATTTGTTAATTTAAAACTAAATTAGCAAAAACAAACAGTTGCGTTTGCAACTGTTTTCTGTTATACTACTTATAACTTAGGAGTGCTTATTTTAGCCAAAATGTTTTGAAGCTGAAAGAGCTCAGAGGAAGTCAGTTGCTGCAGCGCCTGACTGGCGTAGGTATTTTCAAAGCCAATCAGTTGGTCGTAGAGTTTGAGAGCCTGACTGCTAGGATAGAGCTCTTTGAACTTCTTATTTTGA
This sequence comes from Streptococcus sanguinis, assembly GCF_050234405.1. Taxonomy (GTDB): domain Bacteria; phylum Bacillota; class Bacilli; order Lactobacillales; family Streptococcaceae; genus Streptococcus; species Streptococcus sanguinis_W. Next base: position 1,746,520 of record NZ_CP092117.1, on the reverse strand, counting down.
GCTTTGGTCTTTTTGATAATTAAGCCTCTATCTTCCAGCTTTCCTAGAGAACGGCTGAGAGTAGTCTTGTCAATCTGCACCAGTTCTGCCAGTTGTGACTGGCTGAGACCTTCATTTTCGACGATACGAATGAGCAGTAGAAACAAATTATTGTCTAGGCCGTAGTTACTGGCTTTTTGATTCATTTTCATCATGGCTTGTCTAGAAATAAAGCCCATTTGCCGGAAAAGTTGACGGTAATCCATAGGAACTCCTTGATAGTTGCATTTGCATTTATTATACATTAAAAAGATAGAGGAAACAAGTATGTGGTCTAGGAAAAAATTAACAGAGCTGAACTCGATAGAATTTTATCAAATCTTAAAATTGCGCATTGACACCTTTGTGGTGGAGCAGGAGCGCATTTATCATGAGCTGGATGAGAAGGACCTAGAAGCAGTGCATGTTTACCATGCTAATAAACAAGGGGAAATTGATGCTTATGCCCGTGTCTTTGAAGAGGGAGAGCATTTAGTCTTTGGTCGAGTAGTCACAGCTCAGTCTGCACGAGGACAGGGCTTAGGAGGACAGCTTATCAGAGAAATCCTGCAATTATGTGCTGAAAAATGGCCAGGAAAGGAAATTGAAATAGAGTCTCAGGTTCAGGTGGCTGCTCTCTATGAAAAGTATGGCTTCAAATCAGTTGGCCAACCCTTTATTTTTGAATCGACACCTCATATTACCATGATCTATAAACAATAAAAAAACTAAGGCAATAGCCTTAGTTTTACTGTTTAACAGGAATGGAAATTTCGATTAGATTATTAGCGTAAATCGTGCGGATAGCAGCTCTATCAATAGTATTTGCATCAATTTTTCTCTTCAAGAAAAATTCTCTGATTTTTTCGATTTCCTGTTCGCGTACAGCACGGTGCATGTTTGAAATCAAAATTTCATAGTGAAGAGGAGCTTGTGTAAAAACAACATCGCTGTTTCCAGCAGAATAAACTTCGACTAATATCGCATCGGTGCTTTCCAATTGGCTTTTGACAAGGTCAGCATGACTGTTTGTTGTATTAATAAGCTTCATACGATTTCCTCCTGCTTTATACCTGCTATTATTATAACATGTTTGCTATGAATTGTGAATGATTTCTTTAAGCTTTAAGCGCATTTTTCCAAGTTTGGATACCCCATTTATGGCTGCCACGTTTGAGTGTTTCGATAGCTTCATCGACGGGGAACCAGGCCAACTGATTGAAATCTTCCAACGGTTTTTGGACTTCTTGGAAAGAGGTGACCTCATACAGGTATGCCGGGTTGTAGAAATGGGTGTCGCGATGGCGAGAGTAAAAATATTCATCAGCCTGTCCAAGATAGCGTCCAAGCTGGGCTGTGAATCCAAGTTCTTCCATCAGCTCGCGTTCAAGGGCAGTCTGATGGTTTTCCCCCTCTTCAATCTCTCCACCGGGCAGAAACCAAGCCCCGTTAGGCGCCTGAATCAAAATAATCTTTTCTTTCTTCTCGTCTGGGATAACGGCATAGACTCCGTAACGGGTCACATATTCTACATTTGCTTCCTTTTCACCAAAGGTTGGATTTGTCATTCTAATATCCTCAATCTCTAGTCAGTTTACTATCTATCATAATGGACTAAGGCCCAGCTGTCAAGAATTTACTCGGTTTATTGGACAGAAAAAGAATGATAGTCCTTGAAAGAAATCCCCTTCAAATAATAAATTCCTTCCTCCGACCGTTTAGAAAACTCTTCTTTATAGGAATGGTAAAACATTTTTAGAAGAAATTGTTATAATAGGAGCGAGGTGGTTTTATGACAGAAAGCAGACTTTTTAAAATCTTATATCTTCTTTTAGAGCAGGGCCGCGCAACAGCTCCCGAATTGGCCTCACTATTTGAAGTATCTATTCGGACCATCTATCGAGATGTAGACAAGCTGAGTTTGGCAGGAATCCCTATCTATTGCAGTCCAGGCAAAGGCGGGGGTATTTTTCTGATGAAGGATTTTGTCTTGGACAAGGCCTTGTTTTCAGAGTCTGAGAGGGATGAGCTATTAGCAGCTCTTCAAGGCTTGCAGATTTTAACAGATGGCGAGCAAGTAGAGACCCTGTCTAAGCTACAGTCCTTGTTTCAAGTTCAGGCAACTTCCTGGCTGGAGGTGGATTTCACTGACTGGCGCAAAAAAGCAGATCAGAAAGAACTGTTTGATACTATTAAGCAGGCAATCTTGCAAAGAAGAGTCTTGTCTTTTTCTTATTTGAATGGGCGTGGAGAAAGAGAGCAGCGCAAGATAGAGGCGCTGAAGTTAGTATTTAAAAGCCAAAACTGGTATGTTGCTGGCTTTTGTCGCTTAAGACAAGCTCCGCGCTTTTTTAAACTCAGCAGAATGAGAGATTGTCAAATGTTAGAGGAACGATTTAAGCAGAGAGTCTTGAATGAGAAATTTAGCCCCGAAGAGCGGCTAAGAGATACTGTAAAAGTCCTCTTGAAATTTGACAAGAAACATGCCTTTCGGGTGTACGAGGAGTTTTCAGAAGCAGAGATAGAGGAGACTGATGGGGGCCTTTATGTTGAAACGCATTTGCCGAGTCACGATAGTCTTTATATCTACTTGCTATCCTTTTTGGATGGAGTTGAAATCATGGAGCCGCCTCGGTTACGGGAAGAATTCAAAGGAAAGTTAAAAGCCATTGCCGATATTTATAAAAGCTGACAGAGGTTGTCAGCTTTTCTTTGATATACTGTTTGTAGTAAAGAAAGGAGGGCTCTCTCATGAAATATGAATGGAGAAAAGCCAATCGAGAATTCTATCAAATCAAGTCTGCACCCTGTCTCATAGATGTTCCTGCCCAGTCTTTTATCATGATTGACGGCAAGGGCAATCCTAATGCTGCTGACTTTTCGGAACGAGTTGGTGCTCTGTACAGTTTAGCCTATGCTATCAAGATGAACTACAAAAAGACAGCGGTCGAGCAAGAATTTACTGATTTTACAGTCTATCCCTTGGAAGGACTTTGGCAGCAGGAGCAAGTAGGAGAACTGATTAAAGAAGAATTGATTTATACTATTATGATTGGGCAGCCAGACTTTATCACTGGAGAGATGGTGAAAAAGGCTCTGGAACAAGTCCGTGTCAAAAAGCCTAATCCTCTCTATGACGAGATTCGCTTTGAAGAAATGACGGAAGGAGCGTGTGTCTCCATGCTGCACCTAGGACCTTTTGATGAAGAACCTCAATCCTTCACTAAAATGGATGCCTTTTGTCAGAGTCACCAGCTGACACGGATTTCACACACTCATAGGGAAATCTATCTCAATAATCTGAATCGGACAGACCCTAGCAAACTGAAAACAATTCTGCGCTACAAGGTTCAGAAGGATAAATAAAGAAATAGAGCAGAAAACTAACTGTTTTCTGCTCTATTTTGTCGAAAATTATTTTTCTTCTTGTGATGAATTAACGGACTCTGTGCTTTCAGTTTTCTTGGCTGACTTGATGAGAATCTTACCATTGCTGGTCATGACAGCTTTAAGCTCTTTTTCGCTTGGATTTTCCAAATAAAAGTCAGTAATAGCATCTTCGATATGGTCCTGAATGGTACGGCGCAGTGGGCGAGCGCCCATTTTTGGATCGTAGCCCAGGTCAACCAATTTTTCCTTGACCTTCTCCGTAACATCCAGATGAATGTCATTGGTTGCCAAACGTTGATTAACATCGTCCAGCATAAGGTTGACGATTTGCAGCAGATTGTCCTTGCTGAGCGCCTGGAATTCGATAATGCCGTCAAAACGGTTCATAAACTCAGGACTGAAGAAATTGCCCAATTCACCTAAGACGGAGTTGGTGCGGCCTTCACGCGCTGCCCCAAAGCCAACGCTGGCTTCAGCTTTGCCAGTTCCAGCATTGGATGTCATGATGATAATGGTGTCCTTGAAGCTGACAGTTCGGCCTTGGCCATCAGTCAGGCGACCATCATCTAGAACCTGCAGGAACATGTGCATAACATCAGGATGGGCTTTTTCTACCTCATCCAGCAGAATGAGTGAGTAGGGATTGCGGCGGACGCGCTCAGTCAATTGACCAGCCTCATCATAGCCGACATAGCCCGGAGGGGCACCGACCAGCTTGGCCACGCTGTGTTTCTCCATATATTCACTCATATCAAAGCGAATCATGCTGTCAGCCGAACCAAAGAGCTCAATGGCTAGTTGCTTAGACAGCTCAGTCTTACCGACACCAGTTGGTCCGACAAAGAGGAAGCTGCCGATTGGGCGATTAGGACTTCCTAGTCCGACTCGGTTGCGGCGGATGGCCTTGGCAATCTTATCCACAGCATCGTCTTGGCCGATGACATGAGCCTTTAGGTCGCTGGCGAGATTGACTAGTTGAGACTGTTCCTTTTCTTTGAGATCGCCAACTGGGATATTGGTCTTTTGCTCCACGATGTGCTCAATCGTTTTCTCGCTGATAATCGGAGTATCCTTATCTAGCACACTTGTCTGTTGGAGTTCCTTGTACTTGGCAATCTGGTCGCGGAAGTAAGCCGCCTTCTCGAAGTCTTCGTCGCGGGTTGCCTGAGCCTTGAGGTTTTCGGCCTCAATCAGACGTTGGTCAATGACCTTGGGATCAACGAAGTTGAGGGTCAGATTCATCTTAGAACCAGCCTCATCCAAAAGGTCAATAGCCTTGTCTGGTAGGAAGCGGTCTTGGATGTAGCGGTTGGAGAGAAGGGCAGCAGCTTCAATAGCCGCATCTGTGTACTTGACATGATGGTAGTCTTCGTATTTTTTCTGAATCCCTTTGAGGATGGTAATGGTTTCTTCAACCGTCGGCTCGTCTACCTTAACGGGCTGCATACGGCGCTCCAGCGCAGCATCCTTCTCGATGATACGGTATTCATTGAGAGTGGTTGCTCCGACCATCTGGAGTTCTCCGCGAGCCAGAGCTGGTTTGAGGATGTTCCCAGCGTCCATATTGCCATCGCCAGCAGAGCCTGCTCCGACAATTTCATGGATTTCATCAATGAAGAGAATGACATCCTGACGAGAACGAATCTCATCAATGAGCTTCTGCATTCTCTCCTCAAATTGGCCACGGATACCAGTTCCCTGTACTAAGCTGACAACGTCTAGGCGGATAACTTCCTTGCCTTGGAGTTTATGAGGCACATCACCATCGACAATTTTCTGGGCCAGACCTTCCACCACGGCAGTTTTTCCGACTCCTGGCTCTCCTATGAGAACAGGATTGTTTTTGGTGCGGCGGTTGAGGATTTCAATGACACGGACGATTTCTTCATCACGGCCAATAACAGGATCAATCTCGCCTTGGCGAGCCAATTCAGTCACATTGATACCATATTCTTCCAGCAAACCTTTTGGTTTTTGCGGAGCTGGCTGAGGCTGGCCTCCCTTGCTGGGATTGGAACCGTAGCCGCCACTGCCTCCATAGGCTCCGCCAGATTGGGTAGGAGGAGTAGTTGGTTCCTGAGGCTGTTGAAAATTGCTGAGGCTATTGAAGAAGTCATCGATAGGATCTGTTCCGTGATTGTTGGCATTAGCAATTCCACCGAACAAGGAATGTTCGGGGTCTGTTTTCATGATTTGGTAGCAGTTTTGGCACAAATCCACCTGCTGTTTATGGCCATTTACATTGGTATAAAGGTGAATCGTAGATTCATTGATTTTACAATTTTGACAAAGCATGCAGATACCTCTTTTCTTTTAGTGTGCAAGCTATTTATAGAAATAATTAAAGGTCAAAAATAGTCAAAGTTTTATAGTTTCATTATATCAGTATTCTCGAACTTTGCAAGAATTTACTACAAAATCCTCCCTTAGACCGAGCAGAATGAAAACAAATTCTTGAAAAATTACAAAAAATTGGCTTTTAGTGGTATTTCGGTCGCTATTTATGGTAAAATAAGAGGGAACTAAGTAAATAGGAGAAACAAAATGGAATCACATTTAGTTAGAATTATCAACCGCTTAGAAGCTATGGCTAAGGATGGCGGAAATTTGAAACGTAATTTTGAGCGTGAAGGAGTTGTTGTAGCAGAAGTAGCTTACAGTTACGATGAAGAAAACGGCTCTGTATTCACCTTGCGTGATGTCGCAGCGCGTGAAACCTATACTTTCGACAGCATCGATTTGATTGCAATGGAAATTTATGAATTACTCTACTAAAAAGCACTTAGCTGCTTTTTATTTTTACCCTTTTTATCTTATTTTAAAAGAGATAGAAATGATTCAGTAGGGCTGAAAATTTTACCACTAGCTGCCAATGAATCCCTACCTTATAACCTTATATAAGAAAAAGTTATAGGCTGGGCACAAATTTTTTTGGTATAATGAAAAAGATAATGAAAAAGAAATGAGAATGACATGGCGCAGATTATTGATGGTAGAGGTTTGGCAGAGAAGCTTCAGAAAAAATTAGCCGAAAAAACGGCTCGCCTCAAAGAAAAGACAGGTCAGGTACCGGGCTTGGTAGTGATTCTAGTGGGAAATAATCCAGCCAGTCAAATCTACGTGCGTAATAAAGAGCGCTCAGCCTTGGCTGCTGGCTTTCGGAGTAAGGTAGAACGTCTGCCAGAAGAAACTAGCCAAGAAGAGCTCTTGAGCTTGATTGAAACTTATAATCAAAATCCTGATTGGCATGGCATTTTGGTCCAGCTGCCCTTGCCTGAGCATATCGATGATGAAGCTGTGCTGCTGGCTATTGATCCAGACAAGGATGTTGATGGCTTTCATCCCCTTAATATGGGCAAGCTATGGAGCGGCCATCCGGTTATGATTCCGGCTACTCCTGCAGGCATTATGGCAATGTTCCATGAATATGGCATTGAACTGGAAGGCAAGCGAGCGGTCGTCATCGGGCGGAGTAATATTGTCGGTAAGCCCATGGCTCAGCTCCTTTTAGCTAAGAATGCGACGGTAACTCTGACACATTCGCGGACCCACAATCTAGCCAAGACTGCTAAGCGGGCAGATATTTTGGTGGTGGCTATCGGACGTGGACATTTTGTGACCAAGGACTTTGTCAAGGAAGGGGCTGTCGTCATTGACGTCGGTATGAACCGAGATGAAAATGGCAAGCTGATTGGCGATGTTAAGTTTGATGAAGTGTCTGAACTTGCCAGCCTGATTACCCCTGTACCTGGAGGCGTTGGGCCTATGACTATTACCATGCTGATGGAGCAGACCTACCAGGCCTTTAAACGGAGTCTTGAATCATGAAATTTGTTTTTGATTTGGATGGGACCTTGTCCTTTGATTATATGACGATTGATGAGGAGATTAAGCAGGTCCTGCTGACGGCTCCTCAGTTTGGGCATGAAGTTCTGTTTGCTTCGGCGCGTTCCTATCGAGATTGTCTGGGACTATTAGGTCCGGAATTGAGTCAGCAGATAGTGATTGGCCTGAACGGCGGAGTAGCTTATCAGAATGGACAGCTGATGTTTGAGCGTCAGCTGCATCAGTCGAGTTATCAAGCCATTCTAGATACTTGTTTGACCTATAATTTGCCTTTTTTCGTTGATAATACTTTTGACTACAGCGGCCAGATTTTAGAAAAAATCCCTTTTATTGCCAGTGTAGATCCTCTCAAGCGGGCAAGACGGCTGGAACTGACTGAACTCCAGCATCCTATTAAGGTCGTTATTTACATGGGGAATCATGAGCAGCTCTTAGATGATGTACAGGCTCGTTTTGCAAGCTTGCCTAATCTAAGTCTAGACTATCATGAGCATGAGAAATGTTTTTATGTCAATCCGGCTGAAACCAATAAAGCTTCAACTGTAAAGGAACTCTGCGGTTCGGATTATGTAGCTTTTGGTAATGATCAAAATGATATCCAGCTCTTTAAGAATTCTCTCTACGCTGTGCAGGTTGGTGATTTCCCAGGCTTGAGCGATTATGCGGATGAGCAGGTCGCTTTTCAGGAAAATTTACCCAAGGCAGTTGCAGCAAGAATCTTACAAAAATTTGCAGATTTTCGGGAAAAATAACTTTCTTATGATACGGGGCATCTGTTTAGGTGCCTTTTGGTGTATAATGAAGATAGGTTTGAAGTGCAGGATAAAGTTGGTCTAGGAGAATATCATGGTAAAAAATGCTGAAAATGTTTTAAAAAGGGTCATTAGGGAACGTCCCTTGGATAGTCACAAGGGCGACTACGGCCGTCTCTTATTGATTGGGGGGACCTATCCTTATGGGGGCGCCATTATCATGGCAGCTTTGGCAGCAGTCAATAGTGGGGCCGGTCTGGTGACTGTTGCTACAGACAGAGAAAATATCGCCCCTCTGCACAGTCATTTACCAGAGGCTATGGCCTTTGACATAGAGGAGCAAGACCGATTGACAGAGCAGTTGGCTAAATCAGATCTAGTCTTGATTGGTCCAGGCCTAGCAGAGAATCAACTAGGTCTAGATATCCTACAAAAGGTAGTACAGACTGTGGCAGAACAGCAGATACTAATAATGGATGGCGGAGCCATTTCTCTCTTTAGCAAAGCAGCTTTGCCATTTCCAAAATCCCAAACAGTTTTTACTCCTCACCAAAAGGAGTGGGAAGGCTTATCGGGTTTGAGCTTGTCAGATCAGACAGCAGCAGCCAATCAGGCGGCGGTCAATCAGCTGCCTCTAGGCAGTATTGTCGTGCAGAAAAAGCATGGAACGACCATCTATCAAAGCGGACAAGAGCAGGTCTTTGAGCTGACAGTAGGCGGAGCTTATCAGGCAACTGGCGGCATGGGGGATACGCTGGCTGGTATGATTGCTGCTTTTGCTGGACAGTTCAAGTCAAGCAGTCTCTTTGAGCGAGTGGCGGCTGCAACCCTTCTTCATTCCCTTATCGCTGATAAATTGGGTCAGGAAGCTTATGTCGTCCTACCAACGGCAATCAGCAGAGCTATTCCAAGGTGGATGAAGGAGATGAGTCAGTAGACTTTTTCTTAGGTTTTAAGTCAGCTGGGTTTCTTTTGTGGAAGCCCAGTTTTTTTCTAGCTTTTCAGGGGATTTTTAGACTTTGTAATCGGTTTTTTATGCAGTTTTTTGTTATAATAAAAGTTACGGAAAAACTAGAAATGAAAGGAAAAGGACATGCCAGAGTATTTGTCGGTTTCGACCTTGACCAAGTATCTGAAGATGAAGTTTGAGCGGGATCCTTATTTGGAGCGGGTCTATCTGACTGGCCAAGTGTCCAATTTCCGCCGGCGTCCTAATCATCAGTATTTTTCATTGAAAGATGAGAAGGCCGTCATTCAGGTCACGATTTGGTCTGGTGTCTACCAGAAGCTAGGCTTTGAGCTGGAAGAAGGCATGAAAATCAATGTCATCGGCCGGGTGCAGCTCTATGAGCCGAGCGGTTCCTATTCTATTATCATTGAAAAGGCAGAGCCGGATGGTATCGGTGCCTTGGCTATCCAGTTTGAACAGCTCAAGAAAAAACTGGGAGAAGAAGGGCTTTTTCAAGATAAATTCAAGCAAGCCTTGCCCCAATTTCCTAAGAAAATCGGTGTTGTAACCAGTCCCAGCGGAGCGGTCATTCGGGATATTATCACGACGGTCAGCCGTCGCTTTCCGGGAGTGGAGATTGTCCTTTATCCGACAAAAGTGCAGGGAGTTGGGGCTGCAGCTCAGGTTGCTGACCACATTAGACTGGCCAATGAGCGGTCCGATTTGGATGTGCTGATTATTGGTCGAGGCGGCGGTTCTATCGAAGATCTCTGGGCTTTCAACGAAGAGGAAACAGTTCGGGCTATTTTTGAGTCTCGGATTCCTGTTATTTCTAGTGTCGGCCATGAGACAGATACGACTTTGGCGGACTTTGTAGCAGATCGCAGGGCTGCGACTCCGACAGCTGCGGCTGAGCTAGCAACACCGGTCACCAAGCTGGACCTGCTGGGACATTTGCAGCAGCAGGAAAACCGCATGTCACGAGCGATGTCCAATCGCCTGACCTATTATCGCGAGCGCCTGAATAAGCTAACCCAGTCGGTTATCTTCCGACAGCCAGAGCGGCTTTACGATGGCCATCTGCAGAAGTTAGACCAGCTCAACCTGCAACTTAAGCAAAAAATTCGCGAATATTATAGTGAAGAGCAACAGCGGGTCAAAATCTTACAGCATCGTTTGGAGGCATTGAATCCGCTCAGTCGCGTTCAGCGTTTTCAAGAGCAGACTGCCCAGCTGGAGCGTTTGCTGCGCAGCAACATGGCGGTCATTTATGATAACAAGGTGGCTCAAGTCAGGAGATTGTCTGAGGCCTTGCTTATGCTGGATACCAGTCGAATCGTGGCGCGTGGCTATGCTATTGTCCAAAAGAATCAAAAGGTTGTCGAATCAAGTGCATGCATTGAAGAAAAAGATGAGCTGACCCTGCTTATGCGGGATGGGCAGCTGGAAGTAGAGGTAAAACATGTCCAAAGAAAAGAAATTTGAAGAAAACTTAGCAGACTTGGAAGTCATTGTCCAAAAGCTGGAAAATGGTGATGTAGCACTGGAAGAGGCGATTGCGGAATTTCAAAAGGGAATGAAGCTTTCAAAGGAACTCCAGGCTAGTCTAGACAAGGCAGAAAAGACCTTAGTTAAGGTCATGCAGGCAGACGGCACAGAAACGGAAATGGAATGACAAGAAACGAGAAACTGGAAAAGATTGGTCTGATGATTGCGGATTTTTATAAATCTCAGCAAGTGTCGTCGGATTTATCAGAAGTTATTTTGTACTCGGTGCAGGCAGGCGGCAAGCGGATTCGTCCCTTACTGCTATTGGAATTGATTCAAGCTTTTGATCTTGAGCTGACTGAGGCTCACTATCAGGTCGCCTCTGCTCTTGAGATGATTCACACTGGCAGCCTTATCCATGATGATTTGCCGGCTATGGATGATGACGACTATCGTCGCGGTCGCTTGACTAGCCATAAGAAGTTTGGAGAGGATATGGCTATTTTAGCGGGCGATTCTCTCTTTTTGGACCCCTATGGACTATTGGCAAGGGCCGAGCTGCCTAGTCAGGTCAAGGTGGACTTGATTTCTGAGTTGTCTCTGGCGGCAGGGAGCTTCGGTATGGTCGCAGGACAAGTGCTGGACATGCAAGGCGAAGGCCAAGCAATTAGTTTAGAAGATTTAAAAACCATCCATGCCAATAAGACTGGTAAGCTACTGACCTATCCTTTTGTCGCAGCTGGTTTGATTGCGGAGGTCGAGTATTTTGTTCAGGACAAACTTCGTAGGATTGGAGAGCTCTTAGGGCTGGCCTTTCAAGTGCGGGATGATATTTTGGATGTGACAGCCAGCTTTGAAGAGCTGGGTAAAACCCCGCAGAAAGATTTAGCTGCGGCCAAGTCGACTTATCCAGCTTTTCTGGGACTGGACGGAGCTAAGAACTTTTTCAATCAGACCCTTGATGAAGCTGTGGACATTCTGACAGGCTTGGAAGAAAAGACAGAGTTTTCAGGCGGAGAAATTCAAAAGATAATAGAAAGTTTGAGATTGAATGGCTAAGGAAAGAGTGGATGTGCTGGCCTACAGACAAGGGCTTTTTGAGACAAGAGAGCAGGCTAAGCGTGGTGTAATGGCTGGACTGGTCATTGCTGCGGCCAATGGCCAGCGCTTTGACAAGCCGGGTGAAAAGATTGACACGGCCACAGAGCTGCGCTTAAAAGGTGAGAAACTCAGATATGTCAGCCGAGGCGGCCTCAAGCTAGAAAAGGCTTTGCAAGTCTTTGATATTTCGGTCACTGACCGAGTGACCTTGGATATCGGAGCTTCAACCGGCGGTTTTACAGATGTCATGCTGCAATACGGAGCTAAGCTGGTCTATGCGGTAGATGTAGGAACCAATCAACTGGCTTGGAAGCTCAGACAGGATGAGCGGGTTGTCAGCATGGAGCAGTATAATTTTCGCTATGCCCAAAGGACTGACTTTGAGCAGGAGCCGAGCTTTGCCAGTATTGACGTCAGCTTTATATCGCTGAGTTTGATTTTGCCGGCTCTGCATGAGATTTTGGCTCGGGATGGCCAAGTGGTTGCATTGATCAAGCCCCAGTTCGAAGCGGGCCGCGAGCAGATTGGGAAAAAAGGAATTGTCAAGGATAAAAAGGTCCATCTGGCAGTTCTGGAAAAGGTCATAGCATTTATGATGGAAGCTGGATTTTCTGTTAGGGGACTGGATTTTTCGCCTATTCAGGGAGGTCAGGGCAATGTGGAATTTCTGGCCTATTTAGAAAAGAGCACAGAGCCGCAGTCTCTTGATTCAGCTATGATGATAGCTGTCGTAGAGGCAGCACACAAGGAATTTAAGGATGAATAAGAAGGATAGATTAGAAAAGATTAGACGCTTTGTCAGTGACTATGACATTGGCACACAGGAGGAAATTGTAGAATATCTCAGGGAATCTGGGATTACAGCGACGCAGGCTACGGTCTCTAGGGATATCAAGGAGCTGGGGATTGTTAAGATACCGCTCAAGGATAACACCTATATCTACGAGCTGCCTAAGACCATGACCAGCAGTCTGGGCTTGGCTGAAAATAACGTCCTGTCCTGTCAGGTCTTGGGAAATATGATCAATCTCAGTCTGGTGCCGGGGAGCACAGCACTGGTCAAGCGCCATCTTAGAAATGAATTTGCTGAAGATATTTTCAGTATCTTGGCAGACAACGACAGTATTTTGATGGTTATGATGACAGAGGAAGCAGCTGCAAGGGTTGCAACCATCATTCACCATTGGTAGGAAAGCCTATGTTATTAGAAATTTCGATTAAAAATTTTGCCATTATTGAGGAGATTTCCCTTAATTTTGAGCAAGGTATGACCGTGTTGACCGGGGAAACCGGAGCTGGCAAGTCTATTATTATTGATGCGATGAACATGATGCTGGGCAGCCGTGCTACGACGGATGTTATTCGTCATGGGGCACCCAAAGCCGAGATAGAGGGACTTTTTTCGCTGGAAAATAGCAGAGCTTTGCGAGAGATTTTTGAGGAGCAGGGCTGGGAGTTGACCGACGAGCTGATTATCCGTCGAGAAATTCTGCAAAACGGCCGCAGTGTCAGCCGTATCAATGGCCAGATGGTTAATTTGTCTGTTCTAAAGGCTGTTGGCCAGCACTTGGTGGATATCCATGGTCAGCATGATCAGGAAGAACTGATGAGACCCCAGCTTCATATTGCCATGCTAGATGAGTTCGGAACAGCAGACTTTTTGCATCTCAAAGGCCGCTATCAGGAAACCTTTGACCGCTATCGAAGCCTACGCAAGCAAGTCCTGACTTTGCAGAAAAATCAGCAGGAGCATAAGGCCAGAATTGAGATGCTGGAGTTTCAGATGGCGGAGATTGAGAGCGCAGCCCTCAAAAGTGGTGAAGATACTGCCCTACATCAGGAACGAGATCGTCTGCTCAACCACAAGCTTATTGCCGATACGCTGACGAACGCCTATACCATGCTGGATAATGAAGACTTTTCCAGTCTGACCAATGTCCGCTCAGCTATGAATGATCTTGAGTCTATTGAAGATTACGATCCAGCCTACAAGGAGCTTTCCGGCAGTTTGTCGGAGACTTATTATGTCTTGGAAGATGTCAGCAAGCGCTTAGAGGATATTTTAGATGGACTGGACTTTGACGGAGATCGGCTGCTGCAGGTGGAGAGTCGCCTAGACTTGATTAACAGCATCACACGTAAATACGGCGGCCAAGTAGATGATGTGCTAGATTACTTTGCTCAGATTTCTAAAGAATACAGCCTTTTAACTGGAAGTAACTTGTCCTCAGAGGATATGGACCGAGAGCTGAAGGCCTTGGAGAGAGAGCTGGTAGAGCTGGCCCAGGAGCTGAGTCAGGCTCGTCATGGCCTAGCAGCCCAGCTGGAAGCAGAAATCAAGCAAGAGTTGCAGGACCTCTACATGGAAAAGGCGCGCTTTAAAGTGCAGTTCAGTAAGGGCAAGTTCAACCGTGAAGGCAATGAGCAAGTAGAGTTCTACATCTCAGCCAATCCGGGCGAGGATTTCAAACCTCTGGTGAAGGTTGCGTCTGGTGGCGAGCTCTCCCGTCTCATGTTGGCTATCAAGTCGGCCTTTTCTCGTAAGGAAGGCAAGACCAGCATTGTCTTTGATGAAGTGGATACGGGCGTTTCTGGCCGAGTGGCCCAAGCTATTGCTCAGAAGATTCACAAGATTGGCTCCAATGGCCAAGTCTTGGCAATTTCCCATCTTCCGCAGGTCATTGCGATTGCCGATTATCAGTTCTTTATTGAGAAGATTTCGGATGAGAATTCGACCGTCTCAACGGTTCGCCTGCTGACGGCTGACGAGCGTGTTCAGGAAGTCGCTAAGATGCTGGCTGGTGAAGATGTGACGGAGGCTGCTTTGACTCAAGCCAGAGAATTATTAAAAAAATAAACAAGCGAGGCTGAGACACTAGTGTTTCGGTCTCCTTTAGGAGGTGGCGCATATGACAGAATATTTTACAATCGGTGATGTCCATGGTAAGGCTAGTATGCTAGATGAGCTGCTCCAGCACTGGGACGGTCGCAGCCAACTAGTCTTTCTAGGCGACTTGATCGATCGAGGCGAGGACAGCCGAGCAGTTTTGGAGCGGGTCAAGAATTTAGTAGATCAGAAAGGAGCTGTTTGTCTGTCTGGCAATCATGAGTATATGTTTCTGACCTGGCTGGACAATCCTGAAAAGTCTTATGACCACTACCGGCGTAATGGCGGAGATACGACGATTAATTCGCTTTTAGGTCGACCTCTCAATGCTCCTGTAGATGGAGTAGCAGACGCGGAACGTGTCAAGACGGAGGCGGCCAATTTAGTAGATTTTATTCGCCAGATGCCTTTCCTATTGGAGACGGAACAGTACATTTTTGTTCATGCTGGTCTAGATTTGGAGCTGAAAGACTGGCGAGAGACCAGTGATTATCAAAAAGTTTGGATTCGCGCTCCTTTTCACGAAGGCAGTAATCAGACTGGCAAAACGATTGTCTTTGGCCATACACCGACATTTTACCTCTTGCATGAGGCACCGGGAACTGATCAGCTATGGATGACTGAGGATGGCAAGATTGGCATGGATGGCGGAGCTGTCTATGGCGGAGTCCTCCACGGAGTTCTCTTTGGCCATAATGGCATCATAGAGCAGTATGCCATAAAAAATGATGGTTTTGTAGCTGAAGACTGAAAAAAGATTGGATTTTCCCAATCTTTTTTTGCTGAGTTTCTCTTTGAAAACCAGCTTTTTCCCAAAATTTTCCCCAATAAAGCTAAAAAAGCTGCATGTAAACACTTTTTCATCTAATTTTAAAGAAGCGCAAAAGGATTAAAAATCTAAAACAGGCAGATTAAATTTAGGAAACGCTTGGCCTGAGCTGTGATTTTAGCGAATATTCCCCCACAAAACCATAAAAATTTGGTATAATGTAGTGTAATAACAAGTTAAAATTTAGATACAGAGTAGGAAATCTATGACAAAAATAAAAATCGTAACTGACTCATCCGTAACCATTGAACCGGAGGTTGCTAAGGAATTAGACATTACAATTGTGCCTCTCTCTGTTATGGTGGACGGGGTGGTCTATTCGGATGCAGACCTAGAGGAAGGTGAGTTCCTTCGTCTTATGCAGTCTAGTCGCAATCTTCCTAAAACCAGCCAGCCGCCCGTCGGAGTCTTTGCTGATGTTTTTGAGCACTTGGCAGGGGATGGAGCGCAGATTATCTCCATTCACATGTCTCACGCCTTGTCAGGGACTGTCGAAGCAGCCCGTCAAGGAGCGACTTTGGCTAATGCTGATGTGACGGTTGTTGACAGCTCTTTTACTGATCAGGCTATGAAGTTCCAAGTCACCGAAGCAGCTAAACTGGCCAAGGAAGGAGCTAGCCTGGAGGAGATTTTAGCTAAAATTGAGGAAGTAAAGGAAAAGACAGAGCTCTATATCGGTCTCTCTACCTTAGAAAATCTGGTTAAAGGGGGCCGTATAGGCCGAGTTTCTGGTCTGATTAGCTCCCTGCTCAATATCCGAGTTATCATGCAAATGAAGGACCATCAGCTGGAGCCCATTGTCAAGGGAAGGGGCGCTAAGACTTTTAAGAAATGGCTGGATGATTTGACAGTAAGTCTGCAAAACAAGCAAGTGGCTGAAATTGGAATTTCCTATGCAGGCAGTCCAGAATTGGCGCTAGAAATGAAGGAAAGTTTACAGCCGTATGTCAAGAAACCTATTTCAGTGCTGGAAACAGGGTCTATTATTCAGACGCATACTGGGGAAAATGCTTGGGCTGTGCTGATTCGTTACGAATAAAACCATAATAATTTAGAAAATAGCGGTTTAGTACTTGACCTGAATGCTTTTTTTAGATATGATAATATTTGTTAGGGTTATTAACCCAGAAAAAATTTGGAGGATTTGTTAAATGGCTAACAAACAAGATTTGATCGCAAAAGTAGCAGAAGCTACAGAATTGACTAAAAAAGATTCAGCAGCAGCAGTTGACGCTGTATTCGCAGCTGTAACTGAGTACCTTTCAAAAGGTGAAAAAGTTCAACTTATCGGTTTTGGTAACTTTGAAGTTCGTGAGCGTGCAGCACGTAAAGGTCGCAACCCTCAAACTGGTAAAGAAATCAAAATCGCAGCTTCTAAGGTACCAGCTTTCAAAGCAGGTAAAGCTCTTAAAGACGCTGTAAAATAATTTTGATTAATAAAGCCTGATACACTTGCCTCTGGCGAGTATGTCAGGTTTTTCTTTTTGCTCTCAATTCTTGAGCTCAATAAAATATTTAGGTGCTTCTAGAAAGTTGATTTATGAACTTTCTTGGAGTTTTTATTTTGCAGTAAAGTGAAGGAAATTGTCTCTAATCAAAAGAGAATGATAAAGGACAAACATTTTTAAAGACTTAAAATAAAAAGTTTAAAATTTTAGCAAAAGTGCTTTTAAATCATAGGTGTTTATGATAAAATGAAGGGAACATTTCTTTTTGTGTAATGATTGCGAGATCATTGAAAAAGTTTAGGAGGTAAGAAATGAAATGGAAACCACTTCAGGGCTCACTGCGCCCTGTTAATCCTTATGGCAGCAAATTTCGCCTGCTGATGGGATTGTTTGTCGTGCTTTTTTCAATCTTTCTACTCCCCATGCAGACCTTGTCTGCCTTGGAGGAGCTGAAGGATGGAACGGATTTGTCCAAGTTGAATATTCATAAGTTTGATTTGAATGTTAACAATGTCAGTGTTCTTTCTAAGTCAGAGGCGATTGAACAGGTTCATTTGACTAATCCAAATTATGAGTATCTGGGAGCAGTTTATCCTGGAGAAATGGAAAATTTCACCATCAAAGTAGACAAGTCTCAAAAAGCAGATCAGGTCTTTAATAAGCCGCTTTCTCTTAAGTTCTCTAATGTTGGAACGGCTTATGGAAAACAAGTAGATGCCTATCTGACTTTTAATAAGGTAACACTCCACTATCTGAACTCATCTACAGCAGAAGCTCAGATGAATGATGCTCAAAAAAATGCAGTTGAATTTTTCTCTATTTCAGAGTTGTGGGAGAGAAGCGCTTTTGAGATTGGGAATATCCCATATGTGGATGCTGCCCATAATAACATTATGAACAAAGCTTTCTGGGTGGAGGCTGATGTTACAGCAGAGCTACGTTATGCGGATGGTTCGGATACAGATTTGAAGTTGGTTATGAAACCGACAGACATTGATGTGGTTGACGGCTTTGGTCTAAAAGAGTCTTTCTATATTAATGATTATAAAAATGCTGTTGATAAGCGCTTGATGAACAATGCCAATGCTTTGAATCAAACAGATCAGAGCGGTCGGACAATTTGGGAAGCGACGACTTCAACTAGCGGTGCTGCTAATGAAAACAACATCTCTGGTTTGGCCGTTCGTTCTGCAGATAACACATTGAATTTCGGTTATTTATCAACAGAAGCTTGTTCGGCAGTCTTTGGCCTTTATATTGAAAAAGTTGATCCCAAGCCAGTCTTAGAAGTGGATCCAGTTAAGATTCCAGCTAAGGAAGGTCAAGAGGTGACTTATAAGGGAACCTTCAAGATTCCAGTTCCTGGTAAGGATATTTTGGCTACCCCGACTACTATTGAGATGACTGAAACCTTTGACGAGCGTCTGGATTACAAGGAGCTCAAGGTTGAGGCTGGCGGTAATGCCTTGCAGGAAGGTCGTGATTACACGATTGAAAAGAAAGGCCAGACTGTTACGGTCAAGATGACACCGGAGTATGTTAAAGCAAATTCTTCTCAGGATATTGTCATTACCTACAAGACTGCAACCAATCAAAAGGTAGCAGAAAAGGGTGCTGCAACGATTGAAAATACAGTGACTTTAAAAGTAGACAATCTTTCAGCACCATCTAATCAAGTTACTACTGACTTGCTCTATGAAAAGAAACACGAATTTGTCAGTGGCACTGCTGGTAAGGAACTCCCGCAGGAAATCAAAGACCTAACACCAGAAACAGAAAAGAATCTGGAGAATGGTACTAAGACCACCCCGACACAACCGGCTAAAACGGAAGTGCAGACCGCTGATGGCACTTGGACCTTCAAGTCTTACGACAAGGCAGAAGAGACTATCACCGGAGCAGATGCGCACTTTGTTGGCACTTGGGACTTTACTCCAGCGCCAATCTATAAGGCAACTCACGAGTTCGTTAGTGGCACAGCAGGTAAAGAACTTCCACAAGCAGTGAAAGACTTGCTTCCAGCCGACAAGCCTGACTTGGCAGATGGCACGAAAGCCACTCCAACCCAGCCATCGAAGACAGAAGTGAAGACCGCTGATGGTACATGGACCTTCAAGTCTTACGACAAAACAGAAGAGACCATCAATGGAGCAGATGCGCACTTTGTTGGCACTTGGGACTTTACTCCAGCTCCAACCTATAAGGCAACTCACGAGTTCGTCAGTGGTACAGCAGGTAAAGAACTGCCACAAGCATTGAGGGATTTACTTCCAAGCGATAAATCTGATTTGGCAGATGGCACCAAGGCTACTCCAACACAACCAGTCAAGACGGAAGTGAAGACCGCTGATGGCACTTGGATCTTCAAGTCTTACGATAAGGCTGAAGAAACTATCAATGGAGCGGACGCTCACTTCGTCGGCACTTGGGACTTTACTCCAGCGCCAACCTATAAGGCTACTCACGAATTCGTTAGTGGCACAGCAGGTAAAGAACTGCCACAAGCATTGAGGGATTTACTTCCAGCCGATAAGCCTGATTTGGCAAATGGCACTAAGGCAACTCCAACCCAGCCATCTAGTACAGAAGTGAAAACCGCCGACGGTACATGGACCTTTAAGTCTTACGACAAGACAGAAGAGACTATCAACGGAGCGGACGCTCACTTTGTTGGTACATGGGAATTCACAGCAACTCCGTCATCAACTTATAAGGCTGTGCATGAGTTCGTCAGCGGTACAGCAGGTAAGGAATTGCCACAAGAAGTGAAAGCTTTGCTTCCAAGAGATAAATCTGATTTGGAAGACGGTAGCAAGACCACTCCAACCCAGCCAGTCAAGACAGAAGTTGAAACATCTGATGGCACATGGAGCTTCCAGTCATATGACAAGAACGAAGCAACCATTAATGGTGCAGACGCTAAATTTGTTGGAACTTGGACGTTTGCAGCGAAGCCTAGCCCAGCACCAACTTACAAGGCTACACATGAATTTGTCAGCGGCACAGCAGGTAAGGAATTACCGCAAGAAGTGAAAGCTTTGCTTCCAAGTGATAAACCTGATTTAGCCGACGGCACTAAGACCACTCCAACACAACCAGTGAAGACAGAAGTTGAAACATCTGATGGCACCTGGAGTTTCCAGTCATATGACAAGAACGAAGTAACCATTAATGGTGCAGATGCTAAATTTGTTGGAACTTGGAAGTTTGTGGCAAAACCTAGCCCAGCACCAACTTACAAGGCTACATATGAATTTGTCAGCGGTACAGTAGGTAAAGAACTGCCACAAGAAGTGAAATCCTTGCTTCCAAGCGATAAATCTGATTTGGCCGACGGCACTAAGACCACTCCAACGCAACCAGTGAAGACAGAAGTTGAAACATCTGATGGCAGCTGGAGCTTCCACTCATATGACAAGAACGAAGCAACCATTAATGGTGCAGATGCCAAATTTGTTGGAACTTGGACGTTTGTGGCAAAATCTAGTCCGGTACCAACTTACAAGGTGACCCACGAATTCGTTAGTGGCTCAGCAAGTAAGGAATTGCCTCAGGAAGTGAGATCCTTGCTTCCAGCCGACAAGCCTGATTTGGCAGATGGCACTAAGGCCATTCCAACACAGCTAGTCAAGACAGAAGTGAAGACCGCCGACGGCACTTGGACCTTCAAGTCATACGATAAGAACGAAGAGACCATCAATGGAGCGGATGCGCACTTTGTCGGTACTTGGACTTTTGCAGCTGACTCAACTACGCTTACTGGCAGTGTGATCTGGATTGACAATGATAACGGTGCAGGTCGCCGACCACAGAGTGTCCTTGTTCACTTACTTGCAGATGGACAGGATACAGGCATCAGCGTAACTGTTGATGAGGCAATGGGCTGGAAATACAGCTTTGAAAACCTGCCTCGCTTCAAGGATGGAAAAGAAATCGTCTATAGTGTCCGCGAGGACGAAGTGGAAGGTTACAGCAATCAAGCTGAAGGTATGAATGTAACCAATCGCTTGCTTGTAGATGCTCAAGTTAAAGAGATTGGCAAGAAACGAATTCTGCCTAAGACTGGCCAAGATACATCTATCTGGATGCTGATTCTTGGATTCTTGACTCTTGGAGGAGCAGTTGGCTTGACCAAACGCCAGCGTGACTAAGATTAAGCGTTAGTAAAAAGCTTTGAAAATCTAGAATATATGAAAAGTCTGTTATCTCAACTTTTGTTGGGAATAGCAGGCTTTTTATTTTTCAAGGAAAGATAAGCAATTATAAGCAGTCAAATGCTTGAATTTTTCATAAAATTAAAAATAAGTTTGTATTTTTCTAGTAAATATGGTAAATTATTTTAGTAAAAAATTATACAAAGGAGACTGTTGATGAGGACAAAAACATTAGCACTCGTAAATGGACTTGTTGGACTTATTGGTGGTATTATTCTACTTTTGTGGCCTTTCTTCATTTGGGTTATTTATTTTATGCTAGGTGTATTTGACATCCTGAAAATTGCAATCCTAGCTTTGGGAATTGCTGGTATTGTCTACAATAAGGATGACAATCGTGTGGGACCAGCAGGCTCTATCTTGATGATTGTAGGTGGAATTTTTACCTTTAATGACTTCTTGGGCTGGATTGGTGCTATTCTTTCTATCATAGGCGGTTCCCTTTATTTAGCAAGCTTGAAGAGATTCCAAGCATAGAGCGAGGATTGAAAAAAATACTAGTTTAAAGCTTGCATTGCCTTAAATGGATAAGCAATCATGCAGAAGCAGGATGATGAACTTTGGTTAGTTCTGTCCTGCTTTTTTCTTTTTAGCTTATTTACAATCATTCTTAATAGCCAAGTAAGCCTAGTCATGGTATAATGGTAATGACTTAGATGAGAGGCTATATAACGGAGTAAATAATGAAACAAGAACATCAGCATGACTTTGACCAAGTAATTGGCCATTTGCGCGCCAAGGGTGTGCGCATTACAGAAACGCGGAAGGCGGTAATTGACTATATTATCCAAAGTCACGACCATCCTAGCGCTGAAATGATATATCAGGACTTGAAGCCCAATTTTCCTAATATGAGTCTGGCAACAGTCTATAATAATCTCAAGGTTCTGATTGATGAGGGTTTTGTCGCTGAGCTCAAGGTTCGCAATGATACGACAATCTACTTTGACTTTATGGGCCATCAGCATCTCAATGTCATCTGTGAAAAATGCGGCCGTATCGCTGATATGGAGCTGGAACTTCCGGATGTGAAGCATGAGGCTGAAGTGCAAACTGGCTACCACATCACCCAAAGTCAAACGACTGTCTATGGTCTATGCCCCCAATGCCAGCAGGAGGCGGTGTGACTGCGAGGATGATTAGCAGCTTTTTGGAGTCTAAAGACGAACAAGGTTGTGACTCGCTTCGCAAATTCAATCTGCAACTTCAAAGCAGTACTTGAGCAATCAGCTACTGCGTCAAGATTCTATTTCTAATAAAAAGAAAGGCTAGAATTTATGTCTCTTAGCCTTTTTTTATGTGTTTTAGCAAGGCATGTTCGTAGGATATCATCTGAGTTTATAGACGCTGACACCTAGTCAAGTACAGCACTTAGCAAGATCAGATATTTTAAGTACAACCCCTTATATACTTATGCTATTATTTTACAGGTCGATTCTCTTTTGATATAATGAAAGCAGAATAAAGCCTTGTACAAAGAGATTCAAAGAGTTCTGAAGGATTTACAATATAGGTAAATTCGTCATAAGTCTGTAGTATCGAAATCTTTAAGGGGTATTACTTTGTGGGTGGGTTTGATTTTTAGGAGGTCTTATGTTCTGGTGGAGAAAGAAATGGCTGGATGAATTGCCAGACGGCGAAGAATCTCCTTTTTTTGAATGCCGTCATCTTCTTTTTGAGGATGAGGCGGGCTATCCTATTTGTCCTTCCTGCGGTCAACTCATAAAAGAGAATTTTCCTAAGAAAGGCGCGGACAAAGCACGTCTGCACCTGATACGGGAGAAGATGCAGCGAGTATGGAGCGTAAGATTTGGAAGGGAATTTTTAGCAGCTTTGTTTGTGATACCAGCTATTTTTCTTCCAGAATTTTTAAGCCGTTGGATTTTAACCACTGGAGATTACGGCTTTTCTAGCTTTTTCATTGCTAGCCGTCATACGCCTACAATGATTAGCTTCACTTATGAAGGCTATATTCCTTTATTCATCTTTTTTATGGGCAAAGAACGCTTTAAACGTTTCTCTACTTTTTCTTTAGGATTTGAGCGTTTTCATAAAATCCTTTATTCTTGGCCTGTTCGGCTTGTTACTTTTATCGCTGTTATTTGCTTTATTAACATTATTATGCCAAAGATTTATGGGGTTGAAGGAGATGTCTTTATAGGTAAACATAGCCAGCTAACTCCGGCCCAGCATGCTAAAGGTGTAGAACTTTTCATTTTTGTCAATATGCTCTCTATCTGGATTGTGTCTGGCTTACTGCTTATTTATCAGTTGATAGACAGGCGGCGGACTTGGTGGCTTAAGGAAGCCAACGAGGTTTATCTATCTGGTGGGTGTTAGGGCAAAGGTTTCTGCTCGGAAATACAAAAGCGCTTTCTTGTTGAAAAAGGTCTGATTTGACGAAATAGGCTAGCTTTTTAGGCGAAAATTTTGTAAAATAGAATAGATAAACGGGGGTTTCCTCGGAAAATAAAAGGAGAATCCATCTAATGGTAAAATTAGTTTTTGCTCGCCACGGTGAGTCTGAATGGAACAAAGCGAACCTTTTCACTGGTTGGGCTGATGTTGACTTGTCTGAAAAAGGTACTCAGCAAGCAATCGACGCTGGTAAACTGATTAAGGAAGCTGGTATCGAGTTTGACCAAGCTTACACTTCAGTATTGAAGCGTGCGATTAAGACAACTAACCTTGCTTTGGAAGCGTCTGATCAGCTTTGGGTACCAGTTGAAAAATCATGGCGTTTGAACGAGCGTCACTATGGCGGTCTGACTGGTAAAAATAAGGCAGAAGCAGCTGAGCAATTTGGTGATGAGCAAGTGCATATCTGGCGTCGTTCATACGATGTATTGCCTCCAAACATGGATCGCGATGATGAGCACTCAGCACACACTGACCGTCGTTATGCTTCACTTGACGACTCAGTAATTCCAGATGCTGAAAACTTGAAAGTTACTTTGGAACGTGCCCTTCCATTCTGGGAAGACAAGATTGCTCCAGCTTTGAAAGATGGCAAAAATGTCTTTGTAGGTGCACACGGTAACTCTATCCGTGCTCTTGTGAAGCACATCAAACAATTGTCTGACGATGAAATCATGGATGTGGAAATTCCAAACTTCCCACCATTGGTATTCGAATTTGACGAAAAATTGAATGTAGTAAAAGAATACTACCTTGGAAAATAAGCTTAAAGGAATCTGAGATTATTCTCAGGTTCTTTGCTTTTCCAGAGAGGAAGGACAAGGATTGTTAGAAGCCTAGCTAGCAAGTCTTGTCTGTTCAGTGGTTTGACGGACTTCCTCTTAACTCGTCCACATTTTCAGATTTTCTATCAGTTTTGAAACATTCATTGAGCTGGATTTATGGTAAAATAAAGGTCAGAACTTTTACTAGAATGAGAGAGAAAATGGCAAGGAAGAAGAGAAAATTTGACAGTCATTCCATCACCAGAAGGCTTTATCTGCTGTTTGGAATCGTGATGTTTTTGTTTTTAGCCTTGATTGCCCGTCTGGGCTATATGCAGGTGGTCAATCAGGACTTTTATACGGATAAGTTGGCCAAGGCCAGCAAGACCAAGATTACCACTAGCTCAGTGCGTGGGCAGATTTATGATGCTACTGGCAAGCCCCTGGTGGAAAATACGACCAAGCAGGTGGTGACCTATACACGGGATAATCGTCTGACGGCTGGAGAGATTCGAGCGACAGCTCAAAAGCTCCTGACCTATGTCGGTGTCAGCGATACAGAGGTGACAGACCGCCAAGAGGTGGACTATTATTTGGCGGACAGCGCAGTCTATCAGGAAGTAGTGGAAAAGCTACCCAAGGATAAGAAATTTGATACAGATGGCAACCGCTTGCCTGAGTCCAAAATCTATAAGGCGGCAGCTGAGAGCATTGACCCTAAGCAGCTGGGCTATACGGATGAGGAAAAGAAGGCCATTGTTCTCTTTAGTCAGATGAATGCAATTTCCAACTTTGCGACGGGGACCATCCAGACAGATCCGCTGACAACAGAGCAAGTGGCTGTACTGGCTTCTAGCAGCAAGGAGTTGCCAGGTATCAGTGTCTCAACGGGCTGGGACCGTAAGGTCTTGGATACCTCGCTGGCTTCCATCGTGGGTAATATCTCGACGGAAAAGACTGGACTTCCGGCTGAAGAAGTGGATGATTACCTGAAAAAAGGCTACTCCCTCAATGACCGGGTGGGGACCTCCTATCTAGAAAAGCAGTATGAGTCAGTCTTGCAAGGCAAGCGAGCTGAGAAGGAGATTCATCTGGACAAAAATGGTAATATGGAGAGTGTGGAAAATATCTCTGACGGCAGCAAGGGCGACAATCTCAAGCTGACGGTGGATTTGAGCTTCCAGCAGGGAGTGGAGGACATTCTCAAAAATGCCTTTAATGCAGAGTTGGCTAGTGGCAATGCGACTTACTCTGAGGGCGTCTATGCCGTAGCTATGGATCCCAATACCGGCGCCGTCTTGGCCATGGCAGGCATCCGGCATGATCTAGAAACAGGAGAAAGCTCAGTCGATGCTCTGGGGACCATGACCAATGTCTTTGTTCCGGGATCTGTTGTCAAGGCTGCAACTCTGACCTCGGGCTGGGAGAATAATGCCATTAGCGGCAACCAAGTCCTGACAGACCAGCCGATTAGCTTTGGCGGTACAGACAGTATCACGTCTTGGTTTACCCAGTATGGTTCACGTGCTATCACAGCCCAAGAGGCTTTGGAATACTCTTCCAATACCTATATGGTGCAGGTGGCGCTGAAGATGATGGGAACGCCTTACTCAGCGGATATGAAGCTAGATTTTGATGAGCTAGATCCGTCCATGAAAAAGCTACGGTCGACTTTTGCAGAATATGGTCTAGGCACTTCGACAGGGATTGATTTGCCAAATGAGTCCACAGGCTATCTTCCAGACAAGTTTACCTTTGCTAACTATCTGACCAATTCGTTCGGCCAGTTTGACAATTATACAACGCTTCAGCTGGCCCAGTATGCCTCAACAGTAGCTAATAACGGCAAGCGTGTGGCTCCGCATATCGTTGAAGGCATTTACGGTAACAGTGACCAAGGAGGACTCGGTGATTTGGTGCAGAAAATTGACACCAAGGAGCTGAACCAGGTTAATATCTCTGACGAGGATATGAGCATTATCAAGCAAGGCTTCTATCAAGTGGTTCATGGCAGCAGTGGCTTTACGACTGGTCGAACCATTTCCCAGGGAGAGAGCGTGCCAATCAGTGCCAAGACTGGTACGGCTGAGACCTTTGTGGACAAGGGCAAGAAAGAAGCCATCAATACCAATGTCGTGTCCTATGCACCAAGTGAGAAACCGCAGATTGCGGTGGCGGTGGTGTTCCCTCACAATACGGACCTATCTTCTACTGTCAGCCACAGTATCACTCGTGATATTATCAATCTATACAATCAACAACACCCTATGAATTAGTGCTCAATGAAAATCATCAGCAAACATAGAAAGCTAATGCAGTCAGTGCTCAAGTAGAGCAATCTGGTTTGAGGAGATTTTTTGAGAATAGAGAAAGGATTTTATGCTTTACCCAACCCCTATTGCCAAGCTGATTGACAGTTTTTCAAAGCTGCCCGGCATTGGCGTCAAAACAGCCACTAGACTGGCTTTTTACACTATTGGCATGAGTGATGACGATGTCAATGAATTTGCCAAGAATCTGCTGGCTGCTAAGCGTGAGCTGAGCTACTGCTCTGTCTGTGGCAACCTGACGGACGAAGACCCTTGTGCTATCTGTCAAGACCAGTCGCGCGATCAATCGACTATTTTGATTGTTGAGGACAGCCGGGATGTGTCAGCCATGGAAAATATCCAGGAATACCACGGACTTTATCATGTCTTGCACGGCTTGATTTCACCTATGAACGGTGTTGGACCGGATGATATCAATCTCAAAAGCCTGATTACTCGTCTAATGGATAGTGAGGTGACGGAGGTCATCGTCGCGACCAATGCGACTGCGGATGGCGAAGCGACTTCCATGTATATTTCACGTGTCTTGAAACCTGCTGGGATTAAGGTGACTCGCCTAGCGCGTGGCTTAGCTGTTGGCTCCGACATTGAGTATGCGGATGAGGTTACGCTGATTCGCGCTATCGAAAATCGGACGGAATTATAAACATCAAGGATTTTTCTGGCTCTAGCTGGCTGGAAGAGTCCTTTTTTCTATTCAAAAATGCTGGGAATTGTGATATACTAAAACGAACTGATACAGAAGCTCCTGCTTAGAAGAATCGACTAGCTAGGTAGATGCAAAACCAAGCTTTTTAACTTGATTCTTCTCGGGCTGGTAGCTTTTGTAAATCGTACTATTTTTAGAAAATGATAGGAAAAATCATGGCAAAACAAAGATTGATTTTATTGTATGGCGGACGCAGTGCAGAGCGGGAAGTTTCGGTTTTATCAGCTGAGAGCGTCATGCGGGCTGTCAATTATGATAGATTCTCAGTGAAAACTTACTTCATCACCAAGGATGGAGATTTTATCCAAACTCAGGAATTTGAAGCAAAGCCAGCGGCTGATGAGAAGTTGATGACTAATGCCACAGTGGACATGTCTCGGAAGATTAAGCCCAGTGACATTTACGAAGAAGAAGCAGTGGTCTTTCCAGTCCTGCATGGTCCCATGGGCGAAGATGGCTCTATTCAAGGCTTCCTAGAAGTGCTCAAAATGCCTTATGTCGGCTGTAATATTTTATCTTCTGGCTTGGCCATGGATAAAATTACGACCAAGCGAGTGCTGGAATCGGCAGGTATTGCCCAAGTGCCTTATGTGGCGCTAGTTGATGGCGAGGATCTAGAGCAAAAAATCCAGGAAATCGAGGAGAAATTGACCTATCCAGTCTTCACCAAACCTTCCAATATGGGCTCCAGTGTCGGCATTTCTAAATCGGAGAACCAAGCAGAATTGCGTGCTTCTCTGGACCTGGCTTTCAAATATGACAGCCGGGTACTGGTTGAGCAGGGAGTAACGGCTCGCGAGATTGAGGTTGGGCTTCTAGGCAATGTGGATGTCAAGAGTACCCTGCCTGGAGAAGTGGTTAAGGACGTGGCTTTCTATGACTACGAAGCCAAATACATTGATAATAAAATTACCATGGATATTCCGGCCAAGATTCCAGAAGAAGTGGTGAGCCTAATGCGTCAAAATGCAGAGGCCGCTTTCCGAGCTCTGGGCGGTCTGGGGCTGTCCCGCTGTGATTTCTTCTATGCAGAAGATGGTCAGGTCTTCCTTAATGAGCTCAATACTATGCCAGGTTTTACCCAGTGGTCTATGTATCCACTACTCTGGGAAAATATGGGGCTGGCCTATCCTGACTTGATTGAGAAACTAGTTGGCCTAGCTGAAGAGGCATTTGCTAAGAGAGAGGCGCATCTTCTCTAAAATATGATATAATAGAGGGGCTGAAAATTTTCGGTCCTTTCTTTTTGCGAGCAAACCGAAAAACGAGGAAGAAGTATGAAATTAGATTTATATGAAATCGCAGAAGTCCTGTCTGCGAAAAATGATGTGACTCAGTTTGAAAATGTCTCTCTTAGAAATGCTGAGTTTGACAGCCGCTTGATTGAGTCGGGTGACCTTTTTGTGCCACTCAAGGGGGCGCGTGATGGCCATGACTTTATCCCAACAGCCTTTGCTCAGGGTGCTGCTGCCACCTTATCTGAGCATCCAGTGGCAGAGGGGGCTTATATCTTGGTCGATGATGTCCTGACGGCCTTTCAGCGCTTGGCCCAGTATTATCTGGAAAAGATGCAGGTGGATGTGCTGGCGGTGACAGGTTCCAACGGTAAAACGACAACTAAGGATATGTTGGCCCAGCTACTAGCAACCAGTTACAAAACCTATAAGACACAAGGTAATTACAACAACGAAATCGGTCTGCCCTACACGGTTCTTCATATGCCTGAGGATACAGAGAAAATTGTCTTAGAAATGGGGCAGGACCACTTGGGCGATATCCATCTCCTGTCGGAACTTGCCAAACCTAAGACGGGCATTGTAACTCTGGTCGGAGAAGCCCATCTGGAATTTTTCGGCAGTCGAGCTGAGATTGCCCAAGGCAAGATGCAGATTGCAGACGGTTTGAGAAAAGACGGTCTCTTGATTGTTCCGGCAGATAAGATTGTCAACGAATTTCTGCCAGCAGACTGTAAACTGGTTCGCTTTGGTCCTGATGCGGATATCTTCCTGACTTGCTTGGAAGAGCGCAAGGACAGCTTGAGCTTTGAATGTAACTTTTTAGAGCAAAGGATTGACCTGCCTGTGACCGGTAAGTACAATGCGACCAATGCCATGATTGCATCCTATGCGGCTTTGCAGGAGGGTGTATCTGAGGCGGCTATTGCTCAAGCCTTTTCTGAGCTGGAGCTGACCCGCAATCGAACGGAGTGGAAGAAAGCTGGTAATGGCGCGGATATCCTATCGGATGTCTATAATGCCAATCCAACAGCCATGCGCTTGATTCTTGAGACCTTCTCGACCATTCCTGCTAATCCAGGCGGACGAAAATTAGCGGTGCTGGCGGATATGAAAGAGCTGGGAGCGGACTCTAAGTCCATGCATGGCTCTATGATTACCAGCCTCAATCCAGAAATTGTGACCGACCTTTTCCTCTATGGGCAGGATATGGAAGCCCTCTATGACTATGCCAAGGAGATTTACCCGCCAGGAAAGGTGCATTACTTTATCAAAAATGACGAGAAAGACCAGTTTGAACAGCTGAAACAAGCTGTCAGAGAGAAGCTGACTCCTGCCGACCAAATTCTTCTCAAAGGCAGCAATTCTATGAATCTGGCTAAGCTGGTAGAGGACTTGGAAGATGGAAACTAAAGAAATTGCAAAAACCATTCAACGTCTCCTTTCTATTACAGAGACAGGTCTAGCATTTAGTCGTGATGAATTTGATCGAGAGCGTTACTTAGAACTCCGTCAGCTTTTGGGACACCTCCTGGCTGATTGGTCAGATTTGGATGAGAAAGAATTGGCAGAGCTGTTGCGCCCAACGGATTTTTATGCCACTCCCTTGATTGATGTCCGAGCTGTACTGGTTCGAGACGGAAAAGTCTGTTTAGTCAAGGGTAAAAATGAGAAAACTTGGGCTTTACCAGGCGGCTTTTGTGAAGTCGGCCTATCTCCTAAGGAAAATATCGTCAAGGAAGTCCAAGAAGAAACGGGATTTAATGTTTCAGTTTCGCGTCTGCTTGCAATTTTTGATACTAATAAATTTCAATTTCAGAGTAAGCAATATGCTAAACTGGTCTTCGAGTGTCAGATAGAGGATGGAGATTTTCAGCCTAATACAGAAATAGAAGAGTTAGCTTTCTTTGATATCCAATCTTTACCAGAATTATCTTCTAAGCGGACGACAAAAGAACAGTTGGAAATCCTTTGGGAGATTTATCAAGGAGATAGAGGACAATATTTGGATTAGTTAAGTAAGTTTCTGGAATGCTTTTTGTCTGAAAAAGCTAGAAATTATTGCAACAACAGGCAAACTCAACCTTGTTCAAACCTTATATTAGAATGGAAACCTAGGAGATGGGAATAAGAGATATGTTTACAACCTATAAAACCGAACCGCCTCAACTGGGGCTTTGGTATTTTGTTCTTTTGGGGCTTGTCTTTGCGATTATCTGGCTTTCCTATCGCTACTACAATCGGAAGCCTTACCAGCAGCTATTTGTCGGGATGCAAGCTTGCCAGCTGATAGGACTCTACTCTTGGTATATGCTGACTGCTGCCCCGCTGTCTGAGAGTCTGCCTTTTTATCATTGCAGAATGGCTATGTTTGCTTTGATGTTTCTGCCTAATCGCTCGGTGTATAAATTTTATTTTGCACTTTTGGGGACTTTTGGCTCGATTGTAGCCTTTATTTATCCGATTTTTGATCCTTACCCTTTTCCCCATATCACTATTTTGTCCTTTATCATCGGCCATCTAGCGCTTTTGGGAAATTGTTTGATTTATCTTTTCAGATATTATCATACTTTCTCTATGAGCTGGCAGCGAGTGGTGTGGACGACCTTTCTGATGAATGCTTTTTTGCTTGTTATCAATATGTTGACAAAGGGTTCTTATGGATTTCTCACAGATCCGCCGCTTGTTGGCAATCACGGACTCTTGCTCAATTATCTGCTTGTCTCAATCGTCTTAAGTGCAGCAGTCTGTTTGGTTTCTGATATTTTTAAGCGCGTGGAGCAGACCAAGACAGTCACCCTAACTTAATTATCTCATGGAGGATTTATGGAAGATTTTTTAACTACGACAAAAACGGTGGCACCGCCTATCTCGATTTTATGGTATGCTGTGATGATTGCTCTGGTCTTGCTGTCTATTTGGAGCTCGCTCAAATACCATGATAATCCGCGTTTTGTCAAGGCTTTTAAGTGGATTCAGATTGCCCAGCTGCTGATGCTTTATAGCTGGTATTTTGGTTTTCGGATTCCCTTTACCAACAGCTTACCCTTTTATCATTGCCGCCTGGCTATGTTTGCGGTGGTCTTTCTGCCAGACAAATGGCGCAGCAAGCAGTATTTTGCTTTATTAGGAGCCAGCGGAGCGGTCTTTGCCTTGGGCTATCCAGTCTTTGACCCCTATGATTTCCCGCATATTACAAGCTTTTCTTTCCTGATTGGCCACTATGCCCTCTTGGTTAATTCCTTGATTTATCTGATGAATCACTACGACAAGACCCTGCTCAAGAAATATATGATTGTAGCTTACACCTTTGGGCTCAATCTTTTCCTAGTCGGCGTTAATCAAGTGACCGGAGGTAATTACGGTCTGCTAAAAAGCCCGCCTTTTATCCCTAACGCACCCCTATGGATAAAGTATCTTCTTGTGTCGGTCATCCTTTCTCTGGCTCTGGTTCTCTTTGACATATTGTTTAAGATACGGTGGAAAAAGCAGTTAAGTTTGGTCCGCAGTTAATTCATCTCAAGTTTACAATTCCTGTCAAGTTAATGTGGCAGGATTTTTCTTAAATTAGAAAGTTTAATTATGACTTGCCTTGTTTGTAGTAACAAATGAACTGTTTGTCTATCAACTCTTTGAGCTGGTCGAGCTAGACGCTTTGTTCGTGAAATGAAATGCTTCAAATTTTGGGATTTCTTAAAGCTAACGGACAAAGGGAAGGAGACTTTGTCCTCTATCTCTTGAAACGGAATAAGGCCATTTTTCCATGACAGCTGAAGAGAAAGAAGAACTGGAAATCAGAAAATTGCCTGCTCTATTTACTAGTTTTAATCTTCATCTTTGCAGTTTTCCTCTTTAACAGTGTCATTGTTAGATTTTAAAGGAAATTTAGTTGACATGGGAGAATAGAATCGCTCGAAAGGGCGATTTTTATCTTCTTTAGATCATTGAAAAAAAGCGCTAAATCCGCTATAATAGGTAGGTTGAAAGGATTGAAATACTCCGATGTAAAATAAAAAATACTAAGATTCACCATTATCCTAAATAAAAGAAAGAGAAGAAAATGACTTTACAAGAAGAAATTAAGAAACGCCGGACCTTTGCCATTATCTCCCACCCGGACGCGGGGAAGACGACCATTACGGAGCAGTTGCTCTACTTCGGAGGCGAGATTCGTGAGGCTGGGACAGTCAAGGGGAAAAAGACGGGTAATTTTGCCAAGTCTGACTGGATGGATATTGAGAAGCAGCGGGGGATTTCAGTGACTTCCTCTGTCATGCAGTTTGACTACGATGGCAAGCGGGTCAATATCCTAGATACGCCTGGACACGAGGACTTCTCAGAAGATACTTATCGGACCTTGATGGCGGTGGATGCTGCGGTCATGGTTATTGACTCGGCTAAGGGTATTGAGGCCCAGACCAAGAAGCTCTTTGAGGTTGTTAAGCATCGTGGTATTCCAGTCTTCACTTTTATGAATAAGCTGGATCGTGATGGTCGCGAGCCCTTGGATTTGTTAGAAGAACTAGAAGATATTTTGGGCATTGCCAGCTACCCGATGAATTGGCCGATTGGCATGGGCAAGAGCTTTGAAGGTCTTTATGACCTCTACAATGAGCGCCTGGAACTTTATAAGGGCGAGGAGCGCTTTGCAACTCTGGCAGAAGGCGATCAACTGTTTGCTTCTAACCCTTTCTATGAGCAAGTTAAGGAAGATATTGAGCTCTTGAGCGAAGCTGGAAATGAATTCTCAGAAGAAGCGATTTTGGAGGGCAAGTTGACACCTGTTTTCTTTGGCTCAGCCCTGACCAACTTTGGCGTCCAGACATTCCTGGAAACCTTCCTCAAGTTTGCTCCGGAACCGCATGGCCACAAGAAGACAGATGGCGAGGTAGTCGAGCCACTCAGCCCAGACTTTTCAGGCTTTGTCTTTAAGATTCAGGCCAATATGGATCCGCGCCACCGCGACCGCATCGCCTTTGTTCGTATCGTTTCAGGCGAGTTTGAGCGCGGTATGAGTGTCAACCTGCCTCGCACTGGCAAGTCCGCCAAGTTGTCCAATGTTACCCAGTTTATGGCTGAGAGTCGGGAAAATGTGACCAATGCTGTAGCTGGTGATATTATCGGGGTTTATGATACGGGGACTTATCAGGTCGGCGACACCCTGACTGTAGGTAAGAATAAATTTGAATTTGAGCCTCTACCAACCTTTACTCCAGAGATCTTTATGAAAGTTTCGGCTAAGAATGTCATGAAGCAAAAATCCTTCCATAAGGGGATTGAACAGCTGGTACAAGAGGGAGCCATCCAGCTTTATACCAACTACCAGACGGGCGAGTACATGCTGGGCGCTGTCGGTCAGCTTCAGTTTGAAGTCTTCAAGCACCGCATGGAAAATGAATACAATGCTGAAGTGGTCATGAATCCTATGGGCAAAAAGACAGTCCGCTGGATTTCACCAGATGATTTGGACGAGCGTATGTCTTCTAGCCGTAATATCCTAGCCAAAGACCGCTTTGATCAGCCAGTCTTCCTCTTTGAAAACGACTTTGCCTTACGCTGGTTCGCGGATAAATATCCAGATGTCAAGTTGGAAGAGAAGATGTGATTCTAATAGGAAATAGTTTGCTTTGTAATATCATGATAGTTTAGGGGGATATAATGAAGAAACTAACGGGAGAACAAACAAAAATTCTTTATTTGCCAGATGAAAAAAATTTGGTTATTCTAGGTGCCGCTGGAAGCGGAAAATCCTTGGTGGCTTTATATAAATCAGTCTATTTAGCTATAAAGTATCCAAGTAAAAAAATAGGGATTGTTTGCTTCAATAAACCTATTATTGAGCAAATTAAAACACAACATTTACCACAATTATGTCAGAATTTGCAGATTCAAGTCCCAAGAAATATTTCTGTTACAACATACCATAGCCTAGTTTGGAATACGTTAAGAAAATTAAATTCAGGCAACGAAATAAAATGTTTAGATTTTATAAAAGTTAATGAAAAGGAAAAATGTATAAACGATTCTATAAAAAAACTGGCAGAAATAGAAAAGTATACTGACAGCAGAATTCTTAATAGAGAAATAGATTTTTTTAAAGAAGAGATTTCCTGGCTGCAAGGAATGATGGTTAAAACGGAAGAAGAATATCAAGAACTTGAAAGAACAGGAAGGGGACGAAAAAATCCAGTTAACAAAGGAGAGGAGAGAGAGTTAGTTTATAGGATATTTAAAGGGTATAAATATTATAGAAGTCAATTGAATCCACCTAAATATTTTGATTATGATGATATTTCTTGGAAATTAGAGGAGAGAAAGGAGCGTATACCGGATAAAGATAAGTTTGATTTCTTAATTATAGACGAATTTCAAGATATGGATAAAGCGAAGATACAATCTTTAACCTATTTAACTAAGGAAAATGGAGCTTGTATTTTATTAGGGGATTATGCTCAACAAATTTTAGGAACTAAGATTTCCTTTAAACAATTAGGTGTCAATAATATATCCAAAGAGACTTTTGTTAAAAATTATAGGAATACAAAACAAATTAGTAATTTGGCAAATATATTGATTGAAAAAGGCTTTATAACGGAAGAAGAGGATGAAAAAATTAGCCGAGTTTCGTCTAGAAGAGATGGAGAAATACCACAATTACAACAGGCTAATAGTTTTGAAGTATATAAAAACATTATTTCGAGTTTTTTTACGAATAAAATAGGTAGCAACGGAATTATTCTAATGGATCCCACTTCTTTTAAAACTATAGCAAAAATTTTAAAGGTTCTGGACTTAGATAATCATGTTGAACTTTATACTATTAATCAAGTCAAAGGTTTAGAATTTGATAATGTCTTAGTACTTGATATAGATAAAAGCAAATACATAGAAGATTATAGCAATCTTGAAGATAATGAAAATAATGAAGTTGCAAAACAATTATATGTTGCAATTACTAGGGCAACTACTAATTTGGCTTTAACATATCAAAACTATGATATGAATTTTTATCTTGGTGGATAGGGGAAGGTTAATGTGAATCAAGAAATTGTTTTTAAAAAAGGCATAACTCGTCTTTGCCATTTTACAAAGTCTTCCAATCTTCCTTATATATTAGGAACTGGTGATGAGGAGGCTAATGGTATTATTTCTAATAAAGCGATTAGAGACTCTGAATGCAAGTTTTTGAAATTAAATGATATTCATCGTTATGATAATCGCCCTGAATTGATATGTCTTTCCGTAGAGTATCCAAACTTTTTCTTTTTTGAAAAATCAATTGAAAAAGAAAAAGAATCGCTTTTGAATGATTGGGTTGTCTTGCTAATTTCTCCTAGTATAATTAACGAAGAGACATATTTTTGTCCTGTCAATGCTGCAAAAAACAGAGGTGCTCATATAGGTAAAGGGAGCCAAAAGTTTATGGAGTTATTTAATACAGAGGTTCTAGGGCTTAATCGTAGTGTCTCAATGTTACCTAATATACCAACCAATAATCAAGCAGAAGTTTTATCTCCAGATATGATTCCGAAAGATAAAATAATAGGTTTGGTTTTTAGTAGCAAAAAGCAAGCTAGGGATGAAGTGTTAAGATTAAAGTTGTGTCAGATAGAACTAAGGAATTTAAAAATATATTACTCTCATGAATGGTTTAAGAGAAATTCAGCATACAGTATTATGCAAGGAAAAGTGTTAAAATTATATGAATTGGAGGAGTAGAATGGCAGAGAGATTTGTCTATATATATGAATCAAGTTCAAACAGTTTTAAAAAAGAGAATATAAAATTCAATTGGTATCCGGGTTTCTCAGTTTCGCAAAAACAAAGATCTATACATTCGCTTCACAAAGAATTCAAAGAAAAATTTGGGAATTTAAAAGTATTAGAAGTTTCCACTGCTTCTGAAGAAGAGTTTGGGAAAGAATGTAGTGCCTTTAATCTTCAACTTACATTGCGTAATGGTAATAAATACTCTGTAGAATCTTTATTTCAGTCTTCTAAAGTGTTTAAGAATTATGGACGTGTAAATCAAGATTTGGATTTGGATGCCAAGGCAGTAAAGAGACAAGTTCGCTCAATTGAGGTAAATGATAAATTAATTGAATTCGATTTTTTAGGAGTAAAATTTCCTCTGCTACCACGTACTTATTTTTATAACTGGTTATACGTAAATGCGTTATTTCAAAATACAGAATTATCTAATTTCATTCTTCAATACGATGCTTTTACAGATATAAATTTTAATCCAAACAAATCTATAAATTGCCAGGCTGAGGCTTGCTCAATATTTTTATATCTGGCTAAGAATTCCTTATTAAACGATTCAATTCGAAGTCCTAAAAAATTTTTAGAGCTCGTTTATAGGAAAAAAGATAAAGAATTTATTTCTGAATTAGGAGAAATAGAAAGCGAAACAGAAACAGATATTGAAGGAGAACAGTTGACCCTTTTTTAAAAAAATAGCAACAATTTTCAAAATAAAGAATTAGAAATTATTAGCAATTAATGAGAAAACTAAAAGAAAAGGCAACTTTTATAATTGGATTAACATGCATTTATATTCAAAAAGATAGAAGGTAAGATAATTTTGTGAGCACTAAGTGTTCCTCATAGAAAGGAGCTCCATGTTTTTGGAAAGAAAACTAAAAGATCAGTCTGTCTGGATCAACATTGACTCAGATAGTTTCAAAAAGAACGCCCGGATTTATCAGGATTATGAGATTGATAAAGAGACCATCGAGTATGCGCTTGATAAGAACGAGCGGGCTCACATGGACTACAATCGTGAGAATGGAACAGTTGTCTTTATCTACAATGTCCTTAATCTAGCGACAGATAAGGAATATTATGAAACGATTCCCATGACCTTTGTAGTGCAGCAGGGGCGGCTCATTACTATCAGCAACCAAGACAATGCCTATGTTGTGGACATGATGAAAGCCTATACTGAGTGCCATGAGCCAGTATCGGTCTATAAGTTTCTCTTTGCTAGTCTAGAGTTAATCTCCAATTCTTACTATCCGGTTGTTGAGCGGATGGACAAGCGTAAAGATGAGATTAATGCTCTCCTGCGTCAGACAACTACCAAAAAGCATCTTTTTGCTCTGTCTGACTTGGAAACTTCTATGGTCTATCTAGTTGCTGCAGCTAAGCAGAATCGCATGCTCCTAGAGCATATCAAAAGTCATGGCATTTACCGACGTTTTGATGAATTAGAAACCGAGCAGTTTGAGGATGCTATGATTGAGGCTCGTCAGCTCGTTTCGATGACTGATCTGATTGCTCAAGTTCTCAGCCAGCTCTCTGGCTCCTACAATAATATCCTGAATAACAATCTGAATGACAATTTGACGGTCTTGACCATTATTTCGGTCCTTTTGGCAGTACTCGCAGTTATCACGGGTTTCTTTGGTATGAATGTTCCTCTGCCCTTGTCTAATGATAAAAACGCCTGGATTTATATTGTTGTCATTAGTTTGATCATCTGGGGACTTCTAACCAAGCTTCTTAAATGGTTAGCCAATAAGAAGTAAGCATTTGAAATTATTTTACCTATAACAAGCACCGAGAATGGTGCTTGTTTTTTCGTGCTTGGGAAAAATAATCATTAGTACAGTTTGCCTATATTTAAAAAACTGTTATTTTATGTTATAAAATATAACATAAAAATTATAATTTTTATTGCATAAAATTTCATAATGAAGTATAATATAAAACAATTTAAAATAAGTGAGGGGTAGAAATATGGCAGAATACCTAAACGATTTAAATTACAAAGGTAAAGTATACCAATATACAGACCTTAGGGAAGCCTCGGCTCTACTAGGAGGGGATATAGAAGGGCTTCCTTATTCTATACGAATATTATTAGAAAGTGTTCTTCGTAAGGAAGACGGAATTGATGTAAAAAAAGATAACATTAACTCTTTGGTGCATTATCAAGCTAAATCACCAAGCGGAGAAGTGCCTTTTAAGCCTAGTCGAGTTATTCTCCAGGATTTTACAGGTGTTCCTGTCGTGGTGGATTTGGCTAGTATGCGCGATGCTATTGTCGGGCAGGGAGGTCAGGCTGATCAGATTAATCCAGAGATTCCGGTTGATTTAGTTATTGATCATAGTGTTCAGGTGGACTTTTATGGCTGTGACACAGCTCTAGAGGCCAATATGAATCAAGAGTTTGTCCGTAACAATGAGCGCTACGAATTTCTCAAGTGGGCAGAAAAATCATTTGATAATTATCGAGCTGTTCCTCCTGCTACTGGGATTATCCATCAGGTCAATATCGAATTTCTCAGTGATGTCATCATTGAAAAGGATGGTCAACTCTATCCAGACAGCATGTTTGGAACGGATAGTCATACGACAATGATTAATGGGATCGGTGTTCTGGGCTGGGGAGTCGGTGGGATTGAGGCTGAGGCTGCCATGTTAGGTGAAGCTTCTTATTTCCCAGTTCCTGAGGTGATTGGTGTTCGTCTCTTGGGTAAGCTGCCTAAGATTGCGACTGCGACGGATTTGGCTTTAAAGGTCACGCAAATCTTGCGGCAGGAAAATGTTGTTGGTAAATTTGTCGAGTTCTTTGGGCCTGGTTTGTCTAATCTAAGTCTGGCTGACCGAGCAACGGTGGCTAATATGGCACCGGAATATGGAGCTACCTGTGGTTATTTTCCGATAGATGAGGAAACGCTCAATTACATGCGTCTGACTAATCGGTCAGAAGATCATATCGAGCTGACCCGTCTCTATTCTCAAAAAAATCACCTCTTCTATGATGAAAGGGTTGAGCCGATTTATACCAAGGTAGTTGAAATTGATTTGTATGGCATTGTGCCGAGCATCTCAGGACCCAAGCGGCCCCAAGATCTAATTGAATTAACAGCTGCTAAAGAGGAGTTTCAAGCTAGTCTAGTAAGAGAAGCGGGGGTCCGAGGCTTTGGTCTAGATGAGAGCGAGCTGGAAAAGTCAGTAGTGGTTCAATTTTCTGATCATGAGGAGACGATTAAGACCGGCCATGTGGCTATCGCTGCCATTACTAGCTGTACCAATACATCTAATCCCTATGTCTTGATAGCGGCAGGGCTTTTAGCCAAGAACGCAGTAGAAAAAGGCTTACGGGTTTCAAAGACAGTCAAGACTTCTTTGGCTCCTGGCAGCAAGGTGGTTACAGGCTATCTCAAGAAGAGTGGTCTGCAAACTTATCTGGATCAGCTTGGTTTCAATGTTGTCGGCTATGGCTGTACCACTTGTATTGGAAATTCAGGAAATCTCCGACCGGAAGTGGCTCAGGCGATTATGGATACTGACTTGCTGGCTAGTGCTGTTCTTTCAGGAAATCGGAATTTTGAAGGACGAATCAATCCACTGGTCAAGGCCAATTTCCTAGCTAGTCCGCCCTTGGTGGTCGCCTATGCTCTGGCTGGAAATACCAATATCAATCTGACTAGCGAGCCACTAGGTTATGATCAAAAAGGGCAGCCAGTCTATTTGGTGGATTTGATGCCGGAGCACGACTTGGTTGCTGACTATGTTCAAAAATATGTGACGCGCCAGCTTTTTGAAAAAGAATATGCCCATGTGTTTGATGACAATGAAAAATGGAATCAGATTCCGACAGCCTCTTCTCAGAATTATCAGTGGAATCAGGCTTCGACCTATATTCAAAATCCACCTTACTTTGATGGCTTAGCTGATGATTTAGCCATTCAGCCGCTGAAAAATCTTGCAGTGCTGGCAAAATTTGGGGATACGGTGACGACAGACCATATCTCCCCAGCAGGAAATATTGCCAGAAAAAGCCCTGCAGCTTCCTATTTGCTAGATCATGGAGTGGATTACCAAGAGTTTAATTCCTATGGCAGCCGTCGGGGTAATCATGAGGTCATGATGCGGGGGACTTTTGCCAATATTCGGATTAAAAATGAATTGGCGGATGGGAAAATTGGTGGTTACACAGATTATAAAGGAGAGCTGCTATCCATTTATGAGGCGGCCATGCGTTACAAAGAAGAGCAAATTGACACCATTGTCCTAGCTGGTAAAGACTACGGTATGGGTTCCAGCCGTGATTGGGCAGCTAAGGGTGCTAATCTTTTGGGTGTCAAGGTGGTCTTGGCAGAGAGTTTTGAGCGTATCCACCGGTCAAATCTGGTCATGATGGGGATTCTTCCTCTGCAGTATCTAGAGGGCGAAAATGCGGATAGTCTAGGCTTAACAGGCAAGGAGACTTTCGATATTAATCTGCCACAGAATCCTCAAGTTGGTCAGCTAGTTGATGTGATAGCTAGGAAGGGTGCTGAAGAAATAGATTTTCAAGCTCGACTGCGTTTTGATGCAGAGGCGGATATCCGTTACTATGAAAATGGGGGGATTTTGCCCATGGTCGTTAGAAAGAAATTAGAGGAGGTGTGAGCATGAGTCAGACGGACGGTTTGAAAGATACCATTGCCTGTGATACTAGGATTAGCCAGATTGTGGATGATTCTTTGTCTTATGCAGGCTACAATATTTCTGAATTGGTAGAGCACCATGCCAGTTTTGAAGAGGTGATTTATCTGCTGTGGCATTTGCATTTACCGACTCAGATTGAGCTTAAGCATTTTGAGGAAGATCTGCGAGCTAATTATGCTATTAGCGATGCGGTGGAGCAGTGCATCCTTATCCAGTCCCGCAAGCATCTTCATCCCATGAGTGTCTTGCGCTCAACGGTCAGTCTTTTGGGTGTTTATAATGTCCACGCAGAGGAAGCTTCTTTGGAAGCGACCTATGAGCAGAGCATCCAGCTTATGGCAAAGATGCCGACTATTATTGCGGCTTTTGCCAGGCTGAGGTCGGGTCAGACTCCGATAGAGCCGCGGGAGGATTTAGGTTTTGCGGCTAATTTCCTTTATATGCTCAAGGGAGAAGAAGCTAGTGAGCTTGAAGTCAAAGCCTTTAACTGTGCCTTGGTGCTCCATGCCGACCATGAGCTCAATGCTTCAACCTTTGCGGCTCGAGTCTGCGCCTCAACCTTGACTGATATTTATTCCTGCGTGACAGCAGCCGTTGGAGCGCTCAAGGGCTCGCTTCATGGCGGTGCTAATGAATGTGTCTTTGATATGCTGAAAGAGATCAGAGAGGAAGGGGATTGTCAGGCCTACCTAGACCGCAAGCTGGCCTCTCACGAGAAGATTATGGGCTTTGGTCATCGAGTTTACAAGACCCAAGATCCGCGTGAAAAATACCTGCGTCAAATGGCCAAGGACTTGACGCAGGGGACTAAGGATGAGGTCTGGTATCAACTTTCAGAGGAAATTGAAGCCTATATGAAGCATACCAAGCATCTGATACCGAATGTCGATTTTTATTCGGCTACGGTTTACCATGTGCTGGGCATTGACAGCAGTATCTACACCCTGATTTTTGCCATGAGTCGGGTGGCTGGCTGGATTGCCCATATTCAGGAACAGCGTAAGAATAATAAGCTGATTCGGCCGCGTTCTAACTATACTGGTGCTCAAGGTTTGGAGTATCTTCCCATTGGAAGGAGATAAAATGGCAGATAAGATTTTGTTTGAGAAAGGGCGATTGCAGATACCGGATGCTCCTATTATTCCTTACATCCAAGGTGACGGGATTGGGGGTGATATCTGGAAAAATGCCCAGTTGGTCTTTGATAAGGCAGTGGAAAAGGCTTATGGTGGCCGGAGAAAGGTTGTTTGGAAGGAAGTTTTGGCTGGAAAAAAAGCAGCAGACCTGACGGGTGACTGGCTGCCGGATGAAACGCTGGCAACGATTAAGAGCCATCTAGTGGCTATTAAGGGCCCGCTAGAAACCCCAGTCGGAGAAGGGATTCGTTCCTTGAATGTGGCCTTGAGACAGGAATTGGATCTTTACGCCTGCCTGCGGTCAGTTCGTTATTTCAAGGGAGTTCCCAGTCCGCTCAAGCACCCAGAGAAGACTGACATCACAATTTTTCGGGAAAATACAGAAGACATCTATGCAGGGATCGAGTGGGAGAGTGGAACGGCTGAAGTCCAAAAAGTTATTGATTTCCTGCAGAAGGATATGCAGGTTGACAAGATTCGCTTCCCAGAAAGCTCTGCTATTGGAATCAAGCCTATCTCTAAGCAGGGAAGTGGGCGGCTGATACGGGCGGCTATTGACCATGCTCTAGCCAAAGGACTGAGGCGTGTCACTCTGGTTCACAAGGGCAATATCCAGAAATTTACAGAGGGCGGTTTTCGGAAATGGGGCTATGAGCTAGCTCAAAGAGAATATGCAGATGAGTTGGCTTCTGGAAAACTAGTCATTCAGGATGTGATTGCAGATAATTTTCTGCAGCAGATTCTGCTCTATCCAGAGAAATTTGATGTTGTTGCCTT
The DNA here is from genome assembly GCF_050234405.1 of Streptococcus sanguinis. Classification (GTDB taxonomy): domain Bacteria; phylum Bacillota; class Bacilli; order Lactobacillales; family Streptococcaceae; genus Streptococcus; species Streptococcus sanguinis_W. The sequence goes on along the minus strand of NZ_CP092117.1, from coordinate 1,703,782 downwards.
GACCAATCTAAATGGTGACTATGCCAGCGATGCCTTGGCTGCTCAGGTGGGCGGGATTGGTATTGCGCCAGGGGCCAATATCAATTACGAGACTGGTCATGCTATTTTTGAAGCAACTCATGGGACTGCGCCAGATATAGCAGGTCAAAACAGGGCTAACCCTTGTTCTCTTCTCTTATCAGGGGCCATGCTCTTTGATTACATTGGTTGGCCGGCGGTCTCTCATCTCCTGACTAAGGCTATTGAGAAGGCTCTCTTTGAGCAAAAAGTGACAGGGGATTTTGCTAGTCAGCTGGAAGGAGTAGCGGTTCTGACCACTAGTCAATTTGTTGAGGAGCTGGTAGCTAATATAGAAAAGTGCTTATAGTGAAGAAAAAAGCGATGAGGAAACTGCCTATCTAGACGGTCTCTTCATCACTTTTTTGTCTTTTTCGATATTCTAGTCCCCAGCCGATGATCCAGCAGAAAACTAGCAGATAATTTTCGATCCAGCCCAGTAGATTGGCTTGATTAGCCTTTTCCAGATAGCCTAGCAGATGGTTGGTACCAAAGCCCAGCCCACCCAGAATCAGTGCTAGCAGGGTCATCCGTAGATAAAACCAATCATACTTCATATTGGCAGCAATGACTAAAGGTAGAATAGCCAGATTCCAGAAACCAATTTCCCGCTGCCAGTAGGGAGCTAGGCCGTAGATGGATTCATTACCCAAGAGCCGGGGCTGGAAAATCTGGATTATAGCCGCGCCCAGCATAGCTAAGATCAATAAAATGAAAGTCACTCGTAAAAATTTATTCATACCTGTCTCCTTTCTTCTTTGTAGATTATAATGTTTTTGAAAATGATTTTCAAGTTTTCATTTTTACAAAAGAATCTCTAATAAAATATTTTACAGCCAAGTCCTATCTTTTTAACCTTATTTATGGTATACTGGATAGGTTGCAAAACTTACAGTTTTTCTATTCAGTGGGAACTAGCGACCGAGTCGGCGCTTTTTTAGTGCCTGGACTTGAGAGACCATATTTATGAAGAGAAGAGCGAATACTCTCAGAAAATCGAGATTTAGCAAGCGACACGTGGTTGTTATGTTTCGATAGTTGAGTATCAAAAGCCTTATAAGGTGGCTTCGCACCGCCTTTAGAAAGAAGAAGAACATTGAAGTTTAATGAATTACATTTATCTGCTGAATTACTAGCAGAGATTGAAAAAGCTGGCTTTGTAGAAGCAAGCCCTATTCAAGAGCAGACGATTCCACTTGCTATGGCAGGTAAGGATGTCATTGGTCAGGCCCAGACAGGGACAGGAAAGACGGCAGCCTTTGGCTTCCCAACTCTGGAGAAGATTGATACAGATAATCCTGCTGTGCAGGCTTTGATTATCGCTCCGACCCGTGAATTGGCTGTGCAGAGTCAGGAAGAGCTTTTCCGTTTTGGCCGCAGCAAGGGGGTCAAGGTGCGTTCTGTCTACGGTGGCTCCAGCATCGAAAAGCAAATCAAGGCCCTCAAATCTGGTGCTCATATCGTCGTAGGAACACCTGGCCGTCTCTTGGACTTGATCAAACGCAAGGCGCTTAAGCTGAATCGGATTGAAACTTTGATTTTGGACGAAGCGGATGAAATGCTTAACATGGGCTTTTTGGAAGACATTGAGTCGATCATTTCCCGTGTGCCAGAAGAACGTCAGACTTTGCTCTTTTCAGCGACCATGCCGGATGCTATCAAGCGTATCGGTGTTAAGTTCATGAAGGAGCCTGAGCATGTCAAGATTGCTGCTAAAGAGCTGACAACGGAGCTGGTAGACCAGTATTATATCCGTGTCAAAGAAAATGAAAAATTTGATACCATGACCCGCCTGATGGATGTGGAGCAGCCAGAGCTGTCTATCGTCTTTGGGCGGACCAAGCGCCGGGTCGATGAGCTGACTCGCGGTCTGAAAATCCGTGGTTTCCGAGCAGAGGGTATCCATGGTGACTTGGATCAAGGCAAGCGCCTCCGCGTCCTCCGCGACTTTAAAAACGGCAACCTGGATGTCTTGGTGGCGACAGATGTGGCTGCGCGTGGATTGGACATTTCTGGTGTGACACATGTCTACAACTATGATATTCCGCAGGATCCAGAAAGCTATGTTCACCGGATTGGTCGAACTGGTCGAGCTGGTAAGTCAGGTCAGTCTATTACTTTCGTAGCGCCAAATGAAATGGGCTATTTGCAGATTATCGAAAATCTGACTAAGAAGCGCATGAAAGGCCTCAAGCCTGCGACTGCAGAGGAAGCTTTCCAAGCTAAGAAAAAAGTTGCTCTTAAGAAGATTGAACGCGATTTTGCGGATGAAAGCATCCGTTCTAACTTTGAGAAATTTGGCAAGGATGCCCGCAAGCTAGCAGCAGAATTCAGTCCGGAAGAGCTGGCTATGTATATCCTCAGCTTGACGGTGCAGGATCCAGATGCTCTTCCTGAAGTAGAAATTGCCCGTGAAAAACCATTGCCATTTAAACCGTCTGGCGGTGGCTTTGGCGGAAAAGGCAAGGGCAGTCGTGGCGGAAACAGCAACCGTCGCAGCAATGACAATCGCCGTGACCGAGGTGGCCGTCGTGACCAATTTAAGAAAGGTCGCAAAGACGAGCGTTTTGATAAAGATAATCGCTACCGCAAGGACCACAAGAAGCCACGCAATACTTCTAGCGAAAAGAAAACCGGCTTTGTAATCCGTAACAAGGGTGATAAATAAAGCGGGGTGTTAACTGGAGTTGACGACAATTTTAGCGACGAGAGAGAATGCAAGTTCTCTCTTTTCGTTTGTTCAATAAATCTTCTTATTCTCAGTCCTGCAGAAATATAAGTATGAGCCAATGTAGTTTCCTTAATCATGCTGATTGAAGCAGTCCTGTTTATCAAAGTAAATTATAGCCTCCTTATTTCTGCTTTGAACTGTTTCTGGTGTTTTTGCTATAGAACAGGATTCAAAGTATTTCAACTAATTTCGACATCAAAATTCAACATATTAGCTATTTAAAATAAAAAAATTCACAAATCTTTGTTTATATGCTGGAACTGTTGTATAATAAGGTGAAGGTGAGTCTGTAAGAAATTCAGGAGTAAAAGGAGAATGTAAAATGAAAGAAAGTAGACATAGAATCATTCTGCAAGAACTGGATCAAACAGGTGTGGTTGCTGTTAAAAACCTCAAGGAAATGCTGGGTGTCACGGATATGACCATCCGTCGGGATTTGATTGATTTGGAGAAGCAGGGCATGCTGACCCGTGTTCATGGTGGAGCCCATAAGAAGGTCAAGAATGCTCTCAACGAGATTTCTCACTCAGAAAAGCAAATGCTGAATGTTGAGGAGAAGAAGCAGATTGCCCGTAAATGTGCGGATTTGATTGTTGACGGGGATACGGTCTTTATTGGGTCAGGCACCACAACGGATTTTATAGGAGACTATTTGGATGGCAAAAATATCAGCATCGTCACCAATTCGCTACCAATTTTTGAAAAGTTAAAAGAAAGAGCCAATTTAGATTTAATTCTGATTGGCGGACGCTATCGGGCTAAGACTCAAACCTTTGTCGGTCAGTTTGCCAATAATCTTTTGAAAGAAATCAAGGTTTCTAAGGCCTTTATTGGGGCGAATGGTATTGACGGTCATAATGTTACGACCAGCAATGAAGAGGAAGGCAACGGCGACGCGATTATCCTTAACAATGCCATCAGCAAATACATTGTAGCCGATAACAGCAAGTTTGACAGCTATTCTTTCTATTCTTTTTACCGGCTGGACAACCTCAGTGCAGTTGTGACGGACGACAATATCGCTCCGAAAGTCAAGGAAAAATACAGCACCTATATTGAAATTTTGTGATGTCTGACCGGTGAGAGAAACTTGCTTCAAATAAATATTTTATAGAGGTTGTGACTGGGATTTTGTCTAGAAATTCTAGTCGCAGCTTTTTTATATCTTTATCTCATTTTGTAAACAACAGTCTTGACTTTGCTGCAGAATTCCTTATATAATAAAATGTATTATTAAATTTTAGGAGGTCTTATGACAATCAATATAGTGATTTTTGTGTCTGTGTCGCTTTTTCGTTTGGTGTTTTTGAGGAAATCCTCTCAGAATGAGCAGGATATTCTGGCCAAGGGAGGCATGGAGTACGGGGTGAAAAACTCAAATATCATGAAGTACCTGCACATGCTTTTTTATGCGGTTTGCTTTCTGGAATTGCTGCTGAAGAAGCCAGCTTTTGACTTTGTGAGCCTACTGGGAGCTGTCTTGTTACTCTTTTCTATGTTTATGCTCTACCTTGTTGCCAAGCTCTTGGGACCAGTTTGGACCATCAAGCTTATGCTGGTTAAGGATCATAAGTTTGTTGACCACTGGCTCTTTCGCAATGTCAAACACCCTAATTATTTCCTGAATGTTGTACCAGAATTGGTGGGCTTGGCCCTGCTCAGTCATGCCTACTTTGCTCTTTTCATCCTCTTCCCGCTCTACTGTATCACCCTCTATGTCCGTATCAAAGAAGAAGAGCAGTTACTCAAGGAAGTTATCATTCCAAATGGAATTGCTGGTGAATAAAGTTAATAAAATACATATCGACTGCAAAAGAAAAGTCTAGGATCTTTATGTCCTAGACTTTTCTTTCAATAATTTTCGTATTTCATTAGCCATTTGTTGGGGTTGGTCCGATTCGAAAAGTAAAGTATTTGCTTCAGGCTGGTGGGCAGTTTGACGGAAAGCTAAAACTGGCTTCCCCTTGCTGATAGCCCTTTGGACAATCTGGTCTACCTCTCCCCAGTGATTGATATCCAAGTAAATATCCGCCCTATCGAGCAAGTCTTCAATAAAGTCATCCTGGTGGATATTGGTGTAGAGGTTGATATTGGGATAGTCATTAAAGCTGGCTAAGTAAGGAGAAATATTGGTCTTAGCAGCTATGTGAAATTCTAATTCTGGCAGATTTTCTGCTAAATAGGCCAGTTGTTCCAAAGTATCAGAAGCCGTTAGCGTGAAGGCATGGAAATTGCCCTGTGGACGCTCCTTGATGATAAGCTCTTCCTTGCTCATAGCGATAGAGTTGCTGGGAATATCCTGGAAAATCAAGCTGTTGGCTCCAATGATGACATTATCACCAATGGTCACACCTTTGAGGATCACAGTATTGGCCCCAATCCAGCAGTTAGCTCCGATCTTGACTGGCGCAACAGTAAAATCAATCTTCTCAATGTGATAATTAGAATACTGATGATTATGGTCAAAAATGCGGACCCCATCGCCAAACATGGTGTCCTTGCCGATTTCGATAGAGTGCTGACAGCGGACAGTGCAATGGTCATTGAAGAAAACCCGGGTTCCTAGCTTGAGTTGTGCGCCACTTGCTACATTGAGGCTGGTAAAAGATTGGAAGATGACATCTTGACCGATATCGAGCTGGCTGTCTGGGGAAATTTCGATATGATGAAAGTCGCCTTTAAACTGGATTTCAGGCATTTTGAGTCCTTTCTTTGATGTAAGCCAGTTTGGCTTGTCTAGTTTTCTTTTTAAAGAGGGCTTCAGCCGACATGGCAGCCGGCTTATTAGGGTGTTCCTCTTGGTAAAGTAAGGTAACTGGCAGGCGAGCACGGGTGTACTTGGCTCCTTTGCCAGCTTGATGTTTTTTGAGTCGGGCTTGGACATTCGTTGTGTAGCCGGTATAGAGGGAGCCGTCTCTGCATTCAAGTACGTACATATAGGCTTTATTTTCCATAGTAAATCTCGTGAATCTCCGGAGTGTAGCTGCCGTCCTGATTGTGAATAAAGAGAGGGGGCAGGATTTTTAGACCGTCGCGGGAACCATCTTTAATAGCTTCGATAAGCAGCATATTGGCCTCTTTACCCAGCTTTGGATAGACAAACTGGATGCGCTTGGGAGCCAGGTTGTGGGCTTGCATGGTATCTAAAATATCTAAAAAGCGTTCTGGTCGATGAACCATGGCCAACCGACCATTAGATTTGAGGACTCGTTGGGCAATCTTGCAAATCTCTTCCAGATTTGTTGAGATTTCATGGCGGGCTAAAAGGTAGTGCTGGCTTTCATTGAGATTGGATTGCTTGTCAACCTTGAAATATGGAGGATTGCAGAGAATCATATCAACCCTGCTGCCAGTGATATAGCGTCCTAGGTTTTTCAGATCGTCCTGAATAACCTGCATTTGCTGAGTCAAATCATTGAGCTCAATGGAGCGCTCGGCCATGTCTGCTAGACGTTCCTGGATCTCGACTGCCATAATCTGAGCCTTGGTGCGAGTGCTGGCAAAAAGTCCAACGGCGCCATTTCCAGCACAGAGATCGACAATCAACCCCCGCTGGGGCAGCTTGGGAAAGCGGGAAAGCAGCACGCTGTCTACCGAATAGCTGAAGACCTCACTATTTTGAATAATCTTGACATCCGTCGAAAAGAGCTGGTTGACGCGTTCTCCGTCTTTTAGTTTTGCTTCGTTCATAAGTCAATTATAGCATGATTTAGCATGGATTCCAAAGGGATATGGGAAGTTTTTGCACAATTAAAAAACATGCGAGAACCCTCGCATGTTTCCATGAGCTTAAATGACAATCTTTTTTAGCTAGCTCTTAATCAAATCTGTATTTCTGCTTGATGGTGCAGGCAACAAAGACAAATCCAAAAACGACCATGAGAATCAGATAGACTGGTAAAGTTGCGGCTGTCAGCGTTGCAATTTCCAAAAGGTGCTGCAGGACAAAGGCTGATAAATAGAAGCCAAAGACAGAGAAGATAATGAGCAGGCTGCGCCAGAGGTTGAGTGGCAGGCAGGCCCGAATGACTGACAAGAAGCTGATGCTGCCTAGCAAGTAGTAGGTCAGGGTGGACATTTCTATGTCGCTCCAGCCATGGCTGCTGCCCCAGATGCGAACAAATAGCACGCTGAAGACAATCATGAGGGAACTTGGCAGAGCTAGCTGCAGGGAGCGTTTGAGGAAGTGCTTTTCAACCGGCTTAATATTGCGCTCAAAGGTGAGGACAAAGGGTGGGAAACCTTCGACAAACTGGTCAATCAAGGTGATCTGAATTGGGATGAATGGGAAAATCAAGAGGTATTCAGGTTTTCCGAGCAGGATACTGGCGATACAGATGATAGCTAGGATAAAGGAATAGATGGTCTTGATGAAGAAAATCGGAGCAATCCGGCCGATATTGTTAACGACTCGGCGACCTTCAAAAAGAATCTCAGGGACATCGTTAAAGTCGGAGTTAAGAAGGACCAAGTTGGCAATTTGCCGAGTTGCGGGGTCGCCCTCGGCCATGACGATGGAGCAGTCTGCTTCACGCAAGGCCAAGATATCATTAACCCCATCTCCGGTCATGGCTGTTGTCCGACCAGCGGCCTTAAGAGTCTGGATGAGCAGCTTCTTTTGATGGGGAGAAACACGGCCGAAGATAGCTGTTTCTTCGGCCTGCTCAACCAGTTCTTGGTCGCTGATTTTAGAGCAGTCGATGTAGCTGTCGTAGTTGGCAAATCCAGCCTGGCTTGCGATATGAGAAACGGTCACAGGATTGTCACCAGAGATGATTTTCAGATCAACATCCTGAGAGCGTAGGTAGTCCAGTGTCTCGGCCGCTCCCTCACGAATAGGGTCAGTGATTTCCAGAACAGCCAGAGCAGTCATATCTTCAGGCAATTGGATACTGTGTTTGTCTAGCACTTGGTCGCTGTGAGCCAGTACCAAAACCCGAGATCCGCGTTTTTGAGCCTCTCCAACCGCTGCAGGATTGCTGTCCAGTAGCATTTCGGGAGCTCCCAGAAAGATAGTTCCGACACTTGATAAATGCATAGCGCCCCATTTTCGGTCACTAGAAAATGGGATGACATTGTCGCTAGTATAGGTGTGCTCTAAATGGCCGTAGCCCTTGCGGATAGCCTGAGCTGTTGGGTTATTATCCTCGCTGGTTTGGAAGTAGGCTGCTAAGATTTGACTGACGGTCTCATCAGAAAACTTATCTGAAAGGCTATGTAAGGCTTCAACAGTCATCTTACCTTGGGTAATTGTCCCGGTCTTGTCCAGGCAGAGAGTATCCACCCGAGCCAGAGTTTCAACAGAATACATTTCCTGAACAAGAACCTTGCGCATACCTAGCTTGATGACAGCTGTCAGAAGTGACGTGACTGTCAGCAGGGCGATTCCCTTAGGTAGCATACCCAAAAGGGCTGTCGAGCTGGTAATGACAGAGTTTTTGACAGGCAGTCCCTTTATCATTAGGGCTTCAAAGAAGAGAGCCAATCCGAAAGGAATGATGATTTTTCCAGTAAAGCGGGAAATTTTCGCAAGATTGTATAGAATGCGCGAGTTGATAGGCTTGAGTGTTTTAGCCTCAGTCATGAGCTTGTTGGCATAGTTGTCCGCGCCGACATGGTGTACCTCAGCATAAATCTGCCCACTAGCCAGAAAGCTACCAGACAGCAGCTCAGCGCCTTCTTCCTTGAGAACCAAGTCGCTCTCCCCTGTCAGCATGGCTTCATTGGCCTCGGCAACCCCCTCTACCACACGGGCATCACTGGGAATTTGCTCACCAGCTGACAGCTTGATCAGATCGCCCAGTACAATTTCTTCTGGCTGAATCTTGACTTCCTGGCCTTCGCGGATGACTGTGACCAGCTCTCGGCTGACCAGATTGAGCTTGTCAATCATGCGTTTGGCTCGCAGTTCCGTAATAATACCAGTGACGGCGTTAAAGCTGATTACTGCGAAGAAGACTAGATTGCTCCAGGCTTGGACAGAGACCAAGGCTACAGCAATAACAAAGTTAAGGGCATTAAAAAGGGTGAAAACATTCCGCTTAACGATTTGCCAGTTACTAGTACTGGTGTCACTTGTAAAATCGTTGGTCAAGCCCTGCGAAATTTTTTCATCTACTTGGGTTTGGTTTAAACCGATTAATTCTTTCTTGTTCATGAGATTAATGATACCATTTTTTTATGGAAATGGCTATCAGAATCAGCTGTTACAGCCAAAGTTTGGAAAAATATTGCAGACTATAAGGGTATAGGGTATAATGGGAAAGGATGTAATAAATTTCAAGTACAATCACAGTTTGAAATAAGGAGAGTTTATGTTTTATACTTATTTGCGAGGTTTAGTGATTTTTATCCTGTGGACCTTAAACGGCAATGCACATTACCACAATAAAGAAAAGATTCCTTCAAAAGATGAAAATTATATCTTAGTTGCCCCTCACCGAACATGGTGGGATCCAGTTTACATGGCTTTTGCGACCAAGCCCAAGCAGTTCATTTTCATGGCCAAGAAACAACTCTTTGAAAATCGGGTGTTCGGCTGGTGGATTCGCATGTGTGGTGCTTTTCCTATCGACCGGGAAAATCCTGGTTCGTCAGCTATCAAGTACCCTGTTAATATGCTGAAAAAGAGCAATCGTTCTCTGATTATGTTCCCAAGCGGCAGCCGCCATTCTACGGATGTCAAGGGAGGAGTGGCAGTGATTGCTAAGATGGCTAAGGTCCGTATCATGCCAGTAGTCTATGCTGGTCCCATGAGCCTTAAAGGCTTGGCAGCTGGGGAGCGCGTGGATATGAATTTTGGTAATCCCATTGATATTTCAGACATTAAGAAGATGAATGATGAGGGAGTTGAGGAAGTAGCTCGCCGTATTCATGCGGAGTTTGATCGTCTAGATGCTGAAGTGGCTCCTTATCAGACACAAAAGAAAGGCAATATCTTCTTACGGATTCTACGTGCCTTTGTCTTTATTCCTGCTATTTTGATTGGAATTTTGACCATCATTTTCAGCTTTTTTGCTAGCTTTGTCTGGGATCCGGATAAGCACAGAAAATAAGATACTAATCAGCTTCCTGATCAATCTTGCTTGGGAGCTGATTTTTGTATGTGAGTGAGTTATAATGTAGGTATGTTTTATAAGGAGGACACTATGTCTCTTGCTTTTTTGTCTTTTGTAACCTTATCGCTTTTCATACTGCACGAGTTTGATGAGATTATCCTGGTTCGGCCTTGGATTTCTCAGAATCAAGACCATCAAGGCTATCAAAAGGAGATGTTCATTGCCAGAAGAGGAAGTTATCTTTCTGCTGAAAGCATTGCTCTAATGATTGCGGAGGAATTTCTACTGGCTTTTATCCTTTTGTTGCTTGCGATTCTATTTCGCATTCCTGAGCTGGCTTTGGCTATTGGCTTCTGTCATACCCTCCATCTGCTGGGCCATATCATGCAAGTGTTTCGCTTTCGTCGCTGGGTACCGGGCGGCTTCACAGCTTTGACGACTTTTCCTATACTCATCTTAGTCTTTGTCCTTTATCTGAGTCAGCAGTCGATTTCTTGGTCGCTACTTCTGATTCTAAGCGTGTTAGTGATGGCTTTTCTTTTGGCAAATCTGGCCTTTTTACATGGCAGAGCTCAAAAGATAGAAGCTTGGATATACAGGGTAAGCAAAGCAGACTGATATTGCAGCTTCTATTTTTGTCAATGGCCTTTCTATCTATACGACTTCTTGCAAAATAAAGATTTTAAAATATGACAAGCTGAAAATATTCTCGGCTTGTTTTATTTTTTTGCAATCTTTTACGAATAAAAAGACAAAGGAGAAAAATATGCTTGAAGAAATCATTGAAAAGCTGAAAGAATACAAACTCTTTGTCGGTCTGGCAGTAGTTGGTACTGTGCTAGGTGGCTTTTTCCTCATCAAAGGAAATCACCAGCCGCGAAATCAGGTGGCCGCCTTGAGTCAAGAGGTAACTTCCTCATCCAGCTCAGCTGATGAAGAGAGTGAAAAAGTTCTTTCTAAGGCCAAGGCGGATGAAGAGGAGAGTGAGCAAGTCACTGTGGATATTAAAGGCGCAGTTAAGAATCCTGGTGTCTATGAGCTGAGAGCGGGAGCGAGAGTCCATGAAGCCATCCAAAAAGCTGGCGGATTGACAGCAGACGCCGAGGCTAAGTCCATTAATCAGGCACAAAAATTAACAGATGAAGCAGTAATCTATGTGGCAAAGATTGGTGAAGAAGGAGCCGATGTCACACAGACCGGCCAGTATCAAGCAGGAGCTTCTGATTCTGCTGGTGCCAGTGGTGGAAAGTCGGACAAGGTCAATCTAAATACGGCGACAGAGACTGAACTGCAGACTATTTCAGGCATCGGGCAGAAGCGGGCTTCAGACATCATTGCCTACCGCGAAAGCAATGGCCGCTTCAAGTCAGTAGATGATCTGAAAAAGGTGTCAGGTATTGGAGATAAGACCTTAGAAAAGCTGAAAGAATATGTCACAGTGGATTAAAAAGCTACCCCTCCCCCCTATCTATCTAGCTTTCATCCTTGTATGGGCCTATTTTGCAGTCTACTCTGGCAGTTCCTTGGCTTATTTTGGGTTGGGGGTACTTCTACTTCGTCTCTTTTTCAGCTATCCTCTCAAAAAAAGTCTAGCTGCCTTGGCATTCCTGTCCCTTTTTGTCCTCTTTTTCTTGCTTCGTCGGGAAATGGCAGAGCAGGCCTTTAGGCAGGAACCTCCTTCAGCTAGCTTGGTTCAAGTTTTGCCGGATACGATCAAAGTCAATGGAGATTCCCTATCCTTTCGAGGGCGAACGGACGGTCGGCTTTATCAGGTCTTCTACAAGATCAAATCAGCCAGTGAAAAGGAAGATTTTCAGCAACTGACAGATTTGGTCGTCCTTGATGTTGAAGCAGAGTTTGAACACGCCCAGCAGCAACGAAATTTTTCGGGCTTTGACTATCAGGCTTATTTAAAGAGTCAGGGGATTTACCGTACCTTAAAAATCAATAAGATTCAGTCACTAAGACCATTTTCCAGCTTAAATCCACTGGATTGGCTGTCTGTTTGGCGGAGAAAAGCGCTGGTCTATATTCGAAGTAATTTTCCCAGCCCGATGAGTCATTATATGACTGGACTCTTGTTTGGTGACTTGGATACGGAGTTTGCGGAAATGAGCAATCTGTATTCTAGCTTGGGTATCATCCACTTGTTTGCCTTGTCTGGTATGCAGGTAGGTTTCTTTTTGGATGGTTTTCGCAGGATTCTTCTACGTTTGGGGATGAAGAGGGAGACAGTAAACGCCTTGCAGCTACCTTTTTCATTTATCTACGCTGGACTGACAGGCTTTTCTGTTTCTGTCGTCAGAAGCTTAGTTCAGAAGTTGTTGGCCCAGCAAGGACTGACCAGATTAGATAACTTTGCTCTGACACTGATGGTTCTCTTTATCATCATGCCCAATTTTCTTCTGACAGCAGGCGGTGTCTTGTCCTGCGCCTATGCCTTTTTGATTTCTATGATGGATTTTGAAAAGTTACCGCCGATTCGTAAGCTTTTAGCGGAAAGTCTGACTATTTCATTGGGGATTTTGCCTATACTAATCTACTATTTTTCTGAATTTCAGCCTTGGTCTGTGATTTTAACTTTTCTATTTTCACTATTCTTTGACCTGCTGATGCTACCGGGGTTAACCCTCATTTTTATTTTGTCACCACTTGTAAAAATTTCTCAGGCCAATTTTTTCTTTGAGTTACTCGAAGATGTGATTCGTTGGGTAGCTGATTTTACTCCGCGTCCTTTGATTTTTGGGAAGCCCAACCTCTGGTTACTGTTTGCTCTGCTTTTGGTTTTGGCTTTAATCTATGACTTTCGGAGAAAGAAAAGCTGGCTTTTATCTTTTAGTTTGCTTACTCTTCTCTTATTTTTTCTAACAAGGCATCCGCTGCAAAACGAGATCACAGTAGTGGATATTGGTCAGGGAGATAGCATTTTTCTCAGGGACTGGCGAGGCAGGACGGTTTTGATTGATGTAGGAGGACGAGTCGAGATAGGAAAGAAAGAGGCTTGGCAGGAGCGACAGACTTCATCCAATGCAGAAAAGACCTTAATTCCCTATCTCAAAAGTCGTGGCGTTGCTAGTCTGGATGTATTGGTCCTGACTCATACCGATACCGATCACATGGGAGATATGCTGGAGGTAGCTAAGCATTTTTCCATCAAGGAAATCTATGTTTCTAAAGGAAGTCTGACTCAGCTTGATTTTGTTCAAAAACTGGAGCAGATAGAAACTTCTGTCCATGTCGTAGAAGTAGGAGATGAGATTCCGGTGTTTGACTCAGTTTTGCAGGTTCTCTATCCTAGCGGAACAGGAGACGGTGGAAATGATGATTCAATTGTACTCTACGGGGAGTTCTTTCAGACAAAATTTTTGTTTACAGGTGATTTGGAAAGGCAGGGAGAAATTGAACTGCTGCAGCGATTCCCTCAGCTGAAAGCAGATGTCTTAAAAGCAGGACACCATGGCTCCAAAGGCTCTTCCAGTCCAGAGTTTTTAGAGCAAATTCAGCCGAAACTGGCCTTGATATCAGCTGGCCAGAATAATCGTTATCGACATCCGCATCAGGAAACTTTGCAAAGATTTAAGAAGTTTAATACAGCCATCTATCGAACTGACCAGCAGGGGGCCATTCGTTTGATTGGTTGGAATTCCTGGAGGATTGAAACGGTTCGTTGATAGCTGCGTTAAAGATGCCAACTGATACTTTGTAGACTGCTTAGCTTCAGTTAGGAAGTCATATTGATTTATTTATGCATTTGTGATAAGATAATGGGTATAAAAAATTATAGAGGAGAATTTTATGTTTGCTGCATATAAAAAATTCTGGACACACTATGCTGATTTTTCAAGCCGGTCTAGCCGGTCAGACTATTGGTGGGTAGTTTTATGCCATGTTATTGTTACTGCACCGCTATTTATCATTTTTTGGGCATCTGCTTTTGGAAGTATTCTTTCAGCAGCAGTTCAAGACTCAACTTATGGATATGAATCAGATCCATCAGCAATCTTGGCTGGAGCAGGATTCGCTGTAATCTTTATTTTCATCTTAATTCTCTATGCTCTGGCAACTTTTGTACCTAATTTAGCTATCATTGTCCGTCGTTTACGTGATGCTGGTTATCATTGGGCATTTCTTTTCTTGTATGTTGGTCCTTTTTTACTATCATTTATTCCAGTTCTAAATATTATTGCAGGAATAGTATCTCTTCCATGTAGTATTGCTTTGATTGTTTTGCTTTGTCAAGGATCTAAGCCTGAAATGGTTGGAAATTCATATGGTCAGCAAAACTTCCAAGGACAACAGTTTGGACAACAGCCATACAATCAAGGTTTGAACTATGAAAAACAACCACAACAAGGTGGTTTCCAAGGACAACAGTTTGGTCAGTCACAACAACCTGTTCAAAATCAACCATTTGGTCAACAACCGCAACAAGGTGGTTTCCAAGGTCAGCAATTTGGTCAACAACCACAGCAACCTGTCCAAAACCAATCATTTGGTCAACAACCGCAACAACCTGTTCAAAATCAACCATTTGGCCAACAGCCACAACAAGGTGGTTTCCAAGGACAACAGTTTGGTCAACAACCACAGCAACCAGTCCAAAACCAACCATTTGGCCAACAGCCACAGCAAGGTGGCTTCCAAGATCAGCAGTTTGGTCAACAGCCACAACAACCTGTTTCTGATCAAAGTCAAGCGGGGGAGCAAGCAGAACCAGTTCAAAATCCATTTACTGCTGAAACACCTGAGCAGTCAACACCTCAGGATTTTGGAACTCAAGCACCTGTTCAAGACAATCCTTTTGTTTCACCTATCCAAGAGGAGCAACCTTCTACACCAGTTGAAAACAGTGTAGAGGATGCAAGTGAAAACCAAGAATAAACAAAGAAAGAGTTGGAATTTTTCCAGCTCTTTTTCTTTGTCGCTCGCAGAAAAGTTTTAACAGAACGAGGCATTGATTGCTTTTCATAACAAAGAAAAATGAAGCCACTAACAGTTTATATTTATATAGCGGATATACTCAAAAATTAGATTTTGTTTGCAGAGAAAATAGCAGACTTTCCGACTCTTTTTTGTTACAATCAATACATGAAAAAAATTGACAAGAAATATAAAGCAGGGGAGACTTTCTGTGTTAGCTATTGAGGAAATTAAAAAAATCACGCCAAGCAACCTTCCTGCTTTGACAATTGTGGCGGGAGATGACTTGGGTCAGTTTGAGTTGTTGAAGGAGCAGTTTCTCCGCCAGATTCAGTTTCAACCGGGCGATTTGAATACTGCTATTTTCGATATGAAAGAAGCAAACTATCAGGATGTGGAGTTGGACTTGGTCAGTCTGCCTTTTTTTACGGATGAAAAAATCGTGATTTTGGACCATTTTGCTGATTTGACAACAGCCAAGAAGCGCTATCTGACTGATGAAGAACTCAAATCTTTCGAAAATTATCTGGAAAATCCAGCAGATACGACTCGTCTGGTTATCTTTGCAGAAGGCAAACTGGATAGCAAGCGCCGTCTGGTCAAACTGCTGAAACGAGATGGGAAAATTTTTGAGGCTGCAGAACTTAAGGAAGCAGATCTGCGGGCTTATTTCAGCAAGGAAGCGCAGGCAGAAGGTTTACAATTTGCTCCGGCGGCTTTCGATCAGTTGCTGCTGAAATCAGGTTTTCAGTTCAGTGAAGTCAGTAAAAATTTAGCCTTTCTGAAAGGATATAAAGAGTCTGGTCAGATTAGTTTAGAAGACATTGCCGAGGCCATTCCCAAGACTCTTCAGGACAATATTTTTGACCTGACCCAGCTGATTTTGCAGCAGAAGATTGATGAAGCCAGAAGTTTGGTACGAGATTTGACTCTTCAAGGTGAGGATGAAATCAAGCTTATTGCCATTATGCTGGGGCAGTTTCGTATCTTTACGCAGGTTAAGGTTTTAGCGGAAAATGGCAGAGCTGAGAGCCAAATTGTGTCTGATTTGTCCGACTATCTAGGTCGCAAGGTCAATCCTTATCAAGTCAAGTTCGCCTTAAAAGATGCTCGTTCGCTGAGTTTGTCCTTTCTTAAAAAGACCATGGCCTGCCTGATTGAAACTGATTATCAGATTAAGTCGGGGCTTTATGATAAAGATTACCTATTTGATTTGGCTCTGCTCAAGATTGCGACGGGTGAGCTACAAGCAAAATAGTTGAAAAATTCTAATGATTGCGTTATCATTTTTATAATCATATAGAAAAAGAGGTCTATCAAATGGCAATTATCTTACCTGATCTTCCTTACGCTTACGATGCGTTAGAGCCTTACATTGATGAAGAAACAATGCACTTGCATCATGACAAGCATCACAATACCTATGTAACGAATGTTAATGCTGCGCTTGAAAAACATCCTGAAATCGGTGAGGATTTGGAAAAATTATTGGCTGATGTTGAGTCTATTCCAGCTGATATCCGTCAGGCAGTCATCAACAACGGTGGTGGACATCTTAACCACGCTCTTTTCTGGGAATTGATGACACCAGCAGAAACATCACCATCTGCAGAATTGGCAGCAGATATTGAAGCTACTTTTGGATCATTTGAAGACTTTAAAGCAGCTTTTACTGCAGCGGCTACAACTCGTTTTGGTTCTGGCTGGGCTTGGTTGGTTGTCAATAAAGAAGGCAAGTTGGAAGTGACCTCAACAGCAAATCAGGATACTCCTATTTCAGAAGGTAAAACTCCAATCTTAGGACTGGATGTTTGGGAACATGCTTACTATGTGAAATACCGCAATCTTCGTCCGAATTACATTCAAGCTTTCTTCTCAGTTATTAACTGGAAAAAGGTTGACCAACTTTACGCAGCTGCGAAATAAACAGGCAGTTTCAATATATAAAAAGGTGAATCGTTTAAAGATTTGCCTTTTTTAATGCTTAAAATACCTTTTTTCTGGATTTCACTTGTTATTTTCCTCATAATTTTTTATAATACAAATGCTAGGAGAAATGTTTTGAGTAAAAAAATTGTAACGATTATCGTAGCTGTCCTTTCTTGTCTTTGTCTGCTGGGCTTCATCTTCCTTTTTATAACCCAACGAAATAAGGCTATTGAAAAGAAAGCACAAGAGGCTGCCCAACTTGCAAAGTCTGGCGAGCAAGAACAGGAAGAAGAGAAAGTCAAGCCTGATTCCAAACTAGTTGAAGAAAAGCCGAAGCCTGTTGAGAAAAGTCCAGAGGAGAAGCAGAAGGTCATGGAGGCGGACGGCCCGACTATGGATGCTTTGGGGCTGCGATTTGACTATGCAAATTTGGATTTGACTCAGGTCATTCAGGCTTATATGACTGAAATGGGAATTGAACCCTCCCAGGTTGCATTTTCATATAAGGATTTGACGACTGGCAAGACCTTTGCAATGAATGATACCCAGCCTATGACTGCGGGATCGACCTACAAGCTCCCTCTCAATATGCTGGTAGTAGATGAGGTTGCTGCTGGAAAACTTTCTATGGACGAGCGGTTTGATATTACCAATACAAACTATGAATATAGGGGCGAGCATGATAACTATGTCGGTGCTTTCAACGGTGCTATGAGAATATCAGACATGCAGGAATATTCCTTGGTTTATTCTGAAAATACTCCAGCGTACGCTTTAGCAGAGCGTCTGGGCGGTATGGAAAAGGCCTATGATATGTTTAGTCGCTACGGTCAGTCCAAGGCTGATATTAAGACGATCAGCCGGGAGAATAATAAGACCACGACGGACTACTATATTCAAGTTCTTGAGTATTTGTCTAAAAATCAGGAAAAGTACAAGGACATCCTTTACTATATTGGCGAATCCTTCCCAGGTGAATACTATAAGCGCTATCTGCGTGACATTACCATCTATCAAAAGCCTGGATATGTTCGTGAGGCGCTCAATGTGGATGCATTAGTTATGGAAGAGAAGCCTTATATTATAGCTCTCTATACGGCTTATTTAGGTGGTAGCACCGAGGCCAGTGATGAGATCAGTGGTGTCGGAATTGAGCAAGTTGGTCAGTTAGCCTACGTCATCAATGAATGGCATCGGGTTAATATGAACTAAGAGCAATCTAGTCTAGACAGGCTAGATTTTTTGATAGCTATTTAGAAAAAAACCAAAATACCTCTTGCTTTTTTGAAAGAGAAGTGTTACAATCTATTTAGAAGATGTTCTAATTACTTCATTCTGCTCTGTTTAATTAGTCACTGAGCAATTTTTTATAAAAGCTATTTAGAAAAAATTCTAAATTTCTCTACTCAAAAAGGAGGAAAAATGAAGAAAGCAAGAAACTCAATCCTACTAACCGTAGTAGGTCTAGTGACGGGTCTATCCATTTGGCTGGCTGTTTTTTCCTGGGTGCTCTATAAAAATAAGGACGACCTGCAAAAAATATCCAATCAAAAACATTTTTAAATACAAAATAGGCAATCTAGTTTTTCTAGACTAGATTTTTTAATCCAGAGTATTTAGAAATAAATCGAAATACCTAAGAAGGATTAGATTGCTTCGTTTCGTACTCTTTATTTAGAAAATTTTCTAAATAGATAGATAAAGGAGAAAAGATGAAAAGAGGATTACTTTTATTGCTTATAGGCTTGCTCACGGTTTTATCCGTCTGCTAGGCAATTCCGTCTTGGATCGTTTTCAAAAATAGACGAAAATTGGAAGGAAAAATTAAATGTTGAAAGAAATTTTACGGAAATACCGCGCTTCTTATCTGGGTGCGACTATCTTTAGCATTGGAGCAACGATTTTTATCACTTTGTTTTCTTTGCAGCTGGGAGTTGTTGTGGACAGTGCGCAAAAGGCTCATTCTAACTTGCTTGGACAATTCTTTATCTGCCTTTTTTGCACTTGTGCTTGGTCTCTTTGCAGCTTGCTGGCTATTTGGTTCAAGAACAATCATAATAAGCAAGTCTTGGAAGAAGTCAAAACGAGGCTTTTCCATTCTTTTTATGACAAGAATTTGCATGACAAGGCTTCCGAGCAGGAAAATAGCTATCTCAACACAACGACCAAGAATATGGATATTTACCAAGAGAATTACTTGACCCCGCGCTGTGATATTGTGGCTGCCTTTTCTTCAGTTTTTATCAGTACACTGGCTATTTTTTGGATTGAATGGCGCATGGCTCTGGGCTTTATTCTCATTTCTTTTTTGACCATGGCTGCGTCGCAAATTCCGGGGGTCTTGATGAGAAAGGCGACGGCGAATTTTACCCAGAAAAGCAATCATTTCTTGAAGCAAGTCACCAATTTTTTGGAAGGGTTTGAGCAAATCAAACTTTTGCAAATCCAAAAAAGGGTGGTTGAGCACTTGTCTAGCAGTAACAGCGATTTTGAGCAAGCCAGAAAAAGTTACAATGTGGCAAAAGAAGGCGCTGTGAATCTGATGATGTTCTTTAGCTTTCTGTCTCAGATATTTTGTATGTCTCTGGGGATTTGGTTTGTCAGTCAAGGCTCACTGACGATTGGAGCTTTGATTGCCAGTCTTCAGCTTTTGAACTTTGTCTTCACTCCTTTGCAGCTTTTTATCAATAACAAAAATCTCATGAGCACGGTCAAGGATATTGAGAATGATTTTGATGCTAAGTTGGCTAAGAAAGAAGCGGAGCCCGCTCAAAATCTGACCGAAACGATTGAGCGGATTGATTTTGAACATCTCGGTCTGGAGTTGGGCGACAAGGCTCTCTTTCAGGATTTTTCTTATCAGTTTGCCAAGGACAAGCACTATGCCATTATCGGCGAGTCTGGTCGGGGCAAGTCGACCTTGATGAAGCTCTTGCTTAATTATTTTGATAAGAAGGACTACGCTGGTCAAATCATGGTCAATGGTCAAGCGGTCAGCCAGCTAGCAAGCGACAGCCTTTATCAGAAAATCGCCTTTATCCAAAAGAATGACTTTTTTATCGAGGGAAGTGTGGCGGACAATATCGCGCTATACAGAGATATAAATGCACCTGACCAAACTTCCTTGTACCAAAGTCTGCATTTTAATGAGGCTTTCTTGAGCAAGAAGCTGGACTTGGAGCGGCAGGAAGTTTCCTATGGCGAAAAGCAGCGGATTGATTTGGCGCGCTTCTTGGTCAAGGATTATGATGTGCTGATTTTTGATGAGCCGACTAGCAATCTTGATCCCAACTTGGCAGCGGAAGTCATGGACTATATCTTGTCGATTAAAGACCGCATTGTTATCGTTATTACCCACAATCAAGGTCGGGCTCTTTTAGACCGCTTTGATGACTGTCTGGAATTATAAAAGGAAGAAAGAAAATGAAATTAAAATGGAAAGAATTAGTGGCAAGCCTAATCGTTATTTGGCTACCGCTTATCTACGCTTTGTCAATCTATGCAGACCTACCTCAGCTAATCAGAGGGCATTTGCCCTATAGCGGTCTAGGCATGCCCAAGCAAATCTTTATCTGGTTTTTGCCAGTTCTCTTGAGTGTAATTCAACTGATTGTTTGCTACACGACGACTATTAAGGAGATTATCGACAAGCAATTTGTCCATTTCCTTTACTGGCTGGTTCCCTTTATCAATGCCGTAGTTTATATCAGCGTTCTTCTTTATGCGCTCAATCCGTCTTTTCCGATATTTAAGGTCAATGGGATTATGGTGGCAATCAGCCTTAATGCTGTCAGCTACTTTCTCACGAGAAAAATAGTGGCAGACCAAGAGCCGGCTCCACGCGTTTTAGCTTATATCTTCAGTGGCATCAGCTCAATCCTTTTTCTTGTGAGCCTCTTCCTCTTTTAAAAATGTCTGATACGAAAGGAGAAAATCATGTTTTATATTTTCGTTTTTGTTAAAATCCTGTTATTCTTTATCTTTGGCTGGTTGTGGCTGCTTCTCAGCCTGTTCGGTTTGCCCTTTTTCTTTCCTTTTTGAGTGAGTGAACTCTAGTAAATGATGATTGGAGGCAAACATGAAAACATCATTTTTGAAAAGCGCTGTGGCGCTAGTAACTTGTGGGCTGGTCGTTTTTGGAGCGGGTCACGCTTACGCCGACCAGCAGAAATTGCCGTCGGGCACGCCTTATGACCAAATCGGTCAGAAAATTGAGGACTACTACAAGGAACACGAAAAAACCAGCGCGGGGCTAGCGGCAGCAGTCTTTGATAAGGACGGCAACACTCTTTACCAAAACAACTTTGGCTATATGGACAAGGAGAAAAAGCTAGCTGTAGACGATAGCTCGGTTTTCGAGTGGGGGTCAACGACCAAAATCACGGTTTGGGTCAGTGTCATGCAGCTTTGGGAAGAAGGAAAAATCGACCTAAAAACAGATATAAAAGAGTATCTGCCCAAGGATTTTTTGACAAACCTCAAGTACGACAAGCCCATTACCATGCTTGACCTCATGAACCACCAAGCGGGTTTTGAGGATTACCATTTATATATAGGTGTTGATAAGAGTTTAGGGACATTGCTAAAAAAAGCTCCGTCGCAGATTTATGAGCCGGGAACGGTGACCTCCTATTCTAATTATGGGACAGCACTGGCAGGCTATATCGTGGAGCGGGTGAGCGGGCAATCCTTTGCCGACTATGTCCACGAGCATATTTTCCAGCCGCTGGGTATGGAGCACACCGCTCTCAAGCCTGATTTGTCGGATAATCGCTATGTACAAAAGCAGCGGGAGAAGGAGAAAACCTATGATACAGAAGGTAACTTGCTAAAAGGTGATGTGCCATTTGTCCTCGGAGAATATCCAGCGGGGCGAGCGACAGGCACTTTTTCCGATTTGAAACGCTTTGCCCAAGCTCTCTTGCAAAAGAAAACGCTCTTTAAGCGAGCAGAGACTTGGGAGAATTTTTACAGCGCTAGCCATACTTATCCGGGTACGGACGTTCCTGTCAATGCTCATGGACTGTGGGCGACAGAATTTG
The DNA here is from genome assembly GCF_050234405.1 of Streptococcus sanguinis. GTDB lineage: Bacteria > Bacillota > Bacilli > Lactobacillales > Streptococcaceae > Streptococcus > Streptococcus sanguinis_W. The sequence continues at coordinate 1,682,045 of NZ_CP092117.1, read as the reverse complement.
AAAACACCAGAACGCTTGGGCACGGTGGAAATTCGCCGGGCTTTACGACCAGCCTCTTGATTGATTTGAAGTCAGGGATTGGCTCAGTCGTTACAGTCAATCAGAGAAATGAGTTCCATTTTGCTATCGCCATGCCCGACCTCATTTATGGTGGGAAAAAAGAAGCCTCAAAGGCGTCACAAAGAGATTTTCAAGCTGGTTTTTATCGCGAAGCGCGCATTTTTAGTGGAGGTCCCCTGTCTATATTGAGGGTTTTCAAGTCGACTAGCTATCTAACTAACCCTTCTGAAAATGCGGCTATCAAAGACTATTTTGGTTTTTGGACGGCAGGAGAAAGAGGAGGGCACTATATTCTGAACCTGCCTATTTCAGATAGGACAAAGCTGCCCTTGTTGGATGTTATCAAAGATTATGGTAGTTTATTACTCGCTGGGCTCGCCGCACTGTATGTCGCCCTTTGCTATCTCAGCGGTATTTTGGCAAAATTATATCGTTTGCTCACTAGGAAAAATAAGGGAAGCAACTCAGCTGTTTGGTCAATCTGGCATTATCTGACGGGCTTCCTTATTCTTTGGGTGTTTCGCAATTTATTCTCATTTTTCTCTATTATTCTTGCGAAAAATTCTTTCGACCTAGCTGGTCTGACGGGGCATTTTCAACTCTTTGCCTTGCTTGCTCTAGTCTTGCTGATTAGTGCTTTTCTGCCCTATCTGCCTTTTTTCAAAGAGAGATTGAAGCAAGGAAATAAATACCTCACGCTAGCGACTAGCTCCGCCGCTTTTATCATCGCTTTTAATATTTTCTATTGGTCGCTATACCAGTGGTGGGCACTTTAATAGAAAGGTGAATATCATGAAAAGATCATTTTTGAAAAGCGCTGTGGCGCTAATAACGTGTGGCTTGGTGGCTTTTGGAGCAGCCCACGCTTACGCCGACCAGCAGAAATTGCCGTCGGGCACGCCTTATGACCAAATCGGTCAGAAAATTGAGGACTACTACAAGGAACACGAAAAAACCAGCGCCGGGCTGGCAACATCCGTCTTTGACAAAGACAGCAATACTCTCTATCAAAACAACTTTGGCTATATGGACAAGGAGAAGAAGCTGGCAGTAGATGACAACTCGGTCTTTGAGTGGGGGTCAACGACCAAAATCATGGTCTGGGTCAGCGTTATGCAGCTCTGGGAAGAAGGAAAACTTGACCTCAATGCCGACATTAAGGAGTATCTGCCCAAGGATTTTTTGACAAACCTCAAATACGATAAGCCAATAACCATGCTTGACCTCATGAACCACCAAGAAAGTTTCGACGAAACACCCCTTTACATGGGTAGTGACAAGAGCTTGGAGGAGCTGCTCAAAGAAAGTCAACCGCCGCAATCCTATAAGCCCGGTGAGCTGACGTCTTACTCTAACTATGGAACGGCGCTGGCGGGCTATATTGTAGAACGGATAAGTGGGCAATCTTTTGCCGACTATGTTCACGAGCATATCTTCCAGCCTTTAGGCATGAAGCATACTGCCCTCAAGCCTGATTTGTCGGACAATTCCTATGTACAAAAGCAGTGGAAGAAGGAGAAAACCTATGATACAGAGGGCAACTTGCTGAAAGATGACCAGCCGTTTATTCTCGGAGAATATCCAGCAGGGCGGGCAACGGGAACCTTTTCAGATTTGAAACGCTTTGCCCAAGTTCTCTTGCAAAAGAAAACGCTCTTTAAGCGAGCGGAAACGTGGGAGACCTTTTACAGTCCTACGAATACATTTCCTCATACGGATATTCCAATCAATTCCCACGGACTTTGGTCAATAGAGTATGAAAATACCAGAACGCTTGGGCATGGGGGGAATTCGCCGGGCTTTACGACTAGTCTTTTGCTTGATTTTAAAACGGGTGTCGGCTCTGTCATTATGGTTAATCAAGGGCTGGAGACTAATTTTACTTCTAAAATACCCGAACTTATCTACGGTCAGAAAAAATCGACTTCGCAAGAACAAGTGAAAAACTTCCAGCCCGGCTTTTACCGTATGGCTCGCACTTTCAATCAAGGTCCGTTATCTCTGATGAAAATGATGCCCAACTATACAACTTATATCAAAAATCCTAATGATAATCCAAATATTCAATCGCGTGGTTTCTGGATAGCAGGTGAAAAGCATGGACGTTATGTGATTAGTTTGCCGATTTCCGACTGGGTCAAGATGTCTATATTTGATGTGGTAAAGGACTATGGTGTTTTGATTTTGGCAGCTGTAGCAGTGGTTTATGCGCTACTAGCTTACATTGGTGGTTTTCTTGTTAAAATGTATCGCTTGATTTTCCGCAAGCCAAATCAGCAGCCTGCTAATCTAGTCTGGAACATCTGGCATTATGTGACTGCAGTGTTTGTGCTCATTGTGCCAGTCAACTTTGTGACGGCTTTATCCTCTATCCAAGCGACGGCTTCAACAGCTGGTAGCCGCTTGCAATTCGTGCTCTTTGCCATGGTAGGACTGGTCTTGGTTGTTAGCACCCTTTTGCCAGTCGTTTGGCGCTCTGCCTTCAAATCAGCTAGTAAGGCGCGGATAGCTCTCACGCTAGCGACCAGCTCCGCTGCCTTTATCATGGCTTTTAATATTTTCTATTGGTCGCTATACCAATGGTGGACTTTATAATTTTACAAATGACAGAAAGGAACATTTCATATGCAAACTTCCATTTCAACTTCAACGATTAAAAAGTTTCTCATCTGGGCTTATGGCATAGGTTGGTTTCTTATGATTTTCTTATGTTATTTCTCTCAGCAAAAGCAAAATGTCATAGCCTCGGTCTTCTCTATTTCCGCTATGTTTGCGCCGAGTATCGCCGCTCTTCTTTCTAAAGCGCCCATAAAAGAGGTTGGCTGGCGACCTAACTTTATCAAAAAGTGGAAATCTTATGCTGCGGTTTGGCTCTGGCTTGCCTTTTATGTTATCTTTGGTGCGGTGGTTTACTTCGCTATCTTTCCTCAGCACTTTTCACTAGCCTTTAGCCTACTTGCTAAAAGCATTGGAACTAGCGATCTGGCTCTGGTTCAATCCACAGCTTGGCAGTATGTCTTTAATTTTCTAACGTGGATAAATTTACTTTGTATCATTCCAGCTTTAGGTGAAGAGTTAGGCTGGCGGGGTGTGCTCTATCCTTATCTGAAGGAGCGCTACGGTCGAACCAAGGGGCGCATCATTGGTGGTCTGATTTGGGCTTCGTGGCATTTGCCTATATTACTGTTTGCGGACAAATTATCACTAGACACCATTCTCTATATCTTTCCTTACTATATTATGGCGATTACTATGGGCTTCTTGTTAGATATTTATTATGTAAAAAGCAAATCCATTTGGTTGCCTGCTTTTGGTCACTCCACTATTGATACACTTGGCCCCCTGACTTCTTTGTTGGTCGCAGGCAATGTCAAACCTCTTGCCTATCTCGGGCCTGGAGCCAATGGGCTATTTGTAGGCTTACTAGCCATTGTAGTGGTTACTTGGCTAACCAAGCGGGAGGCGAAAGAAAACTAGAATTAAAAAAAAGAAAGGAGCATTTTATATGCAAAACACAATTTCAACTTCAACCATTAAAAGGTTTCTAGCTTGGGCGTTTGGGCTCGCTTGGCCAGGTATGCTAGCCATAGCTTACTTTTATGCGATCAATCAGAAACTTGTCGGTAACATTTTATCCGCAAGTGTGGTAATGTTCGCCCCTATGGTGGCTGCTTTTTTGGCCAAAGCTCCTGTCAAGTCTATCGGCTGGAAATTGAAGCTCGCCAGTAAATGGCGCGATTACCTAGCCTGCTGGTTAGCCATTTGTAGCATTATACTTGGCGGCGCACTTGTCTATTTTGCTGTCTTTCCGCAGCATTTGGCTTTTGCCCTGAACCCACAAGTCGCCCTTCAAATTTTAATGATTTTTACGGTCTTAACTCTAGTCGTCAGTCTTTCTGGCTTGGGCGAGGAAGTCGGCTGGCGGGGTATTCTCTATCCTTATTTGAAAGAGCGCTTCGGACGGACTAAGGGACGCATCATTGGTGGTCTCATCTGGGCTATTTGGCATTTTCCTGTCAATATGATTGGAGCAGGGACGTTGGGTGAGCGTTTCTTAAATTTAATTCCCTATTATATCATGGCTATTTCTTTTGGGATTATCCTTGATATTTACTATGTACGTAGCAAAACCATTTGGCTGCCAGCCTTTGGACATGGGGTCATTGATGCCGTTGCCATGATAACTACCGTTTTCACTGTTAGTGGGGTAGAAACGTTTAAATTCCTTGGTCCTAGTCCAACTGGACTTTTTGGCGCTCTCATTGCTCTTGTCATTGCCGTTTGGCTGACCAAGCGCGAAGAGAGAGAAAGTCAGCAGGGGATTTCTTAATCTTTTTTAGGTGATTTTTCTACCACTTACTAGCGCAATCTAACCACTTACCAAAAAGAGCTTGAGTTGGTGTACTTCTTTTGTTAGGATAAGGGTGTAGGGGAAAATACACCTTAAGGAGGTCACACATGACACATACTTATCAAAAGACAGCCCATCGCTCTAGTCTGGAAATCTTGCAAGAAGAAGCAGGGGCAAAAAATTGGTGGCTGAGCCTGCCGCTGGCTTTTCTTGCGATTGCTGCGGGAAGCCTCATCAGCGGAGCTTTGTCCCAATGGCTCTTGCTGCCGAGCATGACGGACGCCAATCGCTTACTGATAGGCATCGTTTCTTTATCCGTCTTTTTAGGTAGCAGTTTACTCATCATTCTCTTCGTCGCTAAATTTTGGGAGCGGCGCAGTCTTGCCAGTTTCGGTCTCTGGAAGGAAAAATTAGGGTTCAATCTGCTGCTTGGTACAGCACTGGGTTTCTTCTTAGTCCTTCTGGAAGTGGGCTTCAATCTGCTCGGCGGACAGCTCCACATTCAAGTCGAAAAGCAGTTCAATCTAGGAATTTGGCTCTTTTTCCTGGTCAATTTCTTCTTTCAGGCGCTGGCTGAAGAGATGATTTACCGTGGCTTTGTCATGAACAAGCTCCGCACCAAACTGAGCTTGCTGCCGGCTGTCCTGCTCAACTCCCTGCTCTTTGCGGTTATCCACATTTTTAAAGGTGGAACGTCCGTCCTTTATATCCTCAATGTCTTTCTGACCGGGATTTTCCTTTCCCTCCTTTTTGCACTGACGGACAATCTCTGGCTGGTCACAGCGCTGCATGCGGCTCATAACATGATTTATCTAGGCATCTTTGGAGTGATTGGGGCGGGCAATAATCTCCAGCACGGCAGTTTTTTACAGACGACTTTGACCAGTCAAGCCAACAGTTTCTTAGCAGGAACGCCAAGCGAACCTCTATCAGGCGGGCTGATAGCAGTCATCGTTATGGCGCTGGCTGCTCTTCTCACCGCTTATCTAGCCAAGAAAAAGCAAGTGTTTAGCTAAGCCCTCCTTGTCTTTTATCCTCAAAAACAGTATAATGGAGAAAAGAATTTGAAAGTTCTCTAAATAGTTTTAGGAGGATTGCTGGCAGAAAATCTTGTCCGTTTGAGTAGCGCCTTGCTTACATTTGTAGGAGCCATGACTTATCTAGAGCTAGTTGCTTTGTTTGTCCTTAGCTAGAAATCAATTTTAAGAGGTATCAAAATTGGGAATTAGTGAAACCATGAAAGCCCTAGCTGATCCAGTTCGGCGGGAAATATTAGAAATATTAAAAAAAGGTCCTAAGTCGGCTGGTGAAATCGCTCAAGTCTTCGATTTGACGGGAGCGACGGTATCCTACCATTTGTCCCAGTTGAAAAAAGCGGGGCTCATCTATGAAGAACGGCAGAAAAATTACATTTACTACCATTTAGATGCTACGGTTTTTGAGGAAATTTTGGTCTGGATTGCCGCGCTAGGAGGGAAAAATAATGAAAACGAAACTGAGAAATAACCTTAGAGAATTGCTGCTGACTTTCTTGGTTATTTGGCTGCCACTTGCTTATGCCTTATGGATTTATCCTAGTTTGCCAGAGAATATTAGGATCAATTTCACGTCGCCGATTAGCCCGACATTTAAGTATGTACCCAAATTTCTCTTTATCTGGGGTCTGCCAATCTTTATGACTTTGGCACAGCTGATTGTTTATGGGGCAACGGCTTACCGAGAAATCACCAAGCCAGCTTTTGCCCGCTTCGTCCTTTGGATTGTTCCCTTGACCCATATCATTGTCTATCTTTCTATTTTGTTCTATGCTCTCGATTCTCACTTCAATGTTAATAAGATTGCCTTGATTTTTTCAGGCTTGATGTTTATGATTTCTGGGAATTATATGCCCAAGAAAGTGGTGGTGGAAGAAAAACCAGCGCCGCGTTGGCTAGCCTACCTCTTTATCCTAGTCGGATTGACAGCCGTACTAGTGGGACTTTTTCTTTTGTAAATCAAGTGAAAACAAAGTGCACAGATTGTGCGCTTTTGTTTAGTCTCATTCTGGCTCTTTGTCAACTGTAGTGGGTTGATGAGAAGTTATAATCTGGAGAGGACTAAATCAGTCCTCTCCTTTTTGATGTTCAAAGCGATGAGGATTCTAGTTTTAAAATTGTCAAAGTTCCGAAATCCGAAAGCATTGCGCTTGATGACCTTGATGAGGTTGTTAGTAGCTTCTAGTTTTGCATTTGAGTAGGGCAGTTCCAGCGCGTTCAAGATCTTGTCCTTATCTTTCAAAAAGGTCTTAAAAACAGTTTGAAAGATAGGATTTACACAAGAAATGGTATTTTCGATGAGACCAAAGAAATGCTCAGTTTTTTTCTCTTGAAAATGAAAAAGCAGGAGTTGGTAGAGTTTATAGTGTTCTCGGAGTTCTTGAGAGCAAGAGAGAAGTTTTTCTAGAATCTCTCCGCTGGTCAAGTGCATGCGAAAAGTTGGGCGATAAAATCGTTTCTGACTTAGTTTCCGACTATCTTGTTGGACGAGTTTAATGATGGTTTTGTTGCTTTTCATTATAGGTCTTATGGGACTTTTTTTCTACAACAAATAGGCTCTATCATTCCTACAGTGGTTTTACCCACTACAGAAATTATAGAGCCGTTTTATGACTTGTCTTTTAATGTTAGCATTTAAGGTTGTCTATTGGCGCTACTTGCTTCCTTGCTGGTAAAGTTTTTGTCCTTTAGGGCAAAAATCATGGCTATTGTTATCATTAAAGCAAACCAAAAGGCGGGAATGAGAATAGGAGAAAGCATTTCACGAAGGGCTGGTACAATAGCGCTGAGTAGCCGACTAAGGAGAATTCCTGTTAAGGGAGTTGTTAGGGCAAACCAGCGAGGGTAAGCCGTTTTCTTACTCAAAACGAGGATAACAATAAATAGGAGAAGTACAGCCATAAGTACGAAATAAATAAGCATAAAGTTATTTTTCACTATTGAAAAGCTTTCTAGTAATTTTGCAATATCGGCAGAGGGATTCTGGGCATACAGCCGCGAAGTGGCGGCAAAATAGAAATAGCTGGTGTGGAGGAAAACACAGACAGTCATGAGAATCCAAGCTCCTACTATTCCTAGCCATTTTTGTCTCAGCCCGATAGAGAGGATATAGACGCCCATTCCTAAAAGCGGAAAAAGAAGTAAGGCGTAGCCTGCAAAATCAACTTTCCAAGCTGCTAAATCAGGCATGTGCTGCCAAAATCCCTTTCCAAAACCGTCAGAGATAGCAATCAATATATCTGCAACATAAATCAGCCAGCTTCCTAAAATAGACCAGGGAGCCCAGCAACGGATCGTTTTTTGAGTCATAAGCGCCTCCTTTAGACTTGTGTTACTAACATTTTACTATAGGCTTGTTACGGAAGCAAGGCTCGAAATGCCTAGAGGCTATAAAATGGTGTCTGCTTTCTATGTAAGGGGATAAAATGATTTCAGAAAGTGTGGGAAATGTTTGATTTTTGGACTCTTTGTCAACTGTAGTGGGTTGATGAGAAGTTATAATCTGGAGAGGACTAAATCAGTCCTCTCCTTTTTGATGTTCAAAGCGATGATTTCTTTATGAGTTCCAGCATCTAGAACATCCAAGATTATGATGTTAGGGTCTTTTATTCCCAGTAAGTTTGTGATAAAATTGAACTGTTCCATAAGAGTCTTTCTAATGATGGTTTTGTCGCTTTTCATTATAGGTCTTATGGGACTTTTTTTCTACAACAAATAGGCTCCATCATTCCTACAGTGGTTTTACCCACTACAGAAATTATAGAGCCGTTTTTTATTGCAGTAGAGCTTGATGATTTTTAGATTGAAGTTATTTAGAAAAAAATCGAAATAGATTTGACAGAAAGAAAGGAAAGATGTATAATCTATTTAGAAAAAAACCAAAACAGTTTAGGAGAAAAAACGATGATTTCCATTCATATCTTGATTGCTATGCTGCTGATTTTAGGGACAGTCCTTGTTCCTTTGGTTTATTTTAAAAAGACCAAGCACATTTCTCTATTAGTCTTTCTTTTAGGGGGAGTTGGCTTTTATCTGTCTAGTCAGGTTCTGGAAAATATCTTGCACCGTATCGTCTTACAACCTCAGGCTGATGGAACTATCGCTTTGCAGACGGAAAATCCTTGGCTATACGTTCTTTATGCTATTGCTGCGGCAGCTATTTTTGAAGAAACAGCCCGCTGGGTCATCTTTTACTGGTTGCAAAAGAAGCGCCCACTGACCTTTAGGGATGGTATAGCCTATGGCTTGGGGTATGGTGGTATTGAGGCTCTGTTTGTTGGTATTGTCAGTCTCTTAAACTTTTGGGTTATAGCTCAAGTAGTGACTCAGGGGAATGCCCAGACGCTGGCTCAAATTCCTCAAGCAGTTATTGACAATGTCCGCTCCATGAGCGCTGGCAGCATCTATCTTTTGGCTCTTGAGCGAATCTTGGCTATTCTCATCCAAATTTTGCTGACTTTCTGGGTTTGGAAGGCGGTCAAGGAGAAGGCTCCGGTATATTTTTTAGCTGCGCTGGGACTTCACGCCCTGATTGACTTAGCGCCTGCTCTGGCTCAGGTAGGTGTTCTTCCGCCGCTTGCAGTTGAAGCTTTGCTCTTGGTAGAAGTAGTGGCACTAGTCTTTCTGACCAAGAAAATTTTGAAAGTTTACCTGAAGGAAAGGTTCAATCATGGGGATCAGTCAAACGCTTAAAGCTCTAGCTGACCCAGTTCGAAGGGGGATTCTGGAAATGCTCAAGCATGGTCCGAAGTCTGCTGGGGAAATTGCTCAAGCTTTTGAGCTGACTCCTGCGACGGTATCCTACCACCTCTCTCAGCTAAAGAAAGCCGGTCTGCTCATAGAAGAAAAGCAGAAGAACTTTATTTATTACAGCTTAGATGTCACTGTTTTTGAAGAAATTCTTGTCTGGTTTCAATCTCTTGGAGGAGGAAACGAAAATGAAAAAAAATAGTTTACAGGAATTAGGTTGGGCGCTTGGCGTCATGCTCTTGCCAGTTTTATATGCCATCTGGGTCTATCAAACATTACCAGAAAACTTGGCTATTCACTTTGACTTATCTGGAAAAGGAAATGCGTTTTTACCTAAGTTTCTAATAGTATCTGCTTTTCCAATTGTCATGATGCTGCTAGAAGTTATGATCTATTGGACAACCATTGCCAAAGATATCTTGAATAGAACCTTTAAGCACCTTATTTGCTGGATATTTCCTTTTACCTTTGTTTTGCTGTATCTAGCTACCATTTATCGGGGCTTAAATGAGAGTTTTGATGTGCGTAAAATAGCAACTATGCTAGTTGCTTTGGTTTTCATAATTGTAGGCAATTACTTGCCCAAAAAAGTACAAGCTGATAGAAATTCCATGAATAGAAAATGGGCACACCTCTTTGTTTTGTTAGGATTTCTTACTTTTATAGTCAGCATTTTCTATTTGTAAGCGGATTTATGCTATAATGGTATCAAGTATCAAATAAAAGGGTTATCATGATTACCAAGGAGCATTATCAATTTATCCGGCAGCACCCTGCCTTTGTCAATCTGCCAGTGGAGCTTTTCGATAAGTTGGCTGTGGAGATTCAGTATCGCAAGATTCCAAAAGGGCAAATTATCTTTTTTGCAGGAGACCGACGAGAGCGCCTTTTTCTCTTGTCTCAAGGCTATGTTCGGATTGAGCAATATGATTCGACAGACACATTTTCTTATATGGATTATGTCAAGAAAAACAGTGTTTTCCCCTATGGAGGTATGTTTTTTGATGAGTGCTATCATTACACAGCAAGTGCTGTCACCAATGTCGAATATTTCTCCATTCCTATCGATTTGTTTGAAGAATATTCTAAGAAGAGTGTGGACCAGCTGTTGTTCATTACCAAGCGGCTATCGCAAATCTTGGAATTTCAGGAACTTCGTCTGCGTAATGTTGTAGCAGCCAGTGCCAGCGAGCGTGTGGTTCAGTCCTTGTCTCTGCTCTGCATGGATTTGTGCAAGGTAGGAGATAGCCTGCCCTTTCCTATCAGTATGAAAGAACTGGCTAAGCTAGGAGCCACGACTCGGGAAACGGTCAATCAAGTTCTGAAAAAGCTCTTAGATGAAGGTCGGATTGAATACGAACATAAAAAATTAACTTTTAAAGAGAAAGAGTATTTTATGAAATACCTTGCTGGAAGCTAATCGGTTCTGATTAGCTTCTTTTTTGCTTATGAATTCAAAATATTCTAATATTAACCGTGTACTAATTTTATTTTAAAAAATAAATATTCACAAAAATAATATAATGCATAAAATATTCAAAGAAAACGCTTTAAAGAAGAATATTATAAAAATAGAAATAGAAAAAAGCAAAGGATTTGACATTTGCAATGTAGGCTTTTTCTTGAAAGCGGTAGCATTAAATGCTAGAATAGTACATGTAAACGGGCTTAGAAAAACCTAAACCGCAAAGAAAAAGGAGGATAGTAGATGTCTACACATCCAATTCGTGTTTTCTCAGAAATTGGAAAACTGAAAAAAGTTATGTTACACCGTCCTGGCAAGGAGTTGGAAAACTTGCAGCCGGACTATTTGGAACGTCTTCTCTTTGATGATATTCCTTTCTTGGAAGATGCACAAAAAGAACATGACAACTTTGCTCAAGCGCTTCGCAATGAAGGAGTTGAGGTTCTCTATCTTGAGCAGTTGGCTGCTGAGTCACTGACTTCTCCAGAAATCCGCGAGCAATTCATCGAAGAATATCTGGAAGAAGCCAATATTCGCGGCCGTGAAACCAAGAAGGCTATTCGCGAACTGCTCCGTGGTATCAAAGATAACCGAGAGTTGGTTGAAAAAACGATGGCAGGGGTTCAAAAAGTTGAATTGCCAGAAATTCCTGAAGAAGCAAAAGGCTTGACGGACTTGGTAGAATCTGATTATCCATTCGCTATTGATCCAATGCCAAACCTTTACTTCACACGTGACCCATTTGCTACAATTGGTAATGCTGTATCGCTCAATCACATGTATGCAGACACTCGTAATCGTGAAACTCTCTACGGTAAATACATCTTCAAACATCACCCAGTATACGGTGGAAATGTTGAACTTGTTTACAACCGTGAAGAAGATACACGTATCGAAGGTGGGGACGAGTTGGTTCTTTCAAAAGATGTGCTGGCAGTTGGGATTTCACAACGTACAGACGCAGCTTCTATCGAAAAACTCTTGGTCAATATTTTCAAGAAAAATGTTGGCTTCAAGAAAGTTTTGGCCTTTGAATTTGCCAACAACCGTAAGTTCATGCACTTGGACACTGTCTTCACTATGGTTGACTATGACAAGTTCACGATTCACCCAGAAATCGAAGGCGATCTTCGCGTTTACTCTGTAACTTATGTTGATGACAAACTTAAGATTGTTGAAGAAAAAGGTGATTTAGCAGAAATCTTGGCAGAAAACCTTGGTGTGGAAAAAGTTCACCTGATTCGCTGTGGCGGTGGCAATATCGTAGCTGCTGCGCGTGAGCAGTGGAATGACGGTTCTAACACCTTGACCATCGCACCTGGTGTGGTAGTGGTTTATGACCGTAATACCGTTACTAACAAGATTTTGGAAGAATACGGCTTGCGTTTGATCAAGATCCGCGGAAGTGAATTGGTTCGCGGTCGTGGTGGACCACGTTGTATGTCTATGCCATTTGAACGTGAAGAAATTTAGGAATCCAGTATTTTACTAATACTCAAAGAATAGAAAGAGGAAATAATAGAATGACACATTCAGTATTCCAAGGACGTAGCTTCTTAGCAGAAAAAGACTTTAGCCGTGCTGAGTTAGAATACCTTATCGGTCTTTCAGCTCACTTGAAAGATTTGAAAAAACGCAACATTCAACACCACTATCTTGCTGGCAAGAATATCGCTCTCTTGTTTGAAAAAACATCTACTCGTACTCGCGCAGCTTTTACAACAGCGGCTATTGACCTGGGAGCACATCCAGAATACCTTGGTGCAAATGATATCCAGCTTGGTAAGAAAGAATCTACAGAAGATACAGCCAAAGTTTTGGGCCGTATGTTTGATGGGATTGAATTCCGCGGCTTCAGCCAACGCATGGTAGAAGAATTGGCAGAATTTTCAGGTGTTCCAGTATGGAATGGTTTGACTGACGAATGGCACCCAACTCAAATGTTGGCTGACTACTTGACTGTTCAAGAAAACTTTGGCCGTCTGGAAGGTTTGACATTGGTATACTGTGGTGATGGACGTAACAACGTTGCCAACAGCTTGCTGGTAACAGGAGCTATACTTGGCGTCAACGTTCACATCTTCTCACCAAAAGAACTCTTCCCAGAAAAAGAAATCGTTGAATTGGCAGAAGGCTTTGCGAAAGAAAGCGGCGCACATATCCTCATCACAGAAGATGCTGACGAAGCAGTTAAAGGTGCAGACGTACTTTACACAGACGTTTGGGTATCTATGGGTGAAGAAGATAAGTTTGCAGAACGCGTTGCCCTCCTCAAACCTTACCAAGTTAATATGGATTTGGTGAAGAAAGCTGATAATGAAAACTTGATTTTCTTGCACTGCTTACCAGCATTCCACGATACAAATACTGTTTACGGTAAAGATGTCGCTGAAAAATTCGGCGTAGAGGAAATGGAAGTAACAGACGAAGTCTTCCGCAGCAAATATGCTCGTCATTTTGACCAAGCAGAAAACCGTATGCACACAATCAAAGCGGTTATGGCTGCAACTCTTGGGAACCTCTACATTCCAAAAGTATAATCTTACCTAAGAAACCGTCTACCAACAGCTATGAGGGCTGCGACTAATAGCTTTAGTCTGGCCCTCTTTTATATGATAAGGAAAGCTCATTTTCTTATTGAAAATTAAAAAATCTACTAAAATAAATTGGAAGCGCATTCATTAGAGCGCATTTAAGGAGAATTTAATGTCAAATCGTAAAATCGTTGTAGCCTTGGGAGGAAATGCCATCCTTTCATCTGACCCATCAGCGAAAGCACAGCAGGAAGCCTTGATGGAAACTGCTAAACATTTGGTAAAATTGATAAAAAACGGGGATGATCTTATCATTACCCATGGAAATGGTCCACAGGTAGGGAATTTGCTGCTGCAACAGTTGGCAGCGAACTCTGAGAAGAATCCTGCTTTCCCACTAGACTCTCTTGTGGCTATGACAGAAGGCAGTATCGGCTTCTGGCTGCAAAATGCCTTGCAAAATGCTCTCTTGGATGAAGGTATCGAAAAGAATGTTGCTTCTGTTGTGACGCAAGTAGTGGTGGATAAGAACGATCCAGCCTTTGTCAACCTCAGCAAGCCAATCGGTCCTTTCTACTCAGAGGAAGAAGCAAAAGCGGAAGCTGAAAAGAGCGGAGCGACTTTCAAAGAGGATGCTGGCCGTGGTTGGCGCAAGGTTGTTGCTTCACCAAAACCAGTGGATATCAAGGAAATTGAAACGATCCGTACGCTTTTGAATCAAGGTCAAGTAGTAGTGGCTGCGGGCGGCGGCGGGATTCCTGTCGTCAAGGAAGACAATGGCCATCTTACTGGTATTGAAGCTGTTATTGACAAGGACTTTGCTTCTCAACACTTAGCGGAGTTGGTTGATGCAGACCTCTTCATCGTCTTGACTGGTGTGGACTATGTCTTTGTTAACTACAACAAACCAGACCAAGCAAAATTGGAGCATGTGAATGTTGCTCAATTGGAAGAATACATCAAGCAAGAACAATTTGCACCAGGCAGCATGCTTCCAAAAGTAGAAGCAGCTATTGCCTTTGTCAATGGCCGTCCAGAAGGTAAAGCAGTTATCACATCTCTGGAAAATCTTGGTGCTCTGATTGAGTCTGAGAGCGGTACGATTATTGAAAAAGGCTAGACATAGAACTGATTGAAAAGCGATAGCAAGTAATCTCTATTGCTGATGGAAGTCTTTTCCTGAAAATCTTTGATTATTTTCAAAAATACTGGCTTTTTCAATGTTAATATGGTAAAATAAAAACAAAGTAAGCGTTTTCTTGTTTACTCATACAGGGAAATGTAGGTTCGTAACCTCGTTAAAAAATTTTTAGGAGGGAATACAAATGAGTGAAAAAACAAAAAAAGGGTTTAAGATGCCTTCATCTTACACCGTATTGTTGATAATCATTGCCATTATGGCAGTGCTGACTTGGATTATCCCAGCAGGGGCTTTTGTAAAAGGTGTTTATCAGCCTCAGCCACAAAATCCACAAGGGATTTGGGATGTCCTGATGGCACCGATTCGTGCAATGCTGGGTACGCATCCAGAAGAAGGCTCCTTAATCAAGGAGACGAGTGCAGCGATTGATGTTGCCTTCTTCATCCTCATGGTTGGTGGTTTCCTTGGCGTTGTCAATGAAACTGGCGCTTTGGATGTGGGAATTGCCTCTATCGTTAAGAAGTACAAGGGGCGCGAAAAGATGCTGATTGTCGTCTTGATGCCTCTCTTTGCCCTCGGTGGTACTACCTATGGTATGGGTGAGGAAACCATGGCCTTCTATCCGCTTTTGGTGCCGGTGATGATGGCGGTGGGTTTTGACAGTTTGACTGGGGTGGCTATTATCTTGCTTGGTTCGCAAATCGGATGTTTGGCTTCTACGCTAAATCCATTTGCAACTGTTATCGCTTCAGAGACTGCTGGTGTTGGTACCGGTGAAGGGATTGTCCTTCGTCTTATCTTCTTTTTTGTCATGACAGCTCTCAGTACTTGGTTTGTTTATCGCTATGCGGATAAGATTCAAAAGGATCCGACCAAGTCACTGGTTTACAGTACTCGCGAAGAAGATTTGAAACACTTCAACGTTGAAACTTCTTCATCTGTTGAGTCAACACTGAGCAAAAAGCAAAGACTTGTCTTAGTATTGTTCATTTTGACATTTGTCCTTATGGTATTGAGCTTCATTCCTTGGACAGATCTTGGTATTACTATCTTTAAGGACGTCAATACCTGGCTGACAGGTCTTCCAGTACTCGGTAAGATTATTGGTTCATCTACTTCCGCACTGGGGACTTGGTACTTCCCTGAAGGAGCTATGCTCTTTGCCTTCATGGGAATTTTGATTGGCGCTGTTTACGGTCTCAAGGAAGACAAGATTATCTCTGCCTTTATGAATGGTGCAGCTGACCTGCTTAGCGTAGCCCTAATCGTAGCAATCGCCCGTGGTATCCAAGTTATCATGAATGATGGTATGATTACAGACACTATCCTCAATTGGGGTAAACAAGGACTCAGCGGTCTGTCATCACAAGTATTTATCGTCTTGACCTACATTTTCTACCTGCCAATGTCCTTCCTTATCCCATCATCATCTGGTCTGGCCAGTGCGACTATGGGAATCATGGCTCCTTTGGGAGAATTTGTCAATGTCAAGGCAAGCTTGATCATCACAGCTTACCAGTCTGCTTCAGGTGTGCTGAACCTGGTTGCTCCAACTTCTGGTATCGTTATGGGGGCTTTGGCACTCGGACGTATCAATATCGGAACTTGGTGGAAATTTATCGGCAAGCTGATTGTAGCTATCATTGCGATCAGTATTGGTCTCTTACTCCTAGGAACTTTCTTACCGTTCCTATAAGCTAGAAGCTGAGGTGATTCCATGAAAAATTTTATAACGGAAGAAGTTAAAGAAGATTTTCTTGAATCTTTGAAAACAATCGTTTCTTATCCTTCAGTACTGAAGGAAGGTCAAAATGGAACACCTTTTGGACAAGCTATCCAAGATGTCCTAGAAAAAACTTTAGAAATCTGTCGGGAGCTAGGTTTTACAACCTACCTCGACCCTAAAGGTTATTACGGATATGCAGAAATCGGTCATGGAGCTCAGCTCCTGGCCGTTCTCTGTCATTTGGATGTTGTTCCATCAGGTGATGAGTCGGACTGGCAGACGCCGCCTTTTGAAGCCACTGTCAAGGATGGCTGGATTTTTGGTCGTGGGGTGCAGGACGACAAGGGACCTTCCATGGCCGCTCTTTATGCTGTAAAAGCATTGCTGGACAGTGGAGTGGAATTTAAAAAGCGGGTTCGCTTTATCTTTGGTACAGATGAGGAGACGCTTTGGCGCTGTATGGGAAGATACAACCAACTAGAAGAGCAGGCTACACTTGGCTTTGCGCCGGACTCTTCCTTCCCTTTGACCTATGCTGAAAAGGGGCTTCTGCAGCTCAAGCTGGAAGGGCCGGGCTCTGACACTTTAGAGCTCGAAGCTGGGCAAGCTTTTAATGTCGTTCCTGCCAAGGCTTCCTATTCAGGCAGCCTACTAGAGTCAGTCGTTGCAGGACTGAAAGATTTAGGTTATGAATATGAGCGAACGGCAGAAGAAGTAACGGTTATTGGCTTGCCCAAGCACGCCAAGGATGCCGCCCAAGGAGTCAATGCCATTATTCGCCTAGCCAAGGTCTTGCAGCCCCTGAATTCGCATCCAGCTCTTGCCTTTCTGGCTCAGGCGATTGGTGAAGATGCGACAGGCAGCCATCTTTTTGGGCCTGTGTCTGATGAACCGACGGGCTTTCTTTCCTTTAATGTTGCCGGTCTGACTTTAACCTCTGACCGCTCTGAGATTCGGATTGACATGCGGATTCCGGTCTTGGCAGACAAGGAAAAGCTGGTTGAAAAGCTGGCAGAAATAGCCAGTCAATACGAGCTGACCTATCAGGAGTTTGACTATCTGGCTCCCCTCTATGTACCATTGGACAGTGAGTTGGTCAGCACCTTGATGGCAATTTATCAGGAGAAAACAGGAGACAACAGTCCAGCCATGTCGTCGGGCGGAGCGACCTTTGCTCGTACGATGCCTAACTGTGTTGCCTTTGGCGCCCTCTTTCCGGGAGCTGATCAGACAGAGCATCAGGTCAATGAACGATTCCGCCTAGATGATCTGTATCGGGCCATGGATATTTACGCAGAGGCCATTTATCGTTTGGCTACAACACCTTAAATGCTGACTTTTTAAAACCCTCTTCAAATCTTATTTGTACTGCCTTGCTCTGGTCAAGTATGGCTTGCTGATTTGCTAATGGGGTTCATTGAGGGAAAAATCGTAGATAGAAAAAGCTGAGGCAATGTTGTCTCAGCTTTTATTTACTAAAGAAGAATGGTGGGGTGAATTCTTTGAGCTTCTCAAAGCAGTCAAGAGCCCCTTGATCATCTTCGCAGATAATCAGACAGACATCATCGCCGCAGACAGTAGCTACAATCTGTGGTAGCTCTAGAGCGTCTAAGATTGCACCGAAAGATTGAGCTAGACCAGGCAGGGTTTTCATAACGACTTGATTTTGAACTGGCCGCAGCATGACCAAAGCATCCTCCATGTAGAAGCGGAGGCGTTTTTCCCAACGGGATGGTGCGATGCTATTGATGATATAGTAGGAAGTATCGTTCTCACTGACCTTGACCAGATTGAGTGCTTTCATATCTCGTGAAAGAGTGGACTGGGTTACAATGACGCCGTTTGCTTCCAAATGCTCTTGGAGTTCTTGCTGGGTATGGATTTTCTTTTCCATGATTAAGGAGCGAATAAGACGGTGTCTGCTTTCAATTTTATTCATAAATTTTCACCTATAGTTATTTGATAAACATAGCATCACCAAAGCTGAAGAAGCGATAGCGCTCAGCAATAGCGTGCTCATAAGCTTTAAGTGTTAAGGAACGTCCGGCAAAGGCAGAGACTAACATGACCAGAGTTGACTTTGGCAGGTGGAAGTTGGTTGAAAAAGCATCAACGACCTTCCAATCGTATCCCGGCTTGATAAAAATATTGGTCCAGCCAGAGTCAGCCTGAATCTGCCCCTGGAATTTACTGCCAATCGTCTCCAAGGTGCGGATAGATGTCGTGCCGACTGCAATGACACGTCCGCCATTAGCCTTAACCTGACGAAGTGTCTGGGCAGCTTCCTCGGACAGACTGTAAAACTCGGAGTGCATCTCGTGATCATCTAAACTGTCTACAGAAACCGGTCGGAAAGTTCCCAGTCCGACATGAAGGGTGAGATAGACTAGCTTGACTCCCTTAGCAGCGATCTGCTCCAGCAACTCTTCTGTGAAGTGAAGTCCAGCAGTTGGCGCAGCAGCAGAGCCATTTTCTTTAGCATAGACAGTCTGGTAGCGTTCGCGGTCTGCCAGTTTTTCGTGGATATAAGGTGGCAGCGGCATTTCTCCCAAACTTTCCAAGACTTCTAGGAAAATCCCTTCATAGCCAAAGCGTACGATTCGACCGCCATGGTCAAGCTCCTCTACCACAGTAGCAGTTAAGCGGCCATCGCCAAAGGAAATTTGAGCACCTACTCTGAGGCGCTTGGCTGGCTTGGCTAGCACTTCCCAATCATCGCCCTGGGTATTTTTGAGTAGCAGCAGCTCGACATGGCCCCCTGTCTCAGGCTTGATACCATAAAGGCGGGCAGGCAGGACACGTGTATTATTCATAACTAGGGCATCGCCGGGCTGGAGCTGATCAATAATCTGGTCAAAGTGCTGGTCGGAGAAGGCTCCCGTTTCTTTATCGACCACTAGCAAGCGGGAAGCATCCCTTTTCTCCAAAGGTGTCTGAGCAATCAGCTCTTCAGGCAAGTCAAAATCAAAATCAGCGGTATTCATCATATCTCCTTATATTGTTTTCATCAGCCAGAGTAGGTAGGCAGCGAGTAGAAAGGGACTAGCTGTAAGCAAGCCGCCTAAAATCAAACTTACAATCTGCCAGCCTGGTTGTTTTTTCATGAGGAAACTCAAGCTGCAGAGTAAGACTCCGACTAAAAATAAAATCAATAAAACAATCAGTAAAAACATGTCTCTATTATAACACGATTTGCCGCAAAAGGAAGCGAGCATGACTGAAAAGTATGTCTATTTTGCATACTTTTTCTTGACAAAAATTGGTCTATACCATATAATAAAATTAAGAAAAGAAGTGGAGGTAGAAAATGAGAATTATTCAAGTGGAAAACCAAGTAGAAGGTGGCAAAGTGGCTCTCGAGCTGCTCAAAGAAAAGCTGGCTCAGGGGGCAAAAACTTTAGGCTTAGCTACAGGTAGCAGCCCTGAAGGATTTTACAAGCAGATCGTTGAGAGCGACCTTGATTTTTCAGAGATGTTCAGTGTTAATTTGGATGAATATGTTGGTTTGCAGGAGGACAATCCTCAGTCTTATCGCTATTTCATGAACCAGCACCTCTTTAACCAAAAGCCTTTTAAAGCAAGCTTCCTGCCCAATGGTGCAGCGAAAGATTTAGAAGCAGAAGTGGCGCGGTACAATCAGCTTCTAGCAGAGCATCCAGCTGATTTGCAGATTTTGGGAATCGGTACGAATGGTCATATCGGCTTCAATGAGCCGGGGACTAGTTTTGAAAGCCAGACTCACTTAGTGGATCTGACACCGTCCACCATTCAATCCAATGCTCGATTCTTCGACAAGATGGAAGATGTTCCGACTCAGGCTATTTCCATGGGAATTGGCAATATTCTCAATGCTAAGTCCATCATCCTCTTTGCTTACGGTTCAGCTAAGGCCAAAGCCATAGCAGGGACTGTTGAGGGTGAGGTGACAGAGGAGCTGCCAGGCAGTGCTCTCCAGAAGCATCCAGATGTTGTGATTATCGCTGATAAGGAAGCACTTAGCTTGTTAAATCACTAAGATTTTGACGTTGTTGCTAGAAAACTGGCTTTGCCAGATAAAAGTCTCTTAATTTCCTATCTATTTTTTAGGTAGGATTTTTAGATTTATGGTTGACTTTGCGTAAAATATGATATACTAGATAGGTATAATTGTTCTTTGGAGGATCCTGTGAAGAAAAAGCTTTTGTTACTGGGAATTGTGTTCCTGACCTCTTTAGCGCCACTAGCTGCTAGGGCTGATGAATTGGTGGATATGGCTAAAAAGATGTATCCGCATGATAATGTTCAGGCGATTAATCGTCCCAAGTCTTCTCTCGTGATGGATGGCAGTACAGGTGATGTTGTCTGGGAGGATAATGTCGATGAGGTGCGTGATCCCGCTAGTATGAGTAAGCTCATGACACTTTACTTGGTCTTTGAAGCGATTAAGGAAGGAAAAATCAGCGAAAAGACGGTCATTACAGCTACACCTCAGGATCAAGCTACTGCTAATATTTATGAAATTTCTAATAATAAAATTGTTGCGGGTGTAGACTATACCGTATCTGAGTTGATTACCATGACAATCGTGCCGTCATCCAATGCGACAACCGTTATGCTGGCCAATTATCTATCGGACAATGATCCAGATGCTTTCTTGGATCGGATGAATGCCAAGGCTCAAGAGCTGGGTATGACGAATACCAAGTGGTTCAATGCCAGCGGTGCAGCAGCGATTTCTTTCAAGGGATATTACAATCCTCAGAATTACGATAATACTCTCAGCAATCAAACAACAGCCCGTGATTTGGCGATTCTGGCTTATAACTTTGTCAATCACCATCCTGAGATTCTAAACTATACTAATAAAGCCAAGGTTACGGTTAAAGCCGGAACTCCTTACGAGGAAACCTTTGAAACCTATAATTACTCCCTGCCGGGTGCTAAATACGCACTCAAGGGCGTAGATGGCATGAAGACAGGCTCTAGTCCTAACGGTGCTTTCAACTATATCGCGACCATTAAGCGTGGAGATCAGCGCATGATTGCTGTGATTATGGGAGTCGGTGACTGGTCTGACCAAGACGGTGAGTATTACCGCCATCCTTTTGGTAATGCTTTGATTGAGAAGGCTTATGCGGACTACGAGTACAAAAAACTCTTATCCAAGGGTGAGCAGGAGATTGATGGACAGAAATATAAGCTGCCTGAGGATTTCTACGCTACTGTTAAAAAGGGAACCGAGCCTAAAGTCAAGGTTGAAAATAATGTTCTCAAGGCTGAAAATGGCTTGAAGACCTTGTCTAGTAAGATCTCTGATGAAATGAAAGTCGAGAAAGTTGAGAATCCAGTTGCTCAGGCTATTGAAAATGTGACTGGCAGCAAGTCGGAAAGCAAGCCTTGGTATGGTGTGTTCTTCAGCGATAAGATGTTAATTCTGCTGCCTGTTGGCATCCTGCTAATCATTCTGTACTTTGAATACCGCAGTCGTCAAAAACGCAAGGCTGCAAAACAGGAACGTCGTAGAAATACAGATGTTGAATAAAGGGAATGTCCTCTGTCGCATACGAACGGAATGACTTTCCAAGCTAAAACTCAGTGATTTTGCTGAGTTTTCTTTCTGTTTTAAGGAGATTTTCATGCTAAAAAAGTTTCACAACAGCTATCTAGCTCATTTTTTACTCTTTAATTTTTTCTTCTTAGCCTATTCTCTTTTTTCGACTCTGATATCAGTCTATATGCAGGACTTAGGCTATTCTAATGCCCAAGTATCTATGGTAGTGTCAGCTTCCTTCTTTGCTTCCATGTTGGCTCAGCCGCTGTTTGGGATTCTCAGCGATGCTTTGGGGATTAAAAAGATCTTCCTTTTTAGCTTTCTAGTTATGATGGTTGGGGCTGTATTTTTCATGAAAGCGACTCAGCTTTGGCAGTTACTGGTCTGGTATAGTCTGGTCCTCATGCTGGTTAACGGGGTCAATCCAGTCATGGATGTTCTGGCAGCTCAAAGTCCTTATACTTATGGTAAGATTCGGATTTGGGGAACCATTGGCTATGCTTTAGGCTCTCAGCTGGCAGGATTGATCTATCAAAGAGTCGCACCGCAGGCTATTTTCCCAGTTTTTATTGGCATGATGCTTATCAGCAGCATAGGACTTTTGGGAATCCAGCCCAAGCACGACCGAGCAGCCCTAGAAAGCAGGAATACCCGTAAGCAGACAGGTCTGGGGAAGCTCTTGACCAACAAAACCTATCTCTTTTACTTACTTTTGGTCGCCCTCTACTCTGGGGTGGGGAATACTGGTCATACCTATATCCCTGCCATGCTACAGCATAGTGGCTTAGAGGTGGATATGGCTTCGACTGTTGTTGCCCTATCAGTTCTGGTTGAAGCGCCTTTTATCTTTTATTCCTATCTCTTTATGGACAAGATTTCGATGAAGAAGCTTCTTTATATCTGTTTGGGAATCATCTTTCTCCAGTACAGTGTCTATGCCTTGGACCTAGGTTTGATTTCGAAAATCGGGATGACTCTCCTTTCCAAGCACGTGACAGGCATGGTTTTGATTATGGTGACCTTGAAAATCGTGGCCAGCTTGGTCGATGAAAAATACCTGGTTACAGCCATTGCTCTGGTCCAGACAGCCCGCAGTCTGGGCACTATTCTCATTCAAAATCTGGCTGGCCATTTTCTGGACAGTTGGGGTTACGAAGGGATGAACCTCTTTCTAGCAGCGGTTATCTGCCTAGTCTGTCTGCTGGCCCCCTTTCTGAAATTGCCAGAACGAAAAGGAAATCAGTTATTTGGATAATGAAAAACGAGTCGGAGAGATGTTCTCTTGACTCGTTTTTTTGATGGTGTAGTTCTTTTCTCTTTTCTTTTGCGAATATTTTAGTAAATGAGAGAAATTTTAGAGGGGGTTAGGATATGTTTGTGGCGCGAAATCATAAGGGACTTTTGTGTAATGCTCTGGAGGGGAAGATTGAGAAGGGGGCTGATTTCGTCTGCCCAGCTTGTTCAGGGGCAGTCCGTTTTAAAAAAGGGAAGGTTATGCAGCCGCATTTTGCGCATATTTCGCTAGAAGAGTGTCGTTTTTACAGGGAAAATGAGAGTGCTGAGCACCTCAACCTTAAGGCCGAGCTTTTTCGCTGGGCTGTCCAGAAAGAGGAAGTTGAGGTGGAGGCTTTTTTGCCTGCTCTGCAGCAGATTGCTGATTTGCTGGTTGATAAAAAACTGGCTCTTGAAGTCCAGTGCAGTTCTCTAAGAATAGAACGACTGCAGGAACGGACGCTTTCTTACCGCCAGCATGGCTATCAGGTCCTCTGGCTCTTGGGGCGAAAACTTTGGCTCAAGGATTCCCTAACTCGCCTGCAGAAGGATTTTCTCTATTTTAGTAAAAATATGGGCTTTCATCTCTGGGAGCTGGATCAAGAAAAGCAAGTTCTGCGTCTTAAATACCTGATTCACGAAGATCTGCATGGAAAAGTCCAGTACAAGACCAAGAACTTTCCCTTTGGTCACAGTCAGCTTTTGGATATTTTGCGTTTGCCCTTTCAAAAGCAGGAGATGAACAGCTTTCTGGCCCAGCAAGATCCGCAGATCTGCAATTATATCCGCCGTCAGCTTTATTACCAGCAGCCTAGATGGATGCGGCTGCAGGCTCAGCTCTATCAGAATGGCGATAATCTCTTGACTAAGACTGCAGAGGATTTTTATCCACAGGTTCGGCCAATACAAGCTACCTCCTTCTGTCAGATAACTACTGACCTGACTGGCTATTATCAGCAGTTTGAGAATTATTACGCCAATCTCCAGCAAAAAAATCTGCAAATTGTTTATTCACCGGCTTTTTATGAGATGATAAGAGAAAAATGCTAAGTATCGTTAGTTTCCCATTGATGAAGCCATAAACTTTTAGCTATCCTTTCAGTTTTAGAATATTTAAGAATCCTGTATAATATAATAAAGTAATAAGTTAGATAGTTAAAAATTCTAAATCGTGCTAATTCAGCTAGCTTTAGAAAATATGAGAAGTGAAAGGTGCTATCATGAAGAAAATTTTTGTCATTTTTCTGACTATCATCACACTCAGTTCAGCTATGTTTTTAGGAGGATGCAGCATGCTAAATAGTCGGTCAGAAAAAGAAGAAATGATTCAGATTGCGGAGAGTAAAAAGATGAAGAAAGCCTTGGAAAATTTTCTCAAAGGTTTAGATTCTAAAGCTTTGACACCAGAAGGAAAGATTAAATCCTATGAAATTCAAAAGGATAAGTTAGATTATAATCCCATGGGAGGGATAATGATTCAAATGTTTATTAACGGAGATAAGAATTTAAGTTTAAGTGTAACAGTAGTGGAAGATTCAACAACTGGTAATTATGAAATTGCTACAAATTCAAGAAGTCGGAAACTTAGTGACCTATTGGCGAAATAGAATACATAGGCTCCGTTTCCCAAATTTACGACAATATTAAGGGTGAGAGAGAATGAGTTTTTGTCTTTACAACTCTTTATACGTAGCGTAGTCCTTGAAACTTTTAAAAAATAGTATAACAATGATAATATAAAACATTGATTCAAATCCAGTTTCCCATTTTCGTTAGGACATCAGTTTGAGCAAAGAAGAGAAACGAAAGGAGCCATTATGAAGAAAATTTTTGTCACTTTTCTGAGTATCATAACGATTAGTTCGGCTATGTTTTTAGGAGGGTGCAGTATGCCAAGCAGTCGGTCGAAAAAAGAAGAAATGATTCAGATTGCAGAAAGTAAAAAGATGAAGAGTGTTATTGAGGAAGGGCTGAAAAAGATTGATCCTCAAGCTTTAACACCTGAAGGGAAAATTAAAAGTTATGAAATTGATAAGAAGTCACTAACTCAGAACCCAATGGGAGGATTAATGTTCGATTTAATCATTAATGGTGACGAAGAAGTAACACTAGGATATGTCATTGGAGAGGACGAAAATGGGAAATTTCACAGAGATGGGACTGTGTGGTCACCGAAGCTTACAGAACTAATGGATGAAGAAAATGTAAATGGCAATGAAGAATAAGGTTTTTCTAGATAACTTCCTAACAATGATTGTGCTATTATGTTCTTTGGAAAAATAGTATAATAATTAATATAAAAAATTAATCTAAATTCGCCTTCTCGTTTTTGTTAAGGCATCGGTTTTATCAAAGATGAGAAGCGAAAGGAGTCATTATGAAGAAAATTTTTGTCATCTTTCTGACTATCATTACGCTTAGTTCGGCGATGCTTTTAGGAGGATGCAGTATGTTAAACAGTCGGTCGGAAAAAGAAGAAATAATCCAGATTGCGGAAAGTACAAAAATGAAGAAGGCGATTTAGAAAGAGTTGAGAGAACTGGATCCTAAAGTTCTGACAGCAGAAGGGAAGATTAAAACGTATAAAATTGAAAATAATAAATTAGATTTCAATCCGATGGGAGGATTAGACATCTATTTAATAATTAATGATAATAAGAAGTTTGAATTAGACATGACTTTTCAAGAAAATTCAACTACTGGCGAATACGAAGTGGGTGGTTATGGCATGTCTCCGGAATTTAACGAGCTAATTAGAGGAGAAAAGTAATACGCCTGATTATAAAAACCCTGTTGATGTTAGAGAATATGAAGATAAACAACTTGTTGGAACTTATTTATATGAGTATGGAAGTATGCATATTGTAAAGAATATGATGTAAATGGGAGGATTATTTAGGCACCGTCTCCCAAATTTATAAAAATATCAAGCGTGATGGAGAACGAGTTTTTGTCTTTACAACTCTTTATCCGTACTGGAGTACTTGAGACTTATAAAAAATAGTATAACAATGATAAGATAAAACATTAATCCAAATCCATTTTCATTAGGACATCAGTTTGAGAAAAGCTAACAAGCGAAAGGAGTCATCATGAAGAAATATTTTTTCATCTTTCTGACTATCATCACGATTAGCTCAGCTATGCTTCTGGGAAGCTGCAGCATTCTAAACAGTCGGTCAGAAAAAGAAGAAATGATTCAGATTGCGGAGAGTAAAAAGATGAAGAAGGCGATTGAGAATGAGTTGAGAGCACTAGATCCTAAAGCTCTGACAGCAGAAGGGAAAATTAAATCTTATGAAATTCAAAAGGATAAGTTGGAGTACAATCCTATGGGAGGAATGTTGGTTTATGTGGTTCTCAATAATGACCGTGAGTTAAATATGAGTATGACGGTATTAGAAGAAAAGACGGGTGAATATAGAATAGCGAGTTATTTTGCATCTGATGAACTTGACAAGCTTGTTGGAGGTGTATAAATGGATGGCTACTTAAATCCTATTGATGGCACAGGATATACTGATGGACAACATGTAGATATTGCTATGTTTGAATATGCCGAAGATATAACTGTTGGAAAAAAAGCTAAAGTTGGTGATGTTGGCTACATAGGCACCGTCTCTCAAATTTACGATAATGTAAATGGCCATGAAGAGCAGGTTTATGTACTAACAAATAGTGGAACGAATCGCGAGGCTGTCCCTTACTCCGCTTCGGATGCTGAGCGTGCTCAGGTGCAGGATGTGACAGTCATGATGCAGGGGTCACAGACTAAGACGCATACTCCTAAGTTGCTCCATGACACTGTTACGGATTGGCTGCCTACAGACTTTGTGACGGCGTCTCATCGTCTGGGACCTGCAGGTGCAGTAGAATATGCTACCCCTTTTGTTTATCGTCATTCAAAAAATATGATTACTCAAAAAAGCCGAGAAGAACTAGATAAGGCAGATCGAGACGTAAGTAATAACATAGGAAATGTAGTCGGAATCTTTAATAAAGATGCTGGTCAAGCTGTGAAGCAGAGCCTTAATTCTCTCAATAAAAATCCCTTCAATGAGCTGAGGAAGAATGTTATATCAAATGTTACAGGTGTTTATGGCGGAACTTTAACGACAGGAATTGCTGCACCGAATATTATGGTAGCTGCTAGTTATCTCAAAAAGACACAAGAGTTTCCTCCGGCTCAGTTTAAGGATGCGGCTAAGCATCTTAAGGAAACCATT
The DNA here is from genome assembly GCF_050234405.1 of Streptococcus sanguinis. Taxonomy (GTDB): domain Bacteria; phylum Bacillota; class Bacilli; order Lactobacillales; family Streptococcaceae; genus Streptococcus; species Streptococcus sanguinis_W. The sequence goes on along the minus strand of NZ_CP092117.1, from coordinate 1,654,956 downwards.
CGTAAGTATCCGAATGCCAAGATTGATCTTTACGGACACTCTTTGGGTTCTATGGATATCCAGTATGCTCTATCCACTCTGACAGAGGAGGAGATGCGCCATATTGGCACTGTCCATATCTACAATGGCCCCAATATCTATCCTCTCTTAACCAAGGAACAGCAGGAAAGACTGGATAGTGCTAAGTATAAGATCTTTAATCATATCGACCATAAGGATATCGTCAGCTTAGGCTACAGCTTATCTGGCAGTGAAAATGCTGCTGGTATTGTACGCCATATTGCGACTGTCGAAAAAGAAATCGGCGATCAGCATATGATGGAGGGCTATATCTACGATAAAAATAAAAATTTTGTGCTTATGGATGGGACAGGAAAGACGACTATCAAGGATACTATCAAAGCAAATATGATTCCTTACCAGAATATGAAGAAGTATCTGTCTAAGGGTAGATTTAGCAGCAATGAAAAGATTTATCTGGATAGTGTTCAAGCCCAGGCAACTGTTCAAAATTTAGTAAATGTAACCAAACTAGGCTATGACACGTTGCAGCAGGCTAGAGATCAGGTTGTTAGCGAAGCGGAAAAGCTAGCAGAGCAGTTGGGAAAGGTTCCTCAGGGCTTCAGTCTTTGTCCAGATGAGGTGACTGCAGCCTATCAGGCTGGAGGTGCAGATTATCAATCATTGGTCGGATCTTTGCAAGAGCACTTTTATATTCGATTGTCTAAATTTCAGATGCTTCTAACTATCTTTGAAGTTTTGCAAGGTCAGATTGAAGCTGGTATTGAGCTGTTGCTGGCTAAGGATCAAACATTAGCAGGAGATTTTGAGCAATGGAACCAAATCAATCAATGAAGCAGGATATAGCTAAAAAAGAAAAAGAGATGGAGGAACTATACTCAGAACTTCAGCGTGAACGTTTGAAGATTGATAAAGAACGAGATATCATACTATCTAAGAAAAAAGCTTTTTCCGACATGCTACAAGAAGAGTATGAAATGGCGACTGCTATTTTACGGAAACAAGAAAGGGACACTAGTATCGAATGGCAAGCTTTAAATCAGTATATAGAATCCTATGATGTGTTGGCAGAAGAGGCTAGCAGCGAGGAATTGAAAAATCTTGATTTAAAAGATGAGAAAGTTTTGGAAACATTCTCTAAGCAGAGACGCCGTTTAGAATGGGAAATTGAAGATAGCTATTGTCGTCTTCGTGATTCTAAATAAATCTGCTGTTTAGAGTAGAGGAAAGGAAAAAGTCTATGTTTATATCAGAAGTAGCTTCAGCACCAGTAAAAAGTTACTTTTCACCATCTAAAACAGCCGATTTGACAGAAATTAGGAAAGCAATAGAAAAGCAAATTATAACGAATGTTTTAGCTCCTCTTTTGTTAGCTCAAAAAAGCAGCCTTCAAAGCAATTATGATACTCTTTTTACCGATGTCGCAAAGACTGTTCAGGAGAGTGTGAAAGTAGCTGCAGATCAGATAGATAGCTCGATGAAAGGGCAATTTTCTAAAAAAGTTGTAAGCGTTATAGACAACAGCGGTACGAAATTTGAAGAAATCTAGCAATGAACTCTTTGGAATCTAATTTTTCTTTGGTCAGGAATTAGGTTCAAAGAGTTTTTTTATTAATTAAGTCTGTCTGCCTAGCTACTATGTGATTTTGGTACTTGAGTTTTATAAAAAGTAGAATTTTGTGATAGAATAGGGGAGTCGGAGGATTTTTTTATGGCAAAACAAAGAAATGAAATTGAAGAAAAATATACTTGGGATTTGAGTACCATTTTCCCAACAGATGAAGCCTTTGAAGCGGAGTTGGCGCAGGTTTCAGAAGAAGTGAAGAAAGCAGCTAGTCTGGCTGGGCATTTGCTTGATTCAGCGGACAGTCTCTTAACAACGACTGAAGTGCAGTTGGACTTGATGCGTCGTATTGAAAAGCTTTATTCTTATGCTCACATGAAGAATGACCAAGATACACGTGTGGCTAAGTACCAAGAGTATCAGGCTAAAGGCATGACTCTTTACAGCGACTTTGGTCAAAGCTTTGCTTTCTATGAGCCAGAATTTATGGCGATTACAGAAGAGCAGTACCAAGCTTTCTTGGCTGAGCAGCCAGCCTTGCAGCAGTATCAGCATTATTTTGACAAGCTTTTGAAAAAGAAGGCTCACATCCTGACACAGCGTGAAGAGGAGCTATTGGCTGGTGCTGGTGAAATTTTTGGTGCAGCGGGCGAAACCTTTGCTATCTTGGATAATGCAGATATCGTCTTTCCGATGGTGCATGACGAAGATGGAAATGAAGTTCAGCTCAGCCACGGTAACTATATCACTCTGGTCGAGTCTAAGAACCGAGAGGTCCGCAAGGAAGCTTACGAGGCTCTCTACAGCGTCTACGAGCAGTATCAGCATACCTATGCTAAGACTTTGCAGACCAATGTCAAGGTCCATAACTACAATGCGAAAGTCCGCAAGTTCTCATCTGCCCGTGAAGCGGCTTTGTCAGCGGACTTCATTCCAGAAAGTGTTTATGACAGCTTAGTTTCAGCTGTCAATAAGCATTTGCCTCTTTTGCAACGTTATATCGCTTTGCGAGCAAAGATTTTAGGCATTTCTGACTTGAAGATGTATGATATGTACACACCTTTGTCAGAGACAGACTATAAGTTCACTTATGAGGAAGCCTTGGCTAAGTCTAAGGAAGTTCTGGCTATTCTGGGTGAGGATTATTTGAGCCGAGTGAAGAAAGCCTTCTCAGAGCGCTGGATTGATGTTCATGAAAATCAAGGCAAGCGCTCTGGAGCATACTCAGGCGGTTCATATGATACCAATGCCTTTATGTTGCTCAATTGGCAGGACACACTGGACAATCTCTTTACCTTGGTGCATGAGACAGGCCACAGTATGCACTCCAGCTATACTCGTGAGACTCAGCCTTATGTTTACGGGGATTATTCTATCTTCCTAGCTGAGATTGCTTCAACGACCAATGAAAATATCCTGACCGAGAAGCTCTTGGAAGAAGTAGAAGACGATGCTACGCGCTTTGCTATTCTCAATCACTTCTTGGATGGCTTCCGAGGAACGGTCTTCCGTCAAACCCAGTTTGCTGAGTTTGAGCATGCTATCCACAAGGCTGACCAAGAAGGGCAAGTTTTGACCAGCGAGTTTCTTAATGAACTCTATGCAGACTTAAACGAGAAATACTACGGCTTGAAAAAGGAAGATAATCCACAGATTCAGTACGAGTGGGCTCGGATTCCGCATTTCTACTATGATTACTATGTTTTCCAATATTCGACAGGATTTTCAGCGGCTTCTGCCTTGGCTGAAAAGATTGTCCATGGCAGTCAGGAAGACAAGGACAAGTATCTGGACTATCTGAAAGCTGGGAACTCTGACTACCCACTCAATGTCATCAAAAAAGCAGGTGTGGATATGGAAAAAGAAGACTACCTAAACGCTGCTTTTGCTGTCTTTGAGCGTCGCTTGGATGAATTCGAAGCCTTGGTAGAAAAGTTGGGACTGGCATAAGATGGTCGAGACTTATAATCAAAACTCTAATCCCAATATGCGCCGGCCAGTGGTCAAAGAAGAAATCGTTGACTTTATGAGACAGCGTCTCCAGCCGGTCACTGGTGGACTCAAGGAGCTGGAGGATTTCGCCAGAGCTGAAAATGTACCTGTGATTCCCCATGAGACAGTAGCTTTCTTCCGCCTGCTACTCGAAAGCCTGCAGCCTGAGAAGATTTTAGAAATCGGGACGGCTATTGGATTTTCGGCCCTTTTGATGGCAGAACATGCTCCTCAGGCTCAGATTACTACTATTGACCGCAATCCAGAGATGATTGAGCTAGCCAAGGCTAATTTTGCTAAGTATGACAGCCGTCAGCAAATTACGCTGCTAGAAGGCGATGCGGTGGATTTGCTTGAGACACTGGAGGATTCTTACGACCTTGTCTTTATGGACTCTGCCAAGTCTAAGTATGTGGTGTTTTTGCCTCAGGTCCTCAAGCGCCTCAATCCTGGTGGGCTGATTCTTATTGATGACGTCTTCCAAGGCGGCGATGTTGCCAAGCCTTTTGAGGAAATTAAGCGTGGTCAACGAGCTATTTACCGAGGACTGCATAGTCTTTTTGACGCAACTCTGGACAATCCAGATTTAACTTCTAGTCTGCTTCCCTTGGGAGATGGTCTGCTTATGATTAGAAAAAAATGACATCTCTGATTTTTTCCTAATTTCCAAAAATTTTTAGTAAAATTTAAGATATCAATTCAAATTTGTGCTACAATAGAAAACATGAACTTTTAAGAATAAGGAGTCAATATAAAATGAAGAAAAAAATATTTGCAGGAGCTGTGACACTCTTGTCAGTCGCTGTATTAGCAGCATGCTCTAACTCAGAAGGCAAGGACATCGTGACCATGAAAGGAAACACGATTACTGTCAATGAGTTCTACGATCAAGTGAAAAACAATGGTGCAGCTCAGCAGGTCTTGCTGCAGATGGCTATCAAAGACATCTTTGAAGAAAAATATGGCAAAGACGTCAAAGACAAGGATGTTAAGGATGCTTTCGAAAAGTCTAAAACTGCTTACGGTACAGCTTTTGCCCAAGTCTTGGCTCAAAACGGATTGACCGAAGATGCCTACAAGGAGCAAATCCGCACCAATATGCTGGTAGAGTATGCCGTTAAGAAGGCTGCTGAAAAAGAGCTGACTGACGAAAACTACAAGGCTGCCTTTGAAAACTACACGCCAGAAGTAACAGCTCAAATCATCAAGGTTGACAGCGAAGACAAAGGTAAGGAAGTTCTCGAAAAAGCTAAAGCAGAAGGAGCAGACTTCAGTCAAATCGCTAAGGAAAACTCTACCGATGCTGCCACTAAGGAAAAAGGCGGAGAAATCAAGTTTGACTCTGGCTCTACTGATGTTCCAGATGCTGTCAAAAAAGCTGCTTTTGCTTTGGAAGAAAATGGCGTTTCAGACCTTGTGACTGTGCCAGATTCACAGTACTCAGCAAGCTACTATATTGTTAAGCTGGTTAAGAAGTCAGAGAAATCTTCTAACTGGAAAGACTACAAAGATAAACTGAAAAAGATTATCATTGCGCAAAAAGAAAAAGATACTAGCTTCATCCAAAGCGTCGTGGCTAAAGAGCTGAAAGATGCCAACATCAAGGTTAAGGACAGTGCTTTCCAATCTATCTTTGCTCAGTATATTGAAACGACAGGCTCTTCAACTTCTTCATCAAGTGCTGCCAGCAGCTCAAAGACATCTGAGTCTAGCTCAGCAGCTGAAAGCAGTTCAGCAGAAGCTTCATCCTCAGCCGCAGAATAAGGTTGACGAAAAGAGAATAAGCAAGTATAATAAGACTGGTGAGAATTGATTTTTCAAGTTCTTAGTTCAGAGAATTGGCGGTGCTGCGAGCCATCTGAGACGGAGAATCATGCTACTCATCTTGAAAAATAGAATATGAAATGAGAATGACAAGTTCATTGAATGAAGGTGGTACCGCGGTTTTTCGCCCTTCGGACAAGGAACTTGTCTTTTATGTTGACTGTGGAGGTAACGTAATGAAAACCTATCTTGTCAAACAGAAATTTCGCTTAGGCGGCGAACGCTTTGATATCAAGGACGATCGCGGAAATGTGGATTACCAAGTGGAAGGCTCTTTCTTCCAGATTCCTAAGACCTTTACTATCTATGATAGTCAGGGTCAAATCGTCAGTCAGATTACCAAGACCCTTATAACCCTCCTGCCCCAGTTTGAAATCAAACTCAGCAGCGGGTATAGCTTTTATATCCGTAAGAAATTCTCTTTTTTGCGTGATAAATATAAATTTGATAATTTGGGTCTTCGAGTTGAAGGGAATATCTGGGATTTAAACTTTCGTCTGCTGGATGACGGCAATCAAGTCGTTGCAGAAATTACCAAGGAGCTCTTCCATCTAACCTCTACTTATCAGGTGAATGTCTATGATGAGACTTATTCAGATTTGGTGATTTCCCTCTGTGTCGCTATTGATTATGTCGAAATGCTGGAAAGTTCGTCGTCATAATGCAATTATTTTTAGAAAAAAATTAAGGAGAAAAAGAAATGAAACAAATGTCAAGTGCTCAGGTTCGTCAAATGTGGCTGGATTTTTGGGCAACTAAAGGTCATGCAGTAGAACCATCTGTCAGCTTGGTGCCGGTCAACGATCCAACCTTGCTCTGGATTAACTCTGGTGTAGCGACGCTCAAGAAATACTTCGATGGAACTATTATTCCGGAAAATCCTCGGATTACCAATGCTCAAAAGGCCATTCGGACCAATGATATTGAAAATGTCGGAAAGACTGCCCGCCACCATACTATGTTTGAAATGCTGGGCAACTTCTCTATCGGCGATTATTTCCGTGATGAAGCAATCGAGTGGGCTTACGAGCTTTTGACTAGCCCTGAATGGTTTGCTTTCCCCAAAGACAAGCTCTACATGACCTACTATCCAGATGACAAGGACTCTTACAACCGCTGGATTGCTATGGGAGTTGAGCCCAGTCATTTGATTCCGATTGAGGATAATTTCTGGGAAATCGGTGCGGGACCTTCTGGACCGGATACAGAGATTTTCTTTGACCGGGGTGAGGCTTTTGATCCAGAAAATATTGGGGTCCGTCTCTTAGAAGAAGATATTGAAAACGACCGTTATATCGAAATCTGGAATATCGTTTTGTCACAATTCAACGCTGACCCTGCTGTACCGCGTAGCGAGTACAAGGAATTGCCACATAAGAACATTGATACGGGCGCAGGTTTAGAGCGTTTGGTCGCTGTTATCCAAGGGGCTAAGACCAACTTCGAGACCGACCTCTTCATGCCTATCATTCGTGAAGTAGAGAAACTGTCTGGCAAGGTCTATGACCAAGATGGCGATAATATGAGTTTCAAGGTTATCGCAGACCATATCCGCTCGCTTTCCTTTGCCATTGGGGATGGGGCTCTTCCGGGAAATGAAGGCCGTGGCTATGTGCTTCGTCGTCTGCTCCGTCGTGCTTCAATGCATGGTCAAAAGCTGGGGATCAATGAGCCTTTCCTTTACAAACTGGTTCCAACTGTGGGCAAGATTATGGAAAGCTACTATCCAGAAGTTCTTGAAAAGCAAGACTTTATCGAAAAGATTATCAAGAGTGAGGAAGAATCTTTTGCTCGTACTCTGCACTCTGGTCAACACTTTGCAGAAACAATTGTGGCAGATTTGAAAGCTAAGGGACAAACTGTTATTGCTGGTCAAGATGCCTTCAAACTCTACGATACTTACGGTTTCCCACTGGAGTTGACTGAAGAAATTGCTGAAGAAGCAGGCATGACTGTGGACCGTGCTGGCTTTGAAGCGGCTATGAAAGAGCAGCAGGATCGGGCGCGTGCTTCTGTCGTCAAGGGCGGCTCAATGGGCATGCAAAATGAAACCTTGCAGGCCATCACCGTAGAAAGTGCCTTTAATTACGAAAAAGAAGAGCTGACAGCTGAACTCCTTGCTATCGTGGCGGATGATGCATCAGTAGAGTCTGTTGAGACAGGAACAGCTGCCCTCATCTTTGCAGAAACACCATTCTACGCAGAAATGGGTGGTCAGGTGGCCGACCACGGTCAAATCTTTGATGTGGCAGGCAATCTGGTAGCGCAAGTTACGGATGTGCAAAAGGCACCAAATGGTCAGCCACTGCATACTGTAGAAGTTTTGGCTCCTCTGGCTCTGGGTCAAAGCTATAAACTGGAAATTGACCACAGCCGTCGCCATCGTGTGATGAAAAACCACACGGCGACTCACCTCTTACATGCAGCCCTGCATAATGTTCTTGGTAACCATGCAACCCAGGCTGGTTCTCTGAACGAAGTAGAATTCCTGCGCTTTGACTTTACGCATTTCCAAGCAGTGACTGCAGAAGAGCTGCGTGCTATCGAGCAAGAAGTCAATGAGAAAATTTGGGAAGCTCTTGCCATCGAGACAGTAGAGACAGATATTGACACGGCTAAGGAAATGGGTGCCATGGCGCTCTTTGGCGAAAAGTATGGTAAAGAAGTTCGCGTCGTAACCATCGGCGACTACTCTGTTGAGCTTTGCGGAGGAACCCACGTAGGCAACACTTCTGAAATCGGTATTTTCAAGATTGTCAAAGAAGAGGGGATCGGCTCTGGAACTCGTCGTATCTTGGCAGTCACCAGCAAGGAAGCTTTTGAAGCTTACCGTGAGGAAGAAGAGGCGCTCAAGGCTATCGCAGCGACACTCAAAGCACCGCAAATCAAGGAAGTGCCTCACAAGGTAGAAGCGCTGCAAGAGCAGCTGCGTCAACTGCAAAAAGAGAATGCAGAACTCAAGGAAAAAGCAGCAGCAGCGGCCTCTGGTGAAGTCTTCAAGGATGTTCAAGAGGCAAATGGACATAGCTTTATCGCTAGTCAGGTCTCTGTGTCTGATGCAGGTGCCCTGCGTACCTTTGCGGACACTTGGAAGCAGAAGGACTATTCAGATGTTCTCGTACTGGTCGCAGCGATTGGAGACAAGGTCAATGTTCTTGCAGCCAGCAAGACCAAGGACGTCCATGCGGGTAATCTGATTAAGGAATTGGCACCGATTGTAGATGGTCGAGGTGGTGGTAAGCCAGACATGGCTATGGCCGGCGGCAGCAAGCAATCAGCTATTCCAGACCTGCTAGCAGCAGTTGCTGAGAAGTTATAATATTAGATAACAGATAGATGAAAAGGTCTGCTCTTTGGGCAGATCTTTTTTTGTACTCTCAGCTCTCTTACTTTTCTATATGTGAAGGTAATAAGCCGCTTTTCGGCAAGAAATTATGAATTGTTTTAGAATAAATAATGATATTTTCAAAAATATTGCATAAAAATACAGAAAATACTTGACAAAGGGAAAATATACGAGTAAAATAAAACGCATATTTATACGGAGGTGTTTTAAAAATATGCGAATTTCGATTGTAGGAATAACTGGTTATTCAGGAATGGAACTCCTCCGTATTTTGTTGCAACATCCGCAGGCAGAAGTCGTTTCCCTTCATGCCAGTCAAGATATGGAGGCTCCTGTGTCAGAGCTTTATCCTCATTTGAAGGGGATTTGCGACCTGAAAATAGAAGCTTTTGACAGTCAGGAAATAATGCGACGAGCAGATATTGTTTTCTTTGCAACGTCAAGTGGAGTGGCTAAAGATTTGTCAAAAGACTTTGTAGAAGCAGGATTTTCAGTCATTGACCTATCTGGTGATCATCGTTTGCCAGAGAATATTTATAAAAAATGGTATCAGAAAGAGCCGGCTGAAGACTATGTTCAAAAAGCGTTTATTTATGGGCTGTCTGAGTTTACAGATATCAGAGGGAAGCGATTTATTGCTAATCCCGGCTGCTATGCGACGGCTACAGAGTTGGCCTTGATTCCCTTGCTGAAGGCTCGGGCTATTGAGCTGGACTCCATTATTGTCGATGCCAAGAGCGGCTTGACTGGAGCAGGGAAAAATCCAGCTGCATCCAGCCATTTTGTTCATGTGCATGACAATTATGTGACTTACAAGCTGAATCAGCATCAGCATATTCCAGAGATTGTGCAGCAGTTGCAGCGTTTTAATGAGGGATTGCAACAGATTCAGTTTTCAACTTCCCTCATCCCGCTCAATCGTGGTATCGTGGCGACAGTTTATTGCAAGTTAAAAGAACCTTTGACTCGAGAAGAGTTGGCTGCTATTTACCAGGAATGCTATCAGGATAAGCCTTTTGTCCGTATCCAAGCTACTCTGCCGAATCTGCATCAGGTTGTCGGTACTAATTATACAGATATTGGTTTTGACTATAATCCTGTAACAAACATTTTAACTGTAGTGGCTGTGCTGGATAACCTGATCAAGGGGGCTGCTGGTCAGGCGGTTCAAAATATGAATCTGATGTTGGGCTTTCCTGAAACAGATGGCCTGCTCAGTCAACCGTCCTATGTCTAGATGAGAAAGGGTTAGATATGAAAACTATTGATGGAACGATTGCCAGTCCGCTAGGCTTTTCGGCTGACGGTTTGCACGCTGGCTTTAAGAAAAAGAAGTTGGATTTTGGCTGGATTGTATCAGAAGTGCCGGCCAGTGTGGCTGGAGTCTATACAACTAATAAGGTCATTGCTGCTCCGCTTCTAGTGACCAAAGCATCGATCCAAAAGAGCCAGAAATTGCAGGCAATAGTGGTTAATTCTGGTGTTGCCAATTCCTGTACAGGCCAGCAGGGACTGGACGCAGCCTATGAGATGCAGCGATTGACTGCTCAAAAGCTGAAGATTGAGCCCGACTTGGTAGGTCTGGCTTCTACAGGAGTCATCGGCGAGCAGCTTCCAATGAATGCTCTTAAAAATGGTCTGTCACAGATTCTAGTGAGTGGTAAGGCAGAAGATTTTGCTGAGGCTATCTTGACGACGGATACTTGTACCAAGACCTGTGTAGTCACAGAAGAGTTTGGCACAGACTTGGTGACTATGGCGGGAGTAGCCAAGGGTTCGGGCATGATTCATCCGAATATGGCGACTATGCTGGCCTTTATCACTTGTGATGCCAATATTTCCAGTGCTACCTTGCAAGCGGCTCTCAGTCAGCATGTGGAGACGACTTTCAACCAAATCACGGTGGATGGAGATACATCGACCAATGACATGGTATTAGTCATGGCTAATGGCTGCCGACAAAATGAAGAAATTCTGCCAGATACGGAAGAATTTGAAAAGTTTTCTAAGATGCTCCGCTATCTTATGGCTGACTTGGCTAAGAAAATTGCCAAGGATGGAGAGGGAGCGACCAAGCTGATTGAAGTCAATGTTCGGCATGCCAAGGATGGACAGAGTGGCCGTATGATTGCCAAGAGTGTTGTTGGCTCTAGCTTGGTTAAAACCGCCATTTTTGGTCAAGATCCCAATTGGGGTCGTATCTTAGCAGCTATCGGCTATGCGAGAGCAGATGTCTCAGTGGACAATATTGATATTTGGATTGAGGGGATTCCAGTTATGCAGGCTTCTAGTCCTGTGGCTTTTGACACCGAGGAGACGAGTGATGCCATGGCTGGGGAGCTGCTGACCTTGACCATTGACCTGCACGATGGGGACACTGAAGCTCAGGCCTGGGGCTGCGATTTATCCTATGATTATGTGAAAATCAACGCCCTCTATAGAACCTAAGGAGAAATGCAATGAAAGATGTGATTGTTATAAAAATTGGCGGTGTTGCTGCGCAAAAGCTGTCTGATAAGTTTATCAAGCAGATGCAAGATTGGATAGCAGCTGGTAAGAAAATCGTGATCGTTCATGGGGGCGGTCTGGTTATAAACCAACTCATGAAAGAGCGCCAGCTGCCTACTCGCAAGATTAAGGGGTTGCGGGTAACAGCTAAGTCTGACTTGCCTATCATTGAGCAGGCCTTGCTAGGTCAAGTCGGCCGAACGCTGACACAAGAACTGAACGACTCAGATATTGAAAGCCTTCAGCTGGTTTCACATTTGGGAAAGACAGTTTCGGCAGATTTTATCGACAAAGACCTCTATGGTTATGTCGGTCAGGTGAAGGTGATTCAAACTGCTTATCTAGAGCAGCTGCTAGCTGAGGACATAGTCCCAGTGCTGGCTTCGCTGGGGGGAAATGCGGCTGGCGAGTTCTTAAATATCAATGCAGACTATCTAGCAGCGGCAGTTGCTAGTAGTTTGCAGGCAGAGAAGCTGATCTTGATGACAGATATAGAAGGGGTTTTAGAAGACAAAAAAGTTCTGCCTCGGCTTCTGACCAGTCAGGTTTCCAAGAAGATTCAGACAGGTGTCATCAAAGGTGGGATGATTCCTAAGATTGAGAGTGCTGTCCAGACTGTGCTTTCCGGTGTCGGGCAGGTTCTGATTGGTGACAATCTTTTGACGGGCACCTTGATAGCAGAGGGATAACGATGACTTATTTATTTGAAAACTACAAGAGGGCACCCATTGAGTTTGTTAAAGCAGAGGGCTCCTATCTGATTGACAATGAGGGAAAGGCTTATTTGGACTTTTCATCGGGGATTGGTGTAACCAATCTTGGCTTTCACCCGCAGATCCAGCAGGCTTTGATCCAGCAAGCAGGGCGCATCTGGCACAGTCCCAATCTCTATCTTAGCTCTCTGCAAGAGCAGGTGGCTCAGGAACTGGCTGGTTCTTATGATTATTTGGCTTTTTTCTGCAATAGCGGAGCAGAAGCCAATGAAGCAGCTATTAAGCTAGCCCGCAAAGCTACTGGCAAGCAAGGCATTATCACTTTTCAGCAATCCTTTCACGGTCGAACCTTTGGCGCTATGGCCGCAACAGGACAGGATAAGATTAAGGAAGGATTTGGTGATGGGGTTCCCCATTTCAGCTATGCGGTTTACAATGATTTGGCCAGCGTAGAAGACTTGGTCAATCAGGATACGGCAGCTGTCATGCTGGAATTGGTCCAAGGAGAATCAGGAGTTCGTCCAGCAGAAGCAGCTTTTGTCAAAGACTTGGCTGATTTTTGCCGACGAGAGGAGATTTTGCTGATTGTTGATGAGGTCCAGACAGGTATGGGGCGTACGGGCCAGCTTTATTCCTTTGAGCATTATGGGATTGTACCGGATATTGTGACGCTGGCTAAGGGTCTGGCCAATGGCCTGCCTGCTGGCGCTCTATTAGGAAAGTCTAGCTTGGCTCCGGCTTTTGGACCTGGCAGTCACGGTTCTACCTTTGGTGGCAATAAATTAGCCATGGCAGCTGCCTTGGAGACCTTGCATATCATGAAAGAGACGGGATTTATGGAAGAAGTCAGGTCTAAGAGTGCCATCTTACTGGAGCAGCTGCAGCTTGCTTTTCAGGACCATCCAAATATTTCTGCTGTTCGAGGCCTGGGCATGATGATTGGGATTGAAACAAGTGCCAGTCTGTCAAGGCTTGTTGAAGCCGCTCGTCAGAAGGGCTTGATTATCCTGACAGCCGGAGAAAATGTTATCCGTCTCCTGCCGACTTTGACTATCAGCAGGGAGGAAATTCAGCAGGGTATTGCTGTTTTAAAAGAAGTATTTTCAGAAATTGATGAATAAAGGAAAAGGATTCAGTTTGAGCTGGATTCTTTTTTGTCTATGATAATAGCGTTTTTGACAATGATTATTATTTTTTTGACAAAGATACTTGTCAAAAAGAAAAGAATTTGTTACAATGATTTTATCCAAGGGAGAATAATAAATAAGGAGTTTATGATGCAGCTTAGAAATCGACTCAAGGAGTTGAGGGCGCGTGACGGTCTCAACCAGACAGAACTGGCTAAGCTGGCCGGTGTTTCCAGGCAGACAATCAGCCTTATAGAGAGAGGCGAATATACCCCGTCGATTGTGATTGCCCTTAAGATTGCCCATATTTTCAATGAAAACGTTGAGAATGTCTTTCGGCTGGTGGAGGAAGCAGAATGAAGAACCAATTAAGATTCATTTCAACAGGAGCTAAAACAGTCCTTCAGCCTCAGCATTCTTGTATCATCTATTGTAAAAAAATAAAGGAGAAGAAGTCGTGAAAGAGCAAAAACGTATATCTACACAGAAAAGAGTTTTATATAATGTCCTTATATTTCTAGCTGGAGCTTTAATAGGTGGTCTGTCTATTTTGTTTTCTGAAACTGGTCTGCTAAAAAACATCAGTTGGTCGACTATTTTTTCTGTTCAACTGCTGCGCCAGCTAGGTAGGGCCAGCCTTATCATCCTCTATCCCTTGGTCTTTTTCTTGATTTATCGGACTCGTAAATACAATGAAGCCTATGAAAAAGAAGCAGATGAGGATAAGAATTATGAATGGTACCGGCTAACCTTTAAAAATCTGGAATATGCGACTATTGTCTTTAATATCAGCAGTGCTATCGTTCTTTTTACGATTTTAGTTGGAGTTGTTTTTATTGGAAATATTACTAATCATAAGAGCCCGCTTCAGTGGAGTCTTATAGATTATGCGATTGCATTTCTTTATTTTATTTTGCAAGTTGTCTTTTTAAAGACAGTTCAGAAGGTGCGGCACTATAAGCTATCAGCCTTTCCGACTACTGAGGAAATAAAAGAATTTGCCCTCTCTTATGATGAGTCAGAGCTGCAAGCCAATTATGAACAGTGCTATCTCATTCTCTTCAATGTAAATCAGAGACTTCTGCCAGCCCTCTATGTTATTTTAGGGATACTGGGAGTCTTCACCCCCCTCAATGTCGTTTCCGGTTTTGTCGTCCTAGTGGTGATCCATATCTATATCAATCTTATGTATTATCCAATGGTAAGAAAATATTTCAAATAAGCTTATTTCCCGATGAAAGGCGGAAATTATGAAACTACTGAAAGAACTTGATTTTATCCATAATAAAAAGGTCAATCTGGCTCTGAATATAACGGCTGTGCTGCTGATCTTCCCTTTTCTAGCTCTCTTTACCTGGATTGCTATTCTGATGTATGGCAAGGGTAGCGAAGTTTTTCATTTTTTTGACTTACTCTACCTCCTTGTTCTAATGGTCATCCATGAGCTGATTCACGGCTTTTTCTTCAAGGTCTTGGGGGATGAAAATACCAAGGTCAAGTTTGGTTTTAAAAGCGGCATGGCCTATGCGACCAGTCCAGGCAGTCGTTACAGTCGGAAAAGGATGCTCGTCATCATCCTGGCACCTTTCTTTCTGATTAGCCTAGTCCTGACCTTGATCTATGCCTTGCATATTCTGACTGCAACCTCTTATATCGTTCTTGCTAGCTTCCATGCAGCCGGCTGTGCAGGAGATTTTTTCCTGGCTGTCGCTATTCTTCGGCAGAAGGGTGATATCGCTGTTGAGGATACGGAAGTCGGTATCAATATTTATCAAAAGGAGAATACAAAATGAACAACTTCAAATCAACTGCTTTAGGACTTGTAAAATGGATAGGCTTAATTGCTCTTAGCCTCCTTATAAATGTTGCTCCGATGCTATTCTTAAGGCTCGGGAAGAGTTTACCTATTTATGCAGAAATCTTATTGGTAGCCTTGTATCTGATTTTAGTTTTCCTGATTTTTCGTGTCTTCTGGCGGCGATATCAGAAGCATGTGCCTGAAGAAAAGAAGAAATTCAAACTGTCTGGCAAGGACATCGGTTTTGCTTTTCTATTCTTTTTCCTTGCCAGAGTGGCTGCTATTGTTGGTGTTTATCTCAATCTCATCCTGAGCGGCAATTCCCAGACAAGTAATGACAGCGCCATACAAGGGCTAGGGGGAATGATGTCTTCGCAGCATATCTTCTTTGCCTTACTCTTTGTTGCAACGATTGCTTTTATCGCTCCTATTATGGAGGAATTAATTTTCCGCGGTTTTGGTACTGCCTTCTTTTTTAAAAATGATCAAAAAGTTTTGCCTGCTATTGTGACTTCTGTGGTCTTCACTCTGCCTCATATTACTCAATTGACAGAGTTCCCAATTTATTTTGCACTTGGACTGGTTCTTTATTTATCCTATGCTCGTCGGGGGAATATAAAAGATTCTATGTTGGTTCATATCCTGAACAATCTCCCTATGGCTATAATACTGCTGCTAGCTATGTTTAAATAAATCAATCTATAAGGAATCACTATGAAATTAAAAACTTTCTTTACTAATTTTGGCCTTTATATTCTTGTCCTCTTGGCCTATTTCTATATATTTTCGGCTGTAGTTCTCTTCACTATAGGTTCTCTGACAGGAGGAACTTCTCAACTATTGATTTTGCCGATTTTTGTCATACTTGCAAGTCTCTATTCTTTTGCCATGTGGAAATGGTACCAGAAAGATTTGAAACTGGAAATCAAAAATACCAAGCTGACAAGCTCTATCTGGCTTCCCAGTGCCCTCTTGCTTGCTTTTATCATCTTCCAGCAGCTCGTTCCTATTGAATCCTCTGCTAATCAGAACACTGCTGTGCAATTGATTCAGCAGCAGCCAGCCTTTGCTTTTCTATACATGGTAATCTTTGCTCCTATTCTCGAGGAGTTGCTGACACGAGGATTTTTGGCTAAGTTTCTCTTTCCTGACCAAAATAGCTTGGCGAAAATCCTGCTCTATTTAACCGTATCTGCCAGCTTTTTCTCTCTTCTGCACATGCCAGGCAATCTTGTCCAGTTTCTGGTTTACTTCATCTTGGGAGCTATCTTTGGCTTAGGATATCTAGCTAAGAAGGATCTTCGCTACTCAATGGGGCTACATTTGGCCAATAATCTAATTGCCTTTGTTCTCATTGTCTTCTTTTAGTAGAAAAAGTTAAATATAAGACAGCACTTCTAAAGTTAGGCAGTAAAGTCTAACGGCAGAAGTGTTTTTCTGTGGAATGGAGTTTAAATACCAAACTGCTTTTCTGGTCTTTCGAAAGCCAGCAGTTTCAAATTCTTGTGAAAGTGTTTTCCAGATGGTATAATGAGCTATCAAATGAAAAGAGGTTTCTTTATGTCTAAAGTCCTATTAATTGTCAACCCTAGCTCGGGAGGCGAAAAAGCCAAGTCCTATGAAGACTTGGCAAGAGAAAAGCTGGCAGAATGTTTCGATGAGGTAGTGGTCAAGCATACTGAAAAAGGCGGAGACGCAGCGGCTTTTGCTAAGCAAGCAGCAGAAGACCGTTATGATAGCGTCTTTGTCATGGGTGGCGATGGAACAGTCAATGAAGGAATCAGCGGCCTGGCTGAACTAGACTATCGTCCGACTTTTGGCTTCTTTCCACTTGGTACGGTCAATGACTTGGCGCGTGCTCTTGGCATTCCCCTGGACGCTGAAGAAGCCATTCAGAATCTGGATATCAACAAAGTCAAGCCGCTTGATATCGGTAAGATTAATGACCAGTACTTTATGAATGTGGTTGCCATTGGAACGATTCCTGAATCGATTAACAATGTGGATCCTGAAGACAAGACCAAGTGGGGTAAGTTTGCCTACTTTATCTCTGGCTTCAAGCAGTTGATGGATACTAGTTTTTACGAATTTCACTTGAAGATTGATGGAGAAGAGCGCACGATAAAGAGCAGCACACTCTTGATTGGCTCTACCAACTCAATCGGAGGTTTCGAGAGCATTCTCCCTGAAGCTACTGTCAATGACGGCTTGCTCCATCTCTTGTATCTTAAGGATAAAAATCTCTTGGACACCTTGGTTTCTGTGCCGGATTTGATTTCTGGCAATGGCGAAGAAAGTGATAATATCGAGTATCTGACCTTTAAGGAAATCACAGTTGAGTTGGTAGATGATAAGGCAGAGCTCAGCGTCAACGTTGACGGAGATGAGGGCGACCAATTACCAGTAACGATTCGTGTCTTGCCATCTCACTTGAATGTTTATTGCTAGTTTTTTTGTGTTTAGACTCAAAAAAGAATATGGTAGAAGGACTCCAAACTTTTAAGTTTGGGGTCCTTTAATATTTGTAATATGCTAATTTTTAGATTTACATACTTTTCTCAAGTGATGGCGGACGTCAGCGACCTCCTGCAGAGTTCCATGACTAGCTATTGAGCCTAAGGTCTCAATAGCTCCGCTCTACCTAACTGTTGCAACAGTTAGGTAGATTTCATCACTGAGAAAAGGAAGTAATCTTTTTAGAATTTTATTAGTAAAATCTTTCCAGTTATGCTATAATAAATCTAGAATAACATGATAACATAAGCAAAGGTTTCCTAATTTATTTGGGAGGGGAATTGACGATGCGAGGAAAAGAATTTGGACAGCATTTGAAACAGCTTCGATTAAATAGGGGCTGGACCAAGGAGCAATTGTGTGGTGATGAGTCAAAGCTTTCTATACGGCAGTTAACGCGTTTGGAGTCCGGCATTTCCCAGCCGACTCTCTCTACTTTAGAATATCTGGCTTCCTGTCTAGAGGTTGATTTGGCAACCTTGATAGGAAGTAAAAAAGAAGATGCCGCTCTACCTGCTGATTACCAGCGCTTGAAGTATAAGCTGATTCGGACGACCACTTATGGCAATACCAAAGTCTTGTCCGAATTGGAGCATATCATAGATGAAATTTTTGACGTTTATTACGATGATTTGCCAGAAGCTGAGCAGAATGTAATGGATATCTTGCAATCAAAGATTTATACCTATACTTCTGAGAATTTCCAGAAGTATGGAATGACTCTCTTTGCCCAGCATTTGGATGATTTGCAAAGTAAAAAGCATTATGACGTGAATGATTTACTCTACATCCAGCTCTATCAGATCTATGTGGGAGATGAAGAGGAGATTCGGTCAGCTAAGTTTGATAAGGAATTATATACAAGAATCGCTCGGCGATTACTGCAGTCAGTTGACTATATTCCAAATGAATATCTCTTTCTCATGCGAGATGCTCTACTGACAATTCCAGGTATTGAGTGCGAGCGAAAAGAGTTCATTTATACAAAAGATACACTCAATAAACTTAATATAATCATGGAATTGACAGAGGATTATCAAAAGAAACCGCTGATAAGAATGTTAGAGGGAGAATATGAGCTTTTCGTACACAAGGACGAGAAAAAGGCTCAACAATACTACGAAGAGGGACTGACGCTGGCGAAATTGTTAGGTCATACTTTTCTATCTAAAAAAATGTCTGAGGAGTGGAATAAAGAACTTCAGATCTATCATCAAGGCTAACAGGACATCTATGTCCTGTTTTTTATTTGTAATTGAGTCTATAATTGAAACATGGAAAAAGTTAAATAGGAAAGGAGAGAATCACATGTTTAGGATTTCTTATTATCTCGCCATGATTTGGTTTTGGCTTTAGGAAATTAAATGTTGTCGTGCACAAAGATTAATAAAGGGAGCAAATAAAATGAAAAATCAATTTTTTAATAAGCAGGTTCAACGTTTTTCTATTCGTAAATATTCTCTAGGAGCAGTTTCAGTGCTTCTAGGAACATTATTATTTGCAGGGACTCAAACAGTTGCTGCTGATCAAGTAATTTCGCCAACTGGTACTGATTCAGTAGTTTCTACAGCACCTTCTGACATAGCTGTGGACACAAATCAGAGTGTTTCAGAAAAGTCAAATGCAACAGTAAGTTCTGATATTGAATCGGAAACAAAAAATGCTGTAAATAACAATTTAGTTAGTATTGAAAATGGAGTAACTTCTGAAGTTCCTGAACCACTAGAAACTGAAAATAAAGCGACAAATGCAAATGATATTCCAATCAACACTGAGCCTGTTTCTGATCAAACTTCAACAGTTAATGAAAAACAGAAAACTGTTGAAATAAATCCAGTTATAGATGATCCTACTAATCCTAAACATTTAGTAACACGTGGCTATGCCGCTTCGAATGTAGATAAGCCAGCCACCTCAATTGTTAATGATGTCAGCCGCCGCCGTGCAACTAAAGAAGAAAAAACAACTCTCAAAACAACTGTTGGTAAAGTTGCAAACGGGACTGGACATACGACTTTACTGGCTACAGGGAATGGTTCAATCGCTCGAGGCGATGATTATCCAGTAAGGTTTAAAAATCTCCCTGATTATGCTGCGGACGATTGGGGACTTATTGTTAAAAATTGTACTTCATTTACTGCTTATAGATTAAGTTCAGTTAATGGTTTTAACATTCCTCGTGCGTACGGAAATGGCGGTGAATGGGGATATCGGGCAAGAAGAGAAGGATATAGGGTAGATAATCATCCAGCTCTTGGCTCAGTCGCTTGGATTGATGATGGAAGTTACGGACATGTAGCATGGGTGTCCAATGTATTGGGAAATAATGTAGAAATTGAAGAATATAACTATGCTTGGAGTAAAAGTTATAATCGCAGAGTAGTTGCTGCAAGTTCAATCTCAGGCTTTATACATTTTAAAGATATCATTGGAGGTACATCCACACCGATTTCCCAGCCTTCTGATAATCAAGGAATCCCTGCCAGTGGAGTGTATCATTTCACTCAAAGAGCCTCCATTAAAGCTGAGCCTAAGATGTCTAGTCCTGAATTAGCTTATTATGATGCAGGACAAACTGTTACATATGATCGTAAATTGGAAGCAGATGGCCATCAATGGATTAGCTATCTCTCCTTTGCTGGAAATCGTAGATATATTGCCATTGGAGTAACAAAGACAAAGGCTCCTTTAAAGGGAACCTTGACTATCCAAAACAATAATGCTCAGACAGGGACTTTTGATGTCATTGTATCTGATGTCTCTAGCCCGTATGGTGTGAAAGAAGTGAAATTACCAACTTGGTCAAGTGAAAATGGACAAGATGATATTGTTTGGTACACTGCTGCTAAACAGCCTAATGGAACATATAAAATAACTGTCAATGCAAATAAACATAAAGGTTCTACGGGAGAGTATAATATCCATCTATATTATGTTCAAAATAATGGGGAAATGGTTGGAGCTGGGGGAACGAAGACTACCGTTTCTATTAAGAAGCCTGAAGGGAAAATTACTATTCAAAATAATAATTCAAAAACAGGAACCTTTGATGTTGTTATATCTAACATTTCCAATCCTGGTGGTGTAAAAGAAGTAAAAGTACCTACATGGTCTAGTGCGAATGATCAAGATGATATTATTTGGTATACTCCTAAAAGACAATCGGATGGCACTTACAAATTGACAATAAAGGCTAGCGATCATAAATATTCCACTGGAAAATATAATGTGCATTTATACTATGTTCAAAATAATGGCCAAATGATTTGTGTAACAGGAACGACGACAGAAGTCTCCTTGGATAAGGAATTAATCCGGCCGACAGGAACTATTACTATTCGGAATAATACTTCAAAGACAGGTACCTTTGATATTATTGTGTCTAATGTTTCTAATCCTGGTGGTGTAAAAGAAGTAAAGGTACCTACATGGTCTGCTGCCAATGACCAGGATGACGTGGTTTGGTACACTGCTAGCAAGCAACCAGATGGGACTTACAAACAGACTATTAAAGTAAGTGATCATAAAAATTCCACAGGGAAATACAACGTCCACCTGTACTACGTTCAGGATGATGGAAAACTTGTAGGTGCCGGCTCAGCTACTACGGAAGTCGCATTACCAACTATATCTATTCCATCAAAAGGGAATTACGTTTTTCAAGGCTATGCTTCTATTCGGTCTGAAGCTAAAATATCAAGTCCAGAACTAGCAAACTTTGACAAAGGGAGCACAGTCTTTTATGATCAAACTTTTATTGCAGATGGTCATCAGTGGATTAGCTATGTTGGGTATAGTGGTAGCCGTCGTTATGTAGCAATAAATTAATTTTATAATATTTCAATATGATTATTGATTTTATTAATTCAAAATGTTACAATAAGATTACAAAAAGGTATTAATTCATGAGGAGGCCTCTTTTATGAAAAATGCAAAATTAATGTTTCTTGCGACTGCACTCACTTCTTCCATTATCTTGCTTGGTGCTTGCAGTAAACAGCAGGACAAGCAAACATCTCAAAGTAATAGCTCTAGCCAAACAGTTCAAACTTCTAAATCAGATTCTAAGTCTGAAGCGAAAGCTGTTCCATCAGCTAGCCCAGATGAAACTGATGCAGCGTCAGTATCTTCTGAAGCTCAGCCTAAAAATGAAACAAAGTCTGACACGAAAGACCCAGCCACTCCAGCAGCGGGTATCGATGTCAATGCTTTGGCAGCAGGAGATTTTTCGACTGTAGCCGGTACTTGGCAAAATGATTTGGGGGATGCGATAGTATTGAATAATCAAGGGGTCGTTTCTCATACTCTGAATGGAAAAGAATCCAGCGATTATACTTTACTAAAAGGTCAAGTAAGCGATGGTAGTTATGTATCTACTCTTGCTTATACTGCTGGTAGCAGTAGCGCAACCTTTTTAGTAATTCCAGAAGGAGCTGTTTTGCCTGATACTGGAAACGAGAATCCTAAAGCACAGATTCGAGTTGGACAAGATGCTATCACTGCTTCCCAGCATCCGTATTATCGCGTATCTAATTAGTGACTGCATAAGTGGAGTTAGGGATGATGTTCCTAGCTCCACCTTTATTTGGATAAAAAACATGAAGGGAGGAAAAGATGGCTACTTTAATGATGAAAAAAATAGCTGAGGATTTAAATAAGACTAGAGTATTGGATGAAAATGGAGCTTTGGTAGCTTATTATGCCCTTCTGCCAGCTGACTTTTCTGGTGGTGACAGCAAGCTTTATCTTGAAAATCCAACGAGTCAAAGGCGGATGTATAGAATTTATCAAAATATGAAGCCCTTTTTATTTCCTATTGTCCCAGCTCATGACTGTACCGTGATTTATCTAACATCTGATGTTGGAGTTGAGATTACAGTCGCAGAACATCTGGAAGAATATATCTATGATAGTCAATAGATTAATAGTCAGTCAAAGACCCCCTCTTTCCGTATTTTGGAAAGAGGGGGTCTTTGTCTTATAAACCGTAATTATAGTCGTCATCCTGCATGGCTTCAACTTCGCCTAGCAGGTAGCCGTTACCCACTTGGGAGAAGAAGTCATGGTTGGAAGTACCGGTTGAGATACCGTTCATGACGATAGGATTGACATCGTCTGCTGAGTCAGGGAAGAGCGGATCTTGCCCTAGATTCATCAGAGCCTTGTTGGCATTGTAGCGCAGGAAGGTCTTGACCTCTTCAGTCCAGCCGACTGTGTCATAGAGGCTTTCAGTGTAGCCTTCTTCATTTTCATAGAGGGTGTAGAGCAGGTCGTACATCCATTCTTTGAGTTTTTCTTGCTCGTCTTCTGGCAGCTCGTTAAAGGCTAGCTGGAACTTGTAGCCGATATAGGTTCCATGGACAGACTCGTCACGGATAATCAGCTTGATAATTTCAGCAACGTTAGCCAGTTTGTTATTGCCCAGATAGTAGAGCGGAGTGAAGAAACCAGAGTAGAAGAGGAAGGTTTCCAAGAAAACGCTGGCTATTTTCTTTTCCAGAGCTGTACCGTTCAGGTAAATCTCGTTGATAATCTCAGCTTTCTTTTGCAGGTATGGATTGGTGTTGGTCCAAGCAAAGATTTCATCGATTTCTGACTTGGTATTGAGCGTAGAAAAGATAGAAGAGTAAGACTTGGCGTGAACGGACTCCATAAATTGAATGTTGTTGAAGACAGCTTCTTCGTGAGCAGTGCGGACATCCTTGCGAAGGGCATCCACACCAGACTCAGACTGGAGGGTATCCAGCAGGGTCAGGCCACCGAAGACCTTGCCGACCAGGTCTTTTTCCTTGTGAGACAGCTTTCTCCAGTCATCCAGGTCATTGGATAGGGGAATCCGCGTATCCAGCCAGAATTGCTCGGTCAGTTTTTCCCAGGTGGACTTATCGATGACATCTTCAATAGCGTTCCAGTTAATGGCTTTATAGTAAGTTTGCATTCTTTCTCCTTTAGTAGATGGTACGACCTGATGTGGTATCAGCTATCACTTCTTGGATACTGTCCCAATGCTCCACGATTTCACCTTCCTGTTCATGATGAGGAAGGTGAAATTGTGACATGGTCGAATTTCCTTTTCTTTTTCTAAAATCTCTTGTTAGATGACACAGCTTTCACATTGGTTGGCACCTACTTCGCCGCCATCATCAGTAAAGGTGCGGACGTAGTAGATGGACTTGATTCCCTTGTTGAAGGCATAGTTACGCAGGATAGAAAGATCGCGGGTTGTCTGCTTGCTTTCTTTTTTCCATTCGTAGAGGCCTTTAGGGATATCGCTGCGCATAAAGAGAGTCAGAGAAAGACCTTGGTCCACATGCTCAGTTGCGGCTGCATAGACATCAATAACCTTGCGCATGTCCATGTCATAAGCACTGGTGTAGTAAGGGATAGTCTCAGTTGACAGGCCAGCAGCAGGATAGTAGATCTTACCGATTTTCTTTTCTTGACGTTCTTCGATCCGCTGGGTAATTGGATGGATTGAAGCAGAAACGTCATTGATATAGCTGATAGAGCCATTTGGTGCAACGGCCAGGCGGTTTTGGTGGTAGAGGCCATCAGCCTTGACCTTGTCGCACAACTCTGCCCAATCCTCTGCAGACGGGATAAAGATGCCTGCGAAGAGTTCTTTGACACGATCAGACTTAGGTACAAATTCACCCGTCAGGTATTTGTCAAAGTAAGTACCGTTGGCATAATCAGATTTTTCAAAGTTATGGAAGGTCACACCACGTTCGCGAGCGATATTGTTAGACTCGACTAAGGTCCAGTAGTTCATAAGCATGAAGTAGATGCTGGTGAACTCTACAGCTTCCGCTGATCCATAATCGATCAGCTGCTGTGCCAAGTAGCTGTGCAGTCCCATAGCTCCCAGACCAAAGGTGTGCGCCAGACTGTTACCATTGTCGATAGAAGGCACAGCTGTGATGTGTGAACTGTCTGTGACAAAGGTCAAAGCGCGTGTCATAGTTCGGATGGATTTTCCGAAGTCAGGCGAAGTCATCATGTTGACAACGTTGGTAGAGCCTAAGTTACATGATACATCTGTTCCTAGGTGAAGATACTCTTGCGCATCATTCAAAAGGCTAGGCTCTTGTACTTGCAGGATTTCAGAGCAAAGGTTACTCATGACGATTTTACCGTCAATTGGATTTGAACGGTTGGCCGTATCAATGTTTACGACATAAGGATAGCCAGATTCTTGTTGGAGTTTGGAAATTTCTGTTTCCAAATCACGGGCCTTGATCTTGGTCTTAGTGATATTTGGATTAGCGACCAATTCATCGTATTTTTCAGTGATGTCAAGGTAGGCAAATGGCACTCCATACTCGCGTTCAACAGAGTATGGGCTGAAGAGGTACATTTCTTCATTCTTGCGCGCTAATTCGTAGAACTTATCCGGAATGACAACACCGAGTGAGAGGGTTTTAACCCGAACTTTTTCGTCGGCATTTTCTTTCTTAGTAGAAAGGAAAGAGATGATATCTGGGTGGAAGACATTGAGGTAAACAACTCCAGCTCCCTGACGTTGGCCCAGCTGGTTAGAGTAAGAGAAACTGTCCTCGAAGAGTTTCATAACAGGCACAACGCCAGACGCAGCTCCTTCATAACCCTTGATAGGAGCTCCAGCTTCCCGCAGATTGCTGAGGGAAATACCAACCCCGCCTCCGATACGAGACAATTGCAGGGCAGAGTTGATGGAGCGACCGATTGAGTTCATATCATCTGTTACTTGGATGAGGAAGCAAGAAACCAATTCACCGCGACGAGCCCGACCAGCGTTGAGGAAGCTTGGTGTAGCTGGTTGGTAGCGCTGGTGGATAATTTCATTGGCAATATCCTTGGCAATGGCTTCATCTCCGTTGGCAAAGTAGAGGGCGTTGAAGAGTACCCGATCCTCCATGCTTTCCAGATAGTATTCGCCATCATTTGTCTTCAGGGCATACTGGTTGTAGAACTTATAAGCAGCCATGAAAGATTTAAACTTGAAATCTTGAGCATGGATAAAAGCAGTCAGCTCCTCGATGTATTCAGGAGAATAAAGTTCAATAAATTCCTTCTCCAAATAGTTTTCTTCTATTAAATATTTAATTTTTTCTGTGATAGAAGAAAATTGCTTGGTGTTTGGCTCAACGTTTTCTTTAAAAAAAGCTTTTAAGGCTTCTTGGTCTTTATGAAGCATAATCTGACCATTAACTGGACGGTTGATTTCGTTGTTGAGTCGGAAGTATGTCACATCCTCTAAATGTTTGAGTCCCATGTTTTTCCTTTTCTATATAAATAAGATAATTAGCTAGCGGAAAAATATCCGCCTTACAAAAGAAACGGCCCCTATGAGCATAGGAGCTGCAGTTTGCCCTGATAATCTGTCTTTTAGTTTATCTCCCAATCAAGGCGCGCTGCCCTCAAAATAAACTACATTAAGACAGTTTTTTCAATTTACCAGGTTGGAAACCAGAAAATGCCTCAGTTGCTGTCTGAATCACAGGAGCAGCGTTGAAACCAAGATCTTTGACATGGTCAATGAATTCTGGCTGTTCGTCCAAGTTGATTTCGCGGTATTCTACATGATTAGTATCTAAGAAGCGCTTGGTCATTTTGCACTGAACGCAGTTGTTTTTTGAGTAAATAGTTACCATTAAAAATTCCTCTAAACTTTCGTTTTTTCTTTTAAATAATACGAAACTAGTATATCTAAAAGAAAATAGAATGTCAATAGTTTTGAACTAAATATTGTGTGATATTTTGTTATAGGATAGATTACAATACAATATATAGTGTTTGTATAAGCGGTGAAAAGAAGTGAAAAATTGCAGAAAAGGAGCAAAATGCTGTTGCGGCAATGCTTAAACAAGTCTTAAAATGTTAGAAAAATGACTAGTAGCTTTTCCTCCCCAAAACCAAAATCCAATATCTTGTGTTACAGAATTTAGGGAATCACTAGCAGGAGTGGAGGGAGGAGTTTATATTCTTAATTTATGGAAATTAAGAATATAAAAATAAGAAATTTATGATTGAAAACTTGCTGGAAGAAATGTTTGAATAAAAGCTGAAAGATAGGGGCTTTTGCTTGGAAATTCCACCTTCAATATAATAAGAAGAGTTTTCATTTCCTAAGAAATATTTTGTAAGCGGGCTATAAAATTCTTGAAAAAGATTTCAAAAGGTGATATAATATCAACTTGTAAGGGTTATCACAATAACTCAAAAAGAATTATTTAAAAGGAGAGTCTAACTATGGCTTCTAAAGATTTCCACATTGTAGCAGAAACAGGTATTCACGCACGTCCAGCAACTTTGTTGGTTCAAACTGCTAGCAAATTCGCTTCAGACATTACGCTTGAATACAAAGGTAAATCAGTAAACTTGAAATCTATCATGGGTGTTATGAGTCTCGGTGTTGGCCAAGGAGCTGATGTTAAGATCTCAGCTGAAGGTGCAGATGCAGACGATGCTATCGCTGCAATCTCTGAAACAATGGAAAAAGAAGGATTGGCTTAATATGACAGAAATGCTTAAAGGAATTGCAGCATCTGACGGTGTTGCCGTTGCTAAGGCATATCTATTAGTTCAACCGGATTTATCATTTGAGACTGTTTCAGTCGAAGATACGAATGCAGAAGAGGCTCGTTTGGATGCAGCTCTTGAAGCTTCACAGAACGAGCTTTCTGTTATCCGTGAGAAAGCAGTAGATAGCCTTGGTGAGGAAGCCGCTCAGGTGTTTGACGCTCACTTAATGGTACTTGCTGACCCTGAAATGGTTGGGCAAATCAAAGAAACAATCCGTGCGAAAAAGACCAATGCAGAAGCTGGTCTGAAAGAAGTAACGGACATGTTTATCACTCTCTTTGAAAACATGGACGACAATCCATATATGCAGGAACGTGCGGCAGATATCCGCGACGTGACGAAGCGTGTTCTTGCTAACCTTTTGGGTAAGAAATTGCCAAACCCAGCGTCTATCAATGAAGAATCAGTTGTGATTGCTCATGACTTGACTCCTTCTGATACAGCACAGCTGGATAAGAAATTTGTTAAAGCTTTTGTAACCAATATCGGCGGCCGGACAAGCCACTCTGCTATCATGGCACGTACGCTTGAAATCGCAGCAGTATTGGGAACTAATAACATTACTGAGCTTGTAAAAGACGGCGATGTGATTGCAGCTAACGGTATCACTGGTGAAGTGATTATCAACCCAACTGAAGAGCAAATCGCAGCATTTAAAGCAGCTGGTGAGGCTTATGCTAAGCAAAAAGCTGAATGGGAATTGCTTAAAGATGCTCAGACTGTGACTGCAGATGGCAAGCACTTCGAATTGGCAGCCAATATCGGTACGCCAAAAGACGTTGAAGGTGTCAATGCTAACGGTGCAGAAGCGGTTGGTCTTTACCGGACTGAGTTCCTTTATATGGATTCTCAAGACTTCCCGACAGAAGATGAGCAGTATGAAGCATACAAGGCTGTGCTTGAAGGCATGAATGGAAAACCAGTTGTTGTTCGTACGATGGATATCGGTGGAGATAAGGAACTTCCTTACTTTGATATGCCGCATGAAATGAACCCATTCCTTGGTTTCCGTGCTTTGCGTATCTCTATCTCTGAAACTGGCGATGCTATGTTCCGTACACAAATCCGCGCTCTCTTGCGTGCTTCTGTACATGGACAATTGCGCATCATGTTCCCAATGGTAGCCCTTCTAACAGAATTCCGCAAAGCTAAAGCGGTTTATGACGAAGAGAAAGCTAAGCTGCAAGCTGAAGGCGTTGCAGTAGCAGACAATATCCAAGTGGGTATTATGATTGAAATCCCAGCAGCAGCTATGTTGGCGGATCAATTTGCTAAGGAAGTAGACTTCTTCTCTATCGGTACCAACGACTTGATCCAGTACACTATGGCGGCTGACCGGATGAATGAGCAAGTCTCTTACCTCTATCAACCATACAATCCATCTATCCTTCGCTTGATTAACAATGTTATCAAAGCAGCTCATGCTGAAGGCAAATGGGCAGGTATGTGTGGAGAAATGGCTGGTGATCAAACAGCGGTGCCATTGCTCGTAGGTATGGGCTTGGATGAATTCTCTATGAGTGCGACTTCAGTTCTTCGGACTCGTAGCCTCATGAAGAAGCTGGATACGAAGAAGATGGAAGAACTGGCTCAGCGTGCACTGACTGAATGTGCAACGATGGAAGAAGTTCTTGAGCTTGAAAAAGAATATCTGGACTTCGATTAATCTGAAAATTAAGATCAGGGAGATTTTCCTGGTCTTTTTTAGTTTTCTTCAAAGGCATAGTGAAGATTGTGCAGAAAGTTGAAATCAAAGAAAACAGAAAATAAGCAGATCTAATATGAACAAAATTAGATAATCTATCTTAATTGTGAAAAAATTCTTTAAATTTATAACTTTTGGTTGAAATTTTCAGAAAATTTGGTAAAATAATATTTAATAACATTTTGGAGGGGACAAGTGACACAATATAAAAACTATATAAATGGAGAGTGGAAAGTTTCTGAAAATGAAATTACCATCTCATCTCCTATCAACAATGAGATTTTAGGAACTGTGCCTGCCATGACTCAGGCAGAGGTCGACTATGCGATGGCGAGCGCTCGTGCGGCTTTGCCAGCTTGGCGAGCTCTTTCAGCAGTTGAACGTGCAGCTTATTTGCATAAGGTTGCGGATATTTTGGAGCGCGATCAGGAGAAGATTGGCGAAATTCTTGCAAAAGAAGTTGCCAAGGGTATCAAAGCGGCAGTCGGAGAGGTAGTCCGGACAGCAGACTTGATTCGCTATGCGGCTGAAGAAGGGATTCGTATTCACGGTCAGGTTATGGAAGGTGGCGGCTTTGAAGCTGCCAGCAAGAAGAAATTGGCTGTGGTTCGTCGTGAGCCTGTAGGAGTTGTACTAGCCATTGCGCCATTTAACTACCCAGTCAACCTGTCTGGTTCTAAGATTGCTCCTGCCCTTATCGGCGGAAATGTCGTGATGTTTAAGCCACCTACTCAAGGTTCAATCTCTGGTCTGCTCTTGGCTCAGGCTTTTGCTGAGGCTGGTCTGCCTGCTGGTGTTTTCAATACCATCACAGGACGTGGTTCAGAAATCGGAGACTACATCATTGAGCATAAGGAAGTAAACTACATTAACTTTACTGGCTCCACCCCAATCGGAGAGCGCATCGGTAAGTTGGCTGGTATGCGTCCAATTATGTTAGAATTGGGTGGTAAGGATGCTGCAGTCGTGCTGGAAGATGCTGACTTGGAGCATGCAGCTAAGCAGATTGTTGGCGGGGCATACAGTTATTCCGGCCAGCGCTGTACGGCTATTAAACGTGTCATTGTCATGGAGAGCGTAGCAGATAAATTAGCGGCGCTGATTAAGGCAGAGGTAGAGAAACTGACGGTTGGTGATCCCTTTGATAATGCGGATATCACACCAGTCATTGATAATGCATCAGCAGATTTCATCTGGAGCTTGATTGAAGATGCTCAAGAAAAGGGAGCGTCAGCCTTGACAGAAATCAAACGTGAAGCAAATCTCATCTGGCCTGCCTTGTTTGACCATGTGACACTGGATATGAAATTAGCTTGGGAAGAGCCATTTGGTCCTGTTCTTCCGATTATTCGTGTGACTTCCGTTGAAGAGGCTATCCAGATCTGCAACCAGTCAGAATTTGGTCTTCAATCTTCAGTCTTTACAAATGATTT
Organism: Streptococcus sanguinis; assembly: GCF_050234405.1. Lineage (GTDB taxonomy): Bacteria > Bacillota > Bacilli > Lactobacillales > Streptococcaceae > Streptococcus > Streptococcus sanguinis_W. Next base: position 1,624,847 of record NZ_CP092117.1, on the reverse strand, counting down.
CCCGAAAGCATTTGAAATTGCTGAAAAACTGGAAGTGGGTACTGTACACATCAATAATAAGACCCAGCGTGGTCCAGATAACTTCCCATTCCTTGGAGTTAAGGGATCTGGAGCCGGAGTGCAAGGGATTCGTTACAGTATCGAAGCGATGACACAAGTGAAATCCATCGTGTTTGATGTGAAATAATGAGAAAGGCGGCTTTGTGCGGCCTTTTTTCTTACATTGATGAACTTGTAAATTTAACAAGATTATCGAACCATTTGAAAAGAATCAAGCATTTATATGTTTAATTGCTTATTATTTTAAAATGTAAATTTACATATTGGTCTATATCTTTATGAAAATTTTCATCTTTTTCTTGTTTTGGATAGCTCCTATATTTAGCGAAAAAGGAATAAAAACATACTTAGAGGCACAAAATGCAGTGTTTTCTCTCTGATTTATTACTAATTTTAGCTAATGTTCGGTTTTAGTGATTTTCCGTAAGGATATTTGAAATTTACTTGAAAAAGAGATAAAAATAATGTAGAATAGTATTATAGAAAACGCTTACAAATAGAAAGGTGATTGCATGGATAAGAACGAAGCATTAAGAACCTTTACAACAGGTGAAAACTTTCATTTGCAGCATTATCTAGGGGCGCATCAGGATGAAGTGGACGGCAAGTCTGGCTACTCTTTCCGCGTTTGGGCGCCTAATGCTCAGAGTGTCCATTTGATTGGAGATTTCACCAATTGGTATGAAGAGCAGATTCCTATGGTCCGAAATGAAGCGGGCGTTTGGGAAGTCTTCACGGAGCTGCCTAAGGAAGGAGATATTTACAAGTACAATATCAAGCGTAGCAGTGGTCAGGAAATTTTAAAAATTGATCCGCTGGCTATCTATCTGGAAGAGCGTCCGGGTACTGGAGCAGTTATTCGCACTATTCCTGAGAAGAAGTGGAAAGACGGTCTTTGGCTGGCACGCCGGAAGCGCTGGGGCTTCTTCTCTCGGCCGGTCAATATCTATGAAGTGCATGCCGGCTCGTGGAAACGCAATGAAGACGGCAGTCCTTATAGCTTTGCCCAGTTAAAAGAAGACTTGATTCCGTATCTGGTGGAGATGAACTACACGCATGTGGAATTCATGCCGCTTATGGCTCATCCGCTGGGACTTAGCTGGGGCTATCAGCTCATGGGCTACTTTGCCTTTGAGCATACCTATGGCACACCTGAGGAATTTCAAGACTTCGTCGAAGAATGTCACTTGAACAATATTGGTGTCATTGTGGACTGGGTACCAGGTCACTTTACTATTAATGATGATGCTCTGGCCTACTATGACGGGACACCGACTTTCGAGTATCAGGATCACGATCGGGCTCATAACTATGGCTGGGGTGCTCTCAACTTTGATTTGGGTAAAAATCAAGTTCAGTCTTTCTTGATTTCCAGCATTAAATTCTGGATTGATTTTTACCATCTGGATGGGATTCGGGTTGATGCTGTCAGCAATATGCTCTATCTGGACTATGACAGTGGTCCATGGCAGCCAAATAAAGATGGCGGCAATCGCAATTATGAAGGCTATTACTTCCTGCAACGCCTCAATACGGTTATCAAGCTAGCCCATCCTGATGTCATGATGATTGCAGAGGAAAGTTCCTCAGAGACCAAGATTACTGGTATGAGAGAGCTGGGTGGTCTTGGATTTGACTACAAGTGGAATATGGGCTGGATGAATGATATCCTTCGTTTCTACGAAGAAGATCCGATTTATCGTAAGTACGATTTTAATCTGGTGACCTTTAGCTTTATGTACGCTTTCTCTGAAAACTTCCTCCTGCCATTCTCGCACGACGAAGTGGTTCACGGTAAGAAGAGTCTCATGCACAAGATGTGGGGTGACCGTTACAATCAATTTGCAGGTCTCCGCAACTTGCTGACCTATCAGATTTGCCATCCGGGCAAGAAATTGCTCTTTATGGGTTCAGAATTTGGTCAGTTCTTAGAATGGAAGTCGGAAGAGCAACTAGAATGGTCGAATCTGGACGATCAGATGAACAAGAAGATGCAGGGCTTCACTGCTGCACTCAATGCCTTTTATAAAGACAATCGTCCGCTTTGGGAAATTGATCTGAGCTATGATGGTATCGAAATCATTGATGCGGATAATACCGATCAAAGTGTCCTCTCCTTCATCCGTAAGACGGAAAAAGGAGATATGTTAGTTTGTGTATTTAATATGGCGCCGGTAGAGCGGAAGAACTTTACCATTGGTGTTCCAGTGGAAGCCATTTATGAAGAAGTATGGAACACTGAATTAGAAGAATGGGGAGGTGTTTGGAAGGAACATAACGAAACAGTTCAGTCTCAAGAAGGACTTTGGAAAGATTATCCACAGACCTTGACCTTTACACTGCCAGCTCTTGGAGCCAGCATCTGGAAGATCAAGCGTCGGATTGCTCGTAAAAATGTTAAAAAAGATTCCACAAAGGAGTAATAGTCTATGAAGAATGAAATGCTAGCTTTGATTCTTGCCGGCGGGCAAGGAACTCGTCTTGGAAAGCTCACACAGAGTATCGCAAAACCTGCGGTACAGTTTGGCGGCCGCTATCGTATTATTGACTTCGCCTTGTCTAACTGTGCCAACTCCGGTATTCACAATGTCGGTGTCATTACTCAATACCAGCCATTAGCTCTGAACAGTCACATCGGAAATGGTTCTAGCTGGGGGCTTGATGGTATTAACTCAGGCGTGTCCATTCTTCAGCCTTATTCTGCGAGCGAAGGAAATCGCTGGTTTGAAGGTACTAGCCATGCGATTTATCAAAATATCGACTATATCGACAGCATTAATCCTGAATATGTCCTGATTTTGTCTGGGGACCATATCTATAAGATGGACTACGATGACATGCTTCAATCTCACAAGGACAACAATGCCAGCTTGACAGTAGCTGTTTTGGATGTGCCTCTCAAAGAAGCCAGCCGTTTTGGTATCATGAATACAGATGCTAATAATCGGATTGTTGAATTTGAAGAAAAACCAGAACATCCTAAGTCAACCAAGGCTTCTATGGGGATTTACATCTTTGACTGGCAGCGTCTGCGCAATATGCTGGTAGCTGCTGAAAAGAGCAATGTAGATATGTCTGACTTTGGTAAGAATGTTATCCCTAACTATCTTGAATCTGGCGAAAGCGTTTATGCTTATGACTTTGCAGGCTATTGGAAAGACGTTGGTACAGTAGAGTCTCTCTGGGAAGCCAACATGGAATACATCAGCCCAGAAAATGCTCTGGATAGCCGCAATCGTCGCTGGAAGATTTATTCTCGCAACTTGATTTCTCCGCCAAACTTCATCAGTGAAAATTCCCATGTAGAAGATTCGCTGGTCGTTGATGGCTGTTTCGTTGACGGTACAGTAAAACACTCTATTCTTTCTACTGGTGCTCAAGTCAAAAAGGGCGCAGTCATTGAAGACTCTGTCATTATGAGTGGAGCTGTAATTGGCAAAGATGCTAAGATCAAGCGGGCCATTATCGGCGAAGGTGCTATCATCTCTGATGGTGTAGAGATTGATGGTACAGAGGAAGTATATGTTGTCGGATACAACGAGAAAGTGGGGGTACCAAAAGATGAAGATTGATAAATACTCAGCAATTTTAGGAAACACAGTCGGCTTCCATGATATGTCAACTCTGACAAATCATCGTCCAGTAGCCAGCTTGCCATTCGGTGGGAAATACCGCTTGATTGACTTCCCGCTTTCAAGTCTTGCCAATGCTGGTATCCGCAGTGTCTTTGGTATCTTCCAGCAGGACAATATCAGCTCTGTTTTTGACCATATTCGTTCTGGTCGTGAGTGGGGTCTGTCTACCTTGCTCAGCCACTATTACTTGGGAATCTACAATACCCGTGTAGAAAGTTCTACAGTCGGTGAGGAATACTATGATCAGCTTTTGACCTACCTGAAACGTTCCGGTTCCAACCAAACGGTTGCACTTAACTGCGATATCCTGGTTAATATTGACCTCAATCAAGTTTTCCACTTGCACAATACAACAGAGCAGCCTATTACAGTTGTCTATAAGAAATTGCATAAGGAAAATATTTCGGATGTGAATGCTGTCCTAGATATTGACGAAACGGACCATGTTAGAGGGCATAAACTCTTTGATGGCCGAGAAGATGCTGAGCTCTTCAATATGTCCACAGACATCTTTGTGGTAGATACTCCATGGCTGATTGAAAAACTGGAAGAAGAAGCTAAGAAAGAGCATCCGCAAAAACTGCGCTATGTCTTGCGTGATTTAGCAACTCAGGAAGGGGCATTTGCCTACGAATATACAGGCTATCTGGCGAATATCTATTCTGTAGAGACCTACTACAGATCCAATATCGATATGCTTGAAAGTAAGAAATTCTACTCTCTCTTCAGTCCGAACCAAAAGATTTACACCAAGGTTAAGAATGAAGAGCCAACTTACTATGCTGAGTCTTCAAAAGTATCTCGCTCCCAGTTTGCGTCAGGAAGCATTGTGGAAGGTGAGGTCATCGATTCTGTGATTTCACGGAATACCAAGATTAAGACTGGAAGCAGTGTTAAATCCAGTGTTCTCTTCCCTCGAGTGAAAGTTGGAGAAAATGCAACTGTCGAGTACGCGATTGTGGACAAGGGTGTTGAAATTGGCGAAGGAGTGGTGATTCGCGGAACTGCAGAAGACCCAATCGTAGTCAAGAAGAGCCAAAAAGTTACAGAGGACATAATTCGATGAAGATTTTATTTGCAGCAGCAGAAGGAGCCCCATTTTCTAAGACAGGTGGTTTGGGAGACGTTATCGGCGCTCTCCCCAAATCACTGGTCAAGGCTGGCCATGAAGTTGGTGTTATTCTGCCTTACTATGACATGACCCATGCCAAATTTGGCGACCAAGTGGAAGACCTTTTCTATTTTGAAGTCAGCGTTGGCTGGCGTCGCCAATACGTTGGGGTCAAGCGACTGGTCTTGAATGGTGTGTCCTTCTATTTTATTGACAATCAGCATTATTTCTTCCGCGGTCATGTTTACGGGGATTTTGATGATGGTGAGCGCTTTGCTTACTTCCAGTTAGCAGCCGTAGAGCTGATGGAGCGGATTGATTTTATTCCAGATGTTCTGCATGTTCACGATTATCATACAGCTATGATTCCTTTCTTGGTTAAAGAAAAATACCATTGGATTCAAGCATATCAGAATATCAAGACTGTCTTGACCATCCATAATCTGGAGTTCCAAGGTCAATTTCCTGACAGCATGCTTTGGGAACTGTTTGGAGTGGGCTATGAGCGCTATGCAGATGGCACCCTACGTTGGAATGACTGTCTCAATTGGATGAAGGCTGGTATTCTCTATGCGGATCGAGTGACGACTGTATCACCAAGCTATGCAGGCGAAATACGTACACCAGAATTTGGTTGTAATTTGGATCAAATCCTGCGGATGGAGTCCGGTAAGTTGGTCGGAATTGTCAACGGTATAGATACAGATATCTATAATCCAGAAACGGATCCGCTATTAGCCCATCACTTTGACAAATCTGACTTATCTGGTAAACTAGAAAACAAGCGGGCTTTGCAAGAACGGGTTGGTCTGCCTGTGCGTGACGATGTGCCGGTAGTTGGGATTGTTTCCCGTCTGACCCGTCAGAAAGGCTTTGACTTGGTAGTGGAAGAGCTGCATAATCTCCTCCAGGAAGATGTGCAGATTATCCTCTTGGGAACAGGCGATCCAGCTTTTGAGCAGGCTTTCGCTTGGTTTGCCCATGCTTATCCTGAAAAGCTTTCAGCTAACATTCTCTTTGATGTAACCTTGGCTCAGGAGATTTACGCTGCCAGCGATATTTTCCTCATGCCAAGCCGCTTCGAGCCTTGTGGACTGTCACAAATGATGGCTATGCGCTACGGAACCTTGCCTTTGGTGCACGAAGTGGGCGGTTTGCGTGATACCGTGGAGCCTTACAATGCCTATACAGGACAGGGAACTGGCTTTAGCTTCAATAACTTTTCTGGCTACTGGCTGACTTGGACCTTCAAGGAGGCCCTCAAGCTCTATGTGGATGACAAGGAAGCTTGGAAATCTCTGCAAGAGCAAGCCATGGAGAGAGACTTCTCTTGGGATACAGCCAGCCAGGCTTACAGTGATTTATATCAATCACTTCTATAACATTTACTTCGGAATCAGTGTAAACAAATCCTCTCTTGTCCATGGGACAAGGGAGGATTTCCGTGAGAATTACATTTTTATATATTATCATACTGTTTTGGAGCTCTGTTTTTAGCTTGTGGCTGAAGCGAGTACTTCTCATCTTGATTGAAAAAAAGTATTCCTGCGTTTAAAAACTGTTTCCCGCTATTAAGAAAGGGAGATAACCACCCACCATGGAACTGACAAAAGAAAGTTTTATTCGAGATTTTAAGGATATTCTACATGAAAGACAGCTGATTAAGGTTGCTGATGCGACTTCAGTGGAGCTTTTTCAGGCTTTGGCTAGCACTGTCCGTAAGTATATCACGCCCCTGTGGCTGGAGCGTCGCAATCAGTTGATTGAGCAGCAGCAAAAGACAGCTTATTACTTTTCTATCGAGTTCTTACCAGGACGCATGCTGGAAACCAATCTGCTCAACTTAGGTATCCTCGATACGGTTAAGGAAGGCTTTGCCGAGTTGGGCGTTGACTTTGAGGATGTTAAGAATGCTGAGTATGACATGGCCTTGGGAAATGGCGGTCTGGGCCGCTTGGCGGCTGCCTTCATGGACTCGCTTGCAACCACTGGCTATCCAGGATTTGGAAATGGGATTCGCTATCGCTATGGACTCTTTAAGCAACGCATCGTAGATGGCTATCAGGTAGAAATTCCTGATGCTTGGTTTGGCAGTCTGGGCAATGTCTGGGAGACGCGCAAGGACCATGATATTGTTGATGTTAAAATCTTCGGAAATGTTTCCCTCCACGCCAATGAAAAGGGCCGGATTGTGCCTCTTTATGAGAATTCCAAAATCTTGCGGGCCGTTCCTTACGATGTGCCGCAGATTGGCTTTGGCAATGACAATGTCAACAATCTCCGGCTTTGGGATGTTGAAATTCCAGAGGAGCATGAACTGGACTACCCGACCATTGAAGCTCGTCGCCGGGTGCAAGATATCACTGCTATTCTCTATCCAGACGACTCTAGCTACGAAGGAAAAGAGCTGCGCTTGATCCAGGAATACTTCATGACCAGTTCAGGTCTGCAGACCATTATCAAATCCTACCTCAAGCAAGGTCGTCCGCTCAAGGATATTCATGAGAAGGTCTCAGTCCATATCAACGATACCCACCCAGCTGTCGCACCGGCTGAATTTATGCGTCTCTTGATGGATGAATATGATTTGGAATGGGCAGATGCTTGGAATGCTACAGTTAAAACCATGAGCTACACCAACCATACCATTCTGTCTGAAGCCTTGGAAAAATGGGATGCAGAGCTCTTTAAGAATGTCTTGCCGCGGGTTTATCAGATTATTCTAGAAATTGACAATCGCTATGTAGCTGAAATGGCTGGACGTGGCCTTGATCCGCAGGTCATTGAAAATACTCGGATTGTCAAAGATAATCAAATCCACATGGCCCACTTGGCGATCATTGGCGGTCATTCAATCAATGGTGTTGCCAAACTCCACACCGAACTGCTCAAAGAAGACACCTTGCGTGATTTCTACAGCATTTACCCAGAGAAGTTTAATAACAAGACCAACGGGATTATCCAGCGCCGCTGGCTGCAAATTGCGGATGAGCCTTTATCGGCTGAGATTGATAAGCTGATTGGTCAGGGTTGGAGAAGTGATATCCATGAGCTGCGTAAGCTTTTGGAATTCAAAGATGACAAGCAAGTGCTGGGCAATTTCTATCGGGTGAAGCAAGAAGCCAAGGCTCGTCTAGCTGACTTCATCAAGGAATCAACAGGAGTAGAAGTTTCTACAGAAGCCATCTTTGATGTGCAGGTGAAACGCCTCCACGCCTACAAGCGTCAGCTCCTCAACCTGCTGCATATCATCAAGCTTTACTGGGACCTCAAGGACAATCCTGATAAGGATATGGTGCCGCGCGTCTTTATCTTCGGTGCCAAGGCTGCTCCAGGCTACCACTTTGCCAAGTCGGTCATTAAGCTGATCAATGAAGTGGCCAATCTGGTCAACAAGGATGAAAGCCTGCAAGGAAAACTCAAGGTTGTCTTCTTGGAAAACTACCGCGTCAGCCTGGCTGAGCTCATCATTCCAGCTGCGGATGTATCAGAGCAGATTTCTCTGGCTTCCAAGGAAGCTTCTGGTACTTCCAACATGAAGTTCATGATGACAGGTGCCATTACCTTGGCTACTCTGGACGGAGCCAATATCGAAATCAAGGACGAGGTTGGTGACGACAACATTGTCATCTTCGGGATGGACAAGGACCAAGTTTACGAGCACTATGCCCTCCATGATTACTACTCACGCGGTGTCTATGAGAGCAATCCAGACATTCGTCGAGTAGTCGATACCTTTGTCAACGGCACTATTCCAAACGTCCGTGAAGAAGGCTCAGAAATCTACGAAGCCCTCATCACCCACAATGATGAATACTTCCTCTTGGAAGACTTCCATGCCTATGTAGAAGCTCAAGAGAAGATTGATACTCTCTATCGTGACAAAGAAAAATGGGCCCGCATGAGTTTGATCAACATCGCGACATCTGACAAGTTCACTTCAGATGATACCATTGAGCAATATGCCAAGGAAATCTGGAACTTGGAGAAATAATACTCTTCAGAAAACATGGACAATAAGAGATTGGGGCTTGGGTCTCAGTCTCTTTTGCTATCTATCTACCATCTTGTCTAGAAATATGCTATAGTAGAGAAAGTATGAGAGTCCAACTTTTAGAAAAGCAGGGTAAGCATGCATGAAAGATTACACAATTTTTTATCAACAATTAACGGCTCCCTTTCGCAGTCGCCCTCAGTGGCTGAAAGGGCTGGTTTACTTCAATAGGGGAATGACCTTGTTCATACCTATCGTTTATGGTCTCGTTCTGCTCAGCGCCTTTCTGACAGAAGGCTGGAAAGGGTTGCTTACTTTTTTCTTCTTACCAGCTATCGGATTTGGTCTCTTGTCAGCTATTCGCAAATGGCTGAATCAAGCACGCCCTTACGAGAAATGGCCAATTCAGCCCTTGTTGGCCAAGGATACTTCAGGCAAGTCCATGCCCAGCCGCCACGTCTTTTCGGCGACAGTGATTTCCATGTGCCTACTTTACTTTTTCTGGTTGCCGGGGCTAATCTGCCTCTTGCTTTCGGCAGGGCTGGCCCTAGTGCGCGTGATTGGCGGAGTGCACTATCCAAAGGATGTGCTGGTCGGTTATCTTTGCGGCATTTGTTGGGGAGCTTTACTCTTTTTATTATAAAGGACCTGTTTTCGGCAGAGAGTAGACAAAGAACCTCCAGCTATATTATAATAGAAGCAGCAACAACCGTTTCGACACCAAGGGCTATTCCTTGCTGGATGTAAAAAATATTTAAGGAGTCTACTATGTCAGAACCATTATTTCTACAGTCTGTGATGCAGGAGAAGATTTGGGGCGGCACCAAGCTGCGCGATGTCTTTGGCTATGAGATTCCCAGCGACCATGTAGGGGAGTACTGGGCTATTTCGGCTCATCCTAATGGTGTGTCAATCGTCAAGAACGGACGCTTTGCCGGTCAGAAGTTAGATGCGCTCTATGCCGAACACCGGGAGCTTTTTGGCAATCGTCCAGAACCTGTCTTTCCGCTTTTGACGAAGATTTTAGATGCCAATGACTGGCTCAGTGTTCAGGTCCATCCTGATGATGCCTATGGACTGGAGCACGAAGGGGAGCTTGGTAAGACTGAATGCTGGTATGTCATTGCTGCAGACGAAGGAGCAGAGATTATTTATGGTCATAATGCCAAGAGTAAGGAAGAGCTGCGCCAGCAGATTGAGAGCAAGGACTGGAACCATCTCCTGACTAAAATCCCAGTTAAGGCTGGCGATTTCTTCTATGTACCAAGTGGCACCATGCATGCCATTGGCTCAGGGATTCTGATTTTGGAAACTCAGCAGTCCAGTGACACAACCTATCGTGTTTATGACTTTGATCGCAAGGACGATGCTGGCAATCTTCGTGAGCTGCATTTGGAGCAGTCGATTGACGTTCTGACTATCGGTGAGCCAGCCAATAACCGTCCTGTTACCATTCAGGCAGATAGTTTGACTTCTACTCTTTTGGTGGCCAATGACTTCTTTGCTGTTTACAAGTGGGATATTGCCGGTTCAGTCAATTTTAAAAAGACAGCAGATTATAGCTTGGTCAGTGTCTTGGAAGGTATCGGTGAGCTAGAAGTTGATGGAGCTGTTTACCCGCTCGAAAAAGGGGAGCATTTCATCCTGCCAAGCGATGTCACAGAATGGACCTTGTCTGGAGATATGCAGCTGATTGTCAGCCATCCATAACTATAGAAAAATCAAGAGCAAATAATCATTTTGCTCTTTTTTCTTTAAAAAACATATGAAATAAGTGAAATTTTAATCACTTTCTTCTTATTTATATAGCAGAATAGTTTGTATATCAATAATAATTCAATTGTTTTGACAGGAAAATGTATAAATCAAAAGAAAGAAATAAAAAACGCTTACAATGGTGGCAAAAGATTGACTATTCGATATTTTAGGAGTAAACTAAGGAAGTAAATTTTAAAATATAAAGGAGAAGTCATCATGAATTTAACATATTTAGGACTTTGTTTGGCCTGCTTGGGCGTATCAATTGCTGAAGGTTTGATTATGAGTAATCTATTTAAGGCAGCAGCTCGTCAGCCAGAAATTATCGGTCAATTGCGAAGCCTCCTAATCTTGGGAGTAGCCTTTGTTGAAGGTACTTTCTTTGTAACGCTGGCTATGTCCTTTGTTATCAAATAAGAAAGAATTCTCTTTAGAAAAGGGGGTGTCATCTGTTGGAAGAAAGTATCAATCCAACTATCAATGTCGGTCCTGTGACCTTTGATTTGACCCTGCTGGCCATGACTCTGCTGACGGTGTTTGTAACTTTTGGACTTGTTTATTGGGCAAGTCGAAAGATGACGATTAAGCCGTCAAGAAAGCAGAATGCTTTGGAATATATCTATGATTTTGTCATTGATTTTACCAAGGGAAACGTTGGCGAGCATTATATGAAGAATTACTCGCTTTTTCTATTCTCCCTCTTTCTTTTCGTAGCTGTGGCGAATAACTTGGGATTAATGGCTAAGGTTCAGACAACTAATGGTTTCAATCTCTGGACATCGCCGACAGCCAATCTCGCTTTTGACCTAGGCTTCTCTCTTTTGGTGACGGTATTCTGTCATGTCGAAGGAGTCCGTCGTCAAGGTATAAAAGGATATCTAAAAGGTTTTGTGACTCCAGGTATCATGACACCCATGAATATCTTGGAAGAATTTACCAATTTTGCTTCGCTAGCCTTGCGGATTTATGGGAATATTTTTGCAGGTGAAGTATTGGCTGGTTTGCTCTTGACTTGGGCACATCAAGCAGCGTATTGGTATCCGATTGCCTTTATTATGAACATGGTTTGGACTGGTTTTTCCATCTTTATTTCCTGTATCCAAGCCTATGTTTTTACCATGCTAACATCTATGTATCTTGGTAAAAAGATTAATGGTGAGGTAGAATAAAAAGAAAGGATAGATAAAATGAATATAACCGTAGGTGAAATTATTGGCAACTTTATCTTGATTGCCGGCTCCTTTCTTCTTTTAGTATTTCTCATTAAGAAGTTTGCCTGGGGCAATATTATCGGGATTTTAGATCAGCGTGCTCAAAAGATTTCAGACGATATTGACGGTGCGGAAGCGGCCCGTAAGAAAGCTGAAGACTTGGCGCAAAAGCGTGAGGAAGCTCTGGCAGGCAGTCGGGTCGAAGCAGTTTCTATCGTTGAGACTGCTAAGGAGACAGCTGAGAAGAATAAGGCTGGAATCCTAGCTAATGCAGCAGAAGAAGCAGGGCGCTTGAAGGCTAAAGCCAATCAGGAAATTGCCCAAAACAAGGCAGAGGCTATGAGCAGCATCAAAGGAGAAGTAGCTGATTTGACTGTGACTCTGGCCAGTAAGATTCTGAGCCAGGAGCTGGATAAGGAAGCTCAAAGCGAGCTCATTGACCGCTATATCAAACAGTTAGGAGATGCCTGATGGATAAGAAGCAATATGCAATCATTGAGAAATATGCTTTGCCTTTTGTTCAGACGGTCTTTGAAAAAGGTCAGCAAGAAGATGTTTTTGAAAAACTGAGTCAGATTAAGGCTGTTTTCGCGGAGACCGGCCTTGCTGACTTTTTGTCACATATCGGTATTAGTGACCACGAGAAAGAAAAGAGTCTGCGGCTCTTTCAAAACTCAGGCTCCCAGCTGCTTGATAATCTGATTGAAATTGTCATTCTCAATCATCGCGAGGACCTCTTTTATGAGATCGTGCTGGAGAGTCAGCACCAGCTTGAAAAGATCAGCAATGAGTTTGAGGTGACGCTGCGCTCTGTTCAGCCTTTGACAGCCAGTCAGAAGGAGAAGATTCGACCGATTATTGAGCAGAAGATGGGCCTAAAAGTCCGCTCGCTCAAGGAAGAATTGGACAGCAGCTTGATTGGCGGCTTTGTCATCTCTGCCAATAACAAAACAATTGATGCAAGCATAAAACGTCAATTGCAAGTCGTAAAAGAAAAATTGAAATAGAAAGTGGTGTGAATTTTGGCGATTAACGCACAAGAAATCAGCGCTTTAATTAAGCAACAAATTGAAAATTTCCAGCCAAATTTTGACGTCACAGAAACAGGGGTCGTCACTTATATTGGTGATGGAATCGCGCGCGCTCATGGACTGGATAAGGCTATGAGCGGAGAGCTCTTAATCTTTGAAAATGGCTCTTATGGTATGGCGCAAAATCTAGAGTCGACCGATGTTGGGATTATCATCTTGGGAGACTTTACAGACATTCGTGAGGGAGATACCATTCGCCGGACTGGCAAAATCATGGAAGTTCCTGTGGGCGAGTCCTTGATTGGGCGGGTTGTTGATCCGCTGGGTCGTCCTGTTGATGGACTGGGTGACATTGTCACGGACAAGACACGTCCGGTTGAAACACCAGCTCCGGGTGTCATGCAGCGTAAGTCAGTATCTGAGCCTTTGCAGACAGGTCTCAAGGCTATTGATGCCTTGGTTCCAATTGGCCGCGGCCAGCGGGAGCTGATTATCGGGGACCGTCAGACTGGGAAGACGACCATTGCCATTGATGCCATCCTGAACCAGAAAGGTCAGGATATGATTTGTATCTATGTGGCGATTGGTCAGAAAGAATCTACAGTCCGTACGCAGGTAGAAACGCTCCGTCAGTATGGTGCTTTGGACTATACGATTGTCGTGACAGCCTCTGCTTCACAGCCGTCGCCTTTGCTTTTCCTAGCGCCTTATGCTGGTGTAGCGATGGCAGAAGAGTTCATGTATAATGGTAAGCATGTTTTGATTGTCTATGATGACTTGTCCAAGCAGGCGGTGGCCTATCGTGAACTGTCCCTCTTGCTCCGCCGTCCGCCAGGTCGTGAGGCCTTTCCTGGAGATGTTTTCTACCTGCATAGCCGTCTCTTGGAACGTTCAGCCAAGGTTTCTGATGAGCTGGGCGGTGGTTCGATTACAGCTCTGCCATTTATTGAAACGCAGGCGGGAGACATTTCAGCCTATATCGCGACCAATGTGATTTCAATCACTGATGGACAAATTTTCCTCAGCGACAGCCTGTTCAATGCTGGGGTACGTCCAGCCATTGATGCAGGTTCTTCTGTATCACGGGTTGGGGGCTCTGCCCAAATCAAAGCTATGAAGAAAGTAGCTGGAACCCTGCGTATCGACCTGGCTTCTTATCGGGAGCTTGAGGCCTTTACTAAGTTTGGTAGTGATTTGGATGCGGCAACGCAGGCCAAGCTCAATCGTGGCCGCAGGACTGTAGAAGTCTTGAAACAGCCAATTCATGAGCCGCTGCCGGTTGAAAAGCAGGTGGTGATTCTCTATGCTTTGACCCATGGTTTCCTAGACAGTGTGCCAGTAGATGATATTTTGCGCTTTGAGTCAGAATTATTTGCCTACTTTGATGCACATCAAGAAAGCATTTATGAAACCATTCGAACAACGAAAGACCTTCCAAGTGAGGAAGTCTTGGATGCTGCCATTACTGAGTTTATTGACCAGTCTAGCTTCAAATAAGAATAGAGGTGTCAGATGGCAGTTTCATTAAATGATATTAAAAATAAAATTGCATCCACGAAAAACACCAGTCAAATCACCAATGCCATGCAGATGGTTTCTGCTGCTAAGCTGGGAAAGTCTGAGGAAGCAGCTAAGAACTTTCAGGTCTATGCCCAGAAAGTGCGTAAGCTAGTTACGGATATGCTGCATGGCCACGAGGCAGAAAATGCCCGTCATCATTCGATGTTAATCAGTCGGCCAGTCAAGAAATCAGCCTATATCGTCATTACTTCTGACCGCGGGCTGGTAGGTGGCTATAATGCGACCATTCTCAAGGCTTTGATGGAGCTGAAAGCTGAGTACCATCCGACAGGAGAGGACTTTGAAGTCATCTGTATCGGAAGTGTTGGTGCTGATTTCTTCCGAGCTCGGGGGATTCAGCCCGTTTATGAGCTGCGTGGTCTAGCCGACCAGCCTAGCTTTGATGAGGTCCGTAAAATCATTAGCAAGACCATTGAGATGTATCAGAATGAGCTCTTTGATGAGCTCTATGTCTGCTATAACCACCATGTCAACAGTCTGACCAGTCAGATGCGGGTGGAGCAGATGCTGCCAATCATTGACTTGGACCCTAATGAAGCTGATGAAGATTATACGCTGAATCTGGAACTGGAGTCCAGTCGGGATTCTATCTTGGACCAACTGCTGCCCCAGTTTGCAGAGAGCATGATTTACGGTGCCATTATTGATGCCAAGACGGCTGAAAATGCTGCCGGTATGACTGCTATGCAGACAGCGACAGACAATGCTAAAAAGGTCATCAGTGATTTGACTATTCAGTACAACCGCGCTCGGCAGGCAGCCATTACGCAGGAAATTACTGAAATCGTGGCGGGTGCAAGTGCCCTAGAATAAGGCCACAAATGAATTAGAAATTAAACGAGGGAAAAAACATGAGCTCAGGCAAAATTGCTCAGGTTATCGGGCCGGTCGTAGACGTTGCGTTTGCTGCCGGAGACAAACTACCTGAGATAAATAATGCACTTGTAGTCTATAAAAATGATGAGAAAAAATCAAAAATCGTCCTTGAAGTAGCTCTTGAGCTTGGTGACGGTGTGGTGCGGACCATTGCCATGGAGTCGACCGATGGTTTGACGCGTGGTTTGGAGGTCTTGGATACTGGTCGTCCGATTTCTGTGCCGGTCGGCAAGGAAACTCTGGGCCGGGTGTTCAATGTCCTAGGAGACACTATTGACTTGGATGCGCCTTTTGCAGAGGATGCAGAGCGCCAGCCGATTCATAAGAAGGCACCGACCTTTGATGAACTATCGACTTCATCAGAAATCCTGGAAACAGGGATCAAGGTTATCGACCTTCTAGCTCCTTATTTGAAAGGTGGGAAGGTTGGACTCTTTGGCGGTGCCGGAGTTGGGAAGACAGTCCTGATTCAGGAATTGATTCACAATATCGCTCAAGAGCACGGTGGGATTTCTGTCTTTACGGGTGTTGGTGAACGAACACGTGAGGGGAATGACCTCTACTGGGAAATGAAAGAGTCTGGCGTTATCGAAAAGACCGCTATGGTCTTCGGTCAGATGAATGAACCGCCAGGAGCTCGGATGCGGGTTGCTCTTACCGGACTGACTATCGCGGAATATTTCCGTGATGTGGAAGGTCAGGACGTGCTGCTCTTTATTGACAACATCTTCCGCTTTACGCAGGCTGGTTCGGAAGTGTCTGCCCTTTTGGGCCGCATGCCGTCAGCCGTTGGTTACCAACCAACACTTGCGACAGAAATGGGACAGTTACAAGAACGGATTACCTCAACCAAGAAAGGTTCCGTTACTTCCATTCAGGCTATCTATGTGCCAGCGGATGACTATACTGACCCTGCGCCAGCGACAGCTTTTGCTCACTTGGACTCTACGACCAACCTAGAACGGAAATTGGTTCAGCTGGGGATTTATCCAGCCGTGGATCCATTGGCTTCCAGCTCTCGTGCCCTTTCACCAGAGATTGTCGGAGAAGAGCACTATGCAGTAGCTGCAGAGGTTAAGCGGGTTCTGCAACGTTATCATGAATTGCAGGATATCATTGCTATCCTTGGTATGGATGAGTTGTCTGACGATGAGAAGACTCTGGTTGCACGTGCGCGTCGGATCCAGTTCTTCCTGTCACAAAATTTCAATGTGGCAGAGCAGTTTACTGGCCAGCCAGGTTCTTATGTACCAGTAGCTGAAACGGTTCGTGGCTTCAAGGAAATCCTTGAAGGTAAGCACGATAAGCTGCCGGAAGATGCCTTCCGTGGTGTAGGGTCCATCGAGGATGTATTGGCCAAGGCTGAGAAAATGGGATTCTAAGAGGTGAATGATGGCTCAAATGACAGTACAAATCGTGACACCGGATGGTCTTATTTATGATCACCATGCTGCATTTGTTTCCGTAAAGACCATTGATGGTGAGCTGGGGATTTTACCCCGCCACATCAATACCATCGCTGTTTTAGAAGTAGATCAGGTCAAGGTACGTCGGGTTGATGATGACAAGCATATCGATTGGATTGCGGTTAATGGCGGAATCATTGAAATTGCAGATAATGTCATTACCATTGTGGCGGACTCAGCTGAGCGTGAGCGAGATATCGACATTAGTCGGGCTGAGCGGGCTAAGCTCCGAGCTGAGCAAGAAATTGAAGAAGCACATGATAAGCATTTGATTGACCAAGAACGCCGGGCTAAGATTGCCCTGCAACGGGCGATCAACCGGATCAATGTCGGAACAAGATTATAAGAAGCTATTTTGTCTAGATTGATGGAAGTCATTCGTCATCTGGTAAGATGCTTTCATGAATACAAACTGAATACGCAAAACTGAGGCAGAAATGTCTCAGTTTTCTTTTCCAAAGAAAAAGGGGGACTATTTAGTTCGTCCCTGACTGGAGTCTTGTGGTATAATAAAAGTTATGGTAGAAGTTATTTTTAAATTATGCAGTCATTTGCTCTTTATTTTCTTTACCTTTCATCTGCTGTCAACAGTTGTTGAGTGGGAGAGGTTTTTCAAGGTCAATGCCGATAATGCGATGAAGATTCGCTTTTTGATTCTCTTGTTTAGCATTGCCTTGGGCTATTTAGTCAGCCTTTTCTTCATTGGTATTTACGATATGAGCCGGGCGATTTTTAATGGTACTTTATAAGGTCATATTTTTGATTTTATGGTATGATAGTATGGATGATTTTAAAAATTTAGAGTAAGGAATCGGTATGGAAAAAATTATTATTCAAGGTGGAGATAATCGCTTGGTCGGAAAGGTCAAGATTGAAGGAGCAAAAAATGCGGTGCTGCCTCTCTTGGCAGCGACAGTCTTGGCTAGTGAGGGCCAGTCTGTTTTGAAAAATGTTCCGGTCTTGTCTGATGTCTTTACCATGAACAATGTGGTCCGCGGTTTAAACACTCAGGTGGATTTTAATCAGGAGGAAAATACAGTTGTTGTGGACGCCACTCAACCTCTGTCAGAGGAGGCGCCATATAAATACGTCAGCAAAATGCGGGCGTCTATCGTTGTTTTGGGTCCAGTCCTGGCTCGCAATGGGCATGCTAAAGTTTCTATGCCAGGTGGCTGTACGATTGGCAGTCGGCCTATTGACTTGCACCTGAAGGGCTTAGAAGCTATGGGAGCTCAGATTACCCAGACAGCAGGTTATATCGAAGCCAAAGCAGAGCGGCTTAAAGGTGCTCATATTTACATGGACTTTCCTAGTGTGGGAGCAACGCAAAACATCATGATGGCTGCAACGCTGGCTCAAGGCACCACAGTGATTGAAAATGCTGCTCGGGAGCCTGAAATCGTTGACCTAGCCCTCTTTTTAAATGAAATGGGAGCCAAGGTCAGAGGAGCGGGTACAGAGACTCTGACTATTGTCGGAGTGGATCAGCTACGCGGGGCCAAGCATAATGTGGTTCAAGACCGTATCGAAGCAGGAACTTTTATGGTTGCTGCAGCTATGACCAGCGGTGACTTGCTGATTGAGGATGCCATTTGGGAGCACAACCGTCCCCTGCTTTCCAAAATGCAGGAAATGGGAGTGGAAGTGACAGAGGAAGATGAAGGGATTCGGATTCGTTCCGATGTTTCGAAGCTCAGACCGGTTGCGGTCAAGACCCTTCCTTATCCGGGCTTCCCTACCGACATGCAGGCTCAGTTTACGGCGCTCATGGCTATGGCCAAGGGCGAGTCTACGATGATTGAGACTGTCTTTGAGAACCGCTTCCAGCATCTGGAGGAAATGCGTCGGATGGGGCTGCACTCTGATATCATGCGTGATACAGCTCGTATCTGGGGCGGCGGCAGCTTGCAGGGAGCTGAAGTCATGTCAACTGACCTTCGGGCCAGTGCGACTTTGATTCTGATGGGCTTGATTGCTGAAGGCGAGACTAAGGTCAGCAAGCTGGTACACTTAGACCGAGGCTACTATAAATTCCATGAGAAATTGGCAGCCTTGGGAGCCAAAGTGAAGCGTGTAAAGGAAGAAGACGATGAGTGAAAATCTAAAATATTTAGGTCGGCAAATTGGCCTTGTTCTGTTGGTTCTCCTGGTAGCAGTGATTCTCTTTTTCGTGTCTCTGATGATTGGCTATAACATTATCGGAAACGGTAAGGGATCAGTTTTTTCACCAGAAACCTGGCAAGAATTAATCGGGAAGTTTACTGGAAACTAGCTCCTAGTCGAAAAGACTAGCTGAAATGAATCCAGTTTGCTAAGTTGAAAGAAAGAAGATGAAAAGAAAGACTAGTCAGAAAAGGAATTCTAAGAGCCTGCAAGGCTGGGCTGGGCTGACTCTAGCCTTGATTTTAGCTCTGGCTGGCTATTTCTGGGGACAGGAAGGTCAGCAGCCACTTCAAAATCCAAATTCAGAAATCAGAGTTGGGCAAGTCCAAGATCAGGGCACCCCTAGCCAGGAATTGGCTGAGAGCGTTCTGACGGATGCTGTCCGAGCTCAGCTCAAAGGCAGCATTGAATGGAATGGAGCTGGTGCCTTTATTGTGAATGGGAATAGGACAGACTTGGATGCGGGGATTTCTAGCAAACCCTACGCTGACAATAAGACCAAGCTTGTACAAGGGCAACCACTTCCGACAGTGGCGAATGCCTTTTTATCCAAGTCTACCCGCCAGTACAAAAAACGGGAAGAAACTGGAAATGCCAACACTTCATGGGTACCGGCAGGCTGGCATCAACTCAAGAACCTCCCTGGTGAGTACAATCATGCTGTGGACAGAGGACATCTCTTGGCCTATTCGCTGATTGGTGGTTTGAAGGGCTTTGATGCTTCTACTAGCAATCCTGCCAATATTGCTGTGCAGACAGCTTGGTCTAACCAAGCCAATGAAGCGGATTCGACAGGGCAGAATTACTATGAGACAAAGATCCGTAAGGCCCTTGATAAGAACAAGCGAGTGCGCTACCGGGTAACCTTGATTTATGCCACGGAGACTGATTTAGTACCGGTTGGGTCACATTTAGAGGCCAAATCTAGCGATGGTAGTTTGGAATTTAATGTCTTTATTCCGAATGTGCAAAAAGGGATTCGCCTGGACTATAATAGTGGCAGGGTCAGTCAGGAGACGGGTTCTTAATTTTATACTCAAAAATGGATTTGCAAAGAGTATTCAACAGTATGAAAAGAAATGGTTGCAGATTTGTAGTCATTTTCTTTTATTCTAATAGAATAGAAAGAAGGCGAATTTTTCAGTCTTTTTTAAGAAAGCGGTGGTAAAATCAACGTTCTCTTACAATCTAGTAAAGGAGGTTGCGATGGGACTTATTTTTAAATGCATCCGTTTCCTCATGCGTCTGATTGGACGTGTGGTATGGGGACTTGCCTGGTCCTTTGTCCTGAGCTTTATGGTTATTGTCGGAATTTTCTATTTTACCACTTCAACAAAACCGGGTACAGAGGGACTGACGCAGGCTGTTCAGACAGCTGTTGGCAGAGTGGATCAATTTTTAAATCACCAAGGCATTTCCACGGGCCTTCATAGCAGTGAGGAGACGCAAACAGATCAGCTGACAGATGAGCATGCAACAACAGGGGCTCGTTGGGATCAGCCAAGCGCCACGATTTATATCGATACAAATAATGAAACCTTCCGTTCAGCCTATAAGGAGGCTATTGATTCTTGGAATCAAACAGGTGCCTTCACCTTTCAAATCATCAACGACAAAGACAAGGCGGATATTGTTGCAACGGAGATGAACGATGGCAACGTCAGTGCAGCTGGTGAAGCTGAGTCGCAGACCAATCTCTTAACCAAGCGGTTTACCCATGTCACGGTTCGCCTTAATAGTTACTACCTGCTAGACAGTCGCTATGCTTATTCTCATGAGCGGATTGTCAATACAGCAGCGCACGAATTGGGCCATGCTATCGGATTAGACCATAATGAGGAGGAATCAGTGATGCAGTCAGCAGGCTCATTTTACAGTATCCAGCCGACAGATATCCAGGCTGTAAAAGACTTGTATCAATCGTAAGCCTATGTTAAAATCTATTTTTTACTTGATTCGACACTTTCCAGAGCAAGTTTTTCTCTTTGTTTTTAACTCAGGAATCTTTGTCTGGCTATGGAAAAGCGGCAATGAGATTGCCAACCAGCTAGGAGTGACAGCGGCTTGGGAAAATCATGTTCCGGCGCCCATTCAGGTCTTCTTCGGCCAGAATATTGAGGCAGTTCAGGGATTTTTTCACAATTCCGCCTTTATGTGGCTAGTCGGGTCCATGATTATCCTTCTGGTTATTCGTCTGATTAAGGGAATGATTAAATTTGTTGTCTTTGCGGTTTTGATTCTGCTGGGAATTTATCTGATTTTGCAGAATCAATCTATTCTCAATAGTTTTATGTAAGACAGTCTGGTATGGCTGTCTTTTTTCTTTTGGGGAGCTGAGTTCTCTTTCTCTTGAATTCTGATAGCTGTGCTTCTGGAAATCTGCTATAATGGTCTTATGATTATTTTACAAGCAAGCAAGATTGAGCGCTCTTTTGCAGGGGAGCTTCTTTTTGACAATATTAACCTGCAGGTGGATGAGGGCGATCGGATTGCCCTAGTCGGTAAAAATGGAGCCGGGAAGTCAACCCTGCTCAAGATTTTAGTGGGCGAGGAAGAGCCTACTTCTGGTCAGATCAATAAAAAACGAGACCTGTCCCTGTCCTATCTGGCTCAGGACAGCCGCTTTGAGTCGGAGAATACTATCTACGACGAGATGCTGCTGGTCTTTGATAGTCTGCGCCAGCAAGAGAAGCGCTTGCGGCAGATGGAGCTGCAAATGGGAGAATTGTCGGGGGAAGCCCTGACTGCACTCATGACTCAGTATGACCAGCTGTCAGAGGACTTTCGCCAGAAAGGTGGTTTTACCTACGAGGCCGATATTCGAGCGATTTTGAATGGTTTTAAGTTTGACCAGTCCATGTGGCAGATGAAGATTTCTGAGCTTTCGGGCGGGCAGAATACCCGTCTGGCTCTGGCCAAGATGCTTTTGGAAAAGCCAGAGTTGTTGGTACTGGACGAGCCGACCAACCACTTGGATATCGAGACCATTGCCTGGCTGGAGACTTACTTAGTCAACTACAGCGGTGCCCTGATTATCGTCAGCCACGACCGCTATTTTCTAGACAAGGTTGCGACTATCACGCTGGACTTGACCAAGCATTCCTTGGATCGCTATGTGGGCAATTACTCTAGCTTCGTGGTCCAAAAGGAGCAGAAGCTGGCCACTGAAGCCAAGAACTATGAAAAGCAGCAGAAAGAAATCGCTGCGCTGGAGGACTTTGTCAATCGCAATCTGGTTCGGGCTTCCACAACCAAGCGGGCTCAGTCCCGTCGTAAGCAGCTGGAAAAGATGGAGCGTTTGGACAGACCGGAGACCGGCAGCCGCTCGGCTACTATGACCTTCAAATCCGATAAGGTTTCTGGAAATGTCGTCCTGACTTTGGAGGATGCAGCTATTGGCTATGGCGAGGAAGTCCTGTCGGAGCCAATTAACCTTGACATTCGCAAGTTTAATGCGGTAGCTATCGTCGGACCAAATGGGATTGGAAAGACGACCTTGATTAAATCACTAATCGGGCAAGTGCCCTTCATCAGAGGCAAGGAGCAGCTGGGAGCTAATGTGGAAGTGGGCTACTATGACCAGACCCAGAGCAAACTGACTGCTAGCAATACGGTTCTCGATGAGCTATGGAATGACTTCAAGCTGACACCAGAGGTCGAGATTCGCAATCGCTTAGGCGCTTTCCTCTTCTCGGGAGACGATGTCAAGAAGTCTGTCGGCATGCTATCGGGTGGAGAGCGGGCGCGGCTGCTTCTAGCCAAGCTGTCTATGGAAAACAACAACTTCCTCATCCTAGATGAGCCGACCAACCACCTAGATATTGACAGCAAGGAAGTTCTGGAAAATGCCCTGATTGACTTTGACGGCACCCTGCTCTTTGTCAGCCACGACCGTTACTTTATCAATCGCGTGGCCACCCAGATCATCGAGCTCTCTGAGACAGGCTCCACCCTTTATCTTGGTGATTATGACTACTATCTGGAGAAAAAGGCAGAGCAGGAAGCCTTGCGTGAGGAGACGGAGCAAGCCAGTCCTGACAAGCCAGCACCTGCCAATGACTATCAGCTTCAAAAGGAAAACCAGAAAGAACAGCGCCGGCTGGCCCGCCGCCTAGAGCAATTGGAAGCGCAAATCGAGGATTTGGACAGTCAGATCAGTCAGCTTCAGAAAGCCATGCAGGCAACCAATGACGCCGCCGAACTCATGGAAAGCCAGCAGCAAATCGACCAACTGACCGCTGCCCAAGAAGAAGCTATGCTAGAATGGGAAGAACTGGCGGAGAAGGTGTGAGAATAGAAAGGAATATAAACTATGATTAATTTTGCTTGGGATAATGAAACTTATTATAAAAATTCAGTAAAAAATCAGAAACGTCCAAATTGTTTTGTATTTTATCAAGATAATTGGAATGATTATGGCTATTATTTAACTTTTACAGTATGCTACTACGATCAATATTTGAATGAAACTCTTTTAGGAAATTATAGAATTTACAACCCATCAATAGAGGTGCAAATTGATGAATTTGGAATAAAGAAGATTTCTACTCAGATACTTAGTGATATGAGCAATGAAATTTTTTATAATTACGATGATTCTCATAATTTTGAAGGTATAAATTGTAACTATTGTTCATTAGCTCAGGATATTTCTTTTTATCAGCATTTATATAGACTCGGAACGGGATGCTATGAGAACTTTTTGAAAGTGTTTCGAGATTTAACAGTTATAGACTTACCTGATGACATAAAAGAAAACGAGGGTGTAAAAAAAGCTCTATTAAGAAATGATGGGGTTACAAATAGTAAGGATATATTGAAACTAGAAAAGAAACTAAAGGGACTTGATGAATGTCTGAATGTTGGAAATTATCCTTTTACTGATTATTTCTTTAATTCTATTGTCAAACATCGAGAAGAGCTAGAAAAAATTGAGAATAATATTTTCGACTCAGTAAGAGCAACCATTTATTCCTATGCTTTATTAAATAATTTAGTTGATAAATATAAAAATAAAACCTTTAAAGACACAGATTTTAAGGTATATAAATTTTTGTCTTCGTTGTTGAAGAGTAATATCTATCCCCAATTAGAATCTGATTTAGATTCTTGTATTGATAAGAATCTAAAATGTATTATAGATAATGTGAACTGCATAAGGGAGAAATTGCGATTTGATATTGAAGATTATGACAATTTTATTCACTATACATCTCTAAAAACTTTAAAGAATTTAGTGTATACGAAGGATAAGAAAAATATTTACCCTAGATTACGACTAAGTAATGCGAGACAGATGAATGATCCAAATGAAGGATATACATTTCTTGATCTCATAGGAATTGAGAAAAAAGAATTGCCTGAGACTGATTATGAAACATCATCATTCTATTTTGCATCAATGTCACAAGCTGGAGAGGATAAAAATCTTGAAGATAGTCTTCCTATGTGGAAACAATATGGGGATGATGCGACGGGAATTAATTTAACATATCATTCAGATTATATTAAAGAATTAATTGATGATATAAATAATGGGATTGGAATTTATAAGGTTTGTTACGATGCTAAAGAAGATTCTTTAGAGAAAGAAATAGCTGAAATAAAATCAGCATTTGGCGAAATTAAAAAGGATGATGGTGATGAAAGACAAAAATACTTTTCTTCAGCTTTGAATTTAATAGATGATATTCGCTATTTATTTAAAAAGACAGATTATAGCTATGAAAATGAGTATCGGATTATTAAATCTTATGAAGGTAAGGAGAATGAAATTTTTACTAGCGATAGTTCTAATAGTGTCATTCCTGGTCTATATGCCTATATTGACAAAGAATTAAAATACTCCAAAATTAAACTAGGTCCTAAGTGTGATGATATTGACTTTGTTGCACCGTACATCAAGTATGTTGATCCAAATATTGAAGTAACTCAATCAGAGATTTCGTATCGCTAATTGTTTGTTTCTATCAGGAAATTTCTCGGACCATATGTGAAATCTCTGATTCTGTGACAAAAAGATAAATCCTTCATGAATAATTGTTTCCCTGAGAGTAAGACCCGAACTTTTACATGTGTTCTGAGATTTTTTCGAGGAAAATAAACTATTCTTCATGTAATCTAAATTCTTTTAAAGACAAGTCAGTCCGTCAGATTTTCTGAAAAGCTATTTTGAAGCAAAATGACTCTGTCAGATTTTCTGACGGTTGTTCTGAGAGCAAATCCCGAACTTTCTATTTTCTGACGATTTCTTTTAGCAGAATTTGCCTTTTCCGATTTTCAGACGATAAGATTTTGACGAAAAGAGTCTCGTCTGAAAATAAAATCCGAACAAGGGGCGGTGAAGATAGTTTTGAAAGAGCGACTAGGCCGCATTTTCTCAACGATCTACACGCTGGCAATTCTTTTCATGCCTCCTGCGACTTTTCTGATGACTCTTCTGCCGAGTGTCCGCACCCTTTCCTTTCTTCTGATTGGTTTTGGAGTGATGGGATTGGCTTTGATTTCCTACCTTTACCAAAAGAGAATACAAAAAGACTAGGCTGGATTTCCAACCTAGTTTGTTTGTATAATATTTTAGGAAAAGGCAGCAAGCTACAGGCCAGTTCTGCCTGCTCAACCTCAATACTGAGAGCAACCGTTTGTCCCGGCTGGACATTGATACCGTAAGTAACTAGAATTTTATCGTATTTGCGTAGGTTTTCTTGAAAATTTGTTAGAGTCATGTTTGTTTTCCTTTCTTGTAGAGAAGTAGCGAGTGAGATAACAGCTCACTCGAAAGCAGCGAATATCTTCTTTATAGCACCCACCACTGATAAAGCGACCAATAGAGAATGTTGGCTATGATGGTGAGGGCAGCTAGGCTGGTCAGGACCGTTAGGAAGAGACGTCCCTTGCTTAATCGGCTTTTGGCCTTAGTTACCCAAGGATAGAGGAGTCCTGCTAGCAGTAAAATTCCCAGTCCAGCGAAGACCATATAGCGCCAAGGTTGCATAATACCAGTCTTGCTGACAGTCATAACAGTAAAGATGAGATAAGAATTGAATCCAACGGCGAGAATAGTAAGCGAGGTCAGATAATTCCAGATTTTTAAATCTACTGGAGCCTTGGCAGGTGTCTTTCTGATCAAACGAATCAGGTCAGCCACTCCGCTGATGATGAGATTGATAAGAGCATAGACCAGCCCGAGAAAGAATAAGGCGTACATGGCATAGTCTTTGTAGATCTCAATGTCCGCAATCTTGTAGCTATCTCCGTCCGCATTTGTGATAGTCTCTTGGTTATTCGCATGGCTAAGGACTGCATATCCTTGAGTGAGGAGAGGATTGTCTGCGCTTTTTGGGGCGTAGCTGGTGTATAAAAATCCTCTGGTAATTGATATCGGTCCAGTCTCGAAGTAGCGGGCTTTGCGGTAAAAGCCAGGCTGAAAATTTTTAAAGGCTGTTTTGTCAGTCTTTTTCTTGTCTCCGAAAATCAGCTGGGGCATCTCGCTATTATAGATTTGCTCTTGGGATTGATTGGTCATGACGGCATAACCGATGCCGTTTTTCAAGTCAAGCAGAATATTGGAGGAGAAGGCGTCGGTATTCCCTCCATGGCCGACAAGAGTCGTGCCGTACTCTTGGGTCCAGAAGCCATGCATGTTGAGCGGTATATCCGTGCCAGGATAGGTGGAGCTAGCTGTGTAAAGAGTTGTCCAGGTTTCCTTCCGCTTAAATAGCTTGTCCTGACTCAGGAGGGCTTGAGCAAACTTCTGGAAATCTGCCATAGTACCGGCGGCCTGACCTGCTGGATAGATGTCCATGTAGAAGTTGGATGCTCCAAGAGACTGTCCTTCTGTACTGTAGCCTTTGTCTTCCTTCCGCTTTTCGCGCACATAATCATTGTCTGTAAAGCCTGGTAGGATAGCTGTCTTATCCATGTCCAATGGCTGGAAAATATGTTTATAGACATAGTCTGAGAAGCTCTGACCGGAAACCTGCTCCACGATATAAGCGGTCAAAGCCGCGCTGTAGTTTGAATAGGCAGTCTTTGTACCAGGTTCAAAGATTTGGGCAGGCTGCTTAGTTGCTAGGAATTCTTCCATGCTGATGTCGTTGTAGTTCATGGCCGCACCAGACTCTTCAAAGCCAGCTTGATGATTCATCAGATCCAGCATGGTAATAGGCTTGTCGTAGCGAAGAGTTTTGAGAAAGTCCTTTGGCAGATAGGTTTTTATTTCAGTTTCCAGGTCTATCTTGCCTTCTTCCCAGAGTTGCATGACTGAGATCCAAACAGTCAACTTGGTCACAGAACCCCATTCAAAGACGCTTTTGTCATCCACTTTGATGCCTTTTTCTTTGTCCGTATATCCAAAGTTGGCATGGTAAATCGTACCGTTCTTGTCAAAGACTGCCGTTGTCATACCGGCTGTTGTCTTTTCATGCTCCTTGACAAAGTCTTGGATTTTCTGCCCAATTTGGCTGCGCTCTATGCCTGATGGCAGCTTTTGTGATTCATCAGCTAATGCAGTGATTGGTTGGAAAATTCCTAGGCTGAGAATAGCCAGAAGCCATAAAAACATTCGTTTTGTCATCATATTCATACTCCTTTTTGACATGTTTCAGATTTAGCTATTGCAGCAATAGATTAAAAGGCCGAGGACTAGGATGATTAAAATGATTAGGAGTTTTGATTTTCTCATAAAAATTCCTTTCTGTTCTATGTAGATAATAATTGGTTATTTTCTAATACTCAGTGAAATTCAAAGAGTAAACAGGGAAGCTAGCTGTAAGCAATACTGAAGTACGAAAATTTAGCGCTGATTTAGTTTGCATTTAGTATAAACTATTGGAAAACCCACCACTGATAGAGAGACCAATATAGAATATTGGCTATCACAGCTAGGGCAGATAGGCTAGTCAGAACTGTCAGACAGATATGACCTCGACTGAGTTTCTCTGATGATTTTTTGAAAATGGGCAGCAGAACAGCAAGGGTCAGTAGAAGTCCTAAGATAGCAAAGACCATATAGCGCCAAGAGCTAACGCCACTAAAATCATTTTTTAAAACTGCTTGGAAAACCAATAGGAGTTGAAGCGGAACAGCCATGATGCCTAGAGAAGTCAGGTAGTTCCAAACCTTCCAAGAGCGAGGCAGAGTTTTTTTCTGCTTGTGCCAAATTAGATGACTAATGTCTCTAAAAATACTACACAAGATATTTCCCAGAGCAAAAAGGCTGGCAAGGAGTCCTAAGCCTGTGACGGCATAGTCTGTAAAGAGCTCGGAATCAGAAATCTTCTTAAAGTCAGAGGAAGTCAAGGACAGCGTAGTTTGCCCATTGCTATCGTCAATAGTCCAAAATTCATCTTTTAACAAGTCTTCATTCGGACTATTCAGTCGATCGATAAATGGAGGTACAATTTTAGCTATAGACAAGGGACCACTATTAAAAATTCTGAAGGAAAGATAATATCCAGGACTGAATCGATCCTTAGTAACTTCGCTAGCTGTTTTTCGCTGTCCAAATACTAATTCCGGCATATAGAGATTATAGCGTTCTTCAATGGATTGATTGGTCATGACAATCATGCCAACTCCTGACTCAAGGTCCAACAAAAGATTGCTAGAAAATCCGAACGTATGTCCTCCTTGACCTAAAACAGAAACATTATACTTGCTTACCCAGAAGCCGTGAGCATTGCGTACTATATCTGTACCTGGATATGTTGAAGTAGCAGTATAAAGGGTCGTCCAAGTCTCTGGACGATGGAAAAGGGTCTCCTTTTTGAGAAGTGTTTGAGCAAACTTTTCTAAATTCTCTAGCGTTCCTGTAGCTCTGCCAGAGGAGTAGAGACCGAGTTCAGAATTAGCGCTTCCTAAGAGCTTGCCTTCGCTATCGTATCCCTTTGCTTCCTTGCGCTTAGCCTGTACAAAAGCATTGTCGGATAAATCTGGTAAAATGGCCGTCTTGTTCATCTTTAGAGGTTCAAAAATATGCTCGTGAACGTAATCGGAGAAACTCTGACCAGAAATCCGCTCTACGATATAAGAGGCCAAGCCCGTCCCGTAATTTGAGTTAGCTGTGACCGTACCTGGCTCGAAAGATTGAATCGGCTGGTAAAAAGTCAAAATTTCTTCTAGATTCTTGTCGCCATGTAAGTAATTGGGAATCGTATCAAAGCCTGCCTGATGATTCATCAGATCGAGCATGGTGATAGGCTTTTCAAAACGAAGATTTTTGAGAAAGCCTTCTGGCAGATAGGTGCGGATGTCTTCTTTGAGGTCAATCTTACCCTCCTCCCAAAGCTGCATAACAGAAATCCAAACAGTAAGTTTAGTCACTGCTCCCCATTCGAATACGCTATCTTTGTCCGCTTTGATACCTTTTTCCTTATCCATATAGCCAAAACTGTCTTGGTAAATAGTTCCATTGGTGTCAAAGACGGCTGTTGCCATACCAGCAGTGGTCTTTTCGTGCTCCTTGACAAAGTCTTGGATTTTCTGGCTGATTTGGTCGCGACTGATACCAGATGGCAGCTTTGTTCCCTCCTCGGCTAGAGCTCTAGCTGGGTAGAGAAGGCTGAGAGTTAAGAAACTTAGTATAAAGCATAGGGTCAATTTTTTCATTACGAGATACTCCATTTCTATCGGGCTTTAGATACAGAAGCAGCAGACTAGGAACGATCGCTTAGTAGCTTCTACAGAAGAAAGTCCATTCAAGCAAGGAAAATTTTGTGGAGAACTGATCCGATTTGTTGGATCTATTGTATTCTCTTCGAAAAACAACTTAAAATCACATTAATGCCGTATCGCTGTACTCTGGTACTGTCTGTGCTTGCTCTTTAGTTTTTATTGAGTATTAAAATCTCCTCTGCTATGTCTTCGTTGAAAACGAAGTCAAAATACGCTATACTAGGAGCAAATTGACACTAAGATTATAACCAAGCCAGCAGCCAAGTTCAAGGGAAAACGGCCTTTAGCCTACAAGAGATACTTTTTGGCTGCTTCTGTATACCATTCAAGGAGGACAAGATGGACGGCAAGCAATTGCAGGTGCAGGAAACGAAAGAAATGCTGAAACAAGGATTATTAACCTTGCTGCAAAACCAAGATTTCTCGGAAATCTCGGTCACAGACATTATAGAGGTTTCGCAAACTTCCCGTCGGACCTTTTATCGCCATTTTCGCAATAAAAGGGCTTTATTAGATTATTACTTTCAGGAGCTGATGAAGGAGTATTTTCGTGTGGAAGAGGATATGCAGAATAAGCCAAACCAGTATGAAGCTTATCTTTATCTTTTTCGTTTTTGGTACAGCAAACGTCAGGAGCTCAGAGGACTGGTTAAGAGTCAGCTTTTTTCCTCCTTTATTTCTGCATGGAATGCCCATTCTCCAGCAGTGCTTCAGCCCTTTTTTAAGGAGCAGATGGATATGCAGCTTTTTAGGATACACTTTCTCATCGGAGGCTACAGTAATGCTATTTGGAACTGGCTGCAAGAGGAGGAGCCGGAGAGGCCAGAAGTCATTACAGACTATTTTTTCAAGATTGTAGGCTATTTCGCCTGTGATAAAGATGATTCGACAAGCCAGACGGAGTAATGGATATGGCAAAAAAAACAAGAATGGCCTGAAGACTTCTTAGTTAGAAAGGGGAGCAGCGATTTCCGTTGTTAAAAAAGCATAAAAAACTAGGCTGGAGTGATTTCCAACCTAGTTTTCTGTATGGGAATTTTTAAGTGCTTCTTTGGTTTTTTTAAGCTCTTTTTTCAGCGAGAAGTTTTTTAGCATGCTGATGAGAAAGGTCGTGACAGAGCCTAGGAGCACTGAGACCAAAATCAATATGATTAAGGGAAGTTTGAAGCTAAATAGGATAAAGCTAACATTGACACTCTGCATATTGGCCAAGGAAATACCAGCAACTAATAGAACGGTAATTAAAAGCAGGATATAGTGCAATTTTTCTTTCATAGTGATTCTCCTGTTTATCTATTCAAACTCTGCCTTGCTCTTGATATCTCCATATTCTTCTGGGATTTCTTGGGCTAGGATATCTTCATAAGCCGCCAGTTCAATATCTGAGCCATACTTGTTTTTCAGAGCAGTGGTCACCAGACGGTAGGCCAAGTTCGCATTGCGGGACAAGATAGGGCCGTGAAAGTAGGAGCCAAAGACATTTTTATAATGAACGCCTTCGCAACCATCCTCTTGGTTGTTGCCATTTCCATAGACGACTTTGCCCAGAGGTTTTTCATCGTCAGCGAGGAAAGTCCGTCCTTGGTGATTTTCAAAGCCGTAGTAGGTTTCATCGAATTCTTCGTTATGAATCTTGATGTCACCGATATAGCGATTATTGGTCTGGTTGAGGGTATAGTGACCCATGATGCCCAGACCTTCGATTCGTCGGCCAGAAGCTTCTATATAGTATTGGCCTAAGAGTTGGAAACCACCGCAGATAGCTAGCACAACGCCATTTTCATTGATAAAACTTTCCAAAGCTTCTTTTTTAGACGGCAAGTCACGAGCCACAATCGTTTGCTCATAGTC
This sequence comes from Streptococcus sanguinis, assembly GCF_050234405.1. Classification (GTDB taxonomy): domain Bacteria; phylum Bacillota; class Bacilli; order Lactobacillales; family Streptococcaceae; genus Streptococcus; species Streptococcus sanguinis_W. Next base: position 1,593,436 of record NZ_CP092117.1, on the reverse strand, counting down.
TTGACCTCCGCCAAAGAAGACGATGTCGTAGCTGTCCTTGTCAAAGTCATCTTCTAGAGAGACGATATCGACTTCAACTCTAGTACCTAGCTTTTCAGCCACATACTTGAGCATGAGAACATTGCCGTTGTCGCCGTAGGTATTCATGAGATTGCCATAGAGATGGGCAATTTTAATATCGTAACGGTAATCCTTGTTTTCAGGAGAAGTGAGGGATCTGTAAACCATTAGTTCATCTCCTTTCTGACCACTTGACGCTCTGCCAGTAGCTCGCGGAATTCCAGCATGGCAGTATAAGTTGCTAAGATATAGGCATGCTTGGTTTCTTGCTGCTCAATGGTCTTAAAAACTGCTTCCAAATCTTTGACTTCAGTAATCTGATTTGCTGGATAGCCCGTTACCCGCAAACGACGAGCAATCTCAGAGTGGCGCACACCACCTGCAATGACATGAGGAATCTCCATCTCTAAAATCTTCTCAAAGTCAGCATCCCAGATCCAGCTGGTGTCAATGCCGTCCGCATAGTTGGCATTGAGTAAGACAGACAAGCTAAAGTCAAATGGTGCAAGTCCAATCATATCTAAAGCTTGGGTGGCTCCGACCGGATTTTTAATCAAGACTAAGGTACATTCCTTATCGCCGATTTTAAAAGTTTCCTGACGGCCAAAGACAGCACGGCTCTTGTCAAAGCCAGCCTTGATAGTAGCCGGCTCAACGCCAAAGAACTGAGCCACTGATACAGCGGCCAAGGCATTGTAGATATTATAAAGACCGCCGATATTGATTTGATAGTCTTGACCATCAATGGTAAAGGCCGAGCGGTTATGCTCAAGTGTTTTGAGAGCGGTCAGGCTGTAGTCAAGCTTAGGACGCTTGAAGCCGCAGTCCTCACAGATATAAGCCCCCAGATTGGCATAAGTGTTGAGCTCGTATTTGAGGATATGCTCGCACTTGGGACAGAGAATGCCCTCTGTATTGTAGTGAGCCAGCTGAGCTTGGCCTTTCTCGGTATCAAATCCATAGTAGCGTACAGGATTCTTCAGGCTTACGGAGTTAAAGAGGGGGCTGTCACCATTCATCAGTACAGTTGCTTCAGGCACTTTAGCTGCAGCATCCAGAATCATCTGGTAGGTCGTGTAGATCTCGCCATAGCGATCCATTTGGTCTCGGAAAATATTGGTAAAAACGAAGAGGCTAGGCTTGATATAATCACAAATCCGAGATAGGCTGGCTTCATCTATTTCCAGCACAGCGATATGTTTGCCAGATTTGCCTTTTTTAGCAGTCAGGAAGGTTGTCGTAATCCCAGTGATCATATTGGCACCGCTGGGATTGGTCACCACTTCTCCAAAGGCTTCCTTGAGAATGCCTACTGTCAGAGCTGTAGTCAGAGTTTTCCCATTGGTTCCGGTAATAACCACGACCTCATAGTTCTTTGCTAGGTTCTGTAGAATATTTTTATCAAATGTCAGGGCAACTTTCCCTGGCAGAGTCGATCCACGCCCCATTTTGTTGAGAACAAAGTGGGAGGACTTGCCCGCCAAGAGGCCCAAGGCTGTATTTATCTTCATAAGAAATATTTTATCATAAAAAAGTAAAGAAGGTTACAGAAAAATATTGACAAACGTGATATAATGGGTTGGTAAGTCTTTAAGCGTTAAGACCCACTGTAAAATAAAAAGAGAGAAGTTAATTGAGTAAACTCTGACTACAGGACAAAATCAGGCTGTTACTAGATTTAATAAGTTCGATTTGTTGCTACAGCTGTTTGATTTTGCTTGTAGAGGAGTAGGAAGTCTAAGTATGAATTTTCAACAACTAACCAATCTCCAATATTGGGCCAGTTTGTTTTCTGACCCTTGGAGGATTGTAATTAATATTATTGACGTCGCTATCGTCGCATGGATTCTATATTATCTAATCAAGGCCATTGCCGGTACCAAGATTATGATTCTGGTCCGCGGGGTGCTCTTCTTTATCTTGGCACAGTTTTTTGCCAATATCATCGGCTTGACCACCATTTCTTGGTTGATCAATCAGGTCATCACATACGGTGTCATTGCGACCGTGGTGATTTTCTCGCCAGAGATTCGGGCAGGATTGGAAAAGCTCGGCCGAGCAACAGATATTTTTTCTACAACGCCCATCAGTAACGAAGAAAAAATGGTTCAGGCCTTTGTCAAGTCTGTTGCCTATATGAGTCCGCGGAAAATCGGGGCTTTGGTGGCCATTCAGGGAACCCGCACCTTGCAGGAGTACATTGCAACAGGGATTCCTTTGGATGCAGATGTGTCTGGAGAGCTGCTAATCAACATTTTTATCCCCAATACGCCATTGCATGATGGAGCTGTCATCATAAAAAACAATAAGATTGCGGCTTCCTGTGCCTACCTGCCTCTGACAGAAAGCAGCGGCATCTCTAAGGAGTTTGGAACCCGGCACCGCGCAGCTATTGGCCTGTCTGAAGTATCCGATGCGTTTACTTTTGTTGTTTCAGAAGAAACAGGTGGGATTTCCACTACGCACAATGGAATTTTCAAGCATGATCTGACTTTGGATGAGTTTGAGATAGAGCTGAGAAAGGTCTTCTTATCAGAGCAGGACAAGCCAGCAGGTTTGAAAAAACGCTTCATGGGAGGATGGAAGAAATGAAAAAACGTAAAAAAATTCTTTATATCATCTCTTCGTTTTTCTTTGCCCTAGTCCTGTTTGTCTATGCAACCTCTAGCAGTTATCAAAACAATACTGGAGTTCGACAGGTCACATCTGAAACTTATACCAATACGGTTTCCAATGTGCCAATTGACATCAAATATGATAGCGAGAATTACTTTATCAGCGGCTTTACTTCTGAAGTTTCTGTTGCCCTGACAGGCTCCAACCGGGTCAATCTAGCCAGTGAAATGCAGGAAAGTACTCGGAAGTTTCGAGTTGTAGCTGATCTTTCCAAGGCTACAGAAGGCACAGTAGAAATCCCTCTGAAAGTGGAAAACCTACCGAGCGGTCTGACTGCTACAGTCACCCCGCAGAAGATTTCGGTTAAGATTGGTAAAAAATCCAGCAAGAAGGTTGAGGTCCGCTACCTCATCACAGACAGCCAGGTGGCTGAAAATGTGACTATCAGTGGTGTGACCTTGGAAAATAAGGAAGCTACTGTAACAAGTGACGAGGAGACCCTGTCTAAAATAGAGTCTGTCGTAGCTATTCTTCCGACCAATGTCATTATCACTGGCAACTACAGCGGAACAGCACCGCTGCAGGCTGTGGATGGTCAGGGAAATGTCATGCCAAGCGTGGTGACACCATTTGAAACGACTATGCGTGTCAACACTAAAACAGCAGACAGCTCAGGCTCGTCCTCCTCTAACAGCAGCTCAAATACGAGCTCATCAAATAAAAACTAAATAAAATTTTGAAAATAAACTTGTATGAAGTTAGTCTGCCTTGCTTGCAGCCTAAATCTTTACATCCAGGTCTTATGAAAGGAAACTATTTATAATGGGTAAATACTTTGGAACCGATGGTGTTCGCGGAGAAGCAAATGTGGAATTAACGCCGGAATTGGCCTTTAAACTCGGTCGCTTTGGTGGTTATGTTCTGAGCCAGCACGAAAGTGAAGTTCCTCGGGTCTTTGTTGGCCGGGATACTCGAATTTCAGGAGAAATGCTGGAAAGCGCCTTGGTTGCAGGACTTTTGTCCGTTGGGATTCATGTCTATAAGCTGGGTGTCATTGCAACGCCTGGTGTAGCTTATCTGGTCAAGTCAGAGAAAGCCAGCGCCGGAGTCATGATTTCTGCCAGCCACAATCCAGCTTTGGATAATGGTATCAAATTCTTTGGTGGTGACGGCTATAAGCTGGATGATGAGCGTGAGTTGGAAATCGAAGCTTTGCTGGACGCAGCAGAAGATACCCTGCCACGTCCAAGCGCAGAAGGTTTGGGTGACTTGGTGGATTATCCAGAAGGACTGCGCAAGTACCAACAATACTTGGTATCAACCGGCTTAGAACTAGAAGGAATGCATGTAGCTTTAGATACGGCCAACGGTGCGGCTTCAACCAGTGCCCGTCAGATTTTTGCGGATCTAGGCGCACAGTTGACCATTATCGGAGAAAATCCAGACGGCCTCAATATCAATCTAAATGTCGGCTCTACGCATCCAGAAGCTCTGCAGGAGGTTGTCCGTGAGTCTGGTGCAGCGATTGGTCTGGCCTTTGATGGAGATAGCGATCGCTTGATTGCTGTGGATGAAAATGGCGAACTGGTAGATGGTGACAAGATTATGTACATCATCGGTAAGTACCTGTCTGAAAAAGGCGAGCTGGCACAGAATACCATTGTTACGACCGTCATGTCTAACCTAGGCTTCCATAAGGCTTTGGAGCGTGAAGGTATTCAAAAGGCTGTGACCGCAGTCGGTGACCGCTATGTTGTAGAGGAAATGCGCAAGAATGGCTATAATCTAGGTGGTGAGCAGTCTGGACATGTTATCATTATGGACTATAATACGACAGGTGATGGACAGCTGTCAGCTGTGCAATTGACCAAGGTCATGCAGGAAACAGGTAAGAAACTATCCGAATTGGCCGCTGAAGTAACCATCTATCCGCAGAAACTAGTCAATATCCGTGTGGAAAACAGCATGAAGGATAAGGCGATGGAAGTTCCAGCTATCAAGACGGTGATTGAGAGAATGGAAGCCGAAATGGCTGGCAATGGCCGAATTTTGGTTCGTCCGAGCGGAACAGAGCCTCTGCTGAGGGTCATGGCTGAAGCACCGACTGACGAAGAAGTAAATTATTATGTAGATACCATTGCCAATGTTGTTCGAGATGAAATTGGGATAGACTAATAAATGTAAAGAAACTGAGACATAATGTCTTGGTTTTTTTATATTCGTATGAATTTTTAAACACTTTGAATAAAAATGTTGATAAATTGCAATACTCTTGGTATAATAAGCTACGAAAGGAGTATAAGATGAAAAATAAGAAAACACTTATTCTTAAAATTTTAATCTTGTTAACGGCCATTGTTACAGGTCTTGGTTTGGCTGCTAGGACACAGGCTGCTGAGGTAACAGATTATACCCAGCAAACAAGCATTACCAAAGATGGTGTGCCATTAACAAGTGACTCAACAGTTATGACCAATGAAACTCTGTCTGTAACAACTAGTTTCACATTCCCGTCATCTCAAACTATCGCTGAAGGGGACACTCTTACTTTCTCACTGCCGCAGGAATTAACCCTGATTACTCCCTTAAACTTCCAAGTATCTGATGTTGTCAATCACAAGGGAGAAGTAGTCGGAAAAGCTCAAGCGAATCCAGCAAGTCAGACGGTTACAGTAACCTTTAGTAATTACTTTACTAACTACACCGAACAAAAAGAAATGTCCCTGACTTTTAATGTACGAGTTAATAACGACAAGGTGCAAAATTCAGGGCCAGTTTCCTTCAAATTTGGCCAGACAGATTTTTCTTTCCAATACGAAAAGGTAGAAGGAACTGCTGGTGAGTATGAAATGAAATATGGTTACCAAGACAGTAGCGATCCAAAGATTGTCAAATGGCGCATTATCCTGAATGCAAGACAGGACATGCTTCGTAACATGGTGATTTCAGACAACTTTGGCGATGGTCTGACATTGGTACCAGGTACACTGCGCGCAGTTCGTTATGCTCCTGTAGAAGGTGGTATCCGCAATGAAGCGCACTTGCTGACTCTGCCTGTTTTGGATAACTTCACTAACAAGGCGGTTCTTACGCAAAATGCTAATGGTGATGCCAATGGCTTTACCATCAACTTTGGTGATAACTACAACTGGCCAATGTACATCGAGTACTCTACTCGCGTACCAGATGGTGTTCAAGTAGGTGATGTGGTTAACAACACCTTGTCTTGGACAGCTAAAGGCTTCCCAGAGCGTACTATTACTAAGTCAGTCCGCTTAGAAGATGGTTCTGGTAAAGGAAGCGCTCTGTTGGCAAAAGACGTAATGATTAAGGCCCAGAAGAAGCTTGTTAACAAAGAGTTAGAAAAAGGTCAGTTTACCTTTGGTCTCTTTGACGAAAGTGGTAACTTGCTTCAAACTGTTACCAATGAAGCAGACGGCTCTATCAACTTCAAGGCTTTAAACTACAGTGCTGCTGGTACTTACCGCTACAGCATTAAGGAAATCCCAGGAAACGATCCTAACTACGTCTATGATGACAAGGAAGCACAGCTGACAGTTACTGTAACAGATGTTAATGGTGAGCTTTTGGGCTCTGTCAAGTATGACTTGGATCCAGTCTTTACAAATACTTATAGAGGTAATGATCCAGGCAAGTCAGTTCAGCCGCCAACTCCTGGCAATAACAACAATCCAAACAACAACCCAAATAATAATCCAAACAATAATCCAAATAACACTCCAGGCAATGGTAACAATACCCCTGGTAACAGTTCCGACAATCCAAAGGGTGGAACAGACAATCCAGGGAATGGAAATAACAATTCAAACAATGGTACCAATGATCCGGGTGCTGCAGGAGGCAACAAAAAAGTTCTGCCTAAGACTGGTCAAGAAACTACACTTTGGCTGTCAGTTGCAGGTTTGGCAATCTTAGTTGGCTTTGGAAGTTATGTCTTTCTTCAAAAAAAGACTAGATAAGATTCAAAGGTTTTAAGAGTTTTCTCTTAAAGCCTTTTTGCATACTTTTCCATTTGAAAAAACGGAGCAATCATGTTAGAATAGACCTAGTAATTTTTAAAGGATAGAGGTGTTATCGTGGCTTTTGGAGATAACGGACAACGCAAAAAAACAGGATTTGAAAAATTGACGATGCTGGTCGTGATTATCATGCTCATCGTGACAGTTGGAGCTATCTTTGCTTCCGCTCTCAGCGCAATCTTTTAATCCAAACGCTTCAGGGCGTTTTTTTAGACTAGAAAAAGAGAATAGAAAAAATGAGTATGTTTTTAGATACGGCCAAGATTCAAGTTAAGGCTGGCAATGGTGGCGATGGCATGGTGGCCTTTCGCCGTGAAAAATATGTTCCTAATGGCGGTCCTTGGGGCGGTGATGGCGGTCGTGGCGGCAATGTTGTTTTTGTTGTAGACGAGGGCCTGCGCACCCTGATGGATTTTCGCTACAATCGCCACTTCAAGGCTCAGTCTGGTGAAAAGGGTATGACCAAGGGTATGCATGGCCGTGGAGCTGAGGACTTGATTGTTCGTGTACCGCAGGGGACGACGGTTCGTGATGCTGAGACGGGCAAGGTGCTGACGGACTTGGTAGAAAATGGCCAAGAATTTATCGTAGCGCGTGGTGGCCGAGGTGGTCGTGGAAATATCCGCTTTGCAACGCCTAAAAATCCTGCTCCAGAGATTTCTGAGAACGGAGAACCAGGTCAAGAACGGGAGCTTCTGCTTGAGCTTAAGGTCCTAGCAGATGTTGGTCTGGTTGGCTTCCCATCTGTCGGAAAATCCACTCTGCTTAGTGTTATCACAGCAGCTAAGCCTAAGATTGGTGCCTATCATTTTACGACAATCGTGCCCAATCTAGGAATGGTTCGTACTCACTCTGGAGAGTCCTTTGCAGTAGCAGATCTACCAGGTTTGATTGAGGGAGCCAGCCAAGGGGTCGGACTGGGAACTCAGTTTCTCCGTCATATTGAGCGGACACGGGTCATCCTGCATGTCATCGATATGTCAGCTAGTGAGGGGCGTGATCCTTATGAGGACTATCTAGCTATCAATAAAGAGTTGGAATCCTATAATCTTCGTCTTATGGAGCGCCCGCAGATTATTGTTGCTAACAAGATGGATATGCCAGATAGTGCTGAAAATCTCAAGGTATTCAAAGAGAAATTAGCGGCTAATTATGATGAGTTTGCGGAGCTGCCACAAATCTTCCCAATTTCCAGTCTGACTAAGCAAGGACTTGCGACTCTCTTGGATGCGACTGCAGAGTTACTGGATAAGACACCAGAGTTCTTGCTTTATGATGAGTCTGAAATGGAAGAAGAAGCTTACTATGGCTTTGACGAAGAAGCACCAGCCTTTGAAATTTCTCGTGATGATGATGCGACTTGGGTGCTGTCTGGTGATAAACTTGAGAAACTTTTTAATATGACTAACTTTGACCGCGATGAGGCAGTCATGAAATTTGCCCGTCAGCTGCGTGGTATGGGCGTTGATGAAGCCCTTCGTGATCGCGGAGCCAAGGATGGGGATTTGGTTCGCATCGGCAAGTTTGAGTTTGAATTCGTTGACTAAGGAGGCTTGCAATGGGTGATAAACCAATATCCTTTCGCGATGAAAATGGAAACTTTGTCTCTGCAGCCGACGTCTGGAATGCAGAAAAGCTAGAAGAGCTCTTTAATAAACTCAACCCTAAGCGCAAGCTGCGTCTGGAAAGAGAAGCATTAGCGAAAGCAGAAGAGGAATAAGACTTCTGATTTTGAAACTATAAACGCTGGGAAAAATTTCTCAGCGTTTTTAAATCTTAAAAAATGGGTTCTGATAGGTAAGTCGATTTCCTTTTAGCTTCTAAGGACCTCATTAATGAAAAAATGGAAAAAGTCAAGGCTTATCAATCTGTCGTGGCCATTGCTTGCTATTTTATGGTATAATGAAAAAAATAAATAGGAGAAGTGATAATTATGGCAAAAACGATTCATACAGATAAAGCACCAGCAGCGATTGGACCTTATGTTCAAGGAAAAATTGTCGGCAATCTTTTGTTCGCGAGCGGGCAAATTCCCCTGTCTCCTGAAACTGGAGAAATTGTTGGGACGACTATTGAAGAGCAGACCCAGCAGGTGCTGAAAAATGTTTCAGCCATTTTGGAAGCCGCTGGAACAGATTTTGACCATGTAGTCAAGGCTACTTGCTTCTTGAGTGATATCAATGATTTTGTGGCCTTTAATGAAGTTTACAAAACGGCCTTTACAGAAGCATTTCCAGCTCGTTCAGCAGTCGAAGTGGCTCGCCTGCCTAAGGATGTGAAGATTGAGATCGAGGTTATTGCCGAGATTCTCTAAAAAAGAGCGGGAGAAAACAGCTTTTTGACGGATTCTATCTGATGAAAGGATTATTATGTCTGAGAAGAAAATTCAGCTTGTCATTGTGACTGGAATGAGCGGGGCGGGGAAAACCGTTGCCATCCAGTCCTTTGAAGACTTAGGTTATTTTACCATTGATAACATGCCGCCAACTCTGGTGCCGAAGTTCTTGCAGCTGGTCGAAGGGACTACTGACAATGATAAATTGGCTCTGGTTGTTGATATGCGCAGCCGTTCCTTCTTTTTGCAAATCCAGAACGTTTTGGATGAATTAGAGCAGAATGAGAACATTGATTTCAAGATTCTTTTCCTAGATGCGGCTGATAAGGAGTTAGTGGCTCGTTACAAGGAAACGCGTCGCAGCCATCCGCTAGCAGCTGATGGACGGATTTTAGATGGGATTAAGCTGGAGCGCGAACTCTTAGCCCCTCTGAAGAATCTAAGCCAAAATGTCGTGGATACAACAGATTTGACACCACGGGAGCTCAGAAAGACCATCTCTGAGCAATTTTCAAATCAGGCTGACATGCACAGTTTCCGCATTGAGGTCATGAGTTTTGGTTTCAAATACGGTCTGCCTTTGGATGCTGACTTGGTTTTTGATGTGCGCTTTCTGCCAAATCCCTACTATAAGCCTGAGCTACGCAATCAGACAGGCTTGGACAAGGATGTCTTTGACTATGTCATGAACCATGCCGAGTCAGAAGAATTTTACCAGCATCTGCTAGGCTTGATTGAGCCCATTTTGCCAGGCTATCAGAAGGAAGGCAAGTCTATCCTGACTATTGCTGTGGGCTGTACGGGTGGTCAGCACCGCAGTGTAGCCTTTGCTCAGCGCTTAGCAGATGATTTGGCTAAAAATTGGCCGGTCAATGCTAGTCACCGCGACAAAAACCGTCGGAAAGAAACGGTGAACCGCTCATGAGAAAGCCACGAATTACAGTCATTGGCGGTGGGACAGGAATTTCAGTTATTCTAGACAGCCTGCGTAAAAAGGACGTAGAAATTACAGCCATTGTCACAGTAGCAGATGATGGAGGCAGTTCTGGTGAGCTGCGGAAAAACATCCAGCAGCTGACTCCGCCAGGTGACCTTCGAAATGTTCTGGTAGCCATGTCTGACATGCCAAAATTCTATGAGAAGGTCTTCCAGTATCGCTTTGCGGAAGGAGATGGCGTTCTAGCGGGGCATCCCTTGGGCAATCTGATTATTGCCGGTATTTCCGAAATGCAGGGCTCAACCTATAATGCCATGCAGCTTCTGACCAAGTTTTTCCATACGACAGGAAAAATCTACCCTTCTAGCGACACCCCCCTAACTCTGCATGCTGTGTTTGCAGATGGGACGGAAGTTGTCGGTGAAAGCAATCTGACCAGCAAGAGTGGAATGATTGAGCGGGTCTATGTGACCAATACCTATGATGACAAGAAGCCTGCTGCTAGCAAAAAGGTGGTTGAAAGTATCCTGGAAAGCGATATGGTGGTTCTGGGACCAGGTTCGCTATTTACCTCAATCTTGCCTAATCTCGTTATCGAGGAAATTGGTCAGGCTCTTCTAGACACCAAGGCAGAAGTGGCCTATGTCTGCAATATCATGACCCAGAGAGGCGAAACAGAGCATTTTTCAGACAGCGACCACGTCCAAGTCCTGCACCGTCATTTAGGCAGGAAGTTTGTAGATACAGTCTTGGTTAATATCGAACCTGTCCCTCATGAGTACATGGACAGCAACCAGTTTGACGAATATCTGATACAGGTGGAGCATGATTTTCAGGGGTTGCAAGAGCAGGTTCCGCGCGTTATTTCTTCGAACTTTCTGCGTTTGGAAAATGGCGGAGCGTTCCATGATGGTGAGTTGGTCGTTGACGAATTGATGCAGATTATACAGGTACGTAAATGAGCTTTACAGTAAAAGTAAAAGAAGAACTGCTGAGTCTGGCAAGCAGAGATAAAAATGAGCTGTCAGCCATGATCAAGATGTCTGGCAGTTTGGGCTTGGCCAGCAGTGGTTTGACCCTGTCTGTCACAACAGAAAATGCCAAAATTGCCCGCCATCTCTATGAGTTGCTGTCGGACCTCTATCAGGTCAAGTCAGAAATCCGCCACCATCAGAAGACCAACTTGCGCAAGAACCGTGTTTATACAGTATTTCTAGATCAGAAAGTGGAAGAAATCCTTTCTGACCTGCACTTGGCTGACTCCTTTTTTGGTATCGAGGCAGGGATTGACCAGGCTATTTTGACTGATGACGAAGCCAGTCGAGCCTACCTACGGGGAGCCTTTCTCTCAAATGGCAGCATGCGGGAGCCAGACTCAGGCAAGTACCAGCTGGAAATCCTGTCCGTTTATCTGGATCATGCTGAGGACTTGGCTGCCTTGATGCGTCGTTTTCTGCTTGATGCCAAGACCATCGAGCGCAAGAAGGGGGCTGTTACTTATCTGCAGCGGGCTGAGGACATCATGGATTTTCTCATTGTCATCGGGGCCATGGAAGCCATGGCTGAGTTTGAGTCTCTTAAGCTCATGCGGGAAGCGCGCAATGACCTCAATCGAGCCAATAATGCAGAGACAGCGAACATCGCTCGCACGGTCACAGCCAGTATGAAAATCATCAACAATATTGCTAAAATCAGTGATAATATTGGCATTGAGAGTCTACCTGTAGACCTGCAGGAGGTAGCCCAGCTTCGCATCCAGCATCCAGACTACTCCATCCAGCAGTTGGCTGATAGTCTGAGCCGGCCACTGACTAAGAGCGGCGTCAATCATCGCTTGAGAAAAATCAATAAAATCGCAGATGAATTATAAAAGCTGCTGAGCTTGAGCTCGGCAGCTGTTTTTTTATAGGCTTGTAGAATGTTTGGGTTGGACTTTTTGCTCAGGATAGATATGGTTAATGGCATTGTTGACAGCAGTAGGTGCCTCACCTAACCCAGTCGCAATCAAGTCAATCTTTCCCTCGTAGCTGCAGCAGTCACCAGCTGCATAGATACCTGGCACGGAAGTTTCTTGCTTGCTATTGACCAAAATTTTGTGACGGTTGAGCTCCAAGCCCCAATCTTTGAGATTGCCGACAGAGGATTTAAAACCGTAGTTGACAAAGAGGTGATCCAGAGGCAGAAGCTGACTTTCCTCCCCCTTGACTTGGCTGATTTCCAAGTGGGTTATCTTGCCATTCTCACCAACCAATCGACTGGGTACAAATGGTGTCTTAATCTCAACACTAGAAGCCTTGAGTTCTTCCACACTATGCTCTAAAGCTCGGAAGTTGTCCCGACGGTGAACCAGGCTGGTTTCTGCGATTTTTTCAAAAGCTAACGCCCAGTCAACAGCCGAGTCGCCGCCGCCCAGAACAACAACCTTTTTGCCAGCGTACTGGCTGATGTTTGAAACGTGATAGTGGAGGTTGCTGTAGCTTTCAGCATCATCTAGCTCCAAAGCTCTTGGTTTGAAGGCACCGCCTCCCATGGCGATGATGATGGTTTTGGTCTGATGCTGGGCTTGAGAAGTCGTGATAGAGAAGCCATCATCAGATTTAACGATATCCAGCACCGTTTCATTGAGGCAGATTTCAGTCTGGAAAGTTTCCAGCTGCTCAATCAGACGCTGTGTCAGTTCTTCGCCACTTAGATTGGTAAAGCCCGGTACATCCAGAATCTTCTTCTCTGGATAGAGAATGGCCGGCTGACCGCCCAGCTGAGGCAGGGAATCAATGATTTTAACCTTGGCTTGGCGCAGATGGGCGTAAAAAGCTGCGAATAGGCCAACTGGACCGCCGCCGACAATCGTAATATCATACAGTTCAGACATAATTTTCCTCAATCTTTTTAAAATAAACTAGCATTATTGTACCACAAAAAGGGGTTGAAATGTAGGCAAATGTTTTGAAGCCATCTTAAAAGCCCCATCAGGGGCTTAAAAATTAGATAGCAAATAAATCATTGAGGTTTTCAGCCAACGTTGGGTGGGTGAAAATTTGCTTGCCAAAGTAAGTGTAAGGAATTTTATTATCCATGGCTACTGTCAGGATATTAATAATTTCCTGAGCTCCCGCTGAGAAGATAGTTGCTCCAACGATTTCCTTGGTTTCAGTGTTGACAACAGCCTTGAAGGCACCGCGTAAGTCAGCATTGACATGTCCACGAGGCATTGCTGCGACAGGAATCTCCTTCACTGCAATCGGCAATCCTTGCTCTTGGGCTTCCTTTTCTGTCAATCCGATTTGAGCTAAAGGCGGTGTGATGAACATGCTGGTAGGGACGTTTTTACGGTCTTCCAGTGTGTAGCTGCCATCGCCAGCTAGATAGCTATAAAGGATACGGAAGTCATCCAATGAGATATAAGTAAACTGCAGACCGCCATTGACATCGCCCGCTGCAAATACACCAGGTACAGATGTTTCCAAGTGCTTATCGACCTTAATCGCTCCGCGCTCTGTCAGCTCGATATCTGTATTTTCCAGCTGTAGTGGTTCAATATTGGGCTTACGGCCGGTAGCATAGAGAAGGGCATCGAAGCGGAATTCTCCAGATTCTGTCACAACTACAACTTCGTCACCATCATTTTTGATCTGTGTAGTACGTACATTTTGTAAGAGTTGGATTCCGTCTTCTTCCATGTATTGCTTAGCTAGAGCAGCGATAGAAGGCTCAACTCGAGGGAGAAAGGCAGGAGCAGCATCCAGCACAGTCACCTGACTGCCCAATTTGTTGTAGAGTCCAGCGAATTCTAGGCCGATGTTACCGCCACCCAGAACTCCCAAGCGTTTAGGAAGTTCTTTCAGGTTTTGGATACCTGTTGAATCGTAAACATTTTTAGTATCAGTCAATCCAGGAATTGGCAGGACATTGGAAACAGCGCCAGTATTGATGACAATAGTTTCAGCAGTCAGTTCCTCTTTCTCATCGCCAGCTGTGATTTCAATGACTTTATTGGAAAGGAAATGAGCTTCCGCATCAATGATGTCAACACCAGCACCACTGATTGCTGCGTAGTTCTTCCCGTTGAGACGGCTGGTTACAGCGTTCTTCTCAGCCATGACTTGGTCGAAATCCAGGCCTTTTTCAGCTGCGACAAGCAGGGTCTTGGTTGGGATGCAGGCGATATTAATACAGGTTCCCCCGTACATAGCCTTGCTTCGCTCAATCAAAGCAACTTTTTTTCCTTGGGCCGCCATTTTGGCTGCCAATGTTTTACCGGCCTTCCCAAAGCCGATGACAATTAAATCATAGGTTAACATAATTTACCTCCATTTTTCAAAAAGATTGTATCACATCTAGTCAGAAATTGCTGATTTCTGCTACGCTTTTTTTCTTCAGTATTTTTAGTCACACTTTTTATACAAACTGTCCATTTTTGAGCAAGATTTTCGCAGTTCAAGTCAGTTTGTGTTATACTGATTTTCATTATTTATTTTAGGGGGATAAAATGTCTATTATTACTCTGATTTTGGCAAGCTTGGTTGCCTTGGAATTTTTCTACATCCTGTACTTGGAGACCATTGCGACGACTTCTGCAGCAACAGCTCGGGTTTTCGGTATGTCACAAGAGGAGTTGGAGCAGCAGTCGGTCAATACACTTTTCAAAAACCAAGGAGTTTACAACGGATTGATAGCTGTTTTAGTGCTGATTGCGGCCTTTGTGCAGTCTAGTCCGGTTTGGCTGGGAATTTTTATGGTTTATATCATCTTGGTGGCAGCATACGGTGCAGTGACCAGTGATCCTAAAATCCTGTTCAAGCAGGGAGGGCTGGCTATGCTGACCCTACTTAGTTTATTTTTCTAAAATAGAGTGAGGAAGTGATTTCCCGCTCTTTTTTTATATAATGATTGACTTTTTTGTTAGACAAGTGTAGAATAAAAATAGAATAGCATTATTTAGAAAGCGCGTGGGAACGATGAAAAGATCTATTAAACGTTTGCCAGACGGGGAATTTACTATTTTAAAAGTAATTTGGCAGCTGCCTACCCCGACGACCTCTGCCCGTATCATGGAAAAGCTGGGACCAGACAATCACTGGAAGCCCCAGACTTTGCTGACAGTCTTGGCTCGCTTGACTGAAAAAGGCTTTTTAGAAAGTGTCCGCAAGGGACGTGAAAGGCAGTATACAGCCTTGATCTCAGAAGATGAGTATCTGGAAGTTGAGGCTTCGGATTTCTTGAAGCGTCACAGTGGCCGTTCTATGGGCGGGTTTGTCAAAACACTCTTTTCTTCTAACTCCTTTTCGGAAAATGAATTGGATGAGCTGCGCAGTCTGCTCAACCAAGGAAAGTAGGATGGAGGATAAGCATGAAACAATTCCTTCTTTCTTTTCTTCTGACCAGTTTGTCAACATCCATTTTGGTGCTTTTGCTTAGTCTGCTTTTTACGGCCTTTAAGACTAAGATTTCGGTCAGAGTGAAGTATTTTATTTGGTTTTTGATATTGCTGAGTTTTCTGTTTCCGTTCCGTCCTCAGTTTGGCTCAGGCCTGATTCGGCTGAATACAGGATCGGTAGTTCAGACAGCAGTGACTGCCACCCAGACAGGTGGTGCTCAGGGTGCTTCTCCAGCAGTTGAAAAAGCTGCCCAGCCAAATCTGTGGGAGGCTTTTCTGGGACTACCTTGGTTTGAAATTCTCTTTGCCATCTGGCTGATTGGCTTTGTCTTTAGTATAGGAAGATACGCTTATTCTTATATTCGCTTCAGAAAGATGCTGAAGCGCTGGGGAACGGAGTTTCAGGACGAAGAAGCGATGGCTCAGCTGCGGTCTGTTCAGCAGGAGATGGGAGTTAAGGGCCAGATTCGTCTGCTCCACTATCCTATGTCCCAAAGTCCTATGCTGCTAGGTTTCAGAGATATTTTAATCGTG
This sequence comes from Streptococcus sanguinis, assembly GCF_050234405.1. Classification (GTDB taxonomy): domain Bacteria; phylum Bacillota; class Bacilli; order Lactobacillales; family Streptococcaceae; genus Streptococcus; species Streptococcus sanguinis_W. The sequence continues at coordinate 1,577,537 of NZ_CP092117.1, read as the reverse complement.
CTTCCAGAACTTGACTACACAGAAGAAGAGCTGCAGCTGATTTTTAAGCATGAGCTGACCCACTATAAGCACCGCGATGTTTTAATCAATCTCTTAGGGATTTTTGCCAAGAGTCTTCATTGGTTTAATCCGGTTGTCCGCTTTGCCTGCCGTGAAACCCAGGAAGCAGGAGAAATGTACTGTGACTACGATGTTCTGAGCTGTAGAGATACAGAGTATCGGACGTTCTACGGTGAAACGATTTTGACCATGATAGACCGCAGTAAGAAGACTCCAATTGCTCTGACGACTTGCTTTTACTCTGACAAGTTTAATCTCAAGCGTCGGATTGTTGGTATTATGGATAGCCGACTGCCTAAGAGGTTTCTGTCTGCTGCTTTTGTAGTGGCCGTTCCTCTCCTTTTGCTCTTGACTAGCTCGGTCTTTGCTCTAGAAAGTCCAGCTGCTCAACAAAGCAGACCTGTTGCAGGGCAAAAACAGTCTCAAGGGTTCAGTCAGCATCAGGCTCTAGCGTCCGTCTTAAAAGAGCTGTCTCTTTCTGAAAAAGATATTAAAGATTTACAAATTTCGCGTGAGAAAGACACCTATAAAATTCGCTTCTCGCACGGGCAAACAGCTCATGAAACCATTGTCAATGCTAAGGATGGAAAACTGATCCAATCCAAGCAGCATACCATTGTCGAAAAGACGGTAACGGTTGAAAAAGAAGTCAACCCATCCTCGTCAGCTGCATCAAGTCCAGCTGACAACAGCGCTACTGCAGGCGCAGGGAATACGGGAGCAGCGGGCTCTACTGGAGCCAGTACAGCGACTGTTCAAACTCCGTCTCAGCACAGTTCCTCTCATACGACAGACACCGATGATCCGGACGATGATGATGACCATGATGACGATTAAGTAAAGGATTCTGCCAGTTTAAGTTTCTTAAAAGCTTAGACTGGTAGAATTTTATTATCTTCTCAAAGGGGGATTTGGCAATCCTCCAAGAGCAGTTAGTCATCAGTTTATCTTTATTTTAGGACGATTTTGCTTACAGTTTGTACTTCGTTTTCTAATGCTAAAAAAACTGAAAGATTATTTATCTTTTTTCTTGACATTCACAAACGACAATTGTAGAATATGTTTATAAACTACATTTGTAGAATGTTTTTGAAAAATACTGCTTGGAAAGGAGAAGAAAGCAAAGCTTATCCAGACGCTTGTAGGATGCAGAGCGGAAGCTCTATTTCTTTTAAAAGCACAAACTACATTTGTAGAATCAAAGGAGAATTCAAATGAAACAAAAGCAAATCCAAACAAACTTCCAACGAATCGAAACGAAGTATATTCTTGACCGAGCAATGCTAGCTCGTCTTGAAGCTGATATGAGACCTTACCTCACCGCAGATGATTATGCGACATCCACCATTTCTAATGTGTATTTTGATAATGATGAGTTCCAGATGATTCAGGATTCCATTGCTAGAAAAGGTGGTCGCGAAAAAATGCGGATGCGGACTTATGCTGAGCAGCCAAATGATGATAGTCAAGTTTTCTTAGAAATCAAGAAGAAACGTGATGAAGTAGGCTTCAAATACCGTTTGGTTTCGAATCCTCTCTCTGTGACCAACTATATTGTGAACGGTGTGGCAGACCATACTATTTCTGATGACCGGGTCAAGGCAGAAGTGGAGCAGTTGCAGGAGCGCTATATAGACTTGAAGCCAAAAATGGTGATTAGCTATGACCGCTATTCTATGAGAGGCTTGGAAGATAAAAAGGTACGCGTGACAGTTGATTCCAACATCCGCTATCGTGATTATGATGTAGACTTGGCTTTAGGCCGCTATGGACTGCCCTTGCTGGATGACGACAAGGTGATTATGGAAATCAAGGTTCCTGGTCAATACCCTCAGTGGTTGGCTGATATTCTGAATAAATACGGTCTTGAAGACCAGTCCTTCTCAAAATACGGCAATGCCTACCTGAAAACTAAAGAAAGGCTGACTCAAACAGTCAAGGCCTAAGGAGGTAGTCTATGCTCAATCAGTTATTTAACAGTATCTACTCCTCTACGGAAGTCAAGATAAATCCTTTAGCATTGATTTTTTCACTAGCAACTAGTGTGGTTTTAGGAATTATCTTGGCCAAGGTCTATAAGCGCCAAACCATTTATACCAAGGAATTTGTCGTCACCCTCTCCCTTTTGCCAGCCATTATTTCCATTATCATCTTCTTGGTCAATGGAAATCTAGGTACCAGTGTCGCCGTAGCGGGAACTTTCAGTTTGATTCGCTTCCGGTCGGCTGCAGGTGGCTCCAAGGAGCTCCTAGCCATCTTTATGGCGACAGCTATCGGGATTACAACAGGGATGGGCTTTGTAGCACTGGGAATTGTCTTTACTCTAGCTATTTCAGGCATCTGGATGCTCTTTGAAAAGATGAGCTTTACTTCAGTCAGTCCGACCAGACGTTATGTCCAGGTTCAGGTTCCAGCTGACTTTGACTACGAAGTACTCTTTGATGCTATCTTTGAAACGACTTGTAAGTCAGCCGAACTGACATCTCTCAAGTCGGCTGAAAAGAAGTCTATTAAGCTGGACTATGTTGTTGACTTGAATCCTGACATGAGCGACAGAGAGCTCATTCAGCAGTTCCTGTTCTATGATAAGGTACAGGATATTTCCCTTTCCAAAGCCGCTAAGAAGCGTAAAACCCTCTAAGCAAAAGAAGACCAGCTGCAGCAGAGCAGTTGGTTTTCTTGTTTGTATCATAAAAAGGGGATACATCATACTTACAGAAAATACTTGACACTCTTTTCTATATGTGGTATGATTATATAGATTTTGGACTTGAAGGGAGTGAAAAAAATGTCAAAAACAGTAGTACGCAAGAATGAATCACTTGATGATGCACTTCGTCGTTTCAAACGTGCGGTTACTAAAGCTGGTACTCTTCAAGAAACACGCAAACGTGAATTCTATGAAAAACCTTCTGTAAAACGCAAACGCAAATCAGAAGCAGCTCGTAAACGTAAAAAATTCTAATTGAACAAAAAAGCAGACTCCGGTCTGTTTTTTGTTTTGGTTATTTGGAGAGAAGAGGATGATTATGAGCAACAGGAAAGAAAAAAACACTGATTTTCATCAGTGAATTCTCTTTATTTTTTCTCAGCCAACAAAGCTTTGATTTCTTGCAGGACTTCCAATTCAGTTGGTCCAGCTGGCGCTTCTTCAACTTCTTCCTTCTTCTTAGCAAGGCTTTGTGCTTTTTCAGCAGACTTGACGATGAAGAAAAGAACAGTACCGATTACCAAGAAGTTAATTACAGCGCTCAAGAAGTTACCATAAGCGATCCCGTTCCATTTCAATTGAGAAATTTGCTCCAAGTTTGCAGCTTTCAAAATTGGGTTGAGGAAGAGAGGAGTGATTACGTCAGTAATCAATGAAGTGACGATTGCTCCAAAGGCGTTGGCGATGATCACACCGACTGCCAAATCAATCACGTTCCCGCGCAGCAAGAATTCTTTAAGATCCTTTAACATTCTTTCTTTCCTTTCAAGAATTTATTAATGAGATTATATTATAGCTTATTTATATGACATCCTCAAGATATTTGCTTGTCAAATATTTTACATTTGCATCATTTTAGTATAAAATATAGAATGATATTCTATGATAAATTGGAGGTATTGTCTCTTGATTGATAAAGAAATCATTTCTGAAATTAAAAACAGCGTCAATATCGTCGATGTCATAGGAGAAACAGTGGCCTTGACTAAGGCTGGGCGGAATTTTCTGGGACTCTGTCCCTTTCATGGCGAAAAGACGCCCTCTTTTAACGTTGTAGAGGACAAGCAGTTTTATCACTGTTTTGGCTGCGGCAAGTCGGGCGATGTCTTCAAATTCATTGAAGATTATCGAGGCGTTTCCTTTATGGATGCTGTGCAGATTGTAGCAGAGCGGGCAGGGATTCCCTTGGCTGTGGAGACAGCGGTCAATGACCGACCGAGACAAAGCCATCCGCACCAGGCTCTCTACGATATCCATACCGAGGCAGCGAAATTTTACCATGCGGTCCTGATGACGACCAAGATGGGAGAGGAAGCGCGGGCTTATCTCTACCGGCGGGGTCTGACAGATGATGTTCTTAAGCATTTTCAAATCGGGCTGGCTCCTAATGAGGGCAATTATCTTCATAAGAGTATGGTTGGCAAGTTTGATGAGAATACCATCATGAACTCGGGTCTCTTCAATCTGGCGGAGAATAATCTGGTCTATGATGCCTTTCAGAACCGGATTATGTTTCCCCTGACCAATGACAGTGGGCAGGTTGTAGCCTTTTCCGGGCGGATTTGGCAGTCGGCGGCCTCAGACGGCCATCAGGCTAAGTACAAAAATAGTCGCGGCACTGCTATTTTCAATAAAAGCTACGAGCTCTATCATCTGGATAAGGCCAAGCCGGTTATCAAGAAGAGCCATGAGGTCTATCTGATGGAAGGCTTCATGGATGTGATTGCGGCTTATCGGGCCGGGATTGAAAATGCTGTAGCTTCTATGGGAACTGCTCTGACGCCTGAGCATGTCCAGCATCTGAGCAAGTATTGCAAGAAGATTATCCTGTCTTACGATGGAGATAAGGCAGGGCAGGCTGCGACTGCTAAGGCTTTGGATGAGCTGAGAGATATGACGGTGGAAATTGTTCGGATTCCTGATAATTTGGACCCCGATGAATTTCTCGCTAAAAATTCTGAGGAAGACTTGCAGCATTTGCTGAGCAAAACGCGAATAAGTAATGTGGAGTTTCTGCTGCATCATCTGAAACCAGATAATATTGAAAATCTGCAGGCTCAGATTGAGTTTGTAGAGAAGATGGCACCGATTATTGCGAAGACCAAGTCCATCACAGCTCAGAACTCCTATATTTACATGCTGGCTGAGTTGCTGCCGGACTTTGACTATCAGCAGGTGGAGCAGACGGTAAATAACAGTCGGCTGGCTGAGCGCTCTAATCGCAGTCAGGAGGTGCCCACTCAGCAGTCTCAACCAGTCGTCATGCAGTTTTCGCCTTCAAACCGGCTGAGTCGGCTCATGAGGGCGGAAAATCATATCTTCCACCGCATGATACATCATCCTTTGATTTTGAACCAATACAGGCTGAGAGAAGACTTTGTCTTTGACTCAGAGGAATTGCAGGCCTTGTATGAGATTTTACTGGCAAATGGCGAGGTGACACCGCAGGATTTGTCCCAGCTGCCAGATCATGTCCAGCAGGCTTGGTACCGCGTCTTGGAAGAAGACTTGCCGGATGAGGTTTTGGAAGATGAATTGAAAGAAGTGGAAGAAACCAGAGAGCGGGAGATTTTGCGCAAGCATAATCAGTTTATTAGTAAGAAGATTCGAGAAGCTTCTCACAGCGGAGATACGGATACAGCCCTGTCCGAGCTGGAGCGCTTGATTGAGCAAAAAAGAAGAATGGAGTAGGAATGGCTACAAAACAAAAAGAAGTAACAACATTAGACGTTCAAATTGCAGAATTTATCCGCAACCACAAGCAGACAGGGGTTGCGACAGATGATGAAATCAATGACCAGCTGGTCATTCCTTTCACTTTGGATGCCGATGGGATTGAGGATTTGCTGCAGCGCATCCAGGATGCGGGCATCTCAATTACGGATAAAGAAGGAAATCCCAGCGCGCGTGTCTTAAATAACGAAGAGGAAGAAGCGGAGCTGACGGATGAAGAGCTCCTAGGCAGCAATTCAGCCAAGGTCAATGACCCAGTCCGTATGTATCTGAAAGAAATCGGGGTTGTGCCCCTTCTTAGCAATGAAGAAGAGCAGGAGCTGGCTATCTTGGTAGAGCAGGGAGACTTGGAAGCCAAGCAGCGTCTGGCCGAGGCCAATCTTCGTCTGGTTGTTTCCATTGCTAAGCGCTATGTTGGCCGTGGCATGCAGTTCCTTGATTTGATTCAAGAAGGGAACATGGGGCTGATGAAAGCCGTTGATAAGTTTGACTACACCAAAGGATTTAAGTTTTCAACTTATGCGACTTGGTGGATTCGTCAGGCCATTACCCGTGCGATTGCTGACCAAGCTCGTACTATTCGGATTCCAGTCCATATGGTGGAAACCATTAACAAGCTGGTCCGTGAACAACGTAATCTCTTGCAGGAATTAGGTCAAGATCCTACGCCTGAGCAAATCGCTGAGCGGATGGATATGACACCTGACAAGGTTCGTGAGATTCTCAAGATTGCTCAAGAGCCAGTGTCGCTGGAGACCCCTATCGGTGAAGAAGATGACAGTCATCTGGGAGACTTTATCGAAGACGAAGTGATTGAAAATCCAGTTGACTATACAACTCGTGTCGTCCTTCGTGAGCAGCTGGATGAAGTTTTAGACACCCTTACAGATCGTGAAGAAAATGTTCTTCGTCTGCGCTTTGGTCTAGACGATGGAAAAATGCGGACACTGGAAGATGTCGGCAAGGTCTTCAATGTCACCCGCGAGCGGATTCGCCAGATTGAAGCCAAAGCCCTGCGCAAACTCCGCCATCCAAGCCGCAGCAAACCACTCAGAGACTTTATTGAAGATTAGGAAATGAAGAGGAGCGAGGGGGCAGAGCAGGAAAACGTCAAGTCGGCAATCCTAGCTGAAAACAAAAGCCCCCCCTCTAGCTAACTTGAAATTTCTGCTATATCTATAAGGAGGATATTGCATGTCAGAACAAAAATACAGCCCTGAAGAAGTTGAAAAGATTAAAACGCGTATTTTAGAGAGCTTGGAGCAAGTCATTGACCCAGAATTGGGAATTGATATTGTCAATCTAGGCTTAATCTATGAAATCCGTTTTGACGAGACCAATGGAGAAACGGAAATCGATATGACCCTGACAACTATGGGATGCCCTCTGGCGGATCTTCTGACTGACCAGATTTATGATGCCATGTCAGATGTTCCAGAGGTTACCAAGACGGATGTTAAGTTGGTTTGGTACCCAGCTTGGACGGTGGAAAAGATGAGTCGTTATGCTCGAATTGCTTTGGGAATTCGCTAAGAACTGATAATAAGTGCTGGCCTGCTGCGTGCAGGCTTTTGCTTTTTTTAGCAGATTCTGTTATAATGTTCCTATTGTCTTGGGGTCGTTACGGATTCGACAGGCATTATGAGGCACATTTTGCAACCCATCTAGCGGATGTAAAACGCCAGTTAAATATAACTGCAAAAAATAACAATTCTTACGCTGTAGCTGCCTAAAAACCAGCCAGCGTGACCCGATTCGGATTGCTTGTGTCTGATGACAGGTCTTATTATGAGCAAGCTACGGCAAAATCTGGTCTAGGGATTTTGCAAGAGATTGATAGACTCGCTTGACTTGGGCTTGAGCTATGTGTCAAAGTTAAGTCAAACCAATACATAGCCTATGGTTGTAGACAAATGTGTTAGCAGGTGTTTGGACGTGGGTTCGACTCCCACCGGCTCCATTATTTTAAAGTCTTTCTAAAACGTTGAGAAATCAGCGTTTTTTGCTTTTACGATGTTCAGGAAATCTTGATTTCTATCTGAAAAAGTAATACAATGATGTTAGTGATGACAAAGGAAATATTTGTATTTCTATTGGGTTGATTTCATAAGTATTAAGGGAAGTTGGATATGAGTTTTTTTAAGAATCTGTTTGGTAAGAAACAAGAGCAAGAGGAAGAGAAAGTAGAAAAGGTTGAAGAAGCAGTGCTTGATGTGCCTTCTGAAGATCCTTTTCCTAGTGAGTGGGGCTCTTTCTCAACCTATATAGATGACAAGTTGGCTAGTATTCGTCTGAATCTAGCTTTGGCTGATGAGGCACCCTATCCTCTCTATGCTTATGCTATGAGGCTCAAGGTAACGCTCCTCCAGTACGATGGGGAGACAGGTTTTCCATCTAGTGATGAGTTTAAAGAGCTGAATGTGATTGAGGACCGGCTTTCTGAGGCTTTAGGGCAAGTCGGTGGCATTCATGTCGGTGTGATTACGACAGATGGAAATATTGAGTTTTACTACTATCTGCAAGACAAGAAAAGCCATCTGGAACCAATTGCTGAAGTGATGCGCGACTTTCCAGACCGCCGCTATGACTCGGCAACCCTGGAAGACGAGGAATGGAATCAATACTTTGACTTTCTCTATCCTAATGAATACGAGTATCAGACCATTCTCAACCAGAGGGTCTGGTACCAGCTGGAGCAGGACGGTGATGACCATAGTCAGGAGCGCGAGATTGACCATTGGGCCTATTTTGCTTCGGAGGAAGACCGAGATGGTTTCCTAAAGGAAGTAGAAGAGCTGGGCTATAGCCTCGTATCAGCTGAAAAGATAGAAGATGCTGACAAACCATATCAGCTGCATGTGATTCGTATGGATACGACGGAAATCTTTGATTTGAACCAGAATGTTTGGACTTTGGTTGAATTTGTGAAAAAATTTAACGGAAACTATGGCGGTTGGGGCTGTAATGTGGTATAATGGTTAAAGTTTTGAGAAAGCTGGGCTTTCTCTTTTGTGGAAGATTACTCAAGAGGCTTAAGAGGCTGTGTTGGAAACGCAGTAGGCGTGTAAAAGCGTGCGTGGGTTCGAATCCCATGTCTTCCGTCATAAGTTGCAAGAAACGCTGTTTGGCGTTTTTTCTCTTTGTAAAAGAGGCATGAAAGTAAGGTGATTCTTTTTGAAAATGAATTTTTTGGAAATTCTTGAAAACAATTTCAGCAAAAAAAATAAGTAAATTATTGTTCATTTTATATAATAGTGTGGTAAAATGGGATTAATGGATTTTTAAAAAGGATATAAATTAAAGGGAGAATTATGTTTTTTAAACGTCAAAAAGGTAAGTACCACGAAGTAGAGCGTGTGACTCGTTTTAAGCTGATTAAATCGGGTAAGCATTGGCTGCGTGCTGCGACATCACAGTTCGGCCTTTTTAGATCAATGAAGGGGGGAGGCCTTTCATCGATCGAGCTCAAGGTAACGGAAGAACAAGTTACCGATAAGAAGAGCGGCATAGACTTTTTGAGGGGCATTGTCGCTACGGGGGCCGTGCTGGGCGGAGCTGTTGTGACAAGCACAACTGTCCATGCAGAAGAAGGTCAGGCTCTGGAAAAGGTCATTGACACGACAGACGTTTTAGCGACACGTGGTGAAACAGTTTTAGGAGAAGAAAGCAGTGCTGCTGAAGCAGCAACTGCAACGGCAAGCTCACATACTGAGTCAGAGTCTGTATCAGATACATCCTCAGCCAGTGCCAGTGCTTCTGTCAGTGCATCTATCTCAGCCAGCATCTCAGCATCAGAGTCAATGTCACAGTTTAGCTCTGCCTCTATCAGTGCCAGCACATCTCAAGCAGTCTCAGATTCCTTAAGTGTATCTGAGTCTCTTTCAGTGTCTTCAAGTACATCTGATTCGGTTAGTGCAAGCACCAGTGCGTCCGCTAGTGCATCAGAGTCAGTCTCAGCCAGTCAGACATCTACCACCTCTACATCAGAGAGTGCTAAATCCGAAAGCAGCCAGCAGTCGACAGAAGCTTCTAACCAGACAGGACGGAGAAGGGGCCGTCGGGCGGTGACACAGCCCAATTTCAATGAGACTAACCGTGATAGAGTCAACGGTGATATGATTGACAACATCACTACAAGCTTTGATGATCAGACTCGTCTGCTGACTTGGACTATCACCTTGTCACCTAACAAAGCACAGACTGGCAATATTGGGGCGCTTGTATCTATCGGAGAAGGTCAGGAAACTACAAGCGTTACTTTTAATGGTCGAGAAGCTACTAATTCTGGGACTGTTCAGTCATCTGGAGCTTGGAACCTCTATACTGGTCGTTCAGCAGCGACTACAACACTGCGAATTGTCACCAGAGTGGCAGAGACTACAGGTAATCCAGCTATTGCCCTGCGATTGGCAACAAGTACTCAAGCTATTACAAATAATAATTTTCCTGCTGAATACAGCGAAGTCACTAGTAAGACTAGAGGAAGTTGGGATAAGATAGATCTGGATACCAATGTGCCGTTTAGAGATACGGAAAGACCAGTTGTTGATTTCCCTAGTGAAATTACTGTTTATCGTGGTGAGTCCTTTGAATTTGTTGCGACAGTAACGGATAATTCCAATGCTTTTGATCTTAATAAGACACTTTATCGTTGGTTGTATAGTAATCTTCCTGGAACCGGTACTGAATGGGTGAGATATTCAGTTGCGCAAGAAGGTAATCAGTTAAAGGTTCGAGTTTTTGGTAATGTTCCAGTCGATACAACGATTGGTGATTATACTCGTTACATAACTGCTACGGATGCGGCAGGGAACGTTAATGCAACACAAACAGAAATGGGTAATGCTGCTGTTGCAAAGACATCGGTAAATGGCCAGTTCAGATTGATTATTCGATACAAACCGAATATTCCAGAGAATACGTTAATAGTTAAGAACCCAAATCAATTATCAGAAACTGAAAAAAATCAGGTCAGAGAAGCAATTAAGCAGAGTAATCCAAACTTAAGACCACAAGACGTTGCAGGTAACAATTTAAATACTGCTATTTCCGTTTCTAATAATGGTACGACTACTATAACATTCAGAGATAACAGGAAGGCTACTGTTGAGGGCAATAAGTTGGTAGATACAAGAGAAGGAAGTACTTCCAAATCTGCAAGCACCTCCGCATCCGTCAGTGCCTCTACCTCAACAATCGAATCTATTGCGGAAAGTAAGTCAGCCTCTGCTAGTGCCTCAACTTCAGCAAGCAGTTCCGCATCTACAAGTGCTTCTGTGTCAATTAAGAGCTCCGCGTCCACAAGTGCGTCTACAAGTGCAAGTACGTCCGCGTCGACGAGTGCATCCGTAAGTGCAAGTACATCAGCTTCAACGAGTGCGTCCGTCAGCGCCAGCACATCGGCATCTACGAGCGCGTCCGTCAGCGCAAGTACCTCAGCGTCCACGAGCGCATCAGTTTCAGCAAGTACCTCAGCGTCCACGAGTGCATCCGTAAGTGCAAGTACGTCCGCTTCAACGAGTGCATCTGTGTCTGCAAGCACATCTGCGTCCACTAGCGCCTCCGTAAGCGTAAGTACGTCAGCCTCCACGAGCGCGTCAGTTTCAGCCAGCATGTCCGCCTCAACGAGTGCGTCAGTGTCAGCAAGCACGTCCGCTTCAACGAGCGCGTCAGTTTCAGCCAGCACTTCAGCGTCGACAAGTGCGTCCGTGAGTGCCAGCACGTCCGCATCGACAAGTGCATCTGTAAGCGCAAGTACGTCAGCCTCCACGAGCGCGTCAGTGTCAGCAAGCACGTCCGCGTCGACAAGTGCGTCAGTAAGTGCAAGTACGTCCGCATCGACCAGCGCGTCAGTGTCCGCAAGTACATCTGCTTCAACGAGCGCGTCAGTAAGTGCAAGCACCTCAGCCTCCACGAGCGCATCAGTAAGTGCAAGTACCTCAGCGTCAACGAGTGCATCAGTAAGTGCCAGTACGTCCGCGTCAACCAGCGCATCTGTATCTGCAAGCACATCCGCATCAACCAGTGCATCAGTTTCAGCCAGTACGTCTGCATCGACGAGCGCATCAGTCAGCGCCAGCACGTCTGCCTCCACGAGTGCGTCCGTGAGCGCAAGTACCTCGGCATCAACGAGCGCATCTGTATCTGCAAGTACGTCCGCCTCGACGAGCGCATCAGTGAGCGCAAGTACGTCCGCGTCCACTAGCGCGTCAGTAAGTGCAAGCACCTCGGCATCAACGAGCGCATCAGTAAGTGCAAGTACCTCAGCCTCCACGAGTGCATCAGTAAGTGCCAGTACGTCAGCTTCCACGAGCGCATCTGTATCTGCAAGTACGTCCGCGTCAACTAGCGCATCTGTATCTGCAAGCACTTCAGCCTCAACGAGTGCGTCCGTAAGCGCAAGTACGTCAGCGTCAACTAGCGCCTCAGTAAGTGCAAGTACCTCCGCGTCGACGAGTGCGTCCGTAAGCGCAAGTACCTCAGCATCAACCAGCGCGTCAGTTTCAGCAAGTGCTTCAGCCTCAACGAGTGCGTCCGTTTCAGCAAGTACGTCCGCGTCAACGAGTGCATCCGTATCTGCAAGTACCTCAGCTTCAACGAGTGCCTCAGTAAGCGCAAGTACGTCAGCGTCAACGAGTGCATCAGTAAGTGCAAGTACGTCCGCGTCGACGAGTGCGTCCGTAAGCGCAAGTACGTCAGCGTCAACTAGCGCCTCAGTAAGTGCAAGTACGTCCGCGTCGACAAGTGCGTCCGTTTCAGCAAGCACGTCCGCATCGACGAGTGCGTCGATATCCGCAAGTACGTCCGCGTCCACTAGCGCCTCAGTGAGTGCAAGCACGTCCGCTTCAATAAGTGCAAGTACCTCGGCGTCTACTAGCGCGTCAGTATCAGCAAGCACATCGGCTTCAACAAGTGCCTCTGTATCAGCAAGCACGTCCGCGTCGGCAAGTGCGTCAGTAAGTGCAAGCACGTCTGCCTCAACGAGCGCATCCGTAAGTGCAAGTACCTCAGCATCGACGAGTGCATCCGTAAGCGCAAGTACCTCAGCGTCCACCAGTGCGTCGGTATCCGCAAGTACGTCCGCGTCCACTAGCGCGTCCGTAAGTGCAAGCACATCGGCATCAACGAGTGCGTCGGTAAGTGCAAGTACCTCAGCATCGACGAGTGCATCAGTAAGTGCAAGCACCTCAGCATCCATGAGCGCATCAGTAAGCGCAAGTACGTCTGCATCAACAAGTGCGTCCGTTTCAGCAAGTACATCTGCCTCCACGAGTGCATCAGTAAGTGCAAGTACCTCAGCATCAACGAGCGCATCCGTTTCAGCAAGTACGTCTGCCTCAACGAGTGCCTCCGTGAGTGCAAGTGCCTCAGCCTCAACAAGTGCGTCAGTGAGTGCAAGCACCTCAGCGTCTACTAGCGCATCTGTATCTGCAAGCACATCCGCATCAACGAGCGCGTCAGTGAGCGCAAGTGCCTCAGCCTCCACGAGTGCGTCGGTAAGTGCAAGCACGTCAGCATCAACCAGTGCGTCAGTAAGCGCAAGCACATCGGCTTCAACAAGTGCCTCTGTTTCTGCAAGTACGTCCGCGTCGACGAGTGCGTCAGTAAGTGCAAGCACCTCAGCTTCCACTAGTGCGTCCGTGAGCGCCAGCACGTCAGCGTCCACAAGTGCCTCTGTATCAGCAAGTACATCCGCATCAACCAGTGCGTCAGTATCCGCAAGTACGTCAGCGTCCACGAGTGCTTCAGTATCAGCAAGTACGTCCGCATCGACGAGTGCTTCAGTGAGCGCAAGTACGTCTGCTTCAACGAGTGCATCTGTATCAGCAAGCACATCCGCATCAACCAGTGCATCAGTATCCGCAAGTACGTCCGCATCGACGAGTGCATCAGTTTCAGCAAGTACGTCTGCATCGACGAGTGCCTCTGTAAGTGCCAGCGCGTCAGCGTCGACGAGTGCGTCCGTAAGTGCAAGTACCTCTGCGTCAACGAGCGCATCTGTATCTGCAAGTACTTCAGCATCGACAAGTGCATCTGTATCTGCAAGTACGTCCGCGTCGACGAGTGCGTCCGTAAGTGCAAGTACTTCAGCCTCAACGAGTGCGTCAGTTTCAGCAAGTATGTCAGCGTCGACCAGTGCTTCAGTAAGCGCCAGCACGTCCGCGTCAACAAGTGCGTCAGTAAGTGCAAGCACCTCAGCTTCCACTAGTGCGTCCGTAAGCGCAAGTACGTCCGCATCGACGAGCGCATCAGTCAGCGCCAGCACGTCCACCTCAACAAGTGCATCAGTAAGTGCAAGTACGTCGGCTTCAACGAGTGCGTCAGTGAGCGCAAGCACATCGGCCTCAACGAGTGCATCAGTAAGTGCAAGTACGTCCGCGTCGACGAGTGCATCAGTAAGTGCAAGTACCTCAGCGTCCACAAGTGCATCAGTAAGTGCAAGTACGTCCGCATCAACGAGTGCGTCAGTAAGTGCAAGTACCTCGGCATCAACAAGCGCATCAGTAAGTGCAAGTACGTCCGCGTCAACGAGCGCGTCCGTATCTGCCAGCACGTCAGCATCAACAAGTGCGTCAGTATCCGCAAGTACGTCTGCATCAACAAGTGCATCTGTATCAGCAAGTACCTCAGCCTCAACGAGTGCATCTGTGTCTGCAAGCACATCTGCGTCCACTAGTGCATCAGTAAGTGAAAGTACGTCTGCTTCAACGAGCGCATCAGTTTCAGCAAGTGAGTCTGCTTCCACGAGTGCATCCGTATCTGCAAGCACGTCCGCGTCAACGAGTGCGTCAGTGAGTGCCAGCACGTCCGCGTCAACCAGTGCGTCCGTTTCAGCAAGTACCTCAGCATCGACGAGTGCATCCGTTTCAGCAAGTACGTCTGCGTCTACCAGCGCATCAGTAAGCGCAAGTACCTCAGCCTCCACGAGTGCATCAGTAAGTGCAAGTACGTCCGCCTCAACCAGTGCATCCGTAAGTGCAAGTACGTCCGCGTCGACGAGTGCGTCCGTGAGCGCAAGTACCTCGGCTTCCACAAGTGCGTCCGTGAGTGCAAGTGAGTCAGCTTCAACGAGTGCATCTGTATCTGCCAGCACGTCTGCGTCCACCAGCGCGTCAGTAAGTGCAAGTGAGTCCGCGTCAACGAGCACCTCTGTAAGCGCAAGCGAGTCAGCCTCGACGAGTGCGTCCGTATCAGCAAGTACGTCTGCTTCAACAAGTGCATCTGTATCAGCAAGTACGTCTGCTTCAACGAGTGCATCTGTATCAGCAAGCACATCCGCCTCAACCAGTGCATCAGTAAGTGCAAGTACGTCCGCATCGACGAGTGCATCCGTAAGTGCAAGTACTTCAGCGTCCACGAGTGCATCCGTAAGTGCAAGTACGTCTGCGTCAACCAGTGCGTCTGTATCTGCAAGTGAATCTGCATCGACGAGCGCTTCAGTCAGCGCAAGTACTTCAGCCTCAACGAGTGCGTCAGTATCTGCAAGCACGTCTGCTTCAACGAGTGCGTCAGTAAGTGCAAGTACCTCAGCCTCAACGAGTGCGTCAGTATCTGCAAGCACATCTGCATCGACGAGCGCATCAGTGAGCGCAAGTACGTCTGCTTCCACGAGTGCGTCAGTAAGTGCCAGCACGTCCGCGTCAACCAGTGCGTCAGTAAGTGCCAGCACATCGGCATCGACGAGCGCGTCAATGAGTGCCAGCACGTCAGCATCGACGAGTGCGTCAGTATCTGCAAGTACCTCAGCCTCAACGAGTGCGTCAGTGAGCGCCAGCACATCAGCCTCCACGAGTGCCTCTGTATCTGCAAGTACGTCCGCGTCAACCAGTGCGTCAGTAAGTGCCAGCACATCGGCATCGACGAGCGCGTCAATGAGCGCCAGCACGTCAGCATCTGCTAGCGCGTCAGTGAGTGCAAGTACGTCCGCGTCGACCAGTGCTTCA
This sequence comes from Streptococcus sanguinis, assembly GCF_050234405.1. GTDB lineage: Bacteria > Bacillota > Bacilli > Lactobacillales > Streptococcaceae > Streptococcus > Streptococcus sanguinis_W. Next base: position 1,562,090 of record NZ_CP092117.1, on the reverse strand, counting down.
GTAAGCGCCAGCACCTCAGCCTCCACGAGTGCGTCCCTAAGTGCAAGCACCTCAGCCTCCACGAGTGCCTCTGTATCTGCAAGTACGTCCGCTTCAACAAGTGCTTCAGTATCTGCCAGCACATCTGCATCGACGAGTGCGTCAGTCAGCGCAAGTACGTCCGCATCGACGAGTGCCTCAGTAAGTGCAAGTACCTCAGCCTCCACGAGTGCATCTGTGTCTGCAAGCACATCTGCGTCAACCAGCGCCTCCGTAAGTGCAAGTACCTCAGCCTCCACGAGCGCATCAGTTTCAGCAAGTACCTCAGCCTCCACGAGTGCATCAGTTTCAGCAAGTACGTCCGCATCGACAAGTGCGTCCGTTTCAGCAAGCACGTCTGCATCAACCAGTGCGTCCGTTTCAGCAAGCACGTCTGCATCAACCAGTGCGTCCGTTTCAGCAAGTACGTCCGCGTCAACGAGTGCGTCAGTCAGCGCCAGCACGTCCGCATCAACGAGTGCATCAGTTTCAGCAAGCGAGTCTGCGTCAACCAGCGCATCGGTAAGTGCAAGTACCTCAGCGTCCACCAGCGCGTCTGTGAGCGCCAGCACGTCCGCATCGACAAGTGCGTCCGTAAGCGCAAGTATCTCAGCCTCAACGAGCGCGTCGGTAAGTGCAAGTACCTCAGCATCGACGAGTGCCTCAGTATCAGCAAGTACGTCCGCATCAACGAGTGCGTCAGTGAGTGCAAGCACGTCAGCATCGACGAGCGCATCTGTATCTGCAAGTACTTCAGCGTCGACGAGTGCCTCTGTATCAGCCAGCACGTCAGCATCGACGAGTGCGTCGGTAAGCGCAAGTACGTCCGCCTCAACCAGTGCGTCAACGAGCGCGTCGGTAAGTGCCAGCACGTCCGCTTCAACGAGTGCCTCTGTATCAGCCAGCACGTCAGCATCGACAAGTGCATCTGTGAGTGCAAGTACGTCCGCGTCCACGAGCGCATCAGTGAGCGCAAGTACGTCTGCTTCAACCAGCGCATCAGTAAGTGCAAGTACGTCAGCTTCAACGAGCGCGTCTGTGAGCGCCAGCACGTCCGCTTCAACGAGTGCGTCAGTGAGCGCAAGTACGTCCGCTTCAACGAGTGCGTCAGTGAGCGCAAGTACCTCGGCGTCCACGAGCGCGTCAGTATCTGCAAGTACATCTGCCTCAACAAGTGCGTCCGTATCAGCAAGCACGTCTGCCTCAACGAGCGCGTCCGTATCAGCAAGCACGTCAGCGTCTACTAGTGCATCTGTATCAGCAAGCACGTCAGCGTCTACTAGTGCATCTGTATCAGCAAGCACGTCAGCGTCTACTAGTGCATCTGTATCAGCAAGCACCTCAGCGTCAGCAAGTGAGTCAGCTTCAACTAGTTCATCCGTATCTGCGAGCGAATCCGCTTCAGTAAGTGCATCTGCTTTAGCGTTGGCAAGTATATCCGCTTCAGTAAGTGTCTCAGAATCTGCCAGCACTTCGGCTAGTCTATCTGGTTCAGAAAGTGCTTCGATTAGCGATTCTCAGTCAATCAGCGAGTCTACCTCACTGAGCACCAGCACCTCAGTCTTGCATAGTCAGCTGGATCTGGTTCATGAGAAGGAATTCTACTCATTAAGCATTTCTACAAGTGAGTCACTGTCAGCAGCAGTCAGCCTCAGTGAGCTTGTTCGTGTCAGTCAGTCTGTATCGGAAAGCCTGTCGACGAGTCTGTCAGCTAGTCAGAGCACATCTGAAAGTCTGTCCGCTTCCACAAGACAGTCTGAACTGGATCTGATTTCCAGAGGTCGTCTGCCTCAGACAGGGGAAACGGAGAGCAAGGCTTCCATCCTGGCTCTGGGCTTAGGAGCATTGGGCTTGGCCTTCAAGAGACGTAAAAAGAAAAGCGACTCTGAGGAGTAGCAGTAAATAGTGCCGCTCAGTTTATCTTTTAGTCCGTCGAAAGTTCACTCAGTTAGTGAGTTGAGGAAGTGATGGGCAGAGCAAGTCTTAAGGGAATTAATTTGATAATTTCTAGTGCTTGCTTACTAAAATACTAGACTAGGAACTAGTAAAAAGAAACCGAGAGGCAATAGAAACAGGAAGTTTTGACAACTTCCTGTTTTTTTGACAATTTAGTAGAAAAAAGAGTTCTTTATTGTGCAGGAAAATCCTTGAGAATATAGATTTTTTGGACAATATTTTATATAATATCAAGTATAGAAATGATGTTTTAGAGTTTATGAAATGAAAGAGTAAGGGAAGAAATGAAAACGATTGTTTTGGTTGGGGATCAGGCCTATCAGGAGCAAGTTTCGACTACAATTAAGTCGATTTTATATTACAATAAAAATGTAAAAATCTATGTTTTCAATCAGGGATTAAGTGACGAGTGGTTCCGTGATTTTAAGGAGCTGGCTGAGCAGGTGGATAGTGAATTGGTCAATGTCAGCTTGGACCAAGTGACTATCAGTCCAGAGTGGCTGACTCAGGACCATATCAGCTCAGCAGCCTATGCACGCTATTTCATTCCGCAGTTTGTAGCAGAGGAGCGCGTCCTTTATCTGGACAGCGATCTGGTGGTCAATAGAGATTTGCAGCCTTTATTTGATATTTTTCTAGAAGGCAAGCTTGTTGCAGCGGTTGGAGATGCTGGTGGTTATGGATTTAACTCTGGAGTTCTGCTAATTGATAATCGAGCATGGAAAGAAAAGCAGCTGCAGGAGACCTTTATCAAGGAAACGGACCGCATCATGGGCTTGGTCCAGTCTGGCCAGATGGAGGATTTCAACGGCGATCAGACGGTTTTAAATCATGTGCTGGCTCAGGACTGGCTGCCCTTGGATAAGATTTACAATCTGCAGGTAGGCCATGATTTGGTGGCCTTTTACAGCGGCTGGAATGGGCATTTTGAGCTGGATAAGGAACCGATGATTATTCATTATACGACTTATCGTAAGCCTTGGAATTCGGAGATCAGCTATCGCTACCGTCAGCTTTGGTGGGACTTTCAGGCTTTGAGTCTGGAGGATGTTTTAGCCCATCATCGGGGAGAGTTTGAGATGCAGGACCGTTGGGAGAAGGCCGCTCTCAACTGTATGCTCCTGACAGATGTGCAAGAGCTAGAGCAGATTGAGTTTTTAGCCCAGTCCCTGCCTAGCGTTCATTTTTATATAGCCTGTTACACAGATATGGGAGATTATCTGCGTTCTTTGGATCGCTATGAAAATATCCATCTCTATCCGCAGGTTATCCATGCAGTGCTGGATGAGCTCATTGATAAGTGCCAGGTCTATTTGGATATTCACCATGGGAATGAGCACTATGAACTGAGTCGTCGTTTCAAGACGCTGGGCAAGCCAGTTCTGGCTTTTGACAATACTAAGAAAAATGAAAACGAAGAACTGGTCTATCCCCATGAGCACCCTCAGGAGATGGTGAGAAAGCTGTGCAGTCTGATGAAAAAAGAGAAGCCGCAAGCCTTTCGGGCTGTGGTGCTGGCGGCTAATGCTGCCTATAGTGAGCAGGTCTTAACCACCATTAAGTCCATCGTTTGCCACAATCGCTTTATCAAGTTTTATGTCATCAACAGTGACTTTCCGACAGAGTGGTTTGTCAGCATGCAAAAGAGACTGGCCAAGCTAGACTGCCAGATTGTCAATGCTCGGGTGGATGGCAGTCATATTAGTCAATATAAGACAAATATCCATTATTCAGTTTTTTTGAGATATTTTACAGCTACTTTTGTACAGGAAGATCAAGCTCTTTATTTGGACTGCGATATTGTAGTAACACGTGATTTATCAGAAATTTTTGCAGTTGATTTAGGTTCCTATCCGCTTGGAGCGGTAAGAGATCTGGGTGGAGAAGTATACTTTGGCGAGCAGATTTTTAATTCAGGTGTTTTACTAATTAATGTGAACTACTGGAGAGAAAACGATATTGCGGGTCAATTGATTGAGATGACTGATAGCTTGCATGATAAAGTTACTCAGGATGACCAAAGCATTCTCAATATGCTCTTTGAAAACCGCTGGCTTGAGCTGCCTTTTGCTTATAACTGCATTACGCTGCACACGACCTTTTCGGACTATGAACCTGAAAAAGGTCTCTATCCGCCTGTGATTCACTATCTGACCGAGCGCAAGCCTTGGAAAGAGTATACCCAGTCTATCTATCGTGAGGTCTGGTGGTTCTATCAGGGACTGGATTGGTCGGATATGGAGGAGCCAGTCGGAGCCCTGACTCAAAAGATGGTGGAAGAGGAAGATAGCTCAAGTCTGTCCTGCCTAGTCTACACCTACTCTTGTGACCTGATGCATATCAATTATCTGATTCAAGCCCTGCCTGCCTGTCATTTCTACATTGCTGCACCGGTAGTGGTGGCAGAGCCAATCACGCGTCTGCTCCAGTATCCTAATGTCAGCGTCAGTTCAGATATAGCGGGCATTCCGGCTCTCTTGGAGTCGCTGGAAGCCAAGTCTCAGCTGCTGCTGGATATCAATGCTGGCGATGAGGTAGGGGACATTATTGCTCGCTTTAAGTCTGCTGGCAAGCCAGTCTTTGCCTTTGATAGTACAGTCCATGGCCAGCAGGGGCAGGAAGTCTTTCCAGCTGATAACCCTGAAGTCATGGTGCAGGCTATTGAGAAGCTGGGCTTAGCCGAGCCTGAGGAGCGGCAGATTTCTGTACTCTCTATCGACCAGTCGCTGGATTATCTCTTGGAGAAAGGTGCTTCAGTAGTTCGCTTTGGAGATGGGGAGATGGATTTGGTTGCGGGCCGTAGTATCGTCTATCAAGACTTTGATCCAGAGCTGTCAGCACGCTTGAGAGAGATTATGTCTATGGAAAGCAATGAGCGTTTGATGATTTGTCTGCCCGATGTCTTTACAGGGCTAGAGCGCTATTCCATCGATGCCCAGAATTTCTGGAGTCTAAATCATTTGCCACATTTTCTTGAGAAATATAAAAATATTTGCCGAGCACCTTGGTATGGATCGACCTTTATTTCCCGTCCTTATATTGACTTGGAAGATAAGACACCGTCTGCGGGCTATTTTGCAAAGCTCAAGCAGCTATGGAAGGACAAGGACCTCTTGATCGTAGAGGGCTTGACTTCTCGCTCTGGTGTGGGCAATGACCTCTTTGACGGGGCTAAATCCATCAAGCGGATTATCTGTCCTTCTCGCAATGCCTACAGCAAGCTGGATGCCATCAAGCAGGCTGTTCGAGAATATGCGGACAATCGTCTGATTTTGACTATGCTGGGTCCGACGGCCAAGGTCTTGGTCTATGATCTGGTTCAGGAAGGTTATCGGGCGCTGGATATTGGGCATATTGACTCAGAGTATGAGTGGTTCCAGATGGGGGCTAGCCACAAGGTCAAGCTGTCGCACAAGCATACGGCTGAGCACAACTTTGATCAGGATATTGAGTTTAGAGACGACCAAGCTTATGACAGTCAGATTGTTGCCAATCTGGCTCAGGAATGAAGATTAGAAAAAGAATATGAAAGTTAATATTACCAATCTATACGGTATGTCTGGCCAGAGTACGGCCTTGATTGCCCAGAATGATGTGACCAAGCTAGCCAAGCAGCTGGGCTTCAATGAATTGAGTTTTTACTTTTACGATATTTACAGCGACAGCCAGTCGGAGCTTAGTCGGCGTCTGGACGGTATCATGGCCAGTGTAGGCTATGGCGATGTGGTTATTTATCAGTCGCCGACTTGGAATGGTCGGGAGTTTGACCAGGCCTTTATCAGCAAGCTGAAGATTTTGCAGGCCAAGCTGATTACCTTTATCCATGATGTACCGCCGCTGATGTTCCCGTCAAACTACTATCTGATGCCGGAGTATATCGATATGTACAATCAGTCAGATGCGGTCATCGTGCCTTCTGAGCAGATGCGGGATAAGCTAGTGGCAGAGGGGCTGACGGTGGACAAGATTTTGGTCCAACGCATGTGGGATCATCCCTATGATTTGCCCCTGCACCAGCCTCAGTTTGCCCGCAAGCTCTATTTTGCCGGAAGTGTGGAACGTTTTCCACATCTGATCAATTGGTCTTATGCTACGCCGCTGGAGATTTTTTCGCCTGAGGAAGAGTCAAATCCAGAGGCCAATGTCAGCTATCGTGGCTGGGTCAGCCGGCCAGAGTTGCTCTTGGAGCTGTCCAAGGGCGGTCTAGGTCTGGTCTGGGGGGTTGAGGAAAATCCAGCAGACGAGCCGGAATATTATGGGCTCAACATCTCTCATAAGTCAGCTACCTATCTGGCGGCAGGTATTCCGGTCATCGTCCCTTCTTACCTGTCCAATGCAGAGCTGATTCGCGATCGCGGTCTGGGCTTTGTCGTAGACAGCCTGGAAGAGGCCAGTCGGATCGTTGAAAATTTGACTGCAGAGGAATATCAGGCTATGGTCGAGCGGGTTAGAAAATTCTCTTTCCTGCTCAAGGAAGGTTATTTTAGCAAGAAAGTCTTAGTAGATGCGGTGATGGAAGTCTTATCTTAGAGCTTTTCCAGCCATCGTCATGAGGAGTCAGTGTGAAGTCATTTTTTAAACCGGTCATTATCAAGAAGTTTCTGTGGACCTTATTTTTCTTATTTATCTATGTCTTGGGAACCAAGCTGACCCTGCCTTTCATCGATATGAGTAAGGCAACCGCCATGGACGGAACCTCTACGACCTTGAACTATGCGACAGCCCTGATGGGGGGAAATCTGCGCAGTATGTCGCTCTTTTCTGTCGGCCTGTCTCCTTGGATGTCCTCTATGCTGATCTGGCAAATGTTTGCTGTGTCCAAGCGCCTAGGCTTGAGTAAGCTCCCTCTGGAAGTACAGGAAAGGCGGCGGATGCTGCTGACTTTGGTTATTGCCTTGATACAGTCTGTGGGACTGGTCCTAAATCTGCCACTGCAAGAATCAGGTGGGGTGGATATGACTACGATTATGGTCTTAGATACCTTGGTCTTGATGGCTGGGACCTACTTTCTCATCTGGCTGACGGATTTGAATGCTGCCATGGGACTTGGCGGTTCCATCATGATTGTCATGGCCAGCATGATTGCCTACATTCCGCAGGATATTTGGAACTCTATTCAGGAGCTGAAGATTTCTTCTCTGTGGCTAGCCTTGATGCTGGTTTTCAGCCTAGTTTTTCTCTATCTGGCTGTTACAGTTGAGCGGTCCAAGTACCGAATTCCAGTCAATAAGATTAATATCCATAACCGTTTCAAGAAATACTCTTATCTGGATATTCGTCTGAATCCTGCTGGTGGGATGCCGATTATGTACGCTATGACCTTGGTCAGCATTCCCCAGTATTTCCTCTTGATTATCCACTTTCTCCAGCCGGACAACCAGCTGATTGAGCAGTGGATAGAAGCGCTGTCTATGGGAAGTCCAGCTTGGTTTATCCTCTATCTGCTGACTATTTTCATCCTGGCACTGGCCTTCGCCTTTATCAATATTAGCGGCGACCAGATTGCTGAGCGGATGCAAAAGAGTGGAGAGTATATTGAAAATGTTTATCCGGGAGGAGCAACCCGCCGCTATATCAATGGTTTGGTGACTTATTTTGCTCTAGTGGGGGCTTTCTATCTTATCCTGATTTCTGGCCTGCCCATGATGGTAGTCCTTCTGGACATTCGCTATCTGCGACTCAGCATGATTCCGGGGATTTTTATGATTTTTATCGGGATGGTCTTTTCTATTAAGGACGAGGTGGATGCCTTGATGCTTAATGACCGTTATCGTTCATTGTTGTAGGAGAAACTATGTATTACTTTATTCCTTCATGGAGTGGCAGTGGGGATCGGGTTTGGCACCGGGATATTGTCCCTTGGTATCGCTCCATGCAGCGACTGGAGTTTGATGACTCGATTCATCAGATTCGGATTTTCCAAAGTGAAAATCTGCCAGTCCAGCTGCTTTTGCCAGCCTATATGCCGCATGCCCGCTACCTCTTGCATCGGCAGGATATTTTTGAGACGGACTATTACTCGGTCTTTGATGAGATTCAGGGGATTCAGTCTAAAGAAATGCAGGTCTTGCAAATCAAGGATCTGGACTGGGAGCCAGACTGCGAGTTTGTCTATACGCCCTTTCTAATCATGGTTCGCAGGCAGGGCCAACTCTATGCCCATGTCGAGTTTGGAGTAGAAGGCTTTATCAGCTTTATCAAGTTTTTCAAGGATGACCAGCTGGACAAGTTTTATATCTTTGATGACCGGGGCTTTGTCTCCAGTATCACCTATTATGAAGTAGGTCAGCCCCTGTATCAGGACTACCTACAGCCGGATGGTGATTGGCGGATTCGTGAGTATCTGAAGCCTGACGATAGTCGGATAGAGGTCAACCCTGCTTACTTACTGGACTTTGATAAGCTGGAGTATGAGCGGATGCCGGACTTAATCTTGGAGAAATTAGGCCACTACATCGAGCGCAATGCAGGAGCAGACAGCCGCTTCGTCCTGGCAGCGCATCCCTTATACACTCAAGCCATTTTGCGCTTATTGCCCCAGCAAGTTCAAATCATTCTCAGCTTTTTCCACGAGCGCAATCATACAGTGGATTGGCCGGCTTTAGAAGCAGATTTGCAGCAGGCGAATTTAGTCTTGACTGATCGTATGGATTTCAAGAAGGCTATTCAGCGCTATCTGCCTAGACAGGCTCAGAAGGTGCACTACTTGTCGCCTTTTGATACTCGTCTGCAGCTGGGCAAGAGCCAACGCCGTCGTGAATCCAAGATTTTTTATCAGATTAATCTGGAAGAAGGGCTTAATGACTATGCCATCTTCAAGGTTCTCCACTATGTGGCCAAGCATCCGGATACGGAGCTGACTATCGGTGTTTACAATGCCTGGCATGAAGGAATCCAAAAGGTGGAGACCAAGGTACAGGAGGTTATTGATGAGTATCTGAATCAATATGAATTTGTCAAGAATTACCGCCGCAGTGAGCAGGCTGAGAATGCCCTGCTGGAAAATCAGGAGCAGGATCTCCGTTTCACCATTAAAAATATCACGGACGAGCTCAGCTTGATTCAGGAGCTGGATGATACACGTTTAATCATCGACCTGAGTGAGCAGCCAAATCTCTATACACAAATTGCTGGGATTTCTGCCGGGATTCCGCAGATCAATCTGGTGGGCTCGGATTATGTGACCCATCTGCAAAATGGCTATATCTTGGACTCTATCTCTGATGTTCCGACTGCTGCAGACTATTACTTGGAAGGTTTGAAAAATTGGAACCAGGCCCTGATTTATTCCATTGAAAAAATCCATCATAACACTGGTCTGGAGCTGATTGGCCGGTGGGAGCAGTGGCTCAAGGAGGCTGAGAATGCAAAATAAGCTGAAAATCTTACAGATTGGCTCAAGCGACTGGAGCAAGGAGCTTGCTATTCCAGACAATATGGCCTGGTATTATTTCTTTCCTAACTCCAATCTAGCCATCAAAAAGGTCATGGAGATGGATAAGATTGGCAAGTTTGATGCGATTCTGGTGGACGATTTGCATCGGATCCCAGATTTGTTTATGATTGAGGCCAAGATTATCCCTTATACAGTTTTCTATGATCGGGAACAGGAAACCCAGGAAGCGGATATTGAGTACTTCCTCAAGCGTCACTGCGCTCAGCCAACGGATATGAGCGATCGAGCTGATCTTATCCGCAAGCTGTCCAAGTCTCTCTTTTCCGGCCAGTATGGTGACAAGATGACCCCGCTTGATATGGTGGTCAGCCCTGGATTTCACGGGAAGATTTGCTACAATGGCTATGAAAATCTAGAGCTGGAAGGTGACTTTGGTCAGGACTTTCAGTCAATCCTGTCTTGGAAATACAATATTATAGCCAACAAGTTCAATCCAGTTGAACTCTGGCTTGAATATGAAAAGTCAGGCAGCTGTGAGCTGCGGCTGCGCCTCTATAATATCCAAGAAGGTTCGACTGCAGACATCGCTCGCGAGACTATTTTCGCAGAAGAGGACATGCGGGAATCCATGGTTCTGGACAATGACTTTACCTCCTATCTGGGAGTCAGTTTAGAGGCTAGAGGAGTGGGACGGATTCAGGTTGGTGCTCTGCATCAGCGCCTGACCCGCTTTGAGTTTGGTAAGTATGTTCTGGGCGGGAAGATTTTTCGTGATAGTCACCGTCAGGAGATTAATTACTTCTTTTATCCGGGAGATTTGAAGCCACCTTTGGCTGTTTATTTCTCTGGTTACCGTCGGGCGGAAGGCTTCGAGGGCTTTGGAATGATGCGCAGTTTGGGCTGTCCTTTTCTCTTGTTTTCTGATCCGCGCGTGGATGGCGGTATGTTTTATCTGGGCAGTCAGGAGCTGGAGAGCAGTATTCATAAGATTATCCAAGAGCATTTGGACTTTCTGGGCTTTACCGAGCGGGATTTGATCCTATCGGGCATGTCTATGGGGACTTACGGTGCGGTTTATTACGGATCAGAGTTTCGTCCGCGAGCTATTGTTTTGTCCAAGCCCTTGGGAAATCTAGGCACTATTGCCCAACGTGGTCGTTTACGCCTGCCCGAGGTCTTTCCGACGGCTCTAGATGTCCTTCACCGTCACACAGGTGGCAAAGATAAGGAGCATGTAGAGGAGCTGAATCAACGCTACTGGCGTAAGTTTGAGAAGGCTGATTTCAGCCGGACGACCTTTGGTATCGCCTACATGAAGGAAGAAGACTATGATCCGACGGCCTATGAGGACCTGGTAGCGGCTCTTCATCTTACCGAAGCTAAGCTGATTAGCAGAGGTGTCCCTGGACGCCATAATGATGACTCCACTATAGCCATATCTTGGTTTATGAATTATTATCGAATGATATTGGAAAAGGAATTTGGGAGAAAGAAATGAAGATTCAAAAAAGAAAGGGCATATACTGGGGAGAGCTGAGAGGGGTTTCGGCAGCTGGTAAAATGACTGACTTTACCTATCTTTACGGCACTACCCTTATTATTCATTCCCCTTCACATATATTTTTTGAAAATAAACTGATGGCCTCCGGCCAGACCATCCATGAATGGTCTTCCAAATGGAACTATCAGCGAGACCGGCAGGTGCCTGCTCTCCCCTTGCTCAAAAAGGGAGCTCGCTATTGCCTGTCTAGAGATATGACCACCTATCCTGAATCCAGCGTCTTTCTGAAAATCATCTTCTTTGACCGCTATGAGAAAGAAATCAGCAATCAAGTGGAGCGTTCGGAGAGTATGATCTTTACCTACCCAAACGAAGCCTATAGCTATAAGGTTCAGCTGCTGAGTGCAGGAGTTGAGTCCTTGGAGTTTCATTGCCTAAACATTGACCAAATCATAGAGGAGTCTGATGATTAAAAATCATTTTCAAATTCAGCGCTTAAAGAAAATCTTAGCCAAAGTCAAGAGTTTTGAGTCAGAAATGGCTGGCTTGTCAGACGCTGACCTACGAAAGAAAACTCAGGAATTTAAGGAGAGACTGACCGCAGGTGAGACTTTAGACGACTTGCTGCCGGAGGCTTATGCTGTGGTGAGGGAAGCGGACAAGCGGGTGCTGGGCATGTTTCCCTACGATGTGCAGGTCATGGGGGCGATTGTTCTCCATGAGGGCAATGTCGCTGAGATGGCTACAGGGGAGGGCAAGACTCTGACAGCTACCATGCCGCTCTATCTTAATGCCCTGTCTGGACAAGGAGCTATGCTGGTGACCACCAATACCTATCTGGCCCTGCGGGACGCTCAGGAAATGGGGCAGGTCTATCGTTTTCTTGGGTTGACTATTGAGGCAGCGGTGGTAGCTGATGGGTCTGGAAATTTGACGCCCAAGCAGAAGCGGCTGATTTACCAGGCGGATATTGTCTATACGACCAATAGTGCCTTGGGCTTTGACTATCTGATTGAAAATCTAGCAGAGAATAAGGATAGCCAATATCTTAGTCCTTTCAACTATGTCATTATAGACGAGATTGACTCCATCCTCTTGGATAGCGCTCAGGTGCCTTTGGTTATCTCTGGTGCTCCTCGGGTTCAGTCAAACTTCTATAGTATCATGGATACCTTCATTACGACTTTGAAAGAAGACGAGGACTACCACTACGATGACGAGAAGAATGAAGTCTGGCTGACGTCGAAAGGTATTCTGGCAGCGGAGTCTTTTCTTGACTTGGAGCATCTTTTTTCTAAGGAAAATCAAGAGTTGGTCCGCCACCTCAATCTAGCCTTGCGGGCCCACAAGCTCTACAAGAAGGATAAGGACTATGTTGTCCGCCAGGGTGACAAAGAAGCAGAAGTTGTACTTCTGGACCGCGCAACCGGCCGTCTGCTGGAAATGACCCGGCTTCAGGGAGGCCAGCACCAGGCCATTGAGGCCAAGGAGCATGTCAAGCTGACGGAGGAAACGCGGGCCATGGCTTCCATCACCTATCAGAATCTCTTCCGGCTCTTCCGGAAAATCTCTGGTATGACCGGGACCGGCAAGGTGGTGGAGAGCGAATTTATGGAGACTTACTCCATGTCTGTCATCAAGATCCCGACCAACCGGCCAGTGATTCGGCAGGATTTACCAGACCAGCTTTACCAGACCCTGCCAGAAAAAGTCTTTGCTTCATTGGACGAGGTCAAGCACTACCATGCTCAAGGCAATCCACTCTTGATTTTCACCGGCTCAGTGGAGATGTCAGAGATTTACTCATCCCTACTGCTGAGAGAAGGCATCGCCCACAATCTGCTCAATGCCAACAATGCGGCGCGTGAGGCGCAGATCATCGCAGAGTCTGGGCAGAAAGGTGCTGTGACGGTGGCTACATCCATGGCCGGCCGCGGTACGGATATAAAGTTGGGACCGGGTGTCGCTGATTTGGGTGGTCTCGTGGTGATTGGTACTGAGCGGATGGAGAACCAGCGGATTGACCTACAGATTCGTGGCCGTTCAGGCCGCCAAGGTGATCCGGGGATTAGTAAGTTTTTCATCTCGCTAGAGGATGATCTGCTCAGGAAGTGGGGGCCAGATTGGCTCAAGAAGCTCTACAAGGACTATTCAACTGAAGAAGTTCAGCAGCATCCAGTCCAGCTGGGGCAGCACCGCTTTAGACGCTTAGTGGCCAAGGCCCAGAGAGCCAGCGAAAGCAGTGCCAAGATGTCCCGTCGGATGACGCTGGAATATGCCCAGTGTATGAAGATTCAGCGGGAGATTACCTATGCTGAGCGCAATCGCTTGATTCAAGCTGAAGAGCGGATTGATGAAGAAATCAGCCGTGTCCTCAGTCAGGTCATTCATCAGGCGGCCTATGAGCAGTCCTATGAGACGCGGGCAGACCTCTATCGCTTTATCTTAGACCATTTCAGCTATCATGCTGAGCGTATTCCTTATGATTTTGATATTTATTCGCCGGAGAAAATTGCAGAGCTCTTGCAGGATATTGCCGAGCAGGAATTACAGGCAAAGAAAGCCTATCTCAAGTCTGACAAGCTCTTTACCCATTTTCAGCGAGTGTCCGTTCTCAAGGCTATTGATGAGAACTGGGTCGAGCAGGTGGACTATCTGCAGCAGCTCAAGACAGCCTTAAGCGGTCAGCATTTCTCTATGAAAAATCCTCTGGTAGAATATTATCAAGAGGCTTACGATGGCTTTGAATATATGAAGGAGCGCATGAAACAGCAGATTGTCAAGAATCTTTTGATGAGTGAATTGGCACTCAACCCTAAAGGAGAAGTCATCATGTACTTCCCGTAAGACGAGGAGAATATGACAGTATATAACATCAACTTAGGCATCGGCTGGGCCAGCAGCGGTGTAGAATACGCCCAAGCTTATCGGGCCCAGCTACTGCGCAGGATCCAGCAGCCGGCTAAGTTTATCTTTATGGATATGATTTTAGCGGATAATATCCAGCATCTGACGGAAAATATCGGTTTTCTGGATGAGGAAGTTATTTGGCTTTATAATTACTTTACTGATGTCAAGATTGCACCAACGACGGTGACGCTGGACCAGGTGCTGGATCAAGTCGCAGGTCAGCCGGATCGCTCGGAGAGAGAGGGCAAGATTGTCCGCTATTTCTATCCGCAGGATGAACAGTTTATCACTTGTTATCTGCGACAGGAAGACCAAGACTTTGTGGAGCATGTGGAGTATGTCTCGCGGGGGAGATTGATTCGCAAGGATTATTTCTCCTATGTCCGCTATGCCAGTGAATACTTCGCACCCCACAATGATGCTGCAACCCTCTACCAGCGCCGTTTCTACCATGAAGACGGCAGTGTGGCCTATGACATGCTGATAGAGGATGGTCAGGAAGAGCTCTATCGCTTTCCAGATCGGATTTTCTATTCCAAGGCTGAGCTGGTCCGCTATTTTCTCCAATGTTTGCAGCTTCAGGCAGATGATGTGGTCATCTTGGATAGGGAGACAGGGATTGGTCAGGTTGTCTTTGAGGAGAGTCAGAAGGCTAAGCTGGGAGTAGTGGTCCATGCGGAGCATTTTAGTGAAAATGCCAGCAGTGACGACTACATTCTCTGGAATAATTTTTATGACTACCAGTTTACTAATGCTGACAAGGTGGACTTTTTCATCGTGGCAACAGAGGCTCAGAAAACGATTCTAGAGCAGCAGTTCCAGCATTACTCGAACAAGCAGCCCAAAATTGTCACCATACCGGTGGGAAGTCTGGACCAGCTGACTTATCCCAAAGATCCTCGCAAGCCTTTCTCCATGATTACGGCTTCGCGTCTCGCTACGGAAAAGCATATCGATTGGCTAGTGGCAGCGACTGTCCAAGCACAAGCCCAGCTGCCTGAACTGACTCTTGATATTTACGGTAAGGGGGGCGAAGAGGAGAAGCTACGCCGCAGGATTGAGGAAGCAGGAGCTCAGGACTACATTCGGCTCAAAGGGCATGCAGATTTAAGTCAGATTTATGCAGGCTATGAGCTTTATCTGACGGCTTCAACCAGCGAAGGCTTTGGTCTAACGCTCATGGAAGCGGTTGGCTCGGGTCTGCCCCTCATTGGCTTTGATGTCCGTTATGGCAATCAGACTTTTATCGATGATGGTAAAAATGGTTATCTGATACCGGTCAGTTCCAATCAGGTCGAGGACCAAATTATTGCTGCTTTTGTGGAGAAAATAGTAGCTCTCTTTAGCCAAGGACGCCAGCAGGAGATGAGCCAACACTCTTATCAAGTGGCCGAGAATTATTTGACCAGCCGGGTTGAAGCGGCTTGGTCCCAGCTTTTAAAGGAGGTCAGAGATGATTCAGCTCTTTGATTATTACAATCAGGAAACCCAGGATCTGCATGATTCCCTCCTTGCAGCTGGCTATGACTGTCCGACCATTGTCATTGAGGCCAATGGCTTTCTCCCGGACGATATGATTTCCCCCTATACTTATTTTTTAGGGGATGAAGAGGGAGTAGACCACCCGCTCTTTTTCAATCAAGTACCAGTGCCACCTTTCTGGGAAATCACAGGCGACCACCAGGCGGCGCGTGTCAGTGACATGGGAGAAGAAAGAGCACGGATTCACTATGCAAGTCAGGCCAAGGGCCGCTTGGTCAAGCAGGTGGACTGGCTGGATAAAAAAGGCCAGCTACGACTGAGTGAGCGCTATAATAAGCAAGGTCGCTGCTTTGCCAAAACAGCCTATAAATCAGGCCAGGAAGCTTTCAACACAACCTACTATAGCACAGACGGTCAGGAGCGCATCGTGGAAAATCATGCCACTGGTGACATCATCCTGACTCTGGACCAAGAGCCGATGCGGATGTTCAAAAGCCGAGTAGATTTTATCCATTTCTTTTTAGAGCGGCTAGACTTTGACTTGGATCACATTCTCTTTAATTCGCTGGCTTATTCTTTCCTAGTTTCCCACAGCTTGACAGGTCGAGCTGGGCAGGATATTCTCTTTTGGCAGGAACCTCTGTATGATGAGCTTCCGGGCAATATGCAGCTGATTCTGGAAAATAGCCAGCTGCGGACGCAGACCATTGTCATTCCAGATTTAGCAACTTATGAAAAGGCCAAGAGTCTGGCAGCGACTGACCAGCAGCAGAAGTTCCTGCATCTGGGCTATCATTATGACTTCAAGCGGGACAACTACCTACGAAAAGATGCCTTGATTCTGACCCATTCGGATCAGATTGAAGGCTTAGAGACCTTGGTTCAGGCCTTGCCGCAGCTAGTCTTTCGCATTGCAGCACTTACGGAAATGTCGCCTAAGCTATTGTCTATGTTGTCCTATAAGAATGTCGTCCTTTATCAAAATGCCAGTCTCAAGCAGATCGAGCAGCTCTACTTGGAATCGGACATTTATCTGGACATCAATCACGGAGGTCAGGTTCTACAGGCAGTGCGCAAGGCTTTTGAGAACAATCTCTTGATTCTAGGCTTTGAGCAGACCCTGCATGACAGGCACTACATTGCCCAACAGCATATTTTCGACAGCAGCCAGCCAGCTCAACTGGCATCAACTTTGGAAGAAGCCTTATCTGGTGTTGAGCAGATGCGGTCAGCCTTGCAAGCTCAAGGCCGACATGCCAATGATGTACCCGTCAGTCTTTATCAGGAGACTCTCCAAAGCTTGTTAGGAGGTCAGCATGGCTAAAAAAGATTTATTTCATAAGGATATTGAGGGACGGTTAGATGAGCTTAAGCATGGCAAGCCCAAGAAAGAGAAGGCCAGCCTGGGTGAAAACCTCAACAAGGCCTTTGTCATCGCCTTGGGCTTGATGATCTTGATTGGCTTGATTTTTACATTGATTGGAGCCTTGAGGAAATAAAATGCAAACAATATTGATTACATTTACCATTGTAGTAGCCCTTATCTTGATTTTGCTGGTTAGTCTGCTTCCTAGAGAAAACCAGCAATTTTATAGAGAAACTAATACATCGATTGGCAAGTCAGGCTACTGGGAAACCCACCTCGCAAAGAAAATCCTAGTTCTTTTGGCAAGCCTTTCTCTGATTGTGCTCATGATTTTCTTTATGATTCAATCCATCTAGCATCTGTCTAGGAAGCTACTCAGACGACTGCTAAATAAGAAAGACTCTCTATTGTCTGCAATAGAGGGAATTTTTATAAGCAAATTTTTTATGTAAAGGTTTTAATTTCTGAAAGCACCTTGATATTTTTCTGAAAAGGAGTAAACTGGATATACAAGTGATGGAGGTTTGGTATGAAATTATACGTTCAGTTGATGATTATTTTTATGATTTCCCTCGTTGGAGAAGGAATTTCAAGTGTTTTCCACCTGCCTGTTCCGGGCAGTATCATTGGTTTGGTCTTGCTGTTTTTGGCTCTGCAATTCAAGCTCCTGCGCCTGCGTCATATCAGTATGGTTGGCAATTTTCTCTTGGCAAATATGACCATTCTTTTTCTGCCTCCAGCAGTTGGTATCATGGATAAATTTCAGGTCATTGCGCCTTATCTGTTGCCGATTATTTTGATTGTTTTAGGAGCGATTGTGCTTAATGTCTGCGTGATTGCGGTTGTGGTGCAGCTGATTAAGACTCGTTTTGAAGGAGATTATGAGGAAGGAGACACCAGCAATGTCTGATTTATGGAGCAACCCTCTCTTTGGCCTTGCCTTGTCTATCTTGGCCTATCTGTTCGGTCTATTGATTTTTCGGAGATTTCCTCATCCTTTGACAACACCGTTGCTGATTGCAGCAGTTTTGGTTATTTCATTTTTAAAATTAACCGGTATTTCCTACAAGGATTACTATGTCGGCGGCTCCTATTTAAACAACCTAATTGTGCCATCTACGGTTGCTTTGGGGATTCCGCTTTACAAGACTTTTCATTTGATGAAGCACCATGCACGCAGTATTTTGATTGGGACCTTTGCGGCGGTTGTAGTCAATACCAGCTTCACTGCTTTACTGGCTAAGTTTTTCGGAATGGATTTCTTTCTGGCTGTTTCTCTTTTTCCGAAATCTGTCACAACGGCCATGGCTGTCGGTATCACAGACAAGCTGCAAGGTCTTGCTACAGTGACCTTAGTGGTGGTGGTTGCGACGGGCATTCTAACCAGTGTATTAGGACCAACGCTTCTTAAGCTCTTAAAAATCACAGACCCGGTAGCTATCGGTCTTGCTTTAGGTGGAACTGGCCATGCGGTAGGAACGGGAACCGCCTTTAAATACGGCCAGGTCGCAGGAGCTATGGCAGGACTTGCGATTGGCGTGACCGGCCTCATGTATGTTCTGGTCAGCCCTATTGTGGCAGCGATTATTCTGAAGTAAAAATAAACAAGGTTGAAACGTTTCGTTTCAACCTTGTTTTGCCTATTGAAGATTTAGTTTGTTTTTTACAATGGCATAGATTGTAAAATAGAAACCGAAAATTTTGACGAGTTCAAAGACGATTCGGATAATAATGAAACCATCTAGCATCTGTTCAAAGTCCGAAGAGGAGTGACTATAATCATATAAACTAAGTAGTCCATATGAATCAAAAGAACTAGGCAAGAGGAGAGACAAGATTGCCAGAACAGTCCAAATCAAAAATCCGAAGAGCACAGCCATCATAATCCGATTCTTCTTGAAAAGCTGTCCGACTGAGATTGCTAGGTAAAAGAAGAGGATACCAGAAAGGATTTGAAGGAGATTAAGGAAGCCGTATTTGACAATCCATAGCCACAAATCTGGTATTTCACCAATAAATTTAAAAATCTCATCGAATGAATAGCCTACAAGGGGAAGAGCAATGCCAAAGATGACTAAACCACTAATAAACATGGTCAGCATACACAAGAGGGTCCAAACAAATGCGGAAAGAAGCTTGGACAGAAGAATCTGATGCGGGGTGACCGGCAAGGTCCAAGTCAGGTAGCCTTCTCTCCCAAAGACATTTTTATAAAATCGACGGATAATAATGATGGTATTGGATAGAAAGACTGCGCAAGATGCAGAAAACAGCAAGAGAAATAGTAGATAGAAAGTGATAATAACACCACTAATAGACAATGGATGTTCACTATAGCGATTCATCGCCTCAGGTCTTAGGATGCTGCCAGCTATGATTCCCATAAAGACTGATAGAGTGAGAAGAATGGCAAAGGTGATACAATACCATTTGTAATTAGACTTAAAGTCGTATTTAAACAGTTTTCCAAACATATAATGAAGCCCTCCTAATAAAAGCGAAACTGGCTGCGGAAGAGATTATCAATGGATTGATTGTACTGTTGACGCAGCTGATTAGCATTTTCATGCAAAAAGATCTGACCTTGGTTAATCAGGATTACTTCATCCAAGATTGGCTCGATATCTGCGATCAAGTGGGTGGAAATGATGACAGAAGACTGAGGTGTGCGGTTTTGAATGATGGTCTGCAGGATATAGTCGCGAGCAGCCGGATCAACACCACCGATAGGCTCGTCTAGGATATACAGTTCCGCATGGCGGCTCATGACCAGAATGAGCTGCATTTTTTCTTTATTTCCTTTTGAAAGGCTTCCGATGCGTGCTTGAGGATCGATATGAAGATCCTTTAGAAGCTGCATAGCTTTCGCGCTGTCAAAATTATCATAAAAATCTTGGAAATATTTTACAGCTTCGATTACTTTGGAGCTGTCGCTCAGATAAGTCGTATCTGGCAGATAGGAAACGATTCTTTTGGTATCAGGAGAAGGTTTGACGCCTTTGAGATAGATATGGCCAGAGGTGGGCTGCAAGAGACCATTGATAAGCTTGATAATAGTTGTCTTGCCGCTGCCATTAGGACCTAGAAGTCCGATGATTCTGCCGGGCTGTATGTTTAAGCTCACATCATACAGGGCGGGTGCGTCGCTATAATTTTTATGGACATGGTCAAGATAGACCAGAGGATACTGATTCATACATGTCTCCTTTATTTTCTTCAATTTACAATTATTATACCTTTTCCTTAGGAAAATGGCAAAGAAAGCCGGAAAGAAGGAATGGAATCTTTCTGTTCAGTCAAACTCCTATTTCCCTCATTCAGTGAATTGCGGTATAATAGTTATAAGAAGAAGCAAAGCATGTTCAAGGAGAAAAATGTGGTGATACAACTTGATACCAAGACTGTTTACAGTTTTATGGATAGCTTGATCCCGATAAAGAAATATGTGCAAAAAGCCAAGGACTTAGGATACAGTCATCTGGGCATGATGGATGCGGACAATCTCTATGGAGCCTATCATTTCTTAGAGGAAGCCGAATCTGCGGGACTGCAGCCGCTTTTAGGCTTGGATCTGAGTCTGATCAAGGCAGAGAAGGAGCTTCATCTCCGTCTGCTGGCCTTGGACAGTCAAGGCTATCGCAATCTGATGAAAGTCTCGACTCTCAAGATGATGGGACAAAAAAACTGGGAGGATTTCCAGCATCTCTTTAAGGGGTTGGCTGTGATTGTTCCTGCTTTTAACGGAGTAGCAGATCTGGATTTGGGGTTGGATTTTTATGTTGGTGTCTTTCCAGCAACACCTAAGCAGGAGTTCAGTCGGCCAACCCTGCCCCTGCATACCGTCCGATATTTTGACACGGGGGATTTGGAAACCTTGCAGATGCTCCGGGCTATTCGAGAAAATGCCAGCCTGCGGGAGATTGGCAGCCTTCCCAATCATGAGTTTTTGCTGGCACCAGATGCTCTGGCAGGAGCTTTTAAGGAAACTTTCCCAGAGAGTTTGGCTAATCTTGAGAAGCTAGTCCGTCATGTTCACTATGATATCAATAGGGAGCTGAAACTGCCCCGCTTTAATCGGGAGCGACCAGCCGTGGAAGAGTTGCGGGAGCGCTCCGAAGCTGGCTTAAAAAAACGCGGTTTAACAGGTAAACTTTATCAGGAACGGCTGGACCAGGAGCTGGCTGTCATTCATCAGATGGGCTTTGATGATTATTTTCTCATTGTCTGGGATTTGCTGCGCTTTGGTCGCAGTCAGGGCTACTATATGGGCATGGGCCGAGGATCTGCTGTCGGTAGTCTGGTGGCCTATGCTTTGGAGATTACTGGGATTGACCCAGTCAAGAATAACCTGCTCTTTGAGCGCTTTCTCAATCTAGAGCGCTATACCATGCCCGATATTGATATCGATATTCCTGATGTTTACCGGCCAGAGTTTATCCGCTATGTTCGTGACCGCTATGGCAGTATGCATGCAGCTCAGATTGTGACCTACTCGACCTTTGGAGCTAAGCAGGCCATTCGCGATGTTTTCAAGCGTTTCGGTCTGCCAGAGTATGAGCTGACCAATATCACCAAGAAAATCCGCTTCGGGGATAGTCTGACCTCTGCTTATGAGAAAAATATGGCCTTTCGTCAGATTATCAATAGTAAGCTGGAATATCAAAAGGCCTTTGATATTGCTAAAAAAATCGAAGGTCATCCCCGTCAGACTTCTATCCATGCAGCTGGCGTTGTGATGAGCGACAGTGACCTGACTGATCAGATACCGCTTAAATACGGTGAGGACATGTATATCACCCAATATGATGCCCACGGTGTGGAGAGCAACGGTCTGCTCAAGATGGACTTTCTGGGCTTGCGCAATCTGACCTTTGTCCAGCGGATGAAAGAAGCAACACTGAAAAAATATGAGGTAGATATTGAGATTGCAGACATTGACTTGGAGGATGCAGACACTCTGAAACTCTTTGCGGCTGGCCAGACCAAAGGGATTTTCCAGTTTGAGCAGCCGGGTGCAATCAGCCTGCTCAAGCGAGTTCAGCCAATTTGCTTTGAGGAAGTAGTGGCCACAACCTCTCTCAATCGTCCTGGAGCCAGCGATTATATTGATAATTTTGTCAAGAGAAAGCACGGGCTAGAGCAGGTGGAGCTGATTGATGACAGTTTGGCTGATATTCTAGCTCCGACTTACGGTATCATGCTCTACCAAGAGCAGGTTATGCAGGTGGCCCAGCGCTTTGGTGGCTTTAGTCTGGGGAAAGCCGATATTTTACGGCGGGCCATGGGCAAGAAAAGCGCTGCTGAAATGCACCGCATGCAGGAGGACTTTGTCGCAGGTGCTCTCAAACTAGGTCACTCGGAATCCAAAGCCAAGGAAGTCTTTGCTATTATGGAGAAGTTTGCTGGTTATGGCTTCAACCGCAGCCACGCCTATGCCTACTCAGCTCTGGCCTTTCAGTTGGCTTACTTCAAGGCTCACTATCCAGATGTTTTCTTTGATGTCATGCTTAATTATTCTAGCAGTGACTATATCACCGATGCCCTGAGTTTTGACTTTGAAACAGCACCCCTCAGCATTAATAATATTCCCTACCATGATAAGTTTCAGGATAAAAAGATTTTTTTGGGTCTGAAAAATATCAAAGGCTTGCCTAGGGATTTGGCATACTGGATTATCGAAGAGCGACAAAATGCTGTCTTTACTGGGGTAGAAGACTTTATTCTGCGCCTACCTCAGAATTACCATAAGATTCCACTGCTGACTCCTCTAATCCAGCTGGGGCTCTTTGACAGTTTTGAGAAAAATCGCCAAAAAATTCTAGCCAACCTGCCTAATTTATTTGTATTTGCGGATGAGCTAGGCAGCCTCTTTGCCGATACGACTTATTCTTGGACAGAGGCTCAGGATTTTAGCGATACCGAAAAGTTTGAGCTGGAACAGAGCATAATCGGTGTGGGGCTTAGCGATCACCCCTTGGTTAAACTGGCCAAAGAAGCGGCCCAGCCCTTTAGCTGGATTGCTGAGTTGACAGAAAATAGCAGAGCTAGGATTTTGGCTGAAGTCCAGACTATTAAGACTATCCGGACTAAAAATGGCGAGAATATGGCCTTCTTGCAGGTTTCAGATACCAAGAAAAAACTGGATGTTACCCTCTTTCCTGATACCTATCGCCAGCTAGGTGAGCGCATTAAGGAGAAGGGGATTTACTACTTGAGCGGCAAGGTGCAGGAGCGGGATGGTCGTTTACAGTTGGTCTTGTCAGATATAGAAGAAGCCACTACAGAACGGTTCTGGATAAAACTTGCTGGACATGAGCATGATCGGGAAATATCTCATGTTTTGCAGAAATACCCCGGCAATATTCCGGTTGTCCTGCGCTATGAAGATGAGAAGCGAACTATATCTGCACCTCATTTCCGAGTGGAGAAATTAGAGCAGCTGCAAGAGGAATTGAAGAATTATACTATGAAAACGATTTTTCGTTAAAAAATATGGAAAATAGGAGAATTTTCATGATGATTGTGGTATAATCTATAAGAATGTTAAAAAGAAAAAGGAGCAAAAAGCGAAATGAAACGTATTGCTGTTTTGACTAGTGGTGGCGATGCCCCTGGTATGAATGCTGCCATCCGTGCAGTTGTTCGTAAAGCAATTTCCGAAGGAATGGAAGTTTACGGGATTTATGATGGCTACGCTGGAATGGTTGCTGGCGAGATTTACCCACTTGATGCGACATCAGTTGGTGACATTATTTCTCGCGGTGGAACTTTCCTTCACTCTGCTCGTTACCCTGAGTTTGCCCAAGTTGAAGGGCAGCTGAAAGGGATTGAGCAGCTTAAAAAACATGGAATCGAAGGTGTCGTTGTTATCGGTGGAGATGGATCTTACCACGGTGCTATGCGCTTGACAGAGCATGGCTTCCCGGCTGTCGGTGTTCCAGGAACCATTGACAATGATATCGTCGGAACAGACTTCACTATCGGTTTTGATACAGCTGTTACTACGGCTATGGATGCGATTGACAAGATTCGGGATACCTCATCCAGTCACCGCCGTACTTTCGTTATCGAAGTAATGGGACGTAATGCTGGTGATATTGCTCTTTGGGCAGGTATTGCATCTGGTGCGGACGAAATCATCGTTCCTGAAGAAGGTTTCAAGATCGAAGAAGTTGTTGAAAGCATTAAGAGTGGCTATGCCAAGGGTAAGAAGCACAACATCATTGTCTTGGCTGAGGGTGTCATGTCAGCGGATGAATTCGCTGAGAAGCTGAAAGAAGCTGGTGATATGAGCGATTTGCGTGTCACAGAGCTCGGACATATCCAGCGTGGAGGCTCACCGACTGCGCGTGACCGTGTTCTTGCATCTCGTATGGGAGCACATGCTGTTAAACTGCTTAAAGAAGGTATCGGCGGAGTTGCTGTTGGAATCCGCAATGAGCAGATGGTTGAAAGCCCAATTCTGGGAACTGCTGAAGAAGGAGCGCTCTTTAGCTTGACTGCTGAAGGCAAGATTGTCGTTAACAATCCGCACAAAGCTGATCTGGACTTGGCTGATTTGAACCGCAGCATCAATATTTAATTATTATTTGTTATTTGTTATTCAGGCCAAGAGGCCAAATAGAAGAAGGAGTTTCATACAATCATGAATAAACGTGTAAAAATCGTTGCAACATTAGGTCCTGCGGTAGAAATCCGCGGTGGTAAAAAATTCGGTGATGACGGATATTGGGGAGAAAAGCTGGATGTTGAAGCATCAGCTCAAAACATTGCTAAGTTGATTGAAGCTGGCGCAAACACATTCCGTTTCAACTTCTCACACGGTGACCATGCTGAGCAAGGAGAGCGCATGGCAACTGTTAAGCGTGCAGAAGAAATTGCCGGCCAAAAAGTTGGTTTCCTTCTTGATACAAAAGGACCAGAAATTCGTACAGAATTGTTCGAAGGCGATGCAAAAGAGTATTCATACAAAACTGGTGAAAAAATCCGTGTTGCTACTAAGCAAGGCATCAAGTCTACTCGTGAAGTCATTGCTTTGAACGTTGCTGGCGGATTGGACATCTACGATGATGTTGAAGTTGGCCGTCAAGTATTGGTTGACGATGGTAAACTTGGTCTTCGTGTTGTGGCTAAAGACGATGCTACTCGTGAATTTGAAGTAGAAGTTGAAAATGACGGCATCATTGCTAAGCAAAAAGGTGTGAACATCCCTAACACTAAGATTCCTTTCCCAGCACTTGCTGAGCGTGACAATGACGATATCCGCTTTGGTCTTGAGCAAGGAATCAACTTCATCGCGATTTCATTTGTACGTACTGCAAAAGACGTCAACGAAGTTCGTGCAATCTGTGAAGAAACTGGCAACGGCCATGTTCAATTGTTCGCGAAAATCGAAAACCAACAAGGTATCGATAACTTGGACGAAATCATTGAAGCTGCTGACGGTATCATGATTGCCCGTGGTGACATGGGTATCGAAGTACCATTCGAAATGGTTCCAGTTTACCAAAAGATGATCATCACTAAGGTAAATGCAGCTGGTAAAGTGGTTATCACAGCAACTAACATGCTTGAAACCATGACAGAAAAACCACGTGCAACTCGTTCAGAAGTATCAGATGTATTTAACGCTGTTATCGATGGAACTGACGCAACTATGCTTTCAGGTGAGTCTGCAAATGGTAAATACCCTCTTGAGTCAGTAACGACAATGGCTACTATCGATAAGAACGCTCAAACCCTTCTTAACGAATATGGTCGTTTGACAACTGACAACTTTGAGCGCAACTCTAAGACTGAAGTTATGGCTTCAGCAGTTAAAGATGCTACAAACTCAATGGATATCAAGTTGGTAGTTACTCTTACTAAGACAGGTCACACAGCTCGCTTGATTTCTAAGTACCGTCCAAACGCTGATATCTTAGCTATCACTTTTGATGAATTGACTCAACGTGGGCTTATGCTGAACTGGGGTGTTATTCCAGTGACTACTGAAACTCCATCTAACACAGATGATATGTTTGAAATCGCTGAAAAGATTGCAGTTGAGCAAGGCTTGGTTGAATCTGGTGATGATATTGTTATCGTTGCTGGTGTGCCGCTTGGTGAAGCAGTTCGTACCAACACAATGCGTATCCGTACAGTACGTTAATCTAAGACAACAAAAAAGAACCGTTGATTGGAAAATCACCGGTTCTTTTCTTGTTTATGTGATGCAACTTATTTTATTTAAGAGGAAGTGCTAGTTTGTAAATTGGTTTTTGAAATAAAATTGTACCTTTGTCTATTTTGTCTAAAAATGATATAATGGTATAAAAGAGATGGGGGAGACGAATGTTAAAGAGAGATTTATTAAGAAATATCATTATTTTTTCAGTACTGGCAGCTATCATTATAGGGCTGAGAGTTTTTATTTATACGCCTTATCGGGTGACTGAGCAGGACAGTAATTCCTATTTGGCAAAGAATGACTTGGTCTTGGCGACGAAAAAGCAAGACATCAAGCGTGGAGACTTTGTTCTCTATGAAGTGGACGGCAAAGACTATGTCGGCCGGGTCATTGCCCAGGAAAAAGATCAGGTAACCTATATGGATGACCTCCTTTACCTGAACGGTCAGGTCATGTCGGAAGAATATATCGAGAAAATGCGCGAGAAATATCTGGCTTCAGCAGGAAGTTCGGGTTACTATACTCATGATTTCTCTATTATGGATTTAAAAGATTCAAAGTCTGATAAAATTACTAAAGATTCTTATCTGATTCTTAATGACCGACGGGAAAATACGAAGGACAGCCGAGAATTTGGGCTCATCAAAGCCAGTCAAATCAAGGGAGTGGTGGAGTTCCGACTTTCACCGCTTAATGAATTTGGTTTTATTAAGAATAAATAAATTGAAGTCTATTTTCAACCAAGGCAGGGCAAACCTTGGTTTTTTTCTTTGAAAATCAACTTTAAAGTTACAAGTAAACATAAAGATACTTGTTCTGATGTGGTATACTAATATCAAAAGACTATTAAAGGAGACTGCTCTTGAAGTCAGGAAAGAAAAAATTACTATTTTGGGCTATACTTGCACTGATTTTTCTGACTGCATGTAGCAGCATAGTAAATAGAGATGGTGAAAAAATATGGATGTCAGATACAGAAATGACGGAGCTTCATAAGAAAGAGCAAAAGCTTGCACTTTATATCATTAATCATTATGAAGATGTTCAAAAAATTGAATTTGATGAATTTTCCAAGGGAAAGTTCTGGGAAGCAGGTTCTGTTAGTGTGATTGTAAATGACACCAGTTATATCCCACATGTTTCTTTGGACTCAAAAGATGAAAACTATAATATAAATGATAGTTCTCACACTGATTCGACAGAATTGACCTTTCGTCTGAAAAAGAAAGAGAAGGTCACAAATTTTAAAGATACGGGTGAAACGGATGTTATTTACTCTGGAGAAAATGCTTGGCTGACGACTGAGGAAAAAATAAAGGTGCGCAATCAGGAAGAGGGGCTGGCTTTATTTTTACTGAATCACTATGAAAATGTTGAAAAAATTGAATTTACAAAGATTTCAAGAAAGCCTTTTGGACAGGCAAGATATGCTGCTTTACTTGTTAATGATAAGATAAAGATTTATACCGACCTAGATGATAGCTATGACAACTATTATTTGTCTGACAATCCTGAAAAAGACATCCTGAAAGCTAAAGAAAAACCAACAAATTTGCAAAGTCTAGATAGTATTACTGTTATTTATTATACAGGGAAATGAAGGATGTGTTGCAATGAAAAAGCCAGACTGACTTAATCATCAGACTGGTTTTTTTCGTGTCTCTTGGTGAAATATGTTTTGCCATACTTCGTGGCGGCGCCAGAGGCTGGTATGGATAACACCGTCCATTTCATAGCGGATGAGCTTGGTTTTCTGGCTGACAGAGAGCAGTTCAACGTTCTTGATAGGTGTTTTTGAGGCTCTTTCTGCCAGAAATTCAGCCTTGTTCAGCTGTCGGCCATCTTGGGAAATGTAGAGAAATTCGGCGGACAGAAGTGTATCCAGTTGGTTGCCTTGCTCCACGAGCTGTTCACGCATGAGCAGGTTTGGGTAAAGATTGTCCAGCGTCTCATCCTCGGGAATGGGAGCAGGCTCAATATGAATGTCAATATCAAAGACTCCGAAGCGCTCCATAAGCATATCCTCAACTTGGTCCGCAATCTCATGGCTTTCAAAAACAGACAAATCCGGATTCATTTCCAAGATAATATCCAGATAGATATTGCTGCCATAGGTCCGGCCGCGCTGTGACTTGACCTGAGTGATTTTAGGAATTTCCAGGATAGCTTGCTTATAGTCTTGGAGCAGGCTTTCATCAAATCCGTCGGACAGGCTGAAGGAAGATTCCATAAAGATATCGTAGGCCGTCTTGAGAATGAAGAAGGTAATGACAATGGCTACCAGCTTATCAACGATTGGAAAGTTAAAGGCGCTGGCAATGATAGCAACTGAAGTGCCGATAGAAGTGACAGCGTCTGATAGGTTATCCTTGGCTGCGGCATCCAGAGCCTTGGAGTGAGCTTTTTTAGCTAGCGTTTTATTGTAAAAATAAACACCCAACATAATGATAGCCGAGAGTATTCCGACCACGGCACCAACAGGGTCAAGCTTGGTCTCTTGGTTGGAGATGATTTTCTGAATGGTCTCAATCAGGACATCAAATCCAACGAAAAACATGATAAAAGATGTGATGAGACTGGCCAAATCTTCTATCTTCCAATGGCCGAAGCGATGGTCACGGTCGGCTGGTTTTCTAGCCATACGCAGGCCAATTAAAACGGCGATATTAGCCACGATATCAGAGACGTTGTTAAAGCCGTCGGCCGTCAGACTGGAGGACTGGAGGGTCGAGCCTGCGATAATCTTGACCGCGGAGAGAATCAGATAGGTAGCGATGGACAGGATGGCTCCTCTCTCCGCTAGTTTCAGATTGTTACTAGGATTTTTCATGACAGCCTTTCTTTCTGAGTGGGACAGCAGAATGGAAAAGAGACTTGCGAAAAAATGTCATCTATGGACAGATGCTCTAAGTCTCATATGGGCATATTATAGCAAAAATAGGATTGATTTTCAATTTGAGTTGGGCTTGGGGTGCCTTAAATGACTTTGTCGAAAATCTAACCTAAAATCAGAAATTCCTCTTCTTTCTGGTTTAGCTTCATCAGGATTTTTGTTATAATAGTAGCATTGACTTTGAAAGAGGAAGAAAAATGCATCCTTTATTAAACGGTATGAATGACCGTCAGGCTGAGGCGGTTCAGACAACAGAAGGGCCTTTGCTGATTATGGCGGGAGCTGGATCGGGTAAGACCCGTGTCCTGACCCACCGCATTGCCTATTTGATTGATGAGAAGATGGTCAATCCTTGGAATATCCTTGCCATTACCTTTACCAATAAGGCGGCGCGGGAGATGAGAGAACGGGCTGAAAAACTTAAAACGGAAGCTCAAGATTGCTTAATCGCTACCTTCCACTCCATGTGTGTACGCATTCTGCGGCGAGAAGCAGATCATATTGGCTACAACCGTAACTTTACTATCGTTGATCCAGGTGAGCAGCGGACTCTGATGAAACGGATTCTCAAAAATCTCAATCTGGATCCTAAAAAGTGGAATGAGCGCGCCATTCTTGGGACTATTTCCAATGCTAAGAACGACCTGATTGATGAGGTGGCCTATGCAAATCTAGCTGATGATATGTATACAGAAATTGTGGCCAAGTGCTACACAGCCTATCAAAAGGAATTGCGCCAGTCTGAGGCTATGGACTTTGACGATTTGATTATGCTGACCCTGCGGCTTTTTGATCAAAATCCTGATGTTCTGACCTACTACCAGCAACGTTACCAGTATATCCATGTGGATGAGTATCAGGATACCAACCATGCTCAGTATCAGCTGGTCAAGCTCTTGGCTTCCCGCTTTAAGAATATTTGCGTAGTCGGAGATGCTGACCAGTCTATCTATGGCTGGCGGGGAGCCGATATGCAGAATATCCTGGACTTTGAAAAGGATTATCCAGAAGCTAAGGTAGTTCTGCTAGAGGAAAACTATCGTTCCACCAAGACCATTCTTCAGGCAGCTAATGAAGTCATCCGAAACAACCGCAACCGCCGTCCTAAAAATCTCTGGACTCAAAACGAAGACGGTGAGGAAATTGTCTACTATCGGGCTAATGACGAGCAGGATGAGGCTCTTTTTGTCGCCCGAACTATTGATCAGCTGAGCCGAGAAGGATACAGTCATAAGGATTTTGCAGTTCTTTACCGGACCAATGCCCAGTCACGGACAGTGGAGGAAGCCCTGCTAAAGTCCAATATTCCCTATACTATGGTCGGTGGCACCAAGTTCTACAGCCGCAAGGAAATCCGCGATGTTATTTCTTATCTCAATCTCATCGCCAATCCTAGCGATAATATAAGCTATGAGCGCGTGGTCAATGAGCCTAAGCGTGGTGTCGGACCAGGAACGGTGGAGAAAATTCGGGATTTTGCGTCCAGTCAGGAAATCTCCTTGCTAGATGCGTCGGCCAATATCCTGCTGTCTCCAGTCAAGGGCAAGGCGGCTCAGGCGGTCTATGATTTTGCTAATATGCTTCTGGATTTGAGGGAGCGCTTGGACGACTTTACAGTGACGGAGTTGGTAGAAGCCGTACTGGAAAAGACAGGTTATGCTGCGGCCTTAGCTGCGCAGGCAACCTTGGAGAGCCAAGCTCGGATTGAAAATATTGAAGAATTCCTGTCTGTAACCAAGAATTTTGACGAAAGTCCAGACAATCCTACTGATGAGTCTGGTCTTGATAAGCTCAGCCGTTTTCTCAATGACTTAGCCTTGATCGCAGACACAGATGATGGGGATACGGAGAGTTCCGAAGTGACTCTAATGACCCTCCACGCAGCCAAGGGATTGGAATTTCCGGTCGTCTTTCTGGTTGGTATGGAGGAAAATGTCTTCCCTCTAAGTCGGGCGTCTGAAGATGAGGATGAGTTGGAAGAGGAACGGCGTCTAGCTTACGTTGGCATCACCCGAGCAGAGAAGATTCTCTATCTGACCAATGCTAATTCCCGTATGCTTTATGGTAAAACCAACTATAATCATCCTACACGCTTTTTGAGAGAAATCAGCTCAGACTTGCTAGACTATCAGGGACTGGCTCGACCGTCAAATAGCTCCTTTAAGGTTAGTTATACCAATAGTGATACCAATAGTGATACCAGTCAATTCGGTCAAGGCATGAGTCTGGCCCAGGCCCTGCAAGAACGGAAGCGTCAGGCAGCACCAAGCTCGATTTCTACAGGCAGTCTGCCTTTTGGAAAGAGCGGTCAGAGCCAGCCATCTAAGCCAGAAGTTGCTTGGGCTATCGGAGATATTGCCCACCATAAGAAATGGGGCGATGGGACAGTTCTAGCAGTCTCTGGCAGCGGCAACAGCCAAGAGCTTAAGATTAATTTCCCAGAAGTGGGTCTGAAGAAAGTGCTAGCCAGCATAGCACCGATTGAGAAAAAATCATGATGAAACAGTCGATTGAAGCCTGGATCTATCATCCAGAGGATAGGGAAATCTTGCTCTTGAAAGTGGAGAATGAGAAAGTTTCCTTTTGGCAGCCCATTACTGGTGGGATTGAGAGTGGCGAGAGCCCAGAAGAGGCTTGTCTTCGTGAAATAAAGGAAGAGACCGGCTTGCTCTTAGCTTGTCCAAATTTGACTAGTCTTGGAGATTTTACGGTAAAGATTGATGAAAATCTGTCCATCCACAAAAATCTCTTTCTAGTTCTGACTGAACAGAAAGAAATCCAGATTTCTGATGAGCATGTAGGAGCTCAGTGGGTAGCTTTAGACAAAGTTTCGTCGCAGCTGTACTGGCCCAGCAATCAAGCGACTTTTGAGATTATAAAAGAGAAGCTATAAGATATAGCTTCTCTTTATTTCTTTTGATAAGGAAATTCTATTAGTCAAGCGGGGCGTTTAGTGGTAGACTTATCACATAACTATAGTGAGGTGACCTTATGACACGTGAATTTAAATTTGAAACTCTGCAGCTTCATGCTGGACAGACAGTTGATCCGACAACCAAGTCTCGGGCTCTGCCTATTTACCAGACAACTTCCTATGTGTTTGACGATACTCAGGAGGGAGAAGAACTTTTTGCCCTGCGCAAACCGGGCAATATCTACACTCGGATTACCAATCCGACCCTGTCTGCTTTTGAGGAGCGGATTGCGGCTTTGGAGGGTGGGGTTGGAGCTCTAGCGACAGCTTCTGGTATGGCGGCCCTTACCTATACCGTTCTAGCCTTGGCGCATGCTGGCGACCATGTAATAGCAGCCTCTACCATCTACGGTGGTACCTTTAATCTGCTCAAAGAAACCCTGCCTCGCTATGGCATTACCACGACTTTTGTGGATATTGAAAATCTGGCTGAAGTAGAAGCAGCTATTCAGGACAATACAAAGTTGGTTCTGATTGAAAGTTTGGGCAATCCTTTGATAAATATTCCTGACTTTGATGCTTTGGCAGAGCTGGTTCATGCTCATAAAATTCCGCTGATTTCCGACAATACCTTTGCCACTCCTTATCTGATCAATGTCTTTTCTCATGGAGTGGACATCGCGGTACATTCTGCTACCAAGTTTATCGGTGGTCACGGAACCAGCATTGGCGGTGTGATTGTGGACAGCGGTCGTTTTGACTGGGAAGCTTCTGGCAAGTTTCCGCAGTTCGTGGACCCGGACCCGAGCTATCACGATATCAGTTATACGCGCGATGTCGGAGCAGCAGCCTTTGTTACTGCTGTCCGGACTCAGCTCTTGCGCGATACGGGTGCAGCCATGTCTCCCTTCAATGCTTTTCTCTTCCTGCAGGGGTTGGAAACACTCTCTTTGCGTGTAGAGCGCCATGTGTCCAATGCCGAGAAGATTGTGGAATTCTTAGCAGGGCATCCTAAGGTTGAGAAGGTCAATTATCCCAAGCTTGCTGACAGTCCTTATCATGCTTTGGCAGAAAAATATTTCCCTAAAGGCGTAGGCTCTATCTTCACCTTTAATGTCAAAGGTGGGGAGAAAGAAGCTCGAAAAGTTATTGACAGCCTAGAGATTTTCTCCGATTTGGCCAATGTAGCAGATGCTAAGTCCTTGGTCGTTCATCCAGCTACGACGACTCATGGTCAGATGTCGCCAGAGGCTCAGCTAGCAGCAGGCATTGCACCAAATCAAATCCGACTCTCTATCGGCTTGGAAAATGTAGATGACTTGATAGAGGATTTGAAAATCGCCTTGGAATCT
Organism: Streptococcus sanguinis; assembly: GCF_050234405.1. Lineage (GTDB taxonomy): Bacteria > Bacillota > Bacilli > Lactobacillales > Streptococcaceae > Streptococcus > Streptococcus sanguinis_W. Next base: position 1,529,133 of record NZ_CP092117.1, on the reverse strand, counting down.
ATCTAATTTTCAAGGTCTCTAGACTAAGCAATAAGAATAAAACTAGGTTGGAAATAAGCTGCACCCCAAAAGCTAGATTTTTTGTATCTAACTTTTAGGGTGCAGTGCATTTCGCCTAGTTTTTTGTTATAATAGGATGAAATATATAAAAATAGTAGGAGATTAAAATGACAATTTCGGTGATTGTTCCGTGTTTCAATGAAGAAGAGTCTATTCCTCTGTTTCATGAAGCCATGGAAGCGGTCAAATATCAAATCCGTGACCAGTTTGAATATATTTTTGTCAATGACGGATCGACGGACCGGACCTTGGCTGTTTTGCGAGAGCTCAGCAGTCGCTGTCCTGATGTGCACTATCTGTCTTTTTCTCGTAATTTCGGAAAAGAAGCAGCTCTATATGCTGGTTTGCAAGAGGCGAGTGGGGATTTTGTGACGGTAATGGATGTGGATTTGCAGGATCCGCCAGAGCTCCTGGTTGAGATGAAGGCCATGCTGGACACGAATTCTGAGCTGGATTGTGTGGGTACTCGTCGCACTACTCGCGAGGGAGAGCCGCCTATCCGAAGCTTTTTTGCCAATTTGTTTTACAAGTTGATAAACAAGATTAGTCAGGTAGAGATGGTGGATGGTGCGCGTGACTTCCGACTGATGCGCAGCCAGATGGTAGAAGCTATTCTGGAAGTTTCAGAGTACAATCGCTTCTCCAAGGGAATTTTTGCCTGGGTTGGCTTTAATACCGAGTACTTGGAATACAAAAATGTCGAACGAGTAGCTGGCAAGACCTCTTGGAATTTCTGGTCTCTTTTCAACTATTCTTTGGAAGGCATCGTCAATTTCTCTGATGCGCCGCTCAACATCGCCTTTTTAGGAGGTATCCTGTCTTGGATTTTAGCCTTTATCCTGATGGCAGTGATTATTATTCGCACCTTGGTTTTTGGTGACCCGACATCGGGTTGGCCGTCCCTTATGACTGTCATTCTCCTTATCGGAGGCTTCCAGCTGCTGACCATCGGCATACTGGGTAAATACATTGGTAAAATATTTATGGAAACCAAGCATCGGCCGATTTATGTGATTAAGGAGAAGAGTAAATGATTTTCCAGAAACGTTTTTCTGATTTTAAAAACTATCTTCTTTTAAATAAATCGTCTGCCCTAGTTATTTTTATTATTTATTCAGTAGTCAATATTAATATCGGTTTAGCTGAGTATCCCTATATTGATGATATTGGAAGACAATTACAAGGCTATTCAAAATTCTCTGAACATTATTCAAGATATTTAAGTGAGTATTCCGCTCGTTTAATACAAGGTGGGGATCATCTGACAGAACTAGGCTTGACTTCAAATATTCTGTCAGCTTGTTTTTTAACTTTAGCGAGTTTAATTTTATTATTTGCCTTATATCCCAATAAAAAGATTTCTTTTATAACAGCATGTGTTTCAACTATTATAGGAATTAATCCGTGGTTTTTAGAGCCATTAAGTTTTAGATTTGACAATCCTTTTATGACTTTAAGTATATTAGTTTCAATCATTCCATTTATTTTCTGGGATAATAAAAAAATATTTGGAGTTATGTCAGTTGTTGGTATATTCTTAATGTGCAATTCATACCAAGCTTCTTCAGGAGTGTACATTATTGTAACCATGACGCTAATATTTTTAGAATTATTGCAAGGAAGTTGTTTTAAAGAAAAAATTCCTAAAATTTTCATCTCAATGTTGTCATATGTAATTGGTTTGCTTTTATATCGTATACAAATTTTTATAAAGCCACCTATTTTTGCTGATCAAGCTGATATTCCAAAGGGATTAGAGATGATTAAAATAATCGGGGTGAATGCTGCAGGATATTTGAACAATATATTTTTTCAAAGTTCAACTATCTGGGTTTTATTAACGATAATTGCTATATTTCTCTTAACTATCAGTGTGATTCGCTTATCCAGTACTAAATTCCTTTTAAACTTTATTTATATGCTGATTTGGCTAAGTTTAGGAAGTGTGTTTAGCTATGGAACCTATTTGATTTTGTCTAATCCTTATTATCTTATGAGACCAAGATATGAATATGGTTTCGGAATTTTTTTAGCGATTATCTTAATTGTTAGCTTAGAATGCGGTGAAAAGAGTAAAATTCTACGTAGAGGGAAGTCCTTCGTCTCGGGATTATTAGTTTTTTATTTCTTATCTTTCTCTTTTACTTATGTGAGCAGTTTAAAACAACAAAATGAAATGTTCAAAGCGCAGAGCATATTGCTAGCTTCCTCTCTAAACAAGTACATTACACCCGAAAAAACAGTTATTAATGTGAATCGCTTTCTTTCTGATTCGCCAGTATTTAGCAATACAGCTTCTGTTTATCCAATGTTAAAAAGTTTGATTATGCCAAATACGAATGTTTCTTGGGATATGACATTGAGATTTAATAGCATAACGAACTTAAACGTCGATTTCAAATTAATCGATATTGCTAATATCGATTTTAGTAGTGAAAATTATACATTACTTGAAGAAACAAAGTTATATAATATTTATCTTGAAAATAATGAATTATTTGTTATCATGAAGTAGAATCTTTCTAAGAGAGAAATAAAGAAAAGATTCATTTTAATATGATTATGCATTGTTAAAGTTTATACTGTCAATTTGAAATGATGCTAAGTTTTCTGATTATCACTTGCATAATGTTGCATCATTTATATATGGAGTATAAAAAGTATGAGATTTTATTTTCTAAAAATGACTAGAGGTATGATTCGATCAAGCAGATTTTTTCTGCTTTTTTTGTTATAATAAACTCATTGAATGTTTATGATGTGAAAGGAAAGACAAATGATTTTAATTACAGGTGCGAATGGACAGCTAGGTACAGAGCTTCGCTATCTTTTGGATGAGCGCAATGAGGAGTATGTGGCTGTTGATGTGGCGGAAATGGATATTACCAATGCACAAATGGTGGACAAGGTCTTTGCGGAAGTCAAGCCAAGCTTGGTTTATCACTGCGCAGCTTATACTGCAGTTGATGCGGCTGAGGACGAAGGAAAAGAGCTGGACTATGCCATCAATGTGACCGGGACCGAAAATGTTGCAAAAGCAGCAGAAGCACACGGAGCGACCTTGGTCTACATCTCAACAGACTATGTCTTTGACGGACAAAAGCCTGTCGGAGAGGAATGGGAAGTAGATGACCGGCCGGATCCACAGACAGAGTATGGCCGTACCAAGCGCATGGGTGAGGAGCTAGTTGAGAAATATTCCAGCCGTTTCTATATTATCCGTACTGCCTGGGTCTTTGGTAACTACGGTAAAAACTTTGTCTTTACCATGCAAAATCTTGCTAAGACTCACAAAACTCTGACTGTAGTCAATGACCAGCATGGTCGTCCGACTTGGACTCGTACGCTGGCTGAATTTATGACTCATCTGGCTGAAAACCAAAAGGAATTTGGTTATTACCATCTGTCTAATGATGCAGCTGAGGATACAACTTGGTATGACTTTGCATTGGAAATTCTCAAAGATACAGATGTGGAAGTCCAGCCGGTTGATTCCAGCAAGTTCCCGGCCAAGGCTAAGCGGCCTTTCAACTCAACTATGAGCCTGACCAAGGCCAAGGCTACAGGCTTTATCATTCCGACTTGGCAGGATGCCTTAAAAGAGTTTTACAAGCAAGAGAAGAAACAGTGATTTTCTTTGAAGTTAATAACAGCGACAGAACTTAGTCTCAGACTAGGTTCTGTTTTTTTCTTCTAGCTAGTTGGGGAAGTGGTTTCAGGTGCGTGCTCTGGTGGAGAAAGAGCTGGCTTGAAGATGCGGGTGGGAAATGATAATGAGAAGAATTTTCCACAGATCCTATCCCCTTAAAATAAAGATGTTTCAATTTGATGAAATTCTGTGGATAACCTTTATTATTTCATTCAACTGTGTTACAATGTTACTATAAATAAAATAGAAGAGGTGTGTGAATATGTCACGTAAACCATTTATTGCTGGTAACTGGAAAATGAACAAAAATCCTGAAGAAGCAAAGGCTTTTGTAGAAGCAGTTGCTGCTAAGCTACCTTCTTCAGATTTGGTAGAAGCTGGTATCGCTGCTCCAGCACTTGATTTGACAACTGTTTTGGCAGCAGCTAAAGGAACCAATCTTAAGGTTGCAGCGCAAAACGCTTACTTTGAAGATGCAGGTGCCTTCACTGGTGAAAACAGCCCTAAAGTTCTTGCAGAAGTTGGAGTTGACTACATTGTTATCGGTCACTCAGAACGTCGCGATTATTTCCATGAAACAGACCAAGACATCAACAAAAAAGCGCATGCTATCTTCCGCAATGGTCTGGTGCCAATCATCTGCTGTGGTGAATCACTGGAAACTTACGAAGCTGGTAAAGCAGTAGATTTCGTTGGTGCTCAAGTATCAGCTGCTTTGAAAGACTTGACAGCTGAGCAAGTTGCATCATTGGTTATCGCTTATGAGCCAATCTGGGCTATCGGTACTGGTAAGTCAGCAACTCAAGATGACGCTCAAAAGATGTGTAAAGCAGTTCGTGACGTTGTAGCAGCTGACTTTGGTCAAGAAGTAGCAGACAAGGTTCGTGTTCAGTACGGTGGTTCTGTAAAACCTGAAAATGTTGCGTCTTATATGGCTTGTCCAGATGTTGACGGTGCTCTTGTTGGTGGTGCATCACTTGAAGCTGAAAGCTTCTTGGCATTGCTTGATTTTGTAAAATAAAAAAATGTTGAAAAAAGACTTGTCCTCCCAAAGGTGACAAGTTTTTTAAAAGTTGGAGAGAAAAGTTGAAATCGAAAGAATTAGTTTATTTAGCGAGTACGGCTATTTTGTTGGCAGCGACTGCCAATGTTGCAAAAGCCGAGGAACATAATATCGCTGAGTCAGAAGTTTTAAAAACAGAAAGGTCTGTTAGTTCCCAGAATCAAACAGTGAATGCGGCCGCATCACAAACGTCTAATCAGGCGACTGTAGCAGTGTCAACTGCAGAACAGTCAGTTCAAGCTGTTAAGCAAGAGGAGGAAGCAACGAACGCTACAGGAACAGCTGTTGAGTCTGGAGGAGCAGCTCAATCAGTTCCTGTAGAAACTCAGGTAGCTTCTGCTAAGCCAGAAGGGCAAAGTCAGCCAGATGCAAATGCTTCTAATCAGAATGAAACTGCAGCTGATCAGTCAGCAAAAGCAAGCTCTTCTGTTTCAGATTCTGCTACTGCCTCAGAGCCCAAGCCTAGTCCTGCAGTAGCATCAGCACCAAAAGCTAGTAGTGCTGGAAAAACTGTATTTTATAATGCTGGGTCAAAGGCTCAGGCAGCCCGCGGGAATTCCCAAGCAGAGATTAAAGGCACTTCCTTTGTAGATGTCAGCAGCCACAATGGCCATATCAGCGTAGATGACTATCGTAAATTAGCCCAGCAAGGGGTTGGCGGTGTCGTTGTCAAACTGACTGAAGGAACCCATTACACTAATCCATTTGCCGAGTCTCAAGTGAGAAATGCACAGGGAGCTGGTTTACAAGTATCGACCTATGCCTTCTCACACTATACCAGTGATGAAGAAGCGAGAGCCGAAGCTCGTTATTACGTTGCCTTTGCTAATAGACTAGGTTTGCCTAAAAACACAGTCATGGTCAACGACATGGAAGATCCCAAAATGCAAAATGGGATTAACCAGCATACCCAGGCTTGGGCGGATGAGATGCGCAGACTGGGTTATTCCAACCTGATGTATTATACCAGTGCCAGCTGGCTGGATCAAAATAATCTTCGCAGCAAGGGACCAGTTAATACATCGCAATTTGGCTATAGCAACTTCTGGGTGGCCCAGTATCCGTCCTCTAATTTAAATCTTGATGGAGCTAAATCTCTCAAATACAATAGTGGCGCTGGGGCATGGCAGTTTACAGCTCAGGCTCAGCTTTTAGCTGGCAAACATGTATTTGACCATAGCGTAGATTACACTGGGAGATTTACCCAGCAGTCTGCTCTTGCTAAGCAGCCTTTAAAGGGTAACATCAGTATTCAGAATAAGAATAATGTCAACGGTAGCTTTGATGTTGTGATTTCAAACGTTTCTGCTCCTTATGGAGTGTCTGTTGTTAGTGTTCCGGTGTGGTCTGAAGCTAATGGTCAAGACGATATTATCTGGTACACAGCCACTCAGCAGGCAAATGGTACTTATAAAGTTTCTGTTGATTCTAGCAGACATAAGGATTCAGTTGGCAAGTACAATGTCCATCTCTACTATGTCCGCAACGACGGTCAATTAGTCGGTGTCGGCGGTACTACGACTAATGTATCTGTCATCAAGCCACAGGGCAAAATCAGCATTCAGAATCGCAACAGCGAAACTGGTGATTTCGACATTGTGGTTTCAGGTATCTCATCCCCAGGTGGTCTTAAGACTGTCTCTCTGCCAACTTGGTCAGAGGCAAACGGCCAAGATGATATCAAATGGTATACTGCTGAACGTCAAGCTGACGGCACTTATCGTAAGCGAGTACGCATAAGCGACCACAATAATGTGCAGGGCGAGTACAACGTCCATCTCTATTATGTCCAAAATGACGGCCGCTTGGTTGGTGTAAGCGGAACTAAAACGACCGTTTCTCTTGGAAAACCTAAAGGCACCATCAGTATTCAAAATCGAAATAAAGAAACCGGCGATTTTGATATTGTGGTTTCAGGTATTTCATCTCCGGGCGGCCTGAAGGAAGTTTCCCTGCCAACTTGGTCTGAGGCTAACGGCCAAGATGATATCAAATGGTACAACGCTGAGCGTCAAGCTGATGGCACCTATCGTAAGCGTGTCCGTCTGAGCGATCACAAAAATGTAGAGGGTGAGTACAATATTCATCTCTACTATGTGCAAAATGATGGCAGCTTGGTAGGTGTAAGTGGCACTAAAACGACTATTTCTATAGAAAAACCAAAAGTTCAAGGCAAAATCAGTATTCAGAATCGCAACAGCGAAACTGGCGATTTTGATATTGTGGTTTCAGATATCGTATCGCCAGGCGGTCTCAAGACTGTTTCCCTACCAACTTGGTCAGAGGCCAATGGCCAAGATGATATCAAGTGGTACAATGCAGAACGTCAGCCGGATGGTACCTATCGTAAGCGAGTCCGTGTGAGTGATCACAAAAATGTTGAGGGCGAGTACAATATTCATCTCTACTATGTGCAAAATGATGGCAAGTTAGTAGGAGCAGGCGGTATCAAGACCAACGTTTCTATCAGCAAGCCGCAGGGCAAAATCAGCATCCAGAATCGCAACAGCGAAACTGGCGATTTTGATATTGTGGTTTCAGATATCGTATCGCCAGGCGGTCTGAAAGGAGTTTCCTTGCCAACCTGGTCTGAAGCCAACGGCCAAGATGATATCAAGTGGTACAACGCAGAACGTCAGCCGGATGGTACCTATCGTAAGCGAGTCCGTGTGAGTGATCACAAAAATGTTGAGGGCGAGTACAATATTCATCTTTACTATGTGCAAAATGATGGCAATCTGGTTGGTGCTGGTGGCATCAAAACTAATGTTTCTCTAGGTAAGCCAAAGGGCAACATAAGTATTCAAAATAAGAATAATGTCAACGGCAGTTTTGATGTTGTGATTTCGAACGTTTCTGCCCCTTATGAAGTGTCTGCTGTCAGTGTTCCGGTTTGGTCTGAAGCTAACGGTCAAGACGATATTATCTGGTATACAGCTACTCAGCAGGCTAATGGTACCTATAAAGTTACTGTTGAATCTAGTAAACATAAAGACTCAGTTGGTAAGTATCATATCCATCTTTACTATGTCCGTAACGACGGGCAGTTAGTCGGTGTTGGCGGTACTACAACCAATGTGTCAGCAGTTAAACCACAGGGTAAAATCAGTATCCAGAATCGTAACAGCGAAAATGGCGATTTTGATATTGTAGTTTCAGATATCGTATCGCCAGGTGGTCTGAAGGGAGTTTCCCTGCCAACTTGGTCTGAAGCCAACGGCCAAGATGATATCAAGTGGTACACAGCAGAACGTCAAGCTGACGGCACTTATCGTAAGCATGTTCGTGCGAGCGACCATAATAACGTTCAAGGCGAATATAATGTTCATCTCTACTATGTGCAAAATGATGGCAAGCTAGTAGGAGCAGGCGGCATCAAGACCAATGTGTCTATCAGTAAGCCGCAGGGTAAAATCAGTATTCAAAATAAAAATAATGATACTGGAGAGTTTGATATTGTAGTATCAGGCATTGTGGCACCAGAAGGACTCAAGACAGTTTACCTGCCGACTTGGTCAGAAGCGAATGGCCAAGATGATGTCCAGTGGTACACAGCGGATCGTCAGGCTGATGGTACTTATCGTAAGCATGTATATGCGCGTGACCATAAGAATAATGCAGGCGAGTACAATGTTCACTTGTATTACTTAAATAATCAAAATCAGCTGCAGGGAGCTGGTGGAGAAAAGACCTCTATCTCTGTAAACCGTCCTCAGGCAGCTAGTCAGCGAGACCGTGTTCTTGCGGCGGCAGCTGCTATGGTAGGTGTCAGGGGAGGCAGTGCAGAGCATCAGCGCTTGGTCGACGATTATAACAGTGTCAGACCGCTGCCAGTTGGCTATGCTGTGAAAAACACAGATGACTGGTGCGACATTTTCACGACGGTTATTTTTCAAAGAGAAGGCTTGAGCGATCTTATCGGCCGTGAGTGCGGTGTAGAGCGCCATATTCATATTTTCCAAAGACTGGGTATCTGGAATGAAGATGGTAATTCGACTCCTAGCGCAGGCGATATCATCACCTTTAACTGGGACAAAGATACCCAGCAAAATGATGGCTGGGCTGATCATATCGGTATTGTCGAAAAAGTTGAGAATGGTATCATTCACACGATTGAAGGCAACAGCAATAACGTAGTTAAACGCAACACTTACCGCATCGGTCACGGGAATATCCGTGGTTTTGCGACACCTCGTTATAAATAAACACGCAAAAAAACCAAGGGAAACCTTGGTTTTTTAACGTCTTAGAATTTTCTTTATGAGCTGAAGCAACTTAAACTTGAGAGGGTTAGGATAATAACGGAAAGTTCCCATTTTTCGAACGATGAAGCCGTTGAAGTTTTGTTTGAAGCGCAGAACACCGTCAGAACCGTCGAAAATTCCCATAATGCCGAGGAAATTATAAAATGGAATGCCTCTCTTGATGCTTTCGGTCATAACATATTCCTGCAGCAGGGCAGGGGCATAGAATTTGTTAAACTCAGGATAAGATCCACTGAAGAGGTAAGTTGTTTCCTGAGGGGTGTAGATAAAGAGGCTGGCAGCCAGGATTTGGTCTTGGTCGCCGTACTTATCAATTAGTTCTTGGGCTTCAGCTTTGCGGGTTTCAAAGCTATCAAACTGGCTGGAAAGTTCTCGCAGCTGATTTTGCTTCTTTTCAGATTGAGGATTTTTTTCCAAGTCAGCCTGCAGTTTCTGGATTTTTTGGCCCAGTTTCTCTTGGTCTTTTTGTAAGTTCTGAAGATAGTCCTTGAAGTTGAGACTGGCTGTCATAAAGTCCGCCTGCTGACCAAAGCTATCATAAAAATCTTGATAGTAGTCTAGTGGCTTGTCATCATATTCCCGCCGGTCAGAAGTAGCAGCTGTGATGTCTTTGAAAATGCTGAGTTGGTCACGTTCCAGCCTTTTTAGCTTGATACCAAAGGTATTCGCCTTTTTGACAGTCGCCTTACCATTTTTACTGAAGGATTTGAGCAGGTCTTTCTCCGTCAGACCAGCTAAGTCTTTGACATAATGCCAATCAGGCTCCCCGCCTGGATAGCCCGTCTGTAAACCGTCAAAGTCAAAGCCCAAGTCAGTCAGTTGCTGGATAAGCTCGACTTTTTCATCAGATGTGGGCTGGCCATTGCTGTCAAAGGTCTGATAAGTCTCGTAGGGCTTGATGATGAGCTCTAGAGCGCCTTCTTTTTTAGCGTAAGCCTGCAAAGATTGATAGAAGGGAGTCAAGTATTGAGCATCGGTAGAGACAGGGCCGCAGTTGATTTCCATATGGAGGCCGCCAGTCATCGGCATACTGTAGAGGACAGCAGACACCACTACCTGTCCCTGTGGGTCAGTGTAGCCAACATACTGGGTACTGAAGCCACGCTTGCTCAGCAGCTCTGCCATTTCTACGGTCTGCATGAAAGAGCGTTGGGAGCTAGCTGAGGTATGCTGGATGAATTCTTCTTGGCTGAGAAGTTTAAAGGTCATAGGCTTCCTTTCTGTTAATGCTTGCTGCGCAGTTTCTTTCTGAGTGTGTAGGCCAGATTAGAGAGGTGGTAGAGGGGATTAGTTGGCAGGTTGAACTCACCAGCGAATTCCTCAATGGTCGGATTGAACTTGGATTTAAAGCTATAGAGACCACCCTTGAGATCGTTTTCGATTCCGCCCATATTTTGCCAATCAGCTCCGCGCTCAAAAGCATGTTTGGCCGTTTCGTACCAAGTGATAATGGCTGGCTGGTAACGGCGGTATTCCTCGTCCATTCCGGCATAGATATTTTCAGAGGTTTTGCCGTATTCCAAGACCAGTGTGCCAGACAGGGGAACGACAGTAGCACCTTGGCTGATTTTGTCCTGCAGGAAGTCAATCTCTTCTTGGAGGCGTTTCTGTTCTTGCTGGTTATTCTCAATCTTGCCAGGCTTGGTTTTCTCGGTAAATTTCTCTGCTTCCTTGAGTGTCTTGGTCAGCTGAGCCTGCAAGTCTTCCAATCGTGCCTTTAGATCAATGCTGGATAAGGTGACATAGGAATGCTCAGGATAAGTATCCAAGAGTTTTTGGTAATAGTCTTTTCCACGCAGGTGGATGTTTTTTCTGTTTTCTGTCTTTTTCATCAAGGCTGAAAAGTCATCCAGTAATTCTGCTCCGCCAAATTGGATTTGGATGCCTTTGTTACGGGCTGTGCGAATAGCCTGCCGAGTACTCTTAGAAAGCAGATCCTCGCTGAAATCTTCTTTATGGATATTGGCCTGCAAGCGAGGCTGGATGGTTTCGTCCAGAGACTCAGTCCGTCCGACCCAGACAGTTCCTGCTTCCTGTAACTGTTGAATCAGCTCAACCGTCTCTGTATTGTCTTGCAATTCAGCACCCATCTTGCTTTCTGCCAGAAAGAGGCTAGGGTCAAACTTGACAAAGAGCGCTTTTTTCTCCTTGGCAAATTTCTTGAGCGAGGCCAAAACAAAGGTCAGCAGCTCCTTGTCACCATAGTCCATGATGGGACCGCGCGGAATATAAAGCATGGTCATCCCTAAGGGCAGTGGCTTGATCAGGACACTGGCTGCAGCAACCAAGCGGTCGTCTTTATAGAAGCCCAAGCGCTCATTGGCCCAGTTATCCTTAATCTGAGCCCAGGCTGAACTCTGCAGAAGATTGGCCTGCGGATGAGCCGTGACAAAATCGTCGTGTTCCTGAGCTGAAATTCCAATTTTGTAACTAAACATTATTTTAAAACCCACTCTCTAATAGCGTGCGCTACGCCAGATTCGTCGTTCGATTTGGTGATATATTTGGCGATTTTCTTGAGTTCTTCCTTGCCGTTTTCCATGACAACAGGAGAGCCAACGGCTTCCAGCATGGCGCGGTCGTTTTCTTCATCACCGATAGCCATAGTCTGCTCCTTGCTTAAGCCAAGTTTTTCAGCCAGATGAAGGATAGCAGCCCCTTTATTGACAGTCTTTTTGACAATTTCCAGATAGAAAGGAGCTGATTTAACCAGTGTATATTTTTCAGCTAATTCCGGTGGCAGCTTAGCAATGGCCGCGTCCAAAATTTCCGGCTCATCAATAAACATGCACTTGACGATTTCTTTATTGGCCATTTCTTCAGGTGTGCGGTAGAAGATTGGCATGCTGACGAGATTGGACTCGTAAACAGTGTACTTGCCGATGTTGCGATTGGCTGTATAAATGCCGTCCTTGGTGATGGCATGCATGTGAACACCTAATTTTCGCCCGAGCAGTTCGATATCCAGATAGTCGTCATAGGTCAGTGTTTCTTTGATTAATTCTTGACTTGTGACAGTATCCTGCACCAGTCCGCCGTTGAAAGTAACGACATAGTTGTCTGGCTGATTAAGCTCTAGATCCTCGAGAAGCTTTTGAACGCCTGCAATAGGACGGCCGGTTGCAATGACGATTTTGACACCAGCAGCTTTGGCATCCTGAACAGCACTGAAGACTTCAGGAGTGATTTCTTTTTGGTTATTTAAAAGGGTACCGTCAATGTCAACGGCAACTAATTTGATAGACATATTATTCTCCGTAGGTAAATTGGTCGTTTTTGATATAGTGCATAAAGGTCTGGTTTTTTTCGCTGAAAAGTCCGGTCTCTGCCAGCATTTCCTTGGGGAAGTAGAAGCGATTATCGCCCTGTCTGGTCCCAGCTAGCGAATGAACGATAGGAGACAGGCTGGACAGTTCTGCTAAGCTGCCATCTTTTTGCAGGATTTCAATCTGGGTCCGAGGTTTTTCAACGTCAGGCCGGTAGAAATCATAAGGCAAATCAAAATTACGATGGATAGCAGTATAGTAATCAGGGTCGAAACCAACCTGTCCAACTAGGTCTCGCATGATATCCAAATGCCCTTCGTTTTCCTGAGAGAAGACGATAGACTTAAAGACCTTGCGGTTGATAAAACGCTGAGCCAGGTCAGATAAAATCTTGTCTGGACTAGTCATCCAAACTTGGAAATAGGTATTCATAACACCATCATCCAAGGCCAGATAATCCTGCAGGGTCACTCTGTTTTCAAAGAATGGAATGAGATTGGGCGATGACAGCGCAAAATAATCTTTCTGGGCCGGATAGAGGAACTTGGCTCGCTTGAGCAGATTTTGCAGCAGAACTTCCATCGCTCGGCTGGCCGGGTGGAAATAGACCTGCATGTACATCTGGTAGCGGCTGACTACGTAGTCTTCTACCGCATGCATGCCATTGCGCTTGAAAGCAATGCCGTTTTCTACTGGACAAATCACTCGTAAAATTCTGGTTAAGTCAAATTGCCCATAGGAAGCGCCAGTAAAGAAGGAATCGCGTAAGAGATAATCCATCCGGTCCACATCAATCTGGCTGGAAATCAGCTGGACCACTTGCTTATTGGGATAGGTATGGTTAATGACGCTAGCTACCTTTTCTGGGAAATCCGGCGAAACCTGCACCAGGACCTGATGAATCTCTGTCTCAGGGCTGGTGATGATTTGCCGCGTAATATCCTCGTGATTGGTATCAAAGAGGCGCTCAAAAGTGTGTGAATAAGCTCCGTGTCCCAAGTCATGCAGGAGAGCGGCTGTCATGGTCAGCAGGCTTTCATGGCTGTCCCAGTTGGATTGGTATTTTTCATTGAAAATCTTGGTGATGCGCCGGGCAATCTCATAAGCTCCCAGACAATGCGAAAAACGGCTGTGCTCCCCACCGTGGAAGGTATAGCCGGAAGTACCCAGCTGTTTGATGCGGCGCAGCCGTTGAAATTCTTTGGTATTGATTAAATCATAGATAACCTGATGGTCCACATGAACATAATTATGAACCGGGTCCCGAAATACTTTTTCAATCATGCTACCATTATACCACAAATCATAGTAGGAAAAAAATCAAAGCTGCAACTGAAAGAAGAGCAATTTTGTCCTTTTTTTGATAAAATAGGGAAAGAAAAAGAGAAACGAGATAAAGATGCAAATCAGAATAAAAAATCACATCCAGCTGGACGGGCATACCGAGCTAATCGATCAGGTCTACGATACGGACTGGACGCAAAAAGGAGACTATCATTATCTGCTATACAAAAATGAAGAAGGAGAGAAAGTAGTTCTGAAGTTTCACGATAAAGAGCTGGTTATGACGCGCTTTTCTGAGCCTAAGTCCATCATGCGTTTCATCAGTCAAGGACAGACGCTGGTTGGCATCCATACACCTGTGGGCTTGCAGCAGTTTGTGACCGATACTTCTTTCTACAAGGTTGATTTGACCAAGCAGGTTCTGCAACTTCATTATCAGCTGAAAACTGTTGATGGAGAACAGATTTTTGCCAGCTATGAAATGGAGATTAGCTGGGGTTAGCTGCTATTCTCCGAGAAAGCTCTTGAAAATCAGAATGTTTCCCCTTGCAAAAGCCTGAAAATTTGGTATAATAGTTTCTAACTCAAGGGAGTAGCTAACGGAATAACCGTTACAAGGTCGTCAATACGAAAGAAATTTCCGGCCTTGTATGAAATAGCGAGACTTGTTAATAAACAGGTCTCTTTTTTGTTTCTGACTTTTTGGATATGACTGGTGCGGCTCAAGATGATGAGTCGTAGTGGTCAGAAAAGTTCAGAAATAAAAGAGGCCAAGAGGAGGAATACATTGTCAAAAGAACAAAAGCGCCAAGCTTTTTACACCCAGAGTCCTGAGGAAATTTTCAAAACTTTGGACGCTTCAGAGCAAGGTTTGTCCAGTCAAGAAGCAGCCAAGCGTTTAGCTGATTATGGCCGCAATGAACTGGATGAAGGGGAGAAAAAATCTCTCTTAATGAAGTTTTTGGAGCAGTTCAAGGATTTGATGATTATCATCTTGTTGGTAGCAGCTGTCTTGTCTGTTGTCACATCAGGCGGCGAAGACATCGCAGATGCTTTAATCATCTTAGCAGTCGTAATCATCAATGCCATCTTCGGTGTCTATCAGGAGGGCAAGGCTGAAGAAGCCATTGCAGCTCTCAAATCCATGTCCAGCCCGGCTGCACGTGTCCTGCGTGATGGTCATGTCACAGAAGTAGATTCTAAGGGGTTGGTACCTGGTGATATTGTTAGACTGGAAGCCGGTGATGTTGTCCCAGCGGATATGCGACTTTTAGAAGCTAATTCACTGAAAATCGAAGAAGCAGCTTTGACAGGTGAGTCTGTTCCGGTTGAGAAAGATTTGACTGTTGAGGTAGCTGCAGATGCTGGTATTGGCGACCGGGTCAATATGGCTTTCCAAAACTCAAATGTGACCTATGGTCGTGGGGTTGGGTTGGTTGTCAATACAGGGATGTATACGGAAGTCGGCCATATCGCAGGTATGTTGCAGGATGCGGATGAAACGGACACACCTCTTAAGCAAAATCTTAATAGTCTGTCTAAGGTTCTGACCTATGCTATCTTGGTGATTGCTGCAGTGACTTTTGTAGTCGGTGTCTTCATTCAAGGGAAAAATCCACTGGATGAGCTGATGACCTCTGTAGCCTTGGCAGTTGCGGCTATCCCTGAAGGTCTGCCTGCTATCGTTACCATTGTGCTGGCTTTGGGAACTCAGGTTCTGGCTAAGCGGAATTCGATTGTCCGTAAGCTTCCGGCTGTTGAGACTTTGGGATCAACTGAGATTATCGCTTCAGATAAGACTGGTACCCTGACCATGAATAAGATGACGGTCGAAAAAGTCTTTTATGACGGAGTCCTGAATGAAGCTGGACAAGATATTGAACTTGGGCTGGAGCTGCCGCTCTTACGTTCGGTTGTCTTAGCCAATGATACTAAGATTGACCAAGAAGGGAAGCTAATTGGTGACCCAACAGAAACAGCCTTTATCCAATATGCTCTGGACAAGGGCTATGATGTGAAGGCCTTTTTAGAGAAATATCCTCGTGTAGCTGAGCTGCCCTTTGATTCAGATCGTAAGCTCATGTCTACTGTCCATCCATTGCCAGATGGGAAATTCTTAGTGGCAGTCAAGGGAGCACCAGATCAACTATTGAAACGCTGTGTTGCCCGTGATAAGGCTGGAGATGTTGCAGCGATTGATGATGCTACTTCACAGCTGATTAAGTCTAACAACTCAGAGATGGCTCACCAAGCTCTGCGCGTGCTGGCTGGTGCTTACAAGATTATTGATGCAGTTCCGACTGACCTGACATCTGAAAATCTAGAAAATGATTTAATCTTTACTGGTTTAATCGGTATGATTGACCCAGAACGTGCAGAAGCAGCAGAAGCTGTTCGTGTAGCCAAGGAAGCAGGTATTCGTCCGATTATGATTACTGGTGACCATCAGGATACAGCTGAAGCTATCGCTAAGCGCTTGGGTATCATCGAAGAGGGAGATACTGAAGACCATGTCCTGACTGGTGCAGAGCTCAATGAGCTTTCTGATGCAGAATTCGAAAAGGTTGTTGGCCAATACTCTGTCTATGCACGGGTTTCTCCTGAGCATAAGGTACGGATTGTCAAAGCTTGGCAAAACCAAGGTAAGGTCGTAGCCATGACAGGTGATGGTGTCAATGACGCACCAGCTCTGAAGACAGCTGATATCGGTATCGGTATGGGAATTACCGGTACAGAAGTATCTAAGGGTGCCTCTGACATGATTCTGGCAGATGATAACTTTGCGACCATCATTGTAGCCGTGGAAGAAGGACGTAAGGTCTTCTCTAATATTCAAAAGACTATCCAGTATCTCCTTTCAGCTAATACAGCTGAGGTACTGACTATTTTCTTGGCAACCCTCTTTGGCTGGGATGTGTTGCAGCCAGTTCATCTGCTTTGGATTAACCTAGTAACGGATACCTTCCCAGCAATTGCTTTGGGAGTTGAGCCTGCTGAGCCAGGTGTTATGAGTCATAAGCCTCGTGGCCGTAAGTCTAGCTTCTTCTCAGGTGGAGTGATGAGCTCTATCATCTATCAGGGTGTCTTGCAAGGGGCTTTGGTTCTGGCGGTTTATGGTTATGCTATCTCTAATCCCGTCCATGTCGGTGATGTCAAGGCTATCCATGCGGACGCTTTGACAATGGCCTTTGCAACGCTTGGCCTTATCCAGCTCTTCCATGCTTACAATGTAAAATCTGTTTATCAATCTATCTTTACAGTTGGTCCATTCAAGTCTAAGACCTTTAACTGGTCTATTCTGGTTTCTTTCATCCTATTGATTTCAACTATTGTAATTGATCCACTGGAAAAGATTTTCCATGTGACCAAACTGGACTTGTCACAATGGACAGTTGTTCTGATTGGTAGCTTTGCCATGATTGTCATTGTTGAAATTGTTAAGTTCATCCAACGTAAATTAGGTATGGACAAAAATGCTATTTAATAGCAAAAAGTCATCTACGGATGGCTTTTTTGCGTACAAGGCGATATAATCAAATTCAAAGAAAGCAACTCGAAAGGACGGTGAAAGTATGTATCAAAACTTACGAAAGAAGTTGGAAGAAGCTTCTCCTTTATATTATGAGGAAGAAATCTTATGGTTACTGGATCATATTGATCATCCAGAAGCGAAAATCCGTGATGAGTTAGTCTTTTCGTCCATAGCAAGGGGACTTCAGGATGATCTGTTTTCAGCTGAACAGTTTCGTTTCTTAGCTCAAGAAGCAGTCAAAAGACAAGGACTTTTTTATATGAGTGATAAAAATGGTCAAGCTACCTTAACACGTTCCTTCACGGCTTTGCTTTATGCTAATCTCTTAAACTGTGATGGCAATCCAAATTCTTCGTATTATCAGGCTTTATCAGTGCAAGGAAGAAAATACTTACTAGATAAGGGGCTAACCTACTTGTCAGTAGAAAGAGACACAAGGGGTTACTCCAGGAAATACGGTTGGGTTCATGCCTTCGCTCATGGAGCAGACTTATTGACAGAAGTGGCTTGTCATCCGGACTTCCCCTCCAGTAGGATGCCAGAGGTTTTAGAGATCATTCATCAAGTTTTTAAAAGAGTTTCAGTCCGTTTCGGAAATGATGAGGATTGGCGCTTATCCCAGGTGCTCTATCAAGCTGTCTTAAAGAAAAAACTGTCGCAGCATGAACTTAGACTGTGGCTTCAATCACAGAGTTTTCCATTGGAAAGTAACCAAGACTTCATTGCTTTTTCCAATTTTCGTTCCTGTTTATTAGAAGTCTATGTGCAGTTGGACAGCAAAAAGCAGCTCTCAGATGAGCTGAGAACTGCTATTCAACATTTTCATTACTGAACTTCAATCACCATTAAAGCATCTCGCAGTTCGTCTGCTAGGTGTTTTTTCTTATAGTCTCGAAATTCGGCTAAATCTTTAACAGCATTATAACGCTTGTGCAGGCGGTACATCTGGGGAATTTTATACTGAGGAAAGTCATTAAAAAAGTTTCGAGTCAGTTCCCATTCGCGGATATAGCCCAGAGGACGCATATGGTAGCGGACACCTTCGATAACACGGCTTTGGTGGCGGTGATGGAGATGACCAAAAATCACTTCTTTCACCCTGTATTTGACAAAGAGCCGATGAAAAGCTTGGCTTCCTAGGAAGGCGTTGAAGCGCTGGAAGTAGGGATGGTCGTATAGAAAGTCTTGATGGGGGACAAAATGCAGAGCAACAATAATGGGACCATCTAAAGTCATCAGCAGTTTTTCTAACTCTTGCAGTGTCTGAGCTGTAATGCTAGGGTCGTCGAGTTGACGCTCCAATCTGCGGTCAAACCAGAAATTAGTCTTGGTTCTCAGATGCTCTTCCTTGCTTTTTTCTGGACCAAAGCTGTAGTCGTACCAGCCAGAAAAGCTGATGAGCTTGGTCTGTCCAAATTGCTGGATCTGAAAATCATAGTTTGAAATTTCTTGCTCAGAAAGTCCCAGCATATCGTGGTTTCCCAGATTAAAAGAGAGGGGAATCTCTTGCTTCAAAGTTTCAAGAAAGGGCAAACTGATCTTGGTCAGGTCGTTGGACAAATCTCCTGCAATGTGTAGGTGGTCAATCCCTTCCTCTTTTAAAAGCTGGCGAAGAACTTGCCGCTCAAAATCTCCAAACTGGTTGGAGTCCAGATGGAGGTCGCTCATAAATCCGATTCTTGTCATAATTTTAGTCTAGCATATTTTTCAAAACTTGAAAATGCTTAAGGTCCTATGGAGTTTCTCCCTTTTATCTAAACACCTCATAAATTATCGTAATTTTGTATTTCGTTTATCCATAGATGAAGTCTAGGAAGGCTTGAAATAATTCTTCCAACCCCATGTCATTATATTACTTTTCTAACAATTAAGTGACAAGGAGTCGCTTGTCTTGCCTAGCTAGGGAAAATCCGATAAAATGTAAGCTGCTGAATGTGAGATTAGGCAAACTGTTTAATTTATGTTATAATTAAACGATATGTGAAAAGAGGTATTTATGGACATTTCAGAAATTCGTCAAAAGATTGACGCAAATCGTGAAAAATTAGCTTCTTTCAGGGGGTCTCTTTGACTTAGAAGGTCTGGAAGAAGAAATTGCCATCTTAGAAAATAAGATGACAGAACCCGACTTTTGGGATGACAACATTGCAGCCCAGAAGACTTCTCAAGAGCTAAATGAACTCAAGCAAACCTATGAAAATTTCCATCAAATGACCGAGCTTTTTGATGAATCGGAAATCTTGCTTGATTTTCTGGCTGAAGATGAGTCGGTTCAGGGTGAGTTGGAAGAAAAACTGGCTGAACTCGAGAAAATGATGACCAGCTACGAAATGACCCTGCTCCTATCTGAGCCTTACGACAATAACAATGCTATCCTTGAAATTCACCCGGGCTCTGGTGGTACAGAGGCCCAGGATTGGGGAGATATGCTGCTGCGTATGTATACACGCTTTGGCAATGCCAAGGGTTTCAAAGTAGAGGTCTTGGACTATCAAGCGGGAGATGAGGCAGGCATTAAGTCGGTGACCCTTTCATTTGAAGGACCGCACGCTTATGGTCTGCTTAAGTCAGAAATGGGAGTCCACCGTTTGGTCCGGATTTCGCCATTCGACTCAGCCAAGCGTCGCCATACTTCCTTCACCTCAGTAGAGGTCATGCCAGAGTTAGATGACACCATTGAGGTGGAAATTCGCGATGACGATATTAAGATGGACACTTTCCGCTCGGGAGGAGCCGGCGGGCAGAACGTCAATAAAGTTTCGACTGGTGTGCGGCTGACGCATATTCCTACAGGAATTGTGGTGCAGTCTACGGTTGACCGGACTCAGTATGGAAATCGTGATCGGGCGATGAAGATGCTACAGGCCAAGCTTTATCAGCTAGAGCAAGAGAAACAAGCAGCCGAAGTCGATTCACTCAAGGGAGATAAGAAGGAGATTTCCTGGGGCAGCCAAATCCGCTCCTATGTCTTTACGCCTTATACTATGGTCAAAGACCATCGGACCAGTTACGAAGTAGCACAGGTGGACAAGGTGATGGATGGAGATTTGGATGGTTTCATCGACGCTTATTTGAAATGGCGTTTGAACTAGGAAATGCAAGAGATTAGAATTAGATTGAAAGGAAATTTCAATAGATGTCAATAATTGAAATGAAAGATGTTGTCAAGAAGTATGGCAACGGGACCACTGCTCTGCGTAGTGTGTCTATTAACGTAGAACCTGGGGAGTTTGCCTATATTGTAGGTCCTTCAGGAGCAGGAAAGTCAACCTTTATTCGTTTGCTTTACCGGGAGATAAAGCTGGATAAGGGAAGTCTGAAAGTAGCTGATTTTGACTTGGCTAAGATTAAGAAGCGCGATGTTCCAATGCTGCGCCGTCAGGTTGGAGTCGTCTTCCAAGACTACAAACTTCTTCCTAAAAAGACGGTGTATGAGAATATTGCCTACGCCATGGAAGTTATCGGTGAGCGCCGCCGTAATATTAAAAAGCGGGTTATGGAAGTGCTGGATCTGGTTGGTCTTAAGCATAAGGTCCGCTCATTCCCTAATGAGCTTTCCGGTGGTGAGCAGCAGCGGATTGCCATTGCGCGTGCTATTGCTAACAACCCTAAAGTCCTGATTGCGGATGAGCCGACAGGAAACTTGGACCCAGATAATTCTTGGGAGATTATGAACCTGCTGGAGCGGATTAACCTTCAGGGAACAACTGTCCTGATGGCAACCCACAACAGCCAGATTGTAAATACTCTGCGTCACCGCGTTATTGCTATTGAAAATGGCCGTGTGGTACGTGATGAAGCGGAAGGAGAATACGGATACGATGATTAGAAGATTTTTTCGTCATTTGATTGAGTCGCTTAAGAGTCTTACGCGGAATGGTTGGATGACTGTAGCGGCTGTCAGCTCGGTTATGATTACCTTGAGCTTAGTGGCTGTCTTTGCTTCAGTAATTTTAAATACAGCCAAGTTGGCAAATGATATTTCCAATAATGTCCGCGTTATGGTATACATGCGTAAGGATGTTTTCGATAATAGCGAAACGATTGTAAAAGAAGGCCAAACAGTTCAGAATGAAGACTACCACAAGGTTTATGATGCTCTGACTTCTATGAAAAATGTAGAGAAGGTTACTTTTTCTAGTAAGCAAGAGCAGTATAATAAGCTAACAGAGACCATGGGTAGTGAGTGGGATGTTTTTGATGAAGAAAATAATCCACTTTACGATGCTTATATTGTTGAGACCAAGGCACCTAAGTATGTAGAATCTGTTACAAAGGATGCTCGTAAGATTGATGGTGTTTCAGAGGTTCAAAATGGGGGTACCAATACCAAAAATCTCTTTGCGTTTTCTAATTTCATCCAAACATGGGGATTGATTGGGACAGCGCTTCTGATTTTCATTGCTATCCTACTCATTTCCAATACTATTCGGATTACCATTATTTCCCGAAGTCGCGAGATTCAAATCATGCGCTTGGTTGGTGCCAAGAATAGCTATATCCGCGGACCATTCCTGTTTGAAGGAGCATGGATTGGCTTGCTAGGAGCAACAGTTCCGTCACTTGTAGTGTATTTGACATATGGTATAGCCTACCAGACTATGAATAAGAGCTTGGTAGGTCAA
Organism: Streptococcus sanguinis; assembly: GCF_050234405.1. Taxonomy (GTDB): domain Bacteria; phylum Bacillota; class Bacilli; order Lactobacillales; family Streptococcaceae; genus Streptococcus; species Streptococcus sanguinis_W. The sequence goes on along the minus strand of NZ_CP092117.1, from coordinate 1,507,389 downwards.
GGACTTTCTATGATTGATCCGAAACTCTTTAGTCCGATTATGATAGCAGCACTCTTTGTGTTGGGAATTCTTATCGGATCATTGGGATCTATCATCTCTATGAGACGCTTCTTGAAGATTTAACAATTTATAAAAAAACAGAGTTTGAAGAATTTCAAACTCTGTTTTTGTTATAGGTATTGCTTAAATGGCTACTGAGCTAAAAATGGATTAAAGATTTTTTCATGTGAAATAGTGGTATCATGACCATGACCAGGATAAACAGCATAGTCTTTAGGCAATACCAGAAGTTTCTCGCGAATGGATGTCAGCAATTGCTCCATGTTTCCAGTCGGCAGATCCGTTCGTCCGATGCTTTCCCGAAAGAGGGCATCACCCGTCAAAACAAGGCAGTCATTAGGAAAGACTAGAGAGGCACCTCCGATGGAGTGGCCAGGTGTTGCAAGCACATAGAAGTGAAAGCCTCCAAGATCATAGTCTGTCTCGTAGGAGAAAAACTCCTCTGCTGGTCGACAGATAATATCATCCATATCGGCATGGCGCGCCAGACCAGATAAATTATCTGTCGGTGTGTAGAGCCAGCTGCTTTCGCTCTCAGCCACATAGACAGGTGGGGCAGCATAGTGCTCTCGGACCTTTTCTAAACTCATAATGTGGTCATAATGGGTATGGGTCAAGAGTATAGCAATCACAGGCTTGGCGAGTTCCTCCAGCTTGCGCTCAATCTTTTTCCAGTCACTGCCAGGATCGATGACTAGGAGACCCTGATCGTTCTCTAAGATATAGGTATTTTCAAAAGCAACAAGGTTGGTAATTTTATGAATCTTCATCTGATTTCCTCGGAAAATGTATTCTGCTATTGAGTGTAACAGAAAAGCAGATTTTTTGCACAGAATTGCTTTCTAGGCTAGGGCTGAAAATTTTCAGATGTTTCAGAATGGCTTTTATGATATAATCATAGCAGTATGACACAAAATGATTATAAGTATGCCGTTGTGGACTTGGAGGCTACAGGAACGGGCAGCAGTGCAAAGATTATCCAGATTGGCATTGTTCTGATTGAAAATGGAATCATTACTAAGACTTATGAAACAGATGTCAATCCTCATGAGGAACTGGATGAGCATATCAAAGAGCTGACAGGTTTGGATGATGAGCGGCTTGGCCGAGCCCCAGAGTTTTCTCAAGTAGCAGCGGAGGTTTATGAGCTGATTCAGGATGCGATTTTTGTCGCTCATAATGTCAAGTTTGACGCTAATCTACTAGCAGAGGCCCTTTTCTGGGAAGGTTTTGACTTGCTGACACCGCGTGTGGACACGGTAGAGTTGGCTCAGGTCTTCTACCCGACTTTTGATAAATACTCCTTGGGCAATCTCTGTAATTTACTGGATATTTCTTTGGAAAACGCCCATACTGCTCTGGCAGATGCTCAAGCAACGGCTCAGCTATTTTTAAAAATACAAGACAAAATCAAGAGCCTGCCCAAGGCCTTGGTTGAGAAAATGCTAACTTTGGCTGATAGCATTATCTATGAGTCGCGTCTGGCTATCGAGGAAGTTTATCAGACAATGCCGGATCAGCAAGATAAGGAACTGCAATCCTGCCATGGTATTTTCCTACGACGTCCCCAAAAGCTGACTTCGGAAAAGAAACTGTCGCAGGATTTCCTGACCAATTTATACCTACTGGACTTAGAAGAGCGGTCTGAACAGCTCAAATTTGCTCGTTTTATGGAGGAAGCTCTGGACCAGCAGGAGCCTAGTTTTTTAGAGGCGCAGACAGGCTTAGGTAAGACCTTTGGCTACTTGCTGCCTATTCTATCTAGAGGTCAAGAAAAAGTACTAGTGACGGTTCCGACTAAGATCCTGCAGGACCAGCTGCTGCAAAAGGAAGGGCGATTGTTGGAGGAAGTATTTGGTATTTCCTTTCACAGTCTCAAGAGTCCGGAGAATTATATCAAGCTGGACCATTTCTATCAGACACTGGACAGGGAATATGACAACCGTTTGGTTAATCGTTGTAAGCTGCAACTCTTGGTTTGGCTGACAGAAACTAAAACAGGTGATTTGAACGAAATCGGGCAGGCTCATCGCTTCTCAAGCTACTTCAATGAAATCCGTCATGATGGCAAGCTAAGCAAACATTCTCTTTTTTATGAGGAAGATTTTTGGCGGTTGGGACAGGTCAAGTCGGCTACTAGTCGAGTCGTGATTACCAATCATGCTTACCTGCTGACGCGTTTAGAGGATGACCAGTCTTTGCTGGACAATCGTATTCTGGTAGTAGATGAAGCTCAGAAGATGTTTTTTGCCTTGGAAAGCTTCTCTCAGGCCAGTATAAATCTAACTAAAACGCTGCAGCAGATAAATCATCTCCTTCAGGAAGAAGGGGAGCTTCTGCAGCAACGGCTTTTGCAAAGCATTCAGTTTGAGCTGGCTGATGCCGCAGAGAAGCATCGCAAGAAAGCATCTGAGCTAAGTCCGGAAAAGATTGCCCGATTGCTTCAGGATGTGTCCGAGTTAAAGACAAGTGCACTGCCTGAGCTGCAGCACTTGTTCAGTGGCAAATACCAGTATTATTGGTTGGTTGATGAAGATTTGGCAGACCATCGCTTGATGACTCTGCATGCTGGCCGTTCAGAATTGCTGCATTTTACAGACTTTTTGCCTGAAAGGGCCAAGGTTATCTTGGTTTCGTCTACTCTGGAAATCAGCTCTAAGGTCAATTTGGCGCAGTTGCTAGGCTTTGAAAGTTACCACTTTTACAAGCTGAAAAGCAAGAAGAAGCCACTGCAGAAGCTCTTTTTAGATGAAAGTTTTCCGGCAATAGTGGATTTGTCAACTGAGGATTTTGCTCGAGAGATTGTTGCTTGCCTGCAAGAAGTGGCAGAACTTGGTCTGCCTATCGTCGTCCTCTTCACCTCTAAAGACTTGCTTTTGACTGTTTCGGACATGCTGGCTCTGCCTCATTTGGCCCAATATAAAAATGGCGATGCTGGCAATATCAAACGCCGTTTTGATAGAGGAGAGGCAGGTATCCTTTTGGGCTCTGGCAGCTTCTGGGAGGGGGCGGATTTTGCTGAGCAAGATCAGATTATTCAGTTGATCACTCGGATTCCATTTGACAATCCCAAGGATTTCTTTGTGCAGAAGATTAACAGCCGCTTGAAAGCGGAAGGTAAGAATGCCTTTTATGATTATCAACTGCCTCTTGCCATCTTACGGCTTAAGCAAGCTATTGGCCGAACCCGGCGCAATGAACATCAGAAGTCAGCTGTTATTCTTTTGGATAATCGCATTTCTAGTAAACGCTATGGAAAGCAGATTCAGCATCATCTGTCACAATTGGCTTCTTTGGATATTCTGCCAGAGGCAGCCATTATGCAGGAATTACAAGAATTTTTTGACTGAAACTATCTGAAATCAGCTGATTTTTATTGGCTGATTTTTTAGGTTCATTCAGATTTTTGGGACAAAATTTGTTATAATGAGAGGCATAGGAAAGAAGGGGTGTTCGTGAAAAAATATTTACCAGGAATTCTGTTGTCCTTTGGCATAGCGGCTGTTTCTATCTTTTTAGGCGGCTTGCTTCCCTTGATAGGCTCTAGTGTTTTGGCTATTGTCTTTGGGATTGTTTTGAACAACAGCATGAAGCTGCCGGCTGTTTTTCAGGAAGGACTCAGCTATTCGGGGAAGAAATTGTTGCAGTATTCCATCATCTTTTTGGGATTTTCCATGTCCATTGGTCAGGTTTCTGAGACAGGGATTTCTTCTCTTCGTATCAGTCTTATCACCATTCTGATAGCCTTTCTGGCGGCTTATCTGGCTGGCCGTTTCTTTAAGATGAACCGTGTCTTGACTATTTTAATCGGTTTTGGAACAGCCATCTGCGGAGGTTCTGCCATTGCGGCTGCTTCACCAATCTTAGACGCTGATGAAGAGGAAATTGCCCTGTCCATCTCCACTATTTTCTTTTTCAATATTTTAGCAGTATTCATTTTCCCTTTTTTAGGGCATTTGCTGCAGATGTCGGATACCTTTTTCGGGACTTGGGCTGGAACAGCCATCAATGATACTTCGTCAGTAGTGGCAGCAGGCTATACATATAGCCCGTCAGCTGGGGACTTGGCGACTATTGTCAAGCTTAGTCGGGCTCTGATGATTGTACCGGCCTGCTTGATCTTCGCAGCTTATCGCTATATTAAGTCTAAGCAGTCATCACAAAAGACAAACTTGAAACAGATTTTTCCTTGGTTTATAGCTTGGTTTGTCCTAGCTTCACTTATCAGCAGTCTTGGATTTCTGCCGGCCTCTGTCATCCCCTATACAAAATTCATTTCTCAATGGCTGATGGCTATGGCCTTGGCAGCTATTGGCGCAAAGGTTTCCTTTAAGCAGTTTAAGCAAGCAGGAGCAGCGCCTTTGCTGACTGGTGCTTTCGCTTGGTTTTGCGTCGCTGTTTCCAGCTTGATTATCCAGTATTTTTTCTAAAAAGGAGGGACTATGCCCTATCAAAGACGGACGTTTGAGTCTCGGATTGATTATAGTTTAATTTTGCCCGTTTTGATGCTGCTTTCAATCGGAGTTGTGGCTATATACATTGCTGTTAGTCATGATTATCCTGACAATGCCTGGCCCATGGTTGGTCAGCAGATTGCCTGGATTGCGGTGGGCTTCTTGCTCAGCTTTATCCTCATGTTTTTTAACACCAAGTTTCTCTGGAAAATTACGCCTTATCTCTATGTTTTTGGTCTTGGCCTCATGGTCTTGCCTCTGATTTTTTACAGTGAATCTCTGGTAGCCTCCACTGGTGCCAAAAACTGGATTGCTATTCGTGGTGTGACCCTTTTTCAGCCCTCGGAGTTCATGAAGATTTCATATATTCTCATGCTGTCGCGGCTGGTGGTTCATTTTCTCCAGCAGCACAAGCAGGATGAGCGAACCCTGGCTTTAGACTTTTTTCTGATTCTGAAGCTTGGGCTCTACACAGTGCCTGTTCTGGTTCTATTAACCCTTCAAAGTGATTTGGGAACAGCTCTGGTTTTTGTTGCTATATACGGCGGTATCATTCTACTGTCTGGTGTTTCTTGGAAGATTATCCTGCCGGTCTTTCTGACGGGAGTCCTGCTGTTGGGAGGATTTCTCTTTATCTTTATTTCCGATGGCGGTCGTGCCTTTCTGCATAATCTAGGCATGCCAACCTACCAAATCAATCGGATTTTGGCTTGGCTCCATCCCTTTGACTACGCTCAGACGACTACCTTCCAGCAAGCACAGGGACAAATCGCTGTCGGAAGCGGAGGTCTGACTGGTCAAGGCTTTAATGTTTCCAATCTCTTGGTTCCTGTTCGGGAAAGCGATATGATTTTCACCGTCATTGCAGAAGATTTTGGCTTTTTGGGCTCGACCTTGGTTATCATGCTCTATTTACTGCTGATTTACCGCATGCTCAAGATTACGATTAAATCTAACAACCAGTTTTATACCTATATCTCAACTGGCTTTATCATGATGCTGCTCTTCCATATCTTTGAAAATATTGGAGCAGTGACAGGAATTCTGCCTCTGACAGGGATTCCGCTGCCCTTTATTTCACAGGGCGGCTCTTCCATCATCAGTAATCTTATCGGTGTTGGTCTCCTGCTGTCCGTCTCCTATCAGAACAGCCTGACGGATGAAAAGAAGGAGCGAATTCCTGCTGTCCGTAAAAAGGTCGTACTGAAGAAATTAAAATAAAAATAAAGCAAGTTTTTGACTCACAAATCAGATGGGATTTTGTGACTGGCTCATCTCAGAAAGGATATTTTTATGAAAAAAGCAGCTTTACTCTTAGCTCCCGGCTTTGAAGAAATCGAGGCCTTGACAGTTGTGGATGTCTTGCGCCGTGCAGATCTTGTCTGCCATATGATTGGTTTTGATGAATCAGTGACTGGCTCACACGCCATCACTGTTAAAGCAGATCAGGTCTGGAAGGGCCGACTGGATGACTACGATATGGTCATTTTGCCAGGTGGGATGCCAGGAACCGCTAATCTCCGAGATGATGACCGCCTGATGCAGGTTTTGCAGGACTTTCAGCAGTCGGACAAATTCATCGCTGCCATTTGTGCCGCTCCCATTGCTCTTGACCGCGCAGGTATCTTGACTGGTAAGTATTTCACTTGCTATGATGGTGCGCAAGACAATATTAAAAATGGAACTTACCGTAAAGAAACAGTTCTTGTTGATGGGAAGCTGATTACTAGCCGTGGTCCATCAACTGCCTTGGCTTTTGCCTATGAGCTGGTTCGTCAGCTGGGCGGAGACGCTGACCAGTTGGCTGATGCTATGCTTTATACAGATGTATTTGGAAATTAAAAATAGGCTGGGATTCATAATGTTTCCCAGCTTTTTTGAACCCTTATGACTCTTTGCCGTCCTCTATATGGAACGGGTTTAGAGCTGTTGAAAAGGACGAAACCAGCAGCCATTTTTAAATTTTAGATTCTTTGAGATATTTTGTTTAGAAAAAGGCTTGAAAAAAGTCGGAAAAGTGCTGGATTCGGGCAAATATTAGCCCCTTTTTCATGAAAATTATGGTATAATGAAAGGTATGAATTATCAAGATTACATCTGGGATTTAGGTGGAACACTCTTGGATAATTATGAAACTTCGACAGCAGCTTTTGTTCAAACCTTGAAAGAGTTTGGTCTGCAAGCTAGTCACGACGAAGTTTATAAGGCCCTCAAGGTGTCTACGGACTATGCAGTCCAGCAGTTTGCTCCCCAAGAAAAAGACTTTTTAAAGTTTTATAAGGCCAATGAAGCAGAAGAGTTGACTCACCCTGTCTTATTTGACGGCGCGGCAGACTTGCTTAGGCGGATTGTGGCCAAGGGTGGGCGGAACTTTCTGGTCTCTCACCGGGACAACCAAGTACTGGAAATCTTGGAGAAAACTGCCATTTCATCAGCTTTTACAGAAGTGGTGACAGCTGCAAATGGTTTTCCAAGGAAACCCTCTCCAGACTCCATGCTCTATCTAAAAGACAAGTATCAGATTGCCTCTGGCTTGGTCATTGGTGACCGTCCGCTGGATATTGAAGCAGGGCAGACAGCTGGCTTTGACACCTATCTCTTTGATAATATGCAGCATCTTGAAGAATTTATAGATATTGATTAGAAAAGGAACACTATGACAGAAGAAAAGCAGCAAGATATACAGGCCCAGGAATATGATGCCAGTCAGATTCAGGTCTTAGAAGGCTTAGAAGCCGTTCGTATGCGTCCAGGAATGTATATCGGTTCGACCTCCAAGGAAGGTCTTCACCATTTAGTATGGGAAATTGTTGATAACTCAATTGATGAGGCGCTGGCTGGTTTTGCCAGTCACATTCAAGTCTTTATCGAAAAAGACAATTCCATCACGGTAGTAGATAACGGTCGGGGAATTCCTGTTGATATTCAGGAGAAAACTGGCCGCCCAGCTGTGGAAACCGTCTTTACCGTGCTCCATGCCGGAGGAAAATTCGGTGGTGGCGGATACAAGGTATCAGGAGGTCTGCATGGTGTGGGCTCTTCCGTTGTAAATGCCCTGTCCACTCAACTGGATGTCCGCGTTTATAAAAACGGCCAGATTCATTACCAAGAATACCGTCGCGGTCATGTAGTCGCGGACCTAGAAATCATCGGTGAGACAGACCGTACTGGTACGACAGTTCACTTTACACCGGATCCAGAGATTTTCACTGAAACAGTAGAATTTGACTTTGAAAAGCTCAATAAGCGGGTACAAGAACTGGCCTTCCTCAATCGTGGTCTCAGAATTTCCATCACTGATAAGCGAGATGGAATGGAGCAGGTCAAGGATTACCACTATGAGGGTGGGATTGCCAGCTATGTCCAATACATCAATGAAAACAAGGATGTAATCTTTGAAACGCCGATTTATACTGACGGCGAAATGGACGACATTACGGTTGAAGTAGCTATGCAGTATACGACTGGCTACCATGAAACAGTCATGAGCTTTGCTAATAACATCCACACCCACGAGGGTGGAACGCACGAGCAAGGTTTCCGGACTGCCCTGACTCGGGTTATCAATGACTATGCCAAGAAAAACAAGCTTCTCAAAGAAAACGAGGACAATCTGACTGGGGAAGATGTTCGTGAGGGACTGACAGCGGTCATCTCTGTCAAGCACCCCAATCCTCAGTTTGAAGGTCAGACCAAGACCAAGCTGGGCAATAGCGAAGTGGTCAAGATTACCAATCGCCTCTTTAGTGAAGCTTTCTCAGATTTTCTTTTGGAAAATCCTGCTGTGGCTCGAAAAATCGTTGAAAAAGGAATTTTGGCTTCTAAGGCCAGAATTGCTGCCAAGCGAGCTCGGGAAGTAACCCGCAAGAAGTCTGGTTTGGAAATCTCCAATCTGCCAGGTAAATTGGCTGACTGTTCGTCCAACGACCCACAGGAAACTGAACTTTTCATCGTGGAGGGGGATTCAGCGGGTGGTTCAGCTAAGTCCGGTCGTAACCGTGAATTTCAGGCCATTCTGCCAATTCGTGGTAAGATTCTCAATGTTGAAAAAGCCAGCATGGACAAGATATTGGCCAATGAAGAAATCCGCAGTCTCTTTACTGCTATGGGAACTGGTTTCGGTGCTGACTTTGATGTCAGCAAGGCCCGCTACCAAAAATTAGTCATCATGACCGATGCCGATGTAGACGGTGCTCACATTCGGACCCTGCTCTTGACTTTGATTTACCGCTATATGAAGCCGGTTCTGGAAGCTGGATTTGTCTATATCGCTCAGCCGCCAATCTATGGTGTTAAGGTCGGAAGTGAAGTCAAAGAATACATCCAGCCAGGTGCCAACCAAGAAGAAGAGCTTCAAGCTGCTTTGGCTCGCTACAGTGAAGGTCGCTCCAAGCCAACCATTCAGCGCTATAAAGGGCTCGGAGAGATGGATGACCATCAGCTGTGGGAGACAACTATGAATCCTGAACATCGCTTGATGGCACGGGTTTCAGTGGATGATGCAGCGGAAGCTGACAAGATTTTTGACATGCTGATGGGGGATCGCGTTGAACCTCGTCGTGAATTTATCGAAGAAAATGCTGTATACAGTACGCTCGACGTCTAAAAAAATCAGAAAAATCAACCATTATGGGCAAAAATATGATATAATCATTATGTTTGCTTTATAGTAACAATGTGAAGGAGTTCTATATGTCTATTGGACTAGTTATTCTCGTTGCTGTGGTAGCTCTGCTTTTGGTTGTCGGCTATGGTACTGCAGTTCTGATGAGAAAGAGAAATGAAGCTTTACTTCAAAATTTGGAGGAGAGAAAAGAAGCACTCTATAATCTCCCTGTAAATGATGAAGTTGAAGAAGTAAAAAATATGCATTTGATTGGACAGAGTCAGGTAGCCTTCCGTGAATGGAATCAAAAATGGGTAGACTTGTCCTTAAATTCATTTGCTGATATCGAAAATAATCTATTTGAAGCAGAAGGTTACAATAATTCTTTCCGTTTCATAAAAGCCAAGCATGCCATCGGCAATATTGAGAGTCAGATTGATTTGATTGACGAAGATATCAAGATGATTCGTGCTGCCTTGGAAGATCTTAAAGAGCAAGAGTCTAAGAACAGTGGCCGAGTGCTCCATGCCTTGGATTTGTTTGAAAAACTGCAAACTCAGGTGGCTGAGAATGCTGACTCGTATGGGCAAGCCCTAGCTGAGATTGAGAAACAGCTGGAAAATATCCAGTCAGAATTTTCTCAGTTTGTGACTCTTAATTCTTCGGGTGACCCGGTTGAAGCAGCTGAAATCTTGGACAAGGCAGAGGATCATATTCTTGCTCTGACGCATATCGTTGAGAAAGTTCCTGCTATTGTTGAAGAGTTGACTGTGAAACTGCCAGATCAGTTGGAAGACTTAGAATCTGGTCATCGTAAGCTTTTGGAATCTGGTTATCACTTTATCGAAACAGATATAGAGTCTCGTTTCCAACAGCTCCATGCAAGCCTCAAACGCAACGAAGCTAATATTTCAGCTCTAGAGCTGGATAATGCTGAGTATGAAAATGAGCAGGCGCAAGAAGAGATTAACGCTCTCTATGAAATTTTTACGCGGGAAATTGAAGCCCATAAAGTAGTGGAGAAGTTGATTAAAAACTTGCCTAGCTATCTGGCTCATACAAAGGAAAACAACCAGCAACTCCAAAAAGAGATAGAACGTTTATCTCAAACCTTCCTTATCTCTGATACGGAGACTTCTCATGTCAAGGAGTTGCAGGCCGAGCTTTCTGCCCAGGAAGATGTGGTACTTAGCGCGGTAGAAGATTCTTCTGAAACCAAGCAAGCTTATTCTGTTGTTCAGGAAGAGTTGGAAGCTATCCAAGAGCGTTTGAAAGAAATCGAAGATGAGCAGATTTCTCTTGGCGAAGCACTGGCAGAGATTGAAAAAGATGATGCCAATGCTCGCCAGAAGGTCAATATCTATGCGAACAAATTGCATACCATTAAGAGATATATGGAAAAACGCAATTTGCCAGGTATTCCAGACTCTTTCTTAGAAATTTTCTTCTCAACCAGCAACAATATTGAAGAGTTGGTGAAGGAATTGGAAGCTACACGAGTCAATATTGAATCAGTTAACCGTTGGCTGGAAATTCTGGGAAATGATATGGAGCAATTGGAAGAAGAAACCTATCGTATCGTCCAAGATGCTACCTTGACTGAGCAGCTGTTGCAGTATTCAAACCGCTATCGTTCCTTTGATGATAATGTACAAGCAGCTTTCAACAAGTCCTTGTATGTCTTTGAACATGACTACGACTACGCTCAATCCTTGGAAATCATTTCAAAAGCTTTGGATCTTGTCGAGCCAGGCGTGACAGAGCGTTTTGTGACATCCTACGAAAAAACACGCGAGAATATTCGTTTTTAAAAGAAGTTCCTTCGGGAACTTTTTTCTTTTACAAAGAGAACGCTAGAGAACAGTCAGTAACAAGGATTCTGAGACTTCAATTTTTCCCAGCTTGTTTTGAAATAGAATTTCCTGTATAATACAAAAAAATAGAAAGAATGAGGTCGGACAATGAAAACTGTCAAAGGTTTGTTAGTCATGGATGTAGACAGCACCTTAATCATGGAAGAGGGGATTGATCTGCTAGGAGAGGAGGCGGGGGTAGGAGCTCAGGTTGCGGCTATTACCGAGCGTGCCATGCGAGGAGAGTTGGACTTTGAAGCTGCTTTACGTGAGCGTGTTGCTCTTTTAAAAGGGCTGCCGGAGGATATTTTTGCTCGAATTGCTGAAAGGATAAACTTCACGCCAGGAGCCGAGGACTTGGTCGATGAGCTGCATAAACGTGGCTATAAAGTAGGCTTGGTGTCAGGTGGTTTTCATGAGACGGTGGACAGACTGGCTGAGCAGCTTGGAATTGACTATGTCAAGGCAAATCGTTTGGAAATCCAGCAGGGTTTTTTGACAGGGCAAGTCTTAGGAGAGATTGTCACTAAGGATACCAAGCTTGCCATGCTAAAAGCATGGGCAGCTGAAAACAAGTTGGAATTAAATCAAACAATCGCTATGGGGGATGGTGCCAATGATCTGCCTATGATTCAGGCAGCTGGGATGGGAATTGCCTTTATGGCCAAGCCGATCGTGCGAGAGCAGGCTCCTTATCAGATTCAGGAATGCAATCTCTATCGGGTCATTGATCTTTTAGACAATGGAAAAGAATAGGAGAGAAGCATGCATATTCTAATTGCACCGGATTCTTTCAAGGAAAGTTTGTCAGCTGCTCAGGTTGCTCAAGCTCTGCAGACAGGATTTTCTCAGGCCTTGCCAGATGCTAACTTTGACTTGCTGCCAGTCGGTGACGGCGGCGAGGGAACAATGGCTGCGCTGACAGCAGCCTTGGGCTGGGCTGAATTTTACCACACCGTAACCGGACCCTTTGGCCAGCCAGTAAAAATGCCCTACGCCAGAAATGGTCAGCAAGCGCTTTTTGAAATGGCTGACTTGGTAGGACTTGCCTCTATTCCGGAGGAAAAACGAAATCCCTTGGCCATAGAAACCAAAGGATTAGGGGAATTAATTTTGCATCTGGCTGAAGTCGGTGTTAGAAAAATTTTAGTTGGTGTTGGAGGTTCGGCCAGTAACGACGGTGGGATTGGACTGGCAGCGGGCCTGGGCTATGAATTTTTCGATGCGGACAATCATAGTCTGCGCCCCATCGGCTCGTCTTTGGGAAAGGTTGCCCGAATATCAGCTGAGCAGGTTCCTGCTTTCTTGAAAGAAGTTGAGATTGAGATTTTGACGGATGTAGACAATCCTCTATGCGGTGAGCGTGGTGCGACAACTGTTTTCGGAGGTCAGAAAGGTCTAGCACCCTTATTATTCTCTCAAGTGGATCAAGCCATGGCAGATTTCTATCAGTTGGTTGATCCTCAGGTGATTGATATGGATGGAGCTGGAGCCGGAGGCGGAATGGCTGCAGGACTGGTCGCTTTTGCTGGAGGAAAAATCGTTTCGGGTATCGAAACCTGTTTAGATTTACTGGATTTTGATGACAGAGTTAAAAAAGCGGACTTGGTCGTCGTTGGCGAAGGACGGATGGACCGTCAGTCTTTGGCGGGTAAGGCACCAGTTGGGATCGCAAGACGAACACCTGACGGCATCCCTGTACTGGCTATTTGCGGTAGTCTGGCTGATGATTTACCGGATTTCCCAGTTGAGAATATTCAGGCAGCTTTTCCGATTATTGCGCGAGCAGATAGTTTGGATAGGATTCTAGAGCAGGCGGAGCAAAATTTGATTCGCACGGCCAGAAATATTGGCAATGTTCTGAAGATGAAAAAAAGCGGTTAGTCCGCTTTTTTTAGTAGGTATTCAATTTCTTTGACTATCATGCCCTTTTCAAAGAAGAAGATGTCACAAGACAGGTCACCAAAGTCATTTTCTAAAATGGTCACAATCCGATTCTGGTCAGGACTAAGTTGATAATAAGTGCAAGAAAATTGGACGGGGTTCTTATGGTAGACTTTTTGAATCTTAGTCAGGTAGTCCGCTTTTCCTTTGATGATTTCGGTTGTGTCACCCTCTAATTCCCAGCTAACATGATCAGAAAGAAAGGTCTGATAGGTTTGCCAATCACGCTGATTTTCTGCTTCAAAGAAGGCAAAAAGTTTTTCTAAATTTGTCATCCTATCCAAACCATTTTTTCCAGAGGGAGCGCTTTTCTTTTGCAGGGATTTCTGCTGGCTCAAGGAGCCCAGCAAACTGTTGGCTCATGTCCTTATCATCTACTTGGACCAGATGGTCGCTATGGACAATCAGGCCAAAAGGAGAAGACTGGTAATCGCTTGAGACGATAGTAGCCTCGCAGCCCAGCTCCTTGGAGGTTTTTAGATAAAAGATTTGATTGCCTGACTCGACTTCTGGAGAAATTTTGACAATTACAGGTTGGCAGCTTTTCATGATGCTGCTGAGTATTTCCTTGAAATGACTGCGAATGAGAGTCTCGTTGGCTTGCTCAATAGAGCAGGAGGCCAGTACTCGCTCCTCAAAAGTCCCTAAAAACCTACGCTGTTCATCAGGATTGAGCTTGACTCCGCCCTGAGCTTTTTCCATGATTACTTTATTAATATCAGTCATACTAAAATTGTACCATAAAAGGAGGAATTCTAAAAGCTCGAATGTCTGTTCTGATTTGCTGGAAAAGCTTTTATATAGTAAATTTGGAATCGTTTTCTTGTGCAAAATTTCTCAAATTTGCTTAGATTCTCTATTTTTCCTTGAAAAAAAAGCGTTTTTGAGGTATCATAGACTAGTAAATAATTTTAAATAATAAGGAGAGTAAGAAATGTCAATTATTACTGATGTTTACGCTCGCGAAGTCCTAGACTCACGCGGTAACCCAACACTTGAAGTAGAAGTTTATACTGAATCAGGTGCTTTCGGACGTGGTATGGTTCCTTCAGGAGCTTCTACAGGTGAGCACGAAGCAGTTGAACTTCGTGATGGCGACAAATCTCGTTACGGTGGTCTTGGTACACAAAAAGCAGTTGATAATGTAAACAACGTTATCGCTGAAGCTATTATCGGTTACGATGTTCGTGACCAACAAGCTATCGACCGTGCAATGATTGCTTTGGACGGTACTCCTAACAAAGGTAAATTGGGTGCGAACGCAATCCTTGGTGTGTCTATCGCTGTAGCTCGTGCTGCTGCTGACTACCTTGAAATCCCTCTTTACAGCTACCTTGGCGGATTCAACACTAAAGTTCTTCCAACTCCAATGATGAACATCATCAACGGTGGATCTCACTCAGATGCTCCAATTGCATTCCAAGAGTTCATGATTTTGCCAGTTGGTGCTCCAACATTCAAAGAAGCTCTTCGTTACGGTGCTGAAATCTTCCACGCTCTTAAGAAAATCCTTAAATCTCGTGGTTTGGAAACTGCTGTTGGTGATGAAGGTGGATTCGCTCCTCGCTTTGAAGGAACTGAAGATGGTGTAGAAACTATCATCGCTGCTATCGAAGCTGCTGGCTATGTTCCAGGTAAAGATGTATTTATCGGATTTGACTGTGCATCATCAGAATTCTACGATAAAGAACGTAAAGTATACGACTACACTAAATTTGAAGGTGAAGGCGCTGCTGTTCGTACATCTGCAGAGCAAATCGACTACCTTGAAGAGTTGGTTAACAAATACCCAATCATCACTATCGAAGATGGTATGGATGAAAATGACTGGGATGGTTGGAAAGCTCTTACTGAACGTCTTGGTAAGAAAGTACAACTTGTTGGTGACGACTTCTTCGTAACAAACACTGACTACCTTGCACGTGGTATCAAAGAAGGTGCTGCTAACTCAATCCTTATCAAAGTTAACCAAATCGGTACTCTTACTGAAACTTTTGAAGCGATTGAAATGGCTAAAGAAGCTGGTTACACTGCAGTTGTATCACACCGTTCAGGTGAAACTGAAGATTCAACAATCGCTGACATCGCAGTTGCAACTAACGCAGGTCAAATCAAGACTGGTTCACTTTCACGTACAGACCGTATTGCTAAATACAACCAATTGCTTCGTATCGAAGATCAACTTGGTGAAGTTGCTCAATACAAAGGTCTTCAAGCTTTCTATAACTTGAAAAAATAATCTAACAACCTATAAGAGGAGCTAGGACTTAGTCCTAGCTTTTTTGATGTGTAAAGATATAACAATGGATATTTTTGATTTAGGATTCCCCCTAATTGATGAGAGGGAGCTTTATCATCTTTTCCTAGAAAATTGCTTGGAAGTAGTGTGCAGGTCTGGTCATGCACCTTCCCTTGAAAAATTTGAGGATAAGATGACATTTTTATTTCGGAAAATATAATCAAGAGATTCCTGCATTTCCTTGTGACTACATGCTTGAAAAAGTGAGTGATTTATTGAAGATTTTATAGCTTTCTTGTATCAAAATCAGTCTTTTATGGTATACTAGCAAAGTGGAAGGAGGAGTACAATGGAAGAATTATTAAATCAGGTCTTACTATCACAGGATAGTGAAGTTTTCAATCAGATATTTGACGATTACTATCCCATTGATATTGCTCTTTCTTTGGGGGCCTTGGAGGATGAGGAAGGGAATCTCCTCAAAACCTTTACGGAAATGGCTAGTGATGATCAATTGGTAGAGATTTTAAAAGAAGCCGAGCCGGAGTTGCAACGAAAGATTATCCAATCGATTTCTTTCAAACGTACCAGCACTCTTTTTCATCTTATGCCAGATGATGATGTGGTAGATATTTTGGGTTACTTGAGTGTGGACTTGCGTAAGCAATACTTAAGTATGATGAAAAATACCAGTCAAGAGAATTTGAAAGCTATGTTGGCTTATGATCCTCAGACAGCTGGAGGTCTGATGACGACAGAATTCATTACCTTAAATGAAAATCTGACCGTTTCAGCAACTCTCAATAAATTGAGGGAGATTTCGCCCAATACGGAAGTTATTGATACCTTATTTATTAGAAATGTGCATCATTCGCTAGTTGGCTGGATTGATATCCGTGATTTGTTTATTCATGATGCGGAGATGAAACTCAGTGAATTTATGAATACTCAGATAGTGAGTGTAACGCCAGAGGTTGACCAAGAGGAAGTGGCACAGCTTTCTGCCAAATATAATTTATCGGTCGTACCGGTCGTCAATCATCGGCAGGTATTGTTAGGAATCATCACTATTGACGATATCGTCGATGTTTTGCAAGAAGAGTATCAAGAAGATATCTTGCGGATGGGGGGTGTCCAAGAAAGTGAAGAAATTGGAGGACCTTTCAAAGAATCACTCAAGAAACGCTTACCTTGGTTGATGATTAACCTAGTGACAGCCTTTCTAGCTTCTGCGACAGTGGCACTTTTTGATGATACGATTTCAAAAGTTGTAGCATTAGCAGCGATTAGTCCTATTATTACGGGAATGGGAGGAAATTCTGCCTCTCAGACACTTGCTTTGGTTATCCAGGGAATTGCCTTGGGGAAACTGGATCTGAAAGAAAATCAGAATTTAGTATTCAAAGAAATCGTGCTAGCTTTGGTTAATGGTTTCTTTACTGGCTTGATTGCAGCTATTGTCATGTTTATTTTCTATCAAAATTTCTATCTGTCTGTTATTGTGGTATTGGCTATGATGATTAATCTAGCATGTGGTGCTCTATTTGGTTACTTTGTACCGCTGATTATCAAGACACTGCATCAGGATCCGGCTCTAGCCTCGACCATTTTCATTACCACAGCAACAGATGTGTTAGGTTATCTAGCTTTTCTAGGCTTAGCACAAATTTTCTTACCATTAATTATATAAAAAATGATACACAAAAAACGCTTGATTTTTCAAGCGTTTTTGTTATGTTTACTTAGAACAAACCTTTAATTTTATCAATTGCGCCGCTGGCCATTTCATTTCCAGCTACTAATTTTTTGGCTTGTTCTAGGTATTCTCCGAGTTCGTCTTTGTTTTCTTCGATAAACTTTTTGGCGCCATCAAAGTCTTTCTTTTCAATCATTTCTTTTACTTGGTTAAATAAATCTACTGGATTCATAGTTGTTGCTCCTTGATAATTTTTTATATTATTTAATCAAATTTCTAATAGAAAGACAAGAATTCTGCTTATTTAAAGGTCACACAAACAGCTTCGGGAACGTAGAAATCATGGGAGATTTCTGTTAATTTTCCACTCTCTGCATCGCGTTTGAAGATGGTTGCATTGTCTGAGTCTTGATGGACAGCAATGATATGGTTTTGATCCGGTGTGACGTTGAAATCCCGTGGATTTTGGCCATTGGTAGGTGCAATCTGGATTAAGTCCAAGCTACCATCAGCTAAGATTTTGTAAACGGCAAGAGAGTCATGGCCACGGTTGGAACCGTAGAGGAACTTGCCGTCAGCAGACAGGCGGATAGCAGCTGTTCCGTTTGCACCTTCAAAGTCCTCTGGCAAGGTGGAGACGGTTTGCAGGTGTTCAAAATGGCCGACTCCATCGTAAATCAGGACTTCAATAGTAGAATTAAGCTCACAGATTAAATAGGCTATTTTGTAATGATGGTGGAAAACGATATGGCGGGCACCAGCTCCAGCGGCACACTTGTAGGTATCCAGAGGAGCGATCTTTCCATCTTCAGCAACATCATAGGTGGTTACTTCGTCAGTTCCCAAGTCGCAGGTGATCAGGTATTGATCTGGTGTAAGGTCTGCGTAGTGGACATGGGCTGAAGCTTGGTTGGCATGTGGTCCTTGACCTTGGTGAGTAGCTGAGTCAGCTAGTTCAAGTCTGCCATCAGCTAGGCGTCTGTAGACCAAGACTTGTCCCTTATGATAATTGGCACCGTAAACCAAGTCGCGTTCTTCGTCGACTGCGACATAGCAGAGCGGAGCCCCCTCTTCAACAACATGGTTGAGGAGCTGACCTGCCTGGTCAAAGGCCGCAATACCTCCCTGTCCATCCTTTGTTCCGACAGAATAGAAATGTCCAGCCTTATCAAAGGATAGGTAGGTTGGACTGGGCTCTTCAGCAACCAAGGTTAAGTTTTCTAAAGTTCCTTTGATAGAATTAAAATCTGCTTTGTAAATTCCTTTGGAATCTCTGCGAGTATAGGTTCCAAAGTAAACCGTTTGTGTCATTCCATTACCTCTTATATATTTAGATTACTTGCTACTATTATATCATAAAAGCAGATCATAGAGTTTAGAGCGGAGGATTTGTCTGATTTTCAAAAGAATAGTATTGGTTTTGAAAAAACAGATAAAAAACAGATAGCGGGTAGGAAGGGGATAGATGGCTTTGTTAGAATAGAATTGTTCAAAAAAACAATTACTGTCAGGAAGCAACAAACTTCCTGCTTGCTAAACAAAGGAGAAATCAAATGAACGTTAAAAAAATTGCTATGCTCGTTGCTCTTATCGGAATGTCAGGATTCTTTTTAGCCGCATGCGGAAATAAAGAAGCTGATAACTCAGAAATTAAGGACGGGAAACAAGTGGACTTCCAGAAGGATGCTGTTGATAAGAAGACCAAGACAGTAGATGGGAAAGAAGTGACAGAATACACAATGCCTGATGGAAATGTTATCCAAATTCCAGCAGATGGTGAGGAAATTCCAGAAGACGGATCAGGATCTAGCTCAGAAGCTGAATAAAGATTAAAACATGTAGGTTGGAGGCAATATGTTTCGAAGAAAAAAAATGAATCGTAAGACCATTCTATTGGGCAGCACGGTCATTCTCGCTTGTGCTGGGCTGGGAGGCTATCTGTATTTTAGACAGATCAATCAACAACAGGCCATGAAAATGGTAGATAAGACGATTGATTCGCTGACAGTCCAAGAAGCTGTCAATAACAGTAAAAAAACAAGCCTGGTTTTATCTGGGGCAGTAGTTGCCAACAATAGCAGTAAGGTCAAGATTGACCCTTCTAAAGGGGAAGTCAAGGAAGTATTTGTCAAAAATGGTGATACCGTTACACAAGGACAGCCGCTCTTTTCCTATGCGACAGAGCAACAATTGACAGCCCAGTCGGCTCAATATGATGCCCAGTCCAAGGCTAATGGCATTACAGCCGCTCAAAACAGCGCGGCGATTAAATGGGAAACCTATAATCGCAAGTTGGCCAGTCTCAATGCTCTCAAGGACAAATACAATTCCAGTCAGGATGAGTCATTGCTGGAGCAGATTAAGTCTGCTGAAGACGAGCTGGCTCAAGCGCTGAGCGATGCTAAGACTGCGGATAATGAAGTGACGACAGCTCAGATTGAGGCTGAAAAGGCCCAGGTGACAGCTCAGACAGAATCAGACCGGATGAAGTATGATACTGTGACTGCCGATACAGCAGGAACAATTACCTCTATGAATGAAGATTTACCCAATCAGTCCAAGGCCAAAAAGGAAGAAGAAAACTTTATTGAGATTATGGACAAGTCCAAAACTCTGGTCAAAGGTACTGTTAGTGAATTTGACCGTGAGAAGCTGAGTGTCGGCCAGAAAGTGGAAGTGGTGGATCGCAAGGATCCTAAGAAACGCTGGAGTGGTACGGTAACTCAGGTCGGCAGTCTGACAGCAGAAAATACTTCCAATAATAATGGTGGGAATAAGCAACAGGAAAACCCCAACCAAGGTAAGTATCCTTATACTGTTGAGCTGGATCAAGGTGGTGAAATGCCACTGGTGGGCTCCCATTCCTATGTCAACATCGTGGAGAATGCTCCCGAGGCAGGAAAGGTAGTCGTCAATAAAGCTTATACTTTCAGTAAAAATGGCAAGACCTATGTCTGGAAGGTAGAGGGTAAGACTCTGAAAATGCATGAAGTCAAGACCAAGAAAGTGTCTGACCGTTTGGTAGAGATTACAGAAGGTTTGACTATGCAGGATACCATTTCAACCCCGAGAGCAGGTATGGAAGAAGGGATGGAGGTAGGACAGCATGTTAAAGCTTAAGGATATCCACAAATCTTATCAGCAGGGCAGTCAGGAATTTCCAATTTTAAAAGGAATTGATCTGCATGTGAAAGAGGGGGATTTTCTGGCTATCATGGGACCGTCTGGATCTGGTAAGTCCACTCTGATGAACATTATCGGCTGTCTGGATAAGGCAAGTTCGGGGACTTATCATATTGAAGGGACCGATGTGTCTGAGCTGTCTGACAATCAGCTGTCCGATTTGCGCAATCAGAAGATTGGCTTTGTTTTTCAAAATTTTAACCTCATGCCCAAGCTGACGGCCTGTCAAAATGTGGAACTGCCTCTGACTTACATGAAAATTCCTAAAAAAGAGAGACGGGAGCGAGCTCTGGAAATGTTGCGATTGGTCGGGCTGGAAGAAAGAAGTGATTTCAAGCCTATGGAGCTGTCCGGTGGTCAAAAGCAGCGGGTAGCCATTGCACGAGCCTTGGTAACCAATCCCAGCTTCATCCTTGGTGACGAACCAACGGGGGCTCTGGATACCAAGACCAGTGTGCAGATTATGGATCTTTTCAAGCAGTTTAATGATGAGGGTAAGACCATTGTCATCATTACCCATGAGCCGGAAGTAGCCCAACTCTGCAAGCAGACGGTTATCCTGCGGGATGGTAATATAGAGAGCAAAGCGATAGGATAGAAAGGAGGCTGTATGGAAGATATTTTTGTAGCTCTGAATTCAATCTTGTCGCATAAAATGCGCTCTATGCTGACCATGTTGGGGATTATCATCGGGATAGGCGCTATCATCGCTATCTTTTCTATCATTGAGGGAAATACGGAAAATACCAAGCGTCAGCTCATTGGCGGGAATAATAACACAATCAAGGTCGTCTATGACAAGAAAAGCGCCATCGATCCGACCATTCCAGAGAAATCTCAAGCTCAGAAGCCTTCTTATATTCCCTTTATGGGAGAGGATGTGCTGAGTAAGATTAAGGAAATCTCTGGGGTCAAGAATGCTCTGCTGACCTATGGTACAGATGAGAAGATTTACTACCTGAGCCAAAAGTCATCTGGGAAGATTCAGGCTGTTTCGCAGACAGCCGCTGACATCAAGCAGCAACGTCTGCTAGAAGGTGAAGGCTTTGACTCAGAAGCTTTTAAAAATCAAGAGCAGGTGACCTATCTGGAAAAGTCACTTTATGATAGTCTTTTTCCAAAGGGGGATGGTATCGGCAAGTATGTGGAAGTCTTGGGAAATCCCTTTAAGGTTATTGGCGTATTTGAGTCGACTGAGCAGAGTGGCTTAACAGCTGGTGCGGAAAAGGTAGCCTATATTCCCCTGCAGCAGTGGCATCGAATTTTTGATACCATTAATGTCAGTCCTGAAGTGACTGTCCAAACCCATAAGGCAGATGATTTGAAGAAGGTAGCCAAGAAGGTTAGTGATTACCTCAATCAGCAAATGCCACCGTCAGACTATATGTTTGGTGTGCTCAACCTGCAGGAATTTGAACGGCAGCTGGATAATCTCAACAAGTCTAACTTTGTCTTGCTAGCAGGTATTGCCAGCATCTCTCTCCTAGTCGGAGGTATCGGTGTTATGAATATCATGCTGGTTTCAGTGACAGAGCGGACTCGTGAAATCGGGATTAAAAAGGCTCTGGGAGCTCGGCGGAAGATCATTCTTAAGCAGTTCCTGATTGAGGCAGTCATCCTGACCTTGATGGGAGGAATTATTGGCGTGGTAGCTGGTATCGCCTCGGGCTTTGCCATCACCCAGTCTCTAGCCTATCCGTATATTCTATCCCTCTTTTCTGTCTTTGTAAGTTTGATCTTTTGTTGTATAATAGGAGTAGTATTTGGGCTCCTGCCAGCTGTGAAAGCATCTAAGCTGGATCCGATCGAAGCCCTGCGATTTGAATAGGTAAAGGAGAAAAATCTAAGTATGCACAAGATTCTAGTGGTGGAAGATGATACGACAATTAATCAAGTGATTTGCGAGTTTTTAAAGGAAAGTCAGTATGAGGTGAGACCAGTCTTTGACGGAGGTGATGCCTTGCAGGCTTTTGAAGAAGAGCCCTTTGATCTGGTCATCTTAGATATGATGCTGCCAACCAAGAGCGGTCTGGAAGTACTGAAGGAAATCCGCAAGACCTCTCAGATTCCGGTCATGATTTTGACAGCTCTGGATGACGAGTATACCCAGCTAGTCAGCTTTAATCATCTCATCAGTGATTATGTAACCAAGCCTTTTTCACCGCTAATCTTGGTCAAACGGATTGAGAATATTCTGCGCAGAAATACAGTTGCTTCAGAGATTGCTGTTGGCGACCTGACGGTTTCTATTGATGACTGCACGGTTTACTGGCAGGGTGAGAAGATGCCTCTGACCAAGAAAGAATATGAAATCTTGCAGACTCTGGCTAAGAGGAAGGGGCATTTGGTGACCCGAGATCAGCTGATGACTACCATTTGGGGCTACAGCGAGCTGGATAGTCGGGTGCTGGATAATCATATCAAGAATATCCGCAAAAAGATTCCAGGTGTGCCGCTGAAAACCATTACGGGTATGGGCTACCAGCTTGGAGGAGAAGACAAGTGAAAATTGTCAAAAAGAACTTTCTCTTGACCTCGTCTATCATTTTCGTGGTGGTGACTATCGTTCTAGCCAGTCTTTACTTTGCCATGCCGGTGTATTATCAGCAGGTTAAGAGTGGAGAAGCTAAGAGAGAATTTGACCAAGTTTCCAAGCAAGTCAAAGGAAAGTCCAGTCAGGAAATCGGCGAGCTCTTGAGTGATTATAGTAAAAAGAGTAATCTGATTTGGTTTACCTTGCTTGCGAAAGACAATACGATTCTCTATCCTTCACTCGAAGCTGGCGATGAAAGTTCTCTGCAGCTGACCATCGTTCCGACAATTGCCAACAGCGACTATGAGAGCAAGAGTTTATCAGAAAGCTTTCGAACTTCAGATGGTAAAGAAGTTGTCCTGAGAGGGGAATATTCCTTACAGCCTGTTTCTGATGCTAGTCGGATTTTGCTTAATCTCTATCCATTTGTCTTGCTTGTATCTCTGAGTCTGGGTGGTCTGGCAGCCTATCTCTACAGCCGGACTTCCAGTCAGCGTATAAAAGCCATCTCTAAGAGCACCCGTCAAATGACGAGTCTGGCTCCAGATGTGACCTGTCAGGTCAAGGGGCGTGATGAGATTGCCGAACTGGCCCAAGATATCAATCATCTCTATGCCAATCTGCTGACCAGTATCGAGGCTCTGCGCCTGGAAAATGAAAAGGTAGCAGAAAGCGAGCGGGAAAAGGCTGAGTTTTTGCGAATGACATCGCATGAGCTCAAGACACCCATTACCAGCATGATGGGGATGGTTGATGGCATGATCTATGGAGTAGGAGAGTTCAAGGATCGAGACAAGTACTTGCAGAAGTGCCGAGAAATTCTAGAGGAGCAGTCGGAGTTGGTCCAGTCTATCTTAGCCATTTCTAAACTGGAGATGAAGACTGAAACTGAACAGGAAGTCTTTTCACTCAAGCAGGTCTTGGAGGAAAATCTGAGCACCTATCGAGTTTTAGCAGATGTCAGACACTACCATTTTCAGGTTGAGCTGGCAGAAGCGAAGGTCAAGGGTAACCGCACCTATCTGCTCAAGGCTATCAAAAATCTTCTGGACAATGCCTTTCATTATACAGTAGAAGGCGGACAGATTTTACTCAGGCTGGAAGAGCGTGAGCTAGTCATCGAAAATGAGGCGGAACGAGTTTTGAACAAAGACCAAATTCAGCAGATTTTTCAGCCTTTCTACCGGCCAGACTACAGTCGCAATCGCAAGGACGGCGGGACTGGTCTGGGACTCTTTATCGTTCAGCAGATTTTGGACAAGCATGGTCTGCGATATCAGTTTGAAGCCCTTGATGGGCGGAAGATGCGCTTTAGCATTTCTCTGCCGACTGTTGAGAAATAGCCTTGCATTCTAGCTGGCCTTGCAGGAACCGAAGAGAGAAGTCAGAAGCTGTATTTTGCGAAAAATACAAGTCTTCTGTCTCCTCTCTTTTTTTGCTTTTCCCTATAGCTGAGCAGAGAATTTTTCTCCGAAAAATGTTACAATGAAATGACAAGTTAAAGGAGGAGAATATGGAGCACAAAGAGAAAGATTTTAGCCTATCCTGGTTTTTTAAATGGTTTTTGGATAACAAGGCCATTACAGTATTTTTAGTAACCCTTTTGATGGGGCTGAATATTTTTATACTTAGTAAAATCAGTTTTATTTTTAGTCCAGTCATTGAATTTTTGGGAGTAATCATGCTGCCGGTTATCTTAGCTGGTCTGCTTTATTATCTGTTAAATCCCATCGTCGACTGGATGGAAAAGCACAAGATTAATCGACTGGTTGCTATTACCATTGTCTTTGTTTTAATTGCTTTTTTGATTATCTGGGGCTTGGCTGTTGCTATTCCTAGCTTGCAGCATCAGGTCATGGCCTTTGTCAGAAATGTTCCTGCTTATCTGAAGCAGGCTGACAAGTTCATCGACGATGTCGTGACTAAGTATATTTCGGCAGATTTCAAGCCGCAGATTGAGGAATACACTAGCAATCTGTCTAGTCAGATTACCGATTGGGCCAGCAATTTTTCATCTAGGGCAGTCAATTGGGCGGGTAACTTAATCAGTACAACTTCGCAGATTGTCGTGGCTATTATCATCATGCCGTTTATCCTTTTTTACCTGCTGAGAGACGGGAAAAACCTGAAAGGCTATGTGACCCAGTTTCTGCCAACTAAATTCCGCGCTTCTTTTGGTCAAGTGATGACGGATATCAACAGCCAGCTGGCTAATTATGTGCGAGGTCAGGTGACGGTTGCTATCATTGTAGCTCTGATGTTTATCGTTTTCTTCAAGATTATTGGTCTGCGCTATGGTGTCACTCTTGGAGTAATTGCCGGCGTTCTCAATCTGGTGCCTTATCTGGGCAGCTTTTTGGCTATGCTTCCGGCTCTGGCAATCGGTTTGATTGCTGGCGGTCCAGTGATGCTGGCTAAAGTCATTGTCGTTTTCATCGTTGAGCAGACAATCGAGGGGCGTTTTGTTTCTCCTTTGGTCTTGGGCAGTCAGCTCAGTATTCATCCAATTACGATTTTATTCGTATTATTGACTTCTGGTACCATGTTTGGTATTTGGGGCGTTTTCCTGGGAATTCCCGCCTATGCTTCAGCCAAGGTAGCTATTGCGGCCATCTTTAAGTGGTATCAGAAAGTAAGTGGCCTCTATGAAGCCGATTTTGAACAAGAAGGAGAAATCAGTGAGCAAGAGTGAGCAAATGTTAGCAGCTTTACAGGAGCAGGACCTAGCTCTGGCTGATCGCTATTTCGAGCAAGCCCTGACTACAGACAGCGAAGAAGAATTATTGGACTTGGCCGATTACTTAGAGAGTATCGGCTTTTTCCCTCAGGCCAAGCGTATTTTTGAAAAGTTGGCTCCTGACTATCCGGCTTCTTATATCAGTCTGGCAGCTATTGCCAGTGACGATGGGGACTTGGAGCAGGCTTTTACCTATCTAGAGGAGATTCAGCCAGATAGTGACTGGTATGTTGCTGCTCTCTTGGCTAAGGCTGACCTCTATCAGCTAGAGGGGCTGCCCGATGTAGCTCGAGAAAAACTGGCTCAGGCAGCGGAGCTGACTGATGAGACTTTGGTAACCTTTGGTCTGGCTGAGATTGATTTGGAGCTGGGGGCTTTTTCTCAGGCGATTAAGGAATACGCCCAGCTAGACAATCGCTCAATCTTTGAGCAGACAGGCGTCTCAACCTATCAGCGGATTGGAGTATGCTATGCCAGTCTTGGGAAATTTGCTGCGGCTATTGAGTTTTTGGAGAAAGCGGTTGAGCTTGAGTATGACGATGCAGCGGTTTATGAGCTGGCGACTATTTTAGCGGATCAGGAAGAATACCAGAAAGCCAATCTTTATTTTAAGCAATTGGATACTCTGTCACCGGATTTTGAAGGCTACGAATATGGCTATGCCCTGTCTCTTCATGCGGAGCATCGGACGGCTGAAGCCCTGACCCTTGCCCAGCAAGGCTTGGCTAAGAATCCTTTTGAGACTCGGCTCTTGCTTTTAGCCTCACAGCTTTCTTATGAACTTCACGATGAGAAAGCGGCTGAAAATTATCTATTGCAAGCTCAGGAAGATGCGGATGATTTGGAAGAGATTGCCTTGCGATTGACTACTCTTTATTTGGAGCAGGAGCGCTATGAGGATATTTTAGAATTTGCTGAGCAAGAAGTCGATAACGCCTTGACCCGCTGGAATCTGGCGCGTGCTTATCAGGCTTTGGAAAATCTGGAAAAAGCAGAGGAACTCTATAATCAACTGGCTCGTGAATTGCATGATAATCCAGAGTTTCTAGAGCAGTATGTCTATCTTTTGCGAGAATTAGGCCAATTTGAAGAAGCTAAAAGGGCTGCTGCTTCTTACCTGAGATTGGTACCTGATGATGCTAGTATGCAGGAGCTTTATGAAAGTTTATAACAGCTGAAGAAGCACTCGTTCAGCCATTTCCCGCGATTTATGGTATAATGATTGGCGTAGAAATTCAGTAAGCCAATGTAATAAAGATGAAAAAAGCTTAGCTGGATGGGCAATAATATTTTTAGGAAGAGAAAGATTAAGGAAAAAGAATGGCAGAACCAATCAAATTATTTCAATATAATACTTTGGGAGCCTTGATGGCTGGTCTTTACGACGGCAGTATGACTGTTGGGGAGTTGCTGCAGTATGGAGATTTGGGCTTGGGGACATTGGACTCTATTGATGGTGAGCTCATTGTTCTTAATGGTAAGGCTTATCAGGCAAAGGGCTCTGGAGAAGTGCCAGAAGTGGTTGAGGTGTCACCAGATATGACAGTACCTTACGCGGCCGTTGTTCCTCATCAGGCGGAGGTCATTTTCCGTCAGCGCTTTGAGATGGATGACAAGGAGTTGGAGAAGCGGATTGAGTCTTACTATGATGGGGAAAATCTTTTCCGCTCTATCAAGATTCACGGCGATTTCGCCCGCATGCATGTTCGGATGATTCCCAAGTCTACGACAGAGCGGAAGTTTGCAGAAGTAGCGGTCAATCAGCCTGAGTATCGTAAGGAAAATGTCACAGGCACCATCGTTGGTATCTGGACGCCTGAGATTTTCCACGGGGTTAGTCTGGCAGGCTATCATCTGCATTTTGTATCGGATGATCTGACTTTTGGCGGACATGTCATGGACTTTGTCATCAAGGAAGGTTTCGTCGAGTTGGGTGCTGTAGACCAGCTGGATCAGCGTTTCCCAGTACAAGATCGCAAGTATCTCTTTGCTAAATTTAATATGGATGAGATGAAAGAAGATATGGAAAAGTCGGAATAAATAGTAGGGGTGAGCATTGTTTGCTTCCCTCTTTTTTGATATAATTGGAAAAAATAAAGGAGAAAAGAAGCTATGATTTATTTGGTAAACGCCAGCCCGAATAGGAATGGTAATAGTTTTAAGTTGGGGCACTTTTTTCTGCGGGATAGAGATTATGAGGCTCTTCAATTAGTGGATTACCACATTGAGCAATATGGGCAGTCAGCAGAAAACGACCAGTTCTTTCAAGTCTATGAGCAGCTGAGTCAGGCTGATGTGCTGGTCTTTACCAGCCCTATTTATTGGTGGTCTTTTTCAGGTTTGCTAAAAACTCTGTTGGACCGAGTGGCTGATGTACATGAGCCGCAGGAAGCACTTAAGGGCAAAAAGGTATTTTTTCTCCTGCAAGGTTCTCAACCCAGCAAAGAAATTGAAATGCTGGACTACGTGATGAGCCGCTTTTGCCAGAACTGCGGACTCGAATATGAGGGGCTGGCCGTAACCACTCATGAACTGAAAGAAATTGAAGGTTGGGAATTAGCAGCCTTGCAGGAAAAATTAGATAAGGTTTTATCAGAAGGTTAAAAGTGAGAAGATTCGTTTGCGGATCTTCTTTTTTTACTATAAAAATGGAGCCTTTTTTTTATGTGTCTATTTTTGGACACAATGGCCCTCAACTACAGTCATATCCATGGCTAACTAAATATAAATGTTGTATAATACCAATTGCTATTAAATATTAATATAGGAGATTCTATGGGAAAAGAATTATTTAACCCCCATTTAAATAAGTTTTCAATTCGAAAATTAAATGTCGGAGTTTGCTCGGTATTATTATCTACCGTTTTTCTTTTAGGTACTGCGGCTACGGTCAATGCAGATGAAACTGCCAGCGGATCTGTAGATGATAATATCTCACTGCCAGAAAAACCGACGGACTCTGCTATGAGTCAGCCAGTCAGTCAGCCTGCTCTTGAGAATACAGCAACATCTGCTGTTCCTGAAACAGCTAACTCAGAAGCAAGTGCTGATCAAAATCAGCTGGTAAGTCCAGCTGCAGTTTCAGAGCAAACAGCACCTGAAAAGGCACAAGAAGCTAATCAAACAGCTGAGACCTCTAATGAAGCCAGACCAGCTGAAGCTAGTCGGACGCGCTCTTATTCAGTGCAATATACGCCAAAACCAAGTTCTGCGGCTATGCCAAGGTCTGATCGTAATGGTCAGCCAATGGAGGCAGGAACTTCATTCCGTACAGCCAGTCCTGCTGGTCAAGCTAGCTCTGCTATACAAGATGCGACACCTAATCCTACAGTTTCTAAACCAACACTGGAAGAATCAGTGAGGAAACGTTCTGATGAGTTGATGAAGCAGGTAAACTGGCTAGATTTTGGTGATACTAAATCACTGAGAAATCTAGATAAAGATGGCTCCTTTAAAGTTGGAACAGTATATGAGAAGGAAATTTCTCCAGGCTATGTGGTCAAACTGACTGTGACGGAATTGAAACCTTTCTATGCGACAGAGATCTATCGTGATCGAGTAAAGGGAACTGAGTACGAAAGCAGTTATGATCCCAATGCAAAAAATACTTGGCTTCAATATAACAATAGCAATAATTATGCTTATCAGTATTGGTATGGTGATGATTACCGTCCTAAAATTACTGGTGCTGCTCAGAATCAATATTCAGCTATTAAGTCAGAGGGAATTGATACCAAAGGGCGTAAGACCCAACTGCAGGTTCCTAAAGATGAAGCTAACTATGGCGTGAAGTTCAAAGTTGAAGCTAGATATCGTGGGAAGCCTGTTAAAGCAACCGTTGTCATGGCTGATGGAGAAGAGGCAAACCCTGGTGAGTATGCTATCTTTACAACCAATGGTAAGGGTTGGGAACATTTGGCCGAATGGAAGCGTACAGTTACAGACGCAAATGGTGTGACTACTGAGATTACAGAAACCTATAAGCCAATGAAGCCTACTACAGAAGGCCAATTTATTGGAAATGACGGTACTGGGGTTCATTGGCAGGCCTATGTCAGTCCTGATCAAAAGACTGGCGGACTGGGAAGTCAAGTATTTGGACCGAATGTTTCTAGAAATAATACGATTCCACTTGTGATGACTCGTGGTGCTTCAGAGGTTGGTATTTACATAGCTTCTTCTGGTCAGCAGGCTGCGATGATTGGTTTTATGGCAATTGATGAAGGTGATGCACCGGATTCCTATGGAAAAGCGATTCATGCTATTTCAAGATACAATGCAGAAACTGGCGGTCAAAATCCACAGCCATTCTTGGGCCGTGTTGCGGCTGATATTGATACCACATCTGGAAACAACTGGAAGCATGACGATCAGAATGATTTAGCCGATGAAGGTATTAATCAGCTCTTGTCTGATGATTTAGTCGGGAAAACCAATGGTCTTTTTCCAGTAAACCGTCTGCATGACGGAGATTATTCTCTCCGCATCCATGCTTCGGCTAATGGATACGAAAAAGCCTATGTTCGCGCGTGGATTGACTTCAATAATAATGGTGTCTTTGACGAAGACGAAGCCAGTGAATTTACCGAAGTAACAACTGCGGGAGATTATACTGTCAACTTTAAGAAGAATCCAGCTATGACTAATCCTGAACTTAGCAAGTTGGGAATGCGGGTTCGTATCGCCTTGAACAAGGGAGATATTGAAAAGCCAACCGGAACTGCATTTAGTGGTGAGGTGGAAGATCTAGAAGTTGAACTGACTTATCCACCAAAAGGTGAGAAGAAGGAAAGTACTGGAATCCGTAATCAGAGACAGACAGCCACTCTTCATTTTACTCCGCAGGGGATTGCTCAAAATACTGAGAATAAGAGAGTAGCGATTGATACTACTAAAGCTCCGATTGTATTGGATGCGAGAGGAAATGCCCTGACAGCTGATGCAGAAGGCTGGTATAACACTGCTGAAGGCCGTTATAAAGTAACAGCAAACGGTGCTGATGTAGATGTGGTATATGAGCCTAAGGCAGGCTTTATCGGCACAGCCCAGGGAATTAACATCCGTCGTTTTGATACTAATGGAGCAAGTACAGATTGGATTGCCAAAAATCAGGCTGAAGCAGTCATCAATGACCAGCTCAACACCATGGATGGACGCTATGTGCCAACCGTGCTCAATGTTCCTAAGTATGAAACAACGGATGCTCAAGGACTAACGCAAGAAAAGACGCCTGTCTTTAATGATGGTGATGCTGGCAAAACTCCGGCAAGTCCGACGGCAGCAAATCCAGTAAAATTTGTGAAAGCGGATGGAACGACTACAGATGATACTAGAGTTCCAGCTTTATCAAATGGTCGGGAAGTCGGTCGTTTTGAAGTCGAATCTGCAACAGGTAAGATTACTTTCAAACCAAACAAAAACTTTGTTGGTACTGTTGACCCTGTTTCCGTTCAGCTGACTGATGGCAAAGGTATTCCGCACCAAGCTGTTTATCAGCCAAAGGTGACTCCTGTTAGACCGACTGCTCAAGGTGCCAGCAGCGAGGGCATTCAAGGTGCAGTTCAGACAGGGCAATTGACCTTTAATCCAGGCCATAATCGTGTGCCTATTGATAGCAAGAAGTTGCCAATCTTTGATAATGGCAGCCAAACTAAAACAGTTGATGGTGTCGGCACTTATCAGGTGGATAATCAAGGCTTAGTTACCTTCACTCCACTGCCGACTTATACTGGACGGCCAGCGGCAGAGACTGTCAAGCGAGTAGATGTCAATGGAACAGAAGTAACAGCTACCTATCAGGCTGATGTAAAAGCAGCAACACCAAGTGCGACGAATGCTGAAACCAGTGGTATACAAGGCCAAGTTCAGCGAGGAAAAGTCAGCTTCACAGAAGGTTCTGCGCAAGTCAACGGTCAAAAACAAACTGTGGCCTTTCCAGCTGGCTCAACTCCGCTCTTCGACAATGGTTCGACTGTTAAAGAAGTACCTACTGTTGGTAAGTTTGAAGTGGATGAGGATGGAAATGTAACCTTTACTCCAGAGAAACAATTTAAAGGCCTTACGCCGGACATCAGAATTACTCGTACAGATAGGAATGGCAGCACAGCTACAGCTATCTACAAGGCGACAGTCACTGCTGTAACTCCAACAGGGACAAACATCACTAGCACTGGTAAACAAGGCCGTCCACAGACAGGTAAGCCAAATTTTGTCAGTGGCAACCCAGATGTACCAATGGATAATGATACTCCAGCGACTTTCGACGATGGAAGTAAGCGCAAGGTTGTTCCAAATGTCGGTATATTTGAGGTGGCACCAGATGGATCTGTCACTTTCACACCTGACAAGCAATTTGTTGGCACACCAGACCCGGTTGTTGTTAAGCGTGTAGATAAGAATGGCACTCCTGTGACGGCTAAGTACACGCCTACTGTTGAGAAAGTGACCCCAAGAGCAACAGGTGCTCAGACAAAAGGCCCTCAAGGTCAAGTTCAAAAAGGCAAGGTTACTTTTGAACCAGGAAGTCCGCAAGTTGGCTTCCCAGAAAACAGCACGCCAGTCTTTGATACCGGCACGAATGTGAAAGAAATTGCCAAAGTAGGTAAGTTCGAGGTTGATACGGAGGGGAATGTTACCTTTACCCCAGTCAAAACGTTTGTAGGTAAGACACCAGAAGTTGAACTCAGCCGTGCAGATGTCAATGGAACAGTAGCCAAGGCTAAATATCGGGCGACTGTGACCGCTGTGACTCCGACGGGAACTGGAGATCAGACAGAAGGTCCGCAAGGACAAGTTCAAAAGGGTCGTGTAACTTTTAAAGCTGGCGATCCCAAAGTAGGATTCCCAGCCAACAGCACGCCAGTCTTTGACACAGGTACGAATGTGAAAGAAATTGCCAAAGTCGGTAAGTTTGAAGTAGATGCGGAGGGCAATGTTACCTTCACGCCAGACAAGCGCTTTGTAGGTGAAACACCAGAAATTAGCATTTCTCGCAAAGATGCAAATGGTATTGCCGCAAAAGTCACTTATGTTGCGACGGTTACATCAGTAACTCCAATGGGCACTAATGTGACTAGCACCGGTCCTCAAGGTCTTCCGCAAATAGGTACCCCAACTTTCCAAGGTGGTAATCCGCTAGTTCCGATTGATGAAGCAGTCACGCCAACCTTTGACGATGGCAGAAAGGAAAAAGTAATTCAAGGTCAGGGAACTTACACCATTGCACCAGATGGCACGGTTACCTTCACACCAGAGAAGCAGTTTGTAGGAAAGCCAGATTCAGTGACAGTGAAACGTGTTGATAAGAATGGTACACCAGTCACTGCGACTTACAGTCCTGAGTTTACTAAAGTCACTCCAACTGGTACTGGAGATAAGACAGAAGGATTGCAAGGTCAGGTTCAAGAAGGCCATGTTACCTTCACACCTGGTCATGCCTCAGTTCCATTCCCAGCTGAAACAACTCCGCTCTTTGACAATGGTTTGACTGTTAAAGAGATTCCAACCGTTGGTAAATTTGAAGTGGATGCGAATGGCAAGGTGACTTTCACGCCAGACAAGCAGTTTAAGGGAATCACTCCTGAGCTGACATTGGTTCGAGCAGATGTGAATGGCACTCCTGTTACCGTCAAATACCAAGCAGTGGTGAAAGAAGTGGTTCCAACGGGAACAAATATCACCAGCACTGGTGAGCAAGGCCGTCCACAAACAGGCAAGCCAAACTTCGTGAGCGGCACTCCGGGAGTTCCACTGGATAATGATACTCCGGCTACTTTCGATGACGGAAGCAAGCGCAAGGTTGTTCCAAATGTCGGTATCTTTGAAGTGGCACCAGACGGTTCTGTCACCTTTACCCCAGATAAGCAATTTGTTGGCACACCAGATCCGGTTATTGTTAAGCGAGTGGACAAAAATGGCACTCCTGTGACAGCCAAGTATACGCCAACTGTTGAGAAAGTGACTCCAAGAGCGACAGGTGCTCAGACGGAGGGGCTTCAAGGCCAAGTTCAAAAAGGCAAGGTTACTTTTGAAGCA
Source organism: Streptococcus sanguinis (assembly GCF_050234405.1). Taxonomy (GTDB): domain Bacteria; phylum Bacillota; class Bacilli; order Lactobacillales; family Streptococcaceae; genus Streptococcus; species Streptococcus sanguinis_W. Next base: position 1,474,050 of record NZ_CP092117.1, on the reverse strand, counting down.
GGAAGTCCGCAAGTCGGCTTCCCAACCGGCAGCTCACCGGTCTTTGATACTGGCACGAATGTCAAAGAAATTGCCAAAGTCGGTAAGTTCGAGGTTGATACAGAGGGGAATGTTACTTTCACACCAGTCAAAACGTTTGTCGGTAAGACACCAGAAGTTGAACTCAGCCGTACAGATGTCAATGGTACAGTAGCCAAGGCCAACTACCAAGCAACTGTGACAGCTGTTACTCCGACAGGTACTGGTGACAAGACAGAGGGCTTGCAAGGTCAGGTTCAAAAAGGCCATGTCACCTTCACGCCAGGTCATGAATTAGTTCCATTCCCAGCAGGTTCGACTCCGCTATTTGGTAACGGAAAAAATATTAAAGAAGTACCAAATATCGGTAAGTTTGAAGTGGATGCAGATGGCATTGTGACCTTCACTCCAGACAAACAGTTCAAGGGTGAAACACCAGAATTAGGAATTATTCGTGTGGATGCCAACGGAACACCAGTAACAGTTAAATACCAAGCGGTAGTGAAAGAAGTAACTCCGACAGGTACCACAGTTACGAGCACCGGTCCACAAGGTATCCCTCAAACAGGAACTCCAATCTTCAAAGCTGCGGACCCACTAGTTCCAATCGATGAAACTGTTGAGCCAACTTTCGCAGATGGAAGTAAGGAGAAGAAGATTCCAGGCCAAGGAACTTACACCATTACTCCAGATGGCGTAGTGACCTTCACACCGGACAAGCAATTTGTGGGTAAATCAGACCCAATCACAGTTAAGCGAGTGGACAAGAACGGCACACCAGTGACAGCGACCTACAGTCCAGAGTTCACCAAGGTAACTCCAACTGGTACCAATGCAATCAGCACAGGTCTACAAGGCCTTCCTCAAACTGGCACACCGACCTTTGCAGGTGGTGATCCATTGGTTCCGATTGACGAAACAGTTGAACCGACCTTTGAAGATGGAAGTAAGGAGAAGAAGATTCCAGGCCAGGGAACTTACACCATCACTCCGGATGGAGCAGTGACCTTCACGCCAGACAAGCAATTTGTAGGTAAACCAGATCCAATTACTGTTAAGCGAGTTGACAAGAATGGTACTCCAGTAACGGCTACCTACAGCCCAGAATTTACTAAAGTAACTCCAACTGGTACTGGTGATAAGACAGAAGGTCTTCAAGGCCAGGTCCAAGAAGGCCAAGTCACCTTCACGCCTGGTCATGATTCAGTTCCATTCCCAGCTGGTTCAACTCCATTATTCGATAATGGTACCGCAGTTAAAGAAGTACCAAATGTTGGTAAGTTCGAAGTGGATGCAGATGGCAAGGTAACTTTCACTCCAGACAAACAATTCAAAGGTGAAACACCTGAACTCGAATTGACTCGGACTGATGCTAATGGAACACCAGCAACTGTCAAGTACCAAGCAGTAGTGAGAGAGGTAACTCCAACAGCTACTACGTCAACTAGCACTGGTCCACAAGGCCGACCACAAACGGGTAAACCAAACTTTGTCGGTGGCGACCCGAATGTACCACTGGATAATGATACTCCAGCGACTTTCGATGATGGAAGCAAACGCAAGGAAGTTCCAAATGTCGGTACCTTTGAAGTAGCACCAGATGGATCTGTCACTTTCACACCTGACAAGCAATTTGTTGGGACACCAGACCCAGTTGTTGTTAAGCTAGTAGATAAGAATGGTACACCAGTGACGGCTAAGTACACACCAACTGTTGAGAAAGTGACTCCAATAGGTACTACTGCAACTAGCACTGGCCCACAAGGCCTTCCTCAAACGGGTACTCCAACCTTCACAGGTGGTGACCCACTAGTTCCGATTGATGAAACAATTGAGCCAAGCTTCGACGATGGCAGCAAGGAAAAGACTATTCCAGGTCAGGGAACTTACACCATTACTCCAGATGGCTCAGTGACCTTTACTCCAGAGAAGCAATTTGTTGGGACACCGGATCCAGTAACAGTTAAGAGAGTGGATAAGAATGGTACACCAGTGACTGCGACCTACAGTCCAGAATTTACGAAAGTAACTCCAGCAGGTACCAATGTAACCAGCACAGGTCCTCAAGGCCTTCCTCAAACGGGTACTCCAACCTTCGCAGGCGGCGACCCACTGGTTCCAATTGATGAAACAATTGAGCCAAGCTTCGATGATGACAGCAAGGAAAAGACTATTCCAGGTCAGGGAACTTACACCATTACTCCAGATGGCTCAGTGACCTTTACTCCAGACAAGCAGTTTGTAGGCAGACCAGATCCAATCACTGTTAAACGTGTGGATAAGAATGGTACTCCAGTAACTGCGACTTACAGTCCAGAGTTTACCAAGGTGACTCCAACAGGTACCGGCACTAAAACAGAAGGCTTGCAAGGCCAAGTTCAAGAAGGCAAAGTCACCTTCACTCCAGGCCATGATTCTGTTCCATTCCCAGCTGGTTCGACTCCGTTATTTGACAATGGCTCTTCTGTCAAAGAAGTACCGAATGTCGGTAAATTCGAAGTGGATGCGGACGGCAAGGTGACTTTCACTCCAGACAAACAATTCAAGGGCGAAACGCCAGAACTTGAATTGACTCGCACTGATGTCAATGGAACCCCTGTTACAGTTAAGTACCAAGCGGTAGTGAAAGAGGTAACTCCAACAGGCACCACCGTGACGAGCACTGGCCCACAAGGCCTTCCGCAAACAGGCACTCCAACCTTCAAAGGTGCGGATCCACTGGTTCCAATCGATGAGGCTGTTGAGCCAACCTTTGCAGATGGCAGCAAGAAGAAGACCATTCCAGGTCAGGGAACGTACACCATCACTCCGGATGGCGCAGTGACTTTCACCCCAGACAAGCAGTTTGTAGGTAAACCAGATCCAATCACTGTGAAACGAGTAGATAAAAATGGCACACCAGTAACTGCGACCTACAGTCCAGAGTTCACTAAGGTAACTCCGACTGGTACTGGCACTAAGACAGAAGGTCTGCAAGGTCAGGTTCAAAAAGGTCAAGTGACTTTCACGCCAGGACATAAATTAGTTCCATTCCCAGCTGGTTCGACTCCACTCTTTGGTAACGGAAAGAATATTAAAGAAGTGCCAAATGTTGGTAAGTTCGAAGTAGATGCGGATAACAAGGTGACCTTCACCCCAATAAAACAATTCAAGGGTGAAACATCAGAACAGGGGTTAATTCGTTTAGACGCTAACGGAACTCCTGTTATTGTCAAATATCAAGCAATAGTGAAAGCAGTAGTCCCAACTGGTAAAAATGCTTCCTCTACGAATATCAAAGGCCATGTTCAGACTGGCAAACCTATCTTCGAAGCAGGTGATCCATTGGTTCCAATTGATGAGTCAGTAGAGCCAACCTTCGAAGACGGAAGCAAGGAAAAGACTATTCCGGGTCAGGGAACATACACCATCGCACCAGACGGTACAGTGACCTTCACTCCAGATGCTGATTTCCTTGGTCAGGGAAGCGGTGTGACCCTTGTCCGTCGTGATAAGAATGGCACTTCAGTTACAGCTCGCTATGTTCCAACCGTAGTTGAACCATCAACTAGCAAGGACAGTGTATCCAGTGGCCGCAAGGGCCAAGCTCAAACGGGCACGCCAACTTTTGAAGGGGCGATTGACCAGGCAGTGGCACCGACCTTTGCGGACGGCAGCACCGAAATGGTTGTCCCAGGTGAAGGAACTTATCGTTTCAATATGCTGGGGGCAGTGACCTTTGTGCCGGAAGCCGACTTTGTCGGAACTGCTCGCGGAGTTGTCGTGAAGCGTTCAGATATTTATGGCAATGCTGTGACGGCTACCTACACCCCAACTGTTTTGGGAAGTACTGCCGCAGAAGATACCAGCAGCACGGGTCTTAAAGGACAGCCTCAGACCGGTAAACCAATCTTTGAAGGCGACGTAGATCCAACCGTTCCTCCAACTTTCGAGGATGGCAGTACTGAAAAGGTTGTTCCAGGCCAAGGAACTTACACGATTGCGCCAGATGGCACTGTGACTTTTGTACCGGAAACGGGCTTTGTCGGCCAAGCTGACGGTGTGACAGTGATTCGCAAAGATCGTAATGGTCAGACGATTTCAGCGGTTTACGTTCCAACTGTGACAGAAAATCCTGTTCAGCCAGAGCGGACGATTACGCCTGCACCACCGTCTCTTTCTAAGAGTGAGGGTGCAAAATCCCTTCCTAAGACAGGTACAGAAGAAACCTCATACTTAGCTGCAAGCTTACTTGCGGGAGTATCAGGTTTGGGTCTGATTGGCTTAGAGAAGAGAAAGAAAAAGTCTGAAGACTAAAAATTAAGAATTTAGGTTTCAGATACTAAATTAAAAGAGGAAAGATTCGTTTATGGATCTTTCCTCTTTTTTTGTTAAAAATAGACTGTTTTCAACAAAGTGTCTAATTATAATGTTGGTTTCTTACAATTATAGTTATATATATGGATAACTAAAATAGAATAGTGTATAATAAAATCTGCAATTTAAATGATTATTTAGGAGATTATTATGGGAAAAGATTTGTTTAATCCACACCTGCGTAAGTTTTCGATTCGAAAACTAAACGTCGGTGTTTGTTCTGTGCTCTTATCGACCTTGCTTCTTTTGGGAGCAGCTGCGCAGGTTAGTGCTGATGAGACTGTTTCTTCTGGGACTCAAAACGACGTTTCTCAAACAGGTATAGCTGATTCCTCAGTAAGTACTGCAGAGCCGCTAAATTCACCAGCTGAGGAAAGTAATCCTGCCACTATTTCAGCTCAGGCAGAAGATACATCTGCTGTAACGACTACAAGGCCTGATTCAGATGGCAAGTCAACAAGTGAGCAGCCGGCTGCAGAAACTGCCTCTTCACAAGCAGGTGTTCCCACAGAAGTTAAGTCTGAGGAGAATACCCAACCAGCTCCTGCTCAACCAGCAGCAGTCGCAGAGACAGCTCAGTCTAGTCGCTCTCGTCGGGTAAGACGGGATGCTGCACCTACTGGTCTGCGAGATGGTGATCCTAACAACACAATTGAGAAGCCTACTTTGGCTGACTCTGAAAAAAAGAACCCAACGGAGTTGATGAAGCAGATCAACTGGCTGGATCTTGGTGATAGAAGCGCCATCAGTAACTTAGATACGGATGATTCCTTTAAAGTTGGTACTGTCTATGAGAAAGAAATTTCTCCAGGTTATCGTATCAAACTGACAGTGACGGAATTAAAACCTTTCCACTCAACAGAGGTTTATCGTGACCGCGTTAAGGGTACTGAGTATGAAAACAGCTATGATCCGAATGCGAAAAACACTTGGTTCAGATATGTAAACGAAGACTATAGAAAGCAAGAAGCCGAGGGAGATTCGGCTAGACCCAAAATTATAGGTTCGGAACAGAATCAATGGACAGCCGTCCGAGACCAAGGGATTAACACCAATGGTCGAAAGACTCAATTACAAGTTCCTAAAAATGGTGCTAGCTACGGTATAAAATTCAAGGTAGAAGCGACTTACCTTGGGAAACCTGTAAAAGCGACGGTTATCATGGCAGATGGAGAAGAGGCCAACCCAGGGGAGTATGCTATCTTCACGACTAATGGCCAAGGATGGGAACACTTGGCAGAATGGAAACGTGTTCGGCCAGATGGGTCTGTAATTACCGACACTTATGCACCGATGAACCCTAACAGATATGGACAATATATAGGGGATAATGCGACTATACCTGTAATCGACTGGACTGCTTTTACTAATCCAGATCAAAAAACAGGAGGCTTGGGCTCTCAGGTCTTTGGTCCTAATACTTCTAAAGATCGCACTGTTCCGATTGTGATGACACGAGGTGCTTCAGAAGTTGGGATTTATATTGCTTCTTCAGGTCAGCAAGCTGCTATGATTGGTTTTATGGTAGTTGATGAGGGGGATGCACCGGCTTCTTATGGAAATGCTGTTCATGCTATTTCTGGTTATGATGCCAATACGGGTGCAAGAACTCCTCAGCCATTCTTGGGTCGAGTTGAAGCTGATATTGATACTACTTCGGGTAATGACTGGAGGCATGATGACGATACTGATCACGCAGACGAAGGGGTTAATCAGCTCTTGCCTTCTGATTTGACCGGTAAGACGAATAACCTTTTCCGAGTCAATCGTCTTCAAAATGGTGACTACTCAGTTCGCTTGCAAGCCTCTGCCAATGGTAATAGCAAGGCCTATGTTCGTGCTTGGATTGATTTCAATCAAAATGGTGTTTTTGATGAAAATGAGGCCAGCGAATTTACTGAAGTAACAACGGCTGGTGACTATACTGTTAATTTTAAGAATAATCCAGCGATGACCAATCCTGCAGTTAGCAAGCTGGGAATGCGGGTCCGTATTGCCCTGAATAAGGGAGATATTGAAAAACCTACGGGAACAGCCTTTAGTGGGGAAGTTGAAGACTTAGAAGTCATCTTGACCTATCCGCCAAAAGGTGAAAAGAAGGAAAGTTCAGGAATAATCGGCCAGCCTCAGAAAGCTACTCTTCAGTTTACACCTCAAGGTATTGATCAAAATGATGAAAGCAAGAAAGCGGCTATTGATACAACTGTAGCACCTGTTGTTTTGGACAATGCAGGACATACATTAACAGCAGATGGCGACGGTTGGTACAATACTGCTGAGGGACGATATAAAGTAACAGCCAAGGGTGCAAATGTGGATGTGATATTTGAACCTAGCAATGGCTATATTGGTACTACTCAAGGAATTAATATCCGCCGTGTTGATACTAATGGTGCAAGTACTGATTGGATTGCAAAGAATAATGGAGAACCTCTTATCAACGATAAGTTGAATAATATGGATGCCCGCTATATTCCGACTGTTTTGAATTTCACGGAACATCGTTCGACGGACGCACAAGGTTTGCCTCAAGTGCAAGATATTGTCTTTAATGATGGCAATCCTGCTAAGACACCTGTTCAACCATCTGCAACGAATCCTGTCTCTTTCTTGGATGCTGATGGCAATCGTATTGTTGGAACAAGCGCGAAGGCAACCTCGCAAGGCCAAGAAGTGGGAACCTTTGAGTTAGATCCAGCTACTGGGCGTGTGACTTTCACTCCGAATAAGTCGTTTGTGGGGACAGTTGACCCAGTCAATCTACAATTGCATGATACCGATGGAATAGAGCACCGCGCAACCTATCAACCGACAGTAACGCGTCTTGTTCCAACAGCACAAGGAGCAAGCTCTGAGGGTATTCAAGGTGCTGAACAATCTGGTAATTTGATTTTTACGCCAGGTGATAATCGTGTGCCAATTAATGAGGCAGTTGCTCCAACTTTTGATAACGGTCAAACAACTAAGGGTGTTCCGAATGTCGGAACTTATATGGTTGATAACTCAGGTCGTGTAACCTTCCAACCGGTTCCTAGCTACACTGGCCGTCCAAGTGCTGAATCTGTTAAACGTGTTGATATGAACGGGACAGAAGTAACCGCTGCTTATCAAGCCGAAGTTAAGGCCGCAACCCCAACAGGTCAAGATACACAGTCTACTGGTTTACAAGGGAAACTTCAAACGAGTCACATAAGCTTTACTCCAGGTCAAGCAAGTATTAATGGACAGACTGCGACGGTGCCTTTAGCGCCAGAGGGACCACGATTTGTAGTTAATGGGCAAATTCAACAAGCTAATAGTCTGCCTGTCCATGATACAAGTGGCAAGCTACAAGGAACTTATACTGTTCAAGCTAATGGAGATATTAGCTTCCAACCTGCACCAGATTTTTATGGGACGCCTACTCCTGCGCGTCTTCGTGTAAGTGATAAGAACGGATCTACAGCAGAAGCAGTTTACCAACCTACAGTGACTCAAGTAACCCCAACCAGCACCAATGCTGAATCAACTGGCCTCCAAGGTCAACTACAAAGTGGCAAACCAACTTTCAGCCCAGGTGACTCAACTGTTCCAATTGATATGGATTCTCCAATGACCTTCGAAGATGGTCAGCCTAAAAAGACTGTTCCAGGAGTAGGTGTATACACAATCAATTCAGATGGTTCTATCACTTTTACACCTGAGAAACAGTATGTTGGCACCCCAACACCAGTGACTGTGAAACGTGTGGATAAGAATGGTACTGAAGTTACTGCTACATATACACCGACCGTTACCAAGGTAACTCCAACTGGCACCAATGCGAATAGTACAGGTCCTCAAGGTGTCCCTCAAACTGGCATTCCAACCTTTGCAGGTGGTGATCCACTAGTTCCAATTGATGACTCAGTAGAGCCAACTTTCGAAGATGGAAGTAAGGAGAAAAAGATTCCAGGTCAAGGAACCTACACCATCACTCCAGATGGCGCAGTGACCTTCACACCAGAAAAGCAGTTTGTAGGAAAACCAGATCCAATCACTGTTAAACGAGTAGACAAGAACGGCACACCAGTGACTGCGACATACAGTCCAGAGTTTACCAAGGTAACTCCAACTGGTACTAGTGCAACGAGCACAGGACCTCAAGGTGTCCCTCAAACTGGCACCCCGATCTTTGCGGGTGGTGATCCACTAGTTCCAATTGATGAAACCGTTGAGCCGACCTTTGAAGATGGCAGCAAGAAGAAGACTATTCCAGGTCAAGGAACTTACACCATTGCCCCAGATGGCGCAGTGACTTTCACACCGGAGAAGGAGTTTGTAGGCAAGCCGTATTCAGTTACTGTGAAACGTATCGATAAAAACGGTACGCCAGTGACTGCAACTTATAGTCCTGAGTTTACGAAAGTGACTCCAACAGGCACCAATACAACCAGCACCGGTCCACAAGGTCTTCCGCAAACCGGCACACCGACCTTTGCAGGTGGTAATCCACTAGTTCCAATCGATGAAACCGTTGAACCAAGCTTCGAAGATGGAAGCAAAGAGAAGACCATTCCAGGTCAAGGAACATACACCATCACTCCAGATGGAGCAGTGACTTTCACACCAGACAAGCAGTTTGTAGGCAAACCAGATTCAGTGACTGTAAAACGTGTCGATAAAAATGGCACTCCAGTAACAGCTACCTACAGTCCAGAGTTTGCCAAGGTTACTCCAACTGGTAAAGATGCTACATCTACAAATATCAAGGGCCATGTTCAAACTGGCAAACCTATCTTCGAAGCAGGTGATCCATTGATTCCAATTGATGAAACAGTTGAACCAACTTTCGAAGATGGAAGTAAGGAAAAGACAATTCCAGGTCAAGGAACATATACCATTACTCCAGATGGAGCAGTGACCTTCACTCCAGATGCTGATTTCCTTGGTCAGGGAAGCGGTGTGACCCTTGTCCGTCGTGATAAGAATGGCAGCTCAGTGACGGCTCGCTATATTCCAACCGTGGTGGAACCATCAACTAGCAAGGACAGTGTATCCAGTGGCCGCAAGGGCCAAGCTCAAACGGGCACGCCAACTTTTGAAGGGGCGATTGACCAGGCAGTGGCACCGACCTTTGCGGACGGCAGCACCGAAATGGTTGTCCCAGGAGAAGGAACTTATCGGTTCACTATGCTAGGGGCAGTGACCTTCGTACCGGAAGCAGATTTTGTTGGAACTGCTCGCGGAGTCGTCGTGAAGCGTTCAGATATTTATGGCAATGCCGTGACGGCAACCTATACCCCAACTGTTTTGGGAAGTACTGCCACAGAAGATACCGGTAGCACCGGTCTCAAAGGCCAGCCTCAAACAGGCAAGCCTCTCTTTGAAGGAGATGTGGATCCAACCGTTCCGCCAACATTCTCAGACGGCAGCACCGAAAAGGTTGTTCCAGGTCAAGGTACTTACACGATTGCGCCAGATGGCACTGTGACCTTTGTACCGGAAACTGGCTTTGTCGGCCAAGCTGACGGTGTGACAGTGATTCGCAAAGACCGCAACGGTCAGACGATTTCAGCAGTTTACGTTCCGACTGTGACAGAAAATCCTGTTCAGCCAGAGCGGACGATTACGCCTGCACCTTCATCACTTTCTAAGAGCGAGGGGACAAAAGCCCTTCCTAAGACAGGTACAGAAGAAACTTCATACTTAGCTGCAAGCTTACTTGCGGGAGTATCAGGTTTGGGTCTGATTGGCTTAGAGAAGCGGAAGAAAAAGTCTGAAGACTAAGAGGTGAGAACTTAGGTTCTAACACCTGAATTAAAAGAGGAAAGATTCATTAGTGAATCTTTTTTCTTTATATTCAAAGAAATAGATCTTAAAAACTTCATGATAGCATTTCTAAAATGTTAAACATTAAAGTAGAATCTGAGATACTCTCAGATTTATTTAATTTATAAGGATTTTTCTATGGTCTATTTTTTCTTTTGTTTTCAAAAATAGACTATAAAATGCTTTGTGTCAATTTTTTTAAAAAATTTTTATATAATTATAGTTATATATATAGCTAACTAAAATGGAATGTTGTATAATAAAACTATTGTAACTAGATGATTATTTAGGAGATTATTATGGGAAAAGATTTATTTAATCCTCACCTGCGTAAGTTTTCGATTCGAAAACTAAACGTCGGTGTTTGTTCTGTGCTCTTGTCAACCCTGCTTCTTTTGGGAGCAGCGGCACAAGTTAGTGCTGATGAAGCTAGTGATTCTGGTGCCCAAAACGAAGTTTCGCAAACAGGAATAGCCGAATCATCAGTGAATTCTGCTGAAACTGTGGCTTCTGAACATTTACAAGCAAAAGAAAGTTCAGCACTTCCTTTTGCTACTGATACCCCTCAATCAGATGATAATCCTAGTCCAAGAAGCTCAGATTCTGAGAAAGTTGAAGAACCTACTGAATCTACAACAACTAAACCAGTTGAGAATACTCAACCAATCACTGTTCAACCAGAAACATCCAACGTGGCTGTCGTGGCTGAAAAGTCAGAAGCAACCGCAGATCTAGCTCAGCCTAATCGCTCTCGTCGTGTGAGACGGGATGCTACACCTACTGGACAACAGAACAGCGTAACAACAGGAGTTCCGATAGGTACTGGACCAGCTGGGGCAGATGATGCTACCTCTACGCCACGAGTACCTAAACCAAGCTTGGAAGAGTCGGTCAAGAAAGATAGTACCCAATTAGCCAAACAGATTAGTTGGCTTGATTTTTCGGATACTGCAAGTTGGAAAGGATTGGATTCACGAGGCGGACTCCAAGTAGGAACGACCTTCAAGAAGGAAATTTCACCGGGCTATGAAGTAACCCTGACGGTCACTGAGCTTAAACCTTTTAACTCGACTGAAACTTATAGAAAACGGGTTGAAGGAACACCGACAGCAAATACTTATGACCCAAATGCTCAGAATGGATACTTAAAGTCTGCAGCAAAGTATGGTCAAACCCCTCCTTCGGTGACAGGAGCTATCCAGAACCAATGGACTTCTATCCGTGATCAAGGTTTTAATACGCAAGGACGAAAGACGCAGCTTGTCTATCCAGAGAACTCTACCAACTGGGGAGTGAAATTCAATATTGAGGCAACCTATCTCGGTAAGCGCGTGGCCCCTACGGTGGTTATGGCCGATGGTGAAGACGCCAACCCAGGTGAATTTGCTATCTTCACTACTAACGGAGAAGGATGGGAATATCTCGGTGAATGGAAGAATAAGAGTACTGCCAAAGAAGCCTACACCGTTATTACCAAGCAAATGCTGGATGATGAAAATGTAAAGAGAAGAGGTCTCTTAATCTTAAGAGATACAAGCGTAGACTGGTATAAGTACCTCAGTCCGGATACTGTGACAGGTGGTCTGGGGACTCAGGTCTTTGGACCAAACCGTTCTAACGAACGGACGGTTCCTGTGGTGATGACACGCGGAGCTTCTGAAGTAGGATTTTATGTAGCATCATCTGGGCAACAGGCTATGATGATGGGATTTTTAGTGGTGGATGGAAGTGATGCGCCAGCGACTTATGGCGAAGCCTTCCATACCATTTCAGGTCGTGATTCTCTGACTGGTAAGCTAATTAATCAGCCTTACTTAGGGACTACTCCAGCAGACATTGATGTTGAGTCATCCAATGACTGGGTTCTGGATGATAAAAAGGAGCATAAGGACGAGGGGGCCAGCCAATTACTAGCGGACGATCAATTAAGTAATTCTAATGATTTGCTTGATTTAGACAAAGCAAAAAATGGAACTTACACAATTAAAATCAAAGCTAATCCAAATGGCAATGCTAAATCCTATGTCAAGGCATGGATAGACTTCAACAATGATGGAGTCTTCAATGAAAGCGAAGGTAGCAACCTACAAGAGATTACAGCTGCTGGTGACTATACCTTGACCTTCAATGCCAACCCAAATATTAGTGGCGGTCAAGTGGACAAATTGGGTATGCGTTTCCGTATTGCGACTAATAAAGGTGATATTGAGCAACCAACCGGTATTGCCTTTAGTGGTGAAGTAGAAGATATGCTCTTACACCGCATTTATCCTCCTAAAGGTGAAAAGCAGACTACGGACGGCTTTACAGGTGAGACTCAAACTGCTGTCCTTCACTTCACACCTAAAGGAACGGATCGTTCAGATGACAGTGTCAATGCAGTTATGAGTACCCAAGCGCCTCAGGTTCTGGATAAACAAGGCAATGCTCTGACGCCTGTTGATGGCAACTATATTCGTCCAGAAGGGACCTATCGCTTGACCGTCAATGGCAATGATGTTCAAGTAGTCTTCACACCAAATGCGGAATTTTCTGGAACTGCTGACGGAGTTAATATTCGCTGGACTGACAGCAATGGTACATCAACTGGTTGGACTTCGACGGATGCTTCTGACCCTAATAAAAATGATCAATTGACTAGTATGGACGGCCGTTATGTGCCGACAGTTCGTAAGATTCCAAACTACGAATCAAGTGGTCTTCAGGGACTGGAACAAAACAAAACGCTAGTCTTTAACGATGATGATGCGAATATGCCTCCTGTTACGCCAGACGCTTCTCATCCTGCTAGTTTTGTTGATGCGAGTGGACGACTGGTAACAGAAAATAAGGTGCCTGCCATGGCCAATGGCCAGCAAGTGGGAACCTATGAATTGGATCCAAATACCGGCCAAGTGACTTTTAAGCCAAACAAGAGCTTTTATGGCATGCCAGACCCAGTGGTAGTTCAAGTCAGTGATACCGATGGTAAAGCACACCGAGCACGTTATCAACCTAAGGTAACCCAAGTAACGCCAAGAAGTATCAATGCTGAATCAACTGGTCTCCAAGGTCAAGCACAAAGTGGTAAGCCAACTTTCACTGCAGGTGACCAACAAATCCCAATTGACATGAGCAAAGCCATGACTTTTGAAAATGGGATGAACACCTTGGAAGTAGCTAATGAAGGAACTTATACTATCAATTCAGATGATACCATTACCTTCAAGCCACTTAAGCAATTCACTGGCAAGGCGACTCCAGTGACAGTCAAACGTGTTGATACCAATGGCACCGAAGTGACTGCAACCTATACACCTAACGTGACCAAGGTTACACCAACCAGCACACCTGCTACTTCATCAGGTCCTCAAGGGGTTCCACAAACAGGAACGCCAGTCTTCAAGGAAGGCGATCCAGCGGTCCCAATCGACTATAACAAGCAAATGACCTTTGATGATGATCAACCTAAGAAGACGGTTGCGGGCGTAGGGGAATATACCATTAATTCAGATGGTTCCATTACCTTTACACCAGATAAGAAATATGTAGGGACCCCAGCCGCAGTGACGGTCAAACGAGTTGACGAAAATGGCACCGAAATAAGAGCAACCTATACGCCAACCGTGACGGAGGTTACACCAAGCAGTACCAATGCCGTTTCAAGTGGCCTGCAAGGACAACCACAAAGTGGTAAGCCGACATTCACACCAGGTGACAAAGCTGTGCCTATTGATATGGCTCAACCAATGACCTTTGAAGATAATCAAACAACTAAGAAGGTAGACAAGGTCGGGACTTATGTCATTGAGTCAGATGGTACGATTACTTTCACTCCAGAAAAGCAATATGTGGGCACGCCAGCTCCAGTGACGGTCAAACGCGTAGACACAAATGGTACCGAAGTGACGGCCACTTACACACCAACCGTGACGCGTGTCACACCAACCAGCACCAATGCTGAATCAACCGGTCTCCAAGGTCAACCGCAAAGCGGCAAGCCAACTTTCAGTCCAGGTGACCAAGCAGTCCCAATAGATATGACCCAGCCCATGACCTTTGAAAATGGAACTGATACATTAGTAGTGGCTGATCAAGGAACTTATACCATCAATTCAGATGGTTCCATCACCTTTAAGCCAGAGAAGAAATTTACTGGCAAGGCGACCCCAGTCAAGGTTAAACGAGTTGACACAAATGGAACAGAAGTAACGGCCACTTACACACCTACTGTTGAAGAAGTTATTCCAAACGCAACTGGCGATCAGACTGAAGGTCCACAAGGATTGGTTCAGAATGGTAAGATTACTTTTGAAGCTGGAAGACCAGAAGTAGGCTTTTCAGCAGACAGTACCCCAGTTTTTGACACTGGTACCAATGTGAAAGAAATTGAAAATGTTGGTAAGTTTGAAGTGGATATTGATGGTAATATTACCTTTACCCCGGTCAAGACATTTGTAGGTAAAACACCTGAAATTGAAGTCAGTCGTGCAGATGTCAACGGTACCATCGCTAAGGCAAAATATCAAGCAACGGTGACAGCAGTAAAGCCAACTGGTGTTGGAAATAAGACAGAAGGTCTGCAAGGTCAAGTTCAAGAAGGTAAAGTGACCTTCACACCAGGGCACGACTCTGTTCCATTCCCAGCTGGTTCGACTCCATTGTTTGATAACCATTCAACAGTGAAAGAAGTACAGAATGTCGGTAAGTTTGAAGTGGACTCTGATGGTAAGGTTACCTTCACTCCAGTCAAGCAGTTTAAGGGGGAAACACCAGAACTTGAATTGACTCGTACTGATGCCAATGGCACCCCTGTTACAGTCAAATACCAAGCAGTAGTGAAAGAAGTGGTTCCAAGAGGAACCGACGCGACTAGCACAGGTCCTCAGGGTGTTCCGCAAATAGGTAGCCCAAGCTTCCAAGGTGGTGATCCGCTAGTTCCGATTGATATGGATTCTCCAATGACCTTTGAAGATGGTCAACCTAAGAAGACAGTTCAAGGAGTAGGAGAATATACCATCAACTCAGATGGTACTATCACCTTTACCCCAGACAAACAGTATGTGGGGACCCCAGCTTCAGTTACTGTTAAACGTGTAGATAAGAACGGCACGGAAGTTACTGCCACCTATACGCCAACGGTAACACGGGTAACGCCTACTAGTACCAATGCTGAATCAACTGGTATCCAAGGTCAACCGCAAAGTGGCAAGCCAACTTTCAGTCCAGGTGACCAAGCTGTTCCAATCGATATGACCAAGCCAATGACCTTTGAAAATGGGACTGACACTTTGGTAGTGGCTAATCAAGGAACTTATACCATTAATTCAGATGGTTCTATTACCTTCCAACCAGTTAAGCAATTTACTGGCAAGGCGACACCTGTTACGGTTAAACGAGTCGATGCTAACGGTACAGAAATAACTGCGACTTATACACCGACCGTTACCAAGGTAACTCCTACTGGCACCAATGCTGAATCGACTGGCATTCAAGGTCAGCCACAAACTGGCACACCAACTTTCCAAGGCGGCGACCCACTGGTTCCAATTGATGACTCAGTAGACCCAACTTTCGAAGATGGAAGTAAGGAGAAAAAGATTCCAGGTCAAGGAACCTACACGATTGCTCCAGATGGTGCAGTGACTTTCACGCCAGACAAGCAATTTGTGGGTAAACCAGATCCAATCACTGTGAAGCGAGTGGATAAGAACGGTACACCAGTGATAGCGACATACAGTCCAGAGTATACTAAGGTAACTCCGACTGGTACTGCCACTAAGACAAAAGGCTTGCAAGGCCAAGTTCAAGAAGGCAAGGTATCCTTCACTCCAGGCCATGATTCTGTTCCATTCCCAACGGATTCGACTCCACTGTTTGATAATGGTTCTTCTGTCAAAGAAGTGCCGAATGTTGGAAAGTTCGAAGTGGATGCAGACGGCAAGGTTACTTTCACTCCAGACAAACAATTCAAGGGAGAAACACCAGAGCTTGAATTGACACGCACTGATGCCAATGGCACCCCTATTACAGTTAAGTACCAAGCGGTAGTGAAAGAAGTGATTCCTACTAGCACCAATGCAACAAGCACAGGACCTCAAGGTGTTCCACAAACTGGTACACCAACTTTCCAAGGTGGTGATCCATTAGTTCCAATTGATGAAACCGTTGAGCCGACCTTTGAAGATGGAAGCAAGGAGAAAAAGATTCCAGGTCAAGGAACCTACACGATTGCTCCAGATGGCGCGGTGACTTTCACGCCAGAGAAGCAGTTTGTAGGCAAGCCAGATTCAGTGACTGTAAAACGAGTCGATAAAAACGGCACTCCAGTAACAGCTACCTACAGCCCAGAATTTACGAAAGTAACTCCAACTGGTACTGGCACCAAGACAGAAGGCTTGCAAGGCCAAGTTCAAGAAGGTAAAGTGACCTTCACCCCTGGTCACGATTCAGTTCCATTCCCTGCTGGTTCGACTCCGTTATTTGACAATGGTTCTTCTGTCAAAGAAGTACCAAATGTTGGTAAGTTCGAAGTGGATGCAGATGGTAAGGTGACCTTTACTCCAGACAAACAATTCAAGGGTGAAACACCGGAACTCGAATTAACTCGTGTGGATGCCAACGGTACTCCTATCACCGTCAAATATCAAGCAGTAGTGAAAGAAGTGATTCCAACTGGCACCAATGCGACTAGCACTGGTCCTCAAGGTGTTCCACAAACTGGTACACCAACTTTCCAAGGTGGTGATCCATTAGTTCCAATTGATGAAACCGTTGAGCCGACCTTTGAAGATGGAAGCAAGGAAAAGACTATTCCAGGTCAGGGAACTTACACCATTACTCCAGATGGAGCAGTGACCTTCACGCCAGACAAGCAGTTTGTAGGCAGACCAGATCCAGTCACTGTGAAACGTGTAGATAAGAACGGAACTCCAGTAATGGCAACTTACAGCCCAGAGTTTACTAAGGTTACGCCAACTGGTACTGGCACTAAGTCAGAAGGCTTGCAAGGTCAAGTCCAAGAAGGTCAAGTCACCTTCACTCCAGGCCATGACTCTGTTCCATTCCCAGCTGGTTCAACTCCATTATTCGATAATGGTACCGCAGTTAAAGAAGTACCAAATGTTGGTAAGTTCGAAGTTGATGCGGACGGCAAGCTTACTTTCACTCCAGACAAACAGTTCAAGGGGGAAACACCGGAACTCGAATTGACTCGGACTGATGCGAATGGAACTCCAGTAACCGTCAAATATCAAGCAGTAGTGAAAGAAGTAACTCCAACTGGTACTAGTGCAACGAGCACAGGTCCTCAAGGTGTTCCACAAACTGGCACCCCAATTTTTGCGGGTGGTGATCCACTAGTTCCAATTGATGAAACCGTAGGGGCAACCTTCGCAGACGGCAACAAGGAAAAAGTGATTCCAGGTCAAGGAACATACACCATCACTCCAGATGGAGCAGTGACTTTCACACCAGACAAGCAGTTTGTAGGCAAACCAGATTCAGTGACTGTAAAACGTGTCGATAAAAATGGCACTCCAGTAACAGCTACCTACAGTCCAGAGTTTGCCAAGGTTACTCCAACTGGTAAAGATGCGACCTCTACGAATATCAAAGGTCATGTTCAGACCGGCAAACCTGTCTTTGAAGCAGGTGATCCATTGGTTCCAATTGATGAAACGATTGCGCCAACTTTCGAAGATGGAAGTAAGGAAAAGACCATTCCAGGTGAGGGAACTTACACCATCGCACCAGACGGCACAGTCACTTTCACTCCAGAAGCTGATTTCCTTGGTCAAGGAAGCGGTGTGACCCTTGTACGTCGTGATAAGAATGGCAGCTCAGTGACGGCTCGCTATATTCCGACCGTAGTGGAACCATCAACTAGCAAGGACAGTGTATCTAGCGGTCGCAAGGGTCAAGCTCAAACAGGCACGCCTACCTTTGAAGGGGCGATTGACCAGGCAGTAGCACCGACCTTTGCGGATGGCAGCACCGAAATGGTTGTCCCAGGTGAGGGAACTTACAGGTTCAATATGCTGGGAGCAGTGACCTTTGTGCCGGAAGCCGACTTTGTCGGAACTGCTCGCGGAGTTGTCGTGAAGCGTTCAGATATTTATGGCAATGCCGTGACGGCTACCTATACCCCAACTGTTTTGGGAAGCACGGCCACAGAAGATACCGGTAGCACCGGTCTCAAAGGCCAGCCGCAGACTGGTAAACCAATCTTTGAAGGAGACGTGGATCCAACCGTTCCTCCAACTTTCGAGGATGGCAGTACTGAAAAGGTTGTTCCAGGCCAAGGAACTTACACGATTGCGCCAGATGGCACAGTGACCTTTGTACCGGAAACTGGCTTTGTCGGCCAAGCTGATGGTGTGACAGTGATTCGCAAAGACCGTAATGGTCAAACTATTTCAGCAGTTTATGTTCCGACTGTGACAGAAAATCCTGTTCAGCCAGAGCGGACGATTACGCCTGCACCACCATCTCTTTCTAAGAGTGAGGATGCAAAATCCCTTCCTAAGACTGGTACAGAAGAAACCTCATATTTAGCAGCAAGCTTGCTTGCGGGAGTATCAGGTTTGGGACTGTTTGGCTTAGAGAAGAGGAAGAAAAAGTCTGAAGACTAACATAGGCTTGAAGAAATTCCGTTAATAAACTAGAAGAATTTCGGAAAAGCTCAAAAACAGGTAGAACTTATGTTCTACCTGTTTTTTTTTAACAAAAAATTGTTGGAATTAATAGAAAGAATAGAAAGCTTCAGCTAGCTAATGACCGTCCTGCTCCTAAGTCAGTTTGATAGTTAAAGAGGGTAACTTTATATCTTCATGCTTTTAATTTTCTCTTCATCTGGTGTGACGCGCAAGGTTTTCTGGCCTGTATAGGTGACAAATCCTGGCTTGCCACCAGTTGGTTTATTGAGTTTTCTAGTCTCAATCATATCTACTTGGACCAGATTAGAGAGTCTGGCCTTGGAGAAGTAGGCCGCTAGCTCGGCAGCGTCAGTCTTGACTTCATCGCTGGGCTGAAGATTGCCTGTGATGACCACATGACTACCTGGAATATCCTTGGCGTGGAACCAAAGATCGTCTTTCTTGGCTATCTTAAACGTCAGCTCATCATTTTGTAGATTGTTACGTCCAACCAGGATAATGGTTTGGCCATCTGTTGCCAAATATTTCTCCGGTTTCTGTCTTTTCTGGATTTTCTCTCTTTGGCGTCGGCGGATAAAACCAGTCTGGATTAGTTCCTCCCGAATTTCTGCAATTTCAGTTAGGCTGGCCTGAGCAAGGGCAGTTTCCACGCTCTCTAGGTAGAGAATCGTAGCTCGAGTCTCCTCAATCAAGCTGGTCAGATGTTTGACGGCTTCCTTGAGCTTCTGGTAACGTTTGAAATAGCGCTGGGCATTTTGGTTGGGGGTTAGAGCCTTGTCAAGCGAGATGATAATCTTCTCACCTGTGTAGTAATTGTCCAGCTCTACCTGATCTTGGTCGTTTGGCACCTGATGGAGAAAGGTAGTCAAAAGTTCCCCTTTTTGACGGAATTCCTCTGCATTCTCCGTTGCTAGAAGTTCTTCCTCTTGCTTGCCCAGCTTTTTCCGGTTCTTTTCCAACTCATTTTCTACTCGGCGAATCAGTTCGCTAGCCTGCTGGTTGACTCGATCTCGCTCAGCCTTGTCCTTATAGAAAGTGTCCAAAAGCTCGGATAGCGTGGACATTTGGGTCTTGCTGTCGGAAAATAGCAGAGCAGAGAAGGATTTTTCGGTCAGGCTTGGCTGAGTTGGACTGGCAAAAAATGCACGGAAAGTTTTGAGCTTGTCAGCTGTCAAACGGCCTCTGAGCTCGGTAGCTGTATCCCGGCCCAAACCCTGAAAAATCTGCTGCAGGCGTTTGGGCTCTAAGTCTTCAGTATGTAAGATTTCAAAGAGCTTTTCATCACCTACAGTGAAAGGATTGAGGCTGCCAGTCTGAGGTGGTGCGACATAGGTTGAGCCCGGCAGGATCGTTCGATAGCTATTCTGAGAAAATCCGACATGTTTGATGGCTTCAATAATCTTACTGCTAGCCTTATCCAAGAGAATGATATTGCTGTGCTTGCCCATAATTTCGATGACCAGAGTTACAGCCACGCTGTCACCGATTTCATTCTTATTCGAAACACTGATTTCCAAAATCCGGTCATTCTCTACCTGCTGGATTGCTTCAATAACAGCGCCCTGCAGGTATTTGCGCATGACCATGATAAAGGTATTGGGAACAGCTGGATTTTCAAACGTGGTATCTGTCAGCTGGACACGCCCAAAAACCGAGTGGGCTGACAGGAGCAGCTTGTGGCTTTGGCGGTTGCTTCGAATCTGTAAAACCAGCTCTTGCTCAAAGGGCTGATTAATCTTCTGAATACGGCCGCCCAGCAATTCGCGGCGGAGCTCCTCTGTCATGTGGTGTAAAAAAAATCCGTCGAAAGACATGTTTTTCTCCTTGAAAGTTGCTACAGAAAATTATAACAAAAAACCAAGCTAAAAGCTTCTAAAGTCTCGGCAAAAAGCAATTTAATTTTTTCCTAGAACTGCCTCTATAAACCAAATCCGAACATTTTATAAAAATTTTCAAAAAGGTCTTGACATCTTTTCAGGAAAAACTTAAAATATAGGAAATTAGAAAAGTAGTAGATGCATTTGTTTTTAGCGAGCTTGTGGTTGGTGGAAATGAGCAGCAAATCTTTACGAAATTGGGCTAATGGATAAAATGAATTTGAAACAATAAGAATTCGGTGGGCACACCTTACAGTGCAGCTTGTTTGATGACAAGATAGAGACATGGGGAATATTTGCTATTTTCCATAATTGAGGTGGCACCGCGATTTACGCCCTCACACAGAGTACCTGTGTGAGGTTTTTTGTTGCTTATTATAAAAAAACAAGGAGAATTGCCTATGTTTAAACGATGGCGTCCCTAGGGATTAAACAGAAAAAATATAAAACATAGAAATGGAGAAAGAACATGAAAAACAAACGATTAATCACTATCTTAGGCCTTCTGGCCGTTTTGGCAATCGGTGGGATTGTCTATTCCAGCTTGAACAGCAAAGGTAACGCCACTAAGACTAGTAGCGACAGTCAGACAGTCAAGGTTGGCGTGCTACAGTATGTCAGCCACCCTTCGCTGGATTTGATTTACAAGGGGATTCAGGATGGTTTGGCTGAAGAAGGCTATAAGGGCGACAAGATTAAGATTGACTTTATGAATGCTGAGGGCGATCAGAGTAAGGTCTCTACTATGAGCAAGCAGCTAGTCTCCAATGACAACGATGTGCTGATTGGGATTGCGACTCCGTCTGCCCAAGGACTGGCTGCAGCTACTAAGGACAAGCCTATTGTCATGGGAGCTATCACAGATCCAGTCGGAGCAAACCTAGTGAAAAATCTGGACAAGCCAGGTGGCAATATCACTGGTGTCTCTGACCGCAATCCAGCCAAGCAACAGTTAGATCTGATTAAAAAATTGACTCCAGATGTCAAAACTATCGGTGCGCTCTACTCTAGCAGCGAAGATAACTCTAAAACTCAGGTGGAAGAGTTCAAAAAATTAGCTGAAGAGGCAGGCTACAAGGTAGAGGAATACTCTGTTCCTTCGACCAATGAAATTGCTTCAACCATGAATGTCATGACTGGCAAGGTTGACGCTATCTGGATTCCAATTGACAATACCATTGCTTCAGCTTTTGCGACAGTTGTGTCCAGCAATAAAGAAGCTAAGAAACCAATTTATCCGAGTGCGACAGCCATGGTAGAAGAAGGAGGTCTTGCCTCTGTCGTTGTAGACCAGTATGACCTAGGTGTTGCGACTGGTAAAATGGCAGCTAAAATCCTTAAAGGTGCCAAACCTGCTGACACTGCAGTAGATATTTTCGATACAGGTAAATCTGTCATTAATACAAAAAATGCCAAAGAACTTGGCATTACTGTACCAGAGGATGTTCTGAAAGAAGCAGGACAAGTGATTAAATAGAAAGAAAGGGAGTCTGTTGTTTGACAGACTTCTTTTTCTCGATAGTCTCTTCTTGTAAATTCTTTAACTTAGCTTGCGAAATATTTAGAAATCTGTTAGAATGAAATATAACTAAATAGCAATCCGCAAGACCAGTAACCTAGGGGAAGTTTAACAGGGAGGGGAGCCAGCGACTGAAAGCTCTCTAGATGAAAGCTAGGCGAATTCACTTGCTCTAGGATTGATAAGTAAGGTCTGGCTTGCCAGATAAAAAACGGATGGTACCGCGTGTCAACGCTCCGCTTATGGAGATTGGCGCGCTTTTTATTTTGGAGGGAAAATGACGAAAACGATTGAAGAACAACTGAAAAGCCTGCGTGAAGAGACTCTAGCTTCTCTCAAGCAGCTCAAGGCTGAGAATCAAAAAGAACTGCAGGATTTGCGTGTAGCTGTATTGGGTAAGAAGGGTTCACTGACTGAAGTCCTGAAAGGGATGAAGGATATTTCAGCTGAAATGCGGCCGATTATCGGGAAGCACGTCAATGAAGCGCGTGATATTTTGACAGCAGCCTTTGAAAAGACTGCTCAAGAGATGGAAGAGCAATTAGTCGCTCTGAAACTGGCTGAGGAATCCTTGGATGTGACTCTTCCAGGCCGTCAAATTCCAGTAGGGAACCGTCATATTCTCAGCCAGACTAGTGAGGAAATTGAGGATATTTTCATCGGGATGGGCTATCAGGTTGTGGACGGCTTTGAAGTGGAAAAGGACTATTACAACTTTGAGCGGATGAATCTGCCTAAGGACCACCCGGCTCGGGATATGCAGGACACTTTCTACATTACAGAGGAGATCCTGCTCAGAACCCACACCAGTCCGGTGCAGGCGCGAGCTATGGACGCTCATGACTTTTCTAAAGGGCCACTCAAGATGATCTCACCAGGGCGCGTTTTCCGTCGGGATACCGATGATGCGACTCACTCCCACCAATTTCATCAGATTGAAGGCCTGGTGGTTGGAGAAAATATTTCCATGGCCAACCTGCAAGGAACGCTGCAGCTGATTGTACAGAAAATGTTTGGTGAGGACCGCAGTATTCGTCTGCGTCCGTCTTACTTCCCATTCACAGAGCCGTCTGTTGAAGTGGATGTTTCCTGCTTTAAGTGTGGCGGTGCCGGCTGTAATGTCTGCAAGAAGACCGGCTGGATTGAGATTATGGGAGCTGGTATGGTGCATCCGCGCGTGCTGGAAATGAGCGGCATTGATGCGGAGAAATATTCTGGATTTGCCTTTGGTCTTGGTCAAGAGCGGGTAGCTATGCTTCGCTACGGTATCAACGACATTCGTGGCTTCTACCAAGGAGATATTCGTTTTTCTCAGCAGTTTAAGTAGAAACCTGTATTCATAGATGCAGCTTTTCTGAGAAAGGAGTGCAGTATGCTAGTCAGAGTCAAAAAAGAAGAGGCGAACTTCCTGAGAGATGTGGAGGTCCAAACTTATCAAGAAACCTTTGGTCCATTTATCAAGGAAGCTGATATGGCTCATTATTTTGACAATGAGCTGTCGCTTGCGACCATCGAAAAGGAACTGGCAGACCCTGAGTCAGAGACTTATTTTGTTGTCAAAGACGGTGAAATTGCTGGTTTTCTCAAGTTTAACTGGGGACATGCTCAAACGGAGCAAGAACTACCACAAGCCTTTGAGGTTCAGCGAATCTATGTCTTGAAAGCCTACCATGGTCAAGGCTTGGGCAAGGAAATGTTTGAATTTGCCTTAGAAGAAGCCGAGAAACGAGGCTTTGACTGGGTCTGGCTAGGCGTCTGGGAAAAGAATTTTAGAGCCCAAGATTTTTACTTCAAATACGGCTTTGAAAAATTTAGCCAGCACGACTATATCACTGGTGAGACGGTAGACACAGACTGGCTGCTGCGCAAGAAATTGAAATAAACAAGAAAATTTAAAGAGAGGAAATGATACGACCTAAAAGCTCTAAATTGAGATGATTTGTTTCTAAAATCAGACTTTCAGACAAATCCCTAAAATTTGGTTGGTCAAGTTCCTCAGCGATAGAATAGAGAAAGGAATTGAACCCGGGCTAAAAACTCGAAAAAAAGATAGACTTGCGATCATTCGTCGAATGTTTAGCCAATCTCCTATTTTTCAGTCGTTTTTGACGCCCTTGGTATCTTAAATATGCTAGTAAGTTATAAGTGGTTAAAAGAGTTAGTAGACATTGATGTGGCGAGCGCTGAGCTGGCTGAGAAAATGTCAACGACAGGAATTGAAGTGGAAGGTGTAACATCACCAGCTGCTGGCCTGTCTAAAATTGTTGTTGGTGAGGTGGTATCATGTGAGGATGTTCCTGATACCCACCTGCATGTCTGTCAAGTCAATGTCGGAGAAGAGGAGAACCGTCAGATTGTCTGTGGTGCTCCAAATGTTCGCGCAGGCATCAAGGTCATGGTGGCTCTGCCAGGTGCTCGCATTGCGGACAATTATAAGATTAAAAAAGGGAAAATCCGAGGCTTGGAGTCACTGGGTATGATCTGTTCTCTTGGTGAGTTGGGCATTTCTGATTCTGTCGTGCCAAAGGAATTTGCGGATGGCATTCAAATCCTGCCTGAAGAAGCAGTGCCAGGTGAGGAAGTCTTCTCTTATCTGGACTTGGACGATGAGATTATCGAACTTTCCATCACACCAAACCGAGCTGATGCTCTGTCTATGCGTGGGGTGGCTCATGAAGTGGCTGCCATCTATGACAAGTCAGTACATTTTAAAGATTTTCCGCTGGTGGAAAATGAAAAGCAAGCAGCTGACAGCCTTTCAGTAGCCCTTGAGACAGAGAAAGCCCCTTACTACGCAGCTCGTATCTTGGAAAATGTCACCATTGCCCCAAGTCCTCAATGGCTGCAAAATCTCCTCATGAACGAAGGAATCCGTCCGATTAACAATGTAGTGGACGTAACCAACTACATCCTGCTCTACTTTGGTCAGCCCATGCATGCCTTTGATTTGGATACTTTTGAGGGTGACCAGATTGTCGTGCGGGAAGCGCGTGCTGGTGAAAAACTGGTGACACTGGACGGCGAAGAGCGCGAGCTGGAAGTTAGCGACCTAGTCATTACTGTGGCAGATAAGCCAGTTGCACTGGCTGGTGTTATGGGCGGAGCAGCGACCGAAATCTCTGGCCAGTCCACTCGTGTTGTTCTGGAGGCAGCAGTCTTTGATGGTAAATCAATCCGCAAGACCAGCGGTCGCCTTAACCTGCGCTCAGAATCATCTTCCCGCTTTGAAAAAGGGATCAACGTAGCAACTGTTAATGAAGCTTTGGATGCTGCAGCAAGCATGATTGCGGACTTGGCAGGTGCAACCGTTCAGGCTGGTATCGTATCCGCTGGTAGCTTAGACACTAGCGATGTAGAAGTGACATCCAGTCTAGCGGATGTCAACCGAGTTTTGGGAACAGACTTGCTTTATACAGATATCGTGGATGTCTTCCGCAGACTTGGTTTTGGCTTGTCAGGAAGTGCTGAACAGTTCACTGTCAGTGTACCTCGCCGTCGCTGGGACATTTCAATCGAAGCAGATCTCTATGAGGAAATTGCCCGCATTTACGGCTATGACAAATTGCCAGCTAGCCTGCCAAAAGATGATGGGACTGCTGGTGAATTGACTGCAACGCAACAACTGCGCCGTCAAGTACGGACCTTGGCAGAAGGAGCAGGGCTGACAGAAATCATCACCTATGCTTTGACGACTCCAGAAAAGGCGGTTGAGTTCACTCTCAAACCTAGCAACTTGACTGAGCTCATGTGGCCAATGACAGTGGAGCGCTCTGTTCTTCGTCAGAACATGGTTTCTGGGATTTTGGACTCTCTAGCCTACAATGTAGCTCGTAAAAACAAGAACCTAGCCCTCTATGAGATTGGAAAAGTCTTTGAGCAGACTGGCAATCCTAAGGAAGACCTGCCAAATGAAATCAATAGCTTTGCCTTTGCTTTGACAGGTTTGGTTAATGAAAAAGACTTCCAGACCAAGCCAGTAGCAGTTGATTTCTTCTATGCTAAGGGTGTAGTGGAAGCGCTCTTTACTAAGTTGGGCTTGACTGCTGAATACGCGGCTAGCAACCAGATTAAGAGCCTGCATCCTGGGCGTACTGCCTTAATCTCTATCAATGGCCAGACTGTCGGCTTTGTCGGCCAAGTCCATCTTGCGACAGCCAAGGCTTACGATATTCCTGAAACTTATGTGGCTGAGCTCAACCTGTCTGCTATAAAAGAGCAGCTCGAGCCAGCACAGCCATTTACAGAAATCACTAAATTCCCAGCTGTCAGCCGTGATGTGGCCCTCTTGCTCAAGGCTGAAATCACGCACCAAGAGGTCCTTGATGCAATCCAAGCAGCTGGTGTTAAGCGCTTGACCGATATTAAGCTCTTTGATATCTTCTCTGGTGACAAGCTAGGTGTCGGCCTCAAATCCATGGCCTACAGCCTGACTTTCCAAAATCCAGAAGCTAGCCTGACTGACGAAGAAGTGGCTAAATACATGGAAAAAATCGAAAAATCCCTGACCGAAAAACTCGGTGCAGAGGTGCGTTAATGAACGATTCCCCAGTCATGTGATTGGGGATTTTGATTAATACTCTTCGAAAACCTATTCAAATCATAGTTGATTTGCAGTTTCGCTTAGCTTTCTGTCTTGGCAAGCTTATTACTGGGTTGCGAGCAATGATGTAGACGAAACGAGGAGTATTCGAAATTGAAAATCAGTAGGAAAAGTAATCATGGAAAATTCAAACCAAATATCCCAATGTCAGACTCTTTGGGCTAGAAAAAAGTATCTGGTTCTCAGTCATTCCAGTAAGGTCTATCTGGAAATCCGCCAATACCTGAAAAGTGACTCGGTGGAAGTGGCACATGTTCAAGGCTTGATTGACCAGGCGGTAGCCCTGCCTGAAAACCGCGGTCAGGTCAGCAATGCCTTTCAGCATGTTTGGGGCTATTTTAAGAAAAAAGCTAGTACAACTGAAAAAGAAGATTTTATGCATCTTTTGCTTCGATATCAATCAGGTCAGGCTGAGCAGAAAGACTTGGTAAGAGCTGTAAGGGACCTGCTAGTCAAGTATCCCAATCCTTATCTGCAGCAGTCGACCTTGTTATTTGAGGATGAGGCATGAAGCTCTGAAATCAAGGGGAAGAATAAGCTTGCTCGTCTAGTAGCTTTGAGGGGTGTAGATGATAAGAATAATTTGTTAGGCTCATAAACAATATTATTTTGACTGGTTTCGATAAAGGCTCCACCTCGCGCAAAACGTGTCTTTATGGTATGATTGGAGAAAAAATGTTTTTTACTTATCAGGGAAATAAATTATATTATAAAGTGATTGGTCAAGGAAAGCCAGTCTTAGCAATTCATGGTTTGGGCTGTTCATCTGAATTGATGGAAGGATGTTTGGAACCTATTTTTGAGAAACATGCTGACTATAAAAGGATTTATTTAGATTTGCCTGGCATGGGTAGGTCTGATGCCAATCTTGCTTTTGCAAGTGCGGATGCGATTTTAGAGATGCTCTTGAACTTTATAGAGACTGTAATCAGCGGACACAACTTTCTATTAGCTGGAGAGTCTTATGGTGGCTATCTTGCTAGAGGAATTTTGGCTAAGAAAAGGTCGGAGATTGATGGTTTGCTGCTTATTTGTCCAGTAGTTGTACCCAATCCGCAAGAAAGAATTCTGCCAAAAGACAGCCTGCTAATTAGAGAGGTAGGTTTTGATACAGCAGGCAAAAGCGAAGATTTCGTTGATTTAGCGATTTTACAGACTAAAGAAACTTATCGACGGTTTGCAAAAGAAATCCTAGCAGGGCTTCAGATGATGAATGCTCCCTTTGTCCAAAAGCTGCAAGAAAACTATGCTTTTTCGTTTGAAGTGGATCAAGGGATACAGGAAAAGAGCTATGACAAGCCCAGCCTTTTTATAGCAGGAAAGCAGGACCAAGTCGTGGGCTTCCAGCAGTTAGCCCAGCTGTCTCACTATTATCCAAGGGCAACTCATGCTGTAATGGATCTTGCTGGCCACAATGCACAGATAGATCAAGAGGCTCTCTTTACGGCCTTGGTTGAAAATTGGCTCAAGCGAATTGAACTTTCCTGATACTCCAAGATTTAATATGTTGAACAGATGTAGATGAAACTGGAGTTCATCAAAGAAATCTAATTCAGCCCACAATTGATTTTAAAAGCATAGAAAAAGCGGTCATACCGCTTTTTTTGCTTATTATCCCCAGAATTTCTGGGCGATTTCTTGGCCTTGTTTGATTTTGGCCCATTGTTGTTCAATGGTGAGTTCGTTTCCAGAGTCACAAGAGGCGAAGCCGCATTGGTGGGAGAGCAGGAGACGCTCTTTTGGTAGAACGGTTGCTGCTTTCTCGAGCAGATCTAGGACGCGTTTTTCGTCATCCAATCCTGTCGTCTTACTGGAAAGCAGTCCTAAAACGACTTCTGCATCCTTGTCTTTTAAAGCTGCTAGGGCTGATACATCACCAGCTACATCGCTGTCCCACTCTAGGAAGTAGCGATCATAGTGTTGGTCACGCAGGAACTTTTCCGCAATAGCTTCGTAGGTACCTTCAGCAGCAGAACGGCTTTCGTAGTTGCCACGGCAGTTGTGGGTCCAGACAGTCAGTCCTAGCTCATGAGCGTAGTCTACAACTTCGTTATTAATAGCGACAAACTCGTCTGCCAGGTCAGCCAGACTAGCATTGCCTTCAGCAAAGAAGCTGGCAGGATTGGACTCGTCAAAAAGCTCCCAGAGACAGTCGTCAAACTGGATAATCTGTCCGCCAGCAGCCTTATAGTCGTCCAAAAATTCCTTATAGGCCTGTATCAAGCCTTTTTTCAAATCTTCATTGGTCTCATAAACTTGTCCTGGTCCAGCCAAGCGGTCAAAAACAGCTAACTCAGTATAAGCATGGGCAGGCCCCCAGACAGTCAGCTTAGTATCTTCACCAGCAGCCTCTTCCTTGACTAGCTTATAAATCTCGATAAAGTGATGATTTTTTCCAGAGAGTGGTGCTGTGATGCGGATACCAATATCCTTGCGGGTCTCATATTGCCCGCCGTCGTGGTCCTTGAAGGTATAGCCGTGGTCGGCAATGTAGCGCTCGATTCCCTTAAGTCCCCAGACAAAGTCCAGATGCCACATGGATTTAGAGTATTCTCCATCCGTCAGGATGTCAATTCCCTTAGACTTTTGCTCAGCGATAATCTCCTTGATGTCTGCTGTCTCCGTCTCATGGTAGCCTGGGAAGCTGTCGTAGAATGGATATTGAATATCATCGCGGTGCTCAATTTCTGTTTTATACTGGCGCAGATTTTCTGGGCGCAGAAGAGATCCAACTAGTTGAAATTTTGATTTTGTCATAAGATTTCTCACTTTCATTAGGGATTACGGTCTATTTTATCGAAAATTCCTCGGCAAATAAAATAGTTAATTATACTGGTAGAGTATAGCCGAAAACTATTGCTAGCGCTTCCTGAAATTTGTCTTTCAAGATCAAAGAATCTTCTCCATCACTGTTTCCTGAGCCTGAAGCCCTAATCGCTCATAGAAACGCAGGGCTCCAACATTGTCGTTCCAAACATTGAGAGTCAGATTATAGCAGCCGATTTTTCGAGCATAGTCTTCTGCAAAGCGATAAAGCTGCTCGCCGACCTTTTGCCTTCTGGCTTTCTCATCCACACATAAGTCCTCAATAAAAAGTGTTTTGATGGGATTGAGTATAGGACTGACAGGTTCCTTGATGGAGCAAAAGAGGTGACCGAGGATTCCTCCAGTTTCATTTTCAAAGACAAAAATAGGGGTGGATTCTTGACCCAGAATCTTCTCTAATTCTTCATTGCTAAACTTGCTGCCCTTGGCCTTGAAAATGTCCGGACGAGCCTGATGGTGGACAAGCAAGATTTGCTGAAGGAGTTCTTGGAGTTCAGGAATATCGCTGACTTGGGCTTTTCTGATTGGCATAATCTTCTCCTTTTATCTTTTTAAGAATCATTATACGACAGGGAACTATTTTGTCAAGTTAGCTCGGGAAACCTATCAGAACAATTGGCGTCTGAATAGCAAAGTTCAGTCAGAGTGAGTCATTTCCTTTAGATGTATTTTCCTTATGGTAAAAACTGCTTTTTCTTGACAAATGAAACAGACAAGTGTAGAATATAAGTATAAACTACAAATGTAGAAAAAGGAGAAAGCGATATGACTATTACAAAAAAAGCCTTTATCGGAATTCTATCTCTGACAGCAGCAGTCCTATTAGCTGCCTGCTCAGGCAATACCAACCAAGGAGGGAATACTAGTTCATCACAGAATACACAAGGCCAAACATCACAATCTGCACAAAATCAGACTTCGCAGTCATCAGCTGCATCATCCTCTAATCAGCCTTCATCATCATCAAATGCAGGGCTGGCTACTAATCTAGACGGGCGCTATCAAGCAACCGACCATGATGGTGACCAGCATGTCCTAGAAATCAATGGTACGACTGGTACTTGGACTGAGACTGAGGTTGATGGTGATAAGGAGATCAAGCAGGTACAAGTAGATGCTGCTAACCAAAGACTGATAGTTGGTGATGATGCTAAAAGCTATCGCCAAAATGGCAATCAGCTGATTGTGGACGAATTGGATGATGATCCAGATACTCTGACCTTTACCAAGCAGTAAAGCGCTTCTCATTCTGCTCAGGACAACAGGATGAGCAGTGAGGGAATCAAACTAGGAAACTCTGAGAAAGGAGTTTCCTTTTTTATAAGAATTTTATCGTAAATGATACCCAAAATTTGACTTATGGGGTGCCCTAAGTTGTATAATAGTTACTATAAAGATATCAAAGGAGAAGAAACGATGAAATCAGCAGTTTATACAAAAGCAGGTCAAGTTGGGCTCGCTGACATTGACCGTCCGGAAATTATTGAGGCAGATGATGCCATTATTCGGATTGTTCGGACCTGTGTCTGTGGCTCTGACCTATGGCGCTACCGCAGTCCAGATATTGAAGCAGGCCATCAAAATAGCGGGCATGAAGCGATTGGAATTGTCGAAGAAATCGGAGATGCAGTAACGACTGTTAAACCTGGTGACTTCGTTATTGCTCCCTTTACTCATGGATGCGGGCAATGTGATGCCTGCCTAGCAGGATTTGATGGCACTTGTGATTCTCATATTGGGAATAACTGGTCAAATGGGGTGCAAGCTGAGTATATGCGCTTCGAATTTGCTAACTGGGCTCTTATCAAAATTCCGGGCCAGCCCTCTGATTATACAGAAGGCATGCTCAAATCACTCTTGACATTGGCTGATGTCATGCCGACGGGTTACCATGCTGCGCGAGTGGCAGATGTTAAGCCTGGTGATAAGGTGGTCGTGATTGGTGACGGAGCTGTGGGGCAGTGCGCTGTTATCGCTGCTAAAATGCGTGGTGCTTCCCAAATCGTTCTTATGAGCCGTCACGAAGATCGACAAAAAATGGCCTTAGAATCAGGTGCGACAGCTGTTGTGGCAGAACGTGGCGAAGAGGGAATTGCCAAAGTGCGTGAGATTCTAGGTGGCGGGGCAGATGCAGCTCTGGAATGTGTTGGAACAGAAGCAGCCGTAGATCAAGCCCTTGGGGTTCTTCACAATGGTGGACGTTTAGGTTTCGTCGGTGTTCCTCATTACAATAACCGTGCGCTCGGTTCTACCTTTGCTCAAAACATTTCAGTGGCAGGCGGTTCGGCCTCTGTTACGACTTACGACAAGCAAATCTTGCTCAAGGCAGTTCTTGACGGTGATATTAATCCGGGAAAGGTCTTTACTTCAAGCTACAAACTGGAAGATATCGATCAAGCTTATAAGGATATGGATGAACGCAAGACCATTAAGTCTATGATTGTCTTTGATTAAATGTAGAAGAAAACAGCCTTGCTGCGGTCTCTTTATGATGGCAGTAGGCTGTTTTTGTTTGGAAGGAAATTCATTCTTTATGCTCTTTGCACCAAGTTATCCATCTTGACCATTCGGCGGCCAGGTGGAGCTGGTGTTCTTTGATAAGGCTGTCTGGACAAAGTCTGGGGAATTCGACGCAGAATCGGGCTTCTAGGCCTTTTTCTGTGTCGCGAAACTGATGGCGAATTCCACCGATATTGCAACCATTCGCTAGACTGGCGGCACCGACAGTTTGGAAGGGATAAGACGCATCACGAGGCTCCTCTATTTCAGCTTCACCACCAAGGTCAAGGAAAAACTGTGTCGGCAGCGGGCTGTTTCCTGCTGTCTCAATGACTTCAAGTATGCCGCCGTGCGGCTGCAAGGCATAATGATCCGAACAGGCACCAAGATTGACTCGTTTATGAACATTTGTCTTTTCTAACATCAACTTTTCTAGCATAATACTGAAAGAAGCGGCACTCAGTCCACTTGCAAAAATCGTTACAACAGCTCTTGTTCGTGGTTTCTTGGACCATTTGGCCGCCCATTTCATCAAAAATTGACTCCATTTGAGTTTGGTTCCGATTTGCTGGATTAGCTCTTCGTATGTCAGCTTCATTTTTGCTTCCGGTAGGGCTTGGTCTAAAATCTCCGTGTTGTCAGTATTGGGCAGCTGTAGATTAAGTATCTTAGCTGCTTTATGGATTCTCTTCTTCCGCCATTGCTCAATTCTTTCTTGACTGACTTCCTTTTGATTGATCATAATCTTCATCTTTTAATCCTCCTGTTCTTGCCTTCTGCTTATATTTATTATATAGTGGGAGCTGGATGGTAGACAAGCATCAATTTTAGAGAGACTGTTGCATTTTGAGGTGAATGGCATGTATGAGAAAAAAAGAAGAAAGACAGAAAAGCAGATAGAGACTAGCTTGCTGCAGCTGATGAAAGAGCAGACTTTTGAGAGCATCAGTATTCGTAAGCTGATTGACTTAGCAGAGGTCAATCGCAGTACTTTTTATCGGCATTATTTGGATAAATATGATCTGCTGGAGAAGATAGAAGACCGCTTGCTAGGTGATTTGCAGACATATTATCAAGAGGCTCTAGAATCTGCCTGCTTGTTCAAGTTAGAAAAGGATTTTAAAGTGAAAGACTTTATCCATGAGAAACAAAATCTTTTTCATTTTTTTGAGCCTTACTTGGAAGACTTAGCCATTCTTTTGGGGCCAAATGGCAGTCCAACTAGTTTGCTGCGATTGCAGGAAGCTTTGAGGGAGATTTTCTGGCAGAGTATTTCCTTGGCTGATCCACATTTAGAGGAGGTTGAGGTGGACTTGCTCCTGAATCATCAAGCCGCGTCCTTTATGGGAACCCTGACTTACTGGCTGGCTCATCCTCGTTATAAGGCTCAGCAAATGAGTGATTTTCATGCTAGGGTGACCGCTGTCGGTCTGGCGGGCTTTGTCAGAGAGCATATGCAGGGGGATTGACAGGATAGTTTTTCCAGCTTGCTTCTTGTATGGTATAATAGTCTCGAATATCTCAAAGGAGGACAGCTTTGTTTTTAGCTTTTAAAGAGATTGTCTACAGTCGCGGACGCTATCGTTTAGTGGTTGCTGTGGTCTTTCTCATTACCTATATGGTTTTCTTTTTATCTAGTCTTTCCGTCGGTTTGGCTAGGCTCAATCGCTTGGCTTTGGACCAATGGCAGGCTGAGTCGATCGTCTTGTCGGAGTACGCCAATAAGAATCTAATAGCTTCGACTCTCAAGGAAGAGGAGTACAGTCGTCTGCTTCAAGGGGACTCAATCGCTGCTTTGGGACAAACATCAGCAGTGGCCAATTATGAAGATGGGACTGATAAACTCAATGCTCAGGTTTTTGGTCTCTCTTGGGATAGTTTTCTGGCGCCTGACATTATTGAGGGACGTCCTGCTGAGAATGCTTATGAAGTTATTGCGGATAAGCGTCTCCAGCAAAAAGGTGTGAAACTAGGCGACCAGCTTCAGCTTAATGGCAGTGAGCGCCTCTATCAGGTTGTTGGTTTCACAGAGGATAATAGCTTCTTTACGCAACCTGTAATTTTTATGGCTCTAGATGATTTCAGGGAATTAAAGTACGGCTCAAGTCAGGTTAAGAATATCAGCGCACTTGTGGTCAAGGATGGTCAGAAGATTGAAGAAGCAGGACTTAGTCAGCTCTCTATGAGTGATTTTATAGAAAATATCCCTGGTTATCAGCCTCAGGTACTGACTTTTTCCTTTATGATTGGGGCCATGGTTCTGATTACATTTTTGGTATTGGGAATTTTTATGTACATCATTACCATCCAAAAGACGCATCTTTACGGTATTATGCGCGCCCAAGGAATTGCCAGTGGGAAGATTATTGCTTCTATTTTTTGGCAGATTTTCATCCTGTCCACTCTGGGAATCAGCTTAGCTGTCTTGGCTCTTTTGGGAACCCAGCTAGTCTTGCCGGCTTCTATGCCTTTTTACAGTGACTGGAGAGCTTATGCTGGATTGATTGTTCTGATTATTTTCATGTCACTGTCTGGCGGACTCTTGTCCATTCATCGGGTTCTGAAAATTGACCCTATCACAGCAATCGGAGGTGAGTAAATGTCAATCATAGAACTAAAAGGGGTTACAAAAGAATATGGTCAGGGGCATACGCTGGTTCAAGCCCTGAAACCAACTGATTTCCAACTGGAAGCGGGGCAGTTTGTAGCTATTATTGGGCCGTCAGGATCGGGTAAAACAACCTTTCTGACCTTGCTGGGCCATTTACAGACTCCCTCAAAAGGACAAATTCTCCTGCATGGGAAAGATACTTCCCAGCTCAAGGAAAAGGAACGGGCAGCCCTGCGCTTCAATGATTTTGGTTTTATTTTGCAGGCCTCCAATCTCATCCCTTTTTTGAAAATCGAGGACCAGTTCCAGCTGATTGATCGCTTATCTAAAAAGGAAAGGACGAATCTAGACAGTCTGATTGAGCTGCTAGATCTACAAGGAACTCTCAAGCAGTATCCGAAAGAATTGTCCGGCGGAGAACGGCAGAGAGCTGCTATCGCTAGAGCGCTTTACAATAGCCCAGATATTATCTTGGCTGATGAGCCGACAGCTAGTCTGGATACAGAGCGGGCTAAGCGCGTGGTCCATCTGCTCAAAGAGGTGACCCAGAAATTCCATAAGAGCGTGGTCATGATTACTCATGATACCCGCTTGCTGGACGAGGTTGATAAGGTTTATGAGATGCAAGACGGAGTGCTGACTCAAGTTCGATAAAGCGTTAGAATGGTTTATGCAATCAAACAGAGAAAAAACAAGGAGAGGACCATGATTCATTATAAAACAAATCCACAGCTGGATTTTGCGGCAGTGCTAGACCTCTATGATTCGGTTGGTTGGAGCAATTACACTAATCGACCTCAGCAGTTAGAGCAGGCCTTCCATCAGTCCTTGTTTGTGATGGCGGCCTATGACGAAGACAGGTTGGTTGGTTTGATCCGAGCGGTCGGGGATGGGCTTACCATTGTCTTTATTCAGGATTTGCTGGTGTATCCACACTACCAGCGTCAGGGGATTGGTCGGAGCCTTCTTCAGCAGACGTTGGGAAGATTTAAGGATGTTTACCAAATCCAACTGGCAACGGAGCAGTCAGATAAAAATCTAGCTTTTTATCGAGAGCTCGGCTTTCGCCGACAGGAAGATTTCGACTGTACTGGCATGATTTATGCACCTAATAAAAATTAAAATTCTAGAGGAGCTTGTTAATAAGCTCCTTTTGCTATGTTTACAAGAGGAAAAGGAATAGAACTAGACCGATGAAAATATTTCGCGGTCTCTTTTGTTTTTCCTTGACAGTTAAATTGTCAGAATTTATAATAAAAGAAGAAAGGTGATAACAGTGTTATCGAATTGAAACCATGAAAAAAGAAACAGATGAGTTAAACGAAAAAATCTTGGAAAGCGCGAGGAGTGAGTTCTTAGCTTATGGCTATCAGAATGCTTCACTGCGGAGAATTTGTCGCGCTGCTGGCTTGACGACTGGGGCTCTTTATAAGCGCTATGAGAGTAAGGACAGTCTCTTTGTTGCCCTGCTTGAGCCTACTCTGACAGCCTTAGACCAGTATGGACAAGAGCAGAAGCGACGTGACTATGCTTTCCTAGAAGAGGGACACCTGTCTGATATGTGGGCCCATCGCTTGGAGGATCTCCAGTCCCTGATGCGGATTCTCTATGAACATAAGGATATTATGCAGCTCTTGCTCTTTAAATCTCAGGGATCTTCGCAAGCGGACTTTAGGATGCGTCTGCCTCATTTGGCTGCAGACGAGACTTATCGCTATTTAGAGCTAGCTTACAAAGAGGGGAAGATCAATCATTTGGTCAAACACGAGTTTCTGCGATCGTGCATGACAGCTTATTACACAGCTGTATTTGAGCCCTTGGCTCAAGACTGGCCCCAAGAGCAGGCGCTGGAATTTTGCCATTCCATCATGGACTTGTTTGACTGGGGAGGTTTGCTAGGTTTTTGATAGAAAGAAGGAAATTCTATGAAGAAAAAATCTGTTCTTGCTTGGATTTGGGACTTTGTTTCCCTTCATAAGATATATTTTATGCTCAGTCTGATCTTTGCCTTTGCCTCTGTGATTTCAGGATTTCTGCCTTATTTCTTTATTGGTGGAATGATTAATCAGCTCTTGGCTGGCAATAAAAACTGGGATTTCTACCTGCAGCAGTCAGCGTGGGCAGGTCTGGCCTGGATTGGCTACTGGGGCTTCCATGGTATTTCCACCATGCTGTCGCATACGGCTACTTTTAAGATTTTAGCGGAAATGCGGCGCCGCCTGACAGACAAGCTAGCTAGGCTGCCTCTAGGTACAGTGCTTAGTCAGTCATCAGGCAGTTATAAAAACATTATCGTTGAGCGAGTGGATGCAACTGAAACGACCTTGGCTCACCTGATTCCAGAGTTTACCGCTGGGATTTTTGGTCCGATTATTGTCCTCATTGCCATGCTGGTCATTGATTGGCGGCTGACCTTGCTGTCTCTCCTGACTATTCCTATTGTGGTATTGGCCTATGTGCGGATGGCTGTCAATAGCGAAGCGGACTATCAAAATACTCTGGTCAAGACCAAAAAGCTCAATGATACAGCGGTGGAATACATCAATGGGATTGAAGTCATCAAGGTTTTTGGCAAGGAAAAATTTTCTTACGATAAGTTTGTCACGGCTGCTAGAGAAGGAGCAGACTGCTTTATTGAGTGGATGCGCAAATTTAATCTAGAGATGGGCATTGTGACTGCTTTTCTGCCATCAGGCTTGCTCTTTCTGCTGCCGGCTGGCTGTTATTTCTATCTGCAAGGTAGTTTGACTGCCGGCAATTTCATTCTAATGATTATTCTTTCGCTCAGTCTTCTGACTCCTCTGATTTTAGTGGCTAGTTACATGGATGATTTACGGAAAATCGGCACTATTTTTGGCCAAGTCATTGATATTTTGGAAAAGCCTGATTCGAAAAGGCCTCAGGAGCTGAGAGAACTTCCAAAAGGAAGGGATCTGGTCATGACGGATGTCAGCTTTGGCTATACAGATGAAGAGGAAGTACTGCACGACATTTCGCTAGATATTAAGGTTGGCAGCATCAATGCTTTAGTCGGCCCATCAGGCTCGGGTAAGTCTACAATTGCCAAGCTTCTAGCTTCTTTCTGGGATGTCAGTTCTGGTCAGCTTACCTATGGTGGCTTGGACATTCGCCAGCTTCCGCTAGATTATTACAGTCGGCAGATTGCTTACGTGACCCAGGATAACTATCTCTTTGATGAGACTATTATGGAAAATATCCGGATGGGAAATCCAGCAGCTTCTGATGAAGAGGTCATCGAAATTGCCCGTCGCTGTGGCTGTTATGACTTTATCATGAACTTAGAAAACGGCTTTGAGACGCAGGTCGGATCTGGCGGCGGGCATCTATCTGGTGGTGAGCGCCAGCGGATTGCCATCGCCCGTGCCATGCTTAAGGATGCGCCGATTCTTATCTTGGATGAAGCGACTGCTTATACAGATCCGGAAAATGAAGCACGGATTCAGTCCAGTCTAGCTCGTCTGATTGAGGGACGGACCTTGATTGTCATTGCCCACAGGCTGTCTACTATTATGAGTGCAGACCAGATAGTCCTGGTCAATGATGGTCGGATTGAAGCTAGAGGACGACATGAAGAATTGCTGGCAACCAGTCCGCTTTATGCTTCTATGTGGCAGGCCCATATTGCTACCAGGGATAGTGGTGAGATGGAAGGAGGGCTGACTCATGATTAATATACTGAAGAAATTCTTTGATTTCTGTACGGCTGAGGACCGTAGGAAATTTTATCAATCCATTTATCTGGGCGTCATCAAGTCCTTTATCATCGCTCTGCGTATTCCAGCAATCGGCCTAGTCGTTATGGGACTGATTGAGAAGAATCTCTCTATGAAGACTTTCTGGCTGGCTCTGGCTATCATGCTTGTATCCACTGTGCTAAACGTCTGGATTACCCTGAAAACCACCATGCTGCAGACGGAAGCGGGCTATCATACCTGTGCTCAGAAGCGGATTGAAATTGCCGAGCACATGCGCTATCTGCCCATGGGTTACTTTAATCAAAATAGCTTGGGCAAGATTACCAGTGTTACGACTAATACGCTGGAAGGGTTGTCTGATGTAGCTACGCGAGTGGTTATGATGACTGTGCAGGGCTTTCTGACGACTGGTCTCATCACTATTTTGGTCTTTCTCTATGACTGGCGGGTTGGACTGGTTCTCTTGGTGGGTCTTGTCCTCTTTCTCCTGCCCAATACCCTCATGCGTTGGCAAGTTGGCAAGGTTTCTGATGACAAGTATCAGGCGGATATGGACCTAGTAGCCGTTGTTTTGGAGTACAGCCAAGGAATTGCTGAAGTAAAGAACTATAATCTGGTCAACCGTTCTGCCAAGAAGCTGTCCAAGGCTATTGAAGGCAAGAGTCGGCTAGATACCAAAATGACACTCGTGACCTCACCTTACATTGCCCTCCAGGGCATGGTGACCAAGCTGACGGGTCTCTTTATGGGGCTTTTCTCTATCTACTTTTATCTCAATGGCAGTATGGAGCTGCTGGTAACCATTATGATGATTGTCAGTGGTTTTATGATTTATGAAAATCTAGACGGCGTTGGCTCTTTCTCTTCTCTCCTGCGTATTGTTGATCTGTCGGTTGATATGGTCAATCAAGTCTTGGCTATCCAGCCGATGGACATCAGAGGTCAGGATATTGAGCCTAAGAGCAGCAGGATTGAGCTGAGAGATGTTAGCTTCTCTTATGGAAATAAGAAAATCATTGACCGGGTTTCCCTCACCATTCCAGAAAAAACGACAACTGCCTTGGTCGGACCATCTGGATCAGGCAAAACAACGCTTTGCAACCTCATTGCCCGCTTCTGGGATGTGGACCAGGGAAGTATTAGTCTAGACGGGCATGATGTTAGGGAATACAGCTATGACAGCCTGATTCGTAATTTCAGCTTTGTCTTTCAAAGCGTCTATCTCTTTGAGGATACCATTGCCAATAACATTCGTTTTGGCAAGCCGGAGGCCAGTCAGGAAGAAGTAATAGAGGCTGCCAAGAAAGCGGCCTGTCATGACTTTATTCTCTCGCTGCCTGATGGCTATGATACCAAGATAGGTGAAGGAGGTGCCAGTCTTTCTGGAGGTGAGCGCCAGCGCATTTCCATTGCTCGGGCAATTATCAAGGATGCGCCTATCATCATTCTGGATGAAGCAACAGCCAATGTTGATCCAGAAAACGAAGAAGCTCTCATGCAGGCTATTCAGGCTCTGACTAGCGATAAGACCATTATCATGATTGCCCACCGACTCAAGACAGTTGAGCATGCAGATCAGATTTTGGTGCTGGATCAAGGCCGCATTGCCGAACAAGGCAAACACCAAGACTTACTAGCTAAACAAGGCATTTACAGTAAGTTTATCCAAGAAAGAAAAACTGCTGCCAGCTGGCGGATTGAGATGGGGGAGTGATAACCTGAAACAGCAAGACACTTGGCTTGCTGTTTTTCATTTATTGGCAAGAATGGTATAATAGTTCATAGTCGTGAGAAGTAGATTAGTGAATTTGGGAGAATATTGAAAAAAGAATAACAAAGAATAAATGATAGCGATATAATCTATCAGCTTGAAAAAAACAAGGAATAAAGATTTTAATTTTAGATGAAGAGGTACCCCATGAACGAAATCAAATGCCCCAACTGCGGGGAAGTTTTTACAGTTAATGAGAGCCAATATAGTGAGCTTTTGTCGCAGGTTCGGACGGCGGAGTTTGACAAGGAGATTCATGCTCGGATTGAGCAGGAGCTGGCTTTAGCAGAGCAAAAATCCCAGAATGCCCAACAAGCTCTCCTATCGCAGAAAGAGCAGGAAATTAGCAATCTTCAAAGTCAAATTGCTCAGTTTGAGACCCAGCAGGAATTGGCAAAGAAAGAGGTGGAGCAGGCAGCTAGTCTTCAATTGCAGGAGAAGGATAAGGAAGTTCAGCAATTGGAAAGTCAGCTGACAACTCTGCGTTTGGAGCATGAAAATCAACTTCAAAAGACCTTGTCTGCGCTGGAAAAAGAGCGAGACGAGGTTAAGAATCAGCTAGTCTTGCAAGAAAAGGAAGCAGTGCTGGCTCAGACCTCGCTCAAAGAGCGCTATGAGGTAGAGCTGCGGCAGAAAGATGAGACCATAGAGTTCTACAAGGATTTCAAAGCCAAGCAGTCTACTAAGATGATTGGTGAGAGTTTGGAACAGCACTGCGAGTACGAGTTTAACAAGAACCGTATGGCCATGTTTCCACGAGCGGAGTTTGGCAAGGACAATGACGCTAGAACAGGCAGCAAGGGTGACTACATTTACCGTGAGGTGGATGAAAATGGTGTAGAAATCCTCTCCATCATGTTTGAGATGAAAAATGAAGGCGATGAGACAGCGACCAAGAAGAAAAACGAGCATTTCTTCAAAGAGCTGGATAAGGACCGGCGGGAGAAAGGCTGTGAGTATGCTATTCTGGTGACACTTCTTGAGGCTGACAGCGAGCTCTACAATTCGGGTATTGTCGATGTGTCCTATGCCTATGAGAAGATGTATGTTATCCGGCCTCAGTTCTTTCTGCCCATGATTACCCTCCTGCGTAATGCTGCGCTTAACTCGCTCCAGTACAAGCAGGAACTGGCCTTGGTTAGGGAGCAGAACATTGATATTACGCATTTTGAGGAAGATTTGGATGCCTTTAAAGTAGCTTTCGCCAAGAACTATCAGTCTGCTTCGACCAACTTTGGCAAAGCAATCGAAGAGATTGACAAGGCAATTCGCCGGATGGAAGAAATCAAGAAATTCCTGACGACCTCTGAAAACCAGCTGCGCTTGGCAAACAACAAACTGGACGACGTCTCTGTCAAAAAACTGACACGCAAAAATCCTACCATGAAAGCTAAGTTTGAAGCTTTGAAAGGAGACTAGGAGGATCCTATGCAGATACGAAAAGCAACCATTAAAGATGCTGAAGCCTTACTGTCTTTATACGAAGACTTGGGCTATCCAACGACCGCTTCTAAGCTGGCTCGACGTTTAGAAACGCTTCTTTCTCAG
This sequence comes from Streptococcus sanguinis, assembly GCF_050234405.1. Lineage (GTDB taxonomy): Bacteria > Bacillota > Bacilli > Lactobacillales > Streptococcaceae > Streptococcus > Streptococcus sanguinis_W. The sequence goes on along the minus strand of NZ_CP092117.1, from coordinate 1,432,283 downwards.
CCGCATTATGGCTGTCTTTTAGCTGAAAGAAACGGAGAAATTTTAGGTTTCTTAGGTTATGCAAAGCTCTTCTTTTTTGAAGCAGATGGATCTTACTATCGTATTTTGGCTTTGTCAGTTGCAAAAGAAGCAAGACGACAAGGAATTGCTAGTAGGCTAATCGATGAATTAAAAAAACAAGCGGTAAAAGAAGGAGTTAAGGCACTGGCTCTAAATAGTGGATTAACTGCTGAACGAAATGCTGCACATCAGTTTTATCAGGCGGTTGGATTTGAAAAAGTGACTGCCGGCTTTGCTCTGCATTTAAAAAGTCAACATGAATAAACATGATAAAATAGTAAGGGCAACGAAGTAATGTCTTCAACAAAAGGAAAAACCTTATATTTTAACAATAAGAGCATGGACTATGTGACCTTTGGAAAAGGTAAGAAACCTCTGCTCATCATTCCAGGTCTAGGGGATGGTTTGGCGACTGTCAAGGGAATGGTGCAAATGCTTGCCCTAGCTTATAGGGAATTCGCAACAGCATATCAAGTGTATGTTTTTAGCAGAATCAATGAGTTGCCAGAAAATTATACAACACGAGATATGGCGACTGATATAGCTGAAGCATTGGATGTTTTAGGTTTGAAAACGGTAGCTGTCCTAGGAATTTCCCAAGGCGGTATGATTGCCCAATGGTTGGCATCAGATTTCCCAGAAAGAGTTGAAAAATTGATTTTGACAGTTACTACTGCGAAACTGAATAATCTTGGTAGGGAGCGGATTACTCGCTGGCTTGAGTTGAGTCAGACTTGATCCTATAAGGAACTGATGTTGGATATTGCAAGTCACTCTTATACGCCTAAATCCTTTGGAAAGTTTAAATACCTTTATCGAATAATGGGAATCTTAGGTCGCATTAAAGATAAACAGCGGATTGCTGTTCAGGCCATATCTTGCTTGAGACATAATAGTCTGGCAGTTCTGGAAAAGATCAACTGTCCTACACTAGTCATCGGAGCAGAAGAAGATGACGTTCTAGGTGTAGAAGCTTCGCTCGAATTTCATCACCATATCAAAGATAGCCAGCTCACTATTTTGCCAGACTGTGGCCACGCACTCTATGAAAAGCATAAGGATTTCCAAAAAAGAGTTTTAGTATTTTTAGAAAGTTAATCAATGAACGGAATTATCAACCTAAGAAAAGAAGCGGGCATGACCTCGCATGATGCGGTATTTAAGCTGCGCAAAATTTTAAAAACCAAGAAAATCGGTCATGGGGGAACCTTGGATCCAGATGTAGTAGGGGTGCTTCCGATTGCTGTGGGCAAGGCGACGCGCTTGGTCGAGTTTATGCAGGAGGAAGGCAAGGTCTACGAGGGGGAGATTACTCTAGGCTGCTCAACGACGACAGAGGATGCCAGCGGAGACATCTTAGAGCGGACGCCAGTGACAGAGCTTTTAGAAGAAGCCCTTATCGATGAAGCGATGGAGTCCATGACTGGTGAGATTCGCCAGATTCCGCCCATGTACTCTGCAGTCAAGGTCAATGGCCGCAAGCTTTATGAGTATGCTAGAGCGGGTCAAGAAGTGGAGCGGCCAGAGCGGCAGGTGACCATCTATAGTTTCGAGCGCACCAGTCCGATTTCCTATGAAGATGAGCAAGCCCGCTTTCGTTTTCGAGTCAAGTGCAGCAAGGGGACCTATGTCCGAACCCTGTCTGTTGATTTGGGAGCTAAGCTTGGCTTTGCCAGTCACATGTCCCAGCTGACACGGACTTCCTCGGCAGGTATGAGCTTAGATGATGCCTTGACTCTGGATGAAATAGCAGAGCGAGTAGCAGTAGATGATTTTTCCTTCCTCCAACCACTCGAATTAGGAATCGGAGATTTAGTGACGGTTGAGCTCTCAGACGAGCAGGTTGAGGATGTGAGAAACGGTCGTTTTATCAGCTTGATGTCAGAAGAAGCGGATCTAGCTGGCTTTTATAAGGAGAAGTTAGTAGCCATTTTGGAAAAGCGGGAAGCAGCCTACAAGCCCCGCAAGGTCTTCCTTTAATATCCGCAGTAGAATTGTCAAAAGATTGTTACTCTTTTGTAATATGAAATGTGCGCTTGCATGTTATAATAATTTCATTAAACCTCACAAAAGGACAGCAACTGCACAACTGCTGTCCTTTTGTTTTGCTTTTTTTCGATTTTGACAAACGCCCTGACTAGAGCAGTCAAATCTTTTTGAATATTTTGCAGTTTAGCACGGAACGGATATTGTAAAAATAGCAAATGCGTAGTAAAATAGAGGAATGATGATAACCAAGAGAATTATAGATGAAAAAGGGATTGATCAGACAGAAGATACGGTCCTTGTTCTAGGCTATTTCGATGGACTGCATAAGGGGCATCAGGCACTCTTTGAGAAAGCGAGAGAGATTGCAACGGAGCAAGGTCTCAAGATTGCAGTACTAACCTTCCCAGAGTCTCCTAAGCTATCCTTTGTCCGCTACCAGCCTGTTCTCATGCTGCATCTGGCTAGTCCTGAGGACCGGATGGCGCAGCTGGAAAGTCTAGGTGTTGACTATCTTTACCTGATTGATTTTACTAGCCATTTTGCGGGCAATACAGCTCGAGACTTTTTTGAGAAATATGTGTCTCGTTTGCGCGCCAAGGCTGTGGTAGCTGGCTTTGACTATCATTTTGGCTCAGACCGCAAAGAGTCACATGAGCTGAGAGATTATTTTAACGGTAAGATTGTTATCGTTCCTTCGGTTAATCTGGATAATCGGAAGATTTCTTCCACTCGGATTCGGGAGACGATTGCAGCTGGAGATATGCTGAAAACTCAAGAATTGCTGGGCTATCCTTTGTCCACTCGCGGTATCGTGGTTCATGGCAATGCCAGAGGACGGACGATTGGCTATCCAACAGCCAATCTAGCTCCCTTGGATCGAGTCCTTCTTCCAGGAGATGGCGTTTATGTCGCGGATGTTGAGCACAATGGTCAGCGCTATCGCGGTATGGCTAGTGTTGGGAAAAATGTAACTTTTGACGGGGATGAGCTCCGTTTTGAGGTTAATATATTTGATTTTTCTCAGGACATCTATGGCGATACCATTCGGATTTTCTGGCTGGATAAGATTCGCGAGATGGTTAAGTTTGATGGTATTGACAGCTTGATTGCTCAGCTGCAGAGCGATGAACGGATCGCTAGAAGTTGGACTGCTTATCGAAATAGTTGAAAAATTTATATTTTCATGACATTCGGCAGTAATTTTCAAAAAAATATAGTCAAGCCAAATAAAATTTAGTATAATAGAGGTAGTTATTATACAGAATTAGAAGAGAAACGCATGATTACATTATTTTTATCGCCGAGTTGTACTTCTTGCCGTAAGGCGCGTGCTTGGCTGCTAAATCATGAAGTGCCCTTTCAGGAACATAATATCATGACGAGTCCTCTGTCAGCTCCCGAATTGCAACACATTCTTTCTCTGACAGAGAACGGTACAGACGACATTATTTCAACTCGCTCAAAAATTTTTCAGAAATTAGATTTGGATGTGGAGGATTTGTCCATTTCAACCTTGATTCAGTTGATTGAGGAAAATCCCAGTCTTTTGCGACGCCCAATTATTTTAGACGGCAAACGGATGCAAATCGGCTTTAACGAGGATGAAATTCGTGCTTTCCTGCCTCGTAGTTATCGTAAGGAAGAGTTAAGATCCGCAACTATGCGGGCAGATATTCAGTAAAGATGAACAAAAATTATAGTTACCCACTAGATTTATCGTGGAGCACTGAAGAGCTTGCTTCGGTGCTCTCTTTTTTTAATGATGTAGAAGCAGCTTATGAACAGAAAGTCCAAGCGGACAAGCTCTTGAAGTCCTATGCGACTTTCAAGCAAGTTGTTCCGAGCAAGGGCCAAGAGAAGCGAATCGGCCGTGAGTTCGAAAACGTCAGCGGTTATTCGCTTTATCGTGCTGTTCAAGAGGCAAAAAGTAAAGGTAAAGGAAGCATTTCTCTTGGAAAATAAATTTCATTTTGCTAAAGAAATCATCTACCAAGCTGGTGCTTTTTTGAGGGAACATCTCTATGATGATTTGGATGTGAGTAAAAAGACCAGTGCCACTGACTTGGTCACCCAGATGGACCGGAGGGTTCAAGATGATTTGGTGGCTAAGATTCTAGCCCGCTATCCACAGGATGCTATTTTAGCGGAGGAAAATGGACTCCGACACGATATTACTGATGGCAATGTCTGGGTGATTGATCCGATTGACGGAACCACCAACTTTATCACTCAGAAGGCTGATTTTGCTGTTATGATTGCCTATTTTGAAAAGGGCATTGGTCGTTTTGGCTTGATCTATGATGTGACCAAAGACCAGCTCTATCATGGCGGTGGAGACTTTGACGTCTATTGTAACGACCGGAAACTTCCTGCTTTTGAGGATCGGCCTTTTCAAGACTTTCTCATGGCTTCCAATGCCGGTATGCTGCAAGCCAATGATTGGGGCTTGGCAGACTTGGCTCGGGAGTGTTTAGGGGTTCGGGTTTATGGCAGTGCTGGGATCAGCTTCAGCAAGGTGCTTTCTGGTGGCCTCTTGGCTTATTTCTCCTACAACTGGCCTTGGGATTATGCGGCGGCTTCGATTATGGCGGAGAAGCTAGGCTTTATCGTTCAGACCTTGGATGGCAGTCAGCTAAATTTCCAGACTCGGCAACCTGTCATGATGGCACCTAAGTGCAAACTATCAGCTCTGAAGCCTTATTTAGAAAAGGGGAAGCAGTAGATGGACTTTCCTAAAGGTTTTAAAGAAAAATATGAGCAGATTTTAGGTGCAGAAGCGGCGGACTTTTTTGCGACTTTTGACGAGGAGCCGATTTCGGCCTTTCGCAGCAATCCTTTAAAAGAAGGCCAGCAGAATTTCTCAGATGCCATTCCTCAGACAGACTGGGGCTTTTATGGCAAGGTGTCTGGCAAGTCTGCTGAGCATGTGACTGGTCTGGTTTATTCGCAGGAGCCAGCAGCTCAAATGGTAGCCCAGATAGCAGCGCCATCTAAGGGGATGAAGGTCCTAGATTTAGCTGCAGCACCAGGTGGCAAGTCAACTCATCTTTTATCTTTTTTAGATAATACGGGCCTGCTGGTCTCCAATGAAATCAACAGTAAACGCTCTAAAATCTTAGTTGAGAACATTGAGCGCTATGGTGCTAGAAATGTGGTTGTTACCAATGAATCTGCTGAGCGGTTGGCTCAGGTCTTTGAAGGTTATTTTGATTTGATTGTTTTAGATGCCCCTTGTTCGGGCGAGGGCATGTTTCGTAAGCAGCCGGATGCTACCCAGTATTGGACGCTGGATTATCCAGCCCAATGCGCCCAGCTCCAGCGAGAAATTTTAACAGCTGCTATGAGCATGCTTGCCAAGGACGGTCGTCTGGTTTATTCGACCTGTACTTGGGCTCCTGAAGAAAATGAAAACGTCGTTGCTTGGTTACTGGAAGAATTTCCACTTGAACTGATTGATATTCCTAAGATAAACGGGATGACTGAAGGAATTGGCTTTCCTGAGACAGCTCGGATGTATCCACATCGCTTCAAAGGAGAAGGTCAGTTTGCAGCCCATTTTCGCTTTACGGATGAGAATAGCTGCAAGAAGATTAAATCAGCTAAGCATCGTTTGTCGAGCGAGCAAAGAAAACTCTGGCAGGATTTTGAGAGCAAGCATCTAAAAACAGTCTTGACTGGAGAGCTTCAGACCTTTGGGGACAATCTTTATTTGTTGCCAGCTGGATTGCCAGACCTGTCCAAGCTAAAGATTGCTCGTAATGGTTTGCATCTAGGAACGTTTAAGAAGAATCGCTTTGAGCCTAGCTTTGCCCTAGGCTTGGCTATGAAGCCCAGCGAAGTTCTGAATCGAGTTGAAATCAATAATCAGGACTTCAAGAAATATGCTGCAGGCGAGACGATTGAACTGGCAGAAACGAAGCCAAACGGCTGGTACCAAATAGTCCTTGGCGGGAACGGCCTGGGCTTTGCAAAAGTCACTGGAAAAACCCTGAAAAATTATTTTCCAAAAGGCCTGAGATTTAGATAAAATATTAGGAAAAGCTGGTATTATATGATATAGTTGAAGATGTGAATGTATTGAAAAAAAGCTTCTTTCTGCTAAGTAAGAATACTAAAGATACTTCCCATCCTCTTGATTTTATTAAAGGAGAAATCTTTTGAACAAATTGAAAAAATTTGCTTTAGCGCTGACAGCTCTGGGCTTAGGACTCACCTTATCAGCTTGCTCATCTTGGATTGACCGTGGTGAATCTATGACAGCAGTAGGGTCAACTGCTTTGCAGCCTTTAGTTGAAGCGGCAGCTGATGACTTTGGCTCTAACAACATCGGTAAAACAGTCAATGTTCAGGGTGGTGGATCTGGTACAGGTCTGTCTCAAGTGCAGTCAGGAGCTGTTGAAATCGGGAACTCGGATGTTTTCGCTGAAGAGAAGGAAGGAATCAAAGCGTCTGACTTGGTGGACCATAAGGTCGCCGTGGCTGGGATTGCTGTGATTGTCAATAAAGAAGTTGACGTGGATAATCTAACGTCCGAACAGCTGCAGAAAATTTTCACTGGTGAAATCACCAACTGGAAAGAACTGGGCGGTAAGGACTTGGAGATTTCAATTATCAATCGTGCGGCTAGCTCTGGGTCCCGCGCAACCTTTGACAGCGTCATCATGGATGGGAAATCAGCTGTGCAGAGTCAGGAGCAGGATTCCAACGGTATGGTCAAAAATATCGTTTCGCAAACTCCTGGTGCGATTTCTTACCTGGCCTTTGCCTATGTTGACGAGTCTGTTAAAACCTTGAAACTCAATAACTACGAACCAACAGCAGAAAATGTTGCTACCAATAACTGGTCGCTCTGGTCTTATGAGCATATGTATACACTGGGCAAGCCGACCGGTCTGGCTGCTGAGTTTTTGGACTATATGCTGTCAGATGATGTTCAAAAAGGCGTTGTTACCAGCATGGGCTATATCTCAATCAACGATATGAAAGTCAGCAAGGACGCTGATGGGAATGTCACAGCAATAGAAGGAGATTCAAAATGAAAAATGAGGAATTAACCAAAAAGTTGTTATCACCTTCTAAAAATTCTCGCTTGGAGAAGTTTGGTCGCTATCTGACTTTTGCCTGTCTGTCACTGATTGTGGTTATTGTGGCTATGATTCTAATCTTCGTTGCTCAGAAAGGCCTATCTACTTTCTTTGTCAACGGCGTTAATGTTTTTGATTTTCTTTTTGGTGGTGTCTGGAATCCTTCTGGTAAGGAATTCGGTGCCCTGCCAATGATTTTAGGCTCTTTTATCGTTACCATTCTGTCAGCCCTGATAGCAACTCCCTTTGCGATTGGAGCAGCAGTCTTTATGACAGAGGTTTCTCCAAAAGGAGCAAAGATACTGCAACCTGCGATTGAACTTTTAGTTGGTATTCCGTCTGTTGTTTATGGATTTATCGGTCTGCAAATCGTAGTTCCTTTTGTCCGTACAGTCTTTGGAGGTACTGGTTTTGGTATTTTGTCTGGTATTTTTGTGCTCTTTGTTATGATTTTGCCGACAGTAACCTTTATGACGACGGACAGTCTTCGTGCTGTGCCACGCCACTACCGTGAAGCAAGTCTGGCTATGGGCGCAACGCGCTGGCAGACCATTTGGCGGGTAACACTCAAGGCTGCTCGCTCAGGTATCTTTACAGCTGTGGTCTTTGGAATGGCGCGTGCCTTCGGTGAAGCCTTGGCTATTCAGATGGTCGTTGGTAACTCTGCGGTGATTCCAACTTCTTTGACAACACCAGCAGCTACACTGACCTCTGTCTTGACCATGGGAATAGGAAATACCGTTATGGGAACAGTGGACAATAACGTTCTCTGGTCTCTGGCTCTGGTGCTCTTGATGATGAGCTTAGCCTTTAACAGTGTGATTAAACTAATTACAAAAGAAAGAGGTAAGAAAAACTATGCACGCTAAGAAATTAGATAAATTGGCGACTGGTGTTCTCTACACAATAGCGAGTATCATTGTTGCCATCCTTGCCTCTCTCATCCTCTATATCTTAGTTAGAGGTCTGCCTCATGTTTCCTGGTCTTTCTTGACAGGGAAATCCTCTTCTTACCAAGCTGGCGGTGGTATTGGGATTCAGCTATACAATTCCTTCTTCCTGCTGGTGATTACTCTGATTATCTCTGTGCCTCTTTCTATGGGGGCTGGGGTTTATCTGTCAGAGTATGCTAAGAAAGGCCCAGTGACCAACTTTGTCCGTACCTGTATTGAAATTCTGTCTTCACTGCCTTCGGTAGTAGTCGGACTTTTTGGTTATTTGATCTTTGTTGTCCAGTTTGAGTATGGCTTCTCAATCATTTCTGGTGCCTTGGCTCTGACCGTCTTTAATCTGCCTCAGATGACGCGGAACGTCGAAGACAGTCTGCGCCATGTCCATCATACCCAGCGTGAAGCTGGTTTGGCCTTGGGAATTTCCCGCTGGGAAACGGTCCTGCATGTGGTCATACCAGAAGCTTTGCCTAGTATTGTGACAGGGATTGTACTGGCTTCCGGTCGTATCTTTGGTGAAGCAGCAGCCTTGATTTATACAGCAGGTCAGTCAGCTCCGGCTCTTGATTGGTCCAACTGGAATATTTTCAGTGTCACCAGTCCTATCTCTATCTTCCGTCAGGCTGAGACCTTGGCTGTCCATATCTGGAAGGTCAACAGCGAGGGAACAATTCCTGATGGAACGGCTGTTTCTGCTGGTTCAGCAGCAGTTCTCCTGATCTTCATTTTGATTTTCAATCTGGGAGCCCGCAAACTGGGCAGCTATCTGCATAAGAAATTAACCTCTGCTTAAAGGAGAAGAAATGACAGAATATAATTGGAATGAAAAACATATCATTACTTTTCCTGAAGAAAAGGTAGCCCTGTCGACCAAGGATTTGCATGTTTACTACGGTAAAAAGGAATCCATCAAGGGCATTGATATGCAGTTTGAAAAAAACAAAATCACTGCTTTGATTGGCCCGTCAGGATCAGGTAAATCAACCTATCTTCGCAGCCTCAACCGCATGAACGATACCATTGATATTGCCAATGTGACTGGAGAGATCCTCTATGAGGGGATTGATGTCAACCGCCCTGAAATCAATGTTTATGAAATGCGTAAGCATATTGGCATGGTTTTCCAACGGCCAAATCCTTTTGCCAAGTCCATCTATCGAAATATTACCTTTGCTCATGAACGGGCTGGTGTCAGAGATAGAAAGGTTTTGGATGAGATTGTGGAGACTTCGCTTAAGCAAGCAGCTCTTTGGGATCAGGTCAAAGATGACTTGCACAAGTCAGCCCTGACCCTCTCTGGCGGTCAGCAGCAGCGGCTCTGCATTGCCCGTGCTATCTCAGTCAAACCAAACATTCTGCTCATGGATGAGCCAGCGTCAGCCTTGGATCCGATTGCGACAATGCAGCTGGAAGAAACCATGTTCGAACTTAAGAATAACTATACCATTATCATTGTGACCCACAATATGCAGCAGGCTGCCCGTGCTAGTGACTACACTGGATTCTTCTATCTGGGCGACTTGATTGAGTATGATAAGACGGCCAATATTTTCCAAAATGCCAAGCTTCAGTCCACTAATGACTATGTTTCAGGCCACTTTGGTTAAGCTGCCGTCCGTATTCATCACGATTCAACAAGCTTAGTCTTTGGTTGAATGTAAAATAAAATGAAGGAAAAACGTATGACAGAACCTATTTTGCAAGTCAAGGACTTGTCGGTTTATTATAATAAAAAGAAAGCCCTTAATAGCGTTTCACTTGATTTCATGCCAAATGAGATTACGGCTTTGATTGGACCGTCAGGCTCAGGTAAGTCAACCTTGCTTAAGGCTATCAACCGAATGGGCGACCTGAATCCAGAAGTAACAACTACAGGAACGGTCATTTATAACAGTCACAATATCTATGGCCCGAGGACAGATACGGTAGAGCTTCGCAAGGAAATCGGAATGGTCTTCCAGCAGCCCAATCCTTTCCCTATGACCATCTATGAAAATGTGGTCTATGGACTTCGGATTAATGGTGTTAAGGACAAGGCAGTTTTAGACGAAGCAGTAGAGCGCTCCCTTATTGGTGCTTCTATCTGGGACGAGGTCAAGGACCGTTTGCATGATTCCGCTATCGGTCTTTCTGGTGGTCAGCAGCAACGGGTTTGTGTGGCTCGCGTGCTAGCTACTAGTCCTAAGATCATTCTCTTGGACGAGCCGACATCAGCCTTGGATCCAATCTCGGCTGGGAAAATCGAGGAAACCCTCTACAGCCTGAAAGACAAATATACCATGCTTTTGGTCACTCGCTCCATGCAGCAGGCGTCTCGGATTTCTGAAAAGACCGGCTTCTTCCTTGGCGGAGACTTGATTGAATTTAATGAAACCAAGAAGATGTTCCTCAATCCAGCCCACAAAGAGACCGAAGACTATATTACCGGTAAATTCGGATAACAGAAAGGAATCTTATGCTTAGAGTACAATTTGAAGAAGATTTAGAAAAACTTCATAATCAATTCTACGCGATGGGAAATGAAGTCCTATCGCAGATTAATCGGACGGTGCGTGCCTTTGTTACGCATGACCGTGAACTGGCTCGTCAGGTCATTGAAGACGATGCTGAAGTCAATGAATACGAGGTGAAACTGGAGAAGAAATCTCTAGAAATTATCGCCCTGCAGCAGCCTGTGTCTCAGGATTTGCGGACCGTTATCACCGTGCTGAAGGCCAGCAGTGACTTGGAACGGATGGGTGACCACGCCGTATCGATCGCCAAAGCGACTGTTCGGATGAAGGGAGAGGTCCGCATCGAGTCTGTAGAAGATGCCATCAGCAAGATGGGGCGCGATGTTAAGAATTTCGTCGAAGAAACTCTGAACGTCTACCTCAATGGAAATGTAGACCAAGCCTATGCTGTAGCAGCTATGGATGAGAAAATCAACCAATACTTTGATGATATTCGCGATCTTGCTACAGAGGAAATCAAACAAAATCCAGAGCTGATTGTAACTGGCCGCGATTATTTCCAAGTTATTTCTTATCTGGAACGAATCGGCGATTATGCCAAGAATATCTGTGAATGGGTTGTTTACTTTGAAACAGGTAAAATTATTGAGTTGTGATGATCAAAAGATGCGATTTGTTTCGTGTCTTTTTTGTATAATCTCAAGTATGATTAGCATTCTATTTTGTGTTTTAACTTACAACTAACTATGTTATACTACGGAAGTAGCGTCAAAAATTGTTTTTTTATATGAGCAAAAAATGGAGAATGTTTATGAAGAAAAAAATCCTTATAATGATTACTGTTTTGGTCATGTTAGGTTCAGGCGGAATCTATATATACAACAAACTAACCAAACCTAACTTTAGCCTCAAAACAACCAAGCTCTATCAGCGAGGTTTTCGACTCTTAGAAGAACAATATGGGACCTATTTCAAAGAACACTATAAAGGTATTGAGAAGATTGAATTTTCTCCGATTTATATTGAAGGGGATAGTGGTGGTTCTATGCTAAATGCCTATGTACGTCCGACGATTTATGATAAATATGGGAATAAAGCAACATTAGGAACAACAATAGAGAACTACACACCTAATAGCTATGGTTTAGTTACTCATATATTTCTTGATTTTGATGGTGCAGGAAATGATGTTATAGAATTAATGGACTCACACGGTAATGAGATTGATGTTTCAAATGAAAAACATTTGCCAGACGAAGCAAAGCTTACAAGGGCTAAGGGAACTGATTTGAATATTGAATTATTAGTAGAAGATGGTCAGTTAAAGGATGTTGTTAAGGATGGAAAAGGAACCCCAGAAGCTGAAATCATTTACAATGTTAAGCTAAGTAAAGAGGAAGGATGATGTGGCACTAACTGGGGAATGTGATAGTTTTCCTAGCTATTTGAATGGGAACCTTTCTTCTATTATCATAAACCAAACGGACAGGTTATTCCCCTGTCTTTTTGTTTGCATTTATTCTGCAACGAAATCTTCTAAATATGATACAATAATAACAGATTATAAGCGAACAAGGGGAGCAGATTAATCTTGCTACGTTGTTCGTTAGATGAGGAGAAGCTGATGCAAGCAGTTAAACATTTTATTGAAACTTTTGTTCCTGAGCACTATGATCTTTTTTTGGATCTGAATCGTGCCGACAAGACTTTTTCAGGCAAGGTAACCATTACTGGGGAAGCTAAGACGAGTAAGATTTCCCTACATCAAAAAGATTTGACAGTTGAAGCTGTAGAGGTGGCTGGCCAAGCTCGTCCTTTCACTCTTGATAAGGACAATGAAGCTCTTTATATTGAGCTGGAAGCAGCTGGTCCTGTAGTGGTGACAATAACTTATACTGGTAAGATTACGGACAATATGACGGGGATTTACACATCTTACTACACGGTAGATGGTGTGAAAAAAGAAATCATTTCTACGCAGTTTGAGAGTCACTTTGCCCGCGAAGCCTTTCCGAGTGTAGATGAGCCAGAGGCTAAGGCAACTTTTGATTTGGCTTTGAAATTTGACCAAGCAGAGGGTGAATTGGCCCTGTCTAATATGCCGGAAATTGATGTTGAAAACCGCAAGGCGACTGGCGTTTGGAAGTTTGAAACGACTCCACGTATGTCTTCCTATCTCTTGGCTTTTGCTGCAGGTGATATGCAAGGAATTACTGCTAAAACCAAGAATGGAACTTTGGTAGGAGTTTATGCGACCAAGGCCCACCCAGAGAGCAATCTAGAGTTTGCTTTGGACATTGCGGTTCGCTGTATTGAATTTTACGAAGAATACTACGGAGTCAAGTATCCTATTCCTCAGTCACTTCACGTGGCCCTGCCAGATTTTTCTGCTGGGGCTATGGAAAACTGGGGCTTGGTGACCTATCGGGAAATTTATCTGCTGGTGGATGAAAATTCAACAGCTCTGAGCCGTCAGACAGTTGCCTTGGTTGTTGCACACGAACTAGCCCACCAATGGTTCGGAAATCTAGTGACCATGAAGTGGTGGGATGACCTTTGGCTCAATGAAAGCTTTGCCAATATGATGGAGTATGTCTCAGTTGATGCGATTGAGCCTAGCTGGAAGATTTTTGAAGATTTCCAGACCAGTGGAGCTCCTTATGCTCTCAAGCGTGACGCGACAGATGGCGTTCAGTCGGTCCATGTAGAGGTCAAGCACCCTGATGAAATCAATACTCTCTTTGATGGGGCGATCGTCTATGCCAAGGGTAGCCGTCTCATGCACATGCTGCGTCGTTGGCTGGGAGATCATGCTTTCCGTAAGGGGCTAGGTGCCTATTTCGAGAAGCATCAGTATGGCAATACCATCGGTCGCGACCTCTGGGACGCTCTTTCTCAAGCTTCTGGTCGTGATGTAGCTTCCTTTATGGATGCTTGGCTGGAGCAGCCGGGTTATCCAGTTGTCACTGCTAAGGTTGAAAATGACTGCTTGATTTTGACCCAGAAGCAGTTCTTCATTGGGGAGCACGAAGACAAAGGTCGTCTCTGGCCAGTGCCGCTTAACAGTAACTGGCAAGGACTTCCTGATACTCTGACGACAGAAAGACTGGAAATTCCTAATTATGCAGCTCTGGCAGCGCAAAATGAAGGAGCCCTGCGTCTCAATACAGAAAACACTGCTCACTATATTACAGATTATCAGGGTGAGTTGCTAGATGCTCTTCTGAATAATCTCAGCTCTTTGGACAATATCAGCAAACTACAAATCGTGCAGGAGCGCAGACTTCTGGCAGAGTCTGGTAAGATTTCCTATGCGGACCTGCTGCCAGTTATCAGCAAGTTGGCAAACGAAACTTCTTATATGGTAGTTTCGGCTGTTTCCCAAGTGCTGGAAGGCTTGAACCGCTTTGTGGATGAGGGCAGTCAGACTGAAGAAGATTACAAAGCCCTGTTGAAAGTTCTCAGTCAAAGCAATTTCGACCGTCTTGGTTTTGAAAAACAGGCAGGCGAAAGCGATGAGGACGAGATGGTTCGTCAGCTAATTGTGGGTAATATGATTAAGGCTGACGATGAGACAGCTAAAGCTCAAGCAAGCCAGATTTTTGACAAGTATCGTGATAATTTGGAAAAACTTCCTGCCGCTATTCGTCTGCAGGTATTGGTCAACCAAATCAAGCATCATGAAAGCAAGGAGCTGACTAAGCTTTATCTGGACTTATATGTCGCTTCAAATGATGGAAGCTTCAAAAATGCTCTTTCTACAGCCCTTTCTTATACGAAGAACAAAGAAACCTTGGATGAACTTTTAGCGACTTGGAAGGATAAATTTACTGTAAAACCGCAGGATTTGTCAGCTTGGTATGGTCGTTTCCTCAGCCGGGATTTTACTCAAGAAGCAGTATGGACTTGGGCGCGTGAGAATTGGGACTGGATCAAGGCTGCATTAGGTGGCGACATGAGCTTTGATAGCTTTGTCATTAGCCCGGCAATGGTCTTCAAGACAGAGAAGAGATTAGCAGAATACAAAGCCTTCTTTGAACCACAGTTGGACGATATGGCGATTAGCCGAAACATCAGCATGGGAATCAAGGAAATCGCTGCGCGTGTTGAACTGGTGAAGTGCGAGAAAGAAGCAGTGGAAAAAGCAATTCGAGCTGCTATCTGATAGTTATAATTGAATTGACAAGAAAGTCTGAGATATTATCTTATCTCAGACTTTTTCTTTATCATTTTGAGTATTTAAACATTGCTTATATGCCTTTGCTTTGATAAAATAGAGAAGTATGTAAAATAAACAGGCAACTGTTTAAAGGAGAAATGGAGTTTATAATGGAAAAGAAAATAGTCTATGGCTTCCGCAAGAGCCCCCTTTCTAAGGGCTTGTGCGGAGCTGTTTTGGGTGCGGCTTTGATGGTAGCGGCCGGATCAGTTCAAGCAGAGGAGAAGGTATCTTCAGCAGCAGACCAGTCTGCCCTTTCTGAAGCAGCTCTTTCGCCAACCGAAGCACCCCAGCCAACTGCTGCCCCTGCTCAGTCAGAGCCAGTAGGGCAAGACAAGCTCCTTTTGGAGGTTTCCCATTCGGAAATGGATCAGGCTTTGGCTGAGGCCGAGAAAGCAGGAATTCAGATAAAGCAGGAGCCGACTGTTGATTTAGGAACAGCTAGAAATCCAGAAGAAGCTGCGAGTAAACGGGAGACAGCGCTAGCGGATTATGCGACTCAAATCAAGGAAATACGTGAAAACACAGCAGCTTATCAAGAACAGTTGAAGACCTATGAGAAAGAGCTCAGTCAGAAAGAGTCTGCCAATCAAGCCCTGAAAGACCAATATGACAAGGCTCTGGCTTCCTATGAACAAGAGTCCAGTCGCATTCAGGCTGAAAATACTCAGCTAGAGGCAGACTATGAGCAGAAACGGACGGCTTATCAGGCAGAATTGAGCCGTATAGTAAAAATCAATCAAGAGAAAGAAGCCTCCTATCAAGCAGCTTTAGCAGCCTATCAAGAGGAGCGTTCACGGATTTCACAAGAAAATGCTCAAGCAAAAGCAGACTACCAAACTGCTATGGAGAGCTATGCTACAGAGCTGAAAGCTACCCAGGAGAAGAATGCAGAAGCAAAGCGTCGCTATGAAGAAAAGCTTGCTCAGGTCTCAGCTCACAACAAAGCAGCCCAAGCTGAAAATGCAGCCATTGCAGAACGAAATCAGGCAGCTGAAAAGGCCTATCAGGAAGCAGTCAAGCAGTTTGAAGCTGAAGTTTCCAGGCTGGCTCAGGTTAAGGCGGGAAAAGAAGCTGTTTATCAAGCTGTCTTGGCTGACTATGAGAAAGAATTGGCTCGGGTTCAGAAAGAAAATGCTGAGCTAGAGCAGCAGTATCAGTCAGAATTGACGGCTTACCAGCAGGAAGTAGAACGCATTCAAAGAGACAATCAAGCTGCTAAACAATCTTATGAGACAGCGTTAGCCAAAATTCAGGAGCAGAACAAAGAGATTGAGGCCCAAAATCTAGCTGTTCAGAAGAAAAATGCGGGCTTAAAGGAGCAGTATGAGGCTGATTTAGCTGCTTATCAAGAGAGATTGGCTGAGATTCGTCAAAAAAATCAAGCAGCAGAGAAAGACTATGAGAGCAAATTAGCTGCTTATCAAAAGAATCGCTCTGAAATCGAAGCTGCTAATGAGACCAAAGAAAGAGATTATCAAGCAGCTTTGACTGCCTATCAATCTGAACTTGAGCGTGTCCAAGCTGAAAATAAGAAGCGCCAAACTGCCTATGAGACAGAAAAAGCAGAAGTAACAGCCCGTAATGCTGCCATTGAAGCTGAAAACGCCCAGATTCGTCAGCAAAATCAGGAAAAACAAGAGCTTTATAAAAATCAATTAGCTCAATATGAGCAGGATGTGGCTCGAATCACCGAAAGCAATCAGAAAAGTCGAGAAGCATATGAGAAAGCCTTGCTTACCTACCAGGAGGCGACTGCTCGGATTGAGACAGAAAACAAGAATAAACTAGCTGCTTATCAGGCAGACTTAGCGACATACCAAGCAAATCTTGCAAAGATTGAAGCAGAAAATCAAAGACTAAAAGAAGACTATGAGGCAAACCTTGCTTCTATTTCAGCACAGAACGCAGTGATTGAGCAGGAAAATGCAAGCATTAAAGGAAAAAATGCCCGCTTGAAAGCTGACTATGATAAGCTGTTGGAAGAATATAAGAAGGCAAAAGCTGCCTATGATACAGCCAAAACTAAGTATGATGCAGCTCTTGTAACTTTTGAGAGAGAGTTGCAGGAAGCTGAAGCTAAGAAAAATGAAGAAGGCTATCTCAGTAAGGTTGAAAGCCAGCCTTTTGTTTTCAAATCTGAGCCCCAGGCTGTCTTGACGCTTGATCCCTCTATTAGAACCTATACCAATGATGAGCTGACTGATGAGGTTCGTTCTTGGAGA
This sequence comes from Streptococcus sanguinis, assembly GCF_050234405.1. Taxonomy (GTDB): domain Bacteria; phylum Bacillota; class Bacilli; order Lactobacillales; family Streptococcaceae; genus Streptococcus; species Streptococcus sanguinis_W. The sequence continues at coordinate 1,415,303 of NZ_CP092117.1, read as the reverse complement.
ATGGATGAATCAGGAATGAGAGCTTTGACCAGTGTTTTAAAAGGGAAAGAGCATCAGACCAAGGTCGTTTTGCAAAAAAATGTGCCTCTGGTAGCTACTTATACCAATATCAAAAATTCCAGTATTCAAGGCAAGAAAATCGCTAAAGTTATCTATACTTATACTCTGAAAGAATCAACGAAGAGTCAGGATAAGCTGCCGGTTTTCTTAGTTAAGGATCCGACCTTGACTGTGTGGACCTTGGATTTTTATGGCCAATCTCGAGTCAATGTCCAAGCGGAGTTTTTCGATGAGGCAGGAGAAAAACTTGATATGACAGGCTCGCTAGTCAGCTTCTCATCTTTAAATACGAACAAAGCTGCGATTGAGTACATCAAGAATTTTAATGGTGAATATGTTCCTATCACAGGATCTGCTATTAACATTCACCCAGATACCAGTGTTCATGCCGATATTTCTATTAACCATGAGAAGGAAGGCTCTCGCTTTGAGTATAATAAGTGGGATACGCCCACTAGTCCCTATAACTGGTATGGCGCTATCGTCGGTAAGGCACAGGGAGATGTCATTTCTTTTGATATCGGTTCGCGAAATCGGGGTTCTGCTTGGTTTGTATTTAACTCTGATATTAAAGCCAAAGGTGTTCCAATGAAGCCTGTTGCTCCGACAGAAGTTGCTCAACCTCAGGAACCGGCTTATGAGGAAGTCAAGGCCTTGCAGCCTCTTCCGAGTCAGCCAGTCTATCAACCTTTGCCAGAAGAGCCAGTTCAGCCGACCTATCAAGAACTTCCTAAACAGCCGACAGAAACTCAGCCTCTTCCTCTTCCAAATCGGCCTGAGGAGCCAGCAGTTCTACCGGAAAGAGATTTGGAAAGTCTGCCGCAAGAGCCAACTTATCTGCCTGAGCCGCTTCAACCTCAAAAGCCAGTTTATCAGGAAGTGCCAGAAGAACCTAGCTCCCCTTCTCTATTGACAGAGCCGACTGCAGTTGAAGAGCCGACCTATGAGAAGGAGCAGCCCTTGCTGAGCCTTCCGCAAGCACCGGCCGAAGATCCACTGCCACAGGCACCTCAACGACCATCTTATTTTAAGGAACCAGAAAAACCTCAAAAAGCTCCTGAAGCAAGCACGGGAGAAGGACCGAAACCGCCTGCTTATGAAGATGAAATTGCTTTACAAGACCTTCCACTGGAACCAAGTTATATGCAGAAACCTCAGCTCCCTCAAGAACCAGTTCTTCAGCCTGAGCCTCAGGTACCTGTCAGAGAAAGTGACCTGCCTTTGCCTGAGAAGCCTGAAAAGCCGACCTATCAAGATCTTCCTCAAAAACCGGCTAAACCTAGCTATCAAGCTTTGCCAAGCCGTCCGCAAGCGCCGACTCAAACTTATCACTTTAACCAGCTCTTTATCCAGTTAAAAGTCAGAGAAGAGGTGGAGAATGAGTCCAAGAAGAATATTCATCAACAAGAGGTTAGCCATGGAAGTTTTGCTGTCCTTAATCTGGTAACGGATGCTTTGCCTGCTTATCGCTTGCCAATTCACTCTTTCGTATTGGAAGATCGTCTGCCAGAAGGTTTTGAATTGGATCTAGAAGCGACTAGAGCGAAAAGTCCTGGTTATGAAGTTTCTTATGACCCGAGCACCAGAGTCTTGACTTTTGTTGCTGCACCAGGTCTGCTTGAAGGCTACAATGCTGACTTGAATACTGCGACCGAGACGCTAGCTCCAGCAGCAGTCGGTCGACTCTTGTATCCAGGCAGAACTTATACCAATCATTTCAGCTTGCTGATTAATAATCAATACCGGATAGAGTCCAATCAGGTTAGTGTTTCAACACCTCCTGCAGAAATTACTATTCAAACAGCACAGAAATTTGAGCCTCTGTCAAACCAGACTTGGCAGCATCAAAGATCTGCAAGTAAACAAGCAAGCAACTTGCAGCTATCTGTCAGCTACCAAACCAAAGAAAGAGCTTCTCAAGGTCAACTGCCTAAAACTGGAAGCAATACGAGCTCTCTTCTTACTTATCTTGGCTTTGCGGTCTTGCTAGCTTCAGCTGGCTTCCGTTCTTCTAAGAAAGAGTCATAAAAAGATAAGCAGCTCCTGCATCCAGAGCTTTTGAACATGATAAATCAAGACTGAGACAATTTTGTCCCAGTCTTTTTTGCAGCTGATTTTTTGGGCAAATGGTTGATAGATGTATCAAGTATTTTAGATAGGCAAGTATTTTAAGATGAACGTAAATCATGTTATAATAGCCATGTCAAAGAATTTTTACCTACAATAATCACTAATGTTAAAGAATTTCATCTAGCCAAATAACTAAAAAATAAGTATGATGAGGAGGAAAAGATAATGTTAGGAAAACAATTGAAGTTTATACGGGAGCAAAAAGGCTATAGTCAAGCTCAGATTGCAGAATCACTAGGGACGACTCGGCAGACCATCTCGAACTGGGAAAATGATAAGACGATTCTAGATAGTGTAAGTCTTATTCGTCTAGCCGATTTTTACCAGATTTCATTAGATGAGCTATGTGGTCGAAATGCTTTATCTATCTCCAAAGATTCGAGCATAAAATCAATGATTTTGACAAATGCCTGTACACTTTGGACTTGCTTTGTTTCATCTCTCGGATAGTTCTATTGATTTTCCTGCTAACTTTTTAGTTATTTAGAATATTAGGAGGAAAACAATGTTTTACTATTTTTATTTATCTCTCGCAATTCTATTTGAAATTTCCGCCACAAGTCTTTTAAAACTATCTCAAGGTTTTTCGAAACTATTTTTCGGTTGCCTTGCTTTGACGTTTTATGGCTTGTGCTTTTTCTTTTTATCTCTATCTTTAAAGGGCATTCAGTTAAATCTAGCTTATGCTATTTGGTCTGGAATAGGTCTAGTAGGGACAACGATATTATCTATTCTGCTGTGGCACGAAAAAGTAACAGCTGTAAGTCTTTTAGGGATAAGTCTAGTTATTGTCGGACTTGTTTTATTGAATTTATCACAAAAGACTCACTAGAGAATGGAGAATGATATGTTTGATAATTATTTTAAAAATAAAAAGGTTGTAATTATTGGTGCAAGTGGCAGTTTGGGAAGAGTCTATACACGAGCTTTTCATCAAGCAGGTGCTAGGTTATATCTCTTAGGAAGAGATATAGAGAAGTTAAAGATGTTGGTGCAAGAATTTTCGTCTTTTATTCCAATAAGCTCAGTGGATATTACAAGTGAAGAGTCTCTAAAAAATGCAGTATCAGAGATACAAGAGTGGTCGGAATGTATAGATATTGTTATCAATGCAACTGGTTTTGATGTAAGAAAGTCTTTGTCAGCGCATTCCCTTGAGGACATAGAGCAGACACTGTTAATCAATTTATCTGGCGCCATTCTGATTAGCAAGATTTTTCTGCCCTTATTAGCAAATGAAAAAGGTGCTACAATTGTGCATTCTGGCGGTTTTGCAGATGGGCGGCTCGCTTTCCCTTACTATAGCGTAGATGTGGCTAGTCGCGCAGGGATTTTTTCTTTTATTGAATCAATGAATCGCGAATTAAAGCAGGAGCAGAAAAAGGTGTATTTAACCTATTTTTGTCCCAATGCTGCGGATACACCCTCAGAAAAGCCTTACCATCCTATTTGGAAAGAAATGGGGATTATGATTTCAACTACAGACGAAGTTTGCCTAGCTTTGCTAAAAGGTATTAAGTCTCATCAAAGAGTCATCCTGATGGGGCGAGGGGCATTTTTGTTTGCTAAACTCAATCTTTTGTCTTCAAGATTAGCTGATTTTCTTTTATTAGATAAATATAGCCGTATATTGAAAAAGCACTTTGCATAATCCATTTTCCCTATTTTTCAGCCTTTTTTAAGAAAAAATTCAGTCCTGTTTAAGTAAAAAACTATATGATAATGCTATTCTAGTGAAAGGATGTGTATGGGATGACTTGTAAGCTGCATTAGCTTCTTGCTTGAAAGAAAGAGTCAGAAAAATTTACAAAAGAAAGAAGGTAATAGATTTAATGGATATGGAAAAAATGATTGTTGTAGAAAAAAGTATCAAATGGTGGCTGACGGTTGCGACGGGTGGTGCTCTAGCAGTCGGACTTCTGGGTGGCTATGGTCTTGCGACAGTTATTCACGGTACAAACAATCAGCAATCAGCTATTCAACAGCCAGCTACTATGCCTGGAGCACCGGAGCAGGGACAGAATGGTCAGAGTGCAGGAAATGGATTGCCACCACAACCAGGTCAGAATGGTCAAAATGGTGGACCGGGTAATGGAATGCCGCCGCAGGATAGTGGTTCAGGACAAAACGGTCAAGACCAAGGAATGCAGCCTCAAGACGGCCGGCAGTCTGACAATGACAAGAGCAAGGATTCTCCTACTCAGCAAAATGACAACGGGAAGAAAAACAATAAAAAGTCTTCAACGAACACAAATGAACAATCGGACAAGAACAATAATAAGTCGACAAAAGAAAATAAAACGTCGCAGTCGTAGAAAAAACTTACTGATTTTGACCCGAGTCATGATATAATAAGAATAGCAAATAAAACAAAAACCAAAAGACATAATCTTGGAAAGTTTTATTGGAGGAAAGAAAAATGATTAAAATTCTATTGGTAGAAGATGACCTTGGACTGTCAAACTCAGTTTTTGATTTTTTAGATGATTTTGCAGATGTAATGCAGGTTTTTGATGGCGAAGAAGGTCTATATGAAGCAGAAAGCGGTGTTTATGACCTCATCTTACTGGATCTCATGCTGCCTGAAAAGGACGGTTTCCAAGTGCTGAAAGATCTCCGAGCAAAAGGAGTCACAACACCTGTTCTCATAATGACAGCTAAGGAAAGCTTGGATGACAAAGGACATGGCTTTGAGCTCGGAGCTGACGACTATCTGACAAAACCTTTCTATTTGGAAGAACTGAAAATGCGGATCCAAGCGCTCTTGAAACGCGCTGGTAAATTCAACGAGAATACTCTTTCTTACGGTGATGTGACGGTCAATCTATCCACAAATTCAACCACGAAGGCAGGTAAAGACGTAGAGTTGCTTGGTAAAGAGTTCGACCTCTTGGTTTATTTCTTGCAAAATCAAAATGAAATCTTGCCTAAGACTCAAATTTTTGATCGTCTCTGGGGCTTTGACAGTGATACCACTGTTTCCGTTGTCGAAGTGTACGTTTCCAAAATTCGTAAAAAACTGAAAGGAACGACATTTGCGAAAAACCTACATACTCTTCGTAGTGTCGGCTACATTTTAAAAGATGCTGAATAAAATCAAGAAGACCTTTTATGCGGATGATTTCTCTTATTTCATTCGCTATTTTGGGCTCTTTACATTAATCTTCTCAGCCATGACCTTGATTATTATTCAGGTTATGCGCTCCAGCCTTTATACGTCTGTTGATGAAAATCTTAAAAACCTGAGCAATGATCCTAGTTCGGTAGCAGATTTGGCCTATCGGACGACAGGTCAGCAGTCTAATCCTAGCAATAAGGTCAACACTAAAAGTCCTAAGAGCAGTAAAGATCCAGATGGCGATCCAAACGAAGAACCTAAGCCTGACAATTTGACGACGCCAAATTTCAGTTCTAATACTTTCGCTCTGCTTTTGGATGATAATTATAAAAATATTTCCACCAGCAAGAGCGATGGCTTTCTGGACTTTAATTCATTAGAGTTTAACAAGTCCTATCTGAATCAAATCAAGGAAATTGTGATTGGCAACAGCTTTGGTCAGACAGAAAGCTATCGGGCTTATCTCTTTGATATTGATCCTAAAAATGAGTATCCTGATATCAAGTATGCTGTGGTCATGACTAGTATCAGCCAGCTGGAGCAGACCAGCAGCAAGCATGAGCAGTTGATTGCCATGGTCATGGTCAGCTTCTGGGGAATTTCTCTGATTGCCAGTATTTATCTGGCTCGTATGAGTGTCAAGCCTCTGCTGGAAAGTATCCAGAAGCAGAAGGCTTTCGTGGAAAATGCCAGTCACGAGCTACGGACTCCTCTGGCAGTATTGCAGAGCCGCTTAGAGACGCTTTTTCGTAAGCCTGAAGCTACAATTATGCAGAGCAGTGAAAATATTGCTTCTAGCTTGGATGAAGTACGGAATATGCGCTTGCTGACAACCAATCTGCTCAACCTGGCCCGTCGCGATGATGGCATTAAGCCACAATATGGTGAAGTCGAACCGGAATTTTTTGATACGACCTTTGCTAATTACTGCATTATCGCAAGGGAGAATAAAAAAGCCTTTCATTCAGAAAATATGATCAAGCACCCCATTGTGACAGATCAAATTTTCCTCAAGCAGCTGATGACCATCCTATTTGACAATGCTATCAAGTACACAGATGATGATGGCGTAATCAGTGTCATGGCTACTTCGACAGATCGTCACCTTATTTTCCGAGTGGCGGACAATGGTCCTGGTATCAGAGATGAAGATAAGAAGAAGATTTTTGATCGCTTTTATCGGGTGGATAAGGCTCGGACCCGTCAGAAAGGTGGCTTTGGTCTAGGACTTTCTCTGGCCAAGCAGATTGTCGATGCTTTCAAGGGCACTATTTATGTCAAGGACAACAAACCAAGAGGTACGGTCTTTGAAGTTAAACTGCTACTGAAAGAAACGAAAAAGCGTTCTGTAAAATAGCGGGAGAGGCCTAATATGAACATTTTGGTTTATGGTGCTGGCACGATTGGTTTGACATACGCTTGGTTACTGTCTAATCAACATCAAGTTACTGTCTTAGTTAGAGAGCATAAGCTGTCGACTTTAGAGCAAGGCTTCACACTTTCTATTAAAGATTTAAGGAAAGATGAACAGGTCTATAAAGAACATCATTTCCAGCCGCCATTGGTGACGAGTATCGCTCAAGACTATGACTTGATTCTCTTAACGGTAAATAGTTTGCAACTAGAGCAGGCATTGAATCATTTGGCGGATATAAAGGAAAAAGCTCATTTACTTATTTTACAGAATAACTGGAATATCAACTCCAAGATTCCTTCTTATTTGGACAGAAAGCAGGTGTCGTTAGCTTTTCCTTCTTCTGTTGGAGGAGGGCGAAAGAGTGATGGTCGGATCCAAGCTATCATTTTCAAAGAAGCTACGTTACTTGATGATGATTCTTACACAGCAGAGTTGTCTCCTATCTTCACAGCTAGTGGGATAGGCATTGATGCTATGCCTAACTTGGCTTCTTGGATGAAGGTTCACTGCCTTCAGGAGGCGGTAATGGCAGGTGCAGTTGCAGAAGCGGGGACTTTTGATGCACTCTTGAAAGATAAAAAAGCAATTCGAAAGATGATTTGCGCTTGGCGAGAAGGTTTAGAACTCTGTCAGCGATATGGCATTCCTAAACATCGTTATAAACCTACTAAATATCTATCCCTGCCCTTATTTCTCTTGGTTCCAGTAATGAAGTTCATGTTGAGTCAGCCTTTGGTTGCCGAAATGGTCACAAATCATATGCATTCAGGCTATGCCGAGTGGGTTGATCAATATTTTGAAATCAAAAGAAGTGCTGAAAAGGAAAGCATTCCCATGCCTCAATGGAATTCGTATAGCGACTTCATTGAACATTTTTTGAAAAACAATTCTTAGCAGGCCTTAATGGCTTGCTTTTTATCTGGCTTTTATTTACTTTTTTAAAAATTTAATATAAGTTTTGCCCAAAATAGGGTATAATAATAAACAAGAAAGAATGAGGTGAAATTATGGCATCAAAAATGTTACATACTTGTTTACGTGTGGAGAATTTGGAAGCGTCTATCGCTTTTTATGCAGAGGCTTTTGGCTTTAAAGAGCTGCGCCGCAAGGATTTTCCAGATTATCAGTTTACTATCGTTTATCTAGGTTTGGAAGGCGATGATTATGAGCTGGAACTGACCTATAACTATGACCATGGTCCTTATGTGATTGGGGACGGTTTTGCTCATGTGGCACTTAGCACGCCAGACTTGGAAGGTCTGCACGCTGAGCACAAGGCCAAAGGCTATGAAGTGACAGATCCAAAGGGTCTTCCCGGCAACCCGCCTAATTATTATTTTGTAAAAGATCCTGATGGCTACAAGGTGGAAGTCATTCGTGAGAAGAGTCTCTAACATCTAGCTGCAGTTAATTTTGCAAGATAAATGATGATTTTTATTCATTTAGGACAGGTGTATGAAAAGACAAAATAACAAGAAACACGGAAAGAAAACACTCATTGTTCTCAGCTTGCTAGGTTTAGCTTTTGTTGCTGCTCTATTTCTGGGTGCTGTAAAAATTTACGCTATTTTCCAAGAAAAGGAACTGCAAGAGAAGGTTAGTGTGCTGATTTCTCAAGAAGAGACCTACCACGCTGAAAAAACTGAAAAGCAGAGCAAGATGATTGGCAGCCACTATGTGGAGTCCTTTTATCCTCTGCTGGATGGTCAGGTTATGGCAAGCGTCAAGGAGCAGATGGACGCAGATAGCCAGACGATTAAGGATAATCAGAAGAAGGGCGATAAGATTGAAGAATTGACCTTCTACTATGCTGAGGAAAAAGAAACGAGCCTGAAGGACGTCAAAGAAGTACTGGTGCATCGCAAGGACTATCATGTCAAAGAGATGAAAATCAGTAAAGGAGAAGAGCGGGAAGTTGCTGACAGCTACCTTGGTGCAGACGGCAGCCGTTTCACTCTGGATAAGCTCTTTCAGGATCCCGATGCAGCTAAGGAAATCTTCATCAACGAAATATCCAGCCAGCTGACCTTTAGACAGGTCGATGAGGCGGTGCAGACGGGAATTCTCAACACCCTCAATGGAACGGAGTTGGGCCAGTGGTCCTTCCGTTATGAGTACAGCCATTTTTCTATTAAATTGAGCAAGGAAGTGCAAGGCTTAACCAGTATTGACGTTCCTTTATCTAGCTTCTATGACCAGATCAATGCGGACTATCTGACTGGAGATGACTTGGCAGCTTATCAGAGTTTTGAGGCTAAGAAGCATGTGAAAATGGTTGCTCTGACCTTTGATGACGGTCCTGATCCTAAGACAACACCGCAGGCTCTGGATATCCTCAAGAAATATGGTGCCAAGGCGACCTTCTTTATGGTTGGGCAAAACATTGCTGGTAATGAAGCGATTGTCAAGCGCGTGCACAATGAAGGTCATCAGATTGGGATTCATACATGGGACCATCCAGTCTTAACCAAACTTCCTCTGGAGTCAGCCCAAAAAGAAATCCTTGATACCCAGACCGCTATTAACAATGTCATAGGCATCAAGCCAACGATTACGCGGCCTCCTTATGGAGCTATTAATGCTACAATTCAAAATTCGGTTGACCAGTCCTTTATCATGTGGAATGTAGACAGTCTAGACTGGAAGACACGCAATACTAAAGCTATTATGCAAGAGATTGCTAAAACTCAACCAGGCTCGATTATCCTCATGCATGATATTCACCAGACCAGTATTGACGCTCTGCCAAGTGTCCTCGAATATCTGAAGAGTAACGGCTATACTCTGGTGACGGTCAATGAGCTGCTGGAAGGTCAGCTAGAGCCCCATCGTATTTATTACGGCAGAGACTAAGACGGTCCTTGGGTTTAGATTTTTGAAATCGTTGTTGGTAATGAGTAGAAGCAAAAAGCTTTGGAAATCTAATGTTTCCAAAGCTTTTTTTAGTTTAACTTGTTACATAAAGTTCTTGATTTTTTAGTACAATTTCGCGAACAGAAGCGTATTTTTTTAATGTCTTCAGTTCTTCTGGATGACTGATAAAGGTAATGACATAGCCTTCCTTGCCCATGCGGCCGGTTCGGCCAGAGCGGTGGGTATAGGTTTCTAAATCGCGCGGAAGCTCATAATTGACGACGCATTCTAGCGAGTCAATATCAATGCCGCGAGCAACCAAGTCAGTGGCTAGCAAGAGAGTAATCTGATGTTCTTTGAACTTATCTAGAATCACCTTGCGGAACTTAACATTGACATCGCTGGCTAGAGAAACCGCGTTGGCTTCACGATACTGGAGTTTTTCCTCGGCGCTTCCTAGGTCTGACAGAGCGTTGAAGAAGACCAGTCCACGGAAATCTTCAACATTGGATAATTTGCGGAGCAACTCCACCTTATCACGTTTTTCGACTTGCATGTAAAAATGCTGGATGTTATCCAAAACTTGGTCGTCAATGCTGATTTCTAGAGTATTTTCAGCAATTTTATCGTGGTCGAACTTAGCAGTGGCGCTCATATATACCAGCTGGTGGTCACGAGGCGCATAGTGGGTGATTTTATCTACAAAATGATACTGAGAATCGCTGAGCAGCTGGTCAAATTCATCTAAAATGATGGTTTCGACATTCATCATCTTGATTTTCTTGAGCTTGACCAACTCGAAAATCCGCCCAGGCGTTCCGATGATAATTTCCGGACCTTTCTTAAGGCGCTCGATTTGTCGCTTCTGGCTGGATCCGGAGAGCAGGAGCTGGGCTGTCAGCCCTAAAGGCTCTGCCCAAGTCTTGCAGACCTCAAAAATTTGTCCAGCCAGCTCAGTATTAGGAGCTAAAATCAATAGTTGTTGGGCTTTTTTAGGTGTCAGCTTGAGCAGACTGGGAAAGAGATAGGCCAGAGTTTTACCAGTACCAGTCGGACTGATTCCCAGCACAGTATCGCCTGCAGAAATAGGCTCAAACATCTTCTCCTGAATAGCTGTCAAATCTTCAAAGCCTAGCTGAGCCAGCTGATTTTGCCAGCTCGGGGGAAATTGTTCCTTAATCATCATCAACCTCAAATCTAATGCCAGCGTCCTTGCGCATGGCAAATAAGCTTTCATGAACGACCGCCGCCGCATCTAACCATTTCTCGTAAGACGCATCCTGTACGCCCTTGAGCACTCGCGCGAAAGCCTGAGCTTCTTCCAGCATGGTGTGTGAAGCACGCTTGATAGGCAGTATCTCCTCTTGACCGTTCAGACTTTGGAAAATAGCAGAGCTGATAAATTCAATCCCATCTAAAGTCAGAGTTCCCTGATCCGTGTAAATCTCTGCAGGTAGATTGCTGTGTATATTTTTACCGGCCTGAATCTGAACTTGAAAATTTGGATAGATGAGACAGCCGGCTCCATTTAAATCAATCGTATTGGCTAGCTGCTGGGCGCTGTAGCGAGCGAAGCGGGGATGGCCGAAAAGTCTGATAGCGGCATAGACAGGGTAGACACCCAAGTCCATCAAAGCGCCGCCGGAAAACTTGGCTGAGAAAACGTTGGGTTGCTCTCCTGCAAGCAGAGCCTGCATTTTAGAAGAATACTTGGCATAGGTGAAGTTGGCTCCCAAGACGGTCTTGTCCTTGAGGAAATCACTGATCGTATCAAAGGCCTGCTCATGATAGTTGCGGGCAGCTTCAAAGAGATAGACTTGGTGCTCGTCAGCCAGCTTGACCAATTCCCGCCATTCTTTGGGACGAGAGACCGCCGGCTTTTCGACAATGACATGTTTACGAGACAGAATGGCTACCTTGGCATGCTTGAAATGCAGACTGTTGGGACTGGCGATATAAACGACATCAATATCGGACGACAGAAAGTCCAGCATTTCAGTATAGACGGCTGTATTTTCATAGTTTTGCACAAAGCGCTCAGCAGAAGTTAAAGTCCGAGAGTAGACAGCTGCCAGCTGATAGTCGCCTGTTGAGTGAGCGGCCTTGATGAACTCATGAGAAATAGAACCTGTTCCGATGATTCCAAGTTTGAACATAAAAACCTCCTTTTTTTCTATTTTTAAGCATGTACTTTTTTTATTTTAGCTCTTTCATTATAACATGAATTGCGGTAAAATAGATAAGATAACAAGAGATGGAGCTTATAATGCAAAATAGACCTATTATTATTGGTGTGACTGGTGGTTCCGGAGGCGGAAAAACCAGTGTTTCTCGAGCGATTTTGGCTAATTTTCCAAATGAAAATATTGCCATGATTGAGCATGACTCCTACTATAAGGATCAGACACATCTGACTTTTGAGGAGCGGGTGAAGACCAACTATGACCATCCTTTTGCCTTTGATACGGACCTGATGATTGAGCAAATCAAGGAGCTCTTGGCTGGTCGGCCAGTGGATATTCCCACTTACGACTATACGGAGCATACCCGCAGCAAAAAGACCTATCGTCAGGAGCCTCAGGATGTGTTCATCGTTGAGGGGATTTTGGTCTTAGAGGACCAGCGCCTGAGAGATTTGATGGATATTAAGATCTTTGTGGACACAGATGATGACGTTCGGATTATTCGTCGGATTAAGCGGGACATGGAAGAGCGTGGCCGTAGTTTGGATAGTGTTATTGAACAGTATTTGGGTGTCGTTAAGCCTATGTACCATCAGTTCATCGAGCCGACCAAGCGCTATGCGGATGTTATCATTCCAGAGGGAGCTTCTAATAAGGTGGCTATTGATCTGATTACGACCAAGATTGAAAAAATCCTTAAGGAAGCCAGAGAAGGCTAGGACACGTAGCTTTCTGCTCCGTCATTTGAGGAAATAAATAGTTGTCAATCTGGCGAATCGCAGTAGCTGCAAGATTTTTGAAATGTAATCTAGCAAGGGGAAGTGGACGGACTGAAATCTATGATTTTCGGAGTCTGGTCACTCCCTTATTTTGTAGGTGATTTATGAAACAATTTGTAAAAAGAGAGTTTCACTCTCGTTCAAAATTTTTTGCCTGCCTCTTGACCTTTTGTGCAGGATTTATCGATGCCTATACCTTCATTGAGAGGGGAGGCACCTTGGTGGCAGGTCAGACGGGAAATGTCGTTTTCCTTTCGGTTGAACTCATCAATCAAGAGACAAGAGGAATCGAAGTGAAATTGGCAACTATGTTGGCTTTTATGCTGGGGATTTTTTTGATGACTGATTTTCAGCATCATTTTGAGCATTCTTGGCGCAGACTATCCAGCGTTTTTCCCTTGATATTGACGACAACTGTCGCAGGATTTTTGCCAGCAAATATCCCCCATCTCTATATCGTGCCGCCACTGGCTTTCTGCACGGGTCTGGTCGCGACGGCTTTTGGCGAGGTGGATGGTATTGTCTATAACAACTCCTTTATGACGGGGAATATCAAGAAAACCATGGTAGCTTTTGGCAACTATGCTCGAAACAAGAAAGCGAAAGATTTGAAAGAAGGCCTTTTCTTTGTTGCTCTATTGGCAAGCTTTGTAGTCGGAGCCATCATCTCTACCTATCTGATTCAATTTTACCTCCTGAAGACCATCTGGCTTGTTTCCCTGATTCTAACAGCCTTTCTCCTTTTCCGAGGAATTCAGTATATGAGGAGATGAAGTTGCTGAATGCCAATGGATTGTATTTATTAAAATAAAAAATGGATAGAAAGAAGGATAAATAGAAAGAATTTGAGAAAAATCATTTATATAGGGCAAGGAAGCCTGCAATCCGTGTACTATAATACAAGGACAAGAGAGGCATTAGCGACAGAATCTAGCACCGTTTCAGACACCGACGGTGCCATTAGTTCAAAGAAATCCAAGTGGCCTTGGGTTCTATTCTTTGCTTTCGTGCTAGTTGCTATCATCGGTATTTGGATTCGTTCCTTGATAGCGCCCTTTAGATTGAGTGAGTGGATGATTCCTATCCATCTAGCCGCAATCCTTTTCGTTTTTATCGGAAGTGTTTATGGATTCGAAAAACTCTTCTACAGTGGGGTCGAGTCTGTCGTTCCAGCAAGTGAAGAGCAGTTTAAACAGGCGGTTGAAAGAAGTACCTTTTGGAGAAAATCTCCAGATAAGAAACCAACAGTCGATAAAATCATCTTGTATCTATTTGTTATCCTCGTTCTTTTGTTCTGTCTGGTTATTGCTGTGTTCCTTGTCATACCTGCAACCTTCATTCCTTACTATGAACATGAATGGTTTGAGCCGTCTATGTTCATGGTACCAATCGGAGCAACGATTATTCCAATTAGCGTCGTACTACTTTTATTCCAAAACAATCCTATCCGCTGGCTCTTAGCCGTGCGGAAGTATGAGCAGGGGAAAGTGATATTTGCAGAAGAAAAGGAGAATAAAGATAAATAAAATTGGATTCTTTGTTCTTCATTTTTGGTGCAGATTTTTTATAGGGTTTGATTTATCAATAATACTGAGTATTATCGATGGCATTTTCGTAGATTGAACAAAATGCTCATGTAAGGATGAAGGGAACATGGATAGTTCATTTTTAAGGTATAAAGGTTTGAAAGAAAATACATTTAAAGAAATTAAAGATGCAAATAAGCTGTATTTTAAAAGTCTAGCTAATACACGAGCATCTGTCAGTATGCTGGTTATTGCATGGACTGGGGTACTAATATTGGCTATTGAAATTATTGCTTTTTATTACTATTTTAATATAGGTTTGGAAATTAATCCATTTAGCAATATATTTTTTAATTTACTCGTGTTTATTGCATGTTATCTTGTTATAGCCTTTTTTCTTCCTTTTTTAGGTTCCTTTGTTTACAAAAGGCAAATTTTATCAACTGCTTTTCTAGCATTATGTTATGCAAGTATATTCTTTTCTTTACAGTTGATGATGCTTTTAATTGTAGTTACTTCGATATCAACAAAAGAATTTACGATAGGGTTTCCCAAGTACTCACCAATTTTTGTGCCATTATTTATCGTAGAAACAGTTCTAAGTTTTATCTATCATTATCTTTGCTTAAAAAGGCAGCTTAAAAATGGATTCTCTATAAATAGAACAGTGGGCAACTATTTAGCGAAATCTAGCGTCTATAGTCGAAATTCTCTTCTCATTATTTTCGGCCTCTCTATGTTAGGAGGAATTCTTTCAGGAAAGTTGATTCTTATCTTTGGGATTTCGGGTTCTCTTCTTTTCAGCTATGCGTTCTCCCAACTAATCATAGAGGTTACATACCTTTTATATCTAAAAATTCAGAGTAAGGAATATTGGGAAGAGGCTCCTAAAAGGAAAGAAACTTTTCGAGAACTATTTAAAGGATTTAGTTTGAAAAAAACAAAAATTCGTATTCCTATTGAAATCTTAGTTTTTGCTATATTCTTAGGTGTTTTTTATAATACTAGCTATTCGAATCCAAGTATAAAACATCCTCTTTGGCTAAATTTTATTGGCAGAGTTTTTATCTACCTAATAGGATTAGATTGCTTGGCTAGTTTTATACTATCGAAAATCAAAAAATCAAAAAATCAAGAGATAAAACTAAAAAAGGGAAGAAATAAGGAAATTAACAATCAGAATTGATTCAAACAAGACCTATTTATTTTTGTATACATTCTAGGAGGTTGCTTTGCGAGCGCATCATGTAAATTTTCGTTATATATTATTGGAGGATGGTAAGGAATATTTTTTATTGGATAAGCTACCGACATTGTGGGGCTATTTTTTCCCTTATCTGAATTGGTTTAGTAATCGAACGATATACCAATTGACAGAGTCGCAATTTTGGGAGATTCGAATGCGTAAAAAACATTGGTTGGAGACACTTGTAATTCCAATGCCAGTATTTTTAGCTGTTTCGGTCTGGGCAGGGCGGATAAGAACTAGTGAAAGTTTAGATGCTTACCTTAATTCACCTCGCTTCTCATTCACTGAAAGATTGATTTATTGGTTTCTTGCTTTTATACTAGCATTAGTATTTGCAAATCTAGTCCATTTTTTATCAGCTCGATCTTTGGCAAAGAAATTTAATTTTAGTCTTTATACAAAAGGGCAAGGGAAAATAAAATTAGCTAAATTAGCTCCTTGGATGAAAAAGCAGTTTAGGAGCGTTTTGATTCTCAACTTCCTAATTTTTTTGTTTAGCTATCTCATTTTAAACTGGGGAACTCTAATCTTCCTGATATTTCATGGTCTTATGTTACTAATTAGTTTACTTTTAGCAGGTGATCTAAGCTATAGTGAGAACTGTCAGTATACAATAGAGAGATAAGAGGAGAAATAAATGAAAAATAAAAAAATTTTGATATCTATACTATCTATCATTGCGCTAGGACTTGATGTAGTACTTTCTGTTACTTTCTATAATAATCTGACTCTTGATGGGACATATTATAGTTTGGTTGAGAGTGGAGATGAAAGTTTCGATAAAATGGACAAAGCGGGATTTATTGAAATAAAAGGAAATCATGTATATTATCATGAAAATGGTCAAAAAGAAGTTGGAGCCATTTCAAAAGAAAAAAATACGATTAAGGTTGGAAATAAAGAGTACCAGTACATTCATAGCTTTAGTAATTTAACACTATATTTAATAAAAGACACAGCAAATAATCCTGATGAGAATCTTTTTTTAGGAAAAAAACTCCTTGATTAAAGTTATAGGTATATAAATACTAACAACCGCCCATAGAGAGAAAAGGTATTATATAAATGTTTAAAAAGGCTGAAATGGAGCCCTTGGCTAAAAAAAATCTTTGCTATCGTATACTAAAAACAGAGGATAACTATTATCTTTTGGATGTAGAACGCCCTTTTTTGATTATCTACTTCTTGCCCTTGTTGATTTACTTTGTGCCTCACAGATGTTACGAGATGAGTAAGGAAGAATATGAGCAATTGTCCCAATCAGAGGAGCAGAATGCTCGGTTAAAAGAGGCCTTTGAAAAACATGGTCTTGGCTATGGCTTAGGAACTGGCTTAGGTGCCATGCTTCTATCAAGAGTATTTGATATCAATCAATTTTTGAAATTTGATTCAAGTAGAATTAGCAATTTTTTGGCTATCCTAATTGTACTATTGGTCTTTGGTTTGCGTTTATGGCTTACAGCTTCTTATGAAGTTCCTAGTAGATTAAAAAATAGAGGCTATCATAAGATATACCTTTATCCTCGTTTTGTTAAAGAATTGCTTTTTAGTATTTTTTTGTATATCATGTCGGTATTATTCACGATAGTACTTATTTCCGGTTTTTTAACTAATCAAGTGGATAATTATATTGTTCATATTGGATTGTTAATATTTTTGACATTTTGGTTATTTGTAGGGAATATGTTTTTCATGCGCCCAGCAAGTAATTACTGGATAAAAATAAAAGAGAAAAAAAGGAGAAAAAATTTTATGGATAGCTTTAATTAAAATGTTGAAAAAATGACTCAAGATTAATGAAACTGATATGTAGCATAAAATTTAAGGTTTAAGTTTTTAGCCAATATAGGAGGTTTAAATGTCAGATTATAAAAAAGCCAAGCAGAAATACGATTTTTATATTAGATTAGCATTGCTGTCTGTACTAATTCCATTTTTATATTGTCTGTTGGCAAGAGAAAATATAACACTAATAATACTTTCTTTCATCATATATGTCGTACTCTCATTTATAGTTTTAGTAATTTTTAGTATTTGGCATTCAAATATACTTAAGGAATTACTTGATTCGAGAAATCATTTGGAGTCCTGGAGGCAATTTATTCAAATAAATAGCGCTGCTAGATTTAGGCTCACTAAGTTGCAAGCTAAATTTGCAGCTATTTTATATAATTATATGATGGGTGATTTCGCTCTTGTAATAAAAGAGACGGAAGAGTTAGAAGATCGAAATAATCTAACTCAGCAACAAAAAAATAAACTAGAGAAACACTTTATTAGTGCCGTAATACTATCGAAAAGTGATCTCACAAAGGGTGAACTTCAAGATATGATTTCACGGGTATCAATTGCAAATGCAGATGTGAAAAAAGAAATTAAGGAGAGATCTGAAGCTATATATGATATTGTGATAGCTCATCAAGTCAATGAATACTTTGAACACATAAGTGATGAATCAAAATTTTCTCAATTGGAGATTTTGTACTTTAAGGCTCTGAATTGTCTATTGAAGGGCAATGAGACAAAAGCAAAAGAGCTATTTAACATTATCATAAAAGAAGACAATGAACTTTACATTGTGAGAGAATCAAAGAAATATTTTGAGATGAAAGATATGTCGATTGATAAATGCTAGCAATTTTTCTAAGATATATAAAACGGAATAATTGAGCAGTTTTTAAGCGTGATTTTATTATTTCTATTCGCTAAAAGTGATTTATCAGGAAGTATGGATTGAGCAAAATGGTATTTGCAAAAATTTTAGAGAGGGAGCAGAATTGACAAAGAAAACATCGATTGTGATATACACACTATAAGGAATTGGTCTGATTAGTATTTTCAGCTTAATGATTATCGTAAGTTTTTTCAACCTCTTTTTAGATGGAAATTTGTTGGCAAATTTTTTATATTTCTCAGGGTCAGTTGTTTTATTAATTACAGTAGGCTGGGTGGTCTTTGCTTTTATGGGGAGAATAGAGCTTGATGGCCAAAACTTGCTTGTTTTCCGAAATTTCAAATGCTATCGCTTTCCTCTTTCTTCAGTTACATTTTACTTCGGTAAGAAGAGACACCTTTATCGCGGTAGTTATGAATGGCCCTTATTTATTGTAGGGAAAGCATTAACCAAAAATAGCAGCGGCCAAAAAGTAACACTGAAGTTGATTGGAAGTAAGTGGAAGAACCGTCAATTCCAGCAGTTTATTCAAGAACATCTTGAAGGGAAAATATCCCCTTTGCCTAAGGAAGATTCGTGGAAACTGAATGCTTTTGGTCAGTTAGAGATCATTGAAGATGAGGTGCATGAAAAACCAAAGTCAGCATTGGCAGTTACAAGGAAGCTGTCTGATTTTATCGAATTTGGAGCAGATCAAGGAAATGTCAATAGGACTGTGTTTTATGATTTTAAGCAAAATGAGCTTTTTGTAGGGAAAAGTGTACCTTTTCCAATGATTTTTCTACCAAGTGCTGGTTTTTCTTATGGCCTGTATGTATTAACGGAGAATTTGACTGTACGAGGCTTGTTCCCTTTACTTTTTTCCTTCATTTTCATGCTTTTACTAGCTCTTTACCAGTTTAAAAATAGAAGGGAGAAATCAGTAGTTGAAGTAGTGCCTTATGAGATGCCCAGAGACTATTTTGCCACCCAAAAATCCAACGGTCTTAAAACCTATGCTCTCATTTTCCTCTTTGCCTTGATTTCAGCTGTTTTTTCGTGGCTTTATCTTCTATTTGGCAGTTTCCTACTTTTATTTTTGACGATTGTGATATGGTATTGTTTCTTACTCTTGCTCCTGTCTGGGCAATTTAGAAAGACTAAATATTTGAGAATACTAGAAAAAGAAAAGTTATATAGTAAGTAATGATAGTGTGTTTATAGGGAATATTTTATGATAATTCTTTTACTTTGGAGTTTAATAATAAGTATGAGAGTGAGGTCATAAACCCATCCATGCTATAATAATGTCAGTAGTTGAAAGGATGATTTGAGATGAAGACTATCAAAAGTACGTTATTTGTAGCATTACTGATACTTGTATTTATAGGTGCAACTATAATGGTTCAAAATAAAAATTTGTTTACAGATAGAACCAAGCAGGAGAAAAAGGAAGAGCAAGATCCGCATGAAAAGCAGCTGGCTTATCTTAAAAAGCATGAAGAAGAGATGGCCGACTTTGTCAAATCTTTAAACTCTAAAGTTGAAAGTGTTCAATTTGATTGGGAAAGTATGAAGGTCGAAGATATAGGGAACGGCACCCCGCAAGGCGGTGGATATATTTTAACATTGGATGGTAGAATAAATAATAATAAAGACACTGAATTTACATTAGGAATCCCTTTAAACTACGATTCAAATGAAGTTCCTGATAAGCTAGTTATTTATGAAATGCAGCCGATAAGAATTTTACGAGATGGAGGTTGGTTCTTATATGAGTAATAATCATATTAAAAATTTTCAGAAAATATCGACTTTTTCTTGACAGGTTTATGATACTGTGTTAAAATACTAAACAATAAGAAACCATCTCAAAAAGGAGTTAGTTAAACATGAAGTCAACCCAATCTTCAAACTTTGCTTTGTTGTTGCGTTACTCGGGCTAGTGCAAAAGCATTAGTCCTGTTTGGCTTACCAAGCGGGAGTAAATCAACATCTCGCTTGTTCCTCAAGTGAGATGTTTTTTATTTCACCTATCTTACCTCAAGCTCTGATGAGGAAGAAATGGTTTCTAAAGGAGCGACGGGAGTGGAAGTACATCTTGATTTTTCTGAAATCAATTTGTCCCATACTGTCTCAGTCATTGAACATGACCTAGAAGTTGGGAAAGAGTTTTTCCTAAATGGTCTATGTATCTTAGAAAAGGAGTTGTCTATGACACGCAAAGTTGAGTTTTTTGATACCAGCCTCCGGGATGGTGAGCAGACACCAGGAGTGAATTTCTCTATCAAGGAAAAGGTGGCTATTGCCAAGCAGTTAGAGAAGTGGGGGATTTCAGTCATTGAAGCCGGTTTCCCTGCTGCGAGTCCAGATTCTTTTGCGGCGGTGCAGGAGATTGCTAAAGTCATCACAAAAGCTTCTGTTACTGGGCTAGCGCGTTCGGTCAAGTCCGATATTGATGCCTGCTATGAAGCGCTCAAGGATGCCAAGCATCCACAGATTCATGTCTTCATTGCGACCAGTCCTATTCACAGAGAGTTCAAGCTGAAAAAGTCCAAGGAAGAGATTTTAGAAGCTGTGAAAGAGCATGTCTCCTACGCGCGCTCCAAGTTTGATATAGTAGAGTTTTCACCAGAGGATGCGACACGAACAGAGCTGGATTTCCTTTTTCAGGTGGTACAAACAGCAGTTGATGCAGGTGCGACTTATATCAATATTCCAGATACAGTCGGCTTTACTACGCCAGAAGAGTTTGCAAATCTTTTCGACTACCTAGTGGCAAATGTGACTTCTGATCATAAGGTGGTATTTGGTGTTCATTGCCATGATGACCTTGGCATGGCAACGGCCAATACTTTGACGGCTATCAAGCACGGTGCTGGTCGTGTTCAGGGAACTATCAATGGAATCGGTGAGCGGGCTGGAAATGTAGCATTGGAAGAAGTAGCAGTTGCCTTAGAGATTCGTCAAGACTATTATCAGGTTGAGTCGGATATCGTCCTTAATGAAACCATCAACACTTCTGAGCTGGTGTCCCGCTTCTCAGGTATTCCAGTGCCTAAGAACAAGGCAGTCGTTGGTGGCAATGCCTTCTCTCATGAGTCCGGTATCCATCAGGATGGTGTCCTTAAGAATCCACTGACCTATGAAATCATCACACCTGAGCTGGTTGGAGTCAAGAGCAATTCACTGCCGCTTGGCAAACTGTCTGGCCGCCATGCCTTTGTCGAAAAACTCAAAGAACTGGCTCTGGACTTTGCGGAATCTGAAATCAATGATCTCTTTGCTAAGTTTAAGGTCTTGGCTGATAAGAAAAATGAAGTCACAGACGCTGATATTCGGGCTCTGATTGCCGGAACGACCGTCGAAAATCCTGAAGGCTTCCACTTTGATGATCTGCAGCTCACGACCAATGACGACCATACCATCACAGCGGATGTGCAGCTGGTTAATGGCGACGGCGAGACGGTCAGCTGTGTGGCAGAAGGTAAGGGAAGTGTCGAAGCTATCTTTAATGCCATTGACCAATTCTTTAATCAGTCCGTCCAACTTTTGTCTTATAACATCGAAGCGGTAACGGATGGTATCGACTCTCAGGCTCGCGTCTTGGTAGCTGTTGAAAATACGGATACAGATACAATTTTCAACTCCTCTGGTATTGACTTTGATGTTCTTAAGGCCAGCGCCATTGCCTATATCCATGCCAATACCTTTGTGCAAAAGGAAAATGCGGGTGAAATCGGCCACCAGGTATCCTACCGCGATCTGCCTGCAAATAATTAGAAGGAAGCGACTATGACAAAAGAAATTGTAGCTCTGGCGGGTGATGGTATTGGCCCAGAAATCATGGAAGCGGGTCTCCAAGTTCTAGCAGCTGTTGCGGACAAGTTTGGATTTATTTATCAAGTCACAGAGAAGGATTTTGGGGGTGCTGGTATTGATGCGGAAGGTCATCCTCTGCCTCAGTCAACTCTAGAAGCGGCCAAGAAGGCGGATGCTATTCTTCTAGCAGCTATCGGTAGTCCCCAGTATGATAATGCCCCAGTTCGGCCGGAGCAAGGTTTGCTTGCTCTACGCAAGGAGCTTGAGCTCTATGCTAATATCCGTCCAGTTAAGATTTTTGATGCCCTAAAGCATTTGTCGCCTTTGAAAGCTGAAAGAATCGCTGGTGTGGATTTCGTGGTTGTGCGTGAGCTGACTGGTGGGATTTACTTTGGTGAGCATATTTTGGAGGACAGATCTGCGCGTGATATTAACGACTACAGCTATGAAGAGGTGGAGCGAATTGTCCGTAAAGCCTTTGACATTGCGCGTGGTCGCAGAAAGCGCGTGACCAGTATTGACAAGCAAAATGTGCTAGCGACATCTAAACTCTGGCGCAGAGTAGCAAATGAGGTGGCCAAGGATTATCCAGATGTGACCTTGGAGCACCAGCTGGTGGACAGCGCTGCGATGCTCATGATTACCAATCCTGCTAAGTTTGATGTTGTGGTAACGGAAAATCTCTTCGGCGATATTCTATCCGACGAGTCCAGTGTCTTGTCAGGGACGCTGGGAGTTATGCCATCGGCCAGTCATTCGGCATCTGGACCAAGTCTTTACGAGCCCATCCATGGTTCGGCTCCAGATATTGCGGGGCAGGGCATTGCCAACCCTATCAGCATGATACTTTCTGTATCCATGATGCTGCGGGATAGTTTTGCAGAGGTTGAAGCTGCAGAAGCGATTGAAGCAGCGGTGGAGAAGACTTTGGCTCAGGGTATCTTAACCCGAGATTTGGGTGGTCAGGCAGGGACAGCTCAAATGACGGAGTCAATTATTAATAATTTATGAAATGGATATTAACAGGTATTTGCCTACTTTGGAACCTTATCGTTTTCCTGCTTTATGGCTGGGATAAGCGTAAGGCTAAGAAAA
Source organism: Streptococcus sanguinis (assembly GCF_050234405.1). Classification (GTDB taxonomy): domain Bacteria; phylum Bacillota; class Bacilli; order Lactobacillales; family Streptococcaceae; genus Streptococcus; species Streptococcus sanguinis_W. Next base: position 1,392,418 of record NZ_CP092117.1, on the reverse strand, counting down.
ATCACTACCGCATTCCAGAGAAGACTTTGCTCTTGTCAGCATTGGCAGCCGGAGGTTTGGGCGCTTTATTAGGCGGTCGACTCTTTCACCACAAGACCAGAAAATGGTATTTCTGGCTGGCTTGGATTTGCGGATTAATAGTGGAAATCGGAATTTTATATTACATATGGAGAAGCTAGTATGGCTGGAAAATCGATTTTTGATAAGCTGTGGGAAAGGCATCTGATAACTGGTGAAGAAGGCCAGCCCCAGCTTATGTATGTGGATCAGCATTATATTCATGAAGTGACCAGCCCTCAGGCTTTTCAGGGCCTTCGAGATGCAGGTCGCAAAGTTAGACGGCCGGATTTAACCTTTGGAACCTTTGACCATAATGTTCCTACGGTCAATATCTATGATATTCGGGATGTGATTTCCAAGGCTCAGATTGATAAACTTTCTGAGAATGTCAAGGATTTTGGCATTGAACACGCGGCTCATGGATCGGAACTGCAGGGGATTGTCCATATGGTTGGACCGGAAACGGGCAAGACCCAGCCGGGCAAATTTATCGTCTGCGGTGACAGTCACACGGCCACTCATGGGGCTTTTGGAGCTATTGCTTTTGGAATCGGTACTTCAGAGGTAGAACACGTCTTTGCCACGCAGACCATTTGGCAGGTCAAGCCCAAGAAAATGTTGGTCAAATTTACTGGGGTGCCACCTAAAGGTGTCTATTCTAAAGACTTTATCTTAGCACTGATTGCCCGATATGGTGTGGCTGCAGGTGTTGGTTATGTGGTCGAGTATGCTGGTGATGCGATTGATCATCTGACCATGGAAGAGCGCATGACAATCTGCAATATGTCCATTGAGTTTGGCTCTAAGATGGGCATTATGAATCCCGACCAGAAGACTTATGATTATGTTCAAGGGCGGCCGGGCGCTCCAAAGGACTTTGAGGCTGCGGTAGCCGATTGGAAGACTCTGGTCAGTGATCCTGATGCTGTCTATGATAAGGTCATTGAGATTGATGTCTCCCAGTTGGCACCTATGGTGACTTGGGGAACCAATCCTTCTATGGGGGTAGAGTTCGGCGCGGCTTTCCCAGAAATACGTGACATGAACGACGAGCGTGCCTACAATTACATGGACCTCTCACCGGGTAAGAAAGCAGAAGATATTGACCTAGGTTATATCTTTATAGGCTCCTGCACCAATGCCAGGCTCAGTGACTTGCAGCTGGCAGCTAAGTTTGTCGCTGGTAAGCACATTGCTCCCAATCTAACAGCTATCGTCGTACCAGGCTCTCGTCCGGTCAAGCGGGCTGCTGAAAAGATGGGACTGGATAAAATTTTCATGGATGCAGGCTTTGAGTGGCGCGATCCGGGTTGTTCCATGTGCCTGGGAATGAATCCAGACAAGGTGCCGGACGGAGTCCACTGTGCCTCGACCAGCAATCGGAACTTTGAGGATCGGCAGGGATTTGGAGCAAAGACCCATCTTTGTAGTCCAGCCATGGCAGCAGCAGCAGCCATTGCCGGGCGATTTGTAGATGTCCGCCAGCTACCGGAGGTCCAGTAAGGAAGGTTTATGGAAAAATTTACAATCTATACGGGGACAACGGTTCCCCTCATGAACGATAATATTGATACAGACCAAATTTTGCCCAAGCAGTTTCTCAAGTTGATTGATAAAAAAGGCTTTGGCAAGTACCTCATGTACGCGTGGCGTTATCTGGACAACCAGTACACGGAAGATCCTGATTTTGTCTTTAATAGACCGGAGTACCGCAAGGCGACTATTCTGATTACAGGGGACAATTTCGGAGCGGGCTCCTCTCGGGAGCACGCTGCCTGGGCCTTGGCTGACTATGGCTTCAAGGTAGTTATTGCCGGATCTTTCGGGGATATTCACTACAACAACGAGCTTAATAACGGTATGCTGCCTATCATCCAGCCGCTGGAAGTCCGGCAAGCCTTGGCGAATCTGAAACCGACGGATGAAGTGACGGTGGATTTGGAGCAGCAGAAGATTTTTTCACCGGTGGGAGAATTCTCTTTTGACATTGATGGTGAATGGAAGCACAAGCTCCTCAACGGTCTGGATGACATCGGCATTACGCTGCAGTATGAGGATTTGATTGCAGAATATGAAAAAAATCGTCCATCTTATTGGCAGTAACCTTATTTTTGATATATTGAGAAAATTCTGAAAAAACCTTGTCTCCGATAAAAATATATGGTAAAATAAATCTTAATTTATATAGAAAAGGAAGAAACTTATGACAAAACACATTCAATGGAACGGACAGCTTTCACAAGAAGGTTATGACATCTTGAAAGGCGATGGCGGCTGTATCGTTTGCCCGACCAAGGTGGGTTACATCATCATGACCAGCGATAAAGCTGGCTTGGAGCGTAAGTTCGAAGCTAAGGCTCGTAACCGTAATAAGCCAGGTGTTGTCCTTTGTGGCAGTATGGATGAGCTCCGTGCTTTGGCTCAGCTGAATCCGGAAATTGAAGCTTTTTATCAAAAGCATTGGGATGAAGACATCCTCTTGGGCTGTATCCTACCATGGAAGCCAGAAGCTTTTGAAAAGCTCAAGGCCTTTGGCGACGGTCGGGAAGAGCTGATGACAGATGTTCGTGGCACTAGCTGTTTTGTTATTAAGTTTGGTAAGGCGGGCGAGCAGCTGGCAGCTAAGCTTTGGGAAGAAGGCAAGATGGTCTATGCATCCTCAGCTAACCCATCCGGTAAAGGAAACCGTGGCAAGGTTGAAGGAATTGGCGAGCGCATCGAAAATGCTGTTGACCTCGTCATTGAAGCAGACGACTATGTGGCTTCTATTCAGCCTGATAAGACCATTGAAACTCGCTACGAGCAAGGCGTTATGGTCTCTATGGTAGACAAGGATGGAAAACTGATTCCAGAACAAGGTGGGCAACGTTCCATCTCACCAGCACCAGTTGTCATCCGCAAAGGCTTGGATATCGATAAAATCATGATGCACCTGTCCGATACTTTCAACTCATGGGATTACCGTCAGGGTGAATATTACTAAGATAAAAAATAAGCTCAGTGTGGGAGAGAAGATCTTCTTCCGCACTGAGCGCTTTTTGTTTATAAGTTCTTTTCTTTTTCCTATAATTATGCTATGATAAAGAAAAGCTATATTATCCTTTTAAAATTAGGATTTTTTAATTCTTATCTCATGATGTAGAGCGCTATCTGTATTGTTTTCGCAGTAACGCCAAGGATTAGAAAATAAATATAAGATTTTAAAGGTTGGGTTAAAAAGTTGGAGGTTTTTTATGGCAGATAAAGTAAATTATTGGATGATAGTAGCCGGAAGTGGCGGAAGCTTATGGGAGCTTTTTAAAAAAGAGAAGATTGCGTGCATTGATTTTAGTTCAGATCTAGGAAATCTTTTAGACTATACGAGTCCAGAAGATTTAAATCAAGGAACTAGACAAAATCAGTTCATCTGGCAATTTGCTCATGATATAAAGGTAAATGATTATATTATTGCAACTTCTGGATTTGATAGAATTTTTGGTATTGGGCGATGTGTAGAAACTTATTATTATGATGATAGAAAGCAAAAATTTAGACATTGTATTGGAGTTGATTGGTTAAAAGCAGATGGTGAGTGGAGATATCAAAATAAAAAAGGAGCTAGGCAGACTGTAAATTGGGATAGATCTACCGAGCGTATTAATTTATATAAATCTATTTTGAATGGCACGTATGAAAAAAAGAAAGAAACATCTGTTATGAATAAAAATATAAATAATTACATAGAAAAACTAGAAAAATCCAAAAACCTCATCCTCCGTGGTGCTCCTGGTACGGGAAAAACCTATCTTGCTAGACAAATTGCAAGGGAGTTGACTGGAGGAAATGAGGAACAAATCGATTTTGTTCAATTCCATCCCTCTTATGATTATACGGATTTTGTAGAGGGTTTGCGGCCGCTTCTAAGTGATGATGGGCAGATTGGCTTCGGCTTACAGGATGGAATTTTTAAGAAATTTTGCAAAAGAGCTAAATTAGCGCAAAAGACAGGCGGTCAGGATAATTTTGAGGAAGCCTGGGAATCTTATTTGGAGTTTATAAATACCACTGAAGAGAAGGAGTATTTAACAAAGACATCTTACTTGTCAGTTAATAGTAGGCAAAATTTATCTGTCAATTATGATAGTGGAGCATCTGGATGGACATTGCCTCGACATTATGTTTATGAATTATATAAAAATAAGAATTATGATAAACAAAGATATTATAAGGGTGGCGGGAAAACAGTTCTAAAAGTCTTGAAAGAAAGGTTTGCATTAAAAACTTATAAAGAAGCAGCTGAAATATCAAGTATTAAAAACTTCGTCTTCATCATCGATGAAATTAATCGTGGTGAGATTTCTAAGATTTTTGGCGAACTTTTTTTCTCCATTGATCCGGGCTATCGTGGTAAGGATGGAGAGGTTTCGACCCAATATGCTAATTTGCATGAAACTAATGAGAAGTTTTATATTCCTGAAAATGTCTACATCATCGGAACAATGAATGATATTGACCGCTCGGTGGATACCTTTGATTTTGCCATGCGCCGTCGTTTCCGTTTTGTAGAAATCACGGCTGAAAGTCAGCTGGGAATGCTTGATAAACTTCTTGGAGATGGTGCTGAAGAAGCGAAAATTCGTCTAAGAAACTTGAATGCTGCCATAGAAAAAGTAGAAGAGCTCAATAGTCATTACCATGTTGGACCAAGTTATTTCCTTAAGTTGCAGGAAGTCGACTTTGACTATGAATTGCTCTGGTCCGATTATATTAAGCCGCTCCTAGAAGACTACTTGCGAGGTTCTTATGAAGAAGTTGAAACTTTGGAAACTTTGAAAAAGGCATTTGATAAGACAAGCAACGAGCGAACCAATCAGTCAATAACTGGTGACAATGAAAGCGATGGAAATGACGATACGGATAACAGATAATCAGCAACTTATAAAAAAAGAGGATTTTGTTGAAATTTACCCAAAAATTAGTCAGGTACTTTTAGATAGAACTTTAGAAAGTCTTTCTCAAGAGGATAGTATTTTCATTTTTCCAAATGACTTGAAAAATACTTCTGACTTGGACAAGGATCATAAAATTTTTGAAACTGTAAATCAGAACATTAAGACAGGAAATGTGATTGGTTTTCTGGGTTACGGTCAGGAAAGATTAACGATTTCCTCTCGTTTTTCAAATGCTAATAACGACTATTTTTTACATTATCTATTGCAGAAGGTCCTAAATATCAATCTCACTAACTTGGATGTTGGTTTATCTAGCGAAGATAAACTCTATCAACTATTGGTTTACCTCTTTCCAAAATATTTGCAAGCGGCTTTGAGGAAAGGGCTTTATAAGGAATACCAGCGATTTTTTCATAATGATAGCCATGTTAAGGGAGCGATTGATGTAGGAAATCATCTTAAGAAAAATGTTCCTTTTATGGGGAATATTTCCTACACTACTAGAGAGTTTGCTTATGATAATCCATTGATGCAACTGATTCGACACACTATTGAGTATATTAAGAATCAGAAAACAATTGGAAGTGGAGTGTTTGATGCTAATCGTGAAAATGTAACAGAAATTATCCGCGTGACTCCGTCTTATAAACTAGCTGATCGTGTTAAGATTATCAGACTAAATCAAACTAAACCTGTCCGTCATGCCTATTTTCGAGAATATAGAAAATTACAGGAACTATGTCTATTGATTATGAATAGAGAAAAGCACGGTTTAGGACTTCAAGAGCAAAAAATACATGGTGTTCTCTTTGATGTAGCTTGGCTTTGGGAAGAGTATGTTTACACCTTGTTGCCAAAAGGTTTCATCCATCCACGAAATAAAGAAAAGACGGAAGGGATTTCTGTATTTAGTAGTCATGTTCGAAAGGTTTATCCAGACTTCTATCATAAAGATTTAAAAATAGTACTAGATGCCAAATATAAAAAGCTAGAATTTACTGAAAAAGGAATCAATCGTGAGGATTTATATCAACTGATTTCCTATGCATACATTTTAGAAGCTAAAACAGCCGGTCTTATTTTCCCAAGTGTAGAGAAGGTTGTTGATAACGAAATAGGTAAATTAGCAGGTTACGGGGCGCTCTTGAAAAAGTGGTCCATTCTTATTCCTCAAGAAGCTGAAAATTATGACCATTTTGTTCAACAGATACATCAATCGGAAACAATAAATTTTAGATTTTAAAGCAGGTTCAACCTGCTTTTTTCTATACCTATTTTTAAGTTGTATCAAAATAGAACAAAATTCTTGATAGTTGAAATTACAAGTGTTACAATGGAACCGTTCGTTTTGAATGATAATGGCTTGATTGTAGAGCATTGGGACAACAAAGAAGTCATGCCTAAGGTAGAAGACTTGACCAATCGAGGGAAGTTTTAAATGAGGATAAAGAATGATTGAATATAAAAATGTAGCGCTACGCTATACAGAAAAGGATGTCTTGAGAGATGTCAACTTACGGATTGAGGATGGTGAATTTATGGTTTTAGTGGGTCCTTCTGGGTCAGGTAAGACGACCATGCTCAAGATGATCAACCGTCTTTTAGAGCCAACAGATGGCAATATCTATATGGATGGCAAGCGCATCAAAGACTATGATGAGCGTGAGCTACGTCTTTCTACAGGATATGTCTTACAGGCGATTGCCCTCTTTCCAAACCTAACTGTGGCTGAAAATATTGCTCTTATTCCTGAAATGAAAGGATGGAGCAAGGCAGAGATTCAGCAGAAGACCGATGAATTGCTGGACCTAGTAGGCTTGCCTGCTGAAGATTATGCCCAGCGCATGCCGAGTGAGCTATCTGGCGGTGAGCAACAGCGGGTGGGCATTGTCCGTGCCATTATCGCCCAACCCAAAATCCTGCTGATGGATGAGCCATTTTCAGCTCTTGATGCTATTTCGCGTAAGCAATTGCAGAGCTTGACCAAGAGTATCCATGACCAGTTTGGGATGACGACAATCTTTGTGACCCATGATACGGACGAGGCTTTAAAATTGGGGAATCGGATTGCTGTTCTGCAGGACGGAGAGATTCGTCAAGTGGCGACACCTGAGGAAATCTTATCTGCACCTGCGACCAGCTTCGTAGCAGATTTATTTGGAGGTGTTCAGCATGGCTAATTTGTTTTCTACCTTTCAGGAGCGCTTTGGCGAATGGTTGGCAGCCTTAGGGCAACACCTTCAGCTATCTCTTCTGACCTTACTTGTGGCCATCTTCTTGACCATTCCGCTCGCTATCTATCTTCAAAGTCATAAAAAAGCAGCCAATTGGGTGCTGCAAATTGCGGGAATCTTTCAAACCATTCCTTCAATGGCCTTGCTGGGACTCTTTATTCCCCTCATGGGGATTGGTACACTGCCGGCACTGACTGCTCTAGTGATCTACGCTATTTTCCCTATTTTAGAAAATACCGTCACGGCTTTGAATGGGATTGATCCTAGTTTAGAGGAAGCTGGAATCGCCTTTGGGATGACCAAGTGGGAGCGGCTCAAAAAGTTTGAACTGCCTCTAGCTATGCCCGTCATCGTGTCAGGAGTTCGGACGGCAACGGTAATGATTATCGGGACAGCAACTCTGGCAGCCCTTGTCGGAGCTGGTGGACTAGGTTCTTTTATCCTTCTAGGAATTGACCGTCGCAATGCCAGTCTGATCTTGATTGGGGCAATTTCATCTGCAGTTTTGGCTATTCTTTTCAACAGTCTCCTTAAATGGATGGAAAAGGCTAAGCTTCGGACTGTATTTACAGCTTTTGCTGTCTTAATACTCGGGCTCGGCGCTTCTTATACGCCAAGTTTGCTACCGAAACAGGAGAAGGATCATCTGGTTATTGCTGGGAAATTGGGTCCAGAGCCAGAAATTCTCATGAATATGTATAAACTTCTCATAGAGGAAAATACGGATATGACTGTGACAGTCAAACCTAATTTTGGGAAGACCGACTTCCTTTATCAAGCTCTGAAAAAAGGTGATGTTGATATCTATCCTGAGTTTACCGGTACGATTACTGGAACTCTCTTGCAGCCTGCTCCAAAGGTTAGCAATGATGCTGAAGAAGTTTTTGAAGCAGCACGTGATGGAATCAAAAAACAGGACAATCTAGTCTTACTCAATCACATGGCCTATCAGAATACCTATGCAATTGCAGTTCCCAAGAGTATCGCCAAAGAATACAATCTTAAAACTATCTCTGATCTTAAAGCAGTCCAAGACAAGCTTAAGGCAGGGTTTACCTTGGAATTTAACGATCGTGAAGATGGGAATAAGGGACTTCAATCTGTCTATGGACTGAATCTCAATGTGTCAACCATGGAGCCAGCGCTCCGCTACCAAGCTATCCAGTCGGGTGATATTCAAATCACGGATGCCTATTCGACTGACGCAGAACTTGCGCGTTATGATTTACAAGTTTTAGAAGACGATAAGCACCTTTTCCCTCCTTATCAAGGGGCACCTCTCTTGAAGGCTGAATTGCTAGAAAAACACCCTGAATTGGAAGGTATTCTCAATAAGCTATCTGGCAAAATTACGGAAAGCCAGATGAGTCAGATGAATTATCAAGTTGGCATCGAAGGCAAAAAAGCCGAAGCTGTTGCGCGTGATTATCTGGTTAAGGAAGGACTTTTAAAAAAATAAGAAGTAAAAAAGTTAGACTTGTATGGTCTAGCTTTTTTGCTTACTTGAGGATAGACAGACTAAGGATGGAAGGAGATGAGTTGATCTCTTAGTTAGGAAATCTTCATCCATTTTTGGTATAATAAAGTAACAATTCATGGAGGCGTTCCGATGGCATCTAGTCAAGAATATTTGGATTTTATTCTGAAGCAGCTGCAGGGCTTAGGCCAAGAAATTAGCTTTCGCAAGATGATGGGGGAATATCTGCTCTATTATCGGGGGCGCTTATTCGGTGGGATTTATGACAATCGCTTGCTGCTCAAGCCGGTCCAGCCAGCTCTGGATTTTTTTGAAAATCCGGTTTATGAGTCTCCTTATCTAGGCGCAAAGCCAATGCTTCATATAAAAGAAGTAGAAGATGCTGCCTTTCTCTGTAATTTGATTGAAGCTGCCTATCCTGACTTACCAGCACCTAAAAAGAAAAAATAGTCTTTCCTTTACAATGGATATTCTAAAAAGTTGCCGTTTAAATAGACATTTTTTAAATTTTTCTTTATAATGGACTTAAAGGAGGTTTGGTATGCTTTATATTGCTCTTATTGGAGATTTAATAGAATCCAAACAGCTGAAAAATCGCAAGCAGGCGCAGAAGGACCTGCAGGACATGATGGCAGTGCTAAATCAGGATTATCAGGATTATCTGGTGTCACCTTTCACGGTAACGACTGGAGATGAGTTTCAGGCTTTGCTGCGGCCTAATCCAGAGATCATGCAGCTCCTTGATCAGATTGCCTTGGGCTTTCCTCACCCGATTCGCTTTGGGCTTGGTCTGGGGGAGATTGTGACGGACATCAATCGAGAGCAGAGTATTGGTGCGGACGGTCCGGCCTACTGGAGGGCGCGCGCAGCCATTGAGGCTATTCATGAGAAGAACGACTACGGCAGCAGCCGTATAGCTGTATCCTTGGGAGATGAAGAGCTCAGTCAGGCGGTCAATACGGTGCTGGCAGCTACTTCATTCATCCAGAGTAAGTGGAATAACAGTCAGAGAGAAGTTCTGGAGCGGATGCTCATGGAATATATCTATGACGAGAATTTTTCTCATGGAGAAATAGCAGAGCTGTTGCAGATTAGTCCCAGTGCGCTTAGTAAGCGGCTTAAGTCGTCTGGTCTGAAGATCTATCTGAGAAATCGCCGTTTAGCTATGAGAATGATTCTACAGGCAGCAAAGGAGGCTGAAGAATGACAAATTTTATGGGATTTTCAGAATTTTTCATGCAGAATCCGATTCTTGTTTTGACTTTGCTGGCTCATGTACTAGCTGATTTTCAGCTTCAAAGTCAGAAAATGGCTGACCTAAAAAGCCGGCGGATGAATTTCTTAATTCTCCACTTGGGAATTGTTCTCTTGCCCCTGTTGCTCTTGGGGCTCATCTTACCTAATTATCTGCTATATTTCGCCTTGGTCTGGCTCAGTCATGCGCTTATTGACTTCTTGAAGAATAGGCTGAATTCATCGATTGTCCGCCATCATGCTCAAAAGTCAGCCTTTTTACTAGATCAGGTTTTGCATCTGATTAGCATTTTTGCTCTTTATTTTCTCTTAGGACAGCAGAAAATTCCAGCTCCTAATTGGCTGTCTGAGCGCTATCTCATGCTGCAGGCTCTCTTTTTCTTAGCCCTGACTGGTAAGCCGGTCAATATCCTCTTTAAACTCTTCTTCAGCAAGTATCAGGCAGGAGAAGACAGTGGGGAGACTATTGCAGGGGCTGGTGCTATGATTGGGATATTAGAGCGCTTGATTATGGGACTTTCCCTTATTTTCGGGCAGTTTACTGCCATTGGGCTAGTCTTTACGGCTAAGTCTATCGCCCGCTATAATAAGATTTCAGAAAGCCAGTCCTTTGCTGAATACTACCTGATTGGCTCGCTTTTCAGTATGATTGCAGTCTTGTTGGTTTATGGCTGTCTGTATTGGTAAAAAAACAGATCATCATAGCGATGGTCTGTTTGTATGTTCTGATCTATAACTCTACTCAATCATGGTATTGACAGCAGTGCCTGTCTGGTAGTCAATCTCTGCATTTGGAGAAACATTGTCCAAGAGGACATGAGACATTCCGTCTTCATCTATGGTTTCCTTGCCCCCTAGCTGGATGCTGACAACATTGCCTTCTGCGTCGAGCCCGACATACTGGAGCTCAATCTTGCGAGGAAGAAGCTCATTGTCCGTGTATATCGGAGTAACCTTGTAATCCAGCCAGTAATCCGGATTTTCCTCTAACCAGCGCTCCAAGCGATGTTCATAATAGAGCATGCTGTCTGGGTTATTGTCGTCCAGTCCTTGGAAACTGCCAGAGTTGAGCCAAGCGGTCATCGGAACGAGATTTTTTCCTTCGTTATTGAGGCCGCTGAAAGTGAAGCCAATCAGGTGAGCGCGATTCATGAGCCAAGCCCGATCATCTCCATTTCCGTAGTAAAATTTGTAATTGTGCCAACCGATGGGATTGTAAGTGACCTTGGTCTCCTTTTTCTTTTTGGCTTTGTGTTGCTCCTGCATTTGGACATGAGCAGCAGTAGCCCGACCGAACTTGTCCTTTTTCCCAAGCTTTAGCTGATACTCTCCATTCAACTCCAGAGTGCCGATAGCTGTTTCATCGCTATGGTTAAGCAGCTGGACCTTAATCTGGTTCTTCTGATTAGCAGCGACATTCTCTGCAGGAAGAGCCTGTGAAAGTAACAACAAAGAGCCGGCTGACAGGACAAGCCAAGTGCCAAACCTAAACTTTTTCATAAAGAACTCCTTTTAAATAATATATCTCCGACATCATTCTACTAAAAAATAGATTGTTTGACAACTAAAACTTTTCAAAAATATTACAAAAATAAATATCTGTTCAATAAGTGCAGGGTTTGACTAGGATGTGTATTTTTCCTATAATCATAACTAGAGAAAACGCTTGTATAAATTACCTAAGGAGGTGCTTATGAGTCCATCTTTAGAGGAAATGTCGCTCGAGGAGCTGTGGCAGCTTTTTCCGATTTTTTTAAGAGAGCATCAGGATGAGTGGAAAGATTGGTATGAGGAGGAACGGCTTCAACTCTTGAGTTTTTTGCCAGAACATCAGATCGTTCGTCTTAGCCATATTGGCTCAACATCGGTAAAGACCATCTGGGCTAAGCCTATAGTGGATATTTTACTGGAAATTCCTAAAGAAACAGATATGACGGTAATGAAAGACTTGCTGCTGCAAAATGGTTATCTGCTCATGTCGGAAAGCCAAGGGCGGATGTCATTCAATAAAGGTTACACACTGAGTGGTTTTGCCGAGCGGGTTTTCCATCTGCATCTGCGCTATGAGGGCAATCATGATGAACTTTACTTTAGAGACTATTTACAGGAGCACCCTGTTGTAGCTAAAGACTATGAAAAGCTTAAGCTATCCTTGTGGAAGCAATATGAGCACAACCGTGATGCCTATACAGAGGCGAAAACGGATTTTATCAAGAACTATACAGAGGAAGCTAAAGAGATTTATGTCGGAAGATACGAGAGGGGAGACAGATGATTTATCTAGCAATGATTGGTCTTCTGATTATTTTTGCTTTTCTTTACTTCATTTATCAATCAAAGAGACCGTCTGGCTTTATAGGGCTATGGATGATGAAATTATGGAATCGTGTTTATATGCCCATGGTTGTTTGGGCGGTTAGTCAGCTGGATCGTAAGAAGCGATTTCATGCTATTTTGGATGTTGGAGTTGGAAATGGAGCATCCTCGAAATATTTGAAAATGCACTTTCCTGATAGCCAAGTTTTGGGGATTGATATTTCAACTACAGCAATCAAATCAGCTGAAGAATTGTCTGAGCCTGGCCTATCTTTTGAGGTGCAAAATGTTGAGAAAACAGATCTTCCTGTTGAGGAATTTGATTTGATTACAGCCCTTCAGATTCATTTTCATTGATCGAATCTAACTCAAGCGTTCCTAGAACTTAAGCGGATACTTAAGCCAGATGGAATCATCTTACTGGCATGTGAATGGAGCAAATTAGCTTATTACCAACCAGACTTTACAAAGCAAGAAAAAGTTGAAAACTATTTGACAGATTTGGACTTACATCTCATCGATAGTCAAAGAAAGGATCAATGGATTCTTTATAAGATTGTTAAAAAATAAGGAGGTATCCTATGAAACAATTATTTTTATGTTCATATTTTGCGGGAGTTAAGAACTTATTTAAACAATATGCATCTAAAAAGCAATTGGGCAAACATGTGATTTTTATCCCGACGGCTGGAAATGTAGAAGAGTACAGAGGTTATATTGACGAAGCCCTGCAGACCTTTGCAGATTTGGGATTTCAAGTAGAGGTCTTGGATATTTCGGCTTGTGATAGAGAAACAGCTCAGGCCAAAATTTTCCAAAGCAAACTCCTCTATGTCTCTGGCGGCAATACCTTTTACCTTTTGCAAGAACTTAAGAAAAAGCAACTTCTGTCCTTGATAAAAGAGCAGATTGCGGATGGCATGGTTTATGTGGGTGAATCTGCTGGTGCTATCATCACAGCCAAAGACATTGACTATAATAAGATTATGGACGATAAGGCGGTTGCTAAGGAACTGAATGATACAGAGGCACTAAACGAGGTGGATTTTTATGTCCTGCCTCATGTTGGCGAAGAACCCTTTGTCGAAAGCGCTCAGGCAACTCTGGATACATACAGCGACCAGCTGAATCTGCTTCCCCTCAATAATCGCCAAGCTGTGCTTGTGGAGGGTGAAGAAGTGAAGGTTTTGGAGGAGAATAAGTAAGCAGGGTATATTTTCTAGTGGACCTACTCGAGAAACTCTAATAAGAGGAATGAGTGCAATTGCGATAAACTAGATTAAACAAATTAGAATGCGAGTGTTGAACTTTGATTGAAAAAACATATGAAACACCAAGTGGAATAATTCATTATTGGACAAATGATGCTGTTGAATCAACCCAAAGCAATCTTATCTTTTTACCTGGGCTAATTGCTGATCATAGGTTATTTGAAAAACAAATAGAATATTTTAAAGATACATATAGAGTCTTGGTTTGGGACGCACCTGGACACGCTTCATCTTATCCATTTCGTCTTGATTTTACTTTATTTGATTTAGCAACTTGGCTGGATGAAATATTTGTCAAAGAGAGAATAGAAAATCCAATAGTAATTGGTCAGTCAATGGGAGGATATGTAGGACAGGTTTATGCTCAACTTTTTCCTGAGAAATTAAAAGGTCTTGTTATGATTGATTCACCATCCCTTCAAAGGAAGTATTATACAGCTATGGAATTGTGGCTCTTAAAAAATATGGAGGCAATTTATAGAATCTATCCATGGAACTCTCTTTTGAAATCAGGCCCTAAAAGCGTATCAACAACAGATTATGGAAGAAAACTGATGTATGATATGATGATGGTTTATGATGGCGATCAAGAAAGGTATGCTCGTCTTGCGGGATACGGATATAAGATATTTTCAGAAGCAGTAGAGAAGAAGTTTTCTTATGAAGTAAAATGTCCACAATTGGTTATATGTGGAAAAGAAGATCGTGCAGGGTCTTGTATACGATATTTGAGGGCCTATGAAAGAAATACTGGGAAGCCTGTTCAATGGATTGATAAGGCGGGGCATAATTCTAATACCGACCAACCCGATGTTGTAAATAGACTGATTGATGAATTTTTGGATAACAAAATTAAAGAAAAGCTTGGTTGAAAGACCGGCTTTTTGATATAATAGACTCTATGAACACAAAAGAAAAAATTTCAAATTATCAACTTTTATTGGTTCAGTTGGAAGCCTTGTTGGAGGGTGAGACCAATGCTTTGGCCAATCTGTCCAATGCTAGCGCCTTGCTCAATCAAGCCTTGCCTCATTCGGTTTTTACTGGTTTCTATCTTTTTGATGGGAGCGAGCTGATTTTGGGGCCTTTTCAGGGTGGTGTTTCCTGTGTCCATATTACGCTGGGCAAGGGTGTCTGTGGGGAATCTGCGGAGAAAGAAGAGACGATTATCGTAGATGATGTGACCCAGCATGCTAACTATATCTCCTGTGATAGCAGGGCTAAGAGCGAGATTGTGGTGCCCATGGAAAAAGACGGTCGTCTTCTGGGAGTGCTGGATTTGGATTCAGCCTTAACGGGTGATTATGATAAGGTAGATCAGGAATATCTGGAAAAGTTTGTCCAGATTTTGCTTGAAAAAACTACTTGGAATTTTGAAATGTTTGGAGAAAAAGCCTAATGTATCAAGCTTTATATCGGAAGTACCGCAGTCAGACATTTGGTCAGCTGGTGGGTCAGCAAGTAGTGGCCACCACCCTGCGGCAGGCTGTGGAGCAAGGGAAAATAAGCCATGCCTATCTCTTTTCTGGCCCTCGTGGAACAGGGAAGACCAGTGTTGCCAAGATTTTTGCTAAGGCTATGAACTGTCCGAATCAAAAGGACGGTGAGCCCTGCAATGACTGCTATATCTGCCAGGCTATTACTGAGGGGAGCCTTGAAGATGTCATCGAAATCGACGCTGCTTCTAATAATGGAGTAGATGAGATTCGTGACATTCGGGACAAGTCTACCTATGCACCCAGTCTAGCTAAGCATAAGGTCTATATCATTGACGAGGTCCACATGCTCTCGACTGGGGCCTTTAACGCCTTGCTCAAGACCTTGGAAGAGCCAACGGAAAATGTGGTCTTTATCCTAGCGACGACAGAGCTGCATAAGATTCCAGCGACCATTCTTTCGCGCGTCCAGCGTTTTGAGTTTAAGTCTATCAAGACGCAGGACATTATTGGGCATATTGAGTGGATTTTGGAGCAGGAAGGCATTAATTTTGAGCAAGAAGGTGTGCAGATTATTGCTCGTCGAGCTGAGGGCGGTATGCGGGATGCCTTGTCTATACTCGACCAGGCTCTTAGCTTAACTCAGGAAAATCGTTTGACTACAGACATAGCCGAAGAAATCACGGGCTCTATCAGCTTAGGAGCCTTGGATGCCTATGTAGCAGCCTTGATTGCTCATGATGCAGTAGCAGCCTTGGATAATCTCAATCTGATTTTTGATAGCGGTAAAAACATGGCTCGTTTTGTGACGGACCTCCTGCAATATCTGCGTGACTTGATTATTGTCAAAACTGGCGGGGAGAATCATCATGCCAGTGAGCTCTTTCTGGAAAATCTCAAGACACCGCAGGACACTCTCTTTGCCATGATCGATATGGCGACCAAGAGTTTGGCAGATATCAAGAACAGCCTGCAGCCCAAGATTTATACAGAAATGATGACCATTCGACTGGCAGATACTGTCAGTCATCCTGCAGCGGCAGTCATTCCAGATAATCTAGCTGATGAACTTAAGGGATTGAGACAAGAGATTGATAGTCTTAAACAGCAGCTGGCTAATGGCAATGGGAAACCTGCAGCAGCTGTCAAAACTTCGGATATTCGGCCGCAGAAGTCTAAGGGCTATCGAGCAGACCTCAATAAGGTCAATGCCATCCTAGAAGAGGCTGTTGAGAATCCTAGTCTGGCTCGCAGCAATCTGACTAAGCTACAGAATGCTTGGGGTGAGATTATCGAAAGTCTGGCTGGAGCTGATAGGGCCTTGCTGGCAGGATCGCAGCCGGTGGCGGCCAACGAAAGTCACGCTATCTTAGCTTTTGAGTCTAATTTCAACGCTGAGCAGACCATGAAGCGGGACAATCTCAATACTATGTTTGGTAATATCCTCAGCAATGCGGCAGGATTTTCACCAGAGATTTTGGCCATTTCCTTAGAAGAGTGGACCAAGATTCGGGCGGATTTTTCGGCTCGCAGCCGCAATGGCAAAGCAGAGGTTGAAGAAAAAGAAGAGGAAAGCCTGATTCCCGAGGGATTTGACTTTTTAGCAGAAAAAATTACCATTCAAGAGGATTAAAAAAAGATTTTTCTAGGCTTTCGTGTTATAATAAAACTATGAACAGACGACAATTTATTGTGATGGCTGTTTTCACAGCCTTAGAAACCTATTTTTTCAATGAATCCATCATGGCGGGGCGCTATTTCATGGCTGCTTTTTGGGCAGTTTTGGTGCTGCGCAATCTGCAGATTTCCTATGTCATAGGGCGGATTGTGGATGAAATCGATAAACATTTAGGACCGAAATAATGAAAACAGGACTGAGTCATTAAGACTCAGTCCTTTTGAAATGAAATTTTTGATTACCAACTGGTCAACGAGACTTCGCCACTGTTGAGCCAGATTGCCTGACCATCAGTCAGCTGGACTAAGAGTTGTCCGCTGTCTGAGATGTCTTTGGCTAAACCTTGGTAGTCCACGCCTTTTTGGCTAAAGGTCACTTGTCGTCCCAGCACCAAGGAACGCTCCTTGTAGAGATAGATGAGCTCTTCTGGGTCACTTTCGTAGAAGCATTTCCAAATCTCGGCAATGAGCTCATTGCGACTAATGGCTGGTTTCTCTTCAAAGAGGGAGCCAGCTTTTTCTTTAATCTCAGCTGGAAAGTCTCTAATGAAAAAATTAAAGCCAACACCGATGATGACATCGGTGACGAGTCCTGTCTCGATAGAAGTTGTAGCCTCGGTCAGGATGCCGGAAATTTTCTTGTTTCGATAGTAAATGTCATTGACCCACTTGATATCAACCTCTATAAGGGTTAGATTTTTTACTGCCTTGTAGATAGCTCCTGCGGTCAAGATTGTATAGGAGGGGAGCTGGTCGAAGGGGAGGTTGGGCTTGAGGTGGAGAGACATATAGAAGCCACCTTGGCTGGGACAGAAGAAGACACGACCGAAACGGCCACGACCAGCAGATTGGGCAGCGGCCAGATAAAGAGTGTTGGCCGGGCGTCCGGTCTCCATGCCAGCCTTGGCGTCCATCTGAGTGGACTGGCAGTCAGGATTAAATGAGATCTGAACAGGTGAGTTTGCCTCAATCCAATCAGGAATCAGCAAGTCACCAGTTGTCAATCGATAGCTCCGGTTCTTGACGGATTCGATTTGAATACCTTCTTTTTCCAGTTTTTGGATGGCTTTCCAAATGGAAGTTCGTGAAATGCCCAATTCTTGGGCTATTTTTTCTCCGTTGACATAGTCGTCAGCCTGGCTGAGGATGTCAAAGATTTTTTCGTAGGTTTTCATAGGCGGTCTTTCTAGCTTAAAGGCTGCTTTCTCTTAGTGTCAGCTTGGTTGAGAGCTTGATCATATAAGGGATGGGGCTTTCGTCAGTTTTAATCATCTGGTCCAGCATCTGCAGAGCTTGCTTGCCCATTTCCTCTGTAAAGACTGTCACAGTGCTGAGAGGCGGATAGACGTATTTGGCAATGGATGTGTCATTAAAGGAAATAATCTGGACATCTTGGGGAACAGCTATTCCCGCTTCCTGAAGAGCACGGAGGGCACCGACAGACAGAGCATCGCTGGCTATGAAAAATGCTTTGGGCATCTGTTCTTTTTGTTCGTCAATCATGTCTTTCATCAGCTGGTAGCCCGACTCTGAGGAGAACTTGCCTGTCTTGACATAAGTCGGCTGATAAAGACCTTTGTCACTAAGGTAACGGCAGAAGCAGGCCAAGCGCGGATCGTCAAGACTTGTCGTTCCGTCTGCGGTCTCTTCACGTCCAGCAATCATACCGATTTCTCGAAAGCCCTGCTGAAGAAAATGGTCGAGAACATGAGTAACGGCATGCTCAAAGTCCGTTGTCACACAGCTGTGGCCTTGGTCGAGCGTATCGCTATCCACGAAAACCAGGGCAGGACTGTATTGCTCCAGCTCCTTGACTTGCTTGCTGCTAAATTTTCCGATGGCAATGATGCCGTCAATCTGCTCTAGCTGGCTTAGAGAGTCGTTGTTGAAAATCCGTACGATATCATAGCCCAGTTCCTGGGCTTTCTTTTCAATGCCTAAGCGGATGGAGTAGTAGTAAAGATCATCCAGCTCTTCCAGCTCGGTGTACCATTCAACGATAGCGATGCGATGGGTTTGAGATGCAGTCTTTTTCTGCCTGTTGCTTTTTTTGTAGTTAAGCTGTTCAGCGATATCGAAAATTTTTTTGCGCGTCTCATCGCTGACAGACATGGACTTGTCATAGTTCAAAACCCGAGAAACAGTTGCGGGAGAAACACCAGCAGTTTGGGCGATATCTTTGATAGTAGCCATTTGATTTGGTCCTTTTTAATTTACTGTCTACATAAATTATAACTCAAAAATTAGTAAATAACAAAGAAGAATTTAGTAAACATTTTGTTAAGTAAAATTTTACTAAATTTATTGAAGTTTTACTCGGAAACAGTTATAATAAAGATAAAAAAACGATTACAATATCGATTATTCGTTTTAAAGGAGTTTAGCTTATGTCAAACCTAATTTCAGCGGAGCAAGTCCGAGCAGATTTTGCCAAGGTCTTTGGAGTAGAAGCGGACCACACTTTCTTTTCACCCGGTCGGATCAATCTGATCGGTGAGCATACGGACTATAACGGCGGCCATGTTTTTCCTGCTGCGATTTCTCTAGGAACTTATGGAGCGGCTCGCAAGCGGGACGATCAGCTCTTGAGATTCTTCTCAGGGAATTTTGAAGAAAAAGGGATTATTGAAGTGTCGCTGGAAAACCTGCACTTTGAGCCTGAGCATAACTGGACCAACTATCCGAAAGGAGTTCTGCATTTTCTGCAGGAGGCAGGTCATACAATTGACCGAGGCATGGATGTCTATGTTTATGGAAATATTCCAAATGGTTCTGGCTTGTCTTCTTCTGCATCACTAGAGCTTTTGACGGGTGTCATTGCTGAGAAACTCTTTGACTTGCAGTTGGAACGTCTGGACCTAGTGAAAATCGGTAAATTAACTGAAAATGAGTTTATCGGGGTTAATTCTGGCATCATGGACCAGTTTGCTATCGGAATGGGAGCTGACCAGCGGGCTATTTACCTAGACACCAATACTCTCGAGTATGATTTGGTACCGCTTGATCTCCAGGACAATGTTGTAGTGATTATGAATACCAACAAGCGACGTGAGTTGGCTGACTCTAAGTACAATGAGCGCCGTGCTGAGTGTGAAAAAGCTGTTGAAGAACTGAACCGTAAGCTATCTATCGCAACCTTGGGTGAGTTGGATGAATGGTCCTTTGATGAGTATAGCTATCTGATAGAGGACGAAAATTGTCTCAAACGGGCTCGCCATGCTGTTTTAGAAAATCAACGGACTTTGCAAGCACGGGCAGCTTTGCAGGCAGGCGATCTTGACAAGTTTGGCCGTCTCATGAATGCGTCCCATGTTTCTTTGGAGCATGACTATGAAGTGACTGGTCTAGAGCTGGACACCTTGGTTCACACAGCCTGGGAGCAAGAAGGTGTTTTGGGGGCTCGTATGACCGGAGCAGGCTTCGGTGGCTGCGCCATTGCTTTAGTTGGTAAGGATGCGGTGGAATCTTTCAAAGAAAATATCGGCCGCAAGTATCAAGAAGTCGTTGGCTATGCCCCTAGTTTTTATATAGCAGAAGTAGCTGGTGGAAGCCGAGTGCTGGACTAAATCAGAGAAAAGGAACTTGGGTCTGGGACAAAAGTCCTAGCCTCTCAATTGTCTTTGGATTGTCGAGCAAGACGCAGTGGTTGAGTGGGCTCTATTACGCTGATTTCATCAGCTTTTACAGCCCTAATCAACTGTGCGGAGGTGGGACGACGAAATCGAATTCTAACGAATTACCGATTTCTGTCCCACTCTCTTTACTAGCAAGAGAAAGGAAGAACTATGTCCAAGAAGTTACTGGATGCTTTCGTATCAGCAGTGATTGACAATAGCACTTTTGAGGAAATGGACACCATCTATCTGAGCAATCGTGTCATGGCTTTAGTCGGAGAGGCAGTGGCAGAGCAGGATATGGAGGCTGAGCAGCTAATTGACCTTAAGGATGACTTGGTAGCCGTAGCTGTGAAGAATGGGAAGATTGGTGATACTCTGGCTGAGCAGGATATACTGGGAGCTGAGCTCATGAACTTAATCACACCAGCCCCTAGTCGGCTCAATCAGGACTTCTGGACGACCTATGCCTCAAGTCCCGAGCAAGCTGTAGCTGATTTTTACCAGCTTAGTCAAAAGAATGACTACATCAAGGTCAAGGCTATTGCTAAAAACATTGCTTTCAAAGCACCGACTGAATATGGAGATTTGGAAATCACCATCAATCTCTCTAAGCCAGAAAAGGATCCCAAGGAAATTGCGGCAGCTAAAAAGGCAAAGACCAGCCATTATCCAGCCTGCCAGCTTTGCATGGAAAATGAAGGTTACCAAGGGCGCTTGGACCACCCAGCCCGCGCCAACCATCGGATTGTCCGATTTGACTTGGTTGGACAGGAATGGGGCTTCCAGTATTCACCCTATGCCTACTTTAATGAGCATTGCATCTTTCTCCACAGCCAGCACCTTCCCATGGCTATCAGTCGGCTGACCTTTGAGCGCTTACTGGACATCGTGGAGACCTTTCCGGGTTATTTCGCTGGCTCCAACGCCGATCTGCCGATTGTCGGTGGCTCTATCCTGACCCACGACCACTATCAGGGAGGACGTCACACCTTCCCTATGGAAATAGCAGAGCTGGATTGCAGCTTTACCTTTAGCGGCTTTGAAGAGGTGGAGGCAGGCATTGTCAAGTGGCCTATGTCCGTTATTCGTCTAAGGTTTGAGAAGAAGGAACAGTTGATTGAGTTGGCTGACAAGATCTTGCAAGCTTGGCGGACTTATTCTGACCCGAGTGTGCAGGTCTTGGCAGAGTCTGAGGGTGAGCCTCACCATACTATCACACCGATTGCGCGCAGAAAAGATGGATCTTTTGAGCTAGACTTGGTCTTGCGGGACAATCAAACTTCCCCAGAACATCCAGACGGCATTTATCACCCTCATAAGGATGTGCAGCATATTAAGAAAGAAAATATCGGTCTGATTGAGGTGATGGGACTGGCTATTCTGCCGCCTCGGCTCAAGGAAGAACTCAAGCAGGTGGAACTTTTCTTGCTGGGAGAAGACTGTCAGGTTGCTGCCTATCATCAGGAGTGGGCCAATCAACTCAAAAACCAGCATCCGAATGTTTCCGCTGAGACGGTGGAAGGAGTAGTTCAGGCCTCGGTTGGACAAATTTTCAGCCGAGTACTGGAAGATGCGGGTGTTTACAAGCGAACAGAGGAAGGGCAGGAGGCTTTCATGCGCTTCGTCCAATCCGTCGGCATCCAGCCCTAGGAAATGTGTTATAATGAAACTAGCGTAACAGGGAAAGGAAGTTTTATGGCAATTTTAGTATTAGGTGGAGCTGGATATATCGGCTCGCACATGGTAGACCGTCTGGTAGCAGCAGGCAAGGAAGAGGTAGTCGTCGTTGATAATTTGGTGACTGGCCATCGGGCAGCCGTCCATCCGCAAGCAGTCTTTTATGAGGGGGATTTGGCGGATAAGGACTTTATGCGTGGCGTTTTTGCCAAACATCCATCCATCGATGCAGTCATTCACTTTGCTGCCTTTTCACTGGTCGCAGAGTCAATGGCGGACCCGCTCAAGTATTTTGATAATAATACAGCCGGCATGGTTTCTCTTTTGGAGGTCATGCAGGAATGCGGCGTTAAAAACATTGTCTTTTCTTCAACTGCTGCAACTTATGGCATTCCTGAGGAAGTGCCGATTCTGGAAACAACTCCGCAAAAGCCGATTAATCCTTATGGTGAGAGCAAACTCATGATGGAGACCATTATGCGCTGGGCAGACCAGGCCTATGGTATCAAGTTTGTAGCCCTGCGTTATTTCAATGTAGCCGGTGCCAAGCCCGACGGCTCAATCGGTGAGGACCACGGACCTGAAACCCATCTCCTGCCCATTGTGCTTCAGGTGGCTCAGGGCAAACGTGAGAAGATTGCCGTCTTTGGCGACGACTATGACACTCCGGACGGAACCAATGTCCGCGACTATGTCCATCCTTTCGACTTGGCCGAAGCCCATATTCTGGCTGTCGAGCACCTGCGAGCTGGTCATCCTTCAGAAGCCTTTAACCTTGGCTCTTCGACTGGTTTTTCCAACCTGCAGATTGTAGAAGCAGCACGAAAGGTGACCGGCCATCCTATTCCTTTGGAAATAGCAGAGCGGCGCCCAGGCGATCCGGATACGCTGATTGCTTCCTCTGAGAAAGCAAGAAATGTTCTGGGTTGGCAGCCGAAATTTGACAATATCGAAACCATTATCGAAACTGCTTGGAAATGGCATTCCAGTCATCCAAATGGCTATGATGACAGAAGATAAACTGACAAACCAGCTAGAAAAGCTGGTTTTTTACTTTGAATTATAAAACCCTTCTTTACAAATTTTTAAAAGCCTTTTATAATAAAAAGAAGATTGATTGACATATTATCTACAATCTTGTTTATTTGTTACTAATTATTAGTATTTCTTAAAAAATCAGGCAGTTACAGATGCGACGGGAAGCAACATTTTAGAATAACGAATTTTTGTACAACAATCAGATGTGACAGTTGTTGACAATTTGTTGTGTAAGGGCTTTAGAGACTTATGATATAATGAAGTCATAAAAGTCTGAGAAGTCTCTTAATCTTTTCAAACTGATTTTCATAAAAAGAATAGGAAATAAGTATGCGTTCGATTCTTGCCTTATATATCACCCTGATGCCGGTCATTCTGGCTGGAGTACTGAATATGATCTTTTGCAAGTCTTCACTGCTAGAGGCGGCTTATCGACCAATGGATGCTGGGCTGATTTTAAAGGATGGGAAGAGGCTGTTTGGGGCTAACAAGACCTGGAAAGGTTTCTTGGGTATGATTGTCTGGGGAGCTTTGGCGCAGATCCTTTGGGGATTGTTCTTGAAGAATATTCCTAGCCTAGAGAAGTTGCACATGGTCTATGCTTTCTACGAAAATACCGTGCTCTTTAATCTGGTCCTTGGGGCTCTTTTGGGGCTGGCTTATGTTTTGTTTGAGCTGCCCAATAGCTTTATCAAGCGCCGTTTGGAAATCAGAGAGGGGAAGACGGCGGAGAATGGCTGGAAATGGACCTTTATCTGGATAGACCAGATTGATTCCTTGATTGGCTGTATTATTTTCTTGCTTTTCTATATCCCTCTGTCTTGGCAGCAGATGCTTGGCATACTTATTCTCGGGGCGGGCACGCATCTAGGAGTCAATCGTCTGCTCTACTGGGCTAAGCTTAGAAAAAATCGTATGTGAGATGGGAGTTTTTGATGAAAGAACTATGGCTGGAAAAAGAGCCTTCGGTCGTCTATGGCGGTAAAATCAATCAGTTAATCAACCTCTGTCAGCTGGGGCTTTCGGTTCCTAAGGGTTTGATTTTGCCTGCGGATCAAGTAATGGCTTGGCTAAGAGCGGCTCTGCCAGAATACTCAAAAGAGGGACTTAAAGAGTTAATCAAACTGGGCAAGGAGGAAATTGCCGAGTGTTTGCAGCAATATCCCTTGGAGCCAGCTTGGCTACAGGAGTTAGCAGCTTTTTGTCAGGAAAATCAAGCTTATATTGTTCGCAGCAGTGCCCTTTTAGAAGACGGACAGGCCATGTCATTTGCCGGTCAATATGACTCGATTGGCAACTGCCGGACACTGTCAGAAATCGAACAGGGCATTCGTTCTTGTCTGCTTTCCCTCTTTAATCCAGAAGCCTTGGCTTACTGGCAGCGTCAGGGGCTGGCAGAGCAGGATTTTGCCATGGCAGTGCTGATTCAGGAGCAGATAGAGCCTGACTTCAGTGGCGTCTGCTTTTCCCTTGATGTGGCAACTAATCAGGACCAGACCATGCTGTTGGAGTATGTAAAAGGCTCGGCTGATAGCTTGGTTAGTGGCCAAGTTAATCCTGAGCAGCTGACTCTTCCTTGGTACAATCCGACCTGGAGCCAGTTTGAAAAAGTTGAAATGCCTCGGGCAGTCTTGCAGAAGCTGCATGAACTGGTGTTGGAGATTGTGGCGTATTTTGGTCGGGCAATGGATATTGAGTGGTGTGCCGTACAAGAGCAAGTCTATCTGCTGCAGGCTCGGCCAATCACGACAGTGCCAACTAAAATCTACAGTGGCCGCTGGACGACAGCGAATTTTCGGGACGGTGGCGTCGCGGCCCAGCCCTGTCCAAATCTGATGTGGAGCCTTTACCGCCATTCTTGGCAAGAGGCACTCTCCAGCTTTTTGCTGGCAATTGGCCTAGAGCCAGATGGTGTGATGCCGCCGCTGATGCGCCTGCATTATGCTCGGCCTTTCTGGAACTTAGGCGTGGTCAAGCAAGGTATGGAGCAGATTCCGGGCTATATTGAGCGAGACTTTGATGATGAGCTGGGAGTTAATAAAGACTACCAAGGACAAGGTTTTACTAGTAAATTAAGTCCAGCCTTGCTCTTAAATTTCCTGCGGGTCGCTTTGAAAACGCAAAAAGTAACTAAGACTTTTCTGCATCAGGCGCCAGACAAGCTGCAAGAGCTGCGCCAGCAATTTAACCGCTTGAATCAAGAAATACGAGAACTGAACGACCAAAGTCCGCTCCAGCAAGTCGAGAGTCTTTGGCAGTTAGTGCTAAATCAGGCTTATTTAGACAATGAGGGAACTTATTTCTGGCAGGCCTACATCAATACGGTCCAGCTGTCAATGAAAAAGACAACTCTCCTCAAATGGCTGACGGTCGATGAATTTTTTCAACTAATTGCTAAGTTGGGAAATGTTTCGCATACCAAGCCTTTGACTCGAATGCTGGAAGCTGCGGATCTTATTTTAACAGACGAGAAACTGACAGACGATTGGCTGAAGCTATCGGTGGAAGAATTGCAGGGACTGGCAGCACAATATCCTGAGCGAGCAGATTTTATTAAGATTCAGGATTTCCAAAAGGACTTTGGTTATCACTCGGCTCGGGAGCTGGACTTGCGAGTAGCGAGTTACGAAGAAGATGCTCATCAGGTTCTGACAGCGATTCAGCAGTTGGTTGTTGATTCAGCGTATTACCAGGCAGCCAAAGCTTCGCTCAGTCCTGTCTCAGAGTCTGAGCTGGATCTGGCTCATCTATCTCGAGCCAAGCAGAAAAAGATAGAAAAAATCAGCGAAGACCTTCGGAACTTGCTCTGGTGGCGAGAGGAGTTCAAGGATATTTCCACGCGCTACTACCACCTCATTCGTCAGATTAGCCTCAAACTCGGCCGAGCCTATGAAAAGCAAGGCTTTCTGAAAGATTCTCAAGATATTTTTTACCTTAAGAAAGAAAGTCTGACTGCCTTTATGGAAGGGCAAAAGACTGCAGACCAGCTTCAAGAAGAAGCAGCTGATAATCAGCATTATTGCCAGGCCTATCGGAATTTTGAGCCAGTGGGTGATCTGACCGACAAAGAGATGAGCCTGGAAGAGGTGGCCCATGAGAGTCAGGCCCTGCTGACGGGAATGCCAGCCAGCAGCGGTCAGGTAACCGGTCGGGTTCGAGTCCTCTTGGATTTGGCGGATATTGAGACGATTGAACCGGGAGAAATTCTTGTCACTCGCTATACAGATACGGGCTGGAGCTATGTTTTTGGTATTCTAGGTGGTCTTGTGACAGAGTATGGCGGGGTTCTTTGCCATGCCTCCATTGTCGCTCGGGAATGCGGGATTCCAGCTCTGGTCTGCGCTAAGAATGCAACTCAGCTGCTAGAAACTGGCATGATGGTAACTTTAGATGGAAGAAGAGGAGAAATAAGAATTCATGAAGAAGAATGAACCTTTGTTTATCGGTGAATACGACAAATCTGTTATCCTGACCTATATGGGCGCTGCTTTTGCACTGTTGGCAGTCTATGCCATCATTCAGTCCCAGCTGCGGCTAGCCATGATGGCTTTTATCGTTAGCGGTATCTGTGACCTCTTTGACGGTGTGGTTGCGCGACGGATGAAGCGGACTGAAAGTCAGAAGCGTTTCGGCATTGAAATTGATTCGCTCTGCGACATGATTAGCTTTGCGGCTCTCCCGGCTGTGCTCTTTATGACCCAGCTGCCCTTGGGAGCGGCCAATATCATCTTGGCTGTCCTCTATGTCTTGGCTGCGGTCACGCGCTTGGCTCATTTTAACCGTTTGGCCAAACATGATGAAGGATCTGGCTCTTATTTTATCGGCTTGCCCGTGACCTACAGCGCCCTATTTTTCCCTCTGACCTATCTGGTCTGTCAATGGCTGGCGCCTGGTCTCTTTGCCTGGGTGTGGCTGGGCTTGTCTCTTTTGCTGACCTTCCTATTTGTTTACAACTGCCGGATTCCCAAGCCAAATAAGCTGGCCTATCTGGTCTTTGCGATTTTAGCTGTTGCAAGTCTGATTGGTCTGGGGGGTCTCCCGCATGGTTAAGGTCTATCAGAGAAGGACTGGACAGGTAGTGGAACCGACAGAATACAAGGCGGGTCTGTTAGACAAGCTTTATGGTACTGCTTGGGGTCGCTTCCTATTGCCTATCTTGACCCGACCTAGCCTGTCTTATCTTCTGACTTTGAAAGACTACACTCCTTTTTCTCGCAAGAAAATAGCAGCTTTTGTGGAAAATTATCAGCTGAATCTGGCTGACTATGAGGATGGCCCTTATTCTAGCTTTGCCGCTTTTTTTCAGCGGAAAATCAAGCCTGATTTGCGTCCAATCTGTCCTGACAGTCAAGTACTGGCAGTGGCAGATGCCAAACTAGAGGCTTTTACCATTAGTCAGGATTTGCAGCTGACGATTAAGGGTCAGACATACAGACTAGCTGACTTATTGATGGATGAAGAGTTGGCTCAGCTATTTAGAGGCGGAACAGCGCTTGTCTATCGCTTGGGAGTAGAAGACCTGCACCGATATCTGGCAGCTGAATCCGGCAGCATTATCCAAAGACGAAAAATCAAAGGACGCCTGCATACGGTCAGACAGGTAGCCCAGAAGCGGCGCCTGATTTACAAGGAAAATAAAAGAGAATACTGTCTTTTAGATACCGACTTAGGACCTGTCCTGCAGATGGAAATAGGGGCTCTCTTGGTCGGAAGAATATACAATCATAGTCAGGATTATTTGGTCAGGGGACAGGAAAAGGGCTGCTTTGGTCTGGGCGGCTCAACCATTCTTGTCCTCTATCCAGCAGGCACGATTCGCTTGGATCAGGATATTCTGACTAACTCAGACCTCGGAATAGAAACCCAGATTCAAATGGGTGAAAAGATTGGAGAAAAGCTATGTTTAAACGATTAGCTGTTTATTATAAGGAAATGTTTCCTTTGCTGCCGCGCTTTTTTGTGGCGGCCATCATGTTTTTTGAGATTTATTTTGTCCTCTTGCTCAATGACGGAGTGACCACCTTTCACTTTGATCATCAGGAGTTGATTGGGATTTTTACGATTTTTGTCTTTCTAATGATTCTGCGAATTGCGGATGATTTCAAGGACTATGAGACCGATAGACGTCTCTTTCCTCATCGAGCTCTGCCATCTGGCCGGGTGAAAAAGAAGGACTTGGCTATTGCACTCAGCTTTATCGTAGCTGTGTCTGTACTTCTCAATGTTCTCTTTATGAACAATATTGGCTGGTTCCTCTTTCTCTATATCTACGGAACCCTCATGTCCTTCTGGTTCTTCAAGCGTGACAAGATTCAAAATTCTCTGCCACTGGCTCTAGTGACCCATAATCCGGTCATGATGATTTTGAATCTCTATACTATCTCTTTTGTCTGCTACAAGTACAATCTGCCTCTCTTGTCCCTGCCGACTGTCTTGCTGGCCTTTACCATGTATTTCCCAAGTCTGATCTGGGAAGTCTGCCGCAAGATTCGGGCGCCAAAAGACGAGACAGAGTATGTGACCTATTCTAAGCTTTTTGGCTACAAAAAAGCCACTCGCTTTATCGAGGTGGTGACTCTGCTGGATATCTTGACCAATTTTGCTCTCCTCTGGAATATTTCCCATGTCGGAGTGGTAGTCTTAGTGCTGAATGTTATCTGGATGACTGTCCAGTTTGAGCAGTTTATCAAGGATCCGACTCGCTTTAATATCCGGGAGCGGGTGGAGCGTTATACTTATATCACGGAGACGACCATGGTTCTGTCCGTTGCTGTTTATCTCTTGATGGGGGTACTTTGATGAAAAGAATCAAGCAGACAGGGATAGACCAGGTCGGAGGCAAGGCCTATCATTTGCTGAAAATGCAGGCTGCTGGTTTGCCGGTTCCTGACTTTGCAGTGTTTGCTTTTAAGTTTTTTCAAAAATCTGCCAGCTCTGCTGACTTGGAGCGGATGGAAGCAGCTTATCGGTCTGGAGAGTTGGGCTTGTCCCAACTCAGTCAGCAACTCCAGGACTGGGCTAAAGAGCAATTTGCGCAAGAAGATCTGACAGTGGCAGAAAACTGGATTCGGCAGGAGTTTTCTCAGAAAGACTGTCGCTTCGCAGTCCGATCATCAGCAACCATTGAGGATGGGAAGGCTTCATCATTTGCCGGTCAGTTTGAGAGCCAGCTCAATGTGAAGTCGGATGGACTTAAAGAAGCTATCCAAGCGACCTTGCTCTCTCTTTATCAGGAGTCGGCTCTTAGTTATCTGTTTGAGCAAGGCCTATCTTTGAAGCAGGCGCAGATGATTTGCCTTGTTCAGGTTATGCAGGAGGGAGACTTGTCTGGGATTTACTTCACAGCAAATCCCAAGGGCATTCTGAATGAGCATATCATTGTCATCGGTCGGGGCTTGGGCAATAAGGTTGTCGAGGATAAGATTCCTACGACAATGGTGACCCTCCATCCCAAGGACCAGCTCTTTTATACAGAGCAGACAGAGGACTCACCAGACTTATCACAGGAACAACTTGCGGAGTTACATACCTTGGCAAGTAAGGTAAGTCAGCTTTTCGGACCTTATATGGATATGGAGTTTACCTTCGCCAATGGCCAGCTCTATCTCTTGCAGGCACGACCTATTACTACCTTGCCAGAGGGACAGCAGATTATTCTGGATAACAGCAACATTGTCGAGAGCTATCCGGGCGTTTCCAGTCCTCTGACTATTAGTTTTATCCAAGAGGCTTATGCCAGCATTTTCCTCAGTCTGGCTCAACGCTTGGTTGGCAAGGATGCCCCTGAGTTAGCTGCCTATGAAACCACTTTTCAAAATATGCTGCAGTCTGTCAATAGCCGAGTTTATTACCAGATTCAGAGCTGGTATCAGCTACTGCAGCTTTTGCCTTTTTCGAAGAAAATCATTCCTATCTGGCAGGATATGCTGGGAGTGAGAGAGACGGAGGTGCCTCAGATGCCGGTGCACCTGTCTTCTTTCAAACGCCTACAAATCATGCTCCGTATCATCCGAGAGTTTTGGACAGCACCCAAGCAAATGCGGCAATTGGAAGAGCAGTTTGCCCAGATTCAGCTAGAATACGAAGCGAGCTTTTCTCCCGACGCAGATGCAGAGACTTTGATTGGCTTGGTCAGCAAGCTGAAAGAGGATATTCTGGCTCACTGGGACATTACCCTGGTAAATGATCTCTATGCTTTTGTCTATACTGGACTCCTGAAGAAGTCGCGTCGCGGCGGGGCTGTTCAGGCTGAGATTGCAGGAATTGAGCAGATTGAAAGTATGCAGCCGGCTTTGGCTCTGCAGGCTTTAACAGCTCAGCTGAAAGCAGAAGAAAATGCAGAGATTAGACAGGCCATGGCAAGTGAAAGTCCAGCAGTCTTTCTAAGTCGCCAGCACCCTTTGGTCCAAGAAATTGCCCATTTTATCCATGAATTTGGTGATCGGGCTCCAGAAGAGTTGAAGTTAGAAACACCAACCTTTCGAACGCATCCAGAGCGTCTGCTCAAGCTCCTGCTGCAAATGTGCCAGCAAGAGGAGAAGAAGTTGGCACCTCAGAAACTTGAAGAAGAGGTGCAAAAATCAGACTGGTGGACGAATTATCTTCGCAAGCGAGCCATGGCTGGTGTTAAATATCGGGAAAGCTCCCGCTTAAATCGTACTCGGATCTACGGCATGATGCGGCAGATTTTCCGAACTCTGGGCCAGCAATTAGCCGAGCAAGGGCTGTTGGCTACGCCTGACAATGTTTTTTACCTGACAAAGGAAGAATTGTTTGAGCTGACCAGAAAGCCCAGAGATGTTAGCGACTTAATAGCCGAGCGTCGAGAGAAGTTGGAGGCTGACAAGGAGCTGCCAACATTTAGTCGATATGTTTTTGCTGGACAGGTCTTTGAGAAATACCTGAAACCGCAAAACCATACCAGCAGTCATAATACGGCTAATCACGCCTTACAAGGGATTGGCTGCTCGCCTGGTTTCGTTAAGGCTCAGGTTTTGGTCGTAGAAGATGTGCAGGAGATTGAGTCTGCTCAGGACCGGATTATCGTGACCAAGATGACCGATCCGGGCTGGGTTTATCTTCTGACCCAAGCCAAGGGTGTCATTGCCGAGCAGGGGTCTTTGCTCTCCCACACTGCTATTATTTCCCGCGAGTTGGGTATTCCTTCTATTGTTAATGTCAGAGGTGCCTGCAGCCAGCTGCAAAACGATGATTGGATTGAGATGGATGGCCTTACTGGCAAGATTCGACTGATCAAGGAGGAAGACCATGCTGGAAATTAAACCTGTCAAACCCAATACGACAGAGCTGGACGATTTTCTAGCCCTGCCCAAACAGATTTACCAGCCAGACCACCTCATGCAGTCGGAAGAGGAAGAGCTATCTTTGATTGAAGGCAGTCACCCGCTGAGTTCTGACTTAGAAACCTATGCTTTTATTGGCTATGTGGATAGTCGGCCTTGTATTCGAGGGCTTCTGACCTTCTATCCAGATGATGAGGCTGCTTACTTGGGATTTTTCGAGTCGATCAATGACCAACAGATTGCATCTGCTTTTATCGAGCATTTAGCAGGTTTTGCTCGCAGTCTTGGAGTTAGCAGGATTATCGGTCCCGTACAGGCAAGTTTTTGGCTGGGCTATCGAATGCAGCTGACTGGAACAGAGGAGCTCCCTTTTACTGGAGAACCTCATAATCCAGACTATTATCCTCAGTTGTGGCAGGATGCTGGTTTTGAGCTCAAGGAGCGCTATCTATCCAATTTTTATCCCAAGGTCAGCAATCAAACTCATCAGGACAAGCTGGCTCATCGCTTTGAGTCTTTTGAAGAAGCGGGTTTCACCATTTGCTCTCCCAAAAAGAAGGACTGGGAAGAAGCCTCGCTGCAGGTTTTTGAGCTTCTCAATCGTCTCTATCAAGATTTTCCGATTTATCGGTCAATTTCTAGTCAGCAGTTCAGTCAGATTTTTCAAAAATACCAGTATATTCTTGATTTTTCTATGGTTAAACTAGCCTATAAGGAGGGCAAGCTAGCCGGTTTTCTGATTGCCATGCCGGACTATGGCTCTTTGGTTTATCAAAATCTGACTCCTCTTAACCTAGCCAAGCTTTTTTGGACCAAGCGTTTTCCAAAACGTTATACGATTATGTATCTAGGAGTAGATGAGCAATTCTTGGGGTTGGGCTCTGCCTTGGCCTATCCGATTTTTAAAGAAGCGCAGAAGCGACAAGCTTCAGCTATTGGGGCCTTGATTCATCAAAAAACTGTCACGCGCCACTATGCGGCAGAATTGCAAGGGGAAAAGCATGAGTACGGCCTCTTTGAGTTGAATTTGAACCCCTGACTAACAAAGTAAATCACATTTTAAAAAGCAAATTTTCTAACCGAAGATTTGTTTTTTTATTTTTTTAGTTAAAAATGAACACTATTTTCAGGTTGTTCAAAAATCAAAAGATTTCAGCCTTCAAAGATATATTTTTAAGCAAAAGCATTGAATTTTTGTAGGAAATTCTGTAAAATTTTAAGAGATTATTATATGAAGAAAAGGGAATTATTATGGAAAAAAGAATCACTGGCGATACGCTCCAGCGTTATTCTTTTAGAAAGTTATCAGTAGGATTGGTTTCCGCCACTATCGGAAGCTTCTTTTTGAGTACCGCCATAGGGGGAAATATAAGCACGGTTGAGGCCGCAGAAGTCTCAGCCGGCAAAACCGTTCCAGTTCAGTATCACTACGTAGTAGAGTCTGAACTGACTGAAGCTGAGAAGAATGCAGTTGTTAAGGAGCTTCCAAAGTTTGTGGAAGAAAACTCTGATGCTTATTACCTGGTTTACCGTCCAAAGACCCAGGGGCTTTCGGCAAAAAGTTTGCCAAAGACAGGCTACTCAAGTCTGTGGGAAGTAACTTTTGCAGCTGCTGGACTGACTTTAGCAGTCTTAGTGATTGCACGAGGTAGAAATGGTAAGCGATACCTGTCTTCTATTTTGCTAGTGACAGGTCTAGGCTCTATTCTCCTAGCTCCTTCTGTATTTGCAGTGACCAATATTGAATTAGCCGCCTACAATCAAAGGCTGGATTTGACAGTGGGAGATAAGCTGCCGGAGCCTTTAGAGATTGCTGGTTTTGAGTATGTCGGCTATCTGAAAAGCGGTGAACAGGGCAAGGAGAACGCAGCAGGAAGTCATCAGCTTCCTACGGCACAGAAGGACTTGTCAGCTGTTGAAGTCGATCAGAAGGCGGGCAAATCTGCTAGCCTTTCTGGGAATCCGAGTGCTGCCAACAAGCCGGTATCTACTGAGACAGAGAAACTAACCGAGCAAGAAAGAGAAATCATTGCTGCCAAAGAGCGCGAATTTGCTCGGCTTTCTCCAGTCACTGAAGTACCAGAACTGGAATTCAAGAGCCAAGAAAGCAGCCAAACCCAAGTCCTGCCTTATCAAACAGAATACCAATATTCAAATGAACTCGCAGAGGGGCAATCTCAGGTCATTCGCGCAGGTGCCGCTGGTACACGTACTGTTGTCACTCGCAATTATATTGCAGGTAAAGAAATTGTAAAAAGCGAAGTGGTTTCAGACCAGGTAACTGCAGAGCCAGTTTCAGAAATTGTGTTGGTTGGAACTGCCGCAGTCAAATCTGTACCAAAAGAAGCACCAGTGCAAGAAGTCCCAGAGCTTACCAGCTATGGCACTGCACCAGATACTGCGCCTGTGAATGAAGTTCCCGAATTGACGGCTTATGGAACGACGCCCGATACTGCACCGGTTCAAGAAGTGCCTGAGCTAACGACTTATGGCACTGCACCAGATACCGCACCTGTAAATGAAGTCCCAGAATTGACGACTTATGGAACTGCGCCAGATACCGCACCGGTTCAAGAAGTTCCGGAACTAACCACTTATGGCACTGCACCAGATACCGCTCCAGTACAAGAAGTTCCAGAGCTCACCAGCTATGGTAGCGCGCCAGATACTGCACCGGTTCAAGAAGTCCCGGAATTGACGTCTTATGGCACCGCACCAGATGACGCACCCGTGCATCAAGCCCCAGAATTAGAGCTGACTGCGACGGATGAAACAAGAAGAGAAAAGATAGATTTTTCCGTTGAAGAACAGTATACTGATGAGATTCCAGAAGGCAGTCGCCAAATTGTCACACCAGGAGTACAGGGCGAGCGGGCTATTACCACTCGTATCTATACCTCGAATGGCCAAGAGGTTGACCGCCAAGAGCTATCTAATGAAGAAACATTAGCACCAGTAACGCAAATTGTTAAAGTTGGTACCGCTAAGCCAAGCATGGTACCAAACGATGCGCCAAAAGTAGATACTTTGCCAGAGTACCCTCTGACTTATACGGACGAAACTAGAGTTGAAAAAATCAACTTCACAATTCGTGAAGAAGAGACGGACGAGCTTGTCCGAGATGCTCGCCAAATTGCGACTCCGGGTGTCCAAGGCGAGCGTACGATTAAGACTCGTATTTACAGCTCCAATGGTCAAGAAATTGATCGTCAAGAACTGTCCAACAAGGAAACCCTAGCTCCAGTGACGCAAGTAGTCAAAGTTGGTACAGCTAAACCATATTTGGTTCCAACCGATTCACCAAAAACAGACGCCTTGCCAGAATATCCGCTGACTTATACGGATGAGACTCGTATTGAGAAAATAGCCTTCAACATCGAGGAGCAATATACCGATGAATTGCCTCAGGACGCCCGTCAAATTGCGACTCCAGGTGTGCAGGGCGAGCGAACTATCAAGACCCGTGTCTACAGTTCCAACGGTCAAGAAGTTGACCGTCAAGAACTTTCAAATGAGGAAACTCTCGCTCCAGTAATGCAAGTCGTCAAAGTCGGAACAGCTAAGCCGCATATGATACCGAACGATGCACCAAAAGCAGAGGCTTTGCCAGAGTATCCACTGACCTACACGGACGAAACCCGTGTTGAAAAAGTAGCCTTCAATATTTTGGAACAATATACTGATGAGTTGCCACAGGACGCCCGTCAAATTGCAACTCCAGGTGTCCAAGGAGAGCGCACTATTAAGACTCGTGTCTATAGTTCCAACGGTCAAGAAGTTGACAGCCAAGAGCTTTCTAATGAAGAAACTCTGGCTCCAGTAACGCAAATCGTCAAGGTTGGTACGGCTAAACCAAATATGGTACCGAATGATGCACCAAAAGCAGACGCTTTGCCAGAGTATCCGTTGACTTATACAGATGAAACTCGTGTAGAAAAAATTAATTTCAGCATTCGTGAAGAAGAGTCGGACGAATTGGTTCGTGACGCCCGTCAAATTGCGACTCCAGGTGTGCAAGGCGAGCGAACAATCAAGACCCGTGTTTACAGCTCCAATGGTCAGGAGATCGACCGCCAAGAGTTGTCTAATGAAGAAACTCTGGCTCCAGTAACGCAGGTTGTTAAAGTCGGAACGGCTAAGCCAAGCATGGTACCAAACGATGCGCCAAAAGTAGATACTTTGCCAGAGTACCCTCTGACTTATACGGACGAAACTAGAGTTGAAAAAATCAACTTCACAATTCGTGAAGAAGAGACGGACGAGCTTGTCCGAGATGCTCGCCAAATTGCGACTCCGGGTGTCCAAGGCGAGCGTACGATTAAGACTCGTATTTACAGCTCCAATGGTCAAGAAATTGATCGTCAAGAACTGTCCAACAAGGAGACTCTAGCTCCAGTAACGCAGGTTGTCAAAGTTGGCACGGCTAAGCCAACCATGGTCCCAAACGCTGCGCCAAAAGCAGAAGTTCTTCCAGAGTATCCTCTGACTTATACGGACGAAACCCGAGTAGAGAAAGTTGCTTTCAACATCGAGGAACAATATACCGATGAGTTGCCACAGGATGCCCGTCAAATCGCAACTCCGGGAGTGCAAGGTGAGCGTACGATTAAGACCCGTGTCTACAGTTCTAACGGTCAAGAAATTGATCGTCAAGAACTGTCCAACAAGGAGACTCTAGCTCCAGTAACGCAGGTTGTCAAAGTTGGCACGGCTAAGCCAACCATGGTCCCAAACGCTGCGCCAAAAGCAGAAGTTCTTCCAGAGTATCCTCTGACTTATACGGACGAAACCCGAGTAGAGAAAGTTGCTTTCAACATCGAGGAACAATATACCGATGAGTTGCAACAGGATGCCCGTCAAATCGCAACTCCGGGAGTGCAAGGTGAGCGTACGATTAAGACCCGTGTCTACAGTTCTAACGGTCAAGAAATCGAGCGCCAAGAGCTTTCTAACGAGGAAACATTGGCTCCAGTAACGCAAGTCGTCAAAGTTGGCACGGCTAAGCCGCACATGGTACCAGGTAATGCACCAAAAGTAGATACTTTACCAGAGTACCCGCTGACTTACACCGACGAAACCCGAGTGGAGAAAATTAATTTCACCATTCGTGAAGAAGAAACGGACGAACTTGTTCGAGAAGCCCGTCAAATCGCAACTCCGGGAGTTCAAGGTGAACGCACTATCAAGACCCGCGTCTATAGTTCCAACGGTCAAGAAATTGATCGTCAAGAGCTTTCCAATGAAGAAACTCTAGCTCCAGTAACGCAAGTCGTCAAAGTCGGAACTGCTAAGCCAAATATGGTACCGAGTGATGCACCAAAAGCAGATTCTTTGCCAGAGTATCCACTGACTTTCACAGACGAAACTAGAGTTGAAAAAATTAACTTCACAATTCGTGAGGAAGAGACAGACGAGCTTGTTCGAGATGCCCGTCAAATCGCCATTCCAGGAGTTCAGGGTGAGCGTACGATTAAGACTCGCGTCTATAGTTCCAACGGACAAGAAATCGACCGCCAGGA
This sequence comes from Streptococcus sanguinis, assembly GCF_050234405.1. Classification (GTDB taxonomy): domain Bacteria; phylum Bacillota; class Bacilli; order Lactobacillales; family Streptococcaceae; genus Streptococcus; species Streptococcus sanguinis_W. The sequence goes on along the minus strand of NZ_CP092117.1, from coordinate 1,355,608 downwards.
GCTTTCCAATGAAGAAACTCTAGCTCCGGTAACGCAAGTTGTCAAAGTCGGAACAGCTAAGCCGCACACGGTACCGAACGATGCGCCAAAAGCAGACGCCTTACCAGAATATCCACTGACATCCACTGACGAAACGCGTGTAGAGAAAATCAACTTCACCATTCGTGAAGAAGAAACGGACGAACTTGTTCGCGATGCACGCCAAATCACGACTCCAGGTGTTCAGGGCGAGCGAACGATTAAGACTCGTGTCTACAGCTCCAACGGCCAAGAAATCGACCGCCAAGAGCTTTCGAATGAGGAAACTCTAGCTCCAGTAACGCAAGTTGTTAAAGTTGGTACAGCTAAGCCGCATATGGTACCGAACGATGCGCCAAAAGCAGAGGTTTTAGAAGAGTTCGATTTAATTCCACTGCATAATCTATTAGCAGAAGCGGATCAGATTAAAGCTCAGGCACGTTATTTCAACGATAGTCAGAGCCATCAATCTAGCTATGATGCTGCTTTGACAGCAGGTCAAGCGCTTCTAAGTCAATCAAACGCTAGCCAAGCAGAAGTTAACCAACTGGTGGAACAAATCAACCAAGCCAAGGCTCAGTTAAGCGGTCTTGAGGTTGTCAAAACGGCTCTTCAAAACGAGTACGATTTAAATCCAACTGTTAAAACAACTGCTAAATATAAAAATGCGGATTCAGATAAGCAGACAGCTTATACTGACGAATTGACAAAGGCAGAAGGAGTTCTGAATAATCAAACTGCTACACAAGTGCAGGTTAACCAAGCTTTTGCTAGTCTGACAGCAGCCAAAGAAGCTCTAAATGGAGTGCCTAAAGTCAAGCCTACGGTTTCCATTCTAAGTCTGACAGAAAATGCGGACGATAAGTCGGTTACAGTCCAATATAGATTAGAAGACCAGACCCAGTCCTTCCGTTCAGCAACTGCAGAATTGTACCAGGGTGATCAGCTTGTCCGCACTCTTCCGATTACCAATTTCGCAGGAAGTCTGAAGATTGGCGACTTAGACTACTACACAGGCTATAGCCTGAAAACCAAGCTGACTTATGAACTGGATAATGGCAGCTTCACAGGCCTTGAAACGGACAGCCGCAATTTTGAATTGGAATACAAGAAGATTGCCTTCCGAGATATTGATTCGGCAGAGTTTTACAGAAAAGAAAACGACCAGTTTAAGCGCGTCGTGTCCATGAACTCTATGCCTACGGATCTGTCAAACTACTTCGTCAAAGTCAAATCAAGTGAATCTAAGGAAATGCTCCTGCCAGTTCACAGCATAGCGGAAAGTCATAAGGATGGCAGGGATGTCTATAAGGTGACAGTCTCTCTGCCTGAGCTGGTACAAGAAGGTGAGGCAGGCTATAAGTCTGGCTATGACTTCTATATCAGTAAGGCAGTCCCTAGCCAGCAAAATGTCTACACCAGCTTTGCTGGTTTGATAGACGCCATGAAGCAAAATATGGCTGGTAACTATGTTCTGGGAGCAGATTTGGATGCTAGCGAAGTTAGTCTGGCACCTGCGGACTATGTCTACCTCAAAGGGAACTTCACAGGCAGTCTGACAGGTAACCATAATGGCAAGCAGTACGCGATTTATAATCTAGCCAAGCCTTTATTTGAAAACCTCAAGAGTGGTTCTTCTGTTTCTAATCTGGACCTGAAAGAGGTCAATATTGTAGGCACCTATGACTCAGCTGCCCTGGCTCGCAATGCAGAAAATGCTCGAATCACAGATGTTTCAGTCCAAGGTAGAGTAGAAGTAAAAGAAAATGCTTCACAGGTAGCAGGTTTGGTCGTTATTGCTAACAATACGCAAATTACCAATAGCTCCTTTACTGGAACTATTGTGTCAAATGATAAACAGGGTAAAGAATACAATGTCGGTGGTTTGGTTGCCAATCTTAAGGGAGGAAACTCCTTGATTAGCCAAAGCAGGGCAGATGTGACTATTCTAGCAGGCGCTAGAGCCAACAACCAACGCTTCGGTGGTCTGGTTGGCCGTTTAGAAAACAATGCCCGCATCAGTCGTTCTTATGTAGCTGGAAAAATCAAAAACTCTACTAAAAACGGTCAGATTGGTGGCGTGGTTGGCTCCAATTACTTTAATGGCTTGATCGATAAGGTCATCAGCAATGTCAGCGGTACAAATGTTTACAGTATTTCTGGCGATCAGGGATATGAGAACAACCGTATCACAGAAGCTTATGCCGTTGAAGGAAATAAAACACTGGAAAATGACAAGTTTGTCACTTCAACACTGACTCTGAACGAGGCAGAAGAGAAGCTAGCTAGTTTAGACATTACGACCACTCTAGAAGACACGAATCTCAATATTTATTCTGTCAACTATGCCCAGGAAAAGAATGCTCGAGAAGACCGTCTGATAGCTTATGCTAACATGGAAAAACTCCTTCCATTCTACAATAAGGAGACCATTGTTGCCTATGGAAATAAACTTCCAGATAATCACAAGCTTAATACGGAGTACTTGCTGGATGTTGTTCCAATGAAGGGTGACCAGATTATCACTGATATCAATAGCAACAAGACCGGAATTAACCGCTTGATGCTGCACTTTGAGGATAATACGGTTGAATATCTGGATCTGACCTATAAGGGAGATTTCAAATATAAGGCAATTGCAGAATACAGTGTAAATGGCTTAGATCTCCTTTATACTCCAGAGGCTTTCCTATCAGACTACAGCAGGGTTCTCAATCAAGTGCTGCCAGAGTTGAACAAGGTTGTCCTTGACTCACCGGCTATGCGAACTGTTTTAGGCGTGAATGCTGACACTTCTCTGGATGATCTCTATCTGGATACAGCCTTTGACCAAGTCAAGACCAAGCTGTCAGAAGAGTTGCGCAAAGTTCTGGCTATGGACAAGTCCATCAATACTGAAGGCGATGTCGTGGCTGACTATGTAGCTCAGAAGATTACAGCCAATAAGGAAGCCTTCCTACTGGGTCTAACTTATCTCAAACGTTGGTATAATATCAACTATGACAATATCAATGTTAAGGATTTGTCGGCCTATAAGTTTGACTTCTTTGGAAATCATAATGCTTCAACCTTAGATACCATTATTTCACTTGGTAAGTCAGGCATGAACAATCTTAAAGCTAAGAACAACTATATGGCTTATGATGCCTCGCTTTCTGAAGCGACTGGTAAGCGTGGACTCTTTAACTATCTAGAAGGTTATCGTCAGCTCTTCCTTCCGGACAAGAGCAACAATGAATGGCTCAAGACCAATACAAAAGCCTATATCGTTGAGGCTAAGTCGGATGTGCCAGAAGCTAGACAGCTTCAGGATGGAGCCGAGGACAAGAGCAAGTATTCTGTCGGCGTTTATGACAAGATTACTGCAGATAACTGGGAACACAAGGGCATGCTTCTGCCGCTCTTGACCATGACTGAGAAGGGCGTCTATGCTATCTCCAATATGTCTACCATCTCCATGGGGGCTTATGACCGTTATCGCCTTGATGCCAATGGCAGGGTTCGGACAGATGCAGAGCTAGCTGAATTTGTCGAAGACCGAGTGAGAAAAACAGCTGAATACCAGCGCGATCACTATGACTTCTGGTATAAGATTCTAAGCGATGAAAGCAAGGACAAGCTCTTCCGTTCTGTTCTGGTTTACGATGGATTCTCATTGGTTGACAAGAATGGTCAAAAATATTGGGCTCCAGCTAATGACAAAAAATCACTGGCTATGCAGGAATTCTTTGGACCAGCCGGCAAGTGGTATCCTAGCAAGGGCTATAATGCCTATGCTACAGGAAGTGTAACCCACTTTGATGCAGCTAAATTGTTAGAAGACTATGGTAACTCTGTCTACACGCATGAAATGACCCATAATTCTGACGGTGGCATTTACTTTGAGGGCAATGGCCGCCGCGAAGGTCTGGGAGCTGAGCTTTATGCTCGCGGACTCCTGCAGTCCACTCCAAGTGCAGATGAGGCAACCATTACACTCAATACCCTCTTCAAGGTGGACAAGGACTCTAAGACTCGCCTACACACATATAACTTCAAGGAACGCGTTCAAAATGCAGAAGACCTTCAGCACTATGTCCATGGTATGTTTGACATGATTTACACGCTAGATTACCTAGAAGGTACCTCTATGCTTAAGCAGAGCGATGATGCTAAGCTTCAGTGGTTCAGGAAGATGGAGAATTACTATATTACAGATAAGTATGGTAAGGAGACTCATGCTGGTAACCAGACGCGAAGCTTTACTGCTGAGGAAATCAAGCAGCTGAAGACTTTTGACTCTCTGATTGAAAATGATGTCATCACTCGTCGGGAGAATAAGGATAGTGGGAAATACGGTCGAAATGGCTACCTCAGTCTCAGCCTCTTCTCACCAATCTACTCAGCCTTGAGCAATCCAAATGGAGCTCCGGGTGATGTCATGTTCCGCCGTACAGCCTATGAGTTACTAGCAGCTAAGGGTTACCATGAAGGATTTATCCCGTATGTTTCTGGTAAGTACTCTAAGGAAGCCTTTGATGAAGGTAAGAAAACGTGGGATGGATGGTCCGGAAGAGATGTTGGTCTCGTAACTGACCAGAAAGTCTTGGAAAATGTATTCAAGGGTGAATATGATTCCTGGGTAGTCTTCAAGAAAGCTATGTATAAGGAGCGGATTGATCAGCTGACTAAGCTCAAGCCAATCACTATTGAGTACGAGCTCAGAAACCCAAGCAGTACCAAGAAAGTAACTATTCGCTCTTATGAAGAGATGCAGAAGCTGATGGACGAAGCAGTAGCAGAGGATGTACGAAACATTACCAATGCTACCAGCCGTGTTGATGCTAGCTGGGTCAACTTGCTCAAGAAGAAGATTTACAATGCTTATATTCGTGAGACAGACGACTTCAGACAGTCAATCTTTAATAAGTAAGCATTTTAATACTAGCTAAGGAAACTTGGCTAGTATTTTTTACATTTTCCTTGATTTTTGAATTAGGATATGGTTAAATATTTTAAAAAAACAATCGTTGCGCAACAAATGTATCGGAAAGGGATATCAATGCCTCCAAAAAATAAATTCACCAAAGAAGAAATCATTGAAGCTTGTCTAGATCTTGTTCGAGAAGAGGGGAAGTCGGCTGTCACGGCACGAGCTGTTGCTGCTAGATTGAAGTCTTCACCTAAGGTCATTTTTGGTCTTTTTGATAATATGGATGAGCTGAGCAAGGATATCGTCGTTGCTGCCGAGAGGACCTTTGTCAGACAAGTTGAAATTGCCTTGCAGGAAGAAAAAGCCTTTCGGGCTGTTGGGATCGCTTATATCCGATTTGCAGCAGAGGAGCCCCAGCTTTTTCAATTGATTTTTATGAATGAGTCCGAACGTGCTATTCATCAATTTTCTGAGTTCTTACCAATCAAAGATTACAGTTATGAAAAAATGATTTTGTCCATTCAAGAGGAATATGGACTTTCAAGACAGTTATCAGAGCAACTTTATCAACATCTATTTATTTATTCGCATGGAATTGCCAGTATGACTGCTGCAGGAATCTATCGCTTTTCACCCGCAGAACTAACTACCATGCTGACACAAGTTTTCACAGCACTTATAAAGGAACTATTAGGAGAAAATCATGATTGAACTAAAGGGAGTAAGAAAGTCTTACGGAGCCAATGAGGTTTTAAAAGGTATCGATTTACGGATAGAAGAGCAAGATTATTTAGTGATTTTGGGAGCTTCTGGATCAGGTAAGTCAACCTTACTAAACATTCTTTCAGGTCTTGAAAAACCAGATCAGGGTGAAGTTTTATATGATGGAGGAAATATTGCGTCTTTGAGCGAAAGTCAACTGACAAAGTTTCGCAAAGAGAAGGTCGCTTTTATCTTTCAGCAATATTATTTATTGCAAGAGTTGACGGTGGAGCAAAACGTTAAAATGGGAGCCCATCTTGCAAAGAATCAGGATTACCTTTCAATCATTGAGGCCATGGGTTTAATGGAAAAACTCCATCAATACCCTAGTGAACTATCGGGTGGAGAGCAACAACGCGTAGCGATTGCCAGAGCCTTGGCTAAGAAGCCAAAGGTACTTTTTCTTGACGAGCCTACAGGAGCCCTTGATGAGGCGACAGGCAGCCAGATTCTCTCCTACATTGCTCAAATGAAAAAAGAGCTTGGATTTACCTTAGTGATGGTCACTCATAATGAACATATTGCCCAGCTGGCAAATACTGTGGTGAGGGTGAATAGCGGGCAAATTCAGGACATTGTGGTTAATGAAGAGCCAAAGAGCTTAGAAGAGATTGGGTGGTAGACTATGGTAATCAGTATCAAAGATTTACGGAAATTATCTGTTGTCTCCATTATCAGCTTTTGTGCAGTTTTGGTCTCGACTTTATTTGTCAATTTTTACCTTGATCTTCAATCTATTGAGGTTGAAAAATTATCTCTAACAGCCAAGGCTTATTACGATGCTCAAGTTCTCATTGCTAAATTTGTCTCCTTGGTTAGTGGAGGAGTGCTATCTCTCTTAGCTGCTCTTCTCTTATTCTTTTATATCAAGCAGTTTATTGATGATCATAAGGAAGAGTTAGGGATTCTCAAAGCTCTGGGCTACCACAATGTTGAATTAGCCAAGCATTTCTGGATATTTAGTTGCTCTGTTTTTCTAGGAGCCTTGCTTGGCTTTGCTTCTTCATTCTTCTTTATGAAGGACTTTTATGGCTTACGCAATCAAAAAGCTCTCTTGCCCAACATTGAAATTCATTTTCATTGGCAATTGTTCCTCGCTATGGTCATCTTACCAACTATTCTATTTGCCTTATTAGGAATTGGCTATGCTTTGGTTAAATTGAAGCAGCCTAGCCTTTATTTGCTGAAGAGATTAGAATTAGCACAAGTAAAGCAAAAGCATCACAAAACTAAAGTAAATAGGCCTTTTTTGCAAGAGTTGGGAGCTGTTCATTTTTATAAAAAGAAACTATTGATTTTCTTTGTTATCTTCGCAGCATTTTCTTTTGCAGCCATGATACAGCTTTCCCTAGGGTTAAATGGCTTTATAGATGGCACAATTCAAGTCATGATGATGGGAATAGGAGTTCTTTTGTCCCTTTCTATTTTGCTACTTTGTCTAGGCACTGTCGTCCAAGAAAACAAAGCTAGTCTGGCACTTATGAAGGCCTTTGGCTATAGCCAAAAAGAATGTAGTCAAGTTATTCTCACTCGTTATCGACTGGTGGCTTATCTAGGTTTTGTCTTAGGGACGGCATATCAGTATGGTCTTATGAAGATATTATTTAAAGTTATTGTAAAAGATGCTCAGGGTGTGCCCGCCTATTCATTTGATGTTCAGCTTTGCATAATCACCTTCTTAGCCTTTGCGATTTTATATGAACTTTTAGTCACAAACTATTTCAAAGCAATTAGGCGAATGACACTCAAAGAGATTATGTTAGCTGAATAATACATAATTTCCTTTTATAAGCGAAATCCCCTTAGAGCTAAAAATTCTGGAAAAATATCTAGACTAAAAAAGTCTAGGTATTTTTTCTGCCATTTATTTCTAATATATCAATAATAATCCATCCAAGTCTGAATAAATCCATTTTTTGTGACTTTTTTGTAACGAAAGTAGACAAAGAATAGAAAAATGATAATAAAAATTGCAGTTTACAAGGCGTAAATTATAATTTTTATGTTATAATTGATATGTATATGTCATATTTGCTTATCATATACGAGTACTATCATTTTTAGTTTGGTAATAAATCTTGATTTAAAATCGGCTGAAAATGAGGGGGTAGACAGGTGATGGTGTGCCTGCCAGCATTTGTCTAAAATAAAATATAAAAAGAAGGAGGACCGCATTCAAGGTGAAACAAACTTATCATAAAGTGTCTCATGCTCTGATGACTTTGCTGCTTTTGGTATCAACCTTTCTTCCCTTGTTAAGCTCAAGTCCTAGGGTTTCTGCTGCAGAGTTAGGTGAAAGTGATTATCAGCTAACTACAGATGTCACTATTAATACTAATCCTTTAAAGGATACAGGCTACGGTGAAGGTAAATTTTACATTGCTCCGACCTATACATTTGCAGATAGCAAAGTATTAAATAATGGTGATACCATGGTTTATCGTGTTCCATCACAGTTCAAAATTGAGCGAACTTTGGAGGAAAACATAAGTGCACCGGATGGTACTGTTGTTGCCAAGTTGGTGACAGATCCTGTTACCAATACAGCGACCATTACTGTCACAAATGCTGAGTATTTTGCGAAAATGCCAGATACCAAGCGTATTCAATCTTCTTTCACAGTGGTTTGGGCTGATAATATGCCTTATGATCAAGAGCAAGAAGTTAATTTCCCAGGTGCTAGAACCTATAGGCTGAAGCGTATCAAGGTTGATGAAGAACCTCAGGGGTATTCCAAGTGGGGTGTTCAGGATTCTAAGGATCCAAACTACGTCAACTGGCGTATCCGTGTCAATCGTGATGTCCAAAATCTTGGTCAAGTTGTCATTGAGGACGCTATTCCAGAAGGCCAAGAGCTGGATGAAGATTCAGGGATTACAGGTTACTACTTTACTGAGTGGGAAGGTGCTTCTGGCACACGTAAATCCTTTAACCCAAGTGATGTCGTTTCAATCACAGACTCCAATCATTTCACAGTTAATGCTGGGGATTTGAGTGGAAGAGGTATTTATGTTATCTATCGGACACGTTTGACAGAGCCAGTTGATAAGGTGACCAAAAAAGCCTTTAACGATGTAACCGTTACGGCTAATGGACAAAAGATGCCAGATTTAGTATCACGTCCATTTGCACCTTTGACAACTCTTGATGGTGTCGGGGAAGGTACCCGTTCGGATGAAGTTATCTTCAAAGTCAAAAAGGAATTGACTGGCCGCAATTTGGCAGATGGTGAATTTACTTTTGATTTGATCAATAAGGATGACAACGACAAAGTTGTTCAAACGGTAACCAATAAAGCTGGTGCCGTAACCTTTAAGAAACTTCGTTTCAAAAAAGAAGGAACCTTTAACTACGTTATTCGTGAACGAGCAAGCAATCTGCCGGGTGTGACAAACGATGCCAATTCAGACATCAATGTCACTGTTACTGTAACAGACAATAACGGCGTCAAGACAGCAACTGTTACCTATGACCGTGAGGCTTTCAATAATACATACAAGTTAGAGCCAACAAGTGCAGCAATTACCGCTAAGAAAGTTCTGGATGGTAAAGCACTTGAAGCTGATAAGTACACTTTCAAGCTGACTGAGGTTGGCGGAAATAACGTGGAACTACAAGCAACAAATGATGCCAATGGTAATATCAAGTTTCCTGAAATCAACTATGATAAAGAAGGGACTTATACCTACAAGCTGAAAGAAGTAGCTGGAAATGAAGCTGGAGTGACATATGACAGTGCAGAACATACTGTGACTGTCACAGTGACTGAAAACAACGCTAAATTGGAAGCTGCTGTTACAGACAACAATCCAACATTCACCAATAGTTATAAAGACTATGGTGTCAGCTATGAGTTTCTCAGCTCTAACCCAGCCTATCCAAACCTGCCAAAAGAAGTAACTGATTTGCTTCCAGCAGATACTAATCGCTACACTAGTGGTACTAATGTAGACGCTAAGCAGCCTGCTAAAACAAGTGTTACAGTTACTGAAGGCACATGGACTTTCGAAGGCTATGCAGAAACGAATGCACAGACTGTTGCGGATAAGGACCTTAAATTTACTGGTAAATGGAATTTCACTCCAGCACCGAAATATAAGGTAACGTATGAATTTGTAAGCGCAGATACTAATCGCGCCTTACCAGCAGAGGTAACAGAATTGTTGCCGACCGATGCCAATGAATACACAGATGGTACTACAGTTCAAGCGGTTCAGCCAGCTAAGGATTCTATTGAAGTAACTGGAGGTACTTGGAAATTCCTTAAATATGACGCGGATAGTAAAACTATTGCAGGCTCAGATGTCAAATTTACAGGCACATGGACATTTGAAGCTAGACGTCCACAAGGACCAACACCACCACCATCTTCTTCAGATTCGACACCACCACCGTCATCATCTGGTGATAAACCAAGCGGTTCGACTGATGGAACCCCAGGTAATTCGTCAGATAAAGATGGAAAAGATGTTCGTGGATCAGCAACTGGCAAAAAAGTTTTGCCGAAAACTGGCAGTGAAACATCTATCTTTGCGATGGCAGCAGGATTTGCACTGATTCTTTTATCAGCTCTTGTCTATCGTTTCAAAAAAGCTAATTAATATTAGCCAGACAAATCATCTCAGCTAGCTGAGATGATTTTTTCTTGTCTTTGTGCCTTTTTAGCTTTTCTATGAAGAAGAGCAGCAGTACAGCGATAGTAATTGAGGAGTTTTTGCTGTTAATCATTAAAAGCCTGCTGAAAATCTATTTGCTCAGGCTTTCTTTGTGCTATAATAAAGAAAAACGATGAGGAGACATTCATGAATCAAACTGTTCAATATTTACAAGAATTAACGGCTATCCCTTCCCCAACAGGCTTTACGGCTGAGGTGGCAGACTATTTGGTACACACGTTGGAGGGATTGGGCTATGAGCCTGTCCGGACCAATAAAGGCGGCGTTCATGTTGTGGTTAAGGGGGAAAATGACGCCCAGCATCGGGTAGTGACTGCCCATGTGGATACACTGGGGGCTATTGTTCGGGCTATTAAGTCTGACGGTCGTCTCAAGCTGGATCGGATTGGCGGTTTCCCTTGGAACATGATTGAAGGAGAAAACTGTCTGGTTCATTTGGCCAGTAGTGGAAAGACTATCAGTGGGACTATCTTAGTTCACCAGACTTCCTGCCATGTTTACAAGGATGCTGGGACGGTTGAGCGAACTCAGGACAATATGGAAGTTCGTTTGGACGAAAAGGTGACAAGTGAGAAAGAAACGCGGGATTTAGGAATCGAAGTCGGTGATTTTATTTCCTTTGATCCGCGAACCACAGTTACCAAGTCAGGCTTCATCAAGTCCCGCTTTCTGGACGACAAGGTCAGCGCAGCTATTTTGCTCAATCTTTTGCGCGTTTATAAAGAAGAAAATATTCAGCTGCCGGTGACGACTCATTTTGCTTTCAGTGTCTTTGAAGAGGTTGGTCATGGGGCTAATTCCAGCCTGCCGGCGCAAGCGGTAGAGTATTTGGCGGTTGATATGGGGGCTATGGGTGATGACCAGCAGACGGATGAGTATACTGTCTCCATCTGTGTCAAGGATGCTTCAGGACCTTATCACTATGGCTTCCGCCAGCATTTGGTAAATTTGGCTAAGGAGCAGGGCATTCCATACAAATTGGACATCTATCCATTTTACGGGTCAGACGCCTCTGCAGCCATGAGTGCAGGAGCAGAAGTCAAGCATGCCCTGCTAGGGGCAGGTATCGAATCCAGTCACTCTTATGAGCGGACCCATATTGATTCAGTTGTCGCGACAGAGCGCATGGTGGATGCTTATCTAAGGAGTGGCTTGGTGGAGTAAGTGAACTTCATTCTATCTTATTGGCGGGGATTTTTATGTAATGTCAATTCTATAGAAAACAGGAGCTCTTCCTCAGCTATCTCAAAGGCTAGAAACTTAAAAACCGATTCGTCAGTGTACTGCGAATCGGTTTTTAGTTTGTTATATGTAAGAAAATTGATTACCTAACACTCCAGACACTAACTGATTTTTTCTCCACAGGAAATTCTCCCCAGCCTTGGTCGTCAATGATTACGATTTGGGAGCTGTTGCCTAGATAGTCGCTAAATTCTCTGCCAGCCCATTCTGGACCGACAAGCATGGATTTGCTGGTTGCTTGGTCATTACTGATAAGGACAGCGATTGGCTGACCATCGTCCTTACCTTGGCGGGTCCAGCCAATACAGTTGGCATCGTCAAAGTAGTCGGTCTGCTCACCATAGGCAAGATTGAGGCGGATGTCTAGGAGTTTATCTAGCACATCCTGAAAACTTTCTTGAGCAAATTCTCCGCTAATGCCATAGTAGTCTCCATAAAAGACACATGGTAACCCAGCTTCTCTTAGAAGTATGAGAGCATAGGCCGCAGGCTTGAACCATTCTTCAACTGTAGACTCCAGAGCCTGACCTCTCTGAGTATCGTGATTGTCTACAAAGGTTACAGCCGATTCGGGGTGATTTTTCGCTAGTGTTTGGTCAAAAATAGTTCGCAAGTCATAGTCTGCTCTAGATTTGCTGGCATCAAATAAATTATGATGAAGTTTAACATCAACTAGGTCAAAGCGGTAGTCAATATTTTCTAGATAATCATTATTGGCCTTTTCGTCGCTATTCCAAAATTCCCCAAAAACATAGAAATCTTCACCGTATTTTTCAGTAATATCGCGGATGAAATTTTTCATAAAGAAAGAATCGATGTGCTTGACAGCATCTAAGCGAAAGCCATGTACACCAGTGCTTTCAATGAACCAATGAGCCCAGTCGTAGAGATTTTGGATGACTTCGGGATGTTTGAAATCAATATCCGCATACATCAGATAGTCGTAGTTACCATTCTCGTTGTCCACCAGCTCATCATCTGCCCAACCTTTATTGTCCCCTTGGATGAGAAAAATACCTGACTTGTTGTTTTTGGCATCATAGTCAGTACCGGTGAAGTGGTACCAGTGCCATTCAAAGTCATTATAGGCTTTTTTGCGGCCTGGGAAGACAAACTTAGTCCAGCCTTTGATTTCGAAAGGTTCTGACAAGACCTTTGTGCGGTCGTTAGGATCAACTTCAACAACGGTAAAGCGCTCTTTATAGTCTGCTGCGGCCTTGTGATTGAGAACCACATCAGCAATAGCTTCGATACCGTTCTGGCTAAGTGCTTCAATCGCTCGGAGGTATTCTTCTTTCAATCCATACTTGGTGCGGACGGTCCCTTTTTGATCAAATTCACCCAAATCAAAAAGGTCGTATACACCATAGCCGACGTCATTAGAGCCCGTTCCTTTGAAAGCTGGCGGCATCCAGACTTTGCGAATTCCTTTCGCTGCTAAGTTTGGTGCATCTTCCGCTAATCGATTCCAATGCTGACCGTCATCTGGCAGATACCATTCAAAATACTGCATTAAGGTTTGGTTTTCCATATAAATTTTCCTCTTCATTCTCACTGATTGGCTTTATTGTACCAAAAGAAGCAGAAAGGCGCAATCGTTTGCGTCTTTCTGCTTCTATAGATATTTTGACATCTTTCATAGATAAAAGATAGAATAGATTGAAATAAAAGCGCTTACATAGTATAATGGACTTATTATAAAAGACTTTATCTAAAGAAAGGTGTCTTTATGAGAAAGAAAAGACTAGTTACATTACTCCTACCAAGTTTGTTACTTGCACCTTTGGTATTGACGCAAGCTGTTCAGGCGGATGAGGCGACTCAAGCTAGCAGCGAGCGCACGGACAATCTCAAGACAGAAACAGTTGCAAAGGCTTCTGAAACTGGCTCCAAGGACCAAGAGTCAACGACAGTAGAAACTTCAAATCAGACTTCTTCAGAAGATTCGGTGCAGGAAAAGCAAGACAAGCCACCGCTTGCAGCTGAGGGAACGGTACCTAGTCTTAGCCCAGCGCAGGAGCAGGAGCTTGTTGCTTTGGCTAAAGATGTCAGCTCAGCACCTTCCGCTGCCTCAACTGCTGTGAAAGGTCAAGATTTATCTGCCTATACCGGCGGTCTTTCAAATCCTTCACTCTCAGATAAGGAAATAACCCTGCAGGAGGCTGTAGATGAATTGCTCAAGTGGGCAGCAGTCAGTGATTCTCAGTTGGGGAGCAGTGCCGAGGATAGAGCAAATCTAGCAAAGAGTTTGGGGATGATTGAAAAAGAGGCTGATTTGACAGCCAGTGTCCAGGGTGCTAATCTGCAATCTATGTATTCGGTTGCCAAGCGACTGCATGATGCTTATCGCTCCGAAAAGAAAGAGCCCCTCTTTTTGAATGGACGTTCACAGCCAATTTTTCCATATAGTAGTGGTGAAGACAGATATGAGGAGTATACTTATGAAGGCAGTGAGATTGTTCGTTTCTCAGTCTATGTAGAGACTGACTACGATACGGATGGTGACGGTAAGCGAGATTTAGTCAAGGCTATTGTGCAGCTTCCTAAAGCAGCTGCTAAGGGTGATTATAAGGCTGCGACAATCTTGGAAGCTCGTCCCTATGTCGCTGGAACCTTGGACGAAGACCATGTGACGCTAGAAAGTCTCAATCTGCCGACAAACGGTTCTTATGACATGAAGAGCCTGCGCAATCAGCCAGCTAAGCGCCAGCCAGTTTCTAGCATGAGCAGTATTGATGCAGCAAAAAGAGCAATGTCATCGGCTTGGTATTACTACAGTCCATATGAGGGGATTTATGACTATGAAAACTTGAACTGGTATGATTATTTCCTCGTCCGGGGCTATGCCTTTGTTTCTAGCGCTGGTCTAGGAACCAAAGGTTCTGAAGGTTTTAATACAACTGGCTCTGATTTAGAAATTGAAGCATTTAAAAATATTGTCGAATGGATCAATGGTAAACGAACGGCCTACACAGACAGAACTAACAATATCGAAATCAAGGCCGACTGGGCTAATGGCAAGGTCGGCATGACTGGTCTGTCTTGGGCTGGTACGACAACTTTCGGTGTGGCAACGACTGGCGTTGAAGGCTTGAAAACCATTGTTCCAGCAGCTGGAATTGCCAGCTGGTATGATTATTTCAATAGTCAAGGGTCGGCTTACACCAATCCGCCCTACAGTGATTTATCTTGGCTGTCGCTCTATGTCGCTACACGGTTGCTGGATCAAAAAGACTGGTCTGCTATTAGTAACAAGTATGCTGACTACATTAATCAGTTAAATAAGGACCAGAATGCGCACGGCCGTAACTATAGTCCGGTATGGCAGGAGCGGGATTACACGCTACATCCAGAAAAGATAAAGACCAGTGCCCTGCTAGTTCATGGTTTGAATGATGACAATGTCAAAACCAAACACTTTGAGCTCATGTATGATGCGCTAAAAAAAGCCGGTCAAGATGTGAAACTTTATCTTCACCAAGGAAATCATATCAATCCAGCTGCCGTATCTAGAGGCTTTGGTATTACAGCTAACAAGCAAGATTTTTATGACTTACTCAATACCTGGTTCTCTCATTACCTCTATGATGTAGAAAATGATGTCAGCAAACTTCCAGCTGTTTTAGCGCAAAATAACTATGATCCAAATAAATGGACCAGTTATGATGATTGGAAAAGCAGTAATCGCTTGATTCTGACAGCTCAGTCCAAGCGCTTAGAAGAAACGATTTCCAGTGACTACGCGGGAGCGGGAATTGATACCAGCAAGCGTGATGAAGCGGTTAGCAAAGCTTCTTCTAAAGCTAATTTGACCTTTATGACAGATGTCAAAGAGGATATGACCATTAAAGGACATATCCCAGTCCATTTCAAGGCAGCTCTGGCAAAGTGGGGCGGCAGTAATCTGCAGGTCAATGCCCTCCTAGTAGATGTATCAGACCAAGAGTTTGATGTGGTTGGAAACGGCGCAGCCAGTGATGAAAGTCAGAAAGACGGCTTTTGGATGGGCAGCAATCTCAACAATATGGATATCAAAAATTTTGCGACTATCAAAACCAAATACAAAGTCATTGCAAAAGGATGGGTCAATCTGGCTAATCCAGAATCGGGCTATACACCGTCTAGCTCGCAAAATAGTATTGATCCTCAAATTGGTCAATTCCAAGACTATACAGTCTATTTGCAGCCTAATCTCTATACGGTGAAAAAAGGTCATAAGCTGGCTCTTGTTTTCAACACGTACGACCCAAGCGACCTCACGATTGATCGTCAATATGAAGTAACTTTCAAGACGGACTCCATCAGTGCGCTAATACCTACTTTGGAAGCTAGTCGTTTGCAAAAGGCGAACTATATACCGAATGCTCTTGATACAGCTTATGCAGCTCTACCAGAGATTATTGGTGCCAAATTAGTTGCACCAGCAATTTTAGAAGTTCCTGAGTATATCTTTGACAGCGAAGAAGGAAAAGAAGTTCCGTCAGTTCAGTTGGCGGTTCACTATGCAGAACATTATGATCAGGCAGTAGGAAAAGTTCAGAAGATCAGCAAGCAGCAAGCTCCAGCTGCCTTACCTAAAACCGGAAGCAATTCAGATAAGGGAATCCTGCATCTTGGCCTGGCTCTGCTGGTCAGCACACTAGGCTTATCTAGTTTAGCAAAGAAATACAAACAACCGTAGTCGTTCTGTTTAATAAAGCAGCTGGAATTTCATAGTTAGATGAAGTTCAGCTGCTTTTAGCTTTATCTTGTAGCAGTCGTTAGGCAGAGACGAGACAAAAAGCCGCAAAAAGAGTATACTAATCTGTATAGAAATCGGTAAAGGAGCTCTCTTATGATTGAATTTAAAGATGTCACTAAAGTTTATGAAGGAACGGTAGCTCTCAATCAGCTGAATCTGACCTTGCAGAGCGGAGAAATCGTCGGTCTGATTGGTCACAATGGCGCCGGCAAATCTACTACCATTAAGTCATTGGTCAGCGTTATCAATCCTAGCAGTGGACAGATTTTTGTGGATGGGAAAGAATTATCCGCTAATCGCTTGGAAATCAAGAAAAAAATTGGCTATGTAGCCGATTCGCCAGATCTATTTTTGCGCCTAACTGCCAATGAGTTTTGGGAGCTGGTAGCGACTTCTTACGATATGACAAATGCTGAAGTCGAAGAGCGGTTGGGAAATCTGCTCCATATTTTCGACTTTGGCTCTCATCGGTATGAGGTCATTGATTCATTTTCTCATGGGATGAGGCAAAAAGTCTTCGTCATAGCGGCACTTTTGTCTGATCCGGATATTTGGGTTCTGGATGAGCCGCTGACTGGTCTTGATCCGCAGGCAGCTTTTGACCTCAAGCAGATGATGCGCCAGCATGCAGATAAAGGAAATACAGTTCTCTTTTCAACCCACGTCTTAGAAGTGGCAGAGCAGCTCTGTGATAAGGTGGCCATTCTCAAAAAAGGGAAATTGATTTTCTATGGAACCATTGAAGAACTAAAAGGCCAACATCCAGAACAGTCTCTTGAAACCATTTATCTTGGTCTAGCAGGCCGCAGAGAAGAGGTGAGTCCTGATGCGCATTAAAGCTATAAAAAAACTCGTTGATATCAACATCCTCTATGCTATTCAGCCGTCTCAGCTGCAACAGTACCGCAAGATGCAAGCTAAGAATCCTGAGCGCAAGGTCAATGTATCGCTGAAGGCCATCCGCATGTATCTGATTTTAGGACTGGTCTATCTCTTTCTTTTCGGCTTGATGGGCTCCCTGAACCAACTGGTTGGCAATCCGGGGCTCTTTGCCAATTTGGTTTCCGCTTTTGCTCTCTTTTCTATGTCTCAGGGCTTTCTGGTTTTTTACAATGTCTTTTATGAAAGCAAGGACTTGCAGTCTTATCGTCCCTATGCTTTTAGCGAAGCAGAAATCATTGTCGGCAAAAGCATTTCGGTTATTCTGACCTTGCTGATTGCCATTCTGCCTATGTTCAGTTATTTCTTGGTTCTGGCTTTTCAAGGTGGGAATCCTTTCTTGGGCCTGCCCTTGGCTTTGCTTGCTATTCTGATTTTAAGTTCAGTCATCACCTTTCTGATTTTGATTGCCGTCCACTTTATTACCAAGACAGCCTTTTTCAGAAAGTACAAGACCATCCTGTCCAATGTCATTCTGGCTCTTGTTTCCGTCGGCTCCTTTTTCCTCTATTTTATGATTAATCAAATGAACAGCAGAAGCGTTGTAAATCGTACAGAGGTTAAAGCTTTCTTCCCTCCAGTTCAGGCATTTTATGATTTTATTCTTCATCCTTTTCGTGCAGCTTCCTTGCTGGGATTTTTGGGATGGGTGGCAGTTGCGGCTCTTCTATTTTTCATCGTAAAGACCAAGGTGATTCCAGAATTCTATGAGGCAGCTCTCATGACGGGTTCCTCAGTAGGAAAGCGGGAGCGCGTGCATGACATCAATATTGCGGAAGCAAAAAATCTCAAAAAGTTTGTCTGGCGCTACAATACCAGGCTCTTGAGCGAGGGTTCTGTCATTATGCAAGCTATCTTTATGTCGGCCTTTCTCCCTTACATTGTCATTTTCAGTATGGGAATGGGGATGATACAAGGCGGCCTGTCTTTGACTCCTTATCTGGAACCGCGTTTCCTCTTGCCAATGATGGCTCTGGCTGTTTTGATTGCAACACTAAACTCAGGCGGCAGCAACCTTACGGCTATTGGGATTTCTTTGGAAAGGGAAAATTTTGATTATCTCAAGGTTCTCCCCTTTGATTTGAAGCAGTATATTCATCTGAAGTTTTGGCAGCTCTTTGCCGTCCAGTCTATCCTGCCTCTGACCTTGCTTTTCATAACCAGCCTTGTTTCCGGTATGCATCCAGTCACTTTCTTGGGCATGGTGATTGTTTGGGCCTTAATTAGCCTAATGTGGAGTTCTTGGGGTTACTACCGAGACTACAAGCATTTTGTGACTAATTGGTCCAATGTCACAGAATTGATGAGCCGAGATAATAATATGGTGAAAACTCTCTTAGCCATCGCTCTGATTTTAGGAATGTTGATTGTCATTACTCTTCTCTTCTTTATATCCAATGTTCTTGCGCCTCTGGTAATTTATGTGATAGTTGCTCTAGTTTTAGCAGGCTTAGCTGTGTTGTCTTACATAGTCCACAAACACTACATGAAGAAGCTGAATGAAGATTTAGCAGTATTTTATTAAACAAGCATCAGGAAGTCGAAAGACTTTCTGATTTTTTGACTGTAAAAATAACAGCTCTGTACATTTGCAGAACTGTTATTTGTTTTTCTTTATTTTTTCTACATCCAGTGGCATGAAAGTCGCCATAACTCGACCGATAAGTTTAGGTTCTTCCTCATGCGGGATAAACTTATCACTGTATTTTTTATTAAGGGAAATTAGACGAATACCGGATGGATCGTTGAAGACTCTTTTTATAATGGTTTGACCGTCATAGTCAATAGCATAGATAGCGCCGGCAAGTTCGAAATGAGTCTGCTTGATTAGGGCTACAGAATCTCTCGGATACTTGGGCTCTAACGAGTCAGTTCGTACCCAAAGGGCAATATCGTAGTCAATTTCTCTGTCCAGCCAGACTAAATCAGCTTGTTCAGGCTTATGCTGAGAGAGATAGTAATTTTCATAGACCAAGTAGGGGAAGTAGTCGTCCTTTAAGCTAGCTTGTGTTTCTTGCTCAGTCAGGCTAGCTTCTAGTAGCTTTAATCCTTTCTCCTGTCTGTCTTGGTCAAGTTGCTGATAAATACGATTTAAATCGGGAAATTGTTGAGGGATATCTGCAATTAGTCGGTAACGAGGGTCGATTTCTTCAACCTCTACGTCGAAAAATCTTGCAATCTTTTCTAGATTGGCTGCGATAGGCAGAGATGTCCCTTTGATATAGCCAGTCAGTGTACTAGCGGGAATGCCTGTTTCACGAGATAGCTCAACTTGTTTTTTACCTGTTTCCTTGAGAAGTTCTTTGAGCTTTTTAGAAATGAGAAGACTTGCTTCCTTATCTTGGGGGCTTGCGGCGCCTCTTCCTCTGGCCATAATATCAACTCCTTTACTTGGTTTTATTATAGCGAATTAAATCGAAAAAGTAAAGGATTAGGTCAATTATTTGAGCCTAATCCTTTACTTTTTTAGATACCTTATTAAATTTCGTAGCCCATTAAGATTCCGCCTTCTTCAGCATAGAAGCTGCAGAGACCTGAAGTCGGCACCGTTTCGATTTGAGCTTGAGGATACTTTTCTTGTACCAGTTGACTAAATTGCTGGCAGAATTTTTCGTTATTGCGGTGAGCGATGATGAGTCGGCCACCCTTGTAACCGGCTTTGAGTAGCTCTTCGATTGCAGAAGCAAGGGCCTTTTTGGGACCGCGTGCCTTTTGCAGAAGCTCTAGAGTACCAGTCTGGCTAGCTTCACCGACCATACGGATATTGAGCAAGCCGACAACGGTTCCCAGAAGTTTGCTCAGTCGGCCGTTTTTGACCAAGTTATCTACTTTTGCTAGAACGAAGAGAAGTTTTGTTTTCTCCTGATAGCGATTAATGACTTCAACAACTTCATCAAAGCTTAGGTCTTGCTGAATGAGTTCATTAAGCTTGGTTACAAGCAAGTCTACTTCGCCACCAGCAGAAAGACTATCAATGACATGAATCTGAGCATCAGGATGTTCTTCCAAAAAGATTTTCTTAGCAACCTGTGCACTATTATTGCTGCCAGATAGAGTTCCAGTGATAGTCACCACAAAAATCTTGTCGGCTCCCTCAAAGCTTTTGAGATAGTCATCTGGACTAGGGCAGGCAGACTTAGAAGCGGCAGAAGAAGCATACATCTTCTCCATCATAAAATCAATATCAAGTTGCTTATCATCTACAAAGATTTCATTTTCCACTTGAATGGTCAAGGGAACACTTTCAAACCGGGTGTCTTTGGCCAAGTTTGCCATTTCACGAAAGTCACAGCCAGAGTCAGCTATAATTTTCCAAGTCATATTTTTCTCCTTTTTTGTCAAGTATGTACAATAAAAAAATTGACAAAAAACCTGTCTTTTTTTAAAATTATAACATGAAGAATGCTTACTAAAAAGCGGAAACTGTCAGCTGATACAAGAGGGAAGAAATTGTTATGTCGGAAAAGAAAATATCGGAGAAATCACTCGCAAATTTAAAGAAATACAATCAGGAATCCAATCAAATCACGAGAGAGTCTCTAGAAATCTCTCTCATGCAGTTGCTTGAGAAGAAAGAACTCAAAAAGATCACAATTTCAGAGCTGGTTGAGCGAGCAGGGGTTTCCCGCGCTGCATTTTACCGTAATTATAGCTCTAAAGAGCAGATTCTGGAAGAGATTTTTAAAAACACTGTTCAAGGTATTACGGATAAATTGGAAGAGTTTAACTTTAAAACTGAGATGTACCAAATTTGGCTTTTTCTTTTTAAGGAAGCCAAGAAAGAAGCTCGGGTTATCAGTCTAGCCATTGATTATAATTTTGAAAAGCTGCTGACTCAGGCCGTGTTTGACTTTTTGGAAAAGCGCAATCGCAATGCTAAGAAAACGACTAATTCTTACATGAATTCCTTCTGGAGTTCGGCAGTTGTTTCCGTTCTTTCCAAGTGGATTAAGGATGGCATGAAGGTTCCAGCTGAAAAAATAGCTTCTTTAGGCCTACCTCTTTTCCCACAGAAAAAGAAATCAAATAAAAACAAGTGAGTCATTAGGGCTCGCTTGTTTTTAGGTTCTGTAAGAAGCTGTTCAGTTCTTTTTGGTTCCTTAATTCGTAGAATTTCTGAGGAAAGGTTTGTCGGATTCTCTTATATCTTGCCAGTGCTGTTTGACGCCGTCCTTTCCAAAGAACCCAGCAGATAAACTCCCAGTCAAACTTTTCGGAGCAGCCGGGAGCCATGCTTTCTCTGGTCCGGTTACGGTATTTTAGATAGCGTTTGAAAGCTCGATAGAGGCAGTTCCAGCGAGAGAAGTTCAGAAAGATGATTTGGTCGGCTTCTGCCATCCGGCGTTCATAAAAACACCAAGAATAGTTGCCATCAATAATCCAGTTGGTATTTTTTGATAAAAAATTATCCATCTGTTCACTCATCCAATCACGGTCACTATCCTTCCATCCAGGTTGGAACTGCAATCTATCCATGTGAAGTTTGGGAATGGAGTAGTGGTGGGACAGTTGTGCTGCTAAAGTGGATTTGCCAGAACCGGAATAACCAATAACTGCTATTTTCATCCCTATCTCCTTTATATTAGAAACAAAAAAAGCTCCTGAGAGCTCCCTTTGTATGCATTATTTAGCAAGTTTAGCTGAAAGGCGTGCTTTATCGCGGCTTGCTTTGTTTTTGTGGATCAAACCTTTTGTTTCTGCTTTATCGATAGCTGAGCTAGCAGCACGGAAAAGTTCTTCAGATGGGTTTGCTTCAAATGCTTTGATTGCAGTACGCATAGCTGACTTTTGAGCTGAGTTTTTTTCGTTATGTTTCACGTTCAATTCAGCGCGTTTGATAGCTGATTTAATGTTTGCCAAGTTCTTTCACCTCCATTGAAAATACTAACTATCTAATTATATATGAAAAGTTAGGATTTGACAAGCTTTTTTATTTTTTTAAGTAAATTTCATCAATTTCATGATTTCCAGCTTTGTGCAGGATAATTTCTGCCCGATTGCGGGTTGGCTCAATGTAGTCTAGTAGGTTGACAAGATTAATGCTTTTCCAGACATTATGGGCGAAAGCTACCACTTCCTCTTCTGATTGAGTGGTGAAGCGATGGTAGTAGTTTTTTGGGTCGTTTTCAGCCAGCGTCAGCATTTTTTTAAAGCGATCCAGATACCAGTTTTCAATGTTTTCGACTTCTGCATCGACATAGATAGAAAAGTCAAAGAAGTCTGTCATATAGAGACGCTCGTTCTGAGGATTCTGGAAAACATTGATGCCTTCGACAATAACAAAGTCAGCAGCCTTTACCTCTTGCATTTCCTGAGGGACGATATCGTAAGTCTCATGTGAATAGACGGGAATTTGGAAATCCTGACCGTTTTTTATACTGTCCAGAAAGGAAAGAAGCAGCTCCATATTATAGCTTTCTGGGAAACCCTTGCGATTTAAAATGCCGTTAGCTTCTAAAATTTGATTGGGAAATAAAAAACCGTCTGTGGTAACTAGCTCAACTGTCGCATTTGAAAAAGTCCGAGAAAGCAGAATCTGCAGCAAACGGCTGGTGGTGGATTTCCCAACGGCCACACTGCCAGAAACTCCGATGATAAAGGGCTGTTTCCGGCTCTCTTTTTGTAGAAAAATCCCCTTGGAAAAAGCCAAGTCTTCCTTAGAACGTTTATAAATCTGAATGAGATTGGTCAAGGGGAGGTAAATGTCCGTCACGTCTTGCAGGCTAATTTTGTCATTGAAACTCTTGATAGAATTAAGCTCGGCCTGGGTCAGAGGCGGAGTTGTTTTACGATGCAGGTTTTGCCATGTATGGCGGCTGATTTTTTCAAAGTGAAGAAATTCGTTAGTCATAAGTTACTCCTGTATGATGGACTTTAGTATAACATACTTTTTGGAGAAATGAAAACGATTTACAAATCTAGGAAAATTATGATAAAATGGTTGTATGACTAAAATGTATTTTGCAGAAAATCCTGATGCCAAACATGATATTCATGAATTAAATGTAGAACTGTTAGGACAGCAGCTGACTTTTTTGACAGATGCTGGTGTCTTCAGTAAAAAGATGATTGATTATGGCAGTCGGGTTCTTTTGTCTGTCTTGGACTTTGAAGCTGGAGAACGGGTGCTGGATGTTGGCTGTGGTTATGGCCCATTAGGTTTGACCTTAGCCAAAGCGTACGGAGTGGCTGCGACCATGGTAGATATCAACCAGCGGGCCTTGGACTTGGCTCAGAAGAATGCTGAGAGGAATCAGGTATCTGCTCATATCTTCCAGTCGAATGTTTATGAAAAGGTCAACGGCATTTTCGACCATATTATCAGTAATCCGCCTATCCGTGCTGGTAAGCAAGTTGTACATGAGGTTATCAGCGGAAGCTATGAGCATTTGACAGAAGGTGGTGATTTGACCCTTGTGATTCAGAAGAAGCAAGGAGCACCTAGTGCCAAGTCGAAGATGGAAGCTGTCTTCAGTAACTGTGAGATTGTTAAGAAGGACAAAGGCTACTATATCTTAAGGAGTGAAAAATAAGATGCGTGCAGTTGATATTATCCAAAAGAAGAGAGATGGTCTTGAGCTTACCAGTCAGGAAATCCAGTGGCTGATTGAGGGCTATGTGGATGGGACTGTGCCAGACTATCAGATGGCAGCCTTTGCGATGGCTGTCTATTTTAAGGGCATGACGACTCGGGAAATTTCGGATTTAACCATGACAATGGTTGGAACCGGTGAACAGTTTGACTTGTCAGAAATCTCGGGAATAAAAGTAGATAAACATTCTACTGGCGGTGTTGGTGATAAGGTAACTCTGGTCTTGGTTCCTTTGGTGGCTAGCTTTGGTGTGCCTGTTGCTAAAATGAGCGGCCGCGGTCTGGGTCATACTGGTGGAACCATTGATAAATTGGAATCTATTAAAGGATTTCAGGTAGAGCGCAGTCAGGATGACTTTATCAAGCAGGTGCAGGAAATCGGCTTGTCAGTAATTGGTCAGTCTGATCAGTTGGTTTTGGCGGATAAGCTACTCTATGCCTTGCGAGATGTAACAGCAACTGTTGATACGATTCCGCTGATAGCGAGCTCTGTTATGAGTAAGAAGATTGCGGCTGGTGCCGATAGTATCCTTCTGGATGTAACGGTAGGTGAAGGCGCCTTTATGAAAAATATTGATGACGCTCGTGTACTAGCACGTACTATGGTAGATTTGGGCAAGGCTGTCGGAAGAAAAACGGTAGCTGTTTTGACAGATATGAGTCAGCCTTTGGGAACCAGCATCGGCAATCGTCTGGAAATCTTAGAAGCTTTGGATATCTTGCAGGGCAGGGGTCGTGAAGACATCACAACTTTCATTTGTGAGTTGGCTCAGATTATGCTCGGACTGGCAGATGTTGAGAAAACGGTGGAAGAAGTAAGAGAACAGTTGACCAACGGTGCTGCTTTGAAGAAATTTGAAGCTATGATTGCTGCTCAAGGAGGTGACTTGGAAGACCTCTATCGTCCATCCAGTGCAGCTCATATTATAGAAGTAGAAGCAGAACAGGCTGGCTATATCACTGAACTGCCTGCAATGGAATTCGGACTCTTTGCCATGAGACTTGGAGCAGGACGCGCGGTCAAATCTGACGACTTAAATTATGAAACAGGAATTGTTTTCGAAAAGAAAGTCGGAGACAAGGTCGAAATTGGAGAAGTTTTCGCAAAAATTTATTCAAATGAAAAAATTTCTCAAGAACTAGTTACAGAATTTCAAAAAAATGTTAAAATAGGTGATGAAAGCGTTGCAGTAAGCGAGATTATCGAGGTTATTGCTTAATTCTAGGAGAAGCCAACATGAAATTAAACAAATACATAGACCATACGCTTTTAAAACCAGAAGCGTCAGAAGAGCAGATTCTGAAGTTAATTGAAGAAGCAAAAGTTTATGATTTTGCCAGTATCTGTGTCAATCCAACCTGGATAGAGTTTGCTGCGGAGCAGCTGAAAGGCTCAGATGTCAAGGTTTGTGTGCCAATTGGTTTTCCTTTAGGAGCCAATACTTCCGATGTAAAGGCTTTTGAAACGAAGGACGCAATCCAAAAGGGTGCGGGCGAAGTGGATATGGTCATCAATGTCGGCGCTCTGAAGTCTAAAAATTATGATTTGGTAGAGCGAGACATCCGTGCGGTTGTAGAAGCTGCAAACGGTACCTTGGTCAAGGTGATTCTGGAAACTTGCCTGCTGACAGATGAGGAAAAGGTTAAGGCCTGCCAACTGGCTCAGAAAGCTGGAGCTGATTTTGTTAAGACCTCTACAGGTTTTTCAACTGGCGGTGCGACAGTCGAAGATGTTGCCCTTATGAGAAAAACAGTTGGTCCTGACATGGGCGTCAAGGCTTCTGGCGGTGCTCGTTCTTATGAAGATGCGCTGTCCTTTATTGAAGCAGGTGCGACTCGGATCGGAACTTCGGCCGGAGTGGCGATTATGAAGGGAGAAGAAGCCAGTGGCGACTACTGAGTTGATTGACTTGGCTGTCCAAGCTAGTAAAAATGCTTATGTTCCCTATTCTCATTTCCCCATCGGAGCGGTTTTAGTCGCTAAAGACGGACGAGTATTTACTGGCGTTAACGTTGAAAATGCCAGTTTTGGTTTGACCAACTGCGGAGAACGGACAGCTATTTTTAAGGCAGTTTCAGAAGGAGCTTTAGACTTCGAGGAGCTGATTGTCTACGGTGAGACGGAAAAACCCATATCACCTTGTGGTGCCTGCCGCCAAGTAATGGCAGAATTTTTTGCTGAGGATCTAAAAGTGACCTTGGTCGCTAAAGATAAATCGACGGTCGTGATGACGGTCAAGGAATTACTTCCATATTCTTTTACAGATTTAACATAAGTCTGTTATCGGTCATCTGACCAAACTCAAACTTGCAACTGTGTTGCACATCTTATTTAGGAGGTTCAGAAATGAACAAAAAACAATGGCTAGGTCTTGGTCTAGTAACTGTCGCAGCATTCGGACTTGCTGCATGTGGAAACCGTGCTTCTCGCTCAGATTCTTCAAACGCAAAAACTGATTTGAAGGCTGCTATCGTAACTGATACTGGCGGTGTTGATGATAAGTCATTTAACCAGTCTGCATGGGAAGGTCTGCAAGCTTGGGGTAAAGAAAACGGTCTTTCTAAAGATAACGGCTTTACTTACTATCAGTCTACAAGTGAAGCGGATTTTGCGAATAACTTCAGTCAAGCAGCTACAAATGGCTATAAATTAGTTTATGGCGTTGGTTATAAATTAGCACCTGCTGTTACAGCTGCTGCTGATGAAAATGCTGATATTAATTATGTTATTATTGATTCTGTTATCAAAGACAAGAAGAATGTAGCGTCTGCTGTTTTTGCTGATAATGAAGCTGCTTATCTTGCAGGTGTTGCTGCTGCAAAAACTACGAAGACTAACAAAGTTGGTTTTATTGGAGGGGCACGTGGCGAAGTTATCACTCGTTTTGAAAAAGGCTTTGAAGCAGGAGTGAAGTCTGTTAACAAAGATATTTCAGTTGATATTCAATATGCCGAAGACTTTAATAATCCTGAAAAAGGAAGAACTATTGCTGCAACCCAATATGCCGCAGGAGCTGACGTGGTTTATCAAGCTGCAGGTGGTACTGGAGCAGGTGTCTTTAAAGAAGCAAAAGACTTGAATGAGAAGAAAAATGAAGACGAAAAAGTTTGGGTAATCGGTGTCGATCGTGATCAAGCTGAAGAAGGTAAATATAAGTCTAAAGATGGCAAGGAATCTAACTTTGTACTTGCTTCCAGCTTAAAACAAGTTGGCAAAACTGTTCAAGAGATTGCTACTCAAACAGCTGATGGTAAATTCCCGGGTGGGAAAGTAATTACATTTGGTTTGAAAGATGGTGGAGTTGAATTGACAACTTCTAACCTATCTGAAGATGCTAAAAAAGCTGTAGAAGATGCTAAGAAACAGATTATTGATGGTAGTGTAAAAGCACCTGAAAAATAATAAAGATCCAGAAGCGACCCAACCTTCTTGGGTTGCTTTTTTAGGGTATTGAGACATTTTGTCTCAATAGAACCTACTAACTTGATTAGTAGGCTCTACTGAAATAAAATATAATTTTCTAGAAAGGAATACTCTAATGGCACATGAAAATGTCATTGAGATGCGTGAGATAACCAAAGTTTTTGGTGAATTTGTCGCAAATGACAAAATCAACCTACAACTGCGGAAAGGTGAGATTCATGCACTTCTTGGTGAAAATGGAGCTGGGAAATCTACCTTGATGAATATGTTGGCTGGTCTATTAGAGCCAACTAGTGGAGAAATTTTTGTCAACGGAAAATCGGAAAAATTGGATTCTCCTTCTAGGGCTGCAGCTCTCGGAATAGGAATGGTTCATCAGCACTTTATGTTGGTTGAAGCATTTACTGTTGCTGAAAACATTATTCTTGGTAGCGAAATAACGAATAAAGGTGTATTAGATTTGAAAAAAGCTAATGCAGATATCCTTGAATTATCAGAACGCTATGGTTTAGCTGTTGACCCAACAGCTAAGGTTGAAGATATTTCTGTTGGTGCCCAACAACGTGTAGAAATCCTGAAGACCCTCTATCGTGGTGCCGAAATTTTGATCTTTGATGAGCCAACGGCAGTATTGACCCCTGCTGAAATTTTGGAATTAATGGATATTATGAAAACTCTTGTTAAAGAAGGGAAATCTATTATCCTGATTACTCATAAACTAGATGAAATTCGAGCAGTAGCGGATCGTGTCACAGTTATTCGCCGTGGAAAATCAATTGAAACTGTTAGCATTGAGGGCGTTTCAAATAAAGATTTGGCTGAAATGATGGTTGGACGTTCGGTTTCTTTTGTTACTGAAAAGGAAGAAGCTAAACCGAAAGACGTTGTACTTCAAATTTCTGATTTGATAGTGAATGAGAATCGTGGTGTACCAGCTGTTAAAGAGCTTTCTCTTGATGTTCATGCAGGTGAAATCGTAGGAGTTGCTGGGATTGACGGTAACGGTCAGAGTGAGTTGATTCAGGCTATTACAGGACTTCGAAAAGTAAAATCAGGAAGTATTAAAATCAAAGGAAGGGAAGTTGTAGGACTTTCTCCACGAAAGATTACAGAAATGCAAGTAAGTCATGTACCTGAGGATCGTCATCGTGATGGTTTGGTACTTGAAATGATGCTTTCTGAAAATATTGCTCTCCAGACTTACTATAAAGAACCGCTCAGTAACAAAGGTGTTTTGAATTATAATCAAATTAATTCATATGCCCGTAAATTGATGGAAGAATTTGACGTTAGAGCAGCTAGTGAACTTGTTCCAGCAGGTGCTTTGTCAGGGGGAAATCAACAAAAAGCTATTATTGCTCGAGAAGTTGATCGTAATCCAGATCTATTAATTGTCAGTCAACCTACTCGCGGATTGGATGTTGGTGCGATTGAGTATATTCATAAGCGCTTAATTTCTGAACGTGATAAAGGGAAAGCCGTTCTTGTTGTCAGCTTTGAATTAGATGAAATTCTTAATTTATCAGACCGTATTGCTGTTATTCACGATGGAAAGATCCAAGGAATTGTAAAGCCATCTGAAACTAATAAGCAAGAGCTTGGTATTCTCATGGCTGGTGGAAAAATCAAGGAGGGTTCTAATGGATAAAAAAACACAGCAAATTGCTATTCCTTTTATTTCAGTTCTTTTAGGAATCTTACTTGGCGCCATCATCATGTGGATTTTTGGTTATGATGCCTTGTGGGGTTATGAAGAGTTGTTCAAAACAGCTTTTGGTTCCATTAAAAATATTGGAGAAATTTTCCGAACCATGGGGCCTCTAATTTTGATTGCTCTTGGGTTTGCAGTGGCTAGTCGTGCTGGTTTTTTCAATGTTGGTTTACCTGGTCAAGCTTTGGCAGGTTGGATTGCAGCTGTTTGGTTTGCCCTATCTTTTCCAACCATTCCTCGTTTTGCAATGTTACCGCTGACTGTCCTTGTAGCAGCAGTTGCCGGTGGTTTAATCGGTTTAATTCCGGGTTTGTTAAGAGCATTTTTAGGTACAAGCGAAGTTATTGTTACCATTATGATGAACTATATTGTTCTTTTTGCTGGAAATGAAATTATTCGGAATTTTCCTAAAAAACTAATGGTTGATTCCGAATCGAGTATTCCTGTTTCGGCAAACGCTAGCTATCGTCTAGACTTTCTTACAGAGCTTACTAAGTCACGTATGAATATTGGAATTTTCATTGCTTTGATTGCTGTTGCTGTAATTTGGTTTATCATAAAGAAAACCACACTTGGATTTGAAATTCGCTCAGTAGGTCTCAATCCAAATGCTTCAGATTATGCAGGGATGTCGGCGAAACGTACTATTATTCTTTCAATGGTGATTTCTGGAGCTCTTTGTGGTATTGGAGGAGCAGTTGAGGGTATAGGTACTTTCCAGAACGTTTATGTTCAAGCAGGATCTCTGGCTGTTGGATTTAATGGTATGGCAGTTGCTCTTCTTGCTAGCAACTCTCCTATCGGAATCATTTTTGCTGCGTTTCTACTTGGGACATTGCAAACTGGTGCGCCTGGTATGACAACGGCTACTATTCCTCCAGAACTTGTCAATATTGTAACAGCTTCCATTATCTTCTTTGTAAGTGCTCACTACATTATTGAAAAATATATCAAACCTAAAAAACGAATGAAAGGAGTAGAGTAAAGATGAATATTGTTGCTATTCTAACAATACTTGTATCAAATATGCTGGTCTATGCCGCTCCTCTCATTTTCACCAGTATTGGAGGTGCTTATTCTGAGCATGCTGGTGTTGTTAATGTTGGCTTGGAAGGCATCATGGTCATGGGAGCTTTTACAGGAGTTGTTTTTAACCTGACTTTCGCTGAAAGCTTAGGAGGAATGACTATTTGGTTTTCTCTTCTCGCAGGTGGTTTAGTTGGTCTTATTTTTTCTGCGATTCATGCAGTAGCAACCATTAATTTTCGTGCTGATCATGTTGTTAGCGGTACTGTACTGAACTTGCTGGCGCCAGCTTTAGCTGTCTTTCTTGTGAAAGCTATTTATGGAAAAGGACAAACTAATAATATTGATTTGTCCTTTGGTAAATTTGATTTTCCAATTTTGTCTAATATTCCTGTTATTGGAGATATTTTCTTTAAGAATACTAGCTTGATGGGTTATATTGCTGTTGGATTCTCATTTTTAGCTTGGTTCATCATGTTTAAGACGAAATTTGGGCTTCGCTTACGCTCAGTAGGTGAACATCCTCAAGCTGCTGATACATTAGGGATTAACGTTTATCTCATGCGTTACTACGGAGTGTTGATTTCAGGATTTTTGGGAGGAGTAGGTGGAGCTTTGTATGCTCAATCTGCTTCGGTTAATTTCTCTGCTACGACGATTGTTGGCCCTGGATTTATCGCTTTAGCTGCCATGATTTTTGGCAAATGGAATCCAATAGGTGCTATGCTTTCAAGTCTTTTCTTTGGACTTTCCCAAGCCCTGGCTGTTGTTTCTACACAGATTCCTTTCCTTGCTCATATACCTGCGGTTTATCTTCGTATCGCGCCTTATGCGTTGACAATCATTGTTTTAGCCGCTTTCTTTGGTAAATCAGTTGCACCCAAAGCGGATGGTATCAACTATATCAAGTCTAAATAAAACTTTACACCAGTTCTTTAGAACTGGTGTTTTTTGGTGTTTGAAAGAAGTTATAATCATAGGATAGGAATAGAAAAGCCTGCTTCAAGTGAAGCGAGCTTTTTAAGATTAGTTGGTTGCAATTTCATTTAGCAGGTCTTCTGCAGTGGTGGTTGGATTAACGCGTACTCGGTTAAGTGTGAGCAAGCCATTGGATAGGGAGGCTAGACCGTTATTGGTTGTCAGTCCCATCTTGTAGCCAAGGCTTTCAGCAATCTGCAAGGTTGCATCGCTGTATCGTCCAGATGGATAGGCAACGGTGGTTGTGGTTTGAGATAATTCTTTATCTAAGTAAGACTTGGAGTCTTTTAACTCAATTTTTTGTTGGTCTTCTGCAGTCGCTGAGAGGTCAGGATGGTTGACGGTATGGTCTTCAAAAGACATACCTTTGTCCTTCATTTCCTTTATCTCATCTAGCGTCAGCATATCTTCACGACCAGCTTGAACAAATCCGGTAATGACATTATTGGTTGCTTTCATGTCATATTTCTGGAGAAGTGGAAAGGCATTAGTATAGAAATCCCTTAAACTATCATCGAAGGTCAGCCAGACGACTTTTTTATTTTCTGGCAAGACATTCTCCGTCAGTACCTTGTATGCTTCTGCCGGTGTTAGTGGATAGTAGCCTGCGTCTTTCAAGGCTTTCAGATGGCTTTCAAATGTAGCTGGATCTACAATCAAACCAGCATTAGCTGCTTCTGATGGGTCCATGACGTGAATGGCATGATACATCAAGATAGGAACTTGAACTGGCTGGTCTTGCTTGACCCATTTGACCTTGTCTTTACTGCTGTCATCCGAAGCCGTCTTTTTTTCCCGAGTCGGTGCTGACGAAGTTTTAGATGAAGTATTGACCTGGTTCGTTGACACGTTATTAGCTTCTTTTTGATTATGCGAGTTTTGCAACTTGGCTAGTAAAGAAAAGCCACCTACAATCAGGACGAGAAAAAGTAATAAACTCGTTAAAGAAAGCAAAATAGCCCGTTTCCTAGCTTTGCGTTGCTGCATGCGATTTCCTCGGTGTTTTCCTGTCATAATATCTCCTTTTTTAAAAAAAATTACAATTCCTTGCGGAAATTTACATCTATTATAACAAATAAAGAAGTAGTTTTGTAGGCATTTTTTTATAATTTTGTTATAATATTTTTTATACAAGAAATTTTCAAGGAGTGCTTCATGTCTATTAAAATAGCTTTACTTGGTTTTGGAACAGTGGCTAGCGGTGTGCCTTTTTTGCTGAAAGAAAACGGAGAAAAAATCGTTCAAGCAGCTCATTCAGAGATTGAGGTTGCTAAAGTTTTGGTTAAAGATGATGCTGAAAAAGATCGTCTTTTAGCAGCTGGAAATGACTTTAATTTTGTAACAAATGTTGAAGAAATTCTGAATGATTCTGAGATTACTATCGTTGTGGAATTGATGGGACGGATTGAGCCAGCGAAAACGTTCATCACTCGTGCTCTTGAAGCTGGCAAACATGTAGTAACGGCCAATAAGGACTTGTTGGCTGTTCACGGAGCAGAGTTGCTGGAAATTGCTCAAAAGCAAAATGTAGCTCTCTATTATGAAGCAGCTGTTGCCGGTGGGATTCCGATCCTGCGTACCTTGGTTAATTCACTGGCTTCTGACAAAATTACCCGTATCTTGGGTGTGGTTAATGGGACCTCTAACTTTATGATGACCAAGATGGTGGAAGAGGGTTGGTCTTATGAAGATGCTCTTGCTGAGGCACAACGCCTTGGCTTTGCAGAAAGCGACCCAACCAATGATGTAGATGGCATTGATGCGGCTTACAAGATGGTCATTCTTAGTCAGTTCGCTTTTGGTATGAATGTTAAGTTTGAAGATGTGGGTCATCAGGGAATTCGTCATATCACACCAGAAGATGTGGCTGTTGCTCAAGATCTGGGCTATGTAGTCAAGCTGGTTGGTTCTATCGAAGAAACAGCATCAGGTATTGCAGCAGAAGTGGCTCCAACTTTTCTGCCAAAAGCTCATCCTCTGGCTAGTGTCAATGGGGTGATGAATGCTGTCTTTGTTGAGTCCATCGGTATCGGAGAATCCATGTACTACGGACCAGGAGCAGGTCAAAAACCAACCGCAACTAGTGTTGTGGCAGATATTGTCCGTATTAGCCGCCGTTTGAATGAAGGAACAGTTGGCAAGGCCTTTAATGAATTCAGCCGTGAGCTTGTGCTAGCTAAGCCAGAAGATGTAAAGAGCAGCTATTACTTCTCTATCTTGGCACCTGATTCTAAAGGCCAAGTTCTGCATTTGGCTGAGATTTTCAATGCTGAGGATGTTTCCTTTAAGCAGATTCTGCAGGAAGGTACTGACGGCGAGAAGGCTCGCGTGGTGATTATTACCCATGCTGTCAGCAAGACACAGCTGGAAAATGTCACTGCTAAGCTCAAAGAAGTTGCTGAGTTTGACTTGCTCAATACCTTCAAAGTATTAGGAGATTAAGATGAAAATTATTGTACCAGCGACCAGTGCCAATATCGGTCCTGGCTTTGACTCCGTTGGGGTAGCCCTGTCAAAATATCTGGAAATTGAAGTCTTGGAAGAAAGTCAGGAGTGGGTGATTGAGCATGACCTCAATCCGAGAATTTCTAAGGACCGACGCAATTTACTGGTTAAGATTGCCCTGCAGTTGGCTCCAGATATTCAGCCACGCCGTTTGAAAATGACCAGTGATATTCCATTGGCTCGTGGACTTGGGTCTTCTAGTTCGGTCATTGTGGCTGGGATTGAATTGGCCAACCAGCTGGCTCATCTTAATTTGTCGGATTATCAGAAACTGAAAATCGCTACAAAGATTGAAGGTCATCCTGACAATGTTGCGCCAGCGATTTATGGTAATTTGGTCGTATCTAGCTCATCTAGAAATCAGGTATCTGCTGTGGTAGCGGACTTTCCGGACGCAGACTTCATCGCCTATATCCCAGACTATGAGCTTCGGACGGTTGAGAGCCGCCAAGTCTTACCAAATCGGCTTTCTTACAAGGAAGCTGTTGCGGCCAGCTCCATTGCCAATGTTGCGATTGCAGCCCTTTTAAAAGGTGATATGAAAATCGCTGGTCGGGCTATCGAGTCTGATTTGTTCCACGAAAAATACCGTCAGCCTTTGATTAAGGAATTTTCAGATATTAAGTTCTTGGCCAGAAAAAACGGCTCTTATGCAACCTATATCTCAGGAGCGGGACCAACTGTCATGGTCTTATCGCCTAAGCACAATACAGAGAAGATTTATCAGCTTCTGCAAAAACAGAATTTCAAGGGGCAAATCTTCCGGCTTCGGGTGGATACTGAGGGCGTTCGAGTAGAAAAATAAATTATCAAGAGGTTTTCTATGAACCTCTTTTTTCTTTTCTAAGCTAGGGAGTTGATATCCCTATCTTTTTATACCTAACTGTGCTATAATGGGTCTAGCTTAAAGGAGGATAATTCACTTTATGGACCATTTAGAATTACAGGCTCTAGCGACTGAGTTAGCTTTCGGTGCCATCAGAAATGCTCTTTCTAGTCAAACACAACGTTATGCTACTAGACAATTATAAGCGTTAAAAAGCTGACCTTTATCAGCTTTTTCTTTGTAATCTATCGTAAATGCCATAGATTTTTGATATAATAGAGTGTATTTTGTTTACATAAAAGAGAGAAAATCATGCAAAAACTAGAGAAATTAAAATCTGAATTAGAGGGAATCGACATTCGCTTCAATGAGCCTTTGAGTCAATACACCTACACAAAGGTCGGGGGCGCAGCCGATTTCTTAGTTTTTCCCCGCAATCGTTATGAGCTGGCTCGTATTGTCAATTTTGCCAATCAAGAAAACATTCCTTGGATGGTGCTGGGAAATGCCAGTAATATCATTGTGCGAGATGGCGGTATCCGAGGTTTCGTGATTATGTTTGACAAGCTCAACAATGTAGCGGTAGATGGCTATATGATTGAGGCAGAGGCTGGAGCTAATCTGATTCAGACAACCCATATCGCCTTGCAGAACAGTCTGACTGGCTTTGAGTTCGCTTGTGGTATTCCAGGTAGCGTTGGCGGAGCTGTCTTTATGAACGCTGGGGCTTATGGCGGCGAGATTGCTCATGTCTTGGTGTCTTGCAAGGTACTGACTCCTCAGGGTCAAGTCAAAACGCTGGATGTTCGGGATATGAAGTTCGGCTATCGTCACTCACTGGTTCAGGAAACAGGCGACATTGTTATTTCTGCTAAGTTTGCTCTTTCGCCTGGTGTTCACAGAACGATTCGTCAGGAAATGGAGCGCTTAACCCATCTGCGGGAGCTCAAGCAGCCTTTGGAATATCCATCCTGTGGCTCTGTTTTCAAGCGTCCTTTGGGTCACTTTGCTGGTCAGCTGATTAGCGAAGCAGGCCTCAAGGGTCATCGTATCGGTGGCGTAGAGGTATCAGAGATGCATGCTGGCTTTATGATTAACGTCGATAAAGGAACGGCTCAGGATTATGAAAATCTTATTGCTCATGTGATTGAAAGAGTGCGGGAAAATTCAGGGATTACTCTGGAACGCGAAGTCCGCATCATTGGTGAATCTCTGTAAGATAGATTGTTTTCCAGTAGAAGTATGCTGGATAAGGAACTGCAGCTGGCTGCAACTTAGTAAGGGGGTGAAAGCCTATCGACACGGAATTTATAAAGGGCCTTTACAGCCCTCACGAGGTAGCAGCGGTCTGACAGAACCCTTAATCTGTTAATACGAGAAAGAAGGAATTTATGACAATTGAAAAAACCAATCATCGAGTTTAAAAACGTTTCAAAAGTTTTTGAAGATAATAATACTGTCGTCCTGAAAGATATTAATTTCGAGCTGGAAGAAGGAAAGTTCTATACTTTGCTGGGCTCTTCCGGCTCTGGAAAATCAACGATTCTGAACATCATTGCTGGTCTTTTGGACGCGACAGACGGGGATATTTTTCTTGATGGCGTCCGCATCAATGATATTCCGACTAATAAAAGAGACGTTCATACGGTTTTTCAGTCCTATGCACTGTTTCCGCATATGAATGTTTTTGAAAATGTTGCCTTTCCGTTGCGTCTGCGCAAGGTTGATAAAAAAGAAATTCAAGAGCGGGTTGCAGAAGTGCTGAAAATGGTTCAGCTGGAAGGTTTTGAGCGCCGTTCTATTCGCAAACTGTCGGGCGGTCAGCGCCAGCGTGTAGCTATCGCGCGGGCAATCATTAATCAGCCGCGGGTCGTTTTGCTGGATGAGCCGCTGTCTGCTCTGGATTTGAAGCTGCGTACAGATATGCAGTATGAGCTACGGGAATTGCAGCAGCGTCTCGGCATTACCTTTGTCTTTGTCACGCACGACCAAGAGGAAGCTCTGGCTATGAGCGACTGGATTTTCGTTATGAATGACGGCGAGATTGTTCAGTCGGGGACGCCTGTTGATATTTATGACGAGCCCATCAACCACTTTGTTGCAACCTTCATTGGCGAGTCCAATATTCTGCCAGGTAAGATGATTGAAGACTATCTGGTTGAGTTTAACGGCAAGCGCTTTGAAGCAGTGGATGGTGGGATGCGCCCAAATGAAGCTGTCGAGGTGGTGATTCGGCCGGAGGATTTGCGGATTACTCTGCCAGAAGAAGGCAAGCTGCAGGTTAAAGTTGATACCCAGCTTTTCCGCGGCGTTCACTATGAGATTATCGCTTATGATGAACTGGGCAATGAATGGATGATTCACTCGACTCGCAAGGCCATTGTTGGTGAAGAAATTGGTCTGCATTTCGAGCCTGAAGATATCCATATCATGCGCCTCAATGAAACTGAAGAAGAATTCGATGCCCGTATCGAAGAATATGTTGAAGTAGAAGAGCAAGAAGCGGGTCTGATCAATGCTATTGAGGAGGAACGCGATGAAGAAAACAACCTCTAATCTTTTTCTCTTGCCCTACCTGCTCTGGATTTTCCTCTTTGTCTTGGCACCTGTTGTCATGATTATCTGGAAATCCTTCTTCAACATTGAAGGCCAGTTTACTCTGGAAAATTACCAGACTTACTTTACATCGCAGAACTGGACCTATCTCAAGATGAGTCTGAATTCGGTTCTTTATGCAGGGATTATAACTGTCGTAACCCTGCTGATTTCCTATCCGACTGCATTCTTTTTGACTCAGCTCAAGCACAAGCAGCTCTGGCTGATGCTGATTGTCCTGCCGACCTGGATCAATCTTCTGCTCAAAGCTTATGCTTTCATCGGTATTTTTGGTCAGAATGGCTCAATTAACCAATTTCTGACTTTTATCGGAGTAGGACCGCAGCAGATTCTCTTTACGGACTTTTCATTTATCTTTGTAGCCAGCTACATCGAGCTGCCTTTTATGATTCTGCCCATTTTCAACGTTCTGGATGATTTGGATCCTAATCTTATCAATGCCAGCTATGACTTGGGAGCTAATCGCTGGGAGACTTTCCGTCGGGTTGTTTTCCCTTTGTCCTTGAATGGTGTCAGAAGTGGAGTGCAGTCTGTCTTTATCCCTAGTCTCAGTCTCTTCATGCTGACTCGCTTAATCGGTGGTAATCGGGTAATTACTCTGGGAACTGCCATTGAGCAGCACTTTCTGACTACTCAAAATTGGGGCATGGGCTCTACTATCGGAGTGGTACTGATTGTTGCCATGCTCTTTACCATGTGGGCAACCAAGGAAAGGAGAGGGCGATGAAAAAAATTGCAAATCTCTATCTATCCTTTGTCTTTTTGTTGCTCTACATCCCCATCTTTTACCTGATTGCCTATGCTTTTAATGCTGGGGAAGACATGAATCGCTTTACAGGATTCAGTCTTAGTCATTTTCAAAATCTCTTTGAGGATTCGCGTCTGATTCTGATTTTGGTTCAGACTTTCTTTCTGGCTTTCCTGTCTTCGTTGATTGCGACTTTGATTGGAACTTTTGGAGCTATCTATATTTATCAAGCCCGCAAGAAATATCAGGATGCCTTTCTGTCTATCAATAATATCCTCATGGTAGCACCGGATGTCATGATTGGAGCAAGTTTCCTGATTCTCTTTACCACTGCAAAATTCCAGCTGGGCTTTCTTTCTGTGCTGGCTAGCCATGTGGCCTTTTCCATTCCGATTGTGGTGCTGATGATTCTTCCGCGTCTGAAGGAAATGAATGATGATATGATTAAGGCTGCCTATGACTTAGGTGCCAGCCAATTGCAAATGCTGAAGGAAATCATGCTGCCTTATCTGACTCCAGCCATCATCGCTGGCTACTTCATGGCCTTTACCTACTCACTAGATGACTTTGCTGTGACCTTCTTCGTTACAGGCAATGGTTTCTCTACTCTGTCTGTTGAGATTTACTCCCGCGCTCGTCAGGGAATTTCTCTGGAAATCAATGCCCTGTCAGCCTTGGTCTTTCTCTTCAGCATTGCTTTGGTAATTGGGTATTACTTTATCACCCGTGAGAAGGAGGAGACTGTATGAGAAAACTCTATTCATTTTTAGCGGGAATTCTGCTGATTATCTTAGTCTTGTGGGGTGTCAGCTACCAGATTGAAAGTCGGACGCAGAGTAAGGAAAGCGATAAGCTGGTCATTTACAACTGGGGTGACTATATCGATCCTGAGCTGCTGACTGAGTTTACTAAAGAAACTGGTGTCCAAATCCAGTACGATACCTTTGACTCCAATGAAGCTATGTATACAAAAGTGAAGCAGGGCGGCACAACCTACGACATTGCTATTCCTAGTGAATATATGATTGCCAAGATGATGAAGGAAGGCTTGGTAGAAAAGCTAGATCATAGCCAGATTAAAGGCTTGGAAAATATCGGCTCTGACTTTTTAGACCAGCCTTTCGATCCAGGAAATCAGTACTCGATTCCTTATTTTTGGGGAACGCTGGGTATTGTCTACAATGAAAAAATGGTTGATAAAGCTCCGGAGCATTGGAATGACCTCTGGCGTCCTGAATACAAAAACTCCATCATGATAATTGATGGAGCTCGTGAAGTCATGGGAATTGGTCTGAACTCAGACGGTCATAGTCTCAACTCCAAAGATGCTAATCAGCTGCAGGAAGCTGTCGACAAGCTCTATACTCTGACGCCAAATATCAAGGCTATTGTAGCTGATGAGATGAAGGGATACATGATTCAGAACAATGCAGCTATCGGTGTGACCTTTTCTGGCGAGGCTCGTCAGATGCTGGAGGCTAATGAAGACCTACGCTATGTCGTGCCTACAGAAGCCAGCAACCTTTGGTTTGACAATATTGTCATTCCTAAAACGGTCAAAAATAAAAAAGCAGCCTATCAGTTTATTAACTTTATGCTGAGACCGGAAAATGCTTATAAAAATGCCCTTTATGTTGGTTATGCGACACCAAATCTTCCTGCCAAGGCCATGTTGCCTAAGGAAACTCAGGAAGATGAGGCTTTTTATCCGACTGAGGAAACGATGAAACATCTGGAAGTTTATGAGCAGTTGGGCCCTAAATGGTTGGGAACCTACAATGACCTCTATCTTCAAGTCAAGATGTATCGGAAGTGATAGTCAAGTAAGGTTGCTTGATGAATACAAAAAAAACGCCTGGCTCAATGAGCTGGGCGTTTGCTGCTTGCTTAGTTTGAAGCTTCAGTCTGAGTGTTGGTTGCTGTATCTGCAGCAGAGCTAGAGGCAGTAGTGTCGCCTGCTGCTGTATCAGC
The DNA here is from genome assembly GCF_050234405.1 of Streptococcus sanguinis. GTDB lineage: Bacteria > Bacillota > Bacilli > Lactobacillales > Streptococcaceae > Streptococcus > Streptococcus sanguinis_W. The sequence goes on along the minus strand of NZ_CP092117.1, from coordinate 1,315,921 downwards.
CGTAGAGCTAGACGCACTAGTCTCAACTGCTGTTGCATCACTGCTGGAAGCAGCTGTATCAGTTGCAGTTGTTGAAGCAGGGCTGCTTGTTTCTTTTTCGATTTCCTTGATAATAGTAGTCGTTGCAGTAGAGCTACTGGTATCAGTTTTTGATTTTTCATCCTTATGGCCAGTCAGATTCATGATCGTGATGCTGGCAATGATGATAGATAAGATACTGGCAACAGTTGCAATAGTCTTTTGGAAGGCTGAAAGGCCAGTTTTAATATGCTGTTTAGTAGGTTTTTTAGATGATTTTGTCTTGTTTTTATTGCTGCGAGAATAGTTTTCCATGCTCGAAAGAATCTCCTTTTAAAATTTCAATGATTTCTTATCTCTCATTATACGTTTTTTATCTGAAAATGTCTTAAAAAAATCAAATTTTTCTCTATGAAAACGCACACAGAAGATTGCTGTTATGAAAAGAAGCTGCTCAAGTTTTGGTTGAGCAGCTTCTTGAGCTAGAATAGCAAAGTAATTACGCTTTTTCATCTTGGAGTACCGTTTGAGCGACAGCCAGCCTTGCTGCTGGAACCCGATAAGGAGAGCAGGAGACGTAGGTGACACCAATTTCTTGGAAGAAGGGGATGGAAGCCGGATCGCCACCGACCTCACCACAGATGCCGATTGAAAGGTCAGGCTTGACTTGACGGCCCTTGCTGATAGCTATCCGCATCAATTCACCAACACCGGCTTGGTCGACACTTTGGAAAGGATCGAAAGGAAGGATTTCTTTCTCCTTATAATGGCCGATGAATTTTCCAATATCGTCCCGTGAGAAGCCATAGGTCATCTGGGTCAGGTCGTTAGTACCAAAGCTGAAGAAGTCCGCTTCCTGAGCCAGCTGGTCTGCAACCAGACAGGCACGCGGAAGTTCAATCATGGTGCCAATTTCATAAGGGAAAGGCTCCTGACCTTGATGCCTAAAGAGCTTGTTGATATGTTGGGTGAGAAAGGCTTTGACAGAGTCCAGCTCAGCCTTGTCCGCAATCAGCGGAATCATGATTTCTGGCTTGACGGTCAATCCTTCTTGACTCAGCTTGATAGCACTCTTGAAGACGGCTTCAACCTGCATCTTGTAAATCTCTGGTTGCGTAATCCCCAGACGGCAGCCGCGGTGGCCCAGCATTGGATTGCTTTCTTGCAGCTGTTCAATGCGGCGAGTCAGTTTTTCTGGCGATTTATGTAGCTTGTCAGCCAAAGCCTTAATTTCCTGTGAATCTTTAGGTAAAAATTCGTGCATTGGTGGATCCAAAAGACGGATAATCATAGGTTTGTCCTGCACGGCTTGGAACATTTGATAGAAGTCGTTTTCTTGGAACTCTAGTAGTTTTTTGAGGGCGGATCTGGTTTCCAATTCGTTGTCGGCTAGAATCAGGCGCCGCATTTCCAGAATCCGTTCTTGACCAAAGAACATGTGTTCGGTACGAGCCAGACCGATGCCTTTTGCCCCAAACTTAATAGCTGCTTTTAGATCTTGAACGGTCTCTGCGTTGGCACGGACTTTGAGCTGTGCGACTTCGTCTGCCCATGAAAGCAGTCGTTGGAGTTCTTGGTCATTTTCGACTAGGACGGTCGGAATCTCACCGCTATAAATGCGCCCAGAGCTGCCATCAACTGAAATGACGTCACCTTCGGTCAAGACAAGACTTCCGCAGGAAACGGTCTTGCTGTCCTCGCTGATGGTCAGCTCTCCACAGCCAGCCACACAGCAGGTTCCCATTCCCCGGGCTACGACAGCTGCGTGAGAGGTCATACCGCCCTGACTGGTTACGATGGCTTGGCTGACGACCATACCTTCAATGTCTTCAGGTGAAGTTTCCTGACGGACTAAAATGACCTTTTTACCCAAGGAGTGGTAGTCTTGGGCGCGCTCAGCTGTAAAGACAATCTCGCCAGTTGCTGCACCAGGGCTGGCTGGCAGTCCTTGAGCCAAGAAAGGAGCATCTTGCAGAGCTTTTTCTTCAAATACAGGATGGATGAGCTGGCTAATCGTAGTAGGAGATACGCACTGGAGAGCTTCTTTTTTGCTGATAATGCCCTCGTCTACCAGATCTAAGGCGATTTTCAAAGATGCTTTGGCGGTCCGTTTACCGTTTCTAGTTTGGAGAATATAGAGTTTACCCTTTTCGATGGTAAATTCAATATCTTGCATGTCCTTGTAGTGGTTTTCGAGAATCTTAGCATAGTCTTGGAAGGCTGCATAGGCCTGAGGGAGAGCTGTCTCAAGTGCAGCGATAGGCTCAGGTGTTCGAATGCCGGCTACGACATCCTCTCCTTGAGCATTGAGCAAAAATTCACCAAATAGCTGATGCTCACCGCTGGCGGGGTTTCTCGTAAAGACGACTCCTGTACCACTGGCTTGGTCGCTATTGCCAAAGACCATGGCTTGGACATTTACCGCTGTTCCCAGGTCGTGAGGAATATTATTCAAGTTGCGGTAGACCTGAGCTCGGGGATTATTCCAAGACTTGAAGACCGCCTTGATAGCAGCATAAAGCTGCTCTTTCGAGCTTTGGGGGAAGGTTTGATGATGCTCACGATAAAGCTGCTTGTACTGGTCGATTAATGCTTGATGTTCATCCAATGTGAAATCCTTGGCTTGTTTTCCAGCATTTTTTTCAAAATAGCCCAATAGGTCATCGAACTCATCCTTGGAAATGCCATAAACCACATCAGCAAACATTTGCAGCAACCGGCGGTAGCAGTTGTAGGCAAAGTCAGCATTGGTCTGCTCAGCCAAAGTCTGGGTTCTTAAATCGTTCAGACCTAGATTGAGAATAGTGTCCATCATGCCCGGCATGGAAAACTTGGCTCCGCTTCGAACAGACACTAAGAGCAAGGCTGAGTCGTTGCCACTGAAATATTTACCGGTTTTTTCTTCCAATTCAGTAACCGCTTTCAAAACATCTTCTTTTAAAGAAGATTCAAAGAAATAAGGACTTTCTAAATATTCGATACAGCTTTCTGTGGTAATAGTAAAACCTGGAGGGACAGGCAGTCCCAAATTGGTCATTTCAGCTAGGTTGGCACCTTTTCCGCCAAGCAGGGCCTTGTCATCTGCACATCCTTCCTCGAAGGAGTAAATCCATTTCGCCATATTTACCTCCAAAATTATGAAATATGTGTCATATTGTAGGACAAATACATTGTAATATACATCACATATATTTGTCAACAGAAAAAAGCATCCTATTTTATTGACAATTTTTCTTTTTTTGTTATAATGTGTTACAAAATGATGATTATTTAAACGTTTAAAAATAAAATATGAGTTATAATTCCTAAATTTTAAGCGAATTCAGGCTAATCATCTATTATAAAGAACGAAGGAGTCAGACCTATTTGAAATTAAGTGAACGGCAAAAGAAAATTGTAGAAATTGTAAAAGAACACCAGCCACTCAGCGGTGAGAAAATCTCTGAATTACTCGATATTTCTCGGGCGACCTTGCGCTCGGACCTGTCTTTTCTGACCTTGGTTGGGATTTTGAAGGCTACGCCTAAAGTTGGTTACACGTACTCGGGCTCAGATTTAGAGACGCTTTTCTTTTTCGATACCTTTCGAAAGGAAGTGGCAGAGATTATGACTTCGCCTGTTTTGGTATCTCATGATTCTTTTATTCAAGATGCCATTATTACCTTGTTTATGTATGATGCGGATGTTCTCTATGTCATTGATGAGCATAAGCTGCTCTTGGGGATTTTGTCGCGTAAAGACTTGCTGCGGGCTTCGCTCAATACTAACATTGATAGCACTCCTGTAGCGGTCTGCATGACCCGAATGCCCCATATTAAAACTTGCTACAAGGATATGAACATTTTGGAAGCGGCAGCAGTTTTGCAGGATTTTGCCATTGATTCGCTGCCGGTAGTGGATAAGAATAATGAGCGTAAAATCTTAGGAACTGTGACCAAGTCAGCCCTGCTGGATTATATTATTCAAGAGGCCAGAAGCGCTGAGGTTAATAGATAAGAGGAATGAACATGAAGAAAGAAATTATTGTTTACAGCATTTCAGATTCTTTGGGGGGGACTTCGCAGAAGCTGTTGTCTGCAGTGACAGCCCAGTACCCAGATATTATTTTTAATAACAGCTATCGTTTTCCATTTATCAACAAGGAAGAAGAATTGCTGGATATTCTGCGTGATGCCATCAAGGATGATGCCCTTGTGATTAGTACTCTGGTCGATGGCAAGCTAGCAGCTGTAGCTAGAGAGTTCAGTCAGGTCAATGGCCTTGCTTATCTGGATTTGATGCATCCATTTTTTGAGATAATCAGAGAAAAGACAGGAACCAGTCCTATAGAGGTGCCGGGTACCTTGCACAGGCTGGACACTGAGTATTTTAATAAAATTTCCGCTATTGAGTTTGCAGTTAAATACGACGATGGCAAGGCGCCGCAAGGATTTTTAGATTCAGACTTGGTGCTCCTAGGCGTCTCCCGTACATCTAAAACACCACTCAGTATTTATCTGGCTAATAAAGGCTACAAGGTTTCTAACCTGCCTTTGATTCCGGAAGTCCCTCTGCCTCAGGTCTTGGAAAAGGTTGATCCGGAGAGAATTATCGGCCTCTTATGTGAGCCGGAAAAACTGTCTAAGATACGCAGTAATCGCTTGAATTCTCTGGGATTGACCCAGTCGACCAGCTACACAGATCTGGAAAAGATATACGAAGAACTAGACTACTCAAAAGAAGTCTTTAAAAAGTATCGGGCTCATGTCATCAATATCACTGATAAATCAATCGAGGAGACGGCTTTCTTGATTGAAGATCATTTGAAGAAATTGAGATAAGAGAGAAGATTGCAAAAAGCGGTTATAGAGTGAGGGCAGAAGATGGAGCAATATAAGCGTATTTTACTGAAAGAATTTGATACTCGGCAGAAGGTCATTACAGAGCTGACCAACCTAGAGGCAATTTTGAACCTGCCCAAAGGAACGGAGCTGTATATCAGTGACATTCACGGGGAGTTTGCTGCTTTTGACTATATTTTGAGAAGCTGTGCAGGTATCCTCAATGAGAAGATCAAGGACTGTTTTGGGGACAGCTTGTCAGAAGCTCACAAAGACCGCTTGTCAGCGCTGGTTTCCTATCCTGAGCTTGTGCTGGGGGAAGAAACTAAAGGCAAAGACTGGTATCAGGAAACTATTCCCCAGCTCTTGAACTTGCTGGCTTTTGCAGGTGCCAAATACAGTCGCTCCAAGGTTAGAAAGGCCTTGCCGCCTCAGTATGCCTATATTATCGAGGAGTTGCTCTATAGTGACAGGGCTTTGGCTGATAAAAAGTCCTATTTTGAGAATATCCTGACTTATGTGATTGAATTGCGGGAAGCTGTACCGTTTATCCTAGGCTTGTCCCGAAGTATTCGGCAGTTGTTGATCGACCATCTGCATGTGGTTGGAGATATTTTTGACAGAGGAGCTGGTAGTGCTCAGGTCATGGATGAACTGCAGCATTTTCACTCGCTTGATATTCAGTGGGGCAATCATGACATTATCTGGATGGGAGCCTTTTTTGGCTCTAAGGCCTGCTTGCTCAATGTGCTGCGCATCGCAGCTCGCTATGGCTATCTCTGGGATATCGAGAAAGATTATGGTTTAAACCTGCGATCCTTGACCCTTTTTGCGGACAAGACTTACCAGTCTAATCCTAAGTTTAGGCCTATTCTTGGTGGTAGAGAGCAGGAGTTTTCAGATGAGGAAATTCTGCAGCTGGAAAAGGTTCACCAAGCCTTAGCGATTATCCAGTTCAAGCTGGAAAATCAGCTCATCAAACGACGGCCTGAATTCCAGATGCAGGATCATGTTATGCTGGACAAGATTGACTATTGGGAAGAAAGTGTTACGATTGACGATACCAAGCATGCCCTGATTAATACCTGCTTCCAAACTATCAATCCTGAAAATCCGTCAGCTTTGACACCAGAAGAAAATCAAGCTGTAGACAGTATGCTGGCCTCGTTCCAAAGTTCTCTTAAGATGGCAGAACATATGAGTCTTCTGATGAACAAGGGCTCTATGTATAAAATCTACAATAAGCATTTGCTCTTTCACGGCTGCATTCCTTTGGAGCCGTCAGGAGAATTCCAGCCTTTCATTCTCAATCAAGCCCATTATGCGGGCAAGGAATTGCTGGATTTCTTTGAGTATCATATTCGGCAGGCGGCCAAGGACAAGGAAGTGGGGGATGATTTGTCGACTGACTTGATTTGGTATTGCTGGAAAGGTAAGCTGTCTCCTCTGTTTGGCAAAGAAAAGATGACTACCTTGGAGCGCTATTTCATTGAAGATAAGGACACCCACAAGGAAGTGGAGAATTCTTATTTTTCTTATCGAAATTCTGAGAAAGTCTGCCAGCTGATTTTGGAAGAATTTGGCCTCTTTTCTCCAGAGTCTAGGATGGTCAATGGTCATACTCCGGTTAAGACGGGCAAGGGAGAGTCGCCTATCCGTGGTGGCGGTTTGCTCTTTGTCATTGATGGTGGCCTCTGCAAGGCATATCAGAAGAAAACTGGAACGGCCGGCTATTCACTGCTCAATAATTCCTATGGCTTCCAGTTGGTGACTCATCAGCCTTTCCAAAACGCTCAAAAAGTCGTTGAATCTCCTTTTGCTCAGACCTCTCTGAAAAAGGTGATTGAAAATGTAGAGGAACGAACCCTCATCAAATCTACTACCATAGGTCAGAGCTTGTTAGCTCAACAACAGGAACTCTTTGGCTTATTACATGAGTTTTATGACCGGTGAAGTTTAGCCCTAAGTTTTAGCAGAATTTAGGGCTTTTTCTTTCTTGTTCCAGTTTCTCTTTCATGTTACAATAGGAGTATTGAAATTTTGAGGAAAGAACATGATTTATTTAGATAATTCAGCGACAACCAAGCCTTATCCCGAGGCTTTGGCCGCTTACACAGAAGTAGCTTCTAAAATCTGGGGAAATCCATCCAGTCTGCACAGTTTAGGCAGTCAGGCAACCCGGCTCTTAGAAGCTTCACGCAGGCAAATAGCAGAGCTTTTAGGTAAGTCTTCGTCGGAGATTTTTTTTACTTCTGGAGGGACCGAAGGAGACAACTGGGTGCTTAAAGGAGTTGCTTTTGAAAAGATTCCCTTTGGAAAACACATCATCGTATCCAACATTGAGCATCCCGCGGTTAAAGAATCAGCCCTCTGGCTGCAGAATCAAGGCTTTGAAATAGATTTTGCGCCAGTGGACAAGGTAGGTTTTGTTGATGTAGAGAAGCTGGCGAAGCTGATTCGACCAGACACCACTCTGGTCTCGGTAATGGCTGTCAATAATGAAATTGGCAGTATTCAGCCCATTCAGAAAATATCCGAACTACTAGCAGACAAGCCGACTATTTCCTTTCATGTGGACGCTGTACAGGCTGTTACGAAGATTCCGACAGCTTCTTATCTGACGGATCGCGTGGATTTTGCGACATTTTCCAGTCATAAATTTCACGGTGTCCGGGGCGTAGGATTTGTCTATATCAAGTCTGGCAAGAAAATCAGCCCCCTCTTAACTGGCGGTGGTCAGGAGTCAGACAAGCGCTCAACGACGGAGAATTTAGCTGGCATTGCAGCGACGGCCAAAGCACTGCGTTTGTCCATGGAAAAGCAAGAATCATTTGCCCAGCGGACGGCTCAGATGAAGAGAATTCTCCTTGAAGAGCTGCAGAAGTATCCAGATGTGGTAATTTTCTCAGACATGGAAAATTTTGCGCCCCATATACTAACCTTTGGTATCAAGGGAGTGCGGGGTGAAGTTGTCGTCCATGCATTTGAAGACTACGAGATCTATATCTCGACTACTAGTGCTTGCTCTTCTAAGGCCGGTAAGCCAGCGGGAACCCTAATCGCTATGGGCGTCGAAAAGTCTCTGGCTCAAACTGCTTTCCGTATCAGTTTGGATCTTGACAACGATATGAGTCAGATGGAGCAGTTTTTAACAACTTTTAAAATTATTTACGAAAAAACCAGAAAAGTAAGGTAAACAATGCAATATTCAGAAATTATGGTGCGCTATGGTGAGCTCTCAACCAAAGGGAAGAACCGCATGCGCTTTATCAACAAACTTAAACGCAATATCCAGGCTGTCTTGTCAGTCTATCCGCAGGTCCATGTCAAGGCTGACCGTGATCGGACCCATGTTTATCTGCACGGTACAGACTATCAGCCAGTCGCTGAGTCACTCAAGCAGATCTTCGGGATTCAGAATTTCTCGCCGTCTTACAAAATTGAAAAATCTGTACCGGCCCTAATCGAAGCTGTCCAATCTATCATGAAGGAAGTCTATCAAGAGGGCATGACCTTTAAGATTTCCAGCAAGCGCAGTGATCACAGCTTTGAATTGGATAGCCGCGAGCTCAATCAGACATTGGGGGATGCTGTTTTTGAGGCCATTCCCAATGTTCAGGTCAAGATGAAAGCGCCTGATATTGAGCTTCGTGTCGAGATCCGTGAAGAAGCGGCCTATATCTCTTACGAGACGATTCGTGGTGCTGGTGGGTTGCCAGTTGGTACTTCGGGCAAGGGTATGCTCATGCTGTCTGGCGGCATTGACTCACCAGTGGCGGGCTATCTGGCTCTCAAGCGGGGGGTAGATATCGAGGCGGTTCACTTTGCAAGTCCGCCTTACACCAGTCCAGGTGCGTTGAAAAAAGCTCAGGATCTGACTCGGAAATTAACCAAGTTTGGCGGCAATATCAAGTTTATTGAAGTGCCTTTTACAGAGATTCAGGAGGAAATCAAGGCCAAGGCTCCAGAAGCCTATCTCATGACACTGACCCGTCGCTTTATGATGCGTATTACGGACCGGATTCGAGAGGAGCGGAGCGCTCAAGTCATTATCAACGGAGAAAGTCTTGGTCAGGTGGCAAGTCAAACGATTGAGAGTATGCAGGCTATCAACGCTGTAACCAATACACCGATTATACGTCCTGTCGTGACCATGGACAAGCTGGAAATCATTGACATTGCTGAAAAAATCGATACTTTCCAAATCTCTATTCAGCCATTTGAAGACTGCTGTACTATTTTTGCTCCAGACCGTCCTAAGACCAATCCAAAAATCAAGAATGCTGAGAAGTACGAAACTTACCTAGATGTTGAAGGCTTGGTTGAGCGCGCTGTTGCAGGCATTATGATTACAGAAATCACACCAGAAGCTGAGACCGACGAAGTTGATGAGCTGATTGAGGAGCTCTTGTAAAAGCTAGAGAAGGTGACGTTTATGCTTGCTGTTTTTCTCTTAATTCCTTTTCTGCTGATTCGTTTTCCTTTATTAAGTCATTTTGGCAAAAATGCTTTGTCACGCGCAGCTTATTTTGCACCAGTCCAAGGAAAAGAAAAGATAGCTTATATGATTTATCAATTGAGCAATCTAGCCTTGTTCATAACTCCTTTTTTGCTTGAAATTAAGTTTGATTTTTCTGTTTTCTTTTATGCTGGTATAGCTATTTACCTGCTTGGTTTGGTTTTGTGTGCTATCAGTATGAGGGATTTCGCTAGACCAGATGAAAACGGTATGAATACAAAGGGGCTTTATCGCTATTCCCGTAATCCCATGTATGTAGCTTACCTTGTTTGTTTTTTGGGAATAGCTTTTTTGACCAAGTCAATGATTTTCATTTTGATTCTAGTCATGTTTCAGACTGCGGCCCACTGGATTATCCTCTCTGAGGAGCGCTGGTGTCTTGAAAAATTCGGGAAATCTTATCAAGAATATCAAGATAGGGTGCGGCGTTATATTTAGAAATTTTTTATCTAATCATTATTTAACAAGGCGGTTAGCGGATAACAATAGAAATACTATTTATCTGATTTGTAACAAAATTAATACTAGATGGAGTTTGAGATGGGATATTGGGATTATTTTTCGAGAGGCTTGCTTCAATCATTTTCTTGGAAAGACGGCTATGACAATGCTTTGTTAAGAGACGTGCCAGGGGAATCATATTTGTTAGGTGTCTTCTCGCATTCTTTGTTAGCCGTATTGATTACTTTTCTTGTTTTTTATGGTTTAAATATTGCTAAATTAAAAGCAGGTTCTTGGAAAGCTCTTATTAGCAAAGAATATCAAAAGAACCCAGTTAAATCTGTATTAGTTCTTGGTTTTGGTTTACCAATTACGATTCTTGTTCTTGTTTTTCATGAAGTTCATAGACCTATAGAAGCTCTACATGTTTATAAATATTTCAAAGAACAAAACGTGCACGCTGATATTGTTCGCTTAATTGATATAGATATACATACTACGACTGGTAGGTATGGAAGAAAGATATTTAGTAATCTTATCTTCATAGTTGAAACAAAAGAAGGGACTCGTAAAGTGAACATTTCCGATGCCACACAGTATGAGGCAGAATTTTTAAAAGAAAATCTTGAAACGCCAACAAATATTTCCGTTCATGTAAATAGTAAGGGTGAAATAGTCTTTGTTCATTAGTAGATAAAATTTAAAGATAATCCTTGAAAATCCGTTTTCATGAGATGAAAAAGCTTGCTAAAGAGCTGCAGAAGTGCTATACTTATAGAGTTGACTATGCACATTCCTGTGCAACCGCACGATCATCGTTGCTCGTCGTATAACAAATTTAAACTTCGTCATTATCGCCTTGCCTAACACAAGTTATGCCTTCGGCTCAATTCCTAGTTTATTCTTTGTTATACTTAGAGCTCTTCTCTTAAGTGGTTCGTCCCACGATGCTAGGCGAGTCTTCACAAAATTCGGGGAAACCCTAAAAATCATAGGAGGTGCATAATGAGCACATACGCAATCATTAAAACTGGCGGAAAACAAGTTAAAGTTGAAGTTGGTCAAGCAATCTACGTTGAAAAGTTGAACGCTGAAGCTGGTCAAGACGTTACTTTTGACGAAGTTGTTCTTGTTGGTGGTGAAAACACTGTTGTCGGAACTCCGCTTGTTGCTGGAGCTTCTGTTGTCGGAACTGTTGAAAAACAAGGCAAGCAAAAGAAGGTTGTTACTTACAAGTACAAACCTAAAAAAGGCAGCCATCGTAAACAAGGTCACCGTCAACCATATACAAAAGTTGTCATCAACGCTATCAACGCTTAATTTTAAGGAGATTAAATGATACAAGCAGTCTTTGAAAGAGCCGAAGATGGCGAACTGAGGCGTGCAGAAATCACAGGTCACGCCGCGAGTGGTGAATACGGCTTTGATGTCGTATGTGCGTCCGTTTCGACGCTCGCCATTAATTTTGTCAATTCAGTTGAGAAATTCGCAGGCTACGAACCGAACTTAGAATTAAACGAAATAGAAGGCGGCTATCTGAAGGTTGAAATTCCTCAGGATATACCGTCACACCAAAGAGAAATGACTCAGCTTTTCTTTGAATCATTTTTCCTAGGAATGGCAAACTTATCGGAGGACTCATCTGAGTTCGTCCAAACCAGAGTTATCACAGAAAACTAACACGGAGGAAAAACATTATGTTAAAAATGAATCTTGCTAACTTGCAATTATTCGCCCACAAAAAAGGTGGAGGTTCCACATCTAACGGACGTGATTCACAAGCGAAACGTCTGGGAGCTAAAGCAGCTGACGGTCAAACCGTAACAGGCGGCTCTATCCTTTACCGTCAACGCGGCACTCACATCCATGCAGGTGTCAATGTTGGACGCGGCGGAGACGATACTTTGTTTGCAAAAGTTGAAGGCGTAGTACGCTTTGAACGCAAAGGACGCGATAAGAAACAAGTTTCTGTTTACCCAATCGCTAAATAATTAATAAGAAATCCCCATGCTCAAATATCGAGCATGGGGATTTCTTATTAGAGACAGCACGATAAAGCATTTGTTTAATGATTCATGATGATGCTCATCATTTTTAGCATACAAACTCTGATAATATTCTAAAATTTTAATTTTTAGACTAATAAATATCTGAAATCGCTTGCAGGTCCTATTTTTTTATGTTATTCTATATAAAATAGATGCAATCATGTTTCTAAATCTAAAAAGATAAGGAGAAATTATGGAAAAAGAATCATTTAAACTTCCAGGCTTTTCATTGTACAAATTGAAAGTTGGATTAGCATCAGCAACTCTTCTATTTGCCTTTTCACAAGCTTCGCATGTTTTTGCAGACCAGGTTGGGACACCATCTTCAAGCGGTATAGCAAAAACTGAAGCAGTAAGCTCTCCGATTGAAGCTGCTGGTGCTGAAATTGCTGCTGATACGACGAAACCTGTTGTTGAAGAATCTGCAGCGAAACCAGGAGATTTGATTGATGTCTCAAAAAATGTATCGCCTGTTGATGTCAAAGAAAGTCAAGAAGGCAATCAAACAGTCCGTGTAGAAACGGCAACCGTTGATGTTACAAAGACAGAAGTGGCTCCGGCAAAGGTTGATAAGGCGCCAGAGCCAATAACTAGACGTACTGAAAATACTTTATCTGGCACAGATGAAAATGGGAATCCCTATACGCAGTATGAGCGAGTAGATAAGACTACAACCATCACCTACACCTCAACGCCACCAACTGTGACAAAAGCTGGTTCAGCTGATATTGTCTTTGTTGTCGACCGTTCAGGATCCATGGGTGGCACAATTGATATTGTTCGTGCAAATATTAATGAATTTGTGCGAAATATTACTAAAGAGGGGATTACAGCACGTTTTGGCTTGGCGACATTTAGTGATGAAGTCTACGGTCGTAATTCTGGCAGCAAAGATGAAGATACGGTTCTAACACGGTTTGGGTCATCTTATTTTACAACTGATCCGGCTGAGCTCGAAAAAGCATTGGCTGCAATTCGTATAGCGAGTGGAGGAGATACTCCAGAAACACCAACTACTGCCCTGAACCAGATTATTTCAACCTATGATTGGTCTAAGTCATCTAAAAATAAGAAATTCGTCGTTTTATTGACAGATGCTGAAATGAAAGAAGATCCTTCAATTCCAACGGTTGCTGATACACTTGCGGCTCTAAAAGCTGCTGGTATAGAAAGAACTGTAGCGACGGTAAAAGCGATTGAGGGAATTTACAAAAATTTTGCAACAGAAGGCAGAGTGCTTGATATCGAAAATAACTTGGCTGATGCTCTGACAAAGGGAACCACTTCATGGATTGTTGAAAGTGTCAATGAAGCTCGTTACTATAAAATCATAAAAGATAGTTATCAATTCTATCTTGAGCGTCGTACTACAATGCCTACTTCTACCGTCTACCATGTTCAGGCACCAACACTTTTGGCCAAATCTGAACAGACTCTTCCTAAAACAGGAAGTAGCGAAAAGGCGGTCTATAGTGTTGTGGGGCTTGGTTTGCTTCTGGCTGGATTGGGGCTAGGTATTAGTGTAAGAAAATCAAAAGAACTATAAGTATCTGCTTATAAAAAATGATTTTTTATTTAAGTGATTTTGAGTAAAATAAATACCAGAAACGAAGACATACGTCCTTATTTCTGGTATTTTTCGTTATGGTGTAACTTCTTCGTCTTTTATATTGACAACGCCATGCCAATTAGTATAATAGGTCTTTCCTTTGTAGTCGAAAGAACCTTGCCTCAAAAGATCGCCATACTCGGTAAAGTAATAATAGTACTTGCCAATCTTATAAAGTCCGTTTTTATAAGGCGATCCATCTCCTCCGATGTAGAAGGTATATTCAGTGAAATCAATAAATCTGTTTTTAACCAGTCGTCCGTAAGAATCAAAGAAGTATTGCTTGCCATCAACAGTGTAAAAGTTAATGACCCTTTGTCCTTTGTTATCAAAATAATAGACGTTACCAGTTGGGCTGGTATAGAAGGAATTTTTTAGATTCGTCGGAATTTGTTCTGCTGGGTCATCTTGAACTTTGTATGTATAACCAGAGAGGTCCGCGCCGTAGTATTTACCCTCGTGAAGAACGATTCTATTTGTAATTCTTTCGCCAGACTCATCATAAAAAGCATTAGGGAACTCACTCTTAGGTGCTTCCGGAACCTTGATAGGTCCTGGATCATCAAAGATAGTAGGGTCGTCCTCAATATCTGGTACACTAGGATCGTAAATACCAACTTCACGTCTAGAAGCCCAGTCAGGGATTGACTTGTTCTCCGCTCGAACTGTTCCGGTGGAAATCAAAGCAGCGGCTAAAGTCGCAGCAGAAGCCAGGGAAAGCCCCAGCCAGTAGCGGCGGTTGAACATTGCTTTGGTGTTCTTTTCTTGTCTCATAGCAAATCCTTTCTATGCAACTGTTACTATAAGATTAAAGAATCTCATTTTTAACAGTTAGGTTATGTTATTTCTATAAAATTATACCTCTGTAACATTTCTATAATATTGTAATACTATTTCATTTTTATAGAGATTATATTACTAATTGGTGATAAAAACGAACAATCATTAGATAATATGTAAACGTTTACAAACATCGTTTTTTGTGCTATTATTATAGGGATGAAAGGAGAATGCCTATGATGAAAAGGTATAAATTGCTATTGGCGCTTGCCTTATCATTACTAGTTTTTTGGCCAATGGGAGCCATAAAGGCAGATACGGTTAATCAGCCGCCAGAATCTGCTAACCAGTCTGAACAAGCAAGTGCTGCAGTTGTAACAAACTCTTCTGATAGTAGTGCAGGGGCTAGGGGCACGCCAAGTCAGGATAGTCAGATTGCCGAAAAAGCCTTGTCAGTCTCTGATGTTCCGTCAGTTGCAGCTACTGAAACTACTGCTTCAACCAAAGAAGGCAATACTGGTAATTTAGTAGAAGATTCTGCCAAACCAGCGACTGTCCAGGCTGTAGAAGCTTCCTCAGGTGCTAATCAAGATCAAGGTCAGGCTGAGACTGATGCACCGTCTGCTTCTAAGAGAGTGCGGGAGCTTGTGGAGGATATGACGCTTCGTCAGAAGATCACCCAGATGCTGATGCCAGACTTCAGAAAATGGCAGCAAGAGGGCCAAGCTGCCCAGTCCGATATGACGGAGCTTAATAAAGAGGTTGCAGAAGCGGTTGATAAATACGACTTTGGCGGAGTTATTCTTTTTGCTGAGAATGTGAAAGGAACTGCTCAAACCTTGGCCTTGACGCAGGCCCTGCAGCAAGCAGCTATCAGTAACCAAGCTAATAATGGCAAGTTGCCGCTCTTGCTCGCTATTGACCAAGAAGGTGGTATTGTCTATCGTTTGGGCAGCGGGACTGCTCTTCCAGGCAATATGGCAGTTGGCGCGACGCGAGATCCAGAGTTAGCTAATCAAGCAGGTCAAATTATCGGACGGGAGCTATCAGCTCTAGGTTTGAATGTCAACTTTGCTCCTGTTTTTGATACAAATAATAATCCACAGAATCCAGTTATTGGGTTGCGTTCCTTCTCTTCGGATCCTAAGGTGGTTGCCCGTTTGGGAACGGCTATGATGGAGGGGATTCAGAAATACAATGTTGCAGTAGCGGCTAAGCATTTCCCTGGGCATGGTGATACGGCGGTAGATTCTCACACTGGTCTGCCTCTGGTAGATAAGTCCTATGCGGAGTTAGAAGCACTGGAGTTGCTGCCCTTCAAGGCTGCCATTGACAAAAACGCTGACATGCTGATGACTG
This sequence comes from Streptococcus sanguinis, assembly GCF_050234405.1. Lineage (GTDB taxonomy): Bacteria > Bacillota > Bacilli > Lactobacillales > Streptococcaceae > Streptococcus > Streptococcus sanguinis_W. Next base: position 1,300,327 of record NZ_CP092117.1, on the reverse strand, counting down.
CCCATATTCAGTATCCTCAGATTGAAAAAGACACGGTTATATCTAAACAAACTGGGGAAACCATCTATATCCCTGCCACCTTGTCTGATGACATTATTACCGGCATTGTTCGCAAGAAATTTGGCTACAAGGGAGTGGTGGTATCTGATGCTATGGGCATGGATGCGATTGCTAAAAACTTCGGAGAATCTGAAGCGGCTATCATGGCAATCAAATCAGGTGTAGATGTGGTGCTGATGCCAACTGTCTTACGCAGCAAGAGTGATTTAGCCAAGATTGATAAGATTATCAACGATATTGAACAGGCGGTTCAGAGAGGTGATATTCCAGTCAGCAGATTGGATGAGTCTGTGACCCGCATCTTGAACCTAAAAGAAAAACGAGGTATTTTAGACTTTAATCCATCTGAGCGAACTCAGTCTAAGGCTGAAGCAATTGTTGGATCAGAGTTAAACAGAGATACCGAGAGAAAAATCGCTGCTAGTGCAGTGACGGTAGTTAAAAACGAAGATACTGTTCTGCCCTTTAAGGTCAAATCTGGCGACAGGATTTTGCTGTTAGCAGCTTACGACGATGAAGTTCCTGGACTAGAGCTGGGCGTCAAGCGTCTGATAGCAGATGGAGTGATTCCAGCTGGAGTTACATATGATGCGTTGAACTACAGTAAGACGACCAAGCTAGAAGATTTGAAAGGAAAAATTGACCAGGCTACTCATCTTATTTTGATTTCTGAGATTGGACGGCAATCTCAACTGGCCAGCGATTTCTGGCTGACAAGAGTTCCGACAGAAGTCGTGGACTATGCAAATGCAACTGGAAAACAGGCGGCTGTCATGAGCATTTCCAAACCTTATGATGTAGCAAATTATCCTAATGCTAAGGCTATTGTAGCAGTTTATGGAAACAAGGGCATGGATCCGACTGAGTCTCTGAAGCCTGACAATGCCTTCGGACCTAATATCCCGGCTGGTGTGGAAGTCATTTTCAATGGTCAAAATCATGTTGGGAAGTTACCGGTAAATGTGCCGAGTATCAAGGATGGTATCATGTCAGAGACAGAGGTGGCCTATCCTATCGGGCATGGTCTCTTTTATACCGATCCAGTTAAGGATATCAAAGTGAATGTCCCTGCATCTGCCCAGCTAGATCAGCCTTTTACAGCTACGGTTACCCTGAGTGGACTAAACGGCCTAGAGAAAAATGGCTACCGTCTTGCTCTTAAGATGGATACTCAGCACTTCAGCATTCTCCCTAGTCCAGATTATACCATCTCTGGTGATACTGTTCTGATTTCTAAAAAAGCCGACGATACCAATCCGGTTGAGCTCAGCTTGAAAGGCTTAGTGGAAGGTCAGTTCAGTCCAGTGCTTTCCCTAACCTTGATTGACAGTCAAGACAGAGAATTCAACATGGGAGAGGGTTATTACAAGGAGCTTGTTCAGATTACTGCAGCTAGGCAGAGCATGATTCCAGGTCAACAAAATCCTCCGCAGTTGAGTTTGCGTTCTGTTGAACCTGTAAGTTCTCGTCGGCAGCTAAGTCAGCTTCCTAAAACAGGAGATAGCAGCAGCTTGTTCTTAACCTTGCTGGGTGCCTTGTTCTTGTTTGGAATTGTCTATCTGTATGGCTTATCATACCGAAGACTATAAGAAATAAAAATGAGAATACAGCAGTAATACTTTCGTAGCTTTACTTATTCTTGATAAAATAACAAAAAGGAAGATTCCACAGCAACTTTGCAGTAAAAGCGGATTCTTCCTTTTTTATTTAGAAATTTGCAGAAATGCAGTAACAAAAAGCCTTGTGAGCTTGCTAAAAGAATCCACCCTTAGATATTTTACTCAACTGTCATCGGTTTACTATTTACTTTTTATACGTTTTTTGGTATAATAGTTTATGTTATAAAATATAACATCAAAGGAGGTTCTATCCATGAAAGCATCTAAATGGCTGATTGCGACTGGAGTTGCACTGAGTGCCGGGCTATTGCTGACGGCTTGTAGCCAATCTTCATCTAGCACAAATAATTATACTTACGTTTATAGTTCAGACCCTGACAGCTTGAACTATCTTGCTACAAACCGTGCAACGACAAATGATGTCATTTCCAACCTGGTTGATGGACTTTTTGAAAATGACGAGTACGGAAATCTGGTTCCCTCTATCGCGAAGTCATGGACGGTTTCTAAGGACGGTCTGACCTATACTTATAAGCTGCGTGATGATGCTAAATGGTACACATCCGATGGTGAAGAATATGCAGAAGTAAAAGCTCAGGACTTTGTGACTGGCTTGAAGTATGCAGCTGATGAAAATTCTGAAGCTATTTATCTAGTTCAGGACTCTGTGAAGGGCTTGGATGCTTATATCAAGGGTGAAGATAAGAATTTTGACAATGTTGGTGTCAAGGCTATTGATGACCATACACTCCAATACACTCTGGCCCGCCCTGAGCCATACTGGAACTCTAAAACGACCAGCACGATTCTTTTCCCAGTCAATGAAGAGTTTCTGAAAGCAGAAGGAAGCAATTTTGGCTCTGTCAAGCCATCTAGCATCCTCTATAATGGTCCTTACTTGCTCAAGTCGCTGACTTCCAAGTCTGTGATGGAATTTGTCAAGAACCAAAACTACTATGACAAAGACAATGTGACTCTGGATAGCATCAAGTTGACTTATTACGATGGAAATGATCAGGAAGCGCTGATTCGTAACTTCAGCGATGGCGTTTACAGCACAGCTCGTCTCTATCCGAATAGCTCAGGCTTTGCTTCAGTCAAGAAGAAATACGCGGACAATATCGTATACAGCCCGCAGGATTCTACTTCTTATTACTATAATTTCAACTACAACCGTCAGTCTTACAATCATACTTCTAAAACAACAGACGCTCAAAAATCTGCGACCAACGAAGCGATCATGAACAAAGACTTCCGTCAGGCTATCAACTTTGCCTTTGACCGTACATCTTATGGTGCGCAAGGAAATGGTGAAGACGGAGCGACTAAGGTCTTGAGAAATACCTTGGTACCACCTAGCTTTGTCCAAATTGGCGACAAGGATTTTGGAACTGTTGTTGGGGAAAAATTAGTTAACTATGGTAGCCAATGGCAAGGAATTGACCTCTCTGACGCGCAAGATCCATACTATAATCCTGAAAAAGCTAAGGCGAAATTTGCAGAAGCGAAGCAAGCCTTACAGGCTAAGGGAGTTGAATTCCCGATTCACTTAGATATGCCAGTGGATCAGTCTAGTACAATTGGCGTTCAATGGGCTAGCTCAACCAAGCAGTCTATCGAATCAGCTCTTGGAGCGGAAAATGTCGTCATTGACCTGCAAAAGATGAGCACAGACGATCTTAATAATATCACCTATTTTGCTAACTCTGCTGCTCAGAAAGACTATGATATGTCTACTGGTGGCTGGACTGGTGACTACCAAGATCCATCTACTTATCTTGATACTCTCAATATCAAGAACGGCGGAAGCTTGCAAAACTTTGGATTTGAACCAGGTCAAGACAATGATAAGATTAAAGAGCTAGGCTTGGATACTTATACCAAGATGCTGGAAGAAGCCAATGCTGAAACCAACGATGTGCAGTTGCGTTACGAAAAGTATGCAGAAGCGGAAGCTTGGTTGCTAGATAGTGGCTTGATTATCCCGACTGTTTCACAAGGGGCAACACCGTCTGTTACTAAATCAGTGCCATTTACAAAGGCCTACTCACCAGTTGGTGTCAAAGGTTCAAGTTACAACTTCAAGCTGACCCAACTTCAGAAGGATGTTGTAACGACCAAAGAATACGAAGCAGCTAAGAAAAAATGGAAAGAAGAAGCTACTGCGGCAAATAAAAAAGCCCAGGAAGAACTTGCTGACCACGTTGAAAAATAAAAAATGATTAACTTAGCGACATTGGGGCTGGATTTTTCCAGCCCCTTTTTGAATGGCTTGGTCTGGCTATTCGTGGTAGATTCGTGGTAGAATAGAAAGAAATACTGGAAGGAAGTGAGACGGATGCAAATAAGAATTTATAGTGCATTGCCTGAGAAAGAAAAGCAGGTTTTGTTTGAATTAGTTCAAGAGTGTAATAAGGTGGATGGAGGCTATCGGCTGCCCTATCTGGATAATAATTATAATACAGATCCTGAAATGCCAGCCTTTTTCGTGGCTGAGATGGGTGGTCGAACCATCGGTTTTTTATCAGTCTACGCAGATGAACCTGGCCAAGCTGAGGTTTCTCTCTGTGTTCTGCCATCGTATCGCCGTCAGGGTGTGGCTAATCAGCTTCTGGCTGCTTTTGCAAAAGTAGCGGATAAGTATGAATTGACCGAGATTGAGTATGTAGCGGAGCTAGCTTTTTTGAACGATCAACCTGACTTTGCTAGGAGATTTGATTACCAAGAGGATGAAGCGGAAATCTGGCTGGCACAGCCTGCTCAAGCTTTTCCTCTAGAAGAAAGAGAAGGGATTGAGGTTTTGCAGGGGAGTTTGGACTTGGCTGAAGAGATTGCAGCCTTTCAGTCACAAGTCTTTGAGACACCACTAGATGTTGCTTTGAAATACGCCAGAGAAGCCGTTAGCAGTGGCTCCAGTTTGCTTTACATCTTGAAGAAAGATGGTCGGGTTGTGGCTTCTGTGTCGGTTGATACGGATTTTGGTACCAATTATTTCTTTGGCTTGGCGGTTGATCAAGACTTTCAGGGGCAGGGGCTAGGAAGCTATCTCTTGCTTGCAAGTATGCAGGATTTGAACGAGCGCAATGGACAGGAGTTTCAGATTGTCGTAGAAAAGCAGAATACCCGAGCTTTGAAACTTTATAAAAAGCTAGGCTTCAAAGAGATGACTGAGGTTGTCTATCTAAAAGAAAAATAGCAAATTTGTCTCAGATTGCTCATTAACTTAAAAGGAGAAACCGGCTTCTTACAGCTGGTTTCTTTTGTTCTGCCTTGGTTTATGGTATAATGAGACGATATGTAAAGAAGGAAAATGTTATGAATATTCAACAATTGCGTTATGTGGTCGCCATTGCTAATAGTGGGACTTTTCGAGAAGCTGCGGAAAAAATGTATGTCAGCCAGCCTAGTCTGTCTATCTCTGTCCGTGATCTGGAAAAAGAGCTGGGTTTCAAGATTTTTCGACGGACCAGCAGCGGGACTTTTCTGACTCGCCGAGGAATGGAGTTTTATGAAAAGGCTCAAGACTTGGTCAAGGGTTTTGATGTCTTTCAAAATCAATATGCCAATCCCGAGGAGGAGCGTGATGAGTTCTCAATTGCCAGCCAGCACTATGATTTTTTGCCGCCTTTGATTACTCAATTTTCTCAGACCTATCCTGAGTATAAGAACTTCCGAATTTTTGAGTCGACAACCGTGCAGATTCTGGATGAAGTAGCGCAAGGCCACAGTGAAATCGGCATTATCTACCTCAATAATCAAAATACCAAGGGCATTATGCAAAGGGTGGAAAAGCTTGGTTTGGAAGTAATTGAGTTGATTCCTTTTCAGACCCACATTTACCTGCGGGAAGATCATCCTCTGACTCAGAAAAATGAGCTTGTCATGGAAGATTTGGCTGCTTTGCCGACTGTTCGCTTCACTCAGGAAAAGGATGAGTACCTCTATTATTCAGAAAATTTTGTCGATACCAGTGCCAGCTCACAGATGTTTAATGTGACGGACCGAGCGACTTTGAATGGGATTTTGGAGCGTACCGATGCTTATGCGACTGGATCTGGCTTTTTGGACAGCAATAGTGTAAATGGTATTACTGTCATCAAACTTCGCGACAACTTGGACAACCACATGGTCTATGTCAAGCGTGAAGATGTGGAGCTGACCCAGGTCGGAGAAGACTTTGTATCAGTTATGAAAGAGTATTTTGCACAGAAAAAATAAAGTATGAAAAGAAAAATTATTATTCCTTTTGCAGTCTTGGTTCTTATTGCTGTGGACCAGCTGGTTAAGTTGTATATCGTCAGCGATTTTAAGCTAGGGCAGGTCAAGAGTTTCATTCCTCGTCTGGTGAGCCTAACCCATCTCCAGAATACTGGTGCAGCCTTCTCCATGCTAGAAAATCAACAATGGCTCTTTACATTGGTGACATTTCTGGTTATCGGCGGAGCTGTTTACTACCTCATCAAGCACCTCCATGCCTCAAAGTGGATATTGGCCGGGCTGACCTTGGTGATTGCTGGCGGTTTGGGGAACTTTATCGACCGGATACGTCAAGGTTTTGTCGTGGACATGTTTCAGTTAGATTTTATCAATTTTGCTATTTTCAATGTGGCAGATATGTATCTGACCTTTGGTGTAGCTATTTTGTTGCTGATAATTTTGAAGGAAGAAAAAGATGGAAGTAAGAATTGAGGCCTCAGTAGTTGGTCAGCGATTGGACAAGGCGGTGGCAGAGCTGACAGACCTATCGCGGAGTTTGGCTAATGAGCAGATTAAGGACGGCCGGATTTTGGTCAATGGACAAGCCAAAAAAGCCAAATATGCTGTCAAAGAAGGTGACATCATCTATTATGAGCTGCCTGAGCCAGAAGTGGTTGAGTATGTGCCTGAGGATATTCCGCTAGAAATCGTCTATCAAGATGAGGACGTGGCAGTCGTCAATAAACCTCAGGGAATGGTGGTCCATCCTTCTGCAGGCCATACCAGCGGTACGCTAGTCAACGCCCTTATGTACCACATCAAAGACTTGTCTGGCATCAATGGGGTCCTACGGCCAGGGATTGTCCATCGGATTGATAAGGACACTTCAGGGCTTCTCATGATTGCAAAAAATGACCAAGCCCATGTGGCTCTAGCTGATGAACTTAAGGATAAGAAATCCCTACGCAAGTATTGGGCTATTGTTCATGGGAATTTGCCTAATGACCGTGGGGTGATTGAGGCTCCGATTGGTCGCAGTGAAAAAGACCGCAAGAAGCAGGCGGTGACGGCTAAAGGCAAGTCAGCTCTGACGCGTTTCCAAGTCTTGGAACGTTTTGGTGACTATAGCTTGGTTGAGCTTCAGCTGGAAACAGGCCGAACCCATCAGATTCGCGTCCATATGGCTTACATTGGACATCCTGTGGCTGGAGATGAAGTCTATGGACCGCGTAAGACGTTGAAAGGACACGGCCAATTTCTGCACGCGCGAACGCTGGGCTTTACCCATCCTCGAACTGGTGAAGTGCTGGAATTTACAGCTGAAGTGCCAGCCATTTTCCAAGAAACCTTGGCAAAAATGCGACAAGAATAGAAAGTTCATTCATTATTAAAATACAATTTTTCTCTGACCGCCTCAATCGCGGTCGTTTTTATTTTACGTAAATCGTGGTATAATAAGACAATCTAGCAGTGAAGGAAAAGGAAATGAAAGCAAAGCGAATCGTATTTAAGGTGGGGACTTCGTCATTGACCAACGCAGATGGCAGTCTGTCACGCGCCAAGGTAAAGGAAATTACTCGGCAGTTGGCTCTCTTGCATGAGGCGGGACATGAGTTGATCTTGGTCTCATCAGGAGCTATTGCGGCGGGTTTTTCTTCTCTGGGCTTTAAAAAGCGACCGACCAAGGTGGCGGATAAACAGGCTTCAGCTGCGGTTGGACAGGGCTTGCTTCTAGAGGAATATACAACCAATCTTCTTTTGAAGCAAATCATTTCTGCTCAGATTCTTTTAACTCAGGATGATTTTGCAGATAAGCGGCGTTACAAGAATGCCCATCAAGCCTTATCTGTCTTGCTGAATCGCGGCGCTATTCCTATCATCAATGAAAATGACTCAGTGGCTATCGAGGAGCTCAAGGTTGGGGATAATGATACATTAAGTGCGCAGGTGGCATCCATGGTTCAGGCGGATCTCTTGGTGCTCTTGACAGATGTAGATGGACTCTACACCGCCAATCCCTCTACCAATCCAGATGCACGTCGACTTGAAAAGATTGAGAAGATTAGCTCTGAGCTGATTGATATGGCAAGCGGTGCAGGAACGAGCAATGGAACTGGCGGCATGCTGACAAAAATTAAGGCTGCAACACTGGCGACCATGTCTGGTGTTCCTGTCTATATCTGCTCCTCGCTCAAGACGGATGCTCTGCTGGAAGCTGCGGAGGAAACCAAGGATGGCAGTCTCTTTTTGGCCCAGGAAAAGGGTCTAAAAACGCAGAAGCAATGGCTGGCTTTCTATGCTAAAAGTCAAGGGGAAATCTATGTAGACCAAGGAGCAGCTGATGCTCTCAGAAATAAGGGAAAAAGTTTGTTGGTGTCTGGTCTTGTATCTGTATCTGGTAGCTTTGCCTATCAAGATACGGTGACGGTTTATGAAGAAGGCAGTGGAGCTATTCTTGGTAAAGGGCGCGTGCGTTTTGGCAAGTCTGCTCTTAGAGATATGCTCAAGTCAAATAAACCTAAAGGTGTTGTCATTCATCGGGATGACTGGATTTCTCTGACACCGGAGTTAAATGATTTATTTGCAGAATTTTAGAAGACGAGGAAAGGAGAAGCTATGACCTCAACACAAGCGATTTTTGAAAAGGTTCAGAAAGTCAAGAAGACGATTAATACAGCCACAACGGCTGAGAAAAACCATGCTTTAGAAGAAATGGCAAAGCAGCTCTGGCTTTCTCGAGCGGATATTTTAGCAGCCAATGAATTGGATATGACCACGGCTAAAGGTAGGATTTCAGATGTGATGCTGGACCGCCTCTATCTGGATGAGGAGCGGATTGCTGCCATGGCAGAGGGCATTCGCCAGTTGATTGACTTGGATGATCCTGTAGGGCAAGTCTTGGAAAGGACCGAGCTTGATAACGGCCTTGTCATCAGTAAAAAGCGGGTGGCTATGGGCGTGATTGGGATTATCTACGAAAGCCGGCCTAACGTCACCTCTGACGCAGCAGCTCTGGCTCTAAAGAGTGGTAGTGCAGTCGTCCTCAGAAGCGGCAAGGATGCCTATCAGACAGCGCTAGCCATTGTCACAGCTTTGAAAGAAGGTTTGGCTCAGACGAAGATTTCGCCGAATTGTATCCAGTTGGTTTCTGATACCAGTCGGGCTTCCGCACAGGCTATGATGAAGGCCAAGGGCTATCTGGATTTGCTTATTCCTCGCGGTGGCGCGGGCTTGATTCAGGCGGTCGTGGAAAATGCAACTGTGCCAGTTATTGAGACAGGTACCGGAATTGTCCATATCTATGTAGATAAGGATGCTGATCAAGATAAGGCTTTGGCGATTATTGAGAATGCCAAGACCAGTCGCCCCTCTGTCTGCAATGCCATGGAAGTTCTACTAGTTCATCAAGAGATTGCAGCTGCATTTTTACCGCGTTTACAAAAGATTTTGGTAACAGATCGTGATGCTGCGCAAGAAAACCCTGTTGAATTGCGTTTGGATGAGAAAGCAGCTCAGTATATCTCGGGCTCGCAAGCTAAACCAGAAGATTTTGACACCGAATTTTTGGACTATATCTTAGCAATCAAGCTGATTTCTTCGCTGGAAGAAGCGGTGGAGCATATTGAAGCTCACAGCACCCATCACTCGGACGCCATTGTGACGGAGAATGAGGCATCGGCAGCTTACTTCTCAGAGCAGGTGGATAGTGCAGCGGTTTATGTCAATGCTTCAACCCGCTTTACAGATGGCGGTCAGTTTGGACTTGGCTGCGAGATGGGGATTTCCACTCAAAAATTGCATGCCAGAGGTCCTATGGGACTGAAAGAGCTGACCAGCTATAAATACGTCATCCAAGGGACTGGTCAAGTGAGGAAGTAAAGATGAAAATTGGATTTATCGGTCTGGGAAATATGGGCGGCAGTTTGGCTCGCCTAGTTGCCCGAGATGAAAGATACAGAAGCGAATTACTACTGGCTAATCGCAGTCGTGACAAGGCTGAAAAGATTGCTGTGGAACTTGGTGGTCAACCGGTCAGTAATGCAGAAGTTTTTTCTCAGGCAGAGGTGATTTTTCTGGGTATCAAACCAGCTCAATTTACTGACTTGCTGGCTGAGTATCAGGAAATTCTAGAAAAACGGGAGTCTATTTTGTTGGTTTCAATGGCTGCTGGTCTGAGTTTGGAAATATTAGAAAAATTGACACCTAGCCACCATCGTTGGATTCGGATGATGCCTAATACACCGGTAGCTGTTGGCGAGGGGGTTATTACCTATGCTTTATCCCCAGAAGCGAATCAAACGGACGAAGACTTGTTGCGTGATTTTCTGTCTTCGGCTGGCCTTTTGGTCAAATTAGAGGAAAAACAGTTGGATGCAGCGACAGCTCTTGCTGGCTGTGGACCAGCTTTCGTCTATCTCTTTATAGAGGCTTTGGCGGATGCTGGGGTGCGGGCAGGACTCAGTCGCGACATTTCGCTTGAACTGGCCAATCAAACTCTCTTAGGTGCTGCCAAGCTAAGTCAGGTCAGTGGGCAACATCCGGCTCAACTCAAAGACCAAGTCTGTAGTCCGGCTGGTTCGACCATCGCTGGGGTAGCTAGTCTGGAAGAAAATGCTTTTCGAGGAACGGTGTTGGATGCTGTCCAAGCTTCTTACAAGAGGACGCAGGAGTTGGGGAAGAAGTGATTTAAATCTTTAATTTTTTAGATTATAGGAAAGGGTGTGACTTGCGAGGACAATTTTTGTCTTTACAGGATCACTCTTTTTTTCTTTGTTTAATAATCAAATAAGTCCTCTCTTTAAAACTGTGGTATAATAAGTACTATGCAAACCAAACCGACTTCTGCTTATGTGCACATTCCTTTTTGTACTCAGATTTGTTATTACTGCGATTTTTCCAAGGTTTTTATCCAAAATCAGCCGGTAGATAGTTATCTGGAGCATTTGATTGAGGAGTATAATTCTTACGATATCAAAAAGCTCCGTACACTCTATATCGGTGGCGGAACTCCGACCGCTCTATCGGCGCATCAGTTGGCTTTTTTGCTAGAAAAGCTGACAGACAAGCTGGACTTGTCTTATCTAGAAGAGCTGACTATTGAAGCCAATCCCGGGGATTTGGACCAGGAGAAGATTGCTGTACTTAAAGACTCGCCTGTCAATCGGGTTTCGCTGGGCGTTCAAACCTTCAATGACCGCATGCTCAGGCAGATTGGCCGCAGTCACTTGGAAAAGGATATCTATGAGAATATTGCCGATCTCAAAAAAGCGGGTTTTGATAATATCTCGATTGACCTGATTTATGCCCTGCCCAAGCAGACCATGGAAGATGTGAAAACCAATGTAGCCAAGGCCATTGCCCTGGACATTCCCCACATGAGTTTGTATAGCTTGATTTTGGAAAATCATACGGTCTTCATGAATCGGATGCGGCGAGGGAAGCTACCTCTGCCTAAAGAAGACTTGGAAGCGGAGATGTTTGAATACATTATAGCTGAGTTGGAAAAGGCCGGCTTTGAGCATTATGAGATTTCCAACTTTTCCAAGCCAGGCTTTGAGAGCCGCCACAATCTCATGTACTGGGACAATGCGGAATATTATGGTATCGGAGCGGGAGCGTCTGGCTATGTCAATGGTGTCCGCTATAAAAACCACGGGCCAATTCGTCATTATCTGCATGCGGTGGAAGCGGGCAATGCCCGAGTGCAGGAAGAAGTGCTGACGCTGAAAGAAAAGATGGAAGAAGAGATGTTTCTAGGACTACGCAAGAGGGCAGGTGTTTCTAAAAAACGTTTTGAGGAAAAATTTGGTGTCTCCTTTGAGGACCAGTACGGAGCTGTTGTGGCTGATCTGACTGAGCGGGGTTTGCTAGTGCCAGACAGAGACATGGTACGCATGACCAAACAAGGCCTCTTTTTGGGCGATACGGTTGCTGAGAAATTTATATTGGAGTAAATCATGGGCTTAACTTATCAAATGAAAATGAAAATTCCTTTTGATATGGCAGATATGAATGGCCATATCAAGCTGCCGGATGTTATCCTGCTGTCCTTGCAGGTATCGGGGATGCAGTCAATCGAGCTTGGCGTCAGTGACAAGGATATGCTGGAGCAGTATAATCTGGTCTGGATTATCACGGACTATGATATTGATGTTACACGTCTGCCACGCTTTGCAGAGGAAATTACCATTGAAACAGAAGCTTTAACCTACAATCGGCTCTTTTGCTACCGTCGCTTCACGATTTTTGATGAAGCAGGTCAGGCTATTATTCAGATGATGGCAACCTTTGTTCTTATGGATCGAGATAGCCGCAAGGTTCGTGCCGTTGATCCGGAGATTGTAGCGCCATATCAATCTGAGTTTTCCAAGAAATTACTGCGCGGTCCTAAGTATCCAGACTTGGAAAATCCTGTCAGCAAGGACTACCATGTACGCTTTTACGACTTGGATATGAACGGCCATGTCAATAATAGCAAGTATTTGGACTGGATCTTTGAGGTTATGGGGGCAGACTTTCTCACCCAGCACATTCCCAAGAAAGTCCATCTCAAGTATGTCAAGGAAGTCCGTCCGGGCGGCATGATTGCTTCTAGCTATGACCTAGAAGGTCTGCAGAGCAATCACCAAATTTCCAGTGATGGCGAAGTAAATGCCCAGGCTTTAGTGACTTGGCAGGAGTTTAAACAGGATAATGAGGAAGAGTAGAAATGACTTATAAAGGATATTTGATTGATTTAGACGGGACGATTTATAAGGGCAAGAGCCGGATTCCGGCTGGTGAAGCCTTTGTGCATGAGCTGCAGAAGCGTCATATTCCCTATCTGTTCGTGACCAATAACACCACGCGCACTCCAGAAACTGTCAAAAACATGTTGGCAGAAAATTTCAATATTGAGACGCCACTAGAGACTATTTACACAGCGACTTTAGCAACTATTGACTATATGCAGGAGAAAAATCTGGGCAAGAAAGTCTACGTCATTGGTGATGTGGGACTTAAACATGCTATTGAAGAAGCTGGATATATAGAAGACACAGAAAATCCAGACTATGTAGTAGTTGGGCTGGACTGGGAAGTGGATTATGAGAAGCTGACAATAGCGACTCTGGCTATTCAAAAGGGTGCTCACTTTATCGGGACCAATCCTGATCTCAATATTCCGACGGAGCGTGGTTTGCAGCCGGGAGCGGGTGCTATAAATGCCCTCTTGGAAGCAGCCACTCGGGTTGAGCCAACCTTTATCGGCAAGCCAAATGCCATCATCATGGAAAAAGCTATAGAGCATCTAGGGTTGGCGCGTGAAGAAGTGGTCATGGTAGGTGATAACTATCTGACAGATATTCGAGCGGGAATTGATAATGGCATTCCGACGCTCTTAGTTACGACAGGCTTTACTCTGCCAGAAGAGGTGCCCAATCTGCCTATCCAACCGACGCATGTCTTGTCCAGTCTAGCGGAGTGGGACTTCGATGCGTGATAAGTTGAGATTTTTAGCCAGCGTCTTGTGCTTGTTGGCAGCAGCAATCTTGCTAACCATTTATCTGGCTTGGCTCTTATACCCGATAGAGATTTCTTATTTCAATTTGCCGGATAAGGTTTATTTGAAAGCAGAGACCATCCAGTATAATTTTAATATTTTGATGAATTACCTGACCAATCCTTTTAGTCAAAAGCTAGCGATGCCAGATTTTCGCTCGTCAGCAGCAGGATTGCATCATTTTCAGGCGGTCAAGTATCTTTTTCACTTGGCGCAAGCTATTTTTCTAGTTGCTCTGCCTGCTTTGATTTTCTTTATCAAAAAAGTGGTTAAAAAGGGATTTTTGAGTCTTTACAGACGGGCTTTTCTGGTGATTAGTCTCTTGCCGCTTGTCTTAGGTGTACTGGCCTTTCTGATTGGCTTTAATAGTTTTTTTACACTCTTTCATCAAGTTCTCTTTGCCGGAGACAATACCTGGATGTTTGACCCGGCAAAGGATCCAGTCATTTGGATTCTGCCAGAAGAATTTTTCATGCACGCCTTTATTCTTTTTGCTTTGCTTTATGAGGGAATCTTTTTGACCTTGTATTTCCTAAGCCGAAAGGGTAAGGAGTAAATTTAATATAGGAGATTTTATGTATTATATACCTGAACCTTTAAATCCTAAAAAAGATCTAGGACGATTTTCAGCGACTTGCTTTACTTATTTATGGGTCATGATTGCAGCTGTTTTCATTTATGTATTTGTTGCCTTTTTTATCATCATGCCAGGACAAGGTATGGACATTCAAAAGACGCAAGACATTGTTACCAAATTCATGGAAAAGGACGGCGGAGCCTATATTCTAGCTTCCTGTCTCGGGGTTCTTACTTTCACGGTGTCTCGGGGCAAGCAGCTCTTTAAATACGACCTTCGTCGCAAGGGGCGGAAGATGACTCCTAAAGTTTTCTTTTATATGATTTGCTTCCTTTTATTCGCCCAAATGTTTACAGCTGTTGTCAATCAGATGATGCAGGCTATCATGCAACTCTTCAATCTAGATCTTTCTAGTATGGAATCAGGGAGCGGTGGTTCTGAGACACTAACCATGCTGATTTATTCATCCTTGATGGCTCCAGTTACGGAGGAAATCATTTTTAGAGGTGCTGGATTGCGAGCATTAGAGAAGCATGGAAAGGTTTTTGCCATTCTTTTGACTGCGATTTTGTTTGGTCTCTTTCACGAAAATCTTTATCAGTTTTATTTTGCTAGTTTGATTGGTTTAGGCTTTGGTTATATCGCTTTTGAGTATTCGATTATCTGGTCTATCATTTTTCATGCTCTCAATAACTTTGTCATAGCAGAAGGTATAGCTTTTCTTTCAAAAAAAGCTCCAGAGCCTATTGTTAACATCGTTTTTTATGGCCTATTAATCGCTGGCAGCACAGTATTTCTTTTGCTTTTAATCTTGAAGTGGCCAAAATTTAAGGAATACATTGACGCCAATCGTTCGCTCCCAAGGACCTACCGACAGGCTTTTAAGTCAGTCTGGTTCTGGGTTCTGGTTGTGTTTACTTTTCTTGGTACTTTTCTGCCTGTCATGGCAGCCTATCTTGTATCCTTGATCAATAATAGCTAATTGCCTTTTATTGGGCAGTTATGCAACGATATGAAAGGAGTTGGACGTAGTCCAGCTCTTTTTTGTTCGATAAAAAGATAGAAATTGAAAGTTTTTGATAGAAAATGCTTGACATTGGAAAATAAAGAGGTATAATAATAATCGTAAACGATTCCAAAGGAGGTGCTTTATGCTGAAGTCGGAAAGAAAGCAAGTTATTCTAGAGACAGTCATAAGAGAAAAATTTGTTTCTTTAGAATATCTAGTACATGCTTTAAACACTTCAGAATCAACTGTCAGAAGAGATTTGGATGAATTGGAATGCGAGCATAAGCTGCGACGAGTTCACGGAGGAGCCGAAAGTCTTCATTTTCTGCAAGAAGAGGAGAGTAATCAGGAAAAATCTATCAAAAGCATTCAAGAAAAGACAGCTATTGCCAAGATGGCAGCAAGCTTGATTCAAGAGCATGATGTGATTTTTATTGATGCGGGGACAACCAATGAGCTTTTAGTCAATGAGCTGCATGATCCAAGAGTGACAGTGGTCACCAACTCCATTCACCATGCGACCAAGTTGGTAGAGCGCAATATCCCGACGGTCATTATCGGCGGAAAGGTCAAGCGCTCAACAGATGCCAGCATCGGAGGTGTGGCTCTGAATCAAATCGGTCAGTTGAATTTCGATAAAGCCTTTATTGGAATGAATGGCATTGACGATGGCTTCTTTACCACTCCAGATATGGAGGAAGGAGCTGTCAAAAGAGCAATTTTAGAGAACGCTAAGAAGACTTATGTCTTGGCTGATCTTTCTAAACTAGGACAGACGTCCTTTGTCAAGGTCGCTCCTCTTGCCAAAGCAAGCATTATTACTATTCAAAATGAATCGGAAGTGATTCAAGCGCTGAAAGAAAAAACGGAGGTGATTGAGGTATGATTTATACTGTCACACTAAACCCTTCCATCGACTATATTGTTCGTCTGGACAAGGTCCTTATAGGAAGCGTCAATCGGATGGACAGTGACGACAAATTCGCTGGCGGGAAGGGAATCAACGTTAGCCGAGTTCTCAAACGTCTAGGTATTGAGAATACAGCGACTGGTTTTATCGGTGGTTTTACTGGCAAGTTCATCACAGATACTCTGGAAGAGGAAGGAATCTCAAGCCATTTTGTAGAAGTTGAGCAGGATACTCGTATCAATGTCAAGATTAAAGCAGATGCTGAGACAGAAATTAATGGACCTGGTCCAGAAATTTCCAGTCAGAAACTAGAAGAACTTGAGAAGTTCCTTTCTTCTCTGACTTCAGAAGATACGGTAGTCTTCGCAGGCAGCAGTCCTAAAAATCTAGGAAATGTTGTCTACAAGGAGTTGATTGGCCTGACCAGAAAGACAGGAGCGCAAGTCGTCTGTGACTTTGAAGGCCAGACGTTGCTTGATTCATTAGAGTTTGAGCCGCTCTTGGTCAAACCTAATAACCACGAACTAGGTGATATTTTCGGAGTCAAGCTCGAAAGCTTGGATCAGATTGAGAGTTATGCCCGTCAAATCTTAGACAAGGGTGCCCAACATGTCATCATTTCCATGGCTGGTGACGGTGCCTTGCTGGTAACTCGAGAGGGTGCCTATTTCGCTAAACCTATCAAGGGCAATGTGAAAAATTCTGTTGGTGCTGGCGACTCTATGGTGGCTGGATTTACCGGAGAGTTTGTCCGCTCTGGTGATGTTATTCAAGCCTTCAAATGGGGAGTGGCCTGCGGAACGGCGACCACCTTCTCAGATGATTTGGCGACAGCTGATTATATAAAAGAAATCTATGAAAAAGTAGAGGTAGAAAAAATATGAAAATTCAAGACTTACTAAGAAAAGATGTGATGTTGCTAGACTTGCAGGCAACAGAGAAAAAAGCTGTTATCGAAGAAATGATTCAGAGCCTAGTGAATCATGGCTATGTGACAGACTTTGAGACTTTCAAAGAAGGGATTTTGGCTCGTGAAGCCTTGACTTCTACAGGTTTGGGTGACGGAATCGCTATGCCCCACAGCAAAAATGCTGCAGTGAAAGAAGCTACTGTCCTTTTTGCCAAGTCAAATAAAGGCGTAGATTACGAAAGTTTGGATGGCCAGCCAACTGATCTTTTCTTCATGATTGCAGCTCCAGAAGGTGCTAACGATACTCACTTGGCTGCCTTAGCTGAATTGTCCCAGTACCTGATGAAGGATGGCTTTGCGGATAAACTGCGTCAAGTGACTTCGCCTGATCAGGTGATTGAGCTTTTTGACCAAGCTTCGGAAAAAGCAGAAGAACCTGCTGTTGTCGAACCTGCCAATGAGGGAGGAGAATTCCTTGTAGCTGTAACAGCTTGTACGACTGGGATTGCACATACCTACATGGCTCAAGAGGCCTTACAAAAGGTCGCAGCTGAAATGGGTGTCGGCATCAAGGTTGAAACCAACGGTGCTAGTGGTGTTGGGAATAAGCTGACAGCAGAAGATATTAAAAAAGCTAAAGCTGTTATCATCGCGGCAGATAAGGCCGTAGAGATGAATCGCTTTGACGGCAAGCCGTTGATCAATCGTCCAGTTGCAGATGGTATTCGTAAGACAGAAGAACTCATCAATCTGGCCCTTTCTGGAAATGCTGAGGTTTACAAGGCAGCTAACGGTGGTGGTGCTGCAGAATCCAGCAATGAGAAACTTAGTCTGGGTGGCGCTTTTTACAAGCACTTGATGAGCGGCGTTTCCCAAATGTTGCCATTCGTTATTGGTGGCGGTATTATGATTGCCATTGCATTCTTGCTGGATCAGATCTTAGGTGTGCCAAAAGATCAGCTTTCTAATCTGGGAAGTTATCATGAAATTGCAGCGCAGTTTAAAGCAATTGGTGGAGCAGCCTTTGGCTTCATGCTGCCAGTATTAGCTGGTTATATCGCATACTCAATCGCTGAAAAGCCAGGTCTGGTTTCTGGTTTCGTAGCTGGTGCAATTGCGAGCAGCGGTGCATCATTTGGTGGTGTTGCTTACGCTGAAGGTGGTCAGAAAACTATTGATTTAGTTGGTGTATCATCTGGTTTCCTTGGAGCTTTGGTAGGCGGCTTCTTAGCTGGTGGTATCATCCTTCTCCTTCGTAAGCTTCTTGCAGGTCTGCCTCGCTCACTTGAAGGTATCCGTTCAATCTTGCTCTTGCCTCTTCTGGGCGTTCTTGTGACTGGATTTGTGATGTTGGCGGTCAATATTCCAATGTCAGCAATCAATACAGCCCTGAATGATTTCTTGGCAAGTCTGAGCGGAAGCTCGGCTGTCCTCCTCGGTCTCTTAGTCGGTGGTATGATGGCTGTCGATATGGGTGGGCCGGTTAATAAGGCTGCTTACGTATTTGGTACTAGTACACTTGCAAGCACTGTTTCAACTGGTGGTTCGCCTGTTATGGCAGCAGTTATGGCAGCTGGTATGGTTCCGCCTTTGGCAGTATTTATTGCAACTCTTTTGTTCAAACATAAATTCACTGAAGAAGAACGCGATTCAGGTTTGACAAACATCGTCATGGGACTATCTTTCATCACAGAAGGAGCGATTCCTTTTGGAGCTGCTGACCCAGCCCGTGCTATTCCAAGCTTTATCGTAGGTTCAGCTCTAACAGGTGCTCTTGTAGGATTGTCAGGTATCAAGCTCATGGCTCCTCACGGAGGAATCTTCGTTATCGGTTTGACAAATAATCCAATCCTTTACTTGGTATATGTATTGATTGGTGCATTAGTCAGCGGTATTATCTTTGGTTACCTGCGCAAACCACTTAAAAAATAATATTTAAAGAATCTCGCTTGTCAGTGAGATTCTTTTTTGTGTTTTCTGGCCTGCAAATTTTAGCATGGAAACTTCGCTCGATATATGGTATAATGGGCCTATCGCATATTTTTAGGAGAATAAAAATGAACATACAGCGCGAAAAAGAATTTGTTAGTCAGTACCATTTTGACGCCCGAAATTTTGAGTGGGAAAAAGAAAATGGAACACCTGAAACCAAGGTTGATGTGAATTTCCAATTGGTCAAGAGAGATGTCGAAGCCCACACAACTTCATTGATTGTGATTTTGACCTTTATGATTGTTTTTGAGAATTTTGTTATCAGTGGAACCATTTCGCAAGCCAACCACATTCACGGTCGTCTTATTGAGGAACCGAGTGAATTTGACCACGATGAAGTAGAAGAGCTGGCTCGTCCTTGCCTAACTATGCTCAATCGCTTGACTTATGAAGTGACAGAAATTGCTCTGGATTTGCCAGGCATTAATTTGGAGTTTTAATCATGAAGTTAGCGGTTATCACAGATTCATCGGCCTATCTGCCGGATTCCCTGCTAGAGAACGAAAATCTTTTTGTTTTGGACATCCCGGTCGTGATTGACGGTGAGCCTTATGTCGAAGGCAGAAACTTAACAGCTAGTGAATTTTATGAAAAAATGGCTCAGTCAGATGAACTGCCCAAGACCAGTCAGCCTAGCATTGCGGACCTAGAAGAGATTCTCACCATTCTAGACGGCAAAGACTATACCCATGTTCTGGGGCTCTTTCTATCTAGCGGTATTTCTGGTTTTTATCAAAATATTCAGTATCTGAAAGATGAATTTCATGGTTTGCAAATTGCCTTTCCGGATTCTAAGATTACCAGCGCTCCGCTCGGTATTATGGCCCAATCAGCTCTAGAATGGGCAGAAGAAGGCCTAGATTTTGAAACAATTTTAGCTAATGTTCAAAAGCAGATCGATGGCACCAGCGCCTTTATCATGGTGGATGACTTGAACCACTTGGTCAAAGGAGGCCGTCTGTCTAACGGCGCAGCTATTTTGGGAAATCTGCTCAGTATCAAGCCTATTCTGTATTTTAACGATCATGGTGTGATAGAGGTTTTTGAAAAGATTCGGACGGAGAAGAAGGCAACTAAGCGTATGCTGGAACTTGTCCAAGAAAGAACAGCAGGGGGTGCTTATCAGATTATGGTTATCCATGGCAATGCACCAGAAAAAGCAGCTGAACTTCAGCAAAATCTGCTAGACAGCGGTATTGCTGGCGAAGTTCCTATCGCAACCTTTGGCAGTGTTATCGGGACGCACCTAGGCAAGGGTAGTGTTGCACTTGCTTATATTCCTGTAATTTGATTGTCTGAGTGCCTGAGCTTGTCTCTGTAAGGAGGAGAAACATGAGTATCAAAGTTATTATTGCTGGTTTTAAAGGGAAAATGGGCCAAGCAGCCTATAAAATGGTGACAGAAGATCCTGAACTAGAATTAGTTGGGCTGCTGGATCCTTTTACGGATGAAAAAGAAGTGGCTGGTGTTCCCGTCTTCAATGCTAAGGAAGAATTGGCTGGACTGGAAGCCCATGTCTGGGTTGATTTTACAACCCCAAAAGTAGCTTATGCCAATACTCGCTTCGCCCTAGAACAGGGATTTTGCCCAGTGTTCGGAACGACAGGTTTTACTCAAGAGCAGTTGGAAGAGTTAATCACATTGTCTAGGGAAAAGAAGCTGGGCGGATTGATTGCACCAAACTTTGCTTTGGGAGCTGTTTTGCTGATGCAGTTTGCGGCTCAGGCAGCCAAGTATTTCCCAAATGTAGAAATCATTGAGCTGCACCATGACCAGAAAAAGGATGCACCGAGTGGGACAGCTATCAAGACAGCCGAGCTCATCAGCCAAGTCAGACCAAGCAAGCAGCAGGGAGCTGCTGATGAGGAAGAGTCTATAGCTGGCGCTCGCGGAGCTGATTTCGATGGCATGCGTATCCATTCAGTTCGCTTGCCTGGTCTGGTTGCCCATCAGGAAGTAATATTTGGCAGCCAGGGAGAGGGATTGACGCTGCGGCATGATTCCTATGACCGCGCTTCCTTTATGACAGGAGTTAATCTTGCCATTAAAGAGGTTGTCAAACGCTCAGAATTAGTCTATGGATTGGAACATTTACTATGAGATTAGAAACTCTGCCTTCTGAATTTCAGGAGGCTTTGCCAGTATTAGAGAAGATAAAAGCGGCTGGCTTTGAAGCTTATTTTGTTGGGGGCTCTGTTCGAGATGCCCTTTTGAAGCGACCTATTCACGATGTGGATATCGCTAGCTCCAGCTATCCTGAGGAAACCAAGCATATCTTTGATCGTACAGTTGATGTGGGGATTGAGCATGGAACCGTCTTGGTCTTGGAAAATAACCGCGAATACGAAGTGACGACTTTCCGGACCGAGGATGTCTATGTGGACTACCGCAGGCCTAGTAAGGTTTCTTTTGTGCGTTCTTTGGAGGAAGACCTCAAGCGACGCGATTTTACCATCAATGCTCTAGCTTTGGATGAAAACGGCCAAGTCATCGATCTTTTCCAAGGCTTGGATGACTTGGAAAATCAGATTTTGCGGGCAGTTGGGACGGCTGCTGAGCGTTTTAATGAAGATGCTCTACGCATCATGCGGGGCTTTCGTTTTCAAGCTGCCTTGGATTTTGACCTAGAGCAAGATACTTTTGTGGCTATGAAGGATTGTGCTCCTTTGCTTGAAAAGATTTCGGTTGAACGAATTTTTATCGAGTTTGATAAGCTCTTGCTGGCTCCATTTTGGCGCAAGGGATTAGAGGCACTCTTGACAAGCGGTGCTATAGAATTTTTGCCAGATTTGAAGGAAAGCAGAGCTAAGTTAGAAAGGCTCTTCGAGTTGGATTCGGAGTTTCGCTTTTCAGCCTCTGAGCAGGCTTGGGCAGCTCTTTTACTGGCCTTGGATGTGCAAAATGTTAAAGGCTTTCTAAAAAAATGGAAGACTTCTCGTGAATTTGCCAAGAAAGTAGAAGATTTGGTTGGGATTGCTGACATTCGTTCAGAACGAGACTTGACCAAGCGAGACTGTTATGACTATGATATTGACTTATTACAACAAGCAGAAGAACTTCGTCAGGCGCAAGGTTTGGCAGTGGATTTCTCTGCGATTAAAAGTCTTGATGCCAGTCTGACTATTCACAACAAGCAGGAAATGGTGGTCAATGGAGGCATGCTGATGCAGGAGTTTGACTTTGAGCCAGGACCAAAACTGGGTCAAATTCTGAAAGAGTTGGAATACGCTATTGTAGATGGCCGCTTGCCTAATGACTTAGAGGCCGTTTACGCCTATATCAAGGAGAAGAAATGAGCGATTTTATCGTTGACAAGCTAACCAAATCAGTAGGAGATAAAA
Source organism: Streptococcus sanguinis (assembly GCF_050234405.1). Lineage (GTDB taxonomy): Bacteria > Bacillota > Bacilli > Lactobacillales > Streptococcaceae > Streptococcus > Streptococcus sanguinis_W. The sequence continues at coordinate 1,278,172 of NZ_CP092117.1, read as the reverse complement.
CTGTTTTTCGGGATATTTCCTTTATTATTCATGATCTGGATCGGATTGGTCTGATTGGTGTCAATGGAACAGGAAAGACAACGCTGTTGGATGTGTTGTCAGGCAAGTCGGGCTTTGATGGAGATGTCAGCCCTTTTTCTGCTAAGACAGGTTATAAGATTGCTTATCTGACTCAGGAGCCTGATTTCGATGAAGAGCAGACGGTGCTTGATACTGTTTTGTCCAGTGATTTACGGGAAATGCAGTTGATTCGAGAGTATGAGCTGCTCCTGACGGCTTATGATGAAAGTCAGCAGTCTAGACTAGAAGCAGTTATGGCCGAGATGGACTCGCTACATGCTTGGGAAATCGAAAGCCAGGTCAAGACGGTTCTGTGCAAGCTTGGTCTGACAAATCTGTCTCTCAAGGTTAGTCAGTTATCAGGAGGCCTTCGTCGCCGAGTTCAGCTAGCCCAGGTCCTCTTAGGTGATGCCGATTTGCTCTTGCTGGACGAGCCGACCAACCACCTAGATATTGATACCATTGAATGGCTGACGCATTTCTTGAAAAATTCCAAGAAAACCGTTCTTTTCATTACCCACGACCGCTATTTCTTGGATAATATTTCAACACGGATTTTTGAATTGGATGGCGGTCGCTTGATTGAATACCAGGGAAATTATCAAGATTACGTCCGTCTCAAGGCAGAGCAGGATGAGCGAGATGCGGCCTTGCTTCATAAGAAGCAGCAGCTATACAAGCAGGAGTTATCCTGGATGCGGCGGCAGCCTCAGGCTCGGGCAACCAAGCAACAGGCTCGTATAAATCGTTTCCATGACCTCAAGAACGATTTGGCAGACCAGACGACTGACAGCAATCTGGAAATGAACTTCGAAACCAGTCGTATCGGTAAGAAGGTCATCGAGTTTCAAAATGTAGACTTTGCTTATGATCAGAAGCCCATTCTCTCTCAATTTAACCTTTTAATCCAGAACAAGGACCGCATTGGGATTGTTGGAGATAACGGTGTCGGCAAGTCGACCTTGCTCAATCTGATTGCCGGTAAACTTCAGCCTCAGGCTGGTCAGCTCATTATCGGAGAGACAGTTCGAGTGGCTTATTTCTCTCAACAGATTGAGGGCTTGGATGAGTCTAAGCGAGTCATCAATTATCTGCAAGAAGTGGCTGAGGAGGTCAAGATTGGCAGTGGAACGACTTCCATTGCAGAGCTCTTAGAGCAATTTCTCTTCCCTCGTTCTACTCATGGGACTTTGATTGAAAAGCTATCTGGCGGAGAGAAAAAGCGCCTTTATCTGCTCAAGCTTCTTTTGGAAAAGCCGAATGTCTTGCTTCTTGACGAGCCAACCAATGATTTGGATATTGCAACTCTGACGGTCTTGGAAAACTTTCTGCAAGGCTTTGCCGGTCCAGTTATTACAGTCAGCCACGACCGCTATTTCCTAGACAAGGTAGCCGGCAAGATTTTGGCTTTTGAGAATGGAAGTATCAGAGAGTTTTTCGGAAATTACACGGATTACTTAGACGAAAAAGCCTTTCTGGCTGAAAGCTCTGCTATTTCCCAAAAGACTGAAAAGGAAAAATCGACCAAGGTGCGCGAGGATAAAAAGCGCATGACCTACTTTGAAAAGCAGGAGTGGGAGACTATCGAGGCCGATATCGAGGCGCTGGAGGAGCGGATTTCTGAGATTGAAGTGGCCATGCAGGAGAATAGCTCTGACTTTGCTCGCCTGTCTGAACTCCAGCAAGAACTGGATGAGCAGAACGAGAAAATGCTGGAAAAATACGAGCGCTATGAATACCTAAGTGGGTTTGATGGATGAAAGAAGTAGTGTTTAGGCAGAAATCTAAACGGAGGTATCTATGAAACTAAGATTAGAAAATATCGACTCGAAAAAGACACAAGAACTGGGAAACTTAATCAGGGCCTACAATCGATCTAAGAGGGAGCCCTCCAAAAGTGAGCCTCTTAACATATATGTAGAAGACGAACAAGGAAATCTGCTGGCTGGTATGGCGGCCGAAACTTTTGGTAATTGGCTGGAGATTGAATATTTGTATGTGAGCGAAGATTTACGAGGGCAAGGCATAGGCTCAAAAATACTGTGTAGGGCTGAACAAGAAGCCAGAGTAAGAAAATGCAAATATTCATTTGTGGATACGTATCAGTTTCAAGCCCCAGACTTTTATAAAAAGCACGGCTATACAGAAGTGTTTGCGCTGAAAGAATACCCCTATACTGGTGAAAGGTATTATTATACAAAAGACTTGTGAGTTTACTTTTCTTTATGCAAACCTTTTCCTTACTGAAAAAATCTGATATAATGATGATAAATAAAACACAGAGGAGAACATCATGTCGAAAAAAATAATCGGAATTGACCTTGGTGGAACATCTATTAAGTTTGCGATTTTGACTTCAGAGGGCGAAATTCAAGAAAAATGGTCCATCAAAACCAATGTTTTGGACGAAGGCAGCCACATTGTAGAGGATATGATTGAGTCAATCCTGCATCGTTTGGACTTGCTTCAGCTTTCAGCAGAGGATTTTATCGGAATTGGTATGGGCTCGCCAGGAGTTGTTGACCGAGAAAAGGGCACTGTTATTGGTGCTTACAACCTCAATTGGAAGACGCTGCAGCCGGTCAAGGATAAGATTGAAAAAGCGACTGGGATTCCTTTCTATATTGACAATGATGCTAACGTTGCTGCTTTGGGTGAACGCTGGATGGGGGCTGGAGAAAACCAGCCTGATGTAGTCTTCATGACACTAGGTACAGGTGTTGGCGGAGGAATTGTTGCCGAAGGCAAGCTCTTGCATGGACTTGCTGGAGCAGCAGGAGAGTTGGGCCACATCACTGTTGACTTCGATCAGCCGATTCAATGTACCTGTGGCAAGAAAGGCTGCCTAGAGACTGTTGCATCTGCGACTGGTATTGTTAATTTGACTCGTCGCTATGCTGATGAGTATGCTGGTGATGCTGAGCTGAAAAAACTGATTGACAATGGTGAAGATGTCAATGCAAAGGTTGTCTTCGACTTGGCGAAAGAGGGCGATGAGCTGGCTCTGATTGTCTATCGCAATTTCGCGCGTTATCTAGGTATTGCCTGTGCCAATATCGGCTCTATCCTAAATCCATCTACAATTGTTATCGGAGGTGGCGTATCAGCTGCGGGTGATTTCTTACTTGATGGCGTGCGCAAGGTTTATGAAGAAAATAGCTTCCCGCAGGTTCGTACTTCAACCAAGTTGGCCTTGGCTACTCTTGGAAATGATGCTGGCGTTATCGGGGCAGCTTCATTGGTATTACAATAATTCTACAAGTATGCTTCATTTGTTCTCCTGCAGAATGGTCTGTAGGAGAATTTTTATAGAAAATTTGCTATACTAGAAAAAGCTCACTGGACGAAGGAGAAATCATGACGTTAGCAGATACGATTTTCAAAGAGAATATTAAAAAAATTATGGAGCAGGGTGTTTTTTCTGAAAATGCCCGTCCGCGCTACAAGGATGGAAATGTGGCTAATTCCAAATATATCACTGGCTCTTTTGCGGAATACGATTTGAGCAAGGGAGAATTCCCAATCACGACTCTGCGCCCTATTGCTATTAAGTCTGCCATCAAGGAAGTCCTTTGGATCTATCAAGACCAGTCTAATAGCTTGGAATTGCTCAATGACAAATACAATGTTCATTATTGGAATGACTGGGAAGTTGGCGATACAGGTACTATTGGGCAGCGCTACGGAGCTGTTGTCAAGAAGCACAATATAATCAATAAAATTCTCCAACAGTTGGAAGCCAATCCTTGGAACCGTCGCAATATCATCTCTCTCTGGGATTATGAAGCTTTTGAAGAAACAGATGGCTTGCTTCCATGTGCTTTTCAAACTATGTTTGACGTTCGTCGTGTGGATGGAGACATTTATCTGGATGCAACTCTGACTCAGCGCTCAAATGATATGTTGGTTGCTCACCACATTAATGCTATGCAGTACGTGGCTCTGCAGATGATGATTGCCAAGCATTTTGGCTGGAAGGTCGGTAAGTTCTTTTACTTTATCAATAACTTGCACATCTATGATAATCAGTTCGAGCAGGCGGAGGAACTATTACGCCGGGAACCTAGCGACTGTCAGCCACGGCTCGTTTTAAATGTGCCGGATGGGACCAATTTCTTCGATATCAAAGCAGAAGATTTTGAGTTTTTAGACTATGATCCTGTTAAACCTCAGCTGAAGTTTGATTTGGCAATTTAACGATTTTGATAAGTGTATGCGAAAACTGCCAACCTCTGCAAAAGTTCTGCTTGAATCATACTTTAAACATGCCTTTTTACAGCAAATTTGATAGAATAGAGTTACTAATACAAAGGATAAAAGGATGACAAAGAAGATTATTGCCATTTGGGCTCAGGCAGAGGATGGTCTGATTGGAAAAGACAAGGTCATGCCCTGGCATCTACCGGCAGAATTGCAGCATTTTAAGTCAACGACGACTGGACATGCTATTTTGATGGGGCGAGTGACCTTTGATGGTTTGCAGCGTCGCGTTTTGCCAAATCGGATTAGTCTGATTTTGAGCAGGGACAAGAACTATCAAGTTGACAATGAAAATGTCTTGCTGTTCAGCAAGGTGGAAGATGTCTTGGATTGGTACCACAAGCAAGATAGAAACTTGTATATTATCGGCGGAGCGCAGATTATCAGGGCTTTTGAGCCGTTTTTGGAAGAATTGATTCAGACTCAGATTGCTGCTAAACTTGAAGGAGATACCTATTTCCCTGAGACATTTGACTGGGCTCCTTATCAGGAAGTTAGCAGTGAATTTCATGCCAAAGATGAAAAGAATCCTTATGATTTCACTATAAAAAGATACCAAAGGAAGGACTCGTAAGAATGGAACGTAGTATTTTTGGTTTTTTTACGGCCTTTTTATGTGTCATTTGTCTTATTTGTGCCGTTCAAACCTTTCGGAAAAAGCGGTTTGGACTGGCAGCTTTATTTTTGCTGAATGCTTTTACAAACTTGGTAAATTCCATTCATGCTTTTTATATGACACTTTTTTAACATGTACGAAAGAAAATAAATAGATTTAGAATTTTAGAATTGGAGTAAACAATGCCTACAAGTCGTAATGATGATATGATGGTTTTTTGTTCTTTCTGTGGGAAGAACCAAGATGAGGTGCAGAAGATTATCGCTGGTAACAATGCCTTTATCTGTAATGAATGTGTGGAGCTGGCACAGGAGATCATCCGTGAAGAGCTAGCCGAGGAAGTGCTGGCAGATTTATCTGAGGTACCAAAACCTCAGGAGCTGCTGAATATCTTGAACCACTATGTTATCGGGCAAGACCGAGCTAAGCGTGCCTTAGCAGTAGCGGTCTATAATCACTACAAGCGTATTAACTACCACGACAGCCGTGAAGAAGAAGATGTGGAACTGCAAAAGTCAAATATTTTGATGATTGGTCCGACTGGGTCAGGTAAGACCTTCCTGGCGCAGACTCTGGCTCGCAGCCTCAATGTGCCTTTCGCCATTGCGGACGCAACAGCTTTGACTGAAGCTGGTTATGTCGGAGAAGATGTTGAAAATATCCTTCTCAAGCTTTTGCAGGCGGCTGACTTTAATATCGAGCGTGCTGAGCGCGGGATTATCTATGTCGATGAGATTGACAAGATTGCTAAGAAAGGCGAAAATGTCTCTATCACCCGTGATGTTTCTGGTGAAGGAGTTCAGCAAGCTCTGCTGAAGATTATCGAAGGAACAGTAGCTAGTGTACCGCCGCAAGGTGGACGCAAGCATCCGCAGCAGGAAATGATTCAAGTTGATACCAAGAATATTCTCTTCATTGTTGGCGGTGCTTTTGACGGTATCGAAGAAATCGTAAAACAGCGTCTGGGTGAGAAAATCATCGGTTTCGGTCAGAACAACCGAGCAATTGACGAAGATAGTTCCTATATGCAGGAAATCATCTCAGAAGACGTTCAAAAGTTTGGAATTATCCCTGAGTTGATTGGCCGTTTGCCTGTTTTTGCTGCTCTGGAGCAACTGACAGTTGATGATTTGGTTCGTATTCTGAAAGAGCCTAGAAACGCCCTTATTAAGCAGTACCAGGCGCTTCTATCTTATGATGATGTTAAGCTTGAATTTGACGAAGATGCTCTGCAGGAGATTGCCAATAAAGCGATTGAACGTAAAACAGGTGCACGTGGGCTTCGCTCTATCATCGAAGAAACTATGATGGATGTCATGTTTGAAGTTCCGAGTCAGGAAAATGTTAAACTTGTCCGCATTACCAAAGAAGCAGTAGATGGAACAGATAAGCCTATTCTAGAAACTGCCTAACGAGGTGCTTATGGAAATCAATACCCACAACGCAGAGATTTTGCTGAGTGCAGCCAATAAATCGCATTACCCTCAAGACGATATTCCAGAGATTGCCTTAGCTGGCCGCTCCAACGTTGGCAAGTCCAGCTTCATCAATACACTGCTTAATCGTAAGAATTTAGCGCGAACTTCTGGAAAACCTGGGAAAACTCAGCTGCTAAACTTTTTCAACATTGATGATAAACTGCGTTTTGTCGATGTGCCAGGTTACGGCTATGCCCGTGTTTCCAAAAAAGAGCGTGAAAAATGGGGCCGGATGATTGAGGAGTATCTGACCAGTCGTGAAAATCTCAGAGCGGTTGTCAGCCTTGTTGATCTTCGTCATGATCCGAGCGCAGATGATGTGCAAATGTATGAATTTCTGAAATATTATGACATTCCAGTTATTCTAGTAGCGACCAAAGCTGATAAAATCCCTCGCGGAAAATGGAATAAGCACGAGTCAGCTATTAAGAAAAAGCTGGACTTTGACAGAAATGATGATTTCATTCTTTTTTCCTCAGTCACCAAGGATGGCTTAGATGCTTCTTGGGACGCGATTTTGAGTAAGATTTAAACTTTAGTACTGATCTTGAAAGTTAGATAATTGAAGTTTAAAATTATGAGTAAAAAAACAACTTACTTCTGAAAATATCGGAAGTAGTTTTTTTATCAACTCTTTGACAATATAATCTATTATGTTATCTATTCTGAATGAAAAAAAGAAATCCTGTCAAGATAGAATGATAGATTTTATTTGAATTAATAATAAATATATTTTTTTGAGTTTTGGCATTTCTAAATACCTTGCTTATAACTTTTGTGGATAAAAGGGAGATGGGTGCTATTTTTATAGAATGATACTATATTTTTTAGCAAAAAATATATAGTTGTGATAAAATAGTATAAAATACAACTTGGAGAATAGAAAATGAGCGGTACACTTTTGAGTAATAGTGAAATTTCAGCTACCCACAGTAGAGAAATTAAGGTTGTGGCAGCTAAGAAGGAAATCAAGACCAATAAAGATACAGTCAGTCGTTATAGTGGTAATTCTTTAGCTCATAATCACTTAGATAAAGAAAAGCAGATGGTTAGCCAAATGTTGGAGTCTGTTAGTCAGTTTGCAGATTGTATTCAGGAAATAGGCATCAACTTTGATTTGATGGACTCAGATATTGCTTCTAAGATTGGATAAGTAAGGTAATAGGAGGAAATGCAATGGGTGTGAAAGTTGAAATTGGAACGATGAGTGTTCAGTCTACCTCAGCCAAGAGTGTTTTGGATGAACAGGTTAAGACTTGTCAGCTACTTATTGAACGCTTCAATCAATTTTGTGAAGACGATTCTTTAAAGGGTAAAGGCTATACTAGTGCCAAACAATATTCTAAGTCTGTCTATCTTCCTCTTTTGAATGGAATGCTTATTTATCTTGAAACACTTAGTCAAGCTATTTTTAGCTTGCATCCTAAGTATACTAGCGAGGTCGGTAATGAAAGTTTAGATCAAGATATTCTTGAAAAGCAGATTTCTGCCTATGAGATTATTAAACAGGTTCAGGAAGCTGTTCTTTCTCTTCCTGGTGCCAGTAAAATTATGTCAAGTCAAACCAGACAGAGTATTTCAGATAGCATTAATAATCTTTCTGATCAAATCTCAGTTATTCAGGAGAAATTAGATAAACTCTTAGCTTTTGATAGTAGCTCTAGTTCATTGTTTAATCAACTGTCAGATCTTAACCAAGCTATCAAAGAAGGTTTGACTTCAATTCAGCTCAACAAGCAATTCCAAGGAGGTGTTTTTCTTCTTCCGACTAATATGAGTTGGAAGAAGAAATTAGAGTCTGATAGAAAAACATCTTCTTTAAAAACTCCTCAACAACACGATCATTATAAAGGGAAAAGCAATGGAATCTATGGTGGTAATCAAAGTTCTCCTTTAAAAACTTTTCAAAAAGGTAGCAAGGAAGAAAAAAAACAACTAATTGATATTATTCAAAAATATCATCCTGAACTTGATACTAACGATGAAATTGAGGATTTTCTTGCTAAACTGCAGGACGAAGGATGCGCTTATGTAGCAATGACTAATTCTATATTTAGTCGGTTTAAGGGTACTGAAGAAGAGTTTCAAAAAAAGTTTGGCTTTTCAATGTATATAGAGAAGGATGGTAAAAAAATTCCAAATTATGATGCAGCTATTGTTGATTTTTACGCTAGTAAGGACAATAAGGAAAGATTTTTATGGTTTGAATGGACTGATGATAGTAAAGATAAAAATACTGAAAAAGACTATGAAATGGAAAATCCTAATGGAGACTATAAAAATAGAGTTGGTTATGGTATGACTAATGAGGATGTTGAGAAAAGATTCGAAAGTTATATGGAAGAACATAATATTAAAGTGGACTTTATTTACGAGCAAGAAGTTGGCTCGAATGCATTTTTTAAAGAAACTAAGTCGATAGCTCCAACTGTAGAGAATTATAATGAATTAAAAAAAGAAGGAGAAGTATACCTTTCAGCAAAAAGTGGATCTGTCTTTTATCCTGTAGATAATAAAGAAAATATTCAAGAGCTAGAAGGCGGCCATATAGTGACGATAACTGGAGTTACAAACGATGGTCGTTTTATTGTAAGTACATGGGGCGATCAATATACTATAGCTCCCGAAGATATCGAAGGTGGGTCAATTCAGGTAGTAAAGTATTATGAATAAAATTAAATTATTGTTTATTATTTCTTTTATATTAGCATTTATTTTAGGGGTGGTATTTATGTATATCCAAAATGATAATTATTCTCGACCGACAAATATTGATGTGTTTTATCGATTTATGCGAAAGACTGATATTAATCAGATTGATTTTGAAAAAGCTTATGCTTTGGGTCTATCAGATAATAAAAAAGAAATCAATAAAGAGTATTTGAACCAGCAAGATGCCTACCGTGAAATACTTTTCGATTATATCAACCGGCAAATTGATTTTACAGAATTTGATAAGGAGATTTCAAATCTAGAAATTTCACAGTTTTTCCGCTTGGTTAAAAAGCCTTTAAAAGATATTAGTAATCGAGAGATGTATTATTCTAGTTTATCTCACTTAGACTCAAGCTATCTTTATATCCACAATGATATTCATATAGAAAGATTAAGTGAAGAAGAATTCCAAACTTTAGAAGATATAGAAAGTGGTAAAATTGTAGATGAAGTAGAAAAAGAAGAATTTTTGAAAAAAACGCTTGTTAGAGTAATTTCATATTATGGGGAAGGAAAAGATAATTTTGCTGTCCAATATCGCGTACACGGAGGAGGAGCAATAAAATCTGATATACTTCATTCTTCCCTTCTTTTTTCTATTGAATATCGCAAACCTAAAAATGCAGGAACTTCAGATTATTATTCTGATGAGAATACTGCTAAGCGAGAATCTGAGCGTCAAAAATACGAAGAACTCGTTCCTAAATACGAGCATATCTTTTCAGAAAAACTAGGCGTTAAGGTTCAGATTGAGAATTCGCTCTATTCAAACATAAGACTCACATAATTATACTTTTTCTGTTTTTAATTGTTATCAATTTGTAATTTATCAGGACTATTATTCTGCTTTTTAGTATGTTACAATGGTATCATTAACATCTTATTCAGGAGAAGTGCTGTGAAAAAGAGAATTTCAAAAAAAGGTAAGAGAATCCTTTCAGCTTTATTCATCATGACAACGACGATTGCTGTTGGTTTCGTCTTAGCAAAGCATATTAATCCTGCTAGTGCCAATAATAGCGACCAGCAGCCTATGAATCAAACAGACTATTTCATCTCACAAATCGGTGAGCCAGCGCGTCAGTTGGGACAGGACAACGATCTTTATGCTTCTGTTATGATTGCCCAGGCTATTTTAGAAAGTGGATCAGGACAGTCTGGTCTGTCAGGTGAACCTCATCATAACCTTTTCGGTATCAAAGGTAACTATGATGGTCAGTCTGCTAATATGGATACTTGGGAAGATGATGGAGAGGGAAATGCTTATACCATCAACGATAGTTTCCGTTCATATCCTAGCTATGTAGAGTCTCTGCAAGACTATGTTGCGGTTCTCAAACAGGGGCATTTTGCAGGCGCATGGAAGAGTAATGCACCAACCTATCAGGATGCAACAGCTGCCCTGACTGGTGTCTATGCGACAGATACTAATTACAATGCTAAATTGAATTATATTATTGAAAAATACGATTTGACTCGCTTTGATTCACCACTCTATGAGTCTGGTGCTGGCTATATCGTTTACAATCCTTATCGTCAGCAATACACTACTCAAGATATCTTAGACGTCGATACCGCTTGGGCGAATAGATTTTAATAAAGACAACAAAAAAGAGGGAGACCTCTTTTTATGTTTAATCGTAGATTTTAGGAGTATTTCATGGGAAAATTTAAAGATTTGCTTGACAAGCAAGAAATTATTATTTTAGATGGAGCCTTAGGTACAGAGTTGGAAAGCCTGGGTTATGATGTATCTGGTAAGCTTTGGTCCGCTCAATACCTATTAGACCAGCCTCAGATTATTCAAGATATGCATGAAAGCTATGTAAGAGCTGGCAGTGACATCATTACTACATCCAGTTATCAGGCCAGTATTCCAGCATTTATAGAGGCAGGACTAACTTCTGAAAAGGGTTATGATCTTTTAAAAGAGACAGTCTTCTTAGCACAAAAGGCAATCGAAAATGTCTGGACAGGATTATCTCCTGAAGAGCAGAAACAGAGACCTTGTCCTCTAGTTGCAGGCTCGGTAGGGCCTTATGCCGCCTATTTAGCTGATGGTTCGGAGTATACGGGAAACTACCAGCTGAGTGAAGAAGAATATCGAGATTTTCACCGTCCGCGTATCCAAGCTTTACTAGAAGCTGGGAGTGACTTGTTAGCTATTGAAACGATTCCAAATGGAGCAGAAGCGGCAGCAATCCTCCGACTTTTAACTGAGGAATTTCCGCAGGCTGAGACTTATTTGTCCTTTGTTGCCCAGTCGGAGAATGCCATATCAGATGGCACTAAGATTGAGGAATTAGGGAATTTGGCTCAAGAAAGCCCACAAGTCTTGGCAGTTGGTTTTAACTGTACAGCTCCACATTTAATTGCTCCATTATTAGATGCACTTGGACAAGTGTGCAACAAACCTTTTCTGACCTATCCAAACTCTGGCGAAACTTATAATGGCTTGACCAAGACTTGGCATGACGATCCAGAGCAGGAGCGGAGCTTGCTGGAAAATAGTAAACTTTGGCAAAATCAAGGTGTACGGCTTTTTGGCGGTTGCTGCCGAACACGGCCAGAAGATATTGCTCAGTTAGCAAGAGGATTTAAGGGTTGAAAAGTTATTTTTCAATCATTTTTTAGAAAATTTAAAAAGGTTCTCGAAAACGTTATCAAAAGAAAGAACTTTGTGATATACTATACATAGTTTAAATTAATAGGAGAATTTTTTATGCCTGAATCGACATTTATCCCTAAAATTGAAGCAGCTTGCCGCAAGAAAGAAGCTTTGTTTGATACAAGTAAGGCCAAGTACGCTGTTCGTTCCATCTTTGCTGGAGCTTTTCTAACCTTTAGTACTGGTGCTGGAGCTATTGCGGCAGATTTGACGAATAAGATCGTTCCAGGAACTGGGCGCTTTCTCTTTCCTTTCATCTTTGCTTGGGGATTGGCTTACATTGTCTTTCTAAATGCAGAATTGGTGACTTCCAACATGATGTTTCTGACTGTTGGTACCTTTTTGAAGAAGATTGACTGGAAAAAAGCCTTAATGATTTTGCTTTATTGTACCTTTTTCAATCTGATTGGCGCCTTGATTGCCGGCTGGCTCTTTGCTAACTCGGCTGCTTATGCAGGGCTTAGCAAAGATAGTTTCATTTCTGGTGTTGTGCAGATGAAGCTTGCTCGATCTAATGAGCTGATTCTGCTCGAGGGAGTGTTAGCCAATATCTTTGTTAATATCGCTATTCTTTCCTTCGTCTTGGTCAAGGATAGTACAGCTAAGCTCTTCTTAGTTATATCAGCCATTTATATGTTTGTATTCCTGACTAACGAACACTTGGCAGCCAACTTTGCTTCCTTCGCTATCGTGAAATTCAGCTCAGCAGCAGCGGAAGTGCAAAATTTTGGTATTGGAAACATCCTACGCCACTGGGGCGTAACCTTTATCGGTAACCTCATCGGTGGTGGCCTACTCATAGGTTTGCCATACGCTTGGTTTAATAAAAAGGAAGAAAATTACGTGGATTAGAATGCAGCCTTAGGGCTGTATTTTTTTGAAAAAATATTTGAATTTTTACACTTCAGAGGTCTAATTCAAACCAAGTGTAAATTCCTTTCAGTTCTTTAGTACGATCTTTGACTAACTTTCTAGTCTCTTTTTTAATGTTCATTGCCTATCAATCTCTAATATCTAAGCAAAACAGTTGACAGAATTATCGAAGTTTGTTAAATTAATTTGGTATATTATGTAATCAAAAGGAGATGTTATGAATAAGATTACTATTCAGTCACCAGATGGAAGAAAAGTCAAAACCTTGTCACCATCCTACTCTATTACAACCTTACTATTTAGTTTTTTTGTCCCGCTTTTTCGAAAGGACTGGAAATACTTTGGTATTATTTTAGGTTCTTTCTGCGCTTTGCTTGTTATTGCTGTGCTTTTCATTCCAGAAGATTTGTTAAAGCCAACTGGAACAGCCTTTAATTTCTTTTGGACTTTTTTCTATAATCGTTTTTGGATAAAAGATCGTGTTTTCAAAGATGGATGGCTGCCTGCAGATGAAGAAAGCAGAAGTCTGCTTAAAAAGACTTTTCCTAATATGCCATAAAACTACTGGAATAAATTTTTTCTATGATAAACAAAGTTACATACACAAGAGGGGGAATGCGATATAAAAGGAGATAAAGAATTGAGTTTAGGAGGAACTGTGGGAAGTGGGAAAAAGATTTGAGTTTTCGCCGCTTAGAGCTAGAATTTTGATGATGATTGGTCCAGTAATAAGTGCTATCTTCTTTGGTTTATATTCGTGTAGTTTTATTTATTATACATTAAAAGAAGGATTATCATTTTGGCTAGATATGATTCGTGATAATTTTATGTTTATTCTTTTCTTTATTTGGATCCATATGAGTTTAGTCGAGTCTATCTATAGAATGATAAAAAATAATCTTTTGTTAAACAGTAATATTCAGGAATTGAGAGGTTGTTACCCTGAGCTTGAGGAAGACTGGCAAAATCTTAATGATGCGGACTACCTTGACAAAGATTTGCAAGTTTTGGTTTATGGCGATCATCTCATTTGTTACAGGACATTTGATATTGCCTACCTACCAGAATGTTCTAAGATAGGTGCATTTATGAAGGCGTCTGTTTTTCGTCTTTCCCGTTTTCGTGAGGTAAGACGAGTTCATTTTTCTGCATGGTACCTTGATGGCAGTGAATCTGAACTCCGGACAGATGAGTTGCGAAAGTTTATTGGAATGAATCAGAATGCTCATAAAGACGCCTTATTTGATTATTTAAGAGAGAACTTTGATTATATTGAACTCGAAACATACGACTAAGGGAAAGAAGTAGATATTAGTCAAGTAAGAAATTTGCAGAAAATAATGACTAAATTTAAAAAGATTGTATAAAAAGCTTGCAATCTTTTTTTTCTTTTGCTATAATTATCAATGGTTTGAAAAAACTGCCTAAGACAGTAGGGGAGCTCGACTCATAAAGATCCTACCGAGGACAAAACGTATCATGTAAAAAGAAGCGTATTGTACTTTCGTGTCTAGGTTTGGGCGCGTTTTTCTTTTGGAAAATTCCCAAGCAAAATAATTACGGAGGTGAAACACTAAATGAGTGAAGCTATTATTGCTAAAAAAGCGGAACTGGTTGACGCAGTTGCTGAGAAAATGAAAGCTGCTGCATCTATCGTCGTTGTTGACGCTCGTGGTTTGACTGTTGAGCAAGATACCGTTCTTCGTCGTGAGCTTCGTGGAAGTGAAGTTGAGTACAAAGTTATCAAAAACTCAATCTTGCGTCGTGCAGCTGAAAAAGCTGGACTTGAAGACTTGGCATCTGTTTTTGTTGGACCATCTGCAGTAGCATTTTCTAACGAAGATGTTGTTGCTCCAGCGAAAATCTTGAACGACTTTGCTAAGAACGCTGATGCACTTGAAATCAAAGGTGGTGCAATTGAAGGCGCTGTCGCATCAAAAGAAGAGATTCTTGCACTTGCAACTCTTCCAAACCGCGAAGGACTTCTTTCTATGCTCCTTTCTGTACTTCAAGCGCCAGTTCGCAACGTTGCACTTGCTGTCAAAGCAGTTGCAGACAACAAAGAAGACGCAGCTTAATCTTAAGCTACGCAGCGTAGCCTAGCTACGAAAAAATATTATAAATTTAAAAATTATTTGGAGGAAATAACAATGGCATTGAACATTGAAAACATTATTGCTGAAATTAAAGAAGCTTCAATCCTTGAATTGAACGACCTTGTAAAAGCTATCGAAGAAGAATTTGGTGTAACTGCAGCTGCTCCTGTAGCTGTAGCTGCTGCTGGTGCTGGTGAAGCTGCCGCTGCTAAAGATTCATTCGATATCGAATTGACTGCTGCTGGCGACAAGAAAGTCGGCGTTATCAAAGTTGTACGTGAAATCACTGGTCTTGGCCTTAAAGAAGCTAAAGAACTTGTTGATGGTGCACCAAACGTTATCAAAGAAGGCGTTGCTGCAGCAGAAGCTGAAGAACTTAAAGCTAAATTGGAAGAAGCAGGCGCTTCAGTTACTCTTAAATAATAGAGTTTCCAATCATAGAAATCAACCAAGTCGAAAGACTTGGTTTTTTTGTATCCAAAAATCATTTTTATGTTAAAACGCTAACCAAAAATAGGATTCTATGATATAATTTAGACAGATTATTGCGATTTAGGAGATATTATGAATAAAATAAAAGTTATATGAGATTGTTGATTAGGAGATTTTTATTAGGGGGATTCAGATGAATGAATGCAATGGCTTACGGTTGCTCATTCTCTGGTTTAAAGGATTTGTTATTCTTTTTAGAATAATTTGAAAGGGATTTTATGAAAAAGTTTTTTGGGGAGAAGCAAACTCGTTTTGCTTTTAGAAAATTAGCTGTCGGGCTTGTTTCGGCTGCTATTTCTAGTTTGTTTTTTGTGTCTATCGTTGGGGTTGACTCTGTTCAGGCACAGGAAAAGTTGAATGTACACTATAAATACGTGACAGATACTGAAATAACTCCGCAAGAAAAGGAGTTGATTGTAAGTGAATTTCCTAAAATGCCTGAAGGCAATGAGGAGACTTACTATCTTGTCTACAGGTTAAACTCAAATGCTGGATCAAAAACCTTACCGAATACAGGCGACAGTAACAATTCCAATACTATGATGACGGCTGGTTTGTTAACGACGATAGGATTGGTTGTTTTTGTTGTGTCGAAAAGAAAGGTTAAAAGCAAGTTCCTACTGACTGTTTTGGTGGGGGCTAGTGTCGGTGGAGGTTTGATACTATCCGTCAATGCGCTGGAAAATGGGATCTTGCTACAGTATAATGCGGAATATCAAGTGTCGGCTGGGGAAAGTCTGCCGTCACCAAGTGAAATTTCAGGCTATACCTATGTTGGCTACATTAAAGAAGAATCGATTCAGAAATTATTAGACAATAAGATTCTTAACAATCAGCAAAATGCTAATCTAGATAAAGAAACTTTAAACCAAAATAAGAAGCTAGATTATTCTCTTTCTTTTGATAAGAATGGGCTGAAAAATCAAACGCTTGGCGTCAATACAATTGAGCCTCAAGATGAAGTCTTGTCTGGCCGAGTAGCTAAGCCAGAACTATTATATAAAGAAAAGACAATTGAAACTGAGATAGCCTATGAAGAACAAATACAAGAGAATCCGGATTTAGCAGAAGGGACTGTAAGAGTAAAACAAGAAGGCAAACCAGGCCGTAAAATCGAAGTCGTTCGGATTTTCACAGTAGATAATGCGGAAGTTTCTAGGGAAGTTCTTTCGACAAAGATAGAGGAAGCGATTCCTAAAATAGTGGAAAAAGGGACTAAAAAGCTTGACGCGCCTAGCGACAAACCAGTAGCTTCTAACTTAGTGGCACCCGAGCAAGTCGCTCCCTTACCAGAGTACACAGGCGTCCAAGCCGGTGCAATCGTTGAGCCTGAACAAATTGAACCGGAGATTGGAGGTGTCCAATCTGGGGCAATAGTCGAACCTGAGCAAGTTACTCCATTACCTGAATACACAGGTGTTCAATCCGGTGCAGTAGTGTCACCCGAACAAGCGACTCCATTACCTGAATATACAGGAAGTCAAGCGGGAGCGGTTGTCGAAGCTGAGCAAGTTAGTCCATTACCTGAATACACAGGAACGCAAGCAGGTGCAATTATCGAACCCGTGCAAGTTACTCCATTGCCGGAGTATACAGGTGTTCAATCAGGAGCAATCGTAGAACCTGAACAAGTGTCTTCGTTACCAGAATACACAGGAACTCAAGCAGGAGCAGTAGTAGAACCTGAGCAAGTTACTCCATTACCAGAGTACACAGGAGTTCAAGCAGGAGCAATCGTAGAACCTGAACAAGTGTCTTCATTACCAGAATACACAGGAACTCAAGCAGGAGCGATTGTTGAGCCTGAGCAGGTAGAAGCTCCGCAAGAGTATACTGGAAACATCGAACCAGCAGCTCCAGAAGCGGAATATCCTGCTGAAAAAGCTCAAGAACCGAAAGAGCAGAAGCAAGAACCAGAAAAGAATATCGAGCTAAGAAATGTATCTGATGTAGAGCTGTATACTCTAACGGATGGGAAGTACAAGCAGCACGTTTCTCTGGATGCAGTTCCAAGCAATCAAGAGAATTATTTCGTGAAAGTAAAATCTTCTAAATTTAAAGATGTTTTCTTGCCGATTTCTTCAATAGTCGATAGCACGAAAGATGGCCAACCAGTTTATAAAATTACTGCAAGTGCTGAAAAATTAAAACAGGATATCAACAATAAGTACGAGGACAATTTTACTTTCTATTTAGCTAAAAAGGCAGCGAAAGAAGTCACAAACTTTACTTCCTTTAGTAATTTGGTTCAAGCTATAAATAATGATCTTGGTGGAACTTATTATTTAAGTGCTAGTCTGAATGCCAATGAGGTCGAACTAGAAAATGGCGCTAGCAGTTATATAAAGGGTAGATTTACAGGTAAGCTCTTTGGCAGCAAAGACGGAAAAAATTATGCTATTTATAATTTGAAGAAGCCTTTATTTGACACTTTGAGTGGAGCTACTGTAGAAAATCTGGCTCTTAAAGATGTAAATATCTCAGGGAAATCTGACATTGGGGCCCTTGCAAATGAAGCGAATAATGCAACAAGGATTAACAATGTCCATGTAGACGGTGTTCTAGCTGGTGAACGTGGCATTGGTGGCTTGGTTTGGAAGGCTGATAATTCTAAGATTACGAATAGTGGTTTCAAGGGAAGAATTATCAACTCCTATGAAACGAGGTCTCCATACAATATCGGAGGATTAGTAGGTCAACTGACTGGCATCAATGCAGTAGTTGATAAGTCAAAAGCTACAATTACCATCTCATCAAATGCAGATAGTACAAACCAAACTGTCGGCGGCCTTGCAGGTCTTGTTGAGAAGAATGCGCTTATCAGCAATAGTTATGCCGAGGGCAACATTAATAATGTGAAACGCTTTGGAAGTGTTGCTGGTGTGGCTGGCTACTTGTGGGATAGAGACTCTAACGAAGAGAGACATGCTGGAAGATTGCACAATGTTCTTAGCGATGTCAATGTTATGAACGGGAATGCGATTAGTGGCTATCACTATCGAGGAATGAGGATAACTGACTCGTATAGCAACAAAGACAACAGAGTCTACAAAGTGACTCTTGAAAAGGATGAGGTTGTCACCAAGGAATCACTCGAAGAGAGAGGAACAATCCTTGATCCTTCTCAAATTGCAAGCAAGAAATCTGAAATTAACTCTCTTTCTGTACCGAAAGTCGAAACTTTGCTGACTAGCACTAATAAAGAAAGTGATTTTTCTAAGGTTAAAGACTATCAAGCCAGTCGAGCTTTAGCATATAAGAATATTGAAAAATTACTGCCGTTTTATGATAAGGCAACCATTGTCAAATACGGTAATCTGGTAAAAGAAGATAGCGCTTTGTTTGAAAAAGAAGTCTTATCTGCAGTCATGATGAAGGATAATGAAGTGATTACAGATATCGCTTCGCATAAAGAGGCGGCTAATAAGCTCTTACTTCATTATAAAGATCATTCATCTGAAAAGCTAGATCTCACCTACCAATCTGACTTTAGTAAGGTAGCTGAATACCGTGTGGGCGATACAGGTCTAATCTATACGCCAAATCAATTCTTGCATAGTCATAGTTCAATCATTAATGAAGTTTTGCCTGATTTGAGAGCAGTTGATTATCAGTCAGAGGCTATCAGAAACACCCTAGGTATTTCTTCAGGCGTTTCACTGACGGAATTATACTTAGAAGAGCAGTTTGCCAAAACGAAGGAAAATCTAGCAAATACACTGGAAAAACTGTTGTCTGCCGATGCAGTCATTGCCAGCGAAAATCAAACGATTAATGGTTACGTCGTTGATAAAATCAAACGCAACAAGGAAGCCTTGCTTCTAGGTCTGACTTATTTAGAACGCTGGTACAACTTTAACTATGGTGACGTGAATATCAAAGACTTAGTCATGTACCACATGGATTTCTTTGGTAAGGGCAACGTATCACCGCTAGACACAATCATTGAATTAGGTAAATCTGGCTTTAACAATCTTTTGGCCAAGAACAACGTAGATGCTTATAGCATCAGCCTAGCAAACAATAATGCAACAAAAGATTTGTTCAGCACGCTTGCCAATTACCGAGAGGTATTTTTACCAAACAAAACAAATAATCAATGGTTCAAAGAGCAAACCAAGGCTTATATCGTTGAAGAAAAATCAGCTATTGATGAAGTGAGGGTCAAACAAGAGCAGGCTGGTAGCAAATATTCTATCGGGGTGTATGATCGAATTACCAGCGACACTTGGAAATACCGAAATATGGTCCTTCCTTTGCTGACAATGCCTGAAAGATCAGTCTTTGTCATCTCGACTATATCCAGTCTTGGTTTTGGTGCCTATGACAGATATAGAAATAATGAGCACAGAGCAGGAGCAGAACTCAATAAGTTTGTTGAGGATAATGCTCAGGAAACTGCAAAACGTCAACGCGACCATTATGATTATTGGTATAGAATATTAGACGAGCAAGGCCGTGAAAAGCTCTATCGAAATATCTTGGTCTATGATGCCTATAAGTTCGGAGATGATACTACTGTTGACAAGGCTACAGTAGAGGCGCAATTTGACAGTTCTAATCCGGCTATGAAGTATTTCTTTGGACCTGTTGGAAACAAGGTCGTACACAATAAGCACGGAGCTTACGCTACTGGGGACAGTGTTTACTACATGGGCTATCGGATGCTGGACAAGGACGGAGCCATTACCTATACCCATGAAATGACGCATGATTCTGATAATGAGATCTATTTAGGCGGATATGGAAGAAGAAGCGGACTTGGTCCAGAATTCTTCGCTAAGGGCTTGTTGCAAGCACCGGATCATCCGGATGATGCGACAATCACGGTCAACTCAATTCTCAAATATGACAAGAATGATGCGACTGAAAAATCTCGTTTGCAAGTCCTTGATCCAACTAAACGTTTCCAAAATGCGGATGATTTGAAAAACTATGTTCACAACATGTTTGATGTCATTTATATGTTGGAGTACCTAGAAGGGATGTCAATCGTGAGCCGCCTGTCCGATGTGCAGAAAGTGAACGAGCTAAGAAAAATCGATAATAAATATGTCCGAGATGCGGATGGAAATGATGTTTACGCAACGAATGTGATAAAAAATATTACAATGGCGGATGCGCAAAAATTAAACTCATTCGACAGTCTCATTGAAAATGATATTCTTTCAGCGCGTGAGTACAAAAATGGTGATGTAGAAAGAAATGGCTACCATACGATTAAACTCTTCTCTCCGATTTATTCGGCTTTAAGCAGTGAAAAAGGAACGCCTGGTGATCTTATGGGACGGCGTATGGCTTATGAGCTTCTGGCAGCCAAGGGCTTCAAAGATGGTATGGTCCCTTATATCTCTAATCAATATGAAGATGATGCCAAGCAAAATGGAAAAACAATCAGTATCTATGGTAAGACCAGAGGTCTGGTAACAGACGACTTAGTTTTACGCAAGGTCTTCAATGGTCAATTTCATAATTGGACTGATTTTAAGAAAGCTATGTATGAAGAACGTAAAAACAAGTTCGATAGTCTGAACAAAGTCACATTTGATGATACAAGACAACCATGGACAAGCTTTGCTACCAAGACTATAAGTACTGTTGAAGAGTTGCAATCCTTGATGGATGAAGCAGTTCTCAAAGATGCAAATGACAATTGGTATTCTTGGAGCGGCTATAAACCAGAACATGACAGTGCTGTCCACAAGCTTAAAAAAGCAGTCTTCAAAGCTTACCTCGATCAAACCAAAGATTTCAGAAAATCAATCTTTGAAAACCAGAAGTGATTGGTTTGAGATTGTCAACTAGTCTGCAAAGTTGCAAGTCTGAAATGTTAGGGCAGAGCTTGAATTACTCTTAAATTCAGACCTTCTTGCAGATAAGAAATGACGAACCTAGTGAAAACTAGGTTTGTTTTTCTATATAAGTCAAGCAATTAAAACTGTAGCTGGTCTGCTTTCAGGAAGTTTGCTTCTGACAGTCATTTATGAGGCTGATGATAAGCAGAAAAAAGTCTAAAATGACCTTTACCCTCCTTCATATTTTTGTTATAATATTCATATTAAGGCGTGCATTTGCGCGCTCTTTTCTGTGTTTTAAAGGCACTGAGTGCTTTAGAGTGAGTTATTTTTGAATAGATGGTGAAGGAGGAGTTATGTTATACATTTGGTCTTATTTGAAGAGATATCCTAAGTGGCTGGTCTTGGACTTTGTTGCGGCAATCTTTTTTGTGATTGTCAATCTAGGGTTGCCAACGGTGCTGGCTCGGATGATTGATGAGGGAATCAATCCTAAGCAGACAGATCGGCTCTTTTTCTGGGCTTGGGTCATGTTTGGCGTTATTATCTTAGGAGTGCTGGGGCGAATCGTTCTGGCTTATGCGGCTGGGAAGCTAACGACGACCATGGTGCAGGACATGCGCAATGATCTCTATGCCAAGCTGCAAGAGTATTCTCATCATGAGTATGAGCAAATCGGTGTGTCCTCTTTGGTCACGCGCTTGACCTCGGATGCTTTTGTACTCATGCAGTTTGCAGAGCAAACCCTGAAAATGGGTGTCATTACTCCCATGATGATGCTGTCCAGTATTCTCATGATTTTTCTGACCAGCCCATCTCTAGCCTGGATTGTAGCTGTTTCAGTGCCTTTCTTGGCTGTCGTGGTCATTTATGTGGCGGTTAAAACCAAGCCCTTGTCTGAAAAGCAGCAGAAGACCCTTGATAAGATTAACCAGTACGTGAGGGAAAATCTGACTGGTCTGCGCGTTATTCGAGCTTTTGCAAGAGAGGAATTTCAAGAGAAGCGTTTTGCTGACGAAAATGAGGTCTATGCGCAAAACTCCAATAAGCTCTTTAAGCTGACTGGTCTGACTGAGCCGCTCTTTGTGCAGATTATTATTGCGATGATTGTGGCCATTGTCTGGTTTGCCCTAGATCCTTTGCGGGACGGCAGTCTTGAAATCGGAAATCTCGTTGCCTTTATCGAATACAGCTTTCACGCCCTGCTATCCTTCCTCTTCCTGGCCAATCTCTTTACTATGTATCCTCGGACGGCGGTATCGAGCCAGCGGCTCAAGGAAGTCATGGACATGCCCATTTCAATCAATCCTAATGAAGATGGTGTAACCGAGACAGAGACGCAGGGTTATCTGGAGTTCGACAATGTAACCTTCGCTTATCCAGGTGAGACGGAGAGTCCTGTGCTGCATAATATTTCCTTCAAGGCTAAGCCGGGTGAGACTATTGCCTTTATCGGTTCAACTGGTTCTGGTAAGTCTACGCTGGTACAGCTGATTCCGCGCTTTTACGATGTAACACTAGGTAAGATTTTAGTGGACGGTGTGGACGTCCGTGAATACAATCTGAAGGCACTGCGTCAGAAGATTGGCTTTATTCCGCAGAAGGCTCTGCTATTTACTGGAACTATCGCAGCGAACCTACGCTACGGAAAGGAAGAAGCCAGCCAAGAGGAACTGAGTCAGGCGGCTGATGTAGCTCAAGCCAAGGACTTTATCGAGAGTCGGGAAGAGCGTTTTGAGACTCATCTGGCTGAGGGAGGCAGCAATCTATCCGGTGGGCAGAAGCAGCGGCTTTCTATCGCCCGCGCGGTGGTCAAAAAGCCGGAAATTTATATCTTCGACGACTCTTTTTCTGCTCTAGATTATAAGACAGATGCGGTGCTTCGTCGTCGCCTCAAGGAAGTGACAGGTCAGGCAACGGTGCTGATTGTAGCCCAACGGGTGGGAACCATCATGGACGCTGACCAAATTATCGTCTTGGATCAGGGTGAAATCGTTGGACGCGGGAAGCATGAAGAGTTGATGGAAACCAACGATATCTATCGTGAAATTGCGGATTCACAGCTGAAAAATCAAGCTTTGACAGAGGAATAGAAAGGAGACTGACATGAAAAACACATCAAGTTTTGCTCGTCTGTGGAGCTACCTAAAAGTTTATAAATTTGCAGTCGCCTTTGCGATCTTCCTCAAAATCCTCAGCGTCGTTATGAGTGTCGTCGAACCCTTTGTCTTAGGTTTAGCCATTACTGAACTGACAAATAATTTGCTGGATATGGCAAAGGGAGTAGCTGGTGCCCAGATTAATGTGTCCTATGTTGGCTGGGTCATGGTCTTGTATTTTGTGCGGGCGATTTTTTATGAAATCGGTTCTTACTATTCTAATTTCTTTATGACCAATGCAGTGCAGGCTACCATTCGTGACTTGCGCAATGAACTTAGCCATAAGATTAATCGTATCCCCGTTTCTTACTTTGACAAGCATCAGTTTGGTGACTTGCTAGGGCGTTTTACCAGCGATGTCGAAGCTGTTTCAAATGCCTTGCAGCAGTCTTTTCTGCAGGTTATCAATGCAGTCTTCACTCTGATCTTGGTTATCGTCATGGTATTGGTGCTCAATTTGCAACTGGGAGTAATTGTGGTTGTTTCGATTCCGATTACCTACCTTAGTGCTTGCTTTATCGTGAAGAAATCCCAGCCTTACTTTAAACAGCAGGCAGATGCACTGGGAGCTATGAATGGCTTTGTTCAGGAAAATCTGACTGGTTTTAATATTTTGAAGCTCTATGTCAGAGAAGAAAGCTCTCAGGAAGATTTTCGTCAAATTACGCAAAACCTGCAGAAAGTAGGTTTTAAAGCCAGCTTTATTTCTGGTTTGATGATGCCTGTTTTGAATGTTATTTCAGATCTGACCTACCTCTTGCTGGCTCTGCTGGGTGGCCTTCAGGTTATTGCTGGGCGCCTGACAGTCGGGAATATGCAGGCTTTTGTTCAATATGTCTGGCAGATTAACCAGCCTATTCAAAACCTAACTCAGCTAGCAGGTCAGCTACAGAGTGCCAAGTCCTCTTTGGACCGGATTTTCCAAGTGCTGGACGAAGCAGACGAAGTCAATGATAGGGCAGAAAAGCTGGAGCAAGATCTGACAGGTCAGGTTAGCTTCAAGGATGTGGACTTCCAGTATGTAGCAGACAAGCCGCTTATTCGGAATTTCAATCTGGAGGTCAAACCTGGAGAAATGGTCGCCATTGTAGGTCCGACTGGTGCTGGTAAGACCACGCTGATTAATTTGCTCATGCGTTTCTACGATGTGACCAAAGGCGCGATTACTGTGGATGGGCATGACATTCGCCATCTGTCCCGTCAGGACTATCGCAAACAGTTTGGTATGGTGCTGCAGGATGCTTGGCTTTACGAAGGGACTATCAAGGAAAACCTTCGTTTTGGTAATCTGCAAGCCACTGATGAAGAAATTGTAGAGGCAGCAAAGGCAGCTAATGTGGACCATTTTATCCGTACCTTGCCAGGCGGCTACAATATGGAAATGAACCAAGAATCCAGCAATATCTCACTTGGTCAGAAGCAGTTGCTTACGATTGCGAGGGCTCTTTTGGCTAATCCTAAGATTTTGATTTTGGATGAAGCGACCTCGTCTGTCGATACACGGCTGGAGCTCCTGATTCAGAAAGCTATGAAGACACTCATGCAGGGTCGGATCAGTTTTGTCATTGCCCACCGACTGTCGACCATTCAAGAAGCGGATAAGATTTTGGTGCTCAAGGATGGTCAGATTATCGAGCAAGGTAATCATGAGAGCCTCTTGGCTGATAAAGGATTTTATTATGACCTCTATCAGAGTCAATTTTCTAAAAAAGCAGAAGAAGCTTGATAATGCTTGCTAAATTTTTTGACAACTGCTAGAATATTAAGCAAAGTGAGGTAGCAATGTCTTTAACTAGTCAAATTATTACAGCAGAATTTCCCGATTTGGATAAGGTTGAGGCCTTAAACCGCGAGGCTTTTCCTGTAGAGGAATGGGTGCCTATCAGCGAATTTCTCCGTTATACAAACGATAAGCGGTCTCATTTCTTTGCCTTCTACAATGAGGAAGAATTTGTTGGTTTTGCTTTTGCAGTTTATAACGAAAAAATGTTCTATGTCAGCTTCTTTGCGATTATGCCGCACCTTCGCAGCCATGGCTATGGGGGAGAAATTATTCATAAACTGACAGAGTTTTATCAAAAGACCATGGTTCTTGAGGTAGAACGTGTCGATGAAGAATGTGATAATTTAGAGCAACGTCAAGCACGTATGGATTTCTATAAGCATAACGGCTTTCGAACGACCAATGCCTTTCTGGAATATGAAGGATTAAGCTTTGAAATCCTGTATTTGGGAGACCACTTTGATGAGGAGGCTTATCGAGATATTTTCCATATGCTGCAAGAGAAGAACTTTTTTGAATTCGAAATTAAGTACCGAAGATTTAGCGATGTATAAAGAGTGCTAAATGATTTATAGCCATTTTTAAAAGGTTGAGATAGGATGTCTCAACCTTTTCACCTTGAAAAATCTCTTTTATTTTGTTTTGAATCGAGAAGTACAAGATTGCGTTTTTCATGAATTAATCAACAGTAGAGTGTGTCCGTTTAAATAAAGGAAACTATCTAAAATATAGGTAATAGTGGGGTTAGCAGAATACGATTTAAAACAAAAAGCGTTATTTCGTTTTATAACATTCAAAATCTCCAAAAAATCTGTGAATAAGCGAGGAATTTGCTCAAAATTCCAGATAAATGATTCGATTTAAATCATATATTTTTTTGATTTGAATCAATATTCTGAAAAAGTTAAAAGTCTTGCGGAGCGGGCCATTTCCGTATATAATGATAAGGCATGAAAAAATTTAAAGGAGATTCCTGTGATTAAAAAAGGTGCCTTGACAGGCTTGCTCTTATTTGGAATATTTTTTGGTGCTGGGAACTTGATTTTTCCGCCCTCGCTTGGGACATTATCTGGCCAGCATTTTTGGCCAGCTATTGCAGGATTTGTTCTGTCTGGGGTTGGACTTGCTGTTCTGACTTTGATTATTGGAACGCTCAATCCTAAGGGCTATATCCACGAGATTTCTCAGAAGATTGCGCCTTGGTTTGCTATTGTCTATCTTGTAGCTTTGTATCTGTCAATCGGGCCCTTCTTTGCTATCCCGCGGACTGCGACGGTGGCCTATGAAGTTGGTATCGCTCCTATGCTGTCTAAAAATATGACAGGTATCGGGTTGATTGTTTTCACGACCCTTTACTTTGCGGCTGCTTATCTGATTTCTTTGAATCCATCTAAGATTTTGGATCGAATTGGACGTATTCTGACGCCGGTTTTTGCAGTTTTGATCATCATCTTAGTCATTCTAGGAGCTTTGAAATACGGAACAACGACACCTCAGCAGGCTGCGGAAGCTTATTCTGCGTCAGCTTTTGGGCAAGGGTTCTTGGAAGGTTATAACACTTTGGATGCCTTGGCTTCTGTGGCTTTCAGTGTCATTGCGGTAACAACTCTTAACCAGCTAGGTTTCAAGAATAAAAAGGAATATGTTTTAACCATCTGGGTTGTTGGTTTGATGGTAGCCTTGGGTTTTAGCGCCATGTATATCGGTTTGGCTTTTCTGGGCAATCATTTCCCAGTTCCAGCCGAGATTATTGCCAAAGGCAATCCAGGTGTTTATGTCCTATCGCAGGCGACACAGGCTATCTTTGGACCTACAGCACAGATTTTCCTTGCAGCTATGGTTACTGTGACTTGTTTTACAACAACTGCGGGACTTATTGTATCGACTGGGGAATTCTTCCATAAAACTTTCCCTAAGGTATCTTATAAAGTTTACGCAACTGTCTTTACTTTGATTGGATTTGCGATTGCCAATCTTGGCCTCAATGCCATTATCCAATATTCTGTTCCAGTCTTGCAAATTCTCTATCCAATTACCATTGTTATCGTACTGATTGTCATTGTCAATAAATTCTTGCCACTATCCAAAATCGGTATGCAATTGACAGTAGCAGCAGTGACTGTGATTTCCTTTGCGGGCATTCTTGGGCAGCAGTTCAATATTACAAAGGTAAGTGATATTGTAAATGCCCTTCCGTTTGCTCAGACTTCCCTGCCTTGGTTGGTGCCAGCTCTAGTTGGAATCCTACTTTCTCTCTTTTTGCCAAATAAGCAGAAGAGTGAGCGCTTTGAGATAGAAAGCTAATAGATGACATACGCCACAATGTGGTGGATGTTTTTGCCAAATCCAGAAATCTCAAGCAATATAACATCAAATTCAAGTTTTTTCAAATCTATCTCCCTATTTTTAGGGAGATTTTTATTTTATACTAGAGTCAGAAATTGATAGAGAGGTTTTTTAAATGGCAACAAGTTTTTTGTTCTTTATTTCTGTTTTTCTGGCGGGGATTCTCTCTTTTTTCTCGCCCTGTATTTTACCGCTGATGCCAGTCTATGTGGGGATTTTGCTGGATACAGAACATCCGAAAACGGTTCGGTTTATGGGAAAAGACATTTCCTGGTATGGTCTAGCTAAGACGCTCTGCTTTATAGCTGGCTTATCAACTGTATTCTTAGTTTTAGGCTACGGAGCTGGCGCGCTAGGGCAAGTCCTCTATGCCCCTTGGTTTCGCTACTTTTTGGGCGGGTTTGTCATTCTACTGGGAATCCACCAGATGGGAATCATTAATATCCAGCAGCTGCAAAAGCAAAAGAGCATCCAACTTAAAAAGAATAGTAAAAGAAGTGACTTTCTTAACGCTTTTCTCTTGGGGATTACCTTTAGCTTTGGTTGGACGCCCTGTGTGGGACCTGTTCTGAGTTCTGTTTTAGCAATTGCAGCTTCTGGAGGTAACGGCGCTCTTCAGGGAGGCTTGCTTATGTTGGTTTATACACTTGGATTAGCGCTTCCATTTCTAGCAATGGCTTTGGCTTCTGGCTGGGTATTACAGCGCTTTGCAAAACTCAAACCTTATATGGGAACGCTTAAGAAAATCGGCGGAGCACTCATCATTCTCATGGGAATTTTGCTAATGCTTGGAAATTTAAACGCCTTAGCATCATTATTTGGATAAAAATTATATAATTAAAGGAGACACATCATGAAAAAAATCACTACACTTACAATCGCTGCACTTAGTATCTTTGTCCTAGCAGCCTGCTCTAATCAAAAATCAGATTCTGATATGAAGAAGACGGATGACAGTAGCATGATGAAGAAAGATGATATGAAAAAAGACGATATGAAGAAGGAGAATATGAAAGACTCCAGCATGTCTGATGATAAAATGAAAAAGGATGACATGAAGGACTCTTCTATGATGTCCGACAGTAAGTCTGACATGAAAGATGATATGAAATCAAGCGATTCGAGCATGAAGGATGACATGAAAGATTCATCCGAAATGTCATCTGACAAATAAGAATTCCACCATAGGAAAGAAAGTCGTCAGTTTTGTCGGCTTTCTCCTTATTTTGAAAGGAAAGAAAACAATGAAGAAGTTATCAATATTGACTATCAGTCTGCTTTGTGTCGGCTTTTTGGGAGCCTGTTCAAATCAGAAGATGAACTCAGAAGTTTCTAAAAGTGATAAAAGCAATATGCAAACAAAAGCTGATTCTGGGCAATCTACCAAGATGGCAAAAGACTTTAGCCTGCAAGGTGTGGACGGCAAGACCTACAAGTTATCTGATTTCAAAGGCAAGAAAGTATACCTTAAGTTTTGGGCTTCTTGGTGCTCTATCTGTCTATCTACACTTGGTGATACCAATGATTTGGCTAAGGAGCAGTCAGGAAAAGATTATGTTGTCCTGACGGTGGTGTCTCCGACTTTTAATGGAGAAAAGTCTGCCGATGACTTCAAGGAATGGTACAAATCTTTGGATTATAAAGACTTCCCAGTTCTCATGGACACCAAGGGTGAATTGCTGAAAGAATACGGGATTCGCTCTTATCCATCTGCACTTTTCGTAGGCAGCGACGGTTCTCTTGCCAAGACGCATATTGGCTACATGAGCAAGGAAGATATTGAGAAAACATTGAAAGAAATCAAGTAAAAAGGAGCAATAAACATGGAAGGAAAATGGAAGATTCTTCTGGTTCTGCTTGGCTTGCTTGTCTGCTTTGGACTGGTCTATGTGATTGCGGGGAATGGTAAGCAATCGTCACCTGAACAGATCAAGAAAGCTTCAATGAGCAAGACAGAAGCGGTAGCCAAACAAAAGACAGAAGATGTCAAGGAAGAAGACAAGCGGGAGATTTATCTGGCTGGCGGCTGTTTCTGGGGAGTAGAAGAGTACTTTTCTCGTGTGCCAGGTGTAATCGATGCAGTGTCGGGATACGCAAATGGTAAGGGTGACACGACCAAATATGAATTAGTTTCCCAAACTGGTCATGCTGAGACTGTTCACATTACTTACAATGCCAAGAAAATTTCGCTAAAAGAAATTCTGCTTCACTATTTCCGCATTATTGATCCAACTTCTAAAAACAAGCAGGGAAATGATCAGGGTACCCAGTATCGGACAGGCGTCTACTATACGGACGAAGCTGATCTTGAGACTATTAATCAGGTCTTTGATGAGGTTGCTAAGAAATACGATAAGCCTTTAGCTGTCGAAAAAGAAGCTCTGAAAAACTTTATCAAGGCAGAAGATTATCATCAGGATTACCTAAAAAAGAATCCTAATGGATATTGCCATATCGATGTCAATCAAGCTGCTTACCCTGTTATCGAAGCTAGTCGCTATCCTAAGCCTAGCGATGAAGAGATTAAGGCTAAACTCTCGCCAGAAGAATACGCAGTCACACAAAAGAATGATACAGAGCGGGCTTTTTCTAACCGCTATTGGGATAAGTTCGATGCTGGTATCTACGTGGATGTGGTGACGGGAGAGCCTCTCTTTTCATCAAAGGATAAGTTTGACTCAGGCTGCGGTTGGCCGAGTTTCACACGTCCTATCAGTCCAGATGTTGCGACTTACAAAGAAGACAAGAGTTTCAACATGACACGGACGGAAGTTCGTAGCCGAGTTGGAAATTCACATCTGGGCCATGTTTTCACAGACGGCCCTAAGGACAAGGGCGGCTTGCGCTATTGCATCAATAGTCTGTCCATTAAGTTCATTCCAAAAGCTGAGATGGAGGAGAAGGGCTACGGCTATCTTTTGGATTATGTTTAAGAGCATTTTGATTGAAAATTTGCTATAATAAATCCAGTATAAATAAGGAGTTGAATCTTGTGTATTCAATTATGATTGTAGAGGATGAGTATCTGGTAAGACAGGGGATTGCGTCCTTGGTAAACTATGAGCAGTTTGGTATGCAAGTTATTGCCCAGGCTGAAAATGGAATAGAAGCTTGGCAGAAATTTCAGGAAAATCCTGCTGACATCCTGCTGACCGATATCAACATGCCACAGATGAACGGTCTCGAACTGGCCAAGCTAGTCAGAGACCAGGCTCCTAAGTGCCATATCGTTTTTCTGACGGGATATGATGATTTTGACTATGCTCGGACGGCCATTAAGCTCGGTGCAGATGACTATCTTCTCAAGCCATTTTCCAAGGATGATGTTGAGGAAATGTTGGCCAAGGTGCAGACCAAGCTTGATAAAGAACGCAAAAGAGCCCAGATTCAAAACTTAGTCGATCAGGGACAGCGCTCTGAGTTGGAAGAGGCGATTCATGCGCGTCTAGCTGATTCAGAATTAAGCCTGAAAAGTTTGGCTTTCCAATTGGGGTTTAGTCCGTCCTACCTAAGTGTTCTTATCAAAAAAGAACTAGGCTTGCCCTTTCAAGATTATCTGATCCAAGAGCGGATGAAAAAAGCAAAACTCTTACTCCTGACTACAGATTTGAAGATTTATGAAATAGCAGAGCAGGTAGGTTTTGAAGATATGAACTATTTTTCTCAGCGTTTCAAGCAGGTGGTCGGGCTGACACCTCGACAGTTTAAAAAAGGAGAGGAGAAATGAAACGATATCCGCTTCTTATCCAGTTGATTGTCTATATTTTTCTGCTGGTTCTTTTACTCTTGGGGTTTGTTGGGAGTCTTTACTATCAGACTAGCTCGGGGACTATTAGGCAGCTGACAGAGCGGACGACGCGAAATAGCATGGAGCAAAGCGGACAGTTCATTGCTTCCTATTTGCAGAAATTAAAGCAAACTACATCTACACTGAGCAAGGAAGAAACGATTCGGAAGTTTGCTCAGAATCAAGAAAGTAGTGAAAGGTCAGTACAGGCTTTGATGAAAACCATCATTGAAACAGATCCGGATTTGGTGTCGGCAGTATTGGTTACCAAGGACGGGCGCGTGGTCTCAACAGATTCTCAAATCAGCATGCAGACATCCTCTGATATGATGAATGAAAAATGGTATCAGGAAGCTATCCATACCAGGGCCATGCCTGTCTTGACTCCTGCTCGGAAAGAATCTCTGTCATCAGAGAAGGAGAAGTGGGTTGTTTCTGTCACTCAGGAAGTAGTAGATGAAGCAGGGCAGAATCTCGGTGTTTTACGTTTGGATATCGGCTATAAGAGTCTCAAAGCCTATCTGGATCGGCTTCAGCTAG
The DNA here is from genome assembly GCF_050234405.1 of Streptococcus sanguinis. Lineage (GTDB taxonomy): Bacteria > Bacillota > Bacilli > Lactobacillales > Streptococcaceae > Streptococcus > Streptococcus sanguinis_W. Next base: position 1,246,504 of record NZ_CP092117.1, on the reverse strand, counting down.
GAAAGAAGGGTTTTAGCTTTATTGTCAATAGCCAGCATGAATTTGTCTATCATCCTAAGAAGAGTGTTTATTCCTCTAGTCAGGAAATGAAAGCTATGCAGTCCTATATCTCGGTCAAGGACGGTTACGCAGACCAGAAGCAGGCGTTTGTCTATCAGATTGATATCGCAGACAGCGACTGGACTTTAATTGGCGTTGCCTCTTTGGAGCAATTGCAAATGCTTCAGTCACAGATGCTTTATTCTTTTGTGGGAATGGGTGTTTTAGCACTCCTGATGTGCTTAACTGGTATTTGGTTTGTCCTGCGTTTGTGGATTAAGCCTCTCCAGAATCTACAAGCAGTTATTCTGAAGATTGGAGCAGGCGACTCAAATCTGCGAGCGGAAGCTAAGGGTTCTCCAGAGTTGGTTGACTTGGCTCAGCAGTTCAATAAAATGCTGGACCAAATTGAACAACTAATGGAAGCTGTCAAGGCTGAAGAACAAAATGTCCGCCGCTATGAGCTCCGAGCTCTCTCAGCTCAAATCAATCCCCATTTCCTTTATAATACCTTGGATACGATTGTCTGGATGGCTGAGTTTAATGACAGCAAACGTGTTGTTGAGGTAACAAAATCACTCGCTCAATATTTCCGCTTGGCGCTCAATCAAGGACATGAACAGATTGCTCTCAAAGATGAGATTGATCACGTTCGTCAGTATCTCTTTATCCAGAAGCAGCGCTATGGTGATAAGCTCCAGTATGAGATTGAAGAGGATGAATCTCTAGCTGATTATAAACTGCCCAAGCTGGTACTACAGCCCTTGGTTGAAAATGCCATCTACCATGGTATCAAGGAAATTGACCGACAAGGCATGATTAGAGTGACATCGGCAGTAGAAGAAGGACAACTGATATTGTCTATCTATGATAACGGCCGCGGCTTTGATGTCAACACCTCTATGGATGCGACTCTCCTTCGCTTAGGTGGTGTCGGCCTGAAAAATGTTGATCAACGTTTAAGATTGCAGTTTGGAGACGACTACCATATGGAAATCCAGTCCGAACCAGATAAATTTACCCAGATTAGTCTTTATTTGCCGCTAGTTACAGATGATTAGGTCTATTAAGTTTTAAAATATTCAAGCCGGTAGAACTTTCTCCGGCTTTTTACTGTTTGAAAAAACTGTACTGGTTTTGCTGTTCATCAAGCGAAATTTTCTCTTTTCCTAGTCTCATGAGTTTGCAAGAAAATTACCGTAGCCGATTTGTGAAAAATCTATAAGATTCATTTATAATGATAAGTGAATGTATTTTCTACGTAAGTAGTTAGAGGAGAGAAAATGGAATCACCTTTATTTTTTGTGTCAGTTTTTTTAGCTGGTATTTTGTCCTTCTTTTCCCCTTGTATTTTTCCTTTGTTGCCGGTTTATATTGGCATTTTATTGGATGACAAGGAGGTCAAGACCCTAAAAGTATTTGGCCGGGAGCTTGCTTGGCAAGGCATGGTCAGAACGCTCTTTTTCATTGCAGGCATCTCGACAGTCTTCTTTTTGCTTGGCTTTGGAGCTGGATTTTTAGGAACTATTATTTACAGTCCGACCTTTCGTTATGTGATGGGCAGCCTCATCATTCTGCTAGGTCTGCATCAGATGGAGCTTATTAATATTCGTCAGTTACAGATTCAAAAGAGCTTGACTTTCAAAAAGAACGGTCAGAAACATCATTTTTGGTCTGCTTTCTTACTGGGGATTACCTTTAGCTTTGGTTGGACTCCCTGCATCGGTCCGATTCTCAGCTCAGTCCTGGCTTTAGCAGCTTCGGGTGGAAATGGTGCTTTTCAGGGAGCAATTTTGACCTTGATTTACACTTTAGGAATGGCTCTGCCTTTCCTAATCCTAGCTTTGGCATCTAGCTTTGTTATGCAGTATTTTAATAAAATCAAGCCTTATATGGGTCTGATGAAGAAAATCGGCGGAGCCCTGATTATTCTGATGGGAATTCTGCTGATGTTAGGACAGCTTAATGCCCTGTCTGGACTTTTTGGATAAAAGGAGAGAAAGAAATATGAAAAAATTCGTTACATTATTAGCAACTGTGTCAGCTGTAGCCTTTTTGGCAGCCTGCTCAGAACAGGAAGAGAAGCCTATGACTATGCCTACAACCAGTAGTTCATCTAGCGAAGTTGCTCAGACAAGTACAGTCGCCCAAGCAGCTGTCGGTCAAGAGGCGCCTGACTTTACTTTGCAGTCTATGGATGGAAAAACAGTCAAACTTTCTGACTACAAAGGCAAGAAAGTTTATCTAAAATTCTGGGCTTCTTGGTGTGGACCTTGTAAGAAGAGTATGCCAGAATTGGTCGAATTGGCTGGTAAAACAGATCGTGATTTTGAAATCTTGACAGTTGTAGCACCAGGTCTCCAAGGAGAGAAGTCTGTCGAGGAATTTCCAAAATGGTTTCAAGAACAAGGTTATAAAGATGTACCAGTTCTATTTGATACTTCAGGAGAAATTTTCCAAGCCTATCAGATCCGCAGTATCCCGACTGAATTCCTCATTGACAGTCAAGGGAAAATCGGTAAAATCCAGTTTGGAGCTATCAGTAATGCTGATGCAGAAGCAGCTTTCAAGGAAATGAAATAAAGCGAAAAAAGAATGGACTTATGATCCATTCTTTTTAGTTTGTAAGGTAATTAAGCGCTAGCACCTGAAGTTGCATCAGCTCCTCCGTCTCCATGACCTCCATCGCCTCCAGCATCAGAAGCACCAGAAGTAGCGTCTGCGTCTCCATGACCTCCGGCAGGAGCAAATGGTCCGCTGCCTCCAACCAAACGTTGGCCAGTCTCTTTTAAGTACCAGTCAAGCCATGGTTGGAAATTAAAGACGATTTCATTGATACCTGCGTATGATCCGTCTGGATAGTACATAGCTTGGTAGTTGTGGGTATTGATAACGCCTGCAGGTGAACCTGGGACGATTGTACGTACGTATTCTTGGTTTCCGTTGCGAAGTGTTCCGATAACCCACTCTACATTCTTCATCCGAGCTGGTGGAAGAGAACCATGAACGGTTGACATGCGGCTACCTGATTGAGGTGGCACACGTTTGGCAAACATGGTGTCTGGATCTTGGTGGGCGTTGTTGTAGTAAAGGAACTGGTTGTTATCGTCAGCGTATGTCAATTCAAATGGCATAGCTTTTAAGAACATATCAATTTGATTAACAGTCAAGATACCATGGTCCAGTTTGACATAAGTATCACCTGAAACAGCGCCAGTGATTGCTGCGACTTTTTCTACCCATTCTGGATCATCTGGATCAACTTCCGTAATTGTCGTAGCGATTGGTTTTCCGCAGTCTAAGTCTTCAGGTTCAATTGGTTTTGGTTTTTTCAATTTTGAAACGACCTCTACATATTTGATAAAATTATCTAAGCATGTTTCAAGGAAATTCACAGTTCCTTCGTTGGTGATATTGCCATCATTGTCAAAAGCTTCTTTGGCTTTGCCCAGCAAGAACTCATTGCCTGGAAGGGTGTAAGCATTGACACCAGGTGCGTCTAGGATTTTACGCAGGTGAACTTGAGCGCGAGATGTTCCTTGGTCGTAGTAAGAAGCACCAACAATCATGACAGGCTTGTTTTCGAAAGGATGAACCTCGTAAGAGAGCCATTCTAAGACACTCTTCAAAGGAGCGCTGATAGTATGATTGTGCTCAGGGGTTGCGATGATGACACCGTCTGCACGTGTGATTTTGTTATACAAATAACGCAACTGGAAACTTTCATCCCATTTTTCATCCTGGTTAAACATTGGGACTTCATCGATTTCTAAGACTTCCAATTCAAATTTAATTTTGAACTGACGACGGATGAATTCCAATAATTTTCGGTTATATGATTGTTCGTAGTTTGATCCTACAATTCCAACAAATTTCATTCTTTCAGTCTCCTATCTTACAATTTTTCCCAGTTAAATTCTTCAGCATCTTTGCGAAGCAATTCTTGTGCGTTGCGCAATTTTTCAGTGATTTTGACAAAGATACGGAAGTCATCAAAGATAGCATCCAATTTTTTGACAACGTCAAGATCTACCAAGTCTCCGCTTTGATCAAAAGCTTGAAGAGAATGTGAAAGCAAGAACTCATCTGGAAGAACAGTTGCCTTGATTTCTGGAGCGTTCAAAATTTGACGGAGCTGCAATTGGGCACGAGAGGAGCCAAGTGTACCATAAGAAGCACCAGTGATCATGACAGGTTTGTTCAGCAATGGATAGATTCCGTAAGAAAGCCAAGCCAGAGCATTCATGAGTACAGCTGGGATAGAGTGGTCATACTCGGGTGTTCCAATGAGCACCCCGTCCGCAGCATCGATTTTTTCGGCAATTTCTGATACCAACTCAGGGACATTTCTGTCAGCAGGTTTATTAAACATTGGGATATCTTTAATCTCTACTAGCTCGATTTCAGCCTTGTCAGCGAAGTGCTTAGACATATATTGAAGAAGTTGCCGGTTTGTAGAACGGTTAGAATTTGTTCCAACAATTGCAATAAGTTTTAACATAAAATTTCCTTTCTGAAATGAAGATACAAATCCCTCGTAGGTGCATTTATTTTTCTTAAGGCAAGTAAAAACCTGAAGAAAAAGAGGGTGTTTTTAAATGGGCATGTTTATAAAAGCTAGAGCGATAGAGTTACCGCTTAGTGTGGCAGCAAATTTATCACTTTTGAATTAAGAAGCAGGAATTATCTGCTCTAAAAGGCCTGAGCTGAAGAAGAGCTGACTGTCTTGGGTGATAATCAAGGCTTCAATCCCTGCTTGCTCTTCAATCTGGGACAGAATCGATGTCGGACTTTCGCCAAATAAACGAGTTGTCCAGATTTCGCCATCTACGGACTTGTCTGAAACAATGGTCAGACTAGCCAATTGATTTTCGATAGGATAGCCTGTTTTGCGGTCCAGAATGTGATGGTAGTTTTGCCCTTCAACTCTAAGGGTTCGCTCGTAGATTCCTGATGTGACCACTGATTGATTAGTGACAGCTAAGATAGCTGAGTGCTTGCCACGAGGCTGCTTGGGATTTTGGATGCCAATTCGCCAGGCGCGCTGGCTGACTGCATTTTGCCCAATCGTCAGAACATTGCCACCGAGATTGATAAGAGCAGAAGTCACTCCCTGACTCAGAAAATAGTCCTTAATTTTATCAGCGATATAGCCTTTAGCCAAAGCGCCTAGATCCAGCTTCATACCTTTCTTAGCCAAAAAGACACTACGGTCTTCTGGATTCAGTGCAAGCAAGTTTGGGTCAGTCAGGCTCAGAACTTGCTGAATCTCCTCTGTACTTGGGAGCCGGGCGTCTGAAAATCCTATCCGCCAAGTCTGGACTAGAGGGCCGATTGTGATATTTAAGTGGCTGCCTTTTGCTAAGCTGTGATATTTTCCCAGCTCAATCAGCTCAAAAAGCTCTGGATGAACTGAGACGCTTTTAACTCCTGCCAAATGGTTGATAGTCATAAGTTCAGAGTCTTCATCATTGGCACTGAAGCGATTTTTATAGACATGAAGCAGTTGGACCACCTCATCTAAGAGTATTTCCGCTCGCTCATGATAGAGAGAGATGCAAATTGTACTCCCCATCAAATGAAGCGAGCGAGAAGCGAAGTCCACATTATCACAACCTTTCTAAAATTAACCTCTCTGACCTTATTATATCAAAAAGATACCGGTTTCACAATCTTAAAATTGTTATATTTTCAGAAAATTAACTTTCGCACAAAGCTGTATTTTCGAAGCGATGAGACAGCGGTAGTATAGCTTTTTAGGCTGTATAAGAATTTTTGAAAATTTCGAGCAAATTTCTTGTAAACGCTCACAGGAGATGATATACTTGTCTAGTAAATTATAAATTAAGGTAGGACTATTCTTATGAGTAAAATCGTTGTAGTTGGTGCAAACCACGCAGGTACAGCGTGTATTAATACAATGTTGGATAATTATGGTGCAGAAAATGAAGTAGTTATTTTTGACCAAAACTCAAACATTTCATTCTTGGCATGCGGAATGGCCCTTTGGATTGGACAGCAAATCAGCAAGCCAGATGGACTTTTTTATGCAGATAAAGAAACTTTTGAAGCAAAAGGCGCAAAAGTTTATATGAATTCACCAGTTGAGTCAATTGATTATGATGCGAAAAAAGTTACAGCTATTGTAGACGGTAAAGAGCATGTAGAATCTTATGACAAATTGATTTTGGCAACAGGTTCTCAGCCAATTCTGCCTCCGATTAAAGGTGCTGAGATGGATCCTAACAGTCGCGAATTTAAGTCAACCTTGGAAAATCTGCAGTTTGTTAAATTGTATCAAAATGCTGCAGATGTTATTGAGAAATTGCAAGACAAGAGCAAACATATCGAACGTGTGGCAGTAGTAGGAGCTGGTTACATTGGGGTTGAGTTGGCAGAAGCCTTCAAGCGCCTAGGTAAAGAAGTGATTCTGATTGATGTTGTGGATACTTGCTTGGCAGGTTACTATGACCACGACTTGTCTGAAATGATGCGTCAAAATCTTGAAGACAATGGTGTTCAATTAGCCTTCGGTCAAACTGTTCAGGCTATTGAAGGTGAAAGCAAGGTAGAACGTATTGTAACGGATAAGGCTAGCTATGATGTAGATATGGTTGTTCTGGCGGTTGGTTTCCGTCCAAACACTGGTCTTGGTGCTGGCAAGTTGGAAACATTCCGCAATGGTGCTTTCTTGGTGGATAAGAAGCAAGAAACTAGCATCAAAGATGTTTATGCAATCGGTGACTGTGCAACTGTTTATGATAACTCTATCAATGATACAAATTACATCGCTTTGGCTTCTAACGCCCTGCGCTCTGGTATCGTAGCAGCTCATAATGCTTGCGGTCATGAATTGGAGTCTAATGGTGTTCAAGGTTCTAACGGTATCGAAATCTTTGGTTTGAAGATGGTTTCAACTGGTCTGACAGAAGAAAAAGCTAAACGCTTTGGTTATAGCCCAGCTGTGGTTGAGTTTAAAGATACTCAAAAACCAACTTTCCTTGAAAAGGTTGAGCATCATGATGTTACAATTAAGATTGTCTATGATAAGGACACGCGTGTAGTTCTTGGGGCTCAGATGGTTTCTAGAGAGGATATGTCTATGGGGATTCACATGTTCTCATTGGCCATTCAGGAAAAGGTTACAATTGATAAATTGGCCTTGCTGGATCTTTTCTTCCTGCCACACTTCAACAAACCGTACAACTACATTACTCAAGCAGCTTTGCGCGCTAAATAAGAAAATAAGTAAGTCTGGGACAATTCCTAGACTTTTTTGTATAGAGCCTTAAAAAAGAAAACTGAAAGAAGAAATTTTTACTTCATCTGTTTATCAGGCCTGCTTTGTGCTAAAATAGTGGTAAAGTAAATATTTAGAGGAGATTGGGAATGGCAAAAGAAGCTAGCTCACGTGAGGACGACATCAAGAGAGAATTTAATTTCGCAACTCATTCAATTATTTCCCAGGTTTTGCGTGGTGTCTTAGTTGGGATTTTTGCTGGACTGGTAGTGGGCGTTTTTCGCTTTCTGATTGAAAAAATCTTTCATTTAGTGCAGGATGTCTACCATTGGAGTCAGCAGTCTATGCTTTGGTTGCTGGCTTTGGTGTTCCTTTATGCTTTCATCGTCTTGCTCAACGCTCGCTGGGTAAAGTCGGAGAAAAATATCAAGGGATCAGGTATTCCGCAGGTCGAAGCAGAGCTGAAGGGCCTGATGTCGCTTTCTTGGTGGAGTGTTCTCTGGAAGAAATTTGTATTGGGGATTTTAGCCATTTCAAGCGGTCTGATGTTGGGTCGAGAAGGACCAAGTATTCAGTTGGGTGCTATGAGCGGCAAAGGCGTCTCTAAATTTCTGAATTTGAGTGCCGCTGAGGAGAGAGCGCTCATTGCTAGCGGTGCGGCGGCAGGCTTAGCAGCAGCTTTTAATGCACCAATCGCAGGACTGCTATTCGTGGTAGAAGAAGTTTACCGCCATTTTTCACGCTTTTTCTGGGTTTCTACGCTAGCGGCCAGTCTAGTTGCGAACTTTGTCTCACTCTCCATGTTTGGACTGACGCCAGTGCTGGAGATGCCGGATAATATCCCGGTCATGAAGCTGGAGCAGTACTGGATCTACCTAGTCATGGGCTTGCTGCTGGGCTTGTCAGGCTATATTTATGAGAAAGTCATTTTGAATATTCAACAGGTTTACCAGTTTTTGGGGCGCTTGTTTCGAATTTCAGAAGCTTATTATCCTATTTTAGCCTTTGCTTTAATTCTTCCGATTGGTTATTTCCTGCCTCACTTGCTGGGTGGGGGCAATCAGTTGATTTTATCCTTGACCGCTAGTCATTATACTGTGGGAACCTTGCTCTTGTTTTTTGTTCTGCGTTTTGTTTGGAGCATGCTGAGTTACGGAAGCGGGCTGCCAGGTGGTATTTTCCTGCCTATCCTTGCTCTGGGTTCACTGCTTGGCAGAGCAATGGGGGCGGTCTGTCTGCAGCTAGGTTTGATTTCTCAGGAGCAATTTCCGATTTTCATTATTCTGGGTATGAGTGGCTACTTCGGTGCCATTTCTAAGGCTCCACTGACAGCCATGATTCTGGTCACAGAGATGGTCGGTGACATCCGTAATCTCATGCCGCTGGGACTGGTCACTCTGACTGCTTACATTATCATGGATCTGCTAAAAGGAGCGCCAGTCTATGAAGCCATGCTGGAAAAAATGTTACCAGACAGTATCGAGGACCAGGGAGATACAACTTTAATTGAAATCCCTGTTTCTGAAAAGATTGCTGGTCGGCAGGTGCATGAGCTAAACTTGCCTGATGGGGTCTTGATTACCATGAATGTCCACAAGGGAAAGACTCAAACGGTCAATGGTAGCACGCGCCTCTATCTGGGAGATACGATTTACTTGGTGCTGAAAAAGACGGAAATCGGAAAAATCAAAGAAGAGCTGCTTTAATGGTCTTAATATAGAGTTTTTGATTAAATTGTCAGACAATTTCTTGAAATATAAGAGAAAAACTGGTATAATTTACAGGAAATAATCTCTATCTAGGAGAGAAAACAAAGGAGTCACCATGAAAAAACTTGGCATCGTCCTATTTTCAACGGCAATTTTACTGACTGGCTGTGCAGCCAACAACTCTTCAAACAAGACTGGCTCAAGCAGTCAAGCGTCCAGCAGCCAAACGGCTGTCAATCAGAAAGAATTGGACAAGGCGACGGCGGATTACAAATCTTTTGTCCAAGGACAAATTGATCAGCTCCTGACAGATACGGAGAAGTTTCGTGATACCCTTAAAGAAGGCAAGCTTGATGAGGCTAAAAAGCAATATCCGCTTATCCGGATGGCCTACGAGCGCTCGGAGCCGATTGCTGAGAGCTTTGGTGAATCAGACGTTAAAATTGACTTCCGCTTAGTCGACTATGTGGATGAAAACAAGACCGAAGAAGGCTGGTCTGGTTTCCACCGCATCGAAAAAATCATGTGGGAGCAAAATACGACCAAAGGAACTGAAAGCTATGCTGATCAGCTGGTCAATGATATCAAGGAGCTAAAAGCTAAAATCGCAACAGTTGAAGTGACTCCGGATATGATGTTGACGGGCGCTGTTGACTTGCTCAATGAAGTAGCGACCAGCAAAATTACAGGTGAGGAAGAAGTATTCTCTCATACTGATCTCTATGATTTCCGAGCAAATATTGAAGGAGCAGAAAAGATTTTTGAGCTCTTCAAGCCATTGATTAAGGACAAGGATGAGAAGCTTGTCAAGACTTTGGAACTTGAGTTTAAAAATGTCAACGGTCTTTTAGACAAGCACATGACTGACTCGGAAAACTACAAGCTCTATACAGAATTGACAAAAGAAGACACCAAGGAGCTAGCAGAAGCTGTGACCAAACTGGGTGAGCCTCTTTCACAAATGGGAGTCATTCTAAACGGGGAGTAATCATATGACAAACGACGAAAAATGGTTTAATAAAAAGATGGATCGTCGTGAATTTCTTAAAAAAGCAGGGATTGGAGGCGCTGGTCTTGCACTGGGTGTCTCTGGTGCATCTGCTTTTTTAGCTAATCAGGAGAAAGAAGATAAGAAATTCGCTGACGGTGAGGAAGAAATCAGCTTTTATGGAGAGCATCAGGCGGGTATTACAACTCCGATGCAGAAGAATATCTACTTTGTTGTGTTGGATTTGCATACGACAGATAGGGAGACCATTATCCAGCTCTTCAAGGACTGGACAGCCTATAGCGAGAAGCTGGTAGATGGAGAATTGGTCAAAAAAGATAATTCCAATGCTCTTTTGCCGCCAACAGACACTGGAGAAACTGTCGGTCTCAACCCTTATCGACTGACCTTGACCTTTGGGGTATCAGCCTCTTTTCTGAAAAAAATGGGCTTATCAGACAAACGACCTAAAGCTTTTCGGGATTTGCCGCCTTTTCCAAAGGAGCAGCTTAAAGAAAAATATACTGGTGGCGATATTGTCATCCAAGCCTGTGCAGATGATGAGCAGGTGGCCTTTCATGCGGTCCGCAATTTGGTCCGCAAGGGGAGAAATGCCATCACTATGAGGTGGAGTCAGTCAGGCTTTGCTGCTATCGGAGACCGGATGTCAACACCTCGTAATCTCTTTGGATTTAAGGACGGCACAGCCAATGTGACCAAGGAAAAAGATTTTGACAAGGTCATTTGGTGCGACAGCAAGGACTGGATGCAGGGCGGCTCTTACATGGCTGTCCGCCGAATACAGATGTTCCTTGAGACCTGGGACCGGACCAATCTGCAGGAGCAGGAAAACACTTTTGGCCGCTATAAAGATAGCGGAGCGCCTTTTGGCAAGAAAGACGAGTTTGATGAGGTTGATTTGGACCTGTTGCCAGAGGATTCACATGTCCGTCTGGCCAAGGAGGTTGATAAACCCATATATCGTCGGTCTTACTCTTACTCGGACGGGATTGACGAAACTACTGGTCAGTTCGATACAGGACTGCTCTTTCTTTCCTTTCAGAAAGATCCAGACAGCTTTGTCAAAGTTCTGACTAATCTAGGCGCTCAAGATAAGATGAATGAATATGTCACGCATATTGGCAGTGGCTTGTTTGCCTGCTTTGGTGGAGTGAAAAAAGGAGAATACCTTGGTCAAAAATTATTTGAATAAAAGCTTACTTGTCTTGGGGTTCTTGCTGATCTTTTTGGCTAAGCCGGTTTTAGCGGATGATAGCTACAGCAGTCTATTCGTCAAAATTACTGATGCTGGCACTGCCGTCAAGCAGAAGGATCAGGAAAAAGCCAAGCAGCTAGTCGGAGAGATCAAGACTGACTTTGAAAGGGTGGCTAACCATGACTCAGCAGCGGGACAAGAGGTAAGTAAGGCACTAGACTTATCGGGTCAGGTGACTGAGGAGAAGTTGACACAGATTTCTTCTGCCCTCTTGAAATTTGAGAAAGAGCAGAATCCAGTCGACTTAGAGGCTGAGAAAAAGAAGCTTCTCAGTAAGCTAGAGCCAAAATTTGAAAATCTACAAAAGGCTATTAGTGCTAAGGATTTAGAAGCGACAAGAGAAGCATACAAGAAGATGAATAGCACCTGGACTACCAATGAAAGCGTGGTGCGAGACAACAGCACAGCTCATTATGGCAAGGTAGAAACAGCCATTTCATTCCTGCGCAGTGCCATTGAGACGGAGCCTACTAACTTTGACATGATTCAGTCTTCTTTTGATGATTTGAAAACCGCCATTGATAGTTTTGTCAAAGGAGAGAAAGTCCAAGAAACTGCTGGCAATCTGACGCTGAAAGATGGGATTAAGCTACTAGAGGAGGCTTTGAGTCTCTTCCAAAGCGGAGATGATAAAAAAGCCGCTACTAAGATGAAAGAGTTCATCACTATTTGGCCAACGATAGAAGGAGATGTCAGTGTCAATAACCCTTCGCTTTATACCAAGGTAGAGAGTCAGACGCCTGTTATTATGGTCAAGGGGAGCGAAGAGAAGTATCAAAAGCAGCTAGAATCCTTGATTAGTGAGTTGTCCCAGATTGACACAACAGCTTTCTATCATTTCTTTGATGCTATGCTGATTTTGCTGCGTGAGGGTGTAGAAGCGCTCTTGATCGTCATGGCTTTGATAACAACTCTGAAAGCCTCTAAGATGAAAAAAGGACTCAAATGGGTTTATGCCGGGGCAGCGAGTGGAGTTCTAGCCAGTGCTGTGATTGCAGCTTTATTGCAGTTTCTTTTCCCGGCAGTTGCTTCTGGATCCAATCGTGAGATTATCGAGGGTGCAGTGGGAATTTTCGCTGTCGTCATGATGATATTGGTTGGTATCTGGCTGCACAGCAAGGCATCTATTGAGAAATGGAATGACTTCATGGAAAGTCAAATGAAGGCTGTAACAGCCACAGGCAGTTTTCTTTCCATGTTTGCTCTTAGCTTTCTGGCAGTTTTCCGTGAAGGGGCTGAGACCATCCTCTTTTATGCAGGAATTCTGCCGCGCATCACTATGACTGATTTCCTTTTGGGAATCGGCTTGGCTGTTCTGGTCTTGGTCTTGCTGGCCTTTATCATGAGCAAGGCGTCTGGTCTTCTCAAGCCACACAGCATTTTCTTCTGGCTGACTTGGCTCATCTATGCCTTGGCCTTTAAAATGCTGGGCGTCAGCATCCATGCCCTTCAGCTGACCAATATCCTACAGACTCACTTAATCAATGGCTTTGTGACAGTAGACTGGATGGGGATTTATCCAAGCCTAGAAGTGGTAGTTAGTCAGGCCCTCTTTATCCTGCTAGTCGTTTATGTTAGCTTTAAAAATCAGAAAAGCGAGCAGCAGCATGGATAAAAAAGAGCAGACTATTATTGAGCATTTGATTGAGTTCAGACAGCGTTTTCTAGCGGTATTAGCTTGCTTCTTCGTGGTTTTTCTGGTTGGCTTGCTCTTTTCAGCCGATATTTATCGATGGCTGACCAGTAATTTTGAGCAGAATCTGCTGGTGTTAGGGCCGGATGACATCCTTTGGATTTATATCAGTCTGGCTAGTCTTGTCGCTTTTTCCCTGACCTTGCCATTTTTGGTTTATCAGGTGTGGGAGTTTGTCCGACCGGCTTTGCGGGCCAATGAAGCACGGGCTGTTTTCACTTATATCCCAGCTACCTTTCTCTGTTTTGTTCTGGGGCTGGCTTTCGGCTTTTACTTTGTGACTCCAGCTATTTTGAAGGTTTTGCTGTCGCTGGGTGAGGGCCTCTTTGAGACACGACTGACAGCGCAGAATTATCTTAGTTTCGTCTTTCATACCACTATTCCGATTGCTTGCCTTTTTGAGTTGCCGGTTCTGGTGTCCTTTTTGACTTCTATCGGTTTGCTCAATCCGAAATTTTTGGTAAAATATAGACGATACGCTTACTTCATTTTGCTGGTTTTAGCAGTTGTCCTGACACCGGCTGACTTTATCAGCGACTTGTCTATGACAGTGCCTTTGATTTTGCTCTATGAAGTCAGCATCCTGCTTAGTCGCATCATTTATCAAAGAAAATCAACGAGGAGAAATTAATGGGACTTTTAAAAGACATCGGAGTACCTGGGGTAATCATTATTGTTCTGGGAGCCCTACTTATTTTCGGACCAAAACGCCTGCCCGAACTGGGGCAATCTATCGGTAAAATGTTTTCAGAATTCAAAAAAGCAGTCAATCATGCTGGAGAAGAAGAAAAGACCGAGAATAAAAACGAAAAAGAGTAAAGGAAAAGCACGGATATCCGTGCTTTTTCTGCTAGAATCAAGATGGATTTTGGAAAGGAAGGAGGACGAATGAAAAAATTAGAAGAACGGATTCTCAGAGATGGACAAGTCTTAGGTGAAAATATCTTGAAAGTTGACTCTTTCCTGACTCATCAGGTTGATTTTTCATTGATGAAAGAGATTGGCCAGGTCTTTGCGGAGGCAGTAAAGGATGCAGGAATTACCAAGGTAGTGACCATTGAGGCTTCTGGTATTGCTCCGGCTGTTTACGTAGCAGAGGCACTGGGTCTACCAATGATTTTTGCTAAGAAGGCCAAAAACATCACAATGACAGAAGGGATTTTGACGGCTGAAGTTTATTCTTTTACCAAGCAAGTGACTTCGACCGTTTCGATTGCTGGGAAATTTCTCAACTCTGATGATAAAGTGCTGATTATTGACGATTTTTTGGCGAATGGTCAGGCAGCCAAGGGATTGATCACCATTATTGAGCAGGCTGGAGCACAGATTGAAGCAGTTGGCATTGTCATTGAAAAATCGTTTCAGGGTGGCCGTCAACTTTTGGAAACTGCTGGTTATCGTGTCCTTTCTTTGGCGCGAATCGCAGGATTTGATAAAGGGCAGATTGTCTTCACCGAGGCAGATATATAATTTCCTTTTCCTTTTGACTATCTGTCTGGCTTATAGTATAGTAAAGATAGTTGATATTCTAAAATCTAAGCTCATTGATTTTACTTGGGTAGAAAAAGTTTTTGAGGGATTTCTATGCACCAAACTCATAATTTAAATCAGCGGATGCGGCTCTTTATTTCTATTTTTTTGCCAATTTTGATCTACCAACTGGCCAATTTTTCAGCCTCATTTGTCGATACGACCATGACTGGCCAGTATGACACTCTGCATCTGGCTGGTGTTTCTATGGCAACTAGTCTTTGGATTCCATTTTTCGACCTGCTGATAGGGATTGTTTCGGCCTTGGTACCCATAATCGGGCATCATTTAGGACAGGGAAAAAAAGAAAAGATTGCTTCTGATTTTTATCAGTTTATTTATCTTTCTTTGGGGCTATCGCTAATTTTATTTGCCTTGGTATTTGTGGGCGCTCCTCTGGTTTTGGCCCACCTTGGCTTAGAGCCCTTGGTAGAAGGAGTAGCTAAGAACTATCTCTGGTATCTGGCGCTTGGTATTATTCCTCTTTTACTCTTTAGCACCATTCGTTCTCTGTTTGATGCTCTGGGGTTGACCAAGCTTTCCATGTATCTCATGCTCTTACTTTTACCTTTGAATGGCACTTTTAATTATGCCCTAATCTACGGAGCATTTGGTTTTCCAGAAATGGGCGGAGCTGGAGCTGGACTTGGGACTTCTTTGGCTTATTGGGGTTTGCTCCTCATATCCTTGTTAGTAGCAGCCAAACATCCAAAAGTTCGAGCCTATGAGCTATGGAAGATTCGACCGCTAGACAAAAAAGGCTTAATCGAAGGCATTCAACTTGGACTGCCTATTGGCGGAACGTTTTTTGCTGAAGTCGTGATTTTCTCGGTTGTTGGCCTGGTCATGGCTAAGTTTTCGTCTCTAATCATTGCCAGCCATCAGGCGGCCATGAATTTTTCAAACTTAATGTATGCCTTTCCTATGAGTATTTCAACTTCAATGTCCATCATTGTTTCTTATGAAATTGGAGCCAATCGTCCTGACGATGTTAAGAAATTCTGTAAACTTGGGCGGCTGACGGCCTTGGGAATTGCTGGATTTACCTTCCTCTTTCTCTATATCTTACGCGACCGTGTGGCTGCTCTCTATGGGTCGGATACCGAGTTTATCCATATGACATCTGTTTTTCTGACCTACAGCCTCTTTTTCCAATTAGCAGATACTTTTGCGGCTCCTTTGCAGGGTATTCTTCGGGGCTACAAGGATACTCAGGTGCCATTTTACTTAGGTTTGATTGCTTATTGGGGAGTTTCGCTGCCTCTGGGGCTCTTCTTAGATTACTATACTAGTTTAGGCCCTTATGGATACTGGATTGGTCTCATTGCCAGCTTGGTGACGAGTGGCATTCTCTTTCAGTGGCGGCTTAATCGTTTGGCTAAAAATATTACAAATTAAAGAGTGTTGGTTTGTCCCTTTAGGATAAATTAGTGCTCTTTTTTTCACAATCTTTTGTTAAAATTAGATTAAAACATGAAAAACGCTTACATTTTTTCTAGTATATTGATTGTGAAAATGATATAATAAACATAAGATTATCAAGTTAAGTTTTTGTTAAAATAGGTTAATTTTTAAAATATTGTTTGCAGTTGACTTTGGTTTTCAGTAGAAAAGCGAGGAAACTATATGACCGAACACTATACCAATCTTTTGCAAGAAGTACTAAATGCTGCAAAGGAATTAGCTATTCAAAAACACAATTATCAAGTGGACATTCCGCATGTCTGGACAGTGCTGACCCAGCCTCAGGCTTTTGCCTTGGAATTCTATACCGGTTTGGACCTTGATATTAATGAATTTATCAGCGTCATCAATCAGGAGCTGGCCAAGATTCCTGTATTTTCACATACAGACAAGAACCGATTTGGACGTCAGTATAGTCAACGCCTCAAGAATCTTTTGGATGATGCAGAGGCTGAAAGGGCGGAACTGAGGGACGAGGTGGTAACAGTAGAGCACCTGATTCTCAGTCTATTTCATCAGCAACGAAATCCGATAACTGTCTTTTTGAAGCAGGCAGGAATTGATAAGGAGCTAGTTGCGGCAAAGTTGAATAAAGTTCGCCAAGGCAAACGAGCAATCTCTCC
Source organism: Streptococcus sanguinis (assembly GCF_050234405.1). Lineage (GTDB taxonomy): Bacteria > Bacillota > Bacilli > Lactobacillales > Streptococcaceae > Streptococcus > Streptococcus sanguinis_W. The sequence goes on along the minus strand of NZ_CP092117.1, from coordinate 1,229,942 downwards.
AAGTCAGGAGAGTCGCTATCAAGCCCTGAGCAAATATGCGACTAACTTTAATCAATGGCTGGCTGACCAGACCGATAGACAGGTAATTGGTCGAAAAGACGAAATTGACGATATTATCCGTGTGCTGTGTAGGAAAGAGAAAAGCAATGCCATTCTCCTAGGTTTTCCAGGTGTTGGAAAATCCAAAGTGATAGAGGGGTTTGTTGGAAGATTACTTACAGATGATGTTCCAGAAAAATTGCAGGGCAAAGAAGTTTTTAAGTTAAATCTAGGCGGATTGATTGCTGGAACTAAATATAGAGGAGAGTTTGAAGAGCGCTTCAAGGCTGTTTTGGATGAGGTGCTGGCTGCTAAGGGGAAGATTATTCTTTACATTGAGGATATTCACCAAATCGTGACAGCAGGGCGGACGGAGGGCTCTCTTGATGCAGGCAATCTTTTAAAGCCACTCTTGGCTCAGGGTCAGATTAATATCATTGGCACAACGACTTTTGCTGCTTATAGAGAAAGCTTCGAGCTGGATCAAGCTCTGGAAGGGCGTTTCCAGCGGGTTCGCATTGAGGAGCCCGATCAAGATAAGGCATTGGCAATTCTGCAAGGACTGCGGGAGAATTATCAGGACTTTCACGGAGTTAGGCTGACGGACGAAGCTTTGCAGGCAGCAATCAGTCTTTCAATTCGTTATCTGTCAGATCGTTATTTGCCTGATAAGGCACTGGACTTGATTGATGAGGCGTGTGCTGTTAAGAAAATTCAGCTAGGTCAAGCGCAAACTGAACGACCAGACGTCAGTCGTGAAGATATAGCTAGTATCGTAGAGCGTATAACAGGAATCAAAGTGCAGGGAATCATGGACAATGAACGCGAACACCTGCTAAATCTAGACAAGCTCCTACGCCAGAGAATTGTAGGGCAAGACCAAGCTGTTCGAAAGGTTTCGGAGGCCATTTTGCGCTCGAGAGCAGGAATTCAAAATCCAAAGCGTCCAATTGGGTCCTTTCTCTTTCTGGGGCCGACTGGAGTCGGGAAGACTGCTCTGGCAAAATCCCTTGCTGAGCGGCTGTTTGGTAATGAGCTGGAAATGGTCCGGCTGGATATGTCTGAGTACATGGAAAAACATGCCGTAGCTCGTTTAGTTGGTCCGCCGCCAGGTTACGTCGGATTTGAAGAGGGAGGACAGCTGACAGAAGCTGTTCGTAGGAGGCTTTATTCGATTGTTTTGCTGGATGAGATTGAAAAAGCCCATCCAGATGTATTCAACTCTCTGCTGCAAGTCTTGGACGAAGGGCGATTGACAGACTCTAAAGGCCGTACTATTGACTTTAAAAATACTATTTTGATTATGACAAGCAATATTGGCTCCCAGCAGATTTTGGAAAGTCTCAAAAGTGAACAGGGACTGACTTCTGAAACGCAGGATGAAGTTCTATCTTTGCTTCAACATAGCTTTAGACCAGAGTTTTTAAATCGGATTGACGAGACGGTTATTTTCAACCCTCTAAGGGCAGAAGATATGGTCAATATCGTAAAGATTATGGTTCGGCAACTTCAGGAAAGGTTGAAACATCAGAAGATTCAGCTTCATCTGAGCGAAGAAGTTTACGCTTTTTTAGCCCAGAAAAACTACCAACCAGAATTTGGTGCTCGCCCTATTCAAAGAAGCATTATGCGCTATCTAGAAACGCCTTTGGCTCGTTATTTGGTCGAAAATAAGGAAACAACTGAAATGACAGTTCATGTCAGTTTGAAAGATGGGCAACTGGATTTTAATTATTTGGTATAAGATTCTTTCAAAAAGTAAGCGCTTACTATATATAGACAAAGAAAAATGAAGAAAGGAGGTTTATCTTTTTCAGAGCAGACTGTATCTTAAGATTTCGAGATGAGTCTTAGATATATGAATAAATAATGAGATGCTTTTTGCATCTATAGCCGACAGTAATCATTTTGATTGTTGGAGTACCCTTTGCATTTTATGAAAGGAGGCCTGTTTTGTCTGTTTATGATGTTTTGATTATCGGTGCTGGACCGGGTGGTTATGTGGCTGCTGAAGAAGCCGCTCGTTCGGGCAAGAAAGTGGCTGTGGTAGAAAAGAAGTCTATCGGCGGAACCTGCCTGAATGTAGGATGTATACCGTCTAAGGCCTATCTCCAGCACGGTCATTGGCTGTTGACAATGGAAGATGCCAGACGTTATGGTATTGAGAGCAAGCTTGAAAGGATTGATTTTGAGAAATTGGTAGACCGAAAGAATCAAGTTGTTGCCAGTTTGCAATCTGGAATTCATGCTAGCTTTAAGTCTTTAGGCATTGAGTATATAGAAGGTCAGGCCAAGTTTGTCAAAGACCGAACCTTCTCCGTCAATGGTAAAGAAATCAGTGGTAAAGATGTTATTTTGGCTACTGGCAGTTATCCTTTTGTGCCTCCTATTAAGGGGTTGAAACAGGTTGACTATCTAACGACGGATACGTTTTTTGACTTGAGGGAGCTTCCTGAGAAGTTAGTCATTATCGGAGGTGGCGTTATCGCAATTGAGCTAGCTTTCGCTATGGCTCCTCTGGGTGTTGCTGTCACTGTTATTGAGGTTGCGCCGGAAATTCTTTTGACCGAAGAAGCTGAAGCGCGGCATGTGATTCAAAAGAAATTAAAGAAAATGGGGGTGATGATTTATCAGGGAGCGCAGATAAAGGAAGTAACTGGTAATTCTGTCTTGCTTGAGAATGAGCAGGTTGCTTTTGACCATCTTTTGGTCGCTACTGGCCGCAAACCAAATCTAGAGCTAGCACAGGATATGGGTTTAGCTTTGACAGAGCGAAATTTTGTCCAGGTGGATCAATACTACGAGACATCAAAAGAGCATGTGTATGCTATTGGTGATCTCTTAGAATCTTATATGCTGGCCCACGTAGCTAGTGCAGAAGGGATAAAAGCTGTGAGAGCTATCTGCCGGAGAGCTGAAGAAGCGGTTGATCCGCTGGGTGTTCCCCGTTCACTCTATACCAATCCTGAAGTGGCTTCTTTTGGGCTCAGTAAGGAGGAGGCTGAGCAGGCGGGCTATGATGTTCTGGTCCAACAGCTGCCTTTCTCTTATAATGGGCGGGCTATCGCTATAGGTGAGACAGAGGGCTATGTCAAGTTAATTTCAGAAAAGAAATATCATCTTCTACTAGGTGCAGTCATCGTCGGTCCGAACGGTACAGATCTTCTGCAGAATTTGATTTTGCTGAGGCAGGCTGAAGCAACGCTGGATCAAGTTCTTGAAACGGTTTTTGCTCATCCGACCACATCAGAACTAATACAAGAAGTCGCAAAAAGACTCGTTCAGGACGATTAATGAGGAGGTAAAAATATGTCACATTATAAAGATTTACCACAAAGATTGACCAAAACAAGAAGCCAAGGGGCTGTATCGGAGCTAGTCGATTTAAAAGTCCATGATGCTACCGAAGTTGAGGTGGAGCAGATTTCCAAAGAAAAAGCCAAGACCATGTATAAAACCATGTGGGATATCCGTAATTTTGAGGAAAATACCCGGCGTTTCTTTGCTGCAGGACAGATTCCTGGTTTTGTTCACCTTTATGCTGGAGAGGAAGCGATTGCTACGGGCGTCTGTGCTAATCTGACAGACCAGGACTATATTACCAGTACTCACCGGGGACACGGTCACTGTGTTGCTAAGGGCGGTGATTTAAAGGGAATGATGGCAGAAATTTTTGGCAAGGAGACTGGACTTGGAAAAGGAAAAGGCGGATCTATGCACATCGCCGATTTGGACAAGGGAATCCTTGGTGCTAACGGTATGGTTGGTGGAGGATTTGGTCTAGCTACTGGTGCTGCTATGCGTAACAAGTACTTGAAAACAGACAGTGTGGCTGTCTGCTTCTTCGGTGACGGTGCGGCCAATGAAGGAAATTTCCACGAATGTCTCAATATGGCATCAATTTGGAAACTGCCAGTTATCTTTGTCAATGAAAATAACCTCTTTGCAGAATCGACACCGCAATGGTATTCTTCAGCGTCTGGTACCATTGCTGAAAGAGCAGCTGCTTATAATATGCCTGGCGTTCGGGTTAATGGTAAGGATTTATTCGCTGTCTACCAAGTAGCCAAGGAAGCTGTAGAGCGGGCTCGTAGAGGGGAAGGACCTACCTTGATTGAAGCTGTAACATATCGGGATCATGGTCACTTTGAAGGGGATGAGCAGAAGTATAAGGCTTTGGAAGGTGAAGAAAAAGACTGGGCTGATGTGGATGCTCTAGATATCTTCCGTGACTACGCTATCGAGCACGGCCTCTTGACTGAAGAGGAACTTGATGCCATATTAGAGGAGTCTCGAAAGGATGTGGAAGAAGCTATTAAATTTGCTCAAGACAGTCCAATTCCTCGTTCCGAGTCTCTGCTGGAAGATGTATTTGCTGATTGATAGAAGGAGGTTGATCAAATGGCTAGACAACTGTTATTTATGAAAGCAATCAATGAGGCGCTGGATCAGGCAATGGCAAAAGATGACACCGTAATCCTTCTGGGAGAAGATATTGCTGGCGGTGTAACAGTCAAGCACTTGGAAGAAGAAAACGAAGATGCTTGGGGCGGTGTAATGGGTGTGACCAAGGGACTCATGCCAAAATACGGCCGAGAGCGGGTGATTGATACTCCGATTTCCGAGCACGGATACGTGTCAGCTTCTGTCGGAATGGCTCTGACTGGCTTACGGCCAGTACCGGAGCTGATGTTCAATGACTTTATCGGTTTCTGCTTTGACGCTATTCTGGGGCAAGGCTCAAAAATGCGCTATATGTTTGGCGGTAAGGCCAAGGTTCCGATGACAATGCGGACCATGCATGGAGCAGGAGCTTCGGCTGCAGCTCAGCACTCGGGTTCTTATTACGGTCTCTTTGGTTCTATTCCTGGTATTAAGGTAGTTGTTCCAGCAACTCCGTATGATGCTAAAGGGTTACTGCTGGCTTCCATTGAAGACGACAATATCGTGATTTATTCAGAAGATAAGACTCTCTATGGTATCAAGGGAAAGGTGCCAGAAGAATATTATACAGTTCCAATTGGAAAGGCTGCTGTCCGCCGTGAAGGAACAGACCTCACTATCGTTACTATCGGTAAAATGCTTTATGTTGCTTATGAGGTAGCGGATCGCTTGGAAAAAGATGGTATTTCGGTCGAAGTAATTGACCTGAGAACAGTAGCTCCTTGGGATGAGGAGACTGTCTTTGAATCAGTCAAGAAAACTGGACGACTGATTATCGTTGATGAATCCAACCCTCACAATAACACAGCGACGGATATAGCAGCTGTAGTGACTGATAAATGCTTTGATTATCTTGATGGTCCGGTAAAATGCGTCTGCGCGCCAAATGTGCCAGTGCCATTTGCTGTGAATCTGGAGCAGCTCTATATCCCTAATGCTGATAAGGTTCTGACTGTTGCTGCAGAATTGATTGACGATCTGAAGAGATAGAAGGGAGGCAAGTATGGCTACAGAAATTGTAATGCCTAAGCTAGGCTTAACAATGACCGAAGGTTTGATAAATAACTGGCTGGTCAAGGAAGGAGACACCGTAGCTGCTGGTCAGCCTGTCTTGGAAATCAGTTCTGAAAAATTGACCAGCGATGTAGAAGCACCAAGCGCAGGAGTGATTTTAAAAATTATCAGTCAGGCGGGCGATACTGTCCCGTGCAAGAAAGTAATTGCATGGATTGGTGAAGCAGGAGAATCTATTCCAGGTATGGAAGCAGATGGAGCCTCTGCGAACCAGTCAGAAAGTGAGCAAGAGGCAGCTGATGCAGGGGTTGGACTAGCAGAAAAAACTGCTGCAGCAAGTTCCAACTCTGTCGGAAACAGTGAACATGGACGTATTTTCATCACTCCTCTTGCCCGCAAGATTGCTAAGGAAAAAGGATATGATATTTCCTTGATTTCAGGAACGGGAGGCAATGGCCGTATTACCCGACGAGATGTGGAAAATTATAAACCAGAGGCGCTTCCAAACCAAACACCTGAAAGTAGCTCAGCAGTCCTTCAGCATGCTGCTCAAGTTGACTATGGTGCAGGATTGATAGGTATGCGCAAGACTATTGCAGAGCGGATGATGAATAGTCTCCAGGCATCTGCTCAGGTGACCTTGCATCGTAAGGTGGCTATCAGTCGACTGATAGCCTTTAGACAGGATATGAAGGATAAGGTCGCTTCTCCACTAGAAAATGGCGAAATCAGCATCACGACTCTGCTTACAAAGGCTGTTGCCAAGGCGTTGAAAGATCACCCTCAGCTCAATGCTTGGTATTTCAATGGTCAATATCAGGAAGTAGAAGATATTCATATTGGTATCGCGACGGCGCTTAGTGATGGTTTGGTGGTTCCGGTCATTCGTCACGTGGATAAGCTAACGCTGGCTGACTTGGGCTTAGCTATCAAAACGGAAGCCAATCAAGCTCGTAAAGGAACTTTGGATCCAGCTCTTTACTCAGGTTCAACCTTCAGTATTACTAATCTCGGGGGAGCAGGGATTGAGTATTTCACTCCTATCCTAAATACACCAGAAGTAGCCATTTTAGGAGTTGGTGCCTTGCAAACGGCGCTGGCTCTTGACAGTCAAGGACAGGTCTACGAGCAAAAATTCCTGCCGCTCAGTTTGACTTTTGACCATCAAGTCGTAGATGGTCAGCCCGCAGCGGAGTTTCTAGCCAGTCTAGCGGACAAATTGGAGTCTCCTTACGACTTGGTTTTCTGATAAAAGAATGAATGGTGAATTTCATTCCTGAATGATAAAGAAAAAAGCCAGCAGTTTATATCTTCACAAACTGCTGGCTTGTCTCTTTTATTTTTCCCGCATTTGACCTTGTGGGAAGTAGGTTCCTTCTGGCATGTCGTTAATAATGACATGGACAGCAGACTGAGGTGCGCCTGTATTTCTGACAACAGCTTCAGTTACTTCCTTGGCAAGAGCTTTTTTCTGCTCCAGAGTACGTCCTTCAAACAAATCAATTCTAACAAATGGCATATTTTCTGCCTCCTTTATTTCGTTATTATTATTTTATCACAAATGAGGTTTTAAAGAGTAGTGAATTATGGTAAAATAATGTGAAGTAAAAATGGAGATAATGAATTAGCAAAGATTTAAATTATGGCTCAGTTATACTACAAATATGGCACGATGAATTCGGGCAAGACCATTGAAATTTTAAAAGTGGCCCACAATTACGAAGAACAAGGCAAGAGCGTAGTCATCATGACCTCAGCTGTTGATACCCGTGACGGTTTTGGCGTTGTTTCTAGTCGCATCGGCATGAAACGAAATGCCGTAGCTATTGAAGAACAGACGGATATTTTTGGCTATATCCAGCAGCTGCCTGAAAAGCCTTATTGCGTTTTGATTGATGAGGCTCAGTTCTTGAAACGCCATCATGTCTATGATTTGGCTAGAGTGGTGGATGAGCTGGATGTTCCAGTTATGGCTTTTGGTCTGAAGAACGATTTTCGCAATGAACTTTTTGAGGGTTCTAAGCACCTCTTGCTCTTGGCTGACAAGATTGAGGAGATTAAAACGATTTGTCAATATTGCTCTCGTAAGGCTACCATGGTTTTACGGACTGATAACGGAAAGCCTGTTTATGATGGTGAGCAGATCAAAATTGGCGGCCACGAGACCTATATCTCAGTCTGCCGCAAGCACTATTTTAACCCCGATATTAAGTAATCCAACGATAGAAAAAAGGAGATGATGAAAAATCTATGAACATCTATGAACAGTTACAAGCGGTTGAAGATCGCTACGAAGAGCTTGGTGAACTCCTAAGTGACCCTGATGTGGTCAGCGATACCAAGCGTTTTATGGAGCTTTCTAAGGAAGAAGCCAGCACCCGAGATACGGTGACGGCATACCGCGAGTATAAAAAAGTCCTGCAAAACATCACAGACGCCGAAGATATGATTAAAGACGCCTCTGGTGATGCAGACTTGGAGGAAATGGCCAAGCAGGAGCTTAAGGATGCCAAGGCTGAAAAAGAAGAATACGAGGAAAAACTAAAAATCCTCCTTTTGCCTAAGGATCCAAATGACGATAAGAATATCATTTTGGAAATCCGCGGGGCTGCAGGAGGAGACGAAGCGCAGTTGTTTGCAGGAGACCTCTTGCAGATGTATCAAAAATATGCTGAAAGCCAAGGTTGGCGCTTTGAAGTCATGGAGGCATCTTATAATGGTGTAGGCGGGATCAAGGAAGTGGTCGCTATGGTCTCAGGTCAGTCGGTCTACTCAAAGCTTAAGTATGAATCTGGCGCTCACCGCGTACAGCGAGTTCCAGTAACCGAAAGCCAAGGTCGTGTTCATACTTCAACAGCAACTGTCTTGGTGATGCCTGAAATAGAAGAAGTAGAATACGACATTGATCCTAAAGATTTGCGGGTGGATATCTACCATGCTTCAGGTGCTGGCGGACAGAATGTCAATAAGGTTGCGACTGCTGTTCGAATCGTTCACTTGCCTACCAATATCAAGGTCGAAATGCAGGAAGAGCGGACCCAGCAGAAGAACCGGGATAAGGCTATGAAAATCATCCGAGCTCGTGTAGCAGACCACTTTGCTCAAATCGCTCAAGATGAGCAGGATGCAGAGCGCAAGTCCACAATTGGTACAGGTGATCGCTCAGAGCGGATTCGCACCTATAATTTCCCGCAAAATCGAGTGACAGATCACCGTATCGGCTTGACCTTGCAAAAGCTGGACACGATTTTAGCTGGCAAACTGGATGAAGTCGTTGACGCTCTGGTTCTCTATGACCAAACGCAAAAACTAGAAGAGCTGAATAAATAATGACATTGGCTCAATATTTGGCGGAGTTAGAGCAAGAGCTGCTAGCAGCGGGAGAAGAAGCAGAAAACCTATCTTTCGTTTATAGGGCTCTCAATGAGCTCTCCTTTACCGACTTTGTTCTCAAACTTCGGACAGAAGTCAGCCAGGAAGACCATAAACAGCTAAAAGCAATTCAAGAGCAGCTGCTTGCTCACAAGCCAGCTCAGTATATCATTGGCAGCAGTGACTTTCACGGCCTGACTCTCAAGGTGGACGAGCGAGTTCTGATTCCGAGGCCTGAGACGGAGGAGCTGGTGGAGCTGATTTTGTCAGAAAATCCCGAAAGTTCTCTGTCTGTCTTGGATATTGGAACGGGTAGCGGAGCCATTGCTCTGACACTGGCAAACAGCCGTCCAGACTGGCAGATTACTGCTTCTGATTTGTCAAATGATGCTCTTGCCTTGGCAGCAGAAAACGCTCAGTTCTGCAGACTTAACCTTGCTTTTGTCCAATCCGATTGCTTGGATGCAATTCAAGGAAAATTTGATATCATTGTCTCCAACCCGCCCTATATTTCAGAAGCGGATAAGGACGAAGTCGGACTTAACGTTCTGACCTCAGAGCCACACATGGCCCTCTTTGCTGAGGAAGATGGCTATGCCGTCTATCGGAAAATAGCCGAGCAGGCAGGAGACTATCTGACAAAAAAAGGAAAAATCTATCTGGAAATTGGTTACAAGCAAGGAGACGGTGTTGCTGATTTGCTAAAAAAATCTTTTCCCCAAAAACGAATCCGAGTCCTGAAAGATCAATTTGGCAAAGATAGAATGGTGGCGGTTGACAATGGATAAGATAGAAAAGAATCTGGCAGCGGGCGGAGCAGTTGTTCTGCCGACAGAAACAGTGTATGGTCTCTTTGCCCAGGCTTTGAATGAAGAGGCGGTTGAGCGAGTCTACGAATTAAAACGAAGACCTAGTGACAAGGCTCTTAATCTCAATGTTGCTAGCTTGGAAGAAATTTACAACTTTTCCAAGAACCGGCCCTGCTATCTGGATCAACTCTACCAAGCTTTTCTGCCTGGACCGCTGACTATTATTCTCCAAGCCAATGACCGAGTGCCAGCTTGGATAAACTCAGGTATGGAAACTGTGGGCTTTAGAATTCCTAATCATCCAGTTACCCTAGATTTGATTCGAAAGTACGGGCCCTTGATTGGTCCATCCGCCAATCTTTCTGGAAAAGCTAGTGGAACTTCTTTCCAGCAGATTATGATGGATTTTCAAGAGGAGGTCTCGGGAGTAGAAGATGATGACTTTTTGACAGGTCAGGATTCAACTATTCTGGACTTGTCTGGAGAAAAGGCTCTTATTTTACGCCAAGGGGCAATCACTCGCGAGGATATTCTCGCCCAAGTAAATGATATAAAATTTTAACTTTTAGGACCTAAGGTCCTATTTTCGCAAAAGAAGGGAGACACCTTATGATTTTTGACCAAGAAGACTACAAAGCATTTGACCCAGAGATTTGGGAAGCAGTTGCTAAAGAAGAAGAACGTCAGCAGCATAATATTGAGCTGATCGCTTCAGAAAATGTCGTTTCTAAAGCTGTCATGGCTGCTCAAGGTTCTATTTTGACCAATAAATATGCTGAGGGCTACCCAGGTCGCCGTTACTATGGTGGGACAGATGTAGTGGATGTGATTGAAAGTCTAGCCATTGAGCGTGCCAAGGAAATCTTTGGTGCCAAGTTTGCCAATGTGCAACCTCACTCAGGTAGCCAGGCTAATTGTGCAGCTTATATGGCTTTGATTGAGCCAGGTGATACAGTTATGGGCATGGATCTGTCTGCTGGCGGTCACTTGACTCATGGTGCATCAGTCAGCTTCTCTGGTCAAACCTATAATTTTGTATCCTATAGTGTTGATCCAGAAACAGAATTGTTGAACTTTGATGCTATCCTCCAGCAAGCCAAAGAAGTTCAGCCTAAGCTGATTGTGGCAGGGGCTTCAGCCTATTCTCACATCATCGACTTTTCAAAATTCCGTGAAATCGCTGATGCAGTGGGTGCCAAGCTTATGGTAGATATGGCTCACATCGCTGGTTTGGTTGCTGCTGGCCTCCATCCTAGCCCTGTGCCTTATGCGGATATCACAACCACGACGACCCACAAGACATTGCGTGGCCCTCGCGGCGGCTTGATCTTGACAAATGATGAAGAATTGGCTAAGAAGATCAACTCAGCTATCTTCCCAGGCATTCAAGGCGGACCATTGGAGCATGTCATTGCAGCCAAAGCAGTTGCATTTAAAGAAGTGCTTGACCCAGCTTTCAAGGTTTATGCCCAGCAGATTTTGGATAATGCCCAAGCTATGGCCCAAGTCTTCCGTCAGCATGATAAGTTCCGTGTGATTTCTGACGGTACTGAAAATCATCTTTTCTTGGTTGATGTCACTAAGGTTGTAGAAAATGGGAAAGTAGCGCAAAATCTCTTGGATGAGGTTAATATCACGCTTAATAAAAACTCCATCCCTTACGAGACTTTGTCACCATTTAAGACTAGCGGAATTCGTATCGGTACTGCAGCTATTGCAGCTCGAGGCTTTGGTGTAACAGAAAGCATCAAGGTAGCCGAGCTCATTATCAAGGCTCTGGAAAACGCTGAAAACGAAGCGGTGCTGAATCAGGTGCGGGCGGAAGTTCGTGAACTAACGGACGCTTTTCCACTCTATGAGGGCTTGAACTAAGATGGATATTTACGTAAAAAAAGCGATTATTCATCAATTCAGTCCAGTTGATACCGAACTGCTGCTGGCGGATAAGTTTCTCAACATTACTCCCAAGATTGAAGAATATCTGCGCAAGAAGATTGAGCGGGTATACTCTGATGATGCTAAGACAGGTGTTTTCGATCCCGAAAACGTCTTTTTAGCCCAGCTTTCAGACGACTTACTGGAAACATCAGTGACAGTGGCCAAGCTTTGGCAGGAGGAGTTTTCTGTCAGTGAAAACCAGAAAACCAACGATCTGATTTTTGTCCAGTTTGACAAAGAAGGTGTGGAGCACTTCGCTTTTCTGCGGATTGCTCTGCGGGAAACCCTAACCCACTTGGGTGGTGAGGTGGACAATCCTATCAAGCTGACGCAGAACAATCTGCCTGGCTTTGGTACTGGTGCGGACGAGGCTTTGGTTATCAATCTCAAGTCTCGCAAGTACCATCTGATTGAAAAACGCATCAAGTATAACGGCGCCTTTCTCAATTATATGTCAGACAATCTCTTGCAGGTCAATCCGACAATCTCAGCCAAGAAATCAATCAAAGCGCTTGAGAAAACTGCTCAAAAAGTTGCCGAAAGTTTCAACAAAGACGATTTCCAGTTCCAGTCCAAGGTCAAATCCAGTATTTTCAAAAATCTGGAAGAAAATGACGAACTGTCGCCTGAGAAATTGGCCGATGATCTTTTTGACAGCAATCTGACTGCCCGACTTACCTTTATTGACCAAGTCAAGGAAGCTATTCCTGAGCCAGTCAAGTTTGATGAGATTGACAGCAGCCGCCAGAAGAAAAAGTTCGAAAATCAGAAACTCTCCCTTTCAAATGGAATTGAGCTCATCGTTCCCAATAATATCTATCAGGACGCAGAGTCGGTAGAATTTATCCAGAACGACAACGGGACCTATTCTATTTTGATTAAGAACATCGAGGATATCCAAAATAAATAATGTTTAAATTTCTAAGAAGACTGATTTTAGTCCTTTTCGTGCTCTTTGCCGGCTATAAGATTTATCAGGTTCATCATGATGTCAAGCAGGTTATGAAGTATCAGAGCTTAGTCAGAGAAGTGCTGGACGAGCAGGACACGGCAGCCAATGAAGAATTGGTACTAGCCATGATCTATACAGAGACCAAGGGAAAAGACACTGATGTCATGCAGTCCAGTGAAAGTGCGACTGGTCAGACTAATGCTATCACGGATAACAAAGAAAGTATTCGCCAGGGCGTCCAGACCCTGTCTGATAACCTAGAGTTAGCCAGCGAGAAAAAGGTAGATGTTTGGACAGCAGTACAAGCCTATAATTTCGGTCAGTCCTATATCGACTACGTCGCTAAAAACGGTGGTGAAAATACGCTAGAGCTGGCTAAGAAATATTCCAAAGATGTAGTAGCGCCAAGTTTAGGAAATGTAACAGGCAAGACCTACGGCTACTATAACCTGATCTCTATTTTTCACGGACCAGAGCTCTATATCAACGGCGGTAATTATTATTATTCCCGTCAGGTCAAGATGAACATGCACATCATGCGCCTCTTAAAATGGTTTTAGAAAGAAGTTTTCAAGCTTCTTTCTTTTTTGATGGTGAAGTAATAATCCGGATATTTGTAACCACGATGGATACATGATATAATTTTGTACATCTATCATAAAAAGGAATGAAAAATGAACAAAAAACTTGGTTTTAAGCTCCTTATTCTAGTTTTGGTGACAATTGCCGGTCTAACAGCTTTTTACAACCATAAAGAAGTCACGGCACTCAATACAAAACAATATGTTCAGTCAACAACGCCGACCTTGTTTTTCCACGGTTTTGGATCCAGCTCTAATGCTGAAAATCATATGACAGAGGCAGCCAAAAAGGCTGGAGTCACTCAGACAATTATCACAGCAAATGTCAGTAAAAACGGGCAAGTAAGCTTATTAGGCGAGATACCGAAAGGTGCAATCAATCCTATTATCAAGGTAAACTATGAAGATAACCGCAATGCCGACTACGCTCAAGATGGTAGGTATGCAGCAGCTGTGATTCGCAAGCTACAAGAAACTTATGGCTTTAAGAAGATGAATCTGGTAGGCCATTCGATGGGAAATATGTCCATCCTCTTTTATATGCTGGAGAACGGTCAGGATGAAAAGCTGCCCGAGCTGCAAAAGCAGGTCAATATTGCCAACCATGTTAATGGTCTGCAAGGAAGGGACTTGCCTGAAGATTTGAGAATCCTAGACGACCAAACTGGCCAGCCTAGTGCTATGAGCCAGACTTATCAAAAACTACTGGGATTACGAGAAGTATATCCACAAGAGCAGGTAGATGTCCTTAATATCTACGGCGATTTCAAAAATGAATCCGACGGTTCTGTACTCAATATTTCTTCTCGCAGCCTTAAATATCTCCTGGTTGAGAATGCCAAATCTTACCAGGAAAAGAAAATCACAGGTCAGTTGGCTCAGCACAGCCAATTGCATGAGAATCCAGAAGTAGACGAATTACTGATTGACTTCCTTTGGAAAAAGTAGAAAAGAGCAGTTACTGGCAAGCAAATCCAGTGACTGTTTTTTCTTTGAACTTCTTTGAGAAATGTTGTAAAATGTATCTATTATCTCAAGCCCTCAATGGATGAGATAATAATAACTCCATCATTGCAGCAACTTACCTGAAGCACTCTGAACATCAAAAGGAGCGAAAATCACAAGCTCAAGAAACAGAAATTCGAGTCAGTCAGATAGAAAGTTTGCTGCGAAAAAAGCTATAGAATTTGGGAAACTATAGCGGGAGGAAAAGAGGAAAAAATATGAAATTCAAAAAAACTTTAATGACAGCAGGAGCCTTGCTGGCTACTCTGTTTACTGTATCGACAGCAGCTGCCGATTCAAATGTTCAGAAAGTCATTGATGAGACTTACGTGCAACCTGAGTATGTGCTGGGTTATTCCTTGGATGAAAGCCAAAAACAGCAGACCTTGCAGATGCTGGGCTACAATTCATCCAGCGACAGCAAGCCTCTCAAGACCATGACTCCAGAAGTCTACTCTAAAATCATGGATGTTGCCAACGACCCTAGCCTGCAGCTTTATTCTTCTGTAAAAATCCAGAAGTTAGGCAGCAATAAGCCATTAGAGGTGAAAATTGTCACTCCGCAAAACATCACTAAGGTTACAGAAGATATGTATCGGAATGCAGCTGTTACTCTAGGTGTTCAGCACGCGCAGATTACCGTTGCGGCACCGATTCCGGTAACAGGTGAGAGCGCCTTGGCAGGGATTTACTACTCTCTGGAAGATAACGGTGCGTCCATTCCTCAGGAAAATAAAAACCTAGCGCAGGAAGAACTAGCTACCCTTTCTGGTATCAATGCTGAAAATACAGGTAAGGAAGGTTATGACGCAGACAAGCTCAACGTAGCCCTGGCTGATATCAAAGCGGCTGTTGCCAATGCCAAGAAGAACAACAGTAATCTGACAGCAGATGATGTCCGTAAGATTGTTGAAAAAACCTTGAAAAACTACGGTCTGACTCAGTCAGTGACCAGTGACCAAATTAACCTCATCGTGAATTTTGCTGTCAATCTTTCAAACAGTGGAGTCATTACGGATTCTGACTTTACAAAGACGCTTAGCGACTTGAAAGACAGCATCGTTTCAAAGGCAGGGGATACCTTTAACAATATTAACCTCAACTTTGATGCAAACGGCCTCCTTCAAGAAGGCGGTAATTTCTTTTCTAATATCTGGAATGCCATTGTCAACTTCTTTAAAGGATTGTTCGGCGGTTAATTTCAAGACTATATAAAACAAGGCTAGGACATTTTAGTCCTAGCCTTGTTTGTTTTTACAGTTATCATTTAAAATAAGATTTGTTTGTTACTCCCACTCTACAGTTGCAGGTGGTTTGCTGGTGATATCATAGACAATGCGGTTGACATGGTCTACTTCGTTGACGATACGAACAGAGATTTTTTGCAGAACATCCCAAGGAATCTTGGCAAAGTCAGCTGTCATGCCATCAATAGAAGTGATGGCGCGAATCGCAATTGTGTAGTCGTAAGTCCGGCCGTCACCCATGACACCAACAGAACGGACTCCAGTATTAACAGTAAAGTATTGCCAGATGTCGCGGTCAAGACCAGCTTTGGCGATTTCTTCGCGGAGAATAGCATCAGATTCGCGAACTGTTTCCAATTTTTCCTCAGTGATTTCTCCCATAACGCGAATAGCAAGTCCTGGTCCTGGGAATGGCTGGCGCCAGACAATTTCATCAGGCATACCAAGCTCGGTACCCAAAGCACGCACTTCATCCTTGTAAAGTGTATTCAACGGCTCAATCAGCTCAAACTGCATATCTTCAGGCAGACCACCAACATTGTGGTGAGACTTGATAGTCTGAGCAGTGTCAGTACCGGATTCGATAACGTCTGTATAGAGAGTACCTTGAGCCAAGAATTTTACATCTTTTAGTTTGCTGGCTTCGTCGTCAAAGACATAGACAAACTCGTTTCCAATGATTTTACGTTTTTGCTCTGGATCTGAGACACCGGCTAGTTTATCAAGGAAACGTTTAGCAGCATATGCCTTAATGATATTTAAACCAAATTTGCCGCCCAGCATATCCATGACCTGATCTGCTTCGCCTTTACGCAAAAGACCATGATCCACAAAGATACAGATTAGTTGATCGCCGATTGCTTTCTGCAGGAGAACACCGACGACAGAAGAGTCTACACCACCAGAAAGTCCCAACAGTACCTTCTTGTCACCAACGGTTTGTCGGATTTTTTGAATTTCCATGTCAATGAAGTTATCCATAGACCAGTCGCCTTTGGCTCCACAAATATTAAGAGCAAAGTTACGAAGAATATCATAGCCAAATTCTGAATGACGAACCTCAGGGTGGAACTGAATACCGTAGATTTTCTTAGTTGGATTTTCAATAGCTGCAAAAGGACAGTCAGCAGAAGTACCAGTACGGACAAAGTCAGCAGGAATTTCTGTTACTGCATCTCCGTGGCTCATAAGAACTAGCTGGCTTTCAGGTGTTCCGTTGAAAAGGCTGGAGTTGGCAGTATGTGACAGAGTTGACTGCCCATATTCTCGATTTCCAGCATGACCAGCAGGGACAACCTTGCCGCCCAGCTTGTGAGTCAAAAGCTGCATACCATAGCAGATTCCCAAAATCGGGATTTCCAACTCGAAAATTTCCGGATCAATATCAAAGGAGCCGTCTTCATATACAGAATTCGGACCGCCGGAAAGGATAATTCCGATAGGCTGGATAGCACGGACTTCGTCAGCGGTAATCTTGTGGCTCTTCAGCTCAGAAAAAACACCGATTTCACGAATGCGGCGTGAAATCAGCTGGTTGTACTGGCTGCCGTAATCAAGCACGATGATCTTTTCGACATCTTGCAATTCAGTTCTAGTAGTCATCTGTTCCCTTTCTTAAAAGAAGTAATCTTTTCCCCTCATTTTATCACAAAAAAGGAATTTTTCCAAGGTAATAAAGCAAGAGTGCTGAAAAAACGAATATGAGTCTTTACTTGGCTAAACAGCTAGAATCGTGAGAAAAGCAAGCATTTGAGAGCTAATCTTTATCATTTAGTTTGACATTTGAAGTATTTGGTACTAAAATAAAGGAAGGTACCAAATAAGAAAGAAGAGTCAACATGTTGCCCGCATATATCAAAATTCATGATCAGATTAAGAAAGACATTGACGATGCCGTTTGGGAGATTGGGGAACGCCTGCCCAGTGAGCGAGATCTAGCCGAAACCTTTAAGGTCAGCCGTATGACCCTGCGTCAAGCTATCACACTCTTGGTTGATGAGGGAGTGCTAGAGCGTCGAGTCGGTAGTGGCACCTTCGTTGCCAGTACACGTGTTCAGGAGAAAATGCGCGGCACCACCAGCTTCACAGAAATCATGAAGGCGCAAGGCAAAACGCCATCCAGCCAGCTTATTTCTTATCGGCGTACCTTGCCGAGCGAGCAGGAAGTGGAAAAGCTAGGCATCCATAAGACAGAAAATGTCATTCGGATGGAGCGGGTTCGCTACGCTGACGATTTGCCGGTGGTCTACGAGGTGGCTTCAATTCCAGAGAAGTTCATTAAGAATTTCAAAAAAGAAGAGGTAACCAGTCATTTCTTCCAGACCTTGCAGGAACATGGCTATAAGATTGGCAAGTCTCAGCAGACGATTTATGCTCGGCTGGCTAAGGAAAAAATTGCCAATTACCTTGATATTCCCCGTGGCCATGCCATCTTAGGACTGACTCAGATTTCTTACTTTGATGACGGAACAGCTTTTGAATATGTAAAAAGTCAGTATGTTGGCGATCGTTTTGAATTTTATTTGGAAAACAATTAATTATTGCAAAACCCTTGGTTATCACCAAGGGTTTTTATCTTGTCTTTTACACAGAAGAAAAAGCTGATTGAAGTTTTGCAATCTCATATTTCGAGTGTTTATTTCCCTTGTCAGACTAGAGTTTATCATGCTTTTCTGGTATAATGTTTCTTATGGAAATTGAAAAAACAAACCGAATGAATGCTCTCTTTGAGTTTTATGCGGCGCTTTTGACTGACAAGCAGATGAACTATATCGAGCTCTACTATGCAGATGATTACAGTCTGGCGGAGATTGCCGAGGAGTTTGGTGTTAGCCGTCAGGCCGTTTATGATAATATCAAGCGGACAGAGAAGATTCTGGAAGACTATGAGAAAAAGCTGCACATGTACTCGGACTACATCGTCAGAAGTCAGATATTTGACCAGATTACAGAGAAATACCCTGACGACAGCTATCTGCAGGAGCAGATTGGGATTCTGTCTGGTATTGACAACCGAGAGTAATCATGGCTAAACAAGTTATCTACAAGGGAATGTCTTGCTGGTTGTTAGAGTTGGAAGAATCTTTTCCTGCCAGAGTACAAATCATCTCCTCTGACGATCTTTCTAAGGCAATGCAAGAAGGCTTCAGCTGCTGGGGCTACCCAAATGAGATTATGAAAGAAGTCTCTGCTGAAGAATACGCTTGTTTAACACGTTTTGGAAAATTTCCACTGAATTGATTGAAATAGAAACTAGGAGAAATAAAAAATGGCATTTGAAAGTTTAACGGAACGTTTGCAGAACGTCTTTAAAAATCTGCGCAGAAAAGGAAAAATCTCAGAGAGCGATGTTCAGGAAGCAACCAAAGAGATTCGTTTGGCCCTCTTAGAAGCCGATGTTGCCCTGCCAGTTGTCAAAGACTTTATCAAGAAAGTCCGTGAGCGCGCTGTCGGTCATGAGGTTATCGACACCCTCAATCCAGCGCAACAGATTATCAAGATTGTTGACGAAGAGCTGACAACTATCCTGGGTTCTGATACTGCTGA
Source organism: Streptococcus sanguinis (assembly GCF_050234405.1). Taxonomy (GTDB): domain Bacteria; phylum Bacillota; class Bacilli; order Lactobacillales; family Streptococcaceae; genus Streptococcus; species Streptococcus sanguinis_W. The sequence continues at coordinate 1,210,996 of NZ_CP092117.1, read as the reverse complement.
GATTATCAAGTCACCAAAAATTCCGACTATTATCATGATGGTTGGTCTGCAAGGGGCTGGTAAGACTACCTTTGCTGGTAAGCTTGCTAATAAGCTCAAGAAAGAAGAAAATGCTCGTCCGCTCATGATTGCGGCGGATATTTATCGTCCGGCGGCTATTGATCAGCTGAAAACACTGGGACAGCAAATTGATGTACCTGTTTTTGCTTTAGGTACGGAAGTTCCAGCTGTTGAGATTGTTCGTCAAGGTTTGGAGCAAGCCAAGGCTAACCACAACGACTATGTCCTGATTGATACGGCTGGGCGCCTTCAGATTGATGAAAAGCTCATGCAGGAGCTGTCAGATGTCAAAGCGCTGGCTAATCCGAATGAAATCCTCTTGGTTGTCGATGCCATGATTGGTCAGGAAGCGGCTAATGTCGCTCGTGAATTTAACAGTCAACTGGAAGTGACCGGGGTTATCCTGACTAAGATTGATGGCGATACCCGTGGTGGTGCAGCCCTGTCTGTTCGTCAGATTACTGGTAAGCCTATTAAATTTACTGGTACCGGTGAAAAAATAACTGATATTGAAACCTTCCACCCAGACCGCATGTCCAGCCGGATTCTGGGCATGGGGGACATGCTGACTCTGATTGAAAAAGCCTCTCAAGAATACGATGAGAAAAAATCGCTTGAAATGGCTGAAAAGATGCGGGAAAACACCTTTGATTTCAATGACTTCATTGATCAGCTGGATCAGGTACAAGGCATGGGGCCTATGGAAGATTTGCTCAAGCTGATCCCAGGTATGGCTAATAATCCTGCCCTCAAAAATATCAAAGTGGATGAGAAAGAAATTGCCCGCAAACGTGCTATCGTATCCTCTATGACACCGGCTGAGCGTGAAAATCCTGACTTGCTGAGTCCTAGCCGTCGCCGTCGGATTGCCAATGGTTCAGGTAACAGCTTTGTTGATGTCAATAAGTTTATCAAAGACTTCAATCAAGCTAAGCAGATGATGCAGGGCGTTCTGTCAGGCGATATGAGCAAGATGATGAAGCAAATGGGGCTCAATCCAAACAATATGCCTAAGAACATGCCTGGTGGCGGAGGGATGCCCGACATGTCAGCTCTGGAAGGCATGATGGGCCAAGGCGGTATGCCAGATATGTCAGGCTTAGGAGGAGCCGGCATGCCGGATATGAGCCAAATGTTCGGCGGCGGACTCAAGGGTAAGGCCGGAGAGTTCCTGATGCGCCGCAGCATGAACAAAATGGCCAAGCAAATGAAGAAAAACAAAAAGAAGCGGAAGTGATAACAAAAAAACAAGTCGCATAACTAAGTTTTATGTGGCTTGTTTTTGGAAACATCAGATTCAGATACGGAGACTAGAATGAAGCCTTTTTTGACTCAATTGATTCATCGACTTGCTAAAACCTTTCAAAAATTATTGAATAAGCTGCCTAGCCACCCTATTTCTCATCTTCCTGACAGCAAGGTCGAAATTCAACCTATTATCATGATTCCAGGTAGTTCGGCGACAGAGAATCGATTTAATCGAATGGTTAAAAAGCTCAACCGCAATCAGCATCCACATCATAGTCTGGTTCGTATTAAAGTCTGGAATGACGGGCATATAACTTACCGAGGGCATTTGAAGCGGAAGGATAGAAATCCCATTTTTGTGGTTGGCTTTCAAAATAATAGCGATGGTTATGAAAACATCAAGCAGCAGGCGGCCATGTTTGACGCTGCCTTGACTATTTTGCGAGAGAAATATTCTTTTGACAGCTTTAAGGCGCTGGGGCATTCTAACGGCGGTCTAATTTATACAGTATTCCTGCAGCAATACCTAGCAAACCATTCTGGGTTAGAGATGGAAAAGCTCCTGACTATTGGCAGTCCTTATAATCTAAACAAGAAAAATCTCAATCATCGAGTTGAGATGTTAGATGATTTTTTAGCCAACCAAGGAAAACTTCCTAAGGAGCTGCAGCATTTATCAATTTTGGGAATTTTTTTCCGAGATGGTGACGGAATTGTCCATAAAAGCAGTGTAGAGGCTGGAAGCTTGGTTTACAAAGGAAAGATTGCTTCACACAGAGAAGTAGTCGTCGTAGGCAAAGATGCACATCATTCATCCCTACCACAAAATGAGCAAGTAGTTGATTTGATTAAAGGGTTTTTATTCTAGTAATTATTTTACATAATTTAATTTTGGTAAAAAATTAGAAAGGCGACAAAACAATGAAAATAACAGAAATTCTTCATAGGTATTATGGTGACTTTGATCTGATAAATGAAAAATGGAATGAAGACTATGAAAGCATTTTGATTAGGCCAAAGGATGATCAAGAATATAAAAGATGCCGTTTGGCAAAGAAAACGCCCAGAAAAGAAGGCTACTTTACAGTCTTTTGGAAAAAAGACCAAGACAACAAGAATATCCCTTATACTGATAAAGACTTGGGTGATGAACTGGTTATTGTCGTCATCGAGGACCGTCATTGCGGTATATTTATAATTCCCAAAGAGGTGGCTATCAGTAAAAAAATTCTTTCTACAAAGGATTGTAAAGGAAAGATGGCTATGCGGTTTTATCCGTCCTGGTGCACAAATTTAAATAAAACAGCTCAGGCAACACAAAAATGGCAACTGGATTATTTTCAAAAAATCGAATTAGAAGAATAAGTTTCAGGTAAAACAAGACAGAGTTTAATTTCTCAATTTTGTCTTGTTTTTATTATCTATTTTGTAGTAAAGTTAGATTGCTTAAAACTAAAAGTTTATGTACAATTGACTTATCAAGGGCTAAACCCTTGATACAACTGAATTATTAGCATAAAGTACATTTTGAGTAGTGATTTATGGTGATTAGGTAGTAGGTTCAATTGTATATTTTGGTGGTTATGGAGTGGGTGAGGGGAGTTGGAATAATGTACATTTTAGTTCTATATTTATCTGTTTAAATCATGTAAAAGCCGTGTTATAATTTAGAAAAGGAAAATTATACTTTTAGGAGGACAACATATGAGCAGTCGTGATAAATACACAGTAGAGTTAAAACCTTCAGTATTAGATATTAAACAAGCTTACTTTGACTACCCTGAATTGAAGAATTTGCTAGAAAATTCTTCATATGATGATGGTGGATTCTTCATTCTGAATAACAATAAGATGTTTGATGATGATAAATGGCCTAATATTTGTCAGCATAAAATTATTTTGGACGAAATACAAAATATTGAAATTAAAACAATAAAGGTATTGTTGTCTAAACGGTTTAATAAAGACAAAGATAATTTTGAAGTTTCCGAGACTCATAAGGATAAAAAAGGGAAGTATTTAGAGTGGACAATTAAACCTGATAATGTCTATGGCAAACAACAAATAGACATTGATTGTTCAGTGTGTCCCAGTGAGGATATTTTTAATCGAGGACATTTAATAGCAGATTCAATTATTGGTTATTGTGACGAATTTGATTACCGTAAACGGGAAGACTTCGTTATGATCACTAATTGGTGTAATCGAGCCAATACTAATCACAAAACTAGAAAAGCTTGTGGTATGTTCTATTTTGAGAATGTTATACTTAATACATTAGAAAAAGGAATTGATGTTGAATATAGAGTTACGCCGAGGTGTTATTTTAGAAGCTAAAACGCCAAACAAAGAAGCGTTTGAAGTAGAAGATGATGATGTTATCATGAATGAATTTAATGTCTTTATTCCAAATGCTCAAAATGGTTTAGCCATCAATTATAAAACAGGTTCAATAAAAGCCACTAGATGCAGAATCAAAAGAGACTGATAACCTAGTCACCTTAAAAGACTTATACGAAGCCGAGGGTTTCAAATGACTAAACTAAGGTTAAGCCATTGATATAACTGAATTAAAAGTATAAAGTACATTATTTAAAAAGTGTATGCTTTTAGCTGGTCATGAAGATGTGACAACTTCATCTCACTATTTTTCAAATTTAAGCCAATTTATTGAATGTCGTAGTTATCAAATGTATCGTAAACTAATGAGGAAAGAAATGTCCCGAATTTAAGTATACGAAGGATTTAGTTTTCACGGGAATAACGTAACGTACATTTTTTGCTTAAAATTTTTTTGTTAATTGCTTACCTCCCTCTATCATCTTTCCGAAAAACTATAATTTTCTTGAAAAATATATCTAGATATGCTATACTACTATTATAGAAAAACGGAGAAATATAATGAGACGTGAACTGTTATTAGAAAGAATTGATAAACTTAAGGCCACTATGCCCTGGTACATTCTAGAATATTACCAATCAAAACTGGCGGTGCCTTATAGTTTTACAACCTTATACGAATATCTCAAAGAATATGATCGATTTTTTAACTGGGTGCTAGAATCTGGTATCACGGATGCTTCGCATATTGCTGAGATTCCTCTTTCTGTCTTGGAAAACATGAGCAAGAAAGACATGGAGGCCTTCATTCTTTATCTGCGAGAGCGGCCGCTTCTCAATGCCAACACGACACAAAACGGTGTTTCTCAGACAACTATCAACCGAACTCTGTCAGCTTTGTCCAGCCTCTACAAATATCTGACTGAGGAAGTTGAAAACGAGCAGGGTGAGCCCTACTTCTATCGAAATGTGATGAAAAAGGTTGCTACTAAGAAGAAAAAGGAAACTCTGGCTGCTCGTGCTGAGAATATTAAGCAGAAGCTCTTTTTAGGAGATGAGACAGAAGAATTCCTCCAGTATATTGATACAGAGTACCCTAAGAAGCTCTCTAATCGCGCTCTGTCCTCCTTCAACAAAAACAAAGAACGTGATCTAGCTATCATTGCCTTGCTGCTAGCCTCTGGTGTTCGTCTGTCTGAAGCTGTTAATCTAGACCTGAAAGACATCAATCTAAAGATGATGGTCATTGAAGTGACAAGAAAAGGCGGAAAAAGGGACTCTGTCAATGTTGCTGCTTTTGCTAAGCCCTATTTAGAAGAGTATCTAAACATTCGGAGTAAGCGATACAAAGCCGAAAAGACTGATACAGCTTTCTTTTTGACTGAATACCGCGGCACTCCTAATCGAATCGATGCTTCCAGTGTTGAAAAAATGGTGGCCAAGTATTCTGAGGACTTCAAGGTGCGAGTGACACCTCACAAACTCCGTCACACGCTTGCTACACGTTTATACGATGCAACCAAATCTCAAGTTCTCGTTAGTCACCAGTTAGGGCATGCTAGCACTCAGGTAACAGACCTCTACACCCACATTGTCAATGATGAGCAAAAGAACGCTTTGGATAAATTATAATATTACATAATTTAAAATATGTGAATTTAATATTAACAATAACAACAAAAGAGCGAAAAATCTATTTTAGATGCTTCGCTCTTTCTTTTATAAAAACTCAATCCAATAATTACGATGGGGTTCAACAATCAACGGTTTGCCCCAGAAGTGCTTGAGATGTTCTAGATTTGCTGCTGTAACTGGTCGATTTTTGGTGTTGTACTTTTCAGCGCTTTCTCTAGTTAGGAAGCATTTGACCGCTTCGTAGGAGCCTTCTGCTGTCTCTCTATTCAGCCCTTCAAAGCTAATTTCATCACCCGGCTGAGGATTATCCGTAAAGAGTTTTCCGATAAAATAGACCGTTTTACTCTTCATCAGATCGTAAGCCTTGATATTCTCTATTCGATTATTAGCCGCTGCAAACATGATACAAAAGCTGTCTACAAGATCCTTCAAGGGCATCAGGTCTTCCTTGGGAACGAAAACATCTACCATGTAGAGCCCGCCAATGACTAGGTTTTGGAAAGAAGGTTGCTGAATAACATTATCCAACGCCATGCCAAGCGGTAATTTCACAGCTTGATAGCCTGATTTTTCAAATTCTTCTTTCTTTTTCTCATAATCTTCTGGAGATATGATAACATAAAAATTGTCTGGATTAGGAGATGGTTTTTTCTTCAGAAAAGCTACAACTGTGCGGTCCAACTGCTCAAACAGACCAAGGCTTTCTACTGGGACTTTCTGCATCAAGGCACCCCTTTCTCTAATTCCCTATCATTTTATCATATCTGGTAGATAAAGCCTAGAGAAAACTAGCTGGTTAAGGAAACGTAAGAATGTTGTTGATTTGAAATATACTGTTTATATGAAAAACCAAACTCTTTGAGAGTTTGGTTTTCTTTATGTCATATTTTAACCAACGATAGCTTCGGCAATCTCTTCTCTGCTGATTCCAGCAAAGTAGCGGCTAATATCAATCGTTTCAAGAGCTCTCAGGACATCTTCGCGTTCGTATTTAACACCGCGCAGCACATCTTCTACTGCTGCTACATCTTCAATGCCAAAGAAATCTCCATAGATTTTAATATCCTGAATCTTGGATTCAACAACATTGGCGAAGATTTCTACCTTACCGCTGGTAAACTTGGTGCCACGACGTACATTGTATTCAGGCGATTTACCATAGTTCCAGTCCCAAGTTCCAAATTTACTATCTCTGATTTGCTTGATTTCTTCCAGTTCTTTCTCGGAAAAGACATATTCTGTCATTTCTGGATACTCTTTCTTCATATAGTCCAGAAGCAGGTCACGGAATTCTTCGACAGTAATCTTTTCTGGCAATTCATTGACAATATTTGTCACGCGTGCACGAACGGATTTAACACCTTTTGATTCGAACTTGTCTTTAGAAACTTTAAGCGCATTGGCCAAGACAGACAAATCAACATCAAAGAGCAGGCAACCATGGTGCATGATACGGCCGTTAATATAGGCCTGCGCATTGCCGCAGAACTTCTTACCGTCAATTTCCAGGTCATTACGGCCAGTGAATTCAGCCTTTACCCCAAGTTCTGCCAAGGTGTTGATAACTGGCGTAGAAAAACTCTTGAAGTCAAAGGCACGATTTTCGCTTTCCTTAGAGATAATGGTGTAGTTGAGGTTGTTTAGATCATGATAAACAGCTCCCCCGCCGCTGATACGACGCACGACTTCAATGCCATGCTCACGAACATAATCACGGTTGATTTCTTCGATGGTGTTTTGGTGACGCCCCACGATGATAGAGGGTTTGTTAATCCAGAGCAGGAAAATTTCATCCTCGTCTAAGAGGTGTTTGAAAGCATATTCCTCCAAAGCAATATTAAAAGCTGTATCATTTGAGTAATTAACAATGTATTTCATAAGCTACCTCTTTATACGATAGAGACTGGAACAATGATGTATGCCCAGTCTAATCTATCTTTTAAATTATTTTTTCTTAGGTGAGTGAACTGCCAATCCCAGTACGTCCGCAAAAGCTTCGTACATAACTTCTGAGAAGGTTGGATGACCGTGGATAGTCTTAAGCATTTCTTCGACAGTGATTTCCATTTCGATGATGGTTGATGCTTCGTTGATCAATTCTGCAGCAGCAGGACCAATGATATGAACACCGAGCACTTCACCATACTTCTTGTCAGCAATGACTTTAACGAAGCCTTGAGCTGCGTCTGAAGCGATAGCACGGCCATTAGCAGCGAAGTTGAACTTACCAATTGTTACATCGTATTTCTCACGAGCTTGCTCTTCTGTCAAACCAACTGCTGCTACTTCTGGCAGGGTGTAGATAGCTGCAGGTGTCAGATTGAGTTTAGCAACATGGTGGTTACCTTTCAGAGCATTTTCAGCAGCGACTTCACCCATACGGAAGGCTGCATGAGCCAGCATCTTAGTACCATTGATATCACCTGGTGCGTAAATACCTGAAACAGAAGTTTCCATGTACTCATTGACCTTGATACGGCCGCGATCCAGTTCGAACTCAACCTCGCCAATGCCTTCTAGGTCTGGCACACGTCCGATAGAAAGCAAGGCCTTATCTGCGACAATATCTTCTTTCCCTTCAACCTTGATACGGAGTTTGCCGTTTTCTTCGACGATTTCTTCCAACTTGGTTTCAGTAAGGATAGTCATACCCTTGCGCTCCAAGATGAGGCGAAGGTTTTTAGAAACTTCCGCATCCATAGCTGGGACGATACGATCCATCATTTCGATAACGGTTACCTTGCTACCGAAAGTCATGAAGGCTTGTCCAAGCTCAATACCGACAACACCACCGCCGATAATTACCAGATTTTCTGGCACTTCGTTCATTTCCAGAATATCATCACTGGTCATAACAAGAGATGATTCCATACCAGGAACATTGATTTTGCTGACTTTTGAACCACCAGCAAGGATGATTTTCTTGGTTTCAAGCAATTCTGAACCATTTACCAAAACATTCTTATCTTTAGTAATGGTACCAATTCCCTTATGAACATCTACGCCATAGCTGCGGAGAAGGCCGGCAACACCGCCAACAAGCGTATTGACAACCTTATTTTTAGTTTCAAGAACCTTGTCCATGTCCACCGAGAAACTTGAATTTTCAATGATGATTCCTCGATTAGCAGCATGACCAAGGTTTTCAATGATTTCAGCATTGTGCAAGTAAGTCTTTGTAGGGATACAACCACGATTCAAGCAGGTTCCGCCCAGCTCAGACTTCTCAACCAAGGCAATCTTGCCACCCAGCTGGGCTGCTTTGATAGCCGCTACATAACCAGCAGGTCCGCCACCGATAACAACGATATCGTAAGCATCATCACTCTTATCTTCATCTGTGCTGGCTGCCGCTGTTGCAGGAGCTGGTGCTTCCGCAGGTGCAGATCCGCCAGCAGTTGGGATATTTTCTCCTTCTTCTCCTAAGTAACCGATGACTTCCGTTACTGGAACAGTTTCTCCGTCACCTTTGAGAATGGCAATCAGGTAGCCATCTTCTTCAGCTTCCAATTCCATGCTGACCTTGTCAGTCATGATTTCCAGAAGAATTTCCCCTTCTTTGACAAATTCGCCGACTTTCTTATTCCATTGGACAATTTGCCCTTCGGTCATATCCACGCCGGCTTTTGGCATAATTACTTCTAAAGCCATTTTTCTTTCCTTTTCTAATTTAATTTTTCATTTGCTGAGTGTTTCGTTTCTTTGTTTTTCAGACTAGCAAAGAAAATCTTATACCAACATTGAAATTGGGTCTTCAATAAGAGCCTTCAAGTCCTTCATAAACTTAGCTCCAGCCATTCCGTCAACTACACGGTGGTCAATGGTCAAGCCTAGGCTCATAATTGGACGGATAACAATTTCGCCATTAACAACGACAGGTTTTTCCACTGTCGAGCTCACACCTAAGATAGCAGAGTTTGGTTGATTGATGATTGGCCCAAAAGACTGAACGCCAAACATACCTAAGTTACTGATTGTGAAAGTTGAGTTTTGCAGCTCGCTCGGAGCTAACTTGCCTTCCAAAGTACGTCCGATTACATCTTTAAAGGCTACCACAAGCTCTGATAAAGTCATTTTCTCTGCATTGTAGACAACCGGTGTCATCAGGCCATTATCCATACCGACTGCCATTGAAAGGTTGACATAGTTGTGTGTGATAATGGTCTTACCATCCTCTGTCAAAGTCGAATTGAGATAAGGATGCTTCATCAATGTCTTCACAACAGCCAGCGAAAGCAGGTCTGTGACAGTTACTTTTTTGCCAGTTGCTTCCATGATTGGATCCAGCACTTTTTTACGCAAGGCCAGCATTTCTGTCATATCAACATCATAGTTAAGGGTGAATGTTGGCGCCGTCAGATAAGATTCTACCATCCGCTGAGCGATAACTTTCCGCATCGGCGTCATTGGAATACGCTCAATTTCACCGTAAGGAGTGACATTATCAGGCACTTCTTCCACTTTTTCAATTTGAGCAGGAGATTTGATTGTATCGCTCTCAACATTCTCAGGCAAGAAAGCAAGAACATCTTTCTTCATAATCTTGCCACGATGGCCAGTTCCTTGAATCTCTTGCCAAGCAATATTGTGTTCTTGGGCAATTCGTTTTGCCAGTGGTGAAATGCGCACCACATTTGTATCTTTATAAGTTTCCACGTCTTCTTTGTGGACACGACCGTTTGCGCCTGAGCCAGAAACATCATAGAGGTTGATTCCCAAATCATCCGCTAACTTTCTAGCTGCAGGAGTCGCTCTTAGCTTATCATCAGCCATGACCTCTCCAATTCTAATTATGATATTAAGGGCGTAAAAAAAATCAAAATGAAAATAGAAAACTTAACGAAGAAATTTTAGTTTCTAGAAAAGTTAATTTTTCACACAGACTTTAGCCCATGTTCAACTCTACAAGTAACTTGGATACGAAACGTATCTCAAGTTACTACGGTTAACGCTATCTGCGACCAACCTAGTAGACTTACTAATTCGTTCATCGGATAAAATCGGTCCGAATAACGATTGTCTGCAATTAGTAAAATTTTAGCTACTTTGACCCTCTACACAAGATTAGATTACATAAAATAATTTATGTAATCTAATTCGTAAGAAAGCCTTTTCTTTATTATACCTTATTCTTTATGATATGTCTTCCGAATAGCGTCTTTAATGCTTTCAACAGTCGGAATCATCGCGTTTTCCAAGTTTTGCGCATAAGGCATTGGCACGTCTTCACCTGCACAACGGCGGATTGGGGCATCTAGATAGTCAAATGCTTCAGACTCAGAAATAATTGCTGAAATTTCACCAATGAAACCGCTAGTTTTGTGGGCGTCATTGACCAAAACGACCTTTCCAGTCTTCTTAACAGAGTTGATGATAATATCCTTATCAAGTGGCACCAATGTACGTGGGTCGACCACTTCTACAGAGATGCCTTCTTCTGCTAATTCTTCAGCCGCCTGCATGACACGGCGAAGCATTTTTCCGTAGGTAACAACTGTTACATCGGTACCTTCTTTTTTGATTTCGCCAACACCGAGTGGGATCACATACTCAGGATCTAGTGGCACTTCGCCTTTTTGGTTAAATTCAGACTTATATTCCAGGATAATGACTGGGTTGTTGTCTCGGATAGAAGCCTTAAGGAGCCCCTTCATATCAGCAGGAGTTCCTGGAGCGACTACCTTAAGTCCTGGAATGTGGGTAAACCAAGATTCCAAAGACTGCGAGTGCTGAGCTGCAGAACCAACTCCATTACCTGCCGCACAACGGACAGTCATTGGCACCTGCCCTTTTCCGCCAAACATATAGCGCGTTTTAGCGGCTTGGTTGACAATAGCATCCATGGCGATTACAGAGAAGTCCATAAAGGTCATGTCTACGATTGGACGCAGCCCTGTCATAGCTGCTCCAGCTGCTGCTCCAGAAATAGCTGCTTCTGAAATCGGACAGTCACGTACACGCTCTGGACCGAACTCTTCCAGCATACCAACAGATGTTCCGAAATCTCCACCAAAGACTCCAACATCTTCTCCCATCAAGAGTACATTTTCATCGCGACGCATTTCCTCAGACATAGCGAGGATGATGGTATCACGAAAAGACATAGTTTTAGTTTCCATTTTCTTTTTCTCCTCTCTTTAGTCTGCGTAAATATCTTCAAAGGCAGATTCAAGCGGTGGGAATGGGCTTTCTTCTGCAAATTTCACAGATGCTTCTACTGCTTCTTTGACTCCAGCTTGGATAGCTTCCAGCTCTTCCTCGCTTGCAATCTTGTTTTCCAGCAAGTATTTACGAAGATTTTCGATTGGATCTTTTTTCTTCCATTCTTCTACTTCTTCACGAGTACGGTATTTACCTGGGTCAGAAGACGAGTGTCCCAACCAACGATAAGTCACACTCTCAATCAAGACAGGTCCTTTACCACTGCGAACATGCTCCACAGCCTTTTGGAAGCCTTCATAGACATCCAGAACATTATTACCATCTTCGATGAACATACCTGGAATGCCATAAGCTGCGCTGCGCTCGTGGATGTGCTCTACATTGGTCATTTTCTTGATGTCAGCAGAAATACCATAGCCGTTATTGATACAATAGAAAATTACGGGTAGATTCCAGATGGAAGCCATGTTGACTGCTTCGTGGAAGACACCTTCGTTAGTAGCACCGTCACCAAAGAAGCAGACAACAATCTTGCCTGTCTTCTGCATTTGCTGGGTCAGAGCTGCTCCGACAGCAATTCCCATGCCGCCACCTACGATACCATTGGCACCAAGATTTCCAGCGTCTAGGTCAGCAATATGCATAGAACCACCTTTTCCTTTACAGGTCCCAGTGTATTTTCCTAGGATTTCAGCCATCATTTCGTTGAGGTTGATTCCTTTTGCGATAGCTTGACCGTGTCCCCGGTGATTAGAAGTCAGCAAATCATCCTCATTCAAAGCCAGCATAGCACCGACATTGGCTGCTTCCTCACCTACTGAGAAGTGAGTCATACCAGGAACCTTTCCTTTTTTTACAAGTTGAGCAATTTTTAAGTCCATGCGACGGATTTCTTCCATCTTACGGAACATCTCTAATAAAAGATCTTTATCTAAAGTTGCCATTTTTTTGCCTTTCTAAGCATAATTCTTCTACTTAATTCTATCTAAAGCTGTAAGCACTGTCAAAACTTTTGCTCACTTGCATTTCACAAAGAAAAACCAGTCAATCCATTGGATAAACTGGTTTTCGATACCAAAATAGAAATTTCACAAACTTTTTGTGCTAGAGTAGTTTTTACTATTTTGAAACTGTTATACGAAAATAATAGCAGAGCATGCTTCCGATTAATCTGCCTGTTTAGCAAAATCTGCAATCATCTGCTCCATTTGCTCACGGCTTGGTGTTGTTAGCATATAGAGGTAGTCACCTTGAAGCTCCGCAAATGCAGCCGGCATGTCTTTTTTAACCTTGAAGTTATCTCTGTATTTCTCCAGCAAGTCAGCCTCAGGGTAAGCATAGTTTGTCGATGCACGGCGTGAGGTTGCCAGACAGAACAAAGGCTCCATGTGGGCAGCTGGGAAAGGCTCTCCTGCTACAATTGCTGCATAGCCTCTGTAAAGATCGATTGAGTGGGCGAAATTATAGACATCAATGGTAAAGCCGCCAGCTGGACGGTTATTGTACTCAATGGCTACATAATCATCACCCTCGCGGAAGAACTCAATATGGAAAAAGCGTTCTTTCATGCCGAAGATTTTGACAATCGCTTCTCCATAAGCACGCAGTTTTGGATCCATATCCTTAAGAACGTAGTAGGAATTGTCCATCTTATAGATCATCAAATCAAGCGGCGTATGAGCATAATCAAAGGTGGTTGCAAAGACGATCTGACCGTCCTTATCTACCAAACCGTCAAAAGTACAGATTTCGCCAGACTGGACAAACTTTTCAAAGAAATAAGCTGTCTGATGGTCCCATTCTTGCTTGAACCGTTCGACATCTTCTGCTGTTTCTAGCTTAAAGGTCGCAGCTGCTCCCACTCCGTTATCAGGCTTGGCAATCAAAGGCAGACCGAGTTTCTTGACAGCCAAATCAGCGCCTGCTTCTGTATTGACAATCTGACCAGGTACGACTGGAACGCCTGCTTTTTTAAAGAGTTTCTTCATTTCTGATTTGAACTTGGTCTTTTTCAAGTCTTTTGGTTTTGCTCCAAAGACATTGAATTGCTCGCGCAACTCAGCATCCAGTTCCAGCCAGTATTCATTATGTGACTCAATCCGATCAATAGGTCCATGCTTGTAGAAGAGAAAGGCAACTGCTCTTTTTACTTCGTCAAGATTTTCAAGATTTTCTACTCTGAAGTATTCAGTCAATGAATCCTTCAAAGGCTGGTCTAGCTGGTCATAAGGCTCCTGACCGATTCCCAGAACAGTGATTCCTTTGTTAGCCAGTTCCACTGTAAACTGCTGAAAATTTTGCGGATAGTAGGGAGAAATAACGATATAATTCATAGGAAACCTCCTTTAAAGATTGAGTTCATTAAGGAAATAAGGTATTTGCTTACGCCACCAAATCCAGTCATGGGAAACATCATGGCCCCATTCAGCAAACCAAGCTGGAATATTCTTATGCTCAAAAGCTTCTTTCAGCGTGTAGAAGGAAGGCAAACCATCCTGCTCCCAGTCGCCCAAGCCAGTACAAACGATAATATCGGCCTGTCGATAGCGGTCAATAAACCAGCCATCATTTTGGTTCCAGATATAGTCGGCTGGTGAGTTTTGATAAATGACTTCGTCGTTCAAATTGTCACCAACAAAGAAACGTGCATCGTAGACACCACTGAGGGCAATCACTTTATTGAAAACATCCGGATGCTGCAGGAAGAAATTAACGGCATGATAAGCACCCATGGAGCAGCCTGTCGTCATCATAGGGTCAAACCAACCTGTCTTATGTTTGACAAAAGGAATAGCTTCCTCGATGACATATAGCTCATAGGCACGATGCATTTCTGCTCGGTCGTGAGGATGCTTCCAGTCCGCCAACCAACTCTCACTATCAACGCTACTGAGAGTGAAAAATTGGACCTTGCCGGCCTCGATAAAACCAGCGCAGGCCTCAATCATACCGAAGTCAGCATATTCATTATGGCTGCCGCCTGATGATGCGAAGACTATAATCGGGAGCCCAGCATGGCCATAGCGATTGACATACATTTCACGACCTAGATTGCCGCTCCAATGACTTAAAAATTCTACATGCATAGTTTTTACCTCTTTCTCACTGTTTGACTAGATTACCATTTCTCGCTGATAAAACGGAAACAGTCTGGCAAGTGCTCTGCCCAAGCGATTTCATTATGAATAGCTCCAGACTGGATCTTAATCTGAATATTTGCCAAATCTACCCCAGACACAAGCAACTGTCGGAAATAGCTGAGCGATGAATCAATATAGGCCTGCTTGATGTTGCCAGCCATCAATGTCTTATCCGTATCATCAGCCTCTTCTGTCCCAACATAAATGAAAACTCGCTGGTCAGCCTGAAGTTTTTTTCTCTCAATATAACGGTCAAAGGCTTCCTGATGCAGCCAATTTGCTGATGAAAAGATGCCCAGACAACCAATCTGATCTTGGTATTCAACGCCGATAAACTGGCTGATATTTCCCCCAAGAGAAGAGCCAATCATGGCCGTATGCAGTCGATCTGACTTGGTCCGATAATGCTGGTCGATAAAAGGCTTGACGACTTCCATGACAAACTCCGCATACTCCGTTCCCTTGCCGCCAAACTGAATGCCAGGAATATTGGACTCTTGGAACTTCCAAGCTGAGTATTCATTCATCCGCCGTTGGCCATCGTTGTCAATAGCCACAACAATCATTTTCTCAATATCAGGATTACGCTTGATTGTCGGAATGACTTTCCACGAATGACCGCTGAAAGACTCCTTGCTATAGAGAACGTTTTGGCCGTCGTGAAAATAAACGACTGGATAGGTCTTGTTTGTATCCTGGCTATAGTTCTTTGGAAGCAAAACGCGGACACGGCGTTTTTGCTTAGTATAAGGAACGACCAACTCATGTGTCTTCATTTCAAGGTAAAAATAGGATTTATTCATTTTCAGAAAACTTTCTATTTTCAAAATTTTTATTTATTATATCACAAATTAAGCAAAAAAGTTAGGAAATTCCTAACTTTTTAATGATTTTTATTAGATAATGATAGAAAATAGATTATTTATCCAAATAAGGCTGTAAATCCTGCAAGGCTCGCTCAGCAATTTTATTCTGCTGCTTTTTGAGCCAATCGCAAGTAATCCGTCAAATGCTTGTTTTCTATATCTTCAAGCGTATGTAATTTCAAATGGCGACGGCCTTTACCCTTGCCTTCCAACAAACCGTATGGGTCTGCCATCTCGGCGCCACGACCAAATTCCACAGTTACATGCTGCTTATAAACAAAAATGCCGCAAAACGGTTCGGGGGCGGCAAACAAAATACCGCCATATTTCACTTCTTCGACTACTGTATCTGACAGTTGCCGTATTTTCGTGCGCACACTATTGGCGATTTCATACAAGGCAGGATTATTAATTAGCCAATCATCCAGCAGATTTTTTACTTTTTGGTTCATGGTCTCCTCCTAATTTGAGATTGTAGGTTGGTCATTGATGTCCGATTTCCAAATTTTTTATTTATTATAGAACAAAATCAAGAAAATCCTAACTTTTTTTAAATTTCTTGATAAAATTGTAAGTCTTTTAATGCTCGCTCGGCGATTTTTTCGTAACGTTCTTTTTTATCACGAATGCGCGGACCTTCCAATTCTTTGATAATCCCAAAATTGACATTCATGGGTTGGAAATGCTTGCTGTCTGCATGGGTAACATAATGTGGCAGGCTACCGATAGCTGTTGTTTCTGGAAAGACAAGTGCTTCTTCTCCCTTGAAGAGTCGAGCGGCATTGATACCAGCAACCAAACCAGAAGCTGCTGACTCGACATAGCCTTCAACTCCAGTCATTTGACCTGCAAAGAAAAGATTTGGCTGTTTCTTAGAGCGGAAAGTCTGTTCTAGCAGATTTGGAGAGTCCATATAGGAGTTTCGATGCATGACGCCATAACGTACAAATTCTGCATTTTCAAGGCCGGGAATCATCTGAAAGACTCGCTTTTGCTCGCCCCACTTGAGATGAGTTTGGAAGCCGACAATGTTGTAAAGACTACCTGCTGCATTGTCCTGACGAAGCTGCACCACAGCGTATGGCGTCTTATATTCACCATCTCGAGGCCCTTGGTAGTCATCTGGATATTCTAAACCAACCGGCTTCATCGGTCCATAAAGCATGGTTTTAATGCCTCGCTTGGCCATAACTTCAATAGGCATGCAGCCTTCAAAGTATTTTTCTTTTTCAAAGGAATTAAGCGGTGCTTCTTCGGCATTGACCAAAGCATCATGGAAATCCATAAATTCTTGCTTGGTCATGGGTGCATTGAGATAGGCTGCTTCTCCCTTATCATAGCGGGATTTGAGATAGACCTTGGTCATATCAATAGTATTGACATCAACAATCGGCGCTGCTGCGTCGTAGAAATAAAAACCGTCACCTCCATTGAGCGCGTGGATTTTTTCTGCTAAAGCATCGCTGGTCAAGGGGCCAGTTGCAATGACTGTGATAACATCCTCTGGAATTTCAGTGATTTCTTCACGAATGACCTCAATCAATGGATGGTTGGTCACTAGCTCCGTCACCATCTGAGAAAATCCTTCTCTATCAACCGCTAGAGCGCCACCCGCTGGCACCCGAGTCGCTTCTGCCGACTTTAAAATGACCGAGTCCAACCGTCGCATTTCTTCTTTGAGCAGACCAACTGCATTGGTCAGCACATCTCCTCGCAAAGAGTTAGAGCAAACCAGTTCTGCAAAGTCCGCAGTTTTGTGTTGAGGAGTTGACTTAACACCCCGCATTTCATAGAGTTTGACTGGGATGCCACGCTTGGCAATCTGGTAAGCTGCTTCACTGCCAGCCAGACCAGCACCGATAACATTGATATAGGATGATGACATGATTCTCTCCCTTGGATATTTCTAGATTTTCACTCTGACCATTATAACAAAAAGATAGTAAAAAAGACAGACAGGAGAATTCCTGAATGTCTTTCCAAAATCATTGTTTATTGAAGCTGAATGACTTATAAGCATACAGATGCTTATTGTCTTCGTAACTTATACCAAAGCCTACTTCTGTATTCCTAGGTAGTTTATCGATTTGAAGTATTTGAACAAGTAAGTATTCAAAATCAGAGTCTGTCCAATTGTCAATATCTTCATTAGCTAATTGTAGGTTTTGTTTTCGTACTTGTTCTATATCAACGCTTATATGAATACTAAAAGTCGAACGATTGTCAGCAACTCTTTTTAAGAGTATATCGCGATTAAGAGCAAGCAAATCTTCATCTAGTTTATTTGCTCTACTTAGGTCTAAGTCCTTGATTAACGGAGCTAGTTCTTTGACATCTGTTTTCAAAATTGCTTCTCTTTTTTCTTGTTCTTCAAGATGAGTTTCTGGGTTGCCGCTATATTCTTCTTTTGGCACCAAAGAATATCCTGAGTCAAAGGAGTGCAATTCAATTGAGTTTTTAATATAAAGCTGTCTAATCATATCTTCGCTCAAAAATGTAGAGGTCAAGCCATCACTTTGAAGTAATCTATTGTATGCTTCTTCAAGTCTATCATAATTGTCATCGCCAGAAACATACTCCATTTCTAAACGATAGACTTTTTTCTTGGCCAAACCAAAGAAAATTTTCTTCTCAACTTCTTTAAGTCTCGGGTTGTATCTGAGGACTGGAGTTTTCTGAACATAATCTTTTTCAAAATCCACATAGACATCAACAAATTTTTTGTTTCCTTCAACGTAAAACGGAAATCCCTGATAGCCAAAAGTATCAGCAGTAGAGTATCCTTCTGCTTCTAGTCCTGCAGCTTCTATTACGGAACTAATATTTGATATAGCCGTACTACTTAAATCATGATCTACACTGTTGTTGCATGCTGACAAAATAAA
This sequence comes from Streptococcus sanguinis, assembly GCF_050234405.1. Taxonomy (GTDB): domain Bacteria; phylum Bacillota; class Bacilli; order Lactobacillales; family Streptococcaceae; genus Streptococcus; species Streptococcus sanguinis_W. Next base: position 1,192,660 of record NZ_CP092117.1, on the reverse strand, counting down.
TAATGCGAGAATAGAAAACAGCACACTAATTATTTTCTTAATCACTTTGCTTTTAACATCTCCTCCAAGTAAGCAATCTTAGCAAAATCCTTATGATTGTTATTTTCATTTCGGTAAGAATCTTGGGAAGAAGCACGGTAGATAGCTAAAAATTGCTCTGCAGTTGGCAGTAGAAATTCAACTCCTTCAACTTCTTTTCGAGACAGCTCCGCTATTGGCACACCTGAAAATGGCTCCAAGGTTTCCATGACTCCAAATTCAATAGATAAGTCTTCTTTTTGAAATTCATGCTCGTGCAGATCGACTAAGCGATAGCCCAAGCGTTCCATCATGGGCTCAATCTTATCCATATCATAAATGCGCTCTTCATCTGGTGCTTCCCAGCCACGTTCATCACCATGAACATGAATATCAATATCCCGCGCCTGCCAGTCCTGACCAGTAACCTGCTCCAGCCCCAAGGAGCCCATCAGCAGTGGAACAATTCCCATCTTGTTCAGTTGAGACGCGATTTTTAGAAATTCTGCAAATTTATCTGTCATAAAACTGCACCTCTTCTTCAGAAAATATTTCACGTAATATAAATTATGTAAAAAACAGTTATTTCACTTTTTCTTCTTCGTAATCTCCATTACTGCAGACCACTTGCTTGCCGCCACCACGAACTTTCTTTTCAATCAGATAATGGTCACATTTTGGACAGTTCCGACCGACTGGCTTGTCCCAAGATGTGAAATCACAGTCTGGATAACGATCACAGCCATAGAAAATGCGATTTCGCTTAGTCTTACGCTCGATAACTTGACCTTTCTGGCACTGTGGACAGGTTACGCCGATCTCCTTGACAATAGCCTGAGTGTGACGACAGTCTGGGAAATTGCTGCAGGCGTAGAACTTGCCAAATCGACCCAACTTAATGACCATGGGACTGCCACAGACCTCACAATCAAAACCAGCTGGTTCATCCTTGATTTGGATTTTCTCCATTTCGGTCTCGGCTTTAGCGACTTCCTTTTCAAAAGGTCGATAAAACTCGTCAATAACTTTCTGCCACTGCTCTTTGCCAACTTCTACATCATCCAATTTTGCTTCCATTTCGGCTGTAAATTTCACATTTACGATGCCTGGGAAGAATTCGACAATCAATGAATTGACAATCTCACCTAATTCCGTCGGCTCAAAGCGCTTGGAAACCAGCTTAACGTAATATCGTTTCTGAATGGTCTCAATGGTCGGTGCATAGGTAGACGGACGACCAACACCATTTTCTTCTAAAGTCTTGATGAGAGTCGCTTCAGAATAACGAGCAGGCGGCTGGGTAAAGTGCTGTTCTGGATTGGTATTGACACGTTTGACGGTATCCCCCTTTTCCATATCCGGCAGCATTTTATTCTTGTCAGAGTCATTGTAAATAGCCAGATAGCCATCAAACTTGACCTGACTGCCATTGGCAGCAAATTGGACACCATTTTGCCCCAGCTTAACATTCATTGTATCAAAGACTGCTGCTGTCATTTGGCTGGCTAAAAAGCGGTTCCAGATTAGCGTATAGAGCTTAAGCTGATCCTTGTCCAGATACTTTGCGATGCTTTCTGGTGTATTGAAAACGCTAGAAGGACGAATGGCCTCGTGGGCATCTTGAACGCCAGAAGCGTTCTTAGCCTTGCTGCCATGTTTAGAATATTTAGCGCCAAATTTATCCGTGATAAAGCTTGCTGCTTCATTCTGCGCTACCGGACTGATACGAGTCGAGTCGGTACGCATATACGTAATCAGACCTTGTACGCCAGAACCGATATTAATCCCCTCATAGAGCTGCTGAGCAACCATCATGGTCTTACGTGTCCGGAAATTAATCTTATTAGCGGCATCTTGCTGCATAGAGGAAGTCGTGTAGGGCAGTGGAGCATTGCGTCGACGCTCTTTCTTTTCGACACTGTCGACAGTAAAGTCATCACCCTTGAGGTGAGACAGGACTTCTTTGACCTCGTCGTTGTTAGACAGCTTCATCTTTTTACCATTCATACCATAGAAGCTAGCCTGAAACTGACGAGTTCCCTTCTTGAAGGTTCCATCAATTGTCCAGTATTCTTCTGGTTTGAAGGCATTGATTTCATTTTCCCGGTCGATAATCAGCTTGAGGGCGACAGACTGCACCCGACCAGCTGACAGGCCTTTTTTGACTTTCTTCCAGAGAATAGGAGAAATAGAATAACCAACCAAGCGGTCCAAAACTCGACGAGCCTGCTGTGCATCGACCAGATCCATATCAATCTGGCGCGGCTCTTTAAAAGCGTTCTTGACTGCATCTTTGGTGATTTCATTAAAGACGACACGGTTTTTCTCTTTCTCATCCAGATTCAGAATGTGAGCCAGATGCCAAGAAATAGCTTCTCCTTCGCGGTCCGGGTCACTTGCTAGAAAGACTTGCTTAGCTTTCTTGGCTTCTTTTTTCAAGTCATTAATTAACGGACCTTTACCACGAATATTGATATATTGCGGCTCATAGTTATTCTCAAAATCAATGGACATAGTAGACTTTTTCAGGTCACGAATATGACCGACACTGGCCAGAACCTTGTAGTTTCGTCCCAGATATTTTTCTATTGTTTTTGCCTTAGCAGGCGACTCTACGATGACAAGATTTTTCTTGGTCGTAGACTTTTTCTTTGTTTTTGTTACCAATTTAGACACCTTCTATAAGAAATAAATCTCATAGAGTTTAAACTATTTTTTGATAGATGTCAACTGCTAACTTTTCTTATAGGAAAACTTGTTTTAAAAATCAAACTCAGAAAGGACGTCAGAGCCTGATGTGATGCACTTTGCACCCTCTTGAATCAAATGATGGCAACCGTCAGATTTTCCATCTAAAATTGACCCCGGAATAGCAAAGACATCTCGCCCTTCTTCCATGGCTCGCTCACAGGTAATCAGACTGCCTGAACGCATCTTAGCTTCTGCCACGATGACGCCTCGACAGAGACCAGCGATGATACGATTTCGCTCTGGAAAATGAAATTTCAAAGGCTGTTCACCTGGACCATACTCTGTCAGCAATAAATGATTTTTGCCAATGTAAGCTTGTAATTTTTTGTTAGCCTTGGGATAGAAGACATCTAATCCCGTCCCAATGACAGCAATGGTCTGACCTCCGTTTTGTAGAGCAGCCATGTGAGCTGCTGTATCAATCCCTCGAGCCAGCCCGCTGACGATAACCAATTCATTATTTAGCTCTTTGATAATCTTTTTTACTGAGGCATTTCCTTGCTTGCTGCTGTCTCTACTGCCAACGACCGCAGCTTTGGGCAATTCTAGTAGATTTAGATTTCCCTGATAAAATAACAAAGTCGGGGCATCGTAAATTTCACATAAATCCCAAGGATAAATATCATCCAAGATAGAAAAGGACGGAAAAAGTTCAAATTCTTCCTTCAAAGCTGGTAAATCAAGCCTCTTGTATTTCTCTATAAAGAGTGCAGGATTGCGGCACTCAGATACGACAGCCTTATCTCGCAGAGAAAGCTTGCCATCTTTACTCTCGGCGTATCTCAAAACATTTAAAACCTGATGATTAGTCAAACCAGCTTTTTTCATTTTATAAATCTCAAAATTATTCATTTTTTCACCTCACTTTCTTATTCGTAAAAAAGTTCAAAAAAAGAACTGCAATACAGTTCCTTCTTTACGATTCTATTAAATTTGATGTTGTCAATAGCTGGTTTCTATGCCTATCGCCTTTAACACATCTTTTATTCTTTATGAACAGGGATTTCCTTAATAATCTTAGCAGGATTGCCAGCCAAGACTACATTATCACCAAAAGACTTGGTCACAACCGCTCCTGCTCCGACTACCACATTATCTCCTAGTGTCACGCCTGGCAGAATTGTCACACCTCCGCCAGCCCAAAAGTTATTACCAATAGTGATTGGGGCTCCGTACTCAATTCCGGAATTTCTTTCCACTGGATCAAGCGGATGAAGAGGTGTCAGAAACTGGCAATTTGGACCGAGCATAGCATTGTCTCCGATGCGAATAGGGCAAACGTCCAGCATAGTTAGGTTCCAGTTAGAACAAAAATTTTCTCCTAAATGAATGTTAATTCCGTAGTCGCAAACCAAATCTGGCTTCATAGCAAGATTCTCCCCTGTACTGCCAAACCATTCTTTGATAATAGCACTTCTCTTGTCGCTGTCTTGCTCTTTGTTAAAACGATATTGAAATTCTTTGGATCGGGCTCTAATTTTTCTTAAATCTTCGTCTTGTGGTCGGTAAATCTCTCCAGCAATCATTTTTTCGTATTCGCTTTGCATGTCATCCTCCTTTTCATGCGTGACAAATGGATGGTCAGGTAAAGTTGTTCATCCTCTGATATTTGGTAATTTCTGGTTTGCTTTAAAAATTCAGCAATCTTCCTAGTGGTTTCATAGGCCAAGGGATACTTACATTTAAGTAAGTCAAACATCTCATTGTCCTCTAGGTCACGGTGGCCTCTATCAGTCAGGACTCGCTCACAGAAAAATTTTAGATGGGTCATGAAGCGCTCGAGGTAGATGTCTTCCTCGTCTAAAGAAATTTCCAAACTGTACTTGACAATGGTCATGATTTCCTCCATCATCATAGTCAAATCACGCGCAGCACCGTCGCCATTTTCCAGCTCTGCATTGACCAAGGTCAGCGCCATAATGCTGCTTCATCATCTGGAAGTTCCTTGCTGACATATGCGCTCAAAAGCTGTTTTGCAAACTGACCAACCTCAAACTCGATAGGAAAAAAGCGTTTAATATCCCATATGAGGAAATTCTTGAGATAAATACCATCTTCCAAGCGCAGCAAGACTCCGTGGATATGATCTGCCATCGCCAGAAAAGCACTGTCTTTGAGCTTCTTCTGCAGTTTCTCCTTTGCGAAAGAAATAATCTTATCTGACATTTCCATGACCTCTGCTGGCAACTCCATCAGAAGCTGTCGTCTATTTTCTGACAAGACATACTTTTTCTCAATCAGCTCATCTGGAATCTCCTGGCCAACTTTTCGACCAAAGGCCAGTCCTCGTCCCATGAGAATAACTTCTTCTTGGTTTTCTTCAGAAATCACCACATTATTGTTTAAGATTTTACTGATAAGCATGCCTCACCTCTTCGTGCCTATTCATACATGGATTTTATTGGTTCAAATGTCTTGCGATGAATAGGAGTTACGCCGTTTCGTTCCAATCCTTGCAAATGACTTTTAGTCCCATAACCGGCATTTTGCGCAAAATCATAGCCAGGAAATTCCTTGTCGTAGTCTGTCATCAGCTTATCCCGAGTAACCTTCGCTACAATACTGGCCGCTGCAATAGACAGAGAGTTAGCATCACCTTTGATGATGGACTCTTGCGGAATCTCAACATCCAGTTTCATGGCATCAATCAGCAGATAATCCGGCTTGAGACTCAATTTAGACAAAGCCTCTTTCATAGCAAGCTTGGTCGCTTCGTAGATATTGACTTGATCAATAATCTCATTGTCCATCAGGCCAATACCGACTGCCAAGGCTTTATCCATGACTGCTTGATAGATTTCTTGGTGCTTTTTCTTAGGAATCTTCTTACTGTCGTTGAGCCCCTTAATTTTACATCCTGGAGGTAAGATTACAGCTGCAGCGACAACTGGTCCAGCTAGAGGACCACGACCGACCTCATCAATCCCAGCGATCGCCCGATAGCCGGCTTGATAAAGCTCTTTTTCATACCGTAACATCTGCTCCAGACGCAAATCCTCGTCTAGCTCCGCCTGAATGGCTCTTTTACGCTTTTCAATCGCCTTTTGAACTCCGCTCCGCTGGTCATTAGCTGCTTCGGCCAGAAAAGGATCAGTCAAATCTGTCACTAACTCTAAACGTTGCTGGATTTCTTTAATCGTTGCCATCTAGTTCTCCAACCGTATCCAAACAATAACGACCTAACTTGCCATCGCGGACATCTTTGACAAAAATGCTGTAAAAACGATCGTAGTCATCGCGGAAGCCGAGTTTCTGGGTCATATCCATAATCATATCTGGCGCTTCCTGACTTAGATCCAGCTGCTTGAAGCGTGATGTCAGCTCCTCAGGATAGTGCTCCTTGAAATAATCGAGGCCAAAAATCGTCACCTCATCCATCGGTAGCAGATTATCCTTAATAGCTCCAGTCAGGGCAAGCTTGAGAGCAACCGTCTCATCTTCAAACTTAGGCCAGAGAATCCCTGGTGTATCTAAGATTTCCAAGTCTTTATTTGACTTGAGCCATTGCTGCCCCTTGGTCACACCAGGCTTATTACCTACAACAGCAATTTTCTTGCCTGCCAAGCGATTCATGAGGGTTGATTTTCCGGCATTGGGAATACCGATTATCATGGTGCGCAGGGTTTCGATGCGAATTCCTCTCTCCTTCTGACGCGCCAGTTTATCAGACATAAGTTTCTTAGCTGCATCCGTTACTTTTTTAACAGCAGATTGCTCTTTGGAATTAATAGATAAGGTCGGAATCCCTTGGCTTTCAAAATAGCTCTGCCATTCTTTAATACGAACAGGGTCAGCCAAATCAGCTTTGTTTAAAATCAAAAGCTTGGGTTTATCACCCACAATCTTAGTCAGCATAGGATTTTGACTGGATAAAGGAAGCCTGGCATCAACCAGTATCGTCACAAAATCAACAAACTTAATATTTTCCTGTACCTGTCTCCGTGCCTTGGACATATGCCCCGGAAACCATTGAATCGTTGCCATAATTTATCCTTTCAACGAATATCATTAATGAAATTTTATATCCTTAACTATTTTAACATATTTCTAGAATTTAAGCGGATGAATGCTAAAGTGATCTTCTCTACCTCAAGAGTAAAAAAAGCCCTATTGGGCCTTTTTAACTTTATCTTACTTGTTCAAAATGCAGATGCACAGCGATATGATCTCCATAGCCGTTGCGCTCTAAATCGCGCTGCAAGCGATAGGAAATATAATGCTCTGCAATGGTAATATAACCTGCACCCAAGAGACGGCTTTCAACCATGGACTGAATCATGCTGATTGTCGCACGCTCAACCTTAGCTTCTTCCAAATCCAGAACCACTTTCTTTGTAACTTGCGCTAAATTCTGACGCAAATCATCTGTCAACACATAGACAGTCTGAGCTGCCTTTAAAACTGCTTGATAAATTTTATCTGGGTCAAATTCTACAACCTCACCGCTCCGTTTAATAACTTGCATAAAAAACTCCTTTTATAATATATATTTCTAATCTGATGTATGTCTCTAACATGACTGCTGCCAATCTAGTTATCTATAGTCTGCTCAAAAAGAAATTCCAAAGCTAGACCATACTTTTACATTATATAATTTTTTCCAATATTTTTCAAAGGATGCTTCCATTTTTTTAGCCTTAAAAGACCATATGAAAAAGGACCGCTCTGGGCAATCCTTTCTAGAAATATTTTTTTCAATCTTATCAATCAATAATCCGGTCTCAGGACACCTTTAACCGTCTCTTTGGTTGCTTGGTAGTCGCCATCAACCACGACCTTGATAATACGTTTGGCATCTTCTTCAGGCGCAGGCACAAGCGGTAAGCGGGTTGGACCAGCTGCAAATCCTAAGTAATTAAGGACTGCCTTGACAGGGGCAGGGCTTGGGTAAGAGAAAAGAGCATTGACTTTAGGGATGAATTTCCGTTGGATAGCTGCTGCTTTTTTGATGTCATTGTGCTCAATAGCATCCAGCATTTCAAACATTTCATCACCATTTGTGTGAGAAGCAACTGAAATAACTCCATCAGCTCCCAGATTCATAGCATGAAAGGCATCACCATCCTCACCGGTATAAATCAGAAACTCCTCTGGACGATGCTCAATCAGATAGGCCATATTCGCTAGACTGGTACATTCTTTAACGCCGATAATATTTGGATGTTCTGCCAACCTTAGCATAGTCTCAGGTGTCATCTCAACTACTACCCGTCCAGGTATATTGTAGATAATGATAGGCAGGTTTGAAGCATCCGCAATGGCTTTAAAGTGCTGATACATGCCTTCTTGAGAAGGTTTATTGTAATAGGGTACGATGGCCAAACCAGCCGCAAAACCACCGAATTCATCTACTTCTTTGACGAATTCGATAGAGTCGCGCGTTTCATTGGTACCAACACCCGCAATCAAAGGGACACGCCCCTTGACAACTTTTTGAACTGCCGCAAATAATTCCAACTCTTCATCGTGAGTTAGAGTTGGACTTTCAGCAGTTGTTCCAGCTAACAAAATCCCATCTGTATGATGCGCCAAAAGGTGCTCAATCAAGTCTGGGATAGCTTCAAAATTGATGGAACCATCTTCATGAAAAGGAGTAATAAAAGCTGTGATGATTTTACAGTTTTTCAGATCCGCATATGCCATAAACTTACCTCTCTTTATACGAAAAGAGGGTTGAAAGAACGATTATTCAACCCTGTGCTGTCAAGTTTCCTTGGTCACTTTATTTTAATTCAAAAACAATTTCTGCTGTCGGACGAACTAAACCACGCTCATGCAGTGTCTCTGCAATTTGGACAGAATTCCAAGCTGCGCCTTTAAGAAGATTGTCTGAAACAACCCACATATGGATTCCTTTTTCTGCATCAAGATCTTTACGAATCCGGCCAACAAAGGTTTCTTTCTTACCAACCGCATTGATTGCTTGTGGATAAACCTGATGAGCTACATCATCTTCCAGAACAGCACCTGGGAAAGCTGCGATTGCTGATTTTACCTGAACAATAGGTGCAACTTCCTTAGTCTCGATGTAGACAGACTCTGAGTGAGCAGACAAGATAGGAAGACGGACACAAGTCGCAGAAACAGCAATAGAATCATCTTCCATGATTTTCTTAGTTTCCTTAGTCATCTTCATCTCTTCGTAAGTATAGTCGTTATCTGTGAAGACATCAATCTGAGGTAAGGCATTAAAGGCAATAGGGTAATTTTTTTTATCGCCGCCGCATGGCAGGATATTGGCTTCCGCATCCTTAGGATTTACACCATCATTGAGAACAGAGCGTAATTGTGCTTGGGTTTCAAGAATGGCTCCCATGCCTGCACCAGAAACCGCTTGATAGGTAGACACAATGATGCGCTCCAGACCCCATTTTTGACGAACAGGCTCTAAAGCTACCATCATCTGAATTGTCGAGCAGTTAGGGCAAGCGATAATTCCCTTGTGCTGATCTAAGGCATGGGCGTTGACTTCTGGAACAACTAGAGGAACATCGGGATTTTGACGGAAATAAGAGGTGTTATCGACCACTACCGCTCCAGCTTTGACTGCGTAAGGAGCGAATTTTGCCGAAGTAGAACCACCAGCTGAGAAGAGAGCAATATCTACACCTTCAAAAGCCGTTTCAGTTGTCTCTTCGATAGTAATATCTTGTCCCTTGAACTGGAGAACTTTACCAGCTGAACGAGCAGACGCCAGATAGCGTATTTTATCAATTGGAAGGCTAGATTCTTCCAGCATTTTAATCATTTGAGATCCAACGGCACCAGTGGCACCTACTACAGCAACTGTATATCCCATGCGATAACCTCTCTGAATTTTCAAAAAATTTTTATTGTTAGTATTATACTATTTTTAGGGAAAAATGCAAATATTTCTGAAGAATATAAGTGCGATATTTTGATAAAACACACTAACACTCATGCCTCTCTATGAGAACTTTCAAGGTTTACAGTTTTTGTTCTCACGAACAAAACTGTATCCACTGCTCTATGACTCAACTTCCTCCTGCGGACTCATTTCATCAAGAGCAATAGCACTCACGATGCCAATCGTCTCAGTATCAATGTCTCTAAGCCCAGCTGCGACTAATGGTCTTGCCACTCTAAGAGACATAGAAAAATCCCCAATCCGTAGACTGGGGATAAGGGCACTTTTGTGTGATCAGCAGGTTCACACAACTGATCAAGGTCCGCTCCTGCGTTATGACCTCCCATGCTTCAATTTGCAGAAAATCTGCATATCGACTCATCGCACGAAATATAGTTTACCTTATCTTTTCCCGTTTTGTCAAGGTATTTAATCTAAAATATAAATAAAAACTTGTCTATCCTTCCATTCCTGACCTTCTTTTTGGAATTTTTTTCGTACTCCTTCAAGATAGAAATCAGCTTGCTCCAGTAATTTTTGCGAAGGGATGTTCTGTAGATCAACATGTGCTTCTAAACGATGAAATCCTAGTTCAAGACTAACTTTCTTGAGTTCTTCTAACATAGCTCTGGCGTAGCCCTGACGCCAAAATTGATTATGTATCGTATAACCTATTTCCGCCCATTGGAAATCGTCTCTAGCTAGCACAAATAAATTAACCATACCTACATGTTTTCCGCTTTTTGCATCGTGAATTCCCCAAATATACTGCTGGTCTTTCTCTCGAAAATCGCGGTGCTTTGCCACCAAATCCGCAAACCAACTTTCTGTACAAATTGTCATATCTAAAAGCCCGTCATCAAATGATGATTGGGATGGTAGTCTATTTGAAAATCCTTCCAGCCAAACTGAGTAATCCTTCTCTTCCAGATATTTTAAATAAATATGTTTCATAAATACTTACTTCCCTCTCGAATACTAAGCGCTGCCATTTCTGTCTGATGCCGCTCGATAGAATCTCTGACCCAGTCTGGATTGGTTTTTGAATAATCTCTCAGCGCCCAGCCGATGGCCTTGTTAATAAAGAATTCTGTTCGGCCTAGATTATTCACTAAAATCTTCTCCAAGAGCTCTGTGTCTGTTTTCTCTTTTCGTAGCAGCTGATAATCGATGGCCAAGCGCCGTAACCAAATATCCTCATCACAACTCCAAGCTACAATAATCTCTTTGGTTTCCGGAAATCGAGCAATGATTGATCCAACCAAGCGGTCCAAAAAGTCTATGGTATCCCACCAAGATTTTGTTTGGGCCAGCTTTTTCAAACGTGGCAAGTCAGATGGTGTCAATAGTTTCTTGCGAATCTCCAGATAATCTAGCGCAGTGTACTGCAGTTCTCGATAGGGATTTTTCCAAGCTTCATTTATAAAATTCCAGTCAATGACGGAGTCAGTATGTTGTTTGAAAAAAGCCTTTGTGAGTTTCCGCCTGGCCGGAGTCTTGACTCCTAGAAACTCAAATTTATTTTTCATATAGGCTTTCATAGCCACCACATCATCTGGGTTAGCTACAGCTTTTAACTCTTTAACCAATTCCTCTATATCCATAGTTTACTCCAGCAATTCACGGTCATAAATAGTGTAGTCACAGCGGTAAATCACGAGGCGCTTGCCGTCAATCAGCAACTCAGAGGTTTTAGGAGCATCGGATTTATCTAGAGAAACACGATCGCCAGCATAGGCAGCCAACGGAGTGCCGTTTTGAGAGCGAATCAGAACAACCTTTTTCTTTCCGGTAAAGTCGTTTTTAAAGGCTGAAATCATGCGATTTAAAACAGGGACAGAATGGCTATTCTCCTCAACATCTGCAGTCTTTTGATATTGAGCAAAGACATCTTTCAAGCCTTTTTCTTCTGCAATCAAGGAAGAGCCCACATGGTCAATCTCATACTTACCCAAGGTTATTTTGAGCACAGAAGAATCTTCCTTGGAATTTCCTTCCGCATCAACTGAATCAAACTCCTCGTTACGCGAGATGGATAGTGACTTGCCCGACATCTGGTCAATAAGCTGAGAATTTTCATCATAGGTGCGAACCGTCATCTCCAACCCCAACCATTCCTCCTTGGCATTTTTGAACCAATTTTCAACGGCCTGACAGCCGCTCAAAGTCAAAAGGGCAATGCTTAGAAGAGTTATTAATAAATGTTTCTTTTTCATCATTTCCACTCCATTTCTTTTAAAAGTTTGATGGGGCCAGCTTGCTTGTCCAAGGACTTTTGCAGCCAAACAATGTCATGCCAACGCTCGAATTTATAGCCGATTTTAGGGAAATGCGCTACTTGCTGGTAGCCTCTTTTTTGATGCAAAGCCAGGCTGGCTTCGTTAGGCAGAGAAATACAGGCTAGAAAATGCATATATCCCATCTGATCTAACAGGTCTTCAAGCTCATCATAAAGCCTGCTGCCGACTCCCTTTCCTCGAGCATCTTGACTGACATAGACGGACAATTCCGCAGCCCAATCATAGGCTGCACGCGCATAATAAGTCGAAGCATAGGCATAGCCTAAAATTAAACCATCTTCTTCCGCTACCAGATAAGGATATTTTTCCAACGTTTTCTCAATCCTAGTTGCAAAATCCTCGATGGTCGGGACTTCATACTCAAAAGTGATGGCTGTATTCTCTACAAAAGGCGCGTAAATATCAAGCAAGGTCGCAGCATCTGATGGTCTTGCAAATCTAATGTTCATGTTGTCTCCATATTCTATTCTCATTATTTTCACTATTATACCAAAAAAGACTCGTAAAGAGCCTTTTAAACCAAGATCAAAATAGACCAATCACTGTGCCGTCTGCTGCAACATCCATATTAAGTGCTGCAGGACGTTTTGGCAATCCTGGCATGGTCATGACATCTCCTGTCAAAGCCACGATAAAGCCTGCTCCAAGTTTTGGTACCAGTTCACGAATGGTAATTTCAAAGTTTTCTGGCGCCCCCAGAGCAGCAGGATTGTCAGAGAAGCTATACTGTGTTTTGGCCATACAGATTGGTAGCTTGTCCCAGCCGTTTTTGACAATTCCCCGAATCTGCGTCTGCGCTTTTTTCTCAAAATTCACCTTCGAACCACGATAGATTTCTTTGACAATTTTTTCGATTTTTTCTTCAATAGAGAGATCATTATCATAGAGGCGAGTGTAATGAGCAGGTTCTTCATTAATGGTTTTGACTACAGTCTCAGCCAGAGACATACCGCCTTCAGCGCCATCAGCCCAAACACTGGCTAGCTCAACTGGCACATTGATTTCTGCACAGAGTTCCTTAAGAGTAGCAATTTCAGCTTCTGTATCAGTAACAAATTCATTAATAGCAACAACTGCTGGAATACCGAACTTACGGATATTTTCAACGTGGCGTTTAAGATTAGCAAAACCTGCACGAACTGCTTCTACATTTTCTTCTGTCAGTGCATCTTTCGCAACGCCGCCATTCATCTTAAGTGCACGAAGGGTTGCAACAATGACTACTGCATCTGGAGAGGTTGGCAAGTTTGGCGTCTTAATGTCCAAGAATTTTTCAGCACCAAGGTCCGCACCAAACCCTGCCTCAGTCACTGTATAATCAGCCAAGCGCAGCGCTGTGCTAGTCGCCAAAACAGAGTTACAGCCGTGGGCGATATTAGCAAACGGTCCACCATGAACAAAGGCTGGTGTCCCGTAAATAGTCTGAACTAGATTTGGCTTAATCGCATCTTTCAATACCAAAGCCAAGGCACCTTCGACTTCAAGATCACGGACATAGACTGGTGTACGGTCATATCGATAGCCAATAACAATGTTAGCCAAGCGCCTTTTCAAATCTTCAATATCCGTAGCTAGGCAAAGAATTGCCATAATTTCAGAAGCGACTGTGATATCAAAACCATCTTCGCGCGGAATACCGTTAACTGGACTTCCTAAGCCAACAGTCACATGACGAAGAGCCCGATCATTCAGGTCAACTACCCGCTTCCAGATAATGCGGCGCTGATCGATTCCCAGGGCATTTCCTTGATGTAAATGATTATCAATAAGAGCTGACAGGGCATTATTAGCAGTCGTAATGGCGTGCATATCACCAGTAAAATGCAAGTTGATATCTTCCATCGGTAGAACCTGCGCGTAACCGCCGCCAGCTGCTCCCCCTTTGATGCCCATAACTGGCCCCAGAGACGGTTCCCGGATAGCAATCATAGTTTTCTTGCCAATTTTATTGAGTGCATCAGCTAGTCCAATGGTAATGGTAGACTTACCTTCTCCAGCTGGTGTCGGATTGATTGCCGTTACCAAAATCAGTTTGCCAACAGGATTTTTTTCAACCTCACGAATCTTATCAAAGCTGAGCTTGGCCTTATACTTACCATATAGTTCCAAGTCATCATAGTCGATGCCGACTTTTTTCACCACATCAACAATAGGCTGCAATTCAACACTTTGAGCAATTTCAATATCTGTTTTCATCAAGAACTCCTCTATACAACTAATATAAAGATTATAACAAAAAAGAGCAAAATCTACATGATTAAGCTTTAAATAGATTTTAATGTTCGGGAAAAAGGAAAGTTAGGAAATTCCCGTCCTCTGAAATATAAGATTTTAGAGAATTATTTTCCGCTGTGACACTCTGCAATTAGAATTATTTTACTAAATTTCTTTTTTCTTGTAAAATAGTGCTATGAACATATTGATTACTTCTGGCGGGACCAGCGAGAAAATCGACCGTGTCCGCTCTATTACCAATCATTCAACAGGCCGGCTTGGGAAAATCATAGCTGAAACTTTCCTAGACAAGGGCGATCAGGTGACTCTGGTGACGACTTCCAAGGCTGTTCGATCAGCAGCTCATCCCAATCTTACCATTGTACAGATTGAAAATGTTGCAGAACTGCTTGAAACCCTAGAACCGCTCGTTCACACACATGATGTACTGATTCATGCAATGGCTGTCTCAGACTACACCCCCGTCTACATGACTGGTTTGGAAGCTGTAGCAGCTAGCCATGACATGACTGAATTTCTGAATAAGACTAACTCAGAAAGTAAGATTTCTTCTCAGGATGATGTTCAAGTTCTTTTTCTCAAAAAGACACCAAAAATCATCAGTTTAGTAAAAAAATGGAATTCAGCCATTCGCTTGATTGGATTCAAACTCTTGGTCAATGTTACTAAGGAAGAGTTACTCAAGACCGCACGAGACAGTCTCATAAAAAATCAAGCAGAAATTATCGTCGCCAATGATTTGACAGAGATTTCTAACCATGGGCACAGAGCCTATCTCGTCGGAAAAGATACTGTAACTCAAGCTCAATCCAAAGAAGAAATTGCTCAGCTCCTCTGCCTGCATATACACAATACATAAGGAGGATTAAGATGACTCAGATTACCTTAGCTGTCAGCGGAAGTATATCAGCCTATAAGGCTGCTGACATCACTAGCCGTCTAAAGAAAGAGAACTTTGAAGTAGCTGTCCTCATGACCAATGCTGCGACAGAATTTATCACACCGCTGACCCTGCAAGTCTTGTCACAACGGCCAGTTTCAATTGATATTATGCAAGAACCTGACCCTAGCAAGGTCAATCACATTGACATCGCTAAAGAGTCTGACCTCTTTTTGCTAACGCCAGCTACAGCCAATACCATCGCTAAATTAGCCAACGGCTTAGCCGATAATATGGTAACAGCTACTGCCTTGGCTCTGCCGCCTCATACCAAGAAAGTTTTGGCTCCAGCTATGAACACCAAGATGTATGAAAATCCACTAACTCAGGAGAATCTAGAACGTCTTCAGCGTTTTGGATGGAAAATTATTCAGCCACGTGAAGCAGTGCTAGCCTGTGGCGATCAGGGGACAGGTGCTCTAGCTGAAATTGATACGATTATTGATACAGTAAAGGAAC
Organism: Streptococcus sanguinis; assembly: GCF_050234405.1. Classification (GTDB taxonomy): domain Bacteria; phylum Bacillota; class Bacilli; order Lactobacillales; family Streptococcaceae; genus Streptococcus; species Streptococcus sanguinis_W. The sequence continues at coordinate 1,177,089 of NZ_CP092117.1, read as the reverse complement.
TTATTTATGAAAAAACAGTCTAAAATTGCTCAAATTGCTATTTTCTTTGCCATCATGTTGGTACTGCACCTGCTCAGCTCGGTTATTTTCAACTTACTTCCAGTACCGATTAAACCGACGATTATTCACATCCCAGTGATTATCGCCAGTATCCTCTATGGCCCTAAAGTCGGAGCTGTTCTAGGCGGGCTCATGGGATGTATCAGCGTTGTTACCAATACCTTGGTTTTATTACCAACCAGCTATCTCTTTAGCCCTTTTGTGCCAAACGGAAGCTTTTCTTCGCTTCTTGTTGCCATGGTGCCTCGAATTCTCATTGGTATCACTCCTTATTTCGTATACAAAGCAATGAAAAATAAGGTCGGCTTGATTGTAGCAGGTTCCGTCGGTTCTGCCACCAATACCATTTTTGTCTTGGGCGGTATCTTCTTTCTCTTTGCAAATGTATACCAAGGTGATATCAAAGCACTTCTGGCTGTGATTCTATCAGCAAATTCCATTGCCGAGTTAATCATTTCTGCGGTTTTGACAGCAACTATCATTCCTGCGCTTGAAAAAGCGCAAAAATGATGATGATTTAGTTTTCTGGACCAAGCAATGCTTTGGTCTTTTTTAATCCAGCATTTCCGCTATACCATTCTGAAATTCTTGAAACAATACCTTGAAAAGTATTTCATCGTTTTCTAGGTAACCTCTTTCAAAATTAATGAAAATGTGCTACAATGTAAGCGATTAAGAAAATTTAAGAGCAGGATTTTTTACTAAAATTTCCATCTCTTCATTTCAAAAATAAAGGAGACTCCACCTATGACTTATCAAGATAACTTCAAAAAATGGCTTGATTATGCTGAACTTCCTGACTATCTTCGTGAAGACTTGAATAGTATGGACGAAAAAACTAAGGAAGATGCCTTTTACACCAATCTTGAGTTTGGTACTGCTGGTATGCGTGGTCTGATTGGCGCTGGTACCAATCGTATTAATATTTATGTTGTCCGTCAGGCAACCGAAGGTTTGGCTCGCTTGATTGAAGAAAAAGGTGATGAGTTCAAAAAACGCGGTGTCGCGATTGCTTACGACTCCCGTCATTTCTCACCAGAATTTGCCTTTGAATCTGCTGCTGTTTTAGCAAAACACGGCATCAAGTCCTATGTCTTTGAAAGTCTGCGCCCAACTCCAGAACTTTCATTTGCGGTACGTCATTTAGGAACTTTTGCTGGTATCATGATTACGGCCAGCCACAACCCTGCTCCATTTAACGGCTACAAGGTATATGGTGAAGACGGCGGACAAATGCCTCCGCATGATGCAGATGCATTGACTGACTACATCCGTGCGATTGAAAATCCTTTTGCTATTGAGGTCGCTGATGTTGAAGCTGAAAAAGCTTCTGGCTTGATTGAAGTGATTGGCGATGCTATTGATGCTGAATACCTCAAGGAAGTTAAAGATGTCAATATCAACCAAAAACTGATTGATGAATACGGCAAAGACATGAAGATTGTCTATACTCCGTTGCACGGTACTGGTGAAATGCTGGCTCGTCGCGCTTTGGCTCAAGCTGGATTTGATTCTGTAGAAGTTGTTGAAGCTCAAGCTGTAGCTGATCCTGACTTCTCTACTGTTAAGTCTCCAAACCCTGAAAGCCAAGCAGCCTTTGCCTTGGCTGAAGAATTAGGACGTAAAGTTGGTGCAGATGTCTTGGTCGCAACTGACCCAGATGCTGACCGTGTCGGTGTAGAAGTTCTGCAAAAAGACGGCAGCTATCTCAATCTTTCAGGTAACCAAATCGGAGCCATCATGGCTAAGTACATCTTGGAAGCTCATAAGAGCGCTGGAACTCTGCCAGCTAACGCAGCTCTCTGCAAGTCTATCGTTTCCACTGACTTGGTGACTAAGATTGCTGAAAGCTATGGCGCAACCATGTTCAATGTCTTGACTGGTTTCAAATTTATCGCTGAAAAGATTCAAGAATTCGAAGAAAAGCACAACCACACCTACATGATGGGATTTGAAGAAAGCTTCGGCTATCTGATTAAGCCATTTGTACGTGATAAAGATGCTATCCAAGCTGTTTTGGTTGTGGCTGAGCTTGCTGCCTACTACCGTTCACGCGGCTTGACTCTGGCTGACGGTATTGAAGAAATCTACAAAGAGTATGGTTACTTTGCTGAAAAGACTATTTCTGTAACCCTGTCTGGTGTTGATGGAGCTGAGCAAATCAAGTCTATCATGGCTAAGTTCCGTGACAATGGTCCGAAAGATTTCAACGCTACTGCTATTTCTGTCACAGAAGACTTTAAGGCTCAGACTTCTACCGCTATAGATGGTACAGTTACAGCTCTGACAACTCCTCCAAGCGATGTGCTGAAATACACCTTGGCTGACGGTTCATGGATTGCCGTTCGCCCATCCGGAACAGAACCAAAAATCAAGTTCTACATTGCCGTTGTCGGTGACAGCAATGAAGACGCTCAAGCAAAAATTGCTGCTATTGAAGCAGAGATTAATGCTTTTATCAAGTAAAATAACACTATCAACCAATCAACCAGAGAATGAATTTCACATTCTCTGGTTTTTCGTTTCCAAATCAAGCATTTTTCTGTTTTTTATGGCATACTAGTTTTATCAAAAGAAATGAGGATTATTTATGGAACAATTTGCTCAAAATATTAAAGACCTTGAAGTCACAACTGTTGACCGCGCTCGTCAAGCGATTGCTGACAAAGAGACAGCAACTTTCTTCGTTGGTCGCAAAACTTGCCCTTACTGCCGTAAATTCGCTGCTACTCTTGCTGGCGTTGTCGCTGATACCAAGGCGCATATTTTCTTTATCAATAGCGAAGAAGCTAGCGAATTAGAGAAATTGCAAGCCTTCCGCTCTGAATACAGCATTCCGACGGTTCCTGGTTTTGTTCATGTTCAAGACGGCCAAGTCTCTGTTCGTTGTGATTCTTCTATGACTGCAGATGAAATTAAAGCTTTTGCAAACTTGTAAAATTGATTCAAAAAAATCTGAGACCAATTAGTCTCAGATTTTTTATTTATTTCTAGCTTCCTGAAAAGCCTCCCACATCTTCTGCTGGGGTTTGGCAAAGGGGTAATTGCCAAAATCTTCTGGATGAAGCCACAAGACCTCTCCATCAGCTGCGTGTTGGCTATCTTTGACTCGTCCATAAGCTAGCTGAATATGCCACTTACGATGACTGAAAACATGCTGTACTTTTGAAAAGGACTGCTGCTGCCAATCAACAATCAGATCATAATCCTGCTCAAAACTTTCTTGAGGAGACAAGTCCAGACTTGACTGATTTTCTGCCACCTCAAAGAGGGACATCTGATTTTCAGTTTGAAATTCCTCAATTTCAATCAAGGGAAAATGCCAAAAACCTGATAACAAGCCAGCAGCCTCATTCTTTTCAAGCAAGAATTCTCCCTGTTCATTTTCAATAATCAAGCCCTGCAGATAGACCGGAACCGGCTTCTTTTTAGGGGCTTTAATTGGATATTTATCCATAGTTCCGTGCAAATAGGCCGCGCTGAACTCTTTTACAGGACTGTCTTCTGGATGAGGATTAACAGGAGCTTCGATATCTGACCCCAGATCCATCAGTGCTTGATTGAAATCTCCGGGTCTATCTGGATCAATCAGAATCTCCATCATAGCCTGAAATACCTTCCGATTGCTAGGTTGGCCAATATCTAAATCAACTTCAAATAATCGACTCAGCACCCGCATGACATTGCCATCTACCGCAGGCTCAGCTAGTCCAAAGGCAATACTAGCAATAGCACCAGCAGTATAAGGTCCAATACCTTTGAGGCTAGCAATTCCTTCATAGCTATCAGGAAATTTTCCAGCGAAATCCGTCATTATCTGCTGGGCTGCTTTTTGCATATTTCGCACCCGCGAATAATAGCCCAACCCTTCCCAAGCCTTAAGCAGTCTATCTTCTGGCGCCTGTGCTAAGTCAGCTACTGTCGGAAACAAGTCAAGAAAACGTTCATAGTAAGGAATCACCGTATCCACCCGAGTCTGTTGCAGCATAATCTCAGAAACCCAGATATGATAAGGATTATTTGTTCGGCGCCAAGGGAGGTCACGTTTGTTTTTATCATACCAAGTCAATAATTTCTCACGAAAAGAGGCGATTTTATCTGCCCCCCACATCTCAATTCCATATTCTTTCAAATCTAACATAAATCTAGTATAGCATAAGGCAAGAAAAATAGGAGAGCTTATGCCCTCCAATTGTTTCCTATCGTTTAATAATGACCGACTGCCTGACTGGCTGTAATCAAAGTCAGTTTGTAAACATCATCCGCATTACATCCTCGAGAAAGGTCATTAACTGGATGGTTAAGACCCTGCAAGATAGGTCCTACCGCTGAAAAGCCACCTAAACGCTCTGCCATTTTGTAGCTGATATTCCCAGCCTCAATACTTGGGAAGACAAAGACAGTCGCTTGACCAGCCACAGGGCTGCCAGGTGCTTTCAGCTCTGCTGTTGCGGGAACAAAAGCTGCATCAAACTGCAATTCACCATCGATAGCCAAGTCTGGACGCATTTCCTGAGCCAGCTTAGTCGCTTCCACTACCTTATCAACCTTTTCACCGAATCCAGAGCCCTTGGTCGAATAGCTGAGCATGGCAACTTTGGGATCGATACCGAAAATTTGTGCTGTCAAAGCTGAGTTAACAGCAATCTCCGCCAAAACATTGGCATCTGGATCGATATTGATGGCACAGTCACTGAAAATGTAGCGTTCGTCATCACGCACCATGAGAAAGGCTCCTGAAGTACGAGACACCCAAGGCAGGGTCTTGATGATTTGAAGAGCCGGTCGAACAGTCGCTGCAGTGGAGTGAATCGCGCCAGATACCATCCCTTGAACCTTACCAAGATAAACCAACATAACACCAAAGTAGTTAACGTCTTCCTTTAGCAACTGACGTGCTTCATCTGCAGTGATTTTCCCTTTACGGCGTTCAACGAATGCTTCTACCAGTTCTTCAAAGCAAGAACAGTTTGAAGGATCAATAACCTGATATCCTTCTTTTACTCCCTCAATTTCCAGATAAATACGGATTTTATCAGGATTCCCCAAAAGAACTGGTGTAATATCGGTTTCTTTCACCAAGCGTTTAGTTGCTTGCAAAATCCGTGGCTCCTCACCCTCTGGCAAGACAATTTTTACTTCCTTATCTTTCAAGGCTTCACGAATTGAATCAAAAATTTTCATGTTTCTTAAAACTCCTTTATCTCTTATTCTTTTAATTTCTCAATAACTTGTTTAAAATCTTCTGGCAAAGGACTGGCACGCTCAACTTCCTGTCCGCTAAAAGGGTTATAAAATTTCAAAGAATGACAATGTAAAGCTTGTCGCTCTATTCCGTGTTCCAAACTCCCTCCATAAAGGTCGTCACCCAAAAGCGGAAAGCTAATATGTGAAAAATGAACGCGGATTTGATGAGTCCGCCCAGTATGAAGATGGATATCCACCAGATAGACATCTCCAAATCGCTCTATGACCTTGTAACTGGTATGGGCGTACTTACCATCCTCTGTCACGCGCCTCGTAATGATACTCTCAGGATTACGCCCAATCGGAGCAATAATCTCACCTTGCTCTTCTAAGTCACCAGTCCCCCGAACCAGAGCGTAATAGCGCTTTTCTATCAGCTTCTTCTGCAGCTGCTTATCCAATCTGGCATGAGCATAGCCATGCTTAGCAAAGAGCATGAGCCCACTTGTATCCTTATCCAGACGCGTCACGATATGCACCTGCTGGTTTTCATAGCCCTGACCAATATAATAAGCCTTAACGAAATTAGCCATGGTATTGGAATGATTAACACTGGGAATGCTAGCCACCCCTGCCGGCTTATCTAAAACCAAGAAATGCTCATCTTCATAGATGACAGACAAGTCCTTATCAACAGCTTTCAGACTCTCAAATCCCTTTTCAGACGGGATGTCAATCGTCACTTTATCGCCAATATCCAAGAGATAAATAGCGTTCTGAGGCTGATGGTTGACAAGAATGTTCCCGCCGGAAAATTTTATCTTTGCCAAGAGGCTTTTGGAAATTTCGTGCCGCTTCAAAAAAGTCTTCACCTTGACATGCTCATCAGCAATAAACTCAAACCTCATTCCTTGCACTCTCCAATAAAGGAGTCTCTGACACGATTCCAAAAGCTGGTATGGCTTGGTGAAGCCACAAAATGTATCTTGTGATTGTCAATCTGATACTCAATGCGGACAATGTTTTTGAAAGAGAAAGTCTGATTATCGACCGCAATAGTGTGATAATCACTGCGGGTCGGCACTAACTCAATCTTATCCTTTTTAGGAACAATGACCGACGAGCCCAACGTCCGATAAACCCGATTGTTTAGACTGGCAATCTCTGTCACCTGCAAGGCTTCGATTGTCGGATGCAATACCGCTCCACCTAGAGATTTGTTATAGGCTGTACTGCCTGTCGGAGTAGAAACGGAAATCCCATCTCCTCGGAAACGCTCGAAATGAACCCGATTGATAATGACATCAGCTACCATAGTCCGATCCGAACGCTTGATTGTTGCTTCGTTCAAAGCACGAATGGTGCGTGTATCACCATTTTCAAAAGTGATTTTCACATTTAAAATTGGATAAGAAACCTGAGCGCCAGTATCCAGTTTAAGATTTTCGACCAGCTTATCCAATTCAAAATCACGGTAGTCTGTATAAAAGCCGAGATGCCCTGTATGCACACCGACAAAGCGGACCCGATCCAGCTGTTCTTCATACATATGAAAAGCTGATAGCAGCATGCCGTCACCACCCACCGAAATCACGATGTCGGGATTCTTAGGAGTTAAAATAAAGCCATACTGTTTAAGCTTCTGCTTTAAATCTTGATAAACTTGTTCGCTCTGTCTTTTCCGATTGCGGATAATCGCTATTTTTTTATCTGTATTCTTCATCTGTATCATCACTATTTCCCACACCATCATTTAACTTGCGGTGAAGAGGATCAAAGAGAGCCTGCGCCTCCTGGATAGCATCACGGATTTCTCCCATCTCCTCATCCAGCTGATAGGCAAGGTTAGCTGTGGTTTCCAAGCGACACTTGATCTCCTCGGGAAATTCTCCTTTATACTTGTAATTCAAAGAATGCTCAATCGTAGCCCAAAAATTCATCGAAAGGGTGCGAATCTGAATTTCAGCCAGAATAAGCCTATGACCATTAATCGTATCAACCGGATACTCTATAATCACATGATAGCTTCGATAGCCACTGGCTTTTTTATTTTTAATATAATCCCGCTCCTGCACAATGCGCATATCAGTCCGGTTTCGCAGGACATCTAAAACCTCATCCACATCATCGACAAACTGAACCATGACTCGTAAGCCTGCAATATCCTGCATCTCCTGCTCGATATTTTCCTCGCGAATGCCTCGCAGAACCATCTTTTCTTTAATGCTCTCAATCGGCTTGACGCGTCCGGTCACAAACTCAATCGGAGAATGACGTTGCTGCTTGCGGTATTGCTTTCGCACTCCACGCAGCTTAATTTTCAGCTCTCCAACTGCTTGAATATAGGGGTCTAAAAACTCTTCCCATTCTATTGTCATACACTTACCTTGTCATATCATTATTTTTTGTATAAAATAAACACAACTGTTATTATAACATAAATCGCTTTCAAAAAAAAGAAAAGGATATGAAAATGAATCACTTAGAAATTGAATTCAAAACCATGCTGACCAAAGAAGAGCACGACCGTCTGCTCCAGTTATTTGCTGATATTTCCCCTATTAGCCAGACCAACTACTACATCGAGTCAGATCAACAGAGTATCCGACACGCCCACATGGCTTTTCGAGTACGAACTTTTAAACATCACGAAGCAGAGCTGACGCTCAAGATTCCTCAAGAAGTCGGAGCCTTGGAACTTAATCAGAACTTGACACCAGAAGAAACTGAAAATATTTTACAGAACAATGAATTTCCTACGGGAGAGATTTTAGAAACGCTGCTTCAGAAAGAAATTCCCATCCAAGACTTGAAGATTCTAGGCTCTCTAGAGACTATCCGCTATGAAAAAGAAGACGAAATCGGTCTGCTTGCTCTGGATGAGAGTCACTACTTGGGCAAAACAGACTTCGAACTCGAAGTCGAAGTTGAAGATTTCGAAAAAGGAAAAGAAAATTTCCTCAACTTCCTAAAACAGCACAAGATTGACTACAAACCTGGCAAGAGCAAGATAGCAAGATTTTCTGAAAACTTGTAAACCAACAACCACAAAATAGCTGAAATAATCTAATTTTTTTGGTAAAATAAAAGATAGCAATCTAAATGCTGTTGAAAAATAAATTTCATGGAGCATTAGATATAGAAATGAGACAAAAAGAGGACGGTCCAACTCATGTCAGATAAAAAAAATATGAAGCTTTTTTCCCTCAACTCCAATCATTCCATAGCTGAAAAAATCGCTGAGGCTGCTGGGGTTCCTTTGGGGAAACTTTCCTCCCGTCAATTCTCGGACGGCGAGATTCAGATTAACATCGAAGAAAGTGTTCGTGGCTATGATATATACATCATTCAGTCTACTAGCTTCCCTGTCAATAATCACTTGATGGAGCTCTTGATTATGGTGGATGCCTGCAAGCGTGCAAGTGCCAACACGATTAATGTTGTGATGCCTTATTTTGGTTATGCCCGTCAGGATCGGACTGCTGCCCCTCGCGAGCCAATCACAGCTAAACTGGTTGCCAACATGCTTGTCGGCGCTGGAGTAGATCGTGTGATTTCTCTGGATCTTCATGCCGTGCAGGTCCAAGGATTCTTTGATATCCCAGTTGATAACCTCTTCACTATCCCACTCTTTGCCAAACACTACTGCAACATGGGGCTTACTGGCGATGATGTCGTTGTCGTCAGCCCTAAAAACTCTGGTGTTAAACGCGCTCGCAATCTGGCTGAATATCTGGATGCTCCTATCGCTATCATTGATTATGGCGAAGATGAGGCGGGTCGCTCTGAGGGATATATCATTGGAGATGTCGAAGGTAAGAAAGCAATTCTGATTGACGATATTTTAAATACCGGTCGGACTTTCTCTGAAGCAGCTAAAATTGTCTGTCGCGAAGGCGCAGTCGAAATCTATGCTGTATCCAGTCATGGTCTCTTCGCGGATAAAGCTGCGGAATTGCTGGATGATTCTCCTATCAGGGAAATACTTGTAACAGACTCTGTTGATACCAAAGAAAAAACACCTAAGAGTCTCCACTACATTACAGCAAGTGAACTGATTGGTGATGCTATTGTCCGCATTCAAGAGAGAAAACCAGTCAGCCCACTCTTTGCCTATCAAAAGAAATAAGGTAACCGGAGTGATTTATTTAGATAATGCCGCTACAACTGCTTTGTCGCCCGCTGCAATCCAAGCAATGACCAAGACGATGACTGTCTTTGGAAATCCATCCAGTACGCATAGTCACGGCCGAGAAGCTAGTAAACTCCTCAGACAGGCGCGTGAGGATATTGCTCAAGCTCTGCATACTCAAAGCAATAAGATTATTTTTACTTCAGGCGGTACTGAAAGCAACAATACTACTATCAAAGGCTATGCCCTTCGTCACCAGAACCGAGGGAAGCATATTGTCACCACTGCTATTGAACACCATGCTGTCTTAGAAGTGGTGGAGTACTTAGTAGACAAATTCGGCTTTGAAGCTACTTTTGTTCAGCCGGTGAATGGTCAGATTCGAGCGGAGGATATTAAAAAGGCACTTAGACCTGACACTATTCTTGTGTCCGTCATGGCGGTCAATAACGAGACGGGTGCTGTCCTTCCTATTAAGGAAATTGGTGAATTACTGCAAGAACATCCTGCTGCTTTTCACGTTGATGCTGTTCAAGCAATTGGTAAACTTCCCATCTACCCAGACGAGCTAGGGATTGACTTCCTCTCTGCATCAGCACATAAGTTTCATGGTCCCAAAGGCGTTGGCTTCCTTTATGCTGAGAAGATGAATTTTGACAATTTCATGCATGGTGGTGACCAGGAAGAAAAACACCGGGCCGGAACTGAAAATCTAATCTCTATCACAGGCATGGCGGCGGCTCTGTCAGAGAGCATGGAACATCTAGAGGAAAATCTAGAGCATGCGCAAGACTTAAAAAACAGCTTACTTGCTGACTTATCAGACATTGACTATTACTTAAATGAAAGTCAGCCAAGCCTGCCTTATGTCATCAATTTGGGATTTCCCAATCAAAAAAATGACCTGCTTCTGCTTCAAATGGATTTAAATGGTTTTTCCATTTCAACAGGCTCAGCCTGCACAGCCGGAGCTATACAACCCAGTCATGTTTTGCAGGCAATGTATGGCAAGGATTCCAACCGCTTGCATGAGTCCATTCGGATCAGTACTTCGGACCAGACGACTCTGCAGGAGATTCAATTATTTGCAAAGAAATTAAAAGAAATTTTAGGAGGATAAGATGGCCTTTCAAACATCTGTTAGCTTAGAAAACTGTGAATATACCTATTCACTTCACCCAAATGTCAAGAAATTTACCTTGCGCGACAATACATTCGCTGAAAGCAAGGTTGGCAACTATGAACTCTCTCGTCTGCTGGAATCTGTTCCCAACAGCGGAAATGGTTTTCTGCTGAAAATCATCGTCAATAAAGATTTGAATGGTTTCAAAATCAATATCACTGACAAATCAGGCCTGCGCTTGGTCAATATTTTCAAATCAGAAGACCATCACATTATCCAGCAAAAATTTTATTTCTTGATGGATAGCTTGGTTGAAAGAAATATTTTTGAAAAGACACCACAATAAGCAAGATTCTCGCAATTTTGCTTTTTTGGTTTTGACTCTTCAAACCGAACCCAAAGAAAGGATTAACGATGGTTGAACTGACCTATTTGGACTCATATAAGGTGAAACGGTCACTTACCTATGAAGACTTCGATGAATTTCTTCTAGCCTTCTCTGGCTGCGTCACGGTTCCTGACTCTCTCAAAGTACTTTCCATCACTTATAATGGACACCAACTGCCATTTACAGGGTTAATCGGCGACTTATACCGCCAGATGTACCAGTTAGACTTGACTCCCTACCAGAACTAATCCTTCGCAGTTACAACATAACTTAAACTTTCACTCTTTTCTTTTTTAGTGAATCAAACACTCTTAATTAGTTGATTTTTTCACAAACTTCCTATAAAATAGAATTAGAAAGGTTGTGATTTTGTGAAAACTGAAAAAAATACTACAATTCCCCGAGCTACTGCTAAAAGGCTATCGCTCTACTATCGTATTTTTAAACGTTTTAATGCTGAGAAGATTGAAAAAGCAAACTCCAAACAAATTGCAGAAGCCATTGGTATTGACTCTGCTACTGTCAGACGAGATTTTTCTTATTTCGGTGAACTTGGCCGCAGAGGATTTGGTTATGATGTCAAGAAATTGATGAACTTTTTTGCTGACCTCTTGAACGATAATGCTATTACCAATGTCATGATTGTTGGTGTTGGTAATATGGGACGTGCTCTGCTACACTATCGTTTTCATGAGCGCAATAAAATGAAGGTTGTAATGGCTTTTGACATAGATGACCATCCAGAAGTTGGCAGCACAACCAGCGATGGAATTCCTATCTATGGAATTTCCCAAATCAAAGAAAAAATACAGTCAGGAAATGTGCAAACTGCCATCCTAACTGTACCTAGCGTAAAAGCTCAAGAAGTCGCATCTATCTTAGTTCAGGCTGGTGTCAAGGGCATTCTCTGTTTCTCACCTGTAAACCTATCCCTGCCTAAGGATGTGGTCGTCCAGTATGTTGACCTGACTAGCGAACTGCAGACTCTACTCTACTTCATGAGAAAAAATGAACATTAATTTGAAAGAGGTATTAAACACTCTATGAGTAAACCTATTATTGGAATAACCGGAAATGAAAGAGAAATCCCAGACGATCACTTCATCCATATGAGCTATACGGCGACAGGATTCGTTGAGGGTGTCAAAGAAGTTGGCGGAATTCCAATGATTTTGCCAATCGGTGATGAAGAAATGGCTAAACAGTATGTTTCCATTGTCGATAAATTAATCATCACAGGCGGTCAGAATGTATGCCCTCAATTCTATGGTGAAGAGAAAACCATTGACAGCGATGATTATCTACTCAAACGGGACATTTTTGAATTAGCTTTAATCAGGGAAGCTCGCCGCCAAAATAAACCAATCTTCACTGTCTGCCGCGGAACCCAACTTTATAATGTAGCCCTAGGCGGTACTCTTCATCAAGATATTGAAGATCATTGGCAAGATAGCTCTGCTGAGTACACAACTCAAAGCATGGTGACCAAGAACGGCTCTATTCTGCACGAAATCTATGGCCCTGCATCTGAAATCAACTCCTTCCACCACCAAAGTATCAAGGATTTAGCGACTGGCCTAGAAGTCATCGCCTATGATCCTCGCGATAAGATTATTGAAGCCATCACTTCTACTGACGGCAGTCCTTTCCTTGGCGTTCAATGGCACCCAGAGTTCCTATTCGGCTCCAGAGAAGGAGACCTAGCTCTGTTTGATTATGTTGTCAACAGCCTTTAATACCTCTGTTCATAGATAAACTTCTGTTCTACTCGAATAGAAGTTTTTTATATTCAAGTAAATCAAATTATATCATATCTGTCTCCTCTCGGTAGCTATAGTAGTTGGATTTGGACACAATCAAATGATCCAAAAGGACCAAGCCCATCATCTCACATGCTTCTTTCATATGCTGGGTCACCTCATCGTCATTTCTGCTGGGAACGACTGAGCCTGATGGATGATTGTGTACCAGTATGATAGATGTCGCTAGATGCTTGAGAGCGTAGTGGAGAATCTCTCTTGGCTCAGCAATGCTTCTGCTTACCGTCCCCATAAAAATAGTCTGCTGGTGCAGGATTTGATTTTGACTATTAAGATAAATGGCAACCAAGCACTCCTGCCTCATATCTCCCAATTCCTGCTGCATCTTCTGGGCTAATTTTTGACTGCCCATAATCTGCTCTTTCTGCAGAACCTCTGCTCGGTTAATCCGACGGCCTAATTCGATAATAGCCTGCAGTTCCACAGCCTTAATCGGACCTATTCCAGAAATAGTCTGCAATTCCTGCAAAGTTAAATACTTAAGATCGTTCAAACTGGAAAGCGATGATAAAATTCTTTGAGAAACTTGAAAAACAGTTTCTTTTTTGTTGCCTGTTCTGAGAAAGATTGATAGAAGCTCCTGATTACTGAGTTTTTCAGCCCCTTCTCTCATCAAACGCTCCCGCGGCATCATGCTAATATCATCTTGAAATGAAATGCTATACATAGAAACCTCCTTACCTTATTATTCGGAAAAAGAGTCAAAATCAGCAAGAATTGATATAAAAAAACTCCAAAAGTTAGAGTTCTTTCTAACCTTTGGAGTGAAATTTTTTTAGTCTCTTGCCTTTAAATCTGCATTTGATTATAGGACTTACTGAAAGATTCAAGAACATCCTTAGGAGCCTTGTCATACTCGACAGAGCCTTCTAAGGTTCCCTTGACAATCGTTCGATTGGTTGCCGCAGCATCCTCACAAGTAACCAAAGTAATCTCTGTAACGCCTTCGGTATCCTCAATCAAATCCGTTCGATCTGGAGTTACCGTTTCAACACTAGTGATTACATAAGTATAGACATGCTCTTTATCAGTGATATAGATCTTCATGCCAGCCTTAGCACGATCCAGTGGGGAAAAGAGCATGTTGCTAGCCCCTGTGATGCCAAAGACATGGTGGCTAGCCAAGGCATAATTCCCCTGCCCCATCTGCTGGGTCTCTTTCATCGTACCAGCACCATAATACAATCCAGCATTATCCAGCCCTTTGAAGATCGGCAAATTCATGGATACTTCTGGAATTGAGATACCTCCGATAACAGGCAGTTGCTGGGCTTTCCACTGAGCATTGATAACTGCTTCTGTAGAAAGCGACTCTACCTTATTAAAATCAAAGCTAGTCTCAGCATTTTTATTTTTATTAATAGAGTCTTTGGAAACCTTGCTGACCTGATATTGGTTGGTATGCCAAACCATAATCATGTTTCGAATTTGCGCATTAAAGATTAAGCCCAGAGCCACAATAATTAATAATGTCGCAACAATATTGATAAAAATATTTCTTTTGCTTCTTTGTTTTCTTTTTCGACTTCTTTTTCCTTGTACCATATAGAGGTCCTCTTTTACGATTCGTTTTCTTCCTCTGCTACATCTTCTTTATCGTCTGCTTCGACGCTTGTAAAGGTGACAATCTGTGCATTTTGGTCCAGACGCATGACCTTAACTCCCATGGTTGAGCGGCCTGTCTGAGAAATATTCGCCACACTTGTCCGAATGATGACACCAGTATTAGTGATAATCATCAAATCTTCCTCGCCAGTTACTGTCATCAGACCGGCAAGAGGTCCATTCTTATCAGTGATATTGGCTGTTTTAATCCCTTTACCACCACGGCCCTTGGTTGGATACTCACTGGCAAGAGTTCGCTTACCATAGCCTTTTTCAGTAATGACAAGCACTTCGTCTCCCTCAGCAATCACACCAGCTCCAACAACCTGATCGCCATCTCGAAGATTGACTCCGCGAACACCAGTCGCTATCCGGCTCATGCTCCGGACAGCTGTCTCATTGAAGCGGACAGAATAACCAAACTTAGTACCAATGATAACGTCTGCAGCACCATCCGTCAGAAAGACATTGATTAACTCGTCTTCATCCTTCAAATTCAAAGCTTTGAGACCATTCTGACGAATATTAGCAAATTCTGTTACACTGGTCCGTTTGACCACCCCATGACGGGTAGTAAAGAAGAGATAGGAATCATCACTTCGGTCTTGCTGAACATTTATGATAGTCTGAATAGTCTCTCCTTCATCAAGCTTCAAGAGATTGACTACTGGCAAGCCCTTGGCTGTCCGACCGTACTCAGGAATTTCATATCCTTTGAGACGATAAACTCGACCTTTATTTGTAAAGAAGAGCAGTCTATCGTGGGTGCTTGTTGAAACCAGCTCTTTGACGAAGTCATCATCTTTGACACCAGTTCCTTGAACACCGCGGCCCCCGCGTTTCTGAGCAGTGAATTCAGCCTGATTCAGACGTTTGATATAACCTTTATTAGACAGGGTAATCAAAACATCCGCTTCCTCAATCAAATCTTCATCTTCAAGAGAAAGAACTTCTCCCACCATCAGCTCAGTACGGCGGTCATCCGCAAATTTACGCTTGACCTCATCTAACTCTTCCTTGATAATAGCGATAACGCGCTCTGGCTTAGCCAAAATATCAGCCAGGTCTGCAATCAAGGCAATCAGCTCATCGTATTCTGACTGAATCTTATCACGTTCCAAGCCAGTCAGACGGCGCAGACGCATATCGAGGATAGCCTGACTCTGGCGCTCAGATAGCTCAAACTTAGCCATCAATTCAGCCTGTGCTTCTGCGTCCGTTTCGCTATTACGGATAATCCGAATCACTTCATCAATGTGATCCAGCGCAATCAGCAAACCAGCCAAGATATGAGCTCGAGCTTCTGCCTTTTCTTTATCGAAGACCGTCCGTCGAGTCACTACTTCCTTTTGGTGTTCAATGTAGGCTAACAAAATCTCACGAAGAGACAGAATCTTCGGCACACCATTTTGAATAGCCAGCATATTGAAGCTGAAATTGGTCTGCATCTGAGTCAGCTTGAAAAGGTTGTTTAGAATGACATGTGCAGAGGTATCACGACGAACCTCAATGACAAAACGGACCCCTTCACGGTTAGATTCATCACGAACAGCTGTGATACCATCAATTCGTTTTTCCTGCACCAGACGAACAATATGCTCGTGGACCTTGGTCTTATTAACCATGTATGGAAACTCGGTTACGACAATTCGCTCACGGCCGTTTTTCATTTCTTCAATTTCAGTGCGAGAACGAAGAACAATCGAACCCTTCCCTGTTTCATAAGCCCGGTGAATACCGGACTTGCCCATAACCAATGCTCCTGTCGGAAAATCTGGTCCAGGCAGGACTTCCATAATATCGCGAGTTGTTGCCTCTGGATTATCCATGACAAGCTTAACTGCATCAATAGACTCACCAAGATTATGAGGTGGAATATTTGTCGCCATCCCAACCGCAATCCCTGTCGCACCGTTTACAAGCAAGTTAGGGAAGCGAGCAGGAAGAACTACGGGCTCTCTCTCGCTAGCATCATAGTTGTCAATATAATCAACAGTGTTTTTGTTAATATCACGAAGCATCTCCAGAGCAATCTTGCTCATACGTGCTTCTGTATAACGTTGAGCAGCAGCTCCGTCTCCGTCCATAGAACCGAAGTTTCCATGGCCATCTACAAGCATATAGCGATAGCTCCACCATTGAGCCATCCGCACCATCGCTTCATAAATAGAGGAGTCTCCGTGCGGGTGATACTTACCCATGACATCCCCAGTAATACGAGCTGATTTCTTGTGAGGCTTTTCAGGCGTCACGCCCAGCTCATTCATACCATAGAGAATCCGACGGTGAACTGGCTTTAGTCCATCACGAACATCTGGAAGTGCCCGAGCCACGATAACGCTCATCGCGTAATCGATGAAACTAGTCTTCATTTCACTAGTCAGATTAACATTTACTAAGTTTCTGTCTTGCATTAAAAAATGCCTTTCTTTCATATTAAACTACCCTTTATTATACCACATTTTCTTTAATTTTTCAGTATTTTGAACCGTTTGTAAAAACGTTTACATCGCTAGATACACAAGTTGACCGTGACAAAATATGGCAAAAGTGGTAGAATGAATGTGTACGGGAAATGTTCCCTAAAAAAATAAGGAGATGTTTAGAAATGACTGCTACTAAACAACATAAAAAAGTCATCCTTGTTGGTGACGGTGCTGTAGGTTCATCTTACGCATTTGCTCTTGTAAACCAAGGTATTGCTCAAGAACTTGGTATCATTGAAATCCCTCAATTATTTGAAAAGGCTGTCGGTGATGCTGAAGACCTTAGCCACGCCCTCGCTTTCACTTCACCTAAAAAAATCTACGCTGCTACTTATGCAGACTGTGCGGATGCTGACCTCGTTGTTATCACTGCAGGTGCACCTCAAAAACCAGGTGAAACTCGTCTTGACCTTGTTGGTAAAAACTTGGCTATCAACAAATCTATCGTTACTCAAGTCGTAGAATCAGGCTTCAACGGTATCTTCCTCGTTGCTGCTAACCCAGTTGACGTTTTGACTTACTCAACTTGGAAATTCTCTGGTTTCCCTAAAGAGCGTGTTATCGGTTCAGGTACTTCACTTGACTCAGCTCGCTTCCGTCAAGCTCTTGCTGAAAAGATTGGTATTGATGCTCGTTCTGTCCATGCCTACATCATGGGTGAGCACGGTGACTCTGAGTTTGCGGTTTGGTCACATGCTAACGTTGCAGGTGTCAAATTGGAGCAATGGTTGCAAGCTAACCGCGACTTGAACGAACAAGACTTGGTTGATCTTTTCATCTCCGTCCGTGACGCAGCATACTCAATCATCAACAAAAAAGGAGCAACTTACTACGGTATCGCGGTTGCTTTGGCTCGTATCACAAAAGCTATCCTTGACGATGAAAATGCTGTATTGCCATTATCAGTCTTCCAAGAAGGACAATACGGTGTTGAAAATGTCTTCATCGGTCAACCTGCTATCGTTGGTGCTCACGGTATCGTACGTCCAGTAAACATCCCACTGAACGATGCTGAGACTCAAAAAATGCAAGCTTCTGCTAAAGAATTGCAAGCAATTATTGATGAAGCATGGAAGAATCCAGAATTCCAAGAAGCATCTAAAAACTAATTTAAAAAACATCTCCTGATAAAAGGGGATGTTTTTTAGTTGTTTTATATAGGTTTGTCGGCAAAAATATCTATCAAATAAGGTACGATGAGCTCGCTCTCTATGTCTTTCAAAGAAGAAATCCAGACAAAGTCTGTGTGCTCTTCTGGATCTAATATAATATCACGCTCTTCCAAAATTCTACCCTCATAAACTAAGCGTGTGAAAACAGTATCTTTGCTAGCATCAAACTGACTATCTTCATGGATAATCTTATCAATCCGAATCTTTTGATTAACCTCCTCCATAGCCTCACGTAGAGCTGCCTCTCTAGGCAGTTCATTCTCTTCCACACTTCCGCCTGGAATATCCCAATAAGATGGATAGACATTAGGAAGATCTCGCTTTATCTTAGACCGTTTGATAAGCAAATACTTCCCGTCCTCCTCGATTAAGGTATGAGCGATTAATTTTACTGTCATTGCATTTTCCTCCCAAAAAAGAGCAAAAAAAGACTCCAAAGAGTCCAATTTTAAGTCATCCACCCTGAGAGAATCGAACTCCCATCTCAAGAACCGGAATCTTACGTGATATCCATTACACTAAGGGTGGCAACTAATTCATTATAACTGATTTTCTCTGAAAATACAAGTGAAAATCAGAAAAAGAAGTTGAGATTTCTCAACTTCTTTTAACTAATTACAATTCAATATCGCCAAACAAATCAGCCATTGAGAATCCAGTTTGAGTTTCTGGAAGTTCAAAGTCACGTTTTTCTTGACGTTTTGGACGACGAGGACGTGATTGGCGTTTCTCATCTTTTTGTCCTTCTTCTTGAGCTGGACGTTCTTCAAGAGCCTTGATAGAAAGTGATACACGCTCATCAGCAGCATTCACTTCAAGAACCTTAACAGTTACTTCTTGACCAACCTTAAGGGCATCCTTAGGGCTTTCAACACGTTTGTGAGAAATTTGTGAGATGTGAACTAATCCATCGATACCTGGCAATACTTCAACGAAAGCACCGAAATCAGTCAAACGTTTTACAGTTCCTTCAATCACATCGCCTGCAGCAAGTTTTTGCTCAACGCCATCCCATGGTCCAGGTGTGGTTGCTTTAAGAGAGAGGGATACGCGGCCTTCTTCTTCGTTCAAGTCAAGGACTTTCACTTCGATTTCATCACCAACTGATACAACAGACTTAGGTGATACGTTACGCTCATGTGACAATTCAGTCAAGTGAACCAATCCATCAACTCCGCCAAGGTCAATGAACGCACCGAAGCTAGTGATGCGAGCAACTTTACCAGTTACAATATCACCAACATTCAACTTACCAAAAACTTCAGCACGTGCTGCTGCAGCTTCAGCTTCTACAACCTCACGACGTGAAAGGATGAAGCGGTTTTCTTTTGGATCTACTTCTTTAATCTTAGCATCAAACTCTTGACCTACAAAACGCTCAGTGTTACGAACGAAACGAGTATCAAGCATTGAAGCAGGGATAAATCCACGAAGTCCTTCAAACTCAACTGAAAGTCCACCTTTAACAGCACGAGTGCCCTTAACAGTGACAACTTCTTCTTCACGACCAACCAATTTGTCCCAAGCTTTGCGAGCTTCCAAACGTTTTTTAGATACCAGGTAAGTTACTGTGTCTGTATCTTTACCTACTACTTGACGAAGAACAAGCAATTCAAGTGTTTCACCTGGTTTTACAAGGTCGTTGATATCAGCGTCGCGGTCGTTTGTCAACTCACGAAGAGTCAAAACACCTTCAACACCAGTTCCAGCGATTGCAACATTAGCTTGGTTAGCGTCAACAGTCAATACTTCAGCAGTAACGACGTCACCTGGCTCAACTTGGCTAACACTGTTTAGCAAATCTTCAAATTCATTCATCTAAAAAAATCCTCCAACAATCAAGCTTACGCTTGACATACTACTTATTTATTTTCCTAAGCACCCGCAAATGACATTGATCTATCGTTAACGATTTCCATCCTATAAAGAAATAAAACACCTAAAGACATTTTATTATTTTATCAGATCTATTACCTAAGAACTGGGGTAGCTGGATTCGAACCAACGCATGAGGGAGTCAAAGTCCCTTGCCTTACCGCTTGGCTATACCCCATTAATATAAAGAATGGAGAGAGAGGGATTCGAACCCCCGAACCCGAAGGAGCGGATTTACAGTCCGCCGCGTTTAGCCTCTTCGCTATCTCTCCGACAATCAACGCTATCTATTATAACATTGATACAATGAAAATGCAAGCCCTATTTGCTTAAATTATAGGTTTCAATCAAAGTTTCCACGGCTCTTTCAAGTTTTTTATAAAAACTTTCAGCATTTCCATTTTTGATAATTGCAAACTGGCCATCTAGTTCAGCAATCTCGCCGATAAGCTTCTTGCCAATAGCAAGACTATAACCGTCGAATTGGTCTGCTCCGACTTTCACTTTGCTATCTGTGATTTGAATTTCAATCTTTTTATCTTTTTTACTCATAACTTACCTCTTTCAAATCTCTATTGTACACGAAAAAGGCTGACTTCGCAAGCTATCTTAGGCTAGAATCATAGAAAAACTGCCCAATCAAGGACAGCTTTTAGGTTATATTTTCACAATCCAACCTTCCGGCGCTTCAACATCACCGAATTGGATACCAGTTAATTCGTCATATAGCTTCCGAGTGACTGGTCCGACTTCTGTCTCGCTATAAAAGACATGGAAATCATCGCCGTGCTGGATACCACCGATAGGAGAGATGACTGCAGCTGTTCCACAAGCGCCAGCTTCAGTAAATTTACCTAAGTCTGCCAGTGGAACATCACCCTCAATCGGTTTAAGCCCTAGTCTATGCTCGGCCAGATAAAGCAAAGAATACTTGGTGATGGATGGCAAGATTGAGGGA
This sequence comes from Streptococcus sanguinis, assembly GCF_050234405.1. Lineage (GTDB taxonomy): Bacteria > Bacillota > Bacilli > Lactobacillales > Streptococcaceae > Streptococcus > Streptococcus sanguinis_W. The sequence continues at coordinate 1,156,283 of NZ_CP092117.1, read as the reverse complement.
CTGAGCGGCGTTATAAACTCATTATCCTTGGTAATGCCAAAGAAGTTGGCAGAACCCACTTCTTCAATCTTGGTATGGGTTGCTGGATCCAGATAAATCACATCAGAGAAATGCTTATCCTTAGCAATCTTTCCTGGTAATAAGCTAGCAGCGTAATTACCACCCACTTTTGCCGCACCAGTTCCGTTCGGTGCCGCGCGGTCATAGTCATCTGACACAATGAAGTTAGTCGGAGTCAGACCGCCTTTGAAGTAATTGCCGACCGGCATTACAAAGATTGTGAAAATGTATTCTTCAGCTGGTTTCACGCCAATAATATCGCCGACTCCAATCAAGAGAGGTCGAATGTAAAGAGTTCCACCTGTTCCATAAGGTGGAACATATTCTTCATTAGCTCGGACAACCTGCTTGACTGCATCCACAAACATTTCTGTAGGAACTTGCGGCATGAGCAAGCGATCAGCTGTCTGCTGTAAACGTTCCGCATTTTTATCTGGACGGAAAAGCTGAATACTGTCATCCTTAGTTCGATAAGCCTTAAGCCCCTCAAAAGCCTGCTGGCCGTAGTGAAGGCTAGGAGACGACTCAGAGATATGGAGCGTAGCGTCCTCTGTTAACGTTCCTTCTTCCCACTGGCCGTTGCGATAGTATGCTATGTAGCGATAAGGCAGTTTCATATATGAGAATCCTAGATTTTCCCAGTCAAGATTTACAGTCATGGTCTTTCTCCTCTTCTTCCAAACTTCATTTTTAGATACTCCCTATTTTACACCTTTTTGAGATATTTTCAAGTATTATTTTCAATTTTCAGAAAATTTTGTTATTCAGTGTTTTTCTGCTATCAAACTTTTAGAAATTGAAAAAACCAGCTCCTGCGAACTGGTTTGATGATTATTTGATGTAAGCTGAGAAGACTTCTTCGTCTGAAATGGTATCAGAAATGAAGCTGCCGTTGCTAGTTCTCTCAGACAGGCTGAGATCAGCTAAATTAATCTCATAGGCAGCTCCTTTATTAGAAAGCACCTGCAAAATCTGCTCCTCACTGGCTTCTGCTTCAGTAGTAAAGAGGTCAAAGTCCACTGCTTCGCCATAGACTGGTCCAGCTGCAAAGACACGATGGGGCTTGGTCTTAAGCTCTCTCAGAACTTGAAGACCGCGATTTGCTCGACTAGTAACAGGAATGTCTGCGACTGCCATACGCTTGAGCGAACCGCGCTGAGTCAGGAGGTAAAGCGAGTCTGTATTGGCGATAAAGGCCGCTGCTAGGACGTCGTCTTTCTTGAGGTTAATGGCTTTAACACCAGCTGCCTTAGCTCCGATGACAGGTACTTCCTCAATATTGAAGCGAAGGGCATAGCCGTTCTTGGTCACGAGCATAACATCATCCAGCTTAATCGGCGCCAGAGCAATGACCTGGTCATCTTCATTTTTCAGCTTGGCAAACTTGAGTGACTTAGACTTGTAGGTCCGCCAAGGACTGAACTCCTTACGCTCTACACGTTTGATTTGACCTAACTTGGTCGCTGCAAAGTATGTGCCTTCCTCAAAACTGTCCAGCAATTCCGTGTAGATCACTTCTTCTTTGGTATCAAAGTTGCTGATGGTCTGGCTGAGGTGTTCTCCGATTTCTTTCCAGCGGATATCTGACAGCTCATGAACAGGCCGGTAAATAACATTTCCCAGGCTGGTGAAAATCAATAAATGCTGAGTCGTCTTGGCCTGGCTAACAAAAATCAATCGGTCATCGTCACGCTTGCCCATCTCCTCTAAGGTTGAAGCAGAGAAAGAACGCGGACTGGTCCGCTTGATATAACCAGAACGTGTCACGCTGATATAGGTCTCTTCCTCAACAATCAGACTAGCTGTATCAATCTCAATGGTGTTTGCTGTATCCTGCAGCTCGCTGAGACGCGGATTGCCAAACTTCTTCTTGACATCGCGGAGCTCCCGCTTCATAAGGTTATACATGGTGCGCTCATCACCGATAATAGCAGCCAGCATAGCAATCTTCTCGCGGAGCTCTCCTTCTTCCTCTTCCAGAACCACTACGTCTGTATTGGTCAAACGGTAGAGTTGGAGAGTGACAATAGCCTCAGCCTGCTCCTCGGTGAAATCATAGCTGACTTTAAGATTTTCCTTGGCGTCTGCTTTGTTTTCAGAAGCACGAATCAGGGCAATCACTTCGTCCAAGATGGAAATAACCCGAATCAGTCCTTCCACGATATGAAGTCGTTTTTCAGCCTTAGCCTTGTCAAAGCGGCTGCGAGCTAGAATAATCTCCTTGCGGTGGGCAATATAACTGGTCAAGATGGGTACAATTCCCACCAAACGAGGCGTGAAATTGTCAATCGCCACCATGTTGAAGTTGTAATTAACTTGCAAATCAGTGTACTTGAAGAGATAGTTGAGAATCAGCTCAGTATTTGCGTCTTTCTTTAGCTCGATAGCAATGCGAAGACCGTCCCGGTCAGATTCGTCCCGCACCTCAGCAATGCCGGCTACCTTATTATTGACCCGAACATCGTCAATCTTCTTGACCAAGACTGCTTTATTAATCTCGTAAGGAATCTCAGTGATGACGATTTGCTCTTTTCCGCCCTTTAGCTTTTCAATCTCAGTTCTGGAGCGCACTACAACTCGACCTTTACCAGTCTCGTAAGCTTTCTTAATCTCATCTCGACCTTGGACAATAGCTCCTGTCGGGAAGTCTGGACCAGGCAGAAACTCCATGAGTTTGTCCACCTTGGCAGACGGATGGTCAATCATATAGATAACCGCGTCAATGACTTCAGCGAGATTATGGGGTGGAATGTCAGTCGCATAACCAGCGGAAATCCCAGTTGCTCCATTAACCAAGAGGTTAGGAAAGGCTGCCGGCAGAACAGTAGGCTCCTTCTCGGTATCGTCAAAGTTCCAAGCAAAAGGAACAGTATCTTTCTCGATATCCTGCAAAAGATAGCCAGCCATCTCAGACAGGCGCGCCTCAGTATAACGCATAGCCGCCGGTGGATCACCGTCCATGGAACCATTGTTCCCGTGCATCTCAACGAGAATCTCGCGGTTTTTCCAGTCCTGAGACATGCGAACCATGGCATCGTAGATGGAGCTGTCACCATGGGGGTGAAAATTCCCCATGATGTTCCCGACTGACTTGGCAGACTTACGGTAGCCCTTGTCGAAGGTATTGCCGTCCTTGTTCATCGAATAAAGAATACGGCGCTGCACAGGCTTCAAGCCATCTCGAATATCCGGCAAGGCCCGCTCTTGAATAATGTATTTGGAGTAGCGACCAAAGCGCTCTCCCATGATGTCCTCAAGGGACATGTTTTGAATGTTACTCATAGGATACTAAGCCCGTAAAATACAAAGTAAAAATAGGAAATTCTTGCAGTGAGCGATGCTCACAAGAGAATTTATCTTTTTCACACAGTATTTAGGGCGTGTTCAACTCCTTTCAAAGAATGTAGAGTAGTTTTTTATAAAATAAAGGATATTTTACGGAAATTAGTCCCGTGTTCAGTTACTATAAGTAACCAAACTATCCTTTCTGTAGTTTAATGTTTTAAATTACGTTCTTTATTTAGTCAGTGATTGGGAAGTCTAGCCTCAGCATACTCAATCATCTTCTCTGCAGTTTCTTTGTCATAGTGGAAGCCGGTTTTGAGAGAGAAAGCTTGTGCCTCTTTGTGGAAAAAGTGCATGGTAGCTAAGAGAGACTTGGTGATTCTTTTCCGGTCTGAAAAGTCAAGTAAGGCTGTATATTCTTTCTCTTTCTCAGCAGGCAAATGCTGAAAGAGGTACTTGTAGTTCTTGCCAACATCGACCGTTCCCTTTTCTGCTGCCACTTGCCAAGCTAAAAGCTTGAGCAATTCTTGCTGACAGATTCCATACAGATGATCCGTCGCATAGACCAGGTGGTTCCGATGAATGCCCTTGACTACATAAGCTGACACCCACCAGAACTCATTGCAGGATTTGTCAAAGTCAGTCGCACTGGCGGGTGCGGTCCAATAACGCTTGGGTGTCGGTGTATAAGGAGCAAACAGCCCCTGCGGATCATCCAGCACCGTGAAATCTGCTTCGCTATCCACCCACTCTTTGATGTATTCCTTAGGACAAAGGGTCAAATCTATCCGATTGCCATCTTCAAAGAGCATGAGATAGAGACGACGATGGTCAAGTAGGACATGCTGCTCAATCATGCGCTTGCCAAATCCTTCCAACCAAGCAAGGTCGGCTATCAGACCATCCAAATCCTCTACAATGTAGAGCACATCATAGTCTTGGAACTCGTCTTTGGGAGCCTTTGGATTTGTCCGCGAGCCGGACATAGCAACAGCCTCGACCTGTAGCGCTTTTGCAGTTTGCAAAATCACATCAAACATCTTGGGTTCAGTTCTCATGGGAATACCTGCCTTTTTAGTGAAACTCTTGATTCTGTAGAGGACATGTCTATAAAGCGGACTGTCTGCTGGAACTTTTTCGTTATCAAATTCTTTGACAAATTCCATGCTCAGTTTTTGCATGACTTTTTGTGAAGGGAGATTGAGTAAGGATGTAAAAGAGTAAACTTCTGACAAGCCAGCTTGCCGAAAAGCAAAGTCTAGACAGACTTGGGCAGCCTCCGTCGCATAACCATCTTGGCTAGTTCAAGCGAATCCGTCAGACCCAGTTTATTGTCAAGCGTCATTGGCTTGCTCCTCTCATTCAGATTTTCTAAATCCTGTACCAACAGGCTTAAAACCTACTGCCCGATAAAATCCATCTGCTTCAGATATTAATTCAATCCGTGTCAAAGGATATTTTTTGTGGATCTCCTCAATCAGCTGCTGTCCCAGTCCTTTTCTGCGGTGGGATTTAACAATAATCATTTCAGCTAAAAAGGTCGTCAGCACTTCATCCGTCAGATAACGGGCAAAACCAAGGATTTTCTGGTTCTCTTCAACTACCAAGTAATGGGACAGATTTGTTGAAAATAATGATGTCACTTTTTCCTCTGTAAAAGAAAGCCATTTTTCATTTTGATAAAAGGCATAAATAGCTTGACAATCTTTTGTGCTTGCAGGTCTGATTATCATTTTCTACTCCTTTCAAATCCGATGCGACCACTAACAATTTTTCAACTCAAATTTAGTTATATTCTAGTTGCTCTCCGCCACTTCTTCTTTCACCTTCTTAGCTGGTTTGCGTTTTTTGTAGCGGCTGCGGATGGTGTTGAGGTGGTCGCGGAGATTGACCATGTGCGTTCTTTCAGGATAAGCATAAGCAATGATTGCAGTGAAATCCACTAGAAAATCATAGATTTCTTGCAGCTTAAGACGGACGTTCTTATTCTGGCTTGGTGTCTTGCCCTTGAGCTCAGTCAGTCGCTCCTTGTAGACCTTTTCAAAGGCTTTCTGAGCAGCAGTCAGACTGTCGACATGGGCTTCCAGATGAAGCTTAGCCAGCGCTGTCTGGTAGGTTGGTTTTTTCAGCTCTTGGAGCAAGTGGTTGATGCCCTCGGTCTCCTTTTCCAAGCTAGTCGCAGCTAGACCGGTGTAGTTTTTCAGAAGCTGAGACAGGATCTCATAAGCTTCCTTGGTCGCTGCATCCTTGACCCTTGCAAAGGCCCGAACTAAAGACTGGAGCGTGCCCAAGGCATCATCGCGCTCGCAGTCAGCCTGATCCAAACTAGCCACCAGCTTGCTGGACTTGGTCTGATGAAGCCCGCCCTGCAGCTGTTCCAGAAGTTTGTCCATTTCATCCAGCTTGGTCGTGTAAATGCCATCCACCTTATTTTCCTTGATAAATGCCGCAACCTCGCTCCGACTCTCGGACATGAGCTGGAAAAATTCTTTGTTTTCCAAAGTATGAACATCTACACTAGTAATTCCATAAATTTTTTTCATTTTTATAATCTCCTAAATTTTTTATTTATTTTAACTTTAATTCCCTTTTTATCTTTTCTGATTTTCTGAAAAAGTTTTTTGCTTTAAAACCGCTTGCCAGAAAAACAAACGTTCGTCTTTTGCTCAAAAAATACTCGCCAGATTTTCTGCCAAACAGAATTTGCCAAAAAATGCCTTATCAGAAAATCTGACGACCTCACTTTAGCTCTGGCGAGCTTGACAGAAAATCTGGTGAGCGTCTCTAGGACTAAGGAAGACAATTCCTTGTAGGGGATATGCTATTTTGGGGGTTAAACCCTGATTTATAGCTGTATCTATTATTTTTATCTCTTCGAATTAAATACTTTTCACGTTTTTTTATAAGTCTTAAAAACTTTTCTGTGCTTAATAATTTTTCTTTGTATTTTTCACCGCCATGATAGTAACACTTCTTCAACTCTTTGTATCTTGGTTTTTCTAAAAGCAGTTGCTCTTGGAAAATTTCTTGAGCGATTGTATTACTTTTTCTGATTCTCACATCAGCAAACCAGGAAATACAAGCAGTTTGAAAAATTAAAAGAAGAAGAAAAATTCCTAAAGGATTAATTTCATTTATTTCAATACTAATAACAAAAGTTACTATAGACAACAGAGTTATTATAATTGCATTAATATCAATTATATCTTCAACTTCAAAAATTGAAATTCTTTGAATATAAAAATACATCAATACTGTTAAAATAATCATGTTTAATACTACGATATACCAAAATTCTGTAATTTCTTTACTATTAAGTAGCTGTGATTCAAAAATTACGGACCAGATTTTTTTATTAGTATCAATTCTTAAAATTTCTATCAGCAACGTTGTAGGATATCCAGTTTCTGCCCCTAGTAAAATTAATAAATATAAATTTGAAAAAATTTTTCTAATAACTTTTATCATGGGCACAAAGCCACAAATTAGAAAATATACAAATTGTATGGGTAATCTAATGAGAGAAAGAAATGCTGTTAAACCTACGCATAGTAATAGAATTAATAAAAACGAATTCTTAACAACGTTGTTATAAAACGCTAAAAAAACAAACATAAAAACTAGCGAATACAAAGTCTCTAGAATTAAATTGCTTAACTCTATTTTTTTTAGAATTCTCAAATGACTTTCATTCTCAAAAAAAGTAAGAAACTCTAATTTTTTAAATCTGCTAAATTCAGATAAAGTAGACTTGCTTAAAAATTTTTCCAAAACCCAAATTTGAAATTTTTCTAATATATTTTTCAAAAAAATAAGTATTTCTTTAACTTTATTATTCACAATCACTCCTGTATCAAAACACCATCTCCCCACTCTCTTCAAGCGTAAACTTGACATTATCCTCAATCCACTTGCGGCGTGGTTCGACCTTGTCACCCATGAGGACATTGACACGGCGTTCGGCGCGGGCCAGATCTTCGATGGTGACACGAATGAGGGTGCGGGTGTCGGGATTCATGGTGGTCTCCCAGAGTTGGTCGGCGTTCATTTCACCGAGCCCCTTGTAGCGCTGAAGCATAGCACCCTTGCCAAACTTGCGGCGCAGGTCGTCCAGCTCGCCATCGGTCCAGGCATACTCGACAACTTCGCTCTTGCCCTTGCCCTTGGACATCTTGTAGAGAGGCGGCAGGGCAATATAGACGCGGCCAGCCTCGACTAGCGGGCGCATATAGCGATAGAAAAAGGTCAGAAGCAAGGTCTGGATATGGGCACCGTCAGTGTCCGCATCAGTCATGATGATAATCTTGTCATAGTTGGCATCCTCAAGGGTAAAGTCTGACCCAACACCTGCTCCAATCGTGTAGATCATGGTGTTGATTTCTTCGTTCTTGAGAATGTCGGCCATCTTAGCCTTAGCAGTATTGATAACCTTACCGCGCAGAGGCAGGATGGCTTGGAACTTACGGTCACGGCCTTGCTTGGCAGAACCACCGGCAGAGTCTCCCTCGACCAGATAGAGTTCGTTCTTGGCTGGATTCTTGGATTGGGCTGGAGTCAGCTTACCAGAGAGCAAGCCCTTGTCTTTTTTATTCTTCTTGCCATTCCGGCTTTCGTCACGTGCTTTACGGGCTGCTTCTCTGGCATCTCTAGCCTTGATAGCTTTGCGGATGAGATTGGAAGCTAGCTCACCATTTTCCAAGAGGAAGAAAGTCAGCTTGTCAGAGACGATGGAGTCCACGGCCGGACGAGCCAAAGGACTGCCCAGCTTGTCCTTGGTCTGACCCTCAAACTGCAGGTGCGCCTCAGGGACCAGGATGGACAGGACAGCAGCCAAACCTTCGCGGTAGTCCGATCCTTCTAGATTCTTGTCCTTTTCCTTGAGCAGGCCGGTCTTTCTGGCATAGTCGTTCATGGCCTTGGTAATAGCGGTCTTGAGTCCCGTCTCGTGAGTCCCGCCGTCCTTGGTGCGAACATTATTGACAAAGGATAGGATATTATCGGCGTAGCCGTCGTTGTACTGAAGGGCCACCTGAACTTGGAAGCCGCTCTCTTCGCCCTCGAAATAGAGGACAGGGGTCAGGGTTTCCTTGTCTTCATTGAGGTAGCTGACAAAGTCTTCAACTCCGTTTTCATAGTGAAATTCTACTTCTTCGTCAGTCCGCTCATCAGTCAGCGATAGGCGGACGTTCTTGAGCAGGAAGGCTGATTCCTTAAGCCGCTCCGCAATGGTGTTGTACTTGAAGTCTGTCGTTGAAAAAATCGTATCATCCGGCATGAAGGTCACTTTGGTCCCAGACTTAGACTTAGGTGCAGTGCCGATTTTCTTGAGCGTAGTGACTGGTTTCCCACCATTTTCAAAGCGCTGCTTGTAAACAGTCCCATCCCGCGTGATTTCCACTTCCAGCCAGCTGGACAGGGCGTTGACAACAGAGGAACCTACACCGTGGAGACCACCTGAGGTCTTATAGCCACCTTGGCCGAACTTACCTCCGGCGTGGAGAACGGTGAAGATGACTTCAACCGTAGGAATACCCATAGCGTGCTTGCCGACTGGCATCCCGCGTCCGTGGTCTGCGACGGTCAAACTGCCGTCCTTGTTGATCGTCACATCGATCCGGTCGCCGAAGCCTGACAGGGCCTCATCAACAGCATTGTCCACAATCTCCCAGACCAGATGGTGGAGTCCAGCTCCGTCGGTCGATCCGATATACATCCCTGGACGCTTGCGGACGGCATCCAACCCTTCTAATACCTGAATGGCATCGTCATTATAATTGTTAATATTGATTTCCTTTTTTGCCACAAGAACCTCCTAATGATTCATCTTTTCTATCTTACAAGTTTTTGGCAAATATTGCAAAGATTTTTTTGAAAAAACTGCTGATGAGGACTGATTTTACACGAAGAAGAATCCAATATCCGAGTAGACATTTCCTGCTATAAATTCTATCCTTTTCTATTGTAAGAAAGCGAAATAATGGTATAATAAAATCATGATGAACACGATAATTGGATTAATACTAGCATATTTACTGGGCTCTATTCCGACTGGGCTTTGGATTGGGCAAATTTTCTTTAAGAAGAACCTGCGGGAATACGGCAGCGGCAATACCGGAACGACCAATACTTTCCGAATTTTGGGAAAGACAGCGGGGACGGCTACTTTTGCTATCGACTTTCTCAAAGGAACTGCAGCGACCCTGCTGCCTTTCTTTTTGCATATTGAGGGAGTTTCGCCTCTTATCTTTGGCCTCTTGGCTGTGATTGGCCATACCTTTCCTATCTTTGCTGGCTTTAAGGGTGGAAAGGCAGTGGCAACCAGTGCAGGGGTTGTTCTGGGCTTCTCACCAGCCTTCTTTGTCTATCTGATTGTCATCTTTGCCAGCATTCTATATCTAGGAAGTATGATTTCTCTGGCAAGTGTGCTCTCAGCAGTCATCGCTATCCTGTCAGCGCTGCTCTTTCCTCTAGTTGGCTTTATCCTGCCCAGCTATGACCTCTTCTTCACTCTGATTATCATTGCGCTGGCTTTGATTATTATCCTCCGGCACAAGGACAATATCCAACGTATCAAACAGAAAAAAGAAAATTTAATTCCTTGGGGCTTGAATATCACACATCAGAATCCTGAGGCTAAGAAATAAAACGGAAGTGAACAACTTCCGTTTTATTGTGTCTTCTAACTAGTCTTCTTTATGACTTTTCTTAATTCCTGCCAATCCCAAGAATCCTAAAACCATACCAACTAAGCTCAGGGCAACGGCCGATTCGCTGCCTGTCTGTGGCAGTCCTTTAGCTGCAGGATCCTTAGTAAAGGTCTTGGCAACATGGACAGGTACTTGCTTGGTTTGAATTGGCGTGTTAGCCAGTGGAGCTGCCTGTTTTCCAGGATCAGCTGCTTTGGCACCAGCTGGGTAGGAAGCTGCATTAGCTGGATCTGTTCCTTGCTTGATTTCTTCAATATCTGTGTAGCCATCACCATCTGTATCCTTAGTGGATGAAATAGAGATGGCGCGTGAGTTCGGATTGATAACTGCATAGGCTGTCAAATCAGCTTTTGCAAGATAGTCTGCAAAAGCCACATCCATCGATGGTCCTTCCTCGCGAGGACCGCCCAGCATAGTATAGCCGTCACCACCAGCAGCCAGGAAGTCGTTTGTCGTCAGATAGTAGGTCTTATTTGGATCAAGAGGCTCATAAACACCCGTTTCTTTGTTCTTAATCTCAATGTGGAGGACACGCTGATCAGATGGCAGAGTGGTGTCGTAGTAGACTTTAGCTCCAGAGATTTGCAGGTAACCACCACTTGGTTCCAGCAAGGGTTGTCCGTTCTCATCCAGCACAGGATTGCCATCTTTTTCCTGAAGGATAGAGCCCAGAGATTTGGCAAACATATCTGCGATATTTTGACCAGTCACCTTGATTTGAGAAATAGTGTTCCCAAAAGGCAATACGGCGATAACATCTCCCTTGGTGATTGGCTTGTCTTTAGCAATAGTTTCACGCAGGCCGCCTCCGTTAGTAACAGCCAAGTCTGTTTTATTGGCAAAGCCAGTTTGACCATAATCGTAGAGAGCATCGGCTACGACATTACCCAGATTGGTTTCCCGAACGCGGACATTTTCACGATCGCCATTAAGCTCTACAGGACTGTTAGCCACGATAACTTTGGCATTATCTGCGTCGTACCTAGCTTTAATCTTGCTGACCATGTCTGCTACAACTGGGTCTGGAGCGACTTTTTTAGCTGTTTCAGCGGAGATTTGCTGAGGATTTCCCAGAAGTTGATTGGCCTTGAAAGTTACTTTTCCGATATTGTGTAGGTAGCTACCAGTCTGGTTGTAGGTGACATTATCGCCATAAGTCGTAGACTCTACTGTGTGGGAGTGGCCGTCAATAACGGTTACGCGCTTTCCTTTGAGCTTAGGATTTTTAGAAAGAGCTTCAGCCAAGGTTGAACCGCGCCACTCAGTCGGTGTGGTCGTGTCAACACCCAAATGAGCCAGAACAACATAGTTTTTGTAGTTCTTTCCTTCTGCCGCTGCGCGTGCTTCAATTTCGTCAATAACCCGATTAACCTCTGTGATTGGATCAGTGAAGGTCACACCTTGGATGTTTTTAGGGTGAGTTTTTGTAGCAGTTTCTGGTGTTGTCACACCGATTACTACGAATTCGTCTCCCTCAACCGCTGGATCCTTGTCTACAATGGTAGATGCTTGGAAAACTCGAGCATTGTTGGCATAAGTATTGGAGCTGAGGAGTGGGAATTTAAGAATTTCCTTGTATTTTTTCGCCTCATCCAGACCAAAGTCAAACTCATGGTTCCCGACTGCCATAGCATCGTAGCCAATTTCATTGAGGATTTTCGCCCGTTCTTCCCCTTTTGAACTATTAGAAATTGGCAGACCTTGGAAAGCATCACCCGCATCAACAACTAGTACTTTAGGATTTTTAGCGCGCTCTTCTTTGATAACAGTAGCCAATTTAGCATCGCCGATAACGCCTTTTTCCTCTACGATGCGGCCATGCACATCGTTAGTATGGAGAATCGTAGCCTCTGGTAGATTTTCTGACTGGGCTGGTGCTGCAGCGGCTTCTGTCGCAGCTGGACCAGCCGGAGCTGCTGTATTCTGACTATCTGCTGCTGGCTTTTCTTCTGCTGAAGCTGCTGGAGCAGTTGGTTGCACTTCAGAAGCTGTCTCAGCAGCTGGCTGATTGGTCAACTCAGCCTTTGCTGGCTCTGGACTAGCCTGAGCCTCTTCTGCAGAGACTTGATGGGCCAAAAAAGCAGGTGCCAAAAGCACTGTCGATAGAACAGGTAAGATGAAAAATTTCTTCTTCATATAACGAACACTCCTCTTTAGTATTTTGTTATATTATACATCTTTTTGGCTCAAAAAGGAACTAAACCGCTACTATTTCAACAAATATTCGGTTTTTCAGAAAATTACTAGAAAATTTTCTGTGTTAAAAAGACCCTGAAATTCATCAGAGTCTAATCTATATTATCCTTCAAAGACAACTTCCCCATCACAGATGGTAAACTTCACTTGACCCTTAAGCTTTTCACCAACAAAAGGTGAATTAGCTGCCTTGGAGGCAAAGTGGTCAGTTACAAGCCTATCTGCTTCTGGGTCAAATATTGTCAAATCGGCAGGACCGTCCTGAGCGATGAAGCCAGCATCAAAGCCATACAACTGAGCTGGATTGACTGTCATTTTTTCCAAAAGTTCCATCAAACTCAGATGACCAGACTCAACAAGGTAGGTCAGACCTAGAGAAAGCGAAGTCTCAAGACCAGTCATGCCAGAAGGCGCCTGAGTGATATCGGCCACATTTTTCTCATCAGCATGATGTGGAGCATGGTCCGTCGCAATGACAGAAATGACACCAGACTTGAGCCCCTCAATAACCGCCAGACGGTCCGATTCTAAGCGCAGAGGCGGATTCATCTTAGCATTGCTGCCCTTGGTCAATAGCAGAGCTTCTGTTTTAGAGAAGTGTTGAGGTGCTGCTTCAGCGGTGACTTGAGCGCCTAGCTTCTGAGCGAATTCCACCACCTTTACACTCTCAGCCTTGGACAAATGCTGAATATGCACATGGGCCTTTGCATCATAAGCAATCATAACATCGCGGGCAACCATGCTGTACTCTGCCACACCTGTCGCGCCACAGATATGAAAATTCTCTTTAGCAATATGTTCATTGAAACCAAGTATGCCGTTAAGATTAGGATCTTCCTCATGCAAGCTGATAAAGGTGTTATTTTTACGCGCTTCTACGAGCGCTTGACGGACAATGCCAGCGTTGGTCAGTGGAATACCGTCATCAGAAAAACCTACTGCACCAGCTGCCAAGAGACCTTGGAAATCTGTCAGATGCTGTCCATCAAAATTCTCTGTGATTGTCGCGACCGACTTGATATGGATATTTTCCCGACTAGCCGACTCCAGTACTTCTTTCAGAGTTTCAACCGTAGAGATAGTCGGATTGGTATTGGCCATCATAACAACTGTCGTAAAGCCACCTGCTGCTGCTGCCAAAGCCCCCGTATGAATATCTTCCTTATGAGTCTGGCCTGGCTCCCGGAAATGCACATGTATATCCACCAAACCTGGAGCCACAACCAAACCACTCGCGTCAATAACTTTTGCTCCTTCTGCCTGCAAATCTTGACCGATTTTGACAATTTTCTTCCCCTCGACCAAGAGGTCAGTAATTTGGTCAAAACCAGTCTTAGGATCCATAACTCGTCCGTTTTTGATTAATAGCATCGTCTTATCTCCTTATTCGTAAAAGTCCACCTGCGTGTCCAAGAGCTTATCCCCATCATAAACAAACTTTGCAGAAAAGAAAGGCTTGTCTTCTAAAAGCCATTCAACAAAAGTATGATCGCCTTCCCAGGTTGGTTTAGATAAAACCTGGTCATAGGGCACCCATTCCAAAGCCCCTTCGTTGCAGTCAATCAGTTCACCCTCGAACTCAGTCACCTTGAAAACATAGGTGTACCAGTCCAAGTCGGGAGTAAACTCTGGAAAAGTGATAACACCTTTGAGAACAGGCTTAGCCTTTAGACCTGTTTCCTCTAGAATCTCACGTGCAGCGCATTCCTGCGGGGTCTCTCCTCGCTCTAGCTTGCCACCGACACCAATCCACTTCCCAGCATGAACATCATTGGGCTTTTTGTTGCGGTGCAACATAAGAAACTCCCGGCCATTATCGATATAACAAATCGTTGCTAACTGAACCATACTACCTCCTAAGCTAACCAATCGATAGGTTCCAATCCCTTAGCCACTAAGAAATCATTGGTACGTGAAAAAGGTTTGCTGCCAAAGAAACCACGATACGCAGACAGCGGACTTGGGTGAGCTGACTCGATGATCAAATGTTGAGGATTGCTTATCAAGGCTTTTTTCTTGCGGGCGTAAGAACCCCAGAGAATAAAGACAACTGGATTAGTCTTCTCATTAACTACCTTGATAATAGCATCTGTAAAAGGCTCCCAGATTAAGCCGGCATGCGCATTGGCCTGACCAGCAGGCACTGTCAGGCCAGCATTGAGCAAGAGAACACCTTGCTGAGCCCAGGAAGTCAAATCATGCGACTCTTTCACTCCGATATCATCAGCCAGTTCTTTAAGAATATTCTGCAAAGAAGGCGGAGCTGGAATGTCATCAGGTACCGAAAAACTCAATCCCTGTGCCTGTCTCGGTCCGTGGTAGGGATCCTGCCCTAAAATAACCACCTTAACATCTGCTAAATCTGTCGTCTGAATCGCATTAAACACCTTTTCCCGAGGTGGGTAAATGGTTCCTGAAGCATACACTTCGTCTAAAAAATGATTGATTTTTGCAAAATAACCTTCCGGCAGCTGCTCCTTAATCAAAGCATGCCAAGCTGAATGTTGCATACATGTCTCCTCTCATTTCCTACGATAAAAATTCTATTACTTAATCCACCTAAGCGCTCTTTTGAGTTCTGCTCTGCCATTTTCCAGAAAACAAGAACCGTGAGCCAGAATGATTTTTTCTGGTTTCCATGCTAACATCTGCTCTAAGCACTCCTTAGCTTCTTTTTGATGACCGATAAAGGTCATGCGGTAGTCAATAGGTGTCTGGCCATCCGGAGCTGCAACTCGAACTAATTTATAAGCCTTGCCTCGAATCTGACTTGGAAAATGCTCTGTTTCAAAATTCTCAATCAAATCTGTCAAAATCAAGGTTTGACTGTCCTTATGAAAAAAGACAACTTCCTCAATATAAGTACTTCCCTTGAAAACCAACTGATCTATCTGACCTGCCCAAGCTTCTGGAGCCTCATCTGTCAGCTTTTCATCAAAAGAGACTGGTATTTTCTGCTTGACTGCTCTCTCTTCCACTCCTGGGCTAGACCAAGCAATTGCCTCAGGATAACGCTTCTTCCAGTCAGCTATATAGGCATAGTGAATCTTATTAGGTGAAACAAGATGCGCAACTGGTCCCAAAGCGTCCAACTGGTCAAACAAGGCTTGATTTGGTTGGATTGGTGAATGACACCAGAGCTGGCCATTTGCTAACTTGATGACAGTCATGCGGGTAGAAAAAGGCAAATTTGTCAGCACCGCATCCATCTCAATCAAATCACCATCTACAATCCAGATATTCTCAGCAATGGGCTTCAAGGTATAAAGCGGTTCATAGATAGGAACAGGTCTTTTCATTTCAAAGAGTCCTTCTTTCTAGTCCAAAAGCGAAACTTCCCTAGAACTTGAGGATACTGGGCTAATCCTAGGGCGGATAAAATCAAAATCTGTGGCAAAAACTGAATCAGATAACGGGTCTTTCCTCCTTCAAAAATCTGCAAAAAGAGCAGACCGCCAAAAACAGCTAAGGTTAGAAAATTCAGCTCATCACTGGAGCAATATTTCCAAAGAGCAAAGACAAGTCCTGCCGCCATGACAATCCAGACCACCTGCTTGGACAGCGAGAAATAGACAAATTCTGACTTGTCAGTGTTCAGGAAGAAGTCACGGATAAACTGAGTTAAAGGATTATCTTTCGTATCTTGGTAAAAAGGCGATATATAAGGCGTCTTTTCATTTTCGACACTGCGGTAGAGCCAGCCCAAATCTCCTTCTGCTACAGTCAGAGACTGCTTATGGAAGAGATGATGAGCTAAAGTCAAAGGATTATATTCACTTAAGCGCCGCTTGATTTCCTTAATAACATATTCCTTGGCAAACATGCCATTGTTATAGTCATACTGCTTATCGGGCTCAATATACTGCAAGAGCCCTTCTTTCATATCTTCCTGATTGTGGCCATTGAAGGTCAGACCTAGATTGATAAAGAGCAGGGGACCTTTTGCCAATCCCTCTCCCTCTATAATCGGCACTTCCGTTTGATGCTTGGACAAATAATGCAGCGGGGCATAGCTAATCGCAAAACTGCAAGCAAAAACGACTAGTGTCAGAAAGAACTTCTTCCAGTTCTTTTTGAAAAAGAGAACTCCGAAGACAGCTATCAGCAGAATCATTACTGTTGGTCTAAAGAAGAAAGCCAGACTAGTCATCAGTCCAAGCAAGATACTGCGCCAAACCAGCTGTCGGCTTGATTCCTCTCCTTTCAGCAATCCCAGAACTAGGAAAATCTGCAAACTGATGAAAGGAAGGGGCGGAATATCGGTATACATTGAAAAGAAATAAGGAGAAAAGCCCAGTAAAAGCACATAAAGACTAAAGACAGCATCTGCAGCCTTTTGGGAAAAATACTTTTGGCAGCTCTTGTAGAGAATCAAGGCCGTTACGTTAGTATAAACAATATTCAAGGCCTGCATGACCCATAGACCAGATTCCCCAAATACGTTAAAGAAAAAACGCTCGTAGAGAAAGAGTGAGACATTGTTAGGGTTGCGGGTCAGATAGCTGGAAATGGAGCTTTCTTTCAGAGTTTTGAAAGCCCCTGTAAAGACTACTGCTGCATCCCGCCTAATCAAAAGCTCAGCTGAAAAGAGCATTATCAGCTGAAAAATAAAGGCAGCTAGCATAATAAGAAATTTATGCTTCATCAACCAATGATAAGCTTTTTCTAGCAAATGCCGATAGCGATAGGCCAGATAAGCCAAGCCAACAAAGGCAATTATAGCTATACTATTCAGCTCTGCAACATGCCAGATGGCAATCAGAAACCAGTGAACAGCCGTAATTAGCATAACTTTCTGTAATATCGAAAAGGATAGATGATAAATCTTAGACATAGCTCTATTATACCAAATACCGAGACTTTAAGCCATTTTAAAAGGCAAGACAAGGACGTTTTACAGAAAAATGACCTGAATAAGAGTCAGATCATTTTATTTGTATTCGTCTAAACATGCCAATTTTCTTGGTCATGCTTAAATTTCTCAAGCAAGGCCAAGCCCTCAGGACTGACATAACCTTCTGCTTCAGCCAGAGTGATTAGCTCAGTGTAGTTAGAAAGGGTTACTAATTTCACACCCGCATCATTAAAGTTCTTTTCTGCTTTTGGTAGCTCATAGGTAAAGATAGCTGCTGCGCCAATCACATCCGCACCTTCACGTTTCGCTGCAGCAATCGCATCCAAGACCGAACCACCAGTAGAGATTAAGTCTTCAATGACAACCATCTTCTGCCCAGGCGCTACGCGACCTTCGATTTGATTGCCCGCTCCGTGATCTTTTGGTTTGCTGCGGATATAGGCAAATGGCAGGTTCATCTTATCTGCAATAATGGCTCCGTGAGGAATGCCCGCTGTCGCAGTTCCGGCAATGACTTCTACATCTGGAAATTCCGCCCGAATCTTTTCAACGAAACCATCCTCGATCAAGGTCCGAGTCTCTGGATAAGCCAAGGTCACACGGTTGTCCGTATAAATAGGTGATTTGATACCTGATGCCCACGTAAAAGGCTCTTCTGGCTTCAAATACACAGCTTTGATTTTCAATAAATCACGCGCAATCTCTTTTGCTAAAGTCATTTTTTGCTCCTTATAAATTTGAATGTTTATGATGCTGTTAATTTTGTATATCGATTTAAATCGTATCTCTTGTTCTTACTTAGCTATTCCACTGCTTCTTAATCTCGTGGTAAGCATCCCAAGGATTTTTAGCTTGGATAATCGGACGTCCTACTACAATATAATCACTGCCGATTTGATGGGCTTCCTGCGGTGTCATGACCCGTTTTTGGTCGCCGATTTCTGATCCAGCTGGCCGAATACCCGGCGTTACACAGAGAAAGTCTTCCGCAGTTGCCGCCTTAATCAATTCAACTTCTTGAGCTGAGCAAACTACGCCATCCAAACCAGCTTCTTTGGCCTTCCGAGCGTAATTGACGACTGACTCCTGAACCGTAGTCTGGATATTTTGGCAATCACGCATATCTTCCTCACTGGTCGAGGTCAGCTGGGTCACCGCAACCAACTTAGCCTTATCACCCAAGACCTTCTTGGCTTCGCTCATCATCTCCACACCGCCTGCTGCATGAACCGTCACCATGTCGATGCCAAATGTTCCTAAGACAGACATAGCTGAGCGCACAGTATTGGGAATGTCGTGCAGTTTCAGATCCAAGAAAATGCTGTGTCCAAGACCTTTCAGATAATGAACGATTTCTGGACCGATGGCATAGAAGAATTCCATGCCGATTTTGACATAGAGTTTTTCATCTTCCGGAAAATGTTCCAAGAAATCTTTGACATCATCAAAAGATGGAAAGTCGAGGGCGATAATAGGCCGTTCTTCACGCATGAGGGGAAAATCTCCTTTTAAATTATTATCTTCAAAGAAGTTTGCTAGGCATCCATATCTCAAAACCAACCGTCACGTTAGGCTCAGAGACATAGAAAAAACCTTGCCCGAGAGCAAGGTTACACGAAAATGTGGCAGTATCTGCCATTCAAACGTATGTACCTTAGTAGCCTCTCTGGACTTCTTTAAAGGTTATATTTAATTTATTCTATAATTTCACAGCAGTATTGTCAAGTAAAAATGTAACTTTAAAGCAAATTCTCTCGAACTTCTTTACGTAAGCTTTCAAGACTGTCAATACCGTATTTATCCATAACCTTAGGCAGATCTTCAATAATGGTCGGGCAGGCATAAGGATCCGTGAAATTAGCAGTTCCCACTCCAATAGCTGAAGCGCCCGCTATAAACATCTCCAGAGCAGCCTCCGCTGAATCAACTCCACCCATACCAATAATGGGAAGTTTACTTGCCTGCGCCACTTGACGGATTAGCTTGAGCGCTACCGGAAAGACAGCTGGACCCGACATACCACCTGTGCCATTAGCGATAATAGGCTTGCGCGACTTCAAGTCAAATCGCATACCTACTAAGGTGTTAATCATGGTAAAACCATCAGCACCAGCGTCTTCAACAGCCTTAGCTACCTGAGTGACGTCTGCTACGCTCGGAGTCAATTTGACATAGACTGGTACAGCAGAAGTCTCTACTGCTGCTTTGGTTGCTCCGTAAGCCAACTCTGGAACTTGACCAATCAAAAGGCCAGCATTTCCATGGTCAACATTAGGGCAGGAGATATTGAGCTCGATAGCCTTGACATTGGGAGCTTGAGAAATTTTCCCAGCCACTGTGGCATATTCTTGATTGGAAAAGCCCGCTACATTAGCAATGATTGGCAGGTCGGGATAATGCTTTTCCAGCCAGGGCAGTTTTTCAGCTAGAACAACCTCAACACCTGGATTTTGAAGGCCAATGGCATTGAGCATACCAGCTGGCGTTTCTGCCACCCGCGGAGTGGGATTGCCAAAGCGGGGGTTCAAAGTCGTAGCCTTTATCATGATAGAACCCAGTAAGTCCAAGTCATAGTATTTGGCATATTCTTGTCCAAAGCCAAAGCAGCCTGATGCTGGAATAATTGGATTTTTCAAGTCCAAGCCTGGCAAAGAAACTCTTAAACGTTTATCACTCATTCTCTCCCCTCCTAGACAATAATCGTGCCCGTTTCAAAGACCGGACCGTCTTCACAAACGCGCTTATTGACTGACTCGTCCTGACCTGCCACATGAACGACGCAGGCATAGCAAGCGCCCATACCACAAGCCATACGAGACTCCATGGAGAGATAAGCATGCGGATGGTCCTGAAACTTACGATCGACATACTGGAGCATGGCTGGCGCTCCACAGGAATAGACAGCCGCATAGTCTTGAGTCATCTCATCTACCACCGCTGATACATAGCCCTTGCGACCATAGGAACCATTATCCGTCGTGACAATGACATCAGCGTATTTTTTCATTTCTGATTCCAAAATGACAGCAGCTTTATCAGCAAATCCCAATACAGCCGTCACCTGAGCACCCTTGGCATGCAATTCTTTAGCAACCTCAAGCAGAGGTGGAACACCAATCCCACCACCGATAATCAAAGCGTGGTCACCTGCCCTCACAGGACTTAAATCAAAGCCATTTCCCTGAGGCCCCATAACATCAAGAAACGAGCCGAGTGGCAGTTGAGAAAAAATAGCTGTCCCGCCGCCTTCTATCCGATAAATAATGCGACAAGTCAGATTGTCTCGGTCAATCTCTGCGATTGAGATAGGCCGGCGCAAAAGCTTGCTGTCATCTGGTACCCGAATATGTAAAAACTGCCCAGCCTGCATCTGGCTGACCATTTGGCCCTTTAGGAGCATAGAAAAAATATTAGGTGCAATTTCGACTTGCTCCAACAGCTCCATCTGCTCCAGCATAATCTTGCCAAATCTCTTTTTACAACTGTCACTAACCATGACAACCTCACTTTCTAAAAGAAAAACCTCGCCGCAGCAAGGTTTCGCAAAAAACAAGGCAATCTGCTTGCCTCTTATACCGTTTTTCCCACCTTGCAGCCTCACTGGACTTGATTAAAGGTTAAATTGTAAACATTATATCGTTAGAGATAAGGATTGTCAAGACATAAAAATATTAGACTTTTCATGTCTCCGACTTATCACAGCCTTACCAGTCCTTGTCAAATTCACTCTTTGCATCTGCAAGACGAAAGCTGCCATCCTCCTGCCTCTTGAAAATCAAAGACACCCTATCCAATTTTCGTTCAGCAGGTGGACGATGAATATTAAAATAATTCACCCGCAACGATAACGGGCTATAATCTGTATCGCTTCCAGAAAAATTACTATCTGAAGGCAGTCCAAATCGAGCAACAATCTCCTGATATGTCATTCCACCTTTTCCATATTGACTATCACCTACTGTCAATGTATCCATATCTTCTGGCTTCCACTTAAAAACAAACTCATTTTTGATAGCTGGTAGGTTATGAATGTCATCCAAGTAAACTGCCGTTTTAGTTATTAAATAGTACTTTTTTCCATTGGAATCGGGGTCATAAAAACCCAAACTGATTTCCTGAGGATGTCCTGATGAACCATATCTCGGAACATCTACAATTCTTGTCTTATAAGTTAGTGTCAATCCATTTTCGGTAAAACTCACATTTGAACCCTTACCGTATTTCGTAATAACCTCTTCCAAAGTCGGATTATTTTCCCACTCCCCGACTTTGGCTATTTTGAGTTCTACAAAATTGTCTAATGTCCAATTAAAAACAAACTTTTTTTCATCTTCCTCAACAATTTTCTTTTTCAGTTCCTTCTGTTTTTTGTCCATTTCTAACTCAGCTTCATCTTGCTGAGTAGTAGAGCTTTCTTTACTAACTGACGACACTGTCTTATTATATTTGTACTTAAGATTGGCTCTAGGAATCTTTTGAGAAAAATAATAGAAGCCAAAGAATAAAGCAAATGACAAGGTCAAACAAAGAAGAATAAAGGCCGAATTAATCCTTTTTTTCTCCTCCTGTATGGCCATCATGCTAAGTTCTTCTCTTTTTATCTTTTGTTGTTGATAAAGTTCTTTTTTTATGGCTCTAAATGAATTAGCATCATGTTTTTTCTTGCTACTCCTTCTCAAGATTATCTCCTCTGTCTTTTTTATTTTAGTTTACTGGTTTTGTTTAGAAACCAAACGCCATGTTCCATCTTCTTGCTTATAGAATTCTAGATTGACAGACTTCAATTGTTCCGGATTTGTCAAAGAATGAGGATTATGATAAGTAACTCGCATTTGAAGTTGATTGTCCTCTCCCAAAATCGTCTGATACAGCGGCAAACCAACATTTGAAACAATCTCATCATACACCGTACCTTTGTCAGTACCTTCTCTAGCACCAATAACAAGACTATCAATATATTCTTGTGTCCATAAAAAGTTTCTATTAGGATTTTGATCCACCTTAATTTCATCACTTGCAAGGTTAGAATGGTACTTGGAAATGAGCTTATAGACACCATCAAATTCAGCAAAGGTTAAAGAAACATAACCAAGAGCACCATCCTTCTCTTTCCAAAAAAGACGAATATGCTTTTGAATTTCATTATTTGATGAAAAATCAATCCACGAACCAGCTTCAACAGGTCTTCCAAATTCTCTTAAAACATCTTCCAAGGCCGCTCCGCCTTTAGCTTTGTCCATGGGTAGAGAAACTGCCTTGTCAACCGTCCAAAGAAAGGAATCACTTTTTTCTGGAGGAACTGTAAGACTTTCAGCGAATTTTTTTACTTCAGTCTTCTTATCCTCTAATTTTTTTGATGGTGAAATAATCTGACTTGACTGGCTCACCGGTTGCTTAGATTTAGTCTTTTGCGATATAGAAAGCATCAAAAAAACTGCTCCAACGATAGAAAAGCCAATAATGGCTAATAGAACGAATGGTAAGAACTTAGACTTAGATGTCTCCTTCTCTAACTCAAGAGCAATATCTTCAAAAGAATCTTCTTTTCTCTTCATAACTACTCCTTTTACAGTCTAAAAATCATCATATCACGAATAACTTGAAATTGCAAAACCTGTTTCATTATAAAAGACTTGATAAAATCGCTCTATAATTCCGATAAGAATAAACTTCAAAAATGTCACTATATCCAATAGAATTTCTTTTACCATCTGTCCATTTAATAAATTCAATGCTAGCTTTCATTGATTTATCAGGAAAAAATCCCCAGTTTGTGATAAAATAGTCCTATGAGAATTCAACAGTTACACTATATTATCAAAATTGTCGAGACTGGCAGTATGAACGAAGCTGCCAAGCAGCTTTTCATTACTCAGCCTAGTTTGTCTAATGCTGTGCGGGATTTGGAAAATGAAATGGGTATCGAGATTTTCATTCGCAATCCCAAAGGAATTACCTTGACTAAGGACGGCATGGAGTTCCTTTCCTATGCTCGGCAGGTAGTTGAGCAGACGCAGCTTCTAGAGGAGCGATATAAAAATCCAGTCGCCCACCGTGAGCTTTTCAGCGTTTCTGCCCAGCACTATGCCTTTGTAGTCAACGCTTTTGTCTCCCTGCTAAAAAAAAGCGATATGGAGAAATACGAGCTCTTTCTGCGAGAAACTCGGACTTGGGAAATTATTGACGACGTAAAAAACTTCCGCAGCGAAATTGGCGTCCTCTTTCTCAATAGCTACAACCGCGATGTTCTATCCAAGATGCTGGATGACAATCATCTGATTGCCACTCATCTCTTTACAGCTCAGCCCCATATCTTTGTCAGCAAGTCCAATCCGCTGGCCAAGAAAAAGCTGGTCCAATTATCTGATTTAGAAAACTTCCCCTACCTCAGCTACGACCAAGGAACTCACAACTCCTTCTACTTTTCTGAGGAAATTCTCTCTCAGGAACACCATAAAAAATCAATCGTCGTCAGCGACCGTGCGACCCTCTTTAATCTTTTGATCGGTCTGGATGGCTACACGATTGCAACCGGTATCCTCAACAGCAACCTCAACGGAGATAATATCGTGTCAATCCCACTGGACATTGATGATCCGATTGAGCTGGTCTACATCCAACACGAAAAAGCTAGCCTATCCAAAATGGGAGAACGCTTCATTGAGTATCTGATTGAAGAAGTGAAGTTTGATAAATAAACTGCAAAAAAACACCCGAAAAAGCTTTTTCAGGTGTTTTCGCTATTGTTTCAACTTCCCCATCACTTCCCCTATCTTACCCTCAATGACTAGATCTGCCTGGCTGTCTTGAGGGATGCTGGTCTTGTTGATGACAACCAAATGCTTACCTGCAAAATACTGGATGAGGCTGGCTGCGGGATAGACGACTAAGGAAGTCCCACCGATTATCAGCAGGTCTGCTTGATGGATAGCTTGAGCTGCCTGCTGGAAAACTTCCATATCTAGCGGTTCTTCATAGAGAGTCACATCTGGTTTGACAATGCCACCACAGTCAAGACAGTGAGGAACGGTACCCTTCAAAGCTAGAAAACCGGCCAAATCATAGAATCGCTGACAATTCAGACAGTAATTTCTATCCGCACTGCCATGAAGCTTGAGAACCTTTTTCGAACCGGCCATTTCATGCAAGCTATCGATATTTTGAGTCACCACAGCCTTGAGCTTGCTCGTCTTCTCCAAGTCTGCCAAGTAGACATGAGCCACATTGGGCTTAGCATCCGGATAAAGCAGATACTTCTTGTAAAAGTCAAAAAACTCCTGCGGATAGCGCTCAAACATCGTGTGAGAAACCAGCTGCTCTGCTGTAAAATGCCTTCCTAGCTTAACGCTGTATATCCCATCTGAACTTCGAAAGTCTGGAATATTGGATTCCGTCGAAACACCCGCTCCACCGAAAAAGACGATATTTTGACTGTGGTCTATTAATTCTTGCAGTCTTGCAATCTTATCCATCCTGCTACTCCTTATAAGAAACTTTCTATGACCGCATTCGCTCGGTCGAAGTAAAAAGGTTTCCTCTGGTAGACAATGCCTGTCTCCTGCGCCAAATCAATCAAAAGCTCCATAAAGTGCTGAGATGAGAAACCTGTCGTCCTGTGCAATTCTTCCTCATCAAAAGGCTTGATAAGATGAGCCAGTGGATTACGGACTGACTTTTCTAACTCTCTTAGCTGCTGTGCCGACTCTTTGACAGATTCAGACAAATTCAACTGCAAAATCAGCTCCGTCAAACTAGAAGAATTAACCGTGCTTTCTGCATGAAAATTTTGCAGATCAGGATTATCTGAATGTCGCATCTTTTCAAACTTCCATCGGTCGTAACTAGCCCCTCGAGAATTATGAATATAGCTGTCAATATCTGGTATTTGCATGCGAATCAGCCGCATAAAAATCCGATAAATAGCCGGACTGACTGCTCGGATAAAGTCAATCAGCTGCTCATTTCTCAGCTTGGCTTCCAGATCATAAAGGTAATTGACCAGCTGCTCATCCGCTTCATTTTTATGGCAAAAAAGCTGAAAATCAGCTAGGTTAGCCCCGGTGATTTCCAACTTTAGATTCATCATAGATTGGATGTTGAGCTCTCTTCGCTCCGCTAAAGCCTCAAGAAGAAGAACCAAGTCAGACTGGACACTGCTTCCTGCTCGCTCAGCCACCTTATACGCATAAGCATAGTCATAGCGAGAAATAGCAAAGAGAATAGCTTCTTTGACAAATACTTTCATGCTTCTGCAATCAAGGTTTCCAAACCAACCTTCATCATATCTGTAAAGGTATTTTGACGCTCTTCTGCTGTCGTATCCTCTTCAGGATTGACCAAGCTATCAGAAATAGTCATGATAGCAAGAGCATCCACATGGTGTTGAGCAGCCAAATAGTAAAGAGCTGCCGCTTCCATTTCAACTGCCTTAACCCCCCACTTACCAAGCTCGATATTCTTTTCAAAGTAGTTTGAATAAAAGACATCAGACGACAAGACATTCCCAACATGGGTTGTCATACCAAGACCTTTGGCGATATGATAGGCCTTATCTAGTAAATCAAAGCTAGCGATCTGCGGAAAATCATACTGTGGCCAGTCATTACGGATAATGTTGGAGTTAGTTGCAGCCGCCTGCGCCAAAACCAATTCACGGACATGGACATCAGCATTTAGCGAACCAGCTGTTCCGACACGGATCAGCTGGTTCACACCGTAATCAACAATCAGCTCACGCGCGTAGATAGAGATTGATGGCATTCCCATCCCTGTCCCCATAACAGAAACACGCTCACCTTTGTAAGTACCAGTGTAGCCGAACATATTGCGGACTTCATTAAAGCAAACAGCATCTTCCAGGAAATTCTCCGCAATAAACTTAGCCCGAAGCGGATCACCTGGAAGAAGAATTTTATCAGCAATCTCGCCTTGTTTAGCAGCAATATGAATAGACATAGTTAAGATACCAAACCCGTCAAAAGCAAAGGGAAAATAAGAGATGCTCGCTAGACCATCTATCTTTTTCCCACCGCTTTTAGGGTGGGTTCAATTCCTTTCTTTCTTATTTTTAATATTTCATAGAAAGACTAGCCCGAGTTCAATTCAAACTCAGATACCCTTCCTTTCTGTGTTTATTTGAAAGATAGTTTTCCTCTCGTGTTCAAATCTGAACAACTCACTCTACCTTTCTTTAGTTTAATGATTTTATCAGCTAGATAGAAAGGCTGTTCCGGATTTAATTACCAACCCAGACACTCCGCCTTTCAACATTTTTTTACAATTCAGCAAGTGTTTCTTTAAGTAATCGTTTGAAATCACCCTTGACACGTTCTGTTACTTCAACCACTTCCTCATGATTAAGCTCTTCTTGGAAACCAGCAGCAAAGTTTGTAATGCATGAAATTCCAAGGACTTTCAAACCAGAATGTGCTGCTACAATCACTTCAGGAACAGTAGACATGCCAACTGCATCCGCTCCAAGTGTCTTATAAGCGCGGATTTCTGCTGGTGTTTCATAAGTCGGTCCAGTTACACCGATATAGACACCCTCATCCAGCTTGATACCAAGCTTATCAGCAACTTTATGAGCGACGGCACGGTATTCTGGAGTGTAAGATTTAGACATATCAGGGAAACGCGGACCAAATTCATCCAAGTTTTCACCAATCAAAGGATTTTGGCCAGTCATATTGATGTGGTCAGTGATTGCCATAAGCGTACCAGGACCATAGCCAATACCGCCAGCAGCATTGGTAACAATAACACCAGTCGCACCAAGAGCCTTCATCACACGCACTGGGAAAGTAACGATTTCTAAAGGATTTCCTTCATAGAAATGGAAACGGCCTTGCAGTGCCAAGACTTTCCGTCCTGCCAAGTCTCCATAAACTAATTTCCCAGCGTGACCAACAACAGTTGAGCGGCCCCAGTTTGGAATATCCGCATAGTCAAGACTAACGGCATTTTCGATTTCTTCAGCCAATTCTCCCAAACCAGATCCCAAAATCAGACCAAATTCAGGTTCTGTCATACCTTTTTCTTTCAAGAAGGCTGCTGTTGCTTTGATTTTTTCTGATAAGCTTGTCATAAAACATTTTCCTCACTCTCTTATAATGCTTATACCAATTTGTCCAAGAAGCTTTCGCCAATCATCGCCTTGTCCACTCTGAAGTTTTCAGCAACGGTAGCTGAGATATCCGCAAAGTGTCCGACAGGAATATGACCATGACCGCTCAGCGATTTTCCGAAGACCAAAAGCGGAATGTATTCACGAGTGTGGTCGGTTCCAGCATAGGTCGGGTCATTACCATGGTCAGCAGTAATCATGAGCAAATCATTTTCACGCATGTTTTCAATGATTTCTGGGATGCGCGCATCAAACTCTTCCAAACAATCACGGTAGCCATGTGGATCACGGCGGTGACCATAAAGAGCATCAAAGTCTACTAGGTTAGTGAATGAAAAACCTTCTTTGAAATTCTCGTCTTTCAGAGCTTTGACCAAAGTATCTACACCATGATTGTTAGACTTATTGTGTCCCAAGTCATGGTTGATTCCAGCACCGTTGAAGATGTCGTTAATCTTACCAACAGAATAAGTATCAATTCCAGCTTCATTGAGCTTATCAAGTACAGTTGGATTAAACGGAGAAACGGCATAGTCGTGACGGTTGGCTGTACGAGTGAAGTTGCCTGGCTCACCTACATAAGGACGAGCGATGATACGTCCCAGAAGCGCAGGCCGTTCCATGGTAATAGAGCGGGCGAACTCACAGATACGATAGAGCTCTTCCAAAGGAATCACTTCTTCGTGTGCCGCGATTTGTAATACTGGGTCTGCAGAGGTGTAGATAATCAGCTCGCCTGTTTCCATCTGACGAGGACCAAAGTCATCAATAACTGCTGTACCAGAGTATGGCTTGTTAGCCTCACGAATGATCTTGCGACCAGAAAACTCTTCAATCTGAGTCAGGATTTCTTCTGGGAAGCCATTCCAGAAAGTATCAAAAGGCTCAGTAATATTGAGACCCATGATTTCCCAGTGTCCTGTCATCGTGTCTTTTCCAAGAGATACTTCTTCCAGCTTGGTATAGTAACCGCTAGGATTTTCTTCTTGAGGAACGGTCTTCAAAGGAGCAGGACGCTCGATATTTCCCAGGCCGATCTTAGCCATGTTTGGCACATTCAGTCCTACCGTTTTGGAAATATGTCCCAGAGTATCTGAAGCACCATCTGGTACCCCTGCATTGACAAAATTATTAGCATCTGGTGCAGCACCGATACCAACTGAGTCCATGACTACCAAGTGAATACGATTAAATTTTGGCATAAAATACCTCTTTCTATTTATTGGCCTCTAAAACTTGAAGACCCGATTTTCCAGCAACAATGACCTTGTCTACCATTTGATTAAACAGTCCATGCTCCACTACGCCCACTACATGATCTAGTTCTTGCGCAAACTCGACTGGATTTTCAATCACACCTAAATCTAAGTCGATAATGAAATTCTGCATGTCCGTAACAAAACGCTGACCGTCCTTCTGACGAAAGGCTGGGTTATAGCCCGCACGTTCAAAGCGACGAAAGAGCTGCTCAGCACCGTACTGAACAACTTCTACTGGTAGCTTGAAGGCACCTAGCTTCTCTACCATCTTGCTCTCATCGACCACCCAGATATAGTGCTTAGTAGGAACCGCCACGACTTTCTCCATGAGAAGTGCGCCGCCACCGCCCTTGATACCGTTAAAAACTGAATCAACCTCATCAGCACCATCAACAGTGACATCCACCTGATCCACATCGTCGATAGACTTGAGCGGAATGCCCAGCTCTTCAGCCTGTTTGCTAGTGACACTGGAAGTCGTAACAGCTGTAATCTGCAATCCTTCTTCCTGGATACGCCGACCAATCTCTTCGACAAAATAATAAGCAGTTGAACCCGTCCCGAGACCAACAATCATCCCGCTTTGGACAAATTCAGCAGCCTTTATCCCTGCCAGTTTCTTTAGATTTTCCATAGCACCTCCTCGAATCACACTACTTTCATTATATCATGATTCTCACTAACATGAAAGTGTTTTCTTTGCCAGACTTAAATTGCATTCTTTCCGCTTGATAATCGAAAGCCTTGCTCCTCCTTGATTTTTGCGTTACAATTAGGGTAATTGATTTTAAAAAACAAGGAAAAACACAGTATGATTACCAGAGAATTTGATACAATCGCTGCAATTTCTACGCCTCTTGGCGAAGGGGCCATCGGTATCGTCAGACTAAGCGGAACTGACAGCTTTGCTATTGCCCAAAAAATCTTCAAAGGGAAAAATCTGAGCAAAGTGGCCAGTCACACACTCAACTACGGCCATATCGTCGATCCTCAAAATCAGGAAATTCTAGACGAGGTCATGCTTGGTGCTATGCGCTCTCCCAAGACCTTCACGCGCGAGGATATCATTGAGATTAATACCCACGGCGGAATTGCGGTCACTAATGAAATCCTGCAGCTCGCTATCCGCGAGGGCGCTAGAATGGCTGAGCCTGGTGAATTTACCAAGCGGGCCTTTCTCAATGGGCGCGTAGATTTAACTCAGGCCGAGGCCGTTATGGACATCATCCGCGCCAAGACCGATAAAGCCATGAACAATGCTGTCAAGCAGCTGGATGGCTCCCTCTCTGACCTCATTAACAATACCCGTCGGGAAATCCTCAACACACTGGCTCAAGTCGAAGTAAATATTGACTATCCCGAGTACGACGACGTGGAAGAGATGACGACCCAACTTATGCGAGAAAAAACAGCAGAGTTCGAGGCATTGCTGAGCAATCTCCTCAATACTGCACGACGAGGTAAGATTTTACGCGAAGGTATTTCCACTGCTATCATCGGACGGCCTAATGTTGGCAAGTCCAGCCTGCTCAACAATCTCCTGCGCGAGGACAAGGCCATTGTGACTGATATCGAGGGAACGACTCGTGATGTGATCGAGGAGTATGTCAATATCAAGGGCGTGCCGCTCAAGCTCATCGATACCGCAGGCATTCGGGAAACCGACGACCTTGTGGAGCAGATTGGAGTTGAGCGCTCTAAAAAAGCCCTGCAGGAAGCTGACTTGGTTCTATTAGTTTTAAACGCCAGCGAGCTTCTGACGGATCAGGACAAACAATTGCTCGAAATCAGTCAAGATAGCAATCGTATCGTCTTGCTTAACAAGACTGACCTTGAGGAAAAGATTGAGCTGGATCAGCTGCCAGCAGATGCTATCAAGATTTCTGTCCTCCACAATCAAAATATCAATAAAATTGAAGAACGCATCAATCAGCTCTTCTTTAAAAATGCTGGTATCGTCGAGCAAGACGCTACCTACCTGTCCAACGCCCGTCACATTTCCTTGATCGAAAAAGCTCTGGAAAGTCTGCAAGCCGTCAACCAAGGCTTGGAAATGGGTATGCCGGTAGATCTACTCCAAGTCGATATGACCCGCACCTGGGAAATCCTTGGCGAAATCACTGGCGACGCTGCACCAGACGAGCTCATCACCCAACTCTTCAGCCAATTCTGCCTAGGGAAATAGAAAATAAGAGGACTGAATAAAACAGTCCTTTTTATGATAAGTAAAAACGAAACAACACAGCTCTAAAACCATCACTGAATGGCTTCTTAAAAATGGTTAGTTTTGGAACCATTCGAAACAACACAGCTCTAAAACGGATAAATGGCTGGTACGAGGAGAAGAAGAGTTTTGGAACCATTCGAAACAACACAGCTCTAAAACTTAGAGATAGTAATTTATTCGATGAATATAGGTTTTGGAACCATTCGAAACAACACAGCTCTAAAACGTAAGCAACAGGTTTGCTTTTGAGGTTGGGGTTTTGGAACCATTCGAAACAACACAGCTCTAAAACTTTCAGACCATACGAAACCTATTTACAAGGGTTTTGGAACCATTCGAAACAACACAGCTCTAAAACATCAGCAAGGACTTACTAAAAAAAGTGAATGTTTTGGAACCATTCGAAACAACACAGCTCTAAAACATTATGGTGGCAATGGTAATCGATTTTTTGGTTTTGGAACCATTCGAAACAACACAGCTCTAAAACACTGGGTCAGATGGTATCCAGGACAGTATCGTTTTGGAACCATTCGAAACAACACAGCTCTAAAACTCACTAATCTACATCTCTTTTTTTCAAAAAGTTTTGGAACCATTCGAAACAACACAGCTCTAAAACTGCGGAGCATAACCATTAGTCCCCCATATAGTTTTGGAACCATTCGAAACAACACAGCTCTAAAACGTGTCTCTGGTATGAAAGCTGTCTTGAACTGTTTTGGAACCATTCGAAACAACACAGCTCTAAAACTTATTGACGCACTTCCTCAGCTTATTGAAGGTTTTGGAACCATTCGAAACAACACAGCTCTAAAACAAAAACCTATAAAACTTCAAACACTTTAAAGTTTTGGAACCATTCGAAACAACACAGCTCTAAAACAAAACAGCTGTATATGACGATTCAAAGCTTGTTTTGGAACCATTCGAAACAACACAGCTCTAAAACTTGTCTTGGCTCGTTTATGATGAAGATTTTGTTTTGGAACCATTCGAAACAACACAGCTCTAAAACCTCGTAGAAAAATTTTTCTCACGAAATTTCGTAATCGCGCTATTCGTCCCAGCTAGACTTCAGCTCGCCAGATTCCAATTGTTACTCTTAATTATACCATATTTTCAGGGTTCAAGAAATAGTCTTGATCAAGCACATATTGCGGAAAATCATAGACTTTCCGAGGTTCGACAAATAAGACCCTTAGTTGATTGAGTTGGATATACTCTATCAGATTTCCTAACTCATCCTTTGATAGATAGGCGGTCACATTGATGAAAACAAGGAGTTTCTTTTTTGAAAGATATTTAAAAACTTGGACAATTTCTAGCATCTTTTCAAAAGGTGTGTCACTCAGAGTTTCAACTTTGACTCCTAGCGCATCGATCAACTCTAGAATGGTGATTTCATCGTACTCTAGATCCAATTCATTTTCCAAACACTCAAACCCCAGCAGTTCTGTAATCGCAACTAACAACTTTTCGATTTTTGACTTTACTTCTGGTTTATCATTTAGTTGATTTTCCAGATCGGTATGTATCAGTTTGAGCATGGGTGGAGAGTTGAGATTGTAACCCAAAATATCTGTAATCAGAAGCAGCTCTGATTCTTTTAAAGCTTTTAAATGAGTGTCAAATAATTTCAGCTCTCCTTCATCAGAATATTGGTACAATTGCTTGACGATCTTTGAAAAGGTAAACTGATCTTCAAGCACCAAAAAGGTTGCATTTTGAATATCTATCGGTTCATCTAGTACCGGAAAATTAATGTTCATCTATAGGCTCTTCTCCTAGAAAGACTAACCGAGCATCAGAGTTTGCTACGCTGGTATCGTGCTCACCATTTAAGTATATCATCCGAGAAAACTGTTTTTCCGTAACTGTTAAGAGAGTGATGTTTCCCTTTTTGGGATTTCGAGTCTTGAGTCGCTCAATCATGGCATTATTAGCAGAGTTGTTGAGCAAGAGTTTGCTATAGATGGAGAATTGGTGCATGATAAACCCCTCATCTATGAGGAACTTCCGGAATTTCCGATAGGCCTTGCGTTCCTCTGCAGTATCAACAGGCATATCAAACATTAAAATCATACGCATATATCGATAACTCATATCCTAAACTCAGGAACTCCTTTCTCTGGTTGATTGAGAGCTTGGATGACTTTCTTAGTATAGTCACTGACGATATTGGTCAGATACATATCCTTTCCATTGTAGTGGAAGGTGTCTGAGAAAATAGTGAAAAGTTCTCGTTTGATTTTGACAAAAGAACTGTTTCGATTTTCATAGACAATTCTGTCAATAATCGGACGGAAAGGCTCCATAATATCACTAGCTAGGTTGAATTGATTAAACTGATTGGCATGTTTCAAGCCGAACTGGGTCATGCAACCCGACAAAACAATCTCACGCGCAAACATACTTAAAATCAAGGTGTAGCCGTAGTCTAAGGCCGCATTGACATCATTATCTTGCTCACGACTAAAATCATTCCCAAATAAGGTGTTGAAATAAATACGAGCTGCGTGTCCCTCACGGTTACTAGGATCAAATAAATCCAACCTATGATAGAGATCGATGACGGACTGGCTCTTTTCCAGAAAACCACAACTTCCCAGATAAAAAGCTTGATTGAGAATTTTTTGTGCAATAATGGTAGTCCAAACTTGTGCTTTAGCTTCCTCGTTCCATGTGATTTGCCGAGAGAGTTGCAAACTGGAATCGTGTCGACCATAGTAAGGCATTAAGTATGCCGTTGGCAAGCGTTTATCATCACAAAAGATGACCAGAATATTTTCATCCACCAAGCGTTTAATTAGCATAGTGGAGAGAACGATATCTGTCGTCTCCAAAAGTAGGATGTCCACCTCGGACAGATGAATCAACTCTGTCCGAGAGGCATCTTTAAAAATCAAGTGGTTGTTCTTGTAGGAGAGCTTAGAGTGCGTATTGACTACAATGGTTCTCCATCCCATTAGTCTTCTCCCAGTTTGCTTAAGTCAATCCGAGTCTCATAGAGACCAGTAATGGATTGATGGATGAGGGTAGTATCTAAAAATTGTGAATTGGGCTTATACCTTACACTTGACTGACTAATTTCAACACCAAGGAATTTAAAAGCTCCAGGAGCTCCAAATGAGGTGAGTTTCAAAAGCGAGATAAAGGATTCGCTTAACTGATAAATATCTTTATCGGCTTGATCAAACGCTTGTTGTAATAACAATTCAACATTTGGCTTTTGGATATATTTTTTAGATAAAGAAATGATTGTTGTTAATAATTCTTTAAATTCATTTTGATGTGCTTCAACATACTGTTTATGAATTGGTTCACTAATTTTATTAATTCGCTGTGCGTGGTAAAGTAAAGCAGTGAGGTGATAAGGTAAAATTAATTCATTCCCCTTTTGCAACTCAATAGAGCTTGCTAATAATCTTCGCTGTCCATCATTGAACTCAAAGAGACTATACTTAGGTAGTTTTATAATAAGATTAGAATTGATATTTTTATAACCACACTCTTCAAGGTAGGTAACTGGGTTTGATTCAAATTTCTTTTTATCTTGAATGGTTATTCCAACTATCTCTTTAATCCTCTTTAACTTTTTAGCCTTTCCTTTTCCTTTTTCAATATCTGCTATAACAAGGACTGAATAAGCGATTGTAGGTCTTGCGTAGCCGCCATATTTCTCAGGTGATAAACTGGATTTGATAGGGATTAGTTTACTTGCATCAACTACTTTTTTCTTGGACACGATATTGTTATCAAACAAACCACCATTTTGTCCGACGGTTTGTTCTTCTGTCTTCTTCACAATATTCACCTGCGGAAGTGAAAGAACTTTTTTGATTGTGGCAAAGTCTTTTTCTTTATTCCAAGCGATTTCTCCTGTGTCATTAGAATACTCAATATTCTCTCTTTTTTTAATCGTTCCGTCAGCGTAGCGCACCTTTTCTTTGAAGAAATTCAATAAGTTTGAGTAGAAAAAATATTTTTCAGTTGCTTTATCAATAGTATTAGAAGCTTTTGATTTTAAGATGTATCTTTTAAGATCATATTTCTGATAGTCACCATAGACAAATTCAGGCTCAAGTTTAGGATATTTTTTAAGGATAGCCTTTGCAACCACTGCATTCAAGTAGGCATCGTGAGCGTGGTGGTAGTCGTTGATTTCCCGCACTTTGTATAAACCAAATTCTTTACGGAAGTTTGAAACAAGGTTGGATTTCAATGTAATAATTTTGACAGTACGAATTTTCTGGTTCTCCTCATTCACTTCTGTATTGAAGCGGGTATCCAAAAGCTGAGCGACATGTTTTGTGATTTGTCGTGTTTCAACCAACTGACGTTTGATAAATCCAACTTTATCACGCTCATCTAGTCCACCACGTTTAGCCTTAGTTAAATTGTTAAATTTACGCTCTGAAATCAATTTGGAATCCAATAATTGTTGCCAAAAAGCTTTTCTTTTTTGAACAACTTCTATACTTGGAACATTATCTGATTTACCTCGATTATCTTTGGAGCTGGTTAGGACACGGTTATCGAGAGAATCGTCCTTTATAAAAGCCTGTGGAATGATGTGGTCAATGTCATAGTTGCTTAGTTGGTTGATATCAATAGCTTTTCCAGTGTACATATCCTTTCCATTTTGAAGATAGTAAAGGAAGAGACGATCATTTTGCAATTGAATATTATCTGTAGGATTTTCTTTTAAAATATTTGAATCAAGTCCAGGTGCTAGATTTTTTAGTGCATCTTCAATGCGCTTATATCTTTGTTGGGAATTCTTTTTCCCTTTAGCAGTTGTCTGATTTTCTCGTGCCATTTCAATTACAATGGACTCTGGATTGTGCCCCATAACCTTAACAAGTTCATCAACAATCTTGATACTTTGTAAAATTCCTTTTTTGATAGCAGGACTACCTGGGATTTCTTGGACAACTTGCTTCACATCATCTGTCTTGCCAACTACTTGTGCTTTTTGGATAATTTCTTTGAAGGAAAGTCCG
The DNA here is from genome assembly GCF_050234405.1 of Streptococcus sanguinis. Taxonomy (GTDB): domain Bacteria; phylum Bacillota; class Bacilli; order Lactobacillales; family Streptococcaceae; genus Streptococcus; species Streptococcus sanguinis_W. Next base: position 1,120,562 of record NZ_CP092117.1, on the reverse strand, counting down.
TCATCGTTGATTAACTGCATAAAGTTACGATTGCAATCTCCATCATCAATCAAGTATTCAAGGATCGTTTTGCCAGTTTGTTTATCACGGATGCCGTTAATGAGCTTGGCAGAGAGTTTTCCCCAACCAGTATAATGTCGACGAGTCAATGCCTTGATTACTTTCTCATCAAAGAGAGTGTCATATTGAGCAAGGCGTTGCTTAATCATTTCTCGATCTTCAAAGATTGTGAGAGTATGGATAATATTTTCAAGAATCTCTCCATTTTTAGGATTATCCATAAATTCTTTATCCTTGATTATTTTAAGTAAATCATGATAAGTAGAAAGACTAGCGTTAAATTGTTTTTCAATTCCTTTTAGTTCGATTCCATCGTAGCCATCAACATTATGTAGATAATGAATGATGTCTTTTTCAGTTACTTTTCTTTTATCTTTGAATAATTGATTGACAATTTGCTTCTTCTGCCCACTATCAAGGAATTGATAGTCTCTCAATCCTTCTGCAATAAATTTTACTTTTGTTAATTCATTATAGACAGCAAATGTTTCATACAACAGACTATGCTTGGGCAAAACTTTTTCTTCTGGGAGATACAAGTCATAGTTAGTCATCTTATTGATGAAGTCTTCTGCAGAGCTTGCTTTATCAACAACTTCTTCAAAATTCCAAGGTCGGATTGCTTGGTCAGAATTTCGAGTTAGCCAAGCAAAATCACGATTGCCACGAGCCAAAGGGCCAACGTAGTAAGGAATACGGAAGGCCAAGATTTTCTCAATCTTTTCTCTGTTTTCCTTCAGAAATAGATAATGTTCTCCTTGACGACGGAGAATGGCATTCATCTCTTGAAGATGAATTTGGTGAGGAATAGAACCATTATCAAAGGTGCGTTGTTTTCTCAAAAAATCTTCGCGTTCAATTTTATTAAGGAAATAATCTGCTCCTTCTAATTTAGAGAGAAGATTTTTGATATATTTGTAAAATGCTTCTTGAGTGGTCTTGCCATCGATAAACCCAGCATATCCATCTTTAGATTGGTCAGAAAAAACTTCAGCATATTTTTCTGAAAGATTATTTTTGATGAATTGTTTTAAAGCTGCTAAATCTTCTTGGTGGTTTTCATAGCGCTCAATCATAGATGCTGATAGTGGAGCCTTGGTTGAAGGATCTGTGACAGTTAAGATTCCTGATAGAAGAATGGCGTCATAAAGTTTTTTAGCAACTAGGAAAAGGTCTGCAAAACCATCTCCAATTTGTCCGAGTAAGTTTTCCAAATCCTCATCATAGGTATCTTTAGAGAATTGTAGTGGAGCTTTTTCTTCTAAGTCAAAATGTTTTTTAAAATCAGCCTGATTTCCTACAATTAACTTGAGAAATTCTGAAAAGAGACCAGTGGATTTTTCATCAGAAAAGAGTTTTAGAACGCGTTCTCTCTTTGTAGATTTACTAATTTTATCAGTAAAAATTGCTTCTACTTGTGCGTTTTGTCCACTAAGTGAACTTCCTTCAAAGGTGTTGTCGTAAATGCTTATAAATTCATTAAAAATTTTTTGGATATCATTGTTTTTAATATCGAAAGATTCTTCATATAAAAAATGTCCGCGGTATTTAATCATATGAGCTAATGCCAAATAGATTAAGCGCAAGTCAGTTTTTTCTTTTGAGTCCGCCAGGTGTTTTCTCAAATGATAGATAGTCGGGAATTTCTTATGATATTCTTTTTCTTCTTCCAAGGTAGCAAAAATAGGGTATTTACTTCCTCTCTTATCCTCAGGAACTAAAAAGGAGTCATCTAAACGATGGAAGAAACTACTATCCAACTTGCTTATTTCCTCAGAAAAGATTTCTTGAAGATAGCGAAGACGATTTTTTCGACGGGTATAGCGACGGCGCGATGTTCGTTTTAGACGTCTATCTTCAGCAGTAGTCCCTTCATCAAATAATAAAGCTCCAATTAGATTTTTCTTGATAAAGTGTTTATCAGTATTGCCCAGAACTTTCATCTTTTTCGATGGCACCTTATAGTCATCCGTAATGACGGCCCATCCGACGCTGTTAGTTCCGATATCGAGTCCTATTGAATATGGTTTCTTCATAAAAAATCCCCTTTTATAAATTTGTTTTTTATGTCAATATTTTAACACAAAAATGTTTACATTTAAAGAAAAATATTATATAATTACTTTGTTGGAACTATTCGAAACAACACAGCAAGTTAAAATAAGGCAGTGGTACTTAAGCCCAGTTCGTATTCAACTTGAAAAAGTGTGCACCGATTCGGTGCTTTTTTATTTTCTATACTAACCGTATTGTACTCCTATTTCCTAAAAAAACAATTTATTTTATAGATTTTTTATTTAAACATAGAAAAAAACTACGTTTGACAACGTAGTTTTTCATATCCATGTCCCCTGCCGGAATCGAACCAGCAACTACTCCTTAGGAGGGAGTTGTTATATCCATTGAACTAAGGGGACTTAGAGAAAAACTCTGCCCAACGACAGAGTCTTTCTAAGATTAACGGCGAATTTCTTTGATACGTGCTGCCTTACCTTGCAATGCACGAAGGTAGTACAATTTAGCACGACGGACTTTACCGTAACGAACGACTTCAATCTTGTCAACACGTGGAGTGTGGATTGGGAAAGTACGTTCAACACCGATACCGTTAGAGATTTTACGAACGGTGTAAGTTTCTGAGATACCAGCACCTTTACGAGCGATAACCACACCTTCAAAGATCTGGATACGTTCACGAGTTCCTTCGACAACTTTCGCGTGAACGCGGACAGTGTCACCAGGACGGAATGCAGGGATGTCAGTACGAAGTTGACCTTCAGTCAAACTTTGGATTAATGGATTCATTTTTTCTACTCCTATCTTACTAATCTTAAGATTCGAGACCACAGCGGATTAGTCGTTTTTTGTGCTTCCATTAGGCACAAACTATATTATATCAAAATTTCTAAAAATGTAAAGATGTTTAAATGAAAATTCCCAAAAGAATCGCTAAAAATCCGAGGATATAGGTCAAAGCCAAATAGAGAAGAAATTTCTTTCTCTCTGGAAAGAGAGCTGCCAACTCAGCATTCAAGGTGGAAAAAGTCGTCAAACCACCACAGAAGCCTGTTGCTAAAATCACATAAAGCTGCTTATCTTCTATATGATTATAAAAATATCCAATGAGAAAAGCACCTAGCAAGTTTGCCAATAAAGTCCCAATCGGCAGATATGCTCTGCTATTGACCTTGGAGAAAACATAACGCACAAGAGAACCAGCGCCGCAGCAGATTAGTATCGCCCACATCATGGCTTCACCTGCTTTCCAGCCCATAGGGCGATTGCAAGGCCACCACCTACACTTAAGACTAGATAGATAAGAAGCTCCATATAGCGCCCTGAATCTGCTAGTTTGATACTGTCTAGCAGAAGACCAGAAAAAGTCGTCAAACCTCCGCAAAAACCGGTCGAAAGTGCTAAAAGCAGACGCTGGGACTTAACTTTACTGCTAAGATAGCCCTTGATAATATAGAGCAGCAAAAAAGTTCCCAAATAATTGACCAATAAGGCAGCCAGCGGAAATGGATCAGCAAAAACTGATAAGAGAGCTACTTGGTAACGTAGCCAACCGCCTGCCATTGCAGATAAAGCCACAGCTATCGAGTTCTGTACTTCTTTCATTAGATTTTTTTATTCTGAAATTCACGCGAGCGTTTTAAAATGTCAGAAAAGGTCGCAACAACAGTTTCCTTATAGTCTTTGTTTTCAACCTTATCCGCCACTCTGGCAAAAATCACATCTTCTCTCTTGCTATCCAAGACAGCTGCGCCTGTTAATTTTTTTAAAGCTACGACTTGGCCAACCAGATTCATGCGTTGCTCCAACAGGGCAACGATTGCATCATCAACTTGATCGATTTCCTGTCTGATTTCTTCTAACGTCATCTGCTTCCTCCTTGTATTCTATCTATCATATCAAAATATAGTAAAATTTTCTAGTTCAATTCTAAATAAAAAGGTCTCAAGGACCTCGGATTAAGGGGGACTTGAAAAGGCGAGCCCCTATCTACAGATTAAAAAGGATCCCCGAACCTTATTAAAGAGCACTCGCTCAACCGAGTCCTTATCCACAACCTAAAACAGTCCCCCGGACATTATTAAAGGGAACTCGCTTTTGCGAGTTCTCATCAGCAGATTAAAAAGGTCCAGTGGACCTTTTTAACCAACTGAGCCTTCCATACTCATGTTGATGAGTTGGTTGAGCTCGACGGCGTATTCCATTGGAAGTTCTTTGGTAATGGGTTCCATAAATCCATTGATAATCATAGCTGTGGCTTCTTCTTCACTGATGCCGCGACTCATCAGATAGTAGAGCTGATCCTCAGACACTTTGGAAACCTTGGCTTCATGCTCTAGCGCGACATTTGAATTATGGATTTCATTAAAAGGAATAGTATCAGAACTGGACTCGCCATCCATCAGAATGGTATCGCACTCGATATGAGATTTGGAGCCTGCACTATTCTTACCAAAGCGAACCTGACCACGATAGTCTGTCTTACCGCCATCCTTGGCCACTGATTTAGAAATCAAGGTACTGGAAGTCTTGGGTGCATTATGAAATACCTTACAGCCCGCATCTAAGTGCTGACCATAGTTGGCAAAAGACATTGATAGAACAGAAGTTCTTGCATTGCGACCGTTAAGAATGCTACACGGATATTTCATATTGACCTTACTGCCTAAGTTCCCATCAATCCACTCTAAGGTGCCACCCTCTTCAACAACCCCTCGCTCCGTTACAAGATTATAGACATTGTCCGACCAGTTTTGAATGGTCGTATAGCGGAAAAAGGCATCCTTTTTGACAATGATTTCGACATTTGCAGCATGAAGACTATTGCTTGTGTAAGTCGGTGCTGTACAGCCCTCGATATACTGGATAGAGCCCCCCTCCTCGATAATCATCAAGGAGCGCTCAAACTGGCCGGCATTTTCACCATTGATTCGAAAATAGGTCTGAACAGGAACTTGGCACTGGACGTTCTTAGGCACATAGATAAAGGTTCCGCCGGACCAAACCGCACTATTAAGCGCAGAAAATTTATGCTCAGCATTTGAAATCACAGTACCAAAATACTGCTTGACCAAGTCCGGATATTCCTGAACAGCCGTATCCGTATCAGTGAAAATAATCCCCAGCTTGGCAAACTCTTCCTTCATATTGTGATAAACCACTTCAGATTCATACTGAGCCACAGCTCCAGATAGAAAGCGCTTCTCAGCTTCTGGAATTCCCAAGCGGTCGAAGGTTTTCTTAATCTCTTCTGGGACTTCATCCCAACTGCGAGCCCGATCTCCGCTTAGCTTCTGGTAGTAGATAACATCATCAAAGCGAATCCCTGACAAATCAGGGCCAAAGTCGGGCATCGGCAGCTTATGAAAGAGTTCCAAGGAGCGCAGACGATAGTCCAGCATCCACTGGGGCTCATTCTTGATTTCTGAGATTTCTCGAACTACTTCTTCTGTCAGTCCTTTACCAGTCGAAAAGAGCGGCTTGACATCATCATGAAAGCCAAAGGCATAGTCGCGTTCTTTCATAGGAACTCCTCCTTTATCTGACGGATAGCGCTTACTTACATTATACTCCTAATCATGAGAATTGTCAGAAAATAACATTTTCGCAAAACAAAAACGACCGCAGCCGTTTCCTCTATTTATCACTTTAAACTTTATTAACCAAGCCTTCTGCAAAAGCTTCCAAGCGCGCAATATCATCATCTTCTGCAGATAGGTCTACTTTAACGCTTTCTGCACCTTTCTCCGCTCCTGTAGCAGCAAAGGCAGCATCAAAGTCATCAACAGCTTTGCAGAATTCGTCATAGAAAGTATCGCCTGAACCGACCACTCCGTAGACCTTGCCAGACAAATCCAATCCGGACAAGTCTTCGTAGAAGTCCATCATCTCATCAGGTAGCTCACCATCACCATAGGTATAGGTCGCTACAATCGCAATATCTGCTTCCAAGAAATCTTCTGCATCGACAGTGGTGCACTCGTCCACTTCAACTTCTACATCCAGGTCTCTTAGCTTATCCGCCACAATATCAGCAATTTCCTCGGTGTTTCCAGTCATGCTGGCAAATACAATTTTCGCTAAGGTCATAGTTTCCTCCAAATTCTAATCTGCTCTCATTATATCATATCTTTTTTATTTTAAAAATAAAAACTCTTATGCTACAATGGGTAAAGAAAGTTGACGAGGTTATTTATGACTCTTTATCATGATATTTTAAGTAAGATCAAAGAATACGATACTATTATTATCCATCGCCATATGCGGCCAGATCCTGATGCTCTTGGCAGTCAGGTCGGACTGCAAAAGCTGCTTCAGTACCATTTTCCAGAAAAAACAATCAAAACAACAGGCTACAATGAGCCCAATCTCATGTGGTTGGCGCAAATGGACCAAGTTACAGACGAAGAATACCAAGAGGCCTTAGTTATCGTCTGTGACACCGCTAATACAGCTCGCATTGATGATCAACGCTACACAACAGGCGACTTCCTCATCAAAATCGATCATCATCCTGATGATGAGGTTTACGGAGATATTTCTCTAGTTGATACAAGCTCTAGCAGTGCCAGTGAAATGATTGCTCTCTTTGCCTTTGAAAATAACTTAGACTTGAGCAAGGAAGCTGCAGAACTCCTCTATGCTGGTATCATCGGTGACACTGGTCGCTTCCTTTATCCTTCCACTAGCGCCCGCACATTCGAAGTAGCTGCCAAGCTGCGTCAATATGATTTCGACTTATCAGCCTTGTCTCGCAAAATGGACTCTATCAGCCACCAAGTCGCTAAACTGCAAGGCTATGTCTATGAGCAATTGGAAATAGATGAAAATGGTACTGCGCGGGTCATTCTGCCTCAGGAAGTTTTACAAGCCTATCAATTGACCGATGCTGATACTGCGGCCATTGTCGGGGCACCTGGACGAATTGAAGAAGTCGGTCTGTGGGCTATTTTTGTTGAGCAGCCTGAAGGTCACTACCGTGTCCGCATGCGTAGCAAGGTTATTCCTATCAACGGTATTGCTAAAAATCATCATGGTGGAGGACACCCACTAGCCAGCGGAGCCAATGCATTTTCAAAAGAAGAAATAGAGCAAATCTACACCGAGATGAAAGAATTGGCAAAAAAGTAAGAAATTAGTCTAAAAGTCTTGTCAAATCAATCAGAATTTGATAAACTATCAAAGTAACTAATCTATGGCTCGCAAAGAGACCATGGCAGAAAGGAAATTTTTGTAAAATGAGAAAAGATATTCATCCAGAATACCGCCCAGTTGTCTTCATGGACACTTCTACCGGCTACCAGTTCCTTAGTGGTTCAACTAAGCGTTCAAACGAAACAGTTGAGTTCGAAGGGGAAACTTACCCATTGATCCGTGTAGAAATTTCATCAGACTCACACCCATTCTACACTGGACGTCAAAAGTTCACTCAAGCAGATGGACGTGTGGATCGTTTCAACAAAAAATACGGTCTCAAATAATCATAAGCACCAATCGGTGCTTTTTTTGTACTCAAAAGTTTCTTTTCGCCTTTTTAAGCTTTAAAATCTGTTCACAACCGCCACTTTTGCTTCCGAGTTAATACAACAAAAAAACTCCAAAAGTCAGACGATTAAAATCTAACTTTTGGAGTGTGCTTTATATGCAACCAAAGATTAAGAGCACAGATATTTAAGAATACAATTCCTTATTATTTATAGCTGTAAGCCCAGTAGTAAACACCATTTCCGTCTACAACTGTCGCTACTGCCCCTTCAGTTACGTTAGGATCAAGAAGCAATTCTCTCAGACCGCTGTTAGCCCATTTCTTAACGACAACAGATGGATCTTCATCACGACGTCCAACAAAGCCTGAGCTATCGTATTGACGTGAGATTTCATTTACTTTTGGAAGTGCTTGATTTTGATAAATGTCTTCTGACCATGTCAACTCTTTCAAGCCTTGAGCTTTACGCTCTTCATTGATTTTAGCGAAAGCTTCTTTAGCTTTTGAAACATAGTCATAGTTTGTATCGTTTGTTGCTTCAACACGGTAAACAAACTTAACATAACCAAATTCTACATCACTGTATTTCTTATCCTCAACACCACTCTTAAGGTTTGCGATCAAGACATAATCCTTAGCATATGGGTTTTCTTTAGTATTTTCAAAGATTTCTGGATCTTCGATTTCCCATTCAACCTTGGCATCCCATCCTGCGTTATCAAGGAACTTAGGATTCATCTTTTCGATAACGTAGTTCTTGAACTCTTCAACGTTCTTGAATGGCAGCGGTTGACCTGCTTTAGCAGTTGTCACTAGGTTAGTGGAGTACAATTTCACGCTAGAGTTTTTATCACTGTACATGTATTCATCATCAGCAGTGTTTTCGTGAAGTTTTGGATCAACACCTGGATCGTTTGGATCTGTCATACCTTGCAGTTTCCATTTTTGTCCAATCCACTTCCAGTATGCTGAATAACCTGTACGCTCTGTGTTAGATGGTACATAATAGTAGTGTGTACTACCATCGAAGTAGTAATTTTTATCATTCTCAAGGGCTTTATCACCTGGTTTTCCTGGTGGGTAAACCAATTTTGGAGTTTGTCCATTTGGTGCCCACGCCAAATGCTCAAGACCTTCTGCAGGTTTTTCAACGTATGACGGGATTTGATCTTCACTTGGTTTATCAGTCGTTACCAAACCAGGAGTTTCTGGCACAGCAGGTGTTGTTGGAGTTTCTGGTTTTGGTTCTGCTGGTTGCTCTGGTTTCGGAGCAAATGGATCAAACTCACCTTCTGCACCGTTAATTGGAGGATTTTCTGGCAAATCAACACTTGGTACCTCAGGTTTTGGTTCTGCTGGAGTTGTTGGTTGTTCCGGTCTATCATTTGGAGCTGGAGTTGGTTGCTCTGGTTCCGCTGGTGTCGGAGTTGGAACCTCTGGTTTTGGTTCTTCCGGCTGGCTTGGAGTTGTTGGATTAGTTGAGTTATCAGCAGAATCCTTAACAAACACCCACTTACCATTTTGATAGTAGTAATAGTCGCCATTATCTAATACATAGTAATGATAACCATTTTCATAACGATAATGCGGATCGTTTTCCAAGTTGTTATTGGATGTGCTGTTATTGTTAGTATTTGTCAATGGTTTCCACTCACCATCACGATAGATGCGGTAAGAACCATCCGTCATACGGTAGTAATGGTTACCATTCCAGTAAATGTAGTTTTCATCGTTTGCAAGATTGTTGTAATTATTCCAACCATTATAGCCGTAGTTGTTGCTATAGTTGTAATTCCAGTTGTTATAGCCTGGATAATAGTTATTGTAACCATAGTTGTAATTATAGCCATTGTAGCCGTAGTTATAGCTATAATTGTAGTTATTGTAACCATAGTTATAATTGTTGTAACGGTAGTTGCGGTTGTTACGGTAATTATAGTTGTTATAACCATAATTATAATTGTTATAGCCGCCATTCCAGTAATTATAGCCTGGTTGATAGTAATTATAACCATAACCATAATCTTGAGCCTGAACATTATTCACAAGAGCAATTGCTGGAATAATAGCCGCAGCTGCTACAACAGATCTTGATAAGAGTCTGAAACGATTGTTCATATTAATTAAACCTCCAAAGTGACCAACATCACTTCATATTTTTGTGGGGGGGAATTTATCTTTTGTGCACAACTTCATAAAAAAGAATTTTACGAAAATACAGCCAGCTGACAGTTGACTTCTCCATCAATATCAAACGCAAAAAACGAATCACTAGTTAGTGAATCCACCTTGTTAAAGGTTGCACATAAATGTTTTTATAGCATTTGATTTAGAAACAAAGAAGTCAATATGCTTGAAAATACTTTTTTATGCATATCTCACCCTCGAGATGAATTATAGCACAAGAAATTTTTGAATGCAAGCATTTTAGTTAACAAGGTGTAAATTATTTTTATGGGTAATTTTTTATAGTTCGTATTTTTGTTTCATTTTCTATTTTTTATCTATAAAAATCATTAAAATCTTCTCATTTACGAACTAAAAAAATATAAAAATGTTTATAATTTGGTTTACACTGTGTAAATTATTTTTATTACTTATTTATAAAAACTCCTCACCCTATCATTCCGATTTTTTATTTAAGTTTATTTTAAGCTTATATTAAGCCTTTTTTAAGCTAAACTTAAGTTTGTTTTAAGAATCAAAGAATCTGTTTATAAATTTCTTGATTGTGGGTTTTTATTTATATAAATGAATAAGTTTTAAAAAGTAGTAAAAAATACTAGAAGCATTTATTTCAGCTTCTAGTATTTTGAATTTATTAATATTTTAGTTGTTTGATAACCAAGAGGTGGCTATCTTCCTCACCGACCAAGCTATGTGGCTCATTGGGCTCCATCGTTAAAAAGGAACCTGCAACTAGCCGTACGGTTTGTTCTCCGGCAGAAAAGCTTACATTTCCTGATAAACAAACAACTGTTACTAGTGCATCAGCACTGTGCTCTGGTACTTCTTTTCCTTTAGCAAGATGCAGATGATGGATGATTCTGCCTTCTTCTTGCACAGGTGTTTCTGCAAAATCATTATTGGGATTGGTAACAAAAAATTTCATTTTCTTCCTCCTTCTAATGGATGATGTGACTACTGATCTTCATAGCCTCCACCAGTAATGCCGAAATATTCTTCTAAAGATTTGCCTGATTGAGCAATTTCCTTGGCTTCTTGACCAATATAGCGCAGATGCCAGCTTTCAGGCATATAGCCAGTTGAACCTTCCTTACCCTCTAGATAGCGAACGATAAAACCGTATTTATAGGCATTATCTAGAAGCCATTGACTTGCTCCAGCTTCTTGTACGAGATTGCCATTCTTGTCAATCAAGTCAAATGCCAAACCAGTCTGGTGCTCGCTGTAGCCTGGTCGAGCTGAATAGCGGTCTGCAGCTGCCTTACCATCCTGATTGACATAGTTTTGATAGAGCTCGGTTTGAGTATCATAGCTGCGGAAACCACTGTATTGGTCGCTAATGGCATAGCCTTGTGCCCGCATGTCTGCAATCAGTTTGAGCAATTCTGCTTTAGCAGTCGCATTCTCACCTGGGTTATAGGAAGCAGACAAAGGGTAGTGTTTGTTGACAACAAGAATCTCATCATATTTCCCTTTGACACTGTAGTAGCTTCCATTATAAGAAACATTTTGATCAAGAGTTTTGGCCTCGTGATTTTGCTCCTTTTTAGTATCAGTGCTATCTGAAGATGGTGTCATATCTTGGCTAGAATTTTTGTCTTTTTCAGCATCTTGTTTCTTAACTGTACTAGTTGAGCTAGCCGCTTGTTTATCAGAGCTATCTCCAGTAGTGTCTTTACCAGACGAACACGCGCCTAGAACAAGAACAGATGCTGCAAGAAAAATTAGTTTACTGTATTTCATTGTCATAATATCAACCTTCTGAAACTTCAAGATTATAGATTACAAAAGAATCCCCGCTAGGTTTCAAGTAATAAGTCTTATTTTTACGATTTACACTATTTGGAGTGTTATCGACATAGTGGACTGTGTAGTCCTCATATGTTGTCACGATATAGGAACCATTTTCTTCCTTGATTTCGCGGATATCCAAAGCTCCTGGCTCATAATAGTTAATTTTCGCTTTCTTAACACCACCAGTGGTCCACTCAACCATTTCTCGATATACTGCACTAGAGGTATCGTAGTATTGAGAATAGTTGTTGCTTCTGTTAGAAACTGAGCTGAAAACAGCACTGCGGTAGTCATTAAGGAAAGTAGAGACTTTTGCTTTTTGAGCCTCAACCTTTTTCGCTTCTTCGTTCTTTTCTATAATCTTAGAAACTACTTCCTTAGGAAGCGATAATTTCACATTAGTAGTATCATCTTCCACAATCACTGTCTCTTTATTGGTAGTAAAGGTAGTATCAGAGATAGTAAACTTAGCATAAATTTCAAGCTCTTGATAAGGAACAAGCTGCAACTCAGGGGTCAAACTGCTACCACTTTCTTTACCATTAACAACGATTTTAATATCTGTTGCTTTTGAAGTTTCAGAAGGCATCGTAATTTTTAGCTGTTTCTTTTCAGATTTGAGATCCAGTTTGATTTCATTATCTTTAGCCGTAGCTAAATCAAGCTGAACCTTACTTTCTACATCTCCAACATCCGTCTTACCTTTTAGTGTAAGGTCTTGTTTGATGAAGTGATATTCACCCAATTCAGTGTCTGTATTTTTCTTAAGAGTAATAGTTTTTTTCTCACCAGGTTTAATGGTAGCATTATCCAAATTTGTATTGACTTTAACTTTGACTGGATAGGAAACCATTTGATATTCCTGGAAAATACCAAATTTCTTACTCTTTTCAGTAACACCTAAAATCTTATTATTGTTGTCATCAATATAAGCAGATTTGCCATTTGACTCAACAATATTATCTAGCTCAGTTTCGAGATTAATTTCCTGGCTCTCTAGGTGCTCAACTAAAGCTCTTGCTTCAGCACGCGTCCACTTATCGGATTGAGTAGAAAGAAGACTTGCCACTTCATCAAAGTCTTTACTAGAGACGGCTTTTGCAAAATGGTCTGTGACCACTTTAACTCCAGTTATAGAATTTAAATAGAAGAAAGCCCCAATCAAAGCAGCAACTAAAAGGGTTGGCCCTCCAATCATGATTGCTTGCTTCTTTGATATTCCCTTTTTTGCCTTTTTTACTGGTTTCTGTGGCAATTGCGAATCGAGCAGTTCAGACCGAATAGGCAAGTTAGAGAATCCTTGACTCTTAGCTTCTGCAAATTCTTCTTTGGTAGGTTTTCGACCAATATTATTTTCAAAAGCTTGCAGCCAATTCTTACGAAGCTCTTCATATTGACTAGATTCAAATGCGCCTTGCTTCTCATCTTGAGAAGAGGGTTGAACCGATTCTTCTGTGACAGAATCTTCAGAAGGTGTCTCCTGAACAATATCTTGATTATCAGAAGCTTCATCAGTAGTATTTTCTACTGATGAAGTATCTGTGGTTGCTTCCCCTGCTTCGCCTGCAATCTCCTTAATCTTTTTTGGATCAAAGTTAGATTGTTTGCCGGCTTGGAACTCACTTGCAGTTGGTTTTCGACCAATTACTTTTTCAAAGAGATCAACCCATTTTTCTTTTGTTGCCATAAATCTCCTCCAATTATTACATCATTATGATACTAGCTAGTAGAGAAAAAGCGATGAAAGAGAAGATAATTGTAATCACACCATTGATAATAATGGCCAATAGATATTTATAAAAAGGATCCATAGAGTTGTTTGTCTTGGAATAAATCAAAGCAAAGGTAGCTCCAACTCCAATCAACAAGAGTCCAATCCATGTGAAGAACAGAGATAAATGAATAACACCCAACAGAGCAAACAGAGCTGAAGCAGCAATAAATGGAAGAACAATGGCATAAAGTCGACCATACCAATCAAAAGCCTTATTAAAGGTAAAACTTCTATCTTGGTAGACCAAACGCTTCACAACAAAACCACCTAATATAATAGAGAAAAGGAAGAGAGCCGCTGCTATCAGAGAAACAAAGAAGACTTTGAAATTAAAAGTCGGTCCATTATACATACCAAAACTCATGATACCAATGGTACTGAAAATATTGTAGTTTGCAACAATAGCAAAAAAGAACGCTGTCAAACCTAGAGAAAGGTAACCATTCACCTTACTGCTCTCAACTTCAGATGTCGGTGATTTCCAAGCTGAAACGAGCCAAGCCCAGAAACCTTTCATTGTTTTAGAAAACTCGCTGGGTTGAGGAGGTTGCTGACTGTAATAAGCCTGTGGTCCTTGTTGAGGTATTTGTGAATTGAACTGTCCTTGCTGCTGGTTGTTCTGATAAGCTTGTGGACCAGAAGACTGAGGCTGTCCAGCAAAGGGACTTGCTTGCTGAAATCCTTGTTGCTGATAAGCTTGTCCCTGATTTGCAAATTGATTTGGATTTGCTTGTTGCTGAGGAACTTCTTGATATTGTTGAGAAGCCTGCTGAGCAAAAGGCTGTTGGAAGTTTTGCGGCTGTTCAAAGCTTGATGAAGCCGGACTAGCTTCACTAGAGGCTTGCTCCGCACTTACCTGTTCAGCTTCCACAAATTCCCCGGCAGCCAATGCTTGGGCAATTTCTTCCTCTGTAGCCGAGCGTCCATTAACGGCCTCAAAATATTCAAGCCAATCTTCTTTTGACATAGATTTTCTCCTATCCTTAATTTATTATACTACTATAGTATACAAAAAAAGGGCCGGAAATTCAATCTATTCCGGCATTTGCTCTTCTTAATCGCTTGTCATATCGTCAATTTAGCAGGAAAAGCTTCCACTCCTCCTTCGACATTGATTACTTGGTAACCCTTAGCTTCCAAAAATTCGCAGGCACGCGCTGAGCGTCCGCCTTTTTGGCAGATGATATGGTAGGGGATTTGTTTATCTAATTTTCTATAATTTTCAGGCAAGGTGCTGAGAGGCAGATTCTGAGCCCCAGAGATATGTCCAGCAGTAAATTCATCCACCTCGCGAACGTCAATCAACTGCAGTTCTTCTGCCTGTAATTTGTCATATAAATCTTTCGCACTAATTTTTTGCATTCTTTTTTCTCCTATTCATTCATAATCACGATTTTTCCAAAACCTGCCGTCCCCTCGACAAATGCATGAGCTTTGGGCACCTGCTCTAGGGAAAAGACACGCCTTGGTGTAACATTGACCTGATAGCGGTCAATATAGTCAAATAATTCATCCATCAAGTCTTGACTCACATGAGCAGAGTGAAAACTTGTCAGAAAACTGTTATTTCTAATTTCCTCAATTGGGTTGAAACCTGCCAGCTCCCATTGGCAACCCAAGAGGCCGGTCACACAGATAATCCCGCCCTCTGCGATATGGTCAAAAGAATCCTTGACAGTTGCTGGACCGACCAACTCAAGGATTTTATCAAACTTCTCCTCTGTTTCCAGTCGGCCATCCTGATCTATGATGATATCGTCGTAAGCTTGGTGTTTGAGTAGAAATTGTTTGGAACCGCTATTGACCGAACCAACGATATGTGTGTCTGGAAACTGTGCCTTGACCAGACGAGCAAAGGCCAAACCGACACCGCTAGTGGCAGCCCGAACCAAAATCTTGTCATTGGGCTCAATGCGCAGATTTTTCATAGAACCTAGGGCAGTATAATAGGTCTCTGGCACTGCAGCCAGCTCTGTCCAGGTCAGGTTGGTCTCGACTGTATAAATTTGGTCGTTCGGCAGGAGAACATACTCAGCATAAGAACCATCAAAAGCTCGCCCCATTTCGCCCATGATGGAAACCACTTTCTGGCCAATCTCTAAATCTGCTCGAGTCGTCTCGGCAACTTGGCCAACACACTCAATGCCTAAAATCCGAGGAAAGGTGACACTAGGCGATAAACCCTCACGAGTAAAAATCTCCGAGCGGTTAATCCCAAACCCTCTGATCTTGACCAAGGTCCAGCCCTCTTGAAGTTCTGGAATCGGTCTTTCTTCCAGAAGAAGCTTTTCTGGACCACCCGCTTCGTAAATGACTATAGCTTTCATCGTTTCCATAGAATCACCTCGCTTTCTACAAAGTTTAGCATTCTAAGCTTAGACTTATCAAAAAATCAGTCAGCTACTCCTGCAAGTTCTAATAGTTCTTTGAAAAACTCATCAGCCGACTGTTGGAGAATCTCCTGAGGGAAACCAAGTTGCTGGATACTTCCTTCATTCAAGATCAAGATAGAGGTACAGAGGTGCTAGCAAACGAGTGATACCAATCTGCTAGGTTTGACCACCCGAGAGAGAAGCTGGATAATACTACTCTAACTCAGTAAAACGGTTAGTTAAAGCTCAAGAACTTGGTAAGAGTAGCCCAAATCCTCCAAGAATTTAAACAAATCTGTTGTAGAAATAAAGATGGTCTTTTCATTGGTATTGGGATGGAAAGTCATGATATCCTCTGATACGATGTCCTTATCAAAATAAACTTGAATATCTTTTTCCTCATTGTTGAGCAGACCAAAAGGTGAAACCGTTCCTGCTGATAGGCTCATTTTTTCAGCCAAGGAGTCCAATGAAGCCATACGAATTCGGTTGGCTGAAACCAGCTCTTTAAACAAATTCATATCCAAACTCTTCTTATCATCCATAATCAGAAGGTAATACTGAGTTTTCTTCTTATTGGTCAAGAACATGGACTTGGTTCGAACGCCTTCCATACCTTCAATATAGCTATCTGCCTGCTCTGTCGTAAATGCAGGTGGGTGCTCTACTACATCAAAGGTAATCCTCAACTCTTGCAACTTATTAGCTACCTGTTGATAAGCATCCATAGTTTTTCTCCTTTATTGATGAATAATCTTTTGCACCAATGCTTGTAAGTCTGGAACAACCTGCTCTGCAAACCAAGGATTTTTAGCTATCCAGATTTGGTTGCGGGGCGATGGGTGTACCAAAGGGAAAAAATCAGGCAGGTAGTCTTGATAATGCTGAACTGTCTCGGTCAGCTTGATATTTCCTGTTTGATGCAGATAATATTTCTGTGCATACTGACCAATCAAAATGGTCAGCTCAATATCTGGCAAAAGCTCTAAAATCGGCTGATGCCATTTGTCCGCAAAGTCCTTACGAGGCGGTAAATCACCAGATTTCCCATGTCCTGGAAAATAAAAATCCATGGGCAAAACTGCAAAGTAGCCAGAATTATAAAACGTGTCTTCATCAACATCCAGCCATTCCCTCAGTCGGTCACCACTCTTATCTTTCCAGTAAAGCCCTGCCTCTTGAGTTTTCAGCCCCGGCGCTTGACCAACAATGTTAATTCGAGCATTTTTTGGTGCCGCAAAAAGCGGCTTGATCCCTTGCTTCGTAAATTCTTTATTTTCTGGGTCGGCCATGATGGCCTTAGTAATATCATCTAATGTATGCATAGCAGCTCCTTGCAAAGAAACTCATTTGGCAAGACCAAACGAGTTCTTCTTTTTTATTTGATTAATTCGTAGATAGCTTCCGCGTAAATGGCCGCAGCACGGAAAAGGTCTTCTACATCAGTAAATTCGTTGGCTTGGTGCATGGTGTTGACATAGTCTGGGAACATAGCACCAAAAGCCACACCGCGCTTCAAAAGACGGCCAAAAGTTCCACCACCAATGACTTGCTCATGCCCTTTGAGACCTGTTTGTTTTTCATAAACACTCAAAAGAGTTGCTACCAATTCATCATCTGCTGGAACATAGTGTGGAGTGTGTCCGTGTTCAGACAAGCTCACAGACACAACACCAGTAACTTTTTCAAGACCGGCCTGAATTGTTTTCGGATCAGTACCTTGAGGGTAACGGATGTTCAGAGCAATGGTATTGTCAGCCTTGGCACTGTCAAAATGGAAAACACCAGCATTCATGCTGAGAGCACCCATTTTAGCATCTGTATAAGCAATTCCTAACTTCTCACCTGCAAAGTCCTCGTGCAGAACTTGAGCTGCAACTTCCAGATAAGCTTTGGCGTCACCAGCAAAGTCAAATTGGTTAAGGAAGAGAGCTAGATAGGTTGCTCCGTTGATACCGTCCTCTGGTGTAGAACCATGAGCTGATTTCCCAATGACTGTCACTTCAAGAGCGTCGCCACTTGCTTTCAGACTAGCTGAAACCTTTTGCGTAGCAGCAAAGTCTTGTAATTTGGCATCCAATTCCTCTGCATCAACTGGTGATGTAAAAATAGCTGTCGCTGATTCTGGCACCATATTCTCACGAAGTCCACCAGTGAAGCTCTTGAGTTTAAAGCTGCCATCATTACTGTTACCAAAGTGGAGATATTCTGTGATATTCCCTTTTTCACCATTAATGATTGGAAATTCCGCATCTGGTGAGAAACCAAAGTCTGGCTCAGGCAAACCAACATGCTTGAAATAATAGTCCATGTCTTGCCAACCGGATTCCTCGTCTGTCCCCACCACAAAGCGCACACGCTTAGATACTGGCAAGCCCAAGTCTTTGATGATTTTCAAACCGTAGTAACAAGCCATGGTTGGCCCTTTATCATCAGACGAACCACGCGCATAAAGCTTACCATCAATAATTTCAGGTTTGTAAGGATCTGTATTCCAACCACTTCCAGCAGGAACCACATCCATGTGGGCAAAGATTCCCAATTCTTCCTCACCCTCACCAAAAGTAAAGTGGCCAGCATAATTGTCAACGTTCTTGGTTTCATAACCATCGCGTTCAGCGATTTCTAAAAACTTATGCAGAGCTTGAACAGGACCAGGTCCAAAAGGATGTTCCTTGTCTGCCTTGGAATCGTCCCGTTCTGAGTTGATTTCTAAAAGACTGAACAAGTCAGCTAAGAGAGCTTCTCTTCGTTTTTCAACTTCTGCTTTAAAATCAATTGTCATTATATTACCTCAATCTATAATTCGATTTAAATCGATATTGTTACGAATTAAATCACAAATGCAATTATATCAACGTTTCTCAATGATTTCATCAACCGGCAAACGATAACTTGGTTCTAGTTTTTCATCTGTATAACCAACCGTAATCAAGAGTTCCGGACGGAATCGCCCATCAATTTCTAAAACCTCATTAACCTTAGATTTATCGAAACCTAAGATAATGTTAGAGCCGATACCTTGGTCAGTCAGAGCCAGAACAAGATTCATGGCCACCAGACCAGCATTGAGAGATAAATAATCGCTCTTTTGCTGCTCACTATAGCGAGCAAACTCAGCAGGCAGATTCTGCATGTAGAATTGGAGCTGTTCGTCAGAGAAATTCTTAACTCCAGCCACACGCGCAATCTTGCGAGCCCGCTTGGTTAAATCAGTATCAGTAAAGAGTGCAATGGTCACTGGAGCTTCTTTAATCTGATCTTGGTTAGAGCCAAAAGCAATTTCTGCTAAGTCTTGATTGCGCTCTCGTACTACTACAAATTTCCATGGCTGGCTATTGTGGGCACTAGGTGCCAAAGTCGCAATTTCAATCGCTGTACGGACATCCTTTGGATCCACAGGTTTATCATTGAAATGCTTGGTTGCGTGACGCTTTTTATTGAGTTCTAGAAATTTCATAAGTCGCATCCTTTTCTAAATATACTAGCTCCATTTTATCATATTTTGTAAGAGTTTGCAGAAGTTTTTTATTGGGAGAAACTTTACACCGTAACTGTTATGAACATTTTAGGCTTTCTCTCAAATATTCTTTCTTCAATTGATTTTAAATTTTAGGAATAAAAAAAGCAGGTGATAGTCACCTACTTTGTAGATATTACTGAGCTGACGTAAGTGGAGCAAGAGCTTTATAAGCACCTTCAATCGCTTTCTTCATAGTATCACGTCCTGCTTTCAATTGCTGAGCAAATAAAGCACGATTTTGTTCTGGAACTTCTGTATCATCTGAACCAACACTTGAAAGCGTTTCATTAAATGTCTCTCTTGAAGTTTCCATAGACTGAATTGCTGGTTCTACTTGTTGATTGTATGCTTCTTTCCCAGCCTCAGGTACTTTAGCCCCGATTTCATTTATGTACTTTTTATAATTATCAATCAACTTACTAAAGAGGGCTTTCATGTCACCGATTGTTTTAGCATTGTCAATTTCTTCATCTGTCAAAAGAACAATTTCTGGGATTTCTGCATTTGAACTAGCTGTTTTTGATGATGTTTCAGAGCTACTTGATTTATTCTTTGAAGTAGATTTTTTTTCTACAGAACTTGAAGCTTTTTCAGAAGAATCTGAAGTTGTTTTTCCAGAACATGCTGCTAAAGTTATAACCGATAAAAGCGCTACACTAGCCGTAATAATTTTTTTCATTACTGTCTCCTATTAATAAAGAATAGATATATTATAATACAAAATTATTTTATTGTCAAACATTATAGGCATTATACTAGTCACTCTATTTCTGCTATTTTTCTCATTATAGAAAAAATTCAGCATACACAGTCCTCATCTGAGATTTGTCTATTCTAAATCTGCTTGCGTTTCTGCCACCTCTCGCAACTGTGTTTGTTCCCGCTCCTGAGTTTTCGGATTTAACTTCTCCCGCACTGCTTCTGCCACTGCTCGCGGCACGCCGACTTCGACGATTTGGTCGACACTTGCTTCTTTAATCTTGGTTAGAGATTTGAAGTGTTTCATAAGATTTTGCTTGCGCTTAGGTCCCAAGCCTTCAATGCCATCTAGTTGCGACGAGAAGGAATTTTTAGACCGGAGCTGGCGGTGGAAGGTAATAGCAAAGCGGTGGACTTCATCTTGGATACGCTGAAGTAGGAAAAATTCCTGCGAATTGCGGGATAATTCTACAACCTGCAGAGGGTCGCCAAAAAGCAATTCATGAGTTTGGTGCTTGTCATTTTTTTGCAGTCCAGCGATGGGAATATCCAATCCCAACTGCTCCTGAATAACTTCTTTAGCGACATTGACCTGGCCCTGTCCACCATCAATGACAATCAGATCAGGCGGAGTCAGTCCATCCCGAATCACCCGACTATAGCGCCGCTTGATGACCTCACGCATACTAGCGTAATCATCCGGTCCTATGACAGTCTTGATCTTATATTTGCGATAATCCTTCTTGCTAGGTTTACCATTGACAAAGACTACCATAGCTGATACAGGACTGGTCCCCATAATATTGGAGTTATCAAAAGACTCAATACGAACAGGTGTTGGAATGTTAAGGAGCTGCCCTAGATTCTCAATAGCACCTTGGGTCTTTTCAATAGATTTCTCCAAGAGGTCAAATTTCTGCTGGAGACTAACTCGGGCATTTTTGATAGCCAGATTGACCAGCTGTTTCTTTTCGCCTCGCTGGGGCTTAAGCACCTTGGTATCCACCATAGCTCGGACCGCTTCTTCGTCAATATCTGCTGGAATCAAAATTTCATTGGGCTTGAGGTGAGATTTTTCCTGATAAAATTGTCCAATATAGGTTAAGAAATCCTCATCTGGATCATTGTAATAGGGAAAAAGATTGACGTCACGCTCGATTAGCTTGCCCTGGCGGACAAAGAAGACCTGTACGCACATCCAGCCCTTATCCACATGGTAGCCAAAAACATCCCGATTCTGCAAATCCTTGGCCATGACCCGCTGCTTGGTTCGCAGGGTGCCAATGGACTGAATCAAGTCGCGGTACTCAGCTGCTTTTTCAAACTCCATAGCTTGCGCTGCGCCAGCCATTTTCCCCCGTAAATCCTCAATAATCTGGTCATCCTGCCCCTTGAGAAAGGCCGCTACCTCCTGGGCCAGCTCCTTGAAATACTGGCTGTCGACTTGGCAAATAGTGTGGGCCTTGCACTGCCCCAGATGGTAGTAAAAGCAGACCTTTTCAGGTGGATTGGTACACTTGCGGAAAGGAAAGAGCCGATCTAAAAGCCGTTTGATTTCATTGGCCGCGCCGACGTCCGGATAAGGTCCGAAATAAAGCCCGCCATCCTTTTTGACTTGGCGCGTGATGATGAGACGCGGATAGGTTTCGTTGGTAATCTTGATAAATGGATAGGACTTATCGTCCTTGAGCATGATATTGTACTTGGGCTTGTTTTCCTTGATTAGATTAATCTCCAGAAGCAAAGCCTCAATGTTAGACTCGGTGACAATAAACTCAAAATCCTCAATCTCAGAAACCAGGGCCTCAGTTTTGGTGTCATGACTGCCACGGAAATAAGAACGAACCCGATTACGAAGATTCTTGGCTTTTCCGACATAGATAATGGTACCGTTTTTGTCTTTGTGAATGTAACAGCCGGGACTGGTCGGCAACAGTTCCAGCTTTGATTGGATTAGCTTATTCATAGGTCTATTATAGCAGAAAAGAATAGCATACAACAGAAAGACGTTAGAATGTTAGAAGATCAAAAGTTTTATTCCTTTCTTTGGTAATACTGAACTATAACTTGTCTTTATATCTTCTTGCATGTACCAAAAATCTATCTCAAAAGAAACATGATTTTCTTCACAATAAAGCGTTTTCTAGGTAAAAATCAAGCAAGCGATTGCACAGCCATTTTAATAGGCTTTTATTATATAAACAGAAATAAAATAGAAAAATTTTAGAAAAATTAATATATTTTTAAAAAAATTTCAAAAAAAGACTTGACAAAAATTGCAAACGGTTGCATAATAGAATTGTAAATAAAAATTCCGGGAGGAAATAGGAATGAAAACATGGAAAAAAGTGGTATTAGGCAGTGTCAGCTTGCTGGCTGCAGGAACGCTGTTAGCAGCTTGTAGCTCGAATAGCAGCAAGGAGAGCTCTTCTTCTAAAGCCGATAGCAAGACCTTGAAACTTTGGGTACCAACCGGTGCTAAAGATTCTTACTCTGATACAGTTAGCAAGTTCGAGAAAGAATCAGGCTACAAGGTTGACGTAGTCGAAATGGAAGATCCAAACGCTCAGGAAAATCTGACAAAAGATGCTAGTACTGCTGCCGATGTTTTCTCTCTGCCACATGACCAACTTGGTAAATTAGTTGAAGCCGGAGCTATCCAAGAAGTTCCTTCTAATATGGCAGAAGAAATCAAGAAGAACGATACAGAACAAGCAGCTATTGGTGCTCAGTACAAAGGTAAAACTTATGCTTTCCCATTCGGTATCGAGTCACAAGTAACCTACTATAACAAGTCAAAACTTTCTGCTGACGATGTTAAGTCTTATGAAACCATCACTTCTAAAGCTAAATTCGGCGGAAACTTGAAAGAAGTTAATGCCTACGCTACTGCTCCACTCTTCCTTTCTGTTGGCGACACTCTCTTTGGTAAAGATGGTGAGCAAGTAGACGGAACAAACTGGGGTAACGAAGCTGGTGTGAACGTTCTGAAGTTCATCGCAGCTCAAAAGAATAACAGCGGTTTTGTAAACGTAGATGCTTCTAACCTTCTTGCTAAATTTGAAGATGGTTCAGTTGACGCTTTCCAATCAGGCCCATGGGACTACGCAGCTGCTGAAAAAGCTGTCGGCAAAGACAACCTTGGTATCTCTGTTTACCCAACAGTTAACATTGGTGGACAAGACGTTCAACAAAAAGCTTTCCTCGGTGTAAAACTTTACGCAGTTAACCAAACACCATCAAACGGTGACACTGAACGTATCGCAGCAAGCTACAAACTGGCTCAAGCACTTACTAGCAAAGAAAGCCAAGAAAACCAATTCAAGTTTGAAGGACGTCACATCATCCCAGCTAACAAAGAAGTACAAGAGTCTGACGATGTGAAGAAAGATGCCTTGGCACAAGCTGTTATCACAATGGGATCTTCTGATACCTACACAACAGTTATGCCTAAACTTAGCCAAATGTCTGTCTTCTGGACTGAAAGTGCTGCAATCCTCAGCGATGCTTACAATGGTAAATTTGGTGAAGATCAATACCTCGCAAAATTACAACAGTTTGATAAAGATTTAGCAGCAGCTAAATAATCCTCAAACGAATAAAAATAAGCATTGAAGTGAGGAGGGCAGCCTCCTCACTTCTTTCTTTGTAAATATAAGGAGAATACTATGACTCAGTCATCCTATGACAATGCATCCATGGTTCAGGTCTTTAAAGAGGGAACCTGGGATGTCAAACTCTCTTTTCTGGTAATGGGACTGAGCAACCTTGTAAACAAACAATTTATCAAGGGGCTGCTCTTCCTCTTCTCAGAAATTGCTTTCCTGATTGCTTTTGCAGTCCAAATCATACCAGCTATTGGCGGCATGATTACATTGGGGACTCAAGAGCAGGGAGAGGCTATCAAAAAAGTTAACGGTTTGGAAATCACCGTTCAAGTAGCGGGTGACAACTCTATGCTGATGCTGATTTTTGGACTTGCTTCTCTTATCTTCTGTGCAGTCTTCGCCTACATCTACTGGTGTAACCTGAAAAGTGCTCGTCACTTAATAGCTCTCAAGCAGTCCGGTCAGAAGATTCCTAACTTCGTTGAGGACTTCAAAACCCTTGCTGACGGCCGCTTTCACATGGGCCTAATGAGCATCCCTCTTATCGGAGTACTGCTCTTTACCATCTTGCCTCTGATCTATATGATCTGTTTGGCCTTTACTAACTTTGACCATAAGCATCCAGCTCCTAAGTCACTCTTTGACTGGGTTGGCTTCTCTAGCTTTGGCGATGTTTTCTCAGGTCGCATGGCTAGCACCTTCTTCCCACTTTTAGGCTGGACCTTGATTTGGGCGGTTGCTGCGACAGCTACTACTTTCTTCTTCGGTATCGTTTTGGCTCTCTTGCTCAATACCAAAGGCCTCAAGTACAAGAAAGTTTGGCGCACACTCTTCGTTATTACTATCGCAGTTCCACAATTCGTATCCCTGCTCTTGATGCGTAATTTCCTGAATGACAATGGACCTTTGAACGGATTATTGCAAAGCCTCCATCTCATTCAGCATCCAATTCCATTCTTGAGTGACCCTGTTTGGGCTAAGTTCTCAATCATCCTTGTCAATATGTGGATTGGTATTCCATTTACCATGCTGGTAGCGACTGGGATTATCATGAACCTCCCTAGCGAGCAAATCGAGGCTGCTGAGATTGATGGAGCTAGCAAGCTTCAAATCTTCAAGAGCATTACTTTCCCTCAAATTCTCTTGATTATGGCGCCGTCACTCATCCAGCAGTTTATCGGAAACATTAACAACTTCAACGTTATCTACTTCCTGACAGGCGGTGGACCTACTAACTCTTCCTACTATCAGGCAGGCTCAACTGACCTCTTGGTTACCTGGCTCTATAAACTGACCGTTTCTGCCAAGGACTACAATCTAGCATCTGTTATCGGTATCCTGATCTTTGCAATCTCTGCAGCCTTCAGTCTCTTAGCTTATACTAGATCCGCATCATTCAAGGAAGGAACTGCTAAATAATGAAAAATAGAAAAAAACTCAGTTTATTAGGGATTTATGTCTTACTGGCTGTTCTAGCGTTTATCTGGCTAACGCCGATTATCTGGATTTTTCTGACCAGCTTCCGTGGTGAAGGCTCTAATGCAGTCCCTTACTTCTTTCCTAAGACTTATACTCTTGACAACTATATCAGACTGTTTAATAACAACACATATCCTTTTGTTCAGTGGTTTATGAATACCCTGATTGTTGCAACAGCGACCTGTATCCTGTCTACTTTGATTACTGTGGGTATGGCTTACTCACTCAGCCGTATCAAATTCAAGCATAAAAATCGTTTCCTCAAGCTGGCTCTGGTACTTAACATGTTCCCAGGCTTCATGTCTATGATTGCGGTTTACTACATCTTGAAAGCACTCAATTTGACACAAACCCTTACATCACTGATTCTGGTTTATTCAGCTGGAGCGGCTCTAGGCTTCTATATTGCTAAAGGTTTCTTTGATACAATCCCATATTCCTTGGACGAATCCGCTATGATTGACGGAGCGACCCGCTTCCAAATCTTCCGGACTATTACATTGCCGCTTTCAAAACCGATTATCGTCTATACAGCGCTTATGGCTTTCATGGGACCTTGGGTTGACTTCATCTTTGCCTCTGTGATTCTAGGCGATGTCAAGGAAAAATATACAGTGGCTTTGGGACTTTTCCAAATGCTTAATAAGGACGCCATCAATAAATGGTTCTTGCCATTCACATCTGGAGCGATTATCATCGCTATCCCAATCACTCTTCTCTTCATCTTCATGCAGAAATACTACGTAGAAGGTGTAACAGGCGGAGCAGTCAAATAGAATCTATTATGTATATCAAAAACTTCCGACAATTAATATCGGAAGTTTTTATCTTTCTTAGAAAATGTGGAACTTAACTCCTCATCCCTTTTATATGAGATTGCTTATTAACTTGGACAAAAAAATGAGTCTGGAAATCATTCCAATCTCATTTTTTATTTCATTAATTATAATCTTCGTCTCTGCGACGGCGCTTGTTCGTTCCCAAAAAGGCAGCTGCACCAAGTGCCATACCAAAAATTGCAAGGCGTTCTGCTTCTGAGCCAGTATTTGGCAGAATAGCAGGAACTGTTGGAGCCTTATCAGCTGTCGTAGCCACGCTAGCAAGTTGAGCTGCAGGATTTACAACAAAATCAGTAAACGCACCACCACCTGCCGCTTGAACGGCACCCGTAGTGGCTCCTTTGACTTCACGAGTGTTCGCATGAACTTCTGCAGTCTTAGCATCTGAATCTTTCTTAGATTCATCCTCTGCACCTGGACCAGCAGCTCCGCCTTTTACAGCAGTTAGAGTCTGTTTATCTTCACCTGAGCGATAGTTACTATTCAGAGCATTTCCATATAGGAGAGCTGCTTGATTCAAGATATTCAAGAGAGTTTCATAATTCGCTTGAAGACTGTTGTAGGATTCCTCAAGGACAGCTAAAGTTGCAGTCTCTTGATTTAAGATTGCTTGTTTAGCTTCAAAATCAAGCTGCGCTTCTGCCAACTCCCGCTCTGCTTCTGCAAGTAACTGAGGAGCATTTTGAAGGTCAATAACTTTCTTTTTAGCTGCAGCTAATGTTTTTTGAGCAGACAGCAAGTCCTCTTGAGCAGTTGTCAAATTAGCTTTCGCAGCTTCTTGAGCAGACTGAAGTTCTGCCAACTTATCCTTAGCTGCCGCTAGAACTGCCTGAGCATTGCTCAAGTTAGTTTGGTAAGGAGCCAAGCTTGCTGCAATCTTAGCTGTTGCTCTGTCAAGAGCTTCTTGCTTGAGAGCAACATTCTGCTTAGTCAAAGCTAGATTATTTTCAGCAGTTGCTACCTTCTGACGAGCTGCTTCAACTGCTGCAATTTGAGCTGCCGCTGTCTTTTGAGCATCAGCTAATTGAGCATTTAGGATATTGATAGCTGATTCCTGACCAACTTTTTGAGCCTTAAGTTCAGCTAATTGATTCTTAAGTGCTGTAACATTAGCGTTAGAACCTGCAGAACGACCACCACCAGCACGCAACAACTGCTCCATAGCAGCAACAGTCAGCAACGTACCATTATTAACACGCTGGTTAAAGTTGCTAATGTGATGGAAACCAACCTCGGATGTACCATGAGGTGTGCCAAATTGGTTTGGATGCTTATCATAAGCTGCTGAGATAGCATTGGCTTTATTGTCCATCATCTGAACATAGTGACCAATCTGAGCAAACACACCTGCTCCAACTCTCATGTAGATAGCATTAGCATCAATCTGAGTTTCATCAGTAGGCAGTCCATATTGCGCCGCAATCTGCTGGTAAAGTGTTTTTTCTTCATGCCAGAAATTGACAGCTCCTTGTGGGTCAAAGCTAGTCGCTACATTTTCGTTACCAATCAACTTACCCATGTGCCAGTTATTACGCTCAAAGTAGATAGTCTGAATCTGGCTAGCCACATTCGCATACGGATCAACCAACAGCTCTTGTAAGCCGGCATTACGACGGTAAGCATTAATCGCTTTAACCAACTCTAAAGCTTGCAGGTTATTTTCTAGACTAGCTGGACTGGTTGGGTCAGAATTAACTGAGATACCAAATTCATTTTGTCCGCGTTGGTAAACAGCAAGTGCATTGTTAGCAGCATCACGAATTTCTTGATTAGCCGCATTGTTACGAACATTTTCTAAAAATTGAGAATAAGTCGTATTGCGAAGGTCAACAGGAGCTGTTGCTGCTGCTTTCTCAGCAGCAGGAATCTGTCCTTCAAGAGAGCTGATAGCTTGATTGGTTTGGCTCAAAGATGCCTTTGCCTGATTGATTTTATTCTGGATTTCAGCCTGCAATTGTGGAGCAGAAGACGCTGCTTGTTCCGCCTTTGTCAACTCAGTCTTTGCATTGTCTAAAGCGGTCTGTGCTTGACTTTGCTGGCTCTTAGCAGTTGCTACAGCTTGCTCCTCTGAGTTAAGTGGTGTTTTAGCTTGTTTCAATTCAGTCTCGGCAATGTCTACCAGAGATTGGCTCGCCTTAATAGTATTCGCTTGATCTTTAACGGCTTGGTCTGCCTTGGCAGCTTTAGCCGCTGCTTCTCGAACAGCAGTGTCTTTTGCGCCAACCTCTTGCTCTGCTGTTTTTGCTTCCGTCTCCGCCTTAGCAACATTTTCTTCTGTTGCTTCTGCCTGCACTTCTTTAGCAGTCTCAACAGCGGCTTCAGCCACTTTCACACTAGTTTTTGCATCTTCAGCTTCTGTTTTAGCAGTATCTACTATCGATCTTTGCTCATCAAGTTTAGCTTTGGCTACTTCAGCATTTTCTTGGGCAACAGCTACATCTGCTGCTGTCACTGGTTTCTCAGTTACTTCAGTCGCTTTTGGAGCTGTTACAGTTGATTCAACCAACTCATCCGCGTGCACTTGATGGGTCAGTCCACCAGAAATAATAGTTGTAGCCGCGATACCAGTCGCTACAACAGACTTGCCTATTTTCTTTTCCATAATCAATCTCCTTTTTATAATCTCACATACTATAATTAACCTGGGTATAGCAGCCCGCATAGTAATATACTATCACAAAACGCTAGTATTAACTAGTAGCAAACGTATAGTTTTAATAGTTTTTTTATTACATTTTAGTTACAAAAATGTTTTATTAGAAAAATAAGCTGGTTTTTCCAACAAAAATGAGCATTTCTGTATTAAATAAAGCAAAAACTCCTAGATCCTTTCTAAGAGTTAACCTTGCTTGTCAGTCCGATTGAGCTTGTCGAATTTCTTCTAACATCGCTTCTTCTTCGGCCGTCATCTTATAGCCTTCTAGTAAGTCAGGACGTCTTAGATAGGTCTTTTTCAGACTTTCATAGAGACGCCACTTGCGGATGTTTTCATGATGGCCGCTCATAAGGACTTCCGGAACGACCATACCCCGATATTCATAAGGTCGAGTGTACTGAGGATATTCCAAGAGTCCAGATGAAAAACTATCATCTGTATGACTGACTTCCTTGCCAATAACCTCTGGAATCAGGCGAACGGTCGCATCAATCATGGTCATGGCCGCCAATTCTCCTCCAGTAAGGACATAGTCCCCAAGCGAGATCTCATCTGTCACTAAAGTCTTGATCCGCTCATCATAGCCTTCGTAATGGCCACAGATGAAAATGAGTTCTTCTTCCTTAGCCAACTCCTCAGCATAGGCTTGGTCAAAAGTCCGACCAGCAGGATCTAGCAAAATCACGCGCGGTTGCTTCTTTTCAATGGCATCATAGGCATCAAAAATAGGTTGAGCCCGTAGCAGCATACCCTGACCTCCGCCGTATGGCTCGTCATCTACATGCCGCGATTTTTCTGCCTTCTCTCGGAAATTGTGGTAGTTGATTTCTAAAAGGCCTTTTTCCCGCGCTTTACCTACAATCGAGTGCTCCAAGGGAGCAAACATCTCCGGAAAGAGAGTCAAAATATCAATTTTCATCGTCCAGTCCTTCCGGTATCTCTACATCAACGCGACCTTGCTCAATGTCAATCCCCAGTACCACTGGCGGAATGTATGGTAAAAGCAAATCACGCTTGCCTTTGCGTTTGACAACCCAGACATCATTAGCTCCTGGCTGCAGAATTTCCTTAATCCTACCAAGAAGAAGGTCATTTTCATAGACTTCAAGACCGATGATTTCATGGTAGTAAAATTCACCATCTTCCAAGTCCGTCAAATCTTCTTCTCGGACTTTCAGAGTAAAATCACGAAATTTCTCAATGTCATTGATGTGGTACATCCCCTTAAACTTGATAATATCAAAGTTCTTGACCTTACGATGACTAGCAATCTCCACATCCATGACAAACTGATCCTTCTTGTCAAACAGGGCAAGGATATTACCTTTTTTAAAACGCTCTTCTGCAAAATCCGTCACTGACAAAACCCGCATCTCACCTTGCAGACCTTGTGTATTGACGATTTTTCCAACATTAAAATAATTCATCTCGACTCCAACATATTATACTCTGCCTAGTATTTTATCATGATATAGGGGAATGTACAAGGGAGATAAGAGGGATTTCCCTTGCCTATATTTATTTGATTAAAATTGCTGTTTAATGTATAATTATACATATAGAGCCACAACACTATAAACACTCAAGTGTGTTTACGCAAAACTAGAAAGAAGTTGGTGACGACTATGGGAAAAAAGTTAAGTAAACTCCTGCTCTCTACTGCTATTCTAGCCACAACAGCCGCCAGTCTGACTGCTTTGACACAGGTCAAAAAAGGCCAAGCAATGGAAAATGAAACGAGGGAAACTAGAAATCTCTCAGCCCTTGATGAAAAAATTGCTCAAATTGACAATCGAACCATCAAGGCTTTTCTAGAATACTATGCTAGTCAGAACATGACCTCCGCATCGTCTCTTCCAATGATAGATGATCTCGAGTCCAATACTCGCATCATAGTTATTGATACTGATGATGCGGATAAAAGTTTGCCACCAGCCATCGGAACATCTGTGGACGGATCCGAAGGGCCTGTAGGTGGAACTGTTGATGCTGATGGCAAATACATTGAGTTTGATACCAGTGACCATAGCAAATCCGCAACCGTTCAGGAAATTCGAGATGCTATTGCTGAGATTCTAGGATAAAACTCTCATAAATGCGTACTAAATAGCTGAGATAAAAATCTCAGCTATTTTGCATATATATTTACTCCCGCTTTCGATATACCATTTAAAGCTTGTATACCTCTTGTCCATCACACTTCAAAAAAAGCTCAACTATCTTTTCTGACTGACTCCAATGTAAATAATGATGGCTGCTTCCGAAAATTATCTGGATATTTTGTGAAGCAAATTCGGAATCTTTATATTCTTGTTCTCGATAGGCCTGACTCAGGATAAAAATTGGGAATTGAAAAGAGATATCTAAGTTCTGAAAATCGCTTTCTGCGATACTGCAGTAATGTTGAAATCCTTCTTGTACAGATTTTAATCTATCTGAACTCCTTTCTGCCTTAGCCCATAAGATTTTAAAATCAGCTGCTGAAAAACTCTCTTGACCTATTTTTTTCAGATATTCATATCCTCCACCGAGCGTCTAAACTTTCTCCTGTAAGGATAAAAATTCGGGATAAGGATTCTGAGCTAATTCTCCATATAGAACAGAGTAAGTGGTCGGCTCAATCAAGATTAGTCCCTGACAAAACGGCTCTGACTCAGCAATTTTTACTGCTACAAGACCACTAATACTGTGCGCGCAAACAGCATACTGGAGGACTTTAAAATGCGATAAAACCTCTATAATAGATTGAACCAAATCGTCCAAAACAAAATTTTCTTGATTTTCCAGTGGGCTTTGGCCAGCATTAGGGTAATCTATTGTTAAATAGCCCCAATTTTTAGGTAACTTCCGAATGACTGGCAAAAAATTTTCATAGGTCGGCAGACTCCCTGCACCGCTTAAAAATACAGCAATCTTTTCCGCAGTTTGATAAGATACAAATAGCTGTCCTACTTTCGTTTTGATTATTCTTTCTTTCATAATGTTTCCAATCAATTCTTAAAAATATTATCTGGGCACACACTACTATCTGAGAGCTAGCTATTTTACTAGTGGAATAATGGCATACCAATACCCAAAATTATATACCAAAATTTTTTTATATTCAATAAAGCTCCGTGTTACAAGAGGCAGTTGCTAGTTTTGCCTTAGAGGTGTTAGACACTCTCTTCGAAAACCTGTTTAGCAAAGTCCTCCAGCAAAGCATTAAACTTGGCTGGTTGACATAGATTTGACGGATCAAAAGAATCAGCAATGACAACATCTTGAGCATGACTAAGATGTTTCTTAGTTGTTTTCATCATTTGGACTAATTTCCCTGAAAAATCCCCCGCCAGCAAAAGTGTAGGAATCTTGCATTTATCCAAGGCAGCACGATAATCAATGGCTTCAATTGCCCTGCGCTGCAAAACAGACTCCTCAGGTCGCATCCGGTCGAATAAATCAACAAAATAAGAGCGAGCTAAAGGCCATCGTTTATAAATCGGCAAGGTTAATAGCTTCATAAACCATGAGTATTTCACCAAAGGAGCCGTAAGTTGAGCCAGAGTATTCATCATTGGCGACAAATCCGTCGCACAAAAAGTATCGCACAAGAAAGCTCCCTTAAAGATTTGCGGATTTTGAGTCATGAGGTGCATGGTTAAGATACCGCCATAGGAAGTCCCTCCGATAATGGCTTGGCTGATACCTTCTTTTTCCAAAATCGCCAGCACATCTGCTGCCTGTATATCTAAAACCTGATCCGCCTGACAAGTCAGCTGGTTTGATTGCCCATTTCCTCGTAAATCAGGCGCAATAACCTGATAGCGATCCTTAAAAAAATCTATCTGAGGCTGAATCATGCACGAGTCAGCACTCAGACCATGCAGGAGCACAAGCGTTTCTTTATGACCTCGCCCTTCTATCCGATAGAATATCTTAGCATCAGTTCTTTCGATATGGTCCATCCTATTGCCTCCATTCTAGATTTCATTTATACTTTTCTGCCATTCTTTGGCCAGTTCTATCTGTTGCTTTCTTTCTCTGACAACTGCTTGCATATCATCTGGACTCTGCAGATTTATTACTTTCACAGCATAATCAGCCGAGACAATGGCATGACCTCGCATGTGGGCTGTTGCAACCGCTTGGGCAAAGACACGCGCGGCATACTTACTAACTGGTGATTTGGCTTGCTGCGACAGCTGCTGAGCTAAGAAACCAGCCTTTCTCAGCTCATAGGCAGAAACTTTATCCTCAAGTCGCGCCTCAAACACTTCCTGAACTTGAGTCAAGATTTGCTGTTTTTTAAGATCGTCACCAATATCTATCAGAGCTATAAATCGAGTGGCATGTTCCATTGCCCATTGAGCAAGCTGCTTCTGAGGAAGCTGAACCAAGATTTGCTCCAGTTTCAATCTTTTTTGACAATAATCAAGAATCTTGATCTTGTAAGGGCTGGGTAGACTCACTTGTCCATTCTCATAACACTCTCGTTCATGGGCGTTCCAAGCATAATCTTCTGGTTTCATTGCTTTCTCTTTCTCTATTACTAGCTAGCCTAAACTAGGTGAAAAACTCCTTTATTACTGAAAAGAGAATATTCCTAGTTTTCTTGGAGGTTTTCCAAAAATCCTTCCACATTTGACATAATTAGATAATTTTATCAAAACTACAAAATAGTATCATTGATATCTTCTAATATCTTAAAACTTAATGAGATCGTTTTATCACCTATGTTACACTGTATATTTCTATATTTTATTCTTTGCGTAATCAATTCTCTTTTATGATTTGATTGTAAAAGATTTAATAATTGTTCAACAGTTGCCTCACCAGAATACAATTGAGGCAATATATCTATAGAGTGTATATTACCTTTTTCACTAATATGAATCTTAGGAGTTCTCCTATTCATAAAATTAGAAAAATCAATCTCATCAATAATATATACTTCATCTTGTTTTGAATTATACTGACTAACATTGGACACAAACATATTTATCACTCTTTTTATATCACTACTATATATCCCAAGTTTTTTTGCCATTATTTTTTTCTCATTTTCAGTAAAATATTTAGAATTTCTTTTAAATTTTTCTATATAATTATTTAACTCAGCCTCATTCTTATAGAACTCAATGATATTAGTTGGTTGATTTTGTGTTTTAGCTTCTAGAATAACTAATGTCTCATCTTTAAAAAATATTCCGTCAATTTCATATGTCTCCCCATCAATATTCCGTTTTATCCCACCAGACTGTTTAGAAAATTGTTTTTTTGCTAAGCTGTTAATATGAATTTCAAAATTTCTTCCTTTTTGATTTATTCCAGTCTCTTTACTTTGTTGGTTTTTTGATATAACAGATAAAATTGTTCTTGAAAAATCTGTATACAAAACCAAACTAGATAGTAGAACATAAACTTCTTCAAACTCTATAAGTGGACTATCATATAAATCTCTAGAAGAAGTTTTAAAAATCAGTTGCTTAAGCAAGTATTCTGGCAGCCCTTTATCAAAAAATAGCTCTCTTAATTTGTTCTTTGAAATTACTACAATTCTTTCATCGGATTCAAAGCATAATTCGTATAAAAGCCAATAAGCATCCATCCACTGTCTTAGTTTAATACCATCATATTCTTCTTCAAAATTTTTAGTATAAAAATATTCTTTAACCTGCTTCTCTAATAATTTATATAAACTTCGTTTTTCATCAAATTTTTCTAATTTAGTATCAAAATCAAGATTGGGTTTTCTAGCCAAAAGAGCTCTAAAATCTTTTAAATCTAAATAAGTTGCCAAAGCATATAATCGTTTTATACTAAAATCACCTATCTCTTTAATATGAATTTCGTTATCATAAATCTTAAATTCAATGTCACTGTATGTCCATAAGTCAATTACTAAACTAAAAATATTTAAGCGACTAAAAATAGAAAAAATATTTTCAATTTCTGACTGAGTTAAACTAGCGCCTTTTTCCCATTTAAAGACTGTCTTTTTTCGAAGTGAATCTTTTAAAACATCTCCTAATCTTAACCAAATTTCTTCAATTCCATCACTTAAATCTGTAAGCCTGTTGTTACCATTCTTAAAAAATTCATAGTATGCTTGTGCGTAGTATAATGATGATTGTAGAATATTTTTCTTTTTGCTATCTAAAAGAGATTTTTTTTCAATCTGAATCATCTCATAAAGTTGATTCAAGATTGAGACCTCATATAGAAATTTATTTACAATCTGTTCATTCAATATAAAAAATTTCTTCACTAAAATATATTTAGCTATAAGTTTAGTACCATCACTAGAATTTCCACTTGTAAAAACCCCAGATAATTTCAATAACTTGATGTAGTCATTGACATCATGAGCCTCATATAAATGTTTATAAAATTCAACAGTATTAATTTTGTTTTTATATTTATTAATATTCCAATATTTCATAAATTTTTAAAACCATAAAATAGCAAGAAAATATCTTCCGCTCTTCACGAAAAAACGGGACACACCGGTCCCGTTCTTCTTACTTCTCATCAATAACAATGCGAACTTTTTTATATTCAGTTGGGACAGAGTAAACAATCGTCCTTATAGCGGAGATAGTACGACCTTTACGACCGATTACACGTCCAACATCACTCTGATCAAGATCCAGGTGATATTCTAAAAATTCAGGTGTATCCTCAATCTTGATAGTTAAGGCATCTGGCTGTGAAATCAAAGGTTTCACTATCGCAATAATTAGATTTTCAATCGTGTCCATATGTCAACCTACGCTTCTATTATTTAGAGTATTTTGAATCGTGGAATTTCTTCAATACGCCTTCTTTTGAAAGGATGTTGCGTACAGTATCAGAAGGTTGTGCACCATTGCCCAACCACTCAAGGATACGGTCTTCCTTCAAAGTCACTTGGTTTTCAGCTACAAGTGGGTTGTAAGTACCAACTGTTTCGATGAAACGTCCGTCACGAGGTGAACGTGAATCTGCAACATTGATACGGTAGAAAGGTTTTTTCTTAGAACCCATACGAGTCAAACGGATTTTTACTGCCATTATTAAGGTCTCTTTTCTTTATTTTTTTCTTTTGGTGAAATAGCAGAGCTATTAAGCACATGTTCTATTATAGCAGATTAAAAAAAGCTGTCAAGTTTTTTTCTTGACAGAGTTAAAATTTTTTTAGATTAGTCTTTTTGGTTGTTTAAAACTATCTGTTCAGAAAGGTTTTCATATTTTTTAAAAAACAATTTGACTGAAGCGTCTTTAGGAAAAGCACCTAAATCCATATACTTATTAATGGTCTCTGGTGCATAATACTCTGTGTCTCCACTACGACTATTATAAGACCTAGTTTTTACTTCATCTTCAGATATACTTTTCTCATCCAGCACTTGGTCTGAATGAAATTCGAAAAACCATTTTAATAGATCAGATTTATCCATTTTTTTGACAATCTCTTTTAGCTTATCATGATTTTCTGGATTATTCCTGAATTCGACTAAAAACTTACTATATA
Source organism: Streptococcus sanguinis (assembly GCF_050234405.1). Taxonomy (GTDB): domain Bacteria; phylum Bacillota; class Bacilli; order Lactobacillales; family Streptococcaceae; genus Streptococcus; species Streptococcus sanguinis_W. The sequence continues at coordinate 1,084,575 of NZ_CP092117.1, read as the reverse complement.
GCATGAGATATTTATTTAGGCTTTCTGAATCATCAACTTTTTTAGAGGACGAAACGCTTATAGTCTGAAATTGAGCTCTGTCAAATCCTGATTTTTGCTGGCATTCAGCTGTCATGTCATCTTCCATTTCGCCCTCAATCTCATCAATTAAGCTAGTTATTTCTTGGTTTACCAAACAATCCAGTAGCTGATCTGCTGTTCGCTCTCCGTAAAATATCTCATAAAATTCGATTTTACTGCCCTTTCGATCTGGGTGGTATTTTAGAATAGGATACTTTTGGATATCTTCCTCGGTGAAATACAAATCAATTGTCGCACCACCTCCCTCGTAATGATAACTGCCATCAGAACTAACCTTGACGGGCTGAAAAGGGAGCTTTTTAAAAAGAGCCTTCGTTGTTCGTATGCTTTCGTTGACTTCTTCTTTCTTAGCATAACAAGCAGTCAGTAGCAACAAACTGGCAAGAAGTGAAAATAAAACGAGGATTTTTTTCATTTGCAGTCTCCTTATGGGACCAAGAGTCTGATAATGTCGTCATAAGAATAGGCGGCATAGGTCGGCTGAAAAAGACTTTCATTTTCTAGCTGCTTGGGATTGTACCAGAGAGAGTCCAGTCCAGCATTATTAGCGCCAGCAATATCTGCCGTCAAGGAGTCTCCAATCATCAAAGTCTGAGACAGGGCGAAATCTGGTATCTGCTCTGCTATTTTTTCATAAAACAAAGCTTCGGGCTTCTGAGTCCCCATCTTTTCCGAGATGAAAATATGGTTAAAATAGGGCGCAATGTCGGAATGGGCCATGCGACCGTTCTGAATAGCCGTGATGCCATTGGTCGCTCCGTAAATCTCATAATCAGCTTCTGTCAGACTGTCCAAAAGCTCGCTAGCACCAGCGTAGGTTTGTCCTTGCTGAGCAATATGCTGCTGATAGAGAAGGGCTAACTCGGCGCCATCCTTCTCAATGCCAAAATGAGCGAAAAGACGAGAAAAGCGAGTATTGACTAGCTCAGGCTTGGTGATTTTACCCTGCTCCAGTTCCCGCCAAAGCCCCTTGTTCATGGGAATATAATAGTCTTTGTAGGTCTGAATCTCCGTCACGCCCTGCTCCTCCAAAAAATGAGTCAGGGCAATGTCTTCCGCTGTATCAAAATCCAGCAATGTATGGTCAAGGTCGAAAAGTAGAAATTTGTATGACAAGGTAGAAATCCTTTCTGTAATTGTAGCAGCTTCATTATACCACAAGCCATAAAAAAACCAGCCGCTCAAAAATGAACGGCTGATTTCTAATCTATTCCACTACTGGAATCCAGACTTTCATTTGATAGTTTGGTGGCTCTTGTTTTGATTCTGCTGCATTACCAAACAGCATTTTCGTTTTTCCCACTTCTTCTACTCTACTTTATAGCGAAGGCACAAATCTCTAAATTTATTATCTAGTGCTGCAATATCAAACAAGACTTCTGATAGTTTCTGGTAATCTTCCTTGATACAACATAGATGAGCTTGGCCGAACAATTTTGCTAAATTTTCTTTTAGTTCAGATCTGACCGTATCGTGGTCTTTTAAGAAGTTGCTCATGTATAGATTTCTGATAGAAGCTAATTTGAAACTAAAGTATTGATGAAGATGTTTTTGTTCTTCATTCAAGCCATTGTCCGCTACCGACTTAGCATATCTTTTGATCACATTCTCCTCGCCACGTTCATATTGTTGCTTCATCAACATAGATGTTTTCTGGTAAATCTCTTTGGAAGTAGGAGATTTGATTTTTTTAAAGTTTCCCCACATGGAGAAAGAACCTCTTTTATAGTCGATATTTTTAGCTTCCCAGGCATTCGCAAATTCTGACAAACTCATTTTCATACAAGCAAAACCCGCTGGATCATGGAAATAGATAAACTCATCATCTAGATCATAAACTGAAACAAAATGGTCCACCTCATACAAATGAATATGATTGGGATTATAAGTGAGATAACCCATGTCCAAAGGGCCAAGAACAACTGCCCCACTAAGTAAGAACTTACTTAACTTTTCTCTGATAGAGAGAAGATTCACCTCATTTGAATCCTTTATATAGTATTCATCATATGTAAAACCCAGAATGTCTAAAGAATGACTGATAGAACTATCTGGCATCCCATTATCAAAGAAGACTAGCGGGTGTTTTTCATCTTCCTTTACAATACTAGCGCCATTTCCCATTACCATAATGGCTTCCAAAAACTCAGGGCGAACATCATAACCATACGAATGCAGTACCATCGCAAGTGAATATGTATAACAAAGAGAAACGTCCCCAAAATACATCTGCATAGCATCATCCTCCTCTGTAATCAACACCTAAAAAATGACTTGCAAGCACCATTTTATTTCACCACAGGTATCCAGAGTTCTATTTGATAGTCTGGGGAGGACATATCACCCTCGGTGTAAACTTCAAAATCTGGTGCTCCTGAGTGGCGATAGCCAGTTTCTGGAAAAAAGACTTCTAAGACGTATTTCCAAGCATGGTGGATGCTGGCTGGTATAGCCCCCTTGACTGGCACGATGGCATATTCAGCTTCCGGGATTTCCTTGATTGACAGACCTAGTTCTTCTGCTTTCGCTTTATCCGTCACATCATAAGCGGCCATATAGTTGATAATTTCGCCTTCTTTAACATCAGTGCAGACGCCAAAGAATTGGCCACTGCCCAGACTTTCTAGGCTTTCAATGCTGTGATTAGCATAGAGCTGCTCCCATGCAGACGGGCACTGGCTATTGTCAATAGCTTCCAATAGGACGCCTGCTACGGTAAAAGCAGGTTTCTTTTGAATCTTGATATCCATGTTCTTTCCTCCTGTAATCTTTAAGGATAATTGAAGTCTAGGAAAGACGCGATAAGGTTTTCCATTTCGAACTTCTGAGGGAGTCGCACCATGGAATTTCTTGAAGGCTGCGCTAAAAGCATCGGCAGACTCATAGCCGTATTTCATCGCTATGTCAATGACTTTCTCAGAGCTTTCCCGCAAGTCTGTCACAGCTTCTGACAGCCTGCGATTGCGCAAGTATTCCGCTAAAGTCATATCTGCTAGGATGGAAAAGAGCCTGCTAAAGAGAGCATAAGAATAGCCCGATAGCTGCTGAAATTTCTGCAAATCCACTTCTGCGTCCAGCTTACTTTCCAGATATTCCATGGTTCGATTGAATTGATGCATCATATTCTTTTCTTCTTACCTCCTATCTATAGTCTAACAGATATAAGATACTTCTGCCCTAGAATTTTTGTACAAGATTTAGAGGGGGGATTTTACAACCTATCCCGCAGCTTCTCCACAAAGAGATAAGCCGCTGGACAGGTCAGGGTATTTTTGATTGTCAGATGATTAATCTGATGAATCTTCTTGCGGTCTGTGTGAGGGAACTCTCGGCAGGCCTTGGGACGGACATCGTAGATTGAGCAGAGATTGTCTCCACCTAAAAAAGGACAAGGCATAGCCTTGAAAACCTTGTCACCGTCTTCGTCCACCTGTAGAAACTCCTCTTCAAAAGCCGGCAGCTTCATCTTGAAATACTTGGCAATACGGACAATATCGGCATCCTTAAAGTCTGGTCCCAGCGTCTTACAGCAATTGGCACAGGCTGTACAGTCAATCTCCTCAAAGACCTCATCATGGATTTGCTGGGCAATCTTATCTAGATTTTTTGGTGGCTTTTTCTTGAGACTGGCTAAAAATTTTCGGTGCTCTTTCTGCTTCTGCAAAGCTAGTTGATGGTATTTTTCAAGGTCGATTTCTTGAGTCATATATTTTTCTTTCTGTATTCAAATTCTTTTTATTATATCATAAAATGAGCGCTCTTAAATGTTGTCAAACTTAAAGAATATTAGATATTCCATCTCACAAAAAAATCTGAGAACGAGTCCCAGATTTGCTTTTTATGAACTTAGAGAGCAATTATCAAATGCGGTCTCTAAATGCTTTTTCCACCGTCCTTGCTGACGCTCCACGTATCTTCGATATAAGGGATAAATTCATACAGAGTGTCTTCATCGCCTTCAAAGGACATCATATAGACCTTATCGCCTTGTTTGAAGACCCAAACCGTTAGGTTTTGAGTGGATTTTAAAACAACATTAATCTGAAAGGCTTCATTTCCAGCTACTGTACTCTTTGCTCCCCAAAAATCATCGACTTCCTTATTATCCTTCCAGTGGTAAGCGATCCGTTGGGCAATAGTTTCAGCGTTGAATTCTTCACCTTCTCCGATATTGGCTTTTTCTTTTGTATAAGCGTTCATCGTGACAATGTTATAGCCACTTCCATCCGTATACTGGACGCTGTCACCACCATCTACGTCTGTAAACTTAATCCAATTATCAGGAATACTGATATAGCCATAATCATCAGAGCCGACGCGCATAGTACCAGTTGTCTTTGACGAATCTTTTTCTCTACGACTACTACTGCTTGTATCGCTGTCATCTCTCAGGGAAACCCGACTGGAAGAATCAGATGCTTTCCGACTGCTATAGCTCTTAATAAGGCTACAAGAGGACAGGGAGAGGCCGGCTAAGATTATCAGGGAGAGCAGAAAGTACTTCTTTTTCATGGTCATTCCTTCCTAAATCTAATAAATTTTACTAATACTAGTTTACCATATTTTTAGGACGAAAGGAAAGAGAGACATTGTCACATCCGATTTCTTTTCCGTTTATAGGACTATGCTTTTTTAGCGGCCTTATTCCACTGGTACCATCCGACCAAGCTGTTGATTAAATAGATCAAATATTTCCCTTGAATCTGAAGACTTTCACCCCACCAGAGGTAAATAGAAAAAATATTGGTCGCTGCCCAGAAAATCCACTGTTCGCGATAAACAGCCGTCATCAAGATCTGCCCTACACCATTTGTCGCATCTGTGATTGAATCACGATAAGGACGATTGGCACCCACAGACTGATAAATCAAGCCAAAGACCAACCACCAAAGCACACTAAGCGATAGATACTTTGTCCATCCTTTGGCATCTAGCTTACGAGCAACAAACTCTTGCTTTTCTTTTTTGAACTGACCTTGGTAAATCCACACCAAGAGTCCAATTGGCTGCATGATTGTAAAGTAAAGAGTCGTCAGGACCTCGCCATAGAAACCTTTCTGCAAAGCCAAAATCAAGTAAATCACAGAATTGATCAAACCAAAGAGGTAATTGCTAGCCCGTCCTTCAGAGACGAAGATCACACAGATAATCCCAGTCAGACTACAAATCATCCCCGTCCAATCCACGATGCGATGTTCATATATCAGCTCTAGCCAGAGCGGAAAACTCCCTAGAATCAAGAGATAAACCCATTGACCTAGACTGCGATGAGCAAACAAATCGTCCCAGATAAGCTTCAAGGTACCAGAAAAGCCGAGCTTCTTCATGCTAGTCACCATTCGTTTGTAGCCACCAGACATTTCAGAAAGCGTCAGCTTCATGTTTGCGATTTTCTTTTGGATATAAGTATTCATTCTTTCTCCTTTTGTTTTTTAAGAGCCGTGTCAAATTGACTTACGGATGCAACGCTCTATTATTTTCAAACACGCACAAGATTGTCTTATGCAGTGTTCACATTTTATCATATTCCTATTTCAGAAAATGTCAAGTAAAATCCAAAAAAGATTTCCTAACGTTCGGATTTTGATAAAAGACCTACAAATTTCTGTAAGTCTTTTTACTTAGATTTGATAGTAGTCGAACGTTTTTTCTGATTTGTTACTATCTTTTTGTGAAGCATAATTAGCTTCTACACTGAAAAAACAAGAGACTTAATAAATAAGCCTCTTGTTTTTTAAACTATTATTCGCTTACTGCTCCCTTGCCATCAAGGCTCCAAGTATCTTTCATGTTTGTAATGAAATCATCAAGAGTTTCTTCGTCGCCTTCAAAGGATAGTATATAGACTTTGTCATCTTTTTGGAAAACTAATGTATTAGCAAGTTGCCCCGATTTCAGAATGATGTTTATTTGAAAGGCTTCTATTCCTGAGACAGTACTTTTAGAGCCCAACATCTTCTCAATATTATCTTTTTGACTCCAATTATAGGCTACATGCTGAGCAATTGTTTCTGCATTGAAAGTCTCACCATCTGCTACTTCAGCTTCTGCCTTGGAAACAGCATTCATGGTAACGATATTATAAGCAGAACCGTCGGTGTATTGGATAAGTCCCTCAACCTCTGCATCAAAAAATTTAATCCATTTACTTGGGATATCGATATAACCAAACTCTGGAGAACCAACACGTTTTGTTTCTTGATTGGTTTTGTTCTTGCTTTTTTTAGAAGAAGAATTTGAAGACTTCTTTTTCACTTGTGCACTGGAACTGGTTGAAGAACTAGATTGACCAGTCTTTTGTCCAGAATTGGCACACGATGCAAGAGTAAGTGAAGTTAATACCAGAACTGCTCCAAGCAGATACGAGCGTTTCATGATTTTCTCCTTTTGGGATATATTACCTAGAGAGATAAGACTTTATTCCTCATCCATACTCAGGACACTGAGGAAGGCTTCTTGTGGGACTTCGACAGATCCGATAGCTTTCATGCGTTTTTTACCGGCTTTTTGTTTTTCTAGGAGTTTGCGCTTCCGAGAAACGTCACCACCATAACACTTGGCCAAGACATTCTTACGCAGAGCCTTGATGTCTGTACGAGCCACGATTTTCTGTCCGATGGCTGCCTGGATGGGTACTTCAAACTGCTGACGAGGAATGATTTTCTTAAGCTTGTCTACAATCAGCTTACCACGCTCATAGGCAAATTCCTTGTGAACGATAAAGCTGAGAGCATCAACCTTATCGCCATTGAGGAGAATATCCATCTTCACCAGCTTGGACGAGCGATACTCAGAGATTTCATAGTCAAAGCTAGCATAGCCACGAGTAGAGGACTTGAGCTTGTCAAAGAAGTCAAAGACGATTTCAGCAAGCGGGATCTGATAGATGACATTGACCCGATTATCATCGATATAGTCCATGGTCACAAAGTCACCGCGCTTACGCTGAGCCAACTCCATCACTGCTCCGACAAATTCCTGCGGTACCATAATCTGCGCCTTGACATAAGGCTCCTCAATGGAATCAATCTTGGTCGGATCCGGAAACTCACTCGGATTGGACACATCAAGGGAAGCACCATCCGTCATATTGACCTTATAGATAACGGATGGCGCCGTCATAATCAGATCAATATTAAATTCACGCTCCAAGCGCTCCTGAATGACGTCCATGTGTAGCAAGCCTAAGAAACCACAGCGGAATCCAAATCCCAATGCCTGAGATGTTTCCGGCTCAAACTGCAGACTGGCATCGTTTAGCTGGAGCTTTTCGAGCGCCTCGCGCAGGTCATTGTATTTATTGGATTCAATCGGATAGAGACCAGCGAAGACCATAGGATTCATCTGCTTATAGCCAGCTAGTGGCTCTGCAGCTGGATTGTCCGCCAAGGTCACTGTATCCCCGACCCGGGTATCCTGTACAGTCTTGATAGAGGCTGCGATATAACCAACATCCCCTGTTGCTAGGAAATCGCGGCCAATAGCCTTAGGCGTAAAGATTCCGACCTCAGTCACGTCAAAGGTTTTACCGTTACTCATGAGCTGAATGGTATCTCCTGGCTTGACCACACCGTCCATAACCCGTACTTGCAGGATTACCCCACGATAGGCATCGTAGACTGAGTCAAAAATCAAGGCTTTTAGTGGTGCTTCAACATTTCCAGTCGGTGCTGGAACTTTCTCCACAATCTGCTCTAAAATTTCCTCAATTCCGATGCCAGCCTTGGCAGAAGCCAACACGGCTTCGCTTGCATCCAACCCAATCACGTCTTCAATTTCTGTCCGCACCCGCTCTGGGTCCGCAGCTGGAAGGTCAATCTTATTGATAACTGGCAGGATTTCCAAGTCATTGTCCAGCGCTAGATAGACATTTGCCAAGGTCTGAGCTTCAATTCCCTGAGCCGCATCCACGACCAGAATCGCCCCTTCACAGGCCGCTAGCGACCGCGATACCTCATAGGTAAAGTCCACGTGTCCCGGCGTGTCAATCAAGTGGAAAATATAGGTTTCGCCGTCCTTGGCAGTATAATTGAGCTCGATAGCATTGAGCTTAATGGTGATACCGCGCTCCCGCTCCAAGTCCATGCTGTCCAAGAGTTGGGCCTGCATTTCCCGGCTGGAAACCGTTTCGGTTGCCTCCAAAATCCGGTCAGCCAAGGTTGATTTCCCGTGGTCAATGTGGGCAATGATGGAGAAATTGCGAATCTTCTCCTGACGTTTTTTCAAATCTTCTAAATTCATTTTTCTCATCCTTTTAGGGTATTCTATTTATTATAACACAAGACCAGTGATTTTTCCTATTGACTCGGACTTTCTCTGTAAATTATGCTATACTTATCACAGAATAATTTTGGAGATAAACAATGATAAAATTACTTGCACTTGATATGGATGGAACTCTCTTGAATTCTCAAAAAAAGATTTCCCAGGCTCACATCGATGCTCTGCACCGAGCTATTGAAAAAGGAGTCAAATTGGTTCTCTGCACAGGCCGTCCCTTGGTTGGTGTCAAGCCCTATTATGACAAGCTGGGCCTTGCACAAGAAAACGAATATGTCATCGTGGACAATGGCTGCGCTACACACCAGACCAGCGACTGGAGTCTGGTGGACTGGCAAGAGCTTAGCGGTCAGGATATTCGCTATCTCTACTCCCTGTCTGAAAATAGCCCTGTCCAGCTGACTCTCTTTGATGAAGAGCATTATTTCGTTGTCGGAGAAAAAGCCAGTTCCTATGTCGTGAATGATTCTAGCTTAGTATTCACCACTCCAACCGAGATTAGCCTTGAAGAGGCTTGCAGTGGTCAACACAGAATGTTTCAAGCTATGTTTTTAGGCAGCCAAGAGCAGGTAGATGCTTTTGAAGCTGACTTTGGCCAAGAAATCTGCCAGCGTTTCAGTGGTGTTCGCTCTCAGCCGGTCATTTACGAGGCCATGCCATCTGGTGTGACCAAAGCCTTTGCCCTAGAGCGATTGGCTAAACAATTGGACGTCAATCCTCAAGAAATCATGGCAATCGGTGATGCCAATAACGACATCGAAATGCTGGACTATGCAGGTCTCGGTGTAGCTATGGGCAATGCTTCAGACCATGTCAAAAGCCTAGCCGATGCCGTCACGGATAGCTGCGAGGAAAATGGGGTTGCTACAGCTATCGAGAAGTTTATTTTGAATCCGTAAAAGTATAAATCCCCAGAAGTGAAACTTCTGAGGATTTTGTTTTCAGTCTAAGAATTAGCCTGCTTTGAGGCTAATTTTTTCTTTATTTAATAACAGCAAAACCAGCTGTCCAGTTGATTTTCTCACGTACGGCAAGTGTTATTTGCAAGAATCCCATTGCCTCTAATTCACGGGCACGTTTGAGCTCGCCCGCATCAATCGTATCTAAACCACCTTCTTGGATATATCCAGCAAGAATCTTCTTAGCTTCTTGGTCATCAGATGCCAATTGAACAGATGTTTTTGCTTTATCAGCGACTTGTTTCGAAGCAATTGTCGCCGCAAAATTTGTGTTAAAAGCTTTGACCAAACGAGCTTCAGGAATTAACTTAGCAATTTCTTCTGCTGCTGAACTCCCAGCCGGTGTAAGCAATTCATCCATATTCTCAAAGTTTACAGGGTTAGAAATATCTACTAAGATTTTTCCAGCGAGCGCTGCTTTATTAGCTTCAAGAATGCTTGCAATTGCAGCGTATGGAACAGCCAATACAACAATATCACCCGCACGTTTTGTAAGACCTTCTTTACCTACAAAATCAACTTCATGTCCACCTGAAGTGAATACACTTGCGATTGCTTGTCCCATATTTCCTTGTCCAAAAATTGTAATGTTTGCCATATTATATTCCTCCTTTTAAGTTACAAATTTTTATTGTAACATTCTTTGTTACATCTTAAATTATAACACATGGAATTGTAATGCCAATAATTACAACTCAGCAAATTTAAAAAAATTTCGAGTTCCTAAAAGTCACTGATATTTTATCACAAAAAACATATAAAAAAGGAAGAGCACTATATCTTCCTTTTTGTTGTTCTATAACCTTAACACGATGCCGTCTTGGTACTTGGAAATCAGACAATATCCATCCCCTTCTCTTTGAGATTTTCCAGGCATTCTTGCAGATAGGATGCGTCATGCTCCGGATAAATGGGATGTTCAAGCTCCTCAGCTAGCAACTCCTGGTAAGGTGGACAGGTCTTGCCACGGTATTCCTTGTCCAGCCAAAGGCTGTCTGGCTGATAGCCCCGCTTCTGCATCTCCGCCATAATCAAGAGATGATAAGCATACAGGCAATAAGGACTGTGCTCAAAAACGTAGTTGACCGTCGCATGCGGCTTGCCCCACCCTCGTCCTCGTAAGGCTGCGCATTCTCGATGCTGGCCTAAAAGCTGCTGGCGCGGAAGTCTTTCAATCAAATCTTGGTGCCAAAGTCTCACATTTTCTCCTTCTAGAATGATCTTATAAAGTCATCAACGAATATGAACAATCAACTCTTGGGCAGTTTTCCAGCTTTCTCCAACATTTTCTTGACAAAATATGGAATCTTAACATTCTCGCGGCCTTTTTTCTCAATCAGCTTCTTGACGAAATCTGGCATTTTCAGCTCTTCATCCTCTGCAAGAATCTGGCTGCTCTCCTCCGACGGCTGTAATTCATCGAAGGTTTCTTCTTCTGGAAAACATTCTTTGAAGGGTTCATGCTCATGGCGGCGGATAGTTTGAATCAGGGCGTCAATTAAACGGGCATCTGCATTGGGCATAGGCGGTCTATGATAGGCAACTCCCAGATCTTCGCAAAGTTCCTTACACTCCACGTCATTGTCAAAAAGGACCTCTATATGCTCACTGATAAAACTAATCGGCACAAAAATATAATGCTTCGGATGCGTTTCTTGCTGGCGCATGTAGTCCAGCACGTCAGGTTTGATCCAAGGGAGCCCGATGTCACTCTCGCTTTGCCAAACATTGAGATAATCCTCTTCTGTCAGACCTAACCTTTCAACAATCAAACGGGCATTGTCATAGATCTGATCAATGTAAGGATCTCCGAAATCCAATGCCAGAATAGGCACACTGTGGGCTGAGAAGAAAATCTTGAAGGTCTCTTCCCCAACCTCTTCTGTAAGAATCTTTCTCAGCTCCTCTACCCAATAATCAAGAATAGCTTCTTCCTGATACCATTCCTTAATGATATTAAAGCGGATGCGGTCACTCTGGATAAACTTCTCATAACCCATGACAGAATAGTAAGAAAAATGCGGCTCTAGGATCAAACAGATACATTCCTCAATACCATCCTCTTCCATCTGCTCAATCACATCTGGTATAAAAGAACGTGAAAATTTATTGGCAAAATAAACCGCATACTCGCCAGCCAAACGCTGACGGACCTTTTCCACCTCTTCTAGACTGATACGCTGCAGAGGCGTTCCACCAATGAGTACATAGTTATCATAGAGGGTCTGAATTTCATGGTCTTGCGGCCTGACACCGCGGCGAATGTTGGTAAAGAATTCAGCCACTCCCTCAAAGCTAATCTCCTCTGGCGAGCCAAAAGTCATCATTAGAATTGCTTTCTTCATTATCTTTCCTCTTCAGTCACTCCGAGAAAGCCAAGCTGGCTTTCCAACGACTTTCTTGTAATCACTTTCATTTTAACATCTTAAAAAAGACTTGAATAGACCAAAAAACCTATTCCTTGAAAAGAATAGGAAAATTTAATAATTCAGACACTTTAATATTGGAAGTATGCTTTAATAGTTTGTTGAGTTTTCCAGTTATAAATCAAGCTTGAGCAGTCGCCCCAGCTCTTGATAGAGAATCTCTGTAGGCTGATATTCTTTGCTTTGCTGGGAAAGAGTTTTCAACTGAGACCAATCCGTGCGATCTATCAATTCCTTAAAAAGCCGCAGCACTTCTGCATCAGTCTTTCTGCGAGCAACCAGCCCCACCTGAGCTAGCTCAGCACGAACGGCATTGTCAAACTGGTCATAATCCTGAGGCAAAATGAGACTGGGAATCTCGTGCTCAATACAAGACATCATGATGCCCGTTCCTGCGTGGTGAATGGCGAAATCTACCTTATCCAGAATATCTGTATAGGGCAGATAGTCAAAGAGCAGCAGGTTTTCCGCAAGTCTCTTCGGAGCATTGCCTAAGCCACTAGCTTCTCCCAAGGTGACGTAAAAGAGGTAATCTGGGTAGAGTTTGCTTAGCTTTTTCGCTCGCTCCACCATGCGCTCCTTCTCCCATTTCAAATGCGTACCGCAAGTCACTAAAACCCGCTTCTTATCGGTCTCAAAATATGACTCATGATCTACTGGCAAGCGATCAAAGGACAAGCATTTGTAGCCAAGCCAGCGGAGGTGCTTAGGAAAATCATCTCGAAACTCCAGCTCTTTCATGCCCAAAGCTAAGATAGAGTAAGGCGAGTAAATAGCTTCTGTGCCATCTTCCCGATAGAGTTTAAAATCTTGATAGTCTCCCAAACTCTTCCGGACCAAAGCAAAGGCCATTTTCTTTCCACAGCGAATAGCTTGCCTGCCCAAGGCATCTCTGAATTTGTACAGGACACCCTGATGAGGTTTCCAGCCTCCTAAATAAGTCGGAGTTGTCGTCCGGCACTCAATCGCAACCGGACTCGGAATCGTGGTTATCCATGGGATGCCAAAGCGATCAGAAATCAGGCCTGCTGGTGAAGCAACAAAATCCGCTATGGCCAAATCCGGTTTACCGCCCTCTTGCCAAATTCGATTTAACTCATCTATAACTTCTGGAATTAGTCTGGAATTGGCCCGAAACTGCTGATAGGCAATCAAAAGATTGCTTTGCTGCGGAGTATTGGCGATGTCTTCCATCACTGTCGGTCTTTCTGGAAAGAGAGCCAGACAGTCAAAACCAATTTCCTCCACTAACTCTTTCTTTTGGCAGCCAGTGATGACCCGAATCCGAAAACGCGGATCCGTCAGCAGAGGCTTGACTAAGGTCAAAGTAGGCAGCAGGTGCCCACTAAATGGCACACTAATCACATCAATCTTTATCACTTTTTCTAATCCATTCATAAACTAATCCTTTCACATCTTCCCTGTATTCATAATCAAAATGGTTGCTATCCACCATCACATCAGCTGGATGGCCATCTAGAAATCTGCTGTAAATATCCTTCCTGCCCTTGATGACCAGCAAATCAATATCCTTACGATTTAGGAGTCTCCGTGAAACAGGCCCCAGCGCAATCACTCTCATTCTGGAGGGCAGATTTCCCTCAGCCAAGCCCTCCAGCCACTGAGTCAGCATATTGAGCCCCGAGCTCTTGCAAATAATGACAGCCTCCTCAGCATCTAGTAAAGGAGACAAATGCCGTTGCAAAGCCTCCTGAAAGCGAGAATTGTAGAGAGTATGCCAATAGTAACGGATATTGGAAATGGAAGCTGTTAACAAGGAAACTTGGGTTTGTCTCCCATGCTCAAATCTCTGGTTAAACGGAAAATTACTAGCCACCACTGAGAAACCCGGTGGACAAATCTGCTCAAGAAACTCAAGCTGTCCTGCAGTCAGACTAGCACTCTCCAAATGACTGCTGCCACTGAGAAAAAGCAAGACCTTGCTAGATTTCAACATGGTTTGATCTAGCGACAGAGCATCCAACTTATCCAAGTACTGCTTCATCTTACTCATAGCGGATTTTCCCATCCGTCACTCGAATCTTCCTTCCCCGCCAGTTAATCACCCGCGGACTGAGCAAGACATAGAGGAAAAGCCAAGGCAAGAGTAAATCATTCAGGACTTCGTAGAACACCTCATCAGGATGCGGCCGACCGGATAGAATGTGACGACGATAAGCCAGCATCCAAACCGCCTTGACCAAGAGCAAAATCAAAGCCAGCAGCACAAAAGGCCAGCCAAGAAAGAAACTAATGAGCAAGGCAGGAAGGGGCAGGAAACTAGGCAGAGCAATTAAAAAAATAACCTTCCAGTCCAAGTGCTCCTTCAGATAGATAGAGCTAAAAAGCAGCCAACGCTTCATTTGCAGCAGATATTGCTTGGCATCCTTGATCGTAGTCCGGACATTACAGGTCACCCGCGTCTGGATAATCTCCACTCCCTTGCTGCGCAGAAAATCCGCTACAGCCAAATCATCACATAGAAAGTCTTTAATAGCACTGAAGAGCTTCTGCTCCCTAGCCAGTTCAAGTGGCAGGATGTAGAACATTCCATTAATCGAGTGGTTGGCTTTGACTTCTGCCATGGTAAAATAGGTAATGAAAGAATTTCCATTGACAAAAGCCGCTACTAGCTTAGACCAGAAATTACTTCGCTCCTGATTATAGGGAATGCCTGTCAAAATAACATTCTCACCTAGATGAGCTGCCAATTCTCCCATTTTTGAAAAATCAATGACGCTGTCGTCGTCGAGAACAATCAAATAAGGTCGAGTCAGCTCATCTATAATCTGCTCAATCTTATAACTCTTAGGATTAATCCCCTGGGGGACATCCTCCATGAGAAAAATGCGAATGCGCTGGGCATAAGAAGGATTTTGACAAATCTTGTCAGCCACTCGCTGCGCCTCTGGGTCAGACTGATCAATCAGCCAGTAAAACTCAACTGCTTCAGTCTGTTGGAGATTGGCTAATAAATCATTTTCCAAACGAGGATCACCAGATAGGATGGGCTGGACCACCGTATAAAGCTCCTCTTGAAAGTCCGATGAAGAGCTCTGCCCTTTTTTCAAATAAGCCAAAGACAAGAGCCAACGCAAGATAAAGAGAAGCAGGTAAGCAGATGTCAGCAGGAAAAAAATAAGTTTCATGTTCAAAGCCCCTTTCGTAGATATGCGCCAGCCAAATGGATAATCCATCTTTGCGGAAGTAGCTTCATGAGCCAAGCCAGTAGTCGATATCTCTTGCCCACTATAGCATAGGAACGGCCTTGCTGGAGCAGTCCGGTGATGCGTCGTGCTGCTATCTCCAGGCTCATCTGTAATTTAGCACCACCCAAAGCATCCTGCAGCTCTGGAGGAAAGATGGCAGTCCGAACCGGTCCCAGTATATAAAGACAAACTCTCATTTCAGAGCCTTTGAGGCGCATCTCTTCTTGCAAGGCTAGACAGTAAGTCTGCAAAGCGGCCTTACTGGCGCTGTAAGCTGCCAGATAAGGATGGGGACAAAGTGCCGCTAGTGATGAAAGCTGGACAAGTCTTATCTTGCAATTGCGCTCCGCAACTTGCTTGATCAGCCGAATCGGTGCTTGGTAATTGACCTGCCAGAGGGCATTTTCAGCAGCTTCCGAAAGAGATAGCGCTGGACCAAAATTCGCCACACCGCAGCAATTAATCAGTAGATCTGCCTCTAGCTGCTGAGCAAAATCGTCTACCGCAGCCGCATCCAGCAAATCCAAAACTCTGCAGGAAAGCTTAGCTCTAACTCCAGACAAGTCCTCTTGCAACTGAGTGAGCTTCGCTTCATCTCTGCCAACCAAGACCAGCTGGTCTGTCCTTTGAGCCAGTTCTCTAGCCAGCTGACGACCTACACCTCCCGAAGCCCCCAAAATCACAGCTTTGCTGATTGTTTTTTCCATTTGCATAGATATAGTTTACCAGATTTTGACAAGATATAAAACTAATTGCTAGATTTTGCCTTTATACCCAAGAAACGAAAAACATTTCTCACTCTCCCCTGAATATGCTAAAATAGATTTAAATGAAATGAAAAAGGAGCATTTATGAAATATCCTAATCTTTTAGATCGTTTCCTGACGTATGTCAAGGTCAACACGCGCTCAGACGAGACATCTACAACTACACCCAGCACCCAGAGTCAGGTGGACTTTGCCAACAATGTCCTCATTCCTGAGATGAAGCGGGTCGGCTTGGAAAATGTCTACTACCTGCCCAACGGCTTTGCAATTGGAACTCTGCCAGCCAATGACCCTAGCTTTACCCGCAAGATTGGCTTTATTTCCCACATGGATACAGCAGACTTCAACGCAGAGAACATCCAGCCGCAGGTCATTGAGAATTATGATGGCGGTGTGATTCCGCTAGGACAATCTGGCTTTAACTTAGATCCTGCGGACTTCGCCAGTCTCCATAAATACAAGGGCCAAACTCTGATTACGACTGACGGAACCACTCTTTTGGGAGCAGATGATAAGTCAGGTATTGCTGAAATCATGACTGCTATCGAATACCTGTCTGCCCATCCAGAAATCAAGCATGGAGAAATCCGAGTGGGCTTTGGACCGGATGAGGAAATCGGTATCGGGGCTGATGAGTTTGATGCTGAGAACTTCGATGTGGACTTTGCCTACACAGTAGACGGCGGCCCTCTAGGAGAACTCCAGTACGAAACCTTTAGCGCTGCTGGAGCAGAACTGACCTTCCAAGGCCGCAATGTCCATCCGGGAACTGCTAAAGACCAGATGGTTAACGCTCTTCAGCTGGCTATTGACTTCCACAACCAACTGCCAGAAGCCGACCGACCAGAGAAAACTGAGGGCTACCAAGGCTTCTACCACCTGATGAACCTGACCGGTACTGTCGAAGAAGCTCAAGCTAGCTACATTGTCCGTGACTTTGAGACAGAGGCTTTTGAAAATCGCAAAGCTGCTATGCGGGCCATCGCTGATAAGATGAACCAAGAGCTGGGCAACGAACGCGTTATCTTGACCCTCAAAGACCAGTATTACAACATGAAACAGGTCATTGAAAAGGACATGACACCTATCCATATCGCCAAAGCAGTCATGGAAAGTCTGGACATCCAGCCTATTATCGAGCCTATCCGTGGTGGAACTGATGGCTCTAAAATTTCCTTTATGGGCATCCCGACCCCTAACCTCTTTGCCGGCGGCGAAAACATGCACGGCCGCTTCGAATATGTCAGCCTAGAAACCATGGAACGCGCTGTCGATACCATCATCGGCATTGTTACCTACCAAGAGTAAAAGAAAACCACAGAAATTTATGAGGAATTTCTGTGGTTTTTTCTCACTCTGGTAATTCTATCTTCAAACTCATATCTGTATTCTGTAATACCTTCTGAGCAGCAGCTAAGAAGGCTAGTCCATTATCCGATGGAGAATACTGGAATGTGATATGGATGACTTTTTTGTCAAAACTATCGCCATATCTCTCCACATACTGCTTGCTTTCGAGGAAGTAGATGTAGTTGTTGAGTTTTTCTTGCAAAATTTCCAGATGGACTGCTTCTATTTCTTCCTGCCAGTCAACTGGATCCACTAGAAGAAGCTCCAAATGATTATCAACTGTACCAATGGCGTCAAGTTCGCTAGGTTCCAGTTCTGAAACAATGGCTTTGGTGACGATTTGGGTAAATTCTTCAGGAGAAAATATTTTTTGGTTATAAGATAAATCATTGAAAATTAAGTCAGGGTTATTTTGTATAAAAATTTTATTCGACTCTTCTTGTGTATATTGTTTTTTAGATTTCCAAAAACCATATTGCGCATAAGTCATCAACTCTTTGCCAGTATGTTCTCCCGACATGTAACTATCTGCAGCTTCTTTGGGAATTTCTCTAATCACTTCTGGGCAGGTAATATTAAAAGTTGGATAACGCAAGAAATACTTATCACCATCTTGACAAATTTCCAACATATCTTTTTGACTTACATAAATTGATTCCATTCTTATCTCCTTTGCCTTTTACCAAATATCCACTGATTATTTATTCCCTATTTTTTTGCTTTTCTTATGATGTAATCCACCTTACTATAAAGGCCAGTGCCCTGTTTCAGCATAAATCATAACTTTATATGCTCCTCTATTAGTATGCTAAACCAAGTTTTGTCCATTTTCCTGTATCTAGATCTAATAGGAAATGAAAACAATCACGACCGTAGGAATCTCGATTCTCCTCAATAACTGCATCGCAAACAACTTTTATTTGGTTACTAAGAACATCTGTGACATAGACCATAGTATAACCCTCAGGAGATTTAACTTGATAAATGAGATTACCATATAAATCCAATATTTTCATTTCGGTAACCGAAGTCAGTTCAGACGAGATTCTATAAATAACTAAAATCAGTTTTTGATTGGGGTAGAAAGAGACTGATTCTTTATTAGGAATCTCTATTTCATGTTTTTTATTATAGCCCCAGGAAATAATGTCAGTCGACTCATGATATTGGAGTATTAACACCCCATCTATAGAGTAATAATAAAAATCTGATGCAATAAAATTTTTTCCAACTCCAATAAAAATAACATTTTTATCTTTATCAAAGTCTGCAAATATTATATTTTCTATGTGAATTTCTATAGTTTCTCCATTATTCTCCCACTTAACACTTTGGTCAGTATATTTAAACCTCATATAAACTATCCTCTCACTATTCTATATTACGAATTCCAATTATCTCTAAATGTTTCATTTTTTCTCTCCCCATCAACATTTCAATCTGATTGAGACCACCTGGCAAATCTACCTCTAAGTCTGGTATACCACTGCGACCAAACTTTGCATTCATATAATCGCTCGCCTTGCCGAAACCAAAGCCCATATCTTGTCCAAACACTAAGTTCTAAAGCGCCGAGGTCGGATCTTGACCGCATAGACAACTTTAGATACATCGTTCACGTCATCTGCATATTTGCCTGTCGTTGCCAAATTCTTCAATAAGTTTGGACCCAATGTGCCAAACTTCGTCAGATAAGCTAGTGATCCCATTTATGTCAAAGTCGTAGCTGCATCTATCCCAACCCAAATTCGATCCTCTGTTTAAAGACGATCGCCTGTTATCATGTCCTGACCTTGGAGATTATCACTTAATGTAAAAACAGGAACTTGCCTGCAACTAAAAGTGTATAAACAAGTTCCTTACAATACATCATAAAGACTTAGTCGAGATACAAATGATACTCAATTAACGATCTCCTCGATTGTAGTCTCTCTATCTCTCACCAAATCATAAAATCCTACGTGAACACCCTCCTCATATAGCCAGCATAAGTCTGTACCGTATGGAGCTTCAAAAATTTCCAGCATAACGGGAGCAATTTTTACAATGCTATTTGCTCCTAAGATTGAGAAATTTTTTGAATTAGACAAGTAAGCATCGCCATCTTCGATTGATAAAAGTGTCCAACCATTTAACTGTGGAATAGCAGATTTTTCACGATAGGAATATCGAATAGCTTTTCCATCAAGAATGTTGTTTGAAACAACGAAACCGCCAATATCTTTGCTGTTAATTTCTACCATCTTCATACTCCTTTATAATATCAAGCAGACTACTTCTCCAAGAATATTCTTCAGCATAATCTAGACATGATTTACCAGATTTATTTTTTAACTTATAATCCGAACCGGCCTCTAGTAAAAGCTTACGGGATAAAATATTTTACAATGTTTTATCCAATACTTTTAGTTTTCAACAGGATAACCATAAAAATACTTCATGCCTTCTACCCAATGTTTTTTGATTAGTCGATCAATATAACTAATCATCAAATCAATTTCATCTCTTGAAATTACAACATTAGTGTCAACTGGAACTTTTTCGCCCGAATAGATAGACAAAAGTGACGACTGAAGATATAAATGATATTTTTCTTTCTTTTGAGCAGCGATGTATAGAGCAGTCATAATTTCTTGTGTAAATAAACCAGGAAAAGCAAGAGAAGTATTATAATAATAACAATCTAAGTTTTTAGTTTTTACTACATCTATATATAGATTTTCTACTTCCTCTAACGTTGCGTTCTCTGATAAAACAGAGCGATATTCGAGAAAAGAATCCAACGCATCTTGTATAGCAATTTCTAAATCATTATCAGAATCTTCCCATTCTTGCCACAGCGTCAAAAGATATGGAATAACTTGATATGACATTGTTTCAATTGCACCAGTAACGAATGTAAAAGCTCCAAATTCCGATACAGAATCTAAAAAACGAAAATTATTAACATCTTTTAAATCATCATTTGTACACACTGAGCAAAATAACCTGATACATAAATTTAACACAGCTTCATCTTCTGTTTGATTCATTAACTCAATTAAAAGATTTTTAACGGAAAAATCTCCCTTTTTCATTATTTCAACAATTAACAGTATGCACTCACGCTCGTCTTGTACCGAAAGCAAGCTATTCTTTAATTCATCCAAACTTAATTGGCTTACCTCGCCATACCAAATTCCTGGCAGTAATACTTCACTCATCTATCAAGCTCCTATCTTAAACCTTGCTGTCTTTGCCATCTCAATACTTCATTTTGGAAATTAGTGACCTCAGTATGATTTGGATTATTTCCAAATACATATAGCCTCACTTTCTCTTTGATGTATTTTCAATACCTTTGGATCCTTTTTACCATAACCATTTTCATGATAAAAACTAGTATCTAATCCTTCTAATTCTGAATGCCTAATCGTTGATTCTCCAGTAAACTGAATATTTTCCGGAACATTCTCACCACCAAAGCTGTTCTCTGTTTATTTTAACACAATATCAATCAAATAAGTATATGCTTGTGAAAATCAAAAACGAATGATGGTATTAGACTTAGCTTGGTCTTCATCATTCGTTTTATTCTTGTTTTACATCAAAATGTAAGCTTAGCTAATCTGAACAGTTTTCAGCTGGCCGTCAGCTCCTGTAAAGCTGATGCTTCTGGTTGCAGGATTATAGCTGAAAGTCTCTGGGCTGACACCATAGAGCTGAGAAAGCTCCTCCAATTTCTGGTTGAATGCTTCCTCTGTCATGCCAAAACTCGCTGCTAAGCTTGATTGCACAGCTGGATTTGCAGTTGTCGAAGCTTCTGCTGGCTTATCAGATTGGTTTTGAGCTGCTTCTCTAGTGGCAGATTCGGAAGGTAGATTGCCAGTTTGCACAGTTTTTGGAGCACTGCTGCTTGCTGGCTGACCAGAAGTAGGCTGTTCAGCCTGTGCTTTCAGGAAGCCTTTTTGCACCGCATAGGCATCTGCTGCTTGACGCTCGGCTTCTGACAAGTCTTTCTTGTAAATATAGTGCTCGTGATCCAAATGGGCTACCCGATAGCCTTGCTCATCCGCTCCGACCATATCCTGCAGATTAAAATGATAGTCATCATCTTCCCTATGCTGAGAATCGGACTCGTTTGCCCCCTCAGGATGGACGAGTGACTGCTGGAAGGCCAGGATTTCCTTAAGTAGCTCTTTCTTGTCTGTAGCTCTCTGTCCAAGCTTATCAAAAAGCTGGTCCAGCTGCTGGTATTGCTGCTCACTTCCTTGATTCTTTTCCAAATACTGATGAATCGACATGAGCAGATTATAAAGCTGTTGATAAACTTCCTGATTTTCCGTGTTAGCTGGCTCTTCCTTTTGTCCAGCAATGGTTCGGCTCATCTGATCCAAAAGCTTCTGACTCGCTGTCAGTAAAGCTTGCTTATCTGAGCTGCTGCTCTTTAATTCCTTGCCTAGTTCCAAGATTCTAGCTGCATAGTCTGCTCGGCTGTTTTGGTCCTTTACTTCTCCAAGTAATTCCTGCGCTTTTCCAAGAAAGACAAGAGCTTGAGCACTCTTCTCGCTCTCATCCGAGGTGCCAAAATCATCATAAATCCCCTTCAAAAAGTCATAAATCATGGCCTTATAGGTTGGCTGATCTGGCTCTCCCTGATCCAGCTCTGTCTTTTCAGAGGACGGAAAAGGCTGGCCGCTAGCAAGGGCAGCTGCAATCTCTTTCTTAGTCTGATAGAGCGCGGGGAAAAGCTGCTGAAGATTGGTCGCTTCTATAAAGGCTTGGGACTTATAGAGTGTCAAGGTCAGCCCAGCCGCTTTTCTGCGCAGCTCAGGGCTCAAGCGCCCATCCTCTAATGCTTGGTAGAAATAACGAATATAATCAACCGCTGTGACGCCTGTCCGATCATGATAATCTTCTAAAGCGGATAATACTTGTCCTAGCTCTGCCATTTCAGCTTGATTCTGCCCAGCATAAGCATTTTGCAGACGCTGCAGCAAGTCAGCTTTCTTCAGTCCATAGCTATCCGTGTCAAGTCGGTTCATTCTCTCCAAAAGTCCTTGATAGCTCTTGTCTAGCTCTGTCTCTTGGATTGGCTTGACCGTCTGATCCACATGGATAAACTGCTTATCAAAGTTATCCAGACTGCTCAGGTAGCCAGCAGTTGAGTTGCTAGGCAGCTTCTTCATGGTTTCCACGAACTGCCCCAAAGCAAGCTCAATCCGCCGCTGCATAAGAGGATCATCGGCATAGAGACGCTGACTGTCCGCTTTTAGGCTTTCTACTTTTTGCAAAATAACGGCCTCATCATAATCGCCCTGCTCATACTTAGATTGAATCTGAGGCAGACGATTTTTCAAGGCTTCTGCTGCGCCCTTGGACTGAATCTTGATATAGTGGTTATGGTCGCCATGAGGAATGACAAACTGACCATCTTCTACCTGCAGACTGTAAGGCGAAAGACCTGAGCGCAAGGCTGTTGTGTAGAGCTCATTCATGAAGTCCAGCTCTGCATTGCCCGTTACCAGAGGAATGCGGACATGCTCCTTGCGGACAGCATAGGGGTGGATATGAGTCGGATCATAGGCTTGGTCAGGGTTATTAAAGACAAAGAAGCCATTTGAGATGCGAACCGCCTCCTTGGGAACGCCATAGGTTTGGCAGATATAAGCAATCTTTTCCTCATCACTGGCATCGCGTGAATAACGTTCAGCGTCATTGACTGCTGCTGACGGTTTTACTGGTTGCTGCTTAGCCAAGACCCGCTCCGCTGCTTGAATCTGTTCAGCAGTCAAGTCTTTCTTGTAAAAGTAATGAGCATGGTCTCCGTGCGATACCATGTAGCCTTGGTCGTCCTTGCCAATGACAGCCTCCGCATGAAAACCATGGTCGTGATCAAGCTGTGATGGTAGCTGAGGCTTCAAAGCTTGCAGTGGATCGCCCAGCGGCTCATAAGTATAACCAATAGGAATCAAGCGGGCAATCTTCGCTTCCAAGTCTGACAGCTTGTCATAAGGAATGAAATGATGATGGTCTCCGTGGGGTATAACGACCCCATTTTCTGTCCGACGACTGATTTTCAGCGGGTCAAACACCACGCCGTCTCCTTCATGATAGCGCTGAGACTGAGGCAGGGCATAGAGTTGCTGCAGCAGACTTGGTAAAGATGGCTGAGATGGTTGAGTCGGCTGAAGCGGATTTGGCGGATTCGGCTGAGTAACCGCTAAGCCAGGACTTGGCTGCTCAATCTTTGAATGATTTGGCAGCTGTGGAGACGGATTTGAGACTGGCCCACCCTGATTGATAGCACTATTCTGATTCCATGTGTTGGAAGAAGCTATTGTCCTACCGTAGTTAGGCGGATTCACACTTCCTCCGGTCTGCCTGCTATTCCAGTAGCTCTGAGCCGCAGCCAATTCTGCTGGTGACAGGTCGCTCTTAGGAATGTAGTGAAAATGCCCGCCATGCGGCACGATAAAAGCATCACCAGTATCTTCGATGATATCAGACGGACTAAACGTATAACCATCATCCGTCCTATATCCCCCTTGGCCTTGGTAAGAAACTCCTGCAAGGTCTGCTGCCGTCTTTCCCGCAGCTAAGGACTTGCTGGGCTGGCTGAAATCGCGAGTCTTGCTTGATTTTGCAGTGGAAGATTCGCCACTATCGCCTTCTTCCTTGGTCTTATGCAGCTTCTTCTGCCTAGCAATCTCATCCACTGAGCGGACATTACTGGTATGTTTGGCATCCTTGAGGTAGAGATAATACTTCCCCTCCACCTTGATGATATAACCATCCTTGACCTCATTGACAATATCTGTTTGCTGCAGCGTGTAGTTAGGATCTCGGATAATCAACTCTTCGCTGATAATGGCATCAAAAGGCACCTTTCCATCAAAGTAATGATAATGGTCTCCATGGGAAGTGACATAGCCCTGATCTGTGATTTTCACGACAATCTGCTCTGCTTCAATACCTTCCTCATCATTGATTTGGTCAGGTGTCAAATTTTTATCCGTCTTGTCACCCGAAGTCTTGTCCTCAATATAGGCTACTTTGTTATCTTTGGTCTGAGTTCGAGGTTGAACTTGCCATTGGATAAGCCCATAAGTTCCGACGCCGAGAGCTAATACAGCTGCTGAAACAAGGAAATATTTCTTTTTCATGATTGTCTTTTATCCTTTCAAATCTTTAGCTAAAACTGCTAGATTTTTTTCTAAATTTTCTAAATAAGATAGTTGGTTAGCTGGGTCTGCTTCCAGAGGATTCAGCTCCTTAATTTGTACACCTGTTGCCTTGACCAAGGTTTGAGCCACTTTGGAAGAAGCATTGCTTTCCACAAAAATGGTCTTCACCTGGTGCTCCTTGACAAAGTCTTCTATCTCTGTCAGCTGACGCGGACTAGGCTCCTGCTCCGGTGAAATACCCGCAATGCCCAACTGGGTCAGCCCGAAGCGCTTGGCCAGATAAGAAAAGGCTGTATGCTGGGTGACAAAGGTTTTGTTGGGCGCTTTATCGAAAATCTCCTGATAGCGTTCTGTCAGTTTTTTGGCCTCTTCTTGAAATTTTCGAGCATTGGCCTGATAAGTATCCCGATGGTCGCTATCCAGCTCCGACAGTTTGTCAGCGATAATCTGAGCTTCCTCTGCGGCCTTCTGAGGATCCAACCAGGTATGGGGGTCATAGAGCGTCTTCTCATCCACTCCCTCTCCCGCTTGGACATCTTCCAAGCCAGCGACTCGATCCAACTCCATTCCCTGGGAAGCCTCAAGGACTTGAACCTTGGAATTCTTGAGACTAGGATTCAGCTCTCCAGCCCAGGACTCCAAGGTCCGTGAGTGATAGACAAAGACATCTGCCTCATAGATGGCTGCCACATCATTGGCTGAAGGCTCAAAATCATGAATGCCGCTACTAGACTGAATCATGCGCACGTCATTCAGCTCGCCTGATATAGCCTTAACCATAGAGTAGATAGGATAAAAGCTGGTTACGATCTTCAAGCCTTGCGGCGGGCTGGATGGACTAGATTCTTTTTGTGACTGACACCCCCAGAGACACAAGGCCAGGGCCAGCAGACTAAGGCATGCTGAGAATTTTAAAGCGTGTTTCACAATATCTCCTTAACTAATTATTAACCGGTTTATTAACCGGTTAATATCATACACCTTGTCAACTTCTTTGTCAAGTTTTTTTAAGAAAATAAAGCAAAAAGGAAGTAAGATTCTTTCCCACTTCCTCTTTGCTTTTAATTCCAATATATTGAAAGGTTATTTAATATTACTATTCAAGGACAGAATAAGCTTGGACAGATGCTTTTCTCAAAGATTACTTTTCCGACTTGCAGACGGTAAAATGACAATCTGGAAGTCAAAAATCGTTCTATATCGCTTCTGTAGTGAAACTGCGGCTTTCCAGCACTTTCAGCATGGCATCAGCTGTGTCCAAGGCTGTGAAAAGTGGAACTCCGTGCTCAATAACTGAGCTGCGGATTATTTGACCATGCTTATCTGCTGTCCGCTTGGTTCCGACCGTGTTGATAATAGCCTGAACCTTGCCCTTGCGGATATAGGCTGGGATGTCCTTGTTATCATCACTGCCGATTTTTTCTACCAGACGGACGTGTAGGCCATGATTTTCAAAATAAGAGGCTGTTCCCTTGGTTGCCCAGATACCATAGCCAATATTGGCAAAACGCTGAGCCAGCTGCAGGGCTTCTTCCTTGCTATCGTCTGCAATAGTAAAGACGACATTACCAAAGTTTGGCAGATGGAGATAGGAAGCCTCAAAAGCCTTGTAGAGCGCTTTTTCCAAAGTTCGGTCGCTGCCCATAACTTCGCCGGTAGACTTCATTTCAGGTCCCAAGAGACTGTCGACCTTCGCCAGCTTGGTAAAGGAGAAGACTGGCGCCTTGATATGAACCATGGAACTTTCTGGATGAAGACCGTCCTCATAGCCCAGCTCTGCCAAAGTTTCCCCAAGGATCAAACGAGTCGCTACTTGCGCCATCGGAATATCGGTCACCTTGGACAAGAAAGGAACAGTCCGGCTGGCCCGTGGATTGACCTCAATGACATAGACCTGCTCATCTTTGATGACGAACTGAATATTCATCATGCCGATACAGTTGAGTCCCAGAGCCAAACGCTTGGTATAGTCTGCAATAGTATCCTTGACTTTCTGAGATAGGGTTTGTGGAGGATAGGCCGCCATGGAATCCCCTGAGTGAACTCCTGCCCGCTCGATATGCTCCATAATCCCAGGAATCAAGACCTGACGACCATCAGAAATAGCATCAACCTCACACTCATCACCGACAATGTAAGAATCAACCAAAACCGGATGGTCTGGACTGGCCTTAACCGCTGTCCGCATATAAGAGCGTAGATCCGCTTCGTTTTCTACGATTTCCATAGCACGACCACCCAAGACATAGGAAGGTCGCACCAGAACGGGGAAGCCAATCTTACGAGCAGCCTCTACTGCTTCCTCTTCATTAGTGGCTGTCTGACCCGGCGGCTGCGGAATATCCAGTTCCTTCAGCGCTTGCTCAAAGAGATCCCGGTCCTCAGCTCGATCCAAGTCCGCTACTTGGGTACCTAAAATCTTAACACCTGCCTTGGACAGTGGCTCTGCCAGATTAATGGCTGTCTGCCCACCAAACTGTACGATAACTCCTTTAGGCTGCTCCAGCTCAATGACATTCATGACATCTTCAAAGGTCAGCGGCTCAAAGTAGAGCTTGTCAGAGACAGAAAAGTCAGTCGATACAGTCTCTGGATTGCTATTCATGATAATCGCTTCATAGCCAGCTGCCTGAATAGCCTTTACAGAATGAACAGTCGCATAGTCAAACTCGACCCCCTGTCCGATTCGGATAGGACCAGAGCCCAGCACCAGAACTGATTCCTTGCTGGATTTGACAGATTCATTTTCAAAGCCATAGGTAGAATAGAAATAAGGCGTCGCAGACTCGAACTCAGCAGCACAGGTATCCACCATCTTGTAAACCGGCACAATCTTCTGCTCCTGCCGGATGCGACGCACCTGCTCGGCTGTCATGTCCCACAAGGCTGCAATCTTAGTATCCGCAAAGCCATTTTGCTTGGCTTTCTTGAGCACATAGCTATCTCCGATATGACTGGCCAGCTCCTGCTCAATTTCGTAAATATGGAGCAGCTTATCCAGAAAAAAAACATCAATCTTAGTCAACTCAGCAATTTCATCCGGACTGTATCCGCGGCGAATGGCCTCTGAGATATAGAAAAGTCGGTCGTCTTGCGCCTTGACAATCTTCCTCATCAGCTCGTCATCGCTTACTTGACTGAGAGCAGGCAACTCGTTGTGGTCCGCACCAACTTCAAGAGAACGGCAAGCCTTGAGCAGACTCTCCTCAATATTGCGGCCGATAGCCATGACTTCCCCTGTCGCCTTCATCTGGGTTCCCAAACGTCGCTCACCCTGCTCAAATTTATCAAATGGAAAGCGTGGAATCTTAGCGACTACATAGTCCAGAGCCGGCTCAAACATAGCATAGGTAGAGCCTGTCACTGGATTGATGATTTCATCCAATGTAAGTCCGACTGCGATTTTCGCCGCCAACTTGGCAATCGGATAGCCAGTCGCCTTAGAGGCTAGGGCTGATGAGCGGGAAACCCGCGGATTGACCTCAATGACATAGTACTTAAAGCTATGCGGGTCCAGAGCCAGCTGCACATTACAGCCCCCCTCAATCTTCAGCGCACGGATAATCTTGAGGCTGGCGTCCCGCAGCATCTGGTACTCATAGTCTGAGATGGTCTGACTAGGTGCAAAAACGATAGAATCACCTGTGTGGATGCCGACTGGATCAAAGTTTTCCATATTACATACGACCAGCGCATTGTCGGCACCATCCCGCATGACTTCGTATTCAATTTCCTTAAAACCTGCTATAGAGCGCTCAATCAGACATTGAGTAACTGGAGAGAGTTTGAGGCCATTCTCTGCGATTTCCTGCAGCTCTTCTTCATTGCTACAGATACCACCGCCAGTTCCTCCCAGTGTAAATGCCGGACGGACAATGACTGGATAGCCGATGCCAGCCGCAAATTCCAGCGCTTCATCCACTGTATTGACAATTTCTGACTCAGGGATGGGCTGGCCAAGTTCTTCCATCAGCTGCTTGAAGAGATCCCGGTCTTCCGCTTTGTCAATGGCCGATAACTTGGTCCCTAAGAGTTCCACTCCCAGCTCTTCTAAAAGCCCTGACTTGGATAATTCCATAGCCATATTGAGTCCAGTCTGACCGCCCAGAGTAGGCAGAAGAGCATCTGGCCGCTCCTTACGCAATATCCGCGCAACAAACTCCAGCGTGATAGGCTCGATATAAACTCGGTCTGCAATTTCCTTGTCCGTCATGATGGTCGCTGGATTAGAATTAACCAAGACAACACTGTAGCCCTCTTCTTTCAAGGACAGGCAAGCCTGAGTCCCAGCATAGTCAAACTCCGCAGCCTGACCAATAACAATCGGACCAGAACCGATGACCATAATTTTCTGAATATCTTTACGTTTTGGCATAGTGCACCTCTCAATCTTGCTTCCTAGTAAGCCTGATGGGCATCCATCATTTCCATAAACTCATCAAAGAGATAATCTGCATCATGCGGTCCCGGCGCAGCATCCGGGTGGAACTGCACAGAAAAAGCTGGATAGTCCCGATGGCGCACACCTTCGACAGACTTATCATTGATTTCTTCATGAGTCACAATCAGGCATTCTGGCAAATCCTCACGACTGACTGCATAGCCGTGATTTTGACTTGTAAAGTCAACTCGGCCTGTCGCAATCTCACGTACCGCATGGTTGAAGCCACGGTGGCCGAACTTCATCTTATGCGTCTTTGCACCATTAGCCATGGAGAAGAGCTGATGTCCCATGCAGATTCCGAAAATTGGAATCTTGCCCTGAACACCACGAATCATGTCCAGAGCCTCCGGCACATCTTCCGGATTTCCCGGTCCATTTGACAGCATGACGCCGTCAGGATTGAGCTGGAGAATTTCCTCAGCTCTGGTATCATAAGGTACTACTGTCACACTACAGTTGCGTTTGGCTAACTCCCGCAGGATAGAATGCTTGAGACCGAAGTCCACTAATACCACACTGCGACCCGTTCCCGGAGCTGGATAAGACTGCTTGGTAGACACCTGCTTGATGTTATCAGTCGGCAGAACTGTAGCCTGAAGCTGGTCTTGCAAATGCTCAATACTATCATCCGCATTGGCAATGGTCGCCCGCATAGTTCCATGCTGTCGGATAATCTTGGTTAGCGCCCTTGTATCAATTCCCGAAATGCCTGGTATCTTCTTGATTTTGAGGAACTCATCCAAAGACAATTGCTGGCGCCAATTGCTTGCACGACGTGCATACTCATAGACCACCACTCCCTTGCAGGTTGGCAGAATGGATTCATAATCGTCCCGATTGACACCATAATTTCCAACCAAGGGATAGGTAAAGGTCAGAATCTGGCCGTTATAAGACTGGTCCGTAATTGATTCTTGATAGCCTGTCATGCCTGTGTTAAAGACGATTTCGCCTGTCACGAAAAGATCCGCTCCAAAAGCTTCCCCTTCGAAAATCATGCCATTTTCTAATATTAAAAGTCTCTTTGCCATTGTTCCCTCCTGTCCAAGATGCAGACCGCCCATGACCATCCACATAAGATATATAATAATAGGGAGTGGGATTGCTTCACACAGCTTCACCCACTCCCGGCCTACTGTCCGAGATTATTGACGACCTTTCAGAACTGCTTCGATAATAGCCATTCTGACAAAGACGCCGTTGGTCATTTGTTCAACGATACGCGATTTTGGTGCTTCAACCAGATGATCCGCAATTTCTACATCGCGGTTAACTGGAGCTGGATGCATGAGAATCGCTGTATCTTTCATACGGTCATAACGCTCTTGAGTCAGCCCATGCAGTCTGTGGTAATTTTCTTTAGAAAAGATGGACTCGTAGTCATGGCGCTCATGCTGCACGCGCAGGAACATCATGACATCCACTCCTTCAATCACCTCATCAATAGTGACAAACTTACCATAGTCCGCAAACTCTTGGCTCCGCCATTCTTCCGGACCTGCAAAGTAGAGCTCTGCCCCCAAGCGCTTGAGAATTTGCATATTTGACTTAGCCACGCGCGAATGGTCCAAGTCACCAGCAATCGCAACCTTGAGCCCTTCAAAGCGACCAAACTCTTGGTAAATAGTCATCAGGTCCAGCAAGCTCTGGCTAGGATGCTGACCAGAACCGTCTCCTCCGTTAACGATGGAAGTCGTAATTGTTGGACTTTCAACTAGCTCTTTGTAATAATCTACTTCTGGGTGGCGAATGACACAGACATCAACGCCTAGGGCAGACATGGTCAAGATAGTGTCATACAAGGTTTCTCCTTTATTGACCGAGCTGGTCTTGACATCAAAGTCCAGAAGATCGCAGCCTAACTTTAACTCCGCTACCTCAAAGGCCTTGTGGGTCCGAGTCGAAGGCTCAAAGAAGAGGTTAGACACGATATGCTGCTCATCATAATGAACTTTAGCGCCATTTTTAAATTCGATTCCGCGTTTAATCAAGGCCATAACTTCTTCATTTGACAGAGTTTCCATAGAAACAAGGTTCTTAAGAGCGATTTGATTGGATGACATGATGTAATTCTCCTTTATGAAAGAATGAGGGCTTCCAGAGTGCTGCAAGTAAAGTCGCTCTGAGAGCAAGCTATTTTTGAACAAAAGTTAATGATTTATCGCCTGGCTCAATCCTTGGGCTCAGGCAGGACAAGATAGAGGACAATTCCCAGAATAGTTGACAAGGCAACTCCTGAGATTTGCAGACCCGACAACTGCAAGGTCAGACCACCGATACCAGATACCAAGATGACACTGGCAATCAAGAGGTTCTTTTTATTGTCAAAGTTGGTCTGTGCTTCGATCAGAATCTTGAGACCACTCGAAGCAATTACCCCAAAGAGAGCGATGGAAATACCACCCAGCACAGGACTCGGGATGGATTGGAGCAGGGCTGAGACCTTGCCCACAAAGCTCATGACAATGGCCAGCACTGCTGCGCCAGCAATGACATAGACACTGTAGATTTTATTGAGCGCCATAACTCCGATATTCTCTCCGTAGCTAGTCACCGGCGGTGCTCCGAAAAGCCCTGCAATAATCTGAGCCAGACCATCTCCGGTCAAGGTCTTGTCCAGTCCTGGATCCTTGAAGAAATCCTTGCCTGTCAAGCTATTCAGCACCATAACATGCCCGAAGTGTTCTGTCATGGTTACAAAGGCGATAGGCGCCATGGTTAAAATCGCACTAGGATAAAATTTCACATCGTAGTCCAAGAAAGGCAGACTCATAGGCGGAAGGTGGAACCAAGAAGCTTGCCCAACCTTAGCAAAAGAAACGATTTCCTGCCCAGTCACAGCCCCTAAAATCAAGCTAAAAATGTAGCCGACTATCAAGCCTAGCAAGACTGGGATGATTCCCACAATCTTCTTACCATAGATATTAAAGAGAATGACTGCCAAGAGAGTGACCATACCGATAATGAAGTAGGTCAAATCATAAACCTTTTCCCCATTTGCTACAGTCTTATTCATCACATCGCTAACAGCTGTTCCAGCCAAGCTCAGACCGATGACCATGATGATAGGCCCTACCACTACTGGAGGCAGCACCTTGTCAATCCAAGCATTACCAGCAAACTTGACAATCAGTGCCACGATAAAGTAAACCAAACCACCAGTGATGGCTCCCTGAGCAACCGCTCCGATACCATCTGTCTTCATCAGCATCTGCATGGCTGCGATATAAGCAAAGCTGGATCCCATGTAAGCCGGAATCTTGTACTTGGTAACAGTCAGATGGGCCAGTGTCCCCAGACCGCTGGAAAAGAGGGCTACCGCTGGGTCAATTCCCACCAGAATCGGTACCAAGACTGTCGCCCCAAACATGGCGAACAAGTGCTGAAAGGATAGTCCTAAAAGCAGACCTGGCTTTGGCATATCATGCACATCATACTTAACATCTTGACTCATTTAGCTTATTACTCCCCCATAATCAACACGCGATCTTGACCGTCTGTCTCGGTCATCTCAACGATAATCTCCTCAGTTTGGCTAGTCGGAATGTTCTTGCCAACATAGTCTGCCCGTATAGGCAGCTCACGGTGACCACGGTCTACCAAGACAGCCAGACCAACCCTAGACGGCCGTCCGTGACTGACCAGATTGTCAATAGCTGCTCGAATGGTCCGTCCTGTGTAGAGGACATCGTCGATTAGGATTACTTGACGGTCGGTAATATCTACTGGAATCACTGTCGTATCTTCCTCAACCTTGATATCATCTCGGAAAGGCTTGGTATCTACTTCTGCGACCGGAATATCAATATTCTCCAACTGAGCCAACCGCTTCTGAATGCGGTGTGCCAAGTGAACCCCGCGGGTCTTAATGCCAGCCAAGACTACTTGGTTCAAGTCCTTGTTGCGCTCGATGATTTCATAGGTAATCCGCGTAATCGCGCGATTCATGGTGATGTCATCGACAACTTCTTTTGTTTTCATTCTTTCCTCCTCAAACAACAGAAAAAGTCTCCTTATTACAAGGAGACTTCAGAAAAATCTAGTCAGGCAAGCTAAAACAAGACGCACTTGCTTACACTCCACCCATCTTTTTACTTGCTCCTTGTCTATCTCTCTGGATAGAATTAAAGGATTATTTAATTTTTTATACTATATCACAAATTCAAAACTATTTCAAGAAAAAAATTGTATTTTTTCTGTTTGACTAAATAAGGATTAGTGAAATCTGTTTTTCATCTACAAGTACATGTCTCTAAGAAGTCTTCTTCTTTGAGAAAGAGATAGATTTTATCCCATAAAAGACAAAGCCAAATACCAGATAGGCTGCAAAGATAATCATACACATCTGGATGACATAAGGCCAGCCTTTCTTAAAGACATTGAGGAAAAAGTAAGGAAACGGATTGTCCTTGGATCTTGGAATATCTATTTTCAGGAAGAAGCCATTAAAGAGGGCAAAGGCCATGTAGACCAAGGGCACACTTGTCCAAGAAATCGGATCAAACCAGCGGTACTGGCGCGATTTGTCAAAGATTACTGTATCCAGAAGAAAAGCCAAGGGGACTATATAATGACAAAGAAAATTCTCTAAACGGTAAAAATCTGTCGCAATCGGTGCCAGCAAGAGGTGATAAACGACACAAGTAATCATGATGGACATGGTCACCCCGCCCTTGATTCTCAAGATTTTAGGCACCTTCCAAGCATCTCCAGGTCTCGTCATCAGATAGACCAGGTAGCCCGTAAAGAGCAGGACCAAGAGATTGGACAGAACCGTATAGTACATGAGCATGCCCACGCCATACTTAGTGATTTCCAGATACACACCCAAAAAGGCTAGAATAAACAGAATAATTCGATAAATTAAGATAAAACTGCGATTCATAAAGACCTCAAATTTTCTTAACAAACTCTGACTTGAGCTTCATGGCACCGAAGCCGTCAATCTTACAGTCAATATTATGGTCGCCTTCCACGATGCGGATATTTTTCACGCGCGTTCCTTGCTTGAGATCCTTAGGTGCACCTTTGACTTTCAGATCTTTAATCAAGGTAACTGTGTCGCCATCTGCCAGCTTATTGCCATTAGCATCAATCGCTACTGGACCTTCCTCTGCTTCTTGGACCTCAGCTGGATTCCATTCATAGGCGCATTCTGGGCAGACCAAGAGCGTTCCATCTTCGTAGACATACTCTGAATTACATTTGGGACAGTTTGGTAAGTTGTTCATTTTTTCTCCATTTCTAGTCAAGGCTGCTAAATTTCCATACCAGCCTTCTATGTATGATTAAGCTCTTCTTTCATTCTTCAAGTCCAGCAGAACACTAATCGATGTGAAGGTCAACTAAATCCTAAAAATCTAGTTTTCTCCTATTTCCACACCTTTCTAGTATAAGCTATTTTAAGCATTTTGACAAATCTCTTTGAGGATTTCCTACAGGTCTTGACCTTTCTGCAAAAACAGTATACTATACTAGTGTATATACAGATAAAAAGGAGTCACTATGAAACCAAAATCTAAAAATCAGTTTATGACACTGACCGCTTTTTTGACTGCACTAGCTATTGTTATCCCACTAGTTATGCCGATTAAAATTGTCATACCGCCCGCTTCCTTCACCTTAGCCAGCCATGTCGCTATTTTTTTGGCTATGTTTATTTCCCCTCTCATGACGGTGATTGTCGTGATTGGGTCTGCTATTGGGTTTGGAATGTCCGGACTTCCTTTTATCATCACTCTTAGAGCCCTGTCCCACTTGCTCTTTGCTAGCATCGGCGCTCTTTATCTGCAAAAGCACCCGGACACACTGGACAGCCAGAAGAAGACTTGGATATTTAATTTCCTACTGGCCTTGATTCATGCCTTTGGTGAAGTGGTCGTCTGCATCCTCTTTTACACGACTTCTGCCTATCCTGCTAATGCTTTCTATATCTTATTTGGTCTGGTTGGACTTGGTACGGTCATCCATAGCATGGTCGACTTTGTCATTGCTAAGTTCATCTATCAAGCGCTGAAAAAGATTCGCTAGAGCTTGAAGATTCCTGACTTTTGGTTTACAATGAAGCTATGACCAAGCAAAGACGAGAAGAACTATTAAACCTTTTGAAAACATCATCTGCTGCCCTTAACGGCCAGTCACTGGCTGAACATTTCCATGTGACCAGGCAGATTATCGTGCAAGATATTGCCCTCTTGCGGGCTGATGGTGCCCCCATCCTCTCAACCAATCGTGGCTATCTTTATAAAGACCGCCAAGAAAATGCTGCTGTCCATCAGCTCTTCAAGGTTCAGCATGGGGCTGAGGATATGGAGGCCGAGCTGCTGGCTATCGTGGATAATGGCGGACGCGTACAGACTATTTTGATTGAGCATCCAGTTTACGGCGAAATTCAGACTTATCTGAAGCTGACCTGCCGCCGAGATGTCCAGCATTTTCTCCAACAGGTCGCATCCTGTGCCTTTCGCCCCTTATCTGAGTTGACAGATGGAGTCCACTATCACCTAGTACAAGCCGACTCCCAGCAGGATTTGGACTATGTAGAATCTGCCTTGAGAGACCTAGGATTTTTACAGGATAAATAACAAGCAAGAAAAAGACTGATTAGGCCCCAACCTATTCAGTCTTTTTAGTACATACTCTTGCGCCAACCGGCTTTCAAATGATAGATAGTCGCTATAAAAATCACTGATAAAACAATCAAACTATTCTTTAAAAGAAATTAAAAAAATTAATATTCCAGAAAATACAATACTAATAATTGACAAGACCAAGACCCTATTCTCGCTTAAATCTGTGTACAAAGAATAAAGAAAAATGAGCAAATTAAGCAAAATCACTGATCTATAAAACCTAGATTGACTCTGCTTCCATCCTTTTAAAGTATGAAAAGCAAATGGAAATCTCAAACCGAATCCAGCATTTCTAGAAGAAAAAAATGGTTTAAGCCCAAAAGAAAAAATGCAACAATAGCAATCCATAATGAA
Organism: Streptococcus sanguinis; assembly: GCF_050234405.1. Lineage (GTDB taxonomy): Bacteria > Bacillota > Bacilli > Lactobacillales > Streptococcaceae > Streptococcus > Streptococcus sanguinis_W. The sequence goes on along the minus strand of NZ_CP092117.1, from coordinate 1,048,907 downwards.
ATCATGACAGTCATCCACCTTTCTATCTTTGCACTTCAGACACAAAAGGAAACATTTTTTAATACATACTCTTGCGCCAGCCGCCTTCGATACGCTCGTGATAGTAATATTCTGACAGTTCCTCATCTTCCATCATACGCAGAAGTTCTAACATATCGTAGGCCAAGTCCAGCTGGGGCAGGCTATCCTTGTCTACCCAAGAAATCTCGCCCTCTTCTGTCGAATGAATCTGACCAGAAAATTCGGTCGCTTTGTAACAAAAAACGATGTAGCGAACTCCTTCATCCGTATGCCAGTTCTTAACCCCAACCAATTTCGGAAGAGAAATAGTCAACCCCGTTTCCTCTAAAATCTCACGGACAACTGAATCATGGAGAGATTCTCCCTTTTCAATATGACCACCCGGAAAAGCATATCCAGACCAACGATAGCGCTCAGGAGAGCGATATTGCATTAGAAGTTTACCGCGCGATACATCTTCAACAAGGCAGATGTTTGTTAGAATTGTTTCTTGGGAACGTGACATAGTTTCACTCGCTTTCTATTTGTTAATATTCAATCCGAAATTTCACTTCGGACTTCATCATAAAAGGATTAACTAAATCGTGGTATTCACGATAACCATGAAGCAAAGTTCCTCTAACGATGATAACTTCTCTATCTACTATTCTAAAATCTACTGTAATTGGAATGCGTGAATCTTCTATAAAAGAAAAAGATAAAAGTGAAACACCCCAGATACAAAAAACTGCAAAAGCACTAAAAAGCTCTAGGATACGATGTCGCTTTTGATCTATCCTTGATTTATAAAATTGAGACCATAAATGAAACAATAAAGTTAAACCAAGACAAAACAACCAGATATTCCACATAGTTGGAATAAATGCTAAACCAAATGTTAATAAAATAAGATGGAAAATGACAAAGGATAACAAGGCAAGATAAACTATTCTAAATAAATTTAAATATCTCAAAATAATTTTTTTCCTCTTCTCGAGATTATGACTAGATCTAAAACGGGCTATGGATTTGCTCACTTTCTAAGTTATTAAAACATATCTTCGTTATATTTCACTTCTGACTTCATGATGAAGAGATTGATCAATTCATGATGTTCATAGGTACTTTGGACCACAAAACCTCTGACAATGATGATTTCTTTATCTTGTATATGATAGTCTATATTGATGGGAATGGCTGGATCCGAGATAATTGACAAAGCAAAGAATGCCGAAAACCAAAGATAAAGCGCCACCAATCCACTGAATAATTGAAAAATAAGGTGATACCAGTGAAAATCTCTTGTCCTAAAAAAGACTATCCAAGGATGGATAAAGATGGTCAAACAAAGAATAAAAAACCAACTATTCCACAAAACTGGAGTAAAGGATAGACCAAAAGGTAACAAAATCAAATGAAGAATGACAAAGGTTAGCAAGGCCAGATAGAGTGTTTTAAATGAAAATAATTTAGACAGATTTTCTTTTGTCATGATTTTTCCTCTTTTTTTCATTATATTTCAAAATCAACATCGTTAACGCTGGCATGAAGAAAAAGATTAAATAAGATAAAGAAAAACTTCTGAAAAACCTTTCAACGTGTTGAAGCCTTCTTCTCTTAGACTTCCAAACCAAGAATAATATGGAAGAACAATCAAGAAAACCAAATTTATATACAAAGGGCTAACATATTTAAACTCACGAAGTGGAGCAGGGATACTCTCATTACCAAATGTTAAATATCCCACTCCAATCGCAACAACTATTAAGACTAAATAATTTAAAAAAGCTTCTACTATCCAATGTTTTTCCAACCAAATACTAAATTTATTTCCCTGAGCTTTTACTTTTCTTTTGTTTTTAGTTTTCTTTTTGGTCTTACTTCTCATTCACCAACTCCACAATCTTCTGGAAAGTCTTGCCGTTTCGGATAGTCAGTTGCTTATAAAAACTAGATTTGAGCAGTTTCTTATGGTAGTTGGACTTGAGATAGTCCGCTTGGTCAGCATTACTATAAAAGAAAGCCGTCTGCCCGAAATGCAGCTGCTCCTTGTCATTCGCCCAGCTGCCTGCCAGCTCTTGAACAGTTTCCCTATCTGTTTCCGGCAGATAAAAGAGAACATCTCGCCGAAAGGCTGTTTCATCCTGCCACCAACTAGGCAGATTTGCTGTTTCTTTTTTAAGCATGGCAGAGCTGACAAGGACAAAAGGCAGAGGGAAATCGTAAGACTGACTGAAATAAGCAGTCAAGCTCTCCCGAATCCTCTCCTCCTGCTCCTCGCTATCAAAGAAAAGATTGCCGCTATTGATGTAGGAAACTGGATTTTCAAAACCCAACTCTACTAAATCCTTCTTCAAATCAGCCATAACGACCTTGTTTTTCCCGCCGACATTGATGCCGCGGAGTAAAAGTGCATAACGCATATAGTGCTCCTTAAAAATATATCTATTATTTCAAAACTAACTGCTAGAGTTTCTCATCATCTAGTTCTTACATTGTCTTACATAATTTGGATCCAATTAATTATTTTAATAAATCAGCTAAAAATATTTCATTATTTTTATTATTCCATTTTGTTGTATCACTTTTACTTTTGTATTTTCTTATAGCATTAACTAAGCCTACACAATGATTTAGATCCTTTTTAATTCTATCATACGATTTTACATGATTAGCTTTTTTCTTTAATTGAGCAGCAAGAAATACACTTGGTCTATCTTGTGATTTCACTTTTTCAAACTGTCCCTCTAATTTACGAAAATATATTTCAATCATTTCAATCTCACTTTTCGTTATTACATGATAGATTCCTCTATCCTGCAATTTATCCAAATAAGGTTGAACAATTTTATATGGTATTCCAGACCTATCTTCAATAATAAAAATAATTATTTTATTTTCTTCATAATCTTGAGTCAAATAATGGTTCGAAAATGTTGTAGGATTACCATAAAATCTATTCGATCCTCTATAAGGAGAATCTAGTCCATCAATTTGATCATAGTTTACAACTTGGCTATAACTAAATTTTAAACAATCATTTTCAAGTAATAACTCAATAATAGCCTTTTCTGTTGCTCCTTCAACAATGATAGCAACAAGTGTATCTGATGTTATATTAACCATAAATCATCTCTCCATTAATTCATGACTCTCTGAACTCAACAATTTAATACTTTTATTCATACTTTCCCTCATCATTTTATAGGAAGAATTTTTCGGAGCCGTTCCTAAACCATAACTACCTGATAAGATTAGATCGCTTTTCTTCCTATCAGATCTATCTTTTTCACCAATAATATTACTCATTTTTTCAATATTTATAAGAGGATTCTTTTTTAATACGTAAATACTATCACTTCTATCAATAAAATCAGTAATCTCAATGTAGTGAGTAGTGAATATCAATGTTGCAGAATTTTTATTTATATTACTATTAAAAAGTTTTATTAATTGTACCGCAATTGATTTATTCAAGTGATTTTCTAACTCATCAATAATTAAATATCCGCCAGAATTTAGAATAAATTGAATATTTAATAAAATCATTATACCTTTAATTGTACCTGATGATAAGAATCTATTTAAATCAACAATATTTGATTCTATCAACTCTTTCGAGTATTTAAATCTAATTTTGAACTTTTTTGTATCCTCTTCGAAAATTAAAGATTCAATACTATCATCTAAAAAATTTACATAAGAAATATCCATATCATTAGCAAAATATTGAATTTTATTAACATCAGTAATATTAGTTAAATCTACAACACTATCTTCAACCAATTGATGGTTTTTTCTATTCAATACACCTGAAAAAATAGAATCTGTCTGTTTTAGATAAGTAACATCAATATCTTTTCGAGAAATAGTCTCCTCAAAGTTTGTAAAAATCTTATCTTTAGATTCTGTTTTCTTCACTTTTTTTCTATAAAGGACTTCATCTTTAAAGTATAATGAATTTGACTTATCTTTAGAAATAATTGATTCAATTTTATAAATCCACTCCTGATTAAAAATATAATTTTCACAAATCACTTCATCATCAAAATAATTTCCAATTTCAGGAATATCATCCTCAGATAAACTTTTATTTTTAATAAATATATTTAGCATTGCCAAAACTAGTTTTAAACTAGTTGTTTTTCCAGATGCATTTATACCTAACAGAGCAATTGAATTTAATTTATATAACTTATTAATTATATGAGAAACACTATTACTTTCTTTCTCATATAAATTAACGTTTTTGCTAGCAAAAAAGTCAAATTCAAACACTCCATTTTTGAAGTAAGACAATCCACGGATTTTTGTTTTCAGTATTTTCATTATTCCATCCTCCTGTATATACTATACCACACTTATTCTTCGTTTTGTTGTTTTTAACGTTATTTTCGATAAAATAACAAACATTTTGATAGAAATATACTTTTTGAAGAATATTTTTACGAAACAATCGATTTTTAAAACCCATTATATTTATCCCTCAATCCATCGTCTTTATTTCCAGAATCATATCGCGAATCTGCGCCGCCAGCTCGAAATCCAGAAGTCCGGCAGCTTCTTGCATTTGGCCTTCCAGTTTCTTGACCATGTCCTTGCGCTCTTGCTTGTTGAGGCTTTCGATTTCGACAGTTTCTTCCTTGTCTGGCAGGGCAGCCTTGGTCACGCTGATCAGGTCACGGATTTCTTTCTTGATGGTCTGCGGTACAATGCCGTGCTCTTCATTATATGCCATCTGGATTGCCCGACGGCGGGCAGTTTCATCAATAGCTCGCTGCATGGACTGGGTGATGGTGTCCGCATACATAATCACATGTCCCTCGCTGTTGCGGGCTGCCCGGCCAATGGTTTGGATTAGGCCACGCTCGTTACGGAGAAAACCTTCCTTATCTGCATCAAGAATTGCAACCAGACTAACCTCAGGCACGTCGATTCCCTCGCGCAGCAGGTTAATCCCAACCAAAACGTCAAAGACACCCAAGCGCAAATCACGGATAATCTCAGTCCGCTCCAAGGTCTTGATATCCGAGTGCATGTACTTGACCTTGACACCCATTTCTTTAAAGTAGTCCGTCAAGTCTTCCGCCATCTTCTTGGTCAGGGTTGTGATAAAGGTTCGCTCATTCTTTTCGACACGGGCATTAATTTCTCCCAAAAGGTCATCAATCTGCCCCATAGTTGGGCGGACTTCCACTTCTGGATCCAGAAGCCCTGTCGGCCGGATAATCTGCTCAATAACAGTATCCGTCTGTTCATTTTCATAGTCACCCGGCGTAGCCGATACATAGACAATCTGGTGAACATGGCTCTCGAACTCCTCCCGGCGCAACGGACGGTTGTCCAAGGCAGACGGCAGGCGGAAACCATAATTAACCAGCATCTCCTTACGAGAGCGGTCGCCATTGTACATGCCCCGAATCTGTCCCATGGTCATGTGACTCTCGTCAATCATAATCAAAAAATCATCCGGGAAAAAGTCCAGAAGGGTATAAGGAGGCTCTCCTTCGCTTCGACCATCCATGTGGCGAGAATAGTTCTCAACACCGTTAGTATAGCCCATCTCGCGCAGCATTTCGATATCATACTCCGTACGCTGTTTCAAGCGTTGGGCTTCCAGAAGCTTGCCTTCCTTCTCAAAGATACCAAGCTGCTCCTCCAGCTCGGCCTGAATCTTAGCAATAGCTACTTCCATGTGGTCTTCATTGGTCACGAAGTGAGTGGCTGGGAAGATGGCCAAATGGTCCACCTCACCCAAGACTCGTCCTGTCAAGGCTTCAACCTCACGAATCCGGTCAATCTCATCTCCGAAAAACTCTACTCGAAAGGCATGCTCATCCCGAGAAGCTGGGAATATCTCTACCACATCACCACGAACCCGAAATTTCCCCCGCTGAAAGTCAATGTCATTGCGCTCAAACTGGATATCTACCAAGTCATTAAGCAGCTTATCACGAGAAATCTCTAGGCCAGGACGCAGGCTAACTACACTATCAGAGTATTCCTTAGGCGAACCCAGACCATAAATACAAGAGACCGAAGCCACGACAATCACATCATTACGCTCCAAGAGGGCTGATGTCGCTGAGTGACGGAGCTTATCAATCTCATCATTAACCGAGCTATCCTTTTCGATATAAGTATCGCTAGAGGGGACATAGGCCTCAGGCTGGTAGTAATCATAGTAGGAAACGAAGTATTCCACTGCGTTATTAGGGAAGAACTCCTTGAACTCACCATAAAGTTGGCCGGCCAGCGTTTTATTATGGGCGATAACCAGAGTTGGCTTGTTGACCTGAGCGATAACCTGGCTCATGGTATAGGTCTTACCAGTACCAGTCGCCCCCATGAGAATCTGAGCCTTCTCGCCCCCCTCGATATTATCCACCAACTGCTCAATAGCCTGTGGCTGGTCACCTGAAGGCTCATATTTAGAAACCAATTCAAATTTATTATCTGTTATTCTGTTAATCATCTTTTATTCCTTAAATTGTGCTTCTATCATTTTACCATATTTGCCCTATTTTCTCTGGATTTGGGTATAACTAAGAGGCTCATACTTCTACCATCGTCTGTCCCTTGTCATACACCTCTTTAAAAGACATAAAAAAAGCCCAGCTCAACTGGGCGAAATGCTTATTTCTTAAACATCAGCGCCTGAGGCAGGCGATTTTCTTTCTTTAGTGACCAGTAAAGATAGGCAATGCAGCCAATCAGGACGATACTGGCAAAAATAGATCCTTCAGCACCGAAAGCTCCGCCGGATAACAAATCCACAGATGATTGTGAGCTATAGTTCAAGATTGAGGTAGATGCTCCTTGGCCACTGACCTGAATACCATAGATATTTCCTTGCACAAAATTCCAAGCGCCGTGCATACCAGCCAGTACCCACATATTGTCATACTTGAGCATAAGGAAACAAGCAAAGATACCGTCTAGTATGATATTGACAATAGAAAGAACGGTCACACCAGGGTTAAAGAGGTGCAGTGCCCCGAATAGAGCACTAGAAATCAAGATACCAATGAAGATATTTGACTTAGCGCTAACGGCTGGAAAGAGCCAACCACGCGTCACTAGCTCTTCTGTCCCACCTTGGAGAATCCAGAAAGGAATGATAGCTACAACAAAAATCAAAGACTGCAAGTTAAGCTGACCTAATTTCAGACTGCCTGTCCCCGTTACCAAGAGCAAGACAACAACCAGTGAAAACTGAACGGCTCCAATAAGGAAGCCTTTAAGTAGATTTTTGAACCAGTCTTGTTTATAAAATCCCAGACTAGAAAAAGGACGCTTCTCACGATATCGAACCCAGAGGAAGACAACAAGAGCGATAAAAAAGAAAGTAAATAGTTCAAAAAATAGACTATAGTGACGGAAAAATTCCATAAGTGCTGCTTGGCCTCCAGCGGGGTTTGTCGCACGGAACAAAATACCAATAACAAGCCCAATCGGAAACATTCCGAACATTCCAGCAAAACGACCTCCATAAACAAAGCCAATAGCAATCAAGATAGCTAACCAAATCGGCGGAATATAACGCGATTGCTTGATAGCATCCAACATACGAGATTTAAACATATAATTATTCCTTTCCTTATTTTAATTTATTATAGCATATTATTTTAGGATGAGCAAAAGAGAACCGTTCGCACAGTTATTGTGTCTTCCCTACTAACTCTGTCAAAACACCATCTTTTTTTATCTTAAAAAGCAAGTAAAACACGGCCAACAAGAGAATGAGCGAACTGAAAATAGAAGCTTCAGCGCCGAAAGCTCCACCAGTCAGCCAGCTCCATTCTGACTTTGGAATAAAGTTCAAGACTGCCGCATCAACACCCGTACCACTAACGCTGAAACCATAGATATTGCCTTGGCTAAAGTTCCAAGCAGTATGAAGTCCTATAATCCGCCAGACATTGTCCGTCCAGAGCAGATAGAGACTTGCAAAGAGCCCGAATAAGGCAATGTTAAGAATGGAAAGAATACCAATATCTGGATTGCCTAGGTGCAAGAGGGCAAAGAGCAGGCTTGAAGTCAGCAAACCGATGGGGAGGTTGGTCTTTTTGACAGCAACTGGCAGCAGCCAAGCCCGTGTCACTAGCTCTTCTGCTCCACCCTGAATCATCCAGAGTGGAAACAAAATCAAGATATAGAGAAAAGGCCCCATTGTCAGCCGTCCCCATTCAAAAGAGCTAGCTCCGATCAACAGCATAAGCAGAGCAACTAGACTAAAGAGGAGAAAACCTACTGCCAATCCTTTGACTAACTCCACCAAGCTTCCTTTTTTAACAAAGCCTAGAGTCGAGAGCGGTCGTCCTTCAGCCCAGCGCACCCAGAGAAAGAGAACCAGTATCATAAATACAAAGCCAAATAAGAGAAAAGGCAGGGCAAAATTGAAGAAGATTTCAAAGAATCCGCCTTGCCCCAAGAAACCTAGCATAAGACTAAGCACAGCCGAAATTGGCTCCAAAGCCAGATAGGCCAATTGTTGTCCTCCTTGCACAAAAATAACAGCCAGTAAAAGAGACAAAATATAAGGAGGGACAAAGCGAGCTTGATTGACTCCGTCTAAGATACGTGATTTTTTCATAAGAACCTCATTCTATCCTTGCTTTCATTCATTTCCAGTATAGCAGACTTTGCTTTAAGTAGAAAGAAAAGTTGCGGCTATCTTTGAGAAACTCAGAGAGTTTATATGTCAGAAAACCTAACATAAAAACAGGAGAAATTTGCCTAATCAGTGATTTTTTGCTATAATGCTAGAATGCTAAAAAGGAGGAAGAAAATGAAGAAAAAATTCTTAGCAGTCTTGCTAACATTATTTCCATTTTTTGCGTTAGGGGCAACAGCCCAGGCAGATACGGTCAAAATCGTGTCCGATACTGCTTACGCACCATTTGAATTTAAAGATTCTGATCAGACTTACAAGGGGATTGACGTTGATATCATTAACAAGGTCGCAGAAATCAAGGGTTGGGACATTGACATGAGCTTCCCGGGCTTCGATGCAGCTGTCAATGCCGTCCAAGCTGGCCAAGCGGACGCTATCATGGCTGGTATGACCAAGACAAGCGAGCGCGAAAAAGTCTTTACCATGTCTGATACCTACTATGACACTAAGGTCGTTATCGCGACGACCAAGGCGAACACCATCAGCAAATACGAACAGCTGAAAGGGAAGAAAGTCGGTGTCAAAACCGGTACAGCTGCCCAACGCTTTCTTGAGAAGAACAAGGATAAGTACGGCTTCACTCTCAAAACCTTTGACACGGGTGACTTGATGTATAACAGCCTTTCTGCTGGTGATGTCGATGCAGTGATGGATGATCAGCCGGTCATTGAGTACGCCATCAATCAAGGCCAAAACCTGAAAATTTCTATGAATGGTGAGGCTGTCGGAAGCTTTGCTTTCGGTGTCAAAAAAGGCAGCAAACATGAGCACTTAGTTACTGAGTTTAACGAGGCTTTGGCGCAGATGAAGGAAGACGGCAGTCTGGAAGAAATCATCAATAAATGGACGGCTTCTAAAGGTAGCTCTGACTCTGCCGTTCCAGAGACTTCTACTCCTGCCGGTCAAAAAGCTAGTCCAACAAAAGACAAATACATCATTGCCAGCGACTCATCTTTTGCTCCATTTGTCTTTCAAGATGACAGTAACCAATATACTGGTATTGACATGGAGCTGATTAAGGCTATTGCCAAAGACCAAGGCTTTACTGTGGAAGTAACCAACCCTGGCTTTGATGCAGCTATCAATAGCGTTCAAACCGGTCAGGCAGATGGAATTATCGCTGGCATGTCTGTCACAGATGCCCGCAAGAAAACTTTTGACTATTCTGAACCTTACTATACAGCCAACTCTATCTTGGCAGTCAAGGACAGCAGCAATATCAAGTCCTACGAGGAACTCAAGGGCAAGACAGTCGGTGTCAAAACTGGTACCGCTTCTCAGACTTTCCTTGAGGAAAACAAGAGCAAGTACGGCTACTCTATTAAAACTTTCTCAGATGCAGCTTCCATGTATGACAGCCTTAATACTGGCTCTGTCGCAGCTGTGATGGATGATGAGCCCGTTGTCAAATACGCTATCAAACAAGGCAAGAAGCTTAAAACACCTATTGAAGGTACACCAAGCGGAAAAGTCGCTTTCGCAGTAAAAAAAGGCAGCAATCCTGAGCTGATTGAGATGTTTAACAATGGGCTGGCCAACCTCAAAGAAAGCGGCAAGTACCAAGAGATTTTAGACAAGTATCTGGCTAGCGAGGAAAAAGAATCCACTGTAGATGAGTCCACTATTTGGGGCTTGCTGCAAAACAACTACCAAGAACTGCTTAAAGGTCTGGGAGTGACGATTGCTTTGGCACTGATTTCATTTGCAATTGCTATGGTTATTGGGATTATCTTTGGTATGTTCAGCGTCAGCCCTTATAAACCGCTGCGCTGGATTGCAGAAATCTTTGTCGATGTCATTCGTGGTATTCCACTGATGATTGTGGCAGCCTTTATCTTCTGGGGTATTCCTAACCTAATCGAATCCATGACTGGTCAACAAAGCCCAATCAATGCTTTCGTTGCAGGAACCATCGCCCTCTCTCTCAATGCTGGCGCCTATATCGCAGAAATTGTCCGTGGAGGTATCCAGGCCGTTCCAGTTGGACAGATGGAAGCTAGCCGCAGCTTGGGGATTTCCTACTCCAAGACCATGCGCAAGATTATCCTGCCACAGGCAACCAAGATTATGTTGCCAAACTTTGTCAATCAGTTTGTCATCGCACTCAAGGATACAACAATTGTCTCAGCTATTGGACTGGCCGAGCTCTTCAAAACGGGTAAGGACATCATCGCCCGCAACTATCAGAGTTTCCGGATGTATGCTATCCTAGCTGTGCTCTATCTCATCATTATCACACTCTTGACCCGCTTGGCAAAACGCTTAGAAAAGAGGATTAAGTAATGGCAAAATTAAAAATCGATGTGAATGATCTTCATAAATATTACGGGGAAAACGAAGTCCTAAAGGGGATTACTGCTAAATTCTACGAGGGCGATGTGGTCTGCATCATCGGTCCTTCTGGATCTGGTAAGTCAACCTTCCTACGCAGTCTCAACCTTCTAGAGGAAGTGACCAGCGGAACCATCACGGTTGATGGCTTTGATTTGACGGACAAAAAGACTGACGTGGATCTGGTCCGTGAAAATATCGGTATGGTCTTCCAGCACTTCAACCTCTTCCCGCACATGACCGTTCTGGAAAACATCACCTTTGCTCCTGTTGAGCACAAGCGCTTGACCCAAGACGAAGCAAACAAGCTGGGTATGGAGCTTTTGGAAAAGGTCGGCTTGGCTGATAAAGCTGATGCTAGTCCAGACAGTCTGTCTGGCGGGCAAAAGCAACGGGTAGCTATTGCTCGCGGTCTGGCTATGAATCCAGACATCATGCTCTTTGACGAGCCTACTTCTGCCCTTGACCCTGAAATGGTCGGCGATGTTCTCAACGTTATGAAGGATCTGGCACAGCAAGGTATGACCATGCTGATTGTGACTCATGAAATGGGCTTTGCCCGTCAGGTAGCCAACCGCGTTATCTTTACCGCTGATGGTGAATTCCTAGAAGACGGCAAGCCTGACCAAATCTTTGACAATCCACAGCATCCACGTCTCAAGGATTTCTTGGACAAGGTACTGAATGTATAAAAACAAACGAAGAGCCAGCTTATATGCCGGCTCTTTTCTTGTTTCAAAATTTTTTAAACTACATCACCCACCATTGGTAAAGTGACCAGTAAAGAATATTAGCTACTATGGCGAGGGCGGATAGACTAGTCAGAACCGTCAAGAAGAGGCGGCCTTTTCTGAGACCCTTTTGAGCCTTGCTAAAGAGCGGATAAACCGCACATCCTGCTAAGAATAGGCCCAGTCCTGCAAAGACCATATAACGCCACTGAGAGATGATACTGAGATCCGTAGCGTTGAAGCTAAGCAGGAGCAACAGTAAATTGCAAGCTACGGTCACTACTCCTGCAGTTGTTAAAATGTGCCACCATTTCCAAGCTCGATTTTGCTTGCTTTTCACCTTGCCAAAGGCCAGTCGATAAAGGACCAGCGCAAGCCGCATAAGTAGATTGACCAAAGCATAAACAAGACTAAGAGCAGCCAAAGCAATCAACCCAAACTTAGTCCAGATTTCCCAGTCAGGGAGTCTCTCCAAATCACTGACTGGAGTAGCAATTCTCGTTTTGCCATTTCCACTTTTATAAATAGTCCAAAACAAATGATCCATTCGCTCCGAGGACGGCTTCTTCATATGAAGCATATTACCTGGAAAGAGCTGGTACAAAGAGAGCGGACCTTGGTTAAAATTCCGAAGAATTTGATAATAGCCTGGTTCGAACTTTTTCTGAGTTTCTGCACTGGCTGTCGGACGTTTTCCGAAAATCAATTCTGGCATGCCACCATTATAAATTTCTTCCAAGCCTTGATTGGTCATGATTACCTGCCCGATACCATTCTTCAGATCCAGCCGAAGAAAGCTGGAAAAACCATTTGTATTACCGCCGTGTCCTAGCACTGTAACGGCAAATTCACTAGCCCAGAAGCCATGAGCATTACGAACGATATCTGTACCAGGATAATACGAAGTGCCAGTGTATAGTTTGTCCCAAGTCTCTGACCGAGCAAAGAGAGTTTTTCGACTTAGCAGGGCCTGAGCAAATTTTTGCAAATCACTCAATGTTCCTGTTGCCCGACCAACTGGATACAGGCCGACTTCATAAAGAGCATCGCCTAACAGGCTGCCATCTGCCGCATATCCTTTTACTTGCTTGCGCTTGGCTTGGACATAAGCATTGTCGGACAAGTCTTGAGCTATGGCTGTTCTCTCCATTCCCAGAGGCTTGAAGATATGCTTATGAGCATAATCAACAAAGGATTGCCTCGAAATTCGCTCCACAATATAGGCAGCCAATCCAGTACTGTAGTTGGAATAAGCTGTCGTTGTACCTGGCTCAAAGGACTGAATCGGCTGATATTGGAGCAGCAAGTCCTCTAAACTCTTATCCCCTTGCATATAGAGAGGGGCTTCGTCAAAGCCAGACTGATGGTTCATCAGATTCAACATAGTGATGGGCTTGTCGTAGCGGAGATTTCTGAGAAAGCCCTCTGGCAAATAGGTGCGAATATCTTCTTCTAGGTTAATCTTGCCCTCTTCCCAGAGCTGCATGACAGAGACCCAGACAGTTAGTTTGGTCACGGACCCCCATTCAAAGACACTATTGTCATCCGTTTGGAGTCCTTTTTCTTTATCCATAAAGCCAAAATTTCCTTGATAGATAGTGCCTTCTTTGTCAAATACCGCCGTTGCCATGCCAGCTGTTGTCTTTTCGTGCTCTTTGACATAGTCTTGGATTTTCTGACCAATTTTGTCTCGTTCCGTACCAGACGGCAACTTCTGCTCTTCAGCTAGCGCGGTGGCTGGGCGAAAAAGCCCCAATGTTAAAATAGTTAAAAGTGTGAGAATAAATGTTTTTTTCATGCGATTCTCCTTTGCAGAATTATGCAGACAAAGCCCACCTTCCCAAAGGAAGACAGGCAACTTATCACATCACCCACCACTGGTAAAGCGACCAGTAGAGAATATTGGCTACGATAGCGAGTGCAGATAGACTAGTCAGAACCGTCAGGAAGAGGCGACCTTTTCCGAGACTCTTTCGAGCCTTGCTAAAGAGCGGATAAACTGCACATCCTGCTAAGAACAGTCCCAGTCCTGCAAAGATCATATAACGCCAAGATTGAACAATTGAGTAATCCTGATTCATGGCAGCCAGTAAAAGCAGAATGAGATTACCAGCAAACAGCAGCATCCCTAGAGAAGTCAGGTAATTCCAAACCTTCCAAGAGCGAGGAGCCGAACTTTTTGCTTTACGCAGGATGAGACGGAAACTGCCAATCAGAAAACTAATCAAGACATTTCCCAGAGCAAACACGAGCGCCAGAGCTCCGAGAAACACGACTAGATAATGCCTAAAGAGAACTGAATCAGAAATCCTTTCTGCATTAAGGACACCGAATTCGAGGCGGTCAGCACCTTGGCTTCGGTCAATAGTCCAGAAAGTGCTTAGCAGATCCGGCTGATCTGAGACTTTGTTAATCTTTTGGATGGCCCCGGGAATCATGAGCATGAAGGACAGTGGCCCCCTATTATAGCTTCTCAGATAGTGGTAAGAGCCAGACTTGAATTGCTTTTTAGTTGCTTCGCTGACAGTCTGCATCTTGCCAAATATCAGCTCCGGCATTTGAACATTGTAAACTTGTTCATACAGTTGATTGGTTAAGATGACTTGGCCGATGCCATTTTTCAGATCCAAGTAAAGATAGCTAGAAAAGCCATCAGCATTACCACTGTGTCCCAGCAAGGTAACACCGTAGTGACTGGCCCAAAAGCCATGAGCATTACGAACAATATCCGTACCAGGGTGGGTAGAGGTTGTTGAGTAAAGCTCGGTCCAAGTTTCTGGACGATGAAAGAGCGTCTTACGTTCCAGCAAGGCCTGGGCGAATTTCTGCAGGTCTCCTAGAGTCCCCACAGCCCCTCCGACTGGGTACATCCAGAGCTTAAATGGTGTATCACCCAAGAGCTTACCTTGGTCATCATAGCCCTTGTCCTCCTTGCGCTTTTCCTGTACATAGGCATTGTCCGATAAGTCAGGCAAGATAGCAGTACGATCCATGCCCAGCGGCTCAAAAACATGCTCATGGACATAGTCTGCATACTTCTGCCCAGATATCCGCTCCACGATATAAGATGCTAAAGCCGTGCTGAAGTTAGAGTATGATGTCGTCGTACCCGGCTCAAAGGACTGAATAGGCTGGTAATCACGGAACTGCTCTTCCAAGTCGCTCTTGTCTCCCTTTTTGTAGAGTGGCATTTCATCAAAGCCAGCCTGATGGTTCATCAGATCCAGCATGGTGATAGGCTTATCGTAGCGAAGATTGCGGAGAAAGCCTTCTGGCAGATAAGTTTTGATGTCTGCTTCTAGGTCGATTTTGCCCTCTTCCCAGAGCTGCATGACCGATACCCAGACCGTCAGTTTAGTGATTGAAGCCCATTCAAAAACACTGTCATCGTCAACTTTGACTTTGTTTTCCTTATCCACATATCCAAAGTTTCCCTTGTAGATGGTCCCGTTTTTATCAAAGACAGCGGTCGTCATTCCGACAGTTGTCTTTTCATGTTCCTTGACAAAACTTTCGATTTTTTGACCGATTTGGCTGCGCTCCGTGCCAGAAGGGAGCTTCTGCGAGTCAGCTAAAACAGCGCTCGGTCGGAAGATTCCTAGCGTCAAAATGGTTAAAAGAATGATTAAAATAGATTTTTTCATGAGAGACTCCTTTGTGCAATGGATCTGCGCTTATTACAGACCCCACCACTGATAAAGTGACCAATAGAGAATATTGACAACGATAGCTAGAGCTGACAGACTAGTCAAGACAGTCAGGTAGAGTCGGCTCTTACTCAGCCCTTTTCTTGCCTTGGTCAGAAGTGGAAAGACTGCACAGCCAGCCAGAATCAATCCCAGACTGGCAAAGACAATATAGCGCCAGCTAGCTAGAAAGCTCAGATCGTCGGTAGCAAATGTGTTGAAGAGGAGGAGGAAGTTTATAGCCACACCTACTCCAGCTAAAGAAGTTAGGTAAGTCCAGATACGAAGAGGTTTTGGTGTTTTAGATTGACCTTTTTTGAAGACCAATCGGAAGAGATCCAGTCCGCCCCGTGCTAAAAAGAGAATGATACTGAAAACAATTCCGGCTGCCGCTGAAATAAGCAAGGACCAGTCTTTCAGAATCTCGCTATCCTTGACTCTGAAGTTGTCGCCATAGGAAGCTGTTACCTTAGTCTCGTCTCCACTACCGCTGACTACTGAAAAATTCTGAGTCAAAAGCGGATTGTCCTTGGATTTCTCAACAAACTGAGTGTAAAGCAAGATTCTGGAGATAGACATAGGACCACTGGCAAAGGAGCGAGCAGATCGGTAATTTCCAGACTGGAATTTGTCAAAGGTGGCTGAGTCCGTCTTTTTCTTAGGTCCAAAAACCAAGGCTGGCATTTCATAGTTATAAACCAACTCATGATCTTGATTCGTCATAACGGTCATACCTATACCATTTTTCAAGTCCAGCAGAATATAAGATGAGTAGCCAGTCGAGTTTCCTCCATGGCCAACAAGCGTCGTGCCGTACTCCCGTGTCCAAAAGCCGTGCATATTGAGCGGCATATCCGTTCCTGGATAATTCGAGGTTGCTGTGTAGAGAGTTGTCCAAGTCTCAGCGTGCTTAAATAGCTTTTCTTTCTTCAAAAGCGCTTGGGCAAACTTCTGGAAGTCAGCCAGAGTAGAGACGGCATTCCCTGCCGGGTAAAGTCCTAAATGAAAATAGCTAGTTCCCATAGATGTCCCGTCCGCCCGATAAGAGATTTGCTCCATCCGCTTCTGGTAAATCTTTGGATTTTCTTTAAAGTCGGCTGATAGAGCAGTGTCTTTCATTCCTAGTGGTTGGAAGATATGCTCATGGACATAGGCCGAGAAGTCCTGACCGGAGATTCTCTCAACGATATAGGCTGCCAGACTAGCTGAAAAGTTCGAGTAGGCTGTCATGGTGCCTGGCTCGTAAGACTGTTCTGGCTGATTAACTGCCAGAATCTCCTCGATAGACAAGCCCTTATCTTCCTTATAGGCGTGGGTAGACTCGCCAAAGCCGGCCTGATGGTTCATGAGGTCTGTCATAGTGACGGGCTTTTCGTAGCGCAAAGTCTTCATAAATCCCTCTGGCAGATAGGTGCGAATGTCTTCGTCAAGGTCAATCTTACCCTCTTCCCAGAGCTGCATGACAGAGACCCAGATAGCTAGTTTCCCGACTGAGCCCCATTCAAAGACGCTGTTGTCGTCGGCTTTAATGCCTTTTTCCTTGTTCATATATCCAAAACTGCCTTGGTAAATAGTCCCATCCTTGTCAAAAATGGTTGTTGCCATACCGGCTGTTGTCTTTTCATGTTCCTTGACAAAGTCTTGGATTTTTTGACCGATCTGGTCACGTTCGATACCAGATGGTAGCTTTTGAGACTCCTCAGCCAGCGCAGTAGCTGGCTGGAAGAGTCCCAGAGTTATAATCGTTAGAAGCGTTAGAATAAATGATTTTTTCATGCGATTCTCCTTACAAAATCACGTAGACAAAGCCCGCATCCCTTCAGAAAGGCAGGCAACTTATCACAGCGCCCAGAACTGATAAAGTGACCAGTAGAGAATATTGGCAACGATGACCAGAGCTGACAGACTAGTCAAGACAGTCAGGAAAAGTCGGCTCTTGCTCAATCCTTTTCTTGCCTTGGTCAGAAGTGGGAAGACTGCACAGCCAGCCAGAATCAATCCCAGACCGGCAAAGACCATGTAGCGCCAGCTAGAAAGGTAGCTAGGGTCACTTGCTCCTAAAGCTAAGAAAAGGAAATAGAAATTGACAGCAACTCCCACTGCTGCTAGGGAAGTCATATATGTCCATATACGAAGTTCTTTAGGTGTTTTAGACTGATTTTTTTTGAATACTAGTCGGAAAAGATCGAGACCGCCTCGCACCAAAAGCTGAAGTAAAGCATAGATAACTCCTACTACCATGGAAATCAATACCGCCCAATCTCTCATCACGTCTATATCTTTTACTTTGAAAGAATCACCATAGGCATATGTTACTTTTGCTGTTCCATTTTGCTCACTGACTACTGCAAAATCACCGTTCAAAAATTTATTATTAGCTGAATTTGTAACATAACTGGTACGTGGGAATATTCTAGTGAAAGACAGGGGGCCTGTTTCATAATACCTTGCTGATCGGTAATTTCCTGCTGGAAATTTGTCGAAAGTTTCCTGCGGAGTCTTTTTCTTAGCTCCAAATACAAGAGCTGGCATATCGTAATTATAGACCTCTTCATGCCCTTGATTAGTCATAATGGTCATACCAATACCATTTTTCAAATCTAACAAGATATAAGAAGAAAAACCATAGGAATTACCACCATGACCGACAACCGTCGTGCCATATTCTTGGGTCCAGAAGCCGTGCATATTGAGCGGCATATCTGTTCCCGGATAGGTAGAGCTAGCAGTGAAAAGCTTCTCCCAAGTTTCTGACTTTTTGAAAAGCTTCTCCTTCTTCAAAAGTGCTTGGGCAAATCTCTGAAAATCACCCATGGTACTCGCTGTAAGACCGACAGGGTAAAGACCGATATTCATGTAATTCACACCTAGAGATTTACCATTGATATCATAAGTCATCTCTTCCTTCCGTTTCTCAAGGACGTAATCATTATCTATATAGCCAGTTAAAAGAGATGTTTTGTTCATACCTAATGGTTGTAAGATATGCTTGCGGGCATAGTCCGCAAAGCTCTGACCGGAGATTCGCTCAACGATATAGGCTGCCAGTCCCGTACTGAAGTTAGAGTATCCAGTCATAGTGCCTGGTTCATAGATTTGAGCTGGCTGATTGATCGCAAGGATTTGTTCAATATTCTGCCCTTTATTTTCTAGATAAGCGTGAGAAGAGTCCTCAAAGCCTGCTTGATGGTTCATTAGATCCAACATAGTAATGGGCTTGTCATAACGGAGGGTCTTGAGAAATCCCTCAGGCAGGTAATTGCGAATATCTTCTTCAAGATTAACCTTGCCCTCTTCCCAGAGCTGCATGACCGATACCCAGACCATTAGCTTCCCAGCAGATCCCCATTCAAAGACACTATCGTCATCGGCCTTGATGCCTTTTTCTTTATCCATATAACCGAAATTTCCTTGATAAATTGTACCATTCTTGTCAAAGATAACAGTCTCCATACCGGCCGTTGTCTTTTCATGTTCCTTGACAAAGTCTTGGATTTTCTGACCGATTTTGTCACGGTCCGTACCAGACGGCAACTTCTGCTCCTCAGCCAAGGCTGTAATTGGTCGGAAGAGTCCTAGAGTTATAATCGTTAAAAGAATTAGAATAAATGATTTTTTCATGATATTTCCTTTCTATTTAGCTTCAACAATCGCATAGGCGATACTTCTGTATACCATTCGGATAAAAATTCTTAACATAGCTTTCTCCTTTCTTATGCAATAATTTACGATATCTAATCAAAGGTCACAGTTTCTACAGCCACCCTTGTCGCTTCATCTTTCTTGACATAGTCCTGAATCTTTTGGCTAATCTGAATGACCGCCGTGTTAGACTTCAAAGATTGCTCCATCGTCTTAGCTTGAGGCGTTTTTACTAGCCCTATGCTTAGGACTGTTAAAAGCCAGAGAAATAAAGTTTTTGGCATGGTTTCTTACTCCTTAGATACAATTTAAAATGACGACCGGAATCTATCACATTCCAGCTCTTCTTATCTTTTACAAATTTTAGGCCTATTTGTATAATCATTTTATATATATAAATTTTATATACAAGACGATTATATATAATTTTCTGGTATATGTCAAATTTTTATATAATTAAAAAATTATATATCAAAATCAGCTTAAAAACCTTGAAACCAATATTCTTAGAGAGTTTATAAAAATTGACTCCAAAAAATTTTTTAAAATTTTTATTTTTTTGAAAGCGCTTGACGAATCTACTATCTTTTGCTAGACTTAAGACAGAATTATTTCGGAGGTACACGGAGACATGAAAAATTAAGTCTATTTTTTAAAGGAAACTTTATTTAGTAGATTTTGTCATGTTTCTGCATATCCGCGGGATGTTCATTTTTTGTGCTTTCTAGCTTCTATTTGCTTATCTTTAGATCAATCCTGTCGCTCCTATGACCGTGTAAGCTGGAAGCCTATGAACGAATAATCCTACTTAGACACTCCTGTGTCTGCTTTGTGCAACTAAAAACAGCTCTGCTAAATAAAGCAGGGCTGTATTTTGTGTTATAAAACGAAGGAGACATCTATGCTTCAAATAAGAAATCTAACGATTACCCACCTAAAAGACCTGAAGGAGCTAGTAAAAGATTTGTCACTGACAGTCAATCAAGGAGACAAGGTCGCTATTATCGGTGAGGAGGGCAATGGCAAGTCCACCCTGCTCAAGCTCTTGCTAGACGAGCGACTGGTCAGCTCCTATGTCAGCTACAGCGGACAGATTGATAAGTCCTATACTGCTGCTGTCTACCTGCCCCAGCAGCTGCCTTCAGAGGATGCCCTACTGACGCTCAATGACTATTTCTTTGCAGATTTTGAGACCGATCTGGACTATGCCAAGCTCTACCGCTATGCTGGAGAGCTCAACTTTGACAGCCAGCGTTTTGCCAGTCAGCAGCAGCTCTCTAGCCTATCTGGAGGAGAAAAGCTCAAGGTCCAGCTCATCAAGAAACTAGCCAGTGATTGGGATATTCTCTTTCTTGACGAGCCCTCTAATGACCTCGATCTTGAAACTCTGACTTGGCTGGAAAACTTTATCAGCCACAGCCAGAGAACGGTTCTTTTCGTCTCTCACGACGAGCACTTTCTCGCTCAAGCTGCGACCAAGATTGTTCATCTGGAGCGAATCAAAAAGAAGCAGGAGGCTAGAACCAGTGTCAAGAGTCTGGACTATGAAAATTACCGCCATCAACGTCAGGAGGCCTTTGAAAAACAAGGTCAATTGGCACGGAAAGAGCGGGAAGAACATGCTAAGACTATGGAAAAACACCGACGGGTTAAGCAAAGTGTGGAGCATACTTTACGAAACACCCATGACGCTACTGCAGGTCGACTGGTGGCTAAGAAGATGAAAAACGTCCTCTCACAGGGCAAACGATTTGAAAAGGCAGGTGCTGAAATGACCGAAATCCCGACACAGGAAGATGCCATCAGCCTTCACTTCTCAAACATAGAAGCTCTGCCATTGACCAAAAGAATCCTCAAATTAGAAGGACTGAAACTGGAAACAGACGAACGACAACTGGCGGAGAACCTGACTCTGGAGATCTGCGGCCAGGAAAAAATCGGACTGATTGGTGCTAATGGTGCAGGAAAATCCACTTTGCTTAAGGAAATATGGAAGATCCTGCGTGAGCAGACAGACATGCGAGTAGGCTACATGCCCCAGCATTATGGTGACTTGCTGGCTGACGAGAGCAGCCCTTTGGATTTTCTGGCTCCCTCTGGCGACAAGTCCCAGGAGGAGAAAATCCTGACGCATCTAGCCAGTCTCCAGTTCACGCGCGACGAGGCCCGCCACCCGATTGGGCAGCTTTCCGGCGGTCAAAAAGCCAAGCTACTCCTGCTCAAACTAGTCCTAGACCGCCCCAATGTCCTCCTGCTGGACGAGCCAACCCGCAACTTCTCTCCCACCTCTCAGCCTCAGGTTCGCCAGCTATTGGGGACCTATCCTGGCGCCATTATCGCTGTCTCCCACGATCGGATCTTTCTCAAAGAAGTCTGCCAGAAGATTTATAAACTGACGGAAACAGGGTTGGAAGAACTTGAACTATAAGCAAAAAGAGTTGGAAATTCCAACTCTTTTAGTTTTGTTTAGCATCAATCTGTGAACTTTAATAAAGCTCCCCTTCTACTCCTGCGCCGTCTGCATTTGGTAATAAACACCTCTGGCTGCCATGAGCTCCTGGTGATTACCATGCTCGACGATATCACCATCTACCATAACGAGGATGATGTCAGCATTTTGAATAGTAGACAGGCGATGGGCGATGATAAAGCTAGTTCGTCCCACCATGAGCTTGCTGAAAGCCTCCTGAATCAAGACTTCTGTCCGAGTATCGATGGAGGAAGTCGCCTCATCCAAGATTAAGATTTTAGGAACAGCCAGGAAGACACGCGCAATGGTCAAGAGCTGCCGCTGACCTTGAGAAAGGGAGTCCCCAGCATCCGCCAGATAGGTGTCATAGCCCTGAGGCAGCTGCTGGATAAAGAAATGAGCGTTGGCCGCCTTGGTAGCTTCAATGACCTCTTCTCGGCTGGCATCTGGCCGACCAAAAGCTATGTTGTCATGAATGGTTGCTGTCTTGAGCCAGGTCTCCTGCAGTACCATACCGAACTGCTGACGATAAGAGGCTCTGGTGTAATGCGTGATGGGAACACCGTCTAAAGAAATCAGACCACTATCAACATTGTAAAAGCGCATGAGGAGATTGATCAAGGTTGACTTACCAGCGCCGGTCGGACCGACAATAGCGACCTTACTAGCTGCTGGAATCCTTATATTCAAATCCTGAATCAGCTCTTTGCCAGGCTCATAACCAAAAGCCACATGCTCAAAGCTAATCTGTCCTCTGACATCTTCCGACTGGAGGATTTCCTGACCAGACTCTGCTATTTCTTCTTGGTCCAAAACGCTGTAAATCCTCTCCGCACAAGCTAAAGCGCTCTGCAATTCCGACATGACTGACGATATATCATTGAAAGGCTTGGTGTACTGGTTGACGTAGTTGAGAAAGGTTACCAACTGCCCAACCGTAAAACCTGTTCCCTGAATGATTCGGACAGCCCCAAAGCCTACAATCAAAGCATAGATCAGGGCATTGATAAAACGAGTCGAAGGATTAACCGTCGAAGAATAGAAAATAGCCGCCTGCGAATAGTCTGCATAGGTTTGATTACTGCGAGTAAAAGCTGTATCAAACTGATCCTGAGCATTAAAAGCCTGAATCAAACTTTCCTGGGTCAGACTTTCCTCAATCAGCTGGGTCTGCGATCCTCTGGCCTGTGTCTGCCGTTGGAAAAAGCTAAAACTCTTTCTGGCAATAAAGCGAGCTAAGAAGAGAGAAAGGGGCGTCAAAAGCAGAACCAAAAGCAGGAGAAAAAAGTCCAATCTGGCCATACTAATGATAGTCACTAAAATTGTCAGCAAACCCACAAAAAATTGATTGAAAACCATAAGCAGGCCATTGCTGAGCTGCTCCAAATCCGTCGTCACCCGACTAACCAAGTCTCCGGTTCCTTGCCGGTCTAGATAGACCAAAGGTAGATAATGAATTTTCTTGATGACACCTTGTCGGAGCTGCTGGCTATAGCGATAGACCAGCTGATTATAGAGCAAGGGATTGAGCCACTGAATCAGCGTATTGGCTAAGATAACCAGCAGCATCTGGCCCAAAATCGGCACCAAATGCTGGTCCGCTTGAGGCAGAAGAACGCTATCGACCGCATTCCCGATTAAAACTGGGAGAAGAACAGTCAGAGCCACTTGAGCCACCGTTCCCAGACTAGCTAGGAGAAAAAGCCAGCGCGCCTGCAGCAAATCGCGAGTCAAGCGCCTCAAGCTGCTAGGTGATGTCTTATGCTTCATGCTTGCCCTCCTCTCCTTGACTATGCTGTGAGTGATGGATTTCTCGGTAAACGGCAGAGCTGACTAAGAGTTCCTCATGGCGACCAAGGGCCACCTGCTCTCCCTTATCCATCACTAAGATTTGATCCGCTGAGCGCAAGCTATTGGTCCGCTGAGAGATCAAGACCAGACTGGTCTCAGTCAATTCATTCTTAATAGACTGCAGGAGTCTTGCCTCTGTCAAATAGTCCAGAGCAGAGGTTGCATCATCTAAAATCAAGAAAGGAGCCTTCCGCAAGACAGCTCTGGCAATGGTTAAACGCTGACGCTGTCCACCAGAAAAATTCCGACCAAAGGCCTCTACAGTCGCATCTAAGCCACCTTCCTTCTGAGAGACAAAGTCTGCCGCCTGAGCAATCTCTAAAGCCTGCCACAAGTCTGCGTCTGTTGGCTTAGTTGACAATCCTAAAGTCAGATTGGAGCGAACGGTTCCTTGGAAAAGCTCTGCCTTCTGAGGTACCAGACTGATCCAAGACCGCCATTCTCTGAGATTTTTAGGACTGCGTCCTTGGGAAAAGATGGTCAACTGACCAGCAGCCACAGGATAGAGATGAGCCAGCAGCTGAACCAGAGTAGACTTACCTGAACCTGTCCCGCCAATAACCCCCAAAGTCTGACCTCTTTTCAAATCAAAAGTCAGACCAGTCAAGGCTGGACCAGCTGCATTTGGATAAGAAAAACTAACCTGCTGGACTTTAATAGCTTGATTTGGCAGAGCCGTTTCCTGCACTAATTCTTGCAGGACATCTTCTTCTGCTTGCTCAAATACCTGACTGATACGACCTGCACTGATATAGCTTTGATTGAGCGAGTTGACCAACATAGCCAGCTTGAGCAATTCCACCAAAATCTGCAATAAATAATTAACCAAGGCCACTAGCATCCCCTGGGTCAGTAAGCCCTTGCCGATAAAGCTATTCCCCTGCCAAATCACAGCAATCAGAGTACCATTGACTGTGAGAAAGGTCAGAGGGCTAATCAGACTAGCCAGAGCTCCCGTCCTGATTTGCCAGGTTTTATAGAGCTCATTGCGATTGCGAAAGGTCTGAACCTCGCGCTGGGTCTGACCGAAAGCTCGTATGACCCGCATGCCCTGCAGCTGCTCACGCGTCAGATTAACCAGTTGGTCCGTCAGCTGGCGAATTTTGGCATAGAGAGGATTCATCAGGCGAGACATGAAAACGATAATAGCCGTTAAAATTGCCACCATGAGCAAGAACCATAAGGTAATGACCGGACTGATAGTAAAGGCCATAATGATGGAGCCAAAAACGATGATAGGAGCTCGCAGAAAGAGACGAAGAAATTGATTGATGCCCGTCTGAATCTGATAGGTGTCGCTGGTCAGCCGGGTCACCAAGCTAGAAGTCGTCAACTCATCCCGACTAGCCTTGGGCAAGCGCAGAATCTTTTGATAGAGATCACCTGTCATCTGACGAGTAAAGCCCACAGCTGCCTTTGATGAATAATACTGGGCCACCACCGCTACCACCACGCCCAGCGCAGCCAAGCCCATCAAAAGAAAAACCATCCAGTAGAGATGGGAGCTGTCGTGTCTAGGAATGGTCTCGTCCACAATCCCCGCAATCAAAATCGGAACCAGCAGTTCAAAACTGGCTTCCAAAAGCTTGAACAAGGGCCCCAGCAAAGACTCCCTGATATAGCCCTTGAAATATTTCAATAAATCTTTCATACTGCCTACTTCTCCATTAAACTGTATTTATTTTACCATAATTTTCAAAGGGTAAAAAATATTCTCCTTCTGAATATCAGAAAGAGAACATTAATCTTAGACTTCTTGTAAATTCTGGCTTATTTTCTTTAATCCCAAATGCAAAAATGGTGTCACTACTAATAAAAAGGTGCCCAAAGCTATAAAAGTCCAATCGAAGCCAAAGTAATCAATCAACCAGCCTGTCACAGGGAAAATGACAATCATACTCAGGCTGAACATCATAGAATAAACACTGAGCATGGTCGCCCGCACTTCACTTGGCAGCTGCTTTTGTAAATCATTGTCAAAAATCGGCTGGAAAAGAGCATACAAGGCGTTGCTGATTAGATAAATCAAAATATAGATGACTGGTGTTCCAAAATAGGACAGCAGGTAGCTTGCTCCAGTTAGAAGAACCACTGAAGGAAAGAGTTTTAAGGCAGAATATTTCTTTCCAATCATACTCGCCAGATAGACCGCCAAGATATTCAAAGCACTGCCAATTAGCATGACTACCGAAATCTGCCAATCTTTTAAATCAGGCAATTGATTTTGATAATAAAAATAAAACATACACATCAGCGTTCCGATGATTTGGGAAAGAATCATCCAGACAAAAAGACTAGGATTTCTCTGCAACTCCTCTTTGACAGCCCAGATAATCTTTTTCATAGTCAGACGTTCTGCTTTCTCTGCTTTGACACTTGGCTCTTTCAGCATCCAGGTCAAGAAAAGAACGATGATAGAGGTGCCAATCATGATATAGTAGGTCAGATGCAATTGTCCATGGACAAAAAATCCAGCCCAGACTGTTCCCAAAGACCGGGTCGCTTCAGCCACCCCAGACATAAAACTGGAGATGGACAAGTAACGTTCCTTGAGTCCGGCCTCCACAGATGAATCATAGACCATAGCTGCGCTTGTCCCCGAATCAAAATTATAGGACCAAGCACTAATCACCATAGCCAACGCATAAACCCAGAAGTTCCCCTGCCCGGCCAACATGAGAACAGAAGACACAATCCCGGCTATCCGGCTCAGATAAAGATTGGTCTTGTAGGAAAAGCGATCCGCCAACATACCAGAAGGAATTTCACAAATAACGCTAGTCGCATGAAAGATACTTTCCAAAAGGCCAATCTGCCAAAGGGACATGCCGTTTTGACTTAGAAATAAAATCCAAAAACTAGTAATGCCTAGAAAGGCAAAAAATTCTACTCCGGCCATAAGACCGATATTTTTCCGATAACTTCTTTTAAACATATTTTCTCCTTTAACAAGTGTTTTTTCATTTCTATCCTTTATCACTTGTTAATCCGCTGGTTACATAATCTCCACCTCTTCTTTCTAGTGCTTTGAAAAAACGCCCCCTGGGCGTTTTTATTGATTTACGGTTTAATACGGTGCAGCATACGTGGGAATGGAATGGCTTCACGGATATGCTTGGTACCTGCTACAAAGGTTACCATGCGCTCGATACCGATACCAAAGCCACCGTGAGGGACTGTTCCATACTTACGAAGATCCAGGTAGAATTCATATTCTGAAGTATCCATACCAAGGTCATTCATCTTAGCAACGAGGGTATCGTAGTCTTCCTCACGCATAGAACCACCGATGATTTCACCGTAGCCTTCTGGAGCAAGCAAGTCTGCACAGAGAACACGGTCAGGATTTCCAGGAACCGGCTTCATATAGAAAGCCTTGATAGCTGCTGGGTAGTTCACGACAAAGGTTGGTACACCAAAATAGTTTGAAATCCATGTTTCATGTGGCGATCCAAAGTCATCACCATGTTCCAGATGCTCATAGTCAGCATCCTCATCATTTTCATGGGCTTGCAAGAGGTCAATCGCTTCATCATAGGTAAAACGCTTGAAAGGCTCTGCAATATAGCGTTTCAAAAGTTCTACATCACGTTCCAGTGTTTCCAAAGCTTGAGGAGCGCGGTTAAGAACACCTTGGATCAAGGCTTTAACATAAGCTTCTTGCAAGTCGAGTGACTCATCATGCGTCAAGTATGAATACTCTGCATCCATCATCCAGAACTCAGTCAAATGACGACGGGTTTTTGATTTTTCTGCACGGAATACAGGACCGAAGTCAAAGACACGACCAAGAGCCATGGCACCTGCTTCCAGATAAAGCTGACCTGACTGACTCAAGTATGCTGGAGTTCCGAAGTAGTCGGTTTCAAATAGTTCAGTAGAGTCTTCTGCCGCATTTCCTGACAAGATTGGGCTGTCAAACTTCATAAAGCCATTCTTATCAAAGAATTCATAAGTAGCATAGATGATGGCATTGCGAATTTGCATCATGGCTACTTGCTTACGAGAACGCAGCCACAAGTGACGGTTGTCCATGAGGAAGTCAGTCCCATGTTCTTTGGGCGTGATTGGATAGTCATTTGACTCGCCAATGATTTCGATGTCTGTGATGTCCAGCTCATAACCAAATTTTGAGCGCTCGTCTTCCTTGACAACCCCTGTCACATAGACAGAAGTTTCTTGGCTAAGCTTTTTAATCGTATCAAACTTCGCCAATCCTTCTTCTTCGCCAAATTTCTCGATGAAGTTAGGCTTGAAGGCCACCCCTTGGAAAAAAGCTGAACCATCGCGCAGCTGCAAGAAAGCAATCTTACCCTTACCTGACTTATTGGTAACCCAAGCACCGATGGTCACTTCTTGACCAACATAATTTTTCACATCAATAATTGTTACGATTTTCTTTGACACGTTTTTTCTCTTTTCTATTTTTTATTCTTTATGACAGACTGCCTCGACATTATTACCATCCGGATCCAAGACAAAGGCTGCATAATATGATGAAAGGTTCCCCCGATAATTTGGCGCACCGTTGTCTTTTCCCCCTGCCTTTAAACCAGCCTCATAACAAGCTTGAACCTGCTCATGGTTTTCTGCCAAAAAAGCAAAGTGAATCGGAGACTGCTCTCCCTCTCCCAACCAAAAATCTCCACCAGGATGTGGGCTGTTGGGAGCAACAAAACTGAGTAGAGAACTACTTCTAAAAGCCAATTTGTAGCCTAGAGGAGAAAGAAAACTTGTATAAAAGTCTTTTGAAATTTGTAGATTCCTGACCTTTATCTCAAAATGATCAATCATATCTGCCTCCTAGATTGGTTGCTAAATGTCACTTTATTTCAAGACAAATCTTTTGGACATCTGTTCTATATTTTACCATAAAGCGATTGCAATAGCTATCCTTGAAGAGGCTAAATCTCAGAAAAATTAAAAAACCAGCCTCCTAAAGGCTGGCGGATAACTCTCTCTGAATAAGAGGACTAATTTTTCGTTCCATATAACAGTCGATCAACCATGTCATCATCATAGTTCAAGACTTTTTTCAAAGCCATCTTAAAGCGCTGATCACTGAGAATCTGACCTCCAGGACTCTGGTCAATCGTCGCATAATTCCCCTCCCCATCCTGAGTAAAGGCTACAGTCAGCTCTTGGTCAGGGTCTTCACAAACATCTCGCTGAGGATCTTTTGAACTGCTTGATGGACGAAAGTCCATTCTTTGCAGACGAAACGACAGTTCTTTATGAAAAGCCGCAATGTCCTTCTGACGATTGGCCACTGGCTCATGTTTGTCCAGCCAAGTCAAAACATCTTCTTTTGTAATATATATCATCTTCCCCTCCTAAACCAAATCAAAGCTCGCCCTGTAAACGACCGTATCATAGCTTGGGCTAGCTGCTGACAGAGCTGCTTGAATGATATGGAGCACGCGCTGCTGTTGACCTTCAAAAGCTAAAGGCAAGAGCATATTGGAGACATTTTTGACAATCACTCCCTTAGTGAATTCCCCATCTTCATAAGAAAAATCCTGCTGATGAAAAATGGTCTTAGTCTTAAATTCAATCACCTGTCCTTGCAAGATTAGCTTATAAGTCTTCTTCCAGTTGGTTCTGCCACCAAAGCGATAAAGGACCAGATAAATCCCCAAATCATGATCTGCAACCCAATCGCCCGTCTCAAAGACTAGCTCGTCATCAATCCCAGCCTTCTTTAAAAGCTCAATCCCTTCTTCAGAAATCATCTCGTGCACGAACTTCCAACTTCCTTCCTGGGGAAGAGTTGCTGTTCCCTCAGTCTCCTTCTGAGGACTACTACTGACTTCTTTATGATGAACTCTTTTAGGGGTAAATTCTTCCTCCCAAGTCATCTCTTCTTCTATGTCACTGACAGCCCGCCTAGTCGGTAAAAAATCCAGACACTTTTCTAATAATCCCATATCCTATCTCCTCTTTATCTGTACTCCACGTGGTTTACTTCCCTTATCTTTGTATCATAATAAGGGTTAATCTGCGACAGGGCATGTTGAATCACTGTTACGATCTTGTCCTCTCGTCCTTTTAAAACCTTGGGAATTACAAGTTGGGAGATTGTTTCTGTTGATAGACCTTTTACACTTTGATCTTCCTCATTGCGAACTGGATATCTATCGGCCCGCTCTTCTTCTAGGCGAAATTCAAGCAAGTGACCACCGAGAATCATGGCTAAAACCTGATATTTCCCTTCCCCAATACGAAATTGCTTGACGCAGAGAAAAATTCCTCTCTTCTCATCCTCTAGTAAAAATGGCAGAGCCAGTTCTTTTTCTTCAATAGAAAAATCCTCGAGAAGCTTCTTCTCCCTTTCCCCTATTTCCTTTCTGATAAAACCCATTTTATCTCCTTTTGTACAAAATAATCTTCATCCCTATTATTACTTAAGTAAAAAGACCATGAGGAACACACTGCATGTCAATAGAATGCAGGGCTAGACCAAATGGACTTCTTTTATTATACACCGAAACACCATCGTCTTCAACTAAATACTCCTCAAATTTTTAAGTCGTCTGGTAATTCCTATCAGAAAGTGACTTATACATAGTTAATCTAGCATGGATAACTGCTATTTAATCAATAGGCGGATCATTCTTTACCTCTTCTTCTGTCTTCCAGTAGGTCATACTGCTCTTCTTAGTGTCTACATCTCCCTTATCATTAACTACAATACGGACCTTAAAATAGGTTCGCTCAATCTGAGGATTATAGCGAGTCTCATAAACCATCGTAAAATCCGCATAGCCCGTCCCAGAAAGTTCCTGCTTTGCAGATCCCCCCTCAGTATTTTTTAATTGCTTACTATTCAAAGTTCGCATCTTTAAATTTAAACCTGGCTGGTAATTATTCAAGTACCAATCCTTACAGGCCGAAGAATTCTCATAATAGTGGATACGATAGCGATTATCTTTTGCTTGTAAGCTGTAGCTTGGTTCATCCGAATTAGACTGGGAAATTGTGGTCCATCCTTGCTCTGAATCAACAAAAGAACAAGCGGTCAATAAAACAAAACTAACTCCCATGAATAAGAAAAGTAAATGACGTTTCATATCCTTCTCCTTTCACTCCTGTTTGCAAGCTCTGAAAGCTAAATTCCAACTCCTCCCAGCTTTTATTTTCTAAACAAAATCTTCTCAATTCGACCAGAAAAATTGAAAGCGATTTTATGATATTCTATATTATTTTACCATTTTGTCAAACTATTTGCCAATGCAGTTGAGGGGAATTGAAAAAGACGAACGCTGAGTTCATCCTTATCTATTGTTTATAAATCTTCGAAAGTAGTGTAAGATTGAGAGATCTATTTGCTCTCCATAAATTGCTGCAGGCGCTGAACGGCTTCTTTGAGCGTATCCAAGTCCGTCGCATAGCTAAGACGGACATTTTCTGGCGCACCGAATCCTGCTCCGGTCACCAGAGCCACGCCAACTTCTTCTAAAATAGCTGTCGTAAAGTCGGTCACATCTGTATAACCTTTCATTTCCATGGCTTTCTTGACATTTGGAAAGAGATAGAAAGCTCCTTGTGGCTTGACAACTTCAAATCCTGGCACCTGAGCCAAGAGAGGATAAATAGTATTCAGACGCTCTTCAAAGGCCTGACGCATAGTCTCAACCGTTTCCTGACTGCCAGTCAGAGCTTCGATAGCTGCATATTGAGCCGCTGCTGTCGGGTTAGATGTTGTCTGACCTGCAATCTTACTCATAGAAGCTATAATCTCCGGCTCACCAACTGCATAGCCAATCCGCCAGCCTGTCATGGAGTAGCTCTTAGAGACACCATTGATGACCACCGTCTGCTTGCGAATCTCCTCAGACAGACTGGAAATTGGCGTAAATTTATTACCGTTATAAACCAGACGTCCATAGATGTCATCTGCCAAAATCAGAATATCATGCTCCACAGCCCAGTTCCCAATCGCCCACAGCTCATCCGCTGTATAAATCATACCCGTCGGATTGGACGGCGAGTTCAAAACCAAAACCTTGGTCTTATCAGTACGAGCAGCTTCTAGCTGTTCCACCGTTACCTTGAAATTATTTTCCTCAGTGGCTTGAACAAAAACAGGAGTCCCCTCGGCCATCTTAATCTGGTCGCCATAGCTGACCCAATAAGGCGTTGGAATGATAGCCTCATCACCTGGATCAAGCACACTCATAAAGAAAGTGTAGAGGGAGAATTTAGCTCCGGTTGCCACCGTCACTTGATTCGGCTGGATGGTGTAGCCATAATAGTTGGCAAAATACTCTACCACTGCTTCTTTTAGCTCTGGTAGACCGCTAGTCACCGTATAAAAGCTAGCACGCCCATCCTCAATGGCAGCTACAGCCGCATCTCGGATGTTCTTAGGCGTCGGAAAATCCGGCTCTCCCAGAGTCAGAGACAGAATATCCCGCCCCTGCGCTTTCAAAGTCTTAGCACGCGCTGCTGTTGCCAAAGTCACGCTTTCTTCCATCTTTAAGACACGATTTGATAATTTCATAGTCCCTCCTTGCTGACCAACTGTCCGCTTTCAAAACCAATCAGGTAGTAGGTGCCTCCCGACTTGACTTCCCAGATGGGCTGATCCTGAAAATAGCCCATGGTCACCTTATCAATAGTTCCGGCTCCATTTTCCTTGGCAATGCTCTCCGCCTCTGTCTGACTGACACCTTGGTCAAGTCGATAGACCCGAATCTCATTGGAATCTTTGGCAATCAAAACAGCTTTTTCGACACCTTTACTGGTCTTACCAAGCAGACTGTAGTAGGATTCCTGCCCATTGTAGATGGCAAAAGAATCCACTTTTTCAAGATCTGCGTATTCCTTGGCCAAGCGTCTGCTTGCTTCCTTAGCTGACTGCCTCGGCTGCATAGACACTTGCAAAACAGCAAAAAATGAAAAGACAAGAACGCTGAGAACGATAAAAATACCGATAAGGTACTGCCAAATTGGAAAACTGGCTTTATTTCTATTTTTATATTTCACTCCGTCATTATACTACAAATACTCCTATTTTTCTATCTTTTTTTGATGAGAATATTCGTAAAATTCTAAAGCAATATCCTTGCATATGATACTATTTATTGGTAAAATATTGTTATGAAGATTACAGACGATTTAAGCAAAGAAACTCTGCTTGATTTGAAAACCATGATTGTCTTTCACAAGGCAGCAAGAACCATCCG
This sequence comes from Streptococcus sanguinis, assembly GCF_050234405.1. Taxonomy (GTDB): domain Bacteria; phylum Bacillota; class Bacilli; order Lactobacillales; family Streptococcaceae; genus Streptococcus; species Streptococcus sanguinis_W. Next base: position 1,016,331 of record NZ_CP092117.1, on the reverse strand, counting down.
TGCCATTGAAGCCCAGATTTTTAAAAAGCATGATTTGACTCCTACTCAGTTTTCCGTCTTAGAAACCTTGTACAGCAAAGGAGAACTGCGCATTCAGGACCTGATTGACCGCATATTGGCTACTTCTGGCAACATGACTGTCGTCATCAAAAATATGGAACGCGACGGCTGGATTGTCCGCACCTGCGACCCAAATGACCGCCGGGCTTTTTTGATTGGCTTGACGGAACAAGGTAAAGCTAAAATTGAAGCCGCCCTGCCTGATCATATTAAAAATATCCAGCAAGCTCTGTCCATTCTCGAAGAAGACGATAAGCAGGATTTGATTCGTATTTTAAAAAATTTCAAAAAATTGAGCTAAATAATTGCTAACTAGTAATTAATGTTGTAACATATATTGTAACAAGAGAAATATCTCTTTATTTTATAAAAAAGGAGACAATGCAATGTCTAAAGTATTATTCATCGTCGGCTCACTTCGTCAAGGTTCTTTCAACCACCAATTGGCTGAGCAAGCTGAAAAAGCTTTGGCTGGCAAGGCAGAAGTTTCATATCTTGATTACAAAGATGTACCATTCTACAACCAAGACATCGAAAGTCCTGCTCCAGCTGCTGTTGCTAAGGTTCGTGAAGAAATTTTGGCTGCTGATGCCATCTGGATTTTCTCACCTGTTTACAACTGGGCTATTCCAGGAGTAGTGAAAAACCTCTTGGACTGGGCTTCACGCGCTCTGGATCTGTCAGATCCAACTGGCCCATCTGCTCTGAATGCTAAGGTTGTTACTGTTTCATCTGTAGCTAACGGCACATCACCAGATGAAGTATTCAAGCACTACCGCAGCCTGCTGCCTTTCATCCGTATGAATGTGGTAGAACCATTCACAGGTGTTGGCATCAACCCAGAAGCATGGGGAACTGGACAACTGACTGTCGCAGAAGACAAACTTGCTGAACTCTCAGCACAGGCTGATGCTCTTTTAGCAGCCCTTAACTAAAAAGAGAAGATTATAAAAAGAAAAGAAAACTTATAAGACACTAACCCCTCGCAATGATTTGCGAGGGGTTTTAGATTGCATTATTGATAAGAGCAAGTAGACAGCCTTAATCATACAAAGTCTGATACATTTTTTTCATAAAGCCATCAATCTCACTTTGAACAATTTTCAACAAGCGGTCTTCTTCGGATTTAATGTTCTAAGACTGCTATTTTATCATCCTGTTTGTTAGTATGTTTTTAGGTCTCAGCATTTTTTCTCCTAACCAAGATTATTACTTATCCACCACTTGAGCCTCAAAGCGTGCTGGTTTGTCGTCCACATTGGTAATGGTAATCGTGTAGGGGATTTCTTCTGTCACCCCAAATACTTCCTTTATTTCCCCTTGAACCACTATTCCATCACTCTCTAAATAGATACTTTTACTCTTATCATTCGGTAAGTCTTTACGCTCTGTTCCATCTTTAGAAATAATAATCTCAGTTATTGACTGCTTCTCAACATTATAAACCGTATTACTTCCTTTCATCCCCCAGCCTTTTCGGCCCGATAATTTTAATTTAGCATCATCTTTTTTATCTAAAATCAATTCCGAATTATATTCAAGCTGATCCGTATTTGGAGACACCCTTAATTCAACACTTTGACCTGGTTGCAAAGTGTATTTGCCGTAGTTTAAAATTGCCTGAACGTACCAGACAACAAACAGACTATACAGCAGGCCAATAATAATTCTTGAACGCCAGCTTTTAAAGCGGCGCAAAAGGAATAATAGAGAGGCAATAAAAATTACTGAAGTTATCATTCTTTATTTTCCTTATAGATTCCGTATCGTTTCAAGATTCCATCCATTCTGCAATATTTCGTTCTCTTTCCTTTTTCTCCGCTGACCCGACAACCTGATACATAGCAACAGTACTATCATACGAAGAATCAAATAGAACAAACGAAGAATTTTCATCTTACCAAGAGCAGACAAGAAGTTCTCCCTTGCATGTCCCACTTCTTGACCTAACTGTTCAACCGTTTTGCCTGTTTCCTCTTTAATAGCAGCTGCATTCTTTGAAATCAAATAATATTTTTTCTCTAAACTAGTGGTATAGGCTCTGGATATTGGCTCGTCTAAGAAAAAATATACTCTATCAGCATACTTATCTTCAGACAGAGTATAGTATATTTCAGCTTCACTCTCCCATTTTTTAGGAAAACTAGTTATTCTAATATTTTCATAGTCCAGATGCATAATGCCATCCAAAATGTCACTAGTCCATTCTTCCGCATAGTGGTATAGATTCGCCTTTCTATCTACTATTGGCCAAACCATAACGTACCGACTATGCATGAATTCCTTGGTCAGAGCCGAGTTGCTAGCTAGACTGGTCACACCAATCTCGTATACTGACCAAACAAGCGCAATGAGCATTAAGAAAGCTTGAGTTGGTTTGTTTTTAAAATAGTTTTTCATTTTTAACATTTTACTCTTTGATTGCATACCTGACGGCCTGCTTCCATCCCAGCAATCACTGTAGCTTAGCTAAACTCTACCTGCTGATTTTGCCTGTCGCTTGTATCTACTCCAACCAATTCACTGATAGCATTTTGATCATAGATAGTACTTGACTTGATTTTTCTTTTCACACTTCCTTCACATAAACAAGCGCTTTTTCACTAGATAGATCAGGTCGGTAGGTGAAGCCTGCAAAGCTTAATTTTCTCATCTGTTCGACTTCTGTCACTTGGTTAGTTATTAGAGTTGTTAAAAACTCACCACGCGCTTTTTTAGAAATGGTCGAATGGACTTTTAGCTTGCCGCCTCGGTCTTCCAGAAACTTGAAGCCTATCATACGCTGACGGCTTTCCTTAGAAAAGACCGTTTCAAACTCGCTGGACAGAAGGGAGAAAATCATCTCATCTTCTGCCAGAGCTTGGTCATATGCTTCTTTCCAAAATGCCTTGAGACTATTCCCATCTAACTTGAGTGGCATCATAAAGTCCAAGCGATGGGGCGCTATGGGCTCCAGGGCTGGGATGACACCGTAAAGCGCTGATGTGATGGCAAGATGCTTCTCGATATACTGACTTTCCTCCTTGGTATAGTCCTGTCTCTTGATATGACGGTACATGAGTCCATCAAAAAGATAAAGGGCTGGAGCATGCTGCGCAGTTCCTTCTCGCAAAGCCTGAATGGCTTGCCACTCTACCTCCGCTCTTTCTGGGGAGATTTTATAAAATGATGCCAAGTCAGTTACTGACATGGTTGCCAACTCATCCAACACAGCCTGAGTTTGTGCTGAAAGTGGATTAGGAGTTGCTGATGGCGCAGTTAGATTCAACTCTTTGGCAGTTGGGATAAGAATTTTCATAGTTTCCTTCTTTCATTTAGTGAATATGACGAACAACCCATTTACCCAAGGCTGTCTCTAGTAGATAGGTGCCGATAATGAATCCTAGCAGATTAGTCAGGATATCACCCAAGTCAAAAATGCCAAGATGAAAGAGATACTGGCTCCCCTCAACCAGACTGATAGCCAAGGTAAAATAAGCTAAATGTTTCCATGACAGCTTGCAGAGAAAGCCCAGCGGAATGAACATAATGATATTCATGGTGGGTACCAGCTTATCTCCGTAAATCCAATTATAGGTAAAAGACTGCAGGTCCAGACTGAAGCCCTGCCTGCCGATATTTTTCAAAAAGAGGGCATAGAATAGAATGAGAAAATAGAGGGTGTAACTGGCCAGCACCAGCCAACGAGGAATGTGCCGACTGTAGAGGCCGCGAATAAAAAGCGAGCTGATGGCTGTCAGAGTCAGGATGATAGAAGCTGGTATCAGCAGGTTCCACTCTGGCTGATTCTTGTAAAATACGACGGCTACGCAGGCATAAAAAAAGCGCATATAGAGCCAAGACCAAAAAATCAGACTGCCTAGGAAGGCTGCCACATCAAAGATTGTTTGTTTTTTCATCTAAAACCTCCCTTTCTTCTTTTTAAAATTATATCAAATTTCAAAGGGACATTCTATTTTTTGCTTGACTTTGATTTACAGAGATGTTATCATCTAGTTATAAAGACTAGATAAGAAAGTGATAAAGATTTGAACGCTCAACAAGTTTTTCCCAAGTGGGACGAAATACCAGAACTAGACCTATATTTAGACCAAGTTCTGCTCTATGTAAACAATGTCTGTGGCTCTTCTATTTCAGCTGCTGACAAGGGACTGACCGCTTCTATGATTAACAACTATGTCAAGCATGGTTATATTGCCAAGCCGGTCAAGAAAAAATATCAACGTCGCCAAGTAGCACGCTTGATTGCCATTACGACCTTAAAAACGGTCTTTTCTATCCAGGAAATCTCGGCTACTTTAAATATGCTGCATAAAGAAGCCGATTCGCGAGAGCTTTATGATGACTTCGTTGACTACATGAATGGCAATAAACTAGAGGTGGCACCCATCATTTCCACAGCCTGCCAGACGGTCAAACTCTATCAAAAGACCTTATCCCTAATTCAAGTACCAAGTGAGGAGGAAGAAAATCTTGAACTACGCGCTTAAACTCAGTAAAAAACTATCCTTCGGTGAAGAAATTGCCAACGCTGTTACACATGCGGTAGGGGCTGTTCTGATGCTGATTCTGCTGCCTATCTCAGCTATTTATAGCTATGAAGGGCATGGGTTGGTGGCTGCTGTCGGAACTTCTATCTTTGTTATCAGCCTCTTTCTTATGTTCCTCTCTTCAACTGTCTACCATTCAATGTCCTATGGCTCGACCCACAAGTATATCTTGCGTATTATCGACCACTCCATGATTTACATCGCCATCGCTGGCAGCTACACGCCAGTCGTGCTGTCACTGATGAATAACTGGTTTGGCTATCTCATCATTGCTATCCAGTGGGGCACGACCATCTTTGGTATTCTCTATAAGATTTTCGCTAAGAAGGTCAATGAAAAATTCAGCTTAGCTCTCTATTTGATTATGGGCTGGCTGGTGGTCTTTATCATTCCGCAGATTATCGGTCAAACCGGACCTGTATTCTGGGGACTCATGCTGGCTGGTGGCCTCTGCTATACTGTAGGAGCTGGCTTCTATGCTCAAAAGAAGCCCTACTTCCACATGATTTGGCATCTTTTCATTCTAGCAGCCTCTGCTCTGCAGTATCTGGCTATCGTATACTTTATGTAAGACAAATACACAAAAACCGTCTGAGGATTCTCAGACAGTTTCTTTTTTTATGCTATTTATTGATTTATCCTTGCTTTTCAGTGGCCCTCTGTGCTTGTGAGCTTTTCTGACTTGCTGAAAGATTGGATATAAGATTGGGACGGCGATAACTGTCGCTAGACTGGAGCCAAATGTACCAGTAATCTTAGCTACTGCCAGCAAAAAGGCTGCTGGTAAACTACTCCCGCCAAACAGTGTTCCTGTCAGAGTGTACTTGAGGATATTAAGCACAATCTTCACTAAAGCTGCGGCTACTGCTGTCACAAGAATATTTCTTAGTTTATCATTTCTCTGAAAGAGTCCTTCATACAGAAAATGAATCACCACGGCCACCGCAAGTGCTTCTAACAAGATAATTGGGATTTCGGCTGCATAACCATTTAGCAAGTCAAATATTCCCAATCCAATAGCAGCCGCTAAAAAACCGAGCTTACTGCCAAAAATCAGACAGCCCACTACCACCAGTGCATTTCCAAAGTGAATAAACTGAGCTCCCACAGGAATTTTAAAAAACTGAATGCTCAAAAAAATCAAAGCAGCAAATAAACTAATCATAGTTAAGGTTTGCAAATCAATTGTTTGTTTCTTCATCTTTTTCCTCCATTAAGGCTTGAAAACCAGCAAAAAGCTCTCCTAGGTAGGGCTGGTAAAAAACGCCCTTCTTTGGATCTATTTGCTCTTTAAAGCTAAGTGCCAAGCTCTTTTCAATAAACTTCAAAATCACAGGCAGGGCTTGATTGATGTCAATCCCCTGAACAAAAGCCGCAGCTACAAGTGTCGTCAGTATATCACCCGTTCCAAAAAATTGCTGGGGCAGAGCTGGACCGGAAAAGAGGTTAAACTCCTCTGTTGTCGCATCAAAATAGGCCACACCAATCTGCTTTTCTTTCATGGGCAAGCCAGTTAGCAAGACCTTGCTCGGTCCTAACTCAGCCAAACGCTTGCAGTAGTCCTCCCATCGATCTTCTGATAAACTCTCTTCGTAGGGTTCCTCTAACAACAAACAGGCTTCCGTCAAATTGGGCAGAACCAAATCGGCATGTTGGCAGAGGCGACGCATATGGTCTAGATGAGCATCTGAAAATCCCTGATAAAATGTTCCCTTATCCCCCATGATAGGATCCACGATAAGGGGCAAACTTTTTTCCTTCTTAAAGCGCAGCAAATTTTCCACCTGAATATCAGACTTCAAATATCCTGTTATCAGAGCTGAAAAGTCGAACTCCAAGCTCTGCCATTGTTTCAAAAAAGCAAGCATCCCATGCGTGTAATCATCCATATAGATGTCTGAAAAACCGCCTGTATGAGATGACAAAATCATGGTTGGCAAGAGGGCCACCTCTAGCTGGCAAATTGCAAAAAGTGGCAGGGCAGCTGTTGCGGCAACCTTACCTAAGCCAGAAATATCTGTGGCTAGAATGACTGTTCTTGTTTTCATGACTCCTCCTACTCGCTCTCTATTGTAAAATATCTGAAAATGAGTTACAATATGAAAAAATCAAATCTGTATGGGGACAGTTTTATGGTTAAAGCAAAATACCAACGCATCGTTGATAAGATTACTAAGGATATTAAAGAGGGAAAATTGGCTACTGGTCAGAAAATTCCTTCTGTCCGAAAGCTTGCAGAGCGTTACCACTGCAGTAAGGATACCGCGCAGAAGGCTCTAATTGAGCTCAAATATCAGAAGTACATCTATGCCGTTCCCAAAAGCGGCTACTATGTACTGGAGAATGCTCAGGAAGAAAAGCAGGATTTGGAGTTGCCTGTGAGGGATGACCGCCACCATGCTTATGAAGATTTCCGACTCTGTGTAAATGAAACTCTGATAGGCCGGGAAAATTATCTCTTCAACTACTACCCTCAGCAGGAAGGACTGGCAGATCTGCGTCACTCTGTGCAAAGACTAATGCTGGACTCTGCTGTCTATGCTTCTAGGGATCAGCTGGTACTGACTTCCGGCACCCAGCAGGCTCTCTATATCCTTTCACAGATTGAATTTCCCAATCAAAAAGAGCATATCTTGGTGGAGCAGCCAACCTACCATCGGATTAATGATCTTCTGCTAGCGCAAAAGCTTCCTTATGAAACCATTGAAAGGACTCCGCAAGGAATCAATCTGCAAGAACTTGAGAAGATTTTTCAAAGCGGAAAGATTAAGTTTTTCTACACTATTCCTCGTTTTCACTATCCCTTGGGTCACTCTTACAGTCGGCAGGAAAAGGAAGAGATTCTTCGGCTGGCACAGCTCTATGATGTCTATATTGTAGAAGATGACTACCTATCAGACTTTGATAGCCGGCGGGAGCTAACCTTTCATTATCTAGACAATAGCCAGCGCGTCATCTACATCAAGTCCTTTTCTACCAGCCTTTTCCCAGCCCTGAGGATTACCGCCCTGCTCCTTCCACCCCAGATTCAAAAGACCTTCATCACTTACAAAAGCGCAGTGGACTATGATAGCAACCTCATCATGCAGAAGGCCCTATCACTCTATATCGACAGTCTCATGTTTGAAAAAAATAGGCTGGCGCTGCTGCAGCTTCAAGAAGAGGAAACAAGAAAAGCCCAGATACTACTGGAACAAGCTCAGCTGCCACTATCCAGCTATCTGACCAAGGATGGCATTCTGTTAGACCTGAGGTCACTTTCTTCCGTTAGCGCTCTCAAACACAGCAACCTGCCGCTTGACTTCTTTGAACAGAGCTACCTTACTAGCTGCCCTTACCAGTATGCTAAACTGCCTTATGATAACTTAGAAGAAAATGTAGAGAAATTAAAAGACTATTTAAAATAGGTGTAGAATTCCAAATGAATTCTACACCTTTCATTTATAATCAAGCATTTCAAGACTCCATCATCCCAGCCTGTAGTTGGTACATTTTCTTATAGGTGCCATCTTGGGCTAACAATTCTTCGTGACGACCGGATTCGATAATGCGACCCTTATCTAAAACATAGATGCAGTCGGCATCTTGAATAGTAGACAATCGGTGGGCTATGGCAATGGTTGTCCGACCCCGCCGCATTTTTCTCAGTGAGGCTTGAATCAGCTCCTCTGTTTCCGAATCAATATTGGCTGTCGCTTCATCCAAAATCAAGATTTTAGGCTTGGTGGCGATGGTTCTGGCAAAGGCTAGAAGCTGCCGCTGACCGCTGGAAAAAGTCGCTCCCCGCTCAGTCACGGGGGCGTCATAGCCTTGAGGTAGCTGACTGATAAAGCCATGAGCATCTACAAACTTAGCCGCTTCTATAATTTCTTCTCGCGTCAGCTGCTTTTGGTAAAGCTGAATATTGGAAGCAACGGTACCGTGATAAAGGAAGGGATCCTGCAAAACAAGGCCAATCTTTCGCCGCAGCTCCTCCTGACTATAGTCTTTAATATCACTGCCATCAATCAAAATCTGTCCCCGCTCAAACTCATAAAAACGCAGGAAAAGATTGATAATAGAGGACTTGCCAGAGCCAGTCGAGCCCACAAAGGCAATCGTCTGCCCTTTTTTGACAGAAAAGGAGATATCCCGCAAAACATCTCGCTTTCCATCATAAGAAAAGGAAACATGCTTGAATTCGATGCTGCCATCTTGGATTTGCAAGTCTTGGTTAGCCTGCTCAGGCTCGTAGTCAGTGCGGTCTATAATTTCAAAAACCCGCTCCGCAGCAACCATAGATGTCTGTAGAACAGAGTAATTCTGCATAACATCAATCAAAGGATTAAAAAGCTGATTAACATACTGGATAAAGGCATACATAATACCTGCCGTAATACCCGCCACTTGCCAAGTCAAGCCAAAGTAAGTCAGAATCACTCCATAAGCCAAGATTTTCAGCAGGGACATGGCCGGCCTCAGAAAGAGACTGTTGATATTGAGATAGCGATTGGTGAAGCCTAAATGCTGACCGTTGATTTCTTCAAATTCCCGCAGCAAGCGCTTCTCTTGCCCAAACGCCTGAATAATCCTCATCCCTTCAATACTCTCAGATAGCTTGACATTTAAATCGCTGAGCTTATTCCGGACCTGCTTCAGCTGACGATTGGATAGATGCTGATAGAGCAATATAGAGGCTACCATCAGAGGTAAAAAGAGAGCGATCATGAAGGTCAATTGCCAGTTGAGGGCAAACATGGCGCTCAAAGTAACAACTAAAATCAGCAAGGAGCTCAAAAAATTAGAAAAAATTTCACTGAACATATCTGCGACTGCCTGAGTATCATTGGTCAGGCGGGAAACGATAGCACCAGCTGGCGTCCTATCAAAATAAGCCATTTGCAGACGCTGGATATTGGCAAAGCTTTCCTGCCGCAAATCCCTCACCACGCTTTGAGCCACGCGCGCAAAGGAATACTTTCCCAAGAAGGTAAAAAGTACCCGCAAGAGGAAAAGACCATAGTAAAGAGCAAGCAAAGGCAGGCCAGCCCAAGCTTGATTGCGGCCGATAAACTGATCAATAAAATAGCGGGCCAGAAGCGGCAATGCTGTTGTGACCAGAGTCGTCATCAGGATGAAGGTCAAGGCCATACTGCTCACTATTCTGTAGCGCCACATATAGCCTAGGAGGCGATGAAAAGTTGCTTTCTTTTTCATATTAATCTTCCTCCTTCAAGCTTTCTGCCAGCTGCTGATTATGGTATGTCTGAGCATACCAGCCCTTTTGCTCCAGCAACTCTTGGTGGGTGCCTCTTTCCTTGATACGACCATTTTCCATGACCAAAATCAAGTCTGCATGCACCAAGGCCGACAGCCGATGAGCTGTGATGATGGTTGTCTTGCCAGCACGCTCAGACTTTAGATTTTCTAAAATCAGGTGCTCCGTCTTAGCATCAACAGCTGACAGAGAGTCATCCAAAATCAGAATATCAGGATTAGTTATAATAGCCCGACTCATCGCCAAGCGCTGCTTCTGCCCACCAGACAGAGACAAGCCACGCTCACCGACAATCGTATCCAACCCCTCTGGCATAGCCTGAATATCCTCATACACACCGCATAGTTGAGCGGCAGCTAGAACCTGACTATCTGTCAGCTGGGGATTCGCAAAGCGGATATTGTCTCGAATGGACAGAGCAAAGAGCATCTGTTCCTGTGGTACATAGCCGATGAGACGACGCAAGTCTTTGAGGCGGTAGTCTCGGATATCATGGCCATTCAGATAGATAGCCCCCTCCTGAATATCCTGCTCCCGCAGCAACAAGCGCAGAAGAGTGGTCTTCCCAGAGCCCGTCTGACCGACAATTCCCAGTGTCTGTCCCTGCTCAATGGAAAAATGAATATCCGATAAACTAGTCTCCTCTGCATAAGCAAACTTCTGAATGTCATAATCTAATCGACCATTTTCCGCATGAGAAAGGGGTTGTTCAGCTTCCTTGACATCTGACTCCTGAGCCAACAGTTTCTCAATCCGCTCATAAGAAACAGCCCCTCGCTGGCCGATGTTAAAAAGATAGCCTGTAGCCTGCAACGGCCAAACCAGCATATCCAGATAGGTGATAAAGGTAACCAACTCTCCTATGGTGAATTGCCCTTGGGAGATGAAAATTCCACCGAAAATCAAGGTCAAAACATAAGAAAGACCGATAAAAAGCAAAACCAAGGGGTCAAAAAGAGAATCGTACTTGGCAGCCAAAACGTTTTTTTCGTAGACCTCTTGATTTGTTTGGGCAAAAGACTGAGTCTCCGCCTCCTGATAGCCAAAGGACTTGGTCACTCGAATCCCTGAAACACTCTCCTGAACCTTATTGTTCAAATCCGAAAATGCCTCTTGAGCAGCCTTAAAACTTTCATGATTTTTTCGGCCAATCAAGCCCGTGCCCCATGACAAGAAGGGCATTGGCACAATGGCAATCAAGGTTAGCCGCCAGTCCAAAACGAAAAACATAGTCAGAAGGGTCACCAGGGCTGTAATAGAAGCATCCACAGCTGACATGACTCCGCCACCAGCCAGACTGACAACTGCATTGATATCGTTGGTCGCATGGGCCATCAAGTCCCCTGTTCGGTATTTCTGATAAAAAGAGGGAGACATGTGAGTAAAGTGCTCGAACAATCGAGAGCGCAAAATCCGTCCCAGACTATTGGACGTTCCTAAGATATAAAGGCGCCAGACATATCGCAGGCCATACATGATAAAAGCTGAAGCAATCAGCAACAGCAAATTAAGGAGCAGCTCTTGAGAAGTCAGATGTTTGCTAGCAATTCGGTCAATAACCTGACCGATGACTCTGGGCGGTATCAGATTGAAGACACTGACCAAGGACAAGGCTAAGATACCGATGATATAGCGCTGTTTTTCCAACTTAAAAAACCAGGCTAATTTTCTAATGAGGTTCATAATTTCTCCTATTCTTACTAGTCTTTTTATTATACTGTTTTTTGAGGAAAAATGAAACACAGCGGATTGGAGCGCTGTGCTTCGATTCTATTTTTTACTTGTCAGCTGGTAACTTACAGCCAGCAAATCAAAGATTTCCTGATCGCTCAAGGTATCATCCAAGGGCAGACTGAGCCAGTATTTCTTATTCATGTGAAAGGCCGGGTAAATACCCTTTGTCTGAATCAGTTCTGCTACATGATCATTCTTAACATTCAGCACCTCAATAGCGCCGCTTCGCTCTGCTTCAAACTTAGACCAGTCTGTGGTCAAAAAAGCTCCGTACCATTTTTTACTGTCCTGGTGACGGAAAACCCCAGCATTGGTCGAGCTATTTCTGGACGACTTCTCCCAGAGGTACTCTATTTGCCCCTGATACACCTCAGCTGCATGATCTCGCAGTCGCTTACTCTGCTCATAGAGAAAGCCAACCTCGTCAAAACAGTGCTGACGGATAGCCAGAAGAGCTGCCTGACAAGCTTCACGAACCTGACCGACAAACTCCCCCGTCACCTGCTCCATCTTGACCTGCAGATAAGCGTCATCAGTGTCACAGTCAAAAACCTGATAGTCTAGGTTCCTACCTCTAATAATTACTTCCAAGCGAAAGTCACCCTTCATAATCTCCTGCGAAAAATGGTAAGCTTCATCAGACTCCTTAAAACCGTAAGTCTGAAGCTTATCTGGATTAGCCTTGTATTTTTCAAATAATTCCAACATTTTATTAGGAGCCGCTAGAGCCCTTCTCCTCCTTAAAATACAATTTTAGTTCCATGCAGCTGGTCAACTGCCAGACTGTCTATTATTTGCTGACGATTTCCCAGATGAATGCCACCACCCGGCATTATATCAATCCGATCAGCAGCATGCTCGATTAATTCATCTAGCCAAGCAAAATGCTCCTCAATCGGCTCATTAGCAGGTCCTCCGTGGGTCAAAATTCGCTGGACACCGTTCTCAATCAGCCAGTCCATTTCGCCAAACTGGTATTCAGCTGGGATTGAATCAAAAGCCATGTGGAAGACTACTTCCAGTCCCTTGCAAGCCTCTAGCAGGCGCTGCATCTTCGAAACATCTATTTCGTTCTTCTCCGTCAAGACACCAAAAACGACTCCCTGACTGCCGGCTTCCTTGGCTTTTTGGATATCTGCCAGCATAATCTCAATTTCAAGATCCGAGTAAACAAAATCTCCGCCCCGAGGCCGAATCATTGTCATCACAGTCGCACCGTAAGGCTTGGCTAAGTCAACTGCTGCTTGAATTACGCCGTAGCTGGGCGTCGTACCACCGACAGCCAGATTATCACAGAGCTCAATCCGTTGAGCTCCCGCCTTCATAGCCTTTTCTAACAAGGTTACATTTTCCGCACAAAATTCATAAAGCATCATCTCACCTCTGACTTAATATATTGACTCCCTCTATCTATTATAACACAAGAGCTTCGCGATATCAGCTCTTATCAAATTTTCTAGCTTCTCTTTTACACCAGTCAAGCCAATGGATCTGATAGTCTTCCTTGGACAAAATGCGGTTCTGTAAGTCAGCTATAGAGAATATGCCTCTTTCTTGACAAGACTGAATACAGTATTGATAAAAGTCCCAATTAAGCTCGTCCCTATCATAATAGATGGGAATATGGGAGAGGCCAGCCTGATATGCCTTAAAGGCTCTGCTATGTCCATCAGTAAAGAAAACTTTTCCATCCATACGCTTGACAGGTAAAGCTTCAAGTTCTTGTTGGTCAAAATCAATACAAATCCTGTCCAGCTTTTCCCGTGAAAGGTAGAACTGACTGGGCTGGATCTGCGCTATGGGCAAGGTCAAATCAAGTGTATAGGACCTACCTCTCTCCCTAGCATGAGTTGGATAGAAACCAAGCGACTCAAATAGACTGCGAGAGGGCTGATTGAAATCGTAAATTTCTTGAACTGCTAGTTTTTGATAGCCTAGATTGCGTGCACGCCGAATCAAAGCAGAAAGAACTTTCTTGCCAACTCCTTTCCTACGGTAGTCCGCATTTCCAATGATAATAGGCAAATCATCTTGCCAAAAGGTCACATCCCCAATAGTCAACCAACACTCCTGCTCCAATACTTCAATAAAATACACTTCACCTCGCGAAGCCAAATACTCATACATCCTTTGAACTCGCTCCGGCGAATAGGGCTCTCTTCTGCCATCAATCATATAAATCATATCTGGATCTTGGTACCAGTCCAAGGCTAGCTCAAACTGACCATCATAGGCCCGCAAACGCAGATTGTCGTCAATAACAATCAGCTCCTCTTGCTGAATATTAGGAATAGGCATCTTCTCTCCCTCACAATGCTATTGCTCAAATAATAGTATAAAAACTCCATTTGATTCGGAAGGGCTCCTCCTCAAATGAAGTTTTCTTTTTTAGATTCCATAACCCATGCTGAACTGGATTTTAGCAGCACCGTTCTGGAAGCTGATTTTATTAATACTGAATTGACTCTGCGGCAGAGCTAGAAGGAAACTATCTCCCTCCGTTGTGATAGATGAATTAGAGGCCTGCATTTGTTGCTTCAGCATGCCTGTCACCCAAGATTTAGGGATAGGAAGAGAGCCTAGCTTGGCACTATCAATTGTGATGTGCAAGACATTATCTCTCACCGTCACATCCACCTCTAGGTCCAGCTTACTGTCAATGAAGAGCAGCTTGACTGGATACTGGATGCGCAGCTTATTGCCTTCAATACTGTAAACACTGTTCAGCAACTCCTGATTCTCAGAGTCAGTCAGAGAAGACTTGAGCACCTGATTAAGCTGGACGCTATTGAGAGAAACTTCCGTGCTGACTCCCTGAGCCGTCACATTGGCATTGCTCAAAGCTGGCTCAATAATACTCATCCAGGAAGCACTGCCTTGAACATTTTTTAATTGTTGACTTTGATTAACAGATGCAGGAACCAGAAACAGCACCGCTGCAAGCAACAGCACCAAAGCAATTCCCACTACTCTTTTTACCATTTTCATGTTTGTATTCCTTTAATTTGAGAAAATCCCTCTAGCTAAAAACACAGAAAGGATTTATCTTATTTTACACTATTTTTGCATAATTTTCTGTAACAAACATATTAAAAAGCTAACAATCCTGTGAGAAAAGGCTGGGATAGATAATCCCAGCCTCTCAATCACATAGCGCTAGTTTTACAAGGCTCATCATAGATAGCCTATTCTTATTTAATCACTTCCTGAGTCTTAGCATAGTTGGCTTCGACTGCTTCTTTTTCAGATTTCCACCAGTCTTGGTTGTCCGTGTACCACTTGATCGTCTCTTTGAGACCCGCTTCAAAGTTGGTGAACTCTGGCTTCCATCCTAGCTCATCGCGGAGCTTGCTGGCATCAATGGCATAGCGGAGGTCGTGGCCGGCACGATCTGTCACATGGTCATAAGCATCTGCTGGCTGTCCCATTTCCTTGAGAATCAGCTCCAGCACTTCCTTGTTGTTCTTCTCACCATCAGCACCAATCAAGTAAGTTTCACCGATTTGACCCTTGGTCAAAATTGTCCAAACACCTGATGAATGGTCATTAGTATGAATCCAGTCACGAACGTTTTTACCTTCGCCATAAAGTTTTGGCTTGATACCGCTCAAGATATTGGTGATCTGGCGCGGAATGAACTTCTCAATGTGCTGGTAAGGACCATAGTTGTTTGAACAGTTAGAAATCGTCGCTTTCACGCCAAATGAACGCACCCAAGCTTTAACGATCAAGTCTGAAGCTGCCTTGGTTGATGAGTAAGGTGAGCTTGGATTGTACTTGGTTTCAGCAGTAAATTTCTCACCTGGTCCTTCGCCATGACCTGGCAAATCTTCACGCAGAGGCAGGTCCCCATAGACTTCGTCAGTCGATACATGGTGGAAACGAATGTCGTATTTACGAGCTGCTTCCAAGAGTGTGTAAGTTCCGATAAAGTTGGTGTGGATAAACGGACTCGGGTCATTGAGTGAGTTGTCATTGTGGCTTTCTGCCGCATAGTGAACGATAGCATCAGCTTCGGAAGCCAGCTTATCTACCAAAGCTGCATCAGCAATATCTCCAACAACCAACTCAACGCGGTCGCCTAAAATTTCTTCAATATTAGCCCGATTACCCGCGTAGGTCAGCTTGTCCAGCACTGTCACATGAACATCTGGAAAGTTATTGTAAACATAGTGGACAAAGTTAGAACCGATAAAACCAGCTCCACCTGTCACGATAATTTTTTTGTATTCAGTCATTTTTATTCCTTAACTTTTTTATAATTGCCTTAAGTGGTAGGGACGCAAGCAAACCTTCGGTTTCATCGCTTATTTTTGAGCCTCATGTCTCAAAAATCCCCTATCATGTAACAAAATAAACAATTTGTTACATGACTTACACCACAGCGGCAATCATTTCTTCCACTCGCTTCGCTCGGATAGGAGCTGAGCTAAATCATATATTTCAATATAAATTAATGCGTCAGAAAAGAATTCTTTTTACAAATCTTCTTTTCTTAAAGGTTTGACATCCTTAAGTAGCGGATGGTTCTTGTCTGCTTCTGAGACTTCTGCTGCTTCTAGGTTTTCCCACTGGATGCCTAAAGCCGGGTCTGCATAGTTGACAAAGGCATACTTAGGTTTGAGTTCCAAAGCCCAGTAGTCATTGACCAGGTAGCTATATGAAACGGTATCAGAAAGCACTTGGAAGCCGTTGGCTACACCCCGAGGTACAAAAATTCCCTTGCTGGCATCAATTACTGTCTGATAGGTATTGCCAAAGGTGTCACCCTCGCGCAAGTCAACCCAAGACCCCAGTACCTTACCGTCATCTGCAACAGAGATGTACTTGTCCCATGGTTCAGCATGAAGACCACGCAGGACATTTTTACGAGAAAAGCTGACATTATTTTGCAGTTTTCCTTCTGCAAAGAAGCTTTCAGGAAAGCCTAGCGGCAGCATTTTTTCCTTTTGGAAATTCTCCTTAAACCAGCCTCGGTTGTCCCCGCGTACAGGGATATCAAACTCCAGCATACCTGGAATTCCAGGAACCTCACGCGCTGCTAATTCCTTATCAAAAAATTGTTCCGTCATCTTCTTATTCTTCTCCAATCAAGCGCAAGAGATAGTGGCCATATTCATTCTTTTTCAATGGCTGCGCCAATTCATGCACTTGCTCTTTAGTGATATAGCCCATACGATAGGCAATTTCTTCCAGATTCGCCACCTGAACGTTCTGCATCCGCTGAACCGTTTCAATATATTGAGCGGCTTCTAAGAGACTTTCGTGGGTTCCTGTATCCAACCAAGCAAAACCACGTCCCATAAGCTCAACAGACAAATCACCACGATCCAAGTAAGCCTTGTTAACATCTGTAATTTCTAATTCTCCGCGAGGACTTGGCTTGATGTTCTTGGCAATTTCTACGACATCATTATCGTAGAAATACAGTCCTGTCACTGCATAGTTAGAGCGCGGCTGTTCCGGTTTTTCTTCGATGGAGATAGCATTCATATTCTCATCAAATTCTACTACACCAAAGCGTTCTGGATCCTTGACATGGTAGCCAAAAACAGTTGCTCCTTTTTCCTTAGCAGCAGCATTTTGGAGCATTTTGCTCAGACCTGGTCCATGGTAAATATTATCCCCAAGAATCAGCGCCACGCGGTCATCTCCAATAAAATCAGCCCCAATGATAAAGGCTTGTGCAAGTCCGTCTGGACTTGGCTGCTCAGCATAAGAAAGCTTGATGCCAAACTCAGAGCCGTCACCCAGCAGATCTTCAAAACGAGGCAGATCCGTCGGAGTGGAGATAATCAAGATGTCCTTGATACCAGCCAGCATAAGAGTTGACAGTGGATAATAAATCATGGGTTTGTCATAAACCGGCATGAGCTGTTTTGACGCAGCGCGGGTCAATGGATACAAACGTGTACCAGAACCACCTGCAAGAATAATACCTTTCATATGAGTTTCCTCTCTTAATGTATTCTCCTTATTCTACCATTTTTGAAAGCGGATGTCATCCTTTTCACTACTCCTAAATAAAAGAAAAATAGCGGAAATTCCGCTTTCTTCCGCTATTTGATTCTAAGTTGGCATCACCCCAAAGCCACATCCAAGACCATCATGAGAACAAAGCCCATCATGAGACCTAAAGTCGCCACATCGGTATTGCCATTGGTCTGCGAATCCGGTATCAGCTCCTCTACCACCACGAAAATCATCGCCCCTGCTGCAAAGGAGAGGGCATAGGGCAGAATAGCCATCATGGCCATGACAGCTACAGCGCCCAAAACAGCACCAATTGGCTCTACAATAGCAGACATGGAGCCCCAGTAAAAGGCTTTAAGTCGAGACTTACCGTCCGTCCGAATCGGAATGGACAGAGCCGCTCCTTCTGGGACGTTTTGCAGGCCAATTCCCAAAGCCAGGCCAATCGCGCCAACAAAGGCTTCTGGACTAGGATTGGCCGCTAAAGCACCAAAGGCTACTCCAACTGCCAAACCTTCTGGAAAATTGTGAATGGTAATGGCTAAAAAGAGCAGAGCCGTCTTGGACAGCTTCTTTCGGCTATGTCCAGGAACACTCTCAGCCTCCGAAATGTCTTTGCTCAAGTGCAAGTGAGGCACTACTGCATCAATCAGCCGCAGGAAAAAACCTCCCACTAAAAAGCCAATTGCTGCAGGCAGCCAGGATAGCTTGCCATAAGAACTTTGGGCATACTCAATCGACGGCGCCAAAAGCGACCAAAAGGAAGCCGCAATCATGACGCCTGCCGCAAAGCCCATCATAATATCCAGCAGCTTGCGACTGACTTGTTTAAAGAAAAATACAACAGCCGAGCCTACAATGGTACATCCCCATGTAAAAAGCCCAGCCAAGAATGCCTGCATAACCACAGGCTGCGATCGTAACCAGTCCATAAACTTCTCCTTATCCTCTGAAATCAATCATACAAAATCGTCTTGGTTTCCCCTATACAGTGTTTTTCCTCATTCCAGTAATGAATCCGCTCGAAAGAGCCTTTCCGCCAGTAGAGAGGCAAACGTTCACGTATGTCATCCTGCATGTGTATTTGGTCAAGTTCCGAAATCTTCCACCATTTGGGCTCCCCTTCATGATCGTTTCCCCTAACTTGTCCTTCAAAGGCAGTACAAAGAAAATCGTAATATACATACCGTTCTTCTTTACTTGGATTAGTGAAGCCTGAAATCCCCTTCAATTCCAAGTTTAGAGCAGTCAGACCCGTTTCTTCTTTTAATTCGCGCCTTGCAGCTTCGAAAAAAGATTCTGGAAACTCTTACGAAGGTAAAAAGCTAAGCTTTTCCCATCCACAACCTTCACCAGTCTATCCCCAGACTGGTGAAGCCGCCTGGTTGTATCCATCCTTTAAAGTTATCATGTTGGCGATTAAGCAGTAAAATTTTATCATCTTTTTTAACACAAACATTGACCCAATTCAAAATAGTTTCTGTCATATCAAACCTTCTTCACATACCGCTCGATAGGATAGTCAGCTAGATTCAGCAGTCCCGCTTCACCTAGAGCCATCTGGACTAATTGGCGTCCGATGAGCGGGCCAGTTGTCAGACCAGAAGAGCCTAACCCACTGGCAGCGTAAACATGCGACAAGTTTGGAACGGCTCCAAAGAAAGGAGAAAAGTCGCTGGTATAAGCTCGCGTTCCCACGCGCTCGCCTAAAATCTCTGCAGTAGCCAACCTCGGCAAGTAAGTTTCCGCTTCTTGCTGCAACAGATCCAGCACTTTCTTATCGATCGTCAAATCAAAGCCCTGATCATTTTCATGACTGGCACCAACACTGACCTTGCCCGCCAGAAAGGGAATGATATCCAGCTCGCCCTCAGGCATAACAACTGGGTAGTCATCCGTCTTTTCAGCCAGCTTAAAATCACGTAGCTGTCCCTTTTGCGGCCTAACATCTGTCTTATAGCCCAGTGGCTGCAAGATTTCTCCCAGCCAAGCTCCCACAGCCAATATAACAAAATCGAAGCTATGACCATCCACCAGAAGTTGCTCTCCTTCTACTGTCAATCTTACCTTTTTCTCAACCAATTCTGCCTTGCTGGCTTTCAGAAGCGTCTCCGTCAAGAGCGCTCCCTCCACACGGGCACCGCCGGAAGCATAGAGAAGTCGCTCAAAGCCTTGCAAGTCTGGAAAATTCTCCTGCGCTTCCTGACGACTGAGAAGACTCAATTCCCCTATTAACGGCGACTCTTCTCGGCGATTAACAGCCAAATCATAAAGCTCCTGCAGCTTGCTCTCATCCTTTTTCAGCAGATAAACACCTGTTTGTTGGTAAAAGTCTGTCTGGATTCCAGCCGCTTTCAGTTCCACAATCAAGTCCTGATAAAAATCAGCGCCCAGACGCGCCATCCTGTACCAAGCCTTATTGCGCCGCTTGGAAAACCAAGGACTGATAATGCCAGCGGCTGCCTTGGTTGCCTGCCCCTTGCCGTCATCAAAGACAGTCACTTCCACATCTGGGGATTGGGACAGATAGTAAGCCGCTGTTGAGCCAACAATCCCAGCACCAATCACTGCTACTCTTTTCATGTCGCATCCTCTCAAATATGTCGGAAGGGATTGGTCGAAGCCTGACTAGCCAGAATCTCAATCTCCCATCCCTCTTCTGCCTTCCAAGTATCAAGCTTTTCTTTTAATTTTTCCGTAAAAAGAACCTCGATATGGTGTCCAGGATCCAGCGCCAAAAGCCCTTCTGTCAGCATTTCCTGGGCAGTATGATAGTAAATATCACCTGTTATGTAGACCTGCGCTCCCTTGGCAATGGCCTCTTGATAAAAGGACTGACCGCTGCCACCGCAGATAGCTACACGCTCAATCACGCGTTCGAGATCCGCTTCTTCATAAGCGACCAGACGCAAACTATCTAGTCCAAAAGTTGCCTTGACCTTAGCCGCAAAGTCCCCAAAAGTCTGAGGAGCAATCTTCCCAACGCGGCCAATACCGTGCTCTGGATCAGTCTGACTAAGAAAACTTGTCTCCTCAATCTCTAAAAGCTGACAGAACCAGTCATTAAGCCCGTCCTCTACAACATCAATATTGGTATGACTGACATAGACAGCAATATCATGCTTGATGAGGTCTAAAATCATCTGATTTTGAGCCTTATCTGCCACTAGGTCCTTAAGAGGGCGAAAGATAGGCGCATGCTTAACGATAATCAGTCCAGCACCTGCCTCAATAGCCTCCGCCACTGTCTGCTCGCGAATATCCAGCGCCACTAGAACCTTATCCACTTCTTTGTCCAGAGTTCCAATTTGCAGACCTGAAATGTCGCCCTCCATGGACAGCTCTTTCGGGCAGTAGGCTTCATAACGGGCGATGATTTCACTTGCTAGCATGGAGTACCTCCTTGATACTTTCGATTTTTTGGGACATAGCAGAGCGTTCCAGCTCATTCTTTTCTGGAATATGAGCCAAAGCTCCTGCAAGTTTCTTCAGTTCTTTCTGCCATCTTAACTGAAAAGCAGGTGACTGTTGCTTCATCAGAAAAGGACCAAAGCGCTTTTCTTGCTCTGTCAAAGTTTGCTGACCTTCTTCTGCTACTAGGATTTCGTAAAACTTCCCTGCCTCTTCTAAGATATCCTCAGCCAGCAAGCGAAAGCCATTAGATACCAGCCAGCTGCGAAGTTCATCCTCTCGGTTATTGGGCTGCAAAATCAAGCGGGAAATGGCTCCAAGCTTAGCTCTGCCATTTTCCAAAATCTCTGAAATCAAGCGACCACCCATGCCAGCGATAACGATGGTGTCAATCTGATCTTCTGCTTCAAAAGCAGCCAGTCCATTGGCCAAGCGAACCTCAATCTGCTCCATCAGAGCATGCTCTACCACATTTTTCTGAGCAGACTGAAAAGGCCCCTCTACCACTTCTCCGGCCAGAGCCTTCTCAATCCGCCCCTCCTGAATCAGGTAAATAGGCAGATAGGCGTGATCGCTCCCAACATCCAGCAACTTTGCCCCATCCGGCACAAAAGCTGCTACTCGCTCCAAGCGTTGGGAAATAGTCTTTTTTTGCATTGCTTACTCTTTTCTAAACATTCTTCTATTCAGTATATCATTTTTAAGGGTTTAAAAAAAGCAGCAGAGGAAAAATCAGCCTGTTGATAAACTGATTTTGTCTCGCCACTTGATGATGGGGTGTTCTACCCATCACTTTTTTATTTGATTTCCTGATACTTGGCAGCTAAACCAAGCTGAACTGCCGGACGAGCTGCAATCTTCTCCGCCCAAGCAGATAGGTGTTTGTAGGATGCAGCATCCAAGAACTCAGCAGCGCCTGGATAGATCTTATCCTGTACTAACTGCCCATACCAAGACCAGATAGCAATATCAGCAATACTGTAGTCATCTCCAGCGATATAAGATTTGTTGGCCAATTCTTTATCTAATAAATCAAGCTGACGCTTGGCTTCCATCGTAAAGCGGTTGATAGGATATTCTAGCTTTTCTGGAGCATAGTTAAAGAAATGACCGAACCCACCACCCAAGAAGGGAGCCGCTCCTGTCTGCCAGAAGAGCCAGTTGAGCACCTCAGTCCGACCAGCCAAATCTGACGGAATGAGCTTTCCAAACTTCTCTGCAAGATAGAGAAGGATATTCGCTGATTCAAAGACAGAAATCGGCTTATGACCTGACTGATCCAACAAGGCCGGAATCTTAGAGTTGGGATTGATTTTCACAAAATCTGAGCCAAACTGGTCGCCATCCATGATGCTAATCTTATAGAGGTCATAGGCTGCCTCAGTGATACCCGCTGCCAGTAGTTCCTCTAGCATAATCGTCACTTTGACCCCATTTGGAGTCCCAAGTGAATAAAGCTGAAAAGGCTCTTTACCGACAGGAAGCTTCTGCTCAAAGCGCGCGCCTGCAGTAGGCTGATTGATACCTGAAAATTTTCCTTGGTCGCTGTTCGCAGCGGACCAGACTTTTGGCAATTGATACGTCATATTTTTCTCCTTTTTTATAAAACCAATGGCCTGTCGTATCTAACAGGCCACCATAAATCTAATAAAATCAGTCCTTCCACAAATTCATGGCATTGAGGAAATCATCTGAAACTGTCACATTTTGAGGATTAGCTGCTTCACGTTCTTCCCGTTTGGCTTCTACCTGAGCAAGTGTAGTGATACCTTCCTTGCGCCAATTGCGCAAGATAGCCTGAATATACTTCCAGTTGGCCTTGCCATTAAACACAGCCTCACGAAGGGCAGCCTTGACCAAGTCAGGATTGGTTTTGTCGTCTTGAACAGTCTTAGTCAAATCCTCAATTTCAAAGGGTGTCAAGAGACGGCCCAGCTCCTGCTGGAAGGTCTCCACCAAGTCTTTCAAGACATTCTGAGGTGCCTTTGCCACAGTCTGCAGACCACTTTTGGCTGCCAGCAGTTCATCCAGCTTTTCCAAAGCCGGCGAAGCATCAAAGATAACCTCTGTCTCTCCATTCAGCTCAATGGTCTTATACTGCAAGAGACCTTTCTCCGTCAAATGGGACATAGAGCGATTGACTTCTGACAGGGTCTTGCCAATATGCTCCGCAATCTGACTAGGCGCCAGCTCTTCCAGAGAAGTAGTATTTTGCAGATAGAAAAACTGCCAGACCAAAAAATCATCGCTGGAATCAAAGATGTCCTTAAAATGTAAAAGAAGAGCACTCGGGATTACAAGATTACCCGATTTAAAAGCTGATAAATAAGTCATGTCACCTCTTATAGATAAGCAAAAAACGATACATCATTTTCAGGACTCTCCCAGTCGAAAGGTGTCTCCTGATAGACAGCGTAATTGACCCAATTGCTGAAAAAGAGTGCCGCGGCCGAACTCCAACGCAAGGCCGGTGTCGCATGGACATCATCGTTTTTGAAATAATTCTCTGGAATGTGTGGATTCTTGCCCGCCTTCAAATCGCGGAAATACTCCTTGGATAGAGTATCGCGGTCGTATTCCATGTGACCGAAGCTATACACCTCTCGCAAGTCCCGGCTAGCCAGCACAGAGAGACCCATATCCTCTCCATACGAGAGAATTTCCAGATTGGTCAGATTGACAATATCTTCCTTCAGAACTTCAGTATGACGGGAATGCGGCGCATAAAACTCATCGTCAAAGCCACGAAAAAGTAGATTACTGCTGTCAGCCAACTGGCTATAAACACCTGATAATTTGCGTGTCATCTGATGCTTGTCAACGCCGTAGCGAGCGTAAAGTCCAGCCTGAGCTCCCCAACAGATATGCAGAGTCGAAAAGACATGGGTCTTGGACCATTCAATCACCTGCTGGAACTCTTCCCAGTAGTCCACCGCTTCAAAAGGCAGATGCTCTACCGGTGCACCAGTGATAATCAAGCCATCAAAATAGCGATTTTTAACCTCATCAAAAGTCTTATAGAAAGTCTCCATATGCTCTGCACGTGTAGTTTTAGACTGATGAGAGCTCATGTAGAGGAAGTCAATAGTCAACTGCAGCGGAGTATTAGCCAAGTGGCGCAGTATCTGAGTCTCCGTCACCATTTTCTGGGGCATGAGATTGAGTACCAGAATATTCAGAGGGCGGATATCCTGATGGTCCGCCCTGTCGTCATCCATGACAAAGATATTCTCAGAACTTAAAATGTCAACAGCTGGCAGTTTCTTATCAATCTTAATTGGCATGAAAATATCTCCTTCAATCGTTAGAAAGGCTTGGAAATACTTTTCCAGCCTATTCTTTGTTTATCCAATGTACTTTCATTATACTGAAAGGAGATATAGTTTTCAATTATACTTTTTCTCTAACTAGATATAGTTAGAAACTATGCATTAATAGTGCATTAGAACCTTGTAATCGTAATCGCCGATAACTTCGCGACCCTTGAGCTCATCCAGCTCAATAAGGAAGGCACAGCCAGCTACTACACCGCCAAGGCGCTCGATCATCTCAATCGTTGCTTTCACTGTTCCACCAGTCGCAAGGAGATCATCGACAATCAGAACGCGCTGACCTGGCTTGATAGCATCGGCATGCATGGTCAGGGTATCCATACCATATTCTTTTTCATAGTCAGCTGAGATAACTTCACGAGGAAGCTTGCCAGGCTTGCGGACTGGAGCAAAGCCGATTCCTAACTCAAAGGCAACAGGACAGCCCACGATAAAGCCACGAGCTTCCGGTCCAACGATCATGTCAATCTTCTTGTCTGTCGCATATTGAACAATCTCACGAACAGCGTAGCTATAAGCATTTCCGTCTGCCATCAATGGACTGATATCGCGGAATGTCACGCCTTCCTTTGGATAATTTTCGATTGTTGCAATGTAGTCTTTTAAATTCATGATATACTTTCTTTCAAAAAAATTTTTTACTCTCTATTATATCACTTTTTCATCCAAATGGTAACAGAAAACTTACTTTTTAAGGGAATGTATTACTTTTATTTGAAATCCTATTCCTCATCCATACAGATAGAAATCTCTATCAAGCTAAAAATCCTCTCCATCAGATGGAGAGGATTAGATTTATTATAGATGCTAAGGTGGTTTCAAATCTATCGAAAAGAGAGAAAAAACTCAGTTTTGACGCTTAGGATAATGTCATTCATCTAATATTTTCTCTTTTGCGGGACTTTGGCTTAGTCTTGTACCATCTCATCTCTCCATCAAATAATCATAAATCTCCTGTACAGTGCCCAGTGCCATGAGTTCTTGTTCTTTGACTAGGCGCTTGAGGTCTTGGTAAATGTGACTGCTGTCAATTTCTTTCTTTTCAGCTTCCTTATTGACCGTCATGACGCCTCCTGTGATGCTGACAAAACCAAGTTCTTCAAAAATCTGAATCATTTTGACCAAGAGAATAGGATCAATTTTCAGATAAGCTGCTAGGTCCTTGAGCTTATAGCGAACGTCAAATTCGGGAAACTGATAGATTGTCTTATAGAGTTTGGCAAACTGCTCACGGTTGCCATAACCAGTCAGATAATATGGCTTAGCAATTTCATTCTTAAAGTAAATAGCTTCAAAATCCTGAGACTGAATAATCTTCTTCAAGTCCTGCAAATCATCGGGAAGGTCATAAACCACGACTGCTCTGCTATTTGTCAAATCTGGTAACTCCTCTGTGAAACGCAAGACTGGAACCTTGTCAGGCAGCGTCGCATTTTTGCTGCGGATATTGAAAAGCTGAACGCCGTCCACACGAGCATCTACCAGCATGAGCTGGAGACTGGTCTGTCCATTCCATTTATTGACAGAGAGGCTGACAGCCAGCTCCAGATTCTTGGTTTGGGCAAACTCTGTCGCCAGGCTTCCTTGCCCAAAAGCTACTACTTCAAAAGATGCATCTTCCTGAGAAATTTTCAGCTTAAGATGACTGTTGCCAGCCCCCATAGTCCGAGTATTGTCCACCTTAAAGTCCTTGAGGTAAAAAAGCGGCTTCTTATTGTCCATACCAAAAGGAGCCAGTTTTTCAAAGCTTTTGAGTGTATCCAGGGTCAGTTCTGGCAGGTGCAGTTCCTCGTCTAAGTACAGGGCTGTTTTGCCAGTCAAATCCAAATCATTGTCTAAGATGTAGGCTGTCAGGATATCAGATAGCTCTGCTAGTTTGTCTGCTTCAAGAGTCATTCCAGCTGCTCCAGCATGGCCACCAAAAGCTACAAAGAGATCACGATGACTGTCCAAGGCCTCAAAAATATTGACTGCTTCAATACTGCGGGCGCTGCCCTTAGCGATGCCATCCTCGATATTAAGCACTATGACCGGCTGGTGCAGCTCTTCCAGCAAGCGACCAGCGACAATCCCTAGCACACCGGGATTCCAGCCTTCCTTGGCCAGCACCTGCACTGGTCTCTTAGGGTCCAGCATGGTTTGTGCTTCTTCATAAATCTGCTGGACGATTTCCTTGCGCTCGTCATTTTTCTGGTTGATCATAAGAGCAATGTCACGAGCTTCTTCGTCATCAAAGCCTGTTAAAAGCTCAACCGCTGGATTTGGATCATCCAGTCGTCCCAAGGCATTGAGTCGGGGGGCAAGCTGGAAGCCAACCGTTTCTTCATCCAGTTCGTCTGGCTGAATGCCTGCAATTTTGAAAAGTTCCTGAAGTCCTACTCGCTGGGTGTTTTTGAGGACGGAAAGACCGTATTTGACTAAAATCCGATTTTCTCCCGTCAGACTAACCATATCAGCAATGGTACCGATGGCAACTAAGTCCAAAAGTTCGACTTGGACTTCTTCCAACAAGGCTGTTGCCAGCTTAAAAGCCACCCCACAACCAGCTAGATGCTTGAAAGGGTAATCCGCTCCGCTATGTTCCGGATGGACAATCGCATAGGCATTTGGCAGCTCCTCAGGCATGGAGTGGTGATCCGTCACGATCACATCCACGCCCAGAGATTGGGCCAGATCGATAGCTTCAAAACCAGCCACTCCATTATCCACTGTAATAATAAGCGAAATACCTTGATTTTCAATAAAATACTTGTAAACACTGCTATTAGGACCATAGCCATCCGTAAAGCGATTAGGCAAGTAGACCTGACACTCAGCCCCCAACTGCTCCAAGGCTTCCTTGACAATAGATGCTGAGGTCATCCCATCAGCATCATAATCGCCATAAATCAAAATCTGCTCGTAATTCTCAATCGCTGCACGAATGCGCTCCACTGCCCGCTCCATATCATGCAGGTCATGAGGGTCATGAAGCTGGTTTAAACTAGGCTCCAAAAATTCCTGTAAAGCTTCTTCAGTCTGCACACCTCTTTGGTAAAGAAGACTGGCAGCGGCGGGGTCCAATCCGGCTTTCTTGGCCTTTTTTAGAAATTTTTCGTCTGTAAAATTAGTGGCAAACTGCCAGTCGTATTTTGAGCTAATCATGATAAGTGAAACACTTTCTCCGTTCAATCTTGTCTGAATATTATAACATGAAAAGACTGGTTCAACCAGTCTCAAACTTCTTATCTTCGAGCAAGGTTCTCAGCCTCACTCATCTAGATAAAGTCCCTTAGCAACGCTTTTATCAATAACTTCCTGAGCTAATCCCCAAAGACTTTCAGAGGTTTCTTGAATAAAGGATTTCTTTGCGATGACCTGCGACTTGGTCAGGCCATGAGGGTTATCATGAGGCTGAGCAACTTCCAAGTGATTGAGCAGGGGAACCAGAGCATCAAGTACTCGGGCATATTTAGCCTCTATGCTAATGCCGGTTTCAAATTCCTGCCAAAGCTCTAAAAAGGAATCCTGCTGATCTAGTGGCAACTTGTCCAAACTGATTTTCAAGGACCCCAGCTCTCTATCATAAGAATCGCTCTTGCCCACGTCGTCAAAGATAAAGGTATCACCAGCATATATTTCGCCCAAATCATGAATCAATAACATTGACATGATCTTTTCCAGATTGACCTCTTCGGGGATATATTCTCGAAAAACTAGCGCCATGAGCGCCCCCTGCCAACTATGCTCAGCAGAATTCTCAAAACGATAAGCGTCCAAGGTCCGATTGTTGCGATGAGTGGCTTTCAGCTTTTCCAGCTCATTGGTAAAAGCTAGCTGCTGTTGTAGACGTTCAAGCATGTGGAACTCCTTTGAAATGTTTTTATAGCTAATTCTATTCAAAATTGATAGTTGCTCTTAACGCTCTATATGATTTTCTTCAAAAACTAAACTTTCACTTCTTTTCTGTTTTTTCCCTCGCCATCGAATCACCAACTCTGACGTCAGGTGGGTCAGGATAATCGTCAGAAGGAAGGCCCAACGGCCATTTTCCCACTTGGTCAGCTGCTGGGATTTGAGCAGAAAAAAAGATAACTCAATAAAGATAGGATGGAGGAAGAAATAAAGGATACTTAGATCTTTTAAATGTCGCCAGTTTTTTTTGCGCTTCCACTGAGTTTTTAACAGCCAATTGAATAAGAAGAGCGTAAAGGGAATGAGAGCAAAGAAAAAATTTTTATCCAGTCCCTGCCTGATGTAAACCAGCACTCCTTCGCCTGCTAGGAAAAGACTTGCCAACAGAAGAGACAGCCAGCGTTTTTTCTGAAATAAGGCTATCTGCCCGTAATCAGCTGGAAAGTAGCCTAAATAGATAAAAATGGACGTATAGAAGAGGCCATTCCTGCTGGTGAAAAAGAGCTTGGCATAAGCATCATACCAGTCTGTCAGCAGACTAGGCGACAGATAGGCGTGATAAGTCTCAATAGCACCTAAGGTGTAGAGAATTAACAAAAGGGCAAATGTTTTCTTGGGCCCCAACTTCCTATACAAAAAATGGACCAGCAGCAAGCCTAAGATAAAGGCGGGGATATACCAGAGCTGGTAACTCATTCCGATGTAGAGGAGCGCTGCTAGAATAGCCAGAGGAGCTAGGTAGAGGGGCAAATGCAGTGATTGGAAATAAGTCAAGGCGTAGGGAAGGTAGACCAGACTTCAAAAACCATAAACCTTTAAAATGCCTTTAATATACAGAGTTAGTTTCACAGCTTGAGGCTCTTGCTTCCAGTGTACTCGGAAAAAATAGGCTGAAGAAATTAAAAAGAAAGGGACCGCCATGCGGCCAAACATACTCTTCTGAATAAAATGTAGAGCTTCATGTTCAAAAAGCCTCTGGCAATGGACCATAATCACCAAAACAGAAGCAATATATTGAAAAAGGCTGAGCAGGGCATAATTGACAGGTTGCTCTGGCTCTATGACTCCTCTCCTTTGCATCAAGCTTTCTCCTTACGAGGTTTGTTTAAGATGTAAATGAACACTTTTTCATTCAATTTAGGACTTGACTAGCCAAACATGCTGAAAGGCAGCGATGTCCCGATAAGGAGATTGGTTGCAGACAACCAGCTCCATCTCAAGCATCTTTTCAGCCCAATCAGGGGCAGTTTTGTAGTCATTGGATTGCAGCCCATAAAAAATTCGTACTCCTTGATAATCCTCAACTTCTAATGGAAGACCTGAAATCACATCTTGGATCTGATAGACCTTAGCAGCCCCCATGCTGTGGGTTTGATATGCCTCACCCGCCAAAAGCTGCTGGGCCTTTTCTGGGTCATTTTCAAAAACCACCGTATGCATAACTCGTCCAACCTCGTGATGCTTAACCAGAGAAATTTTGCCGCCCTTTTTTAATAGTCTGGAAAATTCTGCTAAATAAAGAGCAGGGTCAGATACATACTCTAAGACATTATGACAGACGATGACATCAAAAAACTGGTCTGGCAATGTTTGCAGAAGCTCCAAGCTGCCTTGCAATTGCTCATAGGAAAAGTCCTGCTTGCGCTCAGCAATCATTTCTGAACTAGGCTCGATGGCGGTCACTTGGTTGTTTTTCGCTAGAAAATCAGCCACAATTCCAAAACCACTGCCGAAATCAAGGATTTTCTGGCCCCTCAGCGACTCTAGAAAGGCAAAAACAATATCATACTGAAGCTTGCCCCAAGGCGCCTGCAGATGAGCTTTGTAGGCTTGTAGATTAGCTGTCATAAAACCTCACTTATAATTAAACATATTGGCTGCCATCTTGTCGGCAATTCTTGGAAAAAGAGTATAAAGCTTGTGAGCCAGATTGAGAATTCCAGGTAGATTAATTTCCCGCCTCTTTTTGCCAAAGGAGCTGACAATTTTGCTCGCTACAAAGTCAGGCTCAAGGATATACTTGTCAACTGCTTTTACATAGGAACCATCAGGATCCGCTTGATCGAAAAAGGAAGTTTTAATAGGACCTGGGTTCACCGACGTGACATAAACCCCAAAAGGCAGGAGTTCCAAACGCAGAGCATTGGAAAAGCCAATAGCAGCAAACTTGGTCGCCGAATAAAGACTGGACTTGCTACTTGCAATGAGGCCGGCCATACTAACGATATTGACGATATGTCCTTGACCTGCCTGCTTCATGCGAGCTCCAAAGATACGGGACAGATTCATCAGGGCAAAGGTATTGACTTCAAACATGGCCTCGATATCACTGGAAGTGATTTTGTCAAATTCTTCAAAAATCCCATAGCCAGCGTTATTAACCAGGACATCTACGTGGCCATACTGGCTGTCAATCCGCTCAGCAAATCTTTCCAAAGCTGAACTGTCTGTGATATCCAGCTCCACTAAGTCAAGATTTTCCCTTTCTCTATATAGTTTTTCCAGCTTAGTCTTGCTCCGTCCGACCAAAATCAGTCGGTCATGGGGCAAGAGCTTAACCATTTCCTGAGCCAGCCCACCGCTAGCCCCTGTGATGATGATGGTTCTCATATCTCCACCTCTTCCAAGTCTTTGACCACATGGACCTTTTCAAAGACAGCACTGGCATCGCGGCGCATTTGGCTGATGTCCTTGGCTAGAAAGCGGGCACTGATATGATTGAGCAGGAGGCGCTTAGCGCCGGCCTCCTTGGCTACTTCTGCGGCTTGCATATTGGTAGAATGACCGTGATTGCGGGCAAGTTTTTCATCTCCCTTGCCATAAGTTGCTTCATGGACCAGTACATCTGCTGCCACTGCTAAGCGAACGCTGGCAGCAGTCTTCCGAGTATCACCCAGAATAGCAATGGTCTTGCCCGGACGAGGGGCTGAGATATAGTCGGCTGCAATGATTTTGGTCCCATCTTCTAGGACGATATCCTGACCGTTCTTGACCTTGCCAAAGAGGGGGCCAAAGGGAACACCCGCTGCTCGTAGCTTATCTGCATCCAGCGTTCCTTCCAAATCTTTCTGCATCACCCGATAGCCCACACAGAAAATCGTGTGATCCAGCTTATCCGCATAAACTGTGAACTTGTCCGTTTCAAGAATCTTGCCCAGACTGTTTTCATCAAACTCATGAAAATCAATCCGATAAGGCAGACGAGAACCAGACACGCGCAGGCTAGACAGTACAAAATTCTTAATACCTTTGGGACCATAAATTTCCAAGTCCGTCTGCTCTTCATTAGCCTGAAAAGAACGACTGGATAAAAAGCCCGGCAAGCCAAAAATATGGTCGCCATGCAGATGCGTGATGAAAATCTTGCTGATTTTGCGCGGTTTAATCGTCGTCTCCAAGATCTGGTGCTGGGTACCTTCACCGCAGTCAAACATCCAGACTTCATTGATTTCCTCTAACAGCTTGAGGACAAGGCTGGATACATTGCGAGCCTTGGAGGGCTGACCGGCTCCGGTTCCTAAAAATTGTAATTGCATATTGTTCTTTCTAAATGATATAAATCATGGCAGAGCGATTCTGCGAGTGATAATATTTTCTACCAGCATAGGACTGAGCCAGCTGACTGACTTCATCTTGATTGTAGCCCAGAACTCTTTGGCTGCCATCCGCTAGCTGCTGCCAATCGGTCAAAGCAGTCAGCGCCTGACTGTCCACGACTTGCGACTCAGATTTGAGAGGCACCATTTTTATTCTCCCTGCTTCTTCGTAGACCAAGTATTGTGGAAAGACTTGGGCGATTTCAAAGAGCAAGTCGTCTGTTACCGACTCTGGCTTTTCAGGAAAGACCAAGCCGACTTCCTCGCTCTCATAGCAAAATCCATAGGACTTGCCAGAAAGATTAAGCCGTACAAAAGGTTTATTTTCTACAAAGCTAGGCTCCGTATTCCACAAGTCCAGCGCCTGAGTAATTTCTAGAAAATAGGCTGTTGCGGCTTCCGGACTTTTCTTTTGATAAAGCTCAGCAAAGTAAGCATTGATAACGCTGGGCGGAGGAGTGATGAAGCTACGCTTCTGCTCCTTTGTCAGTCCAGCCAATACTTGCTCTAAGTAGACCCTGTCTAGGCTTGTAAAACCGCCGTATTTCAGGGCCAAGTCAATATAATCAGTCATAAAATTCTTCCAGTTTCCATTTGTTTTTCTCGGCAATCCAGCCTGAAATGACTTCGACATCGTCTATGTATTCTCGATTTCCCATAATCGCGACTTTCTCTAAATCATGAATCTTGTAAGCTTTAGCCGGCGCTACTTTGATGGTAAAAGGCAGGAAAATCTCTTTCATCCGCTCCAGTAGGACTTGCTGCAAAATAGCTCTGCTATTGTCCGCCTTAGCCGAAATTAAAGAATAAGGAGTCAGGGTCGGAGTGAAATACTCCGCCTTGTCTGCTTTGTTATAGAGAGTCAGCCGGGGAATATCCAGCATGTCCAGCTCTTTCATGATGTCGAGTACGGTCTTTTCATGCTCCTCATGATGAGGGTCGCTGGCGTCAATAACATGGACCAGCAAATCGACATTTTTACTCTCTTCTAGTGTGGATTTAAAGCTGGATACCAGCTCTGTCGGCAAATCCTGAATGAAGCCAACTGTGTCTGTCAGAGTGACATTGAGCTGGCCACTGAGGTTGATGTTCTTGGTCGTAGCGTCTAGCGTCGCAAAGAGTTCGTCTGCCTCATACTGGCTCTTGCTGGTCAAGCAGTTCATAATCGTAGACTTTCCCGCATTGGTGTAGCCGATGAGACCGATTTTGAAAATACTGGATTCCAGCCGTTTTTCACGAACAGTAGCCCGATTTTTCTCGACCGCCTTGAGCTGGCGCTCAATATCATGAATCTGATTGCGGACACTACGTCGATTGAGCTCCAGCTGACTTTCACCAGGCCCGCGGGAGCCAATTCCACCAGCCTGACGGCTGAGCATAATCCCCTGGCCAACCAAGCGAGGCAGCAGATACTTGAGCTGGGCTAGATGCACCTGCAGCTTGCCCTCATGACTCCTAGCCCTCATGGCAAAAATATCCAAAATCAGCTGCATACGGTCAATGACCTTAACCCCCAAGCTTTCCTCCAGATTGACATTTTGGCGAGGTGTCAGGCGATTATTGACAATGACAGTCGAAATCTCTTCGGCATCAACCATCTGTCGGATTTCTTCTAACTTGCCAGATCCGACAAAGGTCTTGCTGTCATACTTTTCCCGCTTCTGGCTATAGGAACCGACTACCTCAGCCCCTGCCGTCTTAGCCAGACTTTGCAGTTCCTCCATGGATAGGTCAAAATTCTCCGTGTCTGCTAGTTCCACACCGACCAGAAAGACACGCTCTGTTTTTTTCTCTGTTTCTATCATCTCATATCCTTACTAAGACTTGGTCAGCCAGTTACTTGTCCAAAAAATTCCTGATGTCCTTCATGACCTGATTTTTATAGTCTGGATTTCCCACCTGATAGAAGGTCGCGGACATCCGGTTGCGAAACCAGGTCAGCTGGCGCTTGGCGAAACGACGGGTATTCTGCTTGAGCTTGTCCACTGCCTCTTCTAGGCTCATCTGACCTTTAAAGTAGGGGAAAAGTTCCTTGTAGCCAATCCCCTTACTAGCTTGACTGGTCGGAGCTTTCTCAAACAGCCAGCGAGCTTCTTCTAAAAGTCCGGCTTCTAGCATCAGGTCTACTCTCTGATTGATTCGCTCATAAAGTCGCTCACGCTCATCATCTAGGCAAATCAGCAGCGCTTCATAGTCTGGTTGATTGTTTTCTAGTTGACCGCCCAGATGGGCAATCTCCAGCGCCCTCATAGCCCTGCGTCGATTCATCTGTGGAATTTCGATACCCAGTTCTGCTATTTTTCCAAACAAAGCCTCATCTGACCAACTGTCTAGCTGCGCCCGATAGACCAGAATCTCCTCGTGAGGGACGGAGCCGCCCAGATGGTAGCCCTCAAGCAAGCTCTGGATATAGAGCCCTGTGCCACCGCAAATGATGGGAAGCTGACCTTGAGCCTCAATCTCACGAATAGCCTGAGCTGCCTCAGTCACAAAATCATAGGCAGAGTAGCTTTCTCCAACCTCCCGCACATCCAGCAGATGATGGGGAATGCCCTCTTGCTCCTCCGGACGAATCTTAGCCGTGCCAATATCTAAGCCACGATAGACCTGCTGGCTGTCACCGCTGATGATTTGGCCATTAAAGCGCTTGGCTACCTCGATACTCAGAGCTGTTTTTCCAACTGCCGTAGGCCCCACTATCACAATTATCTTGGTTTTCATCTTTTTTCCTTGAAAAAATTTTGATTTTTCGTTACTATTAATTATAACATAAATAATAAAAGTTCAGAAAAGGAGAAATCACATGGCTAAAGGATTTGGAAAAGGCGTTCTTACAGGAGTTGCAGCTACTGTTGCTGCTGTGGCAGGCGCAGTTTATGCCGTCAAGAAAAAAGTCATCGAACCTGAAGAACAAAAAGCAGCTTTCATTGAAGAAAACCGTAAAAAAGCAGCTCGCAAACGTGTAGCACACTAAGCCTGCACATTTCACTAAAAAGCCTGGAAAAATCCAGGCTTTTTTTTTGAAAAAACAGCAGTCAAATCGACTGCTGCAAACAAAGCAATTAGACTCTAAGAGCCCTCTCTTTCTTGGGCGGTTGAATACCATGAGAGCTTAAGATATAATTGCTTAAGAGTAAGAATACTAACAGCTCAAGAACAAAAAACAAATCGAAAGCAGGATTGGAAGACAGAGAAACGAAAGGAATTGCGAGACACACAATTATGACATAAAAGATTTTCAAGCGTTTGATATAAAGCCAGAAGAGGTCAAGGCTTTGCCTGCCATTGATCTGCGACTTAGACTTGCTTCCCGAGTACCAGATGATAAATGCTTCCGCAAAAAAGAATAGACCTAGCAAAATGATCATTCTCCAAAAATGAACCTGCAGTAGAATTCCCGCTGCTAGCAATAACAAAACACCCAAGCTCAATGCTAGCACTGCTCGCCTAGTATTAGCCATAAAATCAACTCCTTTATATGACTACGAAGAACAGTCAGATTCATTGTTGCTAATTGATTAGATTGCTCTAGGAGAACATATTTTATTTCGGCTTTATTTTACCACTTGGCAAGAAAACTTACAAATAATACGATAAAGCATTTGTAGAAGCCATTGGTTACTGAAAAATAGACTCAGACAGAGCTTTAGAAACGTGTTATAATAAGGCATTAGCGAAAGGAAGATTTATGAAAAACACCTACAGTTTTAACAGACTACTGCTTAGCCTAGCACTTCTTACTTCATTATTTTGCATCTTTGTTCCTCGTCACATATTTGCTGACGATGTCGAGAGCAGGATTATATCCTATGTAGGACAGCTAGAGCTGTATAGCGATAATACAGCAACTTTTACAGAGGAAGTAACTTTTGAATACGACAGTTCCTATAACGGCCAATATATCACGCTGGGCCAGGCTGGCAAGATGCCTAAAGGCTTTCAAATCGAAGACAATCCTAAGATAGATATTATCACCAATGGACAGAAAAAGTCCCCACAAAAGATAAAAGAAGAGGCTGTAAAAGATGGGAAAAAGATTACAATCTATAATTCTGGTAAATCTGGTGATCAAGTCATTATCACTATAACTTGGAAATTACGAAATATGCTTTGGGTGTATCAAGATATAGCTGAGCTGAATTGGATACCTATTTCTGATTGGGATGCGGATATTCGACGATTATATTTTTCTGTTTCTACGGATCGTTTCGATACTAGTGCTCAGCTTTTCGCCCATACAGGCTTCAATAAAAACCAACCAAAGGTAGAAAAATTAAATCAGATTCTGGCGGTTAGGTCAAATAATCTCACAAAAGGAACAAAACTTGAATTGCACGGCGCTTGGGACAAGAGTATATTTACAGATATTGATACTGCCAGTATTATCCCTTCAACCCACCGCAAGCAATTTGAAGAGAAGGAAAAAGAAATTGAACAAAAACAGAAGCAACATAGCTTTATAATTTATGTACTAGGTCCAGTCATTGCTCTCTCGTTTCTGATTATAAGTCTGGCTTGCTTTCTTTACTATTTACTAAGATTTTATTATCTAAACAAGCTTCCTAAAAATACGCGACTCTATGAACCGCCTCAGAATCTTACTCCTCTGCAACTTGCATACAATATCTATAATATATCAATTGAAAAATCTCTTGCTCATACTAGAAAAACAGGAACTCCTAGCTTTTCTAGTTTAGTACAGGCTACTTTAATGGATCTGATTGACAGAGGAAATATAAAATTTCGCATTGGAAGATCAGGAGAGAAACTGGAAATTGTTCACTTAGATAACCTAAGTCGCTACGAGATAAAACTGTTGGAAATGGTCTTTGGCGATAAGGATAAAGTTACTCCTGATACAATGTTCCCAGATTACCAACAAAGCTCCAAGTCTTCTACACGACAGAAATTTCAAGAGGCTCTACGTACTGTTGCGAACTATGTCCGTCAAGAAAGAGTCGATTTAAATCTCCCTATACGATATCGTAAAATAAGCAAAAAAGAAGAAAGACCTGTTTCATTAGCTTATATTTCCTATTATATTGGTATTATTATTCTCTCTTTAGGTTCTCTTTTTTATAATCCTTTTACTACCGGACAGTTTGATTACTCATATTCCTACATTTATCCTTTGCTTCTATTTGTCGCGTGGTTCCTTGGGAAAGCAGCTCAAATAAAATTGAATCGAATGGCAGATAGATACCTAAAAAAGGAATTTAGAGAAGAAGTAATTGAATGGCAGAGCTTCTCCAACATGCTGCGCGATATTGCTCATCTTAGTCAAACTGAGGTAGAGGGAATCATTCTCTGGAATCGAATTCTAGTATATGCGACTCTTTTTGGCTATGCGGAAAAAGTCAGTCAAACATTAAAAGGAAGAGACATTCAATTAAAAGAAACAAATCTTGAAAGTTTCTTCTTCAGTAATATATCTACAGGTTTTGCTACAGGCTTTAGCAATGTTGATATTTCATTGAATCCTCCCAGCTCAAGTAGCTACTTCAGCTTGTCATCTGGTATTTCAGGTGGCTTCTCAGGTGGTGGGGGCGGAGGAGGCGGAGGCTCCTTCTAACATAAACTATAATACAAAAGGCCGCTGTTTGAGCGGTCTTTTGTCATAGTTATTTCCCTTGCATAAACTCTTGGAAACGATGAGTATCAAAGTAAATAGTAGACGCAATCAATTTATCTGATTCGTCAAATTTTAAAAATTCTGCCACATCCAACTCTAGTTCATTTCCTTGTGGTGACTGCAGGCGATAGCCATTTAAAGCCACTACTTCTCGTCCCTCTACCAATAACTTCTTCACTTCAAGATGCTGACTTAAAGCATAGAATTGACCTGCACCTTGCAGATAAACATCACGTCCTTGTCTGATCTCCTGACTATCACACATCCCATAATCAAAATGTTCAGCCACGAAATCTTCCCATCCACCTTTATTGACTGCATTAAAATAGCTTTCTGCTAATGTTTTTGTATCCATATGTTGAACCTCCAAAAATAATATAGGCAAGCACTCAAACAATGAGATTTTCAAGCCATTTAAGATTATACAAAAAGCAATATGACTACAGTCTGTCATATTGCTGAAGATTTTTTTGAAGAGAATCAATTAATTTATCCTGCAGTTCTTTTGGTGATATGACTTTTACTTGATGAGCAAAACTTAAAATCAATTCGAAAAAGGCTGGTGTCAATGCTCTGAAAGCATGGACCTTTATTCTGGTTTGCTCAACAGTGATTTCTTCTTCTGTGAAGTGGTCATAAATCTTTGGGGGCGCAGACTCTGTGAAAATTAGCTCTATTTCTTCTTTACTGCCCTCAACTTTATCTTTGGATGGATTTAAAAAAAGCTCTAACTTTTCTTGAGATAAAAGCGGGTAATCTCCAACATTGACAACCTCTTCTACTGGCTGCAAATCACGAATCCTGCTGAGTTTAAAAAAACGAAAATCTAACTTTTCTAAACAGTAGCCGATAACATACCAAGCATTTAGTTTAAAAATCAGACGGTATGGAAAAATCGTTCTCCGGCTTTGTTCTTGTTTTTTAGAATAGTAGGAAAAGGAAATTTTCTTCCCAGTTTGTATAGCCTGTTCAATCTCAAGTAAATAATTTGTATTAAGAGACCATGAACTGAGATCAAAATAAAATGGATTGACCTTGTCGGTCGCTTCTTGAGAAACAAGCTTATGCTCAATGCTGTCAAAACTAGGATGTCCAACAATTTTGCCGACATTTTGGCTCATATTGATGATAAACTGCTTTTCTTCTTCTGTGAAAAAGCTGCTGTCCATCTTGTAGTCATCCGGTATATAAAAACCACCCTTATCTCCGCGTTCTGAGTAAATAGGGATTCCAGCTAAGCTGAGCGTATCCATATCTCGATATACGGTACGAGTAGATATTTCAAAACGTTCAGCAATTTCTTTAGCTGTTATCTGCCTTTTATTCAAAAGGGCTAGTAGAATATAGATTAATCGTTCTAGTTTCATGAGTTTTCTTTTCTTATTTCAATCGGCACAGCATCAAATAATCATCTTCCCTCTCTTCAACCGTGACAAAGCCCAGTCTTTGATAAAAGCGAACAGCGGGATTGTCTTTGGAAACGGAAAGGGAGACACTTGGGTAGCCTTTGGCCTTGAGCAAGTCCAGCATGGCTGTCATCAACTGCTGACCTAGTCTTTGGCCTCTGAAGTCAGTCAGAAATGAAATAGACAGAGAGGGCGTCTGGTCATCATAATAGCCGTAATCTTTCATGATGCGAACCCAAACGGCTCCGACCAGCTGGCCGTTCACTTCTGCTGCTAAAGTCCAATCATCTGGCTGCTGACCAAAGTCCTTGATATACATCTCTAATTCTGGTTCCTTCAAGATACTTCTGGGCAGCAGCTCTAGACCTGGGGGGATGAAAATAGCTTGGTAAAGAAATTCCTCTAAGAGTGGGATTTCCTCTGATTTTAAAGGCCTAATCTCAGTCTCGATTTCTCCTTCTAGATCAACTGCTCTTCACCTATGCCAGCCTCCGCTAAGATTTTGGCAACTCGGTCAAATTGCAAGCGGAAATGCTCCAGCTTGTGGCCATCTGATCCCACTGAAAAGCGCTGACCGCCCAGCTCCTTAACTAGAGAAAGAGCATAGATATAGAGTTCCTCGTGACCATATAGATACATGGACTTGCAGTTAAGCTCAAAGGCCAGACCATGGTTAATCATCTTTTTAAAAAGCTGTCGTAGCTCTGGTTCAAAAGTTTTTAACTCCTCTACGGTAAGCTCGAATTTGCGGAAACCATAGTCAAAGTGAGCTAGTACATCTGCTGGCACAGCCTCGATAGCCTCTTCTAACTCTCTAAGGTAGGAGGGAATCAGCTCCATCTTATCCAGCTGCAAGACCGGATCTTCCAGATAGTCAAAACTGCCATTGTGGTGGACAGACAGGAGCTTGAGATCATAATCCTTGTCCGCTAGGAAAGCTAGAATATCATCCTTACGCGGAGCGTAATAGCCAATTTCAATGCCCTTCTTGATGCGGTTGCCATATTGCTGGTTCAGCTCTGCTATTTTTGCTGAATAGGCCGCATAGTCAGGTACATCATCATGGGGCGAGGCAGCTTCGTAGGGGTAGGGATTGGACAAATCATAGTGCTCGGTGGTGACAATCTCGCCTTCGTAATGGTCCAGATAATCACAGAAATCCGCCTCAGAATCATAGGAAAAATAGGTATGAAGATGGTTGTCGCGCATGCTGGACCGCCTTTCTGCAAATCTTATATCCGTTTAGTAATGGTCAATTTCAGGTCGGTCATGAATCCGGCTCTGCTTGCCCTGACGGGCCTGGAGGACGGCCTCTACCTCTTCCAGACTGACGCCAGTCTCGACGAGAGCGACCGCCAGATGGTAGAGCAGATCAGCTGTCTCATTGGCCATCTCGTCCTTGTTAGCATTTTTAGCCGCAATGACCACTTCTGTCGCTTCTTCACCGACTTTTTTGAGAATCTTGTCCAGCCCCTTGTCATAGAGATAGCTGGTATAGGAGCCTTCCTTGGGCTCTTTTTTGCGTTTGAGGGCTTCTTGATAGAGAGTTTCTAGCATAGTACCTCCTTGTTACTGTCTTTATTTTACTATAAAAAGTAATTCTTTCCAATGGCAAGCTGATGTCTTTGTTTTATTCTTGCATTAACCAAGTACTAAAGTAAGGGAGCTTTTAGTCAGTTTTGCCGTCTTCTTCATCCCAGATTGTATGGAAAAAGCAGGATTTAGCACCGGTGTGGCAGGCTGCTCCCAGCTGGTCTACCTCGATCAGTAGGGTATCTAGGTCGCAATCAGCTGTGATTTTTTTGACAGTCTGGTAGTGGCCACTGGTGGCTCCCTTATGCCAGAGCTCCTGACGTGACCGGCTCCAGTACCACATCTGACCGCTGGTGCGGGTCAGATGGTAGGCTTCTTCATTGAGATAGGCCAGCATGAGGACTTCTTTGCTGGTGTGGTCTAGGATAATGGCAGGTATAAGACCGCCTTGCTTTTGAAAATCTAACTTCACTTCTGTCATCAGATGCGCACCTCCAATCCAGCTGCCTGCATGGCTTTTTTGGTCTCTGCGATGGAGACCTGACCATAATGGAAAATCGAAGCGGCCAAAGCACCCGTCGCTGCAGTCTTTTCAAAAACTTCTAGGATATGCTGGCTACTGCCAGCACCACCAGAGGCGATAATAGGAACGGAAACCACTTGAGAGACAGCTTCCAGCATTGGCAAGTCAAAACCAGACTTGGTCCCGTCCTTGTCCATACTGGTCAGAAGAATTTCCCCCGCTCCAAGACTGACAGCTTCTTGAACCCAGTCTAACAGATCGCGACCGCTGTCCTTGCGGCCACCAGCCAAATAGACATGCCAGCTGCCATCCGCTTCTTTCTTAGCATCCACGGCTAGCACCACGCATTGACTGCCGAATTTCTCGGCGCAGTCAGCTAAAAGCTGAGGATTTGCCAGCGCTGAGGAATTAACTGCAACCTTATCCGCACCAGCCTGCAGCATCCGCTTCATGTCCTCAACCGTGCGAATGCCGCCCCCGACGGTAAAGGGAATGAAAACCTGCTCCGCCACGCGCCGGACCATCTCGACCGTCGTGTCCCGCTCCTCATGGGTGGCGGTAATGTCCAGAAAGACCAACTCATCGCAGCCGGCTTCATAGTAAGCCTTGGCCGCATCAACTGGATCTCCCACATCAGTCAGATTGACAAAGTTGATACCCTTGACCACCCGGCCGTCCTTGACATCCAGACAGGGAATGATTCGTTTTTTCAGCATGACTAGCCCCTTTCTGCTTCCTTGATCTGCTCTAGGCTAATTCGTCCACTGTAATAGGCCTTGCCCACAATGGCACCAGCCAAGCCCAGTTTTTTCAGCTCTTCTAAGTCATCCGCTGACTGAATACCACCAGAGGCAATGACATGAGCATGCTTGAGAGCTGCCAGCAATTTTTGATAATGCTGGATATTGGGGCCAGTCAGAGTCCCGTCTCGGTCCACATCTGTATAGACAAAGAGACGGACACCGATCTTTTCCATGGCCAGCGCCAGACTGATATAGTACTGATTGCTGGTTTCCAGCCAGCCCTCAGTCGCAACCAGCCCCTCTTTCGCATCAATGCCAATTACAATTTTGCTGCTTCCAAAGCGCTCCAGTGCGGCCTCGACAAAATCAGGATTCTTAACAGCCATGGAGCCAATAATGACACGGTCAATGCCAACCGCCAGGTAATCTTCAATCTGCTCCAGACTGCGAATGCCGCCCCCGACTTGGATGGCTAGACCAGTCTCCGCTTTAATCTGGGCAATCAAATCCCGATTGGCCGCCCGACCTTCTAAGGCCCCGTCCAAGTCAACCACATGAATCATGGTAACGCCGGCTTCTTTGAAAACTCGAGCTTGCTCCAAGACATCGGGATTGACTACCGTCTTCTGACTAAAATCCCCTTTTAAAAGGCGGACGGCCTGACCGTCTTTGATATCAATAGCGGGCAGTATTTTCATAGACATACTCCTTAAACTTCTCTAGAATACCGAGACCGACAGCACCAGACTTTTCTGGGTGAAACTGGCAGCCAAAGACCGAGCCTCTGCGAATCATGGCTGGAATAGGTAACCCATAATCAGCCGTCACATCCAAGTACTCCTCCGGAACATCTGTATAGTAGCTATGGACAAAATAGACTGACTGGCCCTCGAGACCAGCTGTCAAAGCAGACGACCGCTGGACCTGTAAGTCATTCCAGCCCATGTGAGGCACAGGCAGACCAGCCTGATCCGGAATCCGGCGGCAAACACCGGGAATCAAGCCCAGTCCAGAGCTTTGACCATTCTCCAATCCAGACTCCAGCAGGAGCTGCATGCCTAAGCAAATCCCCAAGAGAGGTTTGCCATCGGCCACAGCCTGCTGAATAACTGACACCAGCCCTCGCCTTTCCAACTCCTGCATGGCAGTAGGAAAAGCACCGACACCAGGTAAAACCAAACCATCAGCGTCCAAAATTTCCTGCGGGTCAGCTGACAGATGCGCTTCTACTCCGACCTGAGCCAGAGCGCGGAGGACATTGGCAGTATTTCCCGCGTCATAATCAATAACAATCATCATCTCTACATCAACTCCTTTCACTCAGAAGGACAAGCTAGAGCAAGCCCTTGGTGGAGTTGACTCCATGAATCTCTGGATTTATCGTAATAGCCTCCCGCAGAGCTCGTCCAGTCGCTTTAAAGAGGCTTTCTGCCTTGTGGTGACTGTTCTTGCCATGAAGGATTTTCAGGTGCAGATTCATCTGCAGATTAAAGGCTAGGGCTTGGAAAAATTCCTCCACCAGCTCGGTATCAAAATTCCCTAGCTTGGGATTATCAAAATCCGCCTCAAAGACCAGATAGGAGCGACCTGATAGGTCCAGACTGGCCATACCCAGCGTTTCGTCCATGGGCACAAAGCTAGTGCCGTAGCGGTTGATACCTGCCTTGTCTCCCAAAGCCTGACGCAGAGTCTGTCCTAATACGATGCCCACATCCTCAACCGTATGGTGGCTGTCCACCCATAGGTCGCCTTCAGCCTTAACCGTCAGAGAAATCCGACTGTGGCGGGCAAAAAGGGTCAGCATATGGTCAAAGAATCCGACACCGGTCTTGATAGCTACCGGCTCCTGTTGGTCAAGATTGACAGCCAGTTCAATATCGGTCTCCTGTGTTTTACGCTTGATTTCAGCTTGTCTCATGGCAACTCCTTTTATTTTTCCTGTCTGCGGGCTTCGATGGCCTTAGCATGTCCCTGCAGGCCTTCTGCATAGGCCAGACTGGTAATATCCTTGTCAGCCGCCCCTACAGCAGCACGGCTGTACTGGGTGTACTGGATGCGCTTGATGAAGTCATAGACACCCAGAGCTGATGAAAAACGGCTGGTGCTGGTTGTCGGTAAAACGTGGTTGGCTCCCGCATAGTAGTCACCAATCGGCTCACTGGTATAGTGTCCCAGAAAGACAGAGCCAGCATTTTCAACCTGATCCAGATAGCTGTAAGCATCATCCATGGCAATTTCCAAATGCTCCGGTGCCACCTGATTCATGAGCTCAAACATAGCTTCCTTAGAAGGCGCAAGAATGATGCGGCCATTATTCTCAATCGAAGCACGCGCGATTTCCTCTCGTGGCAGCTCTTTCAGCTGTCTATCCAGCTCTGCTTCGACTTGGTCTGCCAGCTCCTCCGAGTCGGTCACCAGAATAGCTCGAGCTAATTTGTCGTGCTCGGCTTGCGACAGGAGGTCAGCTGCCACATAGATTGGACTGGCTGAACGATCCGCAATGACTCCAATCTCCGAAGGCCCAGCAATCATGTCAATCCCCACGACACCATAAACCATCTTCTTGGCCGTAGCCACAAAGATATTGCCTGGTCCCGTTATCTTATCTACCTTGGGAATGGTCTCAGTTCCATAAGCCAGAGCTGCTACACCTTGGGCTCCGCCAATTTGGAAAATCCGATCCACACCAGCCAGCTTGGCTGCGACCAAAATCGCTGGGGTAAAGTGCTCTTGGGGCGGTGTAATCATGATGATTTCTTTGACACTGGCAATCTTAGCTGGGATAACATTCATGAGGACGGAGGACGGATAGGCTGCGGTGCCGCCAGGTACATAGGTGCCGACCCGCTCAATCGGCCTAATCAACTGACCACGGACAACGCCCTCACTGGGACTGTCCTCAAAACCAGTCTCCAACTGCTGGCGGTGGTAGGATTCGATATTAGCTTGGGCATTTTTCAAGGCGGCCAAGACCTCTGGATCAATCTCCTCAAAGGCCTGGTCAATCAACTCCTGCCCAATCTCAAAGTCTGTCACCTCAACCTTGTCAAAAAGCATGGTATAGTCTCTTAAAGCTTGGTCACCGTCTTGTTTGACCGTTTCAATAATCTCAGCCACCGCTTCTTCCACATCTAAGTTCTGCTGGCTGAGCTGCAGCTGCTCTTCGTATAAAATCCGTGAAATTTCTTCGTTACTTCCGCTTAAACGCTTGATAATTGTCATTTAAAAGCCACCTCTCTTCTTCCT
Source organism: Streptococcus sanguinis (assembly GCF_050234405.1). Taxonomy (GTDB): domain Bacteria; phylum Bacillota; class Bacilli; order Lactobacillales; family Streptococcaceae; genus Streptococcus; species Streptococcus sanguinis_W. The sequence continues at coordinate 971,441 of NZ_CP092117.1, read as the reverse complement.
ACTAGGGATTCAATCTTTGCCACAAAAGGCATGATATTCGGGTTATTTTTCAGGGAAGCCTGATTGGCAATGAGCCGGGCTGACACCCGACAAATGTCCTCAAAAACCAGCAGGCCGTTAGCTGACAAGGTATGCCCCGTCTCCACAATATCAACAATGGCATCCGCCAAGCCCAGCACCGGTGAAATCTCCACACTGCCTTGGATGGAGATGATTTCCACATCTTCCCCTTTTTGATTAAAATAATCAGTCGCCACTGTCGGATACTTGGTCGCAATCCGCTTGCGCTTGTGATCATGAGGGTCATAGCTGGGCACCGAGGCCAGTGAGAATTTACAAAGGCCAAAGTTCAGATCCAGCAGCTCCAGATAGCCAGTCGGATGCTCAAAGAGAATATCCTTGCCGACAATGCCTAGATCAGCAACTCCGTGGCGCACATAGGTCGTCACGTCAGGCCCTTTGACCAAGAGAAAGCGAAAGCGACTGTCTGGACTTTCAAAAATCAAGCTGCGCCCCTTGTCTGCCATGAAGGACATATCAAAGCCAGCCTGGGTCAAGAGCTTGACCGTATCTTCCTCAATCCGCCCCTTGGTCAGGGCAATGGTAATCTGACTCATCTGCCATCACCTTCCTTTCCACCCTCGTCCGGTAGGTCATCATGAATGGCCTGATAGACACTGTCAATGTCTAGGGACCAGCCGATAGCTGTCAGCTCTGCTGCCCCGAAGCGCTTGAAAAGCTGATCATAGCGACCACCAGATAGAAAAGCATCTGGTACTCGGTCGCCAAAGACCTTGAAGGTCAGGCCGGTATAGTAAGGCATGGTCGCTACCTGCCCCAAGTCCATGGTCGTCTGATCCAGCAAGCCTGATAGACTCTGCAGAACCTGCTCCACATCATCTAGAGCCGTCAATATCTGCTCGTTGTCAACTATTTCTCTAGCCCTAGCTAAAACCTGTTGGCTAGGACCAAACAAATAGGGCAGCTCCTGCAAAAAATCATCAAATTCACTAGGTCTGGTCTGGGTGAATTCAAAGAGTCCCGTCCTGTTTTTCTTGCGAATATAATCAAGCAGCTGGGCCTCCTCCTGCGAATCCAAGGCCAGACTCTCTAGGATGGTCTGCAGGATCGCCGCATGGGAAAACTCGAACTGATAAGACTTAACCTGCGCCAAATCCAGCGATTGCTTGGCTGTCTTGATAGCCTCAAGCACCGCCTCACGAGCTGGATAGCCTATAATCTCAATACCAGCTTGGCTGAGCTCGTTGGCAAGACCACGCAGCTCTTCTTGATAGTGAAAGACCTTGCCTGAATAAGAAAACTTAGTCGGCGTATGGACCCTGGTCGAAGCAATAACCCGACCAATCTGGCTGGTCACATCTGGCCGCAGCACCAATAGCTCGCCTTTTTTATCGAAAAGATGATAATGATTGGGCTCCACATGGTCACTGAAGACCTCGAAGTGCTCCAAAGTCGGCGTGTCAATCCGATTGAAGCCCTGAGCCATCAGGAAATCACTGATGTCCCGCTCAATCTCGTAGGTCACACGCGCCCTCTTGAAAAGCTTGTCATGCATGCCAATCGGAAGGGTGATCTTATTCATAGGCTGCTTTCCTTTCTTGCTCTATTCTTACACTAGCTGGCTTTGAGTCAAACTCTCAGCTGCTGCAAATGTCCTTGATAGCTGCCAAGACTGTCTCCATCTCTTCTCGCCGTCCGATAGAGATACGCAGAGAGTCTTTGATTCGTTCTGCTTTTGGAAAATACCTCACATAAATCCGACGCTCCTCTAGCTGCTGAAAAAGCTCTGCTGCAGAGATTCTAGTAGGCTGGGCTAGGACAAAGTTGGTCTGACTGGGCAGGACTTGGAAATCCAGCGCAGCCAATTCTCCAGCAAACCAATCTCGGGTCTCTTGGATGGCTCTGCCGGTCTCCAAATAATAATCCCAATCTTCCACTGCCGCAAGGGCTAAGCGCTCTGCTAACATATCCACTGAGTAAGGATTGATGGAGTCCTTAACGGCTTTCATGACAGCTATTAAGTCTGGATGACCGATGCCGTAGCCTACCCGCAGACCAGCCAAGGCCGCGTCCTTGGAAAAGGTCCGTGTGATAAAGAGGTTGGGATAGGTTTTTAGAAGAGGCAGGGCAGATTGACCGCCAAAGTGAATATAAGCCTCATCCACCACCACGACCACATCTTGATTGGACGCTAGAATTTCTTCCAACTGATCCAGCGGCAGATAAATCCCCGTCGGGGCATTGGGATTAGCTAGGATAATGCCGCCATTATCTCCAAAATAATCGGAAGGATGGACCTCAAAATCAGCTGTCAGTGGGATTTCTCGAAAAGGCACATGGTAGAGGTCCGCCCAGACCTTGTAAAAACCATAGGTCAAATCCGGAAACAAGACCGACTCGCCGCTGTTAAAGAAAGCCAGGAAAGCCATGGACAAGATGTCGTCACTGCCGTTGCCAATAATGAGCTGATCGGGCGATACACCCAAGTTTGCTGCCAAAGCCTGACAGAGATCCGCCTGATCCAAACTGGAATACTTGCGCAACTCCTGAGCATCAAAGTTCTGCAGGGCCTCTGCCACCTTAGGACTCGGCCCATAAGCATTTTCATTGGTATTGAGCTTAATCATGTCTGGCTCATTGGGCTGTTGCCCCGCTACATAAGGATTGATCTGTCTGAGACCTTTTAGCTTCACCATCTTGCCACCTCTCTTTCACACACTAGCCATTATCTGACTCTGATTATCTTTTAAAACTTCTAATAAATGAAAAACGAAATTTACCGCTTTGCTAAAGGAAAATGGGGGAATCTTCTAGTTTAAATATAATAAAAAGCCCTCGCAAAAAAACTTTGCAAGGACGTTGACACGTGGTTCCACCTTTATTCGGACCCCAGTCGCCTGAGGACCCTCTGGGAGTACGAGACTCCAGATTGATAACGGCAATCAGCCGTCGGACACTAGTTTCAGACTGCTGACTGATTTCGCATCCGCACTCAAGAATGTGTCGTCTAAGGATTGCATGCCGTCTCACCATTAGGCACTCTCTGTTTCTTGTCTTAGACTTTTTCTCTCATCGCTTTCAATTTATTGTTGAATATTCTACATGAATTTTTATTAAAAAGCAAGAGGAAAATTGAAAAAAATTAAATATTTTTTTCTTTCTAAATGAATTAACGCTCTTTCAGCATAGCACTGGACAAATCCAACATATTGATTGCTGTTTCAAAATGCTCCCCCATCAGATCATAGACAGCATCTTCGCTTAAGACGCCGCAAGCTATATTTTTAGGGAAATCCGGGCCATTCGAGAACTCTAAATCATCAAAAAATTCCTGACCAGTATAGTAGTCCCTCAGCTGGATATAATCTGACTGGCAGCGCTCCAGCTCAGCTAAAGCTTCCTGAGCTATTGCCAATACCTGAGAATATTTATTCAGGTGCTTTTCCATTTTTTGAATGCGTTCTAACTGTTCCACAGGCTTCCTTCCTTTCCAGACATGACAAGCTAATCAATCCACCTTAACTACCTGCAGCTGCTCACCGCCAAGCAGAATCAAATATTTTTCAATCTGCGAAATGCCATAAGAACGGCTGAGAGCTTGAGCATATAAGTCTAGCTGGCCACAATAGCGAGCAATCAACTCAGACGAATCCTTGTATTTATCCGTCTTGTAGTCAAAGAGAATGATTCGGTCCTCAAAAAGCAGGTAACCATCCAAAATCCCCCGCAAAACAAAGTTCTGACCGCTAGCGTCATCCCTCTTGAGCATGGCAAATGGTGCTTCTCGACGAACTCTATCACTGTTCTCAATCAAGAGTCGCCCCAAATCCGTCTCGAAAAACGATGCAATCTTAGGCAGCTGAATCTGCTTTTTGACCGCTTCATCGGCCTGAACCTGAGTTAAAGCAGAACGAAGTACAGCCATGCTGGGACTGCTATCCAAAGGAATCCGTTGCATGAGTTCATGAACAGCACTGCCGACTTGCGCTCCAGTCACTTTGGCTTTCTTGCCAAAATCAGGCAAGTCAAAGTTAGGCTGAGGCCGAAAAGCTGCTCGCTCATCCATGATATCCAGGCCATCCGTATCCATGATCGGCTCATAAAACTTCTTAATCTGGCTTGGAGTTCGCACACTAGGAAGCTCAATGGCAGAGCGATACTGGCTATTCAGCCGGTCCACGCTTTCTAAAATATCCAGAGCCCGACGGATATCGTCCGACTGACGATTATCTGCCAAATCATCTGCTGGAAAGAACAGAGGCTCATTAATTCGCCCTATCTCTTCAGCAGTTAGCTCCTCATCAGTAACAAAACGGGTCTCGTAGGCGAGATTCTCATCAGAAAAAACAGCCTGAATAGCATAGAGCCAGTCTTGGAAATTACTGAGCTGGCTACGCAGACTGGCAGACAAACGTCCTTGTTGGCTCTTGCCCCACTGACGCTTGTCCAAGGCCTCTTGACTGCCCTTTCCGACCAGATAAAGCTTGGTTTCAGCCCGCGTCATGGCCACATAAAGCAAACGCATTTGCTCAGACAGACTTGCCAACTGCAGTTCTGCAAGATTCTGCTGATAAGGCAGCGTATCCATGGAAATGCGCAGCTGATTCGGCGCATAGGGGTCTTCCACAGACACCGATACATCCGCCACATACTTGATGCCGACTCCCTTGGTCCGGCTAAGGATAATAGCAGAGCTGCTATCCTGACGGTTGAAGGCCTTGTCCATATTGAGCAGGAAGACATACTTGAACTCCAGCCCCTTACTCTTATGAATGGTCATGAGACGAACGGCGTCCTTAGGCGCCGCCACTGGCACACTGGCCAGATCGTGTTGATTTTCCAAGATACGGTCAATCATCCCGATAAAGCGAGACAGGCCTTTAAAGCTAGACTTTTCATACTCATTAGCCCGCAAAGAGAGAGCATAGAGATTGGCCTGTCTCTGGGCACCATTGGCCAGAGTTCCCACCATGTCATAGTAGAAACGATCCTGATAGATCTTCCAAATCAAATCATACAGGGAGTGCGTCTTGGAATAGGTCCGCCAGTCTTGCAGGGTCTCATGGAAATGCTGCAGCTTTTTCTGCAGTTCCTGAGTGACTAAAGCAGGGTGCAAGCCTCTTCCTTCAAGGGCATTGACAAATTTTTCATAGAGATTTTCCTGAGAATGCTCTTGACTGGCCTGCAGGGACAGTCGAGCCAGCTCGTCCTCACCAAAGTCAAACATGGGAGACTTGAGAAGGGCGGTCAGGGCATAGTCATTCAGCGGATTATTGATGGTCCGCAGGGTATCCAGCATGACTAAGACCTCAACTGACTGCAGATAGTTTGCGGCGCCATCATCTGGTACCAACGGAATCTGGTGCTGCTCAAAGGCAGCTAAAATCAAATCATTGCGGGTTCTGGATGCCGTCAGCAGCGTAATATCTTTAAAAGCCACTCCTTCTTCATTATGCAGGCGGATGATTTCCTTGATGACTAGATCCACTTCTCCAGCTGATACTGCCTGTGGCAAGCCTTCATCAGCCTCCTCTTCCAGACTCTCCTTGGAGCCTTCATAGATTAAGAAGGAAGCGCGGTTAGCTGGATTAGGCTCGCGTTTGGCAGGATTTCCAGCCACCAGATAGTGGGTTTCGTTGTAGTCGATTTCACCAACTTCTTCATCCATCAGACGTTTGAAAACATCATTGGTTGCTTCTAGCACCTCAAGATGACTACGGAAATTTTCCTTAAGGACAATCAGCTTGCCCTGGCTGCTATCCTCTTGATAAGCCTTAAACTTATCACTGAAAATCTGCGGATCCGCTTGACGGAAGCGGTAGATAGACTGCTTGATATCACCTACCATAAAGCGATTTTGCCCTCTGGAAAGCAAGTCCAGCATGCGCTCCTGCGTGTGGTTGGTATCCTGATACTCATCCACCATGACCTCGTGGTAACGTTCCTGATAAAAGCGATGCACCTCTGGGAATCTCTCTAAAATTTCAATAGCAAAATGGCTGATGTCTCCAAATTCAAAGGCATTTTCTGCTTTCTTACGCTCTAAGTAAGCCTGTGCAAAGTCCGCCACAAAATCCCGCAGAAGCTCAACCAGAGGCAGACATTCATCCTGATGCTGCTCAATAAAGTCCAGCTGATAAAGCTGCTGGTCAAAGCTTCGTAGCCGCTCAATCATAGGCTTCCTGGCTTCATTGTAGTCCTTGGCCATTTCTTTTTTGAGCTCATCTGCATTCTTGCCAACCCGAGCTGTAAAGGCTTGGCCATTGGACAGTTGGGAAAGGGCCACGATCTGTTTGAGAATCTGAGCTGTTTCTTCTATCGAGGGCAGTTCATTCAGCCCTGCTAAGGCGGTCAGAGCGTCTTGGACATTCTCCTGATACTTGGCGCCCACAAACTCTCTTCCTTCATGCTCCAGATGGGCAGAAAAGAAAGCTTCCAGCTCCCAAAGGGCTGATTTGATTTGACCAAATATCCGCTCTCTCTCTGCTGCAAAGTCACTGTGCTCATAGCCATAGAGGAAGGTTTCCTCCAGCCAGCGCTGAGGACTGCTGGTTGACTGTAGAAAGCTGTAAATCCGATAAACTTGCTCCCGAAAGCCTGATAAATCCTTGCGCTTACCAGTAAAATTTTTTACCAAACGGCTAAACAAAGCCTGATGCTCGCTGGCATAGTAACAGTCAAACACTTGGCTGAAAACTTCATTTTGCAGAATCAGCTGCTCACTGGCAGACTGGAGAATCCGAAAGTTCGGTGCCAAACCAAGCAGGTAACCATAGCGACTAAACACTTTCTGGGTAAAGGCGTCCATGGTACCAATATCGGCATTGGGCAGATCAGCTAATTGCTGGGCCAAATGTTGCTTGAGTTCAGGACTCTTGGCCTCCTTCAAGGCCTGGCCCAATTCCTTCTCCAGCCTCTCTTTTAGCTCGCCTGCCGCCTTGACGGTAAAGGTTGAGATAAAGAGCTGCCTGACAGCAACACCCCGAAGAATCTGGTCTATGATTCGCTGGACCATGACAAAGGTCTTACCTGATCCGGCCGAAGCGGAGACCAGAATATTCTGGCCAGAGGAGTAGATGGCCTCAATCTGCTCTGCCGTCTTTTTCTGCGACTTGTCCGAAGCAGCTTCTTGGGCTTGCTTAAGAGCAATTTCTTCTGCAGTTAAAAAAGGAATTCTCTTCATTTTTCCATCTCCTCCCTCATCTTTTCTAGCCAGGCCTGGCGCAACTTCTCACCAGTCGGCCGTCTGTCATACTTGCTTGTATCCAGCTTTTCCAGCTGCCGTGCCTGTCCTAGATGGAGATTGGCTTCAAAGCCAGTAATAGCCTTAAACTGCTCTACATAAGGAGCAATGCTGCGCCCATTCTCTGTATAAGGATTGACTGCAAAATGGCCTGATAAAATGCCTTCTGCAGCTTTTTTATAGAGATAAGCATTGTAGGCCAGCAGCAAGTCCAAGTCTTCCTGACTCAGCAAGTTGGTCTTATTTTTCTCATAGAGCGGACCAAGCTCCTTGACAGCGTCAGCCACAAAAAGTCCCTTGTACTGGAGTGGCTTCATAGACTGATTGACTGCATCCGACAAGGTCTTGGTATCTTTAAGCGCCACAATCGGATCGGTCATCTGCAAATACATGGCGCCAAAAGTTCCCTTATCCTCTTGATAGTCTGCTAACTCCTCAATCGCTGCCAGATAGGTCGGCAGCTGAGAATTCAGTCCATTAAAGAACTTTTCAAAGCTGAACTTAATATCGCCAGACTTATAGTCCACCACTCCCAGACTTTCGATCTTGGTCAGACGGTCAATCCGGTCCACCTTACCGCTCACGGTCACGGCTCTGCCATTTTCCAAGGTCAGGAAAGGCTTAGAAGCTGAGCCAAAGCCAGTCTCCTCGCCAATGGTCTCAATCCCAGTTGGATGAGCCAGCACGCGGCCGGTCGCCCGCGCCGTATCTAGCAAGAGCTGGCGCGCAAAACGGGTCTGACCTGACTCACTGTAGATACTCTCAAACTCGGCCTCTCGACTGGTCTCTTCCATAGCCTGCGCTAAACGCCGGTCAAAATCAGCTGACGAATCATCCTGCAGGACCTTTTCAAAGATCCGGTGAAGGAAAATCCCATGACTGCGAGCATCTGGATGAATGGTCCACTCTTCCTGCAAGCGCAGAACATACTTGAGAAAATAAGCATACTGATGCCGGAAATATTCGTTTAGAGCAGACGCTGAAAGTCGGAGAGGCTGCTCCTGAGGGTAGAGGGCTTGCAGAGTTTCCAGTTGTAGAGACTCTGTTTTTAGTTCCTTACTAATTTGCGGAATGCTAATTCCTTCTGCAGCCAATTTCTTGCGGAGAACCCGCACAGCCACCGCCCAAAAAGTCTGCTCCTCTGCTGTCCACTCTCGGTCAATCTCCTCTTGGTGGAGCTCGATGATTTGAGACAAGAGAGCTCGGTAGCTGCCAATATCATCACTGGAAGCCTGAGGCTTTTTGACAATGATGGGCAAGGAAAGTGGAGCTGCAGTCAATTCCAGTAGATAGGTCGACATGCTGTCCTCTACTTCATTGACCAAGGCTGGCGCAGACAAGACCAGCTCTTTGGTAGCAGAATTCATCAGCGACAGAGCCGTATAGCGATTCTTCTTGAGATTTTCTGAGCTAACAATCTGGAGTTCCGCCTGAGAATCCGTTGCGTCATTGAGCCAAGCCCTATCTTCATCACTGAGCAAACTCTTGTTTTGCGCGATTTTCGGGAAACGCTCCTGGGTCAATCCAATCGCATAGACATAAGGAGCAGCTAAAGGCTCTATCAGGTCATAAGACTGGACCTTGACCACATCTACTGTCGCCGGCACCGTCCGATAGTTGGACAAAAGCATACCTGACAGGATCAAGGCTAGAAAATCGTCTAGTTTGACCTTACTATCTGCAAAGACCTGAGCAAACTGCTCTAAGACATGGCTGAAAGCCTTCCAGACTTCCTCATGGCGCTCCTGCTCCTGCTGACTTTCTCCCTGCAGCAGAGCCGTCAAATTGTCAGACAAACGGGCCGCTTGGACAAATTCTGTAAATTTAGCTAAGAGCCCCGACGTTGTCTGGCTACGGGATTTGAAAAAATCTTGCAATGGAGTCATAACCCGACGACGAATATGATTGAGACGGTCTAGGTCAAATTTCCCTTGGCTATTGGCCGTGAAATCCTTGGCTAGCTTGCCGGCTCCCTTAATGTCTGCAAAGCGCAGATATTGCTCAAAATGATCCAGCTCCTCTTGAGCCAAATCGCCATAGAGCTCCGTCTTTAAGAGATTGAGCAGGTCTTCCAGTTGGAAATTATAGCGTTTGAGCCGCTCTAAGGACTCGACAAACTGAACCAGCGGATGCTGGGCCATTGACTCGCTCCGCCCTAAATAGTAGGGAATCTGATATTGGTCAAAAATGGTCTTGAGCTGAAGCTGGTAGGCTTCCACATCTCCCAAAAGCAGACGAATATCCTTATAGCGCACACCATCATGAACCCGCTGCCGGATGGACTTAGCCACATACTCCAACTCTTCTTTCTGGTTCATAGTAGCCCAAATTTGAAGCTGTGAGCGGTCTGTCTCACTAACTTCAACAGCCTGCTCAGAAAAATCATAGCGACTCTCCAAGACCTTGGAAATCCGTCCAAAGGCATCTTCTGCTCCCGCATGAGAGATATAGTCAGGCTTGACCTGATAGTCCTCGGCTAGCTTTCTCAAAAAATCCACGCTGGCCTGATAGAGATTGCCCTCACGAAAGGCTGCTCGATAGGCTTTTTGGCTGGCATAGGTCCCAATGACAATCTCCACACCTTTCCGATGCAGAAGACCGACTAAGTATTCCTCTTCGGCAGAAAAACGAGTAAAGCCATCAATGACCAGGGCCAAAGTCTCCAACTCCTCATCCGTATCACCAGCCAGAATATGCTGGGCAAAAGCAGCAATCTGAGAAGACGAATCAAAATCGCCCTTATTCAGAGCAGCAGTCACCGCTGTAAAAATCTTGACCAGATCCTCTCGCTTCTCAGGCTCCTCAAGAAATTCCAGATCCGCAAAGGACATCTGGGCTGTCTGCAGTTCATGGTAAAGATCCATCAGCTGCTGGATAAACTGGGAATCCTTCTTAATCCGGCCATAGACCTTAAGCTCTCCATCATCTAACTCTGTCAAGGTCCGATAAATCAGCATTCCCAGACCAATATCGTCCAAACTCTGCCCTTGCCGAACATCATTGAGGACAAAATACCGAGCCATCTGGGCAAAGCGCGTCACCGTAATGGCAAAGGAAGCCTGAGTTTTCAGGCACTCCAAAACCGCCCGCTCCTTCTCAAAAGAAAGCGAATTAGGCGCAATATAAAAGACTCGCTTACCAGCCGCCACCAAGCTCTCAGCCTCAGCCACCAAAACCTTGGTCAAAGAATGGCGAATATCTGTATAAAGTAATTTCATAGCCTGCCTTTTCCTCTAGAAAATATAGGAACATTATACCATTTTTGCCAATAATTCTCATGGAGAATAGTCCCAAAGCCCAATTAGAACTCAACGTCCAAATAGAGCTTTAATAACTAGCCTCATCATGCTAAGAAACAAACGAAAAAGCCACTGCTTCCAGTGACTTCCTAAGGCTCTCATTTTTTTCAAAGTAAGAGTTCATTTGATTTTATGCTTATTCATCTTTTCTTCAAAAATGCTTGTCATAATCACGCGCAATTCCTCTCTTTCCTTGTCAGGAAGTTCGCCTTGCTGCTTAGCAACAGCGAATAGTTCAGGATATTGCTTAGCAACTCTCTCAACTGTCTTGGTCGTCGCATGCCCTCTCACGAAGAAAGGAATCCTCTTAATCCATTCCTTGGGCACAAGTGCTAAAATCTTTTGGGCAGCTTCCTTATCGGAAATTTCTGCAGTGCTGAGCCCTTGATTAATCTGCTCCTGTTCCTTTTTTGTAAAATCTTTTAATTCCATACGCTAAATCTCCCAGTTCTATTTTCTTAATGCTAACTAAAGCACACTACTTACCCTCTACCCACTTATCGTTGTCCATGATAAAAGGTTTGGCCAGTCCTTCCCCTGTGTAGTCCTTATATTTGGTCTGCAAGTATTTGTAGACATCTTCCTTGGTCGCAAACTTGATTGCCTGGTATGGCTCTTCAAAGGTCAGCTTTTCGACAAACAGATAGCCGTCTTTATCTGGAACCAAGACGCCGACATGACCTACAAAGAGAGAATCACCGTCAAGATTGTCGTGGACAATGACTGAAAGCATCCGTGCTTTTTCACTAAATTTGAACTGTTTGAAGTATTCCTCCATCTTCTTAGCATGGACTTTTACATCTTGAGTCGCTTCAGTCTTGACTCTTGAAAACAGGATATTAAATTCTTCCTTATCCTTGGCATCAAAGAGCTTGCCCTTGTCAATCGAATCATTATCTATGAACAAGAGTTCGTCATCTTTTTCGATTTGAGGGATGTCGATGCTATTTTTCAACAAAGTGTAAGTATTAATCCGACAATTTGTCCCGATAAAATCGCCCTTTTTTGCCTGCCACAGAGGATTGATTTTTTCTACGTCATATTCAGTTTTGGTAAACTTAGTGAAATCGCCCCTTAATCCAGTAGAGCCGACAAGTCCATTGTAGTCATTGACTAGATTGACAAAGTTATCGACACTGTCTTTATCCAAGTCAGCAGCCAACAAACTCCTCACTTCTTCGACACTCTTTTTACTGTTTAGATTTGAATAAGTCGATGTAGTTTGACTTGTTTCTTTATTTTTCTGCGAACTAGCGCATGCTGCCATCCCAAAAGCTAAAGCTAAGCAGGCGCAGGACATGATTATTTTGCTGTATTTCTTCATTCTTATTTCTCTCCAATTCTTGTCTTCTATAGATTATTTTGCCTTGCAATTTTTTTGATGTGCCTTCAATTTTTTCATGGCCCAGTCATAATGGCTAGAAGTTGCACTTACAAAATAGGAACCTAGTACAGTCCCTCCGACCCATTTATAGACATTTTTTGAAAATAATTCTTCATTTGTAAATGTGTTAGCTAAGTTCAAAACATCTTGATGGGACTGACGAAAGATCTCAGTTGCCTCTTCAAGAGAAGTATTCTGATGTTTCTTCCAAAATTCCAGATTCAGCTCTCCATAGGTCCTCCAGTTGTAGGGCGCAGGAAGAAAGGGCTGCTCTTGCCCCTTTTGATTGGAATACACCCAATCCAACAAGAGCTGATGCCATTCATAGAGGTGAATCAAAACATCTCTTACATTTTTATCTCGTCTCCAATGGGCCTCTTTCTTCTTTTCATCCCGAGAAAAATCAAAAGGGGTATGTAACTCTTGATCAGATAATTTGGAAATGAGAGTTTGTAACTTCTCATAGTTTTCCTTAGCAGCTAGCATCAACTCTTCTTTAGTTTTCGGTCTAGGCATAAGATTGCACTCCTTGCATAGTTAAAGCTTAATCATTACGAAACGAATGTTCAGAAACCCATTTTGAGTAGCTTTTTAAATTTTGCTCCGACAGCGATTCAACCGCTATTCTTACACACATTTCAACCGCTTCTTCAAGTGTAACAGAAAAATGATAACCGTTTAATCGCAAAAATTTTACTAAAACATAAAAAGCCGTTCGTTTATTAGCACTAGCAAAAACATGCTTTTTTATCAATTGAACAAATAAAATTGTCGCCTTATCAAAGATTGATGGATAAAGAGGTTTCCCAAAAACAAATTGTTCAGGTAAGTTCACAATCATATTTAGTGCTGATGGACTAATCGTCTTGATTTGTTCTTTCGGAGAATAGCGCTGAATAACTAAAGTATTAATCTTTGCAATTTGCTTTTCTGTTAAATAGACTGTCATTTTTCCACCAAAGCTTTAAAAATATCATCGTATTCATCAAAAATATTATCTAAATCCAATTCAAAAGATTCGTCAGAAATATAAGTAACCTGATTTTCAGTCTTTTCTGGAGTAAAGACAATTTCGCCACTCGGTAACAATTTAGCATCGTAATGCACGCCACTCGGAATATTAAATTCACTTGGAATCGTTATTGTTATAGAATTCCCTTGTTTTCTAGTTTTTACTGCCATCTTGCTTCCTCCTTAGGGATATTATAACAGATAATTACAGTAATTACAAAATAGAATAATCTTTCGACTTCTCTTATCTTATTTGGAATACATCATGGGATTAAGATATTCGCTAAACACATCTCAAATGTTAGACTAATCACAATAAACTACAAATCCCTTTGGTAAGATGAGAACTTGCTGGTCATCAGTTTGGCATTGACTCACCAAATCAGCTGAATCTCTGTCTAAAAGATAATTCTCATTCGACTGATTAAAAACGGCTCGGATTGCTTGATGATCATGTTGCCATTCTAAAGCCAGCACATCCGGCTTGATTTCTTCTAGGGTAAATTTCCCATACTGAATAATATCCGCAGTTTCCTTGCGAAGCTGAATCAAGTTCTTCATAAAATTAAGCATGACATTATCACCAGAAACCCGGTCCCAAGGCATGACCCGTCTACAATCCGGGTCCATACCTCCGCCCAATTCTAGCTCGGTCCCATAATAGATGCAAGGCGTTCCCCTTTGTAAAAAGAGAAAGGCAAGTGCGGATTTGACAAGCTGGATATCACCTTTGGCAGTCGCCAAAATGCGCTCCGTATCGTGCGAATCCAAGAGATTAAACATAACCTCAGAAATCTGCTGCTTGTAGTACATGGACTGGCAGTTAATCTCAGCTATAAATTGACTGGTCTTCTTGCTCCTGCTCAAAAAGTAGTCCTTGATACTATCGGATAGAGGATAGTTCATGACTGCGTGAAACTCATCTCCATTTAGCCATGGCTGTGATGTATGCCAAACTTCTCCAAGAATATAAAGGTCAGGCTTTTTGGCCAAAACAGCCTTACGAAAATCTCGCCAGAATTGGTGATCAACTTCATTGGCCACATCCAGCCGCCAAGCATCAATATCAAAATGTTCAATCCAATAGGTCGCAACGTTTAAGAGATAGTCTTTCACCTCAGGATTTGCCGTATTCAACTTAGGCATATAGCTGGCAAAGGCAAAGGTATGATAAGGGAGTTCTTTGGGATTCACAAGCTTGTCATTCGTCACTGGGAACTCTTGAATGTGGAACCAGTCTTTGTAAGCTGACTTTTCACCATGCTTGAGAACATCCTGCCATTGAGCGGATTGATCGCCCATATGATTGAAAACTGCATCCAGCATAACCTTCATACCACGCAGATGAGCTTGCTCTACCAGTTGACGGAAAGTCTCCTTGTCCCCAAAGTGTCGATCAATTTCAAAGTAATCAGTCGTATTGTACTTGTGATTGCTTGGCGATTCAAAGATGGGACAGAGATAAAGCCCTGTAATCCCTAGGTCTTGTAAGTAATCCAGATGGTCGATGATCCCCTGTAAATCCCCACCAAAGAAATCCGTAGGTTTAGGTCTGATAGATGAATCCCAAGCTAAAGCTCCTGCTGGTGAAAGTTCAGCATCTCCGTTTGCAAATCGTTCTGGAAAAATCTGATACCAGACCGTTTTGGAGACCCATTCAGGAACCTGGCAGCCGTCAATTTCGTGAATATAAGGGAGTTTAAATCTGTTGCCCTCCGAAGCAAGATTTTCTGGACTATTGTCAACGAAACCTTTATCCCCATACAAGATACTTTGGCCTTCTTTATCTCTCAGCTCAAAGAGATACTGGAGCCGACCAAAATCAACCGACACTGCTACTTGCCAATAATCAAATAGAGCATCTGAGGTCACCTTGACCATCTCTTTCGTATCTTCATAAGCATTCTCGAGAAAAACAAAAGGATCTCCATAGTGCAAAATGATTTTCTCTATATCCTCTTTCTTAGTCCTAATTCTGATATGCACTTGACCTTCTTTATAAAGATAGGCATACTCCGACTCCGGCCTGTGGTAAATGGCTGTTAATTCCATACTTTTCATCTCCTAGATTTCTCTTTTTGAGCTCATCGTAACTTTATGCAAACGATTCCATAACTAGCCCTAGTATACTATTTTAAAAAAAGGATTGCAAGCCATTGTTCAAGTTTGGGAATAGGAGGTAAAGTAGGGAATATTAAAAAGCCTTGAGGACAAGACTTAATATTAGTTTCTATCTTGAGATTTCATTTAATTCTATGTATAGTCGTATACTCTACTTTTACTCCACCTCATATTTCCACTAAAAGTTTCTTTAAATTGATCTTTAGTATAATTCCGTCCATTGACTATAATGTTTCTAGCAATACAAAAAATCAGCTAGTATCAACCTATTAATGTGTTCAAAAGTATAATATTGACGGTATAATCAATAGTTTAATTAAGCAAAAGGGTTTCCATATTTTTTTGAATAATCGTAAAAACCATGCCTATGGAGATAGATTGTTTTTTCTATTTCATTTTTTTCAGCATAATCAATGCTTTCAAGAATTAATTGCTCAAATTCAATTGGTGCTGTACCATTTGCAGTAACAAGGTTCTTATCTCTTACAGCTTGCTTAAATTGAAATTCATCTTTATTTGAATATTGGTCAAAAGTATTCCATAAACTCAAATCATTTCCTGTATGTTTAAAATTATTTAATAAACCATTTCTAGCCATAAAATCAACTGAGCCACAAATTGCGCCGAGAATTATATTGTTGTTTAAAGTATGGTTAACTAGATTAATAATATCAGAATCATCATTTGTCCAAGAGTTCCCACCAATTAAAATTAATAAATCATATTGAGAAGGAATTTCTTCTAATAGATAGTCAATCTTTGTAGTCAGACCTCCTATAGATTTAACTTCTTTCTGAGTAGAAATTGTTTTGACAGTCCATTCTCCACTCATATTGATTGTAGAAGAAATGTAAGCAACTTCCCAGTCAGCATAGTCATTAAGCAGTAATATAAGTACAGTTTTCATTTTCTTTACCTCTTTCTAAAAATATTATACAATTAAATTATGTCATCATATGTCAGTATTAAGGAGTATAATGGTAAAATCAACAAGATTAATAGATATTTGGTTGTATATAAATAATCATAAAAAATTTACAACTACTGAACTTGCAAAAAAGTTTAATGTCTCTACTAGAACTATTCAAAGAGATATAGATGAATTAAGTCTTCTAGGCGTGCCTTTTTATTCCGAGGTTGGTAGAAATGGTGGTTACACTTTGTTACATCAAGAAGTGTTGCCCCCTATTTCTTTTTCAGAAGATGAAATAATTTCAATAATTCTTACCTACAAAAGCATGACACAATACAAAGATTTTCCTTACCAGTTTGAAATCGAAAGTGTCATTACAAAATTACTTTCAAACTCTTCGGATTCTCTACTAAAAAAATTAAACCAAGCTGAAAAGTGTTTCTTTTTAAAAGTTCCTGTGAGAAATGAAAGAAATCCCTTATTGAAAGAGATATTCAATGCTTGTATAAATAATAAGTGTATCGAAATAATATATGATTCTTTAAAAAATTCAGACAAAAAAATACTGTCTCCAATAGGAGTCTATTCCGATAATGGCTATTGGTATTTTTGCGCAATAGATAATCAAGTAATGGAAATGAGAACATATCGAGTAGATAGAATTAAATCTTTAGTTAGCAATGATAATATTCTCAGCGTAAAAGATCAGATAACTATTGAAGAGGCACTAGCTAATCAAACCCAAAGTGATGAAGCAAATAAACTATTGGTCAAAATGAAAATTAATAAAAAAGCAATTAGAATCTTAAATACACCAATTTTAGATTTTTCAAAAATCAAATGGGAGCAGGATAACAACTTTTGGGGTGTATACGAAGACTTATTTAGTCTAAATGAAATAGATTATTTATCATCATTATTAACTGTATATGGAGACAATGTTAAAATAATAGAACCTACAAATCTGATTGAGAAAATGAAAGAACATTTAGCAAAAGTGGTTAATTTATATGACTGATGCCTCTACAAAAATATAAGATTTTCTTAATCGTCATTACAAGTCATAAAAGGGGCATACAGCTTAGCAAATTTACCCCCAAATTTTTTATTGCTTTTATCAATCACTTTCAACACTCCTTGTAAATAAATTAGACTCGTTATAATCTGAACAAGTAATCGTGGCATAATTTTTTCCAAATTGATATTCCAATGTTTAAATTATTCAGTATTATTCTTGTTCTTATACCAACTTGGGACTAATTGGTTCATATAATCATACCATTCTAAAATTTCCTTAGCTTGATTTTGCATTACTGATACTTCTTCTTCTCCATAAGAAATAGCCCATGGAAGAGCACCAACTAGGTTACTTAGAATGTAAACAGCAAGAAGTTTCCAAAATAAATCTGGAACCTTGTCATCAAAATATCCATCTATCATACCTGATGCAAAAGAGGGAGATACTTGAGCTGACCACACAATACGATTGAACTCCTCCCAAGGATCTCCAAAGTCAAAACGATCAAAGTCAATGACATAAATCTCACGATCTTCTCCAATCATGAAATTTCCAATATGATAATCACCATGTTGCAAAACTTGGGGTCTATTCTTTAGCAGTTCACGGTTTTCGTTCAAAAAATCAATGAAGACCTGCCCACTTTCATATTGGGCGGGACATTCTTTGTATTTGGAGATTTTATCATCAATTTTTCGATTAAAAAAGATTTCCCAGTCTTCACAAACTTCTGTAGCAGGAATTGTATGAATCTTTCTAAGTATCCTTCCTGCTTCTATCCCGTAAAGGTATTGTTGTTTTTCTGAATAAGTTAAAATGGTATCTATTGCATCTTTTCCGTCTATCCACTCGTGTATAGAATGCACCTCGTCACCGCAGAGTTCAAATTTAATCGGTTTACACATACGAACTCCAAGAGATGCAACCTTCTCCATCATATCAAATTCAATTTTCTTAGAATCTAACTTCTCTTTATCAGAAACACGCAATAAATATTTTTGCTGGTTCTGGTCTGTAACACAATATTTTTTATCATCTGACCAGCCTTTACTTATGGCTATCTTACTAATAAACTCCATCAATAACTCCTCGATTAACTTTACAACACTACTATATAGTTCAAACTCTAATTCAAGAAAATCGCTTTATTTTTTAAGCTTTTAAAATTATTCAGTTGTTCATCAAGTTCTTCAACATAATCTTCGTTTGACATTTTTGTACTGATATTTTCAGACAGAGTTGTTTTTTTATTATCCATTACATCGCTCTTCTATACTCCTTAGTTAACTTTATTGTATATTATAAATGGAAAAAAAGCTAATCATCTTATTTTCCAGCCCACAAAAAGGAGTGGCCTCTGCCACTCCTTTTTGAAATCTATGCCTCCACCTATCTCTCCAATTTTATCACCTTATCATAGCGCTTCAACTCCTCTTCGCTATAGTGATGAATCACTTCCACAAGTGCTTGTGGGAGAGAGAAGAGAAGCTGGCTGATTTTCTCTTGGTTTTTTAGATCCAGATTGGCCTTGACCTCATCAGCCAGAATAAATTGGCGATTGTGATAGAGCGCGCGGGCAATTTCTAACCGCTGCTTCTCACCACCTGGCAGGGTTTGGTTGCTGGGTGTTTTGCCTTCGAGAGCTTTCAAACCGATTTGCTGCAGGATTTCTTCATTTGCATGACGGTTAATGCTCCCTTAAAAATTTTACCTTTATAGATTACCACATTACCAAACTAACCATCACATTCATAACAAAAGATTTTGTTGGTGAATGGATTGCAAGAATACTGGATAATATAAGCATTGGTTTTGATAACTCTATCTAAACTAAACTTTTTTATTGCCATGAGACAATCATATAGGGTACTAGTGAAAACGATAAAGTGATTATAGTCTCAATTCTACTCACCTCGGTAACGGACCAAAATGTTCTCTATAAATATCTGGGTCATGCGAAGGTATGATTTCCAAATCTGGATTTGCCTTCCAAATTTTATTTAACAGATTATATAAATCATGATATTGCTTTACATTTGCATGTGCAACATTTGTAAGAATAGAACTGTAGGCTATCTCTTCATAATTGCCTCTGCAATAAACCGCGTCCACACATAGGAAGTAACGTTCGCTCTCAGAGCAATTCAAAATAAGCCCCATCTGTCCTACTGAATGTCCAAATAAAGGAACCAGTATCAAACTCCCGTCTTGGAAAATATCAATACTTTTATTAAAAGGCCCATAAGCTTTTCCTTGGTCAAAATCAACAATCTTCATTTGTTCCTGCTTCAACATAGAGAACAAGGGTTTGAGATAGCCTTTTTTGAGTAGCTGCAGATCCGTTTCCTGTCCAAGTTCCCACTCTTCTTTTGAAATATAGACCGGAGCATTTGGAAAGTCACAGACACCTCCAGTATGGTCGATATGCAAATGAGATAAAATAATAGTAACATCATCAGGAGATATTCCTCTTTTTTTAAGTTGTTGTTTTGCATCTTCTTCCTTATGAATTTTGACGGGGAGAATCCAATTTAGAATATTGTATGGAAATTTTTTAGTCACTTCATAATATCGGGAATGGTAGCCTGTATCAAATAGAATCGTTCCATGAGTCGGATGCTCAATAATAAACCAAAAAGCTGGTCCCCAAATATGCTTTCTGGGGCTCCCTTTTTTTATCATATTTAATTTTGTTCCATAAAAACCTGAATTCATCAGAGTGAGCTTACACTTTGGGGTGTTTGTTTTTACGGATGGTAATTTCAGATTCATCGTATTATCCCTCTATAAGATTTTATTTGTCAGGCTTCCTAAGTGTTCGATTTCTAAACGTATTGTATCGCCTTTTTCTAGGAAATGTCCATTTTCAAGGCCACAACAATTTACAACGGTTCCTGAACCAATAAACTCACCAGGGTAAACATTTTCTCCCTTGGAAGCATAAGCAACAGCTGCTCCAAATGAATATTGAAAACACTCAGTCGAACCAGTCGCAACCACTTTACCATTTATTATAACAGTTGTTTTTAACTTATATAAATATGGCAAAACTTCATCTGCCGTTACAACTGTATTTGAAATGGAGCTGGCAAAGTCTTTCGATTTACAAGGACCCGTTGAATTCATTTCTTCATATTGTACGTTCCTAGCACTAAAATCGTTCAAGATACAAAAAGCACCAATTGCATCCATGCCTTCCTGTTCTGTTGCATCATAAATTTCTTTTGTAATAATCATACCTACTTCTAACTCATAGTCTTTTAGAGTTGTATATTCAGGAAAGGCAAGCTCTTCCTTATCACCTAGAAATGAAAGGTGATTCCCTTTATAATAAAGCGGATGTTGATAAAAGGCTTTGCTAGGTTTTAGTTTAGGGAATGGTCTGCGGAAAATCAGTTCATAGCCTTTTACAATAGGGTATAAATTCCTCATAGTCATTTTAACCAGACCACGACCCGCATTAATCATGTGAGTATCTGATAACAAGAAATCACGGTAAAGCAGCGGTTGGAATGGGATTATCTCTTCCATATCAGATGTAACTTCACTAGATACAGAAGCGTTGTGAAGACCTTGAATTAATCGCTCTTTGTGTTCTTCATAATATTGCAGAAATGAAATGAGTTCACCACTGCAAATCTTTAGATCTTCATTATAGGTCTCTTCTGCATATCTGTCTATACGTATCCATCTTTCATTTTCTAATACAGCCAGAGTTTCTACTCCACTCTCAACAAGACGATATTTTCTTATTTTCATATCCCTTATCCTTTCTTTGGATATAATACCAATAATCTGGTATAATTTGTTTCACATACGTATTTTAAGAGACTATAGTCCCAATGTCAATGGGGGAATGTGAAACAAAAAAGGAGAAAATGTTCCATGGATAAAAGAAAAATTGCCAACCAAGAAGTCAGAGACAAATTCTTTCAAGCATTAATGAGCTTGCTAAAAGAAAAG
The DNA here is from genome assembly GCF_050234405.1 of Streptococcus sanguinis. Taxonomy (GTDB): domain Bacteria; phylum Bacillota; class Bacilli; order Lactobacillales; family Streptococcaceae; genus Streptococcus; species Streptococcus sanguinis_W. The sequence goes on along the minus strand of NZ_CP092117.1, from coordinate 950,468 downwards.
CCTGCCTCAGAAATTACGATTACAGAGCTCATCAACCACTCGGGTGCAGCAAGAGTCTCTTTTTACAGAAACTATAAATCTATTAATGATGTTCTCTATGATAAATTAGACGCCATGATTGAAGAATATAATCAACATAAGCTAACAGATTTTGAGAAATATGATGACTATGAATTTATTCTGAACCTCTTCCTCTTTTATAAAAAATACGCTGATGTCATTCTGACTGCCAATCGTGCCAACATTAGTATTGATGTATTAGATGAAATCAGTGATTACCTTATCAGTATAAACGGAGATATGAAAGAAAATTCTATCAGGAAATATGAATTATACTACTACTCTGGTGCCTGGTACAATGTTGTTATCCATTGGCTTGAATCCGGTATGAAAGAATCTCCAGAAGATATGGCAGCGGAATTTATTCGAATTGGTAAAAACTAAGAATTAGTCTGTAAAATTTAAAGAATCTACAAATCAAAAGATCCTAATAAAAAGCAACGACAAAGAAACCAGCCGCTGCTTTTTTGCTCTATAGAAATAGTTTTGTTCAAATATAGTTATCCCTGAATATCAGAAAAGCTTCCTCATACAAATTCAATATAGTGAAAATCAGACAGATTATTTTCCAACTCACAAAAAGGAATGGTCTCTGCCACTCCTTTCTGAAACCTATACCTCCACCTATTTCTCCAGTTTTATCACCTTATCATAGCGTTTCAAGTCCTCTTCGCTATAGTGATGAATCACTTCTACGAGTGCTTGAGGGAGCGAGAAGAGAAGTTGACTGATTTTCTCTTGATTTTTTAGATCCAAATTGGCTTTGACTTCATCAGCCAGGATAAATTGGCGATTGTGATAGAGAGCACGGGCAATTTCTAGCCGCTGCTTCTCACCGCCTGACAGAGTTTGATTGCTAGATGTTTTCCCTTGGAGATCTTTCAAACCAGTTTGTCGCAGGATTTCATCCATCTTTACTGAATCCAGTTCTTGTCCCAGAGCAATATTTTTTTCTATGCTCAAACCATCAAAGATATGACTAGACTGGAGAATGTAGGCTCCTGCCTGATAGAGTTCATCCGAGGTTAGCTCTTGCCCATGGTAGCGAATCCGACCATGACTGGGCTTAATTTCACCATAAATTAGGTTCAGTAAGGTGGTTTTCCCAGACCCACTTTCTCCGATAATAGCAATCTTTTCGCCTTCCTCAATAGTTAGGTCACAAGGGGCTAGAATTTCTTGACCATTACGCACTACACTTACTTGATTTAACTGGATAGGAAAGACAGAACCTTCGAGAACAGAAGGCATGTCAAAGCCCACTCCCAGCAATTTTTGATATTTATCACAGAGAGACTTAGCTGATTTTCTAGTATTGATAAAATAAGACAACTCCTGAAATTGATAGCCAATATTATACGATACAAGGTAAATCCCTACAAAGCTGGCTGCAGATAGGTAGTTATAATAGGTCATAAAACCACCAATGACAATAGGCGCAACAGAGCAAAAAGCATCAATTCCATTGATAAAGAGACTATTTATGGTCCGTTGCTTCTCATAGGCGATTTCTTCCTTTAGAGCCTTATGCAAATCTTTAGAAAACAGTTTGAAAAACAAACTTTGTCCCCGATAATACCGTATGGAACGAGCACCTGCGATCATATTGGTTGCTTGAGAGACATAGACTTGGTTCGCTAGGGACTTCTCCTTCGTAATTTCATCCAAACGTTTAGAGCCAATTCCACTACAAAGAATAGGTATCGAATAAAAAATGATAAAGAGCAAGCCAAGATAAAAATTAGTCCAAAGAGCATAACAGATAGAGACGGTTGTAAATCCCAAAGAAGAAATGATAATAACAGTCGACTCAATATAGTTATCTTCTAGCTGTTTTACATCATTTTCCAAGTCTGACAAAACTTCTTCATCCGCTATCCGACGGCTATATAGAAAAGTCTGAAAGATAGCCTTCTTAATACCCGACTTGAAGTCTGTCAGCACTCGTGCATAGTAATAACGTTTCCCCGCCAAACCTAGCAAGAGAATAAAATTTCCAACAATCCCCCAAAACAAGACCTGCCACAGCAAATGCAACTGGTGATTGGTAAAACTAGAGACAATATACTGAATCAAAGCTGGTGTAATGATAGCCTCCAGCCAAGTAATCATAATCGCCACAAAATAGAAGAATAAGTGCTTCTTGGTTACATAAGATCTAAGCATAACGTATAAACCTCCTGAAATTATTTACCAACTTAGATAGTCGTTTTTTCTAGACGAGGATATAATAGGAGCCTGAATATTTGAATGAAACCATTAAACGTAAGCCTACTTTATAATTTTTCAGAGAAAGGCTTAAATAACTAGTTCTATACATATCAATTTACTTTTATTTTTTATTCAAAAACATATCCAACACATCTGCATAGCTAACAAAGGGAGCTGGAAATACTAGTCCAGAATAAAATAACATTATCGTATTAAATAAATTCAATAAGACGGATACTCGTTTAAAGCGTTCTGTTAACTTAATTGCCATGGTATATAAGACAAAAAATACAGCATAATTAAGTATTGACATCAAAATCAAATCCACTAAATGGAATGAGGGCATAAAAAATTTTCCATTAAAAAACATATGCGATAGAATGATTGAAGTCAAAAAAATGAGTGTCGACCAAATAAAATAAGTTGTTGATCTAGCAATATAAATCATCATTGGTGTCCGTCTAGTTGTTTTGATATTTGTATATTGATTAGTGCGAATTTCAAATTCCAACTCCTCATTAGCAAGCAATATCACATTAGTTATCGAATAATAAATAAAAAAATAGAGTAGATTTATCGGTTTATCACTATTGAAAATAATAATGATTCCTGTGATAAAAATCATGGAATAAATCACTTCGCAAATACTATCAAACGTGTATCGAACTCTATAATTGAAATATCTTCTTAATTCACTAAACATGGAAAAGGCTCCCTCTTTTTTTAGCAATGTTCAATAAAGTGAAAAATAGGAAAGTTCCAGCTGACCAATATACTGCACAATAGACTATAATAAAAAAGATACTCTGGTAGGACGGAGAAATAATAAAATTCCTCAAGGCATAGTAAGGGAAAAGCTTTCCTATAAAGCCAAATAAACCACCTAGCGGTGTTAGTATGCCAGTAAAATACAGCATGAAATAAGAAATTAACGATGTAATGCTAGAAGTACGATTAAAAATGAAGCAGAGGCTTGATAGGCAAAAGCCCAAACCATACATGCTAATAATAGTTAGCATACATGCAGCGAGGTTTCCAACTAACTTTAAAATACTATCCGGAAAATCAATATCATTTAACGTGGATAAAACGATAAATATAGGGATGGCTTTAACTAGATCCACCAATATCTGAACAATAATTTTAAACATTAAAACATGAAAAACACTCTTACTACTCTGGATTACACTAATCAAAGTTCTGTCATAAAGGTCATCCTCAATAAAAAAAGTTGGGTGCGTAATACTATGACTCGTAAAATACCAAGTAAATAACAAACATAACAATAAAAATTTACTTTGTGTATCTTTAAAATATTGAAGATAAGCTGAAACCATTATCAAAATTCCAAAATTTGAAAAAAATAAATTAAATTTAAACTGCATCATCTCTTGCAGCTGTCTCTTTAACTCCCTTCTTATTTCTTTAATCATCATTGATAACCTCATACAATATTTCTTCGATGCTTTCCTCAACTTCTTCAAAAAATATCATCTCAAAATTATTAAAGATATTATTTTTCACCTGACTATCTTTCACTTCAACAATCAATCTTTCATTTTCTACTTGATAAGATAAATCAGGAAACAATCTCTCAAAAGCATCTTTTTCAGAATCTGAAATACCAATTCTATATTTAATCCATCTGGTATTTTTCCCAAAAACTTCTGAGAAACTACCTTGCTGTATTATTTTCCCTCTACTCATGATACAAATTCTTGTTGATATTTCTTTTGCAAAATAGATATCATGAGTCGTCATGAGAACAATGGTTCCTTTTTCTTGGCTGAGAGTTAGTAACAATTTCGCAAACTGCTTTTTGGCAATGACATCCAGACCATTAGTTGGCTCATCTAAACACAATACTTTTGGCTTACAAAGCAATGCAATAATCAAAGACAATTTTTGTCTCGTTCCTTGTGACAATTCGGACACCAAGACATCAACATAGGGATGGAAAGCTAGTTTATTAAATAAATCCTCCAATTCATCCTTAACCTGACCACGCGAACTTTTATTCAAATGTAAAAAGTAATCAATATTTTGATTTGCCGTCAGATATTCATAGTAGCCTCTACCGCTTTCTAGTACGAGCTTGACATTGTTATGAATACCTTTCGAAGTATTCTTACTACCAAAAACAAATAAATCACCTGCGTCCTGTAACATTAAGCCAGAGATAATTTTTATGAAAGTTGATTTACCTGCACCATTGGTGCCCACTATAGAAACAATCTCTCCTGAATGCGATCCAAAGCTAGGAATGTCCAATACAACTTTACCACGAAAATTTTTCTTTAGATTGCGTACAATAATTTCATTCATACTCGCATTAACCTATTTCGATTACTGATACTTAGACTGCCAAAAATTTAAAAAGAAGGATTTTTGAATGACTTTCACTTGAATATTCCTAGTTTTTCACCAGCAAAGCTACACATTCACCGGTTCGGACTTACCGTATCATTTCGTCGGTTTCCCTCCTCATTCTACGAGTCCTATACCCCAGGGCACCTTCTCGACCTTCGGTCTCACCTTGTCGCATGGGCGGACTCAAAAGGTTCAGTGAACCTTTTAAGGATTAGCTACGTTTCACTAACAAACTTACCGCCTCAACATGTGCTGACGTTATCTTCCTATACTATGAAACGAAATAAAGACCGTCCGAATATTTGAATTAAACCATTAAACGTAACTTATCAGTTTACTTAGTACATCTTCGACATACAAAATAGCAATGAAAATTTTGAGGAAATCGTTCTTACTATTATGCTGGTTTAGTTACTGGCCGCCATACTTCATAGATATACTTTTAAAAGTTTTTATGTGATCTAAAATCCCTTAATTTCGCATTCAAAAACTTGGCCACTTGAATATCGTGGGTATTAATTATTTTTGTTCGATTCGCAGTATCTCCACTCAATTTAGGTTTACGAAAAATATCCAAATTTTCGTATATTAGGTTTTTGACTATGAGTTTATCAAATTCTTCTTTTTCTTGCACTGATTCAAAAACAAGTATCAACTCAAGAAACCTTCTTTGAGCCGAACAAGCTTCTTGGTTTTTTTCGTCAAGAAGAAATTTGTGAATTAGCCATTCTGGACTTCCATCTATAAAATAATTGTAAGAAACATCAATTTTTTGTTCTTTATCAATTGAAAGAATCTCCCACCTAGGACTTGAAGTTGTATATCTACCTGAGTCCATCACAATCAACTCATCCTCATAAATAATTGTCTGATGGTATTTGAATTGATAAGACATGAAATAGTGCCTACTGTTCATCATATTATGAGCGTAGTACACATCTTTACTTCTATCTTCAGAATCCTTATCCTCTACAAAAACAAATTCTGGAAATTGCTTATAATATCTTCCAACAGAATTACTCTCCCATCCATCCTTATCTTCTATGTAATGGAGTAATCTATCAAACGGTGATAAATCAATTCCAAATCGCTTTCTCCATAGATATTCAACTTCTTGTTGACTCGCAACGCTATCAATTGGGGTATTAGTATCCTGCCTTCGTGTATATATTGTCCCAGCTGGAATACATGTTTTCCCATCTTTATACTTCTTTTCTAAATAGAAAGGGGTATTATCGGAATTCTTTATGATTAACACATCAATTTCTTTTGAATTAAGAGTTATGGTTTCAATTGTTATAAACGGTACATTTCCACCAGCAAAACTAGTATTCCTAAGCATATCTACAATCATGGCTTGAGTTTTTCTGCCTTCATCATTGCTGACTCCCTTTATTTCCCCATGATCTGATACTCCAAAAATTAAATAGGAATCATTCCTAGAAGGTATGTTAGAAAGGCATAGAATATCATGGATAAATTTAGCCTTATTTTGATGGTATTTTTCTTTGAAATCCCAATACTCGCCTTCTCTTTTTAGACTAATCAGGTCCATAATAGCAGTCTTGGAAAAACTCATGACTAATTGCTCCTTAGTTTTCTATAAAAGATATGTACATACACAATTTACAAGTTTACAAAATCAACTACTCAGAACGATTATTTGTCTCAAATCTCATTGACCCTCTGGTTTTTCAACCAGTATAGTAATTAGCTTCCAGTCAATTGGGATTATCAATATCAATAATTATTGCTTTTCTGTTTATATTTGTTCTGAATAAAATCATTCATAAACTTATCGACTGTTCCAAACTCAAAATTCAAAATGATACCTCCATTTAAAATCCATTCATAAAGTTTGCACACTTTTCTAGCTTTCCCTTGTTTTCACGAAGAATCTCTACAGCTCTGAAGAAACCTTGCTGAAGCGTTTCCTTATCAATATGTCGATTAGTACAGCCTTGAACACTTTTCACCTTATAGTGGTTGTCACACTGCTAGACTAGCCGTTTCCCTCTGCTTGTGGTCAAGTTCTTTCAGCCAAACAGACCTCCACATTATTTACAAAAAAATTCTTGAATCTTGGCTTTTTTTCATCTATCCACCGGTACATATTATTGATGTACTCTCGATTTCTTATGCTACTCATTTTATATTGAAGATCACTGATTTGCCGTTCAAGATTTGAAATCTGTTCTATTTTGCGGTTGATAGCATCATATTCTATCAAAAATCCCTTCAGCGATAGTATCATACGCTGTTAAATTCATATTTTGTGGGGTAGTATCTAGAGTAGATGTATTTATTTTATAACTATTAACTTTGATTTCTCTTTGACACATTGCACAAGGAGACTTTGTAGTTGATAAATGAATTTTCTGTCTGGTGGAAATATCTTTTATTTCGACTCCATTATTTTCTTCTCGAAGTTTTGCAAATAACTTTCTTTCACAACAAGTAAACATACGCCTATTCTTCTTATCTACATTTTGTGAAACAAAATCTTTATATTCAATATATCGTTTTAGGTCATTCAAATAATATCTAACACCATCCGCAATATCTACAATCTTAACACTTTTTTTATCAAAGGATTCAAGTACCTTTTTAAATTCATTTAATATCCTATTTTTATTGCCATCTAAAGCAATACCATTAACAGCGATATACTTTTCACCGTCAAACTCAATCGTAGCATAACATGAGATATTAGAACTTTCAAACGCTTTCTTATAAATCTTATCATCTGGGTTAGATAAATACTTTTTTATTCTCTGAGGAAATCTTTTGTGGAATATTCTTGTATTTCTAATATTTACAAAATGAAGAGAACCATCAAGCGATAACATACTGTTTTGTAGTGCATTGATACGACCTGAAAATACTTTAGAAAGGTTCCGCGTCAAAAAAATCAAAAATTCAATGCCTCTTTCATCAAGCACACCATGAACCAAATTTTCTCTCAAATCTCGTCTCGTTCGCCAGTAATACCAATCAAACTCGTACATATATTCGAAGAAATTATCCCAATATCTATCAAACACATCCCAAAAGAAAAATAAGATTTCTTCTATTCCTCTACAAAGAATGATAAATTCCAATAATCTATCAGAATTGTCTGAACAATTTGGTATTTCTAAAATATCAGTCAATTTATAAACGTAGATAAACTCTAACTTGAGTAATAAATCATGTAATTCAGAAACTTGAGAAATACTCTCTTTCAAGTCTACTACGTCTACATCTTTACCACAAGTCAAAATAAGTGACTCAGTCGCATAAAACTCCCTAACTGTATTCAGAGCATCAATTATTGTATCTTCATTTTCTAATAAAGAATTATAGACGTCTGAAGCAATATATTTTTTGAATTCCCAATCACAATCTTTTAAGAAATTTTTCAATTTACTTATTTTTTCCCCAATATTTTTATTCTCCATAAATTGAACCTACTATCTATCATTTAACAAACAAAATTCTTAATGAATCTCTAAAGGTATAAATTGACACTCTGAACTATACTAGACAGAAACTTCCGACTTAAATCATAAATTATTTAATTCTTCGATTTAAATCTTCCATGACAGGGTCGAAATCAAAGGTGCGTTGACAATCTGAACAACTATAAAAAGGTAAGTAGGTAGTTGAATTAATATTTAGATATAAGTCTCCCGAACAATCAGGACAGGCTGCTCTATATTCAGAGAATAAGCCAGATTGCTCACGTTGATTAATCGCAAAGACAAAAAAAGACACGTTTTCTGCTCCAGCTTGAAAAAGAGCTTCCGCGCAGGCTTTTAGTGTTGCACCAGTAGTGACAACATCATCAATGACCAGAATGTTTTTCCCGGTTAAATCCTTTGTTACTGTAAAGACGTTTTCTACATTCGTCAACCGTTCTTCAGTGCTTAGATATTTTTGTTTTTCAAAATCCCTTGTCGCAATTAAAAATGGTGAAATATCTTCTAGTTGTTGTAACCATTTATCAGTTCTCGAAAAAATATGGTCAAATATATCACTAAATCTACTTTCCTCTTTAGGACGAGGAGGAACATAACAGAGTGCATCAAGCTTAAAACTACCAGGAAAAGACCCTATTGTTTGGATAATAAGGTCCGAAAGTTTTGTATTAAATTTACCAAATAACTTGCTGCTAGAGCTTTTATTAGAAATAATCACCTTAGAATATGGGTGTAATTCATGCATATAATGTTTAGAACCATAATATCTCCCCAACGAGAACAGTCGAACTCTCTTAGAATCCGAAATAGGATATAATGAATGAATATATCTACTAATGAATTGACTGGTCGACAATGGGATTTGATTTTCACCAAAATAATTTTTTCCCACAAGATTTTTCGCAATTACTTTTTCATAAAGTTCATCAAAGCTGTAGAGTATAACGTCTGGGGTATTGTCTAATTGCTCATATTTCAAAATATTCTCTGTTATCAAGACGACCCCGCATAATAACTTCATTGAACGTTTAGTGAATCGAGGCTCTTTAGAGACTAAAATAATTTCAGAGGTCCGTGCATTGAGGCGTTCCTTAAAAAGATCAAAAAGAGATAATGAGGGCCAAAGAACCATTTTTACTGTTTCAACTTTTATAATATCACTTTCATCAATAAAACCAGGCAGCCCTTCTAAGTCGGTTAAAAACAGACAATTAAACTCGGACTCATATATTTTCTGAATGTCTCTCCAATCATCGGTAGATAAAAGAGGAAGCTCAGAAATATGGAAAACGATACCTTTTATCTCACTAACATTTCTAAGCAAGTCTATTTCCCCCCTCCTCAGAGATAATATCTAACGAAAAGTCCAAAGGGATAAGCTCAAATTCTTCATCAATATCAAACTCCCCTTTAAAGAAACTACTCTCTGCCAAAATCTTTAGTGCATCGCTAGGATTATGCATCACTTTGGCTCCTTTTTTAACAAACTTCTCTGGCCAAGTTATATGTTTATTTTCTAATGCACTCTCAGGTAGAAGAACCAATCTCCCCTGTTTAAGAGCATAATCAGCTTGAATAAGAGAGCCAGATGTTTCCCCTGCTTCCATAACAATAGTCGCAAGAGACAGAGCACTCATAACCCGATTTCTCATTGGGAAGAACCACCGTTGAGTTTTTGATGCTGGAGAGAATTGAGAAACTACTAAGCCTTTCTTCTCTATCTCTAACTGCACTTCTTTGTTTTCTGCTGGATAGTACTGATTTAAATGAGTTCCTATTACAGCAATAGTATCTAAACTTAAATCAAGCGCTGCTTTATGAGCAGAAACATCAATTCCCTTTGCTAAGCCTGATACTATAGTAATTCCGTTTTTACCAAGTTTTTGAGCTAGCCTAGTTGTGTTGTATTTAGCCTTTTCAGTCGCATTTCTTGAACCAACAAGCGAAACCTTTCGTAATTCGTATAGAAGACTTTTTCTGCCTCTAATATATAAAAATCTAGGTGATTTTTCTGTTGATTCCAGCATATCTGGATAATCGCTGGTCCCCCGTTTTATTATCTCATCTGCTTCTTTCAATTTTGAAAACTGAGAAAAAGCAAACGCGTACTCATGATTTAATTGATCTTGATTGATTTTGAAATAAGCGCTATACAAATCTAGATAATCTAAAATAGGAGATGACTCTTTACCTTTATATTCTTCTATAAATGAATCAAAAATTGGCTCAAATTTCCCATCTGTCATTTTTAAACAGTTTTGCAAAGTTGAAAAATTCAAAGCTTCTTGTTTAATCTTATTATCTATTTTAAACATGTGCCCTCCTTTCCAAAAATCAATTTGTGCCTTATCATTATAACATATTCCATGTCAAATTAATTTATATATGTAAAATTGACTTTAAAAATTTAAAACTTATCTTTAATTATAACATTAAAATAGAAAAAAAGCTGTAGTGATAGTATCTCATTCTGTAACTACAGCCTTATAAATTTACTTCTGTTCCTTCTAAAAACTTAACGGTGATGTTACCGTCTTCTCCAAGACTAATCTTCTCGAGAACCTGGCACATTTTTCTTCCATTGAATTCTTCCTGATTACTATTAAGTGTCTCCTTTAATTTAGCCGCATGGTACCTCTCCAGCTTTTGTTCTTCTCTAAAGTTATCCCACTTATCTCGTAGCTTTTCTTTATTTTCCCTTAGAATTTCTAAAGCTCTAAGGAAAGCTTGCTGCAGCGTTTCCTCGTCAATATGGCGATTAGTACAGCCCTGAACACCTTTTACCTTGTACCGGTTATTGCACTGCCAGACAGGCCGCTTGCCCCTGCTCGTGGTCCAGTTCTTACGTCCAAAAGCTGAACCGCATTCTGCACAGAACACCTTGGTAGTAAAAGGGTTGTCCTTATTTTGCATGATGTAAAAGTTTAGTTGATGTTCTTCACGAAATGCTTTTCTCCTTGCTAATTCCAGTTGCACTAGTTCCCATGCTTCTTTATCAATAATAGCTTCATGGCTATCTTCTACATAGTATTGGTTGACTTGACCATCATTAACACTACGTTTTTTTGTCAAAAAATCTACAGTGAAGGTCTTCTGTAATAAGGCATCTCCCTTATACTTTTCATTCTGAAGCATCTTTTGAATGGCACTTGGATACCAATTAGCTTTTCCAGTCCAACCACATATGTCATTTTCATTTAAATACCTAGCTATAGACTCAGGGCTAAATCCCTCTAAAAATTTCTTGTAAATCATTTTAACTGTTTCTGCTTGTTCAGGAACAATGATTAATTTACCATTCTCATCCTTATCATATCCCATAAACTTAGTGGTATTCACACGAACCTCACCACGCTCAAACTTCTTACGGATTCCCCAGGTCGCATTCTCTGAGATAGAACGAGATTCGTCTTGGGCCAAGGAAGAAAGAATGGTCAAGAGCACCTCACCTTTGGCATCCAAGCTGTCAATATTCTCCTTTTCAAAGGTAACTCCAATTCCAAGTTCTTTTAACTCCCGAACATATTTCAAGCAGTCTAGCGTGTTCCTAGAAAAACGGCTGATAGACTTCACAATGATTCTATCTACTTTGCCTTTTCGGCAGTCAGCTATCAACCTATTAAACTCTGTGCGTTTCTTGGTATTAGTTCCTGAAATCCCCTCATCCGCATAAATATCAACCAACTCGTAGAGAGGATTCTGCTGAATATACTCTTTGTAATACCGAACCTGGTTCTCATAGCTTGATAGCTGTTCGTCTTGGTCGGTGGATACTCGGCAGTAGGCCGCCATTCGGATTTTCTGAATGTGTTGCTTCTGCTCGACTTGTATCGTTTTCTTTGCTGGAATAACTGTAATATTTTTTGCCACCGATGTTCTCCTCCTTTACCACTGTGGGCTCATGGATACTCCAATCCTGTACTACACTGTCTGGCACGCGCATGCCGATGCAGGCGACCTTCCCTTCTCGGATATACTTGCTGCAGACCCACACAACCTTTCCTTTGTAGTACTTCTGTCGTTTTAAAGTAGAGCCACAATGCTCGCATTTCAATAAGCCACTCAAAGGATATCGTCTATTGTAATCAATGCTTAGCTTTGCCTTTCGATTCTGTTTCAGTCGCTTTTTAACGGCTTCCCAATCTTCTCTGGATACAATAGCTTCATGGTTATCTGTAATCAGGTACTGCTGCACCTGACCTTGGTTGAGCCGTTGCTTGGCCTTGATTTCCGCAAAATAGTATTTTTGCAGGATTGCATCTCCCTTATACTTTTCGTTTTTTAGAATATTGGTAATGGTGCTTGAATACCATTTCCCACCGTCTACCGTAGAAAGTTTCTCTTCATTGAATAGCTTTGCGATGACATGAACTCCCATACCAGATAAATAAAGGTTATAAATCCGTTTGACGATTTTAGCTTCCTCAGGATTGATGATTAACTCACCGTTCTCATCCTTGTCATAGCCTAAGAAGCGCTTGGTATTAATCACTAGCTCCCCTCGCTGGAACTTCTTCTGAAAAGCCCACCGTTGGTTCTCACTCATGTTGCGAAGTTCTTCTTCTGCGTAGCTGGCAAGAACCGTAAGCATGACCTCACCTTCGTTCGATAAGGTATGAAGATTTTGTTCTTCAAAGAAGATATCCACTTGAATAGTTTTCAGTTCCCGGCTTACTGCAAGTAATAACTCCGTGTTTCTGGAAAAGCGAGAAATGGACTTAGTATGAATGACATCAATCTTTCCCGCCCTGCAATCCTCCAGCATCTGCTGAAAGCCTGGACGCTTGGCCAGTTTGCCCGAAATCCCCTGATCATAATACACCCCGATAAAATCGACATCTTTTTTGTTTTGATAGAAATGATTATAGTAGGCTTGCTGATTGGTGAGGGAATCCTGCTGTTTTTCTGTCATGGTTGAAACCCGCGCATAGGCACAAACTCTTATCTTTCCTGGCTTCATTCCACTCTCCTTTCTTCCTTACTATATATCACTCTAAAGGCCAAATTTATCAAGTATTCAGCCCACTCATTCAAGCATTTTTCTAGTTGAAATGCTGTCTATGTAAAAGGCCTACATGAAAGGTTCCACACAGACCTTAGCATTTTATTCAATCCGTAACACTTGACCGGGGTAAATCAAATCTGGATTTTCAATTCCATTGATAGCTGCTAAGTGCTGATAGTTCGTTCCGTACATATCCGCAATAGCGGAAAGCGTATCTCCGTTTTCAACTGTATAGGTGGTGCTACTAGGTGCTTGCGCACTTCCAGTAACCTGCAGAACTTGCCCCGGATAAATCAAGTCAGGATTGGCAATCCCATTGATAGCGGCTAATTCCTGATAACTTGTTCCATAAAGAGCCGCAATAGCTGATAAGGTATCCCCTTCTTGAACCGTGTAAGTCCCAGTTGACGCTGGGGCTGTTGCTTGCTGTGGCACTTCTGGCCGAGGTTCTGGTACCTGTCCGGTATAAACAGAACGCAAATCCCGGTACATATAGTTGGAATCCACTCGGCCACTGATACCGCCAACAACTCCGTCACTGGTAAATTGCCAGATATCCGTCGGAACAGCACAAGCAGCCACCTGCCACTGAGCTACCCAGTTGGTATAGCGGGACAAGTCGCCCATATTCTGGAACCAGTACAGGCTCGCATACACACCAGTCCAATAACCAGCGGCTTCTACATTGTCACAAAACAGTCGGCAGATAGCCGTAGAGGTTTCCCAGCTTACGCCCCCATTGTTGGCTTTCCAGCTGTCCGCATCTTCCATATCAATGTAAAGCGGCATAGAGGGATGGAATTGTCGGGCAAAATTCAAAAAGGCATTGACCTCAGCTTGTGCTTCTCCCAAGTTTCGAGCATAGCTATAATGGTAGAAACCATATGGAATCCCAACCCGTTCACACTCAGATGCGTTTCGACGTGCTCGCAAATCTTCCGCAAAGATGCCCCAGGACGAACGAATAATCACAAAGTCAACATTGTTTTTCAACTGATCAAAATCAATAAAACCATTGTGTTCACTAATATCTACTCCAAATAAAGCCATCTTATTTTTCCTCCGATTTTAATTGTTTCAAGGTTTGCTTTAGTTTTTCTGGAACTGGTAAACCAATCCGAGCCGCATTTTCAATGATGCTGAGTCCTTCATTGGACAAGTAATAGAAAATAATAGCCGTACGGATAATACCACCCTGTTTTAAAATGTGGGTATCAATAATCTGCCCCATGGCCACCAGCATCAAAATCACAGCCTTTTTAAAGAGACCTCGAAAACCTACTTCACTGGACAGTTTCTTCTCCACCACAGCTGCCATCAGCCCACTAATATAATCAATAGATATGAAGAAAATCAAGGCAAAAATAAAACCATCCCAATCACCAAAAACACTTCCTAAAAGTCCTCCTACTGTGGAAAACAAGACTTTATTCGCAAAAACTAACTGTTTCATGATGCATTTTCCTTTCTATGCGGTTCGCTCCAGTCTGGATTCCCTTTTTCATCAAACTGCATGATATAGAAATTCTTGTGGAATAACTCAGACAAATTCATGGTAGGGACTGTCGCTCCCCACTGAGTCAGAGCTCCCACTGTTTCGACTTCCATCAACTGACGTCGACCTTCTTTAATCACGGGACGCTTTTGTACTTCTCGGTACATATAAAAATCCTCCCCCTCATTTTTGCAGCGAATGAACTCACCATTCTCACGCATATAAGTGAGTGCTGCCACCAAATCAAAAGGTTCTGTAATTCTACTTAGATCAGGTAGTAATTCCTTTTCTTCCATCTTTCTTTCCTCCATCTATTTTTAATGGTGTAGTTGCTTCTTTGAGATCAGCTTCCAATTCTTCTTTCTTCTGAAGGAGAACTTGGTAAGCTTCCTCTTTCTGAGTCAATTGAATGGCTAAGAGGTTCTTTGATGTTACCTCATCAGCCAGCTTTCTGGTCAGCTCTTCAATGGTTAATCGAAGAGCCTGATTAATTTCTTCTGAATTCATTTGTTTCCTTTCTTATAAATGTCCGACTAGGTTTCTGGTATCCCACCAAGATGGATGCCCCTCACTATGGCTAGCCCTGTATTCATAGAGCGCCCCAATGCTATTAGACATCCGTTGTAATACCTCGTGAAGTGAGACATAATTACCGCTTGTATCTAAATAGAGCCAAACATCGCCTGTATTAATGGTTGAATCCCTTCTGTCCTGTTTCCTGCTCGGGCGCAGTTGGAGTTTTCCTGTTGTGGTCATGACCCAACCGTCTTTATTATCATAGGCAGAACTGGCAAAAGATAATTCATCCCCAACCAGATCAAGTGAATCGATATTGTACCCATTCCAAGCTCGAATACCGACAAAGCCACTATCATTGGAGCTTTCAGTGCCATAACGATTGGAGCCAATAACAGTTACACCCGCTCTTCCTTTGCCATCGACATTCCCTGTCGCAAACTTAATAAACTGGGTTGGATAACCAGTCAGAACTCGTTTCAAGGCTGCTTGGTCTGTATAATACAAAATCTGACCTGCATTGAGACTGATTTCCATAGCTCGATTTATGGCTGTTAGGATACCACCTGATATCTTGTTCGCAGATAAAGTTACCGACTGCACCTGGCTGATGAAGGCCTGCTTTGAGAAAAGCTTCCTCAGATAAGCTTCGGTCGCAGATAGCTTGTTAAACAAGGCATCATCTACTTTCAGTTTCTCAGCCGTTACTGCTTCTGCACTTAAGATTGCGGTTGTGACTGATCCCGATTCAAAGTTGGCTGTCTTTAACTTATCCACCATGGCAGACTTAATCACAGCATGGTCAATTAAAGTTTGTCCTGTGATATGAGTGAGTCTACCATGGATATGATTTACTCCATTCGCTAATAGATTCAAACTGTTTAGTACTGCCCCACTTGAAGTCAAATACTGAACCGACCAACTGTTTGCGAGCTGAGTTTGAACAGTAGAAACTTTCTGGGTCAAATCCGTCACCTTGGTCACATAGGAAGAATCTGTCAGGACAATCTGGGCCAAGTTATGTTTGACACTGTCTTCCTTTGAGCCAATGAGCCGTGAGTACAGATTAACTGTTTCCTGAATCTTTTGAAAGTCACTGCTGCTGGTTTTGCTATTGACTGCCTGCATGATTTCTGAAAAACGTCCCTCCAATGTCTGAGAATAAGAAGCAATCTTTGTTTCTGTATACTGCCTATCATCTTCTGGTGCTGGACTTGGTGTTGTCGCAATCGTTCCATCTTCCAATTGAGGGTCACGGATGTAGAGAATATCACCAACCTGCCAGCCATTTGAATAACAGACCCAGGACCAATATTTCTCAAACTTCACGCTAAAGGGGTGAACAAACCGATGCCATTCAGTTTGAAGCGTCACGGTCGAAACACCACCTGTCTCAAAACCAAAGCGAACCGATACCGAACGACTCGCTTTCATATCAGCCGCATAGACCATCTTCTTCCCTTGCCATTCAGTCCCTCTCATATCAAAAATAGGCTTATGAAAACCGCCATTTCCTGCTTTGGTACAAATAGCTTTGAGATAGTAGCCACTTTTGGCATTCGTATCCGGCACCCGTTCAAACTTCCATTCTGATACATTAGACGAGAGGGGTAACAGACCATCAAAATCATAATGACGGATGTAGTTGCGCCCACCAATTTGCAAACTCTCAAAGCGACGATTTAAACCTTTCACATCTTCTGAATAGGAGGCTTTTGCGACATAGTCCTTGGCTACTTGCTCTCGGACAGTTCTGGCCTGATTGGCTGTTTCCGTCCGCACATACTGCTCCAGTCGTTCGCGCCGTTCACCATCTTTTGAAACATACCCCTGAACCTGTTGGAGAGTTGTTTCAAGACCGGATAGAGTTTGCTTGACTTCTGTCTTACTGACAAAAGTACCCATTTTCTGAAGAGTTTCTGTTTGAAAAACTTTCAATTCTGCTGTTGTTCGATTCGTTACTTCTTGGACGTTGTTCAGAACTTTCTGAGTGGATCCTACCTTCCCTAATGCTTCTTCCGTCTTTTGAGTAATCGTATGAAGAGACGACTCTGTCGTTTTCGTAAAAGCAGTAAACGAACTCTGAATCTGTTCACGAGTCTGAGCTGCAATTTCCTCTGCCTTTGCTTTTGCCTTTTCAATGCCATCTAATACAATACTCTCTTGCTTCTCAAAAGCTGCATCAAAGGCTCGATTGGCATTTTCTAAGGCTCGTTCAATCATCAACTCTTGACTGACTTTAGCAAGATTCAAAATGGAATGTGCTGTAGCAGTTATATTTGAAGAGCTCCCATGGCTACTTACTTTTGCAGTATCATCAAAGGTCAATGAGATATATTCTTTAGTCAGCGCATCATATTCATAAGCTATTGCTTGTTTGATGACATCTACATGGTGTTTTCTGCTCTTTAGAGTAATCCAGTCAGCTAAATGAACCGTTTGACCATCTAGCTCATAAGCTTCTATCACAATTGCATCTTGCTCTCGGTCAATCTTATCATGATAGAATTTACTCTCACCCCATTTTCGCAATTCCTCAAGGGTTTTAAGATTGTTATTCGTGAATTCTTTTTCGTTGATATAGGGATAAGCATCAAGCAAAGGACTGTCAACAGTCACGGTTAACGTCTTCTCTTCTTTAGCTCCGTCTGGTTTAAAGGTCGAATGAACATGGATACGTGTCACTACAGTTTGCGAACTTCTATTCCGTTTGTATGATTTCAGGTTCTGATGAGTCGTAACAATGACACCACGATTCTCTCCTCTGTGCTCTTGAATGGAGAATGAGAAATTATCTCGAATGAGCTCCCCTTCCCAGGTTCCGACAATGGAATGAGCACCATCTAACAGAACGTTATAAAGCGTAGTTGTCTCAGTCGTATTAAAATCCCTATGTTTGGTAATATCACTTGTGAAAGAAAAAGGATCAAGACTTGTCTTAGCCGCCTGGACCATGCTAGACAAGGCCGTCATACAACCTACTTGAGAATTTCCAGTTGGCTTAATGGAATGCCGCATGACATCATCCGTAATGTGGTAACACAGAACCTCCACATGGTCATCCATTTCAACTGGTTTCTTAATCCGAAAAAGCTGTTCTCCTAATTCAGGAACAGGAGCCTTAATGAGTTTATCTACGTTCAACAGACGATAAAGATGGCTGTCCGTTATAGGATACTTGAGGGTTAAGGTAAAATCTCCATTCAAGGTTTCTTTTACCCTAGCAGATACCGCTTCATAAAGGGGGATACCGTTCCATTTAACCGTTTGTACTTCCTTATCCAATAAATAAAGCATTAAGCCCACCCCCAGACAATCTCAAAACGAATGGACTGAATCCCAGTTCCCAATACGACTCCCACTGTTTTATCTTTTGAAGAGTCAATCGTCAAAAAGTCACCAGACCAATTGATTCTTTTTCCTGATGAGGTTCTAAAACTTGGTTTGTCAGGGTTGTTATCCATTACTAGTGTTTCACCAGACTCTATTTTCTCCAAACGAATAACCTGACTACCAATCGTAAAACTGGTTTCAGTTGAAGTGTTTCCCATTATTGTCAATTTGGGAAAAGCCAAAGCCGAACCCTTCGTTCGCAAAGCACCATTTTGAGTGAATGACTGACTATCTGTATCTTTAAAGAACTTTGTGGGATGGCATTGGAATGTAGCTTCCATTTCATAAACTCCATTCTTGTCCTTTATCATTTTTGAAACAAGTACCTTATAGCACCAAAGCCGAACTGTCTTCAACTGCTCACTCTCCATCCAAAACTGTTCTTTAGAAAAGAGAGTCAAAAACTGAAAGAGTTCTTCTTCACTTGGTTTGACCACATAAATCTTAAATGTCAACTCCATCACATTGCGATGCTTGTTGGTTTCCATGACGGCACCACTGATCCCCCTATGCTCAAGGAGCTGAGTCTTGCTGCCTTTCATGACAATCGGTGGACTGTTTTCCACTATTACCTTAAAAGGAAACGAAGAAGTATGCACTCCATCAATGACTAATTCATTGTATCGAATCATGTTCCCAATCCTTTCAGTTGTTTTTGCCTAGCGAGTTCTTCTGCCAATCTTCCTGCTACATGTTCTGCCAAGAGTTCTAAATCCCCTTCTTCTCTGATCACAACATCTGAAATAGTGATAGTAATCTGTGGCAGAGCATCCAAGGTAGAAGCAATTCCACGACCAATCTGACCCAATGTTTCTCGGTTTAAGGGAAGAACCGCTTCTCTGCCTGTCTCCCCTCCTGCTAAGAGATTCGTACCATTTAGGCCAAAGATGGTTGGCTTGGTTAAAATCCCACCCTTGGCATACCATTCAATCCCAATCCGTGGAATATCCCCCTTTAACCAATCAAGCGGATTGGCCGACCCGCTGACACTAAAGTGCGGCAATGGAATATGCGGCCAAGAGATATGAAAATTAAAGAGATTCTTTATGGCATTGATTGCAGAGGATACGGCATTTTTAGCCCCATCAATCGCTCCAGAAATGGCATTTTTGATTCCATCCCAAATATTTCGAACAGTTAAGAAGATGTTGTTTAGAACATTTGATATGGTCTGCAAGATCCCATTCCAGATATTGGATAGTGTGCTTGCAATCCCCTGAACAATCCCTGTCACCGTGGATTGAATGGCATTCCAAATGGATGAAAATAAAGAAGAAAGGGCTGATAGAATATTTGAAACACTATCTCTGATACCGTTCCAGCTATTCACTATAAATTGCCAGATGGCATTAAGAATGGTGCCAATGATGGACTGAATCCCTTCCCATACGGTAGATACAATTTGCTTAATGGTTTCCCAGGCACCAGACCAATCCCCAGTGATCACCTGCATGACCAATGTGATAATGCTAAGAATAACATTTAGGACTGTTTCTATTATCGTCTTGATAATATCCCAGGCTGTTGTGACAACAAGCTTGATATTCTCCCAAACAGCTGTTAGATAAGGCCCAATTAAATCCATAATGGTGGTGATTACCGTCGAAATGGCATTCCAGACTGTTGTTGCAGCATCTTGAATCAACTGGTGATTTTCCTGCCACCAAGAAACCAAGGTTCCCCAAATTTCCATCACAAAGTCTACGACTTGCTGAACGATGAAAGAAATAGCTGAATAGATAGCATTCCAAGCTTCAGTAACAGCCGTTCTGAAAGCTTCATTATGTTCCCACAGTTCCTTAATACCAATGACTAATAAAGCAACAGCTGCTATCACTGCAAGAACAATCCCTACAATCGGAGCAGCCGCAGCAAACATTCCTCCAATCGTCGTCCCAAGAGCTAAAGCTGCAGCTTGTAAGGCCACAATAATGGGTAAGAGAATACCCGCAACAGTCACCAGCCCACCCACAACCAGAATGAACTCCCGCACAGGTTCTGGAAGATTCACGAACCATTCCGCAACACTTTTTAAAAGCGGGACAAGTTGTTGGAGAAACGGAGCTAGGGTTTCTGCAATCGCTCCTCCAACTTCGGCCATGGCCTCTTTAGTTGCATTTTGAGCTAAGGTGAACTGATCAATAGGGTCAAGTGTTGCTTCATAGGTGGAAGCAACCACTCCCTTTGCTTTTTCTGCGGTTCCTGCTAAATCATCAAAAGATAGAGCCCCCCGCTTAATGGCATCCACCATCCGTGGAGCAGCTTTAGTACCAAAGATACTGGATGCAAGCGTTAAGGCTTCCGTTTCACTAGTGCTGTTTCGGATTTGTTCGACCGTTTCTTTTAAGCCTTCACTCAGTGTCTTTCCTTTAGCTGCATAGTTGACTGCTGCTTTGGAGAGAGAAGAAAGAGCAGCCGAAGAATCGACCCCACTTTTTTCAAACTGCCCCATAAGAGCCACACCCTCATCAAACGAAAGTCCTAAAGCCTTAATTTGTGGAGCACCTTGGATAGCTTTGTTCATCAAATCCTGAACACTGACTCCAGTCGCCTGGGCCGTATAAGTGACAGTATCTAAGACTCGATTTAAATCACTCGTCTCAAGTCCATAAGCTTCAATAGCTTGTTTTGCAGAAATAGCTGATTCCGTCACGTCCGAACCATTGATTTCTGCGTACTTAATCAAAGTCGCAGAAGCGTCCTTTAAGGCATCACCAGTCAACCCAAACTGGGTATTAAGCTCACCAACAGCACTGCCCACTGTTTGAAAGTCCGTTGGAATTTCAGTCGCAAGGCCTTTTGCAATATCTGTCATCTCATCCAGTGCTTTTCCGCTGGCACCGGTTTTGGTGACGATGATATCCATCCCTTCGTCCACTTCTCGAAAAGCTTCCAGTGTTGCTTTTCCGAAGTCAATCAGCTTCTGACTGATTTCGCTCAGTTTTTCACTGAAGTTGGCTAGAATCTCAGACCTTAGAAGATTGTTAGTTTCTGCTAAGCTGTGGTTAGCATTATCACTTGCCCCACTCATGCTGCTCATCTCATCTTGCAGATGATGATAAGCTGTCTTGGTTTCATTGAGTGACTTTTCTAGTTTATTGGCTTCAACTGAGTTCTCACCGTATTCAGCCTTGGTCAACTCTAACTGCCGTTCTAAATTGGCAATCTGTCTCTCGACAATCTCTGACTGAGACGCAACCTTTTTCTGAGCAAGGGCCAGTTTTTCAGATTCACTGGCATTACGACCTAGCTGACTTTCTTGCAACTTAAAGGAGGAAGCGACTTTCTCACTCTCTGATGCTAGTTGATTTTGTTCAGCTCCTAAAGCAGCTAGTTTACTTTTGTTGCTGGTGACACTGGAGCCATTTTGCTCCAAAGCTCGGTTGACACCCTCTAGCTTATTTTCATAGCTTTTGAGAGTGTTCTGAGTGATTTCGACCTCTCTTTGAAAAGCCCGATACTGATCAGCTCCGATTTTCCCGCTTTGAAACTGAGCTTCTACCTGAGATTGGGCTTGACGTAGTGTCTCTAGCTTCTCTTTGGTTGTTTGAACTTGCTTGGCTAAAACCTCTTGTTTCTGAGTTAAGAGAGTGACATTGCCTGTGTCAAATTTTAGTGCCTTATCAATTTGTCTCAGCTCTCGGCTTGCTTCTAAGGCTTCGTGGTTCACCCCTTTTAGAGCTTTTTGTAAGGGCTGGGTATCGCCTCCAATTTCAATTGTGATTCCTTTAATCGTTCCAGCCATACCGTCACCTCCTTACCACCACATCAAAAATTATCAAAGTCTACCTGCGTAGCCTTGCGAGTTCTATCTGCTTCTTTAGTACGCACTTCCACATAGTCTGTCTGATAGTCCAGTGCCATGCCAATCGTTATCTCTTTTAAATCTGACATGGATAGTCCTGTCTCTTTACAACAGTGAAGATAGGATTCTACCGTGAAGGTTTCGCTGCTCGCTTCTTCCGACGCATCGACTTTTTTCTGGTTGTCATCCCTTGATTTAACAATTCCATCAGAACCGGTCCTACTGTTTGAAGCGGAAATTCTTCTAAGCCCATAAAGAACTCTTCAAAAGGTTCAATAGATGGGTTAGCTGATTTGGCAAAAACCCAAAAGAGCCGGTGGAAAAACGTCATATCAAAATCCGCTAACATGCTCATATCCACATCAGATGCAGATAAAGTTTTGCCTTCTTCTAGCTGTTCAACTTTTTTTAGAATCGACTCAGCCTGCAACATTTGAAACAGGTCCTGGAAATAATCTTTTCCAAATTCTTTTTTATAGGCAATTGGTGTGTAAGCATTGGTCGCAAGCTCAATTTTCTTACCTGATAACTGAATCGTTTTCCGCATGATTAACCTCCCGGTTTCACAGTTGGCTCATAGACTTTTGTAAACCAAGTCTTTTTGACATCTTCTGGGGTATCCTCTGTGGTCCTGCGACGGACGATTTTATCCAGCGGCCGAGGACTGGCTTTGAATTTCAATTCTACTTCGTTGATGTCTGAACCGCTCTTTGTTTTAGAAGCAACGGTTGGCCGGCTTGCATAACAATAATAGAGCACATGAAGCGTTTCTTTCTTATCCCCTTCAAAGCGAAACATTAAAGCAAAGTTTTTCTTTTCGCTGCTTGCAATTTCTGAGATGACTTTACTCTGGGCATCGATAGTTTCTCCCAACACTCGGGTCAAAAATTCCTGTGTCAAAAGAGCCAGTTTCAGAGTTCCTTCATAGCCATCATTGGATTCTGTCGTATAAAAATTGATGTTGTCTGCTTTATATGAACCAGAATCGCCTTGTGGCTCCAAGGTCAGCTCTGCGGCACCCCTAAGTCGCTCCACTGCTCCGTAGGTCAGCGACCCATCATCTCCTTCTTTGGTCACTTCTGCCCAATGGACATCCTGCAAACCAAAGGTGACTTTATTTTTCTCCATCGGATTTTTCCTTTCTATTGACTTAAATGATAAATAACCTGATACAGCTTTTCTGTATCCAGATAGGTTTCTTCCTTGTCAAAAAAGAGAGAATGAATGTCGAGTGCCGCTTCTATTTTCTCTTCTAAACCAAGGTCTTTTTTCTCGGTATAAAGCTCCAGTCTGACTTGACTTCCTTTGTGATAAGCCAGATTATCTGCTCCATAATTCTGAGAAGCAGGAAACCAATACACCAAAAAGGGAGGAGCTGGACTATGCCCCTCCTCAAAATGGTGGTAAGCACAGGACAAACCTAGACTGCTTAAAAATGGAAACCACTCATCTTTTTTCATAACTTCTCCTTCAAGCGCTCTTCAAATTGTCGAATCATCTTTTCTTCAACAGGAGCAATATGCCGAATTCCTTCAACCCTACCACCGCCTCGTTTGGCATGACCATTTTCTAAGAGATGCGTCAGTCCTGGTGTTCGATTATGAATCGTTTTTGTCAAAGCTAGATTCGTTTCTTTAGTCGCGGTAGAGGTCCATCCTCGAGCATATTTTCCCCGATTTTTTGGAGAATGTTGCTTTAACTCATTGACGGCTTCCTGCGTACTGTCTTCCACCACTGCTTTCACTGTTTCAGTAGACCTTTCAACATAATCTTCTAACTCCTTTTGAACAACCCGAGCTAGGTCAGACGGGTCAATTGTTGGCATATTGTACCTCCTCTGTCGCATCTATCAGGATTATCTTCTGAGGATAAGTCAACGAATCAATGGCCTTGATATTATAAACCTTATTATCAAAGCGTAGACGAGTGGTTTTACTATCCAACTCTTGAATAGCTGGGTCATAGCGCAGCGTAAAGCGTAACTGATGAATATTCTTGACCATTACTGTTGCAGTGCCTTCCGTTTCAAGAAGTACCTTGCAGGAACACCACCTAGAAAACAATTGCTGCCACTGACTGCTTTCATTGCCAATAGCATCTTTCACAATGACTCGTTTTTCAAAGAAAACCCGTTTGCTTAATGGAGCTATCTTCATCAGAACACATCCCTTCTGTGAGCAGAAAGAAGAGCCTTGAGGAGTTCTACCAAACTCTCCTGCCCTCCTTCTTCTCGGTGCTCGTAAAGATAAGCTGTCCCAAACAAAACAATCGTCTGAAGGAAGTCAACTTCTTTCTCCTCCGTCACTTCCTCCAGATTCTTGCGTAGGATACTGGAACACAACTCTTCACTGGCAGAAATCATGACTTGAATCAAGTGGTCATCCTCTGAGTGTTCAACCCTTAGATAGTTCTTTGCTTCCTCCAAACTAATCTTCATGAGAAGCCTCATTTCATGGTCAAAACTTTAACCGCTTCATTCAGAATTAACTTACCATCCACACGCTGACTAGCAAGGAAGCCAACTTGACCACTTTCTGCATAGAGCTCATTCAGACGCTTAAAGGAACGTCCTTGACGGTCCGCAATCCAGTAGTAAGAAAAGTCACCGAAAGCCAAAACTTTCTTACCTGTATCAATCGTTGGTACAAAGCTAGAGGTGAAATAAGGACGATTCAGAATCATATCTGGTACACCAGCTTGAACAGATGGCTGCCAGATATAGTTGCCATTATTGTCCTTGAGTTTCCGTAAGGCTTTGACAGTCGAATCGTTCAAAATCCATACTGCATTTTTCCGATAAGGTGATTTAAGCGAGTGATACAAATCCATGACATCGTCAAAGGTAATCGTCGCACCACCACTAGTCGCCCCTTCAGTGACCGTTTGAAAAATTCCAGTTGGCTTACCTGTTCCATCACCAATCAGAAAAGCTTCTTCTTCCTTCACACCAATACGACGAGCAAATTCATTAGCCATATAGCTTTCCAAATCAAAGACGGAATCATAGAGCAGCTCATCAGAAATCTTAATGGCTGTTCCAACCTTATGGGAACCAAGCGTTACTTGACTAAAGGTATCTTCTGATTCCTTAAACTTAGAGTTCTCATCCATCCAAGTGGCTTCACCGTTCCCTGACACAACTGGAATCTTCCGCTCCCCGCTTGAAGTCTGAATGACCGTTGCAAGACTCCGCATGAAGTTTTCTTCTTGAAGAGCCTGAATCAGGCGTTTCTCATATTCATCTGGAACCAAGTAACCGCCACGTGAGTCGTCTCCAATACTGAGGGTATTTTCGATATCATAGAAGTTTTTCTTGCGGATATTGTTCCAAAAAGCTGTGTTATAGGCTTTAGAGGAACGTCCGCCTTTTGGATTTCCTCCGCCTACAGTTGGATTGGCAACAATCGCTTGACTAACCGGACTGGCTAATTCCTTATCCAGTGCTTCCTGCCGCTCCAAGCGTTCAATCTCTTTACCAAGGCGAACAACCTCATCTTCCATTTCTTCATAACGGGCCGTATCTTCTACAGAAACCAGCCCCTTATCATCCCGACAGGTATCCAGAAAGCTTTTTGCTTTCTCCCATACCTGTGCTCGTTTTTCCCGCAATTGTAAAATTTTACTCATGGTTATTCCTTTCTTATTTCAAGAGTGACAACCGTTTCTCTAACTGAGAAACTGGTGTTTTGGGCTGAGGTTTTTTATCAGCCAATTTTAAAAGCAGCTGGTTGGTCACCGCTGCTCGACTAAACATCATACTTTGAACCGTCCCATCTTCATGAGGTGCAGGCTCATACAAAATAGAATCCGCAAATCCAAGTTCAAGAGCCTTCTTAGCATTAAACCAAGACTCAGCATCCATCAAGTGGGATAGCTGTACCCGAGATAAACTAGTCTTAATTTCATAGGCATTGAGAATGGACTCTTTGACTTCCGATAACATAGCAATGGCTCTCTCCATTTCTTTAGAATCGCCAATTGCGACTGTCATCGGATTGTGAATCATCATCATAGCTACTGGACTCATATTGACGGTGGTTCCCGCCATAGCAATGACACTGGCTGCCGAAGCTGCAATGCCATCAATATTGACGGTCACGTCATCTTTGTAGTCCATTAACATGTTGTAGATTTGGGCTGCCGCAAAGACATCTCCACCCGGTGAATTAATCCATAAGGTCAATGGACCACTGCCACTCATGAGTTCATTCTTAAAGATTTGTGGAGTCACATCATCATCCACCCAGGATTCACTGGCGATTGTGCCATTTAGATGCAGTACGCGCCCCATTTCATCCTCGCTGAAATTCCAAAATTTATTCATGACTCTCTCCTTCTTGATTTGTTTTCATAAATCCTCCTGCATCCTTTAACTTGGTCATATTTCCATTAATGAGATAAAGGTCACCACCTTCTTCTGACGGTATAGGGTTAAGTTCTTCTAACTTCCTGATGTCATTGGTTGATAGCCAACCGTTTTGTCGGCCAATCGCATAGCCATTCATCCGACTTTGGTAATCCCCACGAAGCAAGCCGTCCACATTAAATTTGATGAAATGGGTCTTCTTCTCTTCCGGCAGCAGCAAACTTTTCTTAAAAGCCTGTTCAAACCGAACCACCCAGGGGTCCAAGGTATACTTAACAAACTCAAGAGATTGTTGCTCAATATTAGAAAAACTGGACTTCTCTAAATCTCCTACCATGTGCGGTGGAATCCGAAAGAGACGCGCAATCTCATTAATTTGAAATTTGCGTGTTTCCAAGAACTGCGCTTCTTCAGGCGGAATGCCAATTTGCTTATAGCTCATCCCTTCTTCCAGGACTGCGACCTTATGAGCATTTCGTGTCCCCTGATAGACTGCATTCCAGGAATCTCGGACCTTTCCTGGGTCTTTTAAGATACCCGGGTGTTCGAGAACTCCCCCAGGGTTAGCCCCATTGCCAAAGAAACTAGCGCCATATTCTTCACAAGCAAGTGTCATCCCCACTGCATTCTTTGCCAGAGCAATCGGAGAATAACCAATCAGACCATCAAACCCTAATCCCGGAATGTGAAGCACTTCTTCTTGTGATAAGACGATGCTCCCTTTTTCCTGAAAATTAGGATTGTCTTCCTCATAGCGATTGTAAACATAATAGAGCTTGCCCTTTTCACTACGGTGAACACTCATCTGATCCGGCAGCAAAGGATACAGTCCAATCACCTGACCTGAACGGTCACGAAGAATCTGAGAATAGGCATTTCCCCAGATCAAGAGATGGCTCATCAAGGTTTCCCGAAAGACAAAAGATGTCATGTCAGGATTCGGCTCATCATGCAAAAGCGTGTAAAGGACATGTTCCGTATCCTTTGCTTTTCCTCCTTCGGTGTATCGATAAACATGAAGAGGTAAAGATGCAATGGTCTCTGACAGAATCCTTACGCAGGCATAGACCGCTGTCGTTTGTAATGCCGTCCGTTCATTGACCGTTTTCCCACTCGTGGTTCGACCAAAGAGTAGCGAAAAGTCATTCCCTTCATACTTATTTTTGGGCTCTCCCCTCTGTCGTTTTAGTCCTAATCGTTCCAATATTCCCATAGTCATCTCCTTTTCTAGGCATGAAAAAAAGCACCTCGCTTGAGATGCTTTACAATCACTCTTTCAATTGTGGAAAATCTAATAAATTTAAAAGTATAAGATTCCTCGCTCATCATAAATACTACCGTCATTCTTTTGATGTCGAATGCACCTGTCTAAAGCCATAATGGTCGCAATAATCCCGTCAATCTTTTCGACAGATTTTTCTTTATCAGGCTTAATATTTCCGGCTGGGTCCTGTCTCATGACTACGTTTTGGGCCATCCATTTTAGAACCGGATGACCTCCATGCTGGATTTTACCTTCCATCATAAGTTTATAGTACTCTTTGGAAGGTGGACTCATGTCCTTATAGCCCTGACCAAATGGAACCATTGTTAAGCCCATGCCTTCTAAGTTCTGAACCATCTGTGTCGCATTCCAGCGGTCATAGGCAATTTCTTTGATATGATAGATAGTGGACAGTTTTTCAATGTACCGTTCAATAAATCCATAATGAACAACATTCCCTTCCGTGGTAAGAAGAAATCCTTTCTTTTTCCAGACATCGTACAACACATGGTCTCGTCTAGATCTAAGAACCAAGGTTTCTTCAGGCAACCAAAAATATGGAAGAACTTGATAGTTCTCTGCTTCATTTCTTGGTGGGAAGATTAGGACAAAGGCTGTAATATCTGAAGTGGAAGATAAATCCAGACCAGCATAACAATCTCTTCCTTTGAGACTCTCAACATCAATCGGCTGTCTTCCTTTATCGTAGATATGTTCCGGAATCCAAGTCACAGCTGAATTGGTCCAGATATTGAGTCGCAATTGCTTGAATACATTTTCTTCTGCCGGGTTATCTAAGGCATTCAGATAAGCTTCTCGAACCCGGTCAATCCCAATTGTATGACCAAGGGAGGGATTAGCCTTTAGCCAATTCTCTTCATCGTTCCAATCATCTTCTTCTGAAAGGCCATAAACAACTGGATAAAAGGTACTATCTTTTTTTCGCCCCTTTAGTATATCTAAGGCCTTGGTATGCAGTTCATAGCAGATGGAGTTTTTGTCATTTCCTGCTGTCGTGATAATAAAAAAGAGGGGCTGCTCTCTGGCATCACCACTCCCTTTGGTTAAGACATCATACAAATGACGATTGGGCTGGGCATGGATTTCATCAAAGACCAAACCTGATACATTGAGTCCATGCTTGGTTCCAGTTTCAGCCGATAATACTTGATAGAAGCCTGCATTGGAATAATTGATGATACGTTTAGTGGCACCCATGACTTTGGAGCGTTTTTCTAAAGCCCTGCTCATCAAAACCATTTGCTTGGCCACATCAAAAACAATAGAAGCCTGATTTCGGTCACAAGCTGCTCCATACACTTCGGCACTGGCTTCCCCATCTGCGTATAAGAGATAAAGAGCAATTGCAGCAGCCAGTTCAGACTTCCCATTCTTTTTGGGAATCTCTACATAGGCCGTCAGGAACTGTCGATTCCCATCTTCCTTTACGATACCAAAAAGGTCACGTACAATTTGTTCCTGCCAGGGTAATAATAAGAATTTCTGTCCCGCCCAGCGCCCTTTGGTGTGGCAGAGATTCTGAATGAAGGTTACTGCCCGGTCTGCCTTTTTCTCATCATAATGAGAAGTTGGAAGCATGAAGGGAGAAGGGATATAGTGATACGTCATAAGCGACCTCCAAGTAAATCTTCCATTTCATCTCCTGAACCCACTTCTGTATCCATTGAAGCCAGCCGTGTTCTGGCAGATGGCGTTAAGCCAAACTGCTCACAGAACTTGAGCATGATTTTGAGATTGGTCTGAGAAATGGAAACTTGTGGCACTTGTTGGAGATAGCCATTGGGAGTTTTGATGATAGAGCCGTGTTTTGAAAGAAACTCTTCTGCTTCCTTCCAGCGTGCATAAGCTTGGCAGTAACCCGCAAAAGCCATCATATCCATATCAGTTAAAAGTCCCAACCCTTCCAGGATTTTACCTATACGCTTCCATTCTTTTTTAGCATCTTCTTCAAGCCAGGAAGGGCATCTAGGGGCTTTCTTCTTAGGCTGAATTTCATTCTTTGGAAGGGGGCGCTTGCCAGGATTACCTTCCAAGATTTTCAAACTGGTTGGTTTGGGCTTTCTGCCCTTTTGTGCCATGCCCTCACCCCCTTCAGCCCACAAGAAAAAGCCCGAAGGCTTAATTTCTTATGAATCGATTTTCTCTACTTCATCAATACCATGTAACACATGGAGTTGTCGGCCATTGTCCCATTGAACAACCAAGGAACCAATATCATCTACATCTTCCACCGTTCCCAACATACCAATTGGCACTGGATTCGGGTCTTCCATTTTTAAGAGTCGCACCCTTGTTCCAGCAGGATACCGCTTTTTTAATAATTCTACAATCTTCGCATTCATCTTTGTTCTCCTTTGGGGTTCAATTTGTTCAGTGGTATAATAGCTCTATTATACATATTTATCCAGTCACAAGAGATAATTATTCGAATATTTTTTGACTTTCAAGAGTGGTCTCCACAATCAATTGCTCAATCATTTGATTGATATATTTCAATTCTAGATAACCAAACTGATTGGTCTTCAATGCCCTCTTAATATGCATAAGCAGTTCCTGAAGTTGTATTTTGGAAACTGGTGATATCGATGGAAACGACTCCAATTGAACAGCAATTTTTTCAAGATAATGCTTGGTTTCTGATTCAGGAAGATTATTCGTCATGATTTTCCTTTATCGCATTTAGAATGGCTTTCCCAATAGCAAATACAACTGATACTGTCACACCGTTACCTGCTTGTTTATACAACTGAGCATCCGAATTTACGGCACAAGCTTTTTCAAATAACTCATCAGGAAATCCTTGAAGCCTGAAGCATTCTTTAGGAGTCAATCTTCGAATCTTAACTGTTTTTCCCTTCCAGACAACAGCTCCCATTTGCCCTCCGCAAGAAAGGTTATGAGCCAATCCTTTTCCAACTCGTGCTCTTCTTGTTCTGGATCCTGGATAAGATAAATCAACTGAATCTCCAACATTCGCAACTTGATAACCTTTCTTAGTACCATTGCGAACCTTTATCCCCTCTTGCTCAGCAACTTCTAAAACTGCTGTATTCATAGCTGTTCTTTTTGTCACCCCTGATGTATAGCGAGCAGTGATACAGCGTGCTGTATTTGTTACCTTGGGAGCTGTCAAAGATTGGTCAATCATATAAAGTCCTGTTTTAGCACCTACTCCGCCTCCCTCACCAACAAGAGTCGTTGAAATGCCAGAAGTATCATAAACTCTGTAACTTTGCATGCCACCTATAAGCTGCTTAAGATGGCTGCTGCTTTCTCTGCGGACAGGTAATACTTGTCGTCTACCTCTGCTTCTAAGATGTCCGAGAGTATAGACTCGTTCTCTGTTTTGTGCGACTCCGTAATCTTTGGAATTAAAAATCTGCCATTCGAGGTCATACCCTGCTTGCCCCAGACTAGAGAGATAGTCGAGATAATCTCGTCCCCGGCTGCTTGATAAAAGTCCCTTAACATTTTCAAGGAGTATCCACTCGGGTTTATCCTTTTCTTCTTGGCTTTCGAGCAAAGCAACAAATCTAAAAAAGAGTCCACTTCGTTCACCGTATAATCCGGCTCGCTTTCCTGCGATAGACAGATTTTGACAAGGGCTTCCCGCACACCATAAATCTGCTTTTGGAAGTTGTGCTGGGTTGATGCTTGTGATATCGTCATGGAACCATTCTCCTTTCGTTTCATACATGGCTTCATATGATTTTCTTGCAAACTTATCCTTCTCGCAATAGCCAATACATTTCATTCCCGTCAACTCTAATCCACAACGAAAGCCACCGATTCCTGCAAAGAAATCCAGAAAAGTTATCGTCATTGTGCTTCCTCCATTTCATTCACAGCTTCTTCAAAAGATAAGGTCCTGCCTTCACGGATTAGTTTCACATCCGTCTTTTCTGTTGCTTCCATGTAGCGTTTGACAATAACATCCACAAACTTCTCATCCAGTTCAATGCCATAACAAATTCGACCTGTCTGATCAGCCGCAATCAGGGTAGAGCCACTGCCTAAAAATGGGTCTAGAACAAGAGTCCCTCGCATAGAAGAATTTTGAATCGGATAAGCCATGAGCTGAACAGGTTTCATAGTTGGATGCTCTTTGCTGGATTTTGGACGGTCATATTCCCAAATGGTCGTCTGCTTTCTATCAGAAAACCATTGGTGTTTTCCTTTTTGTTTCCAGCCATAGAGCACAGGTTCATGTTGCCACTGGTAAGGGCTTCTACCTAATACCAGAGCATTCTTTTTCCAAACGCAACAACCGCTCAGATAAAAGCCAGCATCCTTAAAGGCCCTTCTGAAATTCAATCCTTCTGTATCTGCATGGAAAACATAGATGGAAGCATCATCCTCCATGGACTGTTCTACATTGACAAACATGTTAAAAAGGAACTGATAAAAATCCGCATCGGACATATCATCATTTTTGATTTTTCCCGCAGTTTCTTCCACATTAACATTGTAAGGAGGGTCAGTTACGACAAGGTTGGCCTTCTTATCTCCCAGGAGAAGCTGATAAGTTTCTAGCTTTGTAGAATCACCACAAATCACTCGGTGTTTCCCAAGATGCCAGATATCTCCTTGTTTTGAGATAGTCGGTTTTGTCAGCTCCCCATCTACATCAAAGTCATCTTCTTTCACTTCCTTGTTGTGAACCTTAGAAAATAGCTGATCGATTTCCGGGGCTTCAAAACCGGTTAGGTCTAAATTGAAATCCGCATCTTGCAAGTCCACCATCAGGTCTGCGAGAAGTTCTTCATTCCACGCGCCTGTGATTTTATTTAAAGCAACATTCAGAGCCTTCACCTTATTCTCATCATAAATCCGAACCTGAACACATTGAACTTCTTTATAGCCTAAGTCAGATAAGACGGTCAGTCGTTGATGGCCTCCAATTACAGTGCCATCGAAATTAACAATAATCGGGTCAACATAACCAAACTCCACAATGGATTTCTTGATTTTTTCGTATTCCTTATCACCCTTCTTGAGTTTCTTTCGTGGGTTATAAGCTGCTGGTTTTAAAGAGTCAACGGGTAAAGAAACCCATGTCATATCTTGTGTGACTTTCATACTACCTCCTTAGTAAAAACGAGATTGAATATAGCAGGCATGGCTACAAAACTTCCGGTTCGCATTGCCGTATGATAAAAAAGACTTACCGCAATGTTTGCAAGTCAATTCATAGTAAGCTGTATTTTGCTTCTGATGTAATTCTGGATGGTTCTGCCACCAGTATCTCCGACAGGCATCTGAACAAAACTTCTTAGGTCGCCCAGTTCCTTTGGGGATAAAGGTTTCTTTACAGTGAAGGCAACAAGGAAGGCCGCTGGCTTGGTCTTTCATCATCTTTGTGACGGCATTTCGATAGCCCAATAGTTCCGGATTGCGTTTGCAGTAATTGCGAACAGAATCCCTAGACAAACCGACTATCTTTCCAATTGATTGGTATCCCAAACCTTCAGAACGTAGTTTTCTAATCTGTTTTCGTTGAAAATCGTCCATTTCTGCCTCCTTTCTTTACTGAAATCTCTAACCTTTTAAACCATAAAACGAAAGAAAAATCAGCCATAACATCTTGTTACAGCTTGTTTCTCAGTTATTTATTTCTTCAAAAAATATACCCCTTTTGCATTTTGCGAAAATGCACGTTTGAGGGGGCCACGGTCTTGTGAGAGACAGCTCACAGAGATTTTATCCCCCCCTCCCCTTCACTAAAAATCATATCCATAAATTGGAGTATGGTCTTCGGTCATGGTTTTATGGTCATGACAGGATTTACAAAGAGGTTGCCAGTTGCCCTCATCCCAGAACAATTTTTGATTTCCTCGATGTGGAACGATATGGTCCACCACCGTCGCCCGCCTGTAACGATTCCGATTCAGGCACCGTACGCAAAATGGATGAATCTTCAAGAAACGAAGTCTGGCTTTGTTCCATCGTGAATCGTACCCTTTTGCCTTTGTGGACTTTACTTCCAGTGAATGAAGGTGGCTATGTTCCTCACAATACTTGGAACCGTAAGGCACTAGCCTTGGACAGTTTGGATGCTTGCAAGGCAGAGCGGGTCGTCTTGGCATGGCCTTCACCCCTCTCTATATTTTTTCACATCTTAATCATATCACAATATTTCGTGCAAAGCAGTACCGACTTAGTACCGTATTAGTTCCGGGGTAGTTACGCTTTAGTACCGCACTAGTTCCACCCTAGTACCGGGGTAGTTCCTTCTTTTTGATTTTTGCAGTTTTTATTTGACAAATAAAAAAGACGCGATTTAAAACGTCTTTCTAACTTATTTATAATTTTGCAAAGCTTTCTCTAGCGCAACATAATCACAATGAAATTTACTCAGAGCGCTCCCTTTTGCTATCGTCTTACTATAGATTTTAGACGCATACGAGATGATTTTGTCTTGTTCGGACTTACAAAACTTATGCTCCTTGTAAAATAGGAATTGGTAGTTCAATTCAAGAGTTTTGAATTCTATTTTCTTATACGCTCCCTCTGCAACTGGAATCATTTTTCTAATATCTAAGACAGCAAGAATGTGATATTTTTCATCTAATGAGTTTGGATGATCACGATAAATTGCATTTTTCTCATTGGAGTTCTTATCAACTAAATCGTAAATCATTAAATAATCACGACTTCGCATTGGTTGCTTTTTATGCTTTTTCTTCGCAGACGTTAATGGAATGAAATACTTGATATTTCCAATATCAACCAGTATACCTACGTATGGCTTTATCGTTGCTCTGTAAGAAGGATGGTAATATACATTGGAATCAACTTGATATAGATATTCAATGTAATCATTGTCAATTTCATAAAAAGCAATAGAATCGTTTAAGAACTTCACTAGAGTTTCTCCGTGTAATTTATATATAAAAAGCTAGGAAACTCCTAGCTTAGTTTCACTTTGGGGTGTAGGCAGTGAATCGCCTCCTTTAACGCTCACATTTGGGATATAGGCAGTGAATCGCCTCCTTTAACGCTCACATTTGGGATATAGGCAGTGAATCGCCTCTTTCTATAGTCATTATACAATAAGAAAGGGGGTTATGCAAGTGATTAGCAAAATTTTTTCCACATTCTAAACAAAAACGGCCTACAGCAAGCTGTAAGCCATTTATTTTAGTCGGTTTATTCTGGTATCTGCCACCCGCTTGGCTCTTATGTCCAAGATTAATATCAGATTGACCATGAGCCGACCACTCAAATTAAAAATTCTCATTTCACACTCGGTTAATTTTTGTTTACCAACAAGTCAGAACCGTCACTTGTCTCATCAAAGTGATGACATGAGAATATCTCATCTACATTATATTATACGTTAAGTAGACCTATTACGCAAATGAACAACGAACCATGCGCCTGTAATAATTCTCCATTATGTATGCTGCCATATCTGAGATGGCTTCCTTTGTCACTGGCATAACCTGCATGCTGTAGGTTTGTTGATTATAAAGTGTTAAGAATTGAAACTTGATATGGTAGATATAAACTCCTGAAACAAATAAAGTAGATAGGGTTTCAACTTCTAAGATTTTCAAGTGTAGCACCTCTTTCTGTTGGTACTTCTAGTATAACTAAAAACAACTGATCAGGGGTTGCTAGCCTCTCAAATGTACAAAAAAATGCCTGAAATGACCATTTCTTGTATCTCAGACATTTTTAAGGCAGAAACTTCAAATATTTCTGCGCTCTATATTTAAGCTGGAAAACGTTCTAGAATCTGGTCCAAAATTTCTTCTAGGCTTTTATCTTCCGGATACATTTCCCAACCCCTGTCGTAACTAATGACTTCCTCACCGTCTACGTCCACTCCCAATTTAAAGATGCGTCCGTTGTCTATTCCATCCTCGAAAGGTTCAGTGCTTACCTTCGCTAGGTAAACCACCTTTCGATTGTGACTTGTAAATATTCCTTCTTGCCACATGTTTCTGCCTCCTTTATTTTTTTAATGGCTTTACCCCTTTTCTTTTTTGTAAATGTATGTTACAGTACTACTCTTTATTTATCAAGTGATTAGCGAAGATTATTCAAAATTTTTTAAACTCCTATCTGCACCCGTAAAGCCCGGTCAATCCGCACCAGCCAGGCTTCTTCTCGAATAGTCATGACCTTATTTTTCAGCTGAAACTTATCCACCGTAAGGACCTGTTCTGCTAAAACCAAGCTGGACCATTTGAGCCCTTTGAAAACTTTCTTAGGTAGATACACATGAGTAGGCAGGTGCTTTTTCTTTTGAACCTGCTTGGTTAGAGGAACAACCGTAACCAAATGAGAATGATCGTTAGCTTTATTATTGCTGACGACGATGGCCGGTCGAATCCCTTGCTGAATATGACTGTTTTTCTGATTTCCAAAATCTACGTAATAAATATCGCCTCGTTTGCACATATGGTTCTCCTCTAGCTAAGTAAAAAATCTTCTAACTGCTGGTTTCTAATGGCATAAATCAATCGCAGTTCCTTAATGGCTTTCTGCTTCCACCTGCTAATGGTACTGCGGCTGATATGGTACTTGACCATGAGATTGTCCCAGCTTTCTGACACAATGACTAAATCCGTCACAAACTCCGCCAAATCATCTGGAAGCTGACTGATAGCTACTTCAAAAAAATGCAATTCCTGAACTAAACGACAGTAGCGCTTTGACAAATATTGATAAAGCTCCCGATTGGCTTTCTCTGTTTCTTCCTTGTAGGATAAAGCAATGATCTCACTGCGATAAGGATTCTTACTGGTCTGTACCCTTGGTTCATCAGACCGACCATAGACCATGGTATCCAGCATCTCATTTTCTGAGATACCGACAAACTGGTCCAACTGACTACGTAAGAGCTTCATCTCCTTTTCCATGTTCTTGTAATCATAGAAAAGGCTCTCTATTTTATCCATCCGCTTCCTCCTCTCTCAATTCATATTTGACGGCATCAATCAGGGATTGCTGAGAGATGTCCTTTTCTTTCAATCGTTTCATGACTTGTTCGTCCATCGTGCTCTTTGTAATGATGTGGTGAACAACCACCGTTTCTTTCTGCCCTTGACGCCAGAGCCTGGCATTAAGTTGCTGGTACAGCTCCAAAGACCAAGTTAAGCCGAACCAACAAATGGTATGACCGCCAGCTTGAAGATTCAGTCCATGACCACTGCTTGCCGGGTGAACCAAACCAAGGACTATCTTTCCCTTGTTCCAGTCCTCAATATCCTGATTGCTTTGAATCACTCTAGCTTCTGAAAAACGTTCCTTGATGCGTTTCAAATCATGCTGGAACCAATAAGCGACTAACAAAGGCCGGTTATTCATACTCTCCACCATTTCTTCAAGAGCCACTAACTTCTGATCATGCAAGAGTACCGCCTTTCGATTCTCATCATAAACCATGCCATTAGACATCTGCAGTAATTTATTCGAAAGGCTGGCACTGTTTACGGCATCAAGTACCTGCCCCTTGATAGAAACCATCATCTCTGTTTTAAACTCTTTATAAACAGCCAGTTCATGCTCCGACATTTCAACCAGTACTTCATTGTCCACTCGTTCTGGCATATTGAGATAATCGACTGCCTTCATAGAAATCGTCATATCCGCTATCTTGTCATAAATCGCTTCTTCTGCGCCATCCTTTGGCTTATAAGAAAAGATAACCTGACCATTTCGTTTGTCGGGGTCAAAATACTGATTGCGAAATCCTGTGATAAAGCGCCCTAAACGCTCTCCGCCATCTAAAATGCCAATCTCAGAAAATAGGTCCATGATGTTTCCAGGAGTTCCCGTCAGACCAACCATGCGCTTGATTTTAAATCGAACTTTCTGTAAAGCTTTGAATCGTTTGGCTTGATAAGACTTGAAGCTAGATAGCTCATCAATCACCACCATATCAAAATCAAAGAGATGATTCTGAATCAACCAGACGATATTTTCCCGGTTAATGGTATAGATAAAGGCTACGCGTGATAAAGCTACTCTCCGTTCTGATTCACTGCCAATGGCTATTGAAATATCAAGGCCCTTTAAATGCTCCCACTTGTCGAGCTCACTCTTCCAAGTATGACTGGCCACTCGAAGCGGGGCAATGACCAAGACTTTTCTGACCTCAAATGAATCCAATATCAAATTCCACAATGCCGTTAAGGTAATCACGGTCTTTCCTAGTCCCATATCAAGAATCAAACAAGCTGTCTCATGCTCCTCAATGAATCGAGTCGCCACCTCTTGATAAGGATGTGCCTTGTATGTCATCTAGTATTTCTCCAATCTTTTCTTTATCGTCCAGCACATAAACCAGAAAACCTAGCTTTCTTAACTGTTCCATACGCCTGACCTGAATTCTTCTCGGCCTTTCTCCTGGGGCTTTTAACTCCACAAAACCAAGCCGGCCTTGAGGTAAAACCACAATGCGATCAGGTACTCCCACCAAACCAGGTGAGACAAACTTCATGGCAAGGCCACCTCGCTTTTTACTTTCTACTCTCAATTTTTCTTCAATTTCTCGTTCTCGCATCTTTCTTCTCCCAGGGTTTCCGATAAGGGTTGCCAAAAGGGTTCAAACTCCTTACGCGCGTATGGGTGCCCATTACCCCTATTTTACTAGTAGTAACACTACTCTCTTAGAGAAAATAGGCAACTAAGGAAACTAGTACTAGAGAAACCACTATTGGCAACGGCTTTGAGAGGTTTCCCATTCGGTTGCTAAAAGGTAAAATCGAAAACCTTTGGAAACCAACTAAGGCTTTCCAAGTTGCCTTACGACACCCGGACAAAAGCTCGTTGAGTGCCATACAGAGAAAATTTCATCTTACCAGTCGTGTTTCCAGTGTACTTATTCCAGCCACCGATCTTATTTAGAATTCCTTCAATTTCATAGGAATCAGCCTTTTTGATATTCTGTCGTTCCTTTCCAAAACACTCACACCAAATTTCCATAATGCAGACCCGGTCACGTTGCTCTGTCCCTTTCAAAGTCTGACTGCCAAAGTCACTACCAGCCAAGAAAGTCCGTCGCTCATATAAGTCCATCTTGGCCCAGTTATCTGGCAATAAGGTATCCAGGTACTCAGCTACAATGCCTTCCCGGTCATCAGATTCCATCGCTTCCTGCCGCTCTCGATTGGCTTCTTTTTCGGCAGTCCCTTTGAGAAAGAGCTCATCTCCCGCTTCATAATAGACCTTGGCTTCGGCCCACAGTTGATCCACATCTGTTAGCTCCCAAGGCTTCAAAGGACTGTTCTCAGACACCCGCACTGGCCAAAAGCGCCGGTTCCCCGTCACATCTCGTAAGAAACCACCTTCTGAATTGGTTGACCCCACAATGATACAGGCGCGTGGATGACTTTCTACATTGACTCCATAAGCCTGACGAAACTTATCGTCCTGCCGAGAGATAAAAGCCTTCACAGTTTCCACATCCGTTTTCCGTATCCCGGTCATCTCGGATATCTCCAGGATCCAATAGCCCTGCAGTTTCTCCGCTGCTGTTTTATCGCGCATATCAGAAATGGCTAAGGAGTCAGAGAACCATTCTTGGCCCAGCTTAAAAAAGAAGGTGGACTTGCCCAGTCCTTGCGGACCATTTAAGACAAGAATCGAATCAAACTTAATACCAGGTTCATAGATCCGGGCAATAGCTGCCACCATGGTCTTTCGCATGACAGCTCTGGTATAAGCTGTATCCTTGGCCCCCAGATAAACAATAAGCAGCGAATCAATCCGCTCGATGCCGTCCCACTCCAAGGGTTCCAGATATTCCTTAATAGGGTGATAAATCCGGTAGGATGTGACCACTGCAAGTAGAGCATCCTTGAACTTGGTCGGGGACCAAATCCCATAGACCCGCTCAAAATAGAGCTTGGCATTGGCCAGATCGGAATCATTCCAACCTGGTCGCGAGCGTCTCCAGGGAAGCTCACCGATCACATCGATGACATTTTTGAACTCATTGTAAACAATATTCTGTAGGTTCGGATCAAAGTGCAGTATGGTCGCAATATTAGAAAGCGTGTCCTTGACGCGCCCCGTCTTATCCAATTCCAAGCTCGACTGCCAGTTATCCCTATCTGTAAACTCGAGGGTCGCATCTGCCAAGCGCTCTCTGGCCAGCGTCTCCCTCGTTGCCACATCCTTTAATACAAAGTCCTGCATGGCTTTATAAGATGGCTGCTTGGTGGTATCCTTCTTGTCCTCATCATCTTGATCCCCAAAGAGGTGCAGACGGACCAGGTCAAATGCTGAAAGCAAACGATGTCCATAAGGATCTGTCGCATGATGGCTATAAGCAAACTTATCATCATAGATGACCAGACCAGCACTGGTTGTCGCATGGACATAGTCAAAGCGCCCTGGGATGCTGGAAGCTTTGTAAACTTCTCCCAGAAACTTCTCAATCGCTTCTGTAATCGTGTAAGTCCGATTGAAGGCCCCAATCAAGCCCGTCTTTTCTAGTGGATCTGATTGCTTGGCCATGGCCCGCTCCAGCAGTTTATTCTGCCGACTGGATACCGGCCACTCAGTCGTATCCTTCCAATTCTGATAACGGGCCAAGACTTGATCAGGGTTGAGGAAATCTCCCTCAAGTTTCTTAAAAACAAATGCTCCGTCTTGTGAGGTGGAAGGCCAGTACATGAGGCGGCTCGGTTCATAGGTCGTATCATCAAAGAGCTCCATCCCAATATCCTCAGCCACTTTTCTTGCGACTGCTTGGTATTCCTCAGCCGTTACTTCTCGTGATAAAGGGATAATGAGCCGCAGTCTTGGATGCTCACTCGTATGCTTATGGGTCGAATAGAAATAAGCAAAGAAGGAAAAGAAAAGCTCAATCTCTTCCATAATGCTGGGAGTCGCAAAGTCCATATCCAGCGTCAGAGCAGAACGCGCAAGAACTGCATCCTTTTTCCGCCTCCCCTTATCCAGCCGTCCAAGAACAAAACCTCCCACATCTTTGATGCTATCTTGCTTAGCCTTAGGCAGCCTTTGGTACTCGGCTACCGTTTCTGCTGTGCGAATCGTCCTTGAGATCCGCGCCTCAAACTGTTCTAGCGAATAGGTCGTTTGTGTCCACACCTTATCTGTTCGTTTATTTCCGAGCGAAATCGAAAGGTCCATTCTTTCCTCCTTAATCTTTCTGATAAAATTGACAGGCATAGCCATCAGCTCTTAGAGGGAGTCCTTCCGCCCAGTCTGGTAGGGTGGCAAATAGCTGACAGACTTCTTCAACACTAGCTTCTCCCTCTTTAACTTCTACCACGGCTTCGTCATGCACATGAAGGACAATGTCAAGTTCTTGTTTCTGTAGTTGCATCATGCCATGAGCCAACAAGTCTCTGGCAATGCCCTGGACGATGTTCTCCACTAGCTTGGGACCATATGTGTCTATACGACTCCATTTCTTATTCTCTCCAATTCCTTCATAAGTGAGCCCTGGCTTCCCAAAAGCATTCAGCTCCATCCGAGGTTTGACATAGGCTAGCTTGCGACCTGAAGGAAGGGCGATGAAAAACATCCCAGCCTGGTAATAAAGAAGCAGATTCCCTACTTTTTGAGGTTCCCTAGTCTCATAGACCTCTTTTGAGGCCTTATCAATGACCCACCAGAAGGCCACAATATGGGGATTGGCCATGCGCCACTGGTTCACCAAAGGCTGTAGTTCCTCTTCGTCTAACCCCATATCCAGGGCACCCATGGCCTTTAAAGCTCCAACGGAGCCTCCATAGCCTAGCGCCAACTCCGCAATCTTTCCCTTTTGCCTCAGATGCCCATTCACACCATGCTTTTCCACCGGCACCCCAAACATGGAAGCAGCCGATGCACAGTAGATGTCCCCGCCTTGTTCAAAGACCTCTAACCGCCAAGTTTCACCAGACAGCCAAGCCAGGACCCGCGCTTCAATCGCCGCAAAATCTGCCACAATGAACTGATGGCCACTCTTTGGCACAAAGGCTGTCCGGATCAATTCCGAGAGAACATTGGGGACATTGTCATAAAGAAGATCCAGGGCCTTCAATTGGCCATCCTTAACCAAAGTGCGAGCCAAGTCTAGATCCTTCAGTTTATTCTGTGGCAGGTTTTGGACCTGGACTAGCCGCCCGGCCCAGCGACCCGTGCGATTAGCCCCATAGAACTGAAGCAGGCCGTGTACTCGATCGTCCGAACAAACACAGCGCTCCATCGCCTGGTATTTCTTCACAGAAGTCTTGGACATTAAGAGACGAAGCTTTAACATCTCAAGGATCTCGCCATCTACTTCTTTTAATTGCTTGGCCACATCCTTCTTTCCCAGTGAATCCATAAAGACTCCCTGATTTTCCAACCAACCTTTGAGCTGGGAAACCGAATTAGGATTGTCTAAACCACTTAGCTCGTAGGCTCGTTGCGTCACTTGTTCTTTATAGGACAAATCCCCCAGAATAGCCTGACTCACCAGCTCCTGATCAACCGCAATGCCTCGATCATTGATGGCTTGATCTAGTTGATAAAGAAGTTGTTCACTCTCAAGTAGCGGGTAGTTGCTCAGCCGTTTTCTAATCGCTTGTTCCACTTCCACATCTCGTTTGCAGTAGCGTTTAAAGAGTTCCCAATCTTCTAGCGCATGGTGTGGCCAGTTACGCTCTCTCATTCCATTCGCTATGGTCGGTCTACAAGGCAGACAGAAATAACGGATCAAACGCTGGCCCTCTTTCATCTTCTGCTCTTCTATGTTCAGAACCCGCCCCACTCCTTCTAGAGATAAGGGTAGACCAAGACTTGCGGCCTGAACAGCAGTACAAGACCAAGAGCGGGCAGACAATTTCTGTTTGAGATACTTGGAAAGACAGACCCGCTCAAAATTGGCATTAAAGGCGGTTTTGACAACAGCGTCATCTCGTAAAGCAGAAAGAATGCCTTTGGGAAGTTCTTCTCCCTGAGCTAGATCCACAATCTGTGTGTTCTCTTCATCGATCTTGTAGGCAAAGAGCAAGATTTCAAACTGCGGGCTATCCACATAACGATAAACACCGCATTTGGTTAAGTCCACATCTGAATAAGTTTCAATATCAATACTGAGTGTTCTCATTTCTCCTCCGTCTATGTAAAGAGGTGGAGCACCACCTCTCTTCTAAGCCAAGAAATCGTCGTCTTCAATCGTGCCAAATTCATCCTCAGCTCGAACCCGACCGCCAAGCGGCTCTCCATCTTTCAGCTTTTGGATATTACCGAGTCCCGCTGCTACTCCACGATTGCCATTGGAATTAAAGCCGTAGAAGGTCACCGACACCCGGCCATAACAGCCCGAATAGACCTCTGCTTGATCCAGGATTGGTTGAACCTGTTGGTCCACGACCTGGGGTTTCTGCTTGGAATTACAATTGATGAAATAACTATTGGCATAGGCTTCATCATCCGGTCGGTCAATATCTCCATCACGAAGAGGGAGTTTGAGATTGGCTGGAATCTTCCCACCGAATTTTGAAATCGCCTCTTGCTTGGCGAGTTCCACAGCTTGCTTGATTTTCTGAATGGTCACCTGATCTGTTTTCGGAATGATGACGGACACGGAGTATTTAGGCTCGGAACCATTAATAGATTGTGGTTCCCATACATTAGCATACGACAGGCGACCTGCCACAATGACTTTTGTTTCTTTTGACATATTAGTTTCCTCCAAATTCAGCTGCCGCTGGAATATATTCTTTTCGTTTATCGCTCTCTGGGACAAGGGTTAGTTTCCCTTGCGGTTTATGAACCAGGTGTCCCAGGACTCGGTTAAATTCTTTCTTGCCCATCCGTTTCTCTAGTTCCGTCAGAGAAACGAGACTTTGTTTATAGAGATCAGTGAAACCTTCTGCTTCTGCCGCTTGAATAACGGCTTCTTCATTCGTAAACTGCCGGATAGAGCGACCTTCTACTAGCTTAAAACCTGCCCAAGACTTATGAGATTCAACGGCGACCTTAGTCGCATAGTCTTTAATCTCAGTCGCCCACTTGACCAAGTCGTCCACATGAGCGAGGATTTCTTCAATCTCCCCATCTGTCAATAAGTGCGGAGAAGATAACTGGAATTTTTCAAGCTGCTTATGATAGTCCATCCGTGCCCGAAGGACGGCATTACAAGTAGAGAACTGGCACCAAGGTCCATAGGTGACCTCCCCTTCTCCCTTAAAGGCTAATTCTGCTTTGGGCTTCAATTCCTTTTCTGCCCA
Organism: Streptococcus sanguinis; assembly: GCF_050234405.1. Taxonomy (GTDB): domain Bacteria; phylum Bacillota; class Bacilli; order Lactobacillales; family Streptococcaceae; genus Streptococcus; species Streptococcus sanguinis_W. The sequence continues at coordinate 906,314 of NZ_CP092117.1, read as the reverse complement.
GTCCAGCAAATCTTCTCGTTGCAGGATGGCGGTGGAGATATTGCCTTTTCTTGGTTGAAAAATGGTCATCTTGACTTCTTCAATATCATAAAGAGCGTCATAGAGTTCCAAGGCTCCTAAAGCATAGAGTTTCATCTGCGGATTGTTCTCTGCTTCCACCAGCACGCCTTTGCCATATTTAAAATCCATGACATGAAGAAGTCCTTCAGCTACTAGGACACAGTCTGCTGTCCCAAAGCCCTCTGGCACATAGTGGGAAAAATCAACCATCTGCTCAATCAGGATAATGGGCTCATTTGTCCCCTGTTTCAAGAGTTCCAATTCATCTAAGATGAAGGCCACGTAATCTTCCGTACACTGTTCCATCTCAAGTGTCAGCTCGCCTTCCGGTTCTTCCGCCTTCACTCCAAGAGCCATTCGCAGCTTGTATTCAGCCAGCGCATGGGCCAAGGTCCCTTCTTCTGCGGCAGAGCTGGTCCTTTGTTCAAAGAACTCCTCTAAACGAGCGAGAGGCGGGACCGTTAGCCAGCGGTGGCTGGAAGATGCTGATAACAATGCATGTTGTTTTTCTGCCATATCAGAGTCCTTTCGCATCTTCTAACAGGGAAGGATAGTGCTTCTGTTCTACCGCCGAGAGCTTGTTGGCTCCGTACTGTTGGAGCAAGTCTCGTACCTGTTCTGTTTTACCCGCCCGGGACTTCTCAGCCAGGACCTTACGGATATCTTCAATGGTAACAGTTGGTGAAGCAGCCTTTTCTACTTCTTCCGGTACCTTCTCAACAGTCTCTAGACGGAAGGGGCTGCTCAGCTCCTCTAAGCTATCCGCCAACAGGCGTAAGTTCTTCACTACGGTTTCTAATTTTTTCATTTGAGCCATGCCATTTCTCCTTTCTTACTCTAGGAACATACTGGGAAACTTAGACCAGACAGATTCTTTTGTACTTCTTTGAGTACCTTCTCCAGCATACCGGACCTTATGTCCGCTACACTGAATGGCAAAGAGGGACTCGACCCGATCATCGATGTCCATGGTATGAGGATTGATGGGCTGACCATTCTCATGGAACAGTCGAAAGGGTTTCCCTAGCTCTTTGGCTGTATCAATCTCATACTTCATACCTTGAGAGATGGTGGGACCATAGACCCAGATTTCATCACAGCGCTTCAACAACTCCTGACCCATGGTCAGACCCTGAATCCGCTCATCCGGATTCTGATCATTAAGAAACCGTGTCAAAAGTAAATGTGGAGCCAAGGGCACATAGCCAGCTTTATTAGCTTGCTTAGAGTAGGCGATTGCCTTCTTTTCATTTTCTACAACATTCCCTCGATAGGGTGAACAAATAAATACTGTTTTCATTCGGAAAAATCCGTCCTTCATCATTTTTTGGAGTTACTATCGATGGCCATCTCCAACTCACAAGACTAGTATAGAACCATTTGGCGAAAGGCAACAGAGCAAAGAATGAAGGCTTTTGAACGGAAGAATGCGGGTTTTGAAGTAACCCCTTGCGTAAAAATCCTATTAAAACGCAAAAAAGAACCCCTCAAAATATGAAGGGTCCCAAATAAATTTTTTTCAAATCGTTTTGACATCCATGGATAATAGGAGCTGATTCACCTCTTCCAAGGACAGGTGGTAACAATTCCTAAGTATCATTTTGTAGGCACAATGGTGGGGAACCTGATTGTTAAAACGACAATTGCTTTTCTCAATCAGATCAAAGCTAAAGTCTGGATAAAGTTTTAATGCGATACACACCGCCACAATATTCTCTATCTTATTCACATTGTCATGTTGCGTCTCCATTCGAGCGATGGTAGAGATACTGAGACCACTATGTTCAACCAACTTCTCTTGACTGCAATGTTTTCGATCTCGATGGGAACGCATGGTCCCACAAAAGTGATTGGGGAGCGTAGCCATGATGCGCATAATCTCTGGGAAAATCTGACCTGTGTATTCCGGAAGGGAACGAATCTCGATCAGGTGTTCAGAGAAGTCCAGCTCAATGTTTAACTCAGGTAAGTTTCCACGGTACAGGATGTAGTCATTGAAGTCCTTAGGGCTAATGCTTCTCTTCCCCTTATAGTGAATGTCAAACACTAGGCAACATTCATCCATATGGGAATAAGCATATTCTGTCATCTGGTAAACACCAGGCTCCAACATTTTGACATACTTTTCACTGTTTAAGCAGAAATGCGAGTCAACATAGACATATCTACCTGAGTCCATTAGTTCTCTAAATTGTTCATTTTTCCAATTCAGAAAACAAGCATTGTTAAAAGATATGGTAAAGGTCTGATTATTTTGAATCGCATCAGCTTCACAAGTATAGCTCTTAATGTATTCCTTCCCTACATACTTGTAAATACCTTCAAACTCTGTATAGCCAAGCTGCATCAATCGAATTTTAACAGCCCAGCGTGAGACTTGGAAAAAGTGAGCTAAGTCATCAATGACCTTCTCAAACATCGCCACACGCTGATCAGTATCAAACTCCAAGGAATACTTTGCAAAAAACTCTTGCACCATCATCTTAGTTGTTTTTCCCGGCATTAGGATCCGAGCTGCAATGTTATTCGCTTGCCACTCCATCCAGTCATAAGTATTCCACTGACCTTCCTTAAACGCTGGTCGATGTATGCGACTGGAAATTTTTAGTTCTTGACTGCCTAACAAACTCTTATACTCATGATGAGTACGATGCAATAGCCAATGCACGCACTCATGAATGATGGTGTTGTTATAGCTTCCTTGATTCCGAAGTCCTTTGACCTGAGGATCCACTAAGACAGTCCCGCCTGGCACCATTCTTTTTACTTCTTGATCGTTTTCAAAGAAAGTCACTAGACTATCTTTAAAAACCATCTCACCAAAGATAGATCCATCTTTAGACAAAGTTCCTTCCTCAATAACGACTCCTAGCTTTTCTGCAAAGTCGTAAATCGGAAGGCCCATCGGAGAAACCAGCATATCAGGACAATAAGCCTCTAAAATGCCCTCAGCGATTTTGTCCATATCCTTGGCTCGGATATAAGGAACAAATTCAGTTGAGAAATACGGAATCGGTCCCTTCTCATTTGAATGAACATACGATTTGATTTGTAAGATTTCCAATTGAGATAGTCCATTTTCTAAGTGATACCTAATCCTCACGAACAACTGTATATCCGCATTATCCAATTCCACATCAAACTTCGTCTGAACACGAACGGCCAGATGAGCCATCACTTTCAGGTCCGATTCAATCAAACCATTTACTAGATTACTAGCTAACATCTTTTTGATGGTAAAATCGTCTAACTTGATGGAGAGGATTCTCCCCTTTCGAAGGCTAGGAATTTCAATAGACTCTCTATGGTTAAAAACATAGGAATGAAGCTCAATAAATAAATAATTATAAAAATTATTTTGGATGGTTGATATAAACGACATACGAATGCCTCCTTTGAAATTTATTTATACTCACTAAAAATCTAAAGGAAACTAGAAAGTGAAGCGAGATCTAGCTCACAAAGTTTCACTTCGATTTATTCAGAGTATTATAGGTTTTGTATATCCCATAATAAGTTTGTTATTTCAACCTTTTTATAAGCAGCTTCTATCCTTTATTTTTTATCTTACTATATTTAGTATATCAAATTTAAACATGTTTTTAAAGTATTTTCAAAAAATTTTTTTGAATTCTATCCATCCACTTCAATCACATAGCACTTATGATCCGATTTCCCTGGAGCAATCAAAGTTACATTTTGTTTGAAATCAAAAAATCCAGATTCATTCACGGAAGTTGATAACCCTCCCCATGGCTCAATGGCGATAAACGGACCTTTGTTTGGAGTTGACCAGAGAATTAAATTAGGGAAATCCTGGAAATCAACTTTAATAGTCTTGGTATGATTTCTTGACTTAAGCACCACAGATCGAGAATGAAGTTGGTCTAGCGTAATCGCATCCTTCTCAAACAAAGCATAATCCAAAGGTAACGACTTCTGCTTTACTAAAAATGAATGCCGAGCATTAACATCTATTAAACCTGTATCTGGAAACGACTCTGGAATGGTACAGCTCTCCTCTCTCTCAAATTCGATAGAATAATCTTCATAAGATTCACCCGGGATCAGAGGGCAATTAAAGCCCGGATGCGCTCCAATAAAATAAGGCATTAGATTCTTTGTTCCTAGATTTTCTACTAGATATTCAATCTCAATTTTGGATTCATCTAAAGAGTAAAATATGGTTAATCGAAATGGATACGGATACTGCTCCAACATCTCTTCATTATTTTCAATCGTAAACATGACTTGCCGTTCATTGATTTGCGTAAACTGAAAGTCTTTCTTTCTAACTAATCCATGCCGTGGCAGTATTCCTTCCAGAACCTCCCCATCTTCCATAATATACATAGCCTTATCATTGCGAACACTACCACAATTTGGAAAAAGGACTGGTGCTTGGCCACTCCAATATTCTGGATCACCTTGCCAAAGATACTCCACACCATCCCTATCCTTGATAGATGCTAACTCGCCGCCTCTTTCTTTGAATTGGACGGTTAAAAATTCATTTGATAGTTCAATAACCATGATGCTCACCTCTAATCCTTAAGCTTTTCCAAAAGGCATAAAGTCTTCTTCAAAACGAACGTGGTCTCTCTCTGATTCTTCAACTAATTGTAGAAATAAGTTCTGGAACTCTTCCAAATAACTCTTTTTTTGAAGAAAATCCACAGTGTTTGTTTATTTCAAGCATTTCTGATTTGATTAGCAGATGCGAATGGAATGCTAACAATCTAACACGTTGTTAACCTACTGCTTTTTATTTCCCTTATTGAGCAGGAATATGATATAATAGATAGAGAGAAAACGCTAACATCTCTTAGGACACTCCAAATGTATGCAATAGATATAGATAAAGAATTGATGTTTCCAGGGGATTATGGTTATAAATTGTCTGGAGACTTATTTTCAGGTTCATCAGGTGTGCTTCTTGCTTTAGAGACCTTAGGTGGGAAGAGTTGGAAAAATTTGTTCCCACTCATTCCTGAAACCTTAGATCAATTGCTATAATAGGTTTTGTCTAATTTTAGGGAGGTATTATATTTATATAATATAGGGTATTTTTATGGAAATCAATGCTTTTATAATAGATAAAATTAGAGTAGTTTAACCATAATTAAAAAGGAGAACAGATATGAAAAATATTCTATCTTTACAACAACTCAAAGTAAAAGAAAATACAAAGTTGATGGCTAAATCATCAAGAAGCACAAACTGCAAAAACAGTAGCCATGCTAGTTGGTTTATTTGTTAGGTAGTTTCCTAGTGTAGTGGGTTTACTTCTCATTTTCAATCTTCTTATAAATAGGAGGAAGCAATGAAGAAAATATTATCCTTACAAACTATGCTTTCTACTGAACAAATAAAATTCTGCAGCGCATCTAATATTAGCGTGATGTGTAAAAAGCATAGTTCTATTAGCTTGTTTTTATGTGTGAAAACAATAAATAAATAAAAGACTGTGTTAACAAACTCTATATTCGTTATTTATTATAATGGTTTGAATTTCAGGCTCTCAACTACTCTGAGCAATTAGTTAGGTCATAGTGGTAGGAGGGCCTTTTATTATTCTCCACTTGTCATTTTAAGTTTGACAATTTCATTAACCCCAGAAAGCCATAGGTCGCGATTTTTGTTTATCCAAAACCCTGTCGATAAGATAAAGTCCCGATAAATTAATCTTTACGGGACTTCATAAGAAATGAGATCAAATAATTAAACTGCTACTAACTATTATTTCCCCTCAGAACCAATAAAATCTTACCTGTATAATCTGAGGAAATCTTCAATGAATTAATCGACTCAACTTTTATCTGTTTTATTGCAAAATATGTTTTACCATGATAACGAATATTAAAATCATGATAAGAACCTTTTTCTACAGATTTAAAAGGGTTATTATTAAAACTAAAGTCTGTTTTCCTAATTGTTTCAATGTTTTCTTTTGTGCTCATCACATAAACATATCCAGAAAAATTACTACTTATAGCCAACTCATCCCCAATCTTTTGCTCAGATACTTGAGTTATTCCTAGATCCTCAATATCTTCTTTGGGGGTCTCTTGATTGATTTCTGATTTAATATCTTGCACGGTATCGTTAGCGCCGAAATCACATGATACAAGTATGAATGAAGCGATTAGACAAATCATACCTATAAATATACTTTGTTTTCTCATTATCTTAACTCCTTTTGTATTCAAATATATCACCAGGTTGGCAATCAAGCTCTCTGCAAATATTTAATAATGTAGCAAATCGTACCCCCTTAGCTTTTCCCGTTTTTAATATTGATAAATTCGCTTCTGTAATATTGATTCTATTTGCCAATTCTTTAGAAGTGATATTCCTAGATTTAATTATTTTATCTAAATTTATCTTAATTTCTTCCATCTCATCAAATAATCTCCTCATTTTCTTTCTGTATATAATATCCTTTTTTAAACACTATAATTAAAAAATAATTTAATGCCAAAAATAAAATATTAATCAAGTAATTTTTTATTGAAAAATCAAACAAGCTACTTACATTATCTATATTCAAAATATTAATAACTAGATTAATTAATAACTGTAAAATTGTTGAACTAATTAAAAATAGAAAGGATTGTTTTAGATATTTTAAATTTTTAATTTTAAAATACTTATCGTTGCTAAACTCTAACAATAACCTACTCCATATCCCTAATAATTTTATAAATATAAAGCATATAACTATTGCCATTATAAGAATTAATAAGGGATAAATAATTGGTGCTTCAATTATGAAATCCCCATAGTCAAATATAAAATTCCCCTGACTATTCTGCCCTCCAAAGAAAATTCCCGCTACTCCTACTAACAATAGAAAAATAAGCAGAAAAATTAGGTACCGTGCAAAAGATAGAATAACTCCAATTTTCGTTAAAAGTTTATCCATATGTATACCTCCTTCTAATTATCGTATTAGAATAATTCTCTTTTCAAGATTATTCTAATACAATAATTATTCTTTGTCAATAGTTTTGCCAATTAATCTCAATTACTTAACACATATGAAGCTCACAATCACCTTAAAAAAAGTGATACTACTAAAATAAAAAATACCTCTTAATACTAAATCCGTTTTAAAGAGGTAAATTATTATATTTCTAAAAACTAACATTTGCTAATACTTGATTTACTGAAAAAGTTGATTAAACACAGTGTGCTATAATACACTAAAGTAATGATACTTTCAAGCTCGTCTCGTAAGAAAACTCACCTATCTCTCAAGAGTTAACAATACTCTTTCAATTGTCAGGTATTTATAATTTACACCCTAATGTACACTATCTTCCAGTAATCGATTATACAGCTCACAGGATTCTTTTAAATCATTATGCGTTCCATTATACTCTATTGTTTTATTATTTAATATAACGATTTCATCAGCAGAAATAATTGTCTTCAATCTATGAGCAATTATCAGAACTGTCTTTCCTTTCAAATACCTTTCTAAAGCAATTTGAACAAGCTTTTCTGTATGAGTATCCAAAGCAGATGTAGGTTCATCAAGTAAATAGATATCAGCATCCTGTAAAATCGCTCTAATTAAAGCGATACGTTGCCTTTGTCCACCTGATAATGTTACTCCTTTCTCTCCAATTATAGTTTCATATCCTTGATCCAAGCTATTCACAAAAGATTTCAAGTTAAATTGTTCCACCAATTCATTTAATCTATCCATCGAATAATGACTTACGCCATAAGTTATATTTTCTAGTAATGAACCATATGATAACTCCGTATCTTGTGAAAGGAAAGCAATTCTAGTCCTCCACGCTTTTAAAGGAATACTAGCAATATCTTTTTTGTCAAAGAATATCCTACCGTTTGTAGGAAGATAAAATCTTTCAATTAGCGAAAAAATTGTTGTTTTTCCAGCACCACTTACTCCAATAATAGCAGTAGTTTTATATAGCGGAAATTCATAATTAATATTTGTAAATATAATTTCATCATTATTATATGAAAACTCAATATTTTCTAAAAACAATCCCTTCTTATCTGTAATATTTCTTTCTACATCCTCAGATATCATATTTTTCTCAATAGGTTCTGAAAGTACGTCTTGTATCTTTTGAACAGAAGCTTTAAATTTTTGATAGTTAGCGAAGAAAGAAATTAATTGTGAAAATGGATCAGCCAATTGAAATAGGTATACTATGCTTGCAACTAAAGCTCCATTTGAAAGTGTACCATTTGATAACCTATACGTTCCATAACCAAATGTGATGACTAAAAGAACCATTACCACCATAGACGATATAGGAGAAAGAACGCCTAGTATTTTTCCTTCTTTAACACCAGTATTATACAAAGAATTGAACAAAGCACTTTCTTTTTTTAACTCCTCACTCTCAGATGTAGTCGCCTTAACTAGTCTAATTTTTGAAAGCGTTGAGCTTAGATCATTTTGTAAATTTGAAATATCTTTTCGATATTCTATAGATATTTTATATTCTTGATTCCCAAAATATCCAGTAATCAATACAGCCATTGGTACTGCAATTCCCAATAGCATAGCTAATTTCCAATCTATTGTAACAAGAATTATTATTGAACCTACGATAGAAACAATATTTGTAAAAAAGGAACTAATTTGAGTATTTAAAAATTCTAATATTTCGCCTGTATCGTGGATGATATTTGTTACAACCGCACCCGAACGATTTTTATCAAAATACGCTACAGGTAGTTTTAAAATATGAGACCATATCTTTATACGAATGTCCTTTACGATATTTTCTGATGTTTTATTTACAAAATAAAATGAAAGCGCAGTAAAGAATAATTGAACCAGAAAAAGTACTATAATCAACAGTATGTCAATGAGGTAAAGTCCATTTTTCATATTATCAATTAATTTCATGATAAAAATTGGAATGCTAAGGGAGACAAGGGTGCCAGAAAGTATTAGAAAACTCAAAAAAATAAGATATAGTCTATTTGGAATATACTCCTTTAAAAATAATATGTATAAATTATTCTTTCTTTTCATTCTATTACTCTTTCTATACAACTAGCCTTGAAAGACTTCAAGGCTAGTTAGGGTATTAATAGGTAAACTTTTACAGAAGAATTTTAGCAGAAAAACCAACTATTGTTGCTACTCATACGACAATTTAGACTCATACTAGATTTTGATCTAGTACCACTTGTTTTTTTTAATTGCTGTAAGGATAATATTTTCTTCATTGCTTCCTCCTATTTATAAGAAGATTGAAAATGAGAAGTAAACCCACTACACTAGGAAACTACCTAACAAATAAACCAACTAGCATGGCTACTGTTTTTGCAGTTTGTGCTTCTTGATGATTTAGCCATCAACTTTGTATTTTCTTTTACTTTGAGTTGTTGTAAAGATAGAATATTTTTCATATCTGTTCTCCTTTTTAATTATGGTTAAACTACTCTAATTTTATCTATTATAAAAGCATTGATTTCCATAAAAATACCCTATATTATATAAATATAATACCTCCCTAAAATTAGACAAAACCTATTATAGCAATTGATCTAAGGTTTCAGGAATGAGTGGGAACAAATTTTTCCAACTCTTCCCACCTAAGGTCTCTAAAGCAAGAAGCACACCTGATGAACCTGAAAATAAGTCTCCAGACAATTTATAACCATAATCCCCTGGAAACATCAATTCTTTATCTATATCTATTGCATACATTTGGAGTGTCCTAAGAGATGTTAGCGTTTTCTCTCTATCTATTATATCATATTCCTGCTCAATAAGGGAAATAAAAAGCAAAAAGCCTGCAAAACCTCTAAACAACCCACTATTATAGCAACAAAGAGTCTCGGACAGTGGAATAATTTGTTTAAATTTTTCTAAATAAGAAGTATCACCAGTCTGCTTTTCAAGACAAAGTAGAGCAATTGCAACTCCTACTCCTCCACCTGCAAGATAAGGTAGTAATCTCTGTTCGTCTTCTACATGTAGGATGCCATTATCATCCAATATGCAGCTCTCCAATTCCTTATTTAGCATTAATTCCGCATGGTTGAGCCATTTATTATTTCTTGTTACTCTATATAAAGCATTATAAAATAGAGTTGCTCCACTCCAACCGTCAAACAATCCCTTTGGAAAGAAATCTGGATCCTTTGAATAGATGTCAATATCACTATCAAAGATCTTTTTAATTCTATTAGCTATGTTGGTAGCTTTTTCCAAAAAAGAAGCATCATGTAAAGCAATATAAAACGATAAGTAAGCAAGCCCAATTCCTGACAGTCCCGTCATTAATGTTATATCTGTTTCATCTTCTGAAATATTTATAGAGTCAATAATTCTCATTGAACGTTGAGTTTCTCCGATCTCAAACAACACACAAGCTATGCCTGCCTTACCTGAAAATAGACCACAATCTACTTCAGATAAATACTTATCTTCAGAATATTTTATAGCCCACTCTTTAACTGTTATAGGAATCTCTCCAGTTCTTATTAATGACATTATTACTCCGAACCCACCAGTTAAAACATTATACAGCCCTCCTGAATATTCGTATTGCCTTATATCTCCTGGTATTAATTGTTTCTTCTGAGGCTTTATATGAGACATTATTCCTGCTCTAACTTTTGAAATTAATGTTTGCAAATCATATTCCTGAAAACTATCTTCAGCATTTGAATAATACATTCGTTTTGTCAATGGTAGCTCTGCCTTTAAGTTCACAACATAATCGTATGCTTCCTTGCCAAACGTTATTAAAATCCATTCATCTATTTTTCTTTCATTTTTGATATCAATATCCTGTATCGGGGCTATAGGTACTAGCATAGAATAAACCATTCGATAAAAGCTGAACCAGTCTGATTGTTTTCGTGTTTTGGAATGCTTAGAAATAAATCCTGGAGTAGCTAAACTGGGGGCATATTCTTCATCAATTGGTCCTGCAGTTTCAAAATCAATAACCTTAATTTCTAGTGTCTCGTTATTAATTAATATATTAGAAGGAGACAGATCTCCTATTCCAATACGTTTGTTGTGTATTTTTTGCAGTGCTGCTTTTATGTTCTCAGCGATATCCAATACCTTATAAAAATAATCTTTCCTTTTATTTTTTGAGCCATTAAATGGATAATTCTGGGCAATCCAAGACTGAAGTGGGATCCCATTAATTACCTCTTCAATCAAATAGACATTTTCCCATGCTTTAAAAAAATCATAAACATTCACCACTTCATCAATGTCTAACAACTTGGATAAGGCACTAAATTCAATCGATAATCTTTTAAATCCATCTTTTCCTGTACTGTCTAAACCTGATTCTGGTCTTCCTTCCTTGATAATCACTTCTTCTCCAGAAGACATGACTGTTGCTTTGTAAACTCCTCCTCCGTTACTAAAATGAATAGCTTCAAATATATTATAATCATCTAAATTACTCGCATCTAAGGATTCTCTTTCTTTTTCTGCCTCCATTAATTTTATTTTTTCAGGAATTTCTACAAATGATGGAACAACATAACCGGGTATTCTTTGATCCGGTATAATTTCTCCATATTCATCAATTATACCAGATTGTCCATCTCTAGTACGCATTTCTAAAAATCCGCCATATCTAAAATAGACATTTCCAAAAAACCATCGATTATCGTTTAATATATATGCTCCCAATTCTAAACCAGAAAGTACTTCATTTAGCTCATCCAGTAAAGTAAAAAATAAATAAATTGTGGCTGGATATATCGTAATGAATTTTCCTGAAGCGCTTCTATCCCCATATTTCGAGTTTTTTACAAACAAATCCCATGTACTCATAACAAATTTAAAATGAGTATTCCTAGAAATAAGAAGTTTTGATACAATGTCCAATGTCTTTTGAGTGTTTTCGAGTGTGGAGCTGATATGAATCTTCCATCCCTGTGGGGGTATAGGAATACCAATTGGTCCACAATAATGCCAATGTTTTTCTTTATCAATTTTTGAGTACCATCCTTCCGGCAAATCCTTTACATAAAGCTTTGTTTTCTTTTTATTAGCTTCCCCCGAGCGCTTATAAAATTTACAATTTGGCGTTAAATACATTTCATATCGTAAATCCATAGCTATCCTCCATCATATGTTCTCCAACTGTGAGTTTCAATAAAGCTAGGCCTCTCTTCTTGCTCTTTCACAAGATAGTCAAGTATAAGCTTGAAGTCTTCATTCCAAGGCGCACACCATAAAACACCCTTTTCAGACACAAAAGACAGACTAACTGTCCCAACAATGTTAAATCTATTTTTACTTTGGCATAACAAAGGACCTCCTGACATACCTTCTTTTTTACAAGTTTTAATTCCTATTAAGTTTGAAAAATATAAACGATCTGCTATTCCTATATTATTTTTTTTTATATACAACTTATTCGCAAATATTATCTTTCCTGGAAAACCAGCAATTATAAAACTTTCATTAATTGGAATATTGAAATACGGTGTTAGATAGGATTTATCAAATTTTAGGCAATTATCATCGCAATCTATAGTAAAAAAAGCAATATCATACTCTGGCGCATATAATTCCGACCAATATTTATGTAAAAAAACATCTCCAAGTGTATAAGTTATTTTACTGCTTGGGATAGTAAATTTGAAATCCTTATAAAATACATCATCATTTATATTATAAACGCAGTGTGCAGCTGTTGCTACAATCCATTTGTTTTTATAGTAAAAAATACACCCCGAGCCTTTCTGTCTCCCTTTTCCGTCCCCTTCATAAGAAAGAATACCAATACGATTTTCTAATTTATCAACCATAGCTTCCTCCAAAAGAAACCGCTTACTTAATTGGATTATAACACTTTTTTAAGAATAGTTCAATTTTTTATAAAGCAAGTTAAAATATAATAATAACTAATCATTATTTGATTATAAAATACTATTTATTCCTATCATCAGTCTATAGTAATAAATTTTTCCCAAAAAGTATAGTCGTAAAATTATTCTTACTATTCGAATATAAGTGGCTTTTTTAATACATCCCTACTAATACCAAAAAGCCACTGTTTCCAGTGACTTCGTAAAGCCTTTCGCTAAAAGATTCTTACGCTTTCACCAGCAAAGCTACACACTCGACGTGATGCGTTTGCGGAAATAAGTCCACCGGCTGGACTTTCTTCAATTCATAGCCCAACTCTTGGTAGAGTTTGATATCACGCGCCATGGTCGCAACATTACAGGAGATATAGGCAATGCGGTCAGCTCCTGTTTGGGCACTTGCTTTGATGAAGCTCTCTGTCAGGCCCTTGCGGGGTGGGTCGACAAGGATAGCGGTTGGCTGAATTCCTTCCTTGAGCCAAGTCTTCATGGCATTTTCAGCTGTGTCACAGACATAGTGAGCATTGGTAATGCCATTTAAGGTAGCATTCTTCTGGCTATTTTCTACTGCTTCTGGGATGACTTCTACTCCATAAACTTCCTTGACATGCTTGGCAACTGATAAGCCAATAGTTCCGATTCCTGAGTAGGCATCAATCACCACATCATCTTCTCTTAAGTCCGCAAAGTCAATAGCTGTTTGATAGAGCTTCTCTGCCATTTGAGTATTGACCTGGTAAAAGGCTGGTCCAGAGATTTGGAAGTTGTTACCCAACATTTGGTCCATAATATAATCTTGACCATAGAGAACCCGCCATTCTTTCCCGAAAATAGCATTGGTATTCTGGTCATTGATATTCTGTATGATGGTCTTGATAGCAGGGAAGGCTTCTGTCAAGCGGTCAATCAGCTGCTCTACTCGGAAAATCTTGGGACGGGTTGTGACCAGGATTACCATGATTTCCCCTGAATAATGCCCACGGCGAACAACTAGATTGCGAATGAGTCCAGTCTTTTCTTGCTCGTCGTAAGGTTTGAGGTCAAAGCGACGCAGTAAGTCGCGTGTAAAGAGGATAACTTGGTCAATGACTGGATCCTGAATATAAAAATCTTCAATCGGCAGGAGGTCATGGGAATTTTTCCGGAAAAATCCTGTTTCCAGCTGGCCATTGACACGGCGGACAGGCACTTGAGCCTTATTACGGTAGCCCAACGGCTGCTCCATACCAAGTGTCGGCGGCACCTCTACATCAGACAAACCAGCAATCTTATAGAGACTGTCCTTGACCTGCTTGCGTTTGAAGTCTAACTGGGCTGGATAGTTCAGATGCCCCAAGTCGGCAATCCCCGTACGCAGATAGGCCATATCAAGATTTTCATTGCGCTGATCTGAAGTACGGAAAAATTCCTCCACCTTGCCAAAGCCAATTTTTTTGTTGACCTTGAGCACACGCATGCGGATGAGTTCACCCGGCAGGGCATTTTCCACAAAGAAAACCAGGCCTTCTGCCTTGGCCACCCCTGCTCCCTCATGGCTCAGATCCACAATTTCAACTTCAATCATATCATTCTTTTTTAACATATTTTTCTCTTTCTGCTTTATCGCTCTGCCTCTTCCCAAAAGAAAAGGCAGGACATCGTCCTACCTTTCATTATATCATATATCTTATCTGAGACCCATTTGCTGCAGTCTTTCTTTATAGGCTTCAAAGTCAATCAAGAGCCCTTGGCCACCGTACATGTCATAGGTATCAACCCAGTCGCCATTTTCCGGAATCGTCAGGCGCTCAACCCCATTGCGGGAATCTCCTGCCATAGAGAGACCATTAGTCAAAAGGAAGCTGTAAGTCACATTGGTCGAAGTCAAGGCAAAGACCTTACCAAGAGCCTCTGACCCAGTAAAGAGCTTAGTCGGATCTTTGACCTGCTGGAAAACAGCTGTCAAAACTTCCTGCTGGCGGCGGGTCCGGCCAAAGTCACCTTCGTCATCCTTACGGAAGCGAGCGTAGTTGAGCAAGGTCCGACCGTCCATCTGCTGCTGACCTACCTTGATTGTTTGATTGGGTACCACACCGTCTTTCATATTCAGGTCATCTGGTACTTCAACTTCAGTCACCCTTTCCCCATCAATGGTTGAGAACTGGGCATTCATGCTGACGCCATTTGGGAAAAGGGTGTCAATAGCTGTCGCAAAGGTCTGGAAATCCACCAGTGCATAATATTTGATGTCCAAATCGAAATTGTCCTTGAGCATCTGGCGGACATAGTCTGCACCGCGGTTGTGGTTTTGCTCCCCAATCGTATAGGCAGAATTGAGCTTTTGGTCATAGTAATCGGCCTGCGACGGGTCCGTGTACTCATTGCTGACGCCGTCAATGTGAATAAGAGTATCACGCATAAAGCTGACCAATTTCACCTTGTGGTCCTTATTCCCAACGTTCAAGACCATAATGGAGTCAGTCCGCGTCTCAGTCGAGTCGTCACCAACCCGGCCATCCGTCCCAAGAATGAGGATATTCACTCCGTCCTTAGTATCCTTGCCGTCAAAGAATTCCGTTTCTGCTGGTTTAGAATTGCCAGTATGAGCTGTCGTCAAGCCTTTGATAAACATGAAAATCATGCCCCCCAAGACCATAAGCAGGAAAATCCCTGCCCAGAGCAGAATCCGTTTCAAGCGGATTTTTTTGCGGGGTTTCTTAGGCTTATCTTGTCCCAGACCAGCTCCTGCCAGAGCTTCCGACGCTTTCTTTTGCTTTCTGCTGCGAGAAGAACGCTCAGGGTACTTGGGCAAGAGGCCAGAAGAATCCATTTCCACTGGCTCTTGCTCATAGGCGTCGCTAACTGTATGCGGCTGCTCTTCATGGTCAGGCGCACTGGCTGAACCGCCAATCCCCTTGGACTTCTGACGCAGATAGTCAAATTCTTTCTTTTCTTTAGCGTTTAGATAATAATAATTTTTATAGAGATAATCTAAGCGGAGCTGTTCATGATGGCTAAGATTTTCTGGTTTCTTCATCTCTTCTCCAATCTACTGCTACTTGTCCTGAATCAGAAACACACTGTAGCTACCAAAAATTTTATAAGTAATTCCAAGACTTGTCAACTCTTGATAGGCAAAATCCGCCAATTTTTTCTGTTCGTTGTCAATGTCAATAATGAAGAAATACTCTCCCAAAGCCGTTTTTAGAGGCCGGCTCTCAATCTTGGTCAGGTCAATCCCACGCCAAGCAAAGGTCGACAAAGCCTTATAGAGGGCACCAGGCAAATTGTCCGGCAGGGTCAAAGCCAGTGTCTGCTTGTCTCCTACCTTGACCAGTTCAAGCTCAGGCACCTCATGACCTAGAATCCAGAAGCGGGTATAATTTTCTTCCATTTCCTGAATGTCGCTGGCTGCTACTTTAAGCCCGTATTCTGCTGCAGCCGTGCGCGGGGCAATAGCCGCAAAATTCTTTTCAGGATGTTCTGCCACAAAACGAGCTGCATAGGCCGTACTAGCTGTCACCTCAATGGCAGCCTGCGGATAATGCTGGCGGATGTATTTCTTTCCTTGGGCAATAGCCTGCGGATGAGAAAATATCTTCTTGATCGGCTTCTCCAAATCGGTCACCAAGAGCTGCTGCTTGATGGGCTGTACAATCTCAGCCACCGCCTGAATATCTGCTTGATGAAAGAGATAGTCCAACGTCTCATGGACACTGCCCTCAATGGAATTTTCCACCGGAACAACCGAGTAATCCACTTCCCTAGCCTCATAAGCCTTCATGACCTCGGTGATATTCTGATAGGGCACCAAGTCCTGGCTGGGAAAAGCAGCCTGGGCTACATGGTGAGAAAAGGAGCCTCTAGGACCTAAAAATGCTATTTTCATTGAATTTCCTCAATAATTTCCTGCGGGCTTTTGAGCCTCGTATCAACAATCTGGGTCGCTACTTCCTCATACCAGGCCTGACGCTGCTCAAAAATCTGCTGCAAGTCTGATTTGCTCTGGTTTAAGAACAGAGGCCGCTCTTGCTCAGCATCCTGCTGAATTCGCTGGTAGAGCGTTTCAAAATCTGCTTTCAGGTAGATATTGTCAGCATTCTGAGCCAGCAGTCTGCGATTTTCAGGGCTGACCACCACACCGCCGCCAGTTGAGACCACCAAGTCCGTATCAATCAACTCAGCCAAGAGCTGGACTTCAGCAGCCCGAAAGGCCGCTTCACCATGCTGGTCAAAATAGTCCTTGATTGACATGCCCAGCCGCTGGCAGAGCAGTTCATCCATATCGACAAAGTCTTGGGCTAAGCCTCGGGCCACTGTGGATTTTCCGGCTCCCATAAAGCCTAGCAATATCCTAGCCATGCATCAAGCCCTCCAAGTCGTTGAAGAAGCTTGGATAGCTGGTCTTAATGGCTTCAGACCGCTCAAGTTCTACCTGACCACTTTGAGCCAACAAAGCAGCAATTGCCGTCATCATCCCAATGCGATGGTCACCCAAGGTGTTGACCTGTGCGCCGTGTAAAGGTGTTTTCCCTTCGATAATCATGCCGTCTTCCGTCGGGGTAATAGCTGCGCCCATGCTATTGAGAGCGTCTGCTACTACCTGGATCCGGTCGGTTTCCTTGACTTTGAGCTCCTCTGCATCACGAATGACAGTCCGTCCCTGAGCCTGCGTCGCAAGAAGAGCAATAATCGGCAGCTCATCGATCAAGCGCGGGATAATCTCGCCGCCAATCTCAGTGCCCTTAAGCTCAGAAGTCTCAACGGTAATGGTTGCAGACTTGGCTACTGGATCAACATCTGACAGCGTCATCTGTCCGCCCATGGCCTCTATCACTTCTAGAATCCCTGTACGAGTTTCATTGATGCCGACATTCTCTAAGACAATCTTAGAGTCCGGTACAATCAATCCAGCCACCAGCCAGAAAGCCGCGCTGGAAATGTCTCCTGGGACCGTCACTTCTTGGGCAGTGAATTCCTGACTGCCCTGAATGCGAATTTCCTTCCCCTTGACTTCAATCTGCCCACCAAATTGGGCAATCATATCTTCTGTATGATTACGAGTGATTTCCTTTTCTATAATAATCGACTCTCCCTGAGCCTGCAGGGCAGCAAAAATCAAGGCCGACTTAACCTGAGCAGAAGCCACTGGCAGCTGATAATGAATAGACTTCAGTTCCCTACTGCCCTTCATCTTGAGCGGTGGTAAATCACGCTCAGTCCGACCAGCAATCTCGACTCCCATCTGCCGCAGAGGGATGGTCACCCGATCCATAGGGCGCTTGGATAGACTGTCGTCACCAAACATCTCCGCTTCGAAATCCTGACCAGCCAAAACACCAGAAATCAAACGGATAGACGTTCCAGAATTGCCCATATCCAGCTTATTTTTCGGTGCTTGCAGACCTTCAAATCCTACACCATGTATCTTGACTAGATTTCCATCGTCCTCAATCTGCACGCCTAAGTCACGAAAAACCTGCATGGTAGACAGCACATCTTCTCCTCGCAGAATGTCGCGAACAGTAGTGACCCCCTTGGCCAAACTGCCAAAAATAATGGAACGGTGACTGATAGACTTATCTCCAGGTACGCGGATACGCCCTTTCAGGCCTCTTACATTGGTTGATAATTTCATAGGTGACCTCGTACTTTCCTTTGTTGCTTCTTATTTTATCATAAAAAGACCAGAAATTCTTAAAATTTCTGGAATCCTAGCTGAAGCAAAAAGAATCCAGGTATTCAGCCCAGATTCCTCTTTTTTATTAGCTTACTTAAGCAAATCCTGCACCGGATCAAAGATGATACGCTCAATGTCCGCTAGATAGATGGACAATTGCTGCTGCTTATTGAAGAATTCAGAAAGAACAGCATTGCCCTGAATCTTCTCACCAAAGGAAGTCATCTTGTCCTGTACCTCCTGAGTCGGTACCTGACCAGTATGAGCCAGCTGTTGCAACTCCTGCTGGAAAGTCAGATAATCCGCAAAAATAGCCTTCGCTTCGCTATCAGCATCTACTGCTTTCTTGCTTTCTGCGACTGCTTGGTACTCAGGCAATTCACGCAGATTTCTGCTCAGTTCATTGGCTAAATCATAAATATTTGACATAGAGTTCTCCAATCTATATTAGTCTTCGGACACTAGGTAATCCGTATTTTCTCTTACTATTTTAGCAGATTTTTCCAAATCTTGGTGATTTTTAAAGGTGATTTGCAGAATACCATTTATATCTTCTCGGTTTTCCTCGTTGATACGAATATTGACAACTGAAATTCCGCGCAGAAGCTCCAGAATGCCCAAAATCGCATCTTCTTCGTCAGGCACTTCAATAAAGAGGTCATAAAAGCTGTCCACACCGGCCCGCTTATGAATTTCCATCTGCTTGCGGCTCTGCCGTCCTCGGTCGAAAAATTCCCAGATAGCTGTCTCGTCCTTAGCCTCAATCGCTGCGGCAACCTTGTCTAACTGGTCTTTAAAATCTTCCAGCCGATCCAAGATAGCTTGAGGATTGGTCAAGAGAATAGAGGTCCACATACCAGGCTCACTCTCTGCAATCCGCGTCATATCTCGAAAACCGCCAGCTGCAAAAGACTGGGTCAGCTCATGCTCTTGGCTATAAGCTGCCGCTTGCTCCATAAGACTGGAGGCTAGGATATGCGGAAAATGGCTGATTTGACTGGTCACTCGGTCGTGCTCGGCTGCGTCCACTTGGATAAAGCGGGCATGAAGACCACTCAGCAAGTCTCTCATTTCCTCAAGAGTACCTGACTTGGTTAGGCTAGAGGGCGTAAAGATATAATAGGCATTTTCAAAGAGAGTGACATGGGCAGCCTTGGCTCCGGTCTTGTGACTTCCGGCCATAGGGTGAGCACCAACAAAACGGACGGGCTTATTCTGCAGATACTTTTCTGCTGCTGCCACAATCTCAGCCTTGGTTGATCCAGCATCTGAGATGATAACATTTTCCTTCAGGCTCAGCTCTGCTATATCCTTGATAAATGCTATGGTCTGCTTAATGGGCACAGCTAGAATAATCACATCAGCCAATGGAGCAAAGGCGGCAAAATCATCCGTTACCCGGTCTACCATTCCACGTTCCAAGGCGACTCTGCGCGATTCCTCACCGCGGTTGTAGCCGAGAACTTCATACTCAGGGTGGTCACGCTTGATGCCCAGAGCCAAGGAAGCTCCAATCAGTCCCAGACCTGCGATATAGACAGTTTTTCTCTCCATGCCCACTCCTCTCTTCTAAAAGTTCTTGACAAATTCCCGATGGCGGGCTACCGCATCCTTTAGTTCTTCTAAATTGTCCGAAGAGAACTTCTCCAGAACTTCAGTGGCTAAAACTGTTGCCACCACGCTTTCCATGACAACACCCGCTGCAGGCAGAGCAGTAGGATCGCTCCGTTCTACTGTCGCCTTATAAGGCTCGTGGGTCTCAATATCCACGCTCATCAGTGGCTTGTAAAGGGTTGGAATGGGCTTCATAACACCGCGAACCACGATTGGCTGACCATTGGTCATACCGCCCTCAAAGCCGCCTAGATTATTGGTTCTGCGAGTGAAGCCATCTTCCTCAGACCAGAGGATTTCATCCATGACTTGACTGCCCTTGAGACGACCGGCTTCAAAGCCCACGCCAAACTCAACTCCCTTGAAAGCATTGATAGACACGACTCCTTGAGCAATCTTGGCGTCCAGCTTCTTGTCCCATTGGACATAGGAGCCCAGACCAACCGGAACACCGCCAACGACAGTCTCAATGACACCACCGATGGTATCCCCGTCTTTCTTAATCTGATCAATGTAGGTCTTGATTTCTTCTTCGCGATCGGGATTGACAATGGAAACCTCTGACTGAGCAGCTCTTTCCTTGATTTCTGCTACAGTGAGCTGATCTGGCACATCAATATCAATGCCGCCAAAGGTTACGATATGGCTGGCTACCTCTACACCGATTTCTTCCAGTAAGCGCTTGGCTACTGCTCCGACTGCTACACGCATGGTCGTTTCCCGTGCAGAAGAGCGCTCTAGGGAATTTCGCAAATCATCAAAGCGGTATTTCATACCTCCGACCAAGTCAGCATGGCCAGGGCGTGGTTTGGTAATCTTGCGCAAGCCTTTTTTCTTTTGGTCCACATCAGCTGCGCTCATAATCTCCAGCCACTTCTGGTGATCCAGATTCGTGACATTGAGGGTAATCGGTCCGCCCATGGTCAAGCCATGACGAACCCCAGACGTAATCTCGACTTGATCGCTTTCAATCTTCATGCGGGCACCGCGACCGTAACCACCCTGGCGTCGCTTGAGCTCAGCATTGATATAGTCAGCGGTCAAAGGAAGACCAGCCGGCACTCCCTCAATAATAGCTGTCAGACGTGGTCCGTGGGATTCTCCTGCAGTTAAGTATCTCATACATTTTCTCCTATTCTGAGATGGAAAAAGTTGGACATTCTGTCTATTTTTTCATCCAAACTGTCCAATCGTCTTAAACTCCATCTGGCACTTATTTCTTCAGAAATTCTTTCATCTCTTCCAGCGGAATCTGGTGAATACTTGCCGAACCCAGCTCGGGCACCAATACCAGCTTGATAGAATTGCCTCGAGCCTTCTTATCATGGGTTAAGGCCTGATAAAGAGCATTCTCATTCCATGGCTGATAATCCACCGGCAAGCCAAACTTCTGACACATACGGATGATGTCTTCTGTGATTCCAACTGGCATGAGGCCTTTCTTTTCAGCGACACGAGAAACCTGTACCATGCCAATCGCCACAGCTTCACCATGCATGACTTTTCCATAACCCGCTGTCGCCTCAATAGCGTGCCCAATAGTATGGCCGAAATTCAGATAGAGGCGGACGCCATTATCCAGCTCATCCTCGACCACAATCTTACGCTTGACATCGCAGGAATGGTAGATGATGCTCTCTGCATGCTCCAAAATAGACTCTGGACTTCCATCCATTTCTGAAAGCTCATTCCAGAGTTCCTTATCCTCAATCAAGCCGTACTTGACCACCTCGCCCATGCCTTCAATCAATTCACGTTGCCCTAAGGTCTGCAAGACATCTGGGTCAATCAGAACTCCGTCAGGCTGGGTAAAGGTCCCGACCATATTCTTTGCCCAAGGCGTATTGACACCTGTCTTACCACCGATAGAGGAGTCCACTTGAGCTGTCAGACTGGTCGGAATCTGCACAAAATGAACGCCCCGCATATAGGTAGAGGCAACAAAGCCCGCCAAATCACCGACAACACCGCCACCCAAGGCCACGATACCATCGCTGCGGGTCAGACCAACCTTGACCAAAAACTCATAGACTTTGTTGACCGTCTTTAAGTTCTTGCTGGCTTCACCCTCCAAAAAGTCAAAGACAAAAGTCTCAAATCCAGCCGCTTCCAAGCTCAGCTTGACCTTTTCCGCATAGAGTCGAGCCACTCGATTGTCCGTGACGATAACTACCTTTTGAGGCTGCCAAAGCTGACTCAGCCAACTTCCAGCCTGAGATAAAGACCCCTTTTCGATGAGAATATCATAGGGATGATGCGGGAGATTCACATTCAATTTCATAAGCGCCTCCTTATTTGTATAATTCTTCTAAACACTGCCAAATTTCCTGACTGGGCATGGTCTTGCCGGTCCAAAGCTCAAAGGCTTCTGCTCCCTGATAGAGCAGCATACCAAGTCCATTGACCGCTGTGACATTTTGATTTCTGGCCCATTTGAGAAAGGGCGTTTCAAAAGGTTGGTAGATAACATCCGCAACTAAAATCTGGCTAGGCGACTCAATCTGTTCAGGCAGGGGCATGCTGATGCCATCCATACCTAGACTGGTCCCATTTACCAGAAGGTCTGATTGGTTGATTGTATTCTGCAAGCTATCCGCATCCTCCAAGGTTAGTACTTGGATACGACTCTTGGTTTGGTGGCTGATAACTGCCATTTTGCTGACTGTCTTCTCATAGGAAGCTTGCCGAGTAAAGACGAAAATTTCCTCTGCATTGTCCAAAGCTGCTTGGGCAATAATCGCTGTCGCTGCTCCACCTGCCCCCAAAATCGTCATTTTTTTTCCCCGAATAGCAAAAGAAGGCAAGCTCTTAAAAAATCCCTTGCCATCTGTGTTATAACCAACTAAAATTCCATTTTTATTCACAACGGTATTGACTGCTCCGATAAGGCGGGCGCTGACATCCAGCTCATCCAAATAAGGTATCACTTCCTGCTTGTAGGGCATGGAAAGATTGACACCAAACATATCGTATCTGCGGATATTTTCTATACTGGCCTGCAGATCCTTTGCTTCTACTTCCCAAGCTAGATAAACACCATTGACACCAGTCTTTTCAAAAGCCATATTGTGAATAAGAGGAGAAATACTGTGCTTAATTGGCTTGGCAACCACAGCAGCCATGCGGGTGTGGCCATTAATTCTCATTCAAAATCTCCTGGATTTTCTTCATATTGCTCAGAGAAATCTGACCAGGTGCTGACGCCATATCCTGACTGGCAAATGACCAGCTGGAACCTGTCAAGTCAGCCGCAATGCGTGAAATTTTGCCGACTTTTCCCATGGAAATGGTGACAAAATCCTGCTCAGGATTCAAAGTCTTGAAACCGCGAGTATAGTTCATCAAGTCCAGCACATCCTGCTCATTATGAGCCATGACAGAAACCTTGACCACCTTAGGGGTCAGAGAAGTCAGCTCAGACAGAATTTCCATCATATTTTCAGGTGTTTCTTCGAAATTATGGTAGCTTAACACCAGATTAGGAAACTCTAGCATTTCTTCAAATTTCCCCTTGTGAGAGAAATATTCAAAGTCGATATAATCCGGCTGGTAAAAACCGGCCACTTCCTTTATGAGAGCTACGTATTCATCATCGGATAGTTCGATTTCTCCGCCTTCCTGACGGGTCCGCAGCGTGAAAATCAATTCACGTCCGGCAAATTTTTCAAAAATAGCTGGCGCAACATTTAAAATATCATCCTTGGCCAGAAAATCTGCCCGCCACTCAATAATATCCGCATCTTCATAGCGTGATACATCAATTTCTTGAGCTTCTTCTAAACTCTTGGGCATTACAGAAACGACTAATTTCATTGGTCCACCTTTATTGTAAATACCTTGAGGTAATTACTGCTCCCGTCTTTTTTATTATAGACAAAGTCTGCTGGCAAGCCATACTCCGCAAGATAGCGGTGCTTTCTGCCGGCAAGGCCTTTTTCAATTTCTTGTTTAAACTTACTTTTGGAAAGATTGGCTGCATTGGTACTTAAAATCATGATTCCCTTAGGATTCAGGATTTCCAAAGCTTGTGCAACCAAACGATGATAATCTTTAGCAACTGAAAATGTTCGCTTTTTATTTCTGGCAAAGCTAGGCGGATCTATCACAATGACATCAAAGCTTAGAGCGTGACGCTTAGCGTATTTAAAATAATCAAAGACATCCATCACCTGAAAGCGATGCTGATCCAGTGTCAGACCATTGGCCATAAAATGAGCTTCAGACAGCTCACGGCTTCGCTTGGCCAAATCAACTGATACTGTCTGACTGGCACCGCCCATGGCTGCTGCTACTGAAAAAGCAGCTGTATAGGAAAACATATTGAGTAAACTTTTACCAGCAGCCAGACCATCTACCAGACTGGCACGCACCTCGTGCTGATCCAGAAAGATACCGGTCATGAGACCGTCATTCAGAAAAACCTGATAGCGAACACCGTTCTCCAAGACTGTGAAGGTTTCTGGAGCCTCCTCTCCGTAGAGATGGGCCGATTCATAGTCCAAACCCTTGAAACGAATCTTTTCATAAGCTCCCTGAATCTCTGGGAAAACCTTAGCGAAGGCTGTCAGAATCCGCTCCTTTATAGCAAAGACAAAGTCATTGTACCAAGAAAAAAGCGCAAAGTCATTGTAGAAATCCACTGTGAAGCCACCGAAGCCATCCCCCTCTTGATTAAAGAGTCGAAAGGCTGTCGTGTCAGACGAATGAAAATAAGCAGAACGTCTGCTCTTAGCCTGCTCAAAGAGACCTTGAAAAAAATCCGAGTTCAGCTCTACATTCTTCTGGGAAATCAGCCAGCCAACTCCCTTATTCTGCGGAGAGAGATAGGCTGTGCCTAAAAACTTTCCCTGACGGTTTTGTAGCTCCACACATTGATTCTGAAGCGAGAGAGCGCCAAAATCCTTTTTATCTAATAAAAGAATGCCCTTTCTCAGTTTTTCTTCT
Source organism: Streptococcus sanguinis (assembly GCF_050234405.1). Lineage (GTDB taxonomy): Bacteria > Bacillota > Bacilli > Lactobacillales > Streptococcaceae > Streptococcus > Streptococcus sanguinis_W. The sequence goes on along the minus strand of NZ_CP092117.1, from coordinate 881,185 downwards.
GCCTGTTGAGTAACAGTAAGTTTATTCATAAATTATATTATACCAAAGATTGTGAAAATTCTCAAAACATATTTTACATTTGAGTTAATAAAAGATTTCACAAACGAGTGCAAAACGACTATAAACCTCTCTATAGAGAGGATAAGGCTTTCATAGGAATATTACAATTTCGCCGATTTAAAATATCTCAAATACGGCTCAAATTTTCCTTAACTGGAGAAATTATGTTATACTTAGAGGAGAAAATTTTTAGGAAATAAGACAAGGAAGTAACTTTTTGTGAAAAAAATAACCAAGAATTTACTCAATTTCATGAGTACGAGACTAGGTTTTGTCTTGATTTTACTGGTCCTCTATTGGATAAAAACCATGTGGGCCTACACGATTGATTTTAACCTTGATATCCAAGGTGCCTATCAAGTATTTTTAGCTATTATAAACCCTTTCCCTATCAGCCTCTTGCTGCTAGGTCTAGCACTTTATGTAAAACGAACCAAATTATTCTACAGCCTAGCCTTCGGAATCTATCTGCTCCTCTTTGCTTGGCTGGTATCTAATTCCATTTACTACCGCGAGTTCAGTGACTTTGTTACGGTCAACACTATGCTGGCTTCTAGCAGCGTTTCAGCTGGACTTGGGGAAGCAGCACTTGAGCTCTTCCGCCCTTGGGATATTCTTTATCTGATTGATTTCCCGATTTTGGCCTTCTTATTCTTTAAGAAATACATCCGTATGGATGATCGGCCTTTCAATAAACGCGCCAGCTTTGCTGTAACCTCCTTGTCCGCCATGCTTTTCTCAGCCAACCTTTTCTTGGCTGAAATTGACCGGCCTGAGCTCTTGTCACGTGGATTTTCCAACTATTATGTCGTTCGGGCTCTGGGCTTGCCAGCCTTTCTAGGTTACAGTGCCAACCAGACATATACCGCCAATCGTGAGCGCTCCAAAGCATCTGAAAAAGACTTGGAACCAGTAACAGAATATATCCAATCCCATTATGCGGAACCTAATCCAGAATATTACGGGATTGCCAAAGGACGCAATGTCATCTATGTCCATCTGGAAAGCTTCCAGCAGTTCCTGATTGACTATAAGCTGCAGGCAGATGGGAAAGAGTACGAGGTAACACCTTTCCTTAACTCTCTCTACCACTCCAATTCGACTCTGGCTTTCTCTAATGTCTTCAACCAGGTCAAGGCTGGTAAGACTTCTGATGCTGAAACTATGATTGAAACTGGGCTCTTCGGTCTCAACCAAGGATCCTTCATGGTCAACTACGGTGGTACCAATACCCAGCAAGCAGCACCTTTTATTCTTTCCAAAAACGGCGACTATACTTCTGCTGTTTTCCATGGAAATACTGGAAGCTTCTGGAATCGTAATACTGCTTACAAGCAATGGGGTTATAACTATTTCTTCGACGCATCTTACTTTACTAAGCAGGACGATACCAACTCCTTCCAGTATGGTTTGAACGACAAGATTATGCTGAAAGATTCCATCAAATATCTGGAACACCTGCAGCAGCCTTTCTATGCTAAGTATATCACGGTTTCCAATCACTATCCTTACACGACTAGCTTGATTGGTGACGAAATTGGCTTCCCGCTGGCCAAGACCAAGGATGAAACCATCAACGGCTACTTTGCCACTGCCAACTACCTAGATTCTTCTGTCAAGGCCTTATTTGACTATCTCAAAGAATCTGGCCTCTATGACAACTCTATTATCGTTCTATATGGAGACCATTTTGGAATTTCCCAAACCCGCAATCCTAACTTGGCCCCTCTTGTAGGCAAGACTTCTGAGACTTGGTCCAACTACGACAATGCCATGATGCAGCGCGTGCCTTACATGGTTGTAGTCCCTGGCATGGACAAAGGAAAGATAATTGATACCTACGCCGGTCAAGTAGATATGCTGCCAACATTGGAGCATTTACTAGGCATTGACTCTAAAAACTACCTTCAGGTCGGTCAAGATATGTTATCAACTCAGCATCAGCAAATCACAGCATTCCGATCCAGCAATAACTTTGTCACTCCAAAATACACTAGCTTCAACGGACGGACCTACTACACCCAAACCGGTGAGGAAATTACCAATCCTGACGAAACCATCAAGAAAGAACTGGATGAGATTCGTAATGCCGCCAATACTCAGCTGAAGATGAGTGACGCTATTCAGACCGGCGACTTGATTCGTTTCTACAAGGGGAATGACTTAGGCAAGGTCAACCCTAAAGATTACTCTTATCTTAATTCAATGAAGGCCTTGTTGGCTATTGAAAAGGAAAAAGGTGACCAATCAACCAGTCTTTACTCTAAACGAGGCAATGTCTCCACTGTGGACCTCTTTAATTCGCCAAGCTATCGTGCACTGCATCCAGAGCAGTTCCAAACTAGCAGCAGCGACGAAGACAGCAGTCAAGAAGACTCAAGCTCTTCCAGCTCTAGCTCCACAGCCAATCCATAGATAGCAAGAGCCTTAAGTCCAATGGACTTAAGGCTTTTCAGGCTCTATAATTTCTGTAGTGGGTAAAACCGCTGTAGGAATGATGGAGCCTCTTTTGTTGTAGAAAAAAAGTCCCATAAGTCCTATAATGAAAAGCGATGAAACTATCATTAGAAAGACTCTTATGGAACAGTTCAATTTTATCACAAACTTACTGGGAATAAAAGACCAGAATATCACTATCTTGGATGTTCTAGATGCTGGTACACATAAAGAAATCATCGCTAAGCTAGATTATCTAGCTCCTGAATGCCCTCACTGTCAAGGACAAATGGCTAAATATGACTTACAAAAAGAATCAAAAATTCCCTATCTAGAGTGTGCGGGATACAAAACGCTGATTCACTTAAAGAAACGACGTTTCCGCTGTAAAGTCTGTAGGAAAATGGCTGTCGCAGAGACTTCCTTAGTCAAGAAGAAGCACCAAATCGCAACCATCGTCAAGCAGAAAATCGCTCAAAAACTAATCGAGAAAGTCCCTATGACAGCCTTCGCTGAAAGCTTAGCTGTCTCTACTTCCACCGTCATTCGTAAATTGAAAGAATTCAAGTTCAAGACTGACCTTAACTGCCTTCCAGAATACATGAGCTGGGATGTGGAAACAGTCAGGGAAGTGACTGTTTCAATCGGCAGATAGAGATGAGCTTCATTGCACAGGATTTCGATTCCAGAAAGATTATAGCTATCTTAAGATGGGCGGACTCAAGCAACGATTCGCAATCACTTTCTGCGCTATTCCAGACAGGTCCGAAACCAAGTCAAAATCATTACCATGGACATGTTTAGTCCCTACTACGATATTGCCAGAAAACTATTCCCAAACGCTAAAATCGTCCTTGATCGCTTTCACATTGTGCAACATCTCAGCCGTGCTATGAGTCGTGTTCGTGTTCAAATCATGAATCAATTTGATCGAAAATCACACGAATATAAGGCACTGAAACGCTACTGGAAACTCATTCAACAGGAGAGCCGTAAACTCAGCCATAAACGCTTTTACCGTCCAACTTTTCGCATGCACTTGACCAATAGAGAAATTCTGAAAAAGCTACTTTCTTACTCTCAAGAACTCAGAGAACACTATGAACTCTACCAACTCTTACTGTTTCATTTTCAAGAGAAACAGGCTGACCATTTCTTATGTAAATCCTATTTTTCAAACTGTTTTTAAGACCTTCTTGAAAAACAAGGATAAGATCCTGAACGCATTGGAACTGCCCTACTCAAACGCAAAACTAGAAGCTACTAACAACCTCGTCAAGGTCATCAAGCGCAATGCTTTCGGATTTCGGAACTTTGACAATTTTAAAACTAGAATCCTCATCGCTTTGAACATCAAAAAGGAGAGGACTGATTTAGTCCTCTCCAGATTATAACTTTTCATCAACCCACTACAGTTGACAAAGAGCCCGAAAAAGAGGGATAAGTTGCAGATAAGTGAAAACCTCTAAAGTTAGAAAACTTTAGAGGTTCATGCTAAGGTTGAAAATGCTGGTGCAAGATAGCAAAGTAGTCTTCTGGATTGTGGAGAAATGGGAAGTGGCCGCTGTTTTTAATGGTGAACACCTGAGCGCTGGGATAGCGGCTGATGACAAAGTGCATGCTAGCACCAAAAATATCATTGTCACCGAAAGTCACGGTAATAGGAAAAGCAGGATGTTCTAGGCGGGGCAAGAGAGGATAGGCCATAATTTCCTTTCTTGTCTGATTGCCTGCCCGGACTGAAACATTGCTCAAGTTAAACGTCACATCGCGAAAGGCTGGATAGTCGGCATTGTAATTGCGAGCAACCTGACGATAGAGAGCCTGCGAAGCCTTGGAACTGCCAAGACCTCCCAGCAGAGAATAGATTCCCATTTTCAGCCATTCGATAGTCGTGCAGTGATTTTTATTGTAATTCATCATTTCCTTTTCCATTTGTTTCCACTGCTTGCCCGTGCCTGTTCCCGGCGAGGAAAGAAAGAGACTAAGGAGCCGCTCAGGGATTTTGCTGGCGTAGATTTGCGCGTACAATCCACCCCAGGAATGCCCCAAAAGGTGAAATTTATCTACATTGAAGTGGTCGGCGATTGTGTTGATGTCTGCAATGTAGGCCTCCATGCTGTAGTCGCCACTCGGACAGGGCGATTTCCTCGTTCCCCGCTGGTGAAAGACAATCAGTTGATAATCTTTTTCGAGCTTAGGGATAAAGAGCTTGAAGTCATCAGGCGTTCCCGGTCCACCGTGCAGCAGGATAATCGTTTCCTTGTCAGGATTGGGATAGCAAACGGTGTAGAGTTGGTCGGAGCCGTTTTGAATCATTGTTTCGATTTTTTGAGAATGGGTCATAACTTTCCTTTCTTTTAGTAGAGCGTCCACCACTGATATAGGCTCCAGTAGAGGAGATTGAGAACGACGATAAGTGAAGCATTGCTGGTCAAGTAGGTCAAGATTTTTCGACCCTTGCTCACTTGGAATTTTGAGCGCAGGAAGAATGAGGCAATAAGGCTAACCAGGAGGCTAACTCCCACAGCTGCAAAGCCCATAGAAAGCCAAACACGGCTGTTTGGTGAGGAATGTAGACTCAGGACGCTTTGGATAAAGAAGTAAAGCAGGAGCATGGTAGATAGAATGAACCCGCAAGTCAGGTATTGCCAGAGCGACCAAGCAAGCGGTGTAAGTTTGTGATTTTTCCGCTTGAAAAGAAGCCGATAGAGTTTGACCAGTAAAGCAGATACAGGGATGAGGAGGGCATAGAAAGCAGCGAGGCACCACAAGACGAGACTGCCGTAATCCTTGACTACATCCCATGTGGAAAGTTTAAGGTAGTCTGCGATAGGCAATTTCAGCCGTTCTTGCTTGCCGTTTTTCTCCAATTCCCAGTATTTTTGAGTGACAAATTTACTATTTTTCTCAAGATAGTTAGTTATTGGCGGAGCAATGCGCGTGATTGATAAGGCATTGGTGAAAACGCGACTTGAGCGATAAACGCCCGGTTTAAACTCTGCTTTTATCTTCTCTGAAGTAGTTGCCTTGTTTCCATAAATCAGCTCAGGAATTTTTTTAAGATAGTTACTTTCGTATTGTTGATTGGTTAAAATGACGGTAGCGATACCTGATTTGAAATCCAAAGTTAATATGGATGAAAAGCCAGCCGTATTACCACCGTGACCGAGGATAACGCGGTCTTGATAAAGGTCACTCCAAAATCCGTGAGCATTGATTGGGAGTTTGCTATCAGGAAAAGTCGAAGTCGCCGTATAAAGGGTGTCCCAAGTTTCCGCGCGCCTAAAAAGTGTCTTCTTTTGCAGGAGTGCTTGGGCAAAGGTCTTAAAGTCTTTCAAAGTTCCTGTTGCTCGCCCGCTCGGATAGTAAGGATTAGGCTTGTTTGCCTCGCCAATCAGCTGACCGTCTGAGGTGTAGCCCTTGATTTCCTTGCGTTTTTCGACCACATAGTCATTATCCGAAAAATCGGGCAAAATAGCGGTGTGCTTCATACCTAAGGGCTGAAAAATATGCTCGTGCACATAGTCAGCGTAAGATTGTCCGCTAATCCGCTCGACGATGTAGCCAGCAAGCACCGTTCCAAAATTGGAATAAGCAGTTATTGTCCCCGGCTCATAGGCTTGAATAATCGGCGCCTTTTGTAGCGTATGGGCTAGGTCTTTGTCTTCATTTTTGGCCAAGTCAACATCTGCGAAGCCTGCTTGGTGGTTCATGAGGTCAAGCATGGTAATGGGTTTGTCAAATTTGAGCTTGCTTTTGAGAAAATCCTTGGGCAGATACTCTTTGATGTCGGTTTTTAGGTCAATTTTCCCCTCTTCCCAGAGCTGCATGACGCTGACCCAGACGGTTAATTTCGTTACAGAGCCCCACTCGAAAACTGAGTTGTCATCCACCGCCCACTTTTTTTCCTTGTCTACATAGCCAAAATTATTTTGGTAAATGGTTTGACCGTCCTTGTCAAAAATAGATGTTGCCAGTCCTGCGCTGGTTTTCTCGTTTTTCTGATAATAATCCTCAATCTTCTGTCCGATTTGGTCGTAAGATGTCCCCGACGGCAATTTTTGCTCATCGGCTCGAACTTGCGCTACTCCAAAAGCGAGCAAGCCGCAAGTCAGCAGCGCCACAGTGCTCTTCAAAAATGATGTTTTCATGATACTTACCTTTCTATTAAAGTGCCCACCATTGGTACAGGCCCCAATAAAGGATATTGAGAACGACGATAAGTGAAGCGCTGCTGGTCAAGTAGGTCAAGATTTTTCTGCCTTTGCTGACTTGGAATTTTGAACGCAGAAGAATTGGCAAAACAGAACTAGCAAGAAGCAGCAGACCCGTTATTGCAAAGATGACATAGAGCCAAGCACTGTTATTTGGCGAGCCGCTGATGTTCATATTATATTGCACGATGAGAATGGTTATGAGTACAGTGGACAAAACAAGTCCGCAAGTCAGATAATGCCAGAGCGACCAAGCAAGTGTCACAGGTTTGCGGTTTGTCCGCTTGGCAAGGAGCCGGTAGAGCTTGACCAGTAAAGCAGATACCAAACTAAGAAGAGCATAGAAGATTGCTAACCCCCATAGGATGACACTGCCGAATTCTTTGGCAACTTCCCAGTTAGATAGTTTAAAGTAATCAGAAACTGGGCGCTTGATAAATTCTCGCTTACCGACTTTCTCCAAGCTCCAGTAAAATCGATTTTCACTATTTTTATCAATATAGAAGGTCGCCATATTTAGTCGCGCAATGGATAAAGGCCCAAAGAATTGACTAGCGTCACGATAAAAGCCGGGTTTGAGTTCTTCTTTCTTTTTGTTGGGAACATCTTTCTTTTGCCCATAGACCAGCTCGGGAATTTTCTCAACATAATTTTTCTCGCCCAGTTGGTTCGTTAAAATGACAGCAGCGATACCTGATTTTAAGTCTAAGGTCAAACTTGATGAAAAACCAGCTGTATTACCACCGTGCCCGAGGATAACTTGGTCTTGATAAAGGTCACTCCAAAAACCATGAGCATTGGTAGGAAGATCGCTATCAGGATAGTTAGAGGTTGCTGTATAAAGGGTGTCCCAAGTCTCTGAACGCTTAAAAAGTGTCTTCTTTTGCAGGAGTGCCTGAGCGAATGCCTTGAAATCTTCCAAGGTTCCTGTTGCTCGCCCAGCAGGGTACATTTCTATTAGATATGGAGCTTCGCCAATCAACCGACCGTCTCTAGTGTAACCTTTGACTTCCTTACGTTTTTCTACTACATAGGGATTATCTGATAAATCGGGTAAGAGAGCGGTGTGCCTCATATCTAAAGGTTCAAAGATATGCTCGTGGACATAGTCAGCATAAGATTGTCTGCTAATCCGCTCGACGATATATCCTGCCAGAGCCGTCCCAAAGTTAGAGTAGGCTGTCACTGTTCCCGGCTCATAGGCTTGATAGATATGTACTTTTTTGAGCGTATCTCCCAAGTTCTTACTAGTTCCCTTGGCAAGCCCCGTGTCTCCAAAGCCTGCTTGGTGGTTCATCAGATCCAGCATGGTGATTGGCTTGTCGTATGTGAGCTTGCCTTTGAGAAAATCCTTGGGCAGATACTCTTTTATATCTGTTTTAAGGTCAATCTTGCCTTCTTCCCAAAGCTGCATGACGCTGACCCAGACGGTCAACTTGGTGGCAGAGCCCCACTCGAAAACTGAGTTGTCATCCACCGCCAACTTTTTTTCCTTGTCTACATAGCCAAAATTATTTTGGTAAATGGTTTGTCCGTCCTTGTCAAAAACAGATGTCGCCAGTCCCGCACTGGTTTTTTCGTGTTCCTTGTAGTAATCCTCAATTTTCTGACCAATTTGGTCGTAAGGCGTGCCTGACGGCAACTTCTGCTGGTCAGCGTAAGCGTGACCAGCTCCCAGAGCGAGCAAGCCGCAAGTCAGCACAGTTAAGCAATGTTTAAAAAATGATGTTTTCATGATACTTACCTTTCTATTAAAGTGCCCACCATTGGTAGAGGCTCCAGTAGAGGATATTGAGAACGACGATAAGTGAAGCGCTGCTGGTCAAGTAGGTCAAGATTTTTCGACCCTTGCTCACTTGGAAGGTTGAGCGCAGGAAGATGGGCAGCGCAGCATTGACCAGAAAAATCAGTGCTAAGAAGGCAAAGAGAATGGCTTGCCAGCGATAATCGGGCATGTACTTGCCCGAAACGGCAACGATGACGAGACCTGCTAGATTGACTAGGCTAACCAAAATCAGTCCGCAAGTGCCATAATGCCAAATTTTCCAACTTCTTGGAGTCGGTCTTTTGCTTTCTTTTCCAAAAAGTGAGCGATATATCTTGCTCAAAGCAGCTAACAGAAGAACAAGTACGGCATAAACCGATGCCAGTCCCAGCAGAGCGACAGAGCCATAATCCTTTATCACCTCCCAAAGCGAGAGCTTTTCTAAATTATTATAGGTTGTTTCAACTTCTGTTCGGCCTTGGCGCTGTTGCAAAAGCCAATAGTTGCTGACTAATAAATGACCGTCTTTTATCACATCTTTCACATAAAAGGTATAAGCGGGGGCAAGGCGCGAAATAGAGGTCGGGCCTTGCTGAATGGAGCGAGAAGTTCGATACATGCCCTCTTGAAAGTCTTTTTGAGACTGGCTAGGGGCTTGCTTTTTCTTACCAAAGACCAAATCGGGTAGACCAAAAGAATAGGTGGCTTCTTCTCTCTGATTTACCATAGTAACCATGCCAATACCCGATTTGAAATCTAGCGAAATCAGGGTGGAAAAACCGGCAAAAGAATAGCCGCCGTGTCCTAAAATCGCCCCTGTCTCATACTCTGTCACCCAAAAGCCGTGAGCGTTCTTAGCGACTGCTTTATCTGAGAATGTAGAAGTTGTCTGATACAGTTCATTCCAGGTTTCTGGGCGCTTAAAGAGCTTTTCCTTTCTCAAAAGAGCTTGCGCGAACCGTTTGAAATCGGCAAAAGTCCCTGTCGCCTGTCCCGCTGGATAAATATCTGCGGGAAGCAATTTATCTAGATATAAGTTTCCATTTGTATCATAGGTTTTCTCGCCCTGCCGCTTGTCTCGGACATAGGTATTGTCCGACAAATCAGGTAAGAGAGCGGTGTGTTCCATACCCAAGGGCTGAAAAATATGCTCGTGGACATAAGCCGCAAAGTCCTGTCCGCTGATGCGCTCCACGATATAGCCTGCTAGAGCTGTACTGTAATTGGAATAGGATGTCACCGTCCCTGGCTCATAAGTTTGAGCGGGCTGGCTTTTTAGTAATTCTTCCAAGCTCTTGCCTGCTCCTGTGCTCAGCGGCGTTTCATCAAAACCCGCTTGGTGGTTCATCAGATCCAGCATGGTAATGGGCTTGTCGTATTTGAGGTGTTTCAGGAAATCCTTGGGCAAATACTCTTTTATATCTGTTTTTAGGTCAATTTTTCCTTCTTCCCAGAGCTGCATGACGCTGAGCCAGACGGTCAATTTGGTGGCAGAGCCCCACTCAAAAACCGAGTTGTCGTCCACAGCCAGCTTCTTTTCCTTGTCCATATAGCCAAAGTTCTTTTGGTAAATGGTTTGGCCGTCCTTATCAAAGACTGCTGCCGCCAGTCCCGCGCTGGTTTTTTCGTGTTCCTTGTGGAAATTTTCAATTTTCTGACCGATTTGGTCGTAAGGTGTGCCTGACGGCAACTTTTGCTCATCAGCTTGGACTTGCGCCGCTCCAAAAGCGAGCAAGCCACAGCTTACTAACGCCACAGCGTTTTTCAAAAATGATGGTTTCATGATATCCTCCTTAAGATGTATTTTCCCCTTTGCACCCTTATCCTAACAAATGGACAATAGTAAATCTACCCCTTTTCGGTAAGTGGTAAGATTTCCTAAGTAAGTGGTAGAAAAAGTAGCTCTATAATTTCTGTAGTGGGTAAAACCACTGTAGGAATGAGCGAAATGCTTTCGGATTTCGGAACTTTGACAACTTTAAAACTAGAATCCTCATCGCTTTGAATATCAAAAAGGAGAGGACTGATTTAGTCCTCTCCAGATTATAACTTTTCATCAACCCACTACGGTTGACAAAGAGCCGCTTTTCATGTAGCTAATAACTTATTGAATAACTTCAAAAACAGAAACCGTCAGATTTTCAACATAGAAAGGCTTCTTATGACGGCTATTGCCAACTACGAGGCGCAGCTTATCTGCATTCGGCAGATAGTAAGGCAGGCCGCTGGCATTAAAAATGACTTGATAGTGCTTGTCATCCTTGATTTCAAAGATAATCAAACCACTGCCCTGCTCGGCTGATTGGACAAAGACATGCTTATAAATATCTTCATAGGTCTGATAAGAAAAGGCTTTGCAGCTTGTCTTGAGACGAATGATGTCCTTGATAAAATCAATACTCTCTTGATGATCCGGCAAAATATCCCAATTCACCTGATTGACTGCATCTGGCGCATTGTAACTGTTCATAGCCTTTTCTCGATCGCTATGCAGGACTTGACCGTCTTCCCCCGTAGCTACGAGCTTAGTACGGGAAAATTCCTGTCCAACCTCCATGAAAGCCATACCTTGCATGAGTAGGTTCATGGCAGTTGCCAGCTCAATCCGCTTGGTGCGAGTCAGAACATCATCATCAGGATGCAACTCCGCAAGCAAATCATGCAGATTGAAATTGTCGTGAGCCTCCACATAGTTAAGGACTTGATCAGGACTGAGATAGCTGCCTAGCTCACTGCTGCCAAGGATAGACTTAGCGACGATATCCTCCGTCGCCTGACCACTGACAAAGCCAGCCTTGATGCCGCCGTAAACTTCTGCTCCTTTGACCGCATCCCGCTCTGTATCATTGAAAAATCCAATCCGTGGAAGCTGGTAGGCATTGTCTTTCTTGGCCTTGTCTTCTGGCATCAGGCCCGTTCCCATATCCCAACCTTCTCCATAGAGCAGGATTCTCGGATCCACCTTATCCATAGCTTGACGGATGGCATTCATCGTTTCCACATCATGAATGCCCATCAGGTCAAAGCGGAAGCCATCCACATTGAACTCCTCTACCCAGTACAGCAGAGAGTCAATCATAAACTTGCGGAACATCTCGTGCTCGCTAGCTGTCTCACTCCCCACACCAGTTCCGTTTTGGAAAGAGCCGTTAGGATTCATCCGATAGTAATAATCCGGTACCGTAGCTTGGAAAGCAGAATCATAGGTTGAGTAGATGTGATTGTAAACAACATCCAGTGTCACAGAAATCCCCGCATCATGGTAGGCCTGAATCATTGTTTTCAAATCGCGAATGGCCTGCGCTGGGTCGGCAGGATTGCTGGAAAAGCTAGTCTCCGGAGCATGATAGTTCTGCGGGTCATAGCCCCAGTTGTAGATTAGCTCTCCATTTTCATCGTAGTTCTTGTGACGGTCAGAGACAGGCTGAAGTTGGACAACATTAACGCCTAAATCGCTGATATAGTCAAAGCCTGTTTTTTGCCCTAGATGATTGGTAGTGCCTGTTTGACAGGCCCCCAGGAAAGTCCCGCGCAGCTGACTGTCCACGCCTGAAGTCTCCGATTTGGTCAAATCCCGAATATGCATCTCATAAATCACTGCCTGATTTGGATTGTCCAAACGCCAGAGAGCTTCTTTGCCCTGCCGAACTTGAAAACCAGCTACTTCTGTCTCATCTGCTCCAAGAATCGCTGAGCGCTTGCCATCTGGACTGGTCGCAACAGTATAGGGATCACGAGTATAGAAATTGCGGTATTCAAAGCTAACATGATAGTGATAAGTTTTGCCGGTCAAGTCTTCAGCTATTTCAGCTGACCAGACACCAATGGTATTTTCCTTATGGTCGTGAGAATATCGTTCTCCTTTTTGCATTGGGAAGATTTTATAAACAGGAGCTTGATTGTCAGCTGATTCATACACTACCAGCTCTACCTTCCTAGCTGTCGGTGCCCAAACTTTAAAAGTATGTGCACCGTCCGTCTGACGATGTCCCAACCAGCCTTGATAGCCCCAGCATTCATCAAAGTAGTCTGTTCTCAGGGCCATATCAAAGTTATGCGGCCGCCGGCGTGAATACTGGTGACTGGTCGTTGCAGACTGCAGGGAATAATAAACCTGAGCATCTCCCTCAATCAACCAAATCTCCGTCACCAGATGAGGAGGCAACAAATCAATATGATAGTCACAGGACTGGCTAGACCAGTCTGAACGTTTGATAATCACATGAGCGTGATTTAAGGGCTCCCAAGTCTCAAATGATAATTCTCCCTGAATACCAAAATAATCAAGTTTGGAAAAGGCTGCTTCCTTTCCCCATTGGTTTATTTGCCACTGCCACATATCATAGGAGAAATAATCTCCAGTAGGATTGTGGTAATGGACTAAGACTTTATAGTCTAGCATGTTCTTTCATCTCTCATCTATAATTATTCTATTGAAAGGGCCGTCTGACTGATTTCATCGATATTGGCAAAAAATTCCAAATGTCCGTGCAGCACTTCCAGTTCAACAGGCGTATCACCGCCGTATTCTCCATCCAAATTCAGCATAAATGGACCTTTTTTGTCTAAAATTTCTAGCTGCAGCTTGCTTGTTTTGAGGTATTCTACATTGATGTCCCCTACGTGTTGACCACCATTGATAGCCTGCATCATCAGGCTCAGCATATCAAAGAGATTGGCTGTCTTGACCAAAATCAAGGTAAAATTCCCGTCGTCTAATTTAGTATCTGGCGCTAGCTTTTCAAAACCACCAATAGAGTTGGTCAGAGCCGCAAACATCAGCGAAATCTTCCCTTCAAAGACACCGTGATCGTGCTTGATACGGACCTTGCGGAACTTAGAGCGAGGGAGCTTTTTTGCTCCTTCTGCGACATAGGCAAAGTAGCCTAGGCGGGATTTGACCTCGCTAGGTACGCTATAAGTCAGCTCTGTTAAGGTTCCAGCTGCTGCAATATTGATAAAATACTTGTTCCCATAGGCCCGGCCAATATCCATCTTTATGGTCTGGTTCTTTTCAATAATGCGGGCTGCCGCTACCGGATCTCCCATGGGAATCTTCAGAGCACGCGCATAATCGTTGGTTGTGCCAGTTGGAATAAAGGCCAGTTTAGGCCGTTCATCCAGATTCGCCACGCCATTAACTACCTCATTGATGGTACCGTCGCCGCCTGCCGCAATAATCAAATCAAATCCTGCTTTTGCTGCTCTTTCAGCTTCTTTTTGAGCAGAAAGAGGCGCTGGAGTGGTCTGGTAGGCGCTGGTTTCATAGCCCACATCCTCCAAAACATCCAGAACTTCCGCTATATTTTTCTTAATAATTTCCTGTCCCGAAGTCGGGTTATAAATCAATCGTGCTCGTTTAATCTTATCCTTCATACTTCAGCCTCATAAGCTATCAAGCCAATCTTCATCCCGAATTTCAATTCCCAACTCCTGAGCCTTGGCCAGCTTGCTGCCGGCATCTTGGCCAGCCACTACCAGATCCGTTTTTTTAGAAACAGATCCGGAAACATTAGCACCTAGACTCTGCAATTTTTCTTTAGCTTGATTGCGTGTCAATTTTTGTAATTTACCAGTCAAGACAACCGTCATACCAGATAGGGCTGCATCAGCTGCTGCCTTTTGCCCCAGATAGTCCAGATTCACACCTGCTTCCTGCAGCTCCGCCAAAAGAATCTGAGAGCCTTCCTGCTCAAAATAGGTATGCAGGCTTTGGGCAATCACAGTTCCAAGACTGTCAATAGCCGCAATCTCTTCTTGGCTGGCCTGAGACAGCTTAGGAATATCATGGAATTTCTCCAGCAAAATCCGACTGGCCTTGCTTCCCACATGGCGAATCCCCAAGCCGAACAAGAGGCGTTCAGCCGAGTTTTCCTTGGAAGCTTGAATAGCAGTATACAATTTATTTGCTGATTTTTCCTTAAAGTTCCCTAGTTCTAGTAAATTTTCTACCGTCAGCCGATAGATTCCAGCCACATCCTTGACTAGATTTTGAGCAAAGAGCTTCTCTACCACTGCTGGACCAAGGCCGGTAATGTTCATGGCATCCCGGCTAGCAAAGTGAATTAGCCCCTCCTTGATCTGAGCTGGACAGAGCGGGTTAATGCAGCGCAGAGCGACTTCATCTTCAAAGTGCACTAGCTCACTCTCACAGCTCGGACAGTGACTTGGTATTTCCAGAGGCTCCTCTGAGACACGCTTGGACTCGACCACTCGCAAGACAGCAGGAATAATATCTCCCGCTTTATAGACGATAACGGTGTCTTTCTGACGAATATCCTTCTCCGCAATATAGTCCACATTGTGCAAGGTTGCTCTGCTGACAGTCGTTCCCGCTAGCTGCACTGGCGTCAGATTGGCTGTCGGAGTCACAACTCCCGTCCGCCCCACTGTCCAGTCAACAGACAGAAGCTGGGCTTCCTTTTCCTCAGCCGGAAACTTATAGGCAATAGCCCACTTGGGTGCCTTGACAGTAAAGCCAAGCTCCTCTTGCACCGCCAAGTCATTAACCTTGATGACAATACCGTCAATCTCATAAGCCAGACTGTCTCGCTCCTGAGCAATCTTTTCGATAAACTTCCAAACTGCTTCGATAGAATCCGCCAGAATATGAGTAGGATTGACTGAAAAGCCCAAATCTGCCAGCTTGTTTAAGACTTCTTCTTGGCTGTCAGCCTGAGTCGGACTGGCTTCTTGGTAGAGGAAGGTTGCTAGATTGCGCTTGGCCACAACTGCTGTATCCAGCTGGCGCAAGGTTCCCGCTGCCGCATTTCGAGGATTGGCAAACTCTGGCTCACCATTCTCCTGCCGCAGCTGATTGACCGCATCAAAGGAAGCCTTGGGCATGTAGCACTCTCCTCGAACGGTAATGTCCAGCGGCTCTTTCAAGGTCAGCGGAATATCCTTGACCCGCTTGAGATTTTCAGTGATGTTTTCACCAACAGAGCCGTCCCCCCGAGTCGCCCCTGCTACCAATATTCCCTTTTCATAGGTCAGGGAAATAGAGAGCCCGTCAATCTTGAGCTCACAAAGATAAGAGACCTGAGGAAACTCCTTACGAACTCGCTGGTCAAAGGCTATTAATTCTTCACGTGAAAAAGCATCCTGCAAACTAAAGAGAGGATACTGGTGTGGATATTTTTCAAATCCTTCTAAAATCTTCCCTCCCACCCGATGCGTCGGACTGTCAGGCAGGATATCTGTTGGGTACTTTTCTTCTAACTCCGCTAACTCACGATAGAGTCTGTCATACTCGCTATCCGATACACTTGGCCTGTCTGCCGTATAATACTCATGGGCATATCGGTTGAGCAATTCTACTAATTCTGACATTCTTTCTTTCATACTTCTATTTTATCACAAATACACAAAATCTTCCTCTATTTGTTCCGAATTCTTCCTAAAAAACAAGAGGATATAAAAAGAGCGGAAATTCCGCTCTCTGCTGTCTTATTTTGTCAAATCAATACTTTTTGCAATCTGGTTAATAATGATAGCTCCAGCAATCAAGGAAGCAAATTCTCCAATGGCCGTTGTAAACCAAGTCAGGAAGAATGGCAGGCCTTGCAAGAAATGTAACTCTGCAGCAATAGTCACCATCGAAATAGAAAAGAATACTGCAAAATAGAAATGATCCAAACGAATCAAGCCTTTAATCAGATATTGATTCTTATAGCGACTGAAAAAATAGACACCCAGTGACAGGAAGACCAAGGTGGACCCACCGCCAACAAAGACATCAACGATTCCAAAACTATAGAGATTGGCAATCATACAGCCAATGGTCACGCCCATGATATACTTACGATTATAAAAGGCCATAAAGTTCATCATTTCAGAAATTCTGAACTGGTAAGCACCATAGCTAATAGCATTTAAAGGGGGCGTAATCGTAAGGGCTACATAAATGGCAGCAACAATGGCAATCTGAGCCAAATCACGAACTCTCAGTTTTTCTTGTTTCATGTTTTCTCCTTTAGCGGCTTTACCGCGTGTAATATGCTTGGCGAAAGAAGCTAAGCGCCAAGGGTTGCGTCACATGAGAGGAGCATCATTAGTTGATTCCCCACAGATTTGGCAACCCAACTAGTATAGCATAAATCCTAGAAATATGATAGACTATCTTTATGAAAACTTTAATCAAAAAATTCTTTGACAATGAGGTTCTGGCCTATCTTTTCTTTGGTGTGGCAACAACTGTCGTATCCGTTGTCAGTCGGATGCTCTGCTATGAATTGACGGGAAACGAACTACTGGCTACGATAATTGGTGATATTCTTGGCATTCTCTTTGCTTTTGTAACCAACGATACCATCGTTTTCAAGCAAGCAAGGAGTGGCTGGCCTTCTAGACTTATCAAATTTTTCACTGCACGTTTGGCTACTATGGGCTTAAATTTACTGCTAACCTTTATTTTTGTCACTAGCTTCCCACAGATCATAGGCCAGTTTGTCAATAACAATATCAAAATGGTCAATACCATCGAAACCTTCATTGCTCAAGTACTAATCATCGTTCTCAACTATGTCTTTAGTAAGATTTTTGTCTTTAAAAACAAGGAGAAATAACAACAAATCAGTCTATTTCACCCTATAAAAGCAAATCTGGACCAGATAATTCTGATCCAGATTTTTTTATTCCTAAATTTCCAAGCTTGGATTATCAAGCGTCAGATGGGTGATTTCACCTTTGACACCAGAATAGTCCTCAATCAGAGTCTGAAGCTCTATCATAGCTGCTTGAGCACGCACGGCCTGCTCTTCGTTGATGGCCTCGATAACCAAGATGGCATTCTTGGTCTCCTCGGTCAGCATAGTTCGCTGGGCTTCTCGCCAGTTAAGGCAACGGCAGACAGCCCCTTCTTCATCATAGTAGATGATTTCTTCTGGAAGTGCCGGTGCGTCACTCTCAGCACCCAGCGGGAAAAAGGATTCCCCACCCTTGGCTTTTCCTAGATGAAGACCTCCGACAATCTTATCCAAATCCTCACCGCCACATGGAACCGCATAAGACAGCGAGACACTGTTGTAGATATCGACCAAAGGATTGATTGGATGAAATTCCCGTCCCTGACTGACCCGCTTGAGCAGAGCTTCGATAGAGGAACGCGCTCCTTTCTTGGTCTTGAATTGGCTGAAAGCCTGCCGCCACTCCTGAATGACTTCATTTTGAGTGAAGTTCTCATCTAAGATAAAGTCCTCAGCTCGCTTTGCTCCCTTATCCAGCAGGGATTTGAAATATGGATCCTTACTTTCATCCACACTATTATCCAGCCCCTTGACCACTAAAACACTAATCTGACCTTCCGGAAATACTTGCCAAAATTCATGTTCAACTGTAACTTTCATGATGCACCTCTTTAATCTTAATAGTTTCTTTTTTGTCCTTTTTTGACGGCTTCCCAGTCACCTGTGATGTTTTCACGCACTCGGATCAGCATTTTCTCCAAGGCTTGAACTTCCGCTTGAGAAAAGCCCTGCAGGGAAGTCTCTTCAGAATAGTCATTCTCAGCTAGGATCAAAGGATAAAGTTTTTCTCCTTTTTCCGTCACAAACCATTCCTTGTTCTTCTTGTTGCCCTTGGCTGCCTTCTGCTGGACCAAGCCCTTGGCCTCTAGCTTCTTGACAGAGCGGGCAATCGTTGAGCGATCCACCTTGAGAAGCTCCGACAGCTCCTCTTGGATGATCCCTGGATTCTCCGCGATTCGCACCAAATAAAGGTATTGACCTCTTGCTAGCTCTATGTCACGGAACTCAATATTAGCAATGGAATCCAAAGCTCGGGCGATAATCCCAATTTCCCGCAATACTGACATATCCCCTCCTTTTAATTTTGATTTAAATCTATTATACCATTTTTTGTTGCAAATGCAATAAAAATAATTGAAAAGAAAAAAGAGGAAAATCCTCTTTAAATTTGGCAAAAATGTCTTTTTCTAGTTTTCATCTTCCTTATAGTATTTTTGTAATTCTTCCGCTGAATTAATGACATGTTCCTGCCCATCTACTGAATATTCAGCTGGGATAGTTACATTCTCAAATACATTCGTTCCTGGCGGAAAGAAGAGTTCAGCAACCTTCTGAACCAACTTGATATCAGGTTCTTCATTTAAGAAAGCTACACGAGAATCATAGCCTTGCAAAATCTTGTGCAATTCGGGATAATCTTGACCAAGGACTGTTTTTTTAAGATTTTTGCGAGGATACGTATCATTTAAACCAACACTGGTCATAGATACGCTTACTCCTTTCTTAGCGAGGTTATCATAAAAGCTTGTATTGGAAACAAAATTATTTTTAGTAGATAACTTATCAGTTTTCACTTTATCAGCTGGAAGAATCTTTCCCTCATCCAAATCAATGAAGTAAACTTTATAATCCTCATCGTTTTCAGAATGTTTGGGATGAAGAATAATCCTAACGTACTTCTTCTCACTAGTCGCACCTCTCCCCATTCCTATTGAGTCTATTTCAGAAGGAACAAGATTATCATCAAAAGAACGCACCATCTTAAAAATATCAAATTCTTTTCTTTCTAGTTTTTCTCCCACCAGTTTATAAACAGCCAACCTCCAATATTCTCCTTTTTCTGGTACATTCCGATTAAAATCATATAGCCCTTGCTCTGGATTATTCTTCAGCTTCATATAGTTATTTACAAAATAGCCATAACTAAATTCCCTTACACTAGTAAACTTACTTGCTTCTGACTTAACTGTTGCCATTTTCTGCATTTCTTCCGAGTCTACAAGCTCCCAATTATAAAATAAAGCCTTTTTTCCTTCAAAAAATTTATAATTCGGTCTATACTCAGGCACATAGTAGGTATATTGACCATAATTTTCTTGAAATTGTGCCTTTTGACAATTATCCCAGATATAATAGCCTACAAATCCTAGAAGCAAGAGCAGAGTGATCAAAATACTCTTCCATTTTGTTATTTTTTTACTTTTCATACTTATTTATCCTTTTCCACTCTAAAACAACATTAGTCTTCGTCATCCTGCTCTTTCTTCTTGAAAGTAAAACGTCCTGTGCTTTCAACTTGAAACCCTGACTCACAATAGCTCTGGATACTGGCATTGAGCACTGCGCCAACAATCAAAATTTTAGCAATCATGATAAACCAAAACATCATCACAACCATAATAATGGAGCTAAAAAAGCGGACATCAACTAGGTGATTTAAATAATTATCCATGTAAACAGAAAAGATATTCAGTAAAGCCAGAATGGTCAGGAGCACAAAGGCGCTGCCAGGCAGAACATAGCGTTTTTTGTTGATTTTCACGTTAGGCAGGAAATAATAGAACATAACCAAAACCGCAAAGAGTAAGGCATAAATCAGGGGCTCGGTAAAATTCTGCAAGTGCTGATAAAGCTGGTTATCTAGCTTCCAGTAAGTACGGAGGAAATCCAGCGACATATGGCCGAACATGGTCAGAAAGAGGGCCAAGGCAAAGAGAATCTGCAGACCTAGACTCACAAAGAGACTCATGACGCGATGAGAAATCAGCCCCCGACTCTTAGCCACCCCATAGGCTTTGTTAAAGGCAATCTGGAGGAAATTCATGGACTTGGAAAAAGTCCAAAGAGCCGACAAGACTGAGAAGCTCAGCAGACTAGTCGAAGGCTGGGTCAGAACTTCACGCATGACTTTTGCCACAACATCATATAAAGTCTCTGGAAGCATGTCCTTGATAGCTGTCAGAAAATCCGCCACCGGAATGTGAAAATAGGGCAAAATATTCACCACAATCAAGAGCAAGGGAAAAACAGAAATCAACCAATAATAAGCAACTGCAACGCTGCTCAGCTCACTATCTGCCTCTTTATAAAAACGGAAAAATTCTCTTAAAAACTGATTTTCCCGAACCTTACTAAATAATTTCTTCACTCTCTTCTCCTTCAAAAAAAGCTGAGACAAGTGCCCAGCCTTTGATTTCTAATAAGTCCCTTCTTCTCCCTGGCTGGTCAGAATGACAGGACCATCTTTTGTAATGACAAACTGATGCTCATACTGACAGGATAGGCCGCCATCCAGCGTTTTATGTGCCCAGCCGGTCTCAAAGTCCGTATCAATTTCCCAGGTACCTGTATTGATCATGGGCTCGATAGTCAGAACCATTCCCTCACGCAAGCGCAAGCCGCGTCCTGCTCGACCGTAATGCGGCACCATAGGCTCCTCATGCATGGTTGGGCCAACACCGTGCCCCACCAAATCCCGCACAACGCCATAGCCATGACTTTCAGCATATTCCTGAATTGCTGCGCCAATGTCACCGATACGATTGCCAACCTTAGCTGCCGCAATTCCACGGTAGAGACATTTTTTGGTCACATCCATCAGCTGCTGAGCCTCTGGGCTAATCTTCCCTACTGCATAGGTCCAGCAAGAGTCTGCCACACCGCCTCGGAAGCTCTCTGTGTGTTGCTTCATCTCTGCTACATTGTCAAAATCTAGCTTGGACACATCCAGCTCGGCCTTATCGACCAAGCCAACCACCATATCAACGCTGATGACATCACCTTCTACCAGCTTCTGATGACGAGGAAAGGCATGGGCCACTTCGTCATTAAGAGAGCAGCAAGTCGCATAAGGATAGTCCATGATAGAGCCTTCAACACCAATTTGCAGAGGCAGCACATTGTCTTCTTTACAACGCTTGCGGACATACTCTTCGATGTCCCACATGTCAATTCCTGGCTTAATCAAGTCTCTCAAACCAATATGGACCGAAGCCAGAAAATCTCCACTCTTGTCCATCAAGTCAATTTCACGCTGTGATTTTAAAGTAATCATTCTTTCTCTAAATTCCTCTTCTTAATTAATTTTCACTGTAATCGTCGCTTTGGCAACCAGCATCGCTTCCAGATACATCTCAAAGTCAATAATAGCTGTCCGCCTAGTCTGACGGATAATGCGCGGCTGGATATGCAGCAGGTCATCAATCTGAACCGCCTGAAAGAAATAAATCATCAGCTGATCGATTATCAGGCTGCGGCCGCTGTTGACCATGAGCTGCTGGGTAATCCGAGTCAAAATTTCTGTCAGCACACCGTTGGCCAGCACACCATTTTGCTCCAGCATAAATGGCTCAACGGTGAAGGAAAACAAATCATCCTGACGGCTAATCTTCTGTCCCACTTGCTCACTGAAAGTCGGCAGGCTGGAAATCTGAGAACGGCTCATTTTTTCCATAATGTCCCGCCGCGTAATCACACCTAGCAAGGTCTGGTTGCTGCGAACCACTGGTATCATTTCAAAATCTTCTGCAATCATGCGCTGACTGATATTAGCAATATTGGCAGATAAGCCTGTCATAAAGACGTTTTTCGTCATGACCTTGTCCAAGGTTGTCAGAGGAGACTTATCCCCCGCGTCCCGCATGGTTACTACTCCTACCAGCATCTGCTGCTGGTTGATAACCGGAAACCGGCTGGCACGATTGCGACGAACCAAGTCCAAATAGTCACGAACAGTATCAGTATCATGCAAGAAGCCATACTCGTGGCTGGAGCGATAGACCTGCTCCACTGTTAAAATATCGGTCTTGATCTGCATATTGGACAGGGCCCGATTAATCATGGTTGCAACGGTATAGGTATCGTGCTTGGTCCTGAGAACCGGTATATTGAGCAGATTAGCCATCTTCAGAACTTCCGAGCTGACTTCAAAACCTCCAGTAACCAACACCGCATTCTCATTTTCCAGAGCCAAGAGCTGAATTTTCGTCCGGTCTCCGACAATCAGGAGACCGCCCTCTGTCAGATAGCGCAGGATATTCTGCTCCGTCATGGCTCCGATGGAGAACTTATTAAACTCTTTTTCCAGACCGTCTTCTCCGGCCAATACTTCTGAGCCAGTAATATCAACGATTTCCTTGTAGGTCAGATGCTCCAAGACCACTTTCTTGGACTTGACCCGAACCGTACCACTCCGAGGCCTAGTCTCAACAATACCGCGGTTCTCCGCTTCCTTGATAGCTCGATAGGCCGTCCCATCGCTGACTCCCAGGTAGTTTGAAATACTGCGGACACTGACCCTCTTGCCGATTGGAAGATTTTCAAGATAGGTTAAAATTTCCTGATGCTTACTCATTAAAATCTCCTCTCTCATAACGGTACTCCAGATAATCTCGCATCTTCCTCGTGTACCGGTCACTTCCTTTAAACTGCCGGTAGAGGCTGAAGCCAGATTTTTGAGCTACCTTCTGACTGGCTAGGTTCTCTGCATGAGTGATAATGCTGAGACGCTTGAAGTCAAAGCGGGTAAAAGATAGAAAAGCAATTTCTCGAACAATTTCTGTCATCAGCCCTTGTCCCCAGTAGTCTTGCCGCAGAAAATAGCCTAACTCAGCCTCTTTTTTAATCTCGTCCATCTTTTCAAACTTGACAGAGCCAATCATTTCCTGCGTTTCCTTGTGACAAATGGCCCAAATCCCCAGAGGATTTTTCATAAAGAAATTGGCAATGACGTATTCACTTTCCTCTAGGCTTGCTTCTGTCGGAAAAATGAACTGAGTATTTTCCGGATTGGACGCAATCTTATATAGGGCCCCCGCATCTTCAAAGACAATGGGCCGCAAAAAAGCATGCTCCGTCTCAATAAATGAACAGGCCGCCAAATGTGTCCATAAATTCATCTGCTACCTCTACAAAAAATAAGCGAAAAACGCTTATTCTTCTATCAGCTGGATATCTGCACCCAGACTTGTTAATTTTTCAATAATATTAGAATAGCCGCGCAGGATAAACTCGATATTAGTGATCTCTGTCTTTCCTTGAGCCATCAAACCTGCAATAACCAAAGCAGCTCCTGCTCGTAAATCGGTTGCCTTGACCTGAGCTCCCTGCAATTGATTTGGCCCCTCATAGACAATCTGGTCGCTGCTAGTTGAAATCTTGCCTGCCATCTTAGCCAGCTCCGCCACATGGTTAACCCGCTTCTCATAGATGGTGTCCGTAATCTTACCGTGGCCATTAGCCGTCAGTAAGAGCGGAGTGATCGGCTGTTGTAGGTCAGTTGCAAAGCCTGGATAAGGGGAAGTCTTGATGTTTATAGCTCGCAGGTTTTGCTGCTCTTCGACAAAAATGCTGTCTTCAGAAACCGTCATCCGAACACCCATTTCCTCAAGTTTGGCAATAAAACTCTCTAAATGCTCATAAAGGACATTATTAATCTGAATTCCCTGACCAATAGCTGCAGCAAGGGCGATATAAGTCCCTGCCTCGATACGGTCTGGAATTACTTGATGACGAGTTCCATGAAGGTGTGGAACCCCCTCAATCGTGATAATATCAGTTCCTGCTCCACGGATGTGCGCTCCCATATTATTCAAGAGAGTTGCCACATCAATGATTTCAGGCTCCCGCGCTGCATTTTCAATAATAGTCCGACCTTTGGCCTTGACAGCAGCCAACATCGTGTTGATGGTAGCACCCACGCTGACCGTATCCATATAAATGCTAGCGCCTTTCAGCTGCTGGCCTCCTGTGGATAGGTTCATGTAGTTGCCGTCCATGGTCATCTTAGCCCCCATGGCTTCAAAAGCCTTGAGGTGCAAGTCAATAGGACGCGGACCCAAGTCACAGCCACCAGGCAGACCTACCGTCGCTTCACCATAGCGACCAAGCAAGCTGCCATAGAAATAATAAGAAGCCCTTAGACTGTTGATCTTTCCATAAGGCATAGGGACGTTTTGGATACCACGCGGATCAATCGTCAGACTGTCCTCAGAACGAGTAACACTAGCCCCCATGGCAATCATAATATCAATCAGACTATCCACGTCCGAAATATCTGGAACACCATCCAACGTTACAATATCATCCGCCAGAATCACAGCCGGAATCAGGGCAACGACACTGTTTTTAGCACCATTAATAGTCACCTCTCCTTTTAAGGGGCGACCACCATGTATTACAATTTTTTTCATGTTTAAAATAAAGCTCTTTCAAGGTATTGCCATTTATTATACCACAGATTCGGGAAATTTCCTATACTTTTAGATAAATAAGACAATTGAAATTAAAATGAAACAGGGAAAATGGCTTTTTCAACAGTACTTTCAGAAAAATACAGTATTACCAAGACTGAGAGAAGCGCAAGGCTAGACTGCTTGCCTTGCAAATATTACCTATATAAAAAAGCTCTCAACCATTACGATTGAGAACTGTCTTCTTACTGCACTGCTGCTTTCAATGCCTCTACCTTATCCAACTTTTCCCAAGGCAGGTCAATATCTGTCCTACCCATGTGGCCATAAGCTGCTGTCTGACGATAGATTGGATGTTTCAGATCCAGCATTTGAATGATACCGGCCGGACGCAGATCAAAAATCTGACGAACTGCTTCCTGAAGCTTGCTTTCTGCAACAGTACCAGTGCCAAAAGTATCGATGCGTACAGAAACCGGCTGAGCCACACCAATGGCATAGGCTAACTGCACTTCTGCTTTCTTGGCCAGTCCCGCCGCCACGATGTTTTTAGCAATGTAGCGAGCTGCGTATGAAGCAGAGCGGTCGACCTTGGTTGCATCCTTACCAGAGAAGGCACCGCCACCGTGACGAGCATAACCGCCATAAGTATCCACAATAATCTTACGGCCAGTCAAGCCAGAGTCTCCTTGCGGACCGCCAATTACAAAGCGGCCGGTTGGATTGATGAAAAATTTTGTCTTATCATCCAGATACTGGGCTGGGATTACTGCTTTAATCACCTTTTCAATCACATCACGATGAATCTCTTCATTAGTCGCTTCTGGGTCATGCTGAGTCGAAATAACCACCGTATCCACGCGCACAGGCTGGTCATTTTCATCATACTCAACTGTCACCTGTGACTTAGCATCTGGACGAAGATAGGCAATCTCTCCTGATTTGCGCAACTCTGCCAATCGACGGACTAGCTTGTGACTGAGCGAGATAGGAAGCGGCATGAGCTCCGGCGTTTCATCCACTGCAAAGCCAAACATAAGCCCCTGGTCTCCAGCACCAATTAAGTCCAATGGATCTTGATCCACATTCCCACGAACTTCCAGAGCTTCATTGACACCTTGAGCAATATCTGGAGACTGCTCCACCAAAGACGGATGCACACCGACTGTCTCTGCTGAAAATCCATACTCTGTATTGGTGTAGCCAATCTCTGCAATGGTATCACGAACCACACGATTGATATCCACATAAGCTGTGGTCGAAATCTCACCAAAAACATGAACCGAGCCCGTATAAACAGCTGTTTCAGCAGCCACATGGGCATCTGGATCCTGACTCAAGACAGCATCCAAAATAGCATCGGAAATTTGGTCTGCAATCTTGTCAGGATGCCCCTCCGATACAGACTCAGACGTGAAAAGTTTACGTTCTGACATAGAAATGTCCCCCCTTAAAAAATATTAAACAAATAAACAAACTCCAAAATGATGAAAATCTTATCAGCTGCGAGTTACGACGCGAAAGAAATAAAAACGATACCTTTTTATTTCTGAGCTAGTAAAGCGCATAGGGTGACCGCAATATAGCGGCAGCCGTAGAATGACGAGCGGCTTTGAAGCCGTAATTGTTTGCGAGTTACAAAGTACTGATAGAAGTTTCCTACCATCTTATCGGGACTATATAACTTTCTCATTATACCACTTTTCACTAAAAAATTCAGAATTTTTTAAATAGAAAAAGCTATAGCCGAAAACTATAACTTTATTCTTTGGATTTACTTGGATTGAATAGGCCACTAAACTCACATATTCAAAGTACACTAAACCAAATCCGTCTGAGCAATCGCCTTCTTGACATCATCCAGCGGCAGATGAACTAATTCTACCTCTTTCTCCTTGTAGAGATACTGAGCATAGTCATCTATGCGATATTGGTTGATGTAGACTACCCGTTTGCAGCCGACCTGAAGCAGTTGCTTGGTACAATTGAGGCAGGGAAAATGGGTCACATAAGCCGTAAAGCCCTTGGGAACGCCCCGCTCGGCTCCTTGCAAGATGGCATTAACCTCAGCATGCAAGGTCCGAACGCAGTGACCGTCAATAACCAAACAATCATGGTCAATACAGTGCTCAGTCCCCGAAACAGAGCCATTGTAACCAGTTGAAATAACCTTATTATCCTTGACCAAGACAGCGCCAACTTTGGCTCGCTTGCAGGTTGAGCGATTAGCAATTAAGAGAGCCTGAGCCGCAAAATACTGGTCCCAAGCCAAACGATTCTCTGACATGATTTCTCCATTCTATTCTTATTTTTCAGAAAGCAAGCAGATTCGGTAGGTCTAGACTCCAAGTTAAGAGACACATACTGCACTCTCTCTGGCTCTGCTCAGGCCAAATGGATAAGCCAAGCCTTCAAAGTAAGCTTATAACTGCTGGTTTCTCAGCATTTTCTCTATTATAACTTAAATCGGCTTTTTAAACTAGTCAAAAAGGTAAGAAAAAGAACCAAGGAAATCCTCAGTTCTTATTTTAATTATTTACCAAGCTTAGCTTTAGCTGCATCTGCAAGAGCTGTGAAAGCTGCTGCATCGTTAACAGCCAAGTCAGCCAACATTTTACGGTTAACTTCAATCTCAGCCAATTTCAAACCATGCATCAATTGTGAGTATGAAAGTCCGTTCAAACGAGCTGCCGCATTGATACGAGTGATCCAAAGTTTGCGGAAGTCACGTTTTTTCTGACGGCGGTCACGGTATGCATAGTAGTAAGAGTTCATTACTTGCTCTTTTGCAGTACGGAACAAGATATGTTTTGCTCCATAGTAACCTTTAGCTAATTTTAAAATACGTTTACGGCGTTTGCGTGATACAACGCCACCTTTAACACGTGCCATTTATATTTCCTCCAATATTTCCTAGATAATCGTTACAGTAGCTCTTATTTCAGACCTGTAAGCATTGCTTTGATACGCTTGAAGTCTCCTGCATGCACCATTCCTGCTTTGCGAAGATGACGGCGTTGTTTTTTAGTCTTTCCGTGGAAACGGTGAGAAGTGTAAGCACGGAAACGTTTCAAGCCACCAGAACCTGTACGTTTGAAACGTTTAGCTGATGCGCGGTGTGTTTTTTGTTTTGGCATAATGTTTTCTCCTTTTTCTATCTTTCTGACAATCTATTTTTTGTCAGGAATTGGCGCCATCTGCATGAACATCTGACGTCCATCCATCTTAGGCTTTTGCTCAATGATAGCAACATCCTGAGTCGCTTCAGCAAAATCTGCTAAAACTTTAGCCCCGATTTCTTTGTGGGTAATCATCCGGCCTTTGAAGCGGATAGATACCTTTATTTTATTTCCTTTTTCAAGGAATTTGCGTGCGTTGCGAAGTTTAGTGTCAAAGTCTCCCTTGTCAATAGTTGGGCTGAGACGAACTTCTTTCACAGTAACAACACTTTGTTTCTTGCGTTGTTCTTTTTGTTTTTTCTGGTACTCAAATTTGAACTTACCGTAGTCCATAATTTTTGCAACAGGTGGTTTAGCTTGTGGCTGAATCAGGACCAAATCGACATTTGCTTCATCCGCAAGAGACTGCGCTTCGCTCAGCGGTTTAATACCTAATTGTTCGCCGTCAAGACCGATCAAGCGAACTTCACGCACACGAATTTCATCATTGATGAATAAGTCTTGTTTTGCTATGGTTTTCACCTCTTTTTTTATTTTTAGAGAAAAACAAGTGCGGACCTGCTAACGCAAACCCGCACTACACGATAGTATTTCATTACTGAAACTGAATCCTGTAGAGCCAGACAACGTTAGTCGCAAGGCGAGAAGCTCTCACTTCTGCTTTTCTCAACTCTACTATCATACCAATTTTCATTTTATTTGTCAATGATTTTTTTCGCTTTTTCTTCGATAAATGCAACAACTTCAGAAATGCCAATACCAGTTGTATCAAAATGTATGGCATCTTCTGCCGGTCTCAATGGCGAAACTTCGCGGTGACTGTCCTTATAATCCCGCTCTGCAATTTCTTCTTTCAGTTTGTCCAAATCAGCTGGAATTCCTTTCGATAGATTTTCCTTATAACGGCGCTCAGCTCTTTCATCAACCGAGGCTACCAGATAAATCTTGAGCTCAGCCTGTGGCAAGACAACCGTTCCAATATCACGGCCATCCATGACAATCCCTCCCTGAGCTGCAATTTGCTGCTGCAAGGCCACCAGTTTCTCACGGACTTGAGGAATGGCAGATACCCAGGAAACATTATTAGTAACTTCATTTTCCCGAATCGGGAGAGTCACATCCACGTCGCCAACAAAGACTAGCTGCTCGCCATCTTCTGCTCGGCCAAAACTAACTGAATGATTATTGAGCAAGTCTACAATTTCAGTGACATTTGCTTCCGTCAGATGATGCCGCAGAGCCAGATAGGTTGCAGCCCGGTACATGGCTCCTGTATCTAAATAAGTATAGCCAAAGTCCTTGGCAATAATCTTGGCAACAGTCGATTTTCCACTGGAAGCAGGACCGTCAATCGCAATTTGAATCTGTTTCATAGCTGGCTCCTACTCAATCTTCACAACGTCACCTGGATTGGCATACCAAGAACCAGTGGACATATGAGAAGGGTTAAGCTGTTCAAGCTTGGCAATAGAAATACCTGCACGCGCCGCAATGGCTGCCTCACCTTCACCAGGCTGGACAGTCAGAGTTCCTTCAGAGGATTCTGTAGTATTTGCCGCTGGCTGCTCCGCTGTAGAAGACGCTTCACTACTGGAACTTGCTGCTGAAGTGCCGTAGAAACCTTCCATTTGAGTTTGTCTATTACTTCCTCCAGTAGACAGATAGGTCAAGAAGCACACCACCGCAACCACTAAAATAAAGAAAATAATGGTTAATATGGTCAACAAACGATCAGCATTCAAGGCACTAAACTTCTTAGTTCGTTTCAACTTATCTTCTCCGTTATCGTATACATCTTCTTCCCATGGTTCTTTTTCCATGACTTCCTCCTTGAGTTTTTCTTAAAATCTTATTACAATATGGGTATGAAAGTAACACTCATTCCCGAACGGTGCATTGCCTGTGGGCTCTGTCAAACCTACTCTGATCTCTTTG
Organism: Streptococcus sanguinis; assembly: GCF_050234405.1. Classification (GTDB taxonomy): domain Bacteria; phylum Bacillota; class Bacilli; order Lactobacillales; family Streptococcaceae; genus Streptococcus; species Streptococcus sanguinis_W. The sequence goes on along the minus strand of NZ_CP092117.1, from coordinate 851,656 downwards.
ACTATCATGACAATGGCATCGTCAAATTTTACCAGGACGACCAGCTCCTAGAAAAGGAAATCGCTGTGGAACCCGATGTCGTGGAAGCCATCAAAAATTGCCCAACCCGAGCTCTTTTGAAAGACTAGGTTTTTTTGGACTGACTGCCATAGTAAGCTTCAAAATAGTCAATATGGGTAAAATTATCTACTAATTCTACCTCACCCTTAAAATGCTCATTAAGGGCCAGGGCATTAACAAAATATTTCTTAGGCCACTTGCGCATACAAAAACTCCGGCTGCGGCTCTGCCCTTTAAAATATAAGGTAATTGACGTCTTGGTCACTTCGACTTTTTCAATATCTGAAATCTTGACCTTTATCGGAGTAAAGGGATTGGCTGTGATAATTCGCAAGGTTCCATCGTCATAAATGGTAAAATAACGATGAACTCCCATTCCCAGCAAAACCATGAACAAGAAGAAAGAAAACAGAACAAGAGTCGGCACTCGTGAGCTTTCATACATCAAAGCCAGGCCAACAAAAATCGGAATGACCGATAAAGACCAATATATTATCAGGATAGCTACATCTGGCTGCCAGTGATAGCGAACCTTACCGAAAATCTTTATCATGCTCACACCCCCATACTATTAGTTTAGCATAAATTAAGAAAAAATAGAACAGGTAGACTTGCCTATTCTATTTTTTTATTTATGATTTTGCTGTCTTAAAGAAGCTATCAGACAAGTAGCCCTTGCCTCTGACCATATCATACTCAATCAGTTTCAAATCATCTGCTATTTCTTGAGCTTCTTCGTCCAATTCCTTTTTATCCACGCTGGCCTTATGCAATACTTCTGTTAATAAAGCATAGTAAGGTGATACTTTGGAATTTGTCTGCTCCAGCAAGAGAGCGGAGAAATCACTAGAATTGACTCTTGGATAATCGAGTTTAGGAGTTTCATAATTGCTCCAAACGAAATAATCTGTCAGATATTGGCTTTCTGGATCTTCTTTAAAGGCTGACTGAGGATAGAGACCTGGCAGATGATCGCCATAAAAGACGACTGTTACCTTTTTATCTACCTTTGAAAGCTTCTCAAGAAAATCCATGGTTGCCTGATCCGTATGGTAAAGCATTCTGACATAGCTGGAAAGAGATTCGTTCCCTTCCTTGCTAAAATCAGGATAGCTGGCAGACATGTAGACAGGATTGGGCTCACTCCAAGGCATGTGGTTCTGCATGGTCATGACAGAGAAAAATTGCCCCTGCTTGCCATTCAAATGTTCCAAGACCTGATTATAGGTCGTTTTATCGCTGTAATTACCACCTATATTATCACCTTTCAGGCCTTTAGTGCCATAGTGAATAAAGGTATCAAATCCCAAATCCTGATAAATGACATTTCTGGCATAATTGCTAGGGGAGGCCAGATGGATTACTGTCCGATTCTTAGATGAATAAGCATCACTAATGGAAGGAAATCTATTCATCCTCGGGACAATTTCAGTATAGAGAACCGAAATAGATGGAGACAGATTATAAAAAGGCAAACCTGTCAGGGTCTGAAATTCCATGTTGGCCGTTCCTCCACCATAGCCGTCTGACTTCATAAGTCCACTGGTGGTGCGAGTTTTAACTTCCTGAATATAAGGAATTGGATTCTCAGACATAGTAACGCCATCAACCCGAGCAGGGTCAGAAAAACTTTCACTCAGGAGATAAACTACCGTTTGATCTTCGATTTTATTCTGGCGGTCTTTGTTAATAGCTTCCGCAACATTCTTATACTTTTTTTCTATCTCTTGAATCTTTTCCTTAGAATAGCCACGTGGCTCAATCATGGTTGTATCCGACATCTGTGAAAACCAGACAAAAGAAAGGGAGCGCAGCTGTGAATTGACAGTATTTCCCATCCAAGTCAGGTCATGGTAATTATTCAAGACCGAAATGACTGGGATATTCTCTACTATTTTGCCATTCTTTTTAGTGGCAAATATATCCATGACTCCCAAGAAAAAGACCAGGGGCAGGACTAGCAAGAGGAGCTGGTATTGAAGAACGGTAATGAGCTTGCCTGGCAAGATTTTCTTACGCAAATACCAGTAGAAAGCGCCTAAAGCAACTAGTCCCAAGATAGCATAAAATCCATAATTGCCTCCGAGAAAGTCAAAGAGGGTCTTGGGGTTTCTCAGCCAGACCATATCACTAGGTAAAATCGGCTCTTGGCGATACTGAAATTTCAGACTACTGGCTATGGTAGCAACCACCACTAACGCTGTTATCAGCATGGTTGGCAGGAGAAAATGATTGAAAATCAGGTAAAGAGCCATAAAAATCATGAAAAAAACGATGATTTGAAAGAGACTGGCTCCAGTGAAAAGATACTGATCCAAAACAATCACGTCTCCTCGGATACTATTTTGGATTGTATAGTTAAAGACAAGAGCAAACACTGCACTCAGTACAAAAGCTACAGACACACTGGCTTTATTCTGAGCGAGATCGCGCAATCCCTTCACAGCTAGAAAGCTGGGGAGAGAAAGCAAGATAAAGATAAGTGCGATAAGGAAGAGAAGAGTTAGCATAAAATTCTGCGTTATGTCCAACTTGCCTTCCTTAAGGAAATTCACTAAATAGCTTTGGTGGTGTAGCAATTCCGGCATCTTATCGTCCATCAAAGCAAGAAATAGGAAGAGCTGGGATAGAAAAAGATTTTCCAGTACCTCTCTATTTTTCTTATCAACCTGCAAGAACTTACCTGGGAAGCGTTTTTTAAGCTTTGGAAAATGGATAAAAATATACGCAAATAAGAAAATCAAAAGCAAGCCAGGCAGGGAGTTAAGCTGCCAAAAATGATTGCTAAACACTCTATCTACTTTGAACTCAAAATCATTGACATGCTGCGTTACTGTCAGTAAGTAAGAAAATCCTGTATAAAGAGCGTAAATAATAGCTGACCATAGGAAAAATCTTTTGCTGAAGAGCTGAGACAAAAGCTTGCCCAAGCCAAACAAAAGAGGAAGCAACATCAGAAAGGCCAGCCACAAGGCTGGATAGCTCCGCAAATCTTCGCCTTCCTCCAACAATAAGACTGTCGTAACAGCAACTATATCTAAAAGTAAAAAACTAATTAGCAGGTATGAGAACTGCTTATAGTGGTTGAGTAAAAATTTCATTTTTCTTTCTGGTAAATAGTTAAATTCTCTAGCGAGATTTTTTGTAAACCAAGAATCTCACTTTTTCTTTAAAAGATTGGACAAACGATTTCGAATCTTTTGAGATAAATTTTTCTGACCTAATTTTTCTTTTTGCTCGGCCAACTCTGCCTTTTTCCTCTGCCAGTCCAGTAAAGAGGGGAGGGAAGATAAGGGCATAATCTTGAAATCATAATGACTGTCCCAAGCTAGATAAACCAATAAATGCTCTAAAACATCAGACAGCTCCTGCTCAGAGGATGGCAAGCTTTCTAAACTCTTCATCTGGAACAAACTAGCCAAAGCAGAGTATTTAAACCATACAAAGCCACCGTAGACTCTCGTCAGAGAAGGGGGAGTCATAAAGTCAAAAGACTTATGCAAACCAGCTTCCTGCCAGATAGCAGCCAGCCTTGGACGCAGCGGTTCTGACTCAAACAAGCCATCTCTGACTAGACGTGGCAAATCTGGAATAACCAGCCCTACAGCAGACTCCTGTTCTAGCGCTTCTATGCTTGCATCCGCATAATCCACCATCAGATTTATCAAATCAGAGCGCATAGCTTGGTCAAAAACAGCCTGATTTTCCATTATTCTATGAGTAGATAGATGGCCGATATAAGCATAGTCTTGCAGAATTTCCTTCTGCTCCAGCATGGCAAGCCAGGCATGAGATTTCTGGCTTAGTACAAGCTGAACTTTATCGCCCAGATGAGCCAGAGTTGTCTGCAGCTGTTTCAGCATTTCTGGCTGCGTTACAGTCACTAAATACTGATACTGAGACGATAGAGAGAATAGCTTGTTCTGATACTGCTGAAAAATAGGAAGATCCGTTACATGGATATGCAGGAGGACAGGCTGATTTGTCCGATAGTTCGAAGTTGCCTGAGACAAATACTTATCCTGCAGCAAACAAGGAAGGTCTGGACCAAAATGATAGAACAGGTGTTCCCTAATCAGGGAAGTCGGATAGGATGAGTTGGTTTCAAGATCTTCCAGCAAATACCTAGCCAAAAAAGGATTGCCCGTGAGAGCCTTTACCTTTAGAAAAGGAAGCTTTGCTTCCAGAATCCTAAGAGGCTTATAGTATGAAAAATCTGGATGAAGCAATTCTCCTGCTTCTTCCTGACGGGTATCAAGGAGAGCTTGATATCTGAATCCTGCCTCTACAAAACGCTTGGTAAACTTAGTCTCGTAATGGTCTATCACATCTTGAACGTCAGTAAAATCTTCTACCTGCGACCAAAATTCTCGGAAAGCCTTGTCTTTAAGAACTGACTGCTTAAAGGTGACAAAGTAGCTCTGCAGGTGTTCTTCAAAGTATCTGGTCTTGCGAAAATTAGTCATTCCCCAAAAATCGACTTGCGAATCCTCTTCAAAGCGCTGATAAATGGGCGCCAAATCCCATAGTGGACCAAAGCAAGTGTCGTTTATGAGAGTCAGGGAGTCTGAGTTCTCCAAAGTGTCAAAACCCAGCCAGTTAATACCGTCACGCCAGGCTGCAAAATCAAAGCCTCGATTATCACGCTCAAGCAAGTCAGAAATTCCCAAGTCTTCTCTCAGCCGGCATTTGTCCTCATTGCTCAAAGAACTATTTGAAATAAAAAGAATCTTAGAAAAAAGCGGCTTTAGCTGCTCCAATTGATAGAAGACATGACCGCTTATATGATTGCATTTATTGAAATGAACATAGAGTAATATTCGTTCCATGAAAATACCTTATTCTTTATGATTGAGAAATCTTCCAACTGCCATTACGCTGGATTAAGCCAGTGGCAGAATCCTTAGCAGAGACATCGTCATCCTTAATATCCTGGCGATTGACTAAGATAACAGGGTTGTTCTGAGAGTCTGCAAAGGCTAGAATCTGTTCTTCCTGATCCCTCACTGAAACCTGCAGCTTTAACTTAGCGTTATTTATCTGTGACACATGGCACTTATAAGTCAAGCGCTTCTGTCCAGGTCCTTCTGTCGGCTGATCCATGGAATTATCATTGTAAAGCCAGATAGTTCGATCGATATCTGTCAGAGAAAAGGAAACATAGGTCGGGAGGTCTTGATTAACCCGATAAGAAATTTCAAATTCAATCTCTTGTTCAGGTGAAATCTGAGGCGAATGCAAGAGCTTAACCTTCAAATCAGAAACTGCTGCATTCTCAACCTGGAATCCTTCGTTCATGGCTTTTGTTTCAGTCGCATTGTCCAGACTGTACTGGTTTGCCACATCATCAGGATTGCCGATAGCCTTGACCAAGCCATTTTCAATCAAGACGGCCTTATTACAATATTTTTTAACAGCTCCCATGTCATGGGTCACCAGAATGGTCGTCTTACCTGACTCCTTGCGATCTTTGAAATAGTCATTACACTTACGCTGAAAGGCTTCGTCCCCAACAGCCAAAACCTCGTCCAAAATCAGAATATCACCCTGAGCTTTGATGGCCACTGAAAAGGCCAGACGAACCTGCATACCGCTGGAGTAGTTCTTGAGTTTTTGGTTCATAAACTCTCCCAGCTCGGCAAACTCCACGATATCATCGTACATGGCGTCTACTTCTTCTGTTGAGAATCCCAGCATGGCACCGTTCATATAGACATTTTCGCGGCCAGTTAGTTCTGGATTGAATCCGACACCCAGCTCAATAAAGGAAACCAACTTACCATCAATAGTTACCTTGCCCTTCTCCGGAATATAAATCTCAGAGATAATTTTCAGGAGGGTAGACTTACCAGAGCCATTGCGGCCGACAATCCCGTAGAAGTCCCCTTTTTCGACCTCAAAGGAAATATCTTTCAAAACATGCTGTTCTTTGTAGCCTTTAATCCCCTTAAAACGATTGACCAGACTGGTTCTCAAACTCTGAGTAGCCTCAGTAGGCAATCGAAAGAATTTACTTACATGGTCGACTTTTACTGCAATATTATTTGACATTATAAAATCTCCGCAAATCTCTTAGCATTTTTATTAAAGAAGAACAAACCTAGAGCCAATATCACAAAAGGAATCAAGTAAGGGATGAGGGCGATTAGTTTGTTATTCACAATATCCCAGCCTCTGACATTAACAGGAGCAACAATGAAATGGCGCATATCCTGCAGCATCTGGGCAATCGGATTGAGCATCATAATTTTAGCTACAAAAAGTTTTTTACCATCCAAAAGGAAGTTCAGAGAGTAGATAATCGGGCTGGCGTACATTCCTGCTTGAAGAGCCACTTCCCAAATCGGTCCAATATCCCGATACTTCACAAACAAGGAAGAAAGCATGAGGGCACAGCCCATTGCCAAGACCAATACTTCCAGAAAAAGAGGAATAATTACTAGCGTATGCAAGCCGAATTCCACCTGATTGATCAAGGCGAAAAGGAAAACAACGACTAGATTAATCAGAAAATTGATAGCTGCTCCAAGAACCGATGAAAAGACGATGGTATGTTTTGGAAAGTTCAATTTACGAAGCAAATCTCCCCGAGAAACGATGGAAAGCATGCCCATATTGGTGGCTTCAGTAAAGAAAGACCAGAAAACCATCCCCAGCAAAAGCCCTACTGTATAGTGGGGTGTCCCGTCATCAAAGCGCAAAAAGCGGACAAAGACCAAATACATGATGGTAAACATCATCAATGGCTTCAAAATCGACCAGAGATAGCCGACCAAAGATCCTTGATAACGCAACTTAAAATCCGTCTTGATTAATTCTTTCAAAAGAATTCGATTTTTTTTACTAAAAAAATCCATGAATATTACTCCTTATAAGCAAACTTTGTGAGAATGAGGCTTGTAAAAACAAGGGTATGGAAAGTGCGGTTTTTACGGTAGCCATACTGGCGAATCCTGCGCCAGCGCTCCTTGGTAGAAACCTCCATAATGGTCACAAAGTTCTCAATTAACTCTCTATTTTCAGCAGTCAGCGGCAGGACCAGCAAATTTCTAGCCTGGGTCTGACTGTCTTTTATCAATTTCCAATATTTGGTAAAAAGAACATGGGGACGCACCCAGTTTTTTACTCGTTTTCTGAGCGTTCGAGCTCCCAGCACATTATTCGAATGCTGACGATAGAGCTCACCCGGCTTGTCAATATAGACTAGATTGCCAAAAGCCGCAGCCAGCAAGCCCAAATACCAGTCGTGCATGAGCAGTTCATGTTCTTCTTTCCCAGTCCAAAGTTGGGCCAAGGCGCGATTAATCATAGAAACGCCACCCGTCACCGTATTCTCCGTCAACTCTTGGACTAGTTCTGTATTAGCGTGATCTGACTGAGTGCGAATCATACTTTCATGAACAACCTGTAGCTCTTGATCCACGACCTTCAAGTCAGTATACACCAGCAAGGGCTGACTGCTATCATATTTGTCTGCCTCAGCCAATTGCATGGCAATCTTGTCTGGCAGCCAAACGTCATCTTGGTCGCTAAAGAGATAGAAATCCGAATCTTGGTATTGAAGCAGGCTATGAAAACTCTGAATGACACCCAGATTTTGTGGATTTCCCCGATTGATAAAGGCAATGCGGTCATCCTTGCGGCAAAAGTCCTCAATGACAGCCCGCGTCCCATCTGTAGAGCCATCATCACGAATCAGCAGTTGCCAGCCCTTATATGTCTGCTCTTGAATACTCTTAATCTGCTCGGCCAGAAACTGCTCCCCATTATAGGTGGACAGAAGAATGGTCACTTTCATGATAAAAATAAATCCTCGTATTCACCCACAATTTTTTCCCAGGTGTAGTTTTCTTTCATATTTTCTTTGGCGGCTTGACCTAGCTCCGTAAAATCAGTTTGAGCATCTACTCGGTCAATCAGCTGGGCCAGCTGACCAGGTTCTTTTTGCCAGTACAGAGTCGTCTCTTTTGCTACCTTACGGTTAAAGTCCACATCTAGCACCAGATTGGCATCTGTCTGAGCTAGTGCTTCCAAGAGTCCCGGATTGGTCCCGCCAACCTCATGGCCATGTATGTACGCAAAAGCATGGTTACGGATATATTTGAGTAGATTCTGATCATAGACCGTCCCAGCAAATTTAATGCGAGAATCATGGTCAAAGCCTGTTTTCTGCTTGAGATCTTCAAAATAAGGATTGCCCTCATGATTGCAGATAATCAGCAAATCACGTTGGGTCTTGGATTTCATGAATTCTTGAATGATGGTTTCATAGTTGTTTTCCGGAACGAAGCGTCCGACAATGAGGTAATAGTCTTTTTCCTTACTGGCCCACTTTTCAAAGAAGACCCTGACCTTGCCTTCGTTTTCTGTCAAATTGGACAGATAAAGGTCGGTTCCATAAGCGATACAGGTCGTTTTAGACCAAGGATAAGCTTTTTGAATATAGCTTTCAATGCCTTGATTGTCCGCGATAACCAAGTCTGCGTGCTTGGTCATAACCTTCTCAGAATATTTGAGATAGGCTTGGACTGGCTTAGACCACTTGGCCCGCTTCCACTCCAACCCGTCAGGATTGATAAAGAATTTACCGCCTGCCTGATGGATACGACGAGCAAATGGAAAGATAAAAGCACCAATCGTATTTCCAAGAATGTAAAAAATAGGCTGTTCAATCTGCTCTTTTTTAGCAAACTTGAGGGCATAGGAGACAGCCATCATATCATAGGCAATTACTCGGGCTGGGCCAAGCTTAGGTGGCTTGACTGTAAAACAGTCTACCCCCTTGTAATCAAAATGATGAAAAGCTTCATCATCTGATAAGCAAGCCACATGATATTGGATGTGAGAAGAGATTTGATGCTCTGTCAATTTCTCGACAAAGGTTTCAAATCCTCCATATTTGGCAGGAAGTCCCCGACTCCCAATGATGAAGACATGTTTCATGATTTCCCTCAATTCAAGATTTTACAATCCATTCTATTATACCACTTTCTAGTGTGTTTGTATAATACAAAAAGGACAGGTAGAGCCGCGGCTGAACTTGTCCTTTTCTTTCTTTAACCTCTTCTACCAGAAAGCAGCTTATTTTTCACTTTGCGTAAGAAAGAGCTGGCTGGTTGAGAGGGTAAATTTGTATCCAATAAGCACTTGACATGGCGCAAGGAGTTAGCCTGATACATTTCAGTATTTTCAATCTTATCCAATAAGGTCTGGTAAACACTCTGAACTGTGTAGCGCTCTTGAATCTTGCCAAGATTGGCCACCGACTGGTCTTTTAATCTTTCAAAGTTTGCCAAGGAAATATTTATCTTATCAGCCAACTCCTCGATATTGCCAGATGAATACAGCTGGCCTTCTTCAAAGATTTCATAGGCGGATAGATGACCAGGATTATCCGACAAAATGGTCGGAAGGCCATTCATAATCGCTTCAATATAGACTAAACCAAAGGTTTCCATCGCAGAAGGAAATACCACTAAGTCTGCTGCCGTCACGTCTGACCAAGGATTGTCCTTGTGTCCCAGGAAGCTAATATTTTTTACCTGATGTTCAGAGATATAAGTATCGCATCTTTTTTTGTACTCCTCATCCCAGGCACCGATAAAAACTAAGGTCGGTTTTGGCTGAGATAGCTGGTTATAGGCTTTTATCAATTCTAATTGATTTTTCCGCTCTGTCAAACGTCCGACTGACACAATACGCCTTTCGGCTCCATCCTTTTCTCCTGTATTAGTAGGATGAATTTTCGTAAAAGGGGCAAAAGACAAGACTTTTCTGTTTGGCAGCAGCTCCTGTAACTGTCTCTGCAAGGCACCTCTAACTGCAAATATTTCCTGCGAATAATCACTGATAAAATCTAGCTTTTCCTTATAGTAGCCAAACTCTCCGTCAGGAAATTCATGAATCAGCCAGAAATGCGGAACATCCTCGCAGGCCGCTGCCACTGCACCTTGAAACATATTGACCGTATTGGTAATAACCAAATCAATCTTTCGCTCCGTTAGTATCTTTCTGAGCGCTGAGGTATTTTCTTGATAAGACCGAGCTCTAGACTCAGGACTACCTGGCAGGCCACCAGGCGCGTCCTCCCACCACCATTTAACTGAAGGCAAGGCTATAGTCTCAATATCCAAGGCTGCCAGGCTGGATATATAGTCTTGCTGAACGGCTACATGATAATCCGGAATCGCATTGATAACCTGATGGCCCGTCTCTACCAGGTATTCCATCAAATTGACAATAGAGATTTCAGCTCCATTATCCAGCGTTCCAGTCGGCGAAATGAATAATATCTTTTTTTTCATAGCTTATCCTAATACATTCCAATAAAAGGGCACCATCAAGTAGAGGGAAACCAAGAAGTTAGCTACCAGAGTCCCAACCATCATTTGATTCACCACTCTGTCTTTAATATCCAAGGTTCCTAGATTAGCAACAGTTGGTAGCAGTAAGATCAAGAAGGGTGTAAAATAACGTCCCTGAGCACCAACTGATATCATGGCACCTTTACCGAGGACAATGGGTGTCCACTGCAGATACATAATTGACACAACAGCAATCACTTGAACCAGAAACAGATACCGCGACATGACTGCGTAGCCCATGGTCATAAAATCTTTCTGCGACTGCAAAAAGATAAGCGCCAAAACTGCCACATCGATAAAAATCAACCAAAGCGGCAGCTGGATAGTAAAATTCCCCAAAAAGCCAAACATACCAATTGTCAAAATCGTATTCAAGTCGCCATTAACACTTTGCTTAAAGAGCGTATTCAGCAAGACTTGGCCATAGTGCAAGAGCCCTCCCTGATTGCGAAATGCCAGATGCAAGGCAAGAAAGAAAGCGGAAAAGCCAAGTACATAGAAGATAGGGCGATAACGAGCTACAAAAGCTTTGGTTGCAACAAAAGGCTTGTTCAGAACCGCAAGGAATCCTTCAAACTCAAAGTCAACAAAAGGCAGCAAGCCTAATAAAAGGACATTATTCGGTTTAGTGACAAAGAGGCCTATAGAAATCACCAAAAGCTCCAGTACATTTCTATTAGTAAATCTCTTATGGTAGGCAATATTGGTCAAAAAGCCAACCGCCAGCATAATCTCCAGATAGCTCATCACATCATAAGAGAGAGAAGCTGCCTGCTGGACCATAATAGGCAAAAGAGATAGGAAAAGCAGAGCTTTTTTGCCATATTTGAAATATTTAATCAGCAGATAAACCCCGATGATGTATGCCAAGGCATTAAAGAGCCGCCCCATCATCACGATGAAGCCTACTGACGGATAAAGCAAGCTTCCTAAGGTCATACCTATGAGCTGAGGCAGGAAAGAGATAGCCTTGAGATTAAAGCCAAAGGCAAACTCTTCTTGCGCCAGATCTATCTTCTCTGAGAACAGCTGCTTGTACTCTGCCGGCGAAACATTCGGAGTGGATGGGATTTTGTCCATCCATTTATATGTTCGACTGGTAGGTTTATGGAAGATTTCCCATGTCATACGAGCGTGATTGGTCTCATCAGGCACTCGATTAATCGGCTGTGCAATCATAAAAGTCAAGACAAAGATACTTGCCAGCAGCAAGAAAATATTCTCAACTTTTACTTCTTTATTTCTTTTCAAAATAAGTCACCATTTCATCTTTTTTATCTAAACTGCAATTTTCTAATACAAAAGCGTAGGCATTCTCCGCCAGTTCTCTGCGTAAATCCGCAGAAAGAATCAGGCTTTCCAGCTTTTCTTTCCATTCACCATCTTTAGCCAAAAGTCCAGTCTGACCGTCAATCATCATATCAGAAAAAGCACCGATATGACTGGCAATCGTTGGCACCTTGACTAGAGCTGCTTCTATCCACTTGATTTCTGACTTGGCCCGATTAAAGACTGAGTCAACCAGCGGAGCTAGATTAATATCAACCTGGCTAATCAACTGAGGCAAGGCCTTCCAGTCCACATACTCATGGACAACAATACGCTGCGTATATTGTTTCATATCCTGCGGGATATCCAAGTGCCCTACAATATGAAGCTCCACGGATGGGTAGTTGTCCAGCACTTCTTTGATAGCCGGCTTGATGAGCTCAAAATTTTCATTGTGGCTGATGGAGCCAGAGAAATAGCCGATTTTGATTCTATCGTCTTCACCAAAGTCTTCCTTCAAGAACTGCGAGCTAACCGCAATCAATTCGCTGGACGCCAGATTACGATTCAGCAGAACTGAGTCCTTGTATTTGAGCAATTCCTCTTTTAACTGATTAGTGGAGGTAATCGCTCCATCACAAGCCGCCAGCATTTTTCCGTAATTCTTCACCCCAGCATCATAATTGCCCTTTTCCTTCTCAGATAAGCCTTGTGTATAGCTTAGCTGGTCGGTATAAAGGGTATCAAAGACCAAATCATCAATATCAAAATAAACTGGCTTATGCTCCTCCCGAGCCAAATCACATAAAAGCTGGAGTTGAGCGGACCAAGGAGCGCGGTAGATAATGATGTGGCTGGCATACTGGGCCTGATCCAGACTAAACTTAGACGCATTGACCACTTTCACAGCAAAGCCATTCTTTCTAAGCTGCTCTGCCTTATTGAGCACACGGTAGCGCGTACACTGCGGAATGATATTCTCTACACCGTCAATGATGAGGATATATTGATCACGAGGCACATCTTTGAATTTTTGAACAATGTTCTCAAGAATTTCTACTGGATAATCTGTCTTCTCCCGAACGTAGTCCAACAAATCAGGAACTTCCGATTCTCTTTCCAGACCTTGCCACAAAAACTGCTGATCATCATAATTCTTCAAAGAAGTATACTTAATCAGAGGACTGCCCGCCTTTAACATCCTTAATGGGTGAATATACATAGCCGAATCCCGATTTTCGTGAACCAAGGCGTCGTAACGATAGCCCAAGTCAGCAAAGTACTTGGTAAAAGTCGTTTCATGCTTTCCGATAGCTTCTTCCCGTGAATCCGTGTCAGTCAGTACTTGCCAATAGTCGTAGAATTCTTCGGACTGAAGCAGCAAAGGCTCAATCACCAAAAAATAAGACTGTAGGTGGTTGGGAATGTAACCATAGCGGTTAAAACCAGTGATATCTTCCTGAGTTTCACCATAGGAAATTCCCCAAAAATCAAGATTTCGGCCAACCATAGTTTGAAAGACAGCCGCCAGATCACTCATAGGTCCGATATTGGTGTCATTGACGAGCATCAGCTGAGAACAATGCTGTAGCGTTTCCTTTCCTAAGGAAAGAATGCCTTCACGAAAAGCTGCCGTATCATAGCCGGTATTATCCCGCACCAAGACTTGTCCATATTGTCCTAAGATTTCTAAATCTTCTGCAGCCAGTCCGCCGTTAACGACGATGAGAGTCTTATCAGCCAAAGCTGCTAACTTTTCTAAAAAGATTACTTTATATTGCTGCAAGCGTGGCTCGGATTCAAAAATGACATAGACTAAGACTTTTTCGCCGCTTGAAACTGAAGCTAAAGCTTTTTCTCGTTGAGAGTTCCGCAGCCATTGATAATAATGAACCTTAGGAGACTTAACTTGGCGTTTCAAACGAACCAGCTGTTGCTTAATCCGACTTAAAACAGCTTTGATACTGCGAGGATTTTTGACTAATCGAGCCAGACGTTTCAATGGCGTAATCACGCCATTCCCCAGCCGATAGGAAATAGATCGGCGAATACGAAACTGCTCCTGAATAGCCTCATCACGCTGTTCTTTTATCGTTCTCAGTCTGGATTTCAAGGAGTCTAGATTTTTATGTAACTGCCGCTGATCCTCCTGCAGTTCAAGAACATAGTCGTTCACTTTATCCATATGCTGAATCAGTTCATCCAAACGTCCTTCCAGTGTAAATATGTTCTTGCCCAGAGCTTGGTAAATTTCATCTGGTATCTGTTTTACATACTTACGCAGAATTTTCAGATACATTTCGTAATGATATCTCGTAGAATTCCGTTTAGAGATTGATTCCTTATCAAAGACCCGATAATTCAGCTTTGTTTTTGCATCATAAACTGGTTTCGCGCCTTGATTGATAATTAAGTTTAAAAGGAAATCATAGTCTTCCAGTTTTTCACGATTCAGAGCTTCATCATAATAAATACCATCAGCAACCGAACGACGAATGAGAGAACAGTTGGAAATAAAATTTTCCGTTAAGAAAGCTAGCTTGTCATAAGGCCGTGATTTAAGGTAAACTTCCTTTTTATCAGGATCATACAAATCACCGTAGACAATATCTGCCTCCTCTTGCACCATGCTTATATAGAAGCTCTCAATATAGTCTGAATCCAGAAAATCGTCACTATCCACAAAAATAAAATAAGTGCCTTGAATTTGCTGCAAAGCCTTGTTTCTTGTCTTGACGACCCCCATGTTTTCATGGCTTTCAAACCGCGTCGGAAAAGGGGAATCCACCAAAACAGCCTCTATGATTTCAGCAGAATGGTCAGAGGAGCCATCATCCAATACCAGTAACTCAATATTTCGATAGGTCTGAGCAAAAATACTGCGCAAACACTGTTCAATATAATCTTGATGGTTGTAACAAGTTACAACAACAGATATTAAATCTTTCATATACTTTCCTTGTAAATAACTCTATTAGTTTGAGTTAGCATCTTGACTCTTCATGTATGCTTTATTTATCAGATTAGCAACCCACTTAGGCCAGAAAAGCTGGTACATGAACAAGTCCTCTTTGCTTCGAGTATTATCTGAAATAGTCTTGGTTGTTTCAGACTCTCCATGAATCCGGTGGCACATAAGCTTCTCAGAAATATAAGCAAAGCGACCCTTATAGGCGCTAATCTTGTACCAAGCGTACCAATCCAGACTCACGCGCATTTCCTCATCAAATCGAAAATCCCTTAATGCCTCTAAGTTGTAAGTCACTGCCGGACAGGAAATGGGATTGCCAAAAGCCAGGACCCGATTTCTCCAAAAACGGCTGGATGGCATCAGATTCATGGTTTTAAGCATGAGAGTCTTGATTTTCAAATTGGTATTAGCCGGAATTTTAACTCCATTTTTCTCTTCAAAATAGTCTGTATAGGCAATGAGAATCTCCTTCGACTGCTCTATTTTTTGCATCACTGCTTCTAGATAAGTTGGCTCATAGTAGTCATCCTGATGAGCAATGGTAGCATAAGAAGTCTCAACAAAGGTAAGGGCATTATTCCAGTCCTTACCGATACCACCGCCTTCTTTCGTGTAAAAAGGAATACCGTACTTCTGGCACAGCTGCTTAATTGAATCTAGAGGTGTTGAGCTATAGCAGATAATCTTTGATGGCAAGGTTTGAGCTTGCAAAGACAGGATACAAGCTTCTAAAAATTCACTTTCGCCATAGGCGCAAATCACCCAGGTATGGTTATTTTTCATCTTTTTCACTCTCTAACTTGGACATTCTTTGCTTCATGATGGACAGTTCTTGCACCAACTGCTTGATTTGCTCCTTTTGCTTGGAAATGGAAATAGTATGTAAAAAAACAATAACCAGCAGGAAAAAGATGGCCAAGGACATGACAAAGTTTGAGGTCAACTCAAAGCCCAACAATTTGGCAATCGAAACTGGAATCCAATCAAATACAGAAATAACAATCAGTACAAAGCCAATAATAATCCACATAAAGGCTTGCTCAAATAAAATATTATTTTGATTGATATTCCGAAAGACAAAATACAGGAATAGGACTGAAGCCACTAGCATAACAATAGACAAAATGGACATTATTCACTCTCTTTCATAAAAGCAGCAATCAAGATCGAAGAGCAAACTTCAATCATATAGCGAATGGACTTAATCGGAGTAATTGAGGAGACTCCTCCTGCACGTTCAAACATATTGGCTGGTGCTTCCACCACTTTATATTTCCGCTTCAAGATATGGACGATTGATTCTGGCTCAGGATACTTGATAGGATAGCGCGCAGCGAATTGTCGAATAATGTCACGATTGGCCAAACGATAGCCTGATGTGGTATCCAGAATCCTTTTGCCTGTTGTTAATTTAATAAAAGCTGAAATAATGGTAATGCCAAAACGCCGCATAAAAGTCGTCTGAAATTCTGAAGACTTGTCACCGATAAAACGAGAACCAACAACCAAATCAGCCTGCTGACGACGAATAGGCTCCAGCAAAGCATCCAGCGACTCAATATCATGCTGGCCGTCTCCATCAAACTGTACGGCCACATCATAATTCTTCTCAAGAGCATACTTATAGCCCGTCTGAACAGCTCCGCCAATCCCTAAATTCATAACCAAATGAATAGCATTCAGATGATGGCTATCCAAAATCTCCTTAGTTCTGTCAACTGACCCATCATTGATAACTATGTAGTCTAAGTCAAAATCAACTTTCTTCCGATATTCTACAATGCTCATAACCGTATTTAAAATACTTTCTTCCTCATTATAAGCAGGAATTATCATTAAAACTTTCATTAATTTAATCTATTCTTTCTATAACATGTCATTACATTATTTTTTGTTTTTCTGCAACTGTTTTTTTCTATATTTCATAAAGCTCGGGATTAGGGAATTGATAATCTTATATCTTAGCATTGGAAAAGGCTTCATAACAATATTAAAGATTCTAAAACAAACAAAATACAGCTGCCAACCTTCTTCCATTGGTGTATCCTTCCATGGAGTTTTGTGTAGATAATAGAGATACTCCTTTTTAAACCTATGTGTGTTCCCTTTCCGCCAAGGTCTCTCTTCACCAAGATAGTGAATAATTGTAGGTGCTTTTCGGAAATGATTAAAATCTTCCTGTGATATAAACTTAGTTGGCTTACTTAATTCACTCAACGTTTTGTAAGGATAAACATCATAAATATTAAAATAATTAAAGGAAATTGGCAAGGTAAAAATTTGCTCTTTCAAGGCTCCATTTAAGGCATCTTGGTCTGGTGCGAATAGCTTCCCTTCATGAAACTGATAAAATTCTATGACCTTTTTACCAATCTCTTCCCTACGCCATTTTTTTAGATCAATCAATAGGACGCCCGAATTATGATAGGGGTACTCTTTCAAAGCTAGAAATTCCTTTCTTGACTTATCCACAGTTGGTTCGGGACACATACCTATTACCTTATCTCCCAAGTCGCTATAAAACAATGAACCTAAATCTTCTAGAACTAGTGTATCTCCATCGAGATATAAGATCCTATCAACTTCTTGTGGAAGAAGTTTATCTAAAAAAAGACGTGCTAAAATAATTGAAGACCAACCGTTTGTATCAAAATCAAAGTCAATATAGTCTGCGATATTATTTATAGAAATAATACAAACTTTTCTATCGTAACTTTTAACGAATTCTTTTAATTTATTTTGATTCTCTTGGCTTATCCTCTCGCCAATTAAATATACTGTAATATTCTCAGCAGATTTATTATTCTCAAATATAGAACACATACAGGTTGCAACTTGAGGTACAAACGCATCATTTAATGTAAATAAGATATTCATAGAATTCTACTTCTTTCTTTTTTCCTGATTTTTAGCAACGCCATAAATAATCAGACTTGTTGCATAAAAGACGCACATGGAGATTAAAAAGGAATTAGCAGCTCCCAGCAATTTTTGATCACGGATAAATGGTAAAGTAATAAATTTTGAAACAGCAAATGTCAATAAATAGGCTATCATCAGATAATGCTGTTTTCTAAAGATGGTCATAATGATATCAACCACTAGAGCAAAAACATTCAAAATACCGCCTATAAGTAATATTGTGAAAGGAAGTTTATACTCCTGTAATTGGATACCATAGACAGCACTAAGCACTTCTGTACCAATCAGATAGCCCAAAATAACAATAACAAGTCCTAAAACAGTCATTACTAGATTTAGCGTATTGACCTGTTTGAAAAATAGTGTAAATTTCTTTTCATTCCAATAAATGGAAAGCTGTGTAGTCAACGGTCTCAGGACGAAAAATAAAAGGGATAGGACAAAGACAGGCATGAATAGAACATTAAAATCTCTTTGAACCCCAGATGAAAAATAGCCATTTGTCAAAAGGTAATCAATATCAATTTTTGGCTCGTTATAGATATACGTTAGCAAAAATCCATTTAAAAACAAGGGAAAACTATTTTTCAAAATAGAATACACATTTTTTCTGTCATCATGGAGTTTAGGCGAAAACTTTTCCTGAGAAAAATGTAATCTACAGTTTCTGAAATCTAAGGGGAAGGTCAGAATAAAATTCGCACAACAAATAACAATACTAGCTACCATCAATGATTTTGTAAGCACCAGGACTATCGCAAATATTAACATACAAATCCAGCTCCTATAGAATTGCACCTTTCCGGCTAAATCTGATCTATCTTTTTGCTGAAATAATCCTTGAAAAACATCTGAATACGCATCTATAGCCCGATAAACAACAAGCAATAAAATAATACTAGATTTGTAAACATCATACCCTTGCCATAGAGTATAGATAAACGATGTTAAAATCATCAAAAAGACCGTAAAAAGTCTCGTATTATGATAAGAACCAAATTGGTATCTTTCTTTTACATCCGTAGATTGCAGATTTCTAACTTGAAAATAACCTAGAACAAAGAACTGCTGACCAAGAGCATAAGCAATACTAAAAATATCAGAATCTCTTGAATCTAGAAATCTAGAAGCTAGTAGAAGCAAGACGACTGATATCAATGAAGATGAGACTGTCCCCAACATGTTCCATATATAGTTATTTTTCAGTCCTTCTTTTGAGATTATTTTTTCTATTTCTTTATTACCGTCATTATTTTTAGCATAAGGTGATGATCCTGATTTTGAGGGCATTTTTCTTCTCCAAATGTATTCTATTTCTTATTATACTATACTTTCAGTGAAAAGTGAAAATCCTTCTTGAAAGAATCTCTCTTTTAAATGATACTTTCTTCTCCAACCTAATTAAAAAGGACAAAACTTCTATCAAGCTTATATCTATACTTCTTCTCTTTCCGTTTCCTAAATCATCTTAAAGGTGGTTCTGCAAAATCAAGCTATCTATTCTGGAGATTACCGACTACCTTTTATTCTTCTGTATACTAAAAAACCCCGTTTTCACGGGGTTTAGTGTCTGACTATAATTGTTATCTGGGAACGGAATCGAATTAAGCTTCGATTTCTGTAACCATACCTGAACCAACGGTACGTCCACCTTCACGGATAGAGAAAGTAGTACCTTGTTCAACGGCGATTGGGTGGATCAACTCAACGTCGATTGTTACGTTATCACCAGGCATTACCATTTCAGTACCTGCTGGAAGTTCGATTGAACCTGTAACGTCAGTTGTACGGAAGTAGAACTGTGGACGGTAGTTGTTGAAGAATGGAGTGTGACGTCCGCCTTCTTCTTTAGTAAGGATATAAACTTCACCCTTGAATTTAGTGTGTGGGTTGATTGAACCTGGTTTAGCAATAACTTGTCCACGTTCGATTTCATCACGTTGGATACCACGGAGAAGCACACCTACGTTGTCCCCTGCAAGACCTTCGTCAAGCTGTTTACGGAACATTTCAACACCAGTAACAACTGCTTTTTGGATTTCTTCTTTGATACCAACGATTTCGATTTCGTCGTTGACTTTAACGATACCACGGTCGATACGTCCTGAAGCAACTGTACCACGACCAGTGATTGAGAATACGTCTTCGACTGGAAGAAGCAATGGCTTGTCAGTATCGCGTTCTGGTTCTGGGATGTACTCATCAACAGTGTCCATCAATTCCATGATGATGTCTTCATATTTAGAGTCACCTTCAAGAGCTTTAAGAGCTGAACCTTGGATAACTGGAAGATCGTCACCTGGGAAGTCGTATTCTGACAAGAGGTCACGGATTTCCATTTCAACCAATTCAAGCAATTCTTCATCGTCAACCAAGTCAACTTTGTTCATGAAGACGATCAAGTGTTTAACACCAACCTGACGTGAAAGCAAGATGTGCTCACGAGTTTGTGGCATTGGTCCGTCAGTTGAAGCTACTACAAGGATAGCTCCGTCCATTTGAGCGGCACCAGTGATCATGTTTTTAACGTAGTCCGCGTGTCCTGGAGCGTCGATGTGAGCGTAGTGACGCTTAGCAGTTTCATACTCAACGTGCGCAGTGTTGATAGTGATTCCGCGTTCGCGTTCTTCTGGAGCAGCATCGATAGACGCATAGTCCTTAGGTTGGTTAACTGCTGAAGGCAAGCGACGTGCCAATACAGTTGTGATAGCTGCTGTCAAAGTAGTTTTACCGTGGTCAACGTGTCCGATAGTACCAATGTTAACGTGTGGTTTACTACGATCGTATTTTTCTTTTGCCATTTGAGTAAAAGCCTCCAATAAAATATATTTTATAGATAGACAGTAGGCAATACAGTCTAACTTTCCTTACTATTTTATCAAATTTAAATGAAAATGCAAGTCTTTTAGCATTTTTTTGTGAATTATTCCTTGTCTAACTGATAGTAAGGCTGATTGGAAACGGAAGCACCAATACTCGAAGCAGCAATCCATTCTTTCCCTTCTAATTGGCTGAAATTCTCAGCTTTCCCAGTCAGAATAATACCAGAAAAGGTCAATTGATCCCGATTTTCTGCTTCACGAATATCTAGCTGACCAAATTTCTTGAGATAGGACTCAACCTCATTGTACATGTTGTACCCACTAACACTTGGGAAAAGATTTTTATCTGCCTTTTTCAGATAATCCAAGAAAGTCTGCTGCTCTTTCTTAGCCTCTTTTGCCTTCTTCCTAACATCTGAATCATAAGTAAAGAGAAGACTAGCGTTAGCTCCATAGGTCAGCTTGGGATCAGAATACAGTTCAATACCATTTTCACTATCTTCTGACTGACTGCCAATCCAGTACCAGTTGATTTTGAGATTGTTCGGTATCATCTGCTGGATTTCCTTATAGGTATAAGGCTTATCAAAAGTCAAAGCTACTTCCACCAATTGATTCGGCATTTCTTTGACAGAAGCCAACTCTTTAGGCATAGAATTACTATCCTTTGTCCCTTTGGCATTGATATTATAGAAGACCGGATATTTTTGACGCAAGGTTCGCGTATAGGTTCCTGAGAGAGACAAATAAGTCCCTTCCGCAGTCGGATCTCTAAAAGCACCTATGAGTGAATAGTTTCCCTCATAGGAAGGATAAGCCACCTTCACTCCATCTAAATCCTTGAAACGATCGGAACGTAAGGTCCCTGAAAAAAAGGAAGTTTGAGTGTGGTAAAGACTATCATAGTCAACATTAGGATAGGCGATTTCGGACATAACTTCGTACTGTTTTTGTAAGTCTCGTCCGTTACTAGAGGCTAATTCTACCAGCCCCTTTCCTAGAAGACCTAAGAGAACTAAAGATACAAAGGAACTAATGACGACTGTCTTCCAGAGTCTTTTTCTTCTGCTTTTCTTTGCAACATTTTCAAATGTTTCCATTTCGATATCCTTTCTTTTCCAGCTCCTTTCGGAGTTTAGCACGACTGCGCATCAGCTGAATCTTGACCTTGCTCACTGAGTAAAACATAATTTGGGCAATCTCCTTGACCGTGAAATCTTGAAAATAATAGAGTTCTAAAAGCGTAGCTTCCTTGAGTGGCAGATCTTCTATCATACTTCTTAGCAGCTCATAATCTTCATTTTCAAAGGGATTGACCAGATCCTTTCCAAAAAATTCTTTTCGCAAAATCTCCAAATAACGTTTATCTCTCCTATATCTGTCGATATAGCGCCGAATGGAAACTCGATACATCCAAGCTCGCATCTTTTCCGCCGGAATAATAACTTCTGTTTCCAACATCTTGACAAAAACGTCCTGCACTACATCTTCTGCTTCCACTTTAGAAGCCCCTGACTTCTGCAGATAGGAGACAATCTCGCGAGCAAAGCCTATCAAGATTGTTTCATATTCATCTAGTTTGATAAGCTCACCCCCCTCCTTCACTAGTATAACGAATGGAAAAGTCTTTTGGTTACAAAAATAGAAAAAACCGGAACAATTCCGATTTTTTCTTTGTATTAGCCAGAGTTTCTCAGACCTGTCGCAATACCATTGATGGTGATGTGAATCAGCTTTTCTTGATCTGGTGTAAGCTGGCCGTTTCGCTGACGCTTGATTAGTTCTAGTTGGATATAGTTCAAAACATTGAAGTAAGGCATACGATAGTGCAAGCTATCTCTCAGATAGGTGTTTTCTGCTAGGAGCTCATCATGACCTTCAATCTCTAGAATGACATCCTTGGTCAGCTGCCACTCATCTAAGATAATATTGAAAATATCTCGCACATTCTGATCTTCGCAAAGCTGCGCATACTCAAAAGCAATATTCATATTTGACTTAGACAGAACCATGTCTACATTTGACAAGAGTGACTTGAAGAAAGGCCATCTCTTATACATAAATTGCAGAAAGGCTAAGTTATTTTCTGGGTCTTCATCAATGAATTCCTTGAAACTTGACCCAACACCATACCATCCTGGGAACATAACTCGACTTTGAGACCATGAGAAGACCCACGGAATCGCCCTGAGGCCACCGATTTCAGTGATGGTTTTACGGGCAGCTGGACGTGAACCGATATTAAAGCTAGAGATAGCCTTGATCGGGCTAGATTCAAAGAAATAATCGTAAAAACGCTCATCGCCAAAGACCAAATCACGGTAAATCTGATAACTACGATCAACTACTTGGTCCATAATTCGCTCATATTTATCAGACGTATGGCTATCGCTCTTCTTATGAGTTACCATGCGGTTAATGGCAGCAGACACTAGCATTTCCAAGTTATAGTAGGCTGCGTCTTTGTTTCCATATTTATTGCCAATGACTTCCCCTTGCTCGGTCAGACGGATCCGGTCATTGATACTGCGGAGTGGCTGAGAAGTAATGGCTTCATAGGTTGGGCCGCCACCGCGTCCCACTGTCCCTCCCCGGCCATGGAAGAAGGTAATTTTTACGCCAAATTGATCACCGATAGCTGTCAACTGCTGCTGAGCCTTGTAGAGAGTCCAGCAAGAAGACAGGTAGCCACCGTCCTTATTACTGTCTGAATAGCCCAGCATGATTTCCTGATAATTATCCTTAGAAGCAATCCACTTCTGCGCAATCGGCAGAGACAGGTATTTCTCCATAGTATCACAGGAATTGTCCAAGTCCTCAATGGTTTCAAAGAGCGGAACAATCTGGACACGTGCCCCGTTTTCATCAATCAGCCCTACTTCCTTAAGCATAATAGCCAACTCAAGTAGATCTGATACACTGGTCGAGTGAGAGATAATATTCTGCTTAATGACTTCCTCACCAATGGCATCTTTTAGCTGACGGGCTGTTTTGAAAATCTCCAGTTCTTTTTGCAGGAGTTCAGACTTAGGCTCGTGAGTAGCTGATAGGATACGAGGATCTTCAAGCAGCTGCTTGAGCAGTACTTGGCACTTCTCTTCCTCAGACAGACTACTATAATCTTGAACAATATTAGCTGAAGCCAAGAGCTCAGCCACACAGGCCTCATGAACGCTGGAATCCTGACGCATATCAATGCTGGCCAAGAAGAAGCCGAAAACATCAACCGCTTGGAGAAGTTCAGTCAAGTCCCCACTTACCAAGGCTTCGCCATGATGTTCGATAAGAGAATCATAAATAACCTGCAAGTCTTTTTTAAATTCCTGAGCTGTTTTGTAAGAAGGTGTCTCCTCCTTCTTCAGCTCAGTCAGGGTCTCGCTGATACGAGACTGAATATAGTTAGGAATGATTTCTCTTCCTTTATTGCTGACAGAAAGGTTGGCTTTCGCAGACAATTTTTCCTCAGCTCGGTCAGTCAATCGCTGACCGTCAGTTGAAAAGTTGCCTTCTTTAAGGTAAAGCAAGGTCTGAATCAACTTGGACTGGATATAGTGGAAAGCACGGCGGTAAGGCTCATTTTCACGATAAACAGACTTGTCAGTAGATAGAGCTGCCATTTCTGCTACTGCCTGACTGGTTTCTGAGAGATTGGTCGAGAGTGAGAAGGTGCGATAGAGTGTATAAACCTTGTCAATGTAATAGTTGAGGATGACTTCACTCTGGAGGGTGGCTGACAGTTTCAGAGTTTCTGCGGTTACAAAAGGATTGCCATCTCGGTCTCCGCCAATCCACATTCCCATGGTAATAGGCTTAGGATTATCCAGCTTGATACCGCGCTCTTCTGCCAAGCGTCTGTATTCGACCATAAAGTTGGTGATTGCTTGTAGGAAAGAGCTGTTATAGTACTCCATAACATTGGTAATCTCATTGGTCACTTTCAGCTTCTTCTCACGGATCATATCTGTCTGCATCATGAGCTCAATATAGCGGCGGAGATTTCCTAGCCACTTCTTCTCATTGACTAGTCCTGCTTTAACATCTCGATGCTGACGCAGCAAGCTATGGATATGATTGGTTAAGTCCAGAATAGTCTTGCGCTGAACTTGCGTCGGGTGAGCAGTCAGTACTGGAACAACATTCAAATTTTCCAGAATCTCCTGAGCATTTTCCCGCGTTGAAATCAAGTCAATAGTTGTTGACAGTTTCCCAAGATAATCTTGATTAATATTGTTCTGGTGGTTGATTTCATAAGCTAAGTCCACGTCTTCTGAGATATTAATCAAAAGCGGCAAAATAGAGAAATAACGAGAAATATAAACCATTTCATCTGTCGTTAGTTCTTCTACAATCGCTTTTAACTCATGATATTTGGAGTTAACCGCCAGCTCCTCCATGAGGGAGATTTTTTCAAAGGTCTCAGGGCTGAGAAGATTCCGAGTAATATCGGCAAGCAAGTCTGTCAAAATGGCGACTTCTTCTCGAATCACTTCTTTATTGCTGTAGCTTTCTAATTTGTTAAATGACATAATCTGCACCTTTCATTTTTGCAACAACTGTTCACACGAACTGCGATTAAGTTTCCTCAGACTGGCCTTGCGCCTCCGCTTCCATCTGTTCATAGAGGGCATCACGTCGCTCATTGGCATCAATATTAAGTACCAAGGCGATGGCTACTGACAAGACCAGAAGACTGTTCCCTCCTTGCGATAGGAAGGGGAAGGTTACTCCTGTAGACGGAATAAGGCCTGAAATTCCACCGATATTGATGAAGGTCTGCATGAGTATCATACCGCCGATTCCCAAAGCCATCATGGAGTTAAATGGATTCTTGGCCCGAATCCCGACCAAGATAATTCTCAAAATTAGGAAAAAGAGTAAGGCCAGAATCAGACTGGCACCAAAGAAACCAAACTCCTCTATCACGATAGAAAAAACAAAGTCCGTATGAGCTTCCGGCAGATAACCGCGCTTCTCAATAGAGTTCCCCAAGCCTAGACCAAACCAGCCGCCGTTACTCATAGCATAGTAGGAATTAGCCAATTGGTGGCCTGAGCCAGACAGGTCCTTGAAGGGATTGAAGAAAGCACTGAAACGCTTGGCCACATACCCAAAGACTGGAATCTTGGCCACGCGCTCAACCCCAATCAACCAAATGCTCGCCAGAACCAATCCCGAAACACTGACAATGGCTCCCAGCATCGTAGAAAACCATCGATAGCCAATCCCGCTGACAGCAATCATTATCACGACGGTCAAAAATAGAATAGTCGCATTTCCAAGGTCTGGCATAATCGCTACAATCCCAATCAGAATAGCCACCATGGTCCGCCAGTCGTTAAAGGCTTTAGGAAACCAATGGTTATGGGTCAGGGCTTGGTAGTCATAGACCTTTATCTCCTCCTGCCTCTTAGTGAAGCGAAAAGCTAGATACCAGACCAGAATAATCTTCAAATACTCCGCAGGCTGAATACTGAAAGCTCCAAGCTTGAGCCAACCATGGGCACCGTTAATAGTCCCTGTTATAAAACGAGATAAGAGCAAGAGGATAATCTCAGCAAAGATAACTATAGTCAGGATGCCTCCTTTTTTCAGGAAACCCAAGCGGATTCTATATAGGAGCGCAATTATAAAGAGACTTATTACACAAAAAATCCCCTGATTCAAGACCATGCCAAAACCATTTCCTCCGGCCTGAATCGAGGTAGGACTCGTCGTTGAATAGACCACAATCAATCCCAAAACAGATAAAATCAAATAGGGAATCAAGATGGAATAATTCAACAAGTGCTTCTTGTCAATTTTCATATTTCACCATTAAACTTCTAAAAATTCAATTCTCATTATACCACCTTTTGGATTGAAAAAAAAGCATTAGTGCAGAGACTGGAATAATATGAGCTTGCTTTCTATCTTTTGCATGAAAAAGTGTTAAGATAGAGGTCAGATAAAGGAGGATAACATGACAAACATTTATGATATCGAAATCCAAAAACAAGACGGAAGTCTGCAAAAAATGAGTAATTATAAAGGAAAGATTCTGCTGATTGTCAATACAGCGACCGGCTGCGGCTTCACTCCTCAGTACCAAGAACTGCAGGAACTCTATGAGCGCTATCAGAAAGACGGATTTGAAATCCTGGATTTCCCCTGCAATCAGTTTGGCCAGCAGGCTCCTGGAGACGCTGCAGAAATCAATAGCTTTTGCAGCCTTAACTACGGAACGACCTTTCCCCGATTTGCTAAGATCGATGTCAACGGTCCTCATACTGCTCCACTCTTTGACTGGCTCAAAAAAGAAAAGGGCGGTCTTCTGGGTGAAAAGATCAAATGGAATTTCACAAAGTTTCTGGTCAGCCGAGACGGAACAGTCATCAAACGTTTCTCTCCGCAAACTTCTCCCAAAAAGATAGAAGAGCTCATTCAAAAGCTATAAAAGATCAGAAAAGAAAGACGATTTAGCCAACGGAAACTCACCTTCCACAGCTTAGCTAAGCTCTTTTAAAAAAACAAGACATTTTGAGCTTTCAAAATGTCTTGTTTTTGCTTTATAATATTTCAATTATATTACATTTTATTCATTTTCTAGCAATTCTGGGGATATTTTTTGCTTTTTTATTTGTTTTAAGTTAAAATAAACCAGTATGAGGAAGAGGATTAAACCGCTTGCAATCCTAATTTTCTTTGCTTCTTTTATCACTTTTATTTTGATAAGCAAGCAAATTACTGACTCTCAGGAAAAGCAAGCACAGGCAAAAATTTCACAAACTAAACAAACTCCAAGTTCCTCAAAAAAAGAGGAAACATCTGACGATTCGTCCTTGGATGAAGACTTTATTTCCAGACCAATCATTGACATTTCTGGCTGGCAACTGCCAAGTGAGATTAATTACGACTTACTCGCACAGAATGTTTCAGGAGTAATTGTCCGTGTTCATAGTGGAGCGCAGGCAAAAAAAGAAAATGCAGCAACCCATCTGAATGGTCTGGACAAGTCTTATGAAAGACACATCAAAGAATTTCAAAAGCGTAACATCCCTGTTGCTGTCTATGCTTATGTGGCCGCCAATAGCAAAAAGGAAATGGAAAAAGAAGCTGAAAGTTTCTACAAGGCTTCTGCCAAGTACCATCCAACCTATTATTGGCTAGACGTCGAAGAAAAGACCATGTCTGACATGAATGCGGGAGTTGAAGCTTTCCGAGCCAAGCTAGAGTCACTTGGTGTTAAAAATATTGGTATCTATATTGGAACTTATTTTATGGAGGAGCATAGCATCTCTACCGATAAATTCACAGCAATTTGGATTCCAACTTATGGAAACGACGACGGCTACTACAATGCTGCGCCAAATACAGAGCAAGATTACGACTTGCATCAGTACACATCACAAGGTCAGCTGACTGGTTTCTCTCATTATCTTGATTTGAACCAGCTGTCAACCTTGAAAGACCAGACAGCTACCTATCAAAAGCTATTTACAGTTCCTAAAGAAAGTCAATAGCTCAGAACGACAGCTCAATTCTCAAAGACTGCTGTCGTTTTTTATTGTCACAAAATAGGAAATTTCCAGCCATTCCCTCTTAATAAAGCCTATATTTTATGATATAATGATTTGATAAATGAAATTAGAAAAGGAAAATACAATGATTTCTTGGTTGAATAGAATTTTCAAAGGAATGGTCATTGCACTTGGCTTTATTTTGCCGGGAGTTTCAGGCGGTGTTTTAGCAGCTATCTTAGGTATTTACGAGCGCCTGATTCATTTTTTAGCACATTTAAAGGAAAACTTCGTCGAAAACGTTCTCTATTTCATACCAGTTGGAATCGGGATGATTTTGGGAATAGCTGCTTTCTCCTATCCTGTCAATCTGCTGCTCGACAACTACAAAGTGATTGTCCTCTGGGGATTTGCCGGAGCTATTATCGGAACTGTTCCTAGCCTTATTAAAGAGTCTGTTGCTAAAAATGAGCGTGATCGGATTGATATTCTCGTTTTCTGGGTCAGCCTCATCGTCTCAGGAATCTTTCTTTATTCCCTAAACGGTATGGTCGGCACCTTGCCAGCCAACTTTCTCTCTTTCATCTTAGCAGGAGCCTTGATTGCACTGGGCATTTTGATTCCTGGACTCAGTCCGTCCAACCTTCTCTTAATTTTAGGACTCTATGCCCCTATGCTGAATGGATTTCGCAAACTGGATCTCTTGGGAACCTTTCTTCCTATTGGAATCGGAGGCGCCTTGGCTCTGATTCTCTTCTCTAAGCTCATGGATTATATTTTGAAAAACTACTACTCTCGTGTCTATCACTTTATCATTGGCATTGTCCTATCCAGTACACTTCTCATTGTAGTGCCACAAGCAGGAAACAGTGAAAGCATCAGCTATCATGGAGTTTCTATATTGACACTTGTTCTTGCAGCTTTTTTCTTCGGTCTGGGAACCTGGCTGGGACTCTGGATGTCGCAATTAGAAGAGAGATACACTAATGGCTAAAAAAACAAAAATCAAAAAAACACTGGTCGAGCAAATTTTAAGCAAGGCTAAGATTGAACATCGAGGCCTGAAGCTAAATGCCTTAGCTGAACAGCCAGTCGATGGTTCGGACCGTTCGCAGATTTATAAAACCTTGGCCTTGACAGGAGACAAGACTGGTACACTAATCGGTATCCTACCTATCACAGAACATCTGTCCGAAAAGAAAATGGCCAAGATTTCCGGCAATAAAAAAGTCAGTATGATTCCCCAGAAAGACTTGGAAAAGACAACGGGTTATATCCACGGAGCCAATAATCCTGTCGGTATCCGGCAAAAGCACAACTTTCCAATCTATATCGACCAGTCGGCTCTAGAGCGAGATAGCATTATCGTTTCTGCCGGCGAAGTCGGCCGCAGTATCGAAATCAAGGCTCAAGATTTGGCCGATTTTGTTCAAGCTGACTTTGCAGACCTCAAAGAAAATCCTAGCTCATAATTCTTCAATACTGCACCTAATATTCTCAATAAACTCTAATAAGGAAGAAACAATCAACCACTATGAAATTATACTTTGTCCGACACGGAAGAACGGAATGGAATCAGGAAGGCCGCTTTCAGGGAGCCAGCGGTGATTCGCCACTGCTGCCAACCGCCGTTGAAGAACTGCATAACCTAGGAAAACATCTGGCTCAGACACAATTTGACAAGATTTACAGCAGCGATCTCCCACGTGCCGCTCGCTCTGCTGAAATTATTCAAGAAGAAAGCCAGTTTCCGACTGAAATCGTATCAATACCTGAACTGCGAGAATGGCAGTTGGGAAAACTAGAAGGCGCAAAAATTTCTACCATTGAAGCCATCTATCCACATCAGATGGCTGCCTTCCGCCACAACCTTTCGCAATTTAATCATACTTTTTTTGACGCTGAGTCAGTCTACCATACGACCCACCGGACCATTTCCTTTATCAAGACCTTAAAGGACAAGGACTATGAACAAGTGCTCATTGTTGGGCACGGTGCTAACTTAACTGCCAGCATTCGGACCATGCTGGGCTATGACACACCTCTCCTGCGCAAGAATGGCGGCCTGACCAACGCCAGCATCACCATCCTTGAAACAGAAGACTTTGAGAATTTTGAGCTGATCTCTTGGAATAATACGGATTATTTAGTTGAAAAAGCAGAAAATTAAGGCTGGATTTCTAGCTTTTTTTCTTACTTTATAGCCAAATATAGATGAATTTCCCTATCTTTTGTGATAAAATAGGTAGGAAAACTTTTGGAGGAAAAACATGACTACTGAACATATCGAGGAATTAAACGACCAGCAGATTATCCGCCGTGAAAAAATGGCTGCGCTGGCTGAGCAGGGAATTGACCCTTTTGGCAAACGCTTTGAGCGAACTGCTAACTCTGCTCAACTGAAAGAAAAATACAACGATAAAGATAAAGAAGAATTAAACGAACTCAATGAAACAGCTATTATCGCTGGCCGTCTGATGACCAAGCGCGGTAAAGGAAAGGTTGGCTTTGCTCACATCCAAGACCGTGAAGGCCAAATCCAGATTTATGTGCGTAAAGATGCTGTTGGTGAAGAAAATTATGAAATCTTCAAAAAGGCGGACTTAGGGGATTTCCTCGGTATCGAAGGTGAGATTATGCGGACGGATATGGGGGAGCTTTCTATTAAGGCAACCCACCTTACTCATTTGTCTAAGGCTCTGCGCCCCTTGCCTGAAAAATTCCACGGCTTGACAGATGTTGAAACCATCTACCGCAAGCGTTATTTGGACTTGATTTCCAACCGCGAAAGCTTTGAACGCTTTGTTACTCGCTCAAAAATCATCTCAGAAATCCGCCGTTACTTGGATGGCCAAGGCTTCCTTGAAGTTGAAACTCCTGTTCTACATAACGAAGCAGGCGGTGCTGCTGCTCGTCCATTTATCACCCACCACAATGCCCAAAACATTGATATGGTACTGCGGATTGCAACTGAGCTTCATCTTAAACGTCTTATCGTCGGTGGTATGGAGCGAGTTTATGAGATTGGCCGTATCTTCCGTAACGAAGGAATGGACGCAACTCACAATCCAGAGTTCACTTCCATCGAGGTTTACCAAGCCTATGCAGATTTCCAAGATATCATGGACTTGACGGAAGGTATTATCCAACATGCAGCCGTTTCTGTTAATGGAGATGGACCAGTCAACTACCAAGGGACTGAAATCAAGATCAACGAACCATTTAAACGCGTTCACATGGTTGATGCCATCAAGGAAATTACTGGAGTTGATTTCTGGCAAGATATGAGCTTTGAAGAAGCTGCTGCCTTGGCTCAGGAAAAGAAAGTTCCGCTTGAAAAGCACTTCACCGAAGTTGGTCATGTTATCAATGCTTTCTTTGAAGAATTTGTGGAAGAAACCTTGATTCAGCCAACCTTTGTCTACGGTCACCCTGTAGCAGTGTCACCTCTGGCCAAGAAAAATCCAGAAGATCCACGCTTCACGGACCGTTTCGAGCTCTTCATCATGACCAAAGAATATGCTAATGCCTTCACCGAGTTGAACGATCCAATCGATCAATTATCTCGTTTTGAAGCACAGGCCAAAGCCAAAGAACTGGGCGATGACGAAGCAACTGGCATTGACTATGACTTTGTCGAAGCTCTGGAATACGGTATGCCACCAACTGGAGGCCTAGGAATCGGTATCGACCGTCTGGTTATGTTACTAACAGACGTGACTACCATTCGCGATGTTCTGCTCTTCCCAACGATGAAATAATCTGTATTTTATACGATCTTAAGAAAACAGATCCTGCTGGAATCCCAGCAGGATTTTTACATCACAAAAAAGTCTGGTTTCCCAGACTTTTGGTTGTATTATTCATACCTCAGTGCTTCAATTGGATCTAGTTTAGAGGCCTTGTTGGCCGGCAGGATACCGAAGAGAACACCGATAGTCGCTGAGAAGAGAAGGCTAACGATGCTGACTGTGAGTGATACCGTCACTGGAGTTCCTTCCAGCATTTGACTCATGGCCGAGCCTAGTACAGACGCAAGTCCCGCAGCTAGAACCAGTCCAATCAACCCACCAATCAGTGTCAAAATCATAGACTCAATCAAAAATTGCATCAGTATGTTGCCACGTGTTGCTCCCAGAGCTTTCCGCAGACCGATTTCACGGGTCCGCTCAGTGACAGATACCAGCATGATATTCATGACACCGATACCACCTACAAAGAGAGAGATTCCGGCGATGGCACCGATAACTCCTGTCATAGCACCATAAATATTTTGCACTTCCTGATAGAGGGCACTATCATCTGTCACTTGATATTCGCCCTGTTGGAGACCAGCAATTTCTGTTAATTTCTTGGCAACCTTAGGGCCAAGTTCTGGAACTAAGCTTGTATCATTCACTCGAAGAACAATCTCTGATATTTCATCTACTCCAAAGTTTGCGGCTATGAGAGTATTGGTCGTAATGGCATTACCACCATAGACCTGCATGGAGCCCGATGCAGCGGCAGTTTCAGGATCTCTATAAACCCCAATCACCCGATAGTTACTAGCACCTACTGTTACAATCTTATTGATGGCTTCTTCAGCGGAAGAAAAGAGAGTCGCAGCCAGATCTTCGTCCAGCAACACAACACTGGCAAAACCTTGATAGTCTTGCTGCCTCAAAGCACGACCAGCAATGATTTTGTATTTTTTCACCTGAATATAGGTCATGTTTGCACCGACAAAGTTGACGCGCTCAGCCTGCTTATTTTCGTAGCTAAAAGTTTCCATAGCAGAGTTGGTCACATAGTAGCCATCCACTCCCTTGATATGGGTCAATTCCTTAACCCAAGCTTCCTGGGCTTTGGGTGGCTCCACCACTTCTTCGCTTTCATCTTCTACATTTACAGAATAGAGATCAGCCGTTTGTGTGTAGGAGCCGTCCTTGCTCTTTTTAGGAGAAAAGACAAGGCGCATGTTTTTCTGACTTTTGGTAAAACTCTCATTGACCCGCCGGGTAATGGAATCTCCTAAGGCCATGATAACTACAACCGAAGCCACTCCGATAATAATCCCAATCATGGTCAGGAAAGACCGCATTTTGTGTCCAAGAATGGAGCTAATGGCAAATTTCCAGTTTTGCATTAGACTAGTCCTCCTTCCTTAGCGCTATCAGATGAGATGACACCGTCACGGATGACAATCTGCCGTTTGGCATAGGCCGCAATCTCAGGCTCGTGGGTTACCATGATAATGGTTTTCCCTTCTCGATTGAGCTCAGTCAAGAGCTCCATAATTTGCTCACCAGTCTTGGTATCCAAGGCTCCTGTTGGTTCGTCAGCCAGAATCAGAGAAGGATTATTGACCAAAGCACGCGCAATGGCTACCCGCTGCTTCTGTCCACCGGAAAGCTCTGAAGGCAAGTGATGCATCCGCGTGTCTAACTCCACCTTGGTCAGAAACTGCTCGGCCAAGGACTTGCGTTTAGACTGACCGACACCTGCATAGATCAAGGGCAGTTCCACATTTTGCAAGGCATTGAGCTTAGACAAGAGAAAGAACTGCTGAAAGACAAAGCCGATTTGCTTATTTCGAACCTTGGCCAGCTTCTTATCACCTAGCTTAGCTACTTCTTCGCTTCCCAGATGATACTCACCAGTTGTCGGACGATCCAGCATCCCAATGATATTCATCAGAGTAGACTTACCAGATCCAGACGGTCCCATGATGGCAACAAACTCGCCCTCTTCAACCTCCAGACTGATGTCTTTTAATACCTGCAGTTCCTGGTCTCCATTGCGATAGCTCTTATTAATATTTTTTAACTCAATTAGCTTCTTCATAAGATTTCACCTCTTGACCGTCTTTCAAGCTATCTGTCGGATTGATGATAACTTTACTATCCTTTGTCAAACCAGATGAGATTTCTTGATTTTCAGCATCAGCATTTCCGAGCGTTACTTCTGTCTTCTTAGCAACTCCTTTTTCCAGAACCCAAACATAGTTCTTGTCCCCGTCCATTACCACACTGCTAACTGGCACAATGAGTCCCTGAGTATTGTTTTTAACTTCAATATTGACAGAGAAACCTTGTTTGAGCTCACCAATCTCGCTGGTAATATCAATTGTAAATGGATATTTAGAACCTGAAGCTGTTCCGCTGCCACCAGTTCCAGACGGTTGAGCCGCTGCCTGCTGGCCGTCTTTCGGATAGTTGGAAATGTAGCTGATTTTACCAGTCCATTTCTTGTCTGGGTAAACCTTTGATGTAATGGTCACTTCTTGACCAACAGACAAATTAGCCAAATTGTATTCGGACAATTCTCCCTTAATTTGCAGATTACCATTGCTGACGATGTGAACCAAGGTTTGAGTGGCACCAGTTGTTGATTTTGAAACATCACGGTTGACTTCTACGACCGTACCATCTGCAGTGCTGGTCACTGTTAAGGCATTGAGAGTAGCTTGCGCTTTATTCATATTATCAACTGCATCAGCCCGAGCATCGCGCAGGTCAGCTGCCTGAGACTCCACAGAACGCTGAGCCTGAGCTTCAGACGCCCCATCAGCTTCTTCGTCGCCGGTAGTATTTACAGTCACACCATTGGTTTGCAAGTCATGCAATTGACGATCGGCTTTGCTAACCGCCCGAGCAGCTGCATCATAAGCAGCCTGAGCCTCTGAACTTTTATAAGTAACCAATGCTTGACCGGCAGTCACCTGGTCACCGACATTGACCAGTACATTTTCTAAGTCACCCTTGGTGCTGTCATAGTAGATGTACTGCTCGTTGCTGGCTGTGACATTTCCTGTCAGCAAGACTGAAGAAGCTACTGAGCCTTCCTTGGCCTTTTGAACTAAGGGAGTCGTATCGATCGGTGCCTCAGAAGGATTCCCTCCATTTAGAAACATGAAGAGAATTGCTCCTGCAACAACTGCAATCGTAGCTCCAATAATGCTAAATAATTGCCATTTCTTTAACTTTTTCATCTCTTTTCCTCCTCTTGATGAAAACGATTTTCTTTTGTTATATTATATCACAAGGCTATCATAATTCTTCTAAAAAAATTTACAGTTTTTCACAAATGGTTGCTATTTTATCTCAGATAGTCACTCCACTTAAATCCGTAGCAGATTTTTGCATTCACCTGCTAAAAAAGGTACAATTACCTCATATAATAGAAGGAGATTCTAACAAGATGAAAGAATTTGATATGATTGCTATTGGCGGTGGCAGCGGGGGAATTGCTACCATGAATCGAGCCGGCGAATACGGTGCCAAGGTTGCCGTTATTGAAGAAAAGAAACTGGGTGGCACCTGTGTCAATGTTGGCTGTGTCCCAAAGAAGATTATGTGGTACGGAGCTCAAATAGCTGAAGCTATCCAGCATTATGGACCAGACTACGGCTTTACCTCTGATAATCAAGCTTTTGATTTTGCTACCCTTCGGAAAAACCGCGAAGCATACATTGACCGAGCACGTTCATCTTACGATGGCAGCTTCAAGCGGAATGGTGTCGAGCTGATCGAAGGCCGTGCCCGCTTTGTTGACGCAAACACTGTCCAAGTCAACGGCGAGCTCATTCGCGCCAAGCATATCGTTATCGCGACCGGTGCTCATGCTGCTATTCCAAATATACCTGGCGCAGGCTACGGAGAGAATTCCGACGATGTCTTTGCTTGGGAAGAGTTACCTGAATCTGTAGCCATTGTCGGAGCAGGATATATAGCAGTTGAGCTAGCTGGCGTGCTCCATGCTCTAGGAGTTAAAACAGATCTTTTTGTTCGTAAGGATCGACCACTGCGCAACTTTGACAGTTATCTGATTGACGGCCTGCTCCAAGAAATGGAGAACTCTGGACTCCAGCTTCATACCCATAAGATTCCGCAAAAGCTGGAAAAACTGCCTGATGGTCAGCTCAAGCTCTATTTTGAAGATGGCAGCAGCCACACAGCCCAGCATGTTATTTGGGCAATTGGTCGTAAACCAAACGTCCAAGACCTCAATCTAGAAGCAGCTGGCGTCACTCTCAATGAACGTGGCTTCATCGCTGTAGATGAGTACCAAAACACTGTGGTTCCAGGTATCTATGCTCTTGGCGATGTAACTGGTGAAAAAGAATTAACTCCTGTTGCCATCAAGGCTGGACGAACTCTGTCTGAACGTCTTTTCAATGGTAAAACAAATGCTAAAATGGACTACTCAACTATTCCAACTGTTGTCTTCTCCCATCCTGCTATTGGGACAGTCGGCCTAACTGAGGTAGAGGCTGTTAAGACTTACGGAGCTGAAAATATCCACGTTTACACATCTAGCTTCACATCCATGTATTCAGCTGTCACCCAGCACCGCCAACAAGCTAAGTTCAAGCTCATCACAGCTGGTGAGGATGAAAAGGTCGTTGGCCTGCACGGCATTGGCTATGGAGTAGACGAGATGATTCAAGGTTTTGCTGTTGCTATCAAAATGGGCGCTACCAAGGCTGACTTTGATTCTACAGTTGCTATTCACCCGACTGGCTCCGAAGAATTCGTGACCATGCGATAAAAAATTCAAAATCAGAAGAGGTTTGGTATTCCAGCCTCTTTTTGATTTCTGCTACCATTTTATAATAAAGATGATGACCGTTCCATAACCTAATCTTTCATTTTACTGACAATTCTTACATTTTTGTAAGATTGTAAATTTTAGCTATTTCAGGTTCATTTGATATCCCTTTGAAATATCCACTTAATGAAAGAAAGTCAGATTTTTTCAGACCATAAACTTCTACATCACTATTTTAAAAGATAATTATCAAATATCCATCAAGAAATATTAAAGAATTTCTAAAGATTATGAAAAACATGCTTTACTTGCTAATTTTTATAGACGATAAGGAGCCTGAAATGAAATCTCAGACTCCTTTTTCTTTATGGTAAAATAGCTACTGCCCTCACTGGTGAACCGCTGGCTTGATGCCAGTTGGGAAAGCTAATCGAGACGAGAGCACCCTTAGCCGGAAGCTGATCCAGATTGGTCATAACTTCTAGCTGATAAATGTCCTGCTCCAAAAGATAGTATTCATTAAGCAATCCATGCTCCGCTGTAGGGATACCCGCATCTGTATCAAAAGTTTCGTGACCTACCGCCTTGACACCACGCTCATGGATAAGAAACTCTAGAGCATCTCGTCCCCACCCAGGAGTATGCTGAATCTCCTGATCATCCAGATTGCGCATAGCTGATTGACTCGGCCAACGCTTGGACCAGTCTGAGCGAAAAGCAACAAACGTTCCTGACTCAATCTGCCCGTGCTCCGCTTCAAAATCTAAAATATCCTGCTTGCCCAGAATAAAGTCTGGATTCTCTGCTACTTCCTTAGACTTATCAATAACCACCAAAGGCAGGAAAAGATCTTTTAGTTCAATCTCTTCCAACCAGCGACCACCCTCCACAAAGTGAATCGGAGCATCAATATGAGTCCCGTACTGGCCAACTACAGAAAACTGCTGAACATGAAAACCGTCTTTCAAAGTGAAAATGTCCTTCTTCTCCAAGGCAGGTAGAGCTGGAAAATGCGGACTGTCTTCCCTAATCTGATGGGACAAGTTAACCCATTTTTTCTCCTGTAGTTCCTGATAAATTTTTAATAAATCTGTCATAGCCTTCTCCAATCTAGTCAGTCTTGCTTTGGGAAGATGTTGATTACGCACCCACACCTCTAGCAAAAACTCTTATTTACTATTGCATTATTATATCAATCAAAGTGTGCTGCTGCAATTCTTTACAGTTCTTTTAGATAATCCTTTTTTATTGAAAATAATATAGTTTAAAGCTATAGCTAATTTTTCTAATGAGGCCTATTCAAACATTGAAAATTTTGATATGATAGTACAAAGCAATCCAGAAATGAGGAAAACTGATGAGTAAAACAAAAAAACTTCTTGCGGCCTTGGGCATCCTTTTCTTTAATATTTTTGGTCTTATCGCCTTCATCGTCTTGCTCATCAGAAGCAAGAAACGAAAATAAGAATCTGACTGTATAATTGTCTCGTCCGATTAAGAAGGACTTGACTTTTTTTTTATTTAGCTTTTAAAATAGTTACCATAAAATTAAAAATAGGTTTACTATTTATGAACAAGAACAAAGCATTTCTTCTTGCCCTCCCAGCTATTGGAGCTGCCTTCCTAGCTGTCCTGTCCCAATTAACTATTTCCATCGGCCCCGTTCCCATCACGCTGCAGACTTTTGCTGTCGGTTTGATTGCGACGATTTTCAAACCTCGCGAAGCGGTTTTGTCAGTCATTATTTATCTACTGCTGGGAGCTATTGGTCTGCCGGTCTTTGCTGGAGGAAGCGGTGGTTTTCAGGCTCTCTTTGGTCCAAGCGCCGGTTATCTCTGGTTCTTCTTACCCTTTGCGCTTGTGACATCCAGTCTGACTCATAAGGACAGTCCTTTCTATATGATTTTTATAGCTAATGTATTGGGTGCCGCTCTCGTCTTTGTCGGTGGTATCTTAGGGCTGCAGTTCTTTGGAGGACTTGATTTCTCTAAGTCAGTAGAGGTTGGCCTAACTCCTTTTATCCTGCCTGGATTGATAAAAATTATTGCCATCACCATTATCAGCATCCCTATTTTTAAGAATCTGAAATTTCATTCCTACTTTTCAGAGAAATAAGAATCTGTCTGTATAATTGTCTCGTCCGATTAAGAAGGACTTGACTTTTTTTTATTTAGCTTTTAAAATAGTTACCATAAAATAAAAAGAGGTTTACTATTTATGAACAAGAACAAAGCATTTCTTCTTGCCCTCCCAGCTATCGGAGCTGCCTTCCTAGCTGTCCTGTCCCAATTAACTATTTCCATTGGTCCCGTTCCCATCACGCTGCAGACTTTTGCTGTCGGTTTGATTGCAACGATTTTCAAACCTCGCGAAGCTGTTTTGTCAGTCTTTATTTATCTGCTACTAGGAGCTATTGGCCTACCAGTCTTTGCTGGAGGAAGCGGTGGTTTTCAGGCTCTCTTTGGTCCAAGCGCCGGTTATCTCTGGTTCTACTTACTCTTTGCCTTTGTGACATCCAGTCTGACCCATAAGAATAGTCCTTTCTATATGATTTTTATAGCCAATATATTGGGTGACGCTCTCGTCTTTGTCGGCGGTATCCTAGGACTACATTTCTTGGGGGGACTCGATTTCTCTAAGTCAGTCGCGGTTGGCCTTACTCCTTTTATCCTGCCAGACTTGCTAAAAATGGTTGTCATCACCATTATCAGCATTCCTATTTTTAAAAGTCTGAAATTTCATCCCTACTTTTCAGAGAAATAGAAAAAACTGATAGAGCTTTCTCTATCAGTTTTTAAATGCATCCACGAGAACTTGGAATTCTTCATTAGATAGTGTAATTCCCTTGCCCATTTTGCTGTGGTCTGGACTCCAAGTCCGAATATCATACTTAGCTGGTGCTCCGTTAAAGCTAACGCGGTTGAGCTCCTTGGTCCAGCCCTTGTCATTTTCAGACAGGACCAGAAGTTTTTCTTCGATTTCGAATGTAAATTCTGCCATATTTCACCTCTTGTTTTATTTTCCAACTAATAATTCGTAAAAGAATTTACAATTTAGGGAATTTTGTTATATAATATATTGTAACAAGTTATGGAGATTTTAGCTATGAAAAAATATCTCGAAATGATTTTACAAAGAGCCAACGAATTTATCAGTGGCAAAAAGAATGAACAAGGACCAGAGGACAGCGGCCGCATCCTGCGTACCATCGAGCTAGCTCTGCGAAAACAATCTGGTGTCCACGTTATCTTTCTGGATAAAAGCTTCACTGGCGATATTGTTAAATACGATCGCGAGCGCCTGCAGCTGATTATCAAGAATTTCAAGAAAAGTATGACCACTATTATCCGCGTGCAGGACATCAAGCGAATCAGTCTCGTACCCAATAATATCCGTGAAGCCCAAAAGAAGGACATTCGCATCACCAATCGTCGTTTCAAAAGATAACTCTTCTATCCAGCTGGATGGAAGAGTTATTTGTTTGTCTGAAAATAAATTGATTGATGCTTCTTGCATCCTGGATTAAAAGGATGAGCGCAGATAGGACAAGCATCCTTACAGTCAAGATACTGAGAAATAGTCAACTCTGTCCTGCAATGACCGCAGAGAACTACTCGATCTTCTGACCGACTGACAGGATAGGCCAGAAAAGCATGATCTTCGTAGCAGTCATGACAGAGAAAGCAAGGATAGTATTTCTGACAAGCAAAGCACTTAAGGGCTATGATATCTCTCTCACTGTGATAATGCTGGCAGCGAGTCTCCTCATCAAGAATATCGCCATAAACCTGAATCATGCTACTTCCTCTCTGAAAATCTCTATTCATAAAGATGGCTTTTGGATTAAAAAGCCACCTATGAATATAAGATTAAGCTCGGACGGTCACGCTAGTGCCATCTTCCTTGTAAAGATTAATCAAACCTTCCTTGCGAGCCCGCACCATATCGCCGGCCTCTACAGGCTGCTCCAAGTGAATGGTCAGAAGCTCCATCGGATTAGGAGCCCGATCAATTTTATTACCATCAGCATCACGAAGGTCTGTGACAAAGGTTTCAAAATGACGGAAGCCTGGTCCATAAAACTCAACCTGATCTCCTTCATGGATAACATTTCGCTGACGGATAGTCGCTGTCTGACTGTCTGCGTCATAAGCTACTACTTCAGCTACAAATTTGTATTCCGGAATCTTGCGTCGCGCTCCGAACAGCTGCTCATTCTCTGTTGGAGTATGATAGTAAAATCCTGTGGCCAATTCGCGTTGAGCAACCTTCCACATCTCATCAACCAAGTCCTGCTTGATAGCTTCAAACTTTTCAGGACTTTCTAAGTAGGCATTCACAGCTGCTTTATAGCAGTTAGTCACAGTAGAAACGTAATGAATGGACTTCATCCGTCCCTCAATCTTCAAGCTATCCACTCCATTTTCAATCATGTCTGGTATGCGATCAATCATGGACATATCAACCGCGGACATGGAAAATTCTTCTGGAACTTCCCCCTTCAAGCTCTTACGTTCTTGACCAAAAGGCATGTCGTAGAGGTCATATTTCCAACGGCAGGATTGCGAGCAGCCTCCACGATTGGCATCGCGCATACTCATGTGATTGGATAACGTACAGCGTCCAGAGTAGGAAATACACATTGCTCCATGAACAAAGGCTTCTATTTCAACGTCAGTCCGTCGGCGAATTTCTGCTAACTCAGCCATTGACACTTCGCGAGCTAGGACAACGCGTGTTAGTCCTAAGTTCTTCCAAAACTCAAGCGTTTCATAGTTGGTCGCACTGGCCTGAGTCGACAGGTGGATTTCTAGACCAGGTGCTTCTGATGCTGCGATAGCAATCAAAGCTGGATCTGAAACAATGACAGCCGCAATCCCAATGTCCCGCAAACGGCGGAACCACTCACCAGCTCCCTCTTCATTGCCCTCGTGCATGACCATATTGGCCGCTACATAGACCTTGGCACCATAGCTAGCCGCAAACTGAACCCCTTCTTCCATCTGTTCAAAGGTAAAGTTGCCAGCTCGACTGCGCAGACCATAGGCCTGTCCGCCAATAAAAACAGCATCTGCTCCATATCGAACAGCTACTTTTAGCTTTTCCAAAGTACCAGCAGGTGATAACACCTCTGGTCGTTTCAACTTTCTTGCCATCATTTTCTCCTATTTGCAATATAAAAGTGTTGATGTCTAATCCTTATTATTTTATAGTAATTTACCCCTAAAAGCAAGGTTCTTTGAATTATTTTCACAATTCTAATTTTTAAATTATTCGAATTAATTCAAAAAATAGTTTAAAACATCTATTTTTTAGTTCTACCTTATCAATCTTATTTTTGTTTTCAAAAAAGAACTCCTAAAAGGAGCTCTAGTTTCAATGTTTATTTTACCATATCGGGGTCATAGTCATAAAATCCTGTATCAAGAAAACGATTTTTCGGATGTAGTTTATGAATCACCCCATCCAGCACAAAGGCTTGATATGAGCTAAACTTACCTTCTTCAATCAAATCTCTCGCCTCAACAAAAATCTTAGCAATCTCAACAAAGTTGTGGCCAGGTGTGTAGAGACCTTCCAACTTCCAGTTGCAGAAGCCATGGTCAACCAATTCTATCAGCTTGGTCATCAAATCCAAGTCATTATTGGCAAAAATATGAGTACCATGATTGTCCTCAAAAATCGAGTAATGGCTCTGCGGATCGCTTGGTTCTGCTAGAAATAGATCCCGTTCTCTCGTCTTCTCATCATAGATATGAGTAAAATTATAGTAATTCTGCAAAAGAGGACGCTTGGAGTGATGGATGACACTAGCTCCGTAAACCAAGACTTCAGCAGGAATTTCCAGAATCTCTGGCATCTTAAAAAGCTCAGCAGAAGGAATCTCACGCGCTAGGACAGCTTCTGAAACTCCAGCGTTCTTAGCCCAAAAGTTAATCTGACGGCTGCTGGTAACCATGGTAGAGGCATCGTAAATAGTCTTTAATTTATAGCCATCTCGCTGCAGCACATAGAAAACACCAGCATCCCCAACGGTAATATAATCTGCCCCAATCTCCTGCAAAAAATCAAGGTAGGGCTTGATATTATCCATCATTTCCTGATGCATGAGCGCGTTCACTGCAACGGTCAACTCTTTTCCTGCTTGGTGAACTAAGTCAGAAATTCGATTTAATTCGTCTAAACTAAAATTATGAGGCAAACGAAGGCCATAATTTTTCTCGCCGACATAAATTCGATCGACATTTGCCTCTAATAGTTCCTCAACTTGTTCTATACTTTCAGCTGTTGCTGTAATAATTATCTTTTTCATAAAACCATTATAGCAAAAAAATATAAAGGAGTGGTTTTTCATTCGAATTTATTCGTTTTGTAATCCTTTTGTAATATTTAAAACTGCAAAAAAATGGTAGAATTAGAGGGTACTGTAAGGAGAGAGAATTATGCACGTAAGAAAATACCAACAATATGATGACCCAACTGACTACTACTATCAAGAAATTGAATCTGAACAAACACCACTCTATCAAGAATACCTACCGGAAGCAGAAACATCACCAAGATTAAGTGAACTCTTTTTCTTCTTAAATATTGCTGTTTTCTGTATCTTGACAGTTTTGTTTAGCTTTGTATTTTTGAGTTTAAAAATGAATACATTTATGTCCTTCACTTTGGCCATTGCTTCCAGCCTGATTAGCATTCAATCTTATCGTCTGTTCGCAAAGAAACGCCAAACTAGCAAATAAACCGGCCCTGTGATTCTACGATTTTAAAATAAAAATATAAGAAGAAACCGAAGACGCCTTATGTCCTCGGTTCTTTTTTCGTTCTTGCAAACAAAGAAGACTAGCAATTTTGCTAATCTTCTTTGTTTTATTTTTCTTCTTGATTATCAGTTTCAGCAGTCTTTTCTTCTTGACCTTCTGTCGCTTCTGCTCCGAAGTCAATGATGATTTCTTCTGAAGGTTCCTCTTCTTCCTCTTGGAAGATCACAGGCTCTTCCTCTGCAAAGTTACTTTCTTCTTTATCAAATTTTTCTTTGATTTCGTTAAACTTATCCTGCGAGTAGTCCACGACTGATTTTGTCGTTTCTTTGACAGATTCGATGACTGTTTCAGTTGTAATCTCGCCTTTCTCAACCTTTTCCTTGGTTTGTTGAATTGCGCTGACAGCTTGATTTGAAAAGTCTTTAGCAGACTGAACGACAGCTTCGTGGATATCATCAGGATTTTCTTGGTATTCCTTAACAAAGTCCCGAACCTTATCTGTCGTTTCCTTTCCTTTCTTACTGGTCAGAAAATAGGCAGCAGCTGCACCTGTAACGGCGCCCAATAACAGTGATGAAAATTTTCCCATAATAGACCTTCTTTCTTATCTTTTAAACAATTTTGAAGCAAAACGCAAAGCAGATAAACCAGCTGTTGTCTTAACAGATCCCTTGCCAACAGACACAGCTTTTTTACTCAGCGTGCGCGCCTGAACGTTTAAATCTGAAACAGACTCAGACAGGTCCGCTACAGCTGTAAACAAAGGATCAATAGTTGCGACTTTTTGATTGATGTCGTCAGTCAAGACATTGACCTTGGCCAGTAAATCATTGGTTTGGTGAAGGGTCACGTTGACATCAGAAGTCAAGACCTTGATGGTATTTTCTGTTTCATCTAGCATCTTACCAGCTTTCTCGCCCAGATTTTTGACTGTTATCGTCAAGTAAATCACGAAGATAATAAGGGCAACTGCCAGTAAAGCATAAGCAATTTCAATTATCATATTTCTCTCCTTTCATCGCTGACATCTCTTATAAAAGAGTCAACGGATCTATTATTTCTTATTCTTGATAGTAAGGGGCTTTCTTTTTTCTTTGGTAAATGATGATGCCGATTCCGACAAAAATAAGAATCAGAGATAACCATTGGGAAACACGCAGACCAGCAAACATGAGACTGTCTGTCCGCATCCCCTCAATGATCATCCGACCAAATCCATACCAAATTAGATAGAAGGCAGCGATTTCTCCCTGTCTCAGCAACTTAGGCCGACGGCGGAGAACAATAATCAAGATAAAACCAAGTAGGTTCCATAGAGATTCATAGAGGAAAGTTGGCTGTCTGTAGCTGCCTTCGATATACATATTTTCACGAATAAAGCTAGGCAGATAGTCCAAACTCTTAACTGCCGCACCATAGGCCTCATGGTTGGCAAAATTTCCCCAGCGACCAATACTC
Source organism: Streptococcus sanguinis (assembly GCF_050234405.1). Classification (GTDB taxonomy): domain Bacteria; phylum Bacillota; class Bacilli; order Lactobacillales; family Streptococcaceae; genus Streptococcus; species Streptococcus sanguinis_W. Next base: position 806,995 of record NZ_CP092117.1, on the reverse strand, counting down.
TGGGCAATCATCACACTTGGTGCTGCAATATCCAGAAAATCAACTGGGTGAATCAGCCTTCTCCTACAAAAAAAGTAGAGAACGATAGCACCAGCTATCAGCCCGCCGTAAATGGCAATACCTGCTATTCCGCCATTCCAGAAATCAATGATTTTTATCAGATTCTTACCGTAATAATCCCACTCGAAGGCCACGTAATAAAGCCGGGCACCCACGATGGCTACGGGAAAAGCCACTAGGATAAAATCCAAAATATCATCAGGAATAATCTTCCGACGCGGAGCCTCTTTCATGGCAAGATAAACGGCTAATACTAAGCCTGTGACAATACAGATGGCATACCAGCGAATACTGATAGGTCCTAGTTGGATAGCTACTGGATCAATCATGTTTCACCTCATTCCGGCTAATTAAATCGGTGAGGCGCTCTTCAAAGATCTTTGTAGCATCATAGCCCATTTGCTTAGCTCGATAGTTCATCGCCGCGGCCTCAATCACGACTGAGATATTGCGGCCAGTCTTTACAGGAATCCGAATACGTGGAATTCTGACACCGGCAACCTCCAGCTCCTCTGTATCATTACCTAGACGGTCAAAAGTCTTTTGAGTATCGTAATTCTCCAAATAGACAGCTATCTGAACTTGAGAAGAATCTTTGACTGCACTGGCTCCGTATAAGCTCATGACATCAATGATACCAACACCACGAATTTCCAATAGGTGGCGCAGTATTTCAGCCGGCTCTCCCCAAAGGGTCACTTCATCCTTGGCATAGATATCCACTCGGTCATCCGCAACCAAACGATGGCCACGCTTAACCAATTCAAGTCCTGTCTCACTTTTACCAATTCCACTGTCCCCTTGGATGAGAACACCCATGCCATAGATATCCATCAGGACCCCATGAACACTGGTTCTCTCAGCCAGCCGAGAATCAAGATAACTGGAAATTTCTCCAGACAAGCGGCTAGTAGAGGCTTTGCTTCTAAGAATAGCAACCTGCTTCTCATCAGCCGCATCAATCATTTCTTTAGGAATCTCTAAATTTCGAGCAATGATAACCACCGGCGTCTCAGGCTGGAACATTTTCAACAGTACTTGATGGCGATTATGAGAGCTCATCTTCATCAGATAAGACCACTCTTTCATCCCAATCAGCTGTATCCGCTCGGGTGTATAAAAATCAAAATATCCAGTCATTTCAAGTCCAGGCCGAGAAATATCTGAAGTTTTAATTTCTTTTTCCAGTAATACTTTATCACCGTACTCCTGAGACAGACGAGACATTTTTAAGAGGTCTTTGACCTTTACTGACATTGTCTTCTCCCTTCAAATTTGTCTGCTTCTATTATAGCAAATTTTTACCTCAAAAGAATCTTTAAGATTGATTTTAGAACGAAAAAATATTTTGATTTAAATCAACTTTTTAGTAAAAATAGAAAAACAGCCATGGTCTTAGTCAAGCAGGCTGTTAAGAATCTTCTTTTGGTTCTTAAAACAAGGATGGTTTTCTACAAAATCTGGGACCTCTTTCAGAGGCAACCAGACATGAGCATCTGTTTCGCCTTCCTGATAGCGGACTTGACTCTTATCGCCAGACACAACCACCTCATAGTAGTCGAAATGGCACTGATCATTGACAGAGCACACCTGCTCCAAAAGTCTGATGCTGTCAGGAACCAAGCCTGTTTCTTCTTCTAATTCACGTAAGGCGGCTGTCAGACTATCCTCTCCAGCCAGCACACTGCCGCCTGCTCCGAACTCATAATAGCCAGGATAAAGGCTTTTATTGGCTGACCGTCGCATAAAGAGAATATCACCATCCTGATGGCGAACCAAGACATTAACACAGAGATGAAACTGTCCTTCAGGAATTTTTTCTCCTCGAACCAGGAGATGAGGGAGTTGATTTCGATTTAAGTCATAGGCATTCCAAACTTCTGTCATATTTCCTCCTTAGATAAATTGCTAATATTTTGGTGAAGTTTTTAAGTGTCAATTTACCTGGTTTTCTATCCTGCTTCTTTTTTAGATTTTATCTAAAAGAAGCAAGCAGAAAATAAATCACGGTATAGAAATGTCTTACTAAAACATTCCCTACTTCAAGTAAAAAATCGGGAGTGCATCCCGAAATTTTCTATTTTATTAAGAATTACCAAAACCAGCCGTCTTTATCGTCTTCGATAGCTTCTGCTTCTTTTCGTTTGCGCGGGCCGGTTCCATACATTTCTTCTTCTATGTCTTCTTTATAGGGCATAACCATGGCCAGCAGGATATAGATGAGAATTCCCAAGCCGAAATTGACCACAGTAAAGATAATAAAGAGGAAGCGCACCAAGCTCAGATCAAAATCAAATTTATCACATAGACCGGACAAGACACCGGAAATCAGTCGATTCTTTTTCAACTTATAGAATTTCACGTTCATGATAGAGACCTCAATGATCATATTTACTTTATTCTACCATATTTCATGAGAAAACAATCGGGCCAAAGGCTGATTATGCCTTAGAAAGTTCATTCTTTAAAAAAGAGAGTTCTTCAAGGAACTCTCTTGCTAATCTATCAAGCATTCTCTGACAAACGGAGCTTGCCCATACAGCGTCCGCAACGGTATTTTTGAAGATTGACTCTACGTCTGCGACGGATAAGTGCTCCGCAGCTCAGGCATTCATAGATGAGAAAAGATTGCGAGTTGGACAACGCGGGAGCGTAGCGCAGGCCATCAACTTTCTTAAGCAGTTCTTTAAAATCTCTATCCCCATGGCGGTAACCTTTGCCCTGATAATAGAGGTGATAGTGAGCTAACTCATGGCGGACAATTTTTCGAAAGATCTCCAGCCCAAAAGTTTCATAGATTTTTGGGTTGAAATCTAGATGACCATCTTTTGGAAAGAAGCGTCCCCCTGTAGTGCGGAGACGCTTGTTCCAATAAGCTTGGTGGCGGAATTCCCAGCCAAAATCCTCAAGCGAAACCCGCTTGACATAGTTAGTTAGATTCATTTGGTGCTATCAGAGAGAGGTTGACCTTCTCCCGATCCACATCCAATTTATCCACCCAGACAGTGACCAAGTCACCAACAGATAGGACTTGACTAGGATGCTTAATATAGTCTGTGCTCAGCTTGGAGATATGGATAAGACCGTCTTCGTGGATACCGATATCCACAAAGGCTCCGAAATCGACAACATTGCGGACGACCCCTTCCAGCTTTTGACCGATGCGCAAGTCCTTGATATCTAAGACATCCTGCCGCAAAACTGGCACGTCAAAGGAATCTCGCAAATCTCTGCCAGGCTTGAGCAAATCAGCAATAATATCTTTTAGGGTTTCTTCTCCCAAGCCTAGCTCTGCAGCCAAACTAGCAGTCTGCACTGCTTTTAATTTGGCTTGGGCTGATTCATCCAAACTGCTAATTTCCAGACGCTTAAAGAGATCCTCCACCGCCTTATAAGACTCTGGGTGAACGCCTGTATTGTCTAGCAGGTTATCACTTTCAGGAATACGCAGGAAGCCGGCCGCCTGTTCAAAAGCTTTTGCGCCCAGACGTGGCACTTTCTTGATAGACTCGCGAGACCGAATCAAACCTTCTGTTTCCCGATATTTGACAATATTTTCTGAGATAGTTTTATTAAGACCAGCTACATGGGCCAGCAGGGCAGGACTGGCGGTGTTAATGTTAACTCCGACTTGGTTGACCACGGTATCAACGACAAAGTCCAGGCTTTCAGACAGCTTTTTCTGGCTGACATCATGCTGGTACTGACCAACTCCGATGGACTTAGGATCAATCTTAACCAACTCTGCTAAAGGATCTTGCAGGCGGCGGGCAATAGAAATAGCTGAGCGCTTTTCAACAGTCAAATCCGGAAACTCATGACGAGCCAGTTCACTAGCAGAGTATACAGATGCTCCGCTTTCATTGACGATGACATAGCTGACATTTGGATGAGATTTCAAAACTTCCGCTACAAAGGCTTCGCTTTCTCGGCTGGCAGTGCCGTTTCCGATGGCAATGATTTCCACGCCAAACTGCTCAATCAGATCTGACAACTCTTTCTTAGAAGCTTCAATCTGAGCTGGTTTTGCTGGTGGCACGGGATAGATGACATGGGTCGTCAGCATCTTGCCTGTCGCATCAACAACAGCCAGCTTGGCTCCTGTTCGAAAGGCTGGGTCAAAGCCCAGTACTACTCGACCTTTGAGAGGGGCAATCAGGAGAAGATGGCGGAGATTATCTGAGAAGAGCTGAATCGCTCCATCCTCAGCGGCCTCAGTCAGCTCGGTCCGAATACGGCGCTCCATGGCTGGAATGATTTTCTTTTTAACAGCTTGCTGGACAGCTTCGATAATATAGGCATTTTTCACCTTGAAACGTACTTCAAAGAAGCGCAGGATCTTCTCAAGATTGTGCTCAAAACCAACCTTGAGAATACCTAGCTTCTCACCACGATTAAGAGCCAGAGTCCTGTAGCCTTGCATAGTCGCTACTTTTTCAGAAAAATCATAATAAATTTGGAAGATCTGCTTTTCATCCAAATCACCGTCTTTGAGACTGGATACGATAGAAGAATTGGTCTGCATCTCATGGTAGGTCCAAGCCCGCAGCTTAGTATCTTCGGAAATTGCTTCAGTCAGAATATCCACTGCTCCAGCTAGAGCAGCTTCTGCTGTTGGAAAGGCTTCACTAGTCAGTTTCTCTGCTTCTTCCTGTAGATTAGCCGCATCCTGTAGGATGAAGCGAGCCAAAGGAAAGAGACCTGCTTCACGCGCAATCGTAGCCTTGGTACGGCGCTTCTCCTTGTAGGGCAGATAAAGTTCTTCCACATCAGCCAGCTTTTCAGCAGCCTCAATCTCAGAGCGAAGAGCATCCGTTAGTTTTCCCTGCTCCTCAATTTTAGCTAAGACCGTCGCTTTACGCTCTGCCAAGGCAGTCATGCTCTTATCTAAGTCAATGATTTCCTTAATCTCGACCTCATCCAGATTTCCTGTCATTTCCTTACGGTAACGAGCAATAAAAGGAATCGTATTTCCTTCAGCAGTCAGATCTAGGACCTGTGATACTTGGCTTTCTTTAAGGCCCAATTTCTGGGCAATTTTTTCAATATTTATATTTTCCATAACAATCCTATTATATCACAAGTGCTTTGAAAGATAGGCAGTTTTAGAACTATTTAGTACTATTTGTACAAAAAAATTAGGGTAAATCAGCGACAAAGAGTCTCTTATGTTTCAAAATTTCATTTTTTGATGATTGGTAGTATAATAGAATTATTATTTTAGAAATGAGGTGCCTTTATGGCTGTTAAATTTACTAGATCAGACGATTTGGACAAGATGTTCGAGGAGTTTGCGACCCTGCCCAAGATGGAAAAGGTAGAGTTCCCTGAGGAAGACAAGAAAAAATCTAAAAACGAGAAGGATAAGAAAGAATGAGCTTCTTCTCTCAGCTACCGGCCAGTGTCCTGCAAGCCGGTGCCATCTTTCTCTCCATTATCATTGAGGCCCTACCTTTTGTTCTGATTGGAAGTATTATTTCTGGCTTTATCGAGGTGTATGTCACGCCAGACAAGGTTTATCGTTTCCTGCCCAAGAACAAATGGGCTCGGATTTTCTTTGGGAGCTTGATTGGTTTTGTCTTCCCCTCTTGCGAGTGCGGAATCGTTCCCATTATAAATCGGTTTTTGGAAAAGAAAGTTCCCAGTTACACGGCTGTGCCTTTTCTGGTAACGGCTCCAGTCATCAACCCCATCGTGCTCTTTGCGACCTACTCAGCCTTTGGTAATTCCTTCCGAATGGCTCTGCTTCGTGCTTTAGGTTCTATGGTCGTGGCTATTCTTTTAGGGATTTTTCTGGGCTTCTTTGCAGATAGCAATATCCAAAAAGAAAATCGCAAGGCTGTTCATGAGCATGATTTTTCACATCTCAGCAAGGGACAAAAGTTTTTTCAGGTCTTTGTGCAGGCCATTGATGAATTTTTCGATACAGGTCGCTATCTGGTCTTTGGCTGTCTCTTCGCCAGCCTGGTCCAAGTCTATGTGCCAACCAGAATCTTGACCTCCATCAGCTCAACACCAGCTGTTGCTATTCTCCTGCTCATGCTGCTGTCCTTCCTGCTCTCACTTTGCAGCGAAGCTGATGCTTTCATCGGGAGCTCCTTGATTGCTAGTTTCGGCTTATCGCCAGTCTTAGCTTTCTTGGTCATTGGGCCTATGCTAGATGTCAAGAATCTGCTGATGATGAAAAACTACTTTAAGACACGCTTTATCTGGCAATTTATCAGCCTGGTTACCGTCGTCGTCTTTCTTTACTCTTGGCTTGTGGGGGTAGTGCTATGATCCGATTTCTAATCTTAGTCGGCTACTTTGAGATCACCATGTACCTACAGCTGACAGGCAAGCTCAACCAATATATCAATCTCCACTACTCCTATCTGGCCTATCTATCTATGATTCTATCTTTTATCTTGGCAGTTGTGCAGCTCATCATCTGGATGAAGAAAATGGAGGTCCACAGTCATTTAAATACTCGCTGGGCCAAGTTAGGCAGCGTGATGCTCCTTGTCATTCCGCTTTTTATGGGAATTTTCTTTCCAACTGTTACCTTGGATTCGACAACAGTTTCGGCCAAAGGATTTCATTTTCCACTAGCTGAGGGAACTTCAACTGCTATTCAGCAGGACGAAGGCACTACCAGTCAATACCTGAAGCCTGACACTAGCACCTACTTTACCAAAGGAGCTTACGAAAAAGAAATGCGGGCAGCCGCCAAGAAATATGTCAAGCAAGATTCCATTCAGGTCACAACTGAGAACTACATGGAAATCATGGAGGTCATCTATGATTATCCCGACGAGTTTGTAGGCAAAACGCTGGAGTTCACTGGATTTGTCTACAATGACCCCAGCGACCAGAAGAGCCAATTTCTCTTTCGTTTCGGTATTATCCATTGTATCGCCGACTCAGGTGTCTATGGCCTCTTGACGACTGGAAATACCCAGCATTTCGAGAATAATACCTGGATTCATGCCAAGGGAAAAATTACCATGCACTACCATAAAAGTCTGGGACAAAGCCTGCCAACTCTAGAAGTTGAAAGCTTTGATAAGGTAGAAAAACCGGACAACCCTTACGTTTATCGGGTATTTGAATAAAGAAAACGAGGCTGGCACAATCGTGTCTTAGCCTCATTTTTTATCTTTGAATATGTTTCAAGCAGCGGTCAATTTCTTTCTATTTATCTCCCTTTTCAGAAACCGAATTTCTGAATACAATCTTTAGAAAAATTGTGATAAAATAGAGACATCATTTAGAAAATAGGTATCAGGATGTCTTCAAAAGTTATTGTAACAATTTTCGGAGCCAGCGGTGACTTGGCCAAAAGAAAACTCTATCCATCCCTCTTCAGGCTCTATAAGTCTGGCAATCTTTCCAAGCATTTTGCAGTCATTGGAACCGCCCGCCGGCCTTGGAGTAAGGAGTATTTTGAGTCTGTCGTTGTCGAAGCAATCGCTGATTTAGCCGACAGCCCCGAGCAAGCCCAAGAGTTTGCCAGCCACTTCTACTATCAAAGCCATGATGTGCAGGATACCGAGCACTACATTGAGCTGCGCAAGCTTCAAAATCAACTCAATGAGCAGTACCAAGCCGAGCACAATAAACTCTTCTTCCTGTCCATGGCTCCGCAATTTTTCGGTACTATTGCCAAACACCTCAAGTCTGAAAATATCGTAGACGGCAAAGGCTTTGAACGTTTGATTGTCGAAAAACCTTTCGGGACAGACTTGGCAACTGCCAGCCAACTTAACGAAGAACTCTTAGCGGCCTTTGATGAAGAGCAGATTTTCCGTATTGACCATTACCTAGGCAAGGAAATGATTCAGAGCATCTTCGCTATCCGCTTTGCCAATCTTCTCTTTGAAAACATCTGGAATCGTGACTACATTGACAATGTCCAGATTACTTTTGCTGAAAAGCTAGGTGTCGAAGAACGTGGCGGTTACTATGACCAGTCCGGTGCTCTACGAGATATGGTGCAGAATCATACTCTGCAACTCCTGTCACTCTTAGCTATGGACAAGCCGAAAAGCTTCAGCAAAGAGGACATTCGGGCAGAGAAAGTCAAAGTTTTTGAACGCTTGGTACAGCCCGATAAAAAAGACTTGAAACGCTTCTTTATCCGCGGTCAATATAAGTCTGGCACAGTCAAAGGCAAGAAATACATCTCCTACCGGAGCGAGCCTAATGTCAATCCTGACTCTATGACCGAAACCTTTGCTTCAGGAGCTTTCTTCGTAAATAGCGAGCGCTTCCGTGATGTTCCATTTTTCTTCCGAACTGGTAAACGCCTCACTGAAAAAGGCACTCTTGTCAATATCGTCTTTAAGCAAATGGAGTCTATCTTTGGTGAGGAATTAGCACCAAATGTTCTGACCATTCATATCCAGCCGACTGAGGGCTTCTCTCTCAGCATGAATGGCAAAGAGGTCGGCGAACGCTTCAGCTTAGCTCCCCTCTCTCTGGACTATCGAACGGACGCAACAGCTAGCGGTGCTTCCCCTGATCCTTACGAAAAATTAATCTTTGACGTCCTTAACAATGACTCAACCAACTTCAGCCACTGGGATGAAGTCCGCTCCAGCTGGGAGCTGATTGATCAGATTGAAGAGCTATGGCGTAGCAACGAAGTGCCTCTTCATGAGTATCCTGTCGGTTCTATGGGACCAGATGCTTCTTTTGAACTCCTTAGAGAATTTGGAGCTGACTGGCAGTGGTCTCCAAACAAATAAAATTTAAAAATTGTTCATAAAAAACCAGTACTCGTACTGGTTTTTTGTTTTATACTAAGCCTTCAAGCAGGCCTTTCATAAAGTTCTCTGAGTTGAACTCACCGATATCATCAATCTTTTCTCCAAAGCCAATCAGCTTCACTGGAATATCCAATTCCTGACGAATGGCTAACACAACCCCACCTCGAGCTGTTCCATCAATCTTTGTCAGTACAATTCCTGTGACTGGAGTAATTTTAGAAAATTCCTTGGCCTGAACCAGAGCATTCTGACCGGTTGAAGCATCGAGAGCTAGGAAAGTCTCATGCGGTGCTTCTGGATCCACCCGCTTAATAATGCGGCCAATTTTCTCCAGCTCAGCCATGAGGTTGTCCTTATTTTGCAGGCGACCAGCCGTGTCAATCATAAGAACATCAACCTGCTCTGACTGAGCGCGCTCCATACCGTCATAAACCACGCTGGCAGGATCACTCTTTTCAGGCCCCGTTACTACTGGAACATCTACGCGCCGACCCCATTCAGCCAGCTGAGCCACTGCTCCAGCTCGGAATGTATCTGCTGCTACCAACATGACTTTCTTGCCTTGTTGTTTGTACTTATAGGCTAGTTTACCGATAGAGGTGGTCTTACCGACTCCGTTGACTCCAACAAAGAGCATGACAGTCAGACCGTTTTGGAAATTGATTTTTTCATTAAAGCGGCCATCTTTCTCATAAATGTCCACCAATTTTTCAATAATCAGCTGGCGCAGAGCAGCTGGTTTTTTAGCATTTTCCAGACGGGCTTCATAGCGTAGTTCCTCAGTCAGACTGGAAGCCACTTGAACCCCTACATCACTAGTGATGAGCAGCTCTTCCAAGTCTTCGAAGAACTCTTCATCTACTGAGCGGAAATTGGCAAAGAAGGCATTAAGCCGTGCTCCAAACCCTGTCCGAGTTTTCTTTAGGCTGCGGTCATATTTTTCCTGAGTAGATTCCTCTTGAGAAAGTTCAGCAGGCTCTTCTGCAGCTGCTACTTCTGATTCTTCAGCAACATCAGCTGCTTGGTCGACCTGTTCTGATTCTGTTAGTGACTCAGCTTCTGTTTCTAGCTCGAACTCATTATTTGAATCAGTTCCCACCTCCTCATAGGGAGCAGCTTCATGCTCGGTATGAGATGGTGCTTCATACGAAAGATCTGTTTGTTCAACAACTTCTTCTACCGTTTCGTCACTGCTTTCAGGTTGGTGCTCTTCTAGAGTTTCTTCAGTCTGACTTGCTCCTTGAGCCACTTCTTGATTTTCTGCAATAATTTCTCTTTCATGCTCTGGCTCCTTGCTTTCTTCTTGGATAGATTGAGATGCTGGCTCTTCAACATCAGCCAAACTATCTTTTGTATCCGAAATTTGGTCATCAAGTTGCTGCTCGTCCTGATAGGACTGAACAGCTTCCGCTTCAAGATTTTCTCCTGCTTCTGGAACAGGCGCTATTTCTTCTTCAAGCTCGCCAATGTTTTCCAATGCTTCCTTGACAACTTCTTCAATCGGTGGTTCTTGTTTTTTTCGGCCGAAAAGGCGGTCAAATAATCCCATCGACTAATCCTCCTTTAATACATATTCTTCAATAGCCCAAGCCACTGCATCCTCATCATTGGTCATAGGTGTCACCACATTGGCTGCTTCTTTGACGCTGGCTACTGCATTCTGCATAGCCACTCCCAAACCAGCCCACTCAATCATAGACAGATCGTTGGCTTCATCACCACAGGCCATGGCCTGACTTCTCTCAATGCCTAAATGGGCAATCAGTTTCTCCAAGCCATTGGCCTTATGGACATTTTTAGGGGACCACTCCAGCAACATTTCTCTAGATTTGAAAATCTCATAGCGCTCAAATAATTCCGGTGAGATTTGCTCAATAGCGGCATCCAGTGGTTCTTGAGCATAAGCGGTGACACATTTATTATAAGTCTGCTGGCTGGACAAATCACTAAAATCAATAGACTCAAAAATTAGAGCAGGATTGAACTGAGCATAAAGCGAATCTTGATCTGATTGAATCTGATAGACAAGCCCTTCGCAGATAGCATCGAGCGGTATGTGGAGCTTATCCGTCTCCTCGTAAATCCGAGCCACATCATCATAAGAAAAGACTGTTTTATCAAGAATTTCTCCAGTATTGCGCTGAACAAGACCACCATTAAAAGTAATGGTGTACTCATCCTCTCGACCGTCTGTTCCTAGCTCATGCAGGAAAAAGTCCATGGCTTTGAGGGGGCGACCCGTAGTCAGAACTACTTTAACTCCCTTGGCCTGAGCTGCTTTTAAAGCCGCTAAATTGCGGTCAGAAATCTTCTTGTCTGAAGTCAGGAGAGTTCCATCCAAGTCCAGAGCAATCAGTTTTATATCTGCCATTACAATCCCTCCATGTAAGTGATAACCGACTGAGCATCATGGTGGCCGATGACTTCCTTGGCGACTTCTAAAATCTCAGGGCGAGCATTTTCAGTCGCGATCGGATAGCCAGCCACCTGCATCATGTGCATATCGTTGAGATTATCGCCAAAAACCATAACCTGAGAAAGATCTATGTCTAGCTTCTTGGCCAGCTCGACAATGGCAACCCCCTTATCCACATGGTCCAGAACGATGTCAATGGACTTGTAGCCAGTTGTCATGGCCTTGACTCCATCGATATTCTCATTGACCCAAGCTTCACCAGCTGCGACTTGGTCCTCAGCAAAATTGGTCGTAAACTTGAAAATTTCATCGTCGATATCAGCCAGGCTAGCTACTTTTTGAATATTTTCATTATAATGAGCACTGAAAGAAAGATAGGTCGGATCCACAGTCTCCAAGACATAGCAGGCACGTTTGCCCGTCAAAAGCAGCTCGTTGACATTGACATAGGGAGATTCCTGCAGCTTGTCAAAAACATTGAGATAAAAATTCCGAGGCATGGTTGCTTCATAGAGATCCTCGCCGTGAAATTCCACTAAACTACCGTTTTCAGCAATAAAAATAATCTCATTGCGTACTTCCTCAAACAGCTTTTCCAGCGACAAGAGACCCCGTCCGCTGGCTACGGCAAAGTACATATCTTTTTCTTTGAAGCGAGCCAAAACTTGCTTGAGGCGGTCCATATCAAACTGACCTTTACTGTCCAAAAAGGTGCCATCCATATCCGTTGCTACTAATTTTATACTCATTTTACATACTTTCTAAATCTTTTAACTTGACCGAGACAATCTTGGAAACCCCAGATTCCTGCATGGTAACTCCGTAAATAGAGTCTGCAGCTGACATGGTTCCCTTACGGTGAGTGACCACGATGAATTGGCTGTCCTTGTCAAATCGATTGAGATAATCCCCAAAGCGTTTAACATTCGCTTCGTCCAGCGCTGCTTCGACCTCGTCCAAGATGACAAAAGGAATGGTCTTAACGCGGATGATAGAGAAGAGTAGAGCCAAAGCTGACAAGGCCTTCTCGCCACCGCTCATCAGATTAAGCGACTGGATTTTCTTTCCCGGTGGCTGCACGGAGATTTCTACACCAGCTGTCAGCAAGTCTCCCTCCGTCAATATCAGGTCTGCCGAACCACCGCCAAACATCTGACGGAAAGTCACTTTGAAGCTTTCACGAATGGCTTCAAAGGTTGATTTAAAACGTTCCTTGACTTCGTCATTCATCTCTTCAATCGTCTCTAAGAGCAGATTTTTGGCTGATAGGACATCGTCTCGCTGCTCATTGAGGAAGTTCAAACGGTTGCTGACTTCTTCAAACTGCTCAACTGCTTCCAGATTGACTGGACCTAAAGCTCGAATGGCTTTTTCCAGATCCTTAACTTGGCTTTCAGCAGCTGGTAAACTTTCTAAAGGCCGAGCCTGGCTGCTTGCTTCATCAAAGCTCATCTGATAGTCATCTGTCAGATTGCTTGCCAGACGGCGCATGACATCCATGAGCTTATCCTTTTCTGCCTCTGCTTTAGCCTGCCGGCGAATCAATTCTTCATTTTGATGGCGGGCTTGCTCCAAACGACTGGCAATATCGTCAGACTGACCTTCTAGATCTTCAAGCTCAAATTTCAGACGAATCAGTCTTTGATCCAGCTCAATCTTTTCTTGCTTGGCGGTCTCTAATTGCTCTTCCAGAATCGTAATATCCACCTTTTGCAAGCTGGACTGCTCCTTTTGCTCCATCAAAAGTTCCAAGGTCGACTGCTCTTTTGCAAGGCTGGCTTTTTCCTCGGACAGACGTTCCAAGTCATTCTTTTCAAAGCGTTGATTGGAGGTCAGCTCTGTCCGCTGGAGCTTGAGTTCTGCTAGGCGAGAGGAAAGCTTGTCGAAACGAGCTTGAACAGCATCTTTGTTCGACTTAACCTGCTCTATTTCTGCTGTGATATCCGTTTTTTCTTGCTCAATCTCAGTCAAGCGGGTCTGCAGTCGGTCTTTCTCTTCTGAAATATCCAAAGCAGATTGATCAGCCAACTCCTGTTCTTGTAGATTTTTCAGACTTGTGAGCTCTTCTACGCGCTTGGCTAACTGTTCATAGGCTAGATTAGCCTTTTGCTCAGCCAAGCGAGCCTGCTCACCATCTGTCTTGATTTGTTCCAATACCTGCTTGGCCTGACTTAGCTGGTTTTGCAGAATTTGCACTGCTTCTTCCTGCTCTTTCAAGCTGAAATTTTTCTGCTTAATCTCTTCAAGCAAAGCATCTAGCTCCGGCTTGATAAAGATAGTATTGTTGTTGCGGTTGGCACCACCAGCATAAGATCCGCCAGTCCGAAGCTCTGTTCCATCCAAAGTCACCATGCGAACCTGATAGCGCACTTGGCGAGCTGCTGCTCTGGCATGCTCCACTGTATCAAAAATAGCAGTCGTTCCCAGCAGATTTTGAAAAATGCTGTCTAACGATGACTTATAGCTGACCAAGGAAGAAGCCAGTCCCAGAAAACCAACACTTTTTTCAATCGTAGCCCGGTTATGGTCAGGCAGCTGACGCGGCTTGATGGTTGTTAAAGGCAGGAAGGTTGCCCGGCCAGCCCGATTTTTCTTCAGAAATTCGATAGCCCGAGTCGCAGCTGCCTCATCTTCCACGATGATATTCTGACTGCTGGCTCCCAACGCAATTTCCAGCGCTGTCTGATAGTGAGGATCGAAGCTGAGTTTTTCGCTGACTGCTCCAACAATGCCACCCAGTCGGCCAGCTTCCTGCAGCACACTCTTGACCCCAGCATAGAAATTGCTGTGATTTTTGAGAATGGCTTCCAAACTATTAGAACGTGCCTGCTTGTTTTTGAGGTCGTCCAAAAGCTCAAACATCTTAGTCTGCTGATGCTTATAATCAGCCTCTAGCTTCTCTACTAACTGGATCTGACTTTGGTAGTCTACTAGTAGATTCTTGAGGGCTTGGCGAGCAATTTCCAACTCCTCCAAACCAGCTTGCTCCTGCGCCTGACTAGCCTTCAAATCAGCCTGCAGCTTAGCATAGTCTGCCTTCTTGCTCTCAGCTAGTTTAAGCTCGCTAGCCAGCTGGCTCTCCAGAGAAGTCAAGTCATTAGAAAGATTTGCCTCTTCCTGCATGAGCTTGACATACTGCTCACGCAGATGTTCAATCAGCTGGTCTGGATCATCTGAGAAGTCTGCTAATTCTGCTTCCAAAGCAGAGATAGACTGCTCATTGTCACTCAGTTTGGCAGCTATTTGGCTCAATTCAGCCTGCTTGTCCTCTATGTTGCTTTCTATCTGAGCCAGTTTTTCTGACAAAGTGGCCAAACGCTCTTCATTTTCCCGGCGGCTCGTCGCTGCCTGGCTGGACTCCAACTTAGAAAGGTCAATCTGCCGCTCCAAATCACTGATTAAGCGGGTCAATTCCAGCAAACTAGCTTGATCATCAGACAAAGTTTGATTGAGCTCATGGCGCTTGGCCTTCAAGGTTTGGTTTTCAACTTCCAGCTCATCGCGCTTGCTGTAGTAGGCTGCCAGCTCCTGCTGGATATTCCTTAAATCTTCTTCAGCCTGAGTCAACTTTTCCTTGTTAGCTGTCAGCTGAGCGACCAAAACATCCAAGTAAAGCTCTCGGCGCTGGCCATCCAGACTCAAGAAGCGCTTAGCAGTTTCAGCCTGCTTCTCCAAGGGCTTAACCTGGCTCTCCAGCTCGTAGATAATGTCTTCCAGTCGATCCAGATTATCCTGAGTTTGACTAAGCTTGCTTTCCGTTTCCTTACGACGTGTCTTATACTTAAGCACTCCAGCAGCTTCTTCAAAGATTGCCCGACGTTCCTCTGGCTTGCTGTTGAAGATTTCCTCAACCTTCCCTTGGGAAATGATGGAGAAGGAATCTCGTCCCAGTCCAGTATCCATGAAGAGATCATGGACATCGCGCAGACGGACTTTTTTGCCGTCAATCTTATACTCACTGTCACCGCTGCGGTAAATGTGACGCTCCACCCGAATCTCATTGGCAGCATCCTTGATAAATTGGTCGCTGTTGTCCAGAACCACTACCACTGATGCGTAATTAAGGGGCTTGCGGGTTTCTGTTCCCGCAAAAATCACATCGGGCATCTTGCCGCCCCGCAGACTTTTCACACTGGACTCTCCCAAGGCCCAGCGCAGGCTCTCCGTAATATTGGACTTGCCGGAACCGTTTGGCCCAACAACCGCAGTCACTCCCTGATCAAAGACAACTTTAGTCTTATCAGCAAATGACTTGAAGCCCTGAATTTCAATTTCCTTTAAAAACATGAAGAACTTTCCTTTTCAAATGCGTTTTTAGCAGCTTCCTGCTCGGCCAGCTTTTTAGAACGCCCCTGGCCTTGACCGGACTTGCGGCCATTGATAAGAACAGCCACCTCGAAATTTTTGGCATGAGCCGGCCCTGTCTCGGAGACGACCTGATAGGTAATTTCCACATCACCATTAATCTGCAGCAACTCCTGCAGCTTGGTCTTATAGTCCGTCACCCGCTCAAAATCTCCCGCTTCCACCTTAGGAATCATGACTTGATAGAGAAAGCTTTTGACTGCTTCCACACCCTTATCTAAGAGCAAGGCACCTAAAAAGGCCTCAAACAAATCTCCTAAAATCGTATCACGATTCCGGCCGCCAGACTTCTCCTCTCCGCGTCCCAGCTTGATAAATTGATCAAACTGACAATCACGGGCAAAGCCTGCCAGGCTCTCCTCCCGAACAATCATGGAGCGCAGCTTGGACAAGTCGCCCTCTGGTCTCTTAGGATACTTGGTATAAAGATACTCCGAAATAATCAGTTGCAGAACAGCGTCTCCTAAAAATTCCAAGCGTTCATTGTGTGAAATTTTTAAGAGGCGGTGCTCATTGGCATAGCTCGTATGGGTAAAAGCTGTTTCCAACAAGGTCTCATCAGAGAAAACCAAGTCAAACTGCTCCAGCAATGCTTTTTTCAAATTTTCCATTACTATTTTACATCATGCTGACTTCAGTCAGATAAGCAGCATGATACCTTTTCCTTTCCAAAGATATACAGTCTCTATTATAACAAAAAACAGGCGCAAACGCACCTGCTGACAGTGATTTCTATTCCTTATCCGGAATTACTTTAAACAAATAATAGGTGATAAAAATGGTCAGACCCAACAGACCAATCTTGACCCAAATAATAGGCGCTAGAAAAATGGAAATGCCCATCAAGATATAGATGGAAACGATGATCTTTTTCTTACGCTCCTTGGCAATCGTTCCTGTCTCTCGAAAATCTGCCACATAGGTCTGATACATCTTTGTATGATAGAGCCAATTCTCAAAACGCTTTGAACTGCGCGAAAAGCAGGCAATGGACAATAGAAGAAATGGTGTCGTAGGCAGGAGAGGCAGAAAAATCCCCAAAACTCCTAACCCTAAAGATAAGAGACCTACCACAAAGTAAATTGGTCGCATACAAGCTCCTTTGCAAAATAAAACCGTTACTTTTTAAATATATAATGGATACCGCACTAGAGCAAGAAAACCAAACCTTTCGGTCTGGCGTTTAAATACTCGTCAAAGGCGTTGCGGTATCAGGCGAGGTATCATAGACTTGGAAGTCGTGACCGACTGCCATATCAGCTTGAGCCAGTTGATTGACCATGGTCATGTGAGCCAATTCCTTGATATTATTTTCTTTACTGAGATGTCCCAGATATATTCGCTTGGTGCGATTGCCCAGAGTCCGAATCATGGTCTCTGCTCCGTCCTCGTTGGACAAGTGGCCCATATCCGACAGAATCCGCTGCTTAAGACTCCAAGGATAGGCACCACTGCGAAGAATTTCAATATCATGGTTGCTCTCAATCAGATAGCCGTCGGCATTTTCGATAATCCCAGCCATCCGGTCACTGACATAGCCCGTATCCGTCAGCATGACAAAGCTTTTGTCATCTTTCATGAAGCGGTAAAACTGTGGACAGACTGCGTCATGACTGACACCAAAGCTCTCCACATCCAAGTCTCCAAAGGTCTTGGTCTTGCCCAATTCAAAGATATGCTTTTGACTAACATCCAGCTTGCCCAAGTCCTTTTCCATAGCCTTCCAAGTAGCCTCATTAGCATAAATATCCAGATGATACTTGCGGGCCAACACTCCAACGCCATGAATGTGGTCCTTGTGCTCATGAGTCACTAAAATAGCATCCAAATCCTCAGGCTTGCGGCCAATTTCGCCCAGCAAGCTCGTAATTTTCTTGCCTGATAAGCCAGCGTCAACCAGAATCCGCTTTTGGTCTGTTTCCAGATAGAAACAATTACCGCTTGATCCTGACGCCAGAATACTGTATTGAAATCCTTTAGTCATGTTTACTTTCTATATATCTTCATTATCCCAGTCGTCATCCCGGACGCCATCATTCTCATAAGGCAAGACAATGGTAAAGGTCGAGCCCACACCATACTCACTCTTAGCCCAGATAAAGCCCTGATGCTGCTTGATAATTTCCTTGGCAATAGCCAGCCCCAGACCCGTTCCGCCCTGTGCGCGGCTGCGTGCCTTGTCCACTCGATAAAAGCGATCAAAAATCTTAGGCAAGTCCTGCTTGGGAATTCCTAGTCCCTCGTCTGCAATAGAGAGAATCAACTGCTCATCCGTTGTCTTGATGGAAACAGTAATGGTTCCACCATCCGGCGAATACTTGATGGCATTGTTCATGATATTATCAATGACCTGGGTCAGCTTATCTGTATCAATCTCTACCCAGATCGGTGTTATAGGATAATCACGGATAATCTCATATTTCTTAGTTTCGTCTTGATTTTTTATCTTGTCAAAGCGATTGAGGATAAAGGTAATAAAGGCCGTGAAGTTCGTCAACTCCACTTCCAGATGGCTGGTCTCATTATCAATACGGGACAGACTAAGCAAGTCCGTCACCATCCGCATCATGCGGTTGGTTTCATTGAGCGATACCTTGACAAAGTCCGGTGCTACTGGCTCAGACAAAGCTCCCTCATCCAGGGCTTCCAGATAGGACTTAACACTGGTCAGCGGAGTCCGCAACTCATGGCTGACGTTGGAGACAAAGAGGCGACGCTCCCGCTCTTCCTTATCCTGCTCTGTCGTATCATGCAAGACAGCTACCAAACCAGAAATAAAGCCCGACTCCCGCCTTACCAAGGCAAAGCGAACCCGCAAACTCAAGTACTCACCATTTTCATCCTGAGAATCAATCGTCAGCTCAGGAACATTGGTAATCAGGTCCCGCAAATCATACTCGTCTGAAATCGAAAGCAGATCCAAAATACTCATATTTTGGACCTCATCTCTCTTAACTCCCAACTGCTTGGTTGCCATATCGTTGATAGTGATAATCTGCCCCCGGCGGTTAGTCGCAAGCACGCCATCTGTCATATAGGACAGGATACTGGAAAGGCGTTTTGTTTCTTGCTCAAGGTTTTCATGTGTCAGTCGAATGACCTCTGAAAGATCATTGATACTGTTGGTCATATCTGTGATTTCTGGACTCCCTTGCATGTCCAGCACTTCAGAATAGTCACCTGCAATCAAATCTTTAACCTTTTGATTAAGCTGTACAAGCTTTTGATTATCCCGGCGATTTTCCAATAAAAGCAAGGCAACAACTACAATGAAGCCGATAATAATGATTGCAAAGACAAAATCCGCAGAAATCACAAATTGTTTAATTGCTTCAATCATTATTTCTCATATAATAGCCAACTCCGCGGCGAGTCAAGATATACTCAGGTCGGCTTGGCGTATCTTCAATCTTTTCACGCAGGCGGCGAATGGTCACATCCACTGTACGGACATCGCCAAAATAGTCATAGCCCCATACTGTTTCCAGCAAGTGCTCACGTGTCATCACCTGACCGATATGTGTCGCCAAATGGTGAAGAAGTTCAAACTCGCGGTGAGTCAACTCCAGCTCCTTGCCATGCTTCTTAGCAACAAAAGCATCTGGCAAAATCTGCAGTTCCCCAATGGTCAGCTCGTTCGGGCCACTTTCTTCTACTTGGTTTTCCACAACAAGGTCTGCCCGACGAAGAAGTGCCTTGACACGCGCCTGCAGCTCACGATTTGAGAAAGGCTTAGTCACATAGTCATCTGCACCGATTTCAAGGCCGATAACCTTGTCAAACTCACTGTCCTTAGCAGACAATACAATAATCGGAACATTGCTGGTCTTACGAATAGTCCGAGCCACTTCCAATCCATCCACTTCTGGCAGCATCAAGTCCAAAATCAAGATATCTGGCTGTTCTGCTTCAAACATTTCCAAGGCTTCCTTACCATCAAAAGCAGTCAAAACCTCATAGCCTTCCTTGGCCATATTAAACTTAATAATATCTGAGATTGGCTTCTCATCATCTACAACTAATATTTTCTTCATATGTTCACCTTAACATAAGATTGGGATTGAATCAACTCCATGATAGAAAAGTTGTGACATAGTCAGCTAAGTCGTCCTGCATCAACACGTGCAAAAGGCAATCTAGTTTGCCTAGCTAGACTCCCAATCCAATTTTATTTATTTATCTAGTCTTATTATACCAAAGTTTTCTTAAAAAACACTAATTCAAGCCATTTTTATTCCACATTTGTAGAAAATGGACAATTCTCATCTAAAAAATTTTTTTCCTAAATGGAAATACTCATTTTTATTCAATTTGACAGTTTATTTATTCTATGGTAAAATCTATGTCATATTATCTAACACAAAGGAGAAAGATATGGCTTTAGTTGAATTTAAAAATGTCGAAAAGTATTACGGAGACTACCATGCTCTGCGCAATATCAATCTCAGTTTTGAAAAAGGGCAAGTAGTTGTACTGCTGGGACCATCCGGCTCAGGAAAATCTACTCTTATCCGTACAATCAACGCTTTAGAAGACATTGACCAGGGAAGCTTAATTGTCAATGGCCACGAGGTCACGAACACTGCTGCCAAAGATTTGGTCAACTTACGCAAAGAAGTCGGAATGGTCTTTCAACATTTTAATCTTTACCCCCACAAAACGGTGTTAGAAAATGTTACCTTGGCGCCTATTAAAGTTCTAGGAATGGATAAACAAGAAGCTAACAAAATCGCTCAAAAATATCTAGAATTTGTCAACATGTGGGACAAGAAAGACTCTTACCCAGGCATGTTATCCGGTGGACAAAAGCAAAGGATTGCCATTGCCCGCGGTTTAGCCATGCATCCTGAGCTCCTGCTCTTTGATGAACCGACTTCTGCCCTTGACCCTGAGACAATCGGGGATGTTCTGGCTGTTATGCAAAAACTAGCCAAAGACGGCATGAATATGATTGTGGTCACACACGAGATGGGATTTGCCCGTGAGGTAGCTGACCGCATTATCTTCATGGCAGACGGCGAGGTGCTAGTAGATACTACTGATGTTGATGCTTTCTTTGACAATCCTACCGAACCTCGTGCTAAGCAGTTTCTCAGTAAAATTATCAACCATGAGAGTGATAATGTGCTTTCTTAAAAAGGAGAAGACCTATGAAACTACAAAAAATACTCATTATCCTACTCTTACTCCTTCTGACTCTTGGCTTAATCAATGCCGCTCCCGCACAAGCCGATTCCAGTACCAGCCAACAGGTCAAGGCCATCCAGAAACGCGGAGTCCTCAATGTCGGTGTCAAGCAGGATGTACCTAACTTTGGTTACCTCAATCCTGATAGCAATACTTACAGCGGCTTAGAAATCGATATTGCAAAGAAGATTGCTAAGGAACTAGGCGTCAAAATCAACTACGTCCCAGTTACTGCACAAACCCGCGGACCACTTCTGGACAACGGACAAGTTGACATGGTCATTGCGACCTTTACCATCACAGATGAGCGTAAGGAAATCTATAATTTCACAACCCCTTACTACACTGATGCTTCTGGTTTTCTAGTTAATAAATCCAGCAAAATTACAGACGTTAAGGACTTGAATAATAAGACTATCGGCGTCGTCCAGGGCTCTATTACTCAAACCTTACTGGAAGAAATCGCCCAAGAGAAAAAACTCAACTTCAAATATGTGGAGTTAGGCTCTTACCCTGAACTTGCTGTTTCCTTGCGAGCTCACCGTATTGATGCCATTTCTGTTGACAAGTCTATCCTGACTGGCTATGTAAGCTCCAAGTCAAACATTCTGGATTACAGCTTCAAAAAAGCCGATTATGGTGTAGTAACAAAAAAATCCAATACTCAATTGAATGACTATGTAGATAGCCTAATTTCTAAATGGAAGGAAGACGGCAGTCTGCAGAAACTTTATGACAAATATAATTTAAAACCATCTGCTTCAACAGATGATTAGAAAGGAGACCCTATGAGTTTTAGTATTTCTTCTTGGCAGGCCTACTTTGCGGACTTTGGCAAGTTTTTCCAAGGATTCCTCTTTACCTTAGCTATTTCTATCGGTGCCCTGACCTTGGCTCTTCTACTAGGGATTTTCTTTGGAGCTATCAGCACAGGTAAGCATAAAGTTCTACGTGGTCTAGCTCGTGTTTTTGTTGAGTTTTATCAGAACACACCACTCTTAGTGCAATTTGTAATTGTCTTTTACGGTCTTCCGCTAGTCAGCAATTACACCATCATGCCCTCAATCTATTGGACTGCGGTTCTCTGTGTGGGACTGTACCACGGTGCTTATATCGCCGAAGTTATCCGATCAGGTATCCAGTCCATTCCTCGCGGGCAGACAGAAGCTGCACTATCTCAGGGCTTTACCTATGTCGAAACCATGCGATACATCATCCTGCCTCAAGCTTTTCGGATTATCCTGCCACCGCTAATCAATCAGGTCGTCAATCTGATAAAAAATACATCTACCGTCGCTATTATCTCTGGTATGGATCTGATGTTCGTGACCAAGTCCTGGTCTGCTCTGAACTCCAACTACATCCCAGCCTTTGCCGGAGCTGCTCTGCTCTACTTCCTCCTTTGCTTCCCAATCGCTAGCTGGGGACGTAAGGTAGAGGAAGCCAATAAACAAGCTTACAGCATCTAAGGAGGTCTCTATGGAAAATATTTTAAAAGTCTTAACCGCAAACAACCTCCTCTTTATCCTTAAGGGACTCTGGCTGACACTGCAAATTTCTTTCATTTCCATTGTTCTATCAACGGTTTTTGGAACCATTCTAGCAGTCATGAGAAACGGAAAAAATAAACTGCTCAAGCTGATTGCCAGCATTTATATCGAATTTGTCCGTAATGTACCCAATCTGCTCTGGATTTTCACCATCTTTTTAGTCTTTCAGATTAAGTCAACACCAGCCGGTATCATCAGCTTCACTGTCTTTACTTCTGCTGCTTTGGCAGAAATTATCCGGGGCGGTCTCAATGCCATTGACCCAGGACAGACTGAAGCTGGCTTATCTCAAGGATTTACTCAGTTTCAGATTCTGCGTTACATCATCCTACCTCAGGCTATTCGGAAAATGCTGCCAGCCATCATTTCTCAGTTTGTCACAGTGATTAAGGATACCAGCCTGCTCTATTCTGTTATTGCGCTCCAAGAACTCTTTGGTTCTGCTCAAATTCTAATGGGGCGCTATTTTGAAGCTGAACAGGTCTTCGCGCTCTACCTACTAGTAGCAGCCATCTATTTCCTGATTAACTTCGCCATTTCCAGCTTCTCGCGCAAGCTATCCCAACGCTGGGCTCAAGCTGCAGAATAAGTAGCTCAGATACAGACCTACTGTGCAAAAGTTGAGTTTACCAACT
Organism: Streptococcus sanguinis; assembly: GCF_050234405.1. GTDB lineage: Bacteria > Bacillota > Bacilli > Lactobacillales > Streptococcaceae > Streptococcus > Streptococcus sanguinis_W. The sequence goes on along the minus strand of NZ_CP092117.1, from coordinate 784,032 downwards.
CAACTTTTTTATTTTTAACATTTGTGGTAGAATAATATCAAAGGATAGACAAGGAGAACGATATGAAAAAACTGACATTGCTTTTCACCACTTTCTTAACACTAATCTTTCTCAGCGCTTGTGGTCATTACGCTAGCTTTCAAGGAAAATGGAAGGCTCAGAAAGCAAATGGAGAGGACATTGACATTGTCTTCAATGACAAGACCGGCAAGCTAGGCGATAAAGAATTTCACTATAAGATAGATAAGTCAGGCTATCAAGATAACACCAAATATTACAGTATCACTGTCAGCGACACCTATCACTACACCATCCTTTTCCCAGATGATGATATGAAAATAGCTACTCTTCTAGAACCTGATGACCCGTCTAGTGACCCTCTCTATGGGGAAATGCTCTATGCCATGAACCGAAATGAGTATCCTGATTTTGATGATTATGTGGATAAATACTTGAATTAAAACTAGAAAGACCACTGATGTAGTCAGCGGCCTTTTTATTATTCTTTTTTAAATAGTTTGTCAGCTAGAAAAACAGCATTTAGTACTCTAGGAAATCCAACGTAAGGGATGCACTGCAAAAAGCATTCTATAATCTTTTCGGGGGTTAAGCCAACATTTAAAGCCGCTTGAATATGTACTTCCAGCTGTGCTTCACAACCTCCCTGTGTCAAAAGGCTAGCAAGAGTGACGATCTCTCGCTCCTGTAGATTCAGTCCCTCACGACTATAGATATCGCCAAAAGCAAATTCTACAATGTAGTCTCCTAGATCGGGAGCTATTTCTTTCAGAGAGGAAATGACCTTCTCACCGCCCTCACCATCAATCTGATTGAGTCTTTCTAATCCACGTTCAAATCGCTTATTTTTCATTTGCATTTACCTCCTTAAACGATTACAATGTCATTATAAATCTTAGACCATACTCTAAGTCAAGAAATCAAAGGAGGTTTTTTATGAAAATCGGTCTATTTGCCCAAAAAGTGAATTTATCAACGCATACACTCCGATATTATGAGAAACGAGGATTGATTAAAGTTGATAGAGATCAAAGCGGTCAGCGTTCCTACGATGAGAACGATCTTGCCTGGGTTCAGTTTATTCAGCGTTTAAAAGATACGGGTATGCATTTGAAAGATATTCAGAGATATGCTGATTTGCGCTATCAGGGTGATGGCAGCCTGAAAGAACGCTTAGAAATGCTGCAGAAGCACCGCAGTTTTGTTCAAGAACAAATTAAAAATTGGCAAACATCACTAAAAAAATTAGATAATAAAATTGAATGGTATCAAGCAGAAATCAGGAATCTTCCTAAATAGTCTATAAACGAAACCCGAGCCAATTGCTCGGGTTTAATTGTTATCTAATGAGTTCTACTTTTCAAGGCGTGATTTGTTGGCAATGTCTGCTAAGATTTGCTCTACAAATTCGTCTACTGGTATTGTATGTGTTTCTTTTTGACCGTAGCGGCGGACATTAACAGTACCGTCTTCAACTTCCTTGTCACCAACGATGAGCTGATAAGGAATCTTGCTAGTTTGTGAGGCACGAATCTTGTACTGCATCTTTTCATTGCGCTCATCCACATCAGCACGAACCCCCTTGTCGCGCAGCTTTTTAGCCACTTGCCAAGCATAGTCAATATGGGCTTCGTTAGAAACTGGAATCAAAGTCACTTGATGCGGAGCCAGCCAGGTCGGAAAGGCACCCTTGTAATTTTCAATCAAGATGGCTGTGAAGCGCTCCATGGTTGAGATAACCCCACGGTGAATCATAACTGGGCGATGCTCTTCACCGTCAGCTCCGACATACTTGAGGTCAAAACGCTCTGGCAAGAGGAAGTCCAGCTGGATAGTTGACAGGGTTTCTTCATTTCCTAGGGCTGTTTTAACCTGGATATCAAGTTTAGGGCCGTAGAAGGCTGCTTCTCCTTCTGCCTCAAAGTAGTCCACGTCCATTTCGTCCAAGGCTGCTCGCAGCATGGTTTGGGCATTTTCCCACATCTCATCGTTATCAAAATACTTATGCGTATCCTGAGGATCACGAAGAGACAGACGGAAACGATATTCTGTCAAGTTGAAGTCAGCGTAAACGTCGATAATCAACTGCAGCGCACGCTGGAATTCTTCTTGAATCTGTTCTGGCGTTACAAACAAGTGGCCATCGTTCAAGGACATTTCACGCACCCGTTGCAAACCAGTCAGGGCACCAGATTTTTCATAGCGGTGCATCATGCCAATCTCAGCGATACGGATTGGCAGCTCGCGGTATGAGTGAACATGGTGTTTGTAGACTTGGATGTGGTGAGGGCAGTTCATGGGACGAAGAACAAACTCTTCTCCATCACCCATATCCATGGTTGGGAACATATCCTCTTGGTAGTGCTCCCAGTGGCCAGAAGTCTTATAAAGCTCCACAGAAGCCAAAGGTGGAGTGTAGACGTGTTGGTAGCCGGAAGCCAACTCTTTATCAACGATGTAGCGCTCTAACTCGCGACGGACCGTCGCACCATTTGGCAGCCAGAATGGCAAACCTTGCCCCACCTCTTGAGAAATCATGAAGAGATCCAGCTCCTTCCCTAACTTACGATGGTCACGTTCTTTAGCCTCTTCCCGCATTTGCAGATATTTCTTCAGGTCTTTCTTGTCAAACCAAGCAGTACCATAGACCCGCTGCATCATGGCATTGTCGCTGTTCCCGCGCCAGTATGCTCCAGCCACGTTCAAGAGATGGAAGATTTGAATCCGACCTGTGGATGGAACGTGAGGCCCACGGCAGAGATCCACATATTCACCCTGACGGTAGATGGTCAAACCACCCTCATCTTCTGAGTGCTCTTCAATCAATTCCAACTTGTAAGGATCGTTTTTGAAAATTTCACGCGCCTCATCCTTAGTCACTTCCTCACGGATGGATGGGAAATTTTCTTTGACGATTTTCTTCATTTCTTCTTCGATACGAGGCAGATCTTCGTTAGAGATTTGACCAGCTTCATTGTCCGTATCGTAGTAGAAACCATCCTGAATGGCAGGACCAACGCCCAAGTGAATATCTGGGAAAAGACGGCGAGCTGCTTGCGCAAAGAGGTGGGCTGCTGAGTGACGCAAGATGTCTAAAGCATCTTCGTGGTCAGGTGTCACGATTTCAATGGCACCATCTTCAGTGATGGCACGAGTCGTATCAATCAGTTTGCCGTTGAATTTACCAGCCAAAGCTTTTTTAGCTAGGGAATTGCTGATAGATTGAGCAATTTCAAAAGTAGTAACACCAGATTCGAATTCACGAACAGCGCCATCTGGGAAAGTAATCTTAATCATGTGTTTTCTCCTTTAATATTATATTGTTTCTGTTAAGCAATTTAAAGATTCGAGCAATCTCTTCCACAGTCTGCTTTTCTGACTGACTACCATCTGTTATGAGGCTAGGATAGCCTAATTTCATCGCTTCCTTACGAACCATTTGGGCAAAAAGAATGTCTCGCTGCATCCAGTTTTCAAAAGCTTGCTCAGGATTGGTTGTTCCCTCTAAGACATAAGGAACCCATTCTCTCTGTCTATAATGCTTTTTCTGAAAATCAGCTGTCGGAGTCAAGCATAGATAGGAAGACGCTGGCCATTCAAGCTCCTTTACCAAGTGAGGCAAAAGTCCTGCCCCCTCAACCAAGAGTGGTCTATCTTGATTTTTTATCAAGTAAGATTTTACATAAGGAAAAATCTCTTCATAAAAGCGCCATTCTTCATCTGCCATCTCTTCTGGATTTCTCATCCAGATTTGTTCCGGATTTCTGTCCTGTCTAAGAAGGCAAATCGGCTGTGAGTCTGCACTTGCTTGACTCATCATCTCGTCTACCAAATCATCCAGTTTGATATGAAGCAGCTGATACTGTCTAGCAAGAAGTGAAGCAATTGTTGACTTCCCACTACAAGGCGATCCGCCAATCATATAAAGCACCATTCTCCCTCCTTCTGACAAAAGAAAAACGACATCCATAAAAGGACGTCGCAACGTGGTTCCACCTTCATTTATGCAAGCCAAAAGACTTACACCTCGAATCGGCTCTAACGTAGCCACCGTTTTATGTTTGCATAAAAGCTAATAGAGTAGTCCCAACTGCATCCTCTACGCGATTTCCAGCTCCACGCGCTCTCTAAAAGATTTCCTGCAGGTGATATGTCTCTAGAAAACATTATAGCACGATTGGAGAAATTTGCAAGAGCTATTGACCATCAAAACCAGAAAAACGATTGAGAGCCTCTTGACTCAAGATAGCTGCTTGACGTTTTTTACGGTGTTGCTCTGCCAAAAGCATTCCTCCCAAAGAAAGGAATAACAAGACATGAATATCCCTAGCATTATAAAGCGTGGAAGTGATTGGATTATAAATCTTGTCTCCTGAGTAAAAAAGTCCGTCAAAAAAGTTTTTGAATAGGTAATAATACTGAACCCCTGGAATCAAAAGAAGAAAGGGCAGTGAAAAGCCTTGGATCCGAGTATTTATATAAACAATCACTGCGCCAATCAAAGGAAGCAGCAAAGCATAATAAAATAAATTAAGATTAGAAAGCCAGCTCAAATCGCTTCCCATACTTTCTGTATTGTCTATAAGATATCTCCAAAGCTCTTGCCAAATCCAATCTGAAGCAATGAAAATGCCATAGAACAAAAGCAACCACGGCAACTGTTTGAGATATTTTTTCATAAGATTTCTCCTCTATTTCTAAACAAAACCTTGCATAAATAGCTATTGCCACAATGATGCAAGGCATGCTTCTATTCTAATAATTTAGTAATATTCCTGATTTTTTTCACTTGCTTACTCGAAGCTTTGAGGATACGAACGGAGCCATTGATTGGAAGAGAAATGACTTTTCCAGGCAGATAGGCCACTGTCTTGGCCAGACGCTTGGCAGCACTTTCCTCTGGGCTGAGCTCGTTATGGAAGTCCTTGGAAATAGTCAAATCTAGATAAAACTCATAGACTCTGCGGCCAAAGTTCTCCGCTGAAATCTCGTAGAGCTTATTTGCTAGCTTCTGCTCATCCATATCAGGCGTCGCAATTATTGCCTCTAAAATAGCGCCTGATAAGTCTCGCTCTTGGTAATAAAGGGTTCCAAAAATCTTGTCGCTGATAACATTATCCAGATAAGGATTTCCATGGGCAATAATCGGTGTGCCGCTGGCTAAGCTTTCCAGATAAGTCAGACCTTGGGTCTCACTGGTTGAGGCAGAGATAAAGAAATCCGCAGCTTTGTAGTAAAGGGCCGTATCACTAGGAGCAATCATCCCCGTAAAGATGACAGCTTCTTCAATCTGAAGCTTAGCAACCAATTCTTTCAAGTCTTCCGCATAGGGGCCGTCGCCGACAATGACTAGCTTGACTTTGTCATTTTCTTCAAGGACGGCAGGCATCGCCTCAACGATAGCCTGGATATTCTTTTCATAAGAAATTCGCGACAGACTGAGCAGCATAATCTCATCTTCAGCCAATCCTAGCTTGAAACGGAGCTTCTTGATATCCTCACGTGAAATTTCCGGCCGCTCAAACTTCGCCAGCTCAATCCCTGTCGGAATCACCCGTTTTTCTGCTTCGATTTTATAATCAACCAAAAGGTCATAAACAATCTCGCTAGGGCAGATAACCCCATCCAAGTCACTCATGAAGCCACGGACGATGTACTTAACCATGCTAGGACGGATGACCATCCCCTTGGCAATATAGTGCACATAATCCTCATACTGGGTATGATAGGTATGTACTACCGGAATCCGCAGCTCTTTGGCAATCCAAATCCCCAGCAGCCCTAATGAAAACTCAGTCTGGGTATGGATAATATCCAGCTGGTACTGGCGGGCAATTTCTAAGGCATGAGAAAATCCTCGATAAGCCACTCTTCGATCCTTAAAGGCAAAGAAAGGTACGCTGGGAATCCGAATAATTTGCCAATCCTCATAACGATTGACATCCTTGTCCGTCGTTGTAAAAATAAATACCGTGTGACCTAATTTTTCCAGCTCCGTCTTCAAAGTCCGAATACTGGTAGCAACCCCAGAGACCTGAGGAAAATAGGTATCTGTAAAAAGACCAATACGCATCTTACATCTCCAAAACTGTTTGATAAGCCTTAACTAACTGATCTGCAACATCGTCAATAGAGCGACTTTTAGCCACCTGATAGCCTGCTTCGCACTTGTCCACCTTTTTATCCAAGATATTTCTCAGAGACTGGACAAACTCGTCTACGTTATGACAGAGCTCGGCTGAATGCTCATCTACCCAGCCATGATAGACCGGGATATCACGCAGCACAACATTCTGCTCACTGGCCAAGGCTTCCAGGACAACAATTCCTTCTGTTTCCTCATAGGACGGGAAAAAGAAGGCATCTGCTCCTGACATGGCTCCCTGGAAAACAGCTCCCTTAAAATAGCCAGGGAATTCGACATTATCAGGGTGGTCAAAGAGAACCAAACGGCGAATCTTGCGCGGAATCAACCAGAGATTAATAGAGCCCAGCCAGATAAAGCGTACATCAGGCATCCTGCGGGCAACCTCTACAAAATCCTCAATCCCCTTGCGGCGGAAATAAAGACCAGCACAAACGACCACCTTCTGCCCTTCTTCAATCTTAAAATACTTTTTAAAAACTTCTTCCTTGCGAGCATCTTTCTTATACTTAGGCAGGTCAATACCGTTTGACACAGCCACCATAGGCGTAGTGACCCCATAAGACTGGATCAGCTGCTTGGAATACTCCGAAGGTGTGATAATGAAATCCGCCTTTTTATACATGTGAGTCAGATATTTACCAAAAAGCGGAGCAAAGAGATTGGATCCAATAAAGGAATTTTCAAAGTCCTCCTTGGTCGAATGCCCATGCATAATCACTTTTTTATTGCCCCTCTTGGCAGCATGCAGAAGAAGCAAGCTACGGGGACCATAGGTATTGATGTGGACCACATCATAATCTCCTAAAACGTCCGTCGTATAAGGAATCCCAGCCAAATCCAAGGCGTGCATCTGGTGCTGGAGGGCTCGGCCGATTCCTGATTTCTCCAAAACGGACTTTCCTTCAAGGTACAGTAATACTTTCATACTTCCTATTATACCGAAAATCAAATAAAAAGGAAAACCACAAGGGCAAATGAGGTAAAAAATCCATCCAAAGCCTGATAGCATATAGAAAACGCTCTAGCTGAACGGAAACACAAAAAAGCTGAGGTACTACACCTCAGCCTCGCTTCATAATCATGAAACTCTCTTAAAGCAGTCATTGACTTAGTCTCTTCAGTCGCTTTTCAAGCTCAGAAGACTTGATAATCAAGCTTCTATCTCACCGCTTATTTCCGAGTTGATTTACGCTCGCTAATGCTGTGAGCTAGGAGAACTTCGCGTTCTTCCAATTCTTCCTTATGCATAATCTTAGTCAGCATGCGCATACTGATTGCGCCGATGTCATAGAGAGGCTGACCGATTGTGGAAAGGTTAGGACGAGTGAAACGAGCTACTTGCGAATCATCACTGGTAATGATTTCAAAATCTTCTGGAACCTTGATGCCTTGATCAGACAGACCATTTAAGAGGCCTGCAGCCAGTTCATCTCCTGTGACAAAAGCAGCTGTTGCTTTGGAAGCAATGACACGCTCTGCCAAGTGGTAGCCATCATCATAAGAATATTTAGATTCAAAAACCAAGCCTTCGCTATATGAAAGTTTCTTGTTCTTCAAGCCATCTTTATAGCCTGATAGACGGATTTTCCCGTTGATATCATCTACAAGCGGTCCGCTAACAAAGGCAATTTTCTTATTGCGCTTAGCCAGTAATTCTACAGCATCAACAGTTGCTTGCTTGTAGTCAATATTGACGCTCGGAAGCTGATGCTCCACATCGACAGTACCCGCCAAAACGACCGGTGTGCGCGAACGTGAAAACTCTGAGCGAATTTTCTCTGTCAGATGATAGCCCATGAAAATAATCCCATCCACCTGTTTAGAAAATAGAGTATTGACAACGGAGACTTCCTTATCATCGTCCTCATCACTGTTAGCCAAGACAATATTGTATTTATACATTTCAGCAATATCATCAATCCCTTTTGCCAGAGTTGAGAAATAGCTATTGGTAATATTTGGAATGACAACGCCGACGGTTGTAGTCTTCTTGCTGGCTAGTCCACGTGCTACTGCGTTTGGACGATAGTCAAGACGATCAATGACCTCTAAAACTTTTTTACGTGTGTTTTCTTTGACGTTCTTGTTTCCATTCACTACCCGACTGACTGTCGCCATCGAAACTCCCGCTTCACGGGCGACATCATAAATGGTTACTGTGTCGTCTGTGTTCATATAGTTTCCTTTCTTCTATTGAAAATATCGTTTTCACTTTCCTACATTCACCATTTTATCACTTCTTGTAAACACTTTCAAGTATTTTGATAAGTTTTTGAAAAGTCTTGCTTTTTTTGACATTTTTTGCCAAAATAGAGGCATAGAAAGAAGGTTGTGACCATGACAAAAATTCAACAAATCACCCACTATCTCGAGAATGAGAAGCTAGATGCTGCTGTTCTGTCTGATCCAGTCACTATCAATTATCTGACTGGTTTCTACAGTGATCCGCATGAGCGGCAGATGTTTTTGTTTGTCTATCCTGACCATGAGCCCCTGCTCTTCGTGCCAGCTTTAGAAGTTGAGCGGGCTTCAGGAGCTGTTCCCTTTTCAGTCCTTGGCTATATGGACTCGGAAAATCCTTGGCAGAAGATTAAAGCAGCCTTGCCGGCTCACTCCTTCAAGACAGTCGCTCTTGAGTTTGATAACTTGATTTTGACCAAATATCATGGATTGAAAACTGTCTTTGATAGTGCAGAATTTGCCAACCTGACACCTTACGTCAACCGCTTGCGCCTAATCAAGTCTGCCGATGAAATTCAGAAAATGCTGGTAGCTGGGCAATATGCGGACAAGGCTGTTAATATCGGTTTTGACAATATCTCACTGGAAAATACCGAAACAGATATCATCGCTCAGATTGACTTTGCCATCAAGCGCGAAGGCTATGAAATGAGCTTTGAAACTATGGTACTGACAGGAAATAATGCAGCTAATCCGCATGGCATTCCCGGAGCAAATAAAGTCGAAAATAACGCCCTCCTGCTCTTTGACCTTGGCTGCATGGTCAATGGCTATGCCAGTGATATGACACGGACCGTTGCTGTTGGCCAGCCGGACCAGTTTAAAAAGGATATTTACCATCTGACATTGGAAGCCCAACAAGCTGCTCTTGACTTTATCAAGCCAGGCGTCACAGCTCATGAAGTAGACCGTGCTGCTCGGCGAGTTATCGAAAAAGCGGGCTACGGTGAGTATTTCAATCACCGCCTCGGCCATGGTATCGGTATGGATGTGCACGAATTTCCATCTATCATGGAGGGTAACGACATGATCATCGAAGAAGGCATGTGCTTCTCTGTTGAACCTGGTATTTACATCCCTGGTAAGGTCGGTGTCCGCATCGAAGACTGCGGCCATGTTACTAAGAATGGTTTTGAACTCTTCACCGAAACTAGCAAGGACTTGTTGTATTTTGAATAGAATTTTATCAGCCTATATTATGTCTTGAATGATTATTGAACATCGTTATAGCTATCTTAGTTCTTAAGCATTTATAATTTCAAAAAACGATAGAAAAGTTTCTGTCGTTTTTTCTTGTTTCCTAGTAATTATAATAAGTCATTTAGATTCACCCACTTTTTCTCCAATGAAGTAGTCTCTAGAGACATTCCGAAAAACTCAATTACTCAGCTCTAACCAGTTCTTACACTAGCAAGATGATTTCATCACTGAAAGGATAAAGCGTCATTAAATCTTGTCATATCAGAGGTTTTTAACCCTTCTTGCCCTTCTGATTTAAAAATGTTATAATTTTTTATGAAATTGTCTAAAAATTCTAATCTTTGCTGTTAAGGAGGTCTGGATGCTCTTCAAAAGGTCAGAAAATCACGGATTTTCTCGCTATATCTGCCTACTCTTGCTTCTCATCATTTTTCTGACTTGCTCCCTCTTTTTAGCTGTATCTTTAGGATCGGTCACTATTGATATACAGGATACTTACCAGATTATTTTCAGCAAGCTCGGAGTTTTCCTTGGCACAGGCAAACTATCGCCTTCTACAATCGCTATTGTTTGGAACATGCGGGTTCCAAGAGTGCTCTTGGGAATCCTAGCTGGTGCCGGGCTGTCTGTCTGTGGCAGCGTCATGCAATCTACTGTCAATAATCCCATCGCAGAGCCTTATATCCTGGGAATTTCAGCGGGTGCAACATTCGGAGCCACACTGAGCATTATCTTAGGGCTCAAATCCATTACTGGCACAGGTGCCTTTATAGGAGCCATTCTGGCATCGGCAGTGGTCCTTTTTATCGCATCCATGCAGGGAAAAATGACGACAAGCAGTCTGATTTTATCAGGAACAGTTGTAAATGCCCTTTTTATCGCCTTTTCCAACTTTATCATTTCTGTCGGTGCTAATGCTGACAGCCTTATGACAATCAAGTTCTGGACCATGGGCTCACTGGCCGGAACTTCTTGGTCAGATCTTGCCTTGCCAGCTCTTGTTGTTGGTCTCTCCTTTTTGTTTTTCTGTTCCCAGTATCGTATTTTCAATACTATGATGATGGGGGACGAAGCAGCTTTGACACTGGGGGTACCTCTGCATTTTTACTGGTTCCTCTATATCACAGTTGTCGCAATAATGACTGCGGTGCTGGTTGCCTGCTGCGGCATTATAGGCTTTGTCGGACTAATCACTCCGCACATTACTCGTAGATTAGTTGGTACCAACTACAAAAGGCTCTTTCCTATCGCTACCCTGCTCGGCTCTCTCTTTCTTGTCTGGGCAGATGTTTTAGCTCGAATTTTGGTCAAAAATGCCGAGCTGCCGATTGGGATCTTCACCGCTTTGGTCGGCGCCCCCTTCTTTATCTACATTGTAGCCAAAAGCCGAAAGGAGGTAAGCAGCTGATATGGATATAACTTGCCAAAATATCCACTATTCTATTGGCTCAAAAGAGATTTTAAAAGGAATTTCGCTCAAGATTGAGGGAAATCAGTTTCATACCATTTTAGGGCCAAACGGAAGCGGCAAAACTAGTCTGCTCAAAACCATCTACCGCCAAATCAAACCCGACAGCGGGAACATTTATCTAGACGGAAGGCCGCTTGAACAGGTCAGCATAAAAAAAGCAGCCCAGAAAATAGCCGTTGTAACTCAGTTTAACCATCTTCAGTTTGACTGTACCGTCCAAGAAATCGTCATGCTGGGCAGGACGCCGCATCTGTCCCTTTTTCAAAAAGAGAGCGAAAAAGACTATGCCCTTGTCCGTCATGCCTTGAGTCAGGTGGACATGCTGGACAAGAGAGAGCGAACCTATCTATCCCTGTCTGGTGGTGAGAAGCAAAGAGTCCTGCTGGCACGAGCTTTGGCTCAACAGCCAAGCCTACTGCTCCTAGACGAGCCGACCAATCATCTGGATATCAAATACCAGCTGGATATGCTACGTATCGTCAAAGACCTGAACATCAATGTTTTGGCTGTTTTACACGATATCCAACTGGCTTGTCGGTATTCAGACTATTTGTACCTCATGAAGGGAGGTGAGATTGCATACCAAGGCGCTCCAAAGGAGGCCATCACCCATGATTCACTGCAAACCGTTTACGGTATTCAGAGCAAAGTGATCTGGACCAAGGATCGACAGGCCATGATTCAGTATCTATAAGAATCTGTTTTCAGCTTTATCTATACAAGCTCCAAGCCCAAGAAAGGAAGGCAATATGAAAAAAACACTCAGTATCTTACTCGTCGCAACTGCTGCACTGACAATGGCAGCCTGCAATTCTTCATCTAAGGAGAGTACGAAAGAAAGCTCAACTTCACAATCTTCCTCCAAAACAGAAAGCGCGAAAAAGAGCACAGCAGAGACAAAATATCCAGTGACAATCAAAACTTACGATGCCGAAGGCAAGGAGATTGATCAGGTCTTTGAAAAGGCACCGGAAAAGGTCATTACCAACAACCTTTCGACGACCGAAATCCTGATTGAACTAGGATTGAAAGACAAGATCGCTGGTATGCTCAATCCAGACAACGATGTCACAGATAAATACAAGGCTGATATTGCTTCCATTCCGCAAGTCGGCGACAAGAAAACCGTATCACAGGAAACTGTGCTATCTTATGAGCCAGATGCTCTTCTTGGCCGAAACATGATGTTTTCTGAGAAGTCTCTGGGGACAGTCAGTGCCTGGAATGAAAACAAAATCCCTGTCTACACACAGAAGGCTTCCCTGTCCAATACCAAGCAAGACCTAGGAAATATCGTTGAAGATGTCAAGAATATAGGAACCATCTTTAATGTCCAAGACAAGGCCAATCAGTATGCTGACCAGCTGCAGACAAGAATTGACACTGTCAAGAAGGCCAATAAAGCTAGCCAAGGTGAAAAGAAAAAAGCGCTCATCATGTGTGCCTACAATGATGAGACTTTCGGTGCTTATAAATCTGCCCTGCAGGAGAGCCTGCTTAACCAGCTCGGATATACCAATGTAGCGACCGGAACCTCTGACTTGACCTTGGAAAATCTGGTCTCTATGGATCCTGAAGTCATCATCTATGTAACCAGCGACCGCAACAAGTCTATGGATGAGCAAGCAGTTGATCTAATGAAAGCCAATCCAGTTCTGGAAGATGTCCCAGCGGTCAAAAATCAGAAAATCATGACCATCTCCTATGATGAGTTCATGGATTATGGTCCTGCTGTAATCGACTCACTCGAGAAAATCAATGACTTTGTCAATAAATAAGACCTTTGTCTGGGAGGGTATCACTGTCAATATTGCCCTGCCCCAAGATTATGACGGATTACGACCTTATCCAGCAATCTTGCTAAATGATGGACAGATAAACTACCTGAGCAGGCTTTCTTCATCGGTAATCTTGATCGGACTGATATCAAACAACAGGCTGGACGATTATACACCCTGGAAAGCCAATGCTCTAAAGCCTGGCAATCCCGATTTTGGCGGCAGAGCAAATAGCTACCACCAGAAACTATTCAAAGGTATATTAACAGAAATCAGACAGCACTACCTACTGGATGACAAGAGAATTGCCTATGGTGGCTACTCTCTTGGTGGACTAGCGGCTGTTCACAGTCTCTATAGTGTCTGCGAAGTTCCCTGTGTCTTTTCTATCTGCGGCTCCTTTTGGTACCCAGGTTTTACCGACTATTGCCAGACACAGGAGTTGAAAAACAAGGACTGTCTAGTCTATTTGCAGAATGGAAAGACTGAAGGCGCAAATCACTCGAACCGACTTTCCAAAGCTCCTTTTTATGCCAAAGAAATTCATCGCTTGATTCAGAAAGAAATCCTTACCACGTGCTCCGTCTTTGATCCTTATGGACATCATGAAGCCCTCAAAGAGCGCTATGCTGCCTTTGCCGACTGGCTGGCCACACAATGGCATATTGACTAACGAAAAACCCCTTTGTCACTTACAGTAGCTGACAAAGGGATTTTTTGTTTATTAATGCAAGCAAAAGACTCTCACCAGTAAAATGGTAAAAGTCTTGAGTAGAAAGATTTATTCCGTTTTCTCCCCCACCTCTAGTTTCAACAAAAAGGCTTTTTTATCAAGGCCGCCAGCATAACCGGTCAAATTTTACTTCGATTCAAATTCTACACTACTTTCAGCAGCCATCAGTTGGTCAGAAAATAAATAGGACTCATAATTATTATCAGGATTATCCGTCCACATTTCACATTGCTTGATAACAGTCACAATGGCATCATCGACACCCTCCGGTGGATATTTGTATTTCCTAAGGAGCCGTTTAACAAGCATGCGCATACGAGCACGCGCAGAATGTTTTTTCTGCCAATCAATAGTTCTGCTTTTGCGCAATGTCTCCGTTAATTCATGAGTCATTGCAACAAGCTCATCATTTTCATAAAAATCTTTGACTGCTTGTGGTTGCGTCAAAGCATCATAGAAAGCTAATTCTTCATCGGTAAGACCTAAAGAATCCCCCTCTTCGTGAGCTTTCGCCATTTCTTTGGCCATTTTCATTAATTCAGCAATAACTTCTTCATTTGAAAGCATGCCATTCAGATATGCTCTCATCGCTCGCGAAAGAATTTCAGAGAACTTTTCGGATTTGACTAAATTTGTTCTTTGATATAAGGTAATCTGCTCTTGTAATAATTTTTTTAAGAGTTCTACCGCTATGTTTTTTTCCTTCATTTTAGAGATTTCGTCTAAAAATTTAGGATCAAATAACGAAAATCCTGTATCAATATCTGAGAATAAATTAATGACACCTTCACTCTTGATAGAAGCTTTTAGTAACTCATTGATACGATCATTAATATCTTTCAGAGAAAGCTTTTTACCCTCCCCAGTTATTCGTGTCAGCAATGTTCTGACTGCTTCAAAATAAGCTGCTTCAAAACGTTGCTCAGGAGTAAGCAAAGAACGACAAAGTGATAACGCTTGGCGTAAGAGTAACGATTCTTTTATGAAGAGCTCTTTCTTCTTCTCCTTGTCTACACTTGACAAGAAGTTTACCCCACCACTAATTGTTTTAGCTCTGATTAAATCACTTGATTTAGAGAGCATGAATTCTGAATAGTCAAACCCATAAAACAAATCACGACAGACTTCTAGTTTTTCAACAAACTTTGGTAAAGCTGTCTTAGCTATATCAGTGTCCCCAAAGTTACCTTTGTCTCGATTTGTATAATCGTTCATGGCTTGCTTTAAAGCACTTGCAATACCGATATAATCAACTACAAGTCCACCCTCTTTATCTTTATATACACGGTTAACACGAGCGATTGCCTGCATAAGATTATGACCTTGCATTGGCTTATATACATACATGGTTGCAAGGCTAGGAACATCAAATCCAGTCAGCCACATATCAACGACGATAGCAATCTTAAATGGGCTTTCATTGTCTTTAAACCTTTTAGCCATCTCTTCTTTATGGCGCTTATTCCCTACTATATCGTGCCATTCTTCCGGATCATTATTACTAGAAGTCATGACAACTCCAATTTTTTCTGTCCAATTCGGACGCTTTTCAAGTAAGGTACGATAAATTTTCATCGCAATCGGACGAGAATAAGCAACAATCATTGCTTTTCCAGTTAATTCCTGCGCACGATTTTCTTCATAATGAGTAATAATATCTTCACACAAGGCACTAATAGTTTGATCGGCCCCTAAAATACTATCAAGACGACCCAATTCCTTCTTGCTTCTATCAATCGCATGTGATTCAGCGCTTTGTGCCATCAAGTCATACTCTGTGTCAATCAAACGCAAGATATTTTCATCTAGTTTTAAATGCATGACGCGACTTTCATAATAGACGGGCCGAGTGGCGCCATCTTCAACCGCCTGTGTCATATCGTAAACATCAATGTAATTACCAAAAACCTCTGTTGTAGACTTATCTTTAGTAGAAATAGGCGTTCCAGTAAATCCAATATAAGTCGCATTTGGCAAGCTATCTCTAATCAATCTGGCTGCTCCGACGACTAGTTTCGCTTCGCTTTCTCCATCTTTTCCTTTGGTAATTTTAATCTTTTCTTCAAGTCCATACTGACCACGATGAGCCTCATCTGCCATGACAACAATGTTTCTTCTATCAGAAAGCGCCTCTTCTGACTCTGAAAACTTCTGCATAGTTGTAAATATAATGCCATTGGCTTGGCGACCAATCAATAGTTCTTTCAGATGTAAACGGCTCTCTGCCCGAATTGGTGTCTGTCTCAGAAAATCTTGGCATTTGGAAAACTGTCCATATAACTGTTCGTCCAAATCATTTCTATCAGTCAAAACGACAATAGTTGGCGAGTCTAAAACTTTCTGCAGCAGATGAGCATAGAAAACCATGGATAGAGATTTCCCACTCCCTTGCGTATGCCAGAAAACACCTCCCCGTCCATCGCTTTTAGTTGCCTTCAAAGTAGATACCGCAGCCTTATTCACTGCAAAATACTGATGATAAGCCGCTAAAATCTTAGCATCCTCAGAAAAGCAGATAAAATTCCTTAAAATATCCAGAAATCTAGTCTTATCAAAAATACCTTCAATGAACGTGGTAAAATTAGCATACTGAGTATCTTCAAAACTACCATCAGTAGTCTTCCACTCCATAAAGCGGTCTTCACCAGCAGTAATTGTCCCCGCCTTTGAAGTGGCTAGATCCGTCATTACGCAAAAAGCATTATAGTTAAATAAATTTGGAATTTCTTTCTGATATGTTTTAAGCTGACGATAGGCATCAGAAGCATCTGTTTCTTGACGAGAAGGACTTTTTAACTCAAAAACAACTACTGGCAAACCATTCAAAAACACTATAATATCAGGACGTTTATTACTCTTCTCTACAATTGTCCATTGATTAATTACAGTAAAAGAATTATTATTTACATTATCGAAATCAACTAAATAAACGAGATTAGATTGTTTTCTTCCTTGATGAAAATAGGAAACTTCTATACCGTTTTGAAGATAATTTGTAAAAATCTTATTTTTTTGAAGCAAGGAACCTGTTTCAAAACGCTGTAACTTTTCAATTGCATCTTGAATTGCAACAGTCGGTAGCTTAGCATTGATCCTTTCCAAAGCAGCATAAAGTTCCTCCAAATATAAAGGTGTTCTATAATCACGCTCTACATCTGGACCATAGACATATGAATAGCCCAAACTATCATGAAAAAGTTCAATGACTGCATGTTCGTAGTTGTCCTCAGTGAATCCCATAAATTAAACTCCTTTATTTCTCTACGACGCTATAATTTCTTATCCCAATATGACATACCATCATCTCAATATTCATAATTGTCCGTTCATCAAATGAGAAAAATTTCCAATTGGCAAGAGGGAAGGTAACATTTAAATACTCAAAATAAGGGAAATCAATTGCACAAGAATGGCCATATACAATAATTTCATTTATTAATTTATGACCACTAAGAAATTCTTCTACAAGCTCAATTTTAAACTCTTTTTTGAAAGACTCAACTTTATTAATTAATATTTCATGAGCTGTTCTAACATAGTAGTCTTCAAGACTGTTAATGTATTCTTTTATTGATGTGTCCCTATATGGCCCTCGTCCCTTTTGCCGTATATCTTCATGAATATCTTCAGGCGAAAAATCCCCTTCGGGATAACCTAACAATAAGTTCTCATTCCCTGATTCTCCATGAACATGTAAAACTCTATCTATTTCAATACCATAAACTTGCTCAAGTGTATGAGTATAATTGAAATTGATATATAGATCTCCATTAGTGAATAAGTCTTTAAAGAATCTCTGAGGTGTAATATTTGCAAGTTTTCCTTCTGCTTGATTTGCAAATTCTTCTAAAGATTCCTTCAAATTGCCACTCATTTCCGCCTCAAGTATTATTCCATCACGGTCACTTTCTCTATCAGATGAATGATCTGGGGCGTAGTATTCAAATATTTCTGCCAAAGAATTAAAATCAGGTTTTGCCAATAGATTTTCAAAATCAGACCAGATATTAGGTTCTGCCGATTGATATAGTTCCCAAAAATACGGATTAGATTCATTCTTTTCAGCAATTTCTCTAAAGTCTGGATCAAATCTTGTCGGCAACCGGTGGGCAAGATCAAAACCATTGCCTATTATAAATAATATATTACTCATAAAAGTATTTCCTTCAAAATTTATCTATCTTGTTCGTACTTTATCTTTTAATTTTTCTTGAACAAATGACTTAATTGAATTCAGTATGATTGCGGCCATCTTATCCTTTTGTCTATCAGATATTTTTCGTTTATTGAACATATCCAATATGAATTGATAATCTTCATAAGTATCAAAATGATTATTTTTTAAGTTAGGTAAATCATCATTTAGAGCAGATGGCTATTACAATATTTGAAAGTATGTTCACTAATGTCTCTTCAGGGCAAACTACAATTGGTAAATATATCATTCCTAAACGAGGTAAAAATCTACTTTCAAAGGATGCGATATTTGGAAGAGTTCCTGTAGTAGCTGGAGGTTTACAGCCTTCGACATTTCATAATATAGCTAATACAGAATATCCGGTCCTTACCATTTCAGCTTCAGGTGCTAACGCAGGTTATGTTAATTTATGGCACGTTCCCGTTTGGGCATCTGACTCATCATATATTGATTCTAAGATGACCAATAATGTATATTTTTGGTATGTCATGTTGAAGAGACGTCAACAGGAGATATATGATTCTCAGACAGGATCAGCACAACCCCATATCTATCCAAAACATATTGAAATTATGCCAACAATTGAACTGTCGAAAAAAGAAATTAATCTTTTTACAAAAAGAGTTACCCCACTGTTTAAAACGGTTGGAAATAACTTAGAGGAGATTAATAACCTCCAAAATCTTCGAGAGAGCCTTCTTTCCAAACTTTTATCAGGAGAGATTTCAGTAAATCAAGCCACTAAATGATGATTTATCTTTTTATTATTCTCAATTTTATCATCTAGCGCCTTAAGAATTTTACCAATTCTAATTTGTTCTTTTAGCGGAGGACATAGAATTTCGTGATTTTTGACAACATCTAGCTGAACTCTTTGTCTACCTGATGTTCCTACCATTGATTTAATAGCAACTTCTCTGATATTTGGAGCAATCATCAAATAATAAACGAAATTTTCATCACTAATATTTTCTTTAGCTCTTACAACAATAAACTCAGTAGACCCAAACCCTACTTCATCTTCGTCTAATAAATTTACCTTAGACGTTTTTCCATTTTCAAGACTTGGAGTAATACGAGCCATTAAAGTATCCCCATTTCTGAATTTGGTACCACCTCTAAATTCTAAATACTCAAACTCGGGAATATCGCGCGTAAAAGGTTCTAATTTTTCCATCGCTATTTTTTTAGCAATAGCTCCCTTGGACAAAGTTTCTCGGGGATTAAATTCTATAATATCCGAAAGTTTCACTTTCTTCCAATTATTCAATTTCTGCTTCTCCTCAACCTATATATTTCCTATGCGAATTTTTTACATTCGCTTGATTGACCATGGCATAGTGCATGGTTGTATCTATTTTGACATGACCAAGCAAGTGCTGGACTTGTTCGATGGGCATGCCTTTATCTATGGCGCGTGTCGCCAATGTCCGTCTGAATTTATGTGGATGGACTTTATTTAAATCTGCTTTTTCACCGAGTTGTCTCAATCTTGTTTCTACCCCTCCGATTAGCAATCTATCATGTGGCGAAGACAAGGAAACGAACAAAGCTGGATTATCATCCTGACGACTGTCCAAGTAGTTTATCAAGTGAATCTTTGTTCTAGCGTCGAAGTAGACGATTCGCTCACTATTCCCTTTACCAAAGACAAGGCATTCTCTTTCATAAAAATTAATATCCTCTCTATTCAATCTCACTAGTTCGCCTACCCGCATTCCAGTTGAAGCCAATAAATCAATCATCGCCAAATCACGAATCTCATCGCAAGCATCTCTTAAAAGTTCCAAACCTTCATCAGAAAAAGTTTCTTTGATCGTTTTATCCGTCTTTATCTTACGAATCCTACGCACAGGGCTTTTGAGAATGAAATCCTCATCTTCAAGCCAACTAAAAAAACTACTAAAAATCCGACGCATATTATCAATAGTTACTTTGCTAGATTTTCGTTCTCGTTGATAATGTGCAAGATAAGTCCGTAAGTCACTAGTCGTTATATCTCTTACAGTCAAATTAAGACTAGTAAACATATTTTCAATGACCATTCTATAGTATTTTAAAGATTTTTCACTACAGCCTTCAATTCTCTTGGCAGAAATAAATAGCTCAAGCAATTTCTCATTACTCTTCTGCTCATTTACTGTTTTAATCTCTGCAACTTCTACATTGATAAAAGTCGCCATTAGTACCTTTTGCAGATTTTCTAACTGTTGAAGACTTAAATGCTTGGCCATATCTGTTGTAATTTGCGTGATTAATTTATCTTTCATAAGCTACCTACCTTTCGTTTTTATTATACTCTACGGGTAGCTTAAAAAGATAAATCATCATTTAGTGGCTTGATTAACAGAAATTTCGCCAGAGAGAAGTTTTGGTAAGAGAGTGTCTCGGAGATTTTGAAGATTTTCAATTTCATATATACTATCTTGTAGAGTCTTAATCAAGGGAGAGACTATTTTTGAAAAATTTTTTATAACTTTTTCTGTAGGTATTGGAATTTTTAACTCTGCTAATCCATTCTCCCAAACAGCATAAGGCATAGTTGATCCTTTGGAGGTGCTCTGAGCGTATTCAATGCTGCTTTTTAAATCACAAGTAAGCAAACAGTATTCTAGATAAATCTTATTAAATGGACGAAGAACAAAGCATGTTGAACGCGTAATTCCTGTAAAAGGAGAGATACAAACTCTATGAAAGTATACACGCATTGCTCCCAATAGAATATCATTTTTCTTAAAAGTAATTAAACTACTTTTTGCTTCATCATTTGATTTATAAGAATTCAAACTTAAAGAATGCATTGGCAAAATATCTATTGGAACATATGGGAGTTTTTGCTTGTCCTTAT
This sequence comes from Streptococcus sanguinis, assembly GCF_050234405.1. Lineage (GTDB taxonomy): Bacteria > Bacillota > Bacilli > Lactobacillales > Streptococcaceae > Streptococcus > Streptococcus sanguinis_W. The sequence continues at coordinate 763,397 of NZ_CP092117.1, read as the reverse complement.
CATTAATACCGTTTTTAATTAACTTAAGAACATCGCTTAACTTTCCAATTGTCCAATCATTTGGCATCTTTCCTCCAAACGGTTCAAAATCAACAAACCAAGATTTAAAAATAGCTTGTGCCATCTGCTCTAAATGATGATTTATCTGTTTGCTTGTTTCGATTTTATCATCAATAGAACTCAATACATTTGCGATTGCCCTTTGAGTATTCAAATCGGGAATCCTGATATTCATCGATTTCACCATTTTTGTAGTTATACTACCACGAATACTATTTGAATCGGAAATTGCTCGTAGTTCTTCATATCTACTAGATAAATTATAAAACAAAAATTTTTTATCTAATACTTTCTCATTTGCTCTGATTGCTATCACTGATTGATTGATAAAAGTATCAATATTCAAAAAAGAAACTTGTCCTCTTGTGTACCCTTGACCTGCTGAAGCCATTACAACATCACCTTTCAAAGCCTGTCTTGTACTGGAATTTTGGGCACCACTATTTGTTATTGTCTTTTCTGTAACATTGATATATCTATTTCTTGTTTCGCCAGATGACAGCCATGGTAAAGAACCGTTCCAGTAATCACTGTTCTTAGTATTAGGAGTTCCGCCGCTAAATATAGTTTCTATAAGTTCTCCTATTCTATATTCTTTCCAATCACTTAATTTCAAACCCAATCTCCCCCAATCTTTCTCGAATCTCATCTTCTAATTTATGGGATTTAATAAAAAGTTCTGATAGCTCTGTCGTCAGTCGGTCCATCTTCTCTTCAAATGGTTCTCCGTCATCTTCTTTTTCCTCAATACCTACATAACGCCCTGGCGTAAGAATAAAATCTTGCTTTGCAATTTCTGCTGTTTCAACAGATGCACAAAAACCTTTAACATCTTCAAGGTTTCCATTTTGAAAGGCTTCAAAGGTATCTGCTAACTTCTTAATGTCTTCGTCGCTAAAGTCGCGATGCTTACGGTCAATCATTTCTCCCATATTTCGAGCATCGATAAACAGCGTCTTTCCTTTTTGTTTTTTATTTTTACTGATAAACCAGAGACAGGCTGGAATAGTTACACTGTAAAAGAGATTAGCTGGAAGAGCTATAATTCCCTCAATTAAGTCATCTTCGATAATTTTTTTACGAATGTCCCCTTCACCGCTCTGAGTTGATGAGAGTGAGCCATTTGCCAGAACCAAGCCAACCTTGCCATTACTAGGATCCATGTGATGAATCATGTGCTGAATCCAAGCATAGTTTGCATTGCTATTAGGTGGAGTTCCGTATTTCCAGCGAATATCATCTTGCAGTTTATCTGCTCCCCAGTTGGAAATATTAAAAGGGGGATTAGCCATGATATAGTTAGCTTTTAGTGTCGGATGTAAATCATTGAAAAAGCTGTTCGCTTGGTGCTCACCAAAATCCGCATCAATACCTCGGATAACCATGTTCATCTTGGCCATCTTCCAAGTATCTGCATTAGATTCTTGACCAAAAACAGATAAATTATTAATATTCCCACTATGATTCTTTATAAACTTAGCTGACTGAACAAACATACCGCCTGAACCACAAGCAGGATCATAAACACGCCCTCTATAAGGCTTTAATATTTCTACAATCGTTTTTACGATACTGGTCGGAGTATAAAATTCACCACCTCGTTTTCCTTCATATGCCGCAAACTGTTCAATACAATATTCATAAGCACGCCCAAGTAAATCTTTTTCATTCTCACCTTCATACATTTGAATATTAGTAAAAATGTCTACAACTTCCCCTAAAACTCGCTTATCTAAGTCTGGACTGGCATAAATCTGAGGAAGGACATTCTCTAGACTAGGATTATCCTCTTCAATTTCACGCATGGCTTCATCCAAGACTGTGCCAATTTCCGAAGAATGGGCATGACTCGCAATAAATTGCCATCTAGCTATTTCAGGGACAAAGAAAATGTTCTCCTCTGAATATGCATCAGGATCATTCTCAAATCCGTCACCCTCTGCAAGTAATTGTTGGTATTTTTCTTCAAAAGCATCTGATACATATTTTAAAAAGATTAGACCAACAATAACTTTTCTGTACTCTGACGCTGAAATGTGCCCCCGAAGTGAATCTGCAGCATCCCATAGTTCCTTTTCAAATCCAATATTTGCGTTTGATTTTTTCGCCATTTTATACTCTTTTCCTATTTTAATCACATCCATTTTACCATATTTAAAGTAAGTTAAAAAGCACCGAATGGTGCTTTTTTAGCTTATCAATAGTTTAAAATAGTCATCCTCTCGTTTTCTCCGCCGCCTCTAGTTTCAACAGGAAGGCTTTTTTATCAAGACCGCCGGCATAGCCAGTCAGTTTGCCGTCGCTTGCGACAATCCGATGACAAGGAATCAGAAGGGAAATGGGATTATGACCAATGGCACCACCGACTGCTCTAGCGGAGCCAATCTTACCGTACTCGGCTTGTAATTCTCGTAGAATATCTGAATAGGTAGCCGTCTGACCGTAAGGAATCTTCTGCAGTACTGTCAGAACCTTGCTTCTAAACTCAGTCACTTGAGGTGCCAATAGAATTTCATCTGTCGCGGGATTTTCTCCCTTGAAATAAGCATCCAGCCAAGCAGAGACGCGTCGGCTGATTTCTGTCTCCTCCTGCTTCGCTTGCTCCAAATCGTAGCCTGCTCCAAAATATTTCTGGCCCTCAAACCAAAGTCCCAACAAGGCATTTGCGTCTGTCAAGATGAGAATACGGCCAATCGGAGATGTATAATAAGTCTTGTACATATTTTTTCTTTCTTCTAGCTTCTTGATATGCCTTATTATACCACTCTTGTCTTAATTTTTGCCACAATCCCATCTGGGTCTGTGACTTCTAGCTCTTGAGAGCTAATCCATCGGACTAGTGCCTTCAAGTCCAGAGCATTTTCATAAATAGCTACTAGGTCTTCTTTTCCTTCTACTTGCGCCTCAAAATAGGCCAATCCCTGTTGCTTAGGTTGGCGATGATTCAAGTGAGAACCTCCCCATTCATTGACGGCTAAATGATGATGATAGTTTCCGGATGCCAGCCAGCTAGCAGAAGGTACAGAAAATTTATCCTCCAAGTCTAGAAGTTTTTGGTAAAAATGACTGGCAGCTCTGCTATTTTTCACAGACAGGTGGACATGACCCATACGAGTGCCTTCAGCAATACTAAACGGCTGGATTTCCTGACCGAGTTCATAGATTTCTTGAGCCGCTAGCGCTTCCGTCACTCCGATAATGCGGCCATCTTCTCGGATATCCCAATCAGCCTGAGGCTTGTCCCGATAAAGTTCAATGCCGTTGCCTTCTGGGTCCTCCAGATAAATGGCTTCACTATAGCCGTGGTCCGCTCCTCCGATCATAGGAACTTTATTTTCTGATAAATGCTTAAGGATATCCGCCAAAGCTTGACGACTTGGAAGCAAGAGTGCTAGATGATAAAGACCGTAAGCCGACTTGACGGTCTGCCGGTCACTGGTCGCTAAAAGTCTTACCAGAACTTGTCCGTCCCTGCCCAAAGCCACCTGTCCGTCCTGCTCTTCCAAAAGCTCCAGCCCTAAAACACGCTGATAAAAGTCCTTTTGTCTTGTTAGGTCAGCTACATAAAGTGCCACCTCTCCTAGATAAATCTTGCTTTGATATTCAAAAGTCATGTACTTTCTCCTCTCTTAAATTTAAAATTTCAGCAGTTCGCCTGCTCAACCTTTCTTTTTATTTCCTCAAAGCTGAAATACGTTCCATGATATGGATTTCCATACCTCCATTTGCTTCGAAGTCTTATTTTTATATTGTAATTATTTATATTACATCTATTAGTATACCACACCTTAATGTAATGTCAATAATTACATCTCGTAAAATTCTTAACAAAAAACAACCTGCTTCCTAGGAAACAGATTGTTCTTTAATTTCTTTTTCGGTCGCTGCGACAACTTCGTCAAGACTGGTCTGAGCCAATTCAGCTTCCATGGCTGCCTGAATAGCTGCCAAGCGGTCATCTAAAACATTGTGAATGTTCTTGCCGATAGGACAGTCTGGATTGGGCTTGTCATGAAAGCTAAAGAGCTGGCCGCTCTTGCCCAGACACTCAACCGCGCTATAGACGTCCAACAGGCTAATGTCTTTCAAATCTTTGGCAATCTCTGCTCCTCCAGTCCCACGAGCAACGGTAATCATCCCGGCATTCTTGAGCTGAGACAGGGTTTTGCGAATAATAACTGGATTGACGCCAACACTGCCGGCAAGGATATCACTTGTCAGTTTTTGTTTTTTTCCCTCCAAAGCCAGAACAATCAGCATATGAGTGGCAATGGTAAAACGGCTAGAAATCTGCATTTTTTCTCCTCCCTCATCATTTTCTCTCACTATTATATCCCAAAAAGGGTGTAACTTCAAGAGTTACGACTGGACTTTAAGAAAGCTGCAATCTCATCCGCATAGCCTTCCCGCTCACTGATTTCTCGCAGCAGGTCGTGATTGTGGGTATGGTGGATACCATTGACCAAGCTCTCCTGATAAATCTCATAGTAAGGCAAGTGGAGCTCCCGAGCCAAGCTCAGCTCCTGTTCCACATCGTAGGCCACGCGCCGAAGGTCAACATCAGCTAGACCAGTCTCATCTATCTCTAAAATGGCATACTGGGCTCGCAAGTCCTTACGCAAAGCTGAATCTAGAAAGAACGGCTGACCAATAGAGCCGGGATTGATAATCAGCTGTCCATTGGTCCCGTAGCGGAGAAACTGCTGGTGAATATGACCATAAACAGCGACAGCGCAGTCGTTTCCCTCAAAAAGGCGGTCGAAATCGCTCTGCTCGCCAATATGAATCAGCTCCCGCCCCCAATTCTTATCTGGCAGATGATGGCTGACCGCAATCTTCAATCCCTCTACTTCTGTTAGGATTTGCAGAGGAAGTTCCTGCATACGGTCAATCTCTTCAGGCTTGATTTCCTCTAGGACAAAATGGCAGAGCCGGGTCAGGTAGAGATGGCTGGGACGTGTCAAGTCTAACTTTTGATGCAGAGCATGCCAGAGACTCTCTTCCCAATTCCCTCTGACCTGTAGGCTGATGGGCAGCTGCTCCATCCTATCTAGGATATTTCTGCGACCGGTTCCTGGCAGGAGCAAGTCCCCCAAAAACCAATAGTCTGTCACTTGCTGGCTTTCCGCATCCGCCAGTACTGCTTCCAAGGCTGTGCTATTCCCATGCACATCGGATAATAAGGCAATTTTTCGTGTCATAGCGTGTCTTTCTCTTTCTTTACAAGGAATATTATATCAAAGTTCAAAAAAACTTCCACCTCACAAGTGAGGGAAAGTTTTGAAGTATTTTTATCAATCAACAGACTTGAGTGCTTCCAGCATATCCACCCGTCTGAGGCGGTAATTGACAAAGAAGCCAAGCAAGGTCAGAATAAGAGTCACTGCTGTTAGAGGAAACAGATAGACTGAGGGACTTACTTGAGGGTTTAAGCTGATAATGCTAGGCGCAACCTTCTCAATCAAAAAACGATGCAGGAAGAAACCGCCTAGAAGCCCAACTGCCATCCCAATAACTGAAAGAATAATGGTCTCTCGATAGATATAGAGGGTCACTTCCTTATTATGGAAGCCCAAAACCTTGATGGTAGACAGCTCGCGAATCCGCTCAGCCACATTGATATTGGTCAGGTTGTAGAGAATGACGACAGCTAAAAGAATGGAAATCAGGACCAAAACCAGCATTGTATTATTAAGAGAATCAGCTAGAACGTTGAACTGCTTCACCATGCTTGCATTTTGGGAAACACTCTTGACAGACTTGAGGCTCATAAATTCATTGGCCTTATCCACAATTTTTTTACTGGAAGAGTCCTTGAGTCGCACTAAATAAGCGTTTTTCTCAGGCTTTTTGCCGTAAATCTTCTGATAATCAGTTGCTTTCATAAAGGCAAAATGGCCAAAATGATTCTCATTGACTGCTGCAAGCTTGACAGACTTGCCACCCAGCTCTATACTGCTACCAGGTCTAACTCCAGCTATGCGGACCAATTTATCCGAAACAACTATACCGTCCTTGAGAGTCAACTTTTGCTGGTTGTCGGGGCTTTCCAGAGAAATAAAAGGTTCAAAATTTTCCTTGTCCGTAACCATTAAAGTGACTGATTCTGTCTCTTTTTTTCCTTTGTATTTCTCTGTCAAGGTTTCACTATGGATTTCCTGATAATCAGCAATCGAGTCATCTGCCAACATCTTTTTCAGCTCGTCTTGCTCAGCTTGATTCTCCCCAGGATTGACAGCGACAATCAAGTCGTAGCGCAGAATCTCCTCAAACTGACGTTTGGGAATACCACCAATAGAAGATTGGAGTCCTAGTCCGGCAAAGAGCAGGGCAACAGAACCCGCCACACCAAAGATAGTCATAAACATTCGCTGCTTATAGCGAAAGATATTGCGAGCTGTGACCTTCTGAGTAAAGCTAAGACGTCGCCAGATAAGGGTCAGTCTTTCCAAGAAAATCTTGGAGCCCTTGACCGGCGGCTTGGGCAAAAGCAAGTGGGCTGCTTCTTCTGTCAGCTCCCGTCTTGCCACCAAATAGGCAGGGAGAACACTGGATAGAAGGGAAAGTCCAAGGGCCAGTATACTATAGGAAACATAAAAATATGAATGCGGGGCAGAGAGCACCATCCCTCTGGTAATAATAGAAGAAATCACTCCAGACAAGAAATAATGTCCCAGCAGAATCCCTACGAGGGTACCTAGACTCCCCGCCACCAAACCGTAAAGAGCAAACTTGCGAATGATATCTCGACTATGATAGCCTAGAGCCTTGAAGACGCCTGCATTTGTTCGCTCCTCATCGACAAAGCGCGTCATAGTGGTAAAAGTCACCATAGCAGCCACCAGATAGAGCACCACTGGGAAAATATTACCAATCGACGCAATACTATTCATGGAGTTTTTATACATATGATAGCCATTCCCACCTGGCAGAGACTTGCGGTCATAGCTATGATAGGCCGGCTCTTTCAAACGACTCAGGTTTGCCTTAGCGTCTGCTAGCTTGTCCTTGCTAGCTGATAAGTCTTTCTCTGCCTGTGCCAGCTCAGATTTTTTCTGATTGAGCTGGGACTCAGCTTCCTGAATCTGCTGCTGGCTCTGGCTGAGCTGTGCAGGAGGGAGGATAGAAGCGGCTTGAGCTACTGCTAGCTGGCTTTTTTGTTGATCCAGCTGACTCTGAGCTTGCTCTAATTGTTTTTTACCTTGTGTCAGTTCGCTCTCAGCCTGAGCAATCTTATCTTGGCCCTTCTGAATGGTGCTTTTGGCATCTGCCTCTAATCGCTTAAAGCGAGCCACTCCGTTATCTTCCAGGCTCTTGTCCAAAGCTGTCTGGTGCTGCTCCAAACGCTCCTGATAACTTTCAGAGAAGGGAGCCAGCTTTTCTAAATCATGATAGCGCAGGCGGGCAATACTGTAAACATCTGTATCAAAGGCCTTGGGGCTGACTACAGCATAGGCTGATAAAGCCCCGCTGCCACTAGTCGCATTGCCCAAATTTCTATCAGACCAAAGCTCTGCGGAGTTGACAAATCCCACAATCTTATAGGTCTTGTTTTTCAGAACTGACCGACTGCCTGCTTTTTCGGTCAGTTCAATCTCCTGGCCAATTTTATATTTTTTTGACCAAAAGCTAGCCAGGGCAATTTCTTGCTCTTTCTTAGGAAGACGACCGGTGGTCACTTGAAAGTTTGAAATATCCTTGGTATCTGAGAATACTCGGAGGGCCTCCTCGTTCACGGTGACATCTGTCAGATAGCCAAACTCGACATCAGCTCCCTTAACAGCTTCCAGCTCTTTCTGATCCGCTGCATCCAAACCATAGTCCGCCATAACAGCCAAGTCCATGGTTCGCTGTTCTTTCAAGTAATCTGTTGCTGTTCTGCGCATATTGGGAGGAGCGACTTTGAGCCCCACGAGAGCTAGAGAACCCAGCATCATGAGGATTAAAATAGATAGGAAACGTCCTTTAGAGCTAGTGAAGGAGCGCAGAATATCTTTCCAATAAATCTTTCTCTTCATATCAATACTCCAATGTACTTATATCCTGTGGTTGATCATTGACTGTGATACTCTTGACTCTCGCGTCATGCATGCGGATAACCCGGTCAGCAATGGGAGCCAAGGCAGCATTGTGGGTCACGATAATAACTGTCGCTCCTTGATTGCGAGACATGTCCTGTAAGATTTGCAGCACTTGCTTGCCGGTATTGTAGTCCAAAGCCCCTGTCGGCTCATCGCAGAGCAAAATCTTAGGATTTTTTGCCACAGCCCGAGCAATAGAGACCCGCTGCTGCTCCCCACCTGACAACTGCGCTGGAAAATTATTGAGGCGATTTTCCATACCAACTGCGGTTAGAACGGCCACTGGATCTTGAGCATCTTTGACGATTTCAGAAGCCAATTCGACATTTTCCTTGGCCGTCAGGTTGGGCACCAAATTGTAAAACTGAAAGACAAAGCCCACGTCATTGCGGCGATAGTCCGTCAGCTGGTGGGAATTGTAGTCAGCAATATTCTGGCCGTCTATCAGGATATCTCCCTCATCATTGGTATCCATACCTCCAAGGATATTGAGCACCGTAGACTTACCAGCACCAGAAGCGCCTAGGATAATGACCAGTTCCCCCTTTTCAATCTCAAAAGAAATATCATGATTGGCAACAATTTCTGTGTCACCTATCTGATAACGTTTAAAACTATGTTTCATTTCAATATAAGCCATATCGTTTCTCTCCTTTTCAAAGCTCGTCCTCTTAAATCAACAAGGTGTTGATTCTAAATCACAGATATTATATAATGAGCTTAGATAAAAAGCAATAACCAAAAATCAACAAAGTGTTGATTTAAGTAAAAAGGAAGAAAAAATGGTCCAGAAACGAAAAACTAGTACCAAGGAAGACATCAAGGAAGCCTTGATTCAGCTACTATCAGAGGAAAGGTTTGATACTATCTCCATCAGCAAACTCTGCAAGCGGGCTGGGATTAACCGCGGCACCTTCTACCTCCACTACCAAGATAAATATCAGATGGTTGATAGTCTCAAAAACGACATTATCTCCCAACTTTCTAGTTATAGCTTGTTTGAAGCGGAGAACGCATATCCCAAAAAGTTAATGATAGCAAAATTTCATATACTGCGCGCTAATGAACGTCTTATCAATGCCCTGACCAGAAGCCATTATATTGACTTTCGCGAAGCTATTCGGGAGTACATAACCACTATCATTCTGAGTGATAAGCAAAAGGCTGCTACCCAGCGTTTTTTAGAGGAGAACTTTCACATCCCTCAGAAATACGCCTTGGAAATCTTCCTATCCAGTGTTGAGGGGATTATTTCTCTTTGGATAGCCGGCGGAGCTAAAGAAGAACCTGAAGAACTCACTGACATCATTTTGACTACTTATAACTATGATTATTTAAGATAAAGGCTCTAGCTTGAAGGATAGCCTGGACAAAAGTCGTTTTTTCTACTATGAAAGGCCGAGCAATATGTTCGGCCTTCTTTTTATTTTAGATTAGTTTTTCTTTGTTTTCTTCAAAAGGAAGAAGACTCCTGCTAGGATAATCAAGCCTGCAAGGCCCATGATGGTGACTTGCTCACCTGTTGATGGTAGGTCTTTCTTCTTAGCCTTGACGGACTGCTCATTTCGATACTGCACTTGATAAACAGAGAAATGATTGGTCGTGAAGCTAATGGTCTGGTTTTGATTAACCGTTACATCAAATTTCTCAACCTGCTTGCCAGTTTCATCCAGAGCATAGACAGCATCTACTGGCAGGTCTTTGCGGACTGGGATCGTCACAAGGGTCGGACTGACCTGATGCACCGGCTGACCATTCGGATCGGTCAAGCTAATGTCATAAGTATCTGTCGGCTGAATCTTGCTTTCCAGTTTTTTCACTGACAGCTGATGACCGGCCCTGACCAAGTCAGCATTTTTCAAGCGAATGCCAGTTGCGACATCTACCAAGCTATCATCTTCTACATTGACTTCCGTCCGTGTATCTGAACTGCTAGAAGTTGCTGAAGAGGATGAGCTTGACGAACTTTGAGATGACGAAGAGCTGCTCGAATCTTTGCTGGAGCTGGAAGGAGTTGTTTTTGTTGCTTCCTTGATTTTAGCTTCCATTTCAGCTTCTAGCTCTTTCATTTCCTTAAAGACTTGGGCTGCTCGAGCCTGTGTTTCCTCTGTGACTTTGGCTGAAGAGTCTGGCAAAGCTGCATTGGCTGCATCTAGAGCATTTTGCTCCTCAATAAAGCGGGCTTCCAAGGCTTTCCACTTGTCTTGGACAGAAGTACCAAAGAGGTCCTGATGCTTGGCTGCCATATCGTAGATATGAGATGCTACCCAGTACCAAGAGTCTGGACTGTAGCCAGTTGTGTTGACCTTATAAGCATCGTAAGTATCTGTGATATTACCATTATAAGGCAGGTAAGGTGAGAAGCGCGGACTGCCTACCGCCAGCCACATAGTGCCACCGCCCATATTGGCTGGAACACCGTCTTTGAGCTGGAAGATATGAGCTTCCATGACATTTGGGTTGCCCAGCGGATATTTGTAAACAGGGTCTGTCGTACCGCGTTGTGGCAACCCCTTACCATCTAGCTCCATTTGGTCCAGCGGTTTGAACTGAGTACCCTCAAAGCGATTGCGCTGCATAGCCATTACATCTGCTACACTGATCTTTCTGTCTGTGGAGTGCATGAGGTCAAAATAAGAGTCGTTATAAGACACGGCCGCATTTGGATCTAGACTAGTGATACCTGCCCAGGCACGAGAACGATCTGCCTCTGCCATCGGTGGATTATAGGACTGAGAAATGTGGAATTTGCCGTCAATTTCTTTATAAGAGTTAGCTTGCTTAGCTACATCCTGAACACCTTTTGAGGCAATGACGTTTTCTGTATCGTCAAAGTCAACACTGCCCAAGAAGAAAGTATTAGGAAAGACTGCATACTTGTCATCTGGGAATTTAATAGCAACATATTGGTGGCCAGATAGGATTTCCATATACCAGACACCAGTCTTGTCAGCAATGGTGATAATATTACCCTCTGCTGCTCCCTTCTCTCTGACAATCTGCGCCATCAGCTCCACACCCTGACGGGCAGTCTGAACATGGGGCAGAACGACGGTTGTCAGGATAGACTCTGCCAAGCCATTTTCTACATAAGGATCCACTTTTTGGATGGCATCATTAGCCTTGGCAGAAACAGTCGCAGAAATGGAAACACCGTATTCATTGAAGCCAACCTCATCAAAAATACCTTGGGATGGGGTCACATCTGATACCGAAGTATACTTGTAGCTTTCTGCCGGCAGGGTCCATTCAAAACCGTTGGCTTCATCGACTAGTTTGGCACCACTCGCATTAGTCTTTCTCGGATGAACCAGAAAGACCTTATTGTGATTTGGCTCCAAGTCCTCTGTCCGACCGTAAAGCCTTGTGCCGTCTGCCGTCAGGTCTTTCCCGACAATAAATCCTGTGCAGGCTTCGACCACTTGGAAAGGAAAGAGAAAAATGGTCGAAAGAGCTAACAAGGAACGAAACAATATTTTTTTCATAAAAATATCTCCTTTATGTTTTGTAAAAAATTACAAAATTAAATACTATATTCAGTATAGCCTTTTACTCTAGGTTTTGCAAGCGATTTCATTTTTTTGACGTGTAAGATTTACTAGATAAATAATTCATTTCAAAATAGAAAAAAGCCAGATAAAATCTGACTTTAAAGACACGTGGCTGCGGAGGCACAAACCGCAGCCGCGCAAGTATTGCAGGAAAGAATGGATAGGAGAAAAAGGACAAACTTCTCTCCTATTACCAAACTGGTTGTGCTTCATAGATTAGATTATTTTATCGTCTTCTCTAGACAAGCAATCTTACCATACGCTGACCCGCTTATCTGGAGCCAGATACATGGCATCACCTTCTTTGATTTCTGGATAGGTTTCATAGAAGGCCTCTACATTTTTGAGTTGCTGGTTGACCCGCAGTTCGGACGGAGCATGGACATCTACCTTCAGAAGAAGTTGGTTAAATTGCAGACTGGCCTTGCTTCTCCAGATATTGGCATAGTTTTCAAAGTAATTCTTCAAGTCCGCATCTGGATATTTCTTTTTCACAACTTCAAGAGTAGCTGAAAGTCCTCCAGCATCGGCTACATTTTCTGTTACCGTAAGCTTGCCGTTGACCTTGCCACCGTAGATTTCAATACCATCCCACTGCTTGGTAACAGCTTCAATTTTCTTGTCAAAAGCTTTCTTATCTGCTTCAGTCCACCAATTGTTCAAATTCCCCTCTTCATCAAAGTTTGCACCGTTTGAGTCGAAGGCGTGAGTAATCTCATGACCAATAACCATACCAATACCGCCGTAGTTCTTTTCCATCTCTTGCTTAGCATCAAAGAATGGATTCTGCAGGATTGCGGCTGGGAAGTTGATACTGTTATTTTCCTGTGAGTAGTAAGCGTTGATATCATAGGAAGGCATGACCCACTCGTCCTTGTCTACTGGCTCCGAGAAGTGCTCAACATCATATTGATGTTTTGCTTGACTCAAAGCAATTGCATTCTCAAAGAAGGATTTCTTATCGTCTACTTTCAAGGCCTTAGTCACTACGCGAACTTTTTCAGGATAGCCGATATAGAGTTTCATAGTATCCAGCTTCTTGACTGCCTTCTGTTTGGTTTCTTCTGATAGCCATTCGTTTTTCAGCATACGTTCCCGATAGACTTCCTTGATATCCTTGACCATTTGGGTTACTTCTTGCTTGGCTTCCTCACCGAAATATTTACGTCCATAGTAAAGACTGAAGACATCTGAAAAAGTTCCTGTTGTCAGATTGTAGGCTGCATCTTCTTTTGAAGTTGCTTCCTTAGTTCCTTGCAAGGATTTTTGGTACTCTGCAAAAATCAGCCGATAGTCATCGGTTAGAAAACTAGATGCTGATGCTGCCTGCTTCACAAGCATCCAAGATTTGAGCTTGCCAAAGTTCTTGTCATTGACTACCTTGGCAAAATTTTCATAATACTTAGGGTTAGGAACATTGACATCGCCAGATTCCTGGCCTAGATAGTCATTGATAATATCGTGAAACTTAAAGGTATCAGAGTAGGCATTGATGTCTTCTGCCGTCTTAGGATGGTGAAGATTTTTAATTTCCGAAGTTTCTTCATTACTTTGGGCATACTTGGCCAGTTCTCCATCAAATTCTAAGGCTTCTTTGACAATCTTTTCGCTCTCTTTTTTACTGTAGCCCAGCTTTTGCATGGCTTCTTTGAATGCTTTTTCCAGCGGATCCATCATCCTTTTCTTAGCAGCTTCATCTTCATAGTAGCTCTTATCCGGCAGCATAAGACTTGGACTGGACAGATTCACTTGTTTCTGATTGGTATTTTCTAGGTTAGAACTGATTTCAAAGGTAAACGGCAGAGCCAAACCGCGTTTTTCCCAGTCAACAGCCTTGCCAGCTAGGTCCTTTAGATCGGACAAGTCTTCAATTTCCTTGAGATAGGACTTGAGAGGATCTAAGCCATCCTTTTCCCGCTGCTTGAAGTCAGTCGCTTGCTGGTAGTATTTGATAAACTCAGGCATGCCTTCAATCGTTGACTCTTCTTTACCAGAGACTAGATTTTTGACATCCGCCTTCATCTTATCCTTGACCTGCTCGTTCAGTTCATAAAACACACCATTAGACGGCTGGTCGCTAGGGATTTCTGCCTTTTCCAGCCATTTTTTATTGATGGCCTGATAGTAATTGGTCCTCACTGTGGCATTCTTATCAATCGGTGTCTCCTGAGGGACAAAGGTCTTATAAGCCCAGTAGCCACCGGCAGCCAAGATTAGGCCGGTCACAGTCAACGTAGAAGTTAGAATGATTTTCGTTCTTTTCTTCATGAGTTCCTCCTTGTATATTAAGTAAAATATAATTGACTTTTTTATTTTACTCATTTACTTTAACATATTCTTTTTTCCTCGTCAACAGAAAACTGAAGGTCTGGAAAAATTTGCCGCAAGAAGAGAGAATAAGGTCATTCAGTCTGCTTTTAAAAGTGATCTGGTCTAGAGTCACACTTAAAGAAAAACTAAAGTTTTCTACCAGCTGTCCTGTTGCTTCCAGCTCTTTTCTCTCCCCCTTGCACTTTCTAGTATAGCCTCCAAACTTCAGATATTTCTAAAGAAATTCTAAAATATTTCTAAAGTTTTTTACTAAAATAAAAAAAGACTGAGACAAAAATGCCTCAGTCTAGTTTTATTCTGTTCAAAAAATATTGAGGCTGAGACATTTTAAATTATCTCCCAGACCTTTTAAACCAGAACCTCAAAATAAGTGAGCCAAGCTAAATTTTAAAAAATTTGGTTCTTTCCTACTGTCTCCTACTGAACCTTTTTAGCCAGCATCGTCGCAAAGCGCAGCTGAATTCGATTGCCGTTTTCATCCCGGCGATGGAGGTGACCAGGATTTTCATTGTACTTAACCAGCTCCCAGTCCTTGTAATACTCGGCAAGCTCGCCTTCCTTAAAAGTAAAAGGAAAGGGAACAGAGCATGGGAAGTCTTCTGTATCCATAGCACAGACGATGAGATTGTAGCCACCAAGCGCTGTATGCTCTTGCATATTTCGGATAATATCCGGAATCCGCTCCGCCTGTAGGAACATAAGTACAACAGTGGAAACGATCAAATCATAAGTCTGGGTCAGACTAGCTGAGTTGATGTTGTAGCTACCCACTGGCAGATCTAAATCCTCCTGCTCCACAATGCTACGTAGGATCTCCAGTGCCAACTCATTCTGATCTACGGCCGTCACTTCAAAGCCCTGCTTGGCTAGAAAGAGAGCATTACGACCTTGACCACAGCCTAGATCTAATGCCCGCCCTGGTCGGACTGTTTGCATAGCTTCCAAAACCTCTGAGTGAACTGGATTGCTGCCGTATTTCTTAGGAAAATAATCCTCAGGCCGACAGTAAAACTCCAAATACCACTCCAAATCATCTGTTAAGGCTTCAACCCGATGCCAAGCTTGAGGTTGAGCAAAAGGATTGTCCTGACCAGCCTCAAAGATGTGCTCAGCCAGCTCCTCACCCTCCTCTGACATCTCGACAAACTTAAGATGTCCCTTGAGAACAGTGATTTTACCCCAAGTTCCCTCTTTGGTATTGTGCTTTCTCTTTACCGCTTCTGGCATGGTCTCAGCAGTCCACAGCGGCATACGTTTATAGGCTAGCAATTCTTCTGTCATAAAAAATCCTTTCTCTAAAAGCCAAGCTCCGAATAATCTAACTGTCTTTATCATACTCGAAAAGCACAGACTTGACAAGTGGCAAATTGAACGGCCTTCCCTGCAAAAAGAAAGAACTGGTCAATCAGCCAGTTCTTTCTCACATAGGAAGTCTACTTTCTTTTACTTTTCAGCATCTATCTCTTTACGACTCATCAGTATACCCTTTCTTGTAAAATTGATTTATTCTGTTTTTGTTTCATTAATTCCTTATCCTTACTCTCATCATAAAACTGGTTGAATTCCTCTTTAGAGTTAAAAGGATGTTCCAATCCATCTTTACTGATACTTGCTGGAATCACACCTTCATATAAGTCTGTATTCGAAGGAACTAACAGACTATAAAACTCTAGATAGTCTTTAACGCTCTTATCAAGTATATAAAGTTGAGAGTTCGTTTTTTCCAATAATGCCGCTGCCTTTGGGTCTGTTTGCGCCATTAAGATATTTCGAATCCAACTTGTATCCACAGCTTCGCCTAAAGGATATATAATAGGAAATCTAAAATTCCCCAACTTTTCTTTAAATTGTTGCGTATTTAGTTTAAAATTAAAGGTTGGACTTTGAAATTGTGCTGTCTTATTATCTTCCCATTCAATTTTTCGAGTATCAAGATTGTACCAAAGAGTTTGAAACTTCTCATGTTCCCCAGACTCAGAGGCAAGAATAGACAAATAATTATTTCCATCAATGACAGTTAATGTTTCCTCTATTCCTCTAGGTAAATATTTAGAATTATAGTCTGAAACTAATTTATACAAATCTTCTTTATAGCCTTCTAGCTGTTGATTCTTAACGTGGTAAATGGATAAGGTATAATAGTTATCTTCATTTTTTTTATCAAGATAATTCGGTCCTGAAGGAAGTTTCATGTTCTCTCGAACAATATAGTTGGCATTACGCGCACCAATTGTCACTTGCACTGGTCTATCTGCGTTTTTCAGAGTAGCATACTTGCGAACTAAGGCATCTTCCTCTGGATTTTCTGATTTCCAATGAACAGCTACCCCTGTACCATTTTCAAGAAAAGAATAGTCATCAATTGTAAAAGTTCCTGTATAATAATTTAAGGATTCATAAGTTTCTTTTTCTTCCTTAGCTTTTCGAAGCTGATCTTGTTTTAACTGATACTGCCAAGCAAATATAGCAAGTCCCAAGACCGCTAAAGAAAGAAGACTTAACAATAGTTTTCTTATCATTGTTCACCATTCCTCTTATTGTTTCTATTTTTCTTTTTGTGGATGGGTTTCAACCCAATGCTTGAAATCATTAAAAGATCGAATCTGTGTTTTCTCTCCAGTTGTTTCATCTGTGGCATAAAGTTCCATTACATCCTGACCTTCGGGCGCAAACCAATGAATTAAATCATTAAACCACTCCTCCTCATTGTATTGGTCTGGACGGAAATAGATTTTATTCATGTCTCTCATTTTTTTCGCAATTTCAGGATAAATCTTAGCAAAATTAGTACCTGAAACTTCCACATAATCACCTATTTTATACGATGGTATTATGTAGCCAGAAACATACTCCATACCATACTTTAATAGTGCATTATTAATCTGATCCCCTATTCCACCTCTTACAAGATCCATAGTCTTATATATTGTTCCTCTCATATAAGTTCTAGTATCCTTCTGATCTAAAAGTAGATTAATCTCTTTTTCTGACATCTCTTTTTCAATTTTTCCTGACTCCAATGCTAGAATAAAATATTTGATTTTCTCCGGTTTCCCTTTTTCATACGAGTGCATACTAAAAGTTAGAAATTCTTTTCCGTTCCTTGTAAATTGTGCACGAATTTGCTTAAGCCTATAAGTATTCTCTTGTCCTAACAAATCGTAGACATTGACTTCTTTACTAGTTATTTTAGATGGATCCTGCAAATTATAAATCTTGATTTTGAAATATTCCTCTTTACTAACTTTAGACGACGTTAAGCCATCCTCTTCAGTAAGAATATTATACTTGAAATCTGTTATATAATTCTGTCCATAATTGAAAGAACCATCATTTCTGCTAGTAACCAATACATATTTGTTTTGACTGAACAACTCTATTTGATCAACATTATAGTCTTCTTTATCATACTCTTTTTTTCTCCCACTTACTAAAAAAGCGAAAAGAACTACTAAAGTCAGAAGAAGTCCTCCAAGAAATATGAAAAATTTTTTATTGAGTTTCATTTGCTTACCACCAGTTTTTAATTCATCTAGTCATTTATTTTGATAGTCCTTGGAGTCATTCCGCTTTTTCATCAATCATTCACAAAAAGAAATCATCCTTAAACTTGTTCCCTCCCATTATAGCATAAATCAAAAGTCCGAGTTGGATACCAAAAAAGACCGGTCACCCAGTCTTTCATCTTGTATTAAAGTTCTTCATCTGTCTTGCGATGTCGCGGTTTTGCTCGCGGCGTTTGATGGACTCGCGCTTGTCGTAGTCGTGCTTCCCTTTGGCCAGGCCCAGGAGCAGCTTGGCATAGCCATCCTTGAGATAGACCTTGAGCGGCACCAACGTCATACCAGTTCCCTTGGTCTCCTGCTCCAGCTTTTGGATCTGATTCTTATGCAGCAGCAGCTTTCTGCGGCGCTCAGGCTCTTGGTTCCAGATATTGCCCTCTTCATAAGGGGCGATATGGACATTGCTGAGCCAGGCCTCACCGTTCTTGATCTGGGCAAAGCCGTCTTTGAGATTGATGCGGGCGGTACGGACGCTCTTGATTTCCGTCCCAGTCAGCACCATGCCCGCCTCGATGGTATCCACGATGGTGTAGTCGTGTCTGGCCTTTTTATTTTGCGCGACGACCTTTCCTTCTCCCTTTGCCATGCTTGGCTCCTTTCTTGACTAGTTCCTTGTAAAATGCCTTCTGGCTCTTGCCTTTCTTGGACTTCTTATCTTTCTTATCTCTGTTGCCTTTTTCTTTGGAAGAATGGCTGCGCTTGTCATCCTCACGGCGTCTCTTTCTGCCTGACTTGCCTCTGCCACTCTTGCTAGTCTTTTCTACCAGGTCAAATTCACTAGGCAGATACTCAAAGTCAATCTCGCCCGTAGCTTTATCCGCTCGGACCAGCTTGATGCGAATCTGCTGACCTACCTTGAAGATCACGCCAGACTTTTCTCCTTGCAGGGTCATGGTCCGCTCATTGTAGCTGTAAAACTCTGGCAGGTTGGTGACATGAATCAAGCCTTCGACCGTATTGGGCAACTCGACAAAGAGTCCGAACTTCACGACGCTTGAAACCACGCCGGCAAACTCTTCCCCAACAAATTCTTCCATGTACTCAGCCTTCTTCATAGCTTCAACTTCACGCTCGGCCTCGATAGCCCGACGCTCTCGGCTGGAGGACTGACTGGCAATCTCTGGAATCACTTGCTCAAAATGCTCTGCTATTTCTTTAGATTTGCCATAATCCTGTACCATCCGATGAACCAGAAGGTCCGGATAGCGGCGAATCGGACTGGTGAAATGCGTATAAAACTCCGCTGCCAGACCATAGTGCCCGTGATTGTGCTCAGAGTAGCGAGCCTGCTGCATGGAGCGCAAAAGCATCATGGACAGGACTTCCTCATAAGGCTGGTCTTTGACCGCCTCCATAATATCCTGCAGAGCCTGCTGACTCATAGAGCTAGCCATCCCGTATATCCGAATCCCAAAGCTAGAGGCGTAGTCGATAAACTTCTGCACCTTCTCCGCCTTAGGCTCCTCGTGGATCCGATAGATGAAGGGCAGATTTAGCTTAGCAAAATGCTCAGCCACCGTCTCATTCGCCACCAGCATAAAGGACTCAATCATGCGCTCAGCAATTCCCCGCTGACGCAGGACAATATCCACCGGCCGACCTTCTTTGTTGACCATGATTTTGGCTTCATTGGTGTCAAAGTTGAGCGCACCGCGTTTAAAGCGCATGCTTTCCAGAATCTCATGCAGCTGGACCATGCTGTCAATACTGGGCACAATGGCCTTGAACTGCTCAGCTTTTTCCTGATTTCCAGCAATGATGTCGTTGACATCACTGTAAGTCATGCGAAAGGTTGTCTTGATAACAGTCTGAGTGATGATATGCTTGACCACGCGCCCCTTGGCATCTATCTCCATGATAGCCGACTGGGTCAGCCGGTCCACATTGGGATTGAGGGAGCAGATACCGTTGGACAGGCGCTCTGGCAGCATAGGCACCACGCGGTCGGTCACATAGACAGAAGTCGCTCGATTGAGGGCTTCCTTGTCCAGCTCAGAGCCTTCTTTGACATAGTTGGACACATCTGCGATATGGACGCCTAGCTCAAAGTTGCCATTTTTCAGACGCTTGATATGGACAGCATCGTCCAAGTCTTTGGCATCCGCTCCATCAATGGTGAAGATAACCTCTTCACGCAGGTCCAAACGTCCTTCCAAATCACTCTCTGTCGGTGCATCTGGAACTCGCTCTGCCTCTTCCAAGACCTTTTCTGGAAATTCAGAGACAATGTCCATAGACTCCAGCACTTCCAGCACATCAATACCTGGATCGTTGACATGACCGACTACATCGACCAGACTCGCCACAAAGAAATCGTGTTTCTTGGTTGGATATTTGTCAATAGCGACCTTGAGCACCTCTGTACCATCCAGAACCATAGCTGGTTTTTTGACATAAATAGGCTGGCGGATTTTCTGATTTTTCGAGCGGATATAGCCCGCATACTTGGGCTTTTCCTCATCCAGAACCAGCTGGCCAACTGCTGAAGTCAGGCTGTGCTCCAAAATATCGATAATCTTAGCCTCAGCTGATGTTCCCTTGATCCGGTCTGCCACCTTGGTAATGACTACTTCCACCGTATCGCCATCAATGGCATGATTGACATCATTACGGCCGACAAAGAGGTCATCCTCTTCCTCATTCAGGGTGACAAAGCCAAAGCCATTCTTGTGGGCATGAAAAACACCCTTGAGCGTCAGACGCTCTTGCTTTTTCTTCTCATAAAGCTCAATCCGCCCCTTGTCATCAAAGCGAATCTGATGCTTTCTTTCCATCTGGGAAATGGTCTTGACCAAGCTACTAAAATCTTTGGAAGACTCTTTCCCCAAAGCAGCCGCCAGCTCATCTACGCTAGCCTGCTGCCTGTCTTTTAAATATTCAATGATTTCTGATTTCATATTCCTCTTCTCTTGATGAGTTCTTTCTTCATCTCTTTTAAATCTCTTTAAAACTTAAAAAATAGGCCGAGACGAAGTCAGAGCCCATTTTATTTACTAGATAATACTGCTAATACCAATGCAATCAGTAGCCAGAAGAAAATCATGATTCCCGTCATACGCTGCATCACAGCTTCAAAACCGCGTGCCTTAGGACGTTCAAACAAATCGTTGGCACTGGCATCAAAGACGTTGCTAGACTGATTTTTGGTTGGCTGCATGAAAATTGCAATGACAATAATAGCTGATAAAATGACTAAAATGGTTAATAATAGGTTGTACATAAATAAAAACTCCTTAAAATCCTATCTATTTTATCATAAAATCTACTTGGATTCAAGATGTAAAGTCACTTTTCTTTCCTTAGGACAATACTTTAAGACCTCAATTTTGTCCGGATGCGTTTTAGTATTTTTGCTGGTCAGATAGTTCTGACTGCCGCAGCTGGAACATTTTAAATTTATTTTAACGCGCACTAGATATCCTTCTTTTTAAATAAATTTCGAAAACTAAAGAGATTGGCCAGCATACTGACAGCAACTAGCCCTGCTGTTGCATAAAAGACTGAATGATAGCCATAGGCTGCCGCAATGAACGATCCAGACATAGGGCCGACCACCCCACCCAGATAAAAGAAAATCTGATTATAGCTGAAAATCCTAGAGATTCCAAATTTGGGTGTTATCTTACTTAGCAGAGCATTGACACCTGGTATCAGCGCCCCTGTTCCTAGACCAAATAAAAAGCGATAAAAGCCTAGCTGCATAGGGGAGCCAGCATTGGCACAGAGCAGATAAATCAGGATTGAATAGAACTGAGCCAGCACCAGGAGCCTGTGATTTCCGATACGGTCTCCTAACCGCCCCAAAATACTGGAGCTCATCATGCTGGAAAGTCCCATGCTAGAAACGATGAGACCCGAAACAAAAATCAGATTGTCCTTTTGACCCAGTTCTCTGACATAGAGGGCAAGGATAGGGCTGATAGATTGAGCTGCAAACTGGATAACAAAGCTGGTCAGAAAGAGATTAATCAGCATCTTAGGATACCTGAGTTGACGCAGCAATTCCCTATAGCCTACCTCTTCTTGTCGGGTCACTGGCACAAAATCCTCCCGAATCAAATAAAAGGTCATTAAGGCTGATGCTAGAAAAAAGGCGCCAATCAGAAGAAAGACATTGCGAATACCGAACATCTCCGCAATCAGACCGCCAATAAATGGCCCCATAAGATTACCCGCAACGACACCGGTCGAGAGAGTTCCCAGAGCATAACCCGTTTTTTCCTTGGGAGCCTGACTGGCAATCAGAGCTGTGCTGTTGGGAACATAACCAGCGAAAACACCGTTTAGAAAGCGTAGGAGCAAGAGCCAGAAAATATTGGGCACAAAGGCAATACCGCCCATAGTAAAAACCATGGCAAAAGCCGCACGTACCATCATAGGCTTGCGGCCATATCGATCAGCCAGACTTCCCCAAACAGGAGAGAGCAGGGCCGCTGAGATTGCAGAGAGAGAAATCCCTAGCCCAGCGTAATACTCCACCTCATGACCTCTGGCACCCAGCTGCTCCACGAAAAGTGGCATAAAAGGCGTCACCAGAGAAATGCTGGCACCTGTCAGGAAGTTCCCAAACCAAGCGACTTTCAGGTTATGTTTCCAATTTACTTGTGTCGTGATAAATCATCTTCTTTCTAATTTCTGCAAAGCATTGCGAATCTGCTGTCGAGTTTCCTCAAGCGAGCCATTATTATCTATCAGCACATTCGCCCTCTTTCGTTTTTCTCGGAGAGATAGCTGAGCTGCTATGCGTTTTTCTGCCTCTTCCTGACTGAGAGCATTTCGAGACATAAGACGACTGAGCTGAGTTTCCTCTGTCACATCCACCAGCCAGATTTGGTCAAACCAGTCTTCATATTGTAACTCAAACAGCAAGGGAAGATCCATAAAAAAGATATCTTCCGTCTCTGCCAGCAAATCTCGTCTGCCAGCCAGTTCCTCGCGGATAATCTGATTTTGTATTTGACTGGACTGCTCCAAGAGTTCGGGATTCCCAAAAATCATAGCTCCCAGCTTAGGCCGGTCCAAGCGCCCATCTTCCTGTAAGATAGATGAGCCAAAAGTAGATAAAAGAGCTTGATAAAGCCGTCCCCCCGGCTCTTGCAGCTCATGCACTACCTGATCCGCATCAATGACCTGATAACCCTGCCGTCTTAAAAACTCTGTCACAGTTGACTTACCCGAGGCAATGCTGCCAGTGATACCGATAATTCTTACCATGACAGCTACCTCGCTTTCTGGCAGTGAGGACAGAGATGAGTACCGCGTCCACCCAACTTAATTTTTTCAATCGGACTGCTGCATCTAGCACAAGGTTGGCCAGTCTTTCCATAGACCTGCAGAAAATCCTGCATAGTGCCATCTTCACCCAAAGCATTACGATAGGTCCGAATGGTCGATCCTCTCTTTTCAATCCCGAGCTGCAAAACTTCTATAATCTGCTCACGCAGCCGCTTGGCCTCAGCAGGCTTTAGACTAGCTGCAGGCCTGGCCGGATGAATCCGCGCCCGCCAAAGGGCCTCGTCTACATAGATATTGCCCAGTCCAACGACCAAAGTCTGCTCCAGCAAATAGGGTTTTATAGGCTTCTTGGAACGACCCAAAGCTGCTGCAAAAGGCGCCAAAAGAAAGTCCGCCTCTGTCGGCTCAGGACCAAGCTTTCTGGCAGTAAAATAAGTCTCCAGCTGATCCTTTCTCAATAGCTCCATGGTCCCAAACTTACGAACATCCTCATAAACAAGCGTTCCACCATCTGTCATCTCGAAAAAGACATGGGCATGCGTGCGCTCAGGCACCGCATCAGGATAAAAAAGATACTTGCCTTCCATTCGCAGATGGGAAATCAGCACTCCACCCGTCAGGTAAAAAAGCAAATACTTGCCCCGACGGCCAATCCTTTCAATGGTCTGACTTGGCAAGTCATGGACAAAGCTATCCACTCCCGTACCAATCATCTTAGCATAGCGGACCCGCACCTGCCCAATCGTCTTGCCAACAACTAGACGTTCCAAACCACGCCGAACCGTTTCCACTTCAGGTAATTCAGGCATAAAGCTCCTTTCTATCTTCTATTTATTAGTCAGAAATATACTCTAAAATATCAGCAGGCTGACAATCCAACGTTTCACAGATAGTCAGCAAGGTTGCAAAACGAATACCTTTAGCCTTACCTGTTTTTAGAATAGACAAATTTGCTTGTGTAATGCCAATAATTTCCGCCAATTCTTTAGAGGTCAAGCCCTTTTTTTCCAATACTTTATCTAAATTAACTTTGATTTTTCCCATCACACAAAACCATCTACATCTTCTTGAATCGTCTTCCCGTTTTTTATGACAAGATGCAAGACCTCTAAGACAACTACCAAAGCCAGACTATCAATATAGGGCAGAAATATATTATCTACAAACTCTATCCACGACTGTATAGATTTTTGACCGATAAAAATATCCCATATAATACTACCAATAGGTAAACAAGTAACTAAAATCAACAGATATTTACTAATCCTATAACTTTCGTTCGTAAAAAACTGGTGAACTAGCATGCGGTGTAGAAAAGAACGAATCAGACCAAAGAGCAAAATCGGAAGCAAACCCAGCCAAATCATTTCATAAGATACCCTTAATAACTCTGCAAGTGGGGTAGCAGTTGATTGCCAGTTATAAATCATCAAGACAATGGCTACAAAACCTCTAGCTAAAAACCAGAAAGCACAAAATATTTGTACCAAACAAGTAATTATGGTTATTACTTGTTTCAAAATTCGCATCTTCATAGCTTACCTCCTTATTGTTTTACGATAATTTACCCTTACAATTATTATAAAACAATAATTCAACTAGGTCAAGAAATATTGTAAAACGATAATTCAATCAAACTATGCAGTATGATTTTGTTCTAAATAAACGACCTGCTCATAGTAAGTTATCAAAGCCCCATTGCAAAGCTGTCCGAAAAATACTCATCCAGCATCAGGCGGTGTTTATCTGATACATTTTCCAGCTCTGCTATTTCTTCTTTAGAAAAAAAGCCTAACCGTAGTGTTTCCTCATTGTGAAAATTGGAAATATCAACATTCTCCAGTGCCTGCAACTCATACAGAAAGACAACCGTCTGCACTTTGTCACCATTAGGATAAGATTCATCAAAATTAGTATAAACATTCAGCAAGCGCTTGGCTTCAACAGCAATGCCTGTCTCTTCGTGAAATTCACGCAGGGCTGCTTGAAGAGAAGTTTCCCCGAGCTCCATAGCTCCACCAGGAATCGCCCATGTTTTCTTATCACCTCGCAACTGCAGAAGCACACGACCTTCCTCGTCTGCCAGAATTCCACCAGCAAAATTCAGAATAACCTTATCGTGCCCCACCTTAGAGCGAATATAGGAAATATAGTCCATATCAAAATCCTTTCAATTTCTTTGGAAAGGCAGCATTTTGAAAGAAATAGCGCAGCAGCTGAATATGCGTATCCACATCACTAAAAAGCCAAGCATGCCCTTTGTAAGGATAGTAGGCGTATTCAGACCTAACATTTTTCTGTGCCAACCTGCGGTGCCAGTCATGAATGGTTTCGGCTTCTTTCCCCCCTGAGATAAAGAAAGCAGGATTGGCAAAATTTATATCAATCATAAATAAATCTGCTCTCCTTATGCTTCATCACCAAGAGATAGAATCTCCAAATACATATCCAATCTTTCATTGATATATTTGGCAAATAAATCCTCCATTGCCGATAAACTTCCTTTTGAATGAAAGTCATCAAATGCTTGATAATAGGCCAATCTATCCGTAAATTTTATATCAATCGGTGGATAGCCCGCCTTCATCAACTCCAAATTCACCAAGAGCCTCCCCGTTCGGCCATTACCGTCAATAAACGGATGGATACTCTCAAAGGCAATATGAAACTGAGCTAGCTTGGTCACCATATTTTCCTGACTTACAGCATAGTCCACTAGGAGCTTTTCCATCAATGGAGCAATCATATACGGCTGAGCTGGTTCATTGGCTGCTCCCATGATGCGCACCGGGACTCTCCGATAAATACCTCGGTCATTTTTTTTATCCGATAATACTAGATAATGAATATCCTTTATCATCTGTTCTGACAAAGGCTGGTTCTCCTCAACAAGCCTTTGAACATACTGAAAAGCCTCCTGATGACCGATTGCCTCCATATGATCTTTTAAAGGCTTTTGGTCAATAGTCAATCCACGCAGGACCAAATCTGTCTCACGCAAGGTCAGAGTATTGCCCTCAATGGCATTTGAGTTATAAGTATATTCGACTGTGAACTCTTCATTCAGCCGCTCCAGCTCTCCATCCGTCAAAGGGCGAAGTTTTGACAGCTGCATCATCTTTTCATCAATCAAGGGCAAGAGGCTCTCGACTTTTTTATAACGGCCATCTGCTGGCTTTCTGGCATCTGAGGGAATCCTCCACAAACGCCCTTCTTGGACAGCACCCGGAATCTTTCCCTGACTGCACAGAGAGCGAACTCGACGATCAGAAATCCCCCAGAGATCAGCTGCCTGCCTCACTGTCATATACATGAGCACTCCTCACTTTCTCCCTCTATTATACCATAGTTCGGAACAATACGAGGATTAACGGAACAATATTTGTAGATTAACGGAAGGATAATAAATATTAAATAACGTAATATCAACAATTTTCTATCTTGCTGCTAGTTTGTAGTAAAAAGAGATAACAAAATGTTATGCTCTCTTTCACTACTATTTTAAACATATTTTTTCCTAGCTTCCTTAGGGATTCAATACTCCTTCTTATTATAGCCAAAGTCCGCCAAGTCCAGCTTCTTGTCCCGCCAGTTTTTCTTGACCTTGACCCAAGTTTCTAGGAAGACCTTGTCCCCCAGCATGAGCTCAATATCGCGCCGAGCCATGGATCCGATTTTCTTCAGCATGGAACCGCCTTTACCGATGATAATGCCTTTTTGGCTGTCACGCTCCACCATGATAGTCGCTCGGATATGGACCTTGTCCGTCTCCTCGTCTCGCTTCATACTGTCAACGACCACCGCGACTGAGTGGGGAATTTCCTCCCGTGTCAGCATCAACACCTTCTCCCGAATCATCTCAGACACCAGAAACCGCTCCGGATGGTCGGTAATCTGGTCTTCTGGGAAATACTGGAAGCCTTCCTCCAAATTCTCACTAAGGATGTCAATCAGATGGGACACATTATTGCCTTGCAGGGCTGAAATCGGCACGATTTCTTTGAAGTCCATCTGCTGACGGAAATCATCAATTTGCGCTAAAAGCTGATCTGGATGAACTTTATCAATCTTATTAACCACCAAAATAACTGGTACTTTAGCCGCTTTCAGGCGTTCGATAATCATGTCATCGCCCTTGCCACGCGGCTCATCAGCCGGCACCATGAAGAGGACGGTATCCACCTCACGCAGGGTGCTGTAAGCTGCTTCCACCATAAAATCGCCTAGAGCCGTCTTAGGCTTATGGATTCCCGGCGTATCGATAAAGACAATCTGCTCCTTATCCGTCGTGTAAATCCCCATAATTTTATTGCGAGTGGTCTGAGCCTTATCGCTCATGATGGCAATTTTTTGCCCCATAACATGATTCAAAAAGGTTGATTTCCCAACATTAGGACGTCCTAAAATAGCTACAAAACCTGATTTAAAAGTCATAATTTCACCTCTATTATTTCCATTTAAACAGCAGAAAATCGGCAGTCTCCCCCGATTTTCAAATCTTTAAAAAATCCAATCCCAAATCTTGGGAACAAAAATAATCAGCCCTGTCACAACAGCAAAGCCAGACACGACCAGAACAGCTCCCGCTGCCATATCCTTGGCATTCTTTGCCCGCATAGAAAAGTGGTAATCACTGGCCAAATCCACGACATTTTCAATGGCAGAATTGACAATCTCAAAGGCAATGACCAGAAAAATGCTCAAAAAGAGAAAGAGCCATTCTATCGCGGACAAGCCAAAAATCAGTCCCGCAACTATCACCGCCAGAGCCGAAAGTACATGCTTGCGCAGATTGCGCTCCTCTTTAAAGGCTGTAAAAATACCAGTTAAAGCAAATTCCAGACTCGAGACCACATCTCGATTTTTCCATTTGCGTTTGTTATTTCCTTGTGAGTCCATAAGCAGTTAAAATTTCTTCCTGTAAACCAAACATTTCTGCTTCTTCTTCCGGCGTATAGTGATCATAGCCGTTGATATGCAGAAAACCATGCACTGCCAAAAAGCCCATCTCCCGCTCAAAGCTGTGGCCGTATTCTTCAGCCTGCTCACGCGCCTTGTCCACTGAAATGAACAGCTCGCCGATATAGGCGTCAAAATCCTCCAGCATCTCAGCTAGCTCAGGGTGGTCCAGCAAATCCTCCTCGTCAACAGCAATATCCAGCTCAGGCTTGTACTCCAAGCTAATCACATCCGTTGGCCGATCCGTATCTCTATATTCCAAATTGAGTTCATGACTGCGCTCATTGCTGACAAAAGTCACAGCCATTTCCTTATTTTCCTTGCCCGTTTTCTGGGCCGCAAACTCCAAAATTTCCTGGGTCTGTTTAAGAATCTCTTCCGAAACCTGACCCGTTTCATCTACTATTTCGATATACATATCTTACCCGCTTTGCTAGTATTACCTTATTATATCATATTTCGACTCACTTTAGGGAGCCGAGGGCAGGGTTTTGGAAAATAGCAGAGCAGATTTGTCAACCACTCACCGCAAAGACAAAAGCAGTTCTTTTTTTATTTTATACCTTCCCGAAACTTTGCCTTTCACTACCTGCTATCATTGACAAAAAGACAAGGCTGGGAAAACCCAACCTTGTCCTACAAGATGCTAATTGCTGACAAAAACATCACGTTTAAATCAATGAAAGTAAATAAATTGTTTTATTTTATAGTTTTAATATTCTTCTATAAAGTTTTTGGGATAATTTTGGGTTTTAATACGATTTTATTTCAAATCAAACAAAAAAACGACCAATTGGCCGAGATAGTGTATTATTTAAAAGTATTATAATGCTAATTGCCGGGATCGAACCGGCGACCTCATCCTTACCATGGATGCGCTCTGCCAACTGAGCTAAATCAGCGTACCTATCTAATATATCATGTAGATAGGTGCTTGTCAATATCCTTTCTCATTTTTTTGCAAAATAATCTTCCTTAGTCAGATAGTAATAAACCCGTGTCACAATGCGGCCTTTCTCATGTTTGTCTAGTGATGCGTAAGGCTCTTCGTGGGAATATTTCATACCAGACTTGACCATAACCCGGCCAGAAGCGGGATTGTCCACATCATGCAGCGCTACAAGTTTATTCATTCCGACTTCCTCAAAAGCCAGCTTGATGACTGCGCGATTGGCCTCTGTCGTGTAGCCCTGATTCCAGTATCTTTTATTGATTACATATCCGATAGCCGCCGTTTTCAAGTCCAGCCTGATCTTATGCAGGTCAATAGTCCCGATGAATTTGCTGCTTTCCTTTACTTCTATTCCCCAGCGCCCCAAAGGATTGGCCAGATAGAAGAGAGCGATATTGTTGCGTGTTTCTTCCAGGCTTTTGTTAGTCTCAAAGGTATAGCGAGTATTTTCCTCATCCGAAGCGTACTCAAACATCGCTGGGGCATCTTCCAAGGTCACTGGACGCAGAATCAACCGCTCAGTTTCCAGTCTGGTATGACGGGCCAGTTTGACATAAATATTTTCCATCAGGGCCTCCTATTTTTTCTTAACAGAATAGCACAATTCACTAATGAAAGCAAACCGCTCCGATTTTTTCTTGATTTTTGAAGCGTTTTCATATACAATAAAAACATCTTAAAAAAGGAGCATATTTTTTATGTTAATCGGTATTCCAAAAGAAATCAAAAACAATGAAAATCGTGTCGCTCTAACACCAGCTGGTGTTCATAGCCTCGTTGGTAAAGGCCATGAAGTTCTGATTGAGACAAATGCGGGGCTGGGATCTGGTTTTACAGATGCAGACTACCAAAAGCAAGGTGCAAAAATCGTCCCTACTGCTGCAGAAGCGTGGGCAGCTGAGCTAGTGGTCAAGGTCAAAGAACCTCTGGCAGCTGAATATGGCTTCCTGCGTGATGACCTCTTGCTCTTTACCTACCTACACATGGCTGCCGCTCCTGAACTAGCAGATGCTATGACAAGTGCCAAGACAACTGGTCTGGCCTACGAAACCGTTCGCGATCAAGATGGACAACTGCCACTCTTGGTACCTATGAGTGAGGTAGCTGGACGGATGGCTGTCCAAATCGGAGCCCACTTCCTGACTAAGCGCGAAGGTGGATCTGGCGTACTTCTTGGCGGTGTTCCGGGTGTTCCGAAAGGAAAAGTTACCATTATCGGTGGCGGAGTCGTAGGGACCCATGCCGCTCGTATCGCTCTAGGACTAGGTGCTCAAGTGACTATTTTGGATATCAGCGCTAAGCGCCTGTCTGTCCTAGAAGATGTCTTCGGTCATCAAATCCAGACCCTTATGTCTAATCCGTTCAATATCGAAGCTAGCGTTCGAGAGGCAGATGTCGTGATTGGCGCAGTACTCATCCCTGGTGCGAAGGCTCCAAAACTGGTGACAGACGATATGGTTAAGCAAATGCGTCCTGGCTCTGTCATTGTAGACGTAGCTGTTGACCAGGGCGGTGTCATTGAAACAGCCGACCGCGTGACGACCCACACCGAACCTGTCTACGAAAAACATGGTGTCCTCCACTATGCAGTTGCTAATATCCCTGGTGCCGTAGCCCGCACTTCTACCATTGCCCTGACCAATGTCACCCTTCCTTATATTGAAGCCTTGGCAGGAAAAGGCTTCAAACAAGCCATTGCAGATGACCAAGGACTGCGCCAAGGTGTCACAACCTACCAAGGTCACATCACCAGCCAACCAGTTGCAGAAGGCCTCAACAAGGACTACACATCTATTGACGAACTCGTTTAGTTGAAAATTTCGACTTTTAAAATTAATCCTACAAAAAAGAGCAGAAATAAATCTGCTCTTTTCGTATGTTATTTCATTTCTTCTGGCTCAGTTGCTGCCTCTTTAACAGGAGCTGGTTCATAAGCTCGGATAATCTCCGCCACCACTGGATGACGAACGACATCCTTAGCTGAGAAATGTACAAAGTCGATCTGGGAGATGTTCTTTAATTTCTCCTGAGCATCAATGAGACCCGACTTAACATTGCGAGGCAGGTCAATCTGGCTGATGTCTCCATTGACAATCATCTTGGACTGGAAGCCCAGACGTGTAAGAAACATCTTCATCTGCATGATGGTGGTATTCTGTGCCTCGTCCAGAATTACAAAAGCATCATCCAGCGTCCGCCCCCGCATATAGGCTAAAGGTGCAATCTCAATGATTTCTCGCTCCATGAGGCGCGTCGTTTGATCCTTACCCAAAATCTGATACAAGGCATCATAGACCGGCCGCAGATAAGGATCCACCTTTTCCTTAAGGTCACCAGGCAGAAAGCCCAAACTCTCACCAGCTTCCACTGCTGGACGTGTCAGGATAATTCGCTTGACCTGCCCACGCTTGAGAGCTGTCACCGCCAAGGTCACCGCCAGAAAAGTCTTCCCTGTTCCAGCTGGCCCGATCCCAAAGACGATATCATGATTTTTAACGCTGTCCACATAGATTTTTTGGCCAAGTGTCTTGACCCGAATCGGCTTGCCATAGCTGTCCTTGATAATCTCTTCTTCGTAAAGAGCTACAAACTTATCAATTTCATCATTTTTGACCATGGTGATGGCTGTCACAACATCGGGAGTACCGATGGTCATGCCACGATTGACCAAGACCAACAGAGCCTGAATGACCTGTCTGGTCTCTTCACAGGCAGCCTCCGTACCCAAAATCTGCACAATCTCGGTTCGGGCATGAATGGTTACCTTCAATTCCTGCTCCATCAGGCGCAGATGGCGTTCATTAGAGCCAAAGAGATGAAAAGCATCATCTGGATGGCCCAGTTTCAATTCTACTGAATGTTCCTGCAAACAAAGAACCTCTCTATTTTAATTTATTGAATGAATTACCTTTATTATATCAAAGCAAGCAGAAAATGACTATCCCTAGCCACTATCCACTCAATGTGCCTGATACTCTTCCCAAATAGCATCGAACTCGCCCAAGTTAAAGGAAAAATTTGCGTGCTCCTCCAGAAAACGACTGACCTCGTCAAAATCATCCGTATGCTTGGGAAAGGCCGTATCCTGAAAAGCCAAATCCGCCAAAATAGCCTTGGACTCCTTGCTCTTAGGATTGCGTTCTGTCATCAGCCAGCTGTAAAAAGATTTTCTCATAGGTTCCTTTCATTTCTTTAAAATCGTATTTCTATAAGCATCAGCTCTAGATACACGACTCTTTATCCTCACACCAACTCCGTTCCAGTCGGGTCCTGCTTGATTTTACCAGCTTTCATCAGCCCACCTAGAGCTTTTTTAAACTGGCCTTTGGAAATGCCAAAGGTAGCCTTGATGTCGTCTGGTGAAGACTTGTCGTTCAAGGTCATGAAGCCGCCATTGCTCTCCAGATAAGTCAGAATCATCTGAGCATCATTTTCTAGCATTTCAAAGGAGCGAGGCTTGAGGGAGAGGTTAAGCGTGCGGTCTACTTCACGGAAGCCAATCACCCGTGCATCCAAGACTTGTCCTAGACGTGGCTCTGCATAACGCTCACTTGGATGGATGAAGCCCAACATATTATTCTCCGGCAGGTAGACAAAGGTGCCAGAAAGCTTGAGCCGATAAACGATGGCTGGCCAGTTTTGATTTTGCATGTTATTGTAGGCAGGACGAGCCAGACGCTGGAAATCCTCTTGATAAGCCAGTTGGCCCCAGATGCGATCTTTCTTGTCCACATCCAGACGGATATAAAGGCGGTCGCCTTTCTTAGGCCAAAGTTCCTTGATTTCTGGCAAGATGTCAAGTGACACGACGATTTGCTTATCAGGCAGACCGGTATCGACAAAGACGCCTAGATCCTTGCGAACCTCCGTTACTGTTCCCCAGCCAAACTGGTCTTGGGTCGCTGTAACTTCAAGAGTTGTCAGGCGAAGCTTCTGCTTCATATCGCTGTAAGCAAAGCCTTTGACAGACTGACCCAGCTCATGCGCCCCCTCTTCCTTAGAAAGAGCGTAAACCTGACCATCCTTTTGAACAAAGTAAAAACGATCATTTTCATCCGTGATGATACCCACGATGAAGCTGGCAAGATTTGTATTCATATAGACCTATTTTCTACCTTGCTTCTTCAAACCAGGCAAGGATTTTTGATGTTAAAACAACTCAGTCAGCCAAAGCCAACTGAGTTTTGATTCTGATAAAAATGTTAAACTTCTAAAAGTTCTTTTTCTTTATTGGCTGTCATCTCATCGATATGTTTGACAGCATCGTCCGTTACTTTTTGAATATCCTTTTCCAAAGTCTTCAATTCATCTTCAGTGATTTCTTTGGCTTTTTCCTGCTTCTTAGCTTCGTCCATAGCATCGCGGCGGATGTTACGGATGGCAACTTTAGCATTTTCACCGACCTTTTTCACTTCTTTAGCCAAGTCCCGGCGAGTTTCCTCTGTCAGAGCTGGAATGACCAGACGAATCACAGATCCATCGCTGGCTGGCGTAATCCCAAGGTCAGAAGCATTAAGCGCACGCTCAATGTCCTTGATAGAAGACTTGTCAAAAGGTGTGACCAAAAGGACACGTGCTTCCGGAATCGTAATCGAAGCGATTTGATTGAGCGGAGTTTCTACTCCATAGTACTCCACATGGATGCGGTCTAAAAGGCTGGCATTGGCGCGGCCTGCACGGATGCTGCCAAATTCACGAGCCAGACTTTGGTGCGAGTGGGTCATTCTTTCTTTTGCTTTTTCTACAATTGCATTTGCCATGAGTTTCTAATCTCCGTTCTTATAAATTATTTGATACTGTTGTTCCGATTTGCTCACCGATAACAACACGCTTGATATTGCCCGGCTCATTCATATTAAAGACAACTAAGTCAATGTCATTGTCCATAGACAAGGTCGAAGCCGTTGAGTCCATAATCCGCAGTCCCTTGCTGATGACATCCCGGTGGGTCAGCTCATCAAACTTAACTGCGGTCTTGTCTTTCTTAGGATCGGCATTGTAAACACCGTCCACGCCATTTTTGGCCATAAGAATCGCATCTGCTTCAATCTCTGCTGAACGTAAGGCAGCAGTTGTATCGGTTGAAAAATAAGGAGAACCAATACCTGCACCGAAAATGACGATACGGCCTTTTTCCAGATGACGAAGAGCCCGACCTCGGATATAAGGTTCAGCTACCTGCTGCATAGCAATCGCAGTCTGCACGCGCGTATCTACACCGACTTGCTGTAGTGAATCCGCCATTACCAGCGCATTCATGACAGTGCCCAACATACCAGTATAGTCGGCCTGCACGCGGTCCATGCCTGCTTCTGCTGCCGGCTCACCCCGCCAAAGGTTTCCGCCTCCGATAACCAGAGCAATTTGAACTCCCAAATCATGAACTTCTTTGATTTCTTCCGCCATCTTCTGAACAGTCTGAATATCAATACCAACGCCTTTTTCACCGGCAAGAGCTTCACCTGACAACTTAATCAAAATACGCTTATACTTAGGTTCTACCATTTTTTTACTCCTTATTTTATCTGTACTATTTTACCACATTTTGTGATTTTTATATAGTTAAATCACTGAAATTTTTCTTTTTTCCTTTTAGTAAAATAGCAGAGCAGGCAAGCTCATTTCACAGAAAAACCAGCCCCATCATCAGATAGGACTGGGAATGAATACTTTAATCATCTTTTGCTAGGTCTACTCACTGCTTGAATGACTGTTTCTTTTCTCGTTTAGCTAAGAGTGGCAGGATGACACCCAGACTGATCAAGACGATTGGCGTCAGGATATTTGTCAAGAGAGAGAATTGCCATCCAGCTGGATCTTTGGCAAAGTCTACTTTCGGAACCATCCCTAAAATACAGGCAAAGGCTGTAAAGAGGAAGCACCAAGCTCCGATGGCAAAGCCAACTTTTGGATTTTTGGTAAACTTGTACTCAGCATCTTTGTACTTTTTCCAAGCTTTGTTTAATAACATATAGGCCAGGAATACCCAGAGATACCGCATGGGCATAACGATGGAGTTGAGGTTGGTCATCCATTTGACCAGGCCGTCAATTTCTTTGATTCCAAAGATAGGCAGAATAATTAGTAAGCTAACCAAAATCCCAGTCAGGATGTAACCGTTAATGAGGACTCCTTTTGATGTCCGCTTGCGCAGCCAACTTGGGACAAACTCTTCATCGGCATTATTGAGCATGATTTGCAGAGGCGCGTCAATAGAGAAAGCCAGTGCAGCAATCTGTCCAACCATGTTGGTCAGGGCATAGATGACTACTAGTACATTGCCCACTCCCCAGTAGTTGCCCAGCTTTTGGAAGGCTTGGTAAGCGCCGTTTCTCATCAGGTCTTCAGGAATATTGCTGCCATCAAAAAGCATGCCCATAGCAATAGAGCCTAGGATAGCAGATGCTCCAACCATGACAGCCATGACAATCATCCCCTTTGGAAATTCCTTGGCTGGATTGCGTGTTTGGTTAACGTAAGGCGAGATTTTCTCAGCCCCGCCGACCGCAAAGACTAAGAGGGAGATAGTCGTGAAATAAGAAAAATCAAAATTGGGAATGTAAGTGCTAAGCTTATCCATATTGGCCGTCGCAAACTGCATGTCAGGTTTGATAAAAGGCGCCCCGACCGCCAAGAGAACGAAGAGGAAAGACATAATCAGCATGGCACTTCCCGCCAAGCCCCCAATCACCTTGAGCGTGGACAGCCCCTTGGTAGACAAATAGAGAAAGGCACCGAAAATCAGCAAGCTAAGAATAACAATCCAATGAATATCAAGACTGCTCAAAAAGTCGCCATTTCCCTGAATAGCCCAGCCCAGCGGAATCAAAACACCCTGTGGCTTTTGAGCCAGATAAGGAATATGCACCACCCAATAAGTCCAGGCTGCAAAATAAGCCAGCCGCTTGGTAGAGGTTTTCTCCACCCAGTCACTGACACCGCCTCCGCTCTCCTTAAAAGTCGAGCCTAGCTGCCCCACGATGAGGGCATAGGGAATAAAGTAAATAGCTAGGATAAGAATCCAAGAAACAATTACAGAAATGCCTTGCTGGGAGTAGTTATTAACTACATTGCCCAGACCCCAGACCATATTAAAAGCAATCAGAGATACCATCAGCCAGGTTAGCTGGTTCTGATCTTTTTTCATGACACCGTCTCCTTTTATTATAAAATAAATTGATTCGATATTATTATAACATGTTTCTATGAGTTTGTAATCGTTATCAGCATTTTTATTTCAAAAAAAGAACTACCCGAAGGCAGTTCAATTTAATTCTTAAAGTGAGTTTACGTCAACCTTGATACCAACACCTTGTGTAGTAGTGATAGTCAGGTTGGTTACGTAAGTACCTTTAGCAGTAGCTGGTTTCGCTTTTTGGATTGTGTCGTTGAAAGCTTTGAAGTTTTCAACCAACTTGTCAGCTTCAAATGAAACTTTACCAATGATAGCTTGTACGTTACCTGCACGGTCTGCACGGTAAGTAATCTTACCACCTTTAGACTCTTCAACTGCTTTTGCAACGTCCATTGTTACAGTACCAGTCTTAGGGTTTGGCATCAAGTTACGAGGTCCCAGGACACGTCCAAGGCGACCTACAAGAGCCATCATATCAGGTGTAGCGATTACTACGTCAAAGTCCAACCAACCGTCGTTGATTTTTGCAACGAGGTCATCTTCACCAACGAAGTCTGCACCAGCAGCTTTCGCTTCTTCTGCTTTAGCACCACGTGCGAAAACAAGAACACGTGAAGTTTTACCAGTTCCGTTTGGCAATACCATTGCGCCACGGATTTGTTGGTCAGCTTTTTTAACGTCGATGTTCAAGTTGTAAGCAACTTCTACAGTTGCATCGAATTTTGCAAAGTTAGTTTCTTTTGCAAGTGCTACAGCTTCTTCTACGCTGTATGCTTTTGTGCTGTCGATTTTTTCAAGAGCAGCACGAAGTTGTTTGCTTTTTTTAGCCATTTTATCTTTCTCCTTGTAAGTGGTTCAATCGATTTTCATCTCCCACGTCACTCGTCAATCTGATCAAGTGTAGTGCGGGCAAATGGGATGAGCGTTATTGATTAGTCAACAACAGTGAATCCCATAGAACGAGCAGTACCTTCAATCATACGCATTGCAGACTCAATGTTTGCAGCGTTCAAATCTGGCATCTTAGTTTCAGCAATTTCTTGTACTTGCGCACGAGTAACTGTTGCAACTTTCGTTTTGTTTGGCTCACCAGAACCTTTTTCAACGCCTGCAGCTTTCTTCAAAAGAACAGCAGCTGGCGGAGTCTTAGTCACGAAAGTGAATGATTTGTCTTCGTATACTGAGATAACAACTGGAATAATCATACCAGCTTGATCAGCTGTACGAGCATTGAACTCCTTAGTGAATCCCATGATGTTGATACCGGCTTGACCAAGCGCAGGACCAACTGGTGGAGCTGGAGTAGCTTTACCAGCAGGGATTTGCAATTTTACAAGTTTTTCGACTTTTTTAGCCATTTTTAAATCCTCCTTTGTGGTTTTGGCGGTAAATAAAGATTTTTACCTCCCACAAGTATGCTTTTCGCATACCTTTCTATTATACACTAAACTTTGTTAAATGCAAGGAATTTTATCTTCTTTTTTGAATTTTTTGTGGTAAAATAATCTTATGACACTATTAAAGATTGCTTCGATTTTATTTATCTTTTTAACTTTGATTTTAACCACTATTACAGTGCGAGTTTTTCAATTAAGAAAATACGGTTTAAACTTTGCGGATTTGGCTTTTCCGCTTTTTGTTGTGGAATTTTATATTATTTCAGACAAGGCCTACTATCATAGCTTGCTGCCCCAACTGACTCTAGCTCTCTCAGTTCTCGCTATCGCCATCACCATCTATTTTCTCAAGAAAAAACGGAGCTTCTACTACCCTAAGTTCTTTAAGTTCTTCTGGCGAGCAGGTTTTCTTCTGACCTTCTTCATGTACCTAGCCATGGTCATCGGACTCTTTTTGTAGCAATATAAAATAAAACCCATCGGTTATCAGATAGCCGATGGGTTTTTCATATGCGGGACTTACAAGTCCTTCTTTTGCCGTGAAAGAAGGACCTCCCGATTTTCCTAGTTTTATTCATGAATCTCTAAAGGCAGTCCATCCGGATCAAAGAAGAAAGCCATCTTACGGCCGTCGAAGTCGTCATAGCGCAGCTCAGTATGGGGAATCTCCAAACGGTCAAATTCCGCTAGCGTTTCTTCGACATCTTTCACTCGGAAGGCCAGATGCCGTAGACCGGTATGCTCTGGAGCAGGCAGGGCTGGACGCTTGGGAGCTTCTTCCTTGATAAAAATTTCCAGAGTCAGATTTCCCTTGCGGACATTAAAAAGAATATCCTGCTTGTCCGGCCGATGGTGCTCGTCTAGCATATCAAAGCCCAGCTTGTCCACATAAAACTCCCTGGTCTTGGCATAATCATGACCAATGATGGCTATATGGTGAATGGTGTCTAGTTTCATACTTTTTTCCTTTCCTTGGCAATGTGTAAGTAGAGAAAATCTGCCGGCTGACTGCTGGCAGATTTGTTTTTATCAA
Source organism: Streptococcus sanguinis (assembly GCF_050234405.1). Classification (GTDB taxonomy): domain Bacteria; phylum Bacillota; class Bacilli; order Lactobacillales; family Streptococcaceae; genus Streptococcus; species Streptococcus sanguinis_W. Next base: position 725,100 of record NZ_CP092117.1, on the reverse strand, counting down.
ATGATTATCTTGCTAGCAGACTAGTGAAATTAGAATTAATTCGTCTGCAAAACTTTTCTCGGCTTGGTTCCCTCGGCCGGCCCGATAACGCCTGCCGCTTCCAGCTCTTCCATGAGACGAGTGGCTCGGTTAAAGCCAACCGAGAGTCGTCGCTGAATCATAGATGCACTGGCTTTCTGAGTCTCGATAACCAAGGCCTTGGCTTCTTCAAAGAGGGGATCTCCTCCATCATCTCCACCGCCAGACTCAATATCGCTTTCAGATACTTCACCCGGATCAAAGCTATCGTCATAATCAGCTTCAGCTTGGTTCTTGACAAAGGCTACGATTCGCTCCACATCTTCATCTGAGATAAAGGAGCCCTGCAGACGAACCGGATGGTTTTCATCAATAGGCTTAAAGAGCATATCCCCACGTCCCAAAAGTTTTTCCGCTCCATTTTCATCCAGAATGGTCCGACTGTCTGTCCCACTGGATACAGCAAAGGCAATCCGAGAGGGTACATTGGCCTTAATCAGACCGGAGATAACATCTACTGATGGACGCTGGGTAGCCAGAATCATGTGAATCCCAGCTGCACGCGCTTTTTGTCCCAGACGAATAATGGCATCTTCCACTTCCTTGCTGGCCACCATCATAAGGTCAGCCAGCTCGTCCACGATGACGACGATTAAAGGCAGGGGCACCTGCTTGTATTCTGACTGAGCATTGTACTCGGCTACTTTAGCATTGTAGCCAGCAATGTTACGGGCACCGACCTTGGAGAAGAGTTCATAGCGGTTTTCCATCTCATCTACAACCTTCTGGAGTGCACGGCTAGCCTTGCGAGGATTGGTCACGACTGGGATAAGCAAGTGAGGAATGTCATTATAAACGGACAGCTCCACCATCTTAGGATCCACCATCATAAACTTGACTTCATCCGGTCTGGCTTTCATGAGAATGCTGGCAATAATACCGTTGACGGCCACAGATTTTCCAGAACCAGTAGAGCCCGCTACCAAGAGATGGGGCATCTTAGCCAAGTCAAAGGAGCGGACAGAGCCGTTGACAGCCTTCCCAAGTGGGATTTCTAGGAGCTTGTTGGCATCCGTTTTCGACTGTTCCCAGAGTTCTCGGAAAGTCACGGTCGCAACTTCAGAGTTGGGTACTTCAATCCCGACTAGGGATTTCCCAGGAATTGGTGCCTCAATCCGTACATCCTTGGCAGCTAGGGCAAGAGCCAAGTCATCAGCCAGATTGGAAATCCGATTGACCCGAACACCAACAGCTGGCTTGACCTCGTACTTAGTGACGGAAGGTCCGATTTCAGCCCGCTCAACAGCAGCCTTGATCCCAAAACTAGCAAAGGTCTCTTCCAAAATCTTAATATTGTCGCGGACAATGCGCTTTTCTTTAGACTGATTCTTAGGCTTGTCGGGCGCAAAGAGGTTGATGGTCGGCAGCTTGTAGTCCAGACTTTCCTTGGCAGTAAAGTCCACTTCAACGTCTACATCTGCCTCCTCCGTCTCTTCTTCGCGACCAAAGTCCAGAGGCTCATGAGGATCATACTCTCCCACTTCCTCATAGTCTGCCTCGTCAAAGTCCACAGCTGTATTTGACAAGTCCTCGTCATCTAAAATCTCTCCTGTTTCAGGATCGACTTCAGCTTCTTCCTGCTCTACTTCAATGGCTTGCATAGCTGCCTGTGCAGCTTTCTCTTCCTGCTCCAAGAAACGAAGCTGCCGCTTTTCTTCCTGCTTCTCTCTCCAATTTTGAAAGGCTGCCATAGCCTTTTCTGAAATGTCATAGATAGACCAAGGGCTCATAAGCAGACCGCCCAAAAGAATGAGCAGCAGACCGAAGAAATAAGAACCGATATTTGAAAAAAGGAAAGAGATAGGCGCGTACAGGAGAGAGCCCAGCAGGCCGCCACCCGCGAAGGAGCTGACCTTAAAGGCTGTCAGATCAGTCAAGACCCTGCCTAGAGTTGTGGATAAGACAGCTGCCCCTTCTAGCTTCAACACACTGACGAAATAAGCTTGGAAAATTAACTCCAGTCCCAAAAAAAGGCTGATAAATCCTGAAACCGACCCTTCGTGCTTGTGCAGCCACTTGAAAAAAAAGAGATAGCCAAAGCTGGCCAGAATAGCCAGATAGGCCAAGCTTCCCACCAAGAGGCGAATCATGTTATAAATGGTAACCCCAAAGGCGCCCAGCTTTATCGCTGCAAACAAAAGAATAAGAGCCAACACAAAGGTGGCAATCATTCTCTTTATTGCTTTTTGTCTTTCTAATTCTGCTTTTGTCGGCCGACGAGTTGTCCTGCCTTTTTTCGTGTTTTTCTTAGTTGCCATAACCCTTATTATACCATATTTGAGCCTTAGATGAGAAATCTTTTATCTAGATCAGAAACAAAAAAACTTATTTATCCACGCAAAAAGAACTGGGCTAGCCAGTTCTCATTTCACTATCACATAATTCTTATTAAGCCTCTGGCATAACCGCCCAGGCAATCAAGTAAGCCAAGACACCTGTACCTGCTGCACAGCAAAAAACAATACAAAGAATACGGACCAAGGTTGGATCTAAATCAAAGTAGTTTGCGATACCAGCACATACACCAGCGATTTTTTTGTTGTTGACATCTCTTGTCAGTCTTTTCTCCATGGAAAACACTCCTTATTATTTTTACACTGTTTATTTTACCATAACATTTCTCTATGCACAAGTTCGCCTGCTATTAAACCCTCTCTTCAGATAAAATTTAATTACATCAAGATGAATTTGTTCACTCTACCATACTTTTAGCAAGTCTCAGCAAAACTCTTGTTCTTGTGTTAGAATATAAGGAAATTCTAATTAATTAACAGTAAAAACATATCAGGAGGAAGATAATGCGAGCCGGAGTCATTCTTTACAATCCCCAAACCAAGCAAATACTGCTCATCCACCGCTGGAAAAATGGAGAAGAGTATTTTGTAATACCGGGCGGCGGAGCCGAGTCAGGTGAGACAGCAGTCCAAGTAGCTCAGCGAGAAATTCAGGAAGAGCTGGGTTGGAGCTTGTCTGAAAAGCAGCTTCAGCCAGCCTTTACTTTCAGAAATGGCCACCGCTTAGAAATCTATTTTCGCGCCACTATCAGCCATACATCAACCCCCATGATTAAGGGCGAGGAAGCCCTTCGCAGTCATGCCCAGAATATCTATCAACCTGAATGGCTAGATATAGAAGCAATTCGCAACCTAAACTTACAGCCAGAAGGACTTAAAAATCTGCTCCTGGATTGTCTGACACAGGAGGGTTTGAAAAACTAGCCTAATTGTAGTAAAATATCAGTAGTTTACAATCTAATGTGAGAAAGGTTTTATATGAAAAAAATTCTTCTTATCAGCCTCTTATCAGGACTTGTCTTGGCTGGCTGCTCTGGTAAAGGTAAGAAAGAGGAGACTACTAGCTCCTCCAACTCATCCAGCAGTTCCTCACTAGTGAGCTCTAGCTCTGACCCAGAGGAAACCAGCAAACTCCGTGAGCAATTCAAGGATGCCATGACCAACGAAAATGCCAATTTTCCGCAGCTATCTACAGAAGTTGCTGAAGATGAAGCGGAAGTCAAGTTGGTAACGACTGAAGGCGATATCCGCATCAAGCTCTTTCCAAAACAAGCCCCACTAGCCGTTGAAAACTTCCTGACCCATGCCAAGGAAGGCTACTATGACGGCGTTTTATTCCACCGCGTTATCAATGAATTTATGATTCAGACCGGAGATCCTAAAGGCAACGGCACTGGAGGCGAGTCTATCTGGAAGGGCAAAGACAAGTCTAAAGACTCTGGAAACGGCTTTAAAAATGAGTATTCTCCATATCTCTATAATATTCGTGGTGCCCTATCCATGGCTAATGCAGGCCCTGGTACCAATGGCAGTCAGTTCTTCATCAATCAAAGCAAGAAAGATTTGACTAGCCAAATGTCTACGGATTCCTTCCCAGCTAAAATCATCGAAGCCTATAAAAACGGTGGAAATCCTACTTTAGATGGCGGTGCTTATACCGTATTTGGCCAAGTGTTGGAAGGTATGGATGTGGTGGACAAAATCGCTGCCGCAGAAACAGACAATAATGACAAGCCTAAAAAAGATATCAAGATTGAAAAAATCGAGATTATCAAGGACTATGACTTCAGCAAATAAGCTTGCCGCCCAACCAATAAAGGAGGGAAATCAATATGATTATCTGGGGATATAAAGGTTATCAGAAAAACGTAGGACAGACCCAAAGCAATATCGAGTGTGCCAACTGCCACAACGTCGCACCTTGGGACATTATTGAAACCGGCCGAAAGTTTACACTCTATTGGATTCCTACCTTTCCTTACGGTAGAAAACATTACCTCACCTGCCCAGTCTGCCAGCACGGCAAACAGATTGAAAAGCAGGAAATCGAGCAGTTTTTGAATTATTAGCAACAGAAAGAGACGATTCTCAATGAACCGTCTCTTTTCTTTTTTAAATTTTATCAAGTCAACTGGTTAAAATCCCAGATCTGGTCCATCCAGCCTTCATAGAAATCAGGCTCATGGCAGACCATAAGGATGCTGCCCTTGTATTCTTTCAGAGCTCGTTTGAGCTCTTCCTTGGCATCGACATCCAGGTGGTTGGTCGGCTCGTCCAGCACCAGAACATTATTTTCTCGGTTCATTAGGAGGCAAAGTCGGACCTTGGCCTGCTCTCCACCTGAAAGAACCTGGATCTGGCTCTCGATGTGCTTGGAAGTCAGGCCACATCTGGCCAGAGCTGCTCGGACTTCTGCTTGGTTAAGAGCCGGAAAGGCGTTCCAGACTGCTTCCAGCGGTGTCTGACGATTGCCGCCCTCAACTTCCTGCTCGAAATAACCCAGCTCTAGATAGTCCCCACGCTCGACTTGACCTGCAATAGGCGGAATAATCCCCAGCAAACTCTTGAGCAGGGTTGTTTTTCCAATTCCATTTGCCCCGATGATAGCCACCTTCTGATTGCGCTCAAAGGTCAGGTTAAGGGGCTGGGTTAGCGGTCGGTCGTAACCAATCTGCAAATCCTTGGCTTGGAAGATAAAACGTCCAGGTGTGCGGGCAGGCTTGAAGTCAAAGGTAGGCTTTGGCTTCTCACTTTGTAGCTCAATAATATCCATCTTATCCAGCTTTTTCTGGCGGGACATGGCCATATTACGGGTCGCCACACGGGCTTTGTTGCGAGCCACAAAGTCCTTAAGGTCCGCAATTTCCTTCTGCTGGCGCTCGTAGGCCGCTTCCAGCTGAGATTTTTTCATCTCATAGACCTCTAAAAACTGGTAATAATCCCCAGAATAGCGGGTCAACTGTTGATTTTCCACATGGTAGACGATATTGATCACATCATTCAGGAAAGGAATATCATGCGAGATCAGAACAAAGGCATTTTCATAGTTCTGTAGATAACGCTTGAGCCAGTCAATGTGCTCCGCATCCAGATAGTTGGTTGGCTCGTCTAAGAGCAGGATATCCGGTTTTTCAAGAAGCAGCTTAGCCAAGAGAACCTTGGTCCGCTGCCCACCAGATAGCTCCGTCACATCACTCTCCATACCGTAGTCCATCACACCTAGTGCCCGTGCAACCTCGTCAATCTTGGCATCTAAAGTATAAAAATCTCGGCTCTCCAAGCGGTCCTGCAGCTCGCCCACTTCTTCCATCAGGGCATCAACATCCGCTCCTTCCTCAGCCATGCTCATATAGATTTCATTGATACGAGCCTCCGTCTTGAAAAGCTCGTCAAAGGCCGTGCGCAAGACATCGCGGACAGATTGGCCTTGCTCCAAAACAGCATGCTGGTCCAGATAGCCAGCCGTCACATACTTGGACCACTCGACCTTACCTTCGTCTGGTAGCATTTTACCTGTCACAATGCTCATAAAGGTTGACTTTCCCTCACCATTGGCACCGACCAGGCCGATATGTTCACCCTTGAGCAGGCGGAAGGATACATCCTCAAAAATAGCCCGGTCTCCAAAACCGTGGCTGAGATTTTTCACTTCTAAGATACTCATTTTTTCTCCTCTATCATTGATTGCAGTTCCTTGATTATACCATCAAAAGGGATTTTTTGGCAAGACAGAAGAAAAGGAAAAGCGAGCCACTTAAGTCTCGCTTGCTTGTTTTCAATTCACATGATGCGTATGCTTGGTAATCCACTGGGTCAGTTTGATTTTCAGCCAAAAGCCATAAATACCAAAGGTAACAATGGTCAGGAGCCACCACTTGATCCAATTCCCAAAAAGCTGCATGGCAGTACCATCAAAATAAAGACGGTGCCCGTTAATAACTGTATGTTTTATCTTCCAATTATACAGAATACACATGCCCCAAGGTGCACAAATTCCTAGCGTAAATACTGTAATCAAGGTAGCTAAAATCACATGACCGATGTAAGAAAAGAGACCACCATCAAAATAAGACTCTTTATACATACTATCTCCCCCTTTAAACCAACTCTTTCAGAAATTGAATCAGGGTTTCTGCAGAGCGTTTACCAGCTTCAAGAATGAATTCATCAAAAGTGACATTGGCATCATGGCTAGCTGTGTCGCTCATGGCGCGAATAACCATAAAGGGCAGGCCAATCGAGTGAGTAGCCTGGGCAATAGCTGCCCCTTCCATCTCAACAGCCAAGACATCTGGAAAATGCTCCTTGATGCGGTCAATCTTGTCTTGACCAGCAACAAAGCTGTCACCTGTCGCAATCAAACCTACTCTAGCCTTCTGATGAGTCTTGTCTAAAATTTTCTTCATTTCAGCAACCAGATAGCGACTCGCTTCAAAATAGAGTGGCTGTCGTGCCATCTGACCGTAGTCATAGCCAAAGGCCGTCACATCCACATCATGGTAGACCAGACGATCTGCGACCACCACATCGCCGATAGCCAAACCTTCTGCCACTGCTCCAGCTGAGCCTGTATTAATCACAGCTGTAACCTTGAAATCATTGACCAGAACAGTCACACTCATAGCGGACATAACCTTGCCAATCCCGCTTTCGACTAACACCACTTCATGGTAGCCGATAGAGCCCGTATGATAGACATGGCCCAAACGTAGGTGCTTCTGCGGGTTTTCTAAATGCTCCAGCAGAATCTTCAACTCTTCGGGCATTGCTGCGATAATTCCAATTTTCATATAATACCTCAAATCATCTGATGAAAAAGAAGCTTAGACAGGCTAGGCTTCCTTTTAAGTGCAATAGAGCAGGTTTTTAAGGCCACCAAATAATAGCAGCAATCAAACCAATCAGCAGGATAACTACCCAAAGGAGAATCTTATTGAGTTTGGCTTGAAAGAGGCTCCGCTTTTGGTTTTCAATCCGACGGCTCTTAGTCACGGTCGGATCTACCTCAATGTGCAGAGTCTCATCCGTAAACTCCTCTTGGTTTTGAGCAGTCTGATAACCAAAACGACTCTGATTCTGCTGAGACCGAGCTTCTTCATAACCAAAGCGGTTTTGAGGGCTTTGATAACCAAACTGAGTATCCTGTCGGCTGGACTGCTGCGAGCTAAAGGAGCTTCTGCCAGTTGAAAGAATCTTGGTTTCCTCGTCATCCATGAGAGGCGGCCCCGAAATATCCTCACCGCGGTTGGCCCGCTCAATGATTTCATCTGTTAATAAAGCTTTTCCCATTGATCTACGTTCCTATTTATTCAGATTTTTTTGTTGCCAGTACTGAAGGGCCATGATGGTCTTGGCATCGCAGATGTCACCGTTTTGCAACAACTGATGTGCCTCCTCCAGACTGACTTCAAAAAGTTCCAATGTTTCATCCTCGTCTTGGGGACGAGGGTTTTCGACCTTTGTTAAATGGCTGGCGCTGTAGAGCTTGATTTTTTCATTGCAAAAACCGATAGCAGAGTAGAAATCATAGACCAACTCCAGCTGTCCAGTGTAGCCGGCCTCTTCTTCTAATTCTCGGAGGGCAGCCGCTTGGGGATCTGCATTCTCTCCTACCTCCAGCTTGCCAGCTGGAATCTCGTAAGAAGTCGCTTCAATCGCCTTGCGGTACTGCTTGACTAAAATCATCTTATTTTCCGGGGTGATAGCAATCACAGCAACCGCACCATTATGAAAAATCAAATCCCGTTGGGCTTGACCCTTGCCCTCTGGCAGCTCTACCTGGTCCTGGACAACTTTAAAAATCGGTCCCTGATAAATCTCCGTCCGTTGGACGGTTTTTTCTTCAAATTCCATGATTAAACCTACTTATTTTGAGGGTGATGAGGAAGTCGCTTAGCATAATCTTCCTTGTTAATCTGACGGCCACGTCCCAGAGCAATAGCATCTGCTGGCACGTCCTTCGTAATGGTAGAACCTGCACCGACTAGTGAGTTATCACCTAGCTCAACTGGGGCAATAATGGTCGAGTTGGAACCAACAAAGACATTGTCGCCAATGATAGTCTTGTACTTCTTCTGACCATCATAGTTAACCGTAATCGTACCCGCACCAAAGTTGACATTAGCACCAACTTCAGAGTTTCCAATGTAGGTCAAATGACCAGCCTTGGTATTTTCGCCAATTGACGATCCTTTAACTTCTACAAAGTTGCCGACATGGACATCCTTGGCCAGACTAGAACCTGGACGAATATGAGCGTAAGGTCCGACCGTCACTCCATCCGCAACACTTGACTCTTCAATCATGGAGTTGGTAATGACAGTCCGTTCTCCAATGACAGAGTCCACAATATAAGTACCATTGGTCAGGATAGTCTCTGCCCCAATCTTGGTCTGACCTTTCAGGGTCACATTTGCTTCAACTTGAACCTCTGGCGCAATTTCTACATCCACATCAATATAGGTCGCATGAGGATTGACAAAGCTGACACCATTGACCATATGCTGCTGGTTAATCCGACGGCGCATTACACTCTCAGCTGTAGCAAGAGCCACACGGTCATTAACCCCCAGACTCTCATCAAAGTCTTTCAGCGTATAAGCGCCGACTTTTTCACCATTTTCGCGGAAAATACCAATCACATCTGTGATATAGTATTCGCCTTGAGCATTATTGGTATTGATATTTTTGAGGGCTTCAAGGAGACGGGCATTGTCAAAGACGTAAGTCCCCGTATTGATTTCCTTGATTTGCTGCTCAAAATCAGAAGCATCCTTCTGCTCGACAATTTTCAAAACTTCGTCGTGCTGATTGCGAACGATACGGCCGTAGCCGAAAGGATTATCTGCTTCTGCCGTCAGGATAGTCGCAACATTCTTGTGGTTGATATGGAAGTCAATCAGATTTTTCAGGCTTTCTCCTGTAATCAAAGGAGTGTCGCCAGCAATGACCAGCGTCTGACCTGTCAGATTTTCCAAAACAGGCTCGGCCATCATAACGGCATGACCAGTTCCCAACTGCTCGGTCTGACGGACAAAGTCTGTCTGACCTGCCAAGACTTGCTCAACTAGCTCCGCCTTGTGCCCAACAACTGTCACGGTCTTTTCTGGATTAATAGCATTGACGCTGCGGAAAACATGTTCCAACATGGAAATCCCTGCAACCTTGTGCAGTACCTTTGGCAAATCTGACTTCATGCGAGTACCCTTACCCGCAGCCAAAATAATCGCGTAATTTGTCATCAATTATCTCTTTTCTGTAGGATATCACCTTTATTATATCACTAAAAGGTAATTTTTAAAAATTTAAAATCAAGCCATCCCCTTAAAAATCTGCAACGAAAAAACTTTTGCACAAAAAAATCAGCCTTTAAACAGCTGATTTTGCTTCTTTTTCTTTGATTTTCTTTGGAAGATGGACTTTTGCTTTGCCATAGTCTTTGAAAACAGCCCGCTGCTTGAAGTAAATCAATTCCCCATCTAAGGCTGTATCTTCATCCAAATCCATGGTCATATCAATAGAGCGAATGGTCCGAGTCTTAGGGTCAACCACAAAGGCAACCTGACACTTCTCAATGTCGATGGTCGTATCATAATGCTCATCATTATAAGCATAGTAGAAGGCATCGATAAGGTCATAGGCCAAATCACCTTCTGCCGTCACCGAAAACTCATAGCCCCCGTCCACTTTTTTCTTAGTCAGTTCTGACTCATTATCTACCATGACCTGCAGCAAAGCCTTAAAAGAGGACATGCCCGAATAGCCATCAATATGTTTCCGTGACTCAGTGTCATCAATGGTCTCAAATCCATCCTTTTCTTCCAAGTACATCCGATCTTCGCTGAAATAATGGGTCAGTTCTTGATCATCATAGGTTTCGTAAAGCTTAGCTAAATAAGGTGAATCTGAAACAGTCAGCTGTTTAACCGTCTTGGCTTTTCTTTTTTTGTAGCCTTCTAGATAGGTCGACTCAGACAGCCGATCCATGTAAAAACTATCATGATCGAATTTTTTCAAAGATGCATCCACTACAGCCGATAGCTTAAAGCGGGATTCAAGAGCTTCTGCGATTCCTCCAGGCTTAAAGTAAGTATAGAGAAAGGTTCCGCCAATCAGTACAAAGCAGACACAGCCGTAAATGATAAAAAAATGAACCTTCTTCAAAATTAATCCTCCTAGAAGCCTTCTGTCGTTTTATAGCTTTTATTATAAGCTTTTTTAGACCTATTTTCAATCTTTTTCAGAAACGGTCTTTGAAGACTGTAGCGGAAGAAATGCTAATTGGTTTTTCAAACTCTCAAAGTCATTGCCAAATGTATCTACAAGGCAAGTAGCTGTCCTGAAAATTCAGTTCTCCATTTTCCTTAGCATACAAACAGAAATCATCATCTAGCTTTTCTGATTTCACAGCCTGAATGATATCTTTTAAGTCATAGCTTTGGTTTTTCTTCATTGGTCAAAAGTCCCTTTCCATTCATAGGCCGGATAAGCTCCTAGACTCTGATAGCCCAAGCTTTCTGCAACCTTCTTGGAAGCTTCATTATGCGCATCCCAGAGAGGAAAGAGTGAGCGGTTTTGGGCTTCTAAAATCATCTGGGCACCCAAGATTTTGGCCAAGCCCTGCCTTTGGTAGGATAGCTTGGTAGCAATTTCAATCTCAAGGGCTCCATGATAGACCAAACCTGTTGATACAGCAGCGATGATTTCCTCTCCTGAATAGAGCAAAAAGCCAAAGCCACCCTCCGCTTGAAAATGATCAAAATCAGAAAAATCACCCTGCAAATCCTGAGACCAGGCTTCCCTAGCCAAACACTCATAACACTCCTTATCAATCGGACTAAGGTAGTAATTTGCTGGTAGCCTGCTCTTCCATTTCTCCAAAGCCTCTGTATCAAAATCAGCCCTGTCCGAAAAAGCGTAGCGAGTAAACTGCTGCAACTCACTCTGACTATCTAAAAATTCTCGCCAGCTGAAATCCTCAGAGATGATAATCTTATCAGCCAGACCATACTGGCTACTATAATCCTGCCAAAAATCCCGATCCACCTGACCAACTGGAAAGATGAAATTTCCTAGTTGGTAAAGGCAGGATGTCTCAGGCGCATTCATGAAGAACTGCCCTAGGCCAGCATCCAAACCGTAAATCACCATATTTTTGGTCCAGGTTTGGAAAAGGTTCTTAGCTTTTTCATTGTTTTCATTATTCATTTACTTACTTCAAACTCCAGCCGCCGTCAATTTTGATAATCTCGCCCTGCATAGCAGAAGCCTTACCACTGGCTAGAAAGAGACTAACATCAGATACTTCCTGAGGATCCAGCCAGCGCTTGATAGGCGTTTCCTCAGCAACCCAGTCTGCCAGTCCGCCTGGCTCAAAATCTGCAGCAGTCATAGCTGTCTTGACAGCACCTGGCGCCAAGCCAAACACTTGGATATTTTTATCCGCATAGTCTAAGGCTATCTGCTTGGTCAGGCCAGCCAGAGCATGCTTAGAGGCTGTATAGGCAGCACCGCCACCGCCAGCCAGAAAGCTAGCAATCGAGCACATATTAATGATGATACCAGACTTTTTCTCCAGCATTTTCTGCAGGTAAAAGCGAGTGATTTTCATAGTTGCGGTCAGATTGAGGGCAAAAATCTGCTCCCAGTCCTCGTCGCTGGTCTCGTGCAGGGGACGATAATCGTCCAAAATACCTGCTGTATTACAGAGAATATCCACCTCAGGCAAGCTAGTGAAGAGTGGTGTCAAATCACCTGTCAAATCCATCTTGACAAAACGTAGCTCATTTAGAAAGCCAGGATTTTCATCCTTGTCCACCCCATAAACCCGGTAGCCATTTTCCAAAAAGGTCAGAGCCTGAGCTCGGCCGATGCCAGAGCTAGCTCCCGTCACCAGTACCGTCTTAGTCATCTACTTCCACCCAATCTGTCGCGAGGACATCACAAGGAGTCGGACTCCACATGGAGAAACCCTCCCCTTCACCTGAAACATTGATGAGGAAATAAGGTGTCACCTCAAGAGCCACCCCATTCTGCTCAATCGTATCAAAGAGCTGGACGTAGTTTTCCGCTCCGCCCCAGCCTGTACGTACATATTTTTTCTTGGCCTTAAGGCCTGGTAAAATTTCTTCAAATGTCATGGTTTTCTCCTTTTGTTTATTGGTAATCATTGACAAATTCCCTGCTAGCCGCCAGTAGTCATAAGTATATTGAACGACTTTTTCTTGACTGTCAACAATTTTATCTGCTGCTTTGCAATAAAGTCTAAAATTAGACCTTCTTCTCCATCTCCACAAAGAGATGAATATCGCCATTGCTTTCCTGCGGAATGCGCCTCACCATTTCAAAGCCCATATTGAGATAAAGCTGCTGGGCTCGGTGATTGAAGTCAGCCACGGATAACCTGATGACTTGGGGCGCAAAATTTTCCATGATAAAACCCAGAATTTCCTGCAAAAATGCCGCGCCCTGACCTTTTCCGCAGTGCTCCGGCTTCATCCCCAAACCAAGCTCCAAAATTCGATTTCCTTTCTGCTCTAAGCAGAAAAATCCATAGAGTTCCCCTTCTCTCAGGACTTGATAATAACGGTCCCCACGCGCTTCAGGGGAGACCATTTCTTCATAATCCTCCAAGTCATTTTTCATGTCATAAAAGTCATAAGGCACCTCATAATGCCAGTCCTTAGCAATTTCTAAAGCATGCTGCTGGGTTAGTGGTTCAATCATCATCTACTCCTCTTTTTTCTAAAATCCCCAATAAAAGCGTTTCTGGTCTGCTTTTTCGCTGCAGCCGAGGCTGCGATAAAATTCATGGGCTGCGGAGCGGGAAATGCCTGAATTAATCCGAATTCCTGTGTAGCCTGCTGCTTTTCCCTCTTCACGCAAAGCTTGCATCAGCGCTCTGCCATGTCCCTGCCCTTGAAAATCCTGAGCGACGGCCAAAGCCAAGAGATTGAGCAAGGACGGGAAATAGAGACAGTCGTAGCTAGCAGCATGAGCATAGCCTATGACCTGACCGTCTTCTTCAACTACCAAAATCAAATGCTGGTCATTCTCTAGTAACTTTTTCAGTTGAGCCTTCGTCGCTTCCCTATCGAAATCGTAGCCCAGACACTCATCATTGAGCCGCTGAATGGCTGCAGCATCTCTTAGTTTTACTTTACGAATCATCTGTCACCTCGTTCTTCTCTTTATTATAGCAGAAAAGCAGTCTCTTTGACTGCTTTCAATGAACTATTCTCCTATCTGTCCCTTCAACCAAGACTCCGCCTCTTCTAAAGGCTGGTCTGTTAGGACATCGGGCTGAATTGCCTCATTCTTATAAAGCTTGCCCGTGCGATCTAGGATACTCGAGGTAGTCAAGAGCAAAACCGCTCCATCATATAGTTGATAATAATTATTTCCCGTAGTATAGCTTGCCGTTGGCTGACCAAAAATTTTAACATTTTCAAGTCCCTTAAAAGCTAAAGCAGTCATTTCTCCTGAGCTTCCTGTACGTTCATTGGTAAGGACGGCTATGGGCACTTTCTTTGCTTTATCATCAGTCTGCTCCAAACCAAGCTGTTTCAGAATATCTGATCGAGAAACCGCGCTCTTGCTTCCATTTTTTTCAATGAATTGGAAGAGGTCTTCATCAGGCAGAAGAGAGGATAGTCCAGCAAGCATCGGATACATATTCCCGCCGGTATTATCTCTCAAATCCACAAGAACTGCCTGATAATCATCCTTTTTAAGAGCTGCTGACAGTTTCTTGGCATAAGTCTTCGCCGCTTGTGCATCACCGGTAAAAGCAGGAACTTTTAAATAGAGAATACCCTCCCGATTCTGCACTTCAGGCTGATTTTTGCTTTCCGGACTATTTTCGGGATTATCCTGTGGACTTAAAAAATAAGAATGTTTCCCGCCAGCCTCTTTGGTTAATTTTTCCAAGACAGGATAGGTATCTTGATAAGTCTTGGCAGATTCAAGTTTCTCTAAGGCTTTCTTCTTCTCATTTTCCCAATCTTTATCCGTATAAAGACCGAAATCAAGCTTTTTCACGACCGAGCGAGCGTAGTCTTGCGGACTAGGCGGAAAAAGAAAAATGCCATAGTCTGGACCAAAGTAGGCTAGAAAACCTATTAAAAGAGCAAGCAAAACCAGTACTGTCCCCAAGCAACCTAAAAGGACTTTTTTCATAATTGCACAACCTTTCTTGTGAGGATTTCTGAGCTAATTGTAGCAAAATAGAGACACGTTTTCCATGTCTCTACCTTACATTTATCATCGTCAATCTTACATTTTTGTAAGATGATTTCGTTTAAATCTACAAAAGCTTATTTCCATCTCTCACTCTTGGAAAATGCAATCATCAAACCAGACCCAGCCAGAACTGCCAGAATAACAAGACAGATATTTTTGAGTGGATAGAGCCAGTCTTTATTTTTCTCATGCCAAGTTGTCTTCCAAAGCCCGACATAATCAGCATTCATATCTTCGGGCTGGTTCAGCTGAATATTAATCACAATCGCCAGCAAAATCAGGGCAAACAAAGCAAGGACAAAGAGCCAGATTTTCTTCTTTTGGGTTAGGTTAAGGTTCTTCATTGTTTTCTATTTCTATTAGTTCAAATTCTATCTCTTTGTCTCCACTAACTTCTATACCTCTGAAAAACAAGACTATTCCAATAAAAATAGGTATTAATAAAAAGAATCTGGGCTGAGTAAAAAACATAACAAACAATACTACACTTGATAAAGTGCTTAATACCAATAATTGACGAATGCTAAACCGTTTCATTTACCACACCTCTATTCCGTTAGGCAATTTTTTAATAGGCTCTTTTGTCCTTACTTTTCCAATCAAGCTAAGTTTGCAACCTTTTTTATTTAGAAAAAATTCAAGCCGTTTCTTTCTATAATACTTTACAAGAAACATAGCAAGAACCATCGATCCTATCGCCACACCAATATTTACAAGACCAGTTCCGATATCCATTGGTCGATTTATTGGCCCAAAGAAAAAATTTAGTGGAATTATTTTTCTCAGCATTCTAGCCAAGATAAGACCTATGGAAGTTCCTGCAATAGCAGGTAGATTATTTGATTTGTTTAAAAATTCAGTATGCGGTATGAAAGAATAGTCTGTTTGATAAACCTTTCTAGAACAGCCACAAGACATTGTTCCATTTCTCTCCACGAGATATTCCTGTCCATTATCAGAAATTATTAAGAACCATCCGAGAAAAGTTTTCTTACCATTCAAAGAGATATTATAGCATCGGCCTTTTATACAATTTTTCTTCATAAAACTCTTTCTGCTTTGTTTATAGTTACCAAGTTTCTGCACTTCATCTTCTCAACCAATCTCTTCGCTACTTCTCTTTTACAGCGATTTCTGAGTTTCGATAGCCATAGAAAGCATAGATGAGACTTCCCAGCGCTAGGGCAATTCCAAAGGCCTGCCAGGTTTCCTTGGTATACTGGGTCATGAAGGACAGGCAGATGATAATGGATAAAATCGGTGTCAGAGGTACTAGAGGCGTTTTGAATTCTCCCGCTTTGGGCATTCCTTGATCTTTCCGCAATTTCAAGACAGCAAGTGCCAATAAAATCAGATAGGCCAAGGTACAGATATTGAGGAAAGAGGCGATGCTAGCCAAGGGGAAGATACCGGCACAGACAGCTGAGGCAATCCCTACTAAAATCGTTGCATTCTTTGGCACCCGACTGGTATCTGTCAATTTTTTAAAAGAGCGAGGCAAGAGACCATCACGTGCAATACTGTAAATCATCCGCGACAGGGCGTAGGTCATGGAGATACAGACTGTAATCAGAGTCAAAATAGCGACGATAGAGATATAGTTAGCTGCCCAGCCAAGTCCGACGCTGCGCAGGGCAAAGGCCACCGCATCAGAAACATCCAGCTTGCTATAGTGGACAATCCCGGTTAAGACCAAGGTCACCAAAATATAGAGAATGGTCACGATGCTCAAGGACAAAACAATCCCGCGCGGAACGTTCTTTTGGGGCTCCTTAATTTCATCGACCGCCATGGAAATGGACTCAAAGCCTAGAAAAGCAAAGAACATGAGTGAAGCTCCAGCCATGATGCCGACCTTCCCACCATAAATTTCTCCAAAGCCAAATGGTGCAAAGTTAGACCAATTTTCTGGTTTGATGAAGAAAAATCCTGCAATAATAAAGAGTGCCAAGGCTGAGAATTTCAAAACCACCAAGGCTGAGTTGAAGCGCAGGGCGGCCTTTGAGTTCAAAAGGACAACTCCCGTAACAAAGGCCAAGACCAGAATGGGCAGCAAGTCCACATAAGTACCTGCTTTGGGATTGAAGGTGCCATTCAGAGCTACCGGCAGCTGGATACCAAAGCCGCTCAGCAAGCCCTTCAGATAAGAGCCCCAGCCAGAGGCAACACCTGAGATAGCGGTCATGAACTCCATGATAGTTAGCCAGCCAGCCAGCCAAGCAGGAAATTCTCCCAGAACCGCATAAATATAACTGTAAGCTCCGCCATTAGCCGGAATCCGTGAGGCAAACTCAGCGTAAAAAAGAGCTGAAATACTCACACAAAGAGCTGAAATGACAATCGAAACGGTCAGAGCAGGCCCAGCATATTTGGCTGCTCCAGTCCCTGTAATGGTGAAAATCCCAGTTCCTACCATGGCCCCAATACCAAGCAAAATTAAATCAGGAATTTTCAAGTGACGGCGCATACCCGTTCTGTCCTTACTGGCATCTTTTTTTCTAAAAATATTCATCTATTCTTATTCTCCTAATTGCATTAACGCCCTATTTTATCATATTTCCTCCCTTTTAGGAATCTTTCTCAGAAAAATACCGAAAAGAAAGGCTGAGAAAAATCTCAGCCTAGGTCTTTAAAATAGATGAAAGATATATAGAGCCTGTTTCTGCTATCACATAGCCACAATTTTGCGATAGCTGCGAGAAGTAATGAGAAAGACACCAACATATACTGCAATAAATAGAGCGCAAACACCGAGAGTCACTACTAACATAAGTGTGGCATTCAGCACCCCTAAAGCAGATAAAATCAAGCTCAGCATGTGATAGGCAAAAGCCAAATGAAGAAAGGCAAAGATTAGGGGTAGGAAGAAGACTATCAGAATCTGCCTACGAATCGTTTTCTTAATTTGTTTTTCGTCCAATCCAACCTTTTGTAAAATAACAAAGCCTTCTCGATCTTCATAGCCTTCAGAAATCTGCTTGTAGTAGATGATAAGAACAGTTCCAAGCATAAAAACGATTGATAAGAAAATTCCAATAAAGAACATACCGCCTAGCATTCCTTTTATTTCTTGCTTATCAAAGGCAGTCACCGAACCGTAAATAGCTTGATTTTCAGGTAAGGTGGTATTAAAACTGCTTAGCTTTTCTTGGTATGCTTCTTTGAGTTTTCTCTGTTCTTCTTTTGGAAGCTTGAGATTTAATCCTCCATAATAGTTAACATTGACAGCGTAATCGTTCATCAATGAAGAAAAGATTTGACTCGGATTTTTAGCTACCATATAGATTTTTTCAGGCACTATCATATTCATCGGATCGGGTAGATTACCGAAAACGAAATCTTCTTTTAATTTTCTCTTGATTTTTAAATTTTTATCAGCTAGCTGCAAATCTTTTTTGCTATCTAGTTCCAGTCCTTGCTCAAATATGGCCACTTCATCATCTTTAAGCTGAAGATTTTGACCCGTCATTCCTTGATAATCACTCTCAGAAATGGCCAAAATATAAAGATTTGGAGTGAATGATTTCTGTCCCTTAGAATAAATATCTAGCTGATTACCAGCTCGGCTTCTAACTCCTATCGTATAATACTGGTAAATAACTTTTTTACTAATCTGTAGCTGCTGCTCTTGAACAAACTCTGTCAAAGCTTGGTCCAGCACCTCACCTGTTATTTCTTTTCCTTGGATACTGAAATCATGCGGGAACATGGCATTCTGCATATAATCACCACCAGCATAAATGTTGGCTCCACCAGATAAAGTAACCAGAACCATTGTCGACAAAATAGAAATCGTCGCTAAACCGATTGCATTTTTCTTCATTCGAAAAATTAGATTAGATACTGAAATCATGTTATCAGGCTGATAATAAAACGTCTTCTTCTTTTTCAAAAATTGCAAGAAAACAGTTGTTCCTGCATTAAAAAGCAGATAAGTCCCTAGAATAACAAAAAGTACGGCCACGAAGAAAATGATAATGGCTGCCATCGGATTAGATACACCTAAAGCAAGATAATAGCCAAAAACGAGAGAAGACACACCAATAATAGTTTGCAAGAGTAAAAAACGACTCTTTTTCTCCCCGCTATTTTTTTCTTTGACTAATTGCAGAGCATCAAACTTTCTTAAGTAAAAGCCATTCTTAATCAGCAAGCAGAAAAATACAAAAGCATAGAATATGATAATCAATACCATTACAAAAGGTTGAAATGTCGAAACCAGAACCACCTTGGTACCCATGAGCTTGAGCAAAAAGGCATAAATCAGCTGGTCAAAGAGAAGACCTATAGTCAACCCCAAACTCACAGCCACTAGGCCGAAAATCAGCAGCTCAATAAAAGTCATAACAAAGAGATGGCGTTTATTGAGCCCCAACATGCCGTAAAGCCCCAGCTCTTTAGAGCGATTCTTCATTACAAATTGATTGGCATAGAAGACAATAATTCCAGCTGTGATGTTTACAATAACGACCCCAAGAACCAAAACAAAGATAATAGAGCTGGCACCTGTCATTTTGGATAGGTTGGGATTAAAAGCCAAGGAGTTGAAAATATAAGAAATGGCTACAGCCACACAGGTAGCCAGTGCAAAGGGATAATAGAGACGACGGTTCTTAATCAGATTGGATACCGCCAATTTTGCTGCTAATCGAAACACTAGTCCTTCACCTCACTTGCCATAACTGTCAGAGTATCAGAAATCTCTTGGAACATTTGCCGCTCAGTCTTGTCGCCGCGGAAGATTTGATTGTAGAGAATCCCGTCCTTGATGAAGAGCACCCGCTTGGCGCGGCTAGCCGCTGCTGTTGAGTGAGTCACCATGAGAATAGTTTGACCTCGTGCATTAATGTCGTCAAAGACATCTAGCAGGGCTGCTGAAGACTTGGAATCCAAGGCTCCCGTCGGCTCGTCCGCCAGCAGAATCTCAGGATCTGTGATAATTGCCCGAGCTACTGCAACCCGTTGCTTCTGGCCACCGGAAATCTCATAAGGAAACTTCTCTTGCAGCTTGTTAATCCCTAGCTCGTTGCAGGTCGTAACCAGCTTTTGCATCATCTCGGTAATGGGACGACGAGAGAGGACTAGCGGCAGGAGAATATTATCCTTGACCGACAGGGTATCCAACAGATTGAAATCCTGAAATACAAAGCCTAATTTCTCTCGGCGGAAGCTGGAAGCCTGGCTGTTTTTGATGGTTGCTGTGTCAGTTCCGTTGAGAAAGACGCGGCCCTCAGTCGGCTTGTCCAGCATGGCTAGAATGTTGAGCAGGGTGGATTTCCCAGAACCCGACTCCCCCATGATGGCGACATATTCGCCTTTTTCTACCGTAAAATGAATGTCTTTCAAGGCCTCTACTTGGCTGCCCTGAAAGCGGGTTTTATAAATTTTTTTCACATGCTGTACGTCTAATAATGTCATACTCGAACCTCTTTCTTATTTAACTTGATACTACTATCATACCGGAAAGACAGACAAGTTTCCATAACCTAATCTTTCATTTTGCCTGCCAATCTTACATTTTTGTCATCTTGTGCTTCAAGTCGGATAAAGAGAAAAGCCAACTGACCTTTCTCTTATCCTTAAATACTGGAATCTATCAGTGACTGTACAGCCAGAAATAATATTGACTGGAAGCGCAGCCTAGGCGTGTCTTCTCGATTTCTTCCTTGGAAATCTTTTGAGCTTTAGGTTTATTTTGACGATGGTTAAAAAGATTGATTTTCATAGCAAGCCTCCTTCTTGAAATCTGATTATTAGTTTGGAAGACGTTTATCTTCTTTTTCTTTACACTTATAGGATAGCGAATTCCCAGGCTAGCTGCCATAAGATAACCTTTCATTTTAGCCTTTAAACTTACATTTTTGTCACTTAGAAAAAATAGTTTTTAATTGTCCTTAAACTGCGTCAATAGGCATAAATTCACCGATACCTATCGGCTTCTTTCATCAAGGACATAAAAAACCGGAATTTGTTTCCGGTTTTCATGATATATTTCCTAAATTTAAAGATATAGAAGTTTTCTTCCAGAGGAGGTTCAGACTTCTGTCAATACTATCTTGAGCAGGCTATTCTTACTGCCCCTCATCCCCATATTTACCAGTATGAAGATGGGTAATAGTGTCATGACCAGGTAGAGGAGGCAGCCCGCCAGAATCCTTACGGCTGAACACTTCAAGCAAGCCCGGTGTCAATTGAGAATTTTTCAACTGCTCAGGGCTAATCTCATGGACAATTTCTGCTCCTCGTCCCGTCTGTACTTTATAGCCAAATAGCGGGTCAATCAGGGTACCACGCCCGATTGCAACTAAATCCGCAGCTGTATCCTCAATAGCAGCTTCTGCATCTTCCTGACTAAAGATACCACCGATTGTAATCAGTTTAGTTTGCTCATCCATCACTTCCTTAAAATGATCTGCATAGGTCTTGTCTGATCCTGTAGGTTTTGAAGCATAGCCAGCCAAAAGCGACAAATGGATGTAGTCTAATTCGTGCTTGACCAGCTCCTTGACCAAAAGCTTGGCTTCTTCATAAGTATAGCCCACTTGACCTTTATGGATTTCATCTGGGCTAATCCGATAGCCAATAATAAAATCTTCTGGCGCATACTTGGCTGCAGCACGCTTCACTTCCTCGACTACTGCCAAAGGAAAAGCCATACGTTTTTCCAAAGTTCCACCCCATCTGTCCTGACGAACATTGGAAGTGCTAGAAAAGAATTGCTGCAGCAGATAGTGATTGGCACCATGGATTTCCACTCCTGAAAAACCAGCTTGAACTGCACGTTTGACTGCCCGACCAAAATCCTTGATAATTTCAAGGATTTCTTCATCGGTCAATTCTCTCACCGGATATGGCAAGAAAGAAAAATCTAAGGCACTGGGAGCCAATACTTCCTCACCCTTCAAAGCACGGCCGGAAGCTGCTATCCCACCATGATGAAGCTGCAAAATCGCTTTATTGCCATCTTTTTGAAGGGCAGTAGCTAATTTTCTCTCCCCTTCGATGTGGTCATCAGAGTAAATACCTAATTGAACTGGATAGCCAGTCTGGTAACAAGGCCCTCCTGATGGACTGACATAATGAAATTCAGTAATCAAAAGACTGGCTGCCTGAGAGCGTGCTCCGTAGTATCGCAAAGTATCATCAGACACAAATCCTCCTTCTAAGCCACTAAAAGTATACATAGGGGACAGCACCAAACGGTTGGTTAATTTGGCACCGTGGCGCAATTGAATCGGGTCTATAATTTGTTTAGACATAGTAAAAATATCCTTTCTTCTTTGACAACTATTATAGAAGATTCAGAGGCAAAAACAAGGGCTTTTCAGTAAGTGGTATTAACCATCCGGTATCCGGTAAGAAAACGATGGTCAGTTGCATAAAAAAACAAGCGTCAATTTTCATTGACACTTGCTTTCTGTTTTATTTTTTGAAACGGATTCCGAAATAAACCCCACAACCAACTATCAGAATCAGACCAAAAGCAAGTAGCGTAAAGCTGATTTCTGTACCTGTGAAAGGCAGAATTTTCTTCGTCTTTCCCTTGTCTCCAGGTTTATCTTGGTCTTTTTCTATTGGTTTATCTTGATTTGATTTTTTCGGATCTGGTTCATCTGTTTTTTTAGACGGATCCTTGTCTGGGCCAGTCGGTTTCGTTTGGTCAGTTACGACTAACGTCCCATCCTTGTATTCTACTGTATTTCCGTCAGCATTTACAACTGTTACTGTGCCATCGAGATTCACTTGGAACACAATGTCGGTAACAGCTAGGTAACCGGTTGGGGCTGCAGCTTCATGGAAGGTATATACTCCAGGAGCTAATCCAAGCTCATGCGATGTATTTGCTTCTGAAGTCCATTTTGCTACAGGATTGCCAGTTGCCTCTTTGCCTTGGAAAATTTGAATCTCTGCACCAGCAATTTCTGTACCGCCGAGGTTGACCTTACTGAAGGTTACCTTACGTGGAAGATTATCGTCCTTATCCGTTACTGTAACAGTTGAGCCGTTGGTTACGACCTTGTTCTCTTCACCCTTAGAGTCTTTCTCGCCGACATTGGTTACTTCTACTGTTCCGTCAGTTTTTACTTGGAAAGTAATGTCTGTCACTTTGAGGTAGCCGGTTGGTGCCGCTTCCTCATGGAAGGTGTAAGTACCTGGAGTCAAGTTCAATTCTTTAGACTTACCAGCTTCAGATGTCCAGCTTTCTACTGCTTGGCCTTCTGCCTTGTTGCCCTTGTAGATCTTGATTTGAGCTCCTGCGATTTCTGTACCACCAAGGTTTACTTTACTGAAAGTAATCGCTTTGGGACTATCATCGTCTTTATCCGTTACTGTAACAGTTGAGCCGTTGGTTACGACCTTGTTCTCTTCACCCTTGGAGTCTTTCTCTCCGACATTGGTCACTTCCACCGTTCCATCATGTTTGACTTGGAATGTGATGTCCGTTACTTTGAGGTAACCCGTTGGAGCCGCTTCCTCATGGAAGGTATAAGTGCCAGGTGCCAAGTTGATGTCCTTAGACTTACCTGCTTCGGATGTCCAGCTTTCGACTGCGTTTCCTTCAGCTTTCTCGCCCTTGTAAACCTTGATCTCAGCACCGGCGATTTCAGCACCACCGAGGTTGACTTTGCTGAATGTCACCTTACGTGGGAGATCATCGTCCTTGTCGGTAATAGTTACTGTTGAACCATTGGTTGCAACGGTGTTAGCTTCGCCCTTAGCGTCTTTTTCTCCTACGCTAATCACTTCCACTGTACCGTCATACTTGACTTGGAATGTGATGTCGGTAACCTTAAGGTAACCGGTTGGGGCTGCCTCCTCATGGAAGGTGTAAGTGCCAGGTACTAAATTTATATCCTTAGACTTACCAGCTTCAGAAGTCCAGCTTTCGACTGCTGTGCCTTCAGCCTTGTTGCCCTTGTAGATCTTGATTTGAGCTCCTGCGATTTCTGTACCACCAAGGTTTACTTTACTGAAAGTAATCGCTTTGGGACTGTCATCGTCTTTATCGGTTACAGTTAGAGTTGCACCATTCGCTACAACACGGTTGTCTTCACCCTTAGAGTCTTTCTCTCCGACATTGGTCACTTCTACTGTTCCGTCAGTTTTCACTTTGAAAGTGATGTCGGTCACTTTGAGGTAGCCTGTTGGAGCGGCTTCCTCATGGAAGGTATAAGTACCAGGTGCTAAGTTGATGTCTTTAGACTTACCAGCTTCGGATGTCCAGCTTTCAACTGCATCGCCTTCAGCTTTCTCGCCCTTGTAAATCTTGATCTCAGCACCGGCAATTTCAGTACCGCCAAGGTTGACCTTACTGAAGGTCACCTTACGTGGGAGATCATCGTCCTTGTCAGTCACTGCAACAGTTGAACCGTTTGTCGCTACGGTGTTAGCTTGGCCCTTAGCGTCCTTCTCACCAACATTGGTCACTTCCACTGTGCCGTCATGTTTGACTTGGAAGGTGATATCCGTTACTTTGAGGTAGCCCGTTGGAGCGGCTTCCTCATGGAAGGTATAAGTACCGGGTGCTAAGTTGATGTCCTTAGACTTACCAGCTTCGGATGTCCAGCTTTCTACTGCTTGGCCTTCAGCTTTTTCGCCCTTGTAAATCTTGATTTGAGCACCGGCAATCTCAGTACCGCCTAGGTTTACTTTACTGAAAGTCACCTTACGCGGGAGATCATCATCCTTATCGGTTACTGTAACAGTCGAACCATTTGTCGCAACGGTGTTAGTTTCGCCCTTAGAGTCTTTCTCGCCAACATTGGTCACTTCCACTGTACCATCATGCTTGACTTGGAAGGTGATGTCGGTCACTTTGAGGTAGCCTGTTGGAGCGGCTTCCTCATGGAAAGTATAAGTACCTGGAGTCAAGTTTAATTCTTTAGACTTACCAGCTTCAGAAGTCCAGCTTTCTACTGCTTGGCCTTCAGCTTTTTCGCCCTTGTAGATCTTGATTTCAGCACCTGCAATTTCAGTACCACCTAGGTTAACCTTACTAAAGGTAATCTTACGCGGTAGGTCATCATCTTTGTCAGTCACCGTAACAGTTGAACCATTAGTTGCAACGGTGTTAGATTCACCCTTAGCGTCTTTCTCGCCAACATTAGTCACTTCCACTGTGCCATCTGTTTTGACTTGGAAGGTGATATCAGTAACTTTAAGGTAACCCGTTGGAGCTGCTTCCTCATGGAAGGTATAAGTACCTGGTGCCAAGTTGATGTCCTTAGACTGATTAGCTTCGGATGTCCAGCTTTCTACTGCTTGGCCTTCAGCTTTGTCTCCCTTGTAGATCTTAATCTCTGCACCAGCAATCTCAGTACCGCCGAGATTGACCTTACTGAAAGTAATGGCTTTAAGACTATTGTCCTCTTTATCGGTTACAGTAAGAACCAAGCCATTTGCTTCAACAGAATCTGTTGCTCCTTTAGCATCAACTGTAATGGTGCCATCAGAATGAACTGTGAATTTAATATCTTCTACAGCTACAAATCCAGCAGGAGCAAGGCTCTCTTTCAGAGAATAAGTTCCTGGAGCTAATTTTACTACCTTAGATGCGTTGGCTTCGGATGTCCACTCTGCAAGAGGCTTAGCTTCAGGACGAATCTGACTGCCTTTGTAGAGTTTCAATTTCGCACCAGGAATTTCCTTCCCGTTTGGATCTACTTTCTTGATCGTCACATCTCGTTCTGAGTCGTCATCCTTGTCTGTTACCTTCAAGATTGCTCCGTCAGTCACAACCTTATTGTTTTCACCTTTGGAGTCTTTCTCACCGACATTGGTCACTTCCACTGTGCCGTCATGTTTGACTTGGAAAGTGATGTCGGTTACTTTCAGGTAACCAGTTGGAGCTGCTTCCTCATGGAAGGTGTAAATACCAGGCTCCAAATTGATTGCTTTAGACTGATTAGCTTCGGAAGTCCAGCTTTCTACTGCTTGACCCTGCGCTTTGTTGCCTTTGAAAATCTTAATTTGAGCGCCAGCAATCTCAGTACCGCCCAGGTTGACCTTACTGAAGGTAATGGCTTTAGGACTATTGTCCTCCTTGTCAGTAATCGTCAGAATTGAACCTGCTGCTTGAACGGTATCTTCTGCTCCTTTTTTCACAAGAGCAACAGTACCATTAGCACCTACTGTAAATGTGATATCTTCTACATATTGATAACCAGCAGGAGCGTTAGCTTCAGTCAGTGTATAGGTTCCTGGAGACAATTTTATTACTTTAGAAGTGTCAGCCTCAGAAGTCCAGTCTGCAACGGGAGCTTCTTCCTGAACAACATGATCACCTTTATAGATTTTCAGTTGCGCACCAGGAATTTCTTTCCCATTTGGATCTACTTTTTTGAAAGTTACATCCTGCTCGGTTACCGTCTTCTTATTGACGATCTCGCGCGATACAGATTTGTCTGTTCCAAAATCCTGGGAACCAATCTTAATTTCCTCAGTTAATTTATCATATCCTGTAGGAGGAGTAACTTCACGGATGGTATAATCATCACGCAACAAGTCACCCAAGTTGGCATTCCCGTTAGAATCTGTGGTTAATTTTCCGACAACTGCACCGCTCCGATCACGAACAACTTCAAATTCTGCACCTTGCAAGTTCTCACCATTTTCATTAACCTTATGAAGCTTAATAGTGAAAACATAGCCTTCTCCAACACCGCCGGCAATCTGATAAGAACGATTTTCAGCTGATGTCGTTGTCTGACCACCATTATAGGTCATGGTAGCACTGTTGGAAACGCGCTCACCATCAACTAGATCGTAATCTGCTTTTGTCTTATAGTCCAGCAAATACCCGAAACCATCCATGTCGCCAAGGTCAATCGTGAATCCATCACCAGCAGCATTTTCCGTAATTTTTGATTGGAAATTTGCTGTCACGTCTTCTGTTGAATCCCGCACCCAATCTCCATTATTCCAGCGCCAAGCAATTTTATAGACCCGAATTGAGTCCCTCATGATTTTAAAATTAGGCGAGGTAATCTTGTCAGTTATCGTTACATCGGTATAATGTTCCATATTGCGGTTAATCGCAATATTGTAATGAACTTCATTCTTACCGTCTTCTGCTGCCTGATAAGAGCTCTTTTCAATTTTTGAGTCATATCTTTTGGGCGGTCCGTTATAATGGACGATTCCCGGATACAACATCCGACCTCCTACGGTAAATCCACCATTCAAGTCACCTTCTTGTCTCACAACATCATGGTCAACTCGTGCATAGAAGAAGAATTCTCCTTGGACACCAGACTTTTGCTCAACATAATTTGTATAGGTCAAAGTAATGGTCTTGTTGGTTGAATCCAAAAATCCATTTGCCACTACGTTATCCGAGCTGTCCTTAAGTTCAATAGCTGAAGAGTTCCCAAAAGCATACTCAGAAGGCAAGGTGATTGTTGTCGTATCTCCTTGATGTACTTGGTTATCCGGCAAGACAAACTTTGCGTAAACTCGAAAAGTTTCCCAAATATCAACCCCCTGCGTTAATTCTCCACCAGAAGAATTCTTTATACTCATCTCCGTGATAGCATTACCAATCTCAGCTGCTTGCACCTGAGTCAGTGGAGCCAAAGATGGCAGAATTACTCCTAAAAAAAGAATAATAAGGTGGAGCAATGCTCTAATCCTTTTGTTCATGCAATTTTCCTTTCTCACAATATTCAGTTTTAAATGTACAATGTAATTGTATACTAACTGAGCTTCCCCATCTTGTCAGTGCCCACTTTCTAAAAAGCGAACATTTATAGATACATTACATCTACATTTTATCATACTATAAGAAAAATGGCTATACACAAAAGGAGATTTTTTTTTACATTTGTTTACCTTTTTGTCATTTAGAAAAGGTAGACGATTTGCATAGTTCATTTGCAAATCAGATCAATATTGTTAAGGTCAATCGTGTCTGATAAGCAATGTCCCTAATAAAGCAGAAAAACCGGAAACAAAGTCCGGTTCTTCTGATTTATTTCCTAAACGTCAGGGCATAAAATTTTCCGTCCCAGAGGAGTTTCAACTCCTTCTCTTTGACACCGGCCGGTATAGCGGCCTCAATTTCTCCTAAATCAACAGTAGCGTCCTTAAAATAGTCCTTGCTGAAGTGGTTCTTCTTATATTGCTGGTCCACATAGTCTGCCGTCTCGTCTGAGATCATAATCTTAGTTCCTGGCTTAGCCACTCGCAGCATTTCCTGCATGGCCTTGGCCTTATCGCTAAAGAAATTAATTCCGCCGATATGATAGACGATGTCAAAGCTATTATCCGCAAAGGGCAGGTCCTCTGCACAAGCATGAAAGAGCTTCAGATTGGTCTTCTTGGCGCAGGATTTCTGGCATTTTTTTAGCATGCCTATGGAAATATCCGCCCCAACAAAGTCTAGGCTTTTCAGGTCAATATTTTCAGGAATGTAGCGCAGGTCTTGACCCGTCCCGATAGAGACATAAAGGACGGATAGATGATCCTTCCATTCTATTTCTGCCATCTGGTCCTTTCTCAGCTTGTCAATAGCCTTGCCATGGAGAAGTGGCCCCATCCATTTCTCACCAAAATCATACCAGCGAGCCAAGCGATTGTACATGGTCATATACTTGGCATTGTCCCCTGAGACATAGTCCGGATTCAGCGCCAGATAGATGTCTCCATCTTTTTGAAAATCCGCCAACTTCAAACCTGGCTTCAGCTTCTCTTGTATTTTTGTATCTGTCATATCTTCTGTCTCCTTTTTCTATTTGCCATTTATTATAGAGGATTCTGAGACAAAAACAAGAGTTTTTCCGTAAGTGGCTGCCCTGCATGAGTAACTGGAAGAAATTGCTAAGTAAGCTGCAAAAAAACTAGACAAAAAATGTGCAAACAAAAGAAGATAAAGCATTCTGCTCTATCCTCTCTTTATTTATTTGCTCAGTCGAGTCTTACGGTAAAGTCCTAAAAGAGCCAGGACTACCAGACCAGCAAGAACCAATCCAAGGCTTTCAGCAGAGCCAGTCGCAGGAAGAACTTTTTTAGATTTTCCTTGACTGTCTGCTGCTTTATCAGAATCAGATGATTGATTTGGCTTAATACCGCCTTGAACTGCTTTATCAGGGGTACCAGGTTCAGCTGGTGCCGCTTGGTCAGTAATGAACAACTTACCATCCGTATATTCTACAGCATTGCTATTAGCGTCTAGAACTGTTACAGTACCATCTTCATTAACTTGGAAGATAATATCTGTCACAGCCAAGTAACCTGTCGGAGCCGCTT
Source organism: Streptococcus sanguinis (assembly GCF_050234405.1). GTDB lineage: Bacteria > Bacillota > Bacilli > Lactobacillales > Streptococcaceae > Streptococcus > Streptococcus sanguinis_W. The sequence continues at coordinate 696,241 of NZ_CP092117.1, read as the reverse complement.
CTTCATGGAAGGTGTAAATACCCGGCTCTAGGTTAATTTCTTTAGATTTGTTAGCTTCTGAAGTCCAAGATGCGACAGGGCTGCCCTTGCTTTCCCGTCCCTTGAAAATCTGAATCTGAGCACCGGCAATTTCCTCACCAGCTAGATTGACCTTACTGAAAGTAACCTGTTTTTCCGTTGGAGTCTGCGTTTGCTTATTGACCACATTGACTGCAACCAGTCTGCTGTCTCCAGAATCTCCAGATGCCGGACTGCCGACGTTCAAAGTTTTACCAAAGTCTGCTGGACTGATAGTAATATCCTCTGTCAGGCGGTCATAACCAGTTGGAGCAGTCGTTTCACGCAGGATATAAGTGTCGCGTAGAAGATTACCAACTTCCGCATTCCCATCCGCATCTGTCGTGATTGTTCCAACAACCTTATTGGTCGCTTTCCGCACCACTTCAAAGACTGCACCGCTCAGAGAAGCATTAGACTCATCTGTCTTGTGAACCTTAACCTTGAAGTTATAGCCTTCTGACTTTCCGCCAGCAATCTGATAAGAGTATTCATTGGTCACAGACACGGTCTCGGTATTGTTGTAGTTCATGGTAGCTTTATTTCCTACAACCTCTCCATCAGCCAAATCATAATCAGCCAATGTCTTGTACTCAAGCAGGTAACCGAAACCTTCTACGTCACCGAAGTTGATTGTCAAGCTATCACCTTCAGCTCCAAAGGTCATTTTAGACTGGAAGTCTGCTGTTACGTCTTCAGTCGAATCACGTGCCCAATCACCATTATTCCAGCGCCAAGAAACCTTATAAACTCGTACAGAGTCTTGAACAATCTTAGCGTTTGTATTACCCAGCTTGTCCGTCACAGAGACATTTTTGTAGTTGCCCATGTTACGGTTAATGGCTACATTGTAGCGGATTTCATTCTTAGCATCGGCATCCCACTGAAAAGCACTCTTTTCTAGCAGAGACTCATACTTTTTCGGAGGTCCATTATAGTGAATGCTGCCGGCTGGAATTCTATTATTGCCTACCGTGAAAGTAGCTGGAATATCCCTTTCCTCTGTGACAACTTCGTGGTCAATCCGCGAATAGAAGAAAAACTCGCCTCTGACACTGGACTTCTGCTCCACATAGTCTGTGTATGTCAGCGTGATGGTCTTGGCATTGCTATCCAGGACTCCATTAGCCACCAGGGCTCCGTTTTCATCCTTGAGCTCAATAGCTGAGGAATTCCCAAAGGTAAATTCGTTCGGCAAATGAATCACTGTCGTATCACCCGCATGGGCCTGGTTGTCCGGCAGGGCAAACTTAGCATAGACTCGGAAGGTCTGCCAGATATCTACACCATTGGTCAGCTGCTCACCAGAGTTAGTGGTCAGGTGCATCTCAGTGATGACATCATTGAGCTCCGCCGCATGAGCCTTAAGGGTTCCGGCTAGGAAAGGCAGGAACACGCCTAGACAGAGAATGATGAGCTGAAACCATACTCTCAGTTTTTTATTCATGCAATCTTCCTTTCTCACAAGTAAAATTTGTTTAAAAGTACAGCGTATTGGCCAGCCAGTCGAACACGTTCTTTTCATGTTTTTCTGCCTTTTTGACAAACACTGGAAAGACAATACTAATTCATTGTACCATATTGACTATTAAAAAACTATAGGAATGCTCAGAGGGTTTTAACATAAAAAGGAGAAAGAAGATGTTAGTCTTCTCTCTCCTTTTGGTAAGCAAAACAGGCCAAAAGATGACCTAAAAATCATTGAACAACTTCAGCTCTTCTATTTTGACAAAAAGTCAATCTTTCTGTGATGCACTGGAAGTTGCATCTACCTGATTCTGATGTATTTCTTCTTGTTTGGAAGAATTTCTTTCCGTCTCATCTGAAGTGTCGGGCTCTTTCTGTACATGCCCGCAGGCCGTTAGGATAAAGACAGAAATCAGAGCCAGAAACAAGTTCCCAATGTTCTTGAACCTAGACATACGAGTCCTCCATTTATGCGAAACTTGATGAGACTAGCACTCCGCCAAAAATGCCTGCACAGTCTTGACATCTTCTTGACTGCCGCCTCGGTCAATATCGCAGATATGCTGGAGCCCATATTTTTCGATAATCAGGGCAGTCGCCCCGCAGAAGGTCCGGCCGTGTTTAACAGAGTCGCCATTGTTAACAAAACCTTTAATCAGCCCAGGATGTTTCTTGATAAAGCGTTTGGTAGACCAAGGAATTTTCCCAGCTCCAGCATTTCGAGTAATGAGAATACAAGGCTCTTCCAGCTTCTCCTTGATGGTCTGGGTTCGATAGCCCAGTGATTCTGCAAATCGTTTACCAACACCAGTATTTGAATCATAAACTACAATCATCTTCATCACCTACTTTCTTAAAAAAAGAATAGCAAACCAGGCCGCAAAGCCTAAAACCACAACATCTGAGATGAGCATAAGCATGAACTCCAAATCTGGCATCATGTGAATGTACATCAGCAATGCTAAAGTTGTCAAAGCCAGTACCGTCAGCTTAGCAACTGCTGGCAAGCCCGGAATCAAAGCTGCTCCGATTAGGATCACAATGAGACCTCCGACTAAAAATGACTGAAAATCCACACTCAAACTAAAACCAACTGTCACACCGCCGTAGCCAATGGTCAAAAGACCAATCAGCACCAGACACATACCCAAAATAGCCATTCCGCTCATGGCAAATCCTCCTTGCTTATTCATTCTTTTCCTCACTTTCTATTGTTGAATGAACTTTTACGAGTATTCATTCATATCATGATAAAAAATAATGTACTTTATCTAATTACGTTCCTCTCCATTTCCGAATCACAGGACATAACCCATCACCTCCTTTGTTCATAAATAAATGAATGAATGTTTTTATAAATTCATTCATATCTGCTTCTAAGAAAAGGAATTTCCTCTATTTGGAAAAAATTCCCTTAACAAAATATTTAACTAAAGTCTCAAGACTATCGAAGTAGCCTGAAAATTCCTGCTCTGTGACATGCATGTCTATGTAGTAAATCAGGTCATAAACCTTCATGATCTCAGCTATTTTCTCCTTCGAAAAGCCCTCTTCCTGCAAGCGCTGACTGAAGGTCTGAATCAGAAACTGATGAAAGGCATTGGACGCTCGGCCGGAATCCTGATTATAGTAATCATGCAGAATCTGAGAAATGCTTGGCTTGTTCCACTCAGCCAGAATTTTATTGGGTGAAATCAACTCAAAAGTAACTGCAAAAAGTTGTTCAACGATTGCCTCGGGCTCTCCCTGCCAGTCCACACGTCGCATGGTTTCCTCACGTATACGGCTATTTTCAGCAATATAAACCTCCAAGAAGATGGCTTCCTTGGACTCATAATACTTGTAAAAGGATCCGACAGCCATCTGGCTTCTCTTAGCAATATCAGAAATTCCAGCTGCCTTATAGCCTTTTTCTGCAAAGACTTCTCTAGCCGCAGCCAGGAGCTCATTTTTTTTATCCATTTCCACGCCTCTTTTGTGAATGAATTTATTTTTATGTTCATTCATATTTTAACACAATCTTGCCACTTGTCAAGCATTTATGTTATACTATACAAAAAAAGATAGTTTGCTAATCAAATTATTTTTTTAGATTATATTTTGGAGGTTGAGCTATGCTCAAGGAAAGGCGAAACCAGGGTACCATCCCCCTACTGGTAATTTCTCTTATTTTTCTAATTGTTGCTGCAGTGATGGGCTTTATCCAATACCAAAAAGTCAACACCAAGACTGCCTATGACCGAAATAGCGAGTCTGGAGCAGATTCAGCAGTCTATGCTGAAGTGTCATATATTTTCCCAGAGGCCCTGATTGAAGTAGAAGATAATACTCAAGTTTGGCTGGTTGCCTACCAAGACGGATATGTTGGTCTGCAGGCTAAAAAAGGGGACAAGCAGATTGCCCAGCTCTTGGAAAAAGAGAAGAGTGGAGAGCTAGAAAAAAATCCTGTCCGAATTGTTGGCTCCTACGTTAATGCTAACTCCCCTAAAAAAAATCAGGGATATATCTCTAATTATGGCAGCCTCGTTCGCAGTCTCCTAGCAGACAATCCCGAAGTCATCACAGTAATGTCAAGCAGCTCCTATATCTCTATCACTGAATTTGAATCTGACAATCTTGCATTCATGTTCTATATTCTGTTTTTGATTGGACTCAGTGCTTTCTTTGTCGTTATAGGAATTATCGGCCGCAAGAAAAATATCGCTGCCTACGAAGAAATCTATGCAGCCTATCCAGAGGCCAAGGACAATCTCAATATCCTGCTTGAGCAAGCTTCTTTCCACGACGATGTGCTGAAAATTGCTGTTTATAAAGACCATCTCATTACCTACTATCGAGGTTTCAAAGCAATTGATCTCAAACAGGTCGTCCATCTCTACCACCATATTCTCACCATGCATCGCGGCTTCGTTGCTTCAAACAGAAACTCAACCTTAGTTGCTGTTCGAAACAATCAAAAGAAATACCAAATGCCTATTAAGAACATTGGTAAAACAACAGATACCAAACTCCAGTCAACCTTTGACTATCTCTACAACCACTTCCCTCATATCAGATTGGGAGTGTAATATCACATAAAACTCAAGCTAGAAAATCCAGCTTGGGTTTTTTAGATACAAAAAACAGGAGCGGGATACAATCCAGCTCCATTTGTTTTTATAATATGCTTGTCAGAACGTTTTTCAGCAAGTCACTTGCCTTCTTTTTCCTTTCTGCGCTTAGCCAAGGCGCTGTTAATCTTCTTGGTCTTAAGATTTGTATCCAAGTAACGAAAGAGCCATACAAAGAGATAAATCAGAATAAAATTAAACCAGAAATGCCAGCTGGCAATTAAAAATCCCCAGTTATTATAGACCATGAAACAGCATACTAAGACTGCGACAGCGGCGAAATGCAGTAACATCGAGACTGAAAAAGAGAATCGATCTTCAAGAGTTTTTAACATTGAACTGATAATCCCAATCAAGCCGCTCATCACCATGACACTGACGATATTACTTGTTGTGGGCGGATTTTTTTGAATAGAGAGAGCAAGGACAATCAGATAGACTGCACTCCCTGTTTGGATGCCTATTAATATAGCGTGTAGACATTTTTTTATACTCATCACTTACCTCCTAGATTCCCAGATATTCCATCAAGAGTTTGACATAGCGACGGCTAACTTCGGTCTTGATTTGATTGGTCAGCTTGGCCGTCATATTGCCAGAAAAGCTGTCAGACAAAGACTCCAGATGGTCAATATTGATAACAGCATGCCGGGAAACCTGAATAAAGTTCGAGCTGCTAATCCGCTGCTGAAAGCGAGTCAAGGTCTCTGTCGTCTGGTAAATGCCATCTCTACTGTAAATCATCAGAGTTGTCTGGTTGATGTCTGCTAGGATAATATCTTCTGTCCTCAACATGACCAGTTTATCGTCCGACTTGATAGGCAGGACGCCACTTGGCCCTGCCTTGTACTGTTCTAAATAATCTAAGATGGCCTTGGCTTCTGCCCCTAGCTGGTCTGCCTTGACCACAACCAGCGGATCCTTGGATGAAATGGTTGGATCTGTTTCAAATTTTGCTTGCAAGAGGAAGCTCCCTATTCACATTCTATTGTAGTTTCAGCCGGCGGATGGCAATCATATTTTGCACCATCCAAATAAGCGCTATTGCAACTAAAACTACTCCAACTATATAGAAAGTTTCTGTCCTTGTCAAGAGCTCCTGCCATTCAATGCGAATTCCCATTGTTTTTTCAAAAGTTGCTTGTGACTGGCTGCTATTAGTAAAAGTATCTGTTAGACTTTCTTTCATGAGAACCTGTCTGAAAAGAGATGCCATGTAGTTAGAAGGCGTAAGCTTCATCAGGTTTTGCGCCATATTCGGCAAGGTTCCAATGGGGATATAGGTACCCACTAGAAAACCAGAAGTTGCTCCGACTACTGTTGCCAATTTCCCTAAACTATCCACTGATTTGAAGCATTGAACAATCAGAGCATTTATCAGTGTGGCCAAGAGGCTGTTTAAGATCATCAGAAGAACCAGGTAAGGAAGGATTCCCCACTCAAAGGAAATGTTATCCGCTAGCGTAAAATAGCTGAGCATAAAGGCAAACATAATGACCTGCATCAAAAAGCCGATAATAACAGAGCTGACAAGATAACTAAGCTGCAAGCCCCATGGTCCCAAGTCTGTGATAAAGAGGTCGTCTGTCACCTTCCGCTCCCGGTCTTCGACCTGCCGAGAGAAAGCTGCCAATGTGGTCGTTAATCCTGTAACTGCCAACACGCCGCCAATCAGCCACAAGTCCATCAGCTGGCTGGAATGGTCTTTGTAATTATTTTTCAAAAAAATGATATAAAGCACAAAGGGAATAATGGCTCCGAAGAGGGACAAAATTACCCCACTGCGGTTGCGGAAATAAAGTAAAAAATTACGTTTTATCAAAGCGAGCATATTAGCGTACCTCTCTTCCTGTCAGTGCCATAAAGGCATCGTCCATGGTTCCGAGTTGGAATTCAAATTGTTCGATATAGGAACCAGCCTGAGCCAATAAGGTCAGAGCTTCTTGAGTCGTTTTAGGGTGGAGGATAAATTCCCCTTCCTTGACTTGCTCCCAAGCGCAGCCTCTTGGCAAGCTTTTCTCTAAACTTGCTGCATCTTGACTTAAAATCCGTAAGACATTGCGGGCATAGTTTCCCTTAATCTTGTCTGCAGAGCCTTGGGCAATGACCTGACCATGATCTACGATATAGATCTTATCTGCATCATCAGTTTCATTGAGATAGTGGGTTGTCAAGACAATGGTCATCTGCTCTTCTTTCTGAATCCGTTTGAGTAGGCTCCAAATACTCTCCCGAGTCTGAATGTCCAGGCCTGTCGTAGGCTCATCTAGAAAAAGCAGGTCGGGACTGTTGAGCAGGGCTCGCGCAATGTCCACCCGACGCTTTTGGCCGCCAGAAAGTGTCCCGTAGTGCTGGCTGGCGAAGGCTGACAAGCCCAGCTGAGAGACCAAGCGTTCGATTCTACCTGCCGTCATCTCCTTATACTGCTTGGCTCTGATAGTCAGATTTTCCAAAACTGTCAGCCGGGCGTCCAACACACTGTTTTGGAAAACCACACCCAACTTAAGCTTTTCAGCATAGCAAATCTGCCCGGATGTCGGCCGCAAGAGCCCTATCAGCATCTGGATAGTTGTCGATTTTCCTGCACCATTAGGGCCTAGAATAGCTGTAAAACTGCCTCTCTCAATCTGAATATTCAGATCATTAACTGCCACCTTATCGCCATAAACCTTGCTAAGATTTTTCGTTTCTACTAACATGATCTTTTCTCCTTTTCTTTACTTCTGAGACTATGATAGCAAGTCTTTTTTGAAAAATCTCGGCTTTTTGGACAAGCGGTAAAATGAGGGAGATGAGAGGTAAAAATCCAGACATCAAAAAATCCCCGACCAGAGGTCAGGGATTTGCTCTTAGCGGGCGACAATCTTGCGGTAACTGCGTGAAGTCAGTAAGAAAACTAAAATATAGGTCAGGAGGAAGACTCCGCAAGTTGCAAGTGTTGTCTGAATCAAAAGAGGAAGATTGGTCACACCTAGTAGGGCAACTATCAAGCGCAACATGTGAAAGACCGCTGCTACATGTAGAAAAGCAAAGATGAGAGGTAGGAAGAAAACAGTCAAAATCTGCTTGCGAATGGTACTTCTAGTCTGCTTTTCATCTAAACCAACTTTTTGCAAGATGATAAAGCCATCTCGGTCTTCATATCCTTCAGAGATTTGCTTGTAGTAAATTACTAGAACAGCTCCTAGGAGGAAGATAACCGAGAGGAAGACACCGATGAAGAGCAAGGTTCCAGTAAGTTCTTGATAGCTCTTTTCTGAACTATAACGGTCACTAGCCATTGCGAAGCTACCATCTTGAGCTTGTTCCTGATCCAAAGTGTCCCTCAACCCCAGTTGGACTTGCTCGACAAACTTTTTACTTCCCTTAGTCTCTGAAGCAACTCCAATGTAGTAGTAATGATCCACATCGAGATTAACCTCTTTGTTATCATTGACCACCATATAGAGACCCTGCTCCATGGTCACATCGTTTGGATTAGGAATTTCCCCATGCGTGAAATTCGACGATAAAAGCTGCTTAATCTTCCAGTCCTTGCCATTCACTCGAAGAGGCTTGTCCTTATTTAAGGAAATATTTTTCCCGTAAACTAAGGTTTCATTGTCTGCCAAGTCTATCTTTTCCCCTGTCATTTTTTCATAATCCTGACGATTGATAACTGTAATCGTGCCGGCAGACTTGGTCAAGATACTTGTATCCGACTCCAGCTCTCTTTGCATTGGAACTGTCACATCATTACCAGCTAATTTCATGATGAAGGCTGATTGGTAGAGATAGGTAGTATAGCTTGGCTTCTTCAGACCTGTGTCCTGAGCGACTTGCTGGACCTTGTCTAACAGAGCCTCCTTCTGATCGGTCGATTTCGGCAAGACGACGCTGACATTGTAATCCTTTGGATGCAAGGTTGTAATATAATCCTGACCCCCAACATAGATATTGATTGTACCAACCAGAGTCACTAAGAGCATGGTAGATAGAATGGAGATAGTTGCCAATCCTGCTGCATTTTTACGCATCCGCGAGATGAGATTGGAAACAGAAATGAAATTTTGCGTTTTGTAATAGTAGCCTTTGCGCTTTTTGAGAAATTTCAATAGTGTAATCGAACCTGCATTAAAAAGCAGATAGGTTGCGATGATAACCATAACCACAGCTATAAAGAAATTGCCGATAGCAGCGACAGGCTTGGTAACGGTCAAAGCCATATAATAAGCCACACCCATGAGCAGAAGCCCCAGCAAGGTTTGCAGCAAAAGGAAGCGTCCCTTCTTCTCGCCTGCTTTCTTTTCTTTCATTAGATTAAGAGAGCTATAGCGTAGAAGACGCGTAGAGTTGAGCAGCAAAATCACCGCAAAAGCGACACCCAGACTAGCTAGAGTCATCCAGACATTCTGCCATTGGAAGGTCGAGGCAAGAACTGCCGGCATTCCCATCAATTTCAAAAGAACTGCGTAGAGCATCTTATCTAAAGCTAGGCCAGACAAGATACCCAGACCAACTGTAAGTAGATAAAAGACACAGAGTTCAAAGAAGGTCATGACTAGCAGATGCTTTTTCTCCATGCCCAACAGACTATAGACTCCCAACTCTCGGGAGCGGTTTTTCATGACGAAGCTATTGGCATAGGTGATGAGGATAAGGACGGCAATCTGAATGACATGGATACCAAACTGCAAGGTCATGCGAGCAGCTGCACCGCCATAAGAGACCTCCATATTGGGGCTATGAGCTAGTGAGACAAAACTATACAAAATCGCTGTTGCCAGTACCGTCGCCAAAGCAAATGGATAATACAAACTGCGATTTTTAACTAGATTGGACAAAGCTAGTTTACTCGTTAGTTTGAACATAATTGCCCACCTCACTTGCCATAACTGTCAGAGTATCAGAAATCTCTTGGAACATCTGCCGCTCGGTCTTGTCACCGCGGAAGATTTGATTATAAAGAATCCCATCCTTGATAAAGAGCACTCGCTTGGCGCGGCTAGCCGCCGCCGTTGAGTGAGTCACCATGAGAATGGTTTGACCGCGGGCATTGATGTCGTCAAAGACATCCAACAGGGCTGCCGAAGACTTGGAATCCAAGGCTCCCGTCGGCTCATCCGCCAGCAGAATCTCTGGATCTGTGATAATAGCCCGAGCCACTGCGACCCGCTGCTTCTGGCCACCGGAAATCTCATAAGGAAATTTCTCTTGCAGCTTGTTAATCCCCAGTTCGTTGCAGGTTGTAACCAACTTTTGCATCATCTCGGTAATGGGACGGCGAGAGAGGACTAGCGGCAGAAGAATATTATCCTTGACTGACAGGGTGTCCAATAGGTTGAAGTCCTGAAAGACAAAGCCTAATTTCTCTCGGCGGAAGCTGGAAGCCTGGCTGTTTTTGATGGTTGCTGTGTCAGTTCCGTTTAGAAAGACGCGACCCTCAGTCGGCTTGTCCAGCATGGCTAGGATGTTGAGCAGGGTGGATTTACCAGAGCCTGACTCCCCCATGATGGCGACATATTCACCTTTTTCTACTGTAAAGTGAATGTCTTTCAAGGCCTCCACTTGGCTGCCCTGAAATCGAGTTTTATAAATCTTTTTCACGTGTTGTACGTCTAATAATGTCATCTTGCTTCCTTTCTATTCAGCAGGCTCCTATTAAAGCCCTGCTTTTAGCAGTATTTATGAACTGTCTCCTAATTGATAAGTCTATTTTATCTCAATACCAACCGCCCTGCCATAACCTAAGCTTACATTTTAAAGTGCAATCTTACACTTTTGTAAGATGAGATGGACTTTATTTTACCCAAAAGGCAATCAAAGCAATTAGCCAAAGGTGGGCTGGATAGAAAATATAGAAGAAATATTTGCTCCATTTGCTGCTAGATCCTCGCTCACCATTGTAGAAGTGCAAGAGAGGAAGAACACTGATAAAGAGCCAGTCTGAATTATAGAGCAACATCGATAGCGTGTCCTGCAAGGTTGGATAAATTTGAATACTCATGGCAAAGAGAACTCCCGCCCAAACTACATAGGACAAGTTTCTGAAAAAGACTTGGTTTCTAAAAAGGTAGGTCAAGAGCATGAAAGGAAGCAGAGCCATGCCACCTTCGCTAAAGAGAAGCCCAGCCAGCAAAACTAATACTCCTGCTGCTATCCGCAAGCCACGCTTCCTATCCTTAGCAGCTCCGCCATTTTCAGAAAAGCCAAAGAAAAGACTCAGCATGAGGACCCCGCAGGCCAAGGTCAGGAAGATGTTGTGAGTGAGGTAAATGCCCTTCTCCTGAAAGAGAAGCGTCAGGATACAGTTTCCTGTTTGCATCAGGGCTGCCCAAAAGAAGAGCCGCATATTGTAAGCCAGGCGGTTGCGAGTGTGGAGAAAGCCTTCCACTGCCATGAAGGCAAATGCGACTCCGACACAGCGGGTTAGGGCATGCAAGACGCCATCCCAGCCGTCCGGCACTAGCCCCGGTATCTGACTGATATGGTCAAAAACCATAAGAAATGCCATGAAGAGCTTCAACTGAAAAGCATTTATACCTTTTGATTTCATTTTTCTGTCTCCTTCTTATTTCTTGCCTCTATGATAATAAAAAAGAAAGGCCGGTACCATAACCTAACCTTTCATTTCAAACAAAAAACCTTACAAAATTGTAAGATTTAATTCTTTTGTTGAAAATCATCTAACTCTAGTAAGGAGAGTTCGTCTAAAGTAATTCCTTCTTTTCTACTTAAGCGAATAGATTGTTGCATGACTAAATTATCATATATATTCCTAACAAATCTTCCATTCGAAAAATTATCGTTTGACAAACCAAGTTCATCTGAAAAGAAAGATAATAAAACTCTCCTCAAGTCTTCGCTTATTTTATAATCATCTTTTAAACATAGAACATCTAAAATTTCCAATAATTCTAAAGCAGTATAGTCATTAAATTCTATAAATCGATTAAAGCGAGACTTTAACCCGGCGTTTAATTCAAAAAAAGTACACATCGGTTTTGTGTAACCTGCAACAATAACAACCAAATCTTCACGAAAGTCTTCCAAAGCTTTCGTGAGTTCGGTTAAACATTCACGCCCGTACGAATCACTATTTTCATTTTCAGTTATACTGTACGCTTCATCAATAAATAATACTCCACCTTTAGCTTGTTCAATTACTTTTTTTACTTTTAAAGCTGTCTGACCTTGATAACCAGCAATCAAATCTGTTCTCGAAGCCTCAATAAAATGACCTTTCGATAATAAACCTAATTGTTTGTACATTCTTCCTATGATTCTAGCAACAGTTGTCTTTCCTGTTCCCGGATTTCCTGTAAAGGCCATATGTAAAGTACGGAAAGGTATTTTTAAACCTTCTATTTTTCTTAAAGACTGAACCTTTTGATAAGCAACTAAATTATTAATTTCTTTCTTAACATTCTCTAATCCAATTAATTGATTTAACTCTTTTTGCAAATCTTCTAAAGAAATATTTTCATCTAGTTTTGGCTGTATTTTATTTTTGGAATCTCGTATATAAGAATATCCAACAAACTTCAACAAATCATCCGATACAATTTTTGCAAGCTTTCTAGTTTCTCTCCCTGTTGCTTCATTTTTATATATTTTAGAAATCTCTCTTAAAAAAATTGTCGCATTATTATCAGAGTAATTTGAGATAACCTTTTGCACTAGAGAAATAAGGGAACCGTGCGAGCCAGTAATTGCATCTAATTTTATAGTTAAATCCATCAATTCAGTTTGATAACTATTCATAGTGACTACCTCAATAAACTAAAAAATAATATAAATATTAAAGTAGCAATTGTAAATCCTAATAATATAAAGACAGTTGTCAACTTATTAGAAACATTTTGAAACTGTTGATGAGTATTTGTCAACTCTAATTGTAATTTAAAAATTTGATTATCTTTACTCACTTTATATTCATTATTTAAAATGACACTTTTTTCTAACTGCTTCGCCTGAGTCTCCACTTGTTTAATTAAATTAATAGATTCATTTGTATTAATTTTAGAGTTAAAATCATTAATATCATCTTTGAATTTTTTCAAAACTTGAAGAGTAGACTCTTGTCTCTTAATACTATTATCCAGCCTTTTTTGCTCTATTTGAATATTCTGATTTGTTTTTTCTATTGCTTTTACAGTACTCAAAATAGCTTGAATATAATCTTTATCCAGGATCTCAAGTGCTTGATAAACTTGTCCAAACTCCTTAATTAAGTCTTGTTGTCTATCATAAAAATTAGCAAAATAATTTTGTATTTGTTCGATTAACTTATTAAACTCTGTCCCCGTCACACCATGCTCTGAAAATTCTAAATCGAAAATTTTTTCATGAGTACGAACTTTCTCGAACTTCAAATTTTCTGTATCTTGCTCAGCAAATTTCTTTAATTGTTCCTTAGCTACTTCAAAATCATGATTAGTGATTTGTAGACCCAATCTATTTTCCATAATAACTCCTAATTTGATAATTCATCTAATAATGCATCAATATCTGCAAATTCATCCTCCGATTTTTCAGCACAATCCGAGGTCAATTTAGTAAAGCTTTCTTCCATTTTGCTTACAGCAAATTGATGTCTTTCTTCTATCGTACTCAAAGCAGATAATTTATCAGATTGTGACATTAACATTCCTAAATCTGTCAAACGAGCCTGAAGAATTAATTTATCATTATTTCCATCAATTTTTTTATTATTTAACTCATTTATTTGTCTTAATATTATAGTTTGATCAATTAATTTTAACACAAAAGCTCCTGAAACACCTGCTACTGTTGCTCCCATAAAGGTTCCAATAATACTTGCCAGACTCCCCAACAACGGAATTTCTATAGCGAGTGTTGGAACAGCCCCAGCTATACTTGCTGCAATTGTATCACTTAAAACAATAGCACTAGTTGTTGTTACTCCAGCTATAATAATTTTTCCAAGCTCCAACATAATAGTATTTATGTTTTTAGTATTATTTTCAGGATTCCTAAGGTAGTCTATTACATCTTTCAAAGATGACCAACCTTGTTGGACAAACGTCCAGATTCTCATAAAAGTTCCTACAACTGGACCGATAATTGAAGTTGCTAATACTGCAATCATTGATTCCCCAACACTTATAATATGTTGAGATAGTTTAGAGACAAAGGAACTAATGGCTTCTTTGGCTTTTCCAATAAATGTATTGAAGTTCTTTTCTTTTTCACTAAACCAAATGATAAACTTCTTGATAATTTCTTTCAAAAACTCAGATAAAAGCTGGAAAATTGCTGCTTTTAATGCTTTACCAGTTACTTTAAAAGCTTCTTTGCGCCGTGATAATTTGCCAGATTTTATCGCTTTTTCTTTTGCTTCTTTTTTTCTATTCTTTAGTTCTTCTCTAGCTTCTACCTCATCTTTTTCTAATTGTTTTCTATCAATATTGAATCTTTCTTCAGGTCTTTGTCTATTTCTTTCAGAGTTTAAGAACTCTGTCATAGTCTTATCACCTTTTGACATATTTGCGGAAGCATCTAAATCATGCAAATTTTGAGAACTATTTGCAAAATCTTTAACTTCTTCTTTAGAAAAATATGTAGCAAGTTCAATATCATTCAACTGCTCTTTTATAGAAATTGTGTGATCTTTATGAATAGAAGCTGAACCCTTTTCTCTATTCTTATCAAAAAATTTACGAGCACTTTTCTTGAGAACTCTATCGCCTTTTTTATTAAAAGTAAAATTACTTTGCCATACATTATACCTTTCTTTATAATCTACATCCTGATTATGAGTTGCAAATTTAGCTTTCTCAAAATTTTTCGATGTTTGTATGTGCGCTGATTTTCTTAAATCTAATGTCTGACCTCGATTTTCCTTTATAAATTCCTCGCCCAATTGAACAGCTAGTTGATTTTGTACTTGTTCCCAAATGATATCTTGTATAGCTTCTTCAAGATAACGATTATTTTGTAAATTATCTCGTTCTATATCAATTGATGTCAAATCCCCTAATATTCTATCTAAATCACTCTCAAGTTCCTTTTCCAACTCTCTTAGATTATGATAAATTGCATTATTCTCTTGTAATCCTAAATCACTATTCTTATTAACCATTTTATCTCCTCTTATTTAAAGCAATGATTTTCTCCATTTCAACATGATTTCTCACAGTACTTACTATCTCTAAAACTAGATAAACTAGTGTTTATTATTCTCTAAATCTTATATAAAAATTCTTTTACTGCTTTCTTATCTTCATCATTTCCAGACTGACTGGCTAGGCAGTCCCAGACTTTTAGCAAATTTCTTGCCCAAACCAGTCAGACTATCATAAACCACTACTAGCAACTTTCTTCCTCCTACTCAAAGATCAATTTCTTCTCAGGAAAGGCGATGGAAACCGTCGTTCCCTGACCAACTTGAGAGTCTATAGAAATCTTGTGTCCCAACTGGTCAGCAATTTTCTTGGACAGATAAAGACCTAAGCCTGATGACTGCTGGGTCAGACGACCATTGTAGCCTGAGAAACCACGCTCAAAAACCCGCAGCAAATCAGCATTTTGAATGCCCAGACCCGTGTCCTTGATGTAGAGGCTGCCCTCGTGAAAATAAATCTCTATGCTGCCTTCTTTGGTGTATTTAAGACTATTAGACAGGACCTGCTCCAAAATCACTAGAAACCACTTTTTATCAGTGACAATCGTGTGGTCTAGGTCATGAAGATTGAGGCTGAGTCCTTGCTGAATAAAGAAAAGAGCGTATTTCTTGACTACTTCTCTGACCAAATCAGCCAGATTTTCCTGCTTCAGCACTAGATCGTCGTGGAAGCTTTCCAGACGGAGGTACTGAAGCACCAGATGAACGTAGGATTCGATCTTGAAGAGCTCCTGCTCCAACTGAGACTTGGCTTCCTTATCCTTCAAGTCTCCAATCAAAAGTGAACTGGCTGCAATAGGTGTCTTGACTTGATGAACCCAAAGAGTATAGTAGTCCAGCAAATCATTGTATTTCTCCTGTTCAACCAAGAGCTGATTCTTCTGCTCGTACTCCAGCTCCTCCACCCTTTCCTGCAAGAGCTTTTCTAGAGGAGTCTGCGCCTGAGCAGAGGCATGCAGCTTCTGGCTGCGATAGCTCTTAAAGGCCGTCCAAGCATCTGCTCCGATAAACAAGAAAGACAGAAAAGCCAGCAAGAGCGCGACATATTCCAGCAGACTGCGGTAAGTATCAAAGACAAAGGCAAATAGCAGAATAAAGCCTAGCAGCAGAATCAACAGAGCTAGAAAAAATCGCCGTGAATAAAGGTAAGACTTAAAAAAGAAAAAATTATCCTGTGTGTCCATTGATGAGACCGTATCCTATTCCTTTTTTGGTTTCGATGAAATTCTTCAGTCCGTGCTCTTCAAGCTTCTTACGCAGGCGAGCCACATTGACCGATAGGGTATTATCATCGATGAAAAAGTCACTGTTCCAGAGTTCCTTCATCAGATCATCACGCGCCACGATACCATCAGAATGCTCGAATAGAACCCGCAAAATCTGAAATTCGTTCTTTGTCAAGGTCACCACTTTCCCATCAAAGACCAGATCTGTCGACTTGAGATTGAGAATGACACCTTGGTGCTCCAGGAGACTCTGGTCGTTTCCAAACTCATAGGAACGGCGCAGCAAGCCCTGAACCTTAGCCAGAAAGACATTGTTGTCAAAAGGCTTGGTCACATAGTCGTCTGCCCCCATATTGATAGCCATGACAATGTCCATTGACTGATCGCGGGAAGACAGAAACATGATAGGCACCGTTGAAATCTTGCGGATTTCCTGACACCAGTGATAGCCGTTAAACAAGGGCAGACCGATATCCATCAGCACCAGATGCGGCTCCTCTCGGACAAAGACAGTCAGCACATCCATAAAGTCCTCGACTGCCACTACCTGAAAGCCCCACTGTTCCAGCATTTTCTTAACCATCTGACGGATGACCGGATCATCTTCTACTAGTAAAATCTTGTGCATCTTTCCCTCCCGATTGCTTGCTAGTAACATTATACCAAAAAATGCGCTTGCTTGTTTATCATCCTCGGTCTAAGGTATGATTTTTCTGGAAAAGAGAAATTCTATCAGAAAAATATGCTATACTAACTAGTAGAAATTGGAGATATAACATGAGCAATATTTTTACTTACCTTGAAGAAGTGCAGCATGACAGCATTTATGATAAACCTTTCAATGAACTGGATCTGCTAATTCTGACAGAGCTAACCTACTTGCCTTTTGACCAACTAGTGCATGAAGACATGTCCCCCTACTGCGACTGCCGACTGATGGATTTGGCCGACCAAGTACCGCGCGACCTCTCCATGATGGTTAGCAAAAATCGTCTGAAACTATTGGATTTGGCCGCAGCCTCTACCCGCTTTAAAAATCTAAAACTGATGGGCTATGTCAATGACGTTGACCAAGATATCCAGAAGCAATTCGCTGCCTTGATTTTCAAAATCAAGCCTGATACCTATGTCCTGGTCTTTCGCGGTACGGACGACTCCATCGTCGGCTGGAAGGAAGACTTCCACATGACCTATATGGATCAGATCCCTGCTCAGAAAACGGCTGCCCGCTACCTGCAGAAAGCCTTAGAAAATCTGCCCGGTAACTTTATCCTAACCGGTCATTCCAAAGGAGGAAACCTGGCTTCTTATGCAGCCAGTCAGATGGAAACGTCGCTCCAAGACCGCATTGAAGCCATCTACAGCTATGACTCTCCCGGTCTCAATCACTCTGTCATCGAAAGCGATGGCTATCAGGCCGTGGTTGAAAGGATGAAACGCTACCTGCCTCAGAACTCCATCGTCGGCATGATGCTGGAAACACCTAAGGAAGCTAGGATTGTTAAAAGCAGTGCCATCGGCGGCTTTGCCCAGCACGATACCTTTTCATGGAAAATCAAGGGAGCCTCTTTCCTATTGCTGGATACACTAGATGCAGAGAGCCTACAGATAGACAAGACTTTTAAAAATTGGGTCAGCACCGTTTCAGATGAAGAACTTAAAGACTTTTTCGACCTCTTTTTCGGACTGATTTTAGATGCTGGTATCCAATCTGTCGACGAATTGTCCAATGTTGAAAACTTTAACAAAGTCCTCGATATCCTGAAAAATGCTCAATCTCTAACAGAGCAAGAACGTGACATGCTGCTGCGCTTGTCCAAGCTCCTACTGAATATGCGTGTTCAAAGCTGGAAGGACGACATTAGCATACCTAATCTTTCTGAAATTGGCAAAGATATTCGAGAAAATCTATCACGCTGGAGTAAGCAGTTGCCTTTCGGCCAGTCTGAGACTGATAAAGTGGAAGAGACTGCTACAGAAGTTCACGAGTAAAATCGCAAAAGTCCCACTAGCTTGGCTAACGGAAGAATTGACCTATCCATCCCAAAAACAAAACAAGCTCTTATCTTGACAGCTTGTTTTTTCTTTGTTAAAATGTAACAAAAACACTTACAACTAAGTAGTGATAAAAATCAGAAAGGAAACCATCATGAAATCTATCAAAGGGATCGCCCTTATTGCTGTTAGCATAATCCTGACCATCTATGCTTGGGCTTCAGCTGGGATGACCAACTTTATCGTACCCGGTCTGGCCTTGACTACCCTCTCGCTAACTTTTTTACTTGCGACTCGGAACTCCCTATTGGAAAAATGGTTCCATGGCATCGAAAAGATGTACGCCTATCATAAGTTTACAGCTATCTTTTCCGTCGTCCTGCTTGCTCTCCACAATGTTGCCATGGGTGGCAGTCTCTGGGGCTCTCATCTAGCAGCCCAGCTTGGAAATGTCGGCATCTATCTCTTTGTCAGCATTGTTCTGGTGGCCTATCTTGGCAAGCACATCAAGTATGAGGCTTGGCGCTGGATTCACCGCTTTGTCTATCTGGCCTATATCTTTGGTCTCTTCCACGCCTATATGCTGATGGGCGGTCGACTCCTGACACCGACCTTGCTAGGCTTCGTAGTCGGATTCTACGCTATCATCGGTTTAGCTTCTGGCTTTTATATCATCTTCCTCTATCAAAGTTTGGCCTTTCGCCATCTAGGGAAAATTCTGCAGGTCAAACGCCTGAACCACGATACCGTGGAGTTGAAGATCCAGCTTAGTCAAAAGCTAGACTACCAGTATGGGCAGTTTGCCTTTGTCAAGATTTTCCAAGAGGGATTTGAAAAAGCGCCACATCCTTTCTCTATCTCTGGCGGCCATGACAATATCATCTACTTTACCATCAAGAACTCTGGTGACCACACTAAGAAACTTTATAACAACATTCAAGAAGGAACCAAGGTCACCATTGACCGAGCTTATGGTCACATGATTCTTGACCAAGGACAGGAAAAGCAGATTTGGATTGCTGGTGGGATTGGTATTACCCCCTTCATCTCCTATATCCGTGAAAATCCTAATCTGAATCGTCCAGTCAGCTTCTACTATGCTTACACTGGAGCTGAAAATGCAGTCTACCTAGACCTACTCAAAGACTACGCAGCCAAGAATCCGCAGTTTGATCTTCATTTGGTCGATAGCAAGGTCTCCGGCTATTTAGACTTCAAGAATTATCCTTTGGACGACAAAACTACTGTCTTCATGTGCGGACCTGTCAAGATGATGGATAAACTAGCCAACGAATTTAAAAAGACCAATCCTAAAGCAGAGCTGGTCTATGAAGGCTTTAAATTTAAATAAAGAGTATAAAACATCAGGAGCAACGATAAGGTTGCCCCTGATGTTTTATTGTCTAGTAATAAATTGAAATGAACCATGATACAGCTTCGGAAGTCTACCTAATTCGGAAAAATCTTCTCCAAGGAATCAGGAACAATTTCAATAGCTGATGTTACTGTTTTTTAGGCATGTTTGAAACAAAAATATAAGACATTTTCAAAACACTTACCAGTTTATCACGTTTCTCTTTTAAGTTCTGCAGGAACGGATCCCGTACTTCTGCTGGAACTTCTAAATCATCTGAACCATACTGAGATAATTGATCACTAAGAGTCTGTTTTGATTCCTCAAAAGCTTTCAAACCTTCTTCCGCTTCTTTGTCAAAATCTGCTCTTTCAGACTCGGAGAGTTTTTCTTTAATTTCTCCACTATATTTGATGTAATTATCCGCAAGCTTATTGTACACGGTTTTCAAATCGCCAATTGTTGTTGCATTAGCGATTTCTTCGTCTGTAACCAAAACAAAGTCAGGTGTTTCTAAATTGGCACTTGACGAAGTGCTTGAGCTGCTTGAGTTACTTTCTTTACTGCTTGATTTTGAAGACTTTTTAACTGAGCTAGAAGCAGCCTTGCTTTCTGAAGATTTAGAAGTAACGGATGAATGATTATTTGAACATGCTGCTAAGGTAACTGCTGCTAAAAGAGCCACGCTGGCTGAAAAAATCTTTTTCATTTTTATCTCCTTAAATAATAAGTAATTTCATTATAGAATAAAACTAATAAGCTGTCAAAAAGTTGCAGAAAACTCGTCATCCAACAAGCGACTGCCGACCATAGTCTGTTAGGTCACTCCCCAAGCGAGCGTAGAGGCCTTGGGCAGTCTCTTCTTCATTGAGGATTTGCTGTAATTCTGCATCTGTCACACCAACCAACTCAATAAAATCTACCCGGCCGTGGACTGTCTCCAAAGGCTGGGCTTCTACATCCGGAACCGTGATAAAACCTGTCAAAGCAGACTCCTGTTCACGGTCAAAGCCAAGAAGCTGTCCAGTATAAATGTACTCAAAAGGCTGATAAACCTCTCCGGTCTCAAAGGTCCGGCGCGCCAACTCCTGAAAAATCGTGACGATATTGATAAATTCATCATTAGCTTGGTAATTTCCTTTTTTCAGTCGCATGGTAAATTCAAAACCATAGCCACTATAGTTTGGATCTTCACTGAGCTTTTCATACAGCTCAGATAAACCATAACTAACCAAATGCCAAGAGTCACCTGCATCATAGACATCTACACCATCCAGCGGATCCGGCCCGCCAAAACGCCATTTTACAATGGCCTCAATATGGTCTACCGGCTCTTGATTATTATATATCCGAGCAAATTCTGTTGAGATGGCTTCCCATCCCGGAGCTTCCACATAATCTTCTACCGGCTCGACATCTTCTACTACTTCTTCGTACTCTTCATAGACAACTTCCTCAGCTTCCTGATTTTCCGACTGTTTTTTAAAGAAATCAAAAATTCCCATTTTTTCCTCCTTGAATTAATTTGAAAACAGTATAGCATAAAAAATAAGGAATTACTTTTATGATAGAAGGAAATTTATTTTTTGTTTTTATCGTTTTTCGATATATTTTTCTTGAAATACAATAAAAGATAGATTATAATAAGAATAAAAGGAAAAGAAAATCTACTGCCGGCTGATTTTCGATAGAGGTAAGCATCATGAAAAAGATTGAATTAAAAAATAACTCTTTGCTCAAAGATATCGTTACTCTTCTGAATCTTATCATAGTGGGTTATGCTGCGATTCTGGTCTTTCTTACTATCCTAAGTGTGATTTCTTACACCGGCCTTTCTGACAGGTTGGGAATAAAGCTCAATGTTCAATTTCTGCCCTCAGTTGATTTTTCAAATTGGTGGAGTATTATAGCCTTTGTTATAAATCTTCTCACAGCTTCTTTGACTATTTATCTCATCTATCTTGCTCGTAATTTCATCAAAAATTTGATTGGTGGAAAGATTTTTGATTCATCAAACACGCAACTAGCTGATAGGGCATGGAAAGTCTTTCTGGCTCTGACCTTTCTTTCCGTTAAGGTTGCTGCATCAGGCAATCCCATCGCCCTCCCCTTCTCTCTTAATGCCAGTATGAGCTTTACACCTCTCTTGGGCGCTCTGATTATTTGGCTGATGATGAAAATTCTGGAAAAGGGGATTGATATAGCTGAAGAGAATGAATTTACCATCTAGGAGGCTGCTATCATGATTATCGTTAATCTTGATGTCCAGCTGGCCAAGAAAAAGATGAAACTGGGCGAACTGGCTGATATCATCGGTATTACCAACGCCAACCTTTCCATTCTCAAAACGGGCAAGGCTAAGGCTATCCGCTTTAGCACCCTCAATGCTATCTGTCAGGCCCTTGATTGCCAGCCTGGAGACATCCTAGAATTTACAGATGATGAAGAATAAAAAAACTCCCGTCCTAGCCGATTTTATTTAGCTAAGAATGGGAGTTTTGCTTTTCTATTCAATCATTTGTGTTTCAGCTAGTTTCTTATACCAGTGAGCGGATTTTTTCGGATAGCGTTCCTGCGTTTCAAAGTCTACGTAGAATAAGCCGTAGCGTTTTTCATAACCGTTAGACCAAGAAAAGACATCCATCAGAGACCAGATAAAGTAGCCCTTGACATTAGCCCCGTCCGCAATCGCATCGGATAAAACTTCCAAATGCTGCTTGACGTAGTCAATCCGAGCATCGTCGTAAACTGTATTGTCCACAAATTCATCTTTATAACCCAGACCATTTTCTGTGATATAAATCTTCTTGTAGTTTGGATAATCTTTCTTAATCCGCATGATCTGGTCATAGAGACCTTGCGGATAGATAATCCAATCCCAATCAGTTTTTGGTATATGGGTTGGAGATTCTCTGCGCCCTACACCCTTAATCTGGTACTTGGAGCTTCCCTTTTCGCCTTTTCCGTTATGGATAATTTCTGTTTCACCGTCAAAGTCGCGCATCCAGTCACTCATATAGTAGTTGATGCCAAGGAAGTCATTGAGGTCTTTAGCTGCTTCTAAAGCCGCAAAGTCTTCATCTCGTAGATCCAGCTGACCACCATTGACCTTAAGGATATGATTCACTCCTGCCAGAGTTACATCTGAATAGTGCCCCAGATAAGTCGCATCTAGGATAAACTTGTTATGAATAATATCTTCCAACTCTGCTGCTCTGACATCTGCTGGATTTTCTGGGTCGTAAGGGTATTTTGTCGGCAGGGCATGAACGACACCGATTTCACCCTTGTAGCCCTTATCCTTATATAGCTTAACGGCACGGGCATGAGAGACCATCATATTGTGATGGGATTGGAAAACCTTGGCCAAGTCATACTGGATACCCGGCGGGAATTTTCCGACTAAGTACTGACCATCACCAATGGGACCAATTTCATTGAAAGTTGTCCAATAGCGAACTTCTGGAAATTCTTCAAAACAGAAAGCCGCATAGTCCACAAAGTGCTCAATATTTTCTCGATTGAGGAAATCTCCATTTGAATGAAGGGCCTCTGGTGTATCAAAGTGGTGAAGGGTCACAAAAGGTTCTACATGGCGTTTGTGGCATTCTGCGAAAAGATTATGGTAAAATTCCACACCTTTTGGATTGACCTCGCCATAGCCTGTCGGGAAAATCCGTGACCAAGCAATGGAGATCCGAATCCCATTGACGCCATACTCCTCAGCCAATTTCAGATCCACTGGGTATTTATGGTAAAAGTCACTGGCAGGTTCTGCCGTGTACCAGTAGTTATCCTCTAGGTACTTATCCCAGGCAACAGGTCCTTTTCCATCTGTGTGGGTTGCTCCCTCAGCTTGATAGGCTGCTGTTGCACCACCGAAAATAAAATCTTTAGGTAAGCTTTTTGTCATCTTATTTTCCTTTCAATAGCCTTTGAGGTGAAACAAGTAAGTAAATAGGTGAATAACAGGGGAATTGAACTTTGCTTCACCTCAAATGAACTAACAAATTAGTTGTTGAATTGCTCCTGAACGAAGGCCAGTGCTCCTTTACCATCACGGGTTAGTTTGATGTATTGGGCACCTTCAGTCTTAGCCAGCTTGATACCCAATTTATCAGTTTCGGCCTTCATATCTTCAAAGTTGGAGGCAACTTGAGGAGCCAGGATAACTAGGTCAAACTCAGGCAGCATTTCACGGTGAGCACCGTAGCCACCCGCTGCTGCTTTGACAGGAACATTGTATTCAGCTGCTGCTTTATTCAAAGCGTTAGCCAGCAATCCGCTAGTCCCACCGCCTGCACAGAGCACCAGAACATTGGTTTCTTCGCTAATATTGTTTTGCGCTGGAGCTTCTTCATCCACTCCTGCTTTTTCAAGGATAGCATCCGCTTTAGCAGTGTTAAAGTTAGCTGCTACTTTTTCTTTAAGAGCATCGTTAGCTTTGCCAGAACGTTCTTCTTCTAGGATTTGTTCGTCATAAACCTTGACAAATGGATAGTAAATAACCACATCCACTACGACAAGAAGGGCTGCAAGAACAAAGGAAAGAAGCTGGAAGTTGGTACCCAGCACAATTCCCAGAGGTCCAGGTGTCACCCAAGGAAGGTTGGCTGAGAAGGAGTTCATGTTCAAAGTATCAACAAAGAATTTGAAAATCCATACGTTTGCGATAGGAGCAAAGATAAATGGAATAAAGAAAATCGGATTCAGTACGATTGGAGCACCAAAGAGAATTGGCTCATTGACACCGAAGAAAGTTGGAACAACAGATGCCCGTCCAATTGCACGGTTACGCTCGGACTTACAGATCCACATGAAGAGGAATGGAACAATCAAGGTCGCACCAGTACCACCCATAGTAACGATAAACATTTGCGTACCAGAAGTGATGACCTTATCCGCATGCTGCCCAGCTTGTACCAAAGCCAAGTTGGCATCGATATTGGCATAAGTAATGGCAGCAATGGCAGGCTCAACGATAGACGGACCGTGAATTCCCACGAACCAGAAGAAAGCATAAGCACCAAAGATAAGCGTGATTCCCAGATAGCCATCTGCCGCTGAGAAGAGTGGAGCAAGAAGTGTTCCGATGGATTCAGCAACGGTTACTCCTAGACTTGCTTTAACAAGCAGTTCCAAACCGTAGAGTAGAACGACTGAAACAGTGAATGGAATCAAGTCTTTAAATACTTGCGAAATATTTGGTGGAACTTCTTCTGGCATGCGAATGGTGACATTATTTTTTACACAAACCTTGTAGACATTAACCGTAACAAAGGCTGCAATGAAAGCTGTCAAAAGACCTTTGGTTCCCATGAAGGCAGTCAGGAAGCCACCTTCCTTGGCAGGTTCAGCCGCCATGAGGAGGAAGCCGACCATAGAAGCCAGCATAGTAGACAAGAAGTTAATCTGGTTTGTCGCAGGCAGGTCGCGGTTGACAGAGTCTGTCAGCGCCTTGGCAGTGGTCCCACCCACAAAGAATGCCAGAATCCCCATCGAATAGCTATAAGGAGTCATAAGGAAAGTTTCAATATCCTTAGACCAGTGGAAGCCCCAAGCATTTGGCACATAGGCAATCAAGATAAAGATAGATGAGAAGAGGATGACTGGCATACCAGCGATAAAGCCATCCCGAATAGCACGGAGATAGATATTCCGAGAAATCTTCTCAAAGAAAGGCTTCCCTTTCTCAATAAGTCCGATGAGTTTGTTCATTATTTTACTCCTCTTTTGTATAGTTCAATCAAATGGTGCATCATGTCTTTTAGCAAGATAGTAGTCATTAAGTGATCTTGGCCGTGCATCATGGTCACACTGTAAGCCAAGTCCTCACCAGCAGCTTCTTTTGTCAAGAGACTGGTCTGAGCATGGTGAGCTTCAGCGATGCAACCATTGGCTTCTTCTACCAAGGCATCTGCCTTAGCAAAATCCCCAGCCTCTGCGGCTTTCAAAGCTTCTAGGAGCTTGGAGCGAGCGTCACCAGCATAGGCCACAATTTCAAAACCGAGCAATGTTACTTCTTCTCTATTCATGAGAGTTCCTCCTTGTATTCTTGTGTAAAATTTTATTATTATTTTCTATTATAAAAGGCGTTGAATATGCAGCACCAGGTAGACCCGTTCGCTGCGGTAGAGATCAATTCCCGTCTTCTGGGCAATGATGTGGTAAATATCACTTCCGACCTGATAGGCTTGAGGATAGGTCATCTGGATCTGACTTTCCATTTCCAGCAGGGAAACATTGTCATCACGGCTTCTGTCCAGATAGTCCAAAAAGTAGTTCAGGTGAATCATAAAACGGTCATAAAAGTTGCTGTTTTCTGCACTTCTTTTAATGCCATTTTTCTTCAGCTCTGCCTCAACTGCAGCCAGAATATCTTTTCGTCTGCCCAAATGGCTTTGTCCCTCAGGATTGGTCTCCCCTTCGGCATTGATAAAGTGATAAGCAATGCGATTGACCTCGTCGCTAGGGAAATGATCCAACAACCGCTCACGGTATATCGCTACGGCTTCCTGAGCAATTTGATAAGGAACAGGGTATTTGTCAGAAGCATCCGGCAGGTCACTCTCCTTGTACCGCCCCTGCTGCACAGCCTGATAAGAACAGTAGATGTGATCCGTCAGCGTGACATAGATATAGTCCTGGACAGGATAATCATACTTCTTAGAAAGGGTGTCAATCACATCATAAGTCACTGTGATAAAGTCTAGCGGAACATCTTTGAGCAAGGCCACAAAGTTTTCTTTAGACTCTTCCGTTCTTAGGCGAAAGATTTTCTCAATCTTACTTTCCAGAACGATATCACCCTTCTTTTTATTAAAAGCTATGCCACTGCCAATCAGAACAACCTCTTCACCATTTTCATGTTTGGCTAGAGCAACATTGTTGTTCATAGGATGTATGATTCGATACATATCTCCTCCTCTTCATTTTCTAGGGTTCTGGCAAAACAAAAAGACCACAAACAAACCGAGGCTATATCTTCCCTCAATTTATTTGTGGTCACGCCTAATCCAACTTAGTAACGCTCACCCTATTCAATTTCTGATTTCATTATAGCATATCAGTCTCAGAATGTAAACCCTTACTTTATTTATTTTTTAACAAATTTTAGACTCTTTCTTTCCAAGAGGTAGCTGTTTTTTGAAGAACCTTGTTGAGCTCATCAATATTTTCAAATCCTGTTGTACGAAGCCACTTGCGAGCTGCTTCTTCACCTTGCTCAATATAGTCTTTGACACTGCCAGCCCAAGTCGCACGTCCACAAAGAACGCCGTTGAAGTTAGCACCTGACTCATGAGCGAACACAAGTGTTTCTTGGAAGAGTTTCGCTGATACACCCGCACTCAAGTAGATGTATGGCAGGTTCGTTGCCTCATCCTGTTCCTTGAAGAAGGCTGCAGCTTGTTCTTTAGTATGCACCACTTCACCATCGCCAAAGCCTTCAACGTATTTAACGTTGACTGGAACTTCCACTTTCAAGACATCAATGTTGAAACGTGGATCTGAGAAGACCTTCATAGCTCCGATAACCTTGTGAGGTTTCACTTTAGCGTACTCAGCGCTGGAAGCATCCGCAATCTTTTCATCGTAAGCCAAGATTTCAAGGAAGAAAGGAATATCTTCTGCCACACACTCTGAACCTACACGCTCGATATAAGCCTGCTTTTGCTGGTTAAGTTCTTCAGAGCTATCTACATCGTAGTAAAGAAGGAATTTCACTGCATCTGCACCTTGTTCTTTGATGCGTTTTGCAGACCAAACATCCAGACAGTCAGGCAAGCGCTTGGTGCTAGAAGTATCGTAGCCTGTCTTTTCATAGGCCAATAACAGGCCAGCATTTTTGTCCAGAGCTTTAGTAGCAGGCAGGCCATACTCAGGATCCAGCAGCATAGACGAAGCGTAAGGAGTCAGTTCTTCTGCAACCAAAACTTTCAGTTCTTCCATTTGAGCTACTGTTGGTTCTGCTTCCTGGTGTTGAGCCATGAGGCGTTTCAAAGCACCGCGTTGGTCAAATGCCAAGGCAGAAATGATGCCATTCTCATCAGAAAGTTTTTCCATGTACTTGCGTTTTTGTTCTGTTAATACCATTCTTTATACCTCTTTTACTGTAATTTGATTATATAAATTATCATAATTGTAAACATTGACATGACCAGTCATTTTTTCTTGGGCATTGAGCATGCCCAGAACATTTGCTTTCTTCAATAAGGAAGCATCATCTAAGCGAAGACTCAGAGCCGAAGAAATCCCTGCAACAGTTGAGTCGCCGGATCCAACTGGATTAACCACTTGGATTTTAGGGATATCTACTTTATAGAAAGTGTCCCAGTGTTTGGCAAAAGCGCCATCTGCACCGAGTGATACGATGATCCACTCGATTCCTTCAAATAGCGGTTCTGAAAGGACAGCTTTTAATTCATCCAAATCTTTGGAAACCTCGCGACCCAACAACTGAGAAAGTTCCTCATTATTAGGCTTGATGGCAGTTGGTTTGACATCTGATTTAAGCACAGCTTCCAGAGCTGCCCCAGAGCAATCCAGCACCACCTTATTGCCAGCTTGATTAGCCATTTCAATCAGCTGAATATAGTAGTCTTTCGGCAGGCCCGCTGGCAGACTGCCCGAGATACTGACAACATCTGCCTCAGCCATCAAAGACCGGAAGTGTTCTTGGAAATCCCTCGCCTCATCTGCTGTAATAGTCGGACCGGCTTCCAGGATTTCTGTTTGTTTACCTTCGTGTAAGATAGCAATACAGTTTCTCGTATCTCCTGAAATGTTATAAAAGCATTGTTTAACATTAGGATGAAGGTTTTGTAATAAGAACTCTCCATTAGTCCCACCAATCAGTCCCGTCGCAGCGACATTGTCTCCAATTTCTGCCAAGACCCTGGTTACGTTGAGGCCTTTGCCGCCCGCTGTTTTACTGACTTCCGCAACACGATTAACAGTATCTATTTTCAATTCTTCTAAAGGATAGGAAATATCGATAGAAGGATTCATGGTCACTGTAAGAATCATCTGGCTACCTCACTAGTCGTGGTACTCTCCACGATCCCATTTTTCAAGAAATTCTGTAAAGAAGTTGGCATCTGTTTGATGAGCATTGTGAGTCTCAACGTGCTCAATTTTTGCGATCAATTTTTTATTTTCTTCAGTTGGCTTGTACTCCGCATGAATGAAAGCTTCAATGATGTCACACATAAGGAGCTCACCAGTGATTTTTCCGCCAAAACCGATAACGTTGGCGTTGAGCTCTTCTTTAGCATAGAGAGCTGAAGTCATGTCACGTACCAAAGCTGAACGAACACCAGGAACTTTATTTACAGCGTTGTTGATACCGACTCCTGTACCGCAAATACAAACACCAAGATCCGCTTGACCACTAACGACTGCTTCCCCTACTTTTTTACCAAAGATTGGGTAGTGAGTACGAGTATGGTCATAAGTACCAAAATCAAGAACTTCATAGCCTTTTGATTTTAGAAAATCTGAGACTGCCATTTTTTCATTGGTAACGATATGGTCACATCCAATTGCAATTTTCATTTGATTTCTCCTTTTCTTAGCACATCTTGTTGAGCATGTCGACCCGGATTTGGTGGCGGCCACCGTCGTATTTCCCATTGACAAAGCCTTTGGCAATGTTCTTAGCCAGACCTTCACCAACGATTTCAGCTCCCATTGTAATCATGCGAGAGTTGTTATGGCCGCGAGTCATGTAGGCAGAGCGTTCATCTGAGACTTCCGCCGCTACCATACCTTTGATTTTGGTCGCTACCATAAATGGACCAGCACCATAAGCGTCAATGACAATACCAAGATTTTCCTCTTGTTTATTCACCTCAGCCGCAACTGCAAGGGTCACATCAACAAAATCTTGACCTTCTTTCGTCACATCCACCACTTCAAAGTTTTCTCCGACGAGAAAATCCTTGACCACATCTTTCAGCTTGCTTCCAGCAGCATCTGCTCCAATAATAATTGCCATGAGCATTCTCCTTTGTTTGATTTTTTGCACAGAATATTGTTTATAAAAAACACTTTCTGTTTCCTATAAGCATACTATACTCCTTTAAAAGTTATTTGTCAACAGATTTTTGTTTATTTTAATCAAAATATTTTTAAAGATGATTAAAATAAACAAAAAAAGCCCTAAAAAGAGCTTTCTGATAATTTTTTCATCCATTTAAAATAAACTAAGAAATAATCTTGGTATAAACCTCCAGTTCTTCTTGAGCATTTTCAGACATCTGGTCTGTGATAACAGCTGTAATATCAGCCAAAGGACAGATAGAAGTGAAGTCTTCCTTGCCAATCTTAGAAGAATCAATCAGTAGGTAAGTCTCTGTCGAGCGCTCCAAAGCTAGCTTCTGAGTATAGGCCTCCTCAAAAGAAGAGGTCATAATCTGCCCGTTTTTGATACCATTGCCACTGAAAAACATCTTAGTAAAGTACATCTTATCCATGATGGCATTGGTCATCTCGCCGACAAAGGCTTGAGTCGCTTCCCGCATCTCCCCACCAAGTAGAAAGACTTTGAAGGTATCCGACTTCTTCTTCAGAAGATCATGAAAGATCGGAAGACAGTTGGTAATCACGCGCAAGTGCTGATTGCTGATTTCCTCAGCCAGCACTTCTACAGAAGTCCCTGGTCCAAGAAAAATAGTATCGCCATCTTCAATCAGCTCCACAGCCTTCTTGGCAACAGTCCGCTTTGCCTCGATATTCTGATAAAGCTTCTCTTCATGAGGGATTTCTCTGTATTTAAGGTGCTGATTACTTTTAGCCCCACCATGAACTCGAGTCAGCAGCCCTTTACTTTCCAGCTCAATCAAGTCCCGCCGAACCGTCATGTCTGAAACCTTCATACTCTCTACAATCTCAGCAACCGTCACTGTCCCAACTCGATCCACCAGCTTAACTATTTCGTCCTGTCTCTGATTTTTACCCATACTATTCCCTCTCTACACTCTAGTTTTGTTTATTATAACTCATTTTTCTGTTTTTTTCCATGTTTTTTGTTTGTTTTAAACAAAATTGAAGGTTTGTGATATGGTATGGGACATAAAAAAGCACCTTGCAATGATGTGCAAGATGCTTTCTCCAGTTGATAGAACGATATATTTCACTATAAAGAAATTTTGATTCCTATTGATTTACATTTTTAAATGTTAGTTTAGCATCTGGGTCAATACTAGTTACGATATTTGTATAATAGGTTTCTGCTGATTCTGTGATCAGTTCCTTATATTGCTCAAGATATTCTTCTTGCTCTTTATTGCTAAGAGCTTTAACTACATCCTCTCCAGTACCAATATTTTCAGTTGCTCCACTCAACAATTCTCCGCTTGGAGCAAGTATCTTATATTGTTCTTTAGAACTTTTCGACAACTCTATTCCTAGAACTTGATATTTAGGGATGGTTAGCTCATACTCATGCTCAGCGATTTTCTTAACCTTAATTCCTTCTTTTATCCCAAACTTAGCATCGTAATTAAGAATTATGACACCTTTTTTTATAGAGAGCGGAATACTGATATTGGTACCAGGGATTTTCTTATCTTTTTCAACCAGTTCAACTCTTTGAATACCTGTATTTAAAAAAACACTTTCATTGACTTTCTCCAGACGAGTAATTTGCATATATATCTGTTTGCGCTCGTCTGAGGCATTTATCCCCTGAAAATATCCAATGATATTATAAGTTTTCGCAACAACAAAAAAGATAGCGAGAACGGCTACCACAATCCATATGTAAACCTTAGCCCCCAAAACTTTTTTTATGAAATCCTTAACTATTTTCATTATACTACTTCCTCCGAATCAAAAATGCTGCTCCAAGGCTAATAATAGCTAGAAAAGCTGCTAAATAAGGGTTCAGCGGAAAGAGAATGATAACTAAAAGCAACAACAAAATAAGTGATGCAATTTTTACTATTTTCATAATACAACTCCTAAAACTTTTTCAATAAAAATTATATAAATATATATACCTTTTGTCAAGCGGTTTCAAAGAGAATATTACATCAAAAATCCCCCAGCAGAAGGCTGCTGGGGGATTGTCATTAGATCAAAGATTGCTAGCCAATCAAACTTCCATTTGGGACCTTTTCGTCCACAGTAAGGAGAGTCAGTTGGTCGCCGTGCTCGGCTGATAGAATCATACCTTGGCTGATGCGGCCCATCATCTTGCGAGGTTTGAGGTTGGCTACGATTTGGACTTTCTTACCGACCAGTTCTTGCTCATTTGGATAGTATTTAGCAATACCAGAGAGGATTTGGCGATCCTCACCGTCACCTGCATCCAAGCGGAACTGAAGAAGCTTGTCAGAACCTTCAACTTTAGAAACCTCTTTGACTTCTGCAACACGGATTTCCACCTTATCAAAGTCATCAAACTTGATTTCCTTGCGGTTAAGTTTGAGCTCGACTTCTTCGGGATTCCATTCTTTTTCAACCTCAGGTTTGTTGCCTTCCATTTGTCCCTTGATATAGGCAATTTCTTCTTCCATATCCAGACGTGGGAAGATTGGTGTTCCTTTTTCTACAACTGTCAGGCCTGCTGGGAGCTGGTCAATTGCTAGGTTTTCCAGCGAAGCTGCTTGAGGCAAGCCAAGTTGGCTGAGGACAGACTTGCTGGTTTCCATCATGAAAGGCTCAATCATGTGGGCCACAACACGAAGGCTAGCTGCTAAGTGGCTCATGACTGCTGCCAGTTCTTTGACCTTGGAATCATCCTTAGCCAGAACCCAAGGAGCGGTTTCATCGATATATTTATTGGTGCGGGAGATGAGCGTCCAGACTGCTTCTAGGGCGCGTGGGTAGTCTACTGCATCCATGTGTTTGTAGTAGTCAGCGATGGATTCAGATGCCACCTGAGCCAGAGCTCCGTCAAAGTCTGTCACATTTTCTTCGTAGGCTGGCACTTGACCGTCAAAGTACTTGTTAATCATAGAAACAGTACGGTTGAGCAAGTTTCCAAGATCATTAGCTAACTCATAGTTGATACGACCTATATAGTCCTCAGGTGTGAAAGTTCCATCAGATCCCACAGGAAGACTGCGCATGAGGTAATAACGCAATGCATCCAAACCATAGCGTTCTACAAGCATTTCGGGATAGACCACATTGCCCTTAGACTTGGACATCTTGCCATCCTTCATGACAAACCAACCGTGGGCAATCAGGCGGTCAGGCAGCTTAATATCCAGCATCATGAGCAGGATTGGCCAGTAGATAGAGTGGAAACGCAGAATGTCCTTGCCCACCATGTGGAAGACTGTTCCATTCCAGAATTTATCATAGTTAGCATGATCATCCTGACCGTAGCCAAGGGCTGTCGCATAGTTGAGCAAAGCATCAATCCAAACATAGACCACGTGTTTAGGATTAGATGGCACCGGCACACCCCAAGTAAAGGTCGTCCGAGATACGGCCAAGTCTTCGAGACCTGGCTCAATGAAGTTTTTCAGCATTTCATTGAGACGACCGTCCGGCGTAATAAAG
Source organism: Streptococcus sanguinis (assembly GCF_050234405.1). GTDB lineage: Bacteria > Bacillota > Bacilli > Lactobacillales > Streptococcaceae > Streptococcus > Streptococcus sanguinis_W. The sequence goes on along the minus strand of NZ_CP092117.1, from coordinate 663,391 downwards.
TCTGGATGAGATTTGAAAAATTCTACCAAGCGGTCTTGGTACTTGCTGAGACGGAGGAAATAAGACTCTTCTGATACCCACTCAACTTCATGTCCAGATGGTGCGATTCCGCCAATTACTTTCCCGTTTTCATCACGGAAGACTTCTGCCAGCTGGCTTTCAGTGAAAAATTCCTCATCAGATACAGAATACCAGCCTGAATATTCACCCAAGTAGATATCATCTTGGGCTAAGAGTCGTTCAAAAACATCGGCTACAACCTTTTCATGATAGTCATCGGTCGTCCGGATAAATTTATCATAAGAAATGTCTAGCAGTTTCCAGAGTTCCTTGACCCCAACCGCCATACCATCTACATAAGCTTGAGGACTGATACCAGCTTCTTCAGCTTTTTGCTGAATCTTCTGTCCATGCTCGTCAAGGCCAGTCAGATAGAAAACATCGTAGCCCATGAGACGCTTGTAGCGAGCCAGAACATCACAGGCAATGGTCGTATAGGCAGATCCGATGTGAAGCTTACCGCTTGGGTAGTAGATAGGGGTCGTAATATAAAACGATTGTTTTTCAGTCATTTTTAATCCTTTCAAGGCTAATGAAACCTTTTTTAATAGCACTTCATTATATCATATTTTGTTAAGTTTGCGAAAAGACATTCATTAACATTCAAATCAATTAAAAAACCTAGAAAATATTCTAGGTTTAATAGGTTACAACATTCAAGTTTCCACTTTCATACTCGGCGATGAAGATATTTGAAATATCAGTGTATCCGTCTTTAGCCAGTCTCTCCACCAGCCAGTCTTCTGTTTTGTCAATAGACTCCAGAATATCAATTTGGACAACACCATCTGTGATAAGGGGATATTTAGGATTCTCTTCACCAGCCTGTACAATAATCAGCTGGCCGTTTTGCTCTATAACCGCCCGTTTGACCTGCTTGAGCTGGAAAATACCTTGGCTGCGCAGCTTCAAAGCCACATCTGCTGCTGAAAGACCAACAGAACGGCAGGCTTCGGGAATTAATTTCCCATGCTGAATCAACGTTGTCGGCTTGCCATCAATCAAATGCTTAACTGCACGGACATTGTTATTGAGCCACTTTAGGGTCAAGACCAAGATGGTCCACATGATGAGAATGACAGCATACTGAAGAATGTTAATGGAGCTATTATAAATCACCCCACCGATAATGCCACCAAGGACATAGTTTTGAATCTGGTCGATTGCTGAATTGGGCGCCAGATTTCCTTTTCCCGTCACGTTGATGACAAAAACCAGTGAGAAAAGCCCCAGCGCTAGTTTAATTAGGATTTCAAGAAAATTCAATGTCATTTTTCAACCTCCACTATTTCGATATCTGTCATCTTATGCAAGTCAATTTTTTCAAGCAGATATTTATCCGGCTCACTGCCACTCATAGCCCGATAAAAGTTCTTTCCGACCTTCAAAATCGCTCCATCAGTTGCGGCTGAAGTATTGACATAGACCTCCGACTTATCCACACCCAAGTCTTCTGAAATGACCTCAATGAAATGCAGAGAGGTTTGAAACTGGTTGTTAGAGTCTTGGTCAGTCTGAAAATTGCTAATGCCAATCAAGACCATAGCCACTAAGGCCAAAACAGAAATAATGGCTAATTCCCGGAATTTTGAATCACGCTTATTGCGATAGGCCTTAAAAGCAAAAAAACCTGTCACAAGCAGCAGCAAGACAGAAAGCGCAACAGTCACCCAGTTTTGCTGGCTAATCTGACTCAAAACATAATCATAAGAATAGAATTTCATGGTTTCTTCCCTCTATTTTTCTAGGATAATTATAGAAAAATTTTCATTATTTTTCAAGCTTTCTTACAATCACTTTGCTATAAATCAGTCCTAAATTTTGTTATAATAAACTCAGCAAACTTCTACTAGAAAAGGAAATTTTATGAAACTCATCTCTTGGAACATTGACTCTCTCAACGCTGCATTAACCAGTGATTCTGCCCGAGCTAAGCTCTCTCAGGCCGTCCTCCAAACCTTGCAAGCAGAAAATGCAGATATTATCGCCATTCAGGAAACAAAACTGTCTGCGACAGGTCCGACAAAAAAACACTTGGAAATCTTGACAAATCTTTTCCCAGACTATGAAAACACTTGGCGTTCCTCCCAAGAGCCGGCCCGCAAAGGCTATGCAGGAACCATGTTCCTCTACAAAAAAGAACTGACGCCAACCGTAACCTTCCCAGAAATCGGCGCTCCGTCAACCATGGATGTCGAAGGCCGCATCATTACGCTGGAATTTGACGGCTTCTTTGTCACTCAGGTTTATACGCCTAATGCTGGCGATGGACTCAAACGCTTGGATGACCGTCAAGTCTGGGATGTCAAATACGCTGAATACTTGGCAACACTAGATCAACAAAAACCAGTCCTCGCTACTGGCGACTACAATGTGGCCCACAAGGAAATCGACCTGGCCAATCCAGCCAGCAACCGCCGTTCACCAGGCTTTACTGACGAAGAGCGCGCTGGCTTCACCAACCTGCTGGCTAAAGGCTTCACCGATACCTTCCGCCACTTGCACGGCGATATCCCTAACCAATACACTTGGTGGGCACAGCGCAGCAAGACTTCTAAAATCAACAATACAGGCTGGAGAATCGACTACTGGCTAACCAGCAACCGAGTGGCAGACAAGGTGACCAAGTCTGATATGATCGACTCCGGTGCGCGCCAAGACCACACACCGATTGTCATGGAAATTGAGCTCTAAGGAGAAAGCTAATGGACTATCAAGCTGTCATTCCTGAATTCGTGGTATCTGACATCGACAAGTCACGCCACTTCTACTGCGACTTGCTGGGATTCTCTGTCGAATACGAGCGTCCAGAGGACAAATTTCTCTTCCTCTCGCTTGAAGACTGCCAACTTATGCTAGAAGAAGGCAGCACAGAAGAATTAGCCCAACTGACCTATCCTTTCGGACGTGGTGTCAATATTTCCTTCGGCATTGAAGATGTCCCTCAGCTCCACAAAAAACTACTGGAAGCTGACTATCCTATCCATCGTCCGCTGACAAAAAGAGAATTTCGAGTGGGAGATAGCTTTATTTATCCCCATGAATTTGCGATTTTGGATCCAGATGGTTATTTTTTAAGATTTAGTGAATAAGAAAGCGAAGTCATTTGACCTCGCTTTTTAAATGTCTTTAAAGTTATAAAGTTGCGGATAGTGATCGCACTCGGGATTTTTAGGATGGCAGATAGCCCGTCCAAAGTAAATCATGGCCTGATGGGCTGGCAGCCAACGTTCTGGTGGGAGAACATCCATAACTCGCTTTTCTACCTCTAGTGGCGTTGCCGACTTTTTAACGATATCATGGTGCTTGCAAATGCGCTCCACATGAGTATCGACAGCAAAGGCTGGAATACCAAAGCCCACACTCATGACAACATTGGCTGTCTTGCGACCAACACCAGCTAGACTTTCCAATTCCGCCCGCGTTTGTGGTACTTGGCCATCAAAGTCGTCCAAAAGCTGCTGGGCGCATTTCTTCAAAAACTTGGCTTTGTTGCGATAAAGACCTAGGCGGGAGATATATTTAGCAATGTCTGCTTCACCAGCCGCAGCCATGTCCTGTGGACTAGGATAGGCTTCAAACAGAGCCGGCGTTGCCTTATTGACTGCAGCATCTGTCGTCTGAGCCGACAGCATGACCGCTACCAAAAGCTCAAAGTGATTGCGAAAATCTAGACTGGGCTTAGCATCAGGGAAAAGAGCAATAATCTCTTCAATGACATGACGAGCCCGTTTTTTTGATAAAACCATGATTCTTCTTTCTAAGATTGAGATAGATTTATTATATCATGAAAGGAAGAAGCATCCAAAAAACATGATTGAGAATGCAGCTGTTCTTAATACTTTACAAACCTAACTCTTCATACGCCTTCCGGTAGCCAATCTGCAAGATTTGGTTATCTCGCACCAAGAGCGGTCGTTTAATCAACATGCCGTCTGTCGCTAGTAAATCTGCAGCTTCCTGAGCTGTGAAATGTGGCACCTTTTCTTTGAGCCCTAGTTCACGGTATTTGAGACCGCTAGTATTGAAAAAGGCCTTGAGCTCAAAGTCCGAATTCTGAATCCAGTCTAGGAGCTGATCCCGGCTAGGTGTATTTTGGACAATATCCACCGCTTCAAAATCCACTCCTAATTGATTGAGTTCAGCCTTGGCCTTGCGGCAGGTAGAGCATTTTGGGTATTCGATAAATTGTAACATTGTTTTTCCTCCGTCCCTATGATAGCCCAGCTAGCTCCTTCTTGTCAAGCCGAGACTCATTAGAAAAAGCCGACAAGCGAAAGGCTTATCGGCTGATACAGACTTATCCCCTAGGGAAGTATAGTCTGTTTTTTATTATTTCTTAATCAAACGCACGCGCACAATATTATCGCTATTTTCAAATTTATCAACCAACTCCTGAATCTTGCTTTCGTCTGACTCATCCAAATCCAGCAAGGTATAAGCATAATCACCCTTGGAACGATTGATGATATTGTCAATATTGATATTCAAATCACTAACCGCTGTTGAAATTCGAGCCACAATATTCGGTACATTTTTGTTAATCAGGGTAATCCGATAAGGCGCTGAGAGTGCCTGACGGACATTAGGGAAATTCACAGAGTTGATAATCTCGCCCGTTTCCATGAAGCGGCGAATGGTTTTGCCAGCCATAATGGCACAGTTGAGCTCAGCTTCTTCGGTCGATCCACCCAAATGCGGAAAGACTGTAATCTGCGGATGACGGAGCAGCTTTTCTACACCAAAGTCTGTGATATAGCGCTTGACTACACCAGCTTCTATGGCTTCAAAGAGGGCAGCATTGTCCACCAGCTCGCCACGAGCAAAGTTGATGAGAGTTGTTCCCTTTTGCATAAGACCAAAAGCAGCCTGATCAAAAGTAGCGCGTGTATCATCAGTCAGAGGGACGTGGATAGTGATATAATCACTCTTCTCAAAGATTTCCTTAATGTCTGCTACCCGTTTGACATGGCTAGAGATATTCCAAGCTGTTTCAATGGATACATAAGGGTCATAACCCAGGACATTCATCCCCAGACGATAGGCATCGTTGGCAATGCGGCCGCCGATAGCTCCTAACCCAATGACTCCCAAAGTCTTCTCTGCAATTTCTGTCCCAGCAAACTGCTTCTTACCAGCTTCCACTTGCTTGGGAACATCATCACCAGAAAGGCCATTAGCCCAACTGTTAGCTCCGATATAGTCACGTGCAGATAGGAGAATAGAAGCCAAGACTGCTTCTTTTACCGCATTGGCATTAGCTCCTGGCGTATTAAAGACCACAATTCCCTGAGCCGTTGCCTGATCGACAGGAATATTATTGGTTCCTGCCCCCGCTCGCGCAATGGCTTTGAGCTTGCTCGGAAATTCCTGTCCATGCAGGTTTTGACTGCGCAGGATATAAGCATCTGGATTGTCAGACTTGTCTCCGTCAATCTGAAAAGCATTGCCCAGCTCCTTAAGCCCGATTTGATTGATGTTATTAAAGGTTTTGACACTAAAGACCATAGATTCCCTCCCTTAAGAATTTTCTTCTTCAAATTTCTGCATAAAGGCAATCAAGTCCTTGACACCTTGGAGCGGAAAGGCATTGTAGAGACTAGCTCTCATGCCGCCTACGCTGCGGTGCCCCTTGATATTCTTGAATCCCGCTGCTGCAGCCTCTTTGTTAAATTTGGCGTCCAGCTCTTGGCTAGGAGACACAAAGGGAATATTGGCTACTGAGCGCTGCTCCTTGTAATGGACTGGACTGCGATAAAAGTCAGACTGCTCAATGAAGTCGTACAAAAGGCCAGATTTTTCACGATTGCGCTTTTCCATTTCTGCTACGCCACCTAGTTCCTTGACCCACTCAAAGACCAGTTTGGCCATATAGATGGCAAAAGTCGGTGGTGTATTGTAAAGAGAGCCATTGTCCGCCTGAATGCGGTAATCCAACATGCTAGATAGAACTGGTTCGTCATCCAGCAGGTCTTCTCGAATGATGACAACTGTCACGCCGGCAGGTCCGATATTCTTCTGAGCCCCAGCATAAATCAAACCGAAATCCTCTACTCGGTATTGAGCAGCCAGGATATTAGAAGACATGTCCGCCACAATCGGCACGCCATTGGTCGCTGGCAGATCATAAATAGCCGTTCCTTCAATAGTATTATTGGTTGTCAGATGCACATAAGCCGCCTGCGGATCAATCTCCTTTTCATCAAAAGAAGGAATTTCCGTGTAATTTAAATCCTCTGACGAAGCCAAAAGAATAGGCTCAAACGGAATGAACTTAGACAGCTTGACTGCTTCAGTGTAAGCTTTCTTTCCCCAAGATCCAGCCACTAGGTAATAGGCCTTGCCGCCTTGGGCTAGATTAAGGGGAATCATACTAAACTGGGTAGAAGCTCCCCCCTGTAGAAATAGCACGCGGTAATTGTCTGGAATATCCATGAGCTCACGCAGCAAGCTCTCAGCTTCTTTGATAATATCGTCAAATTCTTTGGATCGGTGGGACAGCTCCATCACACTCATGCCACTTTGGGCATAGTCTAAAAACTCAGCCTGAGCTTTTTTCAAGACTTCCTTGGGCAATACTGCCGGTCCAGCAGAAAAATTGTAAATCGTCATATCCTACCTCCAAAATTTATTTTGTATATCATATCACAAAGTTTAGAAAATATCTATTTTATTTCAGAAATCTAGTACTTTTTTAGGTAATTCCCGAACATTGTTGAAATATAGATAAACAAAACCAACTGTCTAATCCAGATAACAAAAAAATCCTGATTTTAAGTCAGGATTAAATAGTCTTACTAAAAAGCTGAGTTACACTTTTTACAATTTTTAAACAGACAACTGGTTGTATTGAGAAATTTATGAGCTTCTATCAATCCTTATTTTCATGATAAACCGCATAGAGCTCGCTCTTGTTCCTGCCGTATTTCTTGGCCACTTCCTTGATAGCCTGATTTTTTTTGCTGCCGGCTTCAACTAAAAGATCAATCTCAGCTAGGATCTGCTCCTGAGATATGTCGTGAGGAGCATCTTCTGCCGCCCCAGCTACAATCAAGAGACACTCTCCTTTAGGCGGATGTTCAGCCGTATAAGCCAACAAGTCTGAAATCAGCCCTCGCTGATACTCCTCGTGAATCTTAGTCAGCTCGCGCACCAAGACGACTTGGCGGTCACCATAAACCGCCAGCATATTTTCCAGCGTCGCCCGAACCCGATGAGGAGATTCGTAGAAAATCTGGGTCTCAGGATAGGATTTTTTGCTAGTGAAAAATTCCTTCTGCTGGCCAGCCTTTCTAGGCAGAAAGCCATAGAAAATATGCGGTTGGGGAGCCAGTCCGCTGGCAATCAAGGCTGTTATTCCAGCACTAGGACCAGGAATTGGCACTACAGTAATTCCAGCTTCTAGCGCTGCCTGAACCAAATCATGTCCAGGATCAGAAATACTGGGCAGACCAGCATCCGAAACCTGAGCTATATCATTTCCGCTTTGAAGCATGTCCAAGAGGATTGGAATTCTTTCCTTGGCATTGTGCTCATGAAAACTGATCTGCTTAGTCTCAATCCCAAAATGCTTGAGCAGAAGGCCCGTATTTCTCGTATCTTCAGCCGCAATCCTGTCAACCTCTTTCAAGGTATTGACCATGCGGAGGCTCATATCGTCCAGATTACCGATAGGAGTCGCGACCAGATAGAGTTTGCCGTAGGCAGTTTCGCCCTTAAAACTTTTTTGAACCTGCATCACTACTCCCTAAATAACAATTCATCGCAGAACATGCACTCTGCGTCATTCTCCCGGCGCTGACCATAGAAATCCGTACAGACATGAAAGCCGTCATAATAAAGCTTACGCAGATTATCCCGGTTTTTCTTGGTCTTGGTCGGAGCTTCTTTCTCCACCTCTCCCAAGCGCTCCCTCAACTTGTCATTTTCCAGATGCAGAGCAATATTTTCCTCTACCACACTCTTGAGATTTTTCTTGACAGCCTCCACCTCAGCAAGGGTCACTAAAAGCGTCTGTGAAAAATCATCTAAGGCGTCAAATAAGTCTTTTTTATCCATTTTATACTCCTGTGCTGCCTCTTTTTACTTTCCCTTCAAAGTCATATATTCTAAAGCGTTTTGAAAAGATACGTTGGCCCGCCACATCTTCCGAGACAGCAAAAGCTGCTCCAAGGCCTGTCGACCGCTCTCTGTTGCTATCTCTTTATAAAATAACACTTCCAAGAGCTTGAAGACCTGTTCCTGCTTCTCCTTATCATCAGCCAGCTTTGCTAGACGCGAAACCTGCAGAAATGCCTGACTGGAGCGATTTTGAAAATCCTTGACAAAGCGCTCGCATTCGCTGACTAATTCAAAAAAGGCATTATTATGAGCCAAGCTTTCCGCTTCTGACTGAGTCTGACTATAAGCAGCTAGTAGCTCCGCTCGACTTTTAATCAAGCCATCCTGTTCCAAGCTGTGCTGCAGAACAGCTGTATTTTTCAAGAAATGATAAACCTGAGTCCGACTCCGAATCGTCGGCAGAATCAGCTGTTCATCAGCAGTCAGGAGAAAGATATAAATCTCGCTCTGCGGTTCCTCAATGACTTTGAGCAAGGAATTGGCTGCATTAACATGCATCCGATCCGCATCGCAGATAATGAAAACCTGCCGACTGCCTTCTAAGCCACTTTGAGAGAAGTTTTGGACCAACTCCCGAACTCGGTCTGTTTTAATAATGTTATTAACCGGTCGCACCACAGTTACATCAGAAAAATCTTCTTCTGCAATCAAACGACAAGAACGACAGGACTGACAAGGCCAGACGCCTTGCTTATTCTCACAAAAGAGACTTTGGGACAGAATTTGGGCCATTTCAAAACTGCCAAAAGCTCCGGTAAACAAGTAGGCATGACTAAGCCGCCCCTGTTCCAGAATATGCTGAAACTGCTCAAACAAGCTGGGCTGGCTTTGCTGTATATCTTTTATCTTCATGACGGATTCCCAAATCGTTCCTGAATGATGGCCAAACTATCAGCCACTACCTTATCCAAAGGTTGGCTGGCATCTACCTTGACAAAGCGCTCAGGCTCCTTGTCAAGAATCGCCAAATAGCCCTGCCGAACCCGCTGATGCAGGTCTAAACCCTCCAGATCAAGCCGATTCACCTCTCGGCTCTCACTCTTAGCAATCCGCGCCAGCCCTTCTTCCACATCAATATCAAAATAGAGGGTCAAATCAGGCTTGAGTCCATCTGTCGCAAACTGATTGAGCCATTCAATATCTGCCACATCCAGACCCCGTCCGTAGCCCTGATAGGCAACTGAACTATCGATAAAACGGTCCATCAAGACAAGCTTTCCTTGCGCCAAAGCTGGCAAAACCCGCTCAGTCAAGTGCTGACGGCGACTGGCAATGTACAGCAAGAGCTCAGTTTTAGCATCCATAGCCGTATGACTAGGTTCCAAAATCACTTCGCGAATGGCCTCCGCAATCTGGACGCCGCCCGGCTCCCGTGTTGTAATCAGACCAGTGCCATAACTTTGCAAAAAAGGAAGCAAGGCTTCCAACACACTCGACTTTCCAGCCCCTTCCGGGCCTTCCAGCGAAATCAAAATACCATTTTTCATCTTTACCTTTAATCTCTAACTTCTATTTTTTGATCATTTTAAGAAAATGCAGATAAGACTTGCCCTAAAGCTTGATATAAGCTACTTTTACAGCATGTCCAAACGGTTGAGCAACCTGACAAGAACCGATTCCGTCAGCTCATTATTTTCACCCTACTCTTTTTTATCTATTGTTTATTTTACCAAAAAAAAAGCCAAAAGCCCATCATAAGAAAAGACTTTAAGAATTTTTTCAAAGTGTTTCACAAAGGCTAAATTTTTGGTAAAATATATTCAGAAGAAATTTCTGGAAATAGATTTAGGAGGATGTTATGTTTAAATTAAAAAACGTACTGGCCATCATTTTTGGGGCTGGAATTTTTTCTTTTGGGATTCATTATTTGGTCATTCCTTTTCATTTATATGAAGGTGGCGCGACGGGTTTGACCTTGATTGCCTACTATCTGTTTAAAATCCCTGTCTCGACGACCAACCTGATTATTAACATTCCTCTCTTTATTATTGCTTGGAAGCTACTGGGCTCGCGAACCCTCTACCTCAGCATTCTGGGAACCTTCTCTGTATCTGCTTGGCTCAAGATTTTTGAAATCCTACCTGCCTCCAAACACCTGCAAGACTATTTTCTTTCAGCTCTGGACGGGGATGTTTTACTGGCCTGTCTTGGAACAGGGATTGTTCTGGGGATTGGACTGGGCATCATCTTCAATGCTGGCGGAACAACTGGAGGTACTGACATTGTAGCCCGCATCTTTAATAAATACACTAGCATTTCCATGGGCAAACTCATGCTGACAGTTGACTTTGTAGTCATTACCTTGGTTCTCCTTGTTTTCAAAGACCTACGCATGGTGTCTTATACCCTAATGTTTGTCTTTATCACCTCGCGCGTCATTGACTTGATTGCAGAAGGAGGCTTTGCCGGCAAGGGATTCCTTATCGTTACCAGCAAACCGGCTGAACTTGCTGAAGCTATCAATAACAAGCTAGATCGTGGAGTGACTTTCCTCAATGGCCAAGGCTTCTATAGCAAGCAGGATCTCCAGATTGTCTACTGCGTTGTATCCCGTAACGAAATGCAACAAATGAAGAAACTTATTAACCAAGTCGATCCATTTGCCTTTACTACTATTACTGAAGCCCATGAGATTTTGGGCGAAGGCTTCACTTTAGATGCCAACAAACAACCTATTGTACGTTAAAAACCTCATCTAATGATGAGGCTTTTTTATCGCTTATAAAGCTTTTGCAGAAGTATGTGTAATCTCAGCTAGCTCAATCGCATGCTCTTCAAATTTTTTCTTGAGAAGAGCTGTATCTATATTACCAGCTAACTGTACTTCAATGACGACTTTGCCATCCTTGCGTGGGATATTGACGGTATTGGAGATGTTGAGATTTTCTTCCACCAGAAGACGGATAATCTGCTCAAGAACCCCCACCTTATTCTCAGTGACAAAGCGCAGACGGACTCCCTCTTCACCATAGCCAGATACTTCTAAGAAAGCCTTGAAAATATCACGGTCAGTGATAACTCCGTAAAGCTGCTCATTATCCACGACAGGCAAGATACCAATCTTATTTTTCAGCATCAGATAGGTCGCATCTTCCAGACTGGCAAACTGAGAAATTGTGACCACATCACGAATCATAACATCACCAACTTTTGTTTTGTTGAGAAGATAGTTCATCTCATAAATGGACAGACTCGTTGCCTTAGATGGACTAGCTTCTGCAATCGTTCCTTCTGTCACCAGTCCCACTAGTTGGTCATTCTCAATCACTGGCAGACGGTGGAGTTTTTGCTCACGCATCATATCTGCCGCATGAGCAATCGTAGTATTTGGGCTGATATAAACCACCTTACGCGTCATAAAATCTTTAACTGCCATAAAAGTTCCCTCTACTTCCTATCCATAATTCTTATACTTATTATACTTTATTTTGCAGCTGATTTCAAACGCTTCCAAGGTCTTTGCCTAAGTTTTCAAAATTTAGAAAAATCCCTCGATTGGAAAAATTTGAAGATAGGAAATGGCTAGCTATACTATCTTAAGCATCTAGGAGAAGAAAAAAGGTCCATTGGACCTTTTCAAAATGTTAAGTTACTATCGTAACTTTCTATCAACAACCTAAAAATGTCTCCCAGACATTTTGAAGAAAACTCGCTCTCGCGAATTCCCATCTGCAACCTGAAACAATCCGGTGGGCATCTTGACGAAAACCTTGTTTTCTTTATCTGCAACTTAAAAAGGTCCATTGGACCTTTTCTAAATGTTAAGTTACTATCGCAACTTTCTATCAACAACCTAAAAATGACTCCCAGACATTTTAAAGAAAACTCGCTACCGCGAGTTCCTATTTGCAACCTGAAACAATCCACCGGATTGTTTCAGCCACCTAGATATGCTTTGCGGACTTCGTCGGAAGCGAGGAGTTCTTGTCCTGTTCCAGACAGAACGATTTTACCTGTTTCAAGAACATAACCACGGTCGGCGATAGAGAGAGCCTTGTTTGCATTTTGCTCAATCAAAAGAACTGTTGTGCCTTGCCGCTGGATATCTTGGATAATATCGAAGATTTCCTGGATAAAGATTGGCGCCAAGCCCATAGAAGGCTCATCCAAGAGCAACAGCTTAGGCGTAGACATCAAAGCACGTCCCATAGCCAGCATCTGCTGCTCACCTCCTGAAAGGGTTGCAGCATCTTGGTTTTTACGCTCTTCCAAGCGTGGGAAACGAGAGAAGACCTTTTTGAGATTGGCTTGATTTTCTTCTCGATTTGTTTTGAGAAAGGCGCCCATTTCCAAATTTTCCAAAACGGTCAAACCTGGAAAGACATGACGTCCTTCTGGTACTTGCGAAAGTCCAGCTGCTACGATTTTTTGAGCAGGAACTTTTTGAATTTCATTGCCTACAAATTCAATTTTACCAGCACTTGGACGAACCAAGCCTGAAATCGTGCGGAGAATGGTCGTTTTCCCAGCGCCATTGGCACCAATCAGGGAAACGACTTCTCCTTCATTGACTTCAAAGCTGACATCACGGACAGCCTGAATCATGCCATAATGGACAGAGAGATTCTCAACTTTAAGCATGGACATTAGGCTTCACCTCCTAGATAAGCTTCAATAACGCGTTTGTCATTCTTGATTTCATCAGGTGTTCCGTGCGCAATCATGCGGCCGTACTCCAACACATAGATTCGCTCAGTAACTTCCATTACCAAACTCATGTCATGCTCAATCAGCATGATAGTAATGTTAAATTCGTTTTTAATCCGTCGAATCAATGCAGTCAGCTCTGCTGTCTCCTGAGGGTTCATCCCTGCAGCCGGCTCATCCAAGAAGAGGATCTTTGGCTCCGTTGCCAAGGCCCGAACAATCTCCAAGCGGCGCTGCTGACCATAAGCTAAGTTCTTAGCCAAGGTTTCTGCTTCCTTGTCCAAGTCAAAAATTTTCAGCAACTCCAAAGCCTTGTCTTTGAGTTCTTCTTCGTTTTTGTAGTAGGCTGGCAGGCGGAAGAAGGAAGCTAACACATGAGCCTTATGATGGTTACCGAAGGCAATCAGAACATTATCCAAAACACTAAGGTCCTTAAAGAGCCGGATGTTCTGGAAGGTCCGCCCTAGCCCTAAAGCAGCAATCTTGTAAGGAACCTTACCATTGAGCAAATGACCATCCAGTGTCACTGTCCCTTCACTCGGCTCATAGACACCCGTTAAGAGATTGAAAAGAGTCGTTTTCCCAGCACCATTAGGGCCAATCAGACCAACCAACTCGCCCTCGTTGAGTTCCAAGATCACATCGCTGACAGCAGTCAAACCACCAAAGTTTTTAGTTAGATTTTTCACATCAAGAAGTGCCATTATTCTTTGACCTCCTTATTCTTTTTGAAGAGCTTAGACAGGCTGAGCTCCCATGTTCCCAAAAGTCCGCCTGGACGGAAAATCATGACCAAGATTAAGGCCAAAGAATAGACAATCATCCGAATGCTGGACACATCCTGCAGCAGCATATTGAGAATTCCCAATACTACTGCAGCCACAATGGTTCCAGTCATAGAGCCTAGACCACCAAAAACGACAATAATCAAGATATTGATAGTGTTGGTAAAGGAATAGTCCTTAGGAACAACTGATCCAACAAAGCCAGCTTGAAGAGAGCCAGCAATAGAAGCCGTGATAGCTCCTAAAACAAAGGCTGTCACTTTGATTCTAGTAGTATTAACCCCAACAGACTCGGCAGCAATCTCATCCTCACGGACAGACAGAGTACTGCGACCGATAGGACTGCGCAGGAAATTCAAGGTCAAAATAGTTGTGATAACAACAAAGACATAGACCATCTGCCAAGAAGTAAAGGGTGGAATGGATAGGATACCAGCTGCGCCATTCGTCAAAGTACCGCCATTAATAATTAGAATCCGGATAATCTCAGAGACACCAAGAGTCGCAATCGCGAGATAGTCCCCTTTAAGACGAAGCGTTGGCAAACCAACTGCCAAAGCTACAATACCAGCAATGACTGCTCCTACCAGCATAGCAATGAAGAAAGCTCCATAAGTTGGCGATTTAGAGCCAATAATTGCTACAGCGTAGGCACCGATAGCCATAAATCCAGCATGGCCAAGAGAGAATTGGCCCGAGAATCCGACGATGAGGTTGAGCCCGACCGCCAGAATAATATTAATTCCGATCTGCTCTAAGATTTGAATGTAAAAAGCGTTGAGAACACCGGCACTAACCAATACTGTCATCAGCAAGTAGCCGATTAAGACAAGGCCAAGCCAGAAAATATTTACCTTTAAATTCTTTTTCATACCTTACACCTTCTCTTTCACATTTTTGCCGAGGATACCAGCTGGACGGATCAGAAGAATGACAATCAAAATCGCATAGACAATGGCATCGCGGAAATCAGATAATCCAAGCGCTGTCGCAAAAGTCTCCAAAAGACCGATAACAAAGCCACCAAGCGCGGCACCAGGAATGATTCCAATACCACCGAGAACGGCCGCTACAAAGGACTTAATACCTGGAGTCATCCCCATCAAAGGCTCCAATGAATTATAGTAAAGGGCAATTAGGACACCAGCAGCCCCTGCAAGAGCTGACCCCAAAGCAAAGGTGAAGCTGATTGTCCGATTGACATTGATTCCCATGAGCTGGGCAGCATCACTGTCTACAGATACAGCTCGCATAGCCTTACCCATCTTTGTCTTCTGCACGATGAACTGCAAAGCCACCATGAGGAAAATCGAAATTCCCAAAATCAGCAACTGAATATTTGAGATAGAAATCGGCCCTAAGTTAAAGCGTACTGTTTTAATAACCTGTGGGAAGGAACGAGTATTGGCACCGACAAAGAAAATCATGCCATACTCGAGGAGAAAGGAGACCCCAATGGCTGTAATCAAAGCCGCAATCCGAGTCGAATTACGCAGAGGACGATAGGCTAAAAACTCAATAACCACACCGAGAATCGCTGTCCCAATCATCGCTAAAATGAGAGAAAGGAAGAAATTAAACTTCAAGATATTAATCAAGTAATAACCCATAAAGGCACCAATCATATAGATATCGCCATGAGCAAAGTTAATCAGCTTAATAATCCCATAAACCATGGTATAACCCAAAGCCAGAAGCGCATAAACACTACCCAGGATTAGACCGTTGACTAATTGTTGGAGCATTAGACACCACTCTTTCTATAATAAAATAAGGAATGGGAGAAAAATCAGCAGACTAGGTCGTGATTTTATCATCCCACTCCCAAAATACGAATAATAGTTGATTGAGAAACGAAGAAGAATAGATTATAAAACAATACTCTCTCAAATCCGCAGATTCATAAAGAAAGAAATCATCTACTAACTTGCTCAAGCAACTAGAAATAGAAAACAAGTCAAAGACTGGGATAGCCCCAGCCTCATAACTCTTATTCCGCTTTAACTGTTTCTACAGTATCTACTTGACCGTCTTTCAAGCCAATCATCAGAGCTGTTTTCACTGGATTGTGGTCTTTATCAATAGTGATTGAACCAGTTACTCCATCGAAACCTTTAAGCTTAGCCAAGTTGTCTTTGATATCTACAGAAGTTTTAGCACCTTTGGCTGCTTCTGCTGCCATATAAACAGAGTCATATGCCAGAGCTGCAAACATAGAAGGCTCTTCTTTGTACTTAGCTTTGTATGCTTCAATAAACTTCTTAGCTTTTTCTGACATTTCACCAGAAGTTGTAAAGCCAGATACATAGTAAACATTTGTAGCTGCAGCTGGAGTTGCTTGCTCAACAAACTTAGCATCACCAAAGCCATCAGGACCAACGATTGTTTGGTCGATACCCAAACCACGCGCTTGATTGACAATTTTACCAGCTTCTGTATAGTAACCTGGAACAACCAGAGCGTCAAATTCTTTGCCCTTAATCTTTGTCAAAGCAGCTTGGAAGTCTGTATCCTTAGATTGGAAAGTTTCTGTTGCTACAATCTCACCCTTGAATTCCTTCTTGAAGGCATCCGCCATTCCTTTAGCGTAGTCACTGGATTGATCGTAGTAAAGAACTACTTTCTTAGCTTTCAAGTTATCAGTAACATACTTAGAAATGATTTTACCTTGGTAGCTATCAATGAAGGTTGCACGGTAAAGATAATCTTGCTTGTTGGTCAAATCATCCTGAGTCGCACTTGGTGTAATGATTGGTACACCTGCTTTAGCAGCATTTGCAGTAGCTGAAGCAGTAGCTCCAGAAGTCGCAGGACCAATGATTGCATTTACCTTGCTTTGGGTAACCAAGCTAGTAGTGATGGTAGATGCTTCAGCTGTTTCTGATTTGTTATCCTTATCAGTAACTTCAATCTTCTTGCCATCTACGCCGCCAGCAGCGTTGATTTCATCAACGGCCAACTGAGCACCATGTTGTTCAGCTGTACCGTAGGCTGCTACTTCACCTGATTCTTCAAAGTTAAAACCAAATTTAATCGTATCGCCAATTTCTGTACCAGTTGCTGTTGAGTTGTTATTGGATACTTCTCCACAAGCTGCGAGAAGAGCCGCACTAGCAAAAGCTACTAGGGATAGTGCAAATTTTTTCTTCATTAGGAAATCTCCTTAAGTGATTTGATTGATGATATAGTAAGAATATATCGAATTATCTGACAATTGTCAACCCTTTATAGAAATTTTATCAAATGATAACGTTTTCTTGCTCTCTATACAGGCTTCCAACAAAGTTTTGATCTAGTTCTTTTATGTGAGAAATCCGAACTTGCTTAACGTAGCGCTCCTTGGGCAGATTTTCCTGTAAGTTCTGGGCTTCCTCTTGATTGACATAGAGATGCAGATAGCGATGCTTCTTAGAATGATAAATAATATCCCCAAAGTTAGCTAGCTTTTTGGCATCTCGATTATAGTAAAGATAGACAATCAAGCCCACTCTTTCTCCTCTCTCTATCATAAAACTCCTTTCCGGTCCATGTAGTTCTTAGATGATTATAGCAAAGATAGGTCAAAAAAACTAGCCCTCAAAAGCTTTATAGTCAGCTTAAAACACCAGAACTTGGTAGCTTGTCAGATTCAAAACAGCAAAAAAGGAGCCGCTTTTGGCTCCTCCTCTGTTAGCTCAGATTGCTATTTTCCATGATTTCGTCAATAAAGCCGTATTCCAAGGTTTCCTGAGCACTCATCCAGTAATCGCGTTCCGCATCCTTATGGATTTGCTCAACGGACTTGCCAGAGTTTTCGGCCAAGATTTTTTCCAAGGTATTCCGAGTTCTAAGCAAGTGCTCAGCTACAATGGCCATATCCGTTTGCTGGGTACCACTTCCAGCTCCGCCCATCGGCTGGTGAATCAGATATTCTGCATTTGGCAGCATGAAGCGTTTGCCCTTAGCGCCACTGGAAGCAATGATTGTTCCCATGCTGGCAGCTACACCCATAACAATGGTCTGAACATCAGACTTGATGAAGTTCATAGTATCCACAATGGCCAGACCTGCTGAGACAGATCCCCCCGGCGTATTTACATAGAGGTAAATATCTTTAGTATTGTCTTGAGCGTCCAAGAAAAGGAGCTGGGCAATGACTGAATTAGCCATATTATCCTCGACTGGGCCAGTCAGCATGATAATCCGATCTTTTAATAGCCGGGAGTAAATATCAT
Organism: Streptococcus sanguinis; assembly: GCF_050234405.1. Taxonomy (GTDB): domain Bacteria; phylum Bacillota; class Bacilli; order Lactobacillales; family Streptococcaceae; genus Streptococcus; species Streptococcus sanguinis_W. Next base: position 645,564 of record NZ_CP092117.1, on the reverse strand, counting down.
AGGAGCGCTCCCCTCGGCTGGTTTGTTCAATAACTACAGGAATCATAGTTTTCTCTCTTTCTCTTTTTAAAATTTTCTATCAAACTAGGAAATAGAATTTCAAATTACGAGACTATTATATCCTTTTGGTCAAAAAAGGTCAAATAGAAACTTTTATTTAGTTCCGAACAGACGATCTCCTGCATCTCCCAGTCCTGGTACGATATAACCATGGTCATTGAGATGGTCATCCAGAGCCGCTGTGAAAATATCAACATCTGGATGAGCTTCCTGCAAGGCTTTTACTCCTTCAGGTGCAGAAACCAAGCAGACAAATGTAATATGGCTAGCACCACGTTTCTTCAGAGAATCCACAGCCAAGATAGCAGAACCACCCGTAGCTAGCATTGGATCTACAACAAAAATCTGACGTTGGTCAATATCTTCTGGCAACTTGACCAGATATTCAACCGGCTTCAGGGTTTCTTCATCACGGTACATTCCGATATGCCCAACTTTAGCTGCTGGAACCAAGCTCAGAAGTCCATCCACCATGCCAATACCAGCCCGCAGGATTGGTACAATAGCTAATTTTTTCCCTGCAATCTGCTTTTGAACTGTTTTCGTAATCGGTGTTTCAATTTCTACATCTTCAAGTGGTAAATCGCGCAAAACTTCATATCCCATGAGCATTGCGATTTCATCAACTAATTCACGAAAAGCCTTGGTAGAGGTATCTGTACGACGCAAGATAGACAATTTATGCTGAATTAGTGGATGAGCAATAACTTCAAGTTTTCCCATGATTGGATTTCCTTCTTTCAATTTATTCTTCTTATTATATCAAAAAAAGAGTGAAAAGGCTTGCTATAAGCAAGCCTTTTCAAAGATTTTCTTCACCTTACAGCCATTCTCTATAGCGCTTGATATAAAGGTGTTTAACAAGGGTTACACTAACCATATAAAGCGCAATAATCAAGAGGAGGAAAAGGAAATAAGTGCCGTTCAGCGGAGCCGTCTTCAGAACTGACGCAAAGAGGCTGTATGGCAAGGAAGTAACAAAGAGAGCTGCTGCCATAGTGGTAACAATGACAGACAAAGCAGGACGGCTTTGCACAAATGGCAACTTAGATGAGCGCAGCATGTAGATAACCATGGTCTGGGTCCACATAGACTCAATGAACCAGCCTGTTTGAAAAAGAGTGATAAAGGTCTCTGCCTGTCCACTACCTGCTTGATAGCTACCTCCTGTTATCATAGGCACGATAATAAAGTAGAGCACCAGATAGGTCAAAACATCAAAAACGGATGAAATCGGTCCAATCCAAGCCATAAAGCGGGTAATAGAGTTAGCAGACCAAATCCGTGGTTTCTTGAGAAATTCACTGTCAACGTTATCGAAAGGTAAAGCTATACAGGACAGGTCATAAACCAGATTGAGGACAATCAGATGAACTGGTGCCATAGGCAGAAAAGGCAGAAAAATGCTGGCGAAGAGAAGAGAAAAGATATTCCCAAAATTGGAACTGACTGTCATCTTGATATACTTGGTCATATTGGCATAGACCTTGCGTCCTTCTACCAGACCTTTCTCCAGAACCATGAGGTCCTTGTCAAGCAGAATGACATCTGCTGTTTCCTTGGCAATATCGACAGCTGTATCAACAGAAATACCAACATCTGCTACTTTCATAGAAGGCGCATCATTGATGCCATCACCCATGTAGCCAACCTTGTGGCCATTGGCCTTGAGTTGGAGAATAATCCGAGCTTTTTGGTCAGGTGAGAGCTTGGCAAAGACTGTTGTGTCCTCCACTGCCTGACTCAATTCTTCATCAGATAAGGAATCCACCTCTACACCCAGCAAGATATTGTCCACATCTAACCCAACCTTTTCACAGACTGCCTGGGTTACCTTATCATTATCACCCGTCAAAATCTTAGTGGCAACACCGTACTCAGCCAAGGTTTCAATAGCTGGAGCCGCAGATGACTTAGGAGGATCTAGAAAGGCCAGATAGCCCGTCAAAATCATGTCAGATTCATCCTTCACTTCATAGTCGTAATCTTCTTCTAAGTCTGACTTGTAGCTAACACCAAGCACGCGCAGGCCTTGCTCATTGAGTTGAGCCACTTCCGCAAGGATTTCTTGACGAATCTCCTCAGTCAATTCCGTAATGCGTTTCTTGTATTCTACATGGCTAGAGATAGCCAGCATTTCCTCCAAGGCCCCCTTGGTCACCATGCTGATGACATCCTCATCATCCTTAACAATAACGCTCATACGACGACGCTCGAAATCAAAGGGCAGTTCATCAATTTTCTTAAAGGTTTGGTCTAGATTACGGACAATCTCATGCTTTTCTGCTTCTTTCTCCGTCCGATTGATAATAGCCCGATCCATGAGATTTTTGAGACCCGTTTGATAGTAGGAATTGAGAAAGGCACGACGGAGCACTGCTAAGTCCAAATCACCATGAATATCCAGCGGGTATTCCAAGACTATCTCGTCCTGGGTCAGTGTACCCGTCTTATCCGTACAGAGGATATCAATAGCTCCTAGGTCTTGGATGGCATTCAGCTTCTTAATCACGACCTTTTCCTGAGCCATGATAATAGAACCTTTAGCCAGGCTCGCTGTGATAATCATGGGCAGCATTTCTGGAGTCAGGCCGACCCCAACACTGAGGGCAAAGACACCTGCTTCCAGCCAGTCGCCGTCTGTCAGACCGTTGATGAAGAACACGACCGGAACCATGACGAGCATCAGACGAATCAAGAGCCAGGAAATGCTATTCATCTCGCGCTCAAAAGAGGTCGGCTCATCATAGGTGTTAAGCGTCTGCTCAATGGCTCCCATCATGGTCTCATCGCCAACCACCAGCACCAGAGATGTAGCTCTTCCGGAAATAACGTTAGTTCCCATAAAGGCCAGCGACTCTGTTTCTAAAAGGCTATCTAGATTTTGCCCATCCGACTTGGCCAGACAGACCTTTTCTACTGCATCACTTTCCCCTGTTAGTCCAGACTGCTGAACAAAGAAATCACGCGAATCCAGTAGCAGCACATCTGCAGGAATCATGTCTCCGGCACTAAGCTTGATGATGTCTCCTACAACAAGCTCATCAATCGGCAGTTCCTGCTCTGTTCCTTCTCGAATAACTGTAGCCGTGTTGACAATCAGCCGAGACAGATTGCTAGCAGCGCGGTCGCTCCGCAATTCCTGAACAAAACGAATGCCTCCAGAAATCAGCACCAGAACAACAATGATGATGGAAGTCGTCGGATCTTCCTCACCAGGCTTAGCCAGCCAAACATTGGTCACTAAAGACACTAGGGCAATCACCAATAAGATGACTGTAAAGGGGTTAATGATAGACTCATAAATTTTCTTTAGAATAGAGTCTTCCTGACCCTTTGTGATGATATTTTCACCATAAAGGTCACGATTTTCTTCAACCTGTTCTTCTGTCAGGCCTCGAAAAGAACTCTTGTAAAAAGCCAGAGTTTCTTTTACAGGAAGCTGCAGGGCAGCAACTAATCTTTCTTTTACTGTTTTCATTGGTTTCTCCTTGATGTATGATTGATAAATTTCATACACAGGAACCAATCACTTTATAAGGACAGAACGACACAAATCAGCGATTGGCTGTGTATGTGCGGTTCCGGATAATCGTCAATTTGCATCGCGTGTCTCCTTTCTTAATTTATAAAAACAATTAAAAGTCCCAAGATGCCTGCAAGACGTCAAAATTGGCATTCATCTTCTGTGTCCAATCTTGCAATTCTGGAAAATTTTCTTTCAAAGAAAATCCAATAACTTCTTCACGTAAATTCCACCAATCTACAAGAGCAACTACTTGGATTGTTGCAATATTTAAAGAGAGCCCTTGCTCAGTAGCCAGTTTCTCTAACAAAGACAAACTCCGTATATTTCTCTCTTCAATTTGCTGATGTCTGTCTTTCCACCAATGTTCTTTTTCATGGAAAAATTTTTCCGCAACAATCGGCATTGTATTTTCCAAAATTCCTTCAGCAACGGACAGTATATTTAAAACATGCCATTTCTCCATTCCATTAGGGAAAAGTGAGACTTCCTGACCTAGTTCGTCTAAATATTGAGAAATTAAATCACTACCATATAACCATTCTCCACTGGAAGCTTGAAAAGCAGGAATTCTACCTAAAGGATTATCTTGATTGTGCGGTGAATTTCTATCAAAAGCCACCTGAACTTTCTGAATATCCACTTGCTCCTCTAAATGATGGTGTAAAATTGTAACATATACTTTACGCGCAAAAGGACTGGTACTAGAATACCAAAATTTCATTATTCCTCCTCTTTCTTGTTTCTTAAGAGGCAGGCAATCAACTATTTACTCTCTTGAAATATTTTCATCAAAAAAAGAATACCCTGCCAATTTCTCGGCAGGGTTGTTTGCATGTCAGGTTATTCGCTTCATTGTTTTAAGCACAGATAAAGCAAGCATTCACCGTTCAAGCTTTAACTCCATAAGGCGATGAAATGAGCTTAGTCTTGACCTTGGCGATCAGGACTGTTAACCAACGAGTAGTGTCTCCACTGCTTTGCGGTAGTCATCCGTATCCTTATGGTAGCCTCACCTACCGATTTTCCACTATTACTATACTCCTCTTTGGGAGGATTGTCAATCATCTTTTCTCGCTTGAGATAAATTTCAAAAATATTTTGATTTATTTTGGCAATACCTCTGCAATACGGGAGCAGATTTCTTCAACCATGGTCTCTGGAGCAGCAACATTTAAGCGGGCATGACCTTTGCCTTCTTGACCAAAATCACTTCCTCTATTCAGGACGACCTTTGCCTCTTCTCGTAGCAGCTGAAAAAGCTGGTCATCTGTCAGGCCATAATCTGAAAAGTCCAGCCAAATCAGATAAGTCCCTTGAGGCTTCATGACCCGCAGACGCGGCGCTTCCTTGGCAAAATAATCAACCACAAAATTCACATTCTTCTCAAGAACTTCCTTGAGCTCCATCAACCAAGACCAACCGTAACGATAGGCTGCTTCTGTAGCTAGAAATCCAAGACCAGGAATTTCATGCTGGTTATTGGCCAGCTGGCGTTTTTTAAACTGATGCCGCAAGTTAGGATTCTCAATCACAGCATAGGAATTTTTAGTCCCAGCAATATTAAAGGTCTTAGTCGCACTTGCTAAAATCAGACTAAAGTCCTTAAAGTCAGGCGAGACAGTATTGAAAGACTGATGCTCATGGCCAAACAGCGTCAAATCTTGGTGAATTTCGTCTGAGACCAGGAGGACGCCATACTTTTGGCAGAGGCGGCCAATTTTCTCTAACACTTCCCGTTCCCAAACTCGACCTCCGGGATTGTGCGGATTACATAAAACATAAATCTTGACTTCATTGTCTGCAATGTCCCGCTCCAACTGCTCAAAGTCAATCTGAAAGAGACCATCCTGCTCTATCAAAGAATTGGTAATAAGCTGACGATTATTGAGCTTGACACTGCGGGCAAAAGGAGGGTATACAGGAGTGTTGATTAGAACGGCATCACCTTCCTTGGTAAAGGCTTGGATAGCCGTTGAAATAGCAGGAACAACCCCCTCTATAAATACCAAAGCATCCCGTTCAAAAGTATAGTCGTGCTCATCCCGCTCCCAATCTAGAACAGCATTGATTAACTCTTCACTGGCATAGGTATAACCATAGACTAACTGATTAGCGTAGTCATGAACGGTTTGCTGGATTTCAGGCAGGACTTCAAAATCCATATCTGCAATCCAGGCTGGCAGAACCTCTTTGTCCTTCTCCGCTTCTTTCCATTTATAAGTATGATACCCTACACGACAGGGTGCTTTTTCAAAATTATATCTTCCCATATTATTCACTCTCCAAGGCTGCGCGTAAATCGTCGACCAAATCTCGACTATCCTCAATTCCAATCGACAGGCGCAGCAAATCATCTGTCAAGCCATAAGAATGACGCACTTCAACTGGAATGTCTGCGTGAGTCTGGGTCGTCGGATAGGTAATCAGGCTCTCCACTCCACCCAAACTTTCCGCAAAGGTAAAGACTTTTAGGCTATTTAAGAGATGAGGAATCTTCCCTTCGTCCACAACTTTAAAGGAAATCATCCCCCCCTTGCCTGGATAGAGAACCTCTTTGACCGCAGGAGATTGCTTCAGAAAAGCGACTACTTCTTGTGCATTCTGAGTAGATCGCTCCATACGAAGAGCCAGTGTCTTGAGACCGCGCAAAAGCAGATAGCTGTCAAAAGGAGACAGGACTGGCCCAGTTGTATTGAGGTTATAGAAAAGCTTGTCATAGATAACAGCATCATTGGTCATGATGGCTCCAGCCAAGACATCATTGTGCCCGCCCAGATACTTGGTCGCAGAGTGCAGAACTATATCAGCTCCATCCTCCAGCGGTCTTTGGTAAATAGGACTGTAGAAGGTATTGTCCACAATGACAGCTGCTCCTCGCTCATGAGCCGCCTGGGAAATGCGGGCAATGTCAAACTCTACCATAAGAGGATTGGTCGGTGTCTCGATATAGACAATATCTATATCCTCTGTTAGACTATTCAGAAGTTCTTCTTCTGTATTGGCATAGGTAAAAGCAAAGCGCCCTTCCGCTTCAGCCTGAGCAAACCAGCGGAAAGAGCCGCCATAGAGATCCCGAACAGCCAAAACCTTGCTGCCGACCGGAAAGGCACTAAAGGCCAGCACAATAGCCGACATACCAGAGCTAGTCGCTAGGGCATAATTTGCACTTTCGATAGCTGCCAGAGTCTCTTCCAAGCTAACCCTTGTTGGATTCTTGGTTCGAGTATAGTCATAACCTGTTGACTGACCAAACTCAGGGTGCTGGTAGGTCGTTGAAAAATGCAGGGGTGTTGTTAAAGCACCGGTTGTTTCATCTTTTTTAACCCCAGCCTGAGCCAGTAGTGTATTTAATTTTACGTCCTTACTCATATTAACCTTCCAATCCTTCGCTAATATTTCACCCTCTATTGTAACATCTTTTGAAAACATTTTTCTTTTTTCTTTTCAAGAGCTAGCTATAGTTTGAAACTATAATGTTAAAGTTTTAGAAAAACAAATCTAAAAATAAAAAAGCCTTATGGCTTTTTAATAGATATGAAAGCGTCTATTTAGGATTTTGACTCTATCTTAGAATTTTTCTTATAGGCATGATATTCGTCATAAGTCTCTAAAGAGGGAATGTTATTCACGTCAGACTGATACTCATCAACATGCTCATGGTATTCTTCTTTAGCAACAAATGGGTTGTTTATATAAACTTTGATATGGATATCTGAACTACTACGTAATAGACCAGAGGAAATAACCTGATTGGTTACAATGGTATAACTGTCTTGTCCATGTTCAAAGTAAGTTATACGATGGTGTTCTGAGACTAGTAAAAGAGCTATAGTTAAAACAAAACTTGTTATAATCCCAGTTAAAGTTAATATTAAGTTAATAAAAAACATCCAACCTCTATTTTCCTTCCTCAGTAGTAAAAACCAAACCGGAAGAACAAAAATACAAACGAAACAAAGTATATAATCTAAGAAATAGAGTCTAATAAAAGTAAAGCCCCAGAGAATAAAACTACCGTATGCAAAAATACTCCTCTTTCCTCCTTTTACATAATAAAGAACGAGGACAGACTCTATCAATAGAGGAATCAGAATATAAGAAAGCATACTTTGGACAAAAACCAGTATGTATAAAAGCATTATTTCCTCCTAGAAATAACTCTTATTTCTATTTTATTGAAAGACAAAACTAAATAAAACAGCCATTTGTGTGATATTTCTTTATAGCAAAACAAGAGTTGCCAGACAACTCTTGTAAAATTTATCTAATTCCAAAGCGTCGACGCAAACTAGCTGCCTTTGATCCAATAAAGCGATCCATAAGGCGAACTTTGAGCGCCAGACCGCCATAGACAGCGAGGCCGATACCCCCAATCAGAGCGATATAGACAAAGCTGGAAATCCGTCCGCTAGGATGAAGGAAGAGACCGATAAGAAGCTCTGCCACCAAGACAAAGATGCACATCAGAACTGTCAGAATCACTGACAGGAGACTCCGTTTAAAGAGGTTCTTAGGATTCAGACCTGTTACCTTGCGAATTTCCTGATACATGAGCAGGATTGGGATAATCAAGCCGACTGTCGTCGCAAGAAGAGGACCATAAGCTTTAAAAATATAAATCAATGGCACTTGAAGCACCAACTTGACTCCTACTCCATAGAGGAAGTAAATAATCGCCTTTCTATTCTGGAAGAGGGCCTGAATCATCGGAGCCAACACCGTATATAGACTGAGGATAATGGTCTGCAGCATAGCAAAGATGAAAAGTCCCAGGGCTAAGCCATCTGGCTTGCCATAGAAGACAGTATACAGAGGCTCAGCAACCAAAACAGCACCAATAGTAGCTGGCAAGATAAAGAAAATCAGCATGCTGAGATTGTCCTGCACCAAGCGGGCAGCCGAGCGAAAATCACCTTTGACATAGTTCTCGGTCAGAAGCGGAATCCCGACACCACCGATAGAAGTAGCCACTGCAATTAAAATCATGGTAATTTTATTAGGATTGGCTGAGAAATAGGCAAACTGAACCAGCAGCTCGGACTTGCTGTACTTGCTGATCCAGCCCATGACATGGATAAAGGTAGCTTGGTCAATAATCTGAAAAAGCTGAATGGCAGATCCTGTGATAATGAAAGGAATAGCTTCTCGGATGGTATCCCAGAGGAGGGCACGGCCATTAATTTCCCCTGCATTGGCAGGCTTATGAAGGATGGAAATCAGCATCCCTGTCTTCCAGAGATAGAAGGCTAAGACAGCCATGCTAGCCAGCATACCGATAAATGCTGCAAATGTTGACTGGGTAACCGCTTCTACATAGTTGCCAGAACCGATTTTCATGATGAAAAAGGCTGTCAGCAGCATCCAGATAACCCGAATGACCTGCTCCGCAATCTGACTGATGGCATAAGGCTTGAGATTGTTAAAACCTTGGAAAAAACCTCGGATAACGCTCATCGATGGGAATATCAAAACAGCCAAAGACAGACTCTGCATGACTGGCACCAAGTCTGAACCACCGCCAGACATAGAAGCGAAAACTGGTGAGAGCAGGTACATAATCACTGCAAAGACAGCTCCCAAAAGTAGCATAAACTTGAGAAACTCGCGAATCAAAGTAAAGCTGTGCTCTTCCTTGTCAATGGTATTGTACTTAGCCACCTGCTTGGCCACTGCCACTGGCACGCCGGCTGTCGAAATCAGTAAAAACCAGGCATAAATATTGTAGCCCATAGTAAAAAGGCCGTTGGCCTCAGCACCGTGCTTGCCCATCCAGATATACCAAGGAATGATATAGATGGCCCCCAGAAGACGACTGATAAAATTGCTGGCAGTTAGCCAGGCAGTTCCCCGCAGCATCTGCTGCTGCTGGCTTGTTGTTTCTTGGCTCATAGAAAACCTCTTCTATTTATTCTTCTTTTATTATAAACTTTTCCTTGCCTCTTGTAAAACCCAGCCATAAGGTTTACAATAGATTTATGATTAAAATTGAAACCGTATTAGATATTTTAAAAGAAGACCATAATTTTCGTGATATTGTTAAAGACGGAGAATACTTCTTCTCCTACAGCGGCTTGACTTTCGATAGTATCAGCTATGACAGCAGGGAAGCGGATGCCTCTACCCTCTTTTTTGTCAAGGGTGAGGCTTTTAAGAAAGAATTTCTAGAAAAAGCCGTCTCAGCTGGCCTGCGCTTTTATATCAGCGAGACAGACTTTCAAGTGGGCATTCCGGTCCTCTTGGTCAACGATGTCAAGCAGGCCATGAGTCTCTTAGCCATGGAATTTTACGGCCATCCGGAGAAGAAACTCAAATTACTTGCCTTTACTGGCACCAAGGGTAAGACAACTACAGCTTATTTTGCCTATCAAATCCTTTCCCAAAGTCATCGCCCTGCCCTGCTCTCGACTATGAACACTACTTTGGATGGAGAGACTTTCTTCAAGTCAACTCTGACTACACCAGAGAGCCTGGATCTTATCAAAATGATGGCCCAAGCCCTTGCTAATGGTCGGACCCATCTCATCATGGAAGTTTCCAGTCAGGCTTATCTCAAGAAAAGGGTCTATGGCCTAACCTTTGATGTCGGTGTCTTTCTCAATATCAGCCCCGACCATATCGGTCCAATCGAGCATCCTACTTTTGAGGATTATTTCTACAATAAGCGGCTCTTGATGGACCATAGCCGAGCAGTTATCGTAAATAGCGACATGGATCATTTCCAAATCGTGAAAGAGCAAGTCGCTTCTATGGAACATGATTTCTATGGAGCAGGCTCAAGCAATACTATCACGGATTCTCAGGCTTTCAGCTTTGAAGCTGCTGGGAAATTAGCTGGCCACTACGATATCCAGCTCATTGGCCGCTTCAATCAGGAAAATGCAATAGCAGCTGGCCTTGCCTGTCTGCGACTGGGCGCTAGCCTAGAAGACATCAAAAAAGGAATTGCCGCAACCCGAGTCCCAGGCCGCATGGAAGTTCTGACTCAGAAAAACGGCGCCAAGGTCTTCGTTGACTACGCTCACAATGGCGTCAGCCTGAGCAACCTACTGTCTGTGGTAGAGGAACACCAAAAGGGCAAGATTATCCTCCTCTTAGGTGCTACAGGCAACAAGGGTGAAAGTCGCCGCAAAGACTTCGGTCTCTTACTCAATCAGCATCCTGAGCTGACTGTTATCTTAACTGCGGATGACCCTAACTATGAAGATCCTATAGCCATTGCGGAGGAAATCGCATCCTACATCTCCTATCCAGTGGAAAAAATAGCCGACCGAGAAGAAGCCATCAAAAAAGCTCTCAGTCTGACAGACCAAGAGGGAGATGCCGTCATTCTGGCCGGTAAAGGAGCAGATGCTTACCAAATCGTAGAAGGAGAAAAAGTAGCCTATCCAGGAGACTATGCTCTTGCAGAAAAGTATTTATAAGGAAAAAGGCGAACATATCGCCTTTTTATTGTCGTTTTGTAAAAATTACCGCCATTTAATCAGCACATACATCAAGCTGGAGCCAAACATATCCGCCAAGGCGTGCATGAGAAAGAAAGGCAAGAGGTTCTTGACCTTGTACTTGTAAATGAAATAGTAAAAGAGACCGTACACCACTCCGATAACCAAGGCCCACAGCATGCCCTGATAGGTGTGGAAAGAAATCCGAATGATAGTAGAGTAGGCCAGCGCCCACCACTTATACTTATCCTTAACAGAGGTCATAAGACCCAGAAAGAAGAATTCTTCATAGAAGCCATTGAGAAGTCCGTAGAGGATGGCCATAGGTGTCAGTTCAGCAAATTTCCGGAAGATTTCCAGAATATCTACATAAGACCAGAGAGTTGGATCAAAGTAATTATACTCGCCGCTCAGCGTCGTCACAATGTCACCAAAGAACCCTACTGCTACAAAAATAAGAGGGGTCCAGAGGAGAACCGACCAGCTCAGACGAATAGGAAGCTGCTTAAAGTCAAAGCGCCGAAACAATAGGTAAAGAATGGTCAAGACCAGCATCAGCAGCTGAAAATTGAAATTGCTAGAAAAAGCCGCTCCTTCAGTGGCTGTATTGGTCACTGTTTCAGTCGCTCCTGTGCTGGAAGCTGGTGCAAAGCTAGCTAAATAAAGCTCCGTTGAGCGGTAAATAAACTGCCCAAACATGAGCAGGGTAATCACAGCAATATCAAACCACCTCAGCTCTTTCAAAGGCGTAGAGGGGCGTAGGTTTGTCAATAATTTCATCATTTCTCCTTTCACCACCTGTAAATTTATATCATCATTGCAGGTTCTTTTTTATATTTCTATCTTAGCATGAAAAGCTTAAATTTTTATTATTTACAATTTTATAAAACTTTTTTATTTTATTTTTATTAAATTGTCAGAAAACTCTTTTTTTAGAAAAATTTTTATGGTATAATAAAAGATGTAATTCTGATAGAAGAATCAGCCAGAAAGGAAGTCTATGTCCACTATCTCTGCAGCAAGTATCCAGGTCGCCTACGATCAAAAGGTTATTATTGACGGACTGGACTGCCAACTAGCCGAGGGAAAGATTACAACTATTATCGGTAGCAATGGCTGCGGTAAGTCCACTCTTCTCAAGGCTTTTACTCGTATTTTACCGACAAAAGCCGGCAACATAACCCTAGATGGACAGTCCATCGCCCTACTGCCGACCAAGGAGGTGGCGCAAAAGATTGCCTTGCTGCCCCAAACCATGGAGGCGACCGATGGCATCACTGTTTATGACCTGGTCTCTTATGGCCGCTTTCCGCATCAAACTGGTTTGGGACGGCTCAGTACAGAAGACCGGGAAAAAATCTGCTGGGCCATGGAAGCAACTCAAGTCAGCGAATTTTCAGACTGGCAGGTGGATGATTTGTCTGGAGGTCAGCGTCAGCGCGTCTGGATTGCTATGGCTTTAGCTCAAGATACAGAGACTATTTTTCTGGACGAGCCGACCACCTATCTGGATATGAATCACCAGCTGGAAATCCTGGAGTTGCTGAATGACCTCAACCGACTCAGCGGAAAAACCATTATCATGGTTCTACATGACATCAACCTAGCTGCCCGCTTTTCCCATCAGCTGATTGCTATGAAAAATGGGCGTATCCGGTATCAAGGAAGTGCTGAGCAGGTCATGACATCGGATATTCTGAGAGACATTTTTCAGATTGAAGCCCAGATTATTCGGGATCCTATTCAGGATAAGCCGCTCTGCCTCAGCTATCAGCTCGTTAAATAAGTCATGTATTCATAGATAAGTTTCCCATATCTTCTTCATGGATACAACTTCTAAACTTTTTATAGAATTGGAGGAAAAAATGAAAAAGTTTTTATCATTTGCCACCCTTACTGTCACCATCTTCCTTTTAGTTGCCTGCGGCAGCTCATCTAAATCCGAAAACTCTGCCTCTTCAGACAAGGTCGAGCTATCCAGCAAGCCCAAAATTGACGGATTCCACTACTACGGCGATATTCCTAAAAATCCAAAACGGATTGCCAGCCTCTCCTCTACCTACACAGGCTATTTGCTGCAACTAGGTTTCGACCCTGTCACTGTAACATCCTATGATGCTAAAAATCCTGTCCTCAAGGAAAAAGTCAAAAATGCCAAGGTTCTGATGCCGGAAGATTTGGAGTCTATCGCCAAGCAAAAGCCAGACCTTATCGTGGTAGATGCCAGTGACAAAAATATCGATGAACTAAAGAAAATCGCTCCAACTATTGCCATTGATTATGGAAAAAATGACTATTTAGAAATCCTGAATCGCTTTGGCCAAATCTTTGGTAAGGAAAAAGACGCTGATCAATGGATTGCTGATTGGAAGAGTAAAACAGCTGATATTGGCAAGCAGTTAAAAGAAAAGCTGGGACAAGATGTCACTTTCACGGTTGTCGGGCTATATGAAAAGGAAATCTACCTCTTCGGTAACAACTGGGGACGAGGCGGAGAAGTTATCTACAAATCTCTGGGATTTGATGCCCCACAAAAGGTGAAGGAGGAAGTATTCCCGAGTGGCTACTTGCAAGTCAGCCAAGAAACGGTGAGTGAGTATACTGGCGATTATGTCCTGGTTGCAGCTGAAGATGATAAAACGGGCAGTGCTCTTTACGAAAGCGATGTTTGGAAATCTATTCCCGCTGTCCAACAGAACCACATCTTAAAAGTGGATGCCAACGCCTTTTATTTCAACGATCCATTGACACTTGAATACGAACTCAAAACCATTCAAGACGGCCTTGAAAAAATGAACTAGGCCATTCCTTGCAGAAAACTTAGACTAGTAAAAAACATTGCTAGTAAGCGATATATCTCCTGACAGCTATTTGATTTTCGACTATATAAAGGATACCAGATGACGCTTCATACACTCTTCACTCAAAAAAATAGGCCAAATATTTTTTGGCTTGTTTTTTTCGCCCTCATTCTCCTGCTGATTAGCGGACTCTATCTCTACCTGCGCTTTGGCATTCCCAGCTACTCCCATCGGCAACTGATAGAAACACTGAGCCATCCCTTCAAGGAAAGTCCAGCGCAGAACATCATCATAGATCTGCGCTTACCTAGAGGAATTGCAGCTCTGCTAGTCGGAGCTAGCTTGGCCGTTTCAGGAGCCATCATGCAGGGGATTACCCGCAATGCCATTGCTGATCCAGGACTTTTGGGAATCAACTCAGGAGCCGGCCTAGCGCTCATCTGCGGTTATGCCTTTTCTAAGAGTATACACTACAGTAGCATCCTCCTGCTCTCACTTGCAGGAGCCTGTCTAGCCAGTATTCTGGTTTTTAGCCTCTCCTACCATCCTAGAAAAGGTTTTGAGCAACTACGTCTCGTCTTATCCGGTGCCATGGTAACAACACTCCTGACTGCCATCGGGCAAGGCTTGACCATTTACCTCAACCTGACCAATGCTGTCATCGGTTGGCAGGCTGGAGGGCTTCTAGGAACCAATTGGAAAATGCTGCAAATCATTGTTCCCTTTATCTTATTAGGCCTCTTACTGGCTCAGCTATTTTCTCACCAACTAACCATTCTCAGCCTCAATGAAACAGTAGCCAAGGGCTTAGGCCAGCGAACGACTCATATGACCCTGCTCTTTCTAAGCCTCGTTCTACTGTTATCAGCGGCAGCCGTTGCCCTAGTAGGAAGCCTTGCCCTCGTCGGACTGATTATTCCACACTTTGTCAAAACCATCAGCGGAAAGAACTACCAAAAAATCTTGCCACTGGCGATGCTAACAGGAGCGTTCTTTCTACTAATCTGTGATTTTGCTGCAAGTCATATGGTCGGTCTGCCTCTTAGCTCTATTATCAGTCTCGTTACGCTGCCAGTCTTCCTGTGGCTGATGAGAAAGGGGGCCTTCTATGAGAGATAAAAAACGGATTCTTTTGCTTCTAATAAGCCTCAGCCTCCTGACTTTCCTAATTTTCCTACTGTCTCTATCATCAGGCGATCAGGAATTTAACGTCGGAGAAGCTTTTCGATATCTGCTGGGGCAAGGAGATGATGGCAGCGCCTTTATCATGGAGCAGATCCGCCTGCCTCGAATTCTGGTCTGCCTTCTAGCAGGAGCTTCGCTAGGGATGAGCGGTGTACTACTGCAGACCTTTACTCGAAACCCACTTGCCGATTCAGGAACCTTGGGAATCAATGCAGGAGCTGGTGTTATCATTACTCTTGCTATCAGCAAGCTAGAAGTGACCGATCCTTTCTATATCCGCTATCTTCCCTTCATCGCGACCTTTGGCGGTATGCTGACAGTAGCCCTCATTTACCTGATTTCACATCAAAAAGGCCAAGCTATCAGTCCCGTCAAGCTCATTATTGCTGGCGTAACCTTGTCAACCATCCTGTCTTCCAGTATGATTGCCATCACCGGCCGTGTCAATCAGAACAAACTGACCTATGTAGTTAGCTGGCTAGCTGGTAAGATTACGGGCAATAACTGGGAAAGTCTAGCTATTTCTGGCCCCTTCTTGCTTTTATTCTGGCTGCTGACCTATCTGCGCTCCCACAAGCTCAATATCCTCAGCCTAAATGATGAAACAGCTCTAGGCCTGGGGCTTCATCTAAAAAGAGAGCGGCAGATAACCCTGTCATTAGCCAGTGCTCTCGTCGCCTTTAGTCTATCCCTAGCTGGAAATATAGTCTTCATCGGTATGTTGGCTAGCCATATCAGCAAACGATTCCTGCCTAGCGATCATCGCTTACTCTTTCCAGCCGCCATGCTGCTAGGCGCCTTTATCATGACAGGGGCAGATACTGTCACAAGAACCTTCCTCATCGGAAGCTCAGTCCCGACAGGCATTTTGATTTCCATTATTGGAGCTCCCTACTTCCTCTACCTTATGTATCAGCAAAAAAAATAATCAGCCGAATAATCGACTGATTGTTTTTTTATTTATCCAAGCTGTTTTTGATACCTTCAACGGCACCTTCTACAGCTTCTTTAGCATCTTCAGCAACTTCTTTGGCTTTAGCAACTGTTTTTTCTACAAAGCCTTCTGCTTCTGTCTTGTTATCTCCTGTAACTTTGCCAACGCCTTCTTTAACAGCGCCTTTAGCTTGATCGAATTTATTTTCTAGTGACATATGATTGCCTCCGTTCTTTTTTTACAGTATCCGATACCGTTTACAGTAGTATATGTTTTTTCTTTTCAAAGGTCAAATATTCTGCTCATTCTACAGGAACATCAGTCCAGATGAAAAGTAAATCTCTCCTTATCAAAGCTTGCCTGTAACTCATACTTGCCTGCTTCGTTTTGCCGGATATAGCCCAAAATCACTAGGCTATCGACAAAAATGTCCCGCCGTTTCTGCATGAGCTCATCCTTGCGGACATACTTAAGAAGAAAGGTCGTCATATACTTTAGTGCATACTCGGGATTGACATCGCCCAAGACAGCATAGAGGGGCTTTTGTGCCTCAGACAGGGGATACTGGCGCTGCATCTTGTAAAAATAATTTGCCAAGGTCAGCTTATCCCGCAAAAAATCCGTCTCTTCCAGCAAGACCGCCGCATTGGTCTGATTGGAAAGCTGGGTCTCAAAGCGCAGCTCCAACAGTTCCTGATAGAGGGGACTGTCATCACGGATAAAGACCTCCTGATCCAAACGCAAATCCTCCAAACTTTCCACAAAAGGCAGCGTCAGGTAATATCGCTTGTTCTCCCGCTTAATGTAGCCAGCTTTGATATAGTCCTCTATTGAGCGGTCAATGTTGGCCACGCTCTCAAAGTCTCTCTTAATCTCCCGCAGAATCACTGCCTCATGCTGATCCAAATAATCAATCAGCTCCTGAAAAAAAGGCTGGCGCGTCAAACGACTGGGATTGATGATTTTAATCATGTAGTTCTCCTTTGTAGATGAGTTTTTTTGACTGAGCCAGCTGGCTAGGATTCGTCCCAGGCTGATTTAAGGGCACATCTAAGCCCAATTCTCGATAGTATGCCTTCCAAAAATCAGAAATCAGATTTTTCTCATCGCCAAACTGCATGGGAATCGTATCAAAAATCGGCAAAATTTCCGCAATATACTCCGAACAGTAAAAACCATCGGACTGCGGATAGAAGCTGAAATTGTATGGCTTTCCTAGATGTAATTTGGCCCTTTTAAAGACTGCTTCTGCTTCAATAGCTGGATAGCAGTACACGTCATAAACATCCTCATCTTGTAAAAAATCAGACAAATCTTGATTGACAACACCATTCTCATGGGTTGCATGATAAATCTCACCATTAAAAAAGATGGCCACGTGGCTATATGAACCAGTTGCTGCTCGGATTGCAGCAGCAATTTCTGAAGCTCCGACTGTAAAAATCAAATCTCCGTCTTGTAAATCTTGAATCTTCATTTCTCTCGCCTATCAAAAAAGGAGCCGAAACTCCTTTTTAGTATGAGGGGAATGGTCCCTCATCTAGTAACTTATTTAACCAAATAAGCTCTTTAAGCACTAAAGCTTTCTGTCAGTTGAGGCACCACTTGCTTCTTACGAGAAACAGCGCCTGCTAGGAAAGCATGGTTGTTTTCAAGAACAAAGTTGAAGGCTGCTTCGACCTTGTCCATATTGCTTCCGATAGCCAAAATTTCTGAGTTTGAGTTAATAATATCTGTAATCATCAAGACAAAGTCAGAGTAGCCATTATCAGCGATTGCTTTTTCAATAGCCGCTTCGATTTCTGCTTGACGCTCCAAGACTTCAGCAATATCAACTGTGTTGACCTGTGCCACACGGACATTGTTTCCGTTCAGCTCAAATGTTTTCGCATCGATGTCAATCAATTCTTCTGCAGACTTGCTAGCCAAGTTTGTACCTGCCTTAAGCATTACCAAACCATACTCTTCCAAGTTGACACCAGCCAGCTCAGCCAATTCTGGTGCAATGACCTTATCAGTTGGATGAGTTGTTGGTGACTTAAGCAAGAGAGTATCAGAGATCAAACCAGACAGCATCAATCCTGCAATTTCTTTTGGAACTTCTACGCCGTGCTCCTTGAACATACGGTAAACAATAGAGGAAGCAGATCCCACTGGCTCCAAGCGCATGTAAAGCGGACTAGCTGTTTCAAAGTTAGCAACACGGTGGTGGTCCACCACGCCATAAACTTCAACTTCAGCAATATCTGCCACAGACTGCTGGAATTCATTGTGGTCTGTCAAGATGACTTGCTCAGCCCCTTCTGCCTTGGCAGATGTAATCACGCGCGGTGCAGCCACGCCAAAATAATCCAATACAAAGGCTGTTTCTTCATTAGGCTCACCCAGAGCAACAGCTTCTGTATCCAAGCCATAAGCTTCGCGAGCCAAATAAGCAAAAGCGTAAGATGAACCGATAGCATCTGAATCAGGATTTTGATGACCGAAAACTAAAATTTTAGACATGATAAACCTCTTCTTTTATATAAACTTATTGCATTTATTTTACCACAATTACAGGCATTTCACAAAAGCAGAAGGACATTTTCTTAAGAAAAATGGACTGGTCAACCCACCAGCCCATTTATTCGTACTCAAAGTAGATTAGCTATTATGCACCCGATTCATATACTCTGTATAGGACTCCGTCTGCATGAGTTCCTTGGCATTCTTGACCCGATCAGCTGTTGGAGGCTTAACTCCTTCCAGTTTGTAAGGGATACCCAGCTCCCGCCATTTGAATTCACCCATGGTATGGTAAGGTAGAATTTCAAACTTATCAACATTCTTCAGAGTCTTTACAAATTTACCTAGCTCAATCAAGTCATCATCACGGTCGGTCAATCCCGGCACCAAGACGTGACGAATCCAGACTGGCTTTCCAATGTCAGACAAGTACTTGGCACAAGCCAAGATATTCTTGTTGGTCTGGCTGGTCACAATTTTGTGCTGTTCTTCGTTAATCTCTTTGATATCTAGCAAGACTAAATCCGTCACTGCCATAAGCTTGTCAAATTTTTTCAGATAGCGAGGCGTATTTCTGAATGGTAGGGCACAGGTATCCAATGTACAGTGGATGCCCAGCTCCTTAGCCTTGGTAAAGAGGGCAATTAGAAAATCAATCTGCAGCAAGGCTTCTCCTCCACTGACAGTAATACCCCCTTTATTCCCCCAGAAACCCTTATAACGGAGAGCTTCTTGCAAGACATCATCCACTGTCCGCAGCTGAGATTTGTTAGTCTCCATCTCCCATGTGTCCGGATTATGGCAGTACTGGCAGCGCATGTGGCATCCCTGCAAAAAAACAATAAAACGGATACCCGGTCCATCAACAGCTCCAAAACTTTCGGTGGAGTGGACCATGCCCGTTACCTTTCCATAATCAACTGCTTCTTCAATTTTCTCTTCAACCATCGCGCAACCTCTTAACTCTGAAAACGTTTTATAACTAACTACATTATAACATGATTAAAGCAAAAATAAACTTAATTTGCCTATTTTTTAGAAAACAAACTGTTTTTCAGTTTCATTTTCAGTGTTTTACAACAGATAAAAATTTTGAGCGAAAGCAGTAGGCAAAAAAATCAGGGCAAAATCTTTATTCCACCCTGATTTCACTTTTTAAATTGATTTTAGTTAATTTCTGCTTCTCTTTTTGAGAGTAAAAGCAAACATTAGCAAGGCCAATCCCAAAACTGCCCAGCCACTGTTATTTTGACCGGTCTGCGGGAGCCCCTTCTTCTTGCTGCTAGCTGTCTGACCTTGTCCAGTTTGATTGGACGATGGAGGATTGGTCTGAGAAGGAACTCCTTGCTCTGCTGCTACAGAAGATTGTCCAGTTGACTGAGACGGCTGGGAACTGTCAGATGTTGAAGCTGCTACATCCTTAGAAAAGTCCAGCTGCACCACTACTGGATCATGGTCTGAAGCTCTGCCATGTTCCTCCATGAAAGAGGCATTGATATGGACAGGTGCAAAGACCGCCTTGCCTGCCAGGTTCTTCGAAATGAAAATATTGTCCAAGCTTTGGTTGCTGCCGCGGTAGAAGTAGGAATAACGGTCAGCCGCATCATGCTCCTGCATGAGATTAATCAGTTCATTGCCCGCCAGTGCTTTAGCTGTTTCGGAAAATTCAAAATCATTGAAATCTCCAGTCAGTACAAACTTAAGGTTAGGATTTTGTCTCAGCCCTTCTTGAACAAAGCTATTTAAAATTTTAGCCTGCTCTATCCGAGCAGCCTGCGTATGCTGAACTGCTGGCTGAGCGGAGCCATAAACGGCATCATCCCCAATCTTGGACTTCAAATGATTGGCGATAACAACGATATGCTGTCCCTTGAATTCAAACTCAGCTGCCAAGGATTTACGAACCTTAGTAAAGGCTGGATTTGTTGGAGCAATCCGGGCAGGATTCTTAACCAAATGGCCACCAGAGAAGCTAGCTGCTTCGTCACTCGTACCAGCTTCTTTTTCGACTAACTTCACCCGATTTGGATCGTAGAGAAAGGCCACGCGGATATTAGAGCCAGGCTTGCCTCCATCTTGACCGTCAAGTGGGGCAACTTCGGTGTACTTATAAGTTTTTCCGCCCAGTTCTTTGATGCGGGCCGCTAGTTTTTCACCACTTTTGACACCGCTGGTCGTTCCGTCATTGACACTGCCATTCTCATCTTGAACCTCAATGAGCGTAATGATATCTGGACTATGGATTTCATTGATAAAGGAATTAGCGATTCTAGTCACTTTTTCCTCAGGCGTTTCACCTTTTTTAGCATTAGCAGAAAAATTCTCGATATTGTAGGAAGCAATAGTCAGCTTGTCCTCGCTTGGATAGATAGGAGAGACCTGTCTCTGCAAGCCACCGTCCACCAAATCAGGCAGCTGAGTCGGCTCCAACTTGTAAATCTTCCCACGATAGGTCACAACACCGACCACATCACCATTGAAATAATCCTTGGCCTTGGCAATAAATTTATTGCCAACATAGACTGGAATGGTTGCGGTATTTTGGGCGTTTGGACGAAGATTGAGACCTCCGATATTGTTTAATGGCAAGGCTTGGTAGCCTTCAGGTAAGAGATAAATGTCTCCACGGTACTGCGGGCCTAAAACGCGGGGCATCTTCACCGTCGTCAACATTCCTTCCAAACTTTCCCAGTAGTCCAACGCTTCACTTTGAGGCTGATAGTTATTAATATCGTTATCGACCGTATCCTGAGGCATATTAGCCACGATGTCTACTGGAGCAGGTAAGTCAGCTTTCCCTTCCTTGATCACCTTGGAAGCGACAAGCATGGTGACTGTCAAGCTATCACTGGGCTTGTTGAAAGTTTGCCCCTGACGAACGCTGAGCTCTTCCATATAGCCTTCTTTGACACGACCTTCAAGACTAAGTTTGTCTCCAACATCGACTTTTTCTTTAGAAACAACATAAAGGGCATCAGAAGTCCTGCTATTTCCATCAGGAGTCACGTCTTGAACATAAAAACCATAGCGGTCTGTTTTCGTCACAACTACATTGGAAACTTGAACTTCTTTGTCCTCATAGGGAGAGGCTTGTGATTCTCCCTGAATGGTTCCCACATTGGGCACAGCTTCTGGTCCGCTAGCCGCAGCTTGTGCTGCAGCAGGGGCTTGGTCTGCCTTTTCCACTGTCTCTGTAGAAGCTGGCCTTGACTCTCCCGATTCTACAGATGGACCCTCCGCTTGACTGGCAACCGACTCATCGCTTATAGTTGGATTCTCTGTAAGAGCTGCCGCATCTGAAGTCGACGAACTTACTGCTTCTTCTGCTCCGACCGGTTGGACAGAAAAAAGCAGGAATAAAAAAGCAACTAGCAAGACCACTGTGGGAAAGAGCTGCTTGTACGAAACTTGTTTTTTCATGAACTTCTCCTTTTCTGTATAAATGTATATTATCCTATTTAATTTTTATTATAAAGAAAAGAATCAAATTTTGCAAAGGCTTTCTTAAAATTCTGTATTATTTTCTCTCGCTTCAGACAAATACTTGTCTAGGCTGGCCCAACAAATAAAAAAGAATCTGGAATTTTTTCCAGATTCTTTCGAGACTTTAGTTTTCACCTATTAAGATTGCCAAGGTTTCGTATGGCTGCAGGGTCAGCACATGGTCAACCTGATTCTTGCCGTAGTTGGATAGGAGAACCTGACCATTTTGATAATCCGGCAGGATGTCCACTGTAATCGGATCAGCATAAAAGTTGTTAAGGACTAAAAGTTTTTGTCCTTGCCACTCCCGCTCAAAGGCATAGACCTGAGGACTGTCCTCATAGGCTGGCTGATAGCTGCCCTCTGCGATGATAGGTAGTTCCTTACGCAGGGCAATCAATTTCTGATAAAAGGTAAAAATCGGTCCCTTGATTTCATTTTCCACATTGATAAGAGGATAGGATTTGCCCGCCTTCAGCCATGGAGTTCCTGTTGTAAAACCTGCATTGACCGAATCATCCCACTGCATAGGCGTCCGAGAATTATCACGAGATTTAGCCTTGATAATCTTGAAAGCTGCTTCTGGCGATTGACCTTCAGCAAGTAAACTCTGGTATGCATTGAGAGACTCGACATCCATATAATCTTCCATGGAGTCATAATCAGGGTCCACCATGCCAATCTCCTCCCCCATGTAGATATAAGGCGTCCCGCGAGACAGATGAATACTGGCTGCCAGCATGGTCGCCCCTTCATTACGAAAATCCTCTACATTGACAAAGCGATTGAGAGCTCGCGGCTGATCATGGTTGTTCCAAAAGAGGGCTGACCAGCCATCATGATCGCTCATTTCCTTACCCCAAGTGTGGAAGAGGCGTTTTAACTCTTCAAAGTCAAAGGCCTTAAGCGTCCATTTCTGTCCAGCTTCATAGTCCACCTTGAGATGATGGAAATTAAAAGCCATGGACAGCTCCTGCCGGTCTGGTGCCGTGTAAAGAATGCAATTGTCAATCGTCGTAGCACTCATTTCGCCAACCGTCATAACGGAATCGTCCTGCCCAAAGGTCGCTTCATTCATCATACGCAGATAGTCATGCACGATTGGCTTATCAGTATAGGCCGGCTTGCCCTCCTGCTCTGGACAGTCCAACAGCACCTCATCTTTTCCGATGACGTTGATGACATCAAAGCGGAAGCCCTTGACGCCCTTGTCCCGCCAAAAATTCACCACTTTAAAGAGCTCTTGACGAACATTGGGGTTGCGCCAGTTAAGATCAGCTTGAGTGACATCATAGAGATGCAGATAATATTTGCCCGTATCGCCAAATGGAGCCCAGGCGCTGCCGCCAAACTTGGACAGCCAGTCCGTCGGCTCATCCCGCAGGATAAAGAAATCCTGATAGTAGGAATCCCCAGCCAGTGCCTTTTGGAACCACTCATGTTCAATCGAGCAGTGGTTAAGAACCATGTCTAGCATGAAGTCAATACCATACTGCTGGCCGACCTTGACCATCTCTTCAAAATCTGCCATATCTCCAAAGATAGGGTCTACCGCAGTATAGTCAGAAATATCATAACCATTGTCCCGCTGCGGACTCGGATAGAAAGGATTGAGCCAAATCATATCTACTCCCAGCTCTTTCAAGTAGGGAAGTTTTTCAATAATCCCTCGAAAATCTCCCAAACCATTGCCAGTTGTGTCTTTAAAAGATTTTGGATAAATTTGGTAGACAACCTTTGTTTTATCAAGTGTCATATTTTCTCCTTTTTTGAGAAAAGGGACAGATTTTAAAGCACCGTCCCTTTCTATAAGTCATTTCATTTTTCTTTAAAGTGGCTTAACGTTCATCAACTGACTTCCTCGCTCAACTGCCCGAGGAAGTTGTTCAAGTTCCTCCACTTGATAACTGTCTGAGTTTGTAATGATGACTGGTGTTTCTGTTACATAGCCTGCTTTCTTAATCATGTCTATATCAAAGGAAATGAGTTTGTCGCCAACCTTGACCTTATCTCCTTGAGATACATAACCTTCAAAGCCTTTGCCCTCCAGATTAACAGTGTCCATTCCGATATGCATCAGGATTTCAACACCTTCATCTGACAAGATGCCGATGGCATGCTTGGTTGGGAAGAAGACGGTTACTCTACCATTAACTGGTGAAACCAACTCACCTTGGCTAGGGACAATGACAACTCCACGCCCCATCAAACCTTGCGCAAAGACAGGATCCGTTGCCTGATTCAATTCTTTGACTTCCCCTGCCAACGGACTAGTAATCGTTACAGGAGCTGATGAATCAGCTGCTTGCACCTCTGGAGATGACTCGGCTTTGGTTTGCCCAGCAAATTCTGCCTCTTCCTGAGCTGCAAATTCTGCTTGCAATTCTGGATCTTCCTCTGCCTTCGTTAAGAAGCCTGTCTTGTGGAAGAAGAAAGTCAGGAACATTGGTACAAGGATTGCTACAAGCATAACTAGAAGGAAAGGAAGCCAATAGTTTGCTTGAATAGAAAGGATGGCTGGTAAGCCACCGACACCAATACCAGTTGCTGTAACATTAAAGCTAAGGGACAAGACTCCGGCAATAGACGAACCAATCATCCCCGCAACAAATGGGTAAACGTACTTGACATTGACCCCAAAGAGAGCCGGCTCAGTAACTCCAAGGTAAGCAGAAATGGTCGCTGGAAGCGAAATTTGTGCCTCTCTTTCATCACGACGATGCATGAGATAGTAGGCAAATACAGCTGAACCTTGAGCAATATTAGACAGAGCAATCATGGGCCAAAGAGCTGTTCCACCATAATCATTAGCTAACTGTGTATCAATCGCATTGGTCATATGGTGAAGACCTGTAATCACAAACGGAGCATAAAGGGCACCAAATACTGCACCAAACAACCATTTGAATGATCCTGTCAAACCAAGAAATACGAACTTAGACATTCCTTGTCCAACCCACCAGCCAAAAGGACCTAAAATCGTGTGAGCCAAAATCAAAGCTGGAAGCAGAGAAAGCAAAGGAACAAAAATCATAGAAATCACTTCCGGAATCCGTTTACGCCAGAAAATTTCTAAGTAAGAGAGAGACAGACCAGACAAGAGAGCCGGAATGACCTGACCTTGGTAACCATATTTGTGAAACTCAAGTATCCCAAAATACCAAGTGTAGTCTTTAGCAATCACAGCTTTAGAGGTATTGGCTACATCATAAGCATTCAGCAAATGTGGAGAAACCAAACAAATACCTAAGACAATCCCAAGAATCTGACTGGTTCCCATCTTACGGGAGATAGACCAAGTAATCCCCACTGGTAAGAAGTGGAAGACTGCTTGTGCCGGCAGCCAAAGAAAGTCATTAACATTGCTCCAGAATTTGGACACATCCACAATTGTATTATAAACCGGTTGTCCATTTTTTAC
The DNA here is from genome assembly GCF_050234405.1 of Streptococcus sanguinis. Classification (GTDB taxonomy): domain Bacteria; phylum Bacillota; class Bacilli; order Lactobacillales; family Streptococcaceae; genus Streptococcus; species Streptococcus sanguinis_W. The sequence goes on along the minus strand of NZ_CP092117.1, from coordinate 620,204 downwards.
TTGTGCAACTCCATCAACAATCTTTCTACCCAAAGCTTCAATATGCACGCCCTCAAGGACATTGCGGAAGCCAAGGATTAACCCTCCGACAATCAAGGCTGGAATCAAGGGTGTAAAAATTTCCGCCAGAGTGGCCATAACCCGCTGAAGGGGATTTTGCTTGCTCTTGGCAGCAGACTTGGCTGCTTCTTTTGATACTCCTTCAATACCTGATACAGCAGTGAAGTCATTATAAAAGATTGGCACATCATTTCCAATGATGACTTGGAATTGCCCAGCATTTGTGAAAGTTCCCTTGACCACTGGAATTGCCTCAATAGCCTTGACATTGGCCTTTTTATCATCTCCAAGTACAAAGCGCATCCGCGTTGCGCAGTGACTAACTGCTGTGACATTCTCTTTGCCGCCGATTGCATCTAGCAGATCCTTGGCTTCCTTCTCAAATTTTCCCATTTGACTACTGGCTGAATGAGAATCCAGCACTCTCCTTATATTTTTTACGAGTTAGTTTTTCAACACATCTCTACAAATTATTGTAATCGATTTCAAAGATGTATGCAAGTTGTTTGTTGAAAATATCCCTCATTTTTGATAAAATTTTCTATGTTGTATGCAAAAAAGAAAACAAGTGAAGTTTATGATGAAGAAATACAAACAATTGTTCAAACAGATTGAGAAAGATATTTTAGACGAGCGTTATGCTGTCGGAGACTTCTTACCCAGCGAGCATCAGCTGACAGAAGACTACCAGGTCAGCCGCGACACTGTGCGCAAGGCTCTGGCTCTGTTGCAGGAAGAAGGATTGATTGAAAAGGTCCGCGGACAGGGTTCCAAAATCATCAAGCAGGAACAGTTCGACTTTCCAGTGTCTAAGCTGACCAGCTATCAAGAAGTAGTCAAGCAGAATAATATGCAGTCCAAAACCAATGTTGTCAGCTTAGAAAAGATTACCGTAGATCAGAAACTGTCCGACATCACTGGCTTCCCTCCCTACCGACTGGTTTGGCGAATCGTCCGTCAGCGAGTTGTAGACCAAGTCGCCTCTGTATTAGATATTGACTATTTAGACAAGGGCATCGTCCCTGACCTGACAAGGGAAATCGCTGAGCAGTCCATTTATGCCTATTTGGAAAATGACTTAAAGCTCAATATAGCTTATGCCAAGAAGGAATTTACCATTGACCACGCCAATGACCGAGACAAGATTCTCATGGACCTCGGCAAGGACCAGCAAGTCGTCTCTGTCAAATCCCAGGTCTATCTGGCAGACGGCCGCCAGTTTCAATATACCGAGAGCCGTCACAAGCTGGACAAATTTCGCTTTGTGGATTTTGCTAAGCGCCAGAAAGAATAACCTTGAGTTCCCCATCCAGACCACAAAACTACCCCTGCCTTCCAGCTGGCAGAGGTGGTTTCTTTTATGAGTAGTCTATGGCTGCTTTGTTTTGGAGCGACAAAGAGCCTCAAAATTCTTTTTACTTGTTTTAGGAGATTTATATGAAAAAATTAGTTAAGGGCTTCTGCTGCTTTTTAAACGTTACTGATTCTTATTACTTCCTTTCCTGCTTTTGCGCCTGAGGGGAATGTCAATACTTGCTTATCATATAGGGTAACTTTAGATGTCATTGGACTGTCCTCATTTCTATTTTGATGGTATTAGTATAATCCCAGAAACTTAAGACAGACTTATAAAAAACTTGAAAGAAACTTAAAAGGCTAAGTTTATTTCTCAGCCTTTTCTGCTTCTTCAATAATGTCAGAAATTTCAACCTTAACCTTCGTAACACGGCCATTTTTAACCTTGTCATTGGTCAAAATGAGTAGCTTATTTTGACTTTCGACTTCGTAGCTAATGCGTTCCTTCGGATCTGGAATAGTCCCCACACAAGTCAAGTAATAACCAGCTATCGTATCCACATCATCGCTTTCGATTTCGACTTCAAAATATTCATTAAAGTCATTGAGGGTCATGGTTCCTAAGACAATGTAGGTATTCTCACCAATTTCATGAACTTCGATCTCAGCCTTGTCAGTCTCATCGTCAATCTCACCGACAATCTCCTCCAAGAGATCTTCCAGTGTGACCAGACCAGCCATACCTCCATACTCATCCAAGAGAATCGCCATTTGATTTTGCGTATTGCGCAGCTCCTTAAGCAAATCATCGACAAACATGGTTTCCGGTACAAAGAGTGGCTCCTGCAAAATCTTGCGCAGAACGATATTGTCAAAACCATTGATGAACCCTTCATTAAGCAGTCGCTTGGTATGAATCAGTCCAATGACATTGTCCTTATCCCCATCATAGACAGGAATCCGCGAGAAGCTCTGTTTGAGAATGCTTTCGATAATTTCTTTAGTATCGTCCTGAATGTCCACCATAAAGGCATCCGTCCGCGGCACCATCAGTTCACGCGCCATCAGCTCATCCAGAGAGAAAATCCCCTGCAACATCTCAATCTCATCTGCATCCAAGGTCTCTTCGCTCTTGGTCAGCATATACTCAATCTCATCCCGAGTCATCTTTTCATCTGCATCATCAAACTTCATCGGCGTTATCCGGCTCAGAAGATTAGTCGACGCTGACAGCAACCAAACGAAGGGGCTGACAATCTTGCCAAGAAAGATAATGACTGGTGCAGCCCGCACAGCTAGATTGTCTTTCAGGTTCATGGCAATGCGCTTCGGATAAAGCTCGCCCAAAACAATAGAAATATATGTCAACAAGACCAAAGCCAAGAAAGTTCCGATAGCACGTGCTGTTTCGGAATTTCCCATCCAAGAAGAGAACAGTTTTCCCAGATTATCCGCAAAGCTGGCCCCAGACAGGATATTGATAACTGTAATCCCAACCTGAATAGTTGATAAGAAGTTATTGGGGCTTTCTAAGACTGCCAAGAGACGGATATACTTGAGGTCCCCCTCTTCAGCCTTTTGCTCCACACGCGCTCGATTGAGCGATACCATTGCCATCTCAGCTGCTGAGAAAAAGGCATTTAACAAAGTCAATATAAACAGTAGTAAGGCTTGCCATAAAATATTCTGACTGCCAGGGTCTTCCATTGATTCTTTCTCCTCGAAAAGTATAGGTAAATCTGATTATATCATATTTTTAAATTTAGTGCACAGGAAATGAAAATAAGACGGAAGGCCTTCCTTCCGTCTTATTTTCTGGTATCGAGACTCTGGAATCAATCGATTTCCAAACTCATCCTTATTTATTAATAATCCCAAACTCTTCGTTCTTCTTCTGCTGCTGGGCTTCCTTGTGATTATCATAGAGGTTAGCCAAGAACTTGGCGATTTCCTTGAGGATAGAATAGGTCGGGATTGCCACAATCATCCCCAGCACACCATAGATATTGCTGGATAAGAGCAAGAGCACCATGATGGTAATAGGATGGACCTTCATCACACCGCCAACGATACGGGGGTAGAGGATATTACCATCGACCTGCTGGATAATCAACATGTAAATCAAGGCCGCCACCATCTTCTGAGGATCGGTAAAAGCATACGTAATGACCATGGGAATCAAGCCGATACTCGGTCCTACATAAGGAATCAGATTAGCCAGACTGGAGAAAATAGCAAAGACCAAAGCGTACTTGAGCCCAATCACGCTATAGCCAATATAGGCCAGAGCACCGATAATCAGGGCATCGATTGAAATTCCGCTGATATAGCGGGCAACAGTAGCATTGAGATTAGTCAGCAAACTAGAGATATTGAGCTTATCGCGCTTGAGGACTGTCCGCTCCAGCATGGGCAAAAGCTTATGGCCGTCCATGAGGAAGTAAACCAAGAAAATCGGTGTCATAATCAAAATCATCAGCGTATTGACGACTGCTGACAGAACACTACCCAGACTGTTGGTCACACTGTTGAGAATATTCTGCAGAATATCCACATAAGACAGATTGAGCTGCTGGATGGTGGACTGGATATTCAGATTTCGAAAGAGCGGATTTTTAGATAATTGATTAACAAAACTTTGAATTTCCCAATAAAGACCTTGCGTTGAATTAATCAAACTGCTCAGCTGATTAATCAAAATCGGCAAGAGGTAAATAACGCCCAAAGCAATTAAGCCAAACAAAAGGCTGAGCGTGATCAGAATCCCAATCATTCGGTTGATTTTGAGCTTGTCCTGGAGAAATTTCACCAGCGGATTCGTAATATAATAAAGAAATCCTCCCACAAGAAAGGGAATCAAGATGGTATTCACAACGCTAACAATCGGGGTTATCATATCCCCCATTTGGCGCCAGATAAAGAAGATAATCGTTAGCAAAAGGACCTCACTGGTCCAAAACATCAGCTTACTTTTATGAAACATTTGACTCCTCCTATCAGTTATTTTACCATAAATTTTGTTATAATAAAGGAGATTTAACGAAAGAAAGAGTAAAAATGGAAAAGATTATCAAACTAGAAAATGTAAGCTTGGCTAAACAAGGCCGAACCATCTTAAAAGATCTCAACTGGCAGGTGAAAAAGGGGGAGCATTGGGCTATTCTCGGTCTCAACGGTTCTGGAAAGTCTACTCTCCTGCGCTTGCTCATGGCTGAGCATTGGAAGACTAAGGGCAAGGTGACGGTTCTCGGTACAGAATTTGGCGCCGGCGACATTCCTCAACTGCGAACTAAGATTGGAGTAGTTGGCTCCTTCATTGCTGAACGCCTGCCCAGCCGTCTCACAGCTGAAGAAATCGTCCTGACAGGCAAGTATAAAAGCAGTATTCTCTACGCTCCTTACGGGCAAGAGGAGCTGGACCAAGCTAGGGAAATGCTGGCTTCCATTGGCGGGCAAGAATTGATTGGCCGAAGCTACATCAGTCTGTCTCAAGGGGAAAAGCAGCTCCTGCTGATTGCACGCAGTCTCATGGAAAAGCCAGAACTACTTATCCTAGACGAAGCGACCAGCGGTCTGGATCTCTTTGCCCGCGAGCGCCTGCTGGATCAGATTGGTAAGATTACACAGATGGACCAAGCTCCAACCATCCTCTATGTCACCCACCATGTAGAGGAAATCACTGCTGCTATGGATCATGTCCTGCTCCTGAAAGAAGGTGAAATCATAGCCCAAGGTTCTAAAAAAGAAATTTTTCAAAAAGAGGTCATGGATCGATTTTATCCCCAACCAGTCGAGCTGATTGAGCTGGGAGAAGACCGCTATTTCGTCAAGGTGGAGGTCAGGTCCTCATGAAGCAATTTTCTAATACCATCTTCAACCTGGGCTACTTCCTGATTCTGACCATGACTGCGATTGCCTTGCTTTTCCTGTCTGGACAGATTCTGCTGTCCCATACTTACATCCCTTTAAGGATTGCTGAAGGGGTCCAATTCGTCAGTAATCCTTGGTATTTCTACCCTATACTCTTACTTTTTCTCCTCAGCCTCTTTTTAATCCGGCCCCTGTTGGAAAAGGTTCAGACCAAGCATCTTTTTTGGTTTTTGTCCTTCCTCTTTATAGCAGCAGCGATTTTTCTGATAACGGCCTACGATGGCCGCATCCGAGCTGACGCCAAGCACGTTTTCAATGCAGCGCTGGCCTTCAACCGAGGAGATTACAGCTCGCTGACAACCGTTGGAAGCTACATGTATCGCAATCCCCATCAGCTAGGACTGATGACTCTGGAGCGACTTTATGCTTTTATTTCTCCGACGACTCAGTTTGTTTTTAGCATGAATGTCGTCTGGACTTTACTCAGTCATTTCTTAATTTACAAAATCACAGCTCTCCTCAATGCCAGAGAAATGATTCAGAAATACACGATTCTACTGACCTTTCTCTTTTTACCACAGCTCTTTTTCATCCTCTTTGTCTACGGTACCATTCCCGGGCTCTTCTTCTGTCTGCTCAGTCTCTATGCTTTTATCAAGCTGGATCAGAAAGGAAACCTGCTCTATGCCTTGCTGGGAGCGGCCAGTATCAGTCTGGCCTGCCTCCTGCGCAACAACTACATCATCTTTGCCATCATGCTGATTGGAGTCTGCTTCCTGTCCATCTTTTATAAATGGTCTTGGAAGAAACCCTTAGCTATCATCCTGATTTTAGCCGGTATCGTCCTTTCAAACAAGGGTCTGACGGCCTACTATGAGCAGCTGATTGGGGGCAAGATTGGTGTCGGTACCCCAAAAATCGCCTACATCACTATGGGCCTGCGGGATGATCCCAATCGGCAGACCTTGGGAGGCTGGTACGATGCCTACAATACCAAGATTCTCAAGCGCAACAAATACGATGAAAAATTGGCTACAGAAATGGCTACTCGGGATTTGAAGGACATTTTGATTCACTTCAGTAAGCATCCGGCTTATGCGCTCAAATTCTTCTACGAAAAGGTCAAGTCGACCTGGACTGAGCCAACTTTTCAGTCTATTTGGACTGGACCTCAGATTGAGCGCCAGCAATATATGAAACCAGCTGTCCTGCGCAGCATTTATGAGGAAAGAAAAGGTTATCAGATTGTTAATTTCCTGCTCTTGACCCTGCTAGCTAGTATCTATCTGCTCTCCTGTTTCTTTATCCTGCATAAATTTTTCGTCGCCGAGGAAAAGCTGACGCCTTTTGACCTCTATCCCTTCATCTTTCTCTTGGGGGGCGGCCTCTTCCACTTCTTCTGGGAAACCAAGAGCCAGTATGTCTATATCTATGTCCTCCTTCTCATCCCTTCCGCCGCTCAATCCATAGTCGACCTGAGCGATTGGTGGAAGAACAAAGGAAAAGGGAAATCAACAGACCAGCTTGAGAAAGACCTATAAAACTTGAACATTTGACAAGAATTCCTTATAATTTTATAGGAACATTAAGTGAAACAAAGTTGAATTTGTAATTAAAATTTTTTGTATTCTGCGAAGGGAGAATAGTGATTTATGTTTTCAATATTAGGTGCAGTATTATTTGGAATTATAGCAATTATGACAGTTCTTGTTGCTTGCGGTCTGCCTTTGGGCGAATATACAATGGGTGGACAACATAAAATCTTACCTAAGAAATTTAGACTTGCGGCAGTCATTTCGATAGCTATTCAAATTTTTGCCATGATCATTATTTTGCAAGCCGGAGGTTTTATTCCCCTGTGGCTGTCTTTCAAGGTTACTAAATATATTTGTTTCTTCTTTGCCGCTTACCTATCCTTGAATACGATTATGAACATGATTTCAAAAAGTAAGAAAGAAAAATATGTTATGACTCCGATTTCACTTATAGCCGGAATATGTTTTTGGATAACAGCATTTCAGATGTAGTATATGAAATGAAGATCATCTACAGTGCGCCAAATTGGAATTTGTAGAGGTGAGAAAAATGTAATGGCAACATATTCAACTTAAATCGAAATAATATAAAATTATGAGGAGATTATAAGATGAACAATTATATAAAATTAAATGAAGATAGATGGAATAATGTAAAAAATGACTATACTGAGCCATTGACACATGAAGAATTAGAAGAAGTTAGAAAACATCCAATTTCTGTTGCATTAACTGTCGGGAAAAAAGTTCCAAAAGAATGGTTTGAAAAAGCAAACGGAAAAAAGATATTAGGTTTAGCTTGTGGTGGTGGACAGCAGGGACCAGTTTTTGCTATAAAGGGTTATGATGTAACCATAATGGATTTTTCTAAATCACAATTACAAAGAGATGAGTTGGTTGCTAAAAGAGAAAGCTTAAAAATCAATACAGTTCAAGGCGATATGACAAAACCATTTCCATTTGAAAATGAAACTTTTGATATTATTTTTAATCCGGTTTCAAATGCATATATAGAAGATTTAGAAAACATGTATAAAGAAGCCTCTCGAGTATTGAAAAAGGGTGGACTCTTAATGGTCGGATTCATGAATCCTTGGATCTACATGTATGATGCTGACATTGTATGGGACAAACCTGATGAGGAATTGCTTTTAAAGTTTTCAATACCTTTTAATTCAAAAGAGCTTGAAGAGGAAGGCAAGATAACCATAAATCCAGAATATGGATATGAATTTAGCCATACCTTAGAAACTCAGATTAGAGGACAACTCAAAAATGGTCTCGCTATGATAGATTTTTATGAATCGTGTGACAAAAGACATAGATTATCACGCTATGGAAATGACTATATAGCTACACTCTGCATTAAACTATAATATTATAGAAAATGCTTCGGGAGAATAGCCCGTTTTATTTTCCGTGAGGGTTAAAATCTAAAAATCCCAGTTTGTATAATTGAATATAACAATTTGAGAAACAGTAAATCGCAAAGGTTTACTGCTTTTTTGCTCATTTTGAGAAATCATAACCACCCGTGAAAATGAGTGGCTTGTTCACCGGCTATAAACTATTTCCCTCCGGCTACGTCTAAAGACGTTCGCTGAACTTCTTTTAGGTTAATGCTATGTTCTGTTCGTTTAATTAATGCCCATAACAACGGGATTTTACCTTGTTCTAAAACCGCCATCTGAGAACGGTTTGACACTTAACTTATCAAAGACAAGGTCATTTTTTTCCAATCACGTATATTAGAAACTATCTTTTCATTTAGGCAAACGATATTCACATAGCCCCCTCTCCCCCAAAACTTTCGATTGTCATAATATAACCCCTCTTGTTTTTCAATCTGAACAGGAGGGGTTGTTTTGAATGGAAATGAATAAGACTTAGCTTTGTGTTATTAGCATTTTCATCACTTCATTTTAATCGTAATCAGCATATCTCCACCAAGCTATTGTTGCGATAAGACCTAGAATACTTACCCCAAATAAACTGACAATGCTCCCAAAATTCAATAGTGCTTTTCCTGCAATACCACTTGCAAGTGCAGGAATCGCCCATGGAATGTATTTTCCAAAGTTAAGAGCAGAACCAAGTTGAGAAAAAATAATAGTAAAAATGATAAATGCCAATGGTGACAAATATCCCCGGCCTAAACAAGCAAAAAAAGCTACTGGCGTAGAGAGTATGATTGTAAGAGTAGTACAAAAACCAAAAGTAAGTATACCTTTGAAAATCACCGTTAAGTTCCCACCATCAAGTCCAATCAAATTGGCAGCCAACAATCCCAATAAAAGTGCAAAAATTGATAGAATATAGCTCCATAGAGCGATAACGATAAACTTGGATAATACGATTGTATCTCTTTTTATTGGGAGTGCTAATAGGTCTATCATCGTTTTATCAGAATATTCTCTACCAAAAACCCAAGATGCTGTAAATCCAAAAATGAGCAATCCCCCAACAGAAATGACTTGTGATACAGTCATTAAGTACGACGACCAGTCTGTTATCCTCATCATTTCCATTTTTGCAGAAATCAAACCAAGATTTTTAAAATTCTCTGGATATTTCATCATAGTTGCAAACAGCCCAACAATAAAAGGAACTAAACAGATAGAACAAGCAGTTACGATGGAAAGTTTTGATTTTATTAACTTTCTCCATTCAATTAAAATACAGGAACTAAGCTTTTTCATTCGAGATTCCTCCATGATAGTCATTCAGTATTCTTAAGAAATAATGCTCTAAATCTTCTTTCTCAACAGCCAGCGATTTAGGTGGATAACCTTCCTGAACCAGCAATGTAGCAATTTTTTCCGGGTAATCCACAGATTTTGTATCAATTAGTTCTAAGAAATCGATATTATTTTCTGTGTCTGATTGAATGTTTACCTGATAGCCCTGGTTAGATAATACTTCTTTCATGGCCTTATTATTAGAGCCACTTACTAGTAACTTCTTTTCTAAGTACTGTTCTAATTCTTTGCTTTCAACTTCTCTTATAAGTCTGCCCTCATGTATAATGACTATCCTGGTAGCAATTTTAGATATTTCTTCCAGATTATGACTTGAAATAAGAACAGTTGTACCTAGATTATTCGCCAATTCCTTTAATAGTTCCCTAACTTCAATAACTCCAAAAGGGTCTAATCCATTTGTCGGCTCATCAAGAATTAAGATTTTAGGTTTATGAATAATCGCTTTTGCAATTCCTAAACGTGCAACATTTCCTAAAGAAAGATGCTTCTCCTGTTTATGTTCATATTGCTTTAGTTTTAATTTTTCAATTACCCAGTCAATATTATCTTTATTAACCCCTCTTAATTTACTAACTATTTCTAAATTTTCTCTTACAGTTAAGTCTGGATAAGAATAAGGCGTCTCAATAATATAACCTATTTCGTTTCGAAGTTCTAAATTACTCAGATCTAACTTTTTTCCTTGGATATAACATTCTCCTGATGTAGATTTTATCAATCCTAGCATCATTCTCATCGTCGTTGTTTTCCCTGCACCATTCAGTCCTAAAAAACCTACTATTTCACCAGGTTTTATTGATAGATTCAAGTTGTTGACAACATTTTTTGTTCCATATCTTTTAGAAAGGTTTGCGGTTCTAATTGCTTCTTTCACCATTACCTATCCTCCTTAGTAATTTGTTCCACAATTCCTTGTATGACTAACTTCAATGTGGTATCAAATTGTTTTTCGCCGATTTCCTTGATGTGTAGAATAGTCATAGCAATCGTTCTAAATAAAGCAGAGACGATTTCTAACGATACATTTTCTCTAATGTTGATTCGGGATACAATTTTTTTAACCATCCTATCATCTATCAGATGATGATTTGCTATCACTTCTCTTGGCAACTTTCTTACAAGTAATTCCATTTCATGATTTTTAAATATGGTATACATAAATGAATAGCGAAAATCTTGATAAAAATCATAAAGTAACTGTACCAGACGATTTGTATCTATCTTGGCTTCCATATCTAATTGTTCTGTCAGGCGATCCATAACATCTATTTGATATTCTTCTAAGACCGCAAAAAATAACATTTCCTTTGAAGAATAAAAATTATAAAAAGAACCTTTGGAAATATCTGTCATTGCTGCCATTTGGTCAACTGTGGTTTTCTTAACCCCATATCTTTGAAGGCATTCCTTTGCAACTTTATGTAATTTCTTTCTAATTACTTCTTTTTCTTCAGCAGTAAAAGCAGTAGCCATAACTTCCTCCTAAAAACATTGTGACGTTTTTTGTTTTTATAGTCATAGATTATCATATAAACTGAAAAATGTCAAAAGTCTTATATCTTCTATGTAAGAAAATATAAGATTTTAAATTTACACACACCTTAATTATCTTCATTTAGACCTGATTATTCGATTTTCACGATTTAAAAAATAAGGATACAGTACTGAAAGCTCCTATTATCTGGCTTTTCTCTCTGTATCCTTATTGTATCTCAAGTTCCTTCTCTCAATTTTTCAATCATGACCAAAAAAGGCGGATTATTAATCTGATTGATGGTCTTGTAGAGGGCAACAGTGAAATCCTGCTGAGGCAGTTGACTGACAAAGTCTAGGACCGCATCTTTTTCAACTTCGCCACCTTCATGCCCGTAGTAAATCATGATCGCTGCGCGGCCGCCTTTTTCTAAGCCCCAACAGACCTTTTCCAAAGCTTCCAGCGTCGTATCTGGTCGGGTAATGACAGACTTGTCCGCCGAAGGCAGGTAGCCAAGATTAAAAATAGCAGCCTTGAAATGGTCTGTGTATTGGTCCAGGGTCTCATGGCCAGCCAAGATTAGCTGAGCATTGTCCAAATCCGCTTCCGCCAAGCCTTGGCGGGTCTTTTCCACAGCCTGCTCCTGAATGTCAAAAGCATAGACCTGCTTGGCCAACTTAGCCAGAAAGAGGGTGTCGTGCCCATTCCCCATAGTAGCATCCACCACGATATCTTCCTTGGTCACCACTTCTGCCAAAAAGGCATGGGCCATCTGTAAGGGTCTTAACATACGAATCTCTGCTCCTTTGCTTTACAGCCTTGCCTGCTGCCACGGCGACGCATTTCTGCCTCAATGGCATTGAGAACTTCCCATTTATTGAGGCTCCACATAGGGCCAATCAACATATCTCGCGGAGCATCGCCTGTGATACGGTGGATGACAATATGCTCGGGGATAATCTCAAGCTGGTCGCAGACGATGGAGACATATTCCTCCTGACTGAGCAGCTGCAGCCGCCCTTCATGATAATCCCGCTGCATACGGGTATTAGTCATCAAGTGAAGCAAGTGAAGTTTAATTCCTTGAATGTCATTGTCTGTCACACAGCGGCGGACATTCTCCAACATCATCTCATGAGTCTCACCCGGCAGGCCATTGATCAAGTGAGAGACAATCTCCGCCTTGGGAGCCTGCTTACGAACTCGCTGGACCGTCTCCACATAGAGCTCATAAGAATGGGCACGATTGATGAGGTCCGAAGTCTCCTCATAGGTAGTCTGAAGCCCCAGTTCCACGGTCACATGCATACGCTCGGACAAGTCAGCCAAGTAGGCGATGGTCTCATCAGGCAAACAGTCCGGCCGAGTTCCGATATTGAGTCCAACGACACCTGGCTCATTAATGGCCTGCTCATAGCGCTCACGAATCACTTCAAGCTTCTCATGGGTATTGGTGAAGTTCTGGAAATAGACCAGATACTTGCGAACATCCGGCCACTTGCGGTGCATAAAGTCAATTTCCTTGTAAAACTGCTCGCGGATGGGCGCATCTGGTGCCACAATAGCATCACCAGAGCCCGAAACGGTACAAAAAGTGCAGCCTCCATGCGCTACCGTACCATCCCGATTGGGACAGTCAAAGCCCGCATCAATAGGCACCTTAAAAGTCTTTTCTCCAAAAAGTTTGCGATAATAATCATTCAAAGAATTGTAAGATTTCATACCTTTCATTCTACCACAAAAAAGAGTATAGAAACAAAAATTCCCTCTTTCACAAGGAAAGAAGGAAATCACCGTTCCCACAAATAAACTTTTAAATCCACACAGCCATTGGCCTTCAAGTCCACTCCCTCCGCCCAGAGCAAGTGCCTCTGGTCTTCCCAGCCAGGTGCGAGGCGCCCTGCTGCATTAACCACCCGATGGCAAGGATGCTTGCTACCATAAAGTTCCGACTGACTGAGAATCTTTCCCACCAAGCGAGCGTTTTTAGGCCGCCCAATCAAACGGGCAATCTGGCCATAGGTCGCCACGCGCCCAGATGGAATGGTATCTACTAACGCCAAAACGGCATCGATGAGTTCTTGATTCAAAACGGAAATGACCCTCCTTTTTACAAAGTGGATCAGAAAGGCCGGAACACTACCCTTCGTTTTAGAAGCTATATTATTAAACCTCTTTCATTGATGATGTACTCATATCATTTCCGAGCAACTTCCATTCCACTTATAGATATAAAGCTTTCTTACCCTCCAGTTCATGGCAAGATTGTTCCTAAGATAGAAGCAATCGAAACTTACTTCTACAGCCTTATTGATTAGCTAACTCTCTAAAAAACTTCCAATAATAAAGGTTTAAGAGGTTATAAGTTTTTATACATTCCATTCTACCACAAGATCCGGCAGTGACTCGAAAAATCCCTTCTTCCATAAAGAAAAAGGGATATAATTATACTCAAATAATATATATAAAACAAATATAATCAAACTACAGATTTTAATGCTTCTAACATGTTTATATTTTTTAAACAAAAATTTACTACAGAACCTAACCTAGAATAGATAAAATTAAATTATCTCTTTATAGATATACATCGTCTCTCTTATCTATTTTGTAATTCATATTATTATTAGCGACAATCTCGCTGTCTCCTGATTTATATCGTTTAAAAGAATTACCCATCTCTATATAGGTCATTTTATGCCTCCATAATGTTTCTTAATTTAGTCATCATAAATTTTAGCCAAAACATTATAATCACAAGTATCAAAAAATCTGAAATAAAATAAGAGGACCACAGGCCAGTTATTCCAAACAAAATTGGTAAAAATAACGCTAAAGGTATTTGAAAAATGATCTGTCTCAGAATAACTAAAAAAGTAGATATCCGCGAGAAAGAAATATATTGAAAATAGTTAGTTCCGATATTGATGATTCCTTGTACAGGTAACGAAATCATAACAAGTCTTAAGGCTGTACTAGAAAACTTTATAAACTTCGGATCGCTTGAATTAAAAAGTGTAGCTATTTGCACTGCAAAAATTTGAATTACAAGGAACAAGAACAGAGAAAAAATTGTGCTGATTATTAGTGAAAGACTAAGTGATTGCTTTATTCTACTATAATTTTTTGCACCATAATTAAAACTAATTACAGGCTGAACTCCATTTGTAATAGCATTCATCAAAGAAATAATATAGCGATAGATTGAAGAAGTTATAGATAAAGCAGCAATACCATAAGTACCAGCATAATCAAAAGCAACCCTATTATATAATATCAGTAATATCACAGATATGACCGTTGTGAGAAAGAATGGCAGCCCCATTGCAATAATTTTATTAATAAGCTTTTTATCAATAAATAATAAGCTCTTCAAATCTATTTTTAAATCGTTAGATTTTCCAGTGTACTCTCTGAATGTCAAGATAAGTGCAGCAAGATTAGCCAGAACTGTAGATAAAGCTGATCCAAAAAAACCAGTATGAAATACAAGAATTAGAACTGCACCAGTCCCTGCATTCACAAGAAATGAAATAGCATTGATATGTAAAACTTCTTTAATCTTACCTTGGGCCCGCAAACAGTACAAAAGAGTGTGTGAGACAAAATATATAGGTGACCCAATAAGAAATGTAAGGCAAAATTCCTTAACATAATGATACAGTTCTTGTGGTGCCCCAAAAATAATCAATAAGCCTTCTAAGGAAAACCACAAAAGTATCGACTGTAGAATTGATAAAATTAAAGAAACTTGGATAGAGGAATCTAAAATTAATCGGGCATTTTTGTAATCCTTTTTGCCAAGTGAGATTGTCAACAAGGATGCTGTTCCTTCGCTTGCTAGAGCTGAAAAAGCATAGACCAAGGCATATATCATAAATGTATATGTATTAGCAGAATTTCCCTCAATCCCTAAGGTCTGTCCAATGAATATGCCATCAACTAAATTATAAGATCCACTTACTATTGCTGTAACTAATGAGGGAATAATTAGTTGAACTAACAGTTTTTTTACAGATATATTTTCTAATTTATTCATGACTATGTCTCATTTGTTCAAAGCTCTTTCTATTCCTAAAGATTCTTCCAGTCATATACCCTTTTAGACAACATTTCCCCATTTGATAAAGAGCATAGACACAATATAAATTACATAATAACATTTTCATTATACTGCTTCCAGTACCAAAAATTTACAAAATGTAGCCAAAATATCTCGCTTTTACAGAATAATCAAAAGCAATTTAGAAAATTTTTTACAAACTGTAATTTTTTTGTTAGTATTGAATCTAATTAATTATACTTAGACTAAAATAATTTTTTAATAATAACAATAGAAGTACTAGGCTACATATTGACTGACAAGGAGAATAACAGCGATGACCAAAGATACGCGAGAAAATATTATCACTGCTTTCTTTCGACTTTCTGAAAAATATCCTGATAAATCTAACTTTTCTTTTTCTGAGATTGCAGAAGAAGCAGGCATAGCGAGACAAACAATCTATAAAAATCATTTCAACTCTTCTAACGAAATAATTGAAGCTATTCATCATGACATTGACGAACGAATAATGTCAAAAATGCTAGATTTTGTACCAGGTTCAAATGGATCCGATAATGCTCTTCTTATTGACTTCCTTGCTTCTGAAATAATACCATTAATTTATGAGAATAGAATCTGGCTAAAATATCTTTATTCAACTGCAGCTGATCCTAATTGGGAACTTTTTTTAAAGAAACAATATAAGACTTGGATTAGCCAAAACATTCAACTGTCTAGTAAAATGGGTTTATCTAGAGAGTTTACTGAAGAATTACTTGTTAATTATACTCTATCAATTATAAAGTCATGGATTACACAAGCAATTCCAGAATCTCCTGATGTTTTTTCTAAAAAATTCAAATTACTTTGCAAGCTATCTATTCAAGATATTATGCAAAATGCTTAAAACTAAAAAAACACCAAATGAACTACTTACCATGTCCATTTGGTGTTTTTCAATAATTCAATTATAACTCATTTTTTAACGGCCAGTGTATGATAACTGTAAATCCAAAACTAAGTTTGAATTCTAAAACTCAAGAATTATGCCATAAATGATTTTTCGACTCTGTAACTCTGTTTCTATTGATTATTCTTATCAAAGTAAACGCTATTTCTGCTGTCCCTTGAAACGCCACTGAAAACGCAGCTTGTCATAAAAAGGAAATTCGATATTGAGAATGGCAAAGCCCATCAAGGCTCCTCCGATCACATCTGTCGGGTAGTGCACGCCCAGATAGACTCTGGATGCCATAATCGTTAAGATAAAGACCAGAAGCAAACCTTGTACCAAGCGCTTGATTTTTTGGTTTTGAATTCGTTGCTGAGCGATAATAATCAAGGTCCCAAGAACAATGGCTGTCGCCATGGAATGTCCACTCGGGAAAGAGTAACCGCCCTCTTGGACCAAATGCGAAAGACTCGGCCGGCTTCTGTGGTAAACGAGTTTAATCAGCTTAATCAAAATCCCGTGTAAGACCAGATTTCCCGCTAGCAAGGCAGCTTCTAGCTTCCATTTTTTGTAAAGGAAAAAAAGGACAAGAGCTGAAACCCAGATGATAATCCCCATCGGATCAATCACACTGGTCACTAGTTTGAAAAATATCGTCAAAGCTGCAGGCAAGTCTCCCCGCAGCCAGGTCTGAATCGGGGTGTCAAAGCTGGTCAGCTGGTCAGGATAAAACTTGACCATGTAGCCTAGCATGACGAAAAGTAAAAGGGCAAAAGAGCCCTTTGTTAGATAAGATTGTTTATTTTTCATAGCGTTTTAGGACGGGCTGCAAAAGCTTGTATATCAGCCAAAAGACGACAGCCCAGATCACTCCTTCTAATAGGTTAAAAGGGACAATCATGGTCAGCAGATACTTGGAAAGACCGTATGTTTTATAAATATCAAAACCTGCAAACCTTGCAAAGAGAGGAACTGCATAAATAACATTTACAACAATCATTGTAACAGTTAGACCAAGCGTTGCTACCAAAGAAGCCTTTATATAGTCAAACAAGCTCTTCCTTTTTTTCCACAAGAGGGAAAAAGCACAAACAAAGACTGCTACAGCCAGTATATTCATGGGTAGACCGATTAGAGTGCCTACGCCATTATTATTCAAAGCCAGCTTTAAGACAGAGCGAATCAAGAGCACTGCCAGAGAGCTTTTTAAATCCAAGACTACCAAAGCCAGTAAAATCGGAATAATTGAAAAATCCAACTTTAGAAACTCGGTTATCAAGGGAATCTCATAAAGCATGAGTAGAAATGATAGAGCAGATAAAACTGCTACAATCGCCAACTTACGAGTATTTGTCATCACAGGTTCCTCCAATTTATAAAAATTAGAGAAGCCGGAAAGGCCACTGAAAAAAGCTTGTCAGCTAATGATTATTTAGTATAAGGCTCAGCCCTTAAATAAAGATTAAACGGCAAGAATGCTTCACTGCCTCTCGTCTTCTCCCATCCAGACTATACTGTCGGTTGTGGAATCTCACCACATCAGCTTGCGCTCGCGGACTTGATTTGGCATTGAGAAAAAAATTCCAATCCAAAAATTACCGCCGGTCGGGAATTTCACCCTGCCCTGAAGACATCATTATCATAACAAAAAAAACCTGCCAGAGCAAGCATTTTGATTGATGTAATTAAAAATGTTTCAACAATAGTATTCTATCTATTAGAAAAAATTACTGCTTAGATACATTCATCCCACTACTTCAGCTTGTCCGCTTCATACTCATGTACCAAATCTAAGCCAGCAAAATTCTGCTGGCGCAGGGCTTCATAGACAATCATGCAGACAGCATTTGATACATTAAGGCTACGGACATGCTGGTCGTTCATGGGAATACGCAGAGCCTTTTCTGGATGACGACGCATAAATTCCTCTGGCAACCCCTTGTCCTCACGACCAAACATAAAATAGTGCGAACCTTCTGCTGCAAACTTTTCCTCAGAATAGACCTTCTCTGCAAACTTAGAAATCAGATAAAGACGGCCATCCATCTGCTCCATAAAATCGCCTAAACTCTCATAATAGGTGATGTTCAGCTTATCCCAATAGTCCAGCCCAGCCCGCTTCATCTTGCGATCATCAATGGGAAAGCCCATGGGCTTGATGATGTGAAGCGGCGAATTAGTCGCGGCACAAGTACGGGCAATATTTCCGGTATTCTGCGGAATCTGAGGCTCAAAAAGAACGATATGATTTTTCATAATAAGAATATTTTTCCTAGTATTTTTCTTTAGATAAAAAAATAGCCACACTGCCCGGAGTCAAGCTCAGCAAACAGCGTGGTTAAGGCTTCATTAACTTACATCACAACAGGTTTGAGGTAAACCAATGAAGGTACTCATTTAGTATAACACTTTCAGCCTACAAGTCAATAAAAAATGCTCAAAAAGTTGTACTTTTTTTAAAAATATCACAGGAAGATACCATTTTTGTAAAAAAATATTGGCAATTCTATAAATAAGCAAGCTATTCTGTATTTTATAGATGAAATTTAAATGAAAAAAGAGTATGATAGATACATACTTTGGAGGAATCTAAACTTATGAAAATTATCGTTGTTGGCGGCGGGAAGGTCGGAACGGCCCTCTGTCGCTCCTTAGTGGCTGAAAAACATGATGTTATCCTGATTGAGCAGGATGAAGCTGTTCTCAACCAGATTACCAAGCGCTATGACATTATCGGTATTGCTGGCAATGGAGCTAACTTCAAAATCCTAGAACAAGCGGATGTTAGTCACTGTGACATCTTCATCTCCATGACCGAGCATGATGAGGTCAACATGGTTTCAGCTGTTCTGGCCAAACGGATGGGGGCTAAGGAAACTGTCGTTCGGGTGCGTAATCCTGAATATTCCAACCCTTACTTTAAGGAGAAGAACATCCTAGGCTTCTCGCTGGTGGTCAATCCTGAGCTCCTAACTGCTCGCTACATCGCTAATATCATTGACTTCCCTAACGCCCTATCAGTAGAGCACTTTGCCAATGGCCGGGTGGCACTGATGGAGTTCAAACTCAAGGAAGACAGCAATCTCTGCCAGATGAGTATTTCCCAGTTCCGCAAGAAATTTGGAAATATCATTGTCTGTGCTATTGAGAGAAAAGGGCACTTGGAAATTCCTGACGGCGACTTCACTTTGGAGGCCGGCGACAAGATTTATGTCACAGGTAACCGCCTGGACATCGTTCAATTCCATAATATGGTACGACCTAGAGTGGTTAAGAGCCTGATGATTATCGGAGCAGGCAAGATTGCCTACTACCTGCTCAATATTCTCAAGAATAGTAAAATCGAGCTCAAAGTCATTGAATCTAACCATGAACGGGCAACCTTTTTCAGTCAGGAATTTCCTGATCTATATGTCGTCCATGGAGACGGTACTGCCAAGGATATCCTGCTGGAGGAACGCGCCAATAACTTTGATGCCATTGCTACCCTGACTGGTGTAGATGAGGAAAATATCATTACTTCCATGTTTCTTAATAATCTGGGTGTGCAGAAAAACATCACCAAGGTCAACCGGACTAGTTTGTTGGAAATCATTGATAACCAAGACTTTGCCAGCATCGTGACACCTAAAGGTATCGCCGTTGATACGGTTATGCACTTTATCCGCGGTCGCTACAATGCTCAGTTCTCTAACCTAGAAGCTCTGCACCACGTAGCCAACGGCCAAATCGAGACCCTACAATTCCAAATCAAGGAAGAAAACAAGATGACTGGTATTCCTCTATCTCAGCTTCATCTAAAGAAAGATGTCCTGATTGCGGCCATTATCCGCCAAGGTAAAGCTATCTTCCCTACAGGCGATGACAATCTGCAAGTTGGAGATAAAATTGTCGTGACCACTCTGCTGCAAAATATCACGCAGATTTACGATCTGTTAGCGAGGTAGGCCACATGAATAGATCTATGATTCGCTACCTGCTGGCAAAATTACTACTGATTGAGGCGGCTCTGCTAATCGTGCCCATCATCGTCGCTCTAATCTACGGTGAACCTTTAAAGGTCTTTCTCTCTATTGGGGCGACCATGGCTATCCTGCTAGTTTTAGGTGGCATAGGCTCTTATTTTAAGCCCAAGGACCTACATATCTACGCCAAGGAAGGGGTACTGATTGTAGCCCTTTGCTGGATTCTCTGGTCCTTCTTCGGAGCCCTGCCCTTTGTCTTCTCTGGTCAGATACCGGACATCATCGATGCTTTCTTTGAGGTCAGCTCTGGCTTTACAACCACGGGAGCGACTATTCTCAACGATGTCGGCGTTCTCTCTCATTCGCTGCTCTTCTGGCGCAGTTTTACTCACTTAATCGGAGGGATGGGAGTGCTGGTCTTTGCCCTAGCTATTATGGACAATGCTAAAAATGGCCACTTGGAGGTCATGAAAGCAGAAGTTCCGGGCCCAGTCTTTGGCAAGGTTGTGTCTAAGCTCAAGAGTACGGCCCAAATCCTCTATATCATCTATCTGGCTCTCTTTGCTATCTTTGCTCTGCTTTATTTCCTAGCGGGTATGCCGCTCTTTGACAGCCTTGTGATTGCCATGGGAACAGCTGGTACGGGAGGATTCACCGTATACAATGACGGTATTGCCCACTACAACAGCTCACTGATTACTTATCTGGTCAGCTTTGGGGTCTTGGCTTTCGGGGTCAACTTTAATCTCTACTATTACTTGCTGATTCGCAAGTTTAAGGCCTGCTTTGGTGATGAAGAGCTTAGGGGTTATCTCTGGATTGTCTTTCTTTCCACTTCCTTGATTGCCTTTAATGTCTTCCACCTCTATCAAGGCTTTGCCAAGAGTGTGGAGATTTCCTTCTTCCAGGTTTCCAATATCATCACAACGACTGGATTCGGCTATGGTGATACGGTCAAGTGGCCCCTCTTTTCTCAGGTCATCCTGCTTCTGCTCATGTGTATCGGGGGCTCGGCCGGATCAACCGCTGGGGGATTCAAGGTCATTCGGGGGATTATCATTTCCCGCATTGCCAAAAATCAAATTCTCTCTACCCTATCACCCAATCGGGTCCTAACCATGCATGTTAATGGTGCAGTCTTAGATAAGGATACCCAGCACAAGGTCCTCAAATATTTAGCAACCTATGTTTTGATCGTGCTGGCACTCATTTTCATCGTCAGCCTGGATAACAACAATCTCATGACAGTTGTCAGTGGTGTTCTATCCTGCTTCAACAATATCGGTCCTATGATTGGGACGACGGATACTTTTTCTATCTTCAGTCCTTTTTCTAAGCTATTGCTATCCTTTGCCATGATTGGCGGACGTTTGGAAATTTACCCAATTCTCCTGCTCTTCTTGCCTAAGACTTGGTCTAGAAGGTAGGAAACACTCTGAAATTATAGAAAAAAAAGTCACACTAGCTAAATAGCTAGTGTGACTTTTTGCTTGTAGCGTTTCTTTTCAGACTGAAATGGTCTGGTACAGGATCCTCTCCTGACTGAGACCAAGGATGACAGCGGAGAATTCGCGCCAAACCCATCAAAACTCCCTTGGCACCATGCTTCTGGATAGCCTCTATCATATAGTTAGAGCAGGTGGGCCGAAAGCGGCAAGATGGAGGAAAAGCAGGTGAGATGAAACGTTGATAAAAGCGGACAGGAGCAATAAGCAGTTTCTTTATCATTTCTTGGTCTTGGTTACAGCCAGTGTATGCAGCTGGCTGACTTCTTTTTTACTGAGCTTACGATACTCACCAGGCTTGAGGCCAGTCAGGTCCAAATGACCAAAGCGAGTCCGTGACAGCTTATCCACTTGCAGTCCGACTGCTTGGAACATCTTCTTGACCTGATGGTTACGCCCTTCGTGGATGGTCAGCTGAACGACCGAGCGATTTTTCGCCGGATCAACCTTAATAATCTCATAAACTGCTGGCTGGGTTTTGCGCCCCTCGATTTCAATACCGCGAGTCAGAGGACGAAGAACTTCTTTATTGGCCAATCCTTTGACACGCGCCACATAGACCTTGTCAATCTCATTGCGGGGATGAATCATCTCGTCGGTAAAGTCTCCGTCATTGGTCAGAATGAGGATACCAGAAGTGTCCCAGTCCAAACGACCAACCGGATAAATCCGCTCCTTGACCTGGGGCAAGAGATCCACGACTGTCTTGCGACCCTTGTCATCACTGACAGAGGAAATGACCCCGCGTGGCTTATTGAGGAGGTAATAAACCTTCTCTTCATTGTAGATAGGTTGGCCTTCTACTTCCACACGGTCGCCAGACTTAACGTTCGTCGCCAGCTCACGTACCACTTGGCCGTTTATACTGACCTTCCCCTGCCTGATTAGCTCTTCTGCCTTACGGCGGCTGGCTATCCCAGCATGAGCGATGTATTTATTGATTCTCATCGATATCTGTCCTTTCAATAAAGAGCTGGCTTTCTTCAGCAACTAGCTCTGTTTCTTCGACAATCGGCAGCTCATCTAGGTGATTGATCCCCATATAGTCTAAGAAATAATCCGTTGTCACATAGAGATTTGGCCGGCCAATGACTTCCTTTTTACCATCCTCTCGAACCAGTTCAAAAGCCAAGAGTTTGGCCAATGCACCGCTGGAATTAACCCCGCGGATGTCATCTATTTCTACTCTTGTAATCGGCTGCTTATAGGCAATGATAGACAAGGTCTCAAGTGCTGCCCGCGACAGACTTTGATTGATTGGCGCCCGTGAATAGGCCCGAAGAATCTCAGCAAACTCTGGCTTTGTGACCAGCTTGTATGTCTTTGAAGTTTCCAGCAGGGTCAGGCTAGAGTCTGGATTGGCTTCATATTGCTCAGCCAACTTCTCCAAACTCTGAATAACCCCGGTCGGCGGCAAAGAAAGGATTTCTGCCAATTGATGAACCTTGAGTCCATCTTCTCCCGCCACAAAAAGCAGGGCTTCAATCTCTGCTAACTTACTCATTTCCTCTTCCTACTAAATAAATATTTCCAAAATTTTCTTCCTGAATGACTTGCACTTCCTGCACCTTGACCAATTCCAATGTCGCCAGAAAGAGAGTAATAACTTCATTCATGTCCTTGGTCTCTGCAAATATCTCCTGCAGAGCCAGACGGCTCTTACTAGTACAGCGCTGACGCACCACTTCCATCATGTCCTCGATCTTGTACTCATCTCGCACAATGGTCGTATGGCTCTTAGAAAACTCCTCTTGCTTTTTGGCTATAACCTTGGAAAAAGCTAAGAAAAGATCTATCGTTGACTTGTCATGCAGGAGCTCAGCATCTTCATAAACCAGCTCCAGCTTGGGCTTAGAATAATAAAGCGCTCGGTCATCATGCTGGAGCGACATTTTCTCACCCAAGAGCTTGAACCTGCGGTATTCCTCAATCTGACTCAAGAGGTCTTGCTCCAAATCATCTTCCAACTCAGCATTATCCGCCACCTTAGGCAGAAGCTTGCGGCTCTTAATCAGCATGAGCTGGCTTGCCATGACCATGTACTCGCCCGTCACTTCCAGCTTCATGGCCTGCAAGGTGGCCACATAAGCCAGATACTGCTCGATGACCTCCGTAATGGGCACATCATAAATATCCACCTGGTACTTAGATACAAGGTGGAGCAGCAGGTCCAGCGGGCCTTCAAAATCTTTTAGTTTGATATCCATTTCTATCTATATTTTTCTAGTGTAATCATGGTTTTCAAGCCCAAATCTTGGGCAATATCATAAAGGCCAATTCCCTTCTCCCGCTGGCGCAAGATAAACTGCTCACGCAGACTTTGGGCAGATAGACTGGCTTGTCCCTGCTCAATCAAGAAGGCCTCTAACTGACGGAAACCCCATTGACGAGAATAGGATTTGCCGTTTTTCTCAAATAAATACGTCCCCGTCAGATAGTCTTCTAACTCACCCGTCAGGCTCTCAGGAATCTTGATAACCCGCTTCTGACCGGCCTTTTCAATCTTCAAAACCTGAAAGTCCAGATTAACATCTGCCACTCTGACCTGCAGAATCTCGCTGGGCAGCAAGCCCATTTCCAAAATAAGAAGAGCCATCAGACGCCCCCTGGGAACGCTTGATTCCTGCCAAAAAGCAGACAGATCCAGCAGTTCATTTTCCTGCTCCTTCGATACGGAAACCTTGGGCAAGACCAAGCGGTGAAACTCCTCAATAAGCTGCTGCTGATAAAGGAAGTAGAGAAATTGATTGACTGCTGAGAGTTTCCGCTTCTGAACAGCCGCCTTAAAATCCTTGATAGAGGCCTGATAAATCCGCAGATTGGTCTCGGTAATCCGACCATGCACTTCTTCGATAAACTGCTCCAAATCATAAGAATAGGCAATTTTAGAATTTTCTGAGATGTTTTTTTGATTTAAAAACGGTCTAATGTATTCTTTCATTTTTTGCGAATTTCGTACTTCTTGCTAAAGCCGTGCAACAAAGAATTGACAGCTTTCAAAATAGACTTTCTAGTAATAATTCCGTAAAAATGCTGATCCTCGCCCACAACCGGCAGAAAGGACTCGTCGACCAGCTTATGAAGCACATCTGATACAGTATAATCTGGCCCAACTGTCAAGTCGTCCATTTTGGTCATGTGGACGATGTCTGTCATCATGAATTCCTCTTCTGGCAAATCATGGCGCATGCGATAGGACATGATGTCTGTCAGGGAAATCGTGCCAACAAACTTTTTATCTGCCGTCACGACTGGTACACGTGAGTATGTCATCTGACTCAGCAATAGGATAGCATGATCCACATTATGGGTGTCAATCATAACCGCCAGATTCTCCCCAGGCGTCAAAAAAGTTTCTTCATGTTCCAGCAGATAGTCTTCAAATTCCTTAGCAATCATCGGCTAAACTCCTTGGACAAGCTTGGATAAAGTTCATGATTTCGCGTATAGTAATCAACTTTAAAGCGGTCATCATCAATCTCTACCTTAGCGTAGAGACGTTCGTTGATCAGGCCGCGTGGCTGGCTGATGGAGCCCGGATTCAGAAAGAGCGTTTTGCCCTCCATTCGAGCATCTGGAATATGCAGGTGACCATAGAGACAGATGTCTGCATTAACCTCTTGCGCCCACAAATCCAGCTTTTGAAAAGAAAAGTTAATATGGAAGAGATGCCCGTGGGTCTGGGCAATAATGGTCCCCGCCAAATCCGTCACCAAGCGTTCTGGATAGCCGTCGTAAAAGTCCATATTCCCTGCAACAACCTGAATCCCTTGCCATACCTCATCATCAGAAGGAAGCTCAGAATCTCCGTTATGGAAAATCGCATCTACCTTTCCAATATAATGATTCCTAATTTCTTCTACAATAGCACGGTCGCCATGAGAATCACTCATGACTATAATGGTTTGCTTTGCCATGCTGGAAATACCTCCACTAATTTCTTAACTGCCTGAGCTCGATGGGATTGCGCATTTTTTTCTTCCATCGTTAGTTCGGCAGACGTTTTTCCTGTTTCTCCCACTAAAAACAAGGGATCATAGCCAAAGCCATTTTCCCCTTTTGGCTCATGGGCAATGTAGCCCGGCCAATCCGCTTCAACTACCAGAGACTCCCTGTCAGGACTAGCCACCACTAGGGTCGTATGAAAATGGGCAGAGCGGTCCTTGATTTCAAAAACCATAGCCAATTCATGCAGGAGCTTGATGTTGTTTTCATCATCTGTCGCGCCTACTCCAGCGAAGCGAGCCGACCATACTCCAGGCAAGCCGCCTAAAACATCGACCTGCAGACCTGAGTCGTCAGCTAGCACCATTTTACCGGTCAACTTACTGATTGTCTCCGCCTTGAGCCGCGCATTTTCCTCAAAGGTGGTTCCCGTCTCTTCCACTTCTGGCAAATCAGGATAATCATTGAGATTTTCAACCTTATAGCCCAGCTTATCAAAGAGTTTGCGAAACTCTGCTGTCTTTCCTTCGTTACGAGTCGCAATCAAGATGGTATCTCCGACAGCCATCTCGGACTCCTGCCCCTGACCAAAAAAGTCGGTCATCTTAACTCCATCCTTAGACAGGAAGAAGACCTTGCGCAGCAAGTCCTTTTCTGTAATCAGAATAGCTCCCTTATGACTGGTCGCCTTAAAATCCCGCTTCTGGCGGTCGTTAATCATATTGAGGACAAACTGAATATAGGACATGGGCGAGCCGTATTTGACCACAACTGTGGTAAAGGCGTTGTATTCTTCATCCAAATCCCGCTCAATCAGCTCGCTTAACTCTGCATCTATATGCTCCAAGAGCCTGTAAGGGATGTCGTTGAAATGATAGCCAGCCTTGCGAAAGCGGGTCCATTCTCCGATATACCAATTGTTCTCGTCAGTGTATTCATAAATTTTATTTGTCATAAGCTTACATGCTCCACATTCACTTTCAGGTCCAGCCAGCTTTCTGCAATCTCCGAAAAGCTTTTGGCATTGGCAGTTGTGTAAAATTGGTGATTGAGCTCCTGTTTTTCCCGACTGCGGTTGATTTCAAAGTAATTGAGTAGGACAGAAATATCCCGTACGCACTCTGCCCCGCTGTCAATCAGTTTCACATCCGGTCCCATCATGTTTTGAATGATAGGCCGGAGCAAGGGATAGTGGGTACAGCCCAAGACAAGGGTATCTACTCGGCCAGCCAGAGGCTGCAGCGTTTCATAGACCACTTTTTTGGTAAGACTGGAATGGAGTTCATTGGACTCTACCAAAGGTACAAACTTAGGGCAGGCCAAACTTTCCACCTGCATCTCCGGCGAGAGCGCTTCAATCTTCTGACGATAGATATCAGAGGAAACAGTCATTGGCGTTCCAATAACACCGATGCGGCCGCTGGCAGTTGACTTAATAGCCGCGCTAGCCCCCGGCAGAATCACGCCCAGTACTGGAATATCCAGTTTTTCCTTCACTTCTTCCCAGACAACAGCAGTCGCTGTATTGCAGGCAATGACTATCATCTTAACATCCTTGGTTAAGAGGAAGTTGACCAGCTGCCAGGTATAAGCGCGAATCTGCTCAGCAGGCCTAGGACCGTAAGGAGCCCGCGCCGAATCTCCGATATAAATGACCTCTTCGTGGGGGAGCTGCCGCATGAGCTCACGGACTACAGTCAAACCGCCCACTCCTGAGTCTAAAAAACCGATTGGTCGATTATCCATAAGGTCTTCTTTCTAAAACAAGGGACTGGAAGCCGATTCCAAATCCCCATTTTTTTATAGATTTTCTCTACTGGTATTAAAAGCCAGCCTCTAGAAAATTATTTTTTCTTTTTGCTCTTAGCAAGTGCAGCTTTCTGCTGGCTGATAATTTGACGATAAACTTGCTGTACTTTCGCTTCATTTGGCCGTTGGCCGCTAGCGCTAAGCAAGGTCCGAACTGCTTCTACATTCAAACGCGGATTTTCTGCAAATTCCTTCTCCACTTGACGACGAAGCAGATACATACCCAAGATCACGCCTCCAGCAAATGCTGCCATAATCAAGAAAATTGCTAAAACTAAATTCATATCGAGAACTCCTCTATTTCCATTTTTACATTGCTCTTCATTATATCAAATTTTCTCTATTTTTCAAAATCAAAGCCATACAGTGTCGCAAAATAATCTTCTGGTTTTTCTGCCCGACGAATCATGCGAACATTGCCATCTTGTTCCAAGAGAATTTCGCTGGAGCGGAGCTTGGCATTGTACTGATAACCCATAGAGAAACCATGAGCACCAGTATCGTGAATCACCAAAGTATCACCGATTTGGCTGACAGGAAGCGGGCGATTAATAGCAAATTTGTCGTTATTCTCGCAGAGGCTGCCGACAACATCCACAATCTCTGTCTCACCCATAGGTCGATCCATATTAGTAATGTGGTGATAAGAACCGTACATGGCAGGACGTAGCAGATTGACCGCAGAGGCGTCCACTCCCAGATAGGTTCGGTAGGTCTGTTTCTTATGGGTAACTTTGGTGACCAGCAGGCCATAAGGTGCCAACATAAAGCGGCCCAGCTCCGTATAAATCTTGACCTGTCCTAGGCCAGCCGGAGTTAGAATAGCTTCATAGGCCTGACGAACTCCTTGACCGATGACCGCAATGTCATTTTCCTCACCTTCAGGCTGATAATTAATGCCGACACCGCCAGATAGATTGATAAAGTCCAACTCAACTCCTGTCTCAGCCACCACTTCTACAGCCAGCTCAAAAAGCTGACGGGCCAGTTCAGGATAGTAGTCATTGCTGACAGTATTTGAAGCCAAGAGGGCATGAATCCCAAACTTCTCAGCTCCCAACTCCTTGAGCTCTTTGAAAGCTTGAATCAGCTGGTCCTTGGTCATACCAAACTTGGCTTCTTCTGGATTATCCATAATGCTGGTTCCCAGCTCAAAGACACCGCCAGGGTTGTAACGGCAAGAAATAACCTTTGGAATACCCGCGGCTTCCTTTAGAAAAGCCACATCTTCATAGGCATCCAGATTGATAGTCGCTCCCAAGTCACGCGCAAACTGAAATTCCTCAGCTGGTGTGTTATTGGACGAAAACATGATATCCCGTCCAGCAAAGCCCAGCTTTTGGCCCATGAGCAGCTCAACATAGCTGGCACAGTCCACCCCACAGCCTTCTTCTTTGAGGATTTTTAAAATAGCAGGATTGGGAGTAGCCTTGACAGCAAAATACTCTTTAAAACCTGGATTCCAAGAAAAGGCCTCATGCAGGGCACGCGCTCTTTCCCGAATTCCCTTCTCATCATAAAGATGGAAAGGGGTTGGAAACTGATCCGTAATCTCAGCTAGCTTTTCACGACTGACAAAAGGAGTTTTCATACTATTCTCGCTTTCTATTTGCTGGCTTTATTATACCATAAATCCATAGGAGAAACAAAAAGCACTGGAGCAAATGTCCAATGCTTGAGCCTTATTTAGCTTAGTTATTTGTTTCTTCCAAAAATACGCAGCAAGCTGAGGAAGAGATTAATGAAGTCCAGATATAGGTGCAGAGCCAGCGAAATTGCCCAGCCATTTCCTGGATTGCCATTGGTCTGCTCATAGACATAGCGAATCTTCTGATTGTCCCAAGCGATGAGTCCTGAGAAAATAAGGACACCAACGATACTGATGATAAAGTCCAAGCCACTGCTTCTCAAGAAGATATTAAGGACGCTAGCAGCGATAATACCAATCAAACCGGCCATACAAGCTCTGCCCATTCCGGAAAGATCCTTCTTGGTCACCTTGCCGATAAAGCCCATGGCAAAGAACATAACGGTCGTTGTCAGAAAGGCTAAGAGAACAGTTGACTGAAGATACAGCGCCATGATAATACTTAAGGTAAAACCATTGATGGCTGAATAAGCTAAAAACATAGGCAACGCCGCTGGGCTATTGCTCCGAGCAGTTCCAGATGCTACCAACACAAGGATAAACTCAACTGCAATAGCTGCATAATAGATCCAGACAGATCTTGTCAAAATAGTATAAATAGCATCTTGAAAGACAAATAGCATCAAGAGAGACACGACTGCTGAGATTCCAATACCGACACCAACAATAGAATAAATCTTGGCATAGAAAGAATTAATATCTGATTGATCTTGAATAATAGAATGATTCATAGTTACTCCTTTTATAATAAAACATTTACGGTTTCAGCATCTTTCGATGAAAGAGCTTGCGATTACCGCTCTTGCGTCTCCAAGGTGCCGTCGCTTCTTTGACGGCCCAATATTTATCCACCATCGTCACAATATAAGACTCCTTATAGCGCGGCGGAGCAATGGTCGCCCCCCACATGTGCTTGATGATAATGTCCTCTTCGACCTTATTGAGCTTGGTAATCTTGCGGGCGTTACGAACTGCTAGACGGGGATGCACCCAGGCATGACTCTTCTTGAACTTGGTTACACGCCAGTCATAGTAGAATAAGTCATGAAGCAGGGCACCGCGTGCCGTGCTGCGGGCATTCCAACCAAATTTTTTGGCAATTCTGTAACTAGTATAACTTACATTGATGGAATGTTCAAGTCTATTGGAATGAATATGATGGGGAATTTCTTTCAGGCGCTGTACACTGGGCTTTTCAATCAAGTGCCCAACATAGGCCATAAATTCCTCGTCCTTTTTGTAAGGCATAGAATCACCTCCCTTGCCAACTATTATATCTCTTTTTCTGATTTTTAGCTTAAATGAAAGATTAAAATACCAGCAGCGACAGCAACATTGAGACTTTCTGCCTGCCCCTTCATGGAAATATGGACCAGAATATCAGCTGCTGCCGTCATTTCTGGACTAATCCCCTGCCCTTCATTGCCCATAACTAGAGCAAAGCTCTCTTTGCTACCCACCTCTCTATAGTCAATAGACGCAGACGACAAGGTCGACGCTAGAATTGGCAGACCGGAAGACTGAGCCAGTATAATAAAATCAGCCGTATCCATCCGATAAACGGGCAGGTGAAAATGACTCCCCTGCATAGAGCGCAGCGTTTTTAGGTTATAGATATCTGCTGACGAGCTGGAGATGAAGACTCCATCAAAGCCAGCTGCATCTGCTGTCCGAATGATGGTACCGACATTACCTGGATCCTGAACATCCTCCAAGAAAAGATAGTGTCCACTTAACTCCTCCGGTATTTTTTCCCTTTCAAAAGCCACTTCCGCGACAATCCCCTGCGGCGTCTTACTATCAGCCAAATCTGCTAAAATCTCTGGACTGACAAAAATCATTTGAGAAAAATCAGCTAATCGCTCTGCGTATTCCGCTAAAGCAAAAATCCGAATCAGCTCTGCCCCGCTGCTGACAGCTTCCTCAAATAAATGCCAGCCCTCAATCAAATAAGAATCCTTGCGGTATTTTTTGTGATGAAGTTTTTTAGCTTTTTTTACCACATTATTGGCTTTTGAGGTTATAATATTCATAAGAACATTATACCACAATTTAGCAGACTTGCACTCATACTGAGGGCTTAAATCCCCTCGGTCCGCTCACTAAAGGAGGACGCCATGCAGAAAGTAAAAATGATAGCTCAAGGACGAGTACAAGGGGTTGGATTCCGCTGGGGAGTTTATTCTCTAGCGCTGGAAATCGGAGGTATTACCGGCCGGGTCTGGAACAACGACGACGGTACTGTTGGCATTCTGGCTCAGGCTGATGACCCAGCTCTGATGGCCAAATTTATCCAAGAAATCCGCAAGGGACCGACACCTTTTTCTAAGGTCAGTTATTTGGATGTAACCATGGCTAATTTCGACTCCTATCCCGACTTTAAAATTTCAAATTAGGTCTGCAGAACTATTGTATATTTTGCAAAAAAACAGTAGAATAGATAGGTATTATTTTTTAGAAACAAAGGATATGAACTCGTGAAACATTTCAAACGCTTTTTATTCTCCGGTATGGGACTGGCTGCGCTTCTTTTCCTGTCTGGCTGTGTAGGCCGCGACAAGGCCGGTAATCCTTCTGGTCTGATCTGGGACGTGATTGGTCAGCCTATGGCGGATGGTATCCAATTCTTTGCCAAGAATTCAGGTCTGGGTTATGGTCTGGCGATTATCATCGTTACGCTCATCGTGCGGATTATCATTCTGCCGCTGGGAATCTATCAGTCTTGGAAGGCAACGCTTCAGTCTGAAAAGATGAACTACTTCAAGCCGATTTTCGCCCCAATCCAAGAGCGAATCAAAAATGCCGAAACTCAGGAAGAAAAAATGCAGGCTCAGCAAGAACTGATGGCTGCTCAAAAAGAGAATGGACTCAGCATGTTTGGCGGTATAGGCTGTCTGCCTCTGCTCATCCAAATGCCTTTCTTCTCAGCCCTCTTCTTTGCAGCCCAGTATACTCAAGGAGTTGCAGGCAGTTCCTTCCTCTGGATTAAAGACCTGGCCAAAAGCGACTTGGCTTTGACTGCCATTGTCGGTATTCTCTACTATATCCAGTCAGTGCTCTCTCTGCATGGTATTGAAGATGAAACTCAAAGAAACAGCATGAAACAGGCTTCTTATATGAGCCCTATCATGATTGTTGGTTTCTCATTCCTCTCCCCTGCCGCAGTTACTCTCTACTGGGTAGTCGGTGGATTTATCCAAATCATCCAGCAATTTATCATCAACTACATCATTCGACCTCGCTTGAGAAAACAGGTAGCAGAGGAATTTGAAAAAAATCCTCCTAAAGGCTTGAAAAAAGCGAGTCGGGCTAAAGATGTTACTCCAAAAACTCAGCCGGCTATTGAGCAAAAGAACAAAAAGAAAAAGAACCGCAATGCTGGTAAGCAACGGTCAAGATAAAGAAAAATTCTTCTAGTATTAGCTAGAAGAATTTTTTTAATCTCGAGTAAGAATCAGCGTAACCGATACAAAAAGCTCAGCAAACAAAGCAATAACTGATGAACGAGGTGACTCTATCACAATAAAACGGTAAAGCCAATCAAGCCTTTCTTATATGAAACCCAAATCCTGCCCTTGAAAATCCGCACCAGACTTTCTGCCATGGATAGGCCAATCCCGTAGCCAGGCTGCTTCTGATTGTGCGATTCGTCTTCGCGATAAAAACGGTCAAAGAAACGACTGTAATCGACATTTTTGCCGTCCGCGTAACTATTGGCTACCGTCAGACGAGCTCGTTTCCCCCGCTTAGCCTTAGTCAAGGTGACAAAAATTTGCCCATCTTCATCACAATACTTGCAGGCATTGTCAATCAGGATACTAACCAATTCATAAAGTTCATCTTCAGTTGCCTTGACATGGATGTCTTCCTGCAGCTTGATCTCGTACTTCTTTCCTGCTTTCTCGATGACAGACTTGAAGTTTCCAGCCACTTTTTTGACAACTTCTGAGAAATTCACATCTACCAAGGTAACATCTGGCTGCTCTTCCAGACGGGCCAGAACGACCATTTGATTGATTAGGTTGCTGAGGCGCTTGACCTGGTCCTTGGTGCTTTCTGTCCATTCATTTTCGCCAGTCATCAGCTCTTGCAGCTCCGTATTGGCTGAAATGATTGCCAATGGCGTCTTCAGTTCATGTCCCGCATTAGTGATAAAACGCTTCTGATTTTCATAGTTTTTGATATAAGGACGGATGGCAAAGTTGGAAAATCCAGACACGACTAAGACAAAGAAAATAAAGCTATAGAAGCACAACTGGATAGACAGCCAGAAAAAGTCATTGCGGCTTTCGAGATAATTGGTCGAATCTAAGACCACCAGTAAATAGCGCTTAGTCTTGGAATCCTGCGTTATCTGGTAGGAATAAAATTGACTGCCTACCTTAAAAACCCCACTGCTGCGGCTGTTCTTAATCACTTTATTAGCGTAGCTAAGCGCCTGCTCCTTAGATAGATTGGAAAGATGGTCTAAGTTGGTGGAGTAAAGTGTTTTGTCTTCGTTATAGACCACGCTGAAATAGCGGTATTGGTAAATCGTGTCAATGGTGATACGGTCGTTTTGCAAGCTCTCTGCTGTTTCTTCTACGCTGGGAAAATCTCCATTATTGGCAGATAGAATATTGAGAACGGCTTGGATTTCTCCGTTGGTCTGCAGAAAGCGAACGGAGTTTAAGACAGCAATCATGGTCAGCAAAATACAGACAATAGCCGCCGAAGCCAGCAGAATGAACCGAATTTTAAGCTTCCGAAACATGGCTTTCTCCTTCCAGCGGCACCAGAGTGAAACTGCCGCCTTCCTCACCCAAGATAGCAAGGTCAGCATGAATAGCCTTCAGCTTCTGGCGCAAATAGGAAATATAAATCCAGACGAAGCCTTCGTCCAAATCCTCATCCTCGTCATTAGCCCAAACATGACGGAAGATTTCCTGAGTAGAAAGACTTTTCTGGGCATTGAGCATGAGAAATTCCATCATTTTAGATTCCTTACCGGCTAGTCGAATAGAGTTGGAGCTAATGAGCTCATGCTCTCCGACATTGAGGCTGGTTTGGCCAATCTGCAGCAAATTGGGGGTGAAAGTCGCTACCCGTCTGGACATAGAGCGCAGGCGAGCCAGAAGCTCTTTCAGAGAGAAGGGCTTGGTCAGATAATCATCTGCACCGGCATCCAGACCTGTGACCTTGTCATCCACCTCTGACATAGCTGTCAGCATAATAACATGGGTCGTATTGCCGGTTTGGCGGATTTCTTTCAACGCTTCAATGCCTGTCTTGACCGGCATCATGATATCCAGAATCATCAAATCATAGGCATTTCCCTTGGCCAAGTCCACAGCTTCTTGCCCATCAAAGGCTGTATCAACCTGATAGCCTTCATGGGTCATCGCCGTTTCCAAGACACGGGACAGCTGTTGCTCATCTTCAGCTAATAAAATCTTCATCATCTCACTCACTTTCTCGAATCAAATTGCGGATGGTCTGCATGGTCACATCACAGGAAGCCAGCTCATCTGCACAGCGTTTCAGCTCGCGGACAATCCTCTTGCTGTCTTTAATCTCATGCTTGTACTTCATCTGATGCTCTAAGCTGGCCCAAGAGTCCATAGCAATGGTCCGAAGCTGGATTTCTACAAAATAGCGGCCGGGATTTTGACCATGACAGTCCTCATAAGGAGTCTCCACCTCTAATATCAAGTGGTAGGAGCGATACCCATTAGGCTTGGCAGCTCGGATATAGTCCTTTTCCAGAACTATCTCACAGCCCTCCAGCTGACGAAGCACCTCAATAGTCTGATAGATGTCCTCGATAAAACCACAAACAATCCGAATCCCAATCGCATCACGAATTTCTTTCAGGGCAGACTCTGGCACCCTAGGCAGATTCTTGCGTTGACATTTCTCTTCCATACTGGCTGCCTGCTTGACTCGTGCATTAAAATGCTCAAAAAGCTTCTGCCCTGTTTCCTGCTTGACCCGATCATTAGCCTCTTGAATACGCTGGCTAAGATCCTCTAAAATCTTGGGCAGATAGTCCCCATATTTCCCATAAATATCTTGCTCTTGCATACAGTTCTCCTACTTTTCTAGCTTATTCTCATTATAGCATAACCATCTGTCTTTTCTCTATTTTTCCCCTGCTCTTCTTATCTATCCTATACTCTCTGTCTTAAAAGAAACGAAAAAAGAACCAGTCTTCTAGCCAGTTCCTTTTGGTATTTATTAAACGGTTTTTTCAACCTTGAGAATTTTAACGTCGTAGCTGCCAACCGGTGTTTCGACTGTTGCAGTATCACCTGTTTTCTTGCCAATTAGAGCTTGACCAATCGGGCTTTCATTGGATACCTTGCCTGCGAAAGCATCTGCACCAGCAGAACCAACGATAATGTAGACTTCCTCTTCGCTTTCGCCTACTTCTTGAATGGTAACTGTTTTGCCGATAGCCACCTCGTCCTTAGCTACAGCGTCACTGTTTACAATCTCAGCGTAGCGGATCTTGGTTTCCAGACTGGAAATCTGACCTTCCACAAAAGCCTGTTCGTCCTTAGCAGCTTCGTATTCACTGTTTTCGGACAAATCGCCGTAGGAGCGGGCAATCTTAATACGTTCTACCACTTCTGGACGACGCACCAATTTCAATTCTTCTAATTCTTTTTCTAGTTTTTCCTTTTCCTCTAGGGTCATAGGATAAGTTTTTTCAGCCATTTTTTCTCTTTTCTTTTATTTTCTTTTATTTTAAAACTAAAACAAGAGGCTGAGACAAGTCTGTATCAGTCCCTTTTTTATATAGCAGGACTGAGAAAGCTAGAACTAAATGCACTAGCTTTCTCTTATCTGCAATGATAGCAGTCTAATTAGAACTGCTGCTGGATTGAGTGAGCTTGCTGTTGACATGCTCCTCAACATTTTTGGCGTGTTCCTCATAAGTATTAGCGAAGTAAACAGCACCTGTTTCAACATTTGCCACAAAGTAGAGGTAGTCCGTCTTACTTGGATTAATGGTAGCCTCCAGAGCAGATAGGCTAGGACTATCAACTGGCCCAGGCATAAGCCCTTCTTTTTTATAGACATTGAAAGGTGAGTCAATATTGGTATCAATTTCAGCGTCCTCTTTCAGAGTCGTTTTCTTTCCTAGCTTGCCTTGAGCATAAAGGATGGCGATATTACTCTGAAGCGGCATCGCTTGATTGAGACGGTTGTAAAAGACGCTGGCAATATCTTTGCGATCTTGGTCTGTTGAACCTTCTTTTTCCACCAGAGAAGCAAGTGTCAGAACTTCATTAACCGTTAGGTTCTTCGCTTCAATAGTAGAGTAATAAGAAGACAGATTGGTATTCATAGCGCCCAACATCTGGTCAATCAAGCTTTCCAAATCCGCATCCTCACCATAGTTATAAGTGGCAGGGAAGAGGTAACCTTCTAAGCGGTACTTGACTCCACTGTCCTTGCTTGGCAATGTGCCCAGCAGCTGTGGATACTTAGCCGCCATCTTGGAAATGAAAGCTTCATCCTGCACCTTAGCTAGGAAATCGTCCTTACTAAAAGGTGTCTTGCTAGTCTTTTTAGAAGTTGCAGCTGCATTAACCGTCACAGCCTCTGCAATCTGCTCCAGTGTATATCCTTCAGGAATAGTAACCTTGCCAACAACTGGTGGTTGCGGTGTATCTGTTCCACCTTCCTGAAGCTGCCGAGCAATGGTATCTAGGTCCATACTCTTCTGGAGATTGTAATAGCCAGACTGGTAATTGTTAAAGCTTTTAATCTTGGAATAGAGACTAAAAACTTGGGCATTTTTAATCAGCCCCTTTTTCTCGAGGATTTCCCCAATCTGTTTAGAGCTAGAGCCTTCTGGTACTTCAACCGTCACATACTCTGTTGCGTTTGCATCAACAGGTTTAAGAGCTGAAGATACATAAGTATAGCCGACAACTCCTGTGACCACAAGTCCCAGCAGGACAATCAGCAGAACAGTTGTCATAATCCTGCGGGCTAATGTGTTTTGACGTTTTTTCTTGACCGTATTGTTGGCTCGATTAGCCCGAGATAGGACCTCATTGGGCTTCTTATCTTCCTCATCCACTCGGCCATAGACCTGAGGGTGAGCCTTTTCATTCTCTGCAACCTTGTAGGAGACATCTACCGAAGCCGGTCTAGCTTCAAAGTCCTCCGCAGCTGCTGTTTCTTTTGCAGAAGCAGCGTCCGCTTCTGATTGGCTAGTTGAAGAGGGTGTTTGTTCTTCCTTTTCTCCAGCTAAGTCTTTCAAAATCTGCTCTTTAAAGCTCAGATTCTTCTCTTTGTCTTGTGATTTTTCAGTCAAAAATTTGACCTCCTTCATCATAATCCCTAACATTATATCTTAAAAGTCAGATAAATGCAATAAGAGTAGGATTTTCTAGCTTATTATTGGTTTTTTTGCAGTTTGAGACTAGGATTTTCCCAGACCATATCAAACCAAGTAGCGCCTGCATAAGTTGATTGTGACAAACCTTCATTTACAAAGGCATGCTTCTCGTAGTAAGCGGTGAGGTAGTCGTGGCAGGTCAGATTGATGCCGTGGCGTTCATCTGCTATAGCAATCTCTTTCATAGCTTCCAATAGCTTGCGACCGACTCCCATCCCCTGAGCATCCTTCGAGATAGAAAGGCTGGTCAGAGAGATAAAGCCACCGTCCAGATGACCATAATCTTCAATCTCCTCTGTAAAGGAAATGTCCTTTAAATAACGTTCTGGACGAACAGGTCCCTCCAGATAGCCTAGAATCTTACCATCCTTTTCCGCCACCAAAAAAGTCGAAGATAGGGTTTGGATATGAGCTGCTAGACTTTCTCGGCTAACAGCCTCTTCTGGACTGAAATTTTCCAATTCGATAGCATAAATGGCATCTAAGTCAGCCATTTGAGCTTGACGGATAATCATCACTTCTCCTTAAAATTGGGATTTTCCCACACCATATCAGACCAAACAGCCCCACCATGAGTTGAGTCAGAAATCCCTTCGTGGACGAAACCATTCATCTCATAATAAGGTATCAGCTCATCATGACAGGTT
Organism: Streptococcus sanguinis; assembly: GCF_050234405.1. Classification (GTDB taxonomy): domain Bacteria; phylum Bacillota; class Bacilli; order Lactobacillales; family Streptococcaceae; genus Streptococcus; species Streptococcus sanguinis_W. Next base: position 582,296 of record NZ_CP092117.1, on the reverse strand, counting down.
AGGCTAATACCTTGCCGGTTTTGCTGAACAGCTGTCTCCTTGAGAGCTGCAAGCAACAAGGTTCCGACCCCCTGCCTCTGAAAATCCGGATGGACGGACAGACTTTGGATAGCAATGAAGCCACCTTCTGGAGAATTAGCACCCACCTTGCTAAAGAGTTCATCTGTCAGATGTCGCACCTGAATAGCTGGTCCAACAATATAGCCCGCCAGCTGACCATGCAGCTCTGCTAGCAAAAAGGTATCTGGAATCTGCTCAATCCGCTCTTTGAGAACTTCTGAACTAGCTGCTTCTGCTGCTGGAAAATTCAGCTGCTCGATTGCAAGAATTTCCTCCCAGTCGCTCAAGTCAGCCTGTCTGATTCGAACCAGAGCTTCCATCAAGTCTCCTCCTACTGAACGTTGCTGGTAAGATTGGACAGGAGACGTTCAAAGGAATATTCATAGGTCTGGATATCTCCAGCTCCCATAAAGACGTAAACGGCATTATCATGGTCAAGAAGCGGAGAAACATTATCCACGTCAATAACCTTGGCCCGCTTCACAATCTTTTCAGCCAGATCTTCGACCTTGACATCACCATTGTCCACTTCACGCGCAGATCCGTAAATCTGAGCTAAATAGACTGAGTCAGCCTGATTGAGGGCTTCCGCAAATTCGTCCAAGAGAGCAATAGTCCGAGTGAAGGTATGCGGTTGGAAAATTGCCACGATTTCCTTGCTTGGATACTTCTGACGTGCTGCATCCAGAGTCGCGATAATTTCCGTCGGATGGTGAGCAAAGTCATCAATGATAACTGTTTCGTTGACAATTTTCTCTGTAAAGCGGCGCTTAACCCCGCCAAAGGTCTTGAGATGTTCCCGAACTAGATTCAGATCAAGACCTGCAGTATACAAGAGGCCGATTACTGCTGTCGCATTCATAATGTTGTGGCGGCCAAAGCTTGGAATCTGGAACTCACCCAGCTCTTGCCCTCGGAAAGAAACTTTAAAGCCTGAACCGCTGGTAGAACGCAAGAGGTCGTGAGCAACAAAGTCATTGCCCTCTTCCTTGAAGCCATAGTAGTAAATCGGGGCATTGGACGTAATCCGGCGTAGCTGCTCGTCTTCTCCATAAATGAAGAGTCCTTTGGTAATCTGCTTGGCATAGTCATTGAAAGCGTTAAAGACATCTTCCAGGCTCGTGAAATAATCCGGATGGTCAAAATCGATATTGGTAATAATCGAATATTCCGGATGATAAGGCATGAAATGACGCTCGTACTCGTCCGACTCAAAGACAAAATACTTGGCATTGGCAGAACCGCGGCCTGTGCCATCCCCAATCAGATAGCTAGTATCCGTGATATTGGACAGAACATGGGAGAGAATCCCCGTTGTAGAAGTCTTCCCATGGGCACCAGCCACTCCCAGGCTGACAAAGTCACGCATGAAGCCACCTAAAAACTCATGGTAGCGTTTATAGCTGATGCCGTTTGCGTCTGCATAGGCAATTTCTACATTGTTATCTGGACGGAAGGCATTGCCGGCAATGATTTCGAAGTCTGGTTGGATATTCTTTTCATCAAAAGGCAGGATGGAAATGCCAGCCTGCTCCAGACCGCGCTGAGTGAAATAATATTTATCAACGTCACTGCCCTGAACCTTATGGCCCATCTGATGCAGCATCAAAGCCAAAGCGCTCATACCAGAGCCCTTAATCCCGATAAAATGATAGGTTTTCGTCATGATTACTCCTTAAGATACAAGGCCATAAAAGCAAGTCCCAAGAGGAAAATCTCCGCAGACCCTCATCAGCCCGCAGGGATTTTCTTTCTTCACAAGCTTTTAGGCACCACCAAAACACCAAAGAAGCCGGACCAATCAATAAGTCCCAGCTTCTGGCATCGATCCTCTTCAACCGATGATGGATGTTATATGCAGATAGATTTTACATTTACATACGCAAACAACAATTTCCTTTTTACATCAGAAAACTGTAGGCAGAAAAGACTCGAGCAAGCCAGCTTTATTCGCTGTCCAAGCCTGTCAAATTCAGCTCTTGAGCCTTGGAATGCTTCAACTGCTCCTCCTTAGCCCTATCCTGATTATAGATCTGACTGGTTTTTAAAAAATCATAATTGTTCTTCTTAGGCTTTTCTTCCGGCTCCTGCGGCTGAGGGCTATACTCAGGCTGAATATCCGCCAAAATATAGTTTTCCTGCTGAAGCCTGTCGCCAAACTTCGTAAATTCGCCCGATGTATTCTTTTGAAAAGGGGCTGTTGGCTTCGGTCTTTCCGCATTAGAAGCTGTCGGAAGCTTTCTGTTGCGGACCTTAGTCGGAAGGTCGCTGGTCAGATAAGACGCTGAACGCTTCTTTTTCAAATCTGCCCGAGCTTCCTCGCGTGCCTGCTCAGCATAACGAATGGCCGGATCTTTCTTATCAATCGGCTTTTTAAAATCCTTGAAAGCAGACTGCTTTTGCAGCGGTCTTCTGATAGCCTGACTGGCAGCGATGGGAGCATGCCTGCTGGAATCCACAATCGGCATCCATTCCAAATAATTACGGTCTGTATAGTCTCCGGTAATGTTGCTAATGAGATCCAGTTCATCATAAAGATTCATATGCGGCATTTCCGTCAGCATGATTTCATCATCTGACACCAGAGGAAATTGTTTATCAGTCATATCTTTTTCCTTTCAACCCTTCATTATTATAAACTATTCAGGCTATTTTTCAAGCTATTCTGCCGAAATTCCCAGAATTTCTCGAATTTCCTCCACAGAGAGACTGGATTTGGCTTCTGCTCCGTCAAGAATAGTCGAAACCAGATTGCGCTTGCTCTCCTGCAGCTCCTGTATCTTCTCCTCAATTGTACCCCGTGTAATCATCCGATAGACTTCGACATTGCGCTCCTGACCGATACGGTGGGCACGGCCGATGGCCTGGGCCTCAACCGCTGGATTCCACCAGAGGTCGACCAAGATGACTGTGTCAGCACCGGTCAGATTGAGACCGACGCCACCAGCCTTGAGGGAGATCAGAAAGGCTGATCGCTGACCGTCATTGAAAGCAGTAGTCATGTCCTGGCGCTCCTTGGCTGGAGTAGAGCCTGTAATCTTAAAGGACTCCATGCCTAGCTTATCCAGCTCACTCTCGATAATATCCAGCATACCACGAAATTGTGAAAATATGAGGACACGACGATTACCATCTTGTATCTGTTCAAGTAATTCACGCAAACTTTCCAGCTTACCGCTCTCGCCCTCGTAATCTTCCATAAACAACTTCGGAGTGTCACAGATCTGACGGAGACGCATAAGACCTGACAGAATCTCTATCTTGCTGCGGTTGATTTCATCTTCTGTCGCATGGATAATTCTGTCCTGCATTTGTTTGAGCAGAGCCAAATAAATAGTCTTCTGGCTATCCGCCAATTCATTGCGATAGGCAACTTCAATCAAATCAGGCAATTCCTGCAGCACATCTTCTTTCTTGCGCCGCATGACAAATGGTTTGATATAGCGAGCGACTTTCTCAGCCGGCAGTTTTAAAAATTCCTTTTTGTTTGGCAAAAGTCCTGGCATGACAATCTGGAAAATAGACCAAAGTTCTCCCAGATTATTCTCAATCGGCGTCCCAGAAAGAGCAAAAGTATGCTCCACTTCAAAATCCCGCAAATACTGGGCAATCTTGGTCTGGTCATTCTTCATCACCTGAGCCTCATCCAAAATCAGATACTGGAAGTGGTTATCCTTGTATTCTTCCACATCCTGCCTGAAAGAAGCATAGCTAGTAATGGTAATCTGATGTTTCTCCGCAATCAGCTCATCACGAACATTTTTCAGACCATACACCACCGCCACATCCAAATGCGGAGCAAATTTAGCGAACTCATCGCTCCAATTGTAAATCAGGCTGGATGGCGCCAAGATTAAGACTTTCTTAGAGTCATCTATACGCGAACTCAGAAAAGAAATCGTCTGCAGGGTTTTTCCTAGTCCCATATCATCAGCCAGAATTCCACCGAAGCCATACTTATCCAGCATGGATAGCCACTTGACACCTGTCTCTTGGTAATCCCGAAGGTCAGCCTTGACTTGCAGCTTAGGAAGAGGGAATGCCTCAGGATGAGTCAGGTCAAAGGCCAGCTGTTGCACATCTTTTGAAAACTGTACTCTATCCTTGCCCTTGAAAAACTCTGCCAGTTGATAAGCAGCTAAACTGCTGGTCTGAATGAAACCATTTTTAGTCCGCTTACTCCGCAGCTGCTGCAAAGTCCGACTCATCTCCTTGGTCTCTTCATCGAAAATCAAGACTTGCCCAGACTTACTGATAAAGAAGTCCTGCTCCTTAAAGAGCGAATCAAGAACTGCGTCAATCTCTGACTGCGCAATGCCAGCAAAATCGAAACCAACATCCAAGAGGCCGCCCTTCATCTTAACAGAGATCCTTGAACTTTCTGTCTGTGCCAGTGCCTCTAACTCTTCTGTCATGCTGACACGGCCCAAAGCCTCAAAGTTGGGAATGACTTCTGAGAAGAAATGGTAAATTTCTTCCGGCTTCAGAGGTGGTCGCTGGCTGTAAAAGTCTGCCACAAAACCTGCCTGCAGCATTTGCTTAAATACTTGCTGCTCATGCTCAAAATTACCTGCAAAAGGCAGACGTTCCAAATCTTTGCGAGTCGTCACTTTCCTGTCTCCATAGTCAAAGACAGTGTCCAAAATCAGACGCTTGTCAGGACCGATGTCAAAGTCAAACTTGGCTGTAAAGTCATGAATCATCATACTTTCAGATGCTTCTACCCGACCAACCTTTTTAAACTCAGACAAACTGGAAGCCAGCTTAGTCCTTTCTGACAAGTCGAATTGCAGGCGCTTCAACCGATCATGCTCTATAGGCAACTCCCGTAAAGCCTTCATCAGTCTAATCTGCTGAGGATTTAGCTGGTAGAAGGTATCTCCATAAAAAATAAACTGGCCATCATAAAGCATCTTATAATTCTTCTCAGCAATAACTAGCTCAAAATGCTCTTCATACTCTTCCACTTGGAAAGTATAAACTTCTGCCTCTTCATGTAAATCTTGGAAAAAGACTTCACTGTAGTCATAAAGGCTGTACTCTAAGCGGAAAGAAGACAGATTCATCAGGAAGGTAACCCCCTCTTCAAAGATACTAGCCGGGAAGAAAAGATTGCGCCCAGCATTTGGGAAAATCAAAGAAGAATCTTGCCCCTGATAGTCAGACACTAGTCCTTGCAGAAAAACGAGCAAATCTTGACTGGCTTCATCAAAATCCTCCAAATGAATAGCCTCATAGTAACTCTTACCAATCTGATAATGCCCGCTCTTTTCCAAGGTCCGAAGGAAGGAAAGAACATCTCGGACAACATAAGAGCGCTCGTCCGGCAAGCGACTGATTCGTAAACTCCAGAGAAACTGTCCTGTATAAGAATCCTCTTGACCAGTAGCCGAGAGCTCATAACGAACCTGTTGATTGGATTTATCCGGCAAGACCTTATCCAAGAACAAGCTTCCGAAAGAAACCAGCTCTTGGGTCTCCTGACTGGTCAACTCCTCTTCTTCCATACTCTTTAGCACATCTTTCCCCGATGGGGCATTTTTCAGATAATACTCCAAGGCTGCCAGATGGGCACAATATTTTTTCTTCTGGAAAAAGTCGCAATAGCAAAAGATGACATCATCATCCAAGCTATAGCGCAGATTGCACTCATCCACACGAGCATATAAAAGAGAATCACTGACCTCAAGGATTACTACCTTATTGTTTTCAACCAGGGCAATTCCTTCTGTCCGAATCTTACCAGGAATTAATTTTGCCATAATTACCACCTTACATTTATCTCACCATTATACCATACTTTCGACATAAAAAAAGAAAAGCAAGCTCTTATGCTTACTTTCATTTTTACATATAAACGTATGTTTGTCAAATTGCTGTTTTACAACTCTACTTCCGCTTCCTTGCAATCAAGTGAATCGGGGTTCCTTCAAAGACAAAAGCCTTGCGGATTTGATTTTCCAGGAAACGCAGATAAGAGAAGTGCATGAGTTCTTCTTCGTTGACAAAGATGACAAAGGTCGGCGGTTTGGTTGCTACCTGAGTCGCATAGAAAATCTTGAGACGCTTGCCCTTGTCAGTCGGTGTCGGATTAATCGCGATAGCATCCATGATAACATCATTGAGGACCGCAGAGGGAATACGGGTATTCTGACTCTGACTGATTTGCTTAATCATATCCGGCAGCTTATGGAGACGCTGCTTGGTCAGGGCAGAGACAAAGATAATCGGTGCATAAGACAAGTACTGGAACTGGTCACGGATATCTTCTTCCCAGTCTTTCATGGTATGGTTGTCTTTTTCCAGTGTGTCCCACTTATTAACAACGATAACAATACCTTTTCCTGCTTCATGGGCAAAGCCAGCGATTCGCTTGTCGTACTCACGAATTCCTTCTTCAGCATTCAGCACCATCAGAACGACATCTGAGCGGTCAATGGCCCGCATAGCCCGCATGACAGAGTATTTCTCCGTATTTTCATAGACCTTGCCTGACTTGCGCATACCAGCCGTGTCGATCATGGTAAATTCCTGACCTTCACTGTCCGTAAAGACCGTATCAATAGCGTCACGCGTAGTACCAGCCACAGGACTGGCAATAACCCTATCCTCACCCAAAATGGCATTGATCAAGCTCGACTTACCGACATTAGGACGGCCAATCAAACTAAACTTAATCATATCAGGATTTTCGACCACTTCTTCATTTGGCAGATTTTCAACGATAGCATCAAGAACATCCCCTGTACCAATCCCGTGGACTGAGGAAACTGGGAATGGATCGCCCAAGCCCAGCGCATAGAAATCAAAAATCTCATTGCGCATTTCAGGATTATCCACCTTATTGACCGCTAAAATAATCGGCTTATGGGTCTTGTAGAGCATGCGAGCCACATACTCGTCCGCATCCGTGATACCTTCCTTGCCAGACACGACAAAAACGATGACATCTGCTTCGTCCATGGCGATCTCAGCTTGGTGTTTGATTTGCTCCATAAAAGGCGCGTCAACATCGTCGATTCCGCCCGTATCAATAATACTAAACTTACGGTTGAGCCAGCTTGCTGTCGCATAAATTCGGTCGCGGGTCACCCCTTCGACATCTTCCACAATGGAAATCCGCTCACCGGCAATCCGATTGAAGAGCGTTGATTTGCCGACATTGGGACGGCCGACAATGGCAATAGTTGGTAAGGCCATGTTTTTCCTCTTTCATTCTTTAGGACAGAGCCAAACTCCACCCTATTTTTCTAATTTCTTTTCTTTGAACAATTGGTCAATAGCCTGATTAGGCTCCTGACCAAATTGAGCAGCTAGGCGCTGACTCCAGGTTTCCTTAGCTCGCTCGCCAGCATATTCAGTCTGTACGCGGTCATAGGCTTGGATAGTTGAACGATCCTGTTCATGATATTCTTCCTCAAATACCACTGCTTCATAAGGCAGCCGCGGCTTGACTGCATGGTTCTGGTTGGGAGTCCCCAGAGCAATCCCAAAGACCGGATAAGTGTAGTCTGGCAGATTGAAAAGCTCTGCGATTTGACTGGAAGCATAACGAACCAGTCCAATGATTACTCCGCCATAACCCAAACTTTCAGCTGCTAAGAGAGTATTTTGTCCAGCTAAAGCAGCATCTACTGAGCTAATCAGGAGATTTTCTGTTCCCTCAGGATAAAAGTCTTCCGAATGCATGTGAACGCCTTTTTGGGCACGATTGAGATCACCAACAAAAAGCAGGAAGGCTGAAGACTGCCGAATGGCTTCTTGGGGGACCAAGTCAAAGAGGGCTTCTTTTTTCTCTTTGCTTCGCACCACAATGATAGAGCAAGACTGGAAATTCTTCCAGCTGGACGCAGCCCGCCCAGCATCAATGATAGCACGTAATTCCTTATCCGAAATCTGCTCCTCCGTAAAGCGGCGGACAGACGTATGAGCTTTCATCAAGTTAATTGTTTCATTCATCGGCGGTTCTCTCCTTCTAGGCGCACCTCCTGAGCCAGAAACTTAATTCGCTCCATAACCCGCTTAGCCTGCCAAGTCTCATCGCCATTCTTAGAGCTGGCAAAGTGACGCTCTAAATCCGCAAAACTAAAGTTAGAAGTAAAGAAAGTTGGCAGATTTTCCTGCATGCGGTGCTGGAGAATGACCTGCAAAATCTCATCGCGCATCCAGGCGCTAGACTGCTCTGCACCGATATCGTCCAAAATCAGCACTTGAGCTGTCTTAACCTGATCAATCTTCTCCTTGACCAAGCCGGAACTGATAGCATTCTTCACATCCAAAACAAAGCTTGGGTAATGTAGCAGAGTCGTTGAAACACTGCGTTTTTCTGACAAATCATGCGCCAGAGCAGCCATCATGTAGCTCTTCCCTACCCCAAAATCACCGTAGAGATAAACAGCCTTCTGATAATGCGGAAACTCAGCAACAAAGTTGGTCAACAGTTCAAAAGCCTTGTAGCGACCAACATCGTCCAGATCCACCTGAGCCAGACTTGCTTCTTTGAGGCTGGCTGGTAGACTGATAAGATTGAGACGGCTTCTAATGGCCTCCTGTCTCTCCTGCTCAATCAACTCAGGCGTCTCTTCATAGGCAACATCTGCATAGCCTTCATTCTTCACCAAGATTGGCTTATAACCCTTGGCAATATAGGTCTCGTCCCCCAGCAAAAAGCGGTTGCGCTCCGTAATATATTGGTTAAACTTGGAGACACTGCGCTGAATCTCAGCTTGGGTCAGATTTTCCTGCTGGATAAAGGCTGCCACATCTGGGTCCGCCATGATTTGCTTGACCAGCTCCTGATAGTCAAACTGCCGCACCTTGCTCATATGAGGCATATTCTGTCCTATTTTCTCCATTTATTCGCCTCCTCCTTCAAGTTTGGCTAAGAGCCGACGTTTCTGCTCTTCTAGCTCGGCCTGCTTCTCTGCACTCGTTTCGTTTTTATAATCTGGCTGACTCCAGTCAGGTACGTTGCTCTTGGTAGAGCCTTGTCCAGATTTAGCTGGACGGTTCTGGGGCTGCTGGTTGCGCTCACGGATTTTCAAGACTGCTTCCTCAGCTGTCGTCACCTTTTGATAAGAAAAATCATTAGCTACCTTGAGGGCATACTTTTCATTGAGATTGGCTGAATCCACCTTATTAAAGGTCAAGAGTAAGACTACGTTGATAACCTCGTCCAAAAGGCCTAATTCAGCTAAATCTAGCAAAAGCTTTCTCTCCGTCCGCGTAATAGCAGCCTGACGAGTTTTCTTAATTTCTGCCAGAAAGACCATTGGCGATGTTCGCTTCGCTTCTTGGATGATAGACTGCTCCTGCTTAGAAAATTGACCTTCTACTGGCTTCTGAGCTAGCTTTTGCTTCATCCGCTTGGTAGAAATGACCTGAGAAACAGCAGTTTCTCTAGCCAAGACATAGGTCTCATACCAAGTCCACTTTTTCTGCTCAGCAATTGCAAACAATTCTAACAAATCTTCCTTTTCATTGGCAAAGCGAAGATTGTCCTGAGCCATCCGTTGCTTGAAATACTCCAAGTCAAAATCATTGGCCTTTCGCACTGTCCTTGCTTGCTCAGCTTCCATACCAAACACCTGCATAAAAGGCTTGACCAATTTCTCTCCGCTAGGATTTTCTGGTCGCAGGGCTTCTGCAGCAGCTTCGCCGATTTTCTTTTCCAAGAGCCGACTGTACACATTATGGCTGAAAAATTCCTCCGCCGTTAAGGTCGGGTGGAGTTGAATCAGATAATGGTCATCTGTTTGATAAAGATCTACTAGCTTAATCGCCGCTAAACGCTCAAAACTTTCTTCTAAAATATTAAGTCCAAAATCTAAATGATTAAGAATCTGACTGAAGAGGTGCTGCTTTTGCCCATTATCCTCAAAAGACAGCAGATAAAGATAAAGTGCTACCGCTTCTCTCCCCAAAATCGGCAGATAGAGCTTGGTCAAGACAGCAATATCTGGGCTGACTGCATTATTGCGCAAGAAAGAAAACTGATGGTTTGGTTTCATTTATTTGTCCTTTTTCTTCTTGGACCCCTTGGTAATCTGCTTGAGCAGGCTTTCCAGCTCGCCCACATCCTTGAAACTCCGGTAAACACTGGCGAAACGAACGTAGGTGATTTCATCCAGCTCGGCCAGTTCATCCATGACTAAGGATCCAATATATTCACTATTGATTTCATTGTCGCTCTGACTGCGGACTTTTTGCTCGATTCGATTGACAATCTCCTCTATTTCGTCACTAGATACTGGTCGCTTTTGAGCGGAGCGAATAATACCGTTAAAAATCTTATCCCGAGAAAATTGCTCGCGTGTCCCGTCCTTTTTGACAACAACTAGGGTTCTCTCTTCAACGCGCTCGTATGTCGTGAAACGATGCTGACATTCTTCACATTCACGACGGCGACGGATTGTATTCCCATCTTCTGCCTGTCTGCTATCAACCACACTTGATTTATTCCCACCACATTTCGGACAACGCATACCATTTCCTCCTAGAATCCTAATACTTCATTATAACACGTTTTCAAGAATAACAAAAGACAGCCGTTTGGGGTGTAATATTTCACCATTTTGCCCTAAAAATATGTTTATCAAAAAGAAAAAGAGAGGCAAACCTGTCTCATTCTCAGTCTTGCCCCATCTTTTTACCATTATAAAGTCACTTGCACTTCTAAACCAAAGTGGTCACTGACAACAGGGGTTTCTTTCCCGTCAAAAACGACAGCGGAACGCTCAACGTCCATCCCTTGGCTAGTGAAAACATAGTCTATCTTCAGAGCATGCTTATTATCATCCCAGCCTGCGATAGTCCCTTCTACAGTTGCCTCTCCGATAGCTTCTTTTGCAGCAGTATGACTATCCTGCAGCTTCAGCGGACTGGCTAAGATGGTCTGGTAGCCTTGCTGGCCGACTGGATTGTTGAAATCGCCCATCAGGACTAGAGGAGTTTCTGCTTTTAGAAGCTCTGCTTCAAGCTTAGCCCATTCCCCCTGAAAGCCTTTGTCCCACCATGACAGATGGCAAGAGGCAATTGTCAGCAATTGACCTTCTACCTCAGTCTCAGCTAGCAAGACCTTGCGGGTATGGTAATCCCTAGGATCATTAGCCTCTGATACCAGAACTTCTCTAGGAGCTAGTGGTTTTCTGGATAGGATTGCCACTCCTTCGTTATAAATATCAAACCCAATATGATTATAGGCCCAGGACCAATGATAGTCCAGTCCTGCCTCAGCCAACTTTTCTACCAGACATAGAGCAAAATGGTCTTGATGGATCTCAATTGCACCCTCAACCGCCTGATAGAAAGGAGCCTGAACAACCTGTTCAGACTCCGTTAATTGATTGACTTCCTGCAGGCAAATGACATCATATTTTTCTTGAAGAATGCGTTCCGCAAGCTGATTAAGCTTGGTTTCTTGCTCTTCTTCCATCCAACTATGAGTATTTAATGTCAGGAATTTTGCCATGATTTCTCTTTTCTATATTACAATTCAACCTTAGCAACAACTGTCTTAGCAGATGATTGACCAAGTTTTTCTACTGTCACAGACTTGATGGCTGCTGCATTAGTGAAGACTACGATAGTTGAAGTTTCGCGTCCTGCTTCCTTGATTGCTCCCAAGTCAGCCGTTACAAGAAGATCTCCAGCTGCAACTTTCTGACCTTCTGAAATATGAACTTCGAAAGGTTTACCTTCAAGGCTAACAGTTTCCAAACCAATGTGTACCAAGACTTCCAGGCCATTATCTGTCACAAGACCGATAGCGTGCTTGCTAGGGAAGACGCTAGTTACTGTACCAGCAACTGGTGAATAAATCTTACCGTTTTCAGGCTCAACTGCAAATCCGTCACCCATCATCTTTTGTGAGAAGACTGGATCTTTAACATCTGCCAAGTCAATGACTTGACCGTCCGCAACAGTTTCAACTTCCTCAGTCACACCTTTGTAAGTAACTTCGGCAGCCGCTGATTCTGCTTTTTGGCTCGGAAGTGTTTCAGGAATCACTTCACCAGAATCCAACAAGTCTTGGATATCAGACTTAAGAACGTCAGCTTTTGGTCCGTAGATAGCCTGAACACCTTGACCTTTCATAACCAAGCCCATAGCGCCTTCAGCTTTCCACTGTTCTTCTGTTCCAACTTTTTCAGCATCTTTGACAGTCACACGCAGACGAGTCATACATGCATCTACATCTACGATATTAGCGCGACCGCCCAGAAGGTTGATAACATTTACTGCTTGAGATGCTTCAGCAACTTTACCGCCAGTTGACTCTGATGAAGAAGCTTCATCTGAACCATCTGCTGTTTCATAGTTACCGTTACGTCCTGGAGTTGCATAGTTGAACTTCTTGATCATGAAGTTAGAAATGAGGTACATCACAACACCAAATAGGATAGTTACCCAAATGAAGTTGATGATATCCATTCCCAAGCCAGCATTGATGGCCATAGGAGTACGGGTCAAGAATTCGATAGAACCGAATGAGTGCACACGAAGGTTAACGATGTCAGCCATTGCAAACGCAGCACCTTGTACAAATGCATAGATGATATACAGCGGTGTTGCAACGAACATGAACATGTACTCGATTGGTTCAGTAACCCCTGTCAAGAAGGTCGCCAAAGCAGTCGCAATCATCATACCTTTGTATTTGTGCTTCTTGTCAGCATCTACATTGTGATAGATAGCCGCCGCTACCCCCATAAGGATACCGAATGAACCAATCATCTGACCAACCTTGAATCGAGCTGGATGAACTGTATCAAGCAAGTGTTGGTAAGTAGAAGGATCAGCTGATTTCGTACCAACCAAGTCAGTTACCCAAGCCAACCATAGTGGATCTTGACCAGCTACAGTTGTTCCCGCACCAGAACCAGTAATAACGTGGTAAACACCACCTAATTCTGTGTAGTTCATCGGAATGGTCAACATGTGGTGCAAACCAAATGGAAGCAAGAGACGTTCCAAAGTACCATAGATGAATGGTGCCAAAACTGGTGCAGTATCTTGTGAGTTAGCAATCCAAATACCAAAGCTGTTGATACCTGATTGAACAACTGGCCATACGAATGACAAAACAATTGCCACGATTACTGAGCGCAAGATAACAACGAAAGGTACAAAACGCTTACCATTGAAGAATGACAAGGCATCTGGCAATTTACGGAAGTTATAGTATTTGTTATAAGCTGTTGCTCCGACAAAACCAGCGATAATTCCGACAAAGACACCCATATTCAGAGCTGGTGACTCCAGAACGCTGATGAAATAATCAGAAACCTTAATTGATGCACCAAACATTGTTTTAACTACAGCTGCCTTATCTGAGAGCATATCGCTGGTAACGCCAAACATAACACCAGTGATACGGTTAATCAGGATAAAGGACAAACCTGCTGCGAAGGCACCGCCAGCACGTTCTTTTGCCCAGCTTCCACCGATAGCCAAAGCAAAGAGGATATGCAGGTTACCGATAACCCCCCAACCAATCTGCTCTAAAACACCGCCAGTAGTGACTAAAACACCTAGATTTGGATTAATCATCGGAATCGATTTACCGATACTAATCATCAGTCCTGCTGCCGGCATAACAGCAACGACCACCATCAAAGCTTTACCGAATTTTTGCCAAAATTCAAAGCTAAAAATGTTCTTGAATGAATCTTTCATCATTCAGACCTCCTTATATTTTTTGCAAACCACTCCTTTTTGTGAAATCGTTTGCATATCGATACATCTATTATAGCACGATTTTTTATTTTGTAAAGGCTTTTATAAAAAAATTTTCTCTTTTTTTGCACCTAAAATACTGCATTTTTTCTTCAAGAGTTATATTTTTGCCATATTCCAACGAAAACGATTGCATGAAATAACCACAAAGTCCGCATTATTTCTCCTATCAATACTGTAACAAGCGCAAAAAAACTCCGTCTCTCAAGGAGAACAGAGTTTTGAATTTTTTATTCTTGCATGGCATAACCAACACCGCGAACGGTTTTGATATAGCTTGGCTGCCCCTCCACATCAATTTTACTGCGCAGATAACGAATATAAACATCTACAACGTTGGTCTCGGTTGCACTCTCGTACTTCCAGACACGCTCCAGCAGTTGCTCACGGCTCATAACCTTATTGCTGCCCATCAGGGTTACCAGCAGATCGTACTCCCGCCGCGTCAGTGCAATAACTTCCTCACCGCGGTAAACCGTGTGATTTTTAATATCTACTCGCAGATTGCGATAAGAGGTCGGAATTTTCAAGAGGCTGCAGTGCTGGTCGATAAAGTCGCGCCCGCGGAAAATGATAGAGACACGCTCCACTAAATCACTGATAATGAAAGGCTTGACCACGTAGGAAACAGCAAAATGCTGGATTGCTTCCTGCTGCTCCGCAATCTCTTCGCGACTAGCCAGAACGATAATAACGGACGCAGGCTTAATCAAGCTCAGCTGCTTAGCAAAATCGCTGGCAGTCATATCTTGAAGATCATAGTTGAGCAAGAGCAAGTCATAATCCACATCCTTAGCCAGAGCCAGCCCCTCTTGACCAGTCTCAGCTAAATCTACAAGAAAGCTTTCCTTTTGCAGTTCCAAACTCACAAATCGGGCAAGATTTTTTTCATTTTCTACTAGTAAAATTCGCTTTGCCATAGGCCTATCCTATTTTTCGTCGTACCAAGAATAGTGGTAGGTACCTTCTTTGTCTTTACGGTTGTATGTATGAGCACCAAAGTAATCACGCTGTGCCTGAATCAGATTAGCTGGCAGATTTTCCGCGCGGTAGCTATCAAAGTAAGCAATGGCACTGGAGAAGGTTGGCACTGGTACTCCTGCCTGCACAGCCAAGCTGACAACATCACGGACTGCCTGCTGATACTTAGCTGTAATATCCATGAAGTATTCATCCAAGAGCAGGTTGGCTAGGTCAGCATCACGGCCATAAGCATCTGTAATCTTTTGCAGGAAGCGGGCACGGATGATACAGCCAGCACGCCAGATAGAAGCAATCTCTCCGAACGGCAGATTCCAATTATTTTCCTTAGAAGCTACACGCAATTGAGCAAAACCTTGAGCATAAGACATGATTTTTGAGAAGTAAAGAGCCTGGCGGATCTTTTCAATCAGCTCTGCCTTATCTCCCTCAAAGGTGAAAGCAGCTGGTTTTGGCAATACCTTGCTGGCAGCCACACGCTCATCTTTGTAGGTAGAAATGTAACGCGCAAAGACTGACTCAGTAATCAATGGCAGTGGTACACCTAAATCCAAAGAAGATTGACTGGTCCACTTACCAGTCCCCTTATTGCCAGCCGCATCCAGAATGTAGTCAACGATTGGGCCAGCTTGACCTTCATCGTCCTTGCGTGTCAAGATATCCGCTGTAATCTCAATCAGATAGCTGTCCAGCTCGCCTTTGTTCCACTCTGTGAAGATGTCAGCCATTTCACTAGCTGAAAGCCCCAGCAAGTGCTGCATAAGGTCATAACTTTCAGCGATAAGCTGCATATCTCCATATTCAATCCCGTTATGGACCATTTTTACATAGTGACCAGCACCATCAGGACCGATATAGGTCACACATGGTGCACCGTCTTCAGGAGCTTTAGCAGAGATTTCTTCCAAGACATCCGCTACCAACTCATAAGCCTCTTTTTGACCACCTGGCATGATAGATGGTCCTTCCAATGCGCCCTTTTCACCACCGGAAACACCTGTACCGATGAAGTTGATACCAGAGTTAGCCAACTCTTCATTACGGCGAATAGTATCTTTGTAGAAAGTATTTCCACCGTCAATCAGGATATCGCCCTTATCCAAGTGAGGGAGCAAGGCCTGAATAGTCGCATCTGTACCGGGACCAGCTTGAACCATCAGCATAATCCGACGTGGCTTTTCAATAGAGTTGACAAAAGACTCTACATCATAGCTTGGCACAAAGTTTTTCTCAGGATGAGAGGCAACGACGTCCTCTGTTTTGTTTGCTGAGCGGTTATAAATGGCAACTGTATAGCCACGAGATTCGATATTTAGGGCAAGGTTACGGCCCATAACAGCCATACCAACAACACCAAAATTTGCTTTAGTCATTATGTTCTCCTATAGTTTGTTTGTCTTATTTTATCATTTTTAAAGCTTAAAAGAAAGTAATAAGTCGGAGAGGGATGAAAGGGGGGATGGGGAGAAAAACCAAGCTCAGATGTAACTGAACTTGGTTTTGGGAGTTTACAGTAAAATAGAGACTTTCATAGTAGTCTCCAAATGCCTAGTTGGAATGTTCTCTGGGTGAACACCGTGAATATCACGGCCATCCAGATGAGTATATAGGTGATTTAACTGATAAGCATAACATGCATACTAATAAACTAATTGATTTACAACATTAGGAACTCGTTAGTCTGTTCAAATCTTAACTCAATTCCCCAATACCTAAGAAGAAGTCTGCAATGATGTACTTCTCAGGACGGTTTGAACTTGCAGGATTTGGCATGTAGTAACCTGTTTTCTAAAATATTAAGGAGCAATTGAAAAATTTTTAAGTTGTTCCTTAATTTCTCTTTGAATTTTTTTCCCAGTTCCTGAAAAATAAGAGTTACTCCAATCAAATTCTTTTCTGCTTTCAAAATATTCTAAATACGTTTTTTGATTATTCATTGGCAAACCAATTTCTTCAATTAAATCAGCTAATAATAGCAATAAAGCCCCCATACCATTAGTTTTAACTAAAAGACTATCTAATTTTTCTTTTTCGTTAATAGAATTCCATTCTTTTTCATATATTCTTGAAATCAAATTAAAATATACAAATGTATTAGAATAAATTTCTTGACTTCCAAAATTAGGATATGATTTATAGCTATTCATTAAATAATCAATCATAAATGCTTGAGAAATAGTCCCATCACCAGTACCCAACATTTTTATTCTTTTATATAATGGTGAAGATTTCTTAGAATTTAGCACTCTAACAGCGCTAGCAAATCTACTGATTAACTCCACTTCTTCCGGATCAGTATTCTCAAATAAATCATAAATCACTGATTTATTGACTTTTCTCTGATTTCCATTAATATCTATAAACATTTTAGAAGCAATTGAAATATTCGCATCTAGTAGGAGAGTAATAGGCATTTCAATATCATTATTAACTTTATCTTTAAAATAAGCTGCTACCAAACCAGCCAATCTATGTTGTCCATCAATTATCGTGAATTCTACATTCTCCGAAAAATAGATCTCATTATCATAAAAAATATAATAGTCTTCCTTTTTCTCATTGTTCTTTTCAAACACATTCAAAGATAAAACTAACGGAGTTGGGAACACTATCCCTTCGGATTCATTCACAAAACTCGAAATATCATTGATTCGCTTTAAATCCGTTCTGCGTTGCAAACCATTTTCAACAGCATCAGTTTCAATTCCTAACTTCTCTAATTTTGCTATATATTGTTCTGCATTTGTGAAACTATCATTTTCAGCAATTCTAAAATGAAAGTTTACAAGTTTTTTTAAAATTGAGACCGGCATTTTAGTTAAATAAACACTCTCTCCCTTTTGATCAACTTCCAAATATGGAAAATGATATGGAAAATTAATTTGTTTACCGAGCATTTCCTCCTCCTTGTTCTATTGTTTCAGGGTCATCGTAATCTTCATCAACTTGACTTAATTTCGCTATCATATCTTCTATGTCTTTATTCAAGTATTCAGTGACAAACGATTCAATATCGATTTCAACATTCTTTTTCTTTGACAAGCAATAATTGACAGTATGTATTATTATAGCTACAATAAACGGTATAATGATTGATAGACTAAACTCAACATGGCCTTTTTTTATAAAGTTGAAGGCTACTATTAAAACACAAACTATAGAGTAGATAATAAATTCACCGTTTAAAAAAGGGGAATTATTTATTTTAAATTTTATATTCAAATCCGGGGTTGTATCAATAGAAGATTGCCTCATAACTTCTTTAGATTTATAAGTTGATGATAAAGACGATTGATCTATCTCAATTTTGGGAAATTTTTCTTGATTAAAACTCGAAGACTTCCAAATATCTTCCAACTTATCTTCTAAAGAATATATTGCCTCTTGAAGTGCATCTCTAAAAGATAGATTATACCAAATCAAATAAATGTCCAAGTAAGGTTTTTGGTGTTCTTGTATAATAACATAGTTACCTGATTTTAGACCAACAATACAAATGGGTTTATTTATTGTAGTTGTCAACCCATCAATCCTATTAAATATTGATGTTATTAAACCAGTATCATTTTTTTCATTACAAAAATCAATAAAATTATTATAGTTTCTAGAATTATCAGAAGATATTGAACCTCTGAATGTTACAAGGCCCTTTAATGGGTATTCCATAACCACTCCTATTCTACATTTCTAGACCAACTTCCTCATCTCATCAATCCGCGCTACGGTCGCTTCGTACTTGGCTTGGTAGTCGGCTTGTTTGTCGCGTTCTTTTTGGACGACTTCTGGTTTGGCATTGGCTACGAAGCGTTCGTTAGAGAGTTTCTTTCCAACCATATCCAGTTCTTTCTGCCACTTGGCTAGTTCTTTTTCGAGACGAGCCAGTTCTTCTTCGATATTGAGGAGATCTGCCAGCGGCAGATAGATTTCTGCTCCTGTAATGATGCTAGACATGACCAGCTCTGGTACTGCAAGGTCTGCTGCGATTTCCAAATGCTCAGGATTAGTGAAACGCTTGATGTAGTTGACATTATCCTTGAAGAAGGTTTCCAGCGCACTATCTGTCGTCTTAATTAAGATGGTAATCGGCTTGCTTGGCGCCACATTGACCTCAGCTCTGCTATTGCGCACCGAACGAATCAGTTCCTTAAGGGATTCCACGCCAGCTGCTGCCTCGGCATTTTCAAACTCTGGACGAACCACTGGATAAGCCGCTGTCACAATGGTGCCTTCTGAGATTTGACCAAAGATTTCCTCAGTCACGAAAGGCATGATTGGGTGAAGCAGGCGCAGGATTTGGTCCAGCGTGTAGAGGAGGACAGAGCGAGTGATGACTTTCTCGTCTTCATTATCGCTGTAAAGCACTTCCTTCGTCAGCTCCACATACCAGTCCGCAAATTCATCCCAAATGAAGTTGTAGAGGATGTGACCAGCCACACCAAACTCAAACTTATCGAAGTTTTCAGTGACCTTACCAATGGTTTCGTTGAGGTTGTGGAGAATCCAGCGGTCAGTGACATTGCCAGCTTCCTTGTTGGCAACTTTTTCAACATTGGCAGTTGCTTGCTCAAGGGTCAAGCCTTCATTGTTCATAAGGATATAGCGGGAAATGTTCCAGATTTTGTTAATAAAGTTCCAAGAAGCATCCATTTTCTCGTAAGAGAAGCGGACGTCTTGGCCAGGGGCAGAGCCATTTGACAGGAACCAACGCAGGGCATCGGCACCGTATTTGTCAATGACATCCATAGGATCAATCCCGTTACCGAGAGATTTCGACATCTTGCGTCCTTCCTCATCCCGAATGAGACCATGGATGAGCACGTTTTGGAATGGCTGACGACCAGTGAACTCCAGAGATTGGAAGATCATCCGAGATACCCAGAAGAAGATGATGTCGTAACCTGTTACCAAGGTTGAAGTTGGGAAGTAACGTTTAAAGTCTTCTGAGTCGACATCAGGCCAGCCCATGGTTGAGAATGGCCAGAGAGCAGAACTGAACCAAGTATCCAAGACGTCTTCGTCCTGAGTCCATCCGTCACCTTCTGGAGCTTCTTCGCCCACATAGATTTCGCCGTCTGCATTATACCAGGCTGGGATTTGGTGACCCCACCAGAGCTGACGGGAAATTACCCAGTCATGGACATTTTCCATCCATTGCAGGAAGGTATCGTTGAAGCGTGGCGGGTAGAACTCAACCTTGTCTTCTGTATCTTGGTTGGCAATGGCATTCTTAGCCAATTGGTCCATCTTGACGAACCATTGGGTAGATAGACGCGGCTCAACCATAACACCAGTCCGCTCTGAGTGACCAACACTATGGACACGTTTTTCGATTTTAACCAGAGCACCGATTTCTTCCAGTTTCTTGACAACCGCTTTGCGGGCTTCAAAACGATCCATGCCTGCAAATTCGAAGGCCAAGTCATTCATGGTCCCGTCGTCATTCATAACATTGACTTGTGGCAAGTTATGGCGTTGACCAACCAAGAAGTCGTTTGGATCGTGGGCAGGCGTGATTTTCACGACACCTGTACCAAATTCAGGATCTGCATGTTCATCCGCCACGATTGGGATTAGTTTATTAGCGATTGGCAGGATAACGTTTTTACCGATCAACTCCTTGTAGCGTGGGTCTTCTGGATTGACTGCAACGGCAACGTCCCCAAACATCGTCTCAGGACGAGTTGTCGCAACTTCAAGGGCGCGTGAGCCATCTTCCAGCATGTAGTTCATGTGGTAGAAAGCACCTTCTACGTCCTTATGGATAACCTCGATATCAGACAGAGCTGTGCGAGCTGCTGGGTCCCAGTTGATGATAAACTCACCACGATAGATCCAGCCTTTCTTGTAAAGTTCGACAAAGACCTTGCGGACGGCTTTTGACAGACCTTCGTCAAGGGTGAATCGCTCACGAGAATAGTCTACAGAGAGCCCCATCTTGCCCCATTGTTCCTTGATGGTCGTAGCGTATTCGTCTTTCCATTCCCAGACTTTATCGAGGAATTTTTCACGACCGAGGTCATAGCGGGAAATGCCTTGCTCACGCAAGCGCTCCTCAACCTTAGCTTGAGTCGCAATCCCCGCGTGGTCCATCCCTGGCAGCCAAAGCGTATCAAAGCCTTGCATGCGCTTCTGACGGATGATAATATCTTGCAAGGTCGTATCCCAAGCGTGACCCAGGTGGAGTTTCCCAGTTACGTTTGGTGGTGGAATCACAATCGAATAAGGCCTAGCCTTTTGATCTCCTGAAGGCTTGAAAACATCGGCATCAAGCCATTTTTGATAACGACCAGCCTCAACCTCGGCTGGATTGTATTTAGGTGAAAGTTCTTTAGACATGTGTGTGTCCTTTCTCTATTGTATTCATTTTATTTTGAATCTGCTTGGCAACTTTGGCTGCAGACAGATTCGTATTATTTATTTTAAGGTAGTGGTGCAACTCATTCGGTTGATTTTGAGAATTTAATTGAAGTGTTTCATTGGTCTCTAAAATTTCTCTTTCAGATACCTTAATATGTCGTTTTAAGGGTTTGTGCTTTAAACGGTTCTCCGTTCTATTTCGACGTAAGAGCTCCTCAAGATTTGTTTCCAACTCAACAAACAGAATCTCTTGATGATAGTCATCTAATAAATCCTGAATTTTCTTCAAATATAGTAGCTGGTACTGATTTGAAAAATCAATTACGTCTGTTAAAATCACAGACCGCTGATTTCTAGCACTTACTCCAAGGAAAGAAAAGGTAATCCCTCGAACAAACTCCCACATTTCCTCTGTAAAGTCCTGATAGATTTCTAGTGCAAAATCTATGGCTTGATGGTTATAAAAGAGGATAGCATCCGTCAGTCGAGATAACTCTTGACCAATCGTCATTTTCCCAGAAGCCGGAGCTCCAATGATGAAAATGTGCATCAAACCACCTCCCACTCACTCCTAAGCAAACCATATCTCAAATCATCACAGCGATTGCCTTGGGCATCTTTGCGGTCTCGAATGCGAGCTTCGAGGGTAAAGCCTAATTTTTCCGCTACTCGTTGACTTTGGACATTGTAGCCAAAGCAGGTCAGCTCAATTTTGTGAAGACCCAGTTCTCTAAAAGCCAGATCAATCAAAGCACGCGCTGCTTCGGGCACATAGCCTCGTCCCCAGTAGTCTGGGTGCAAGATATAGCCAAGCTCCAAGACATCATCCTCGTGACGACGAGGGAAATCAACAGAGCCGATGACTTTATCCGTTCCTTTGACGACAATCCCGTAGCCCGCTGGAAGATTTTCCTTTTGATTTCGCTCAGGCAGAATATGCTCCAGATAATAAATCTCATCTTCCAAGGTCTTGACGGGCGGAAAGCCTGCTGGGTAGGAGACTTCTGGCCGACTGGCATAGTCAAAGATATCCTCAGCATCAGCCACGGTGCGGACTCGTAACACTAGCCGTTCCGTTTCTAGTCGATCTGGTAATTGTACCTGCTCCATCTTCCTGCCTCGCTTTCTACAAAAAATCGCCCCTGCCATCTACATGACAGGGACGAATGTGTTTATCCGCGGTACCACCCAATTTCGGGCAGATGCCCGCAACTTTTCTCTTCTTTCCCTTTTATGACGTCGTTAACTCGCTTTGGCATACGCTAGTATAACCTACAACTCCTTGCCTAGTCCTAAAAGGAAACAAAAAGACACTTTTATTTCAATTTTTCATCTCATCAGCAACCAGCCTTGACGCAATTGTGGACTTCTCAGCACTGCCACTTTCTGTAAAATGCTTGACTCAAAACACCTCTGATGAACATATTCTATCACCTTTCCAGCGAAAAATCAATAATTTCTCTCACCCAAAAGTCCGTCTGGCAGGTCGTGAAATGCTTTGCCCGCCTGATAGTTGGCGAATTTCCCTAAAAGGAACTGGTAGGCATCAAGACGACTTTCATAGCGAATGGCCGCTTCCTTGGCCCGCTTGTCCTGGTCCGCCTCGTAGACCGCCTGACTCTCCTTGAGGGCCATCTCGTTAATCATGACCTGAGTCTTGACCCAAGCTTCAAACTCCTGTAAAAATTCCTGTTCGTAGCTCATTTTTCTCACTTTCTAACTGCAAATACCTAGTCCAAATCTCGGTAAAAATCACTGTCAATGTCACGGAAGGGCTGAATGTCCTGTACATACTCCAGCACCCCTTGAAATTCACCGGCCTCATCCCGCACCGCGGCATAGGTCACATGGACAAACTTGCCCCGCGATTCTGACTTGAACCACATCTCAAACTTGTCCCGCTCTCCCTCGCGCAGAGCCTTGAAAATCCGCCGCACCTTATCCAAAAACTTGGGCGGGTGGCAGAGCTCGACATTGCGCCCTATCTGGGAAGGCGTCCGCTTGAAAATCATCTCGTCCGCCGGCACGCTGTCATTATAATACTGGAAAATATCGTCCTTATTGACAAAGGTAATCTCCATGGGCAGATGGTCCAAAATCAGATTGGCCTCCGCCACTGACAGATAGCCATGACCAAAAGGCTGTTGTGAGTCCCGATTAAAGGTTTGCTCCTTCTTTTCCTTGGGTTTAAAGGAAATGGTGACCTGACCATCCGGCGTATCAATGACCTGCTCAAATCTCCCATCACTTGTCTGTTCTATGCTGGCTGGCGCTTCGCTTCCTTCATCATCAGCAGCCCCAGCTTCCTCCTCCGAGAATGAGTGCCGCGCAGGAATCCATTTCTCTGTCGGCTTGATAATGGCATAGCCATAAGCATCGCTCTCCTCAGCAATCTTGAGCCAGTCATCCTGATGAAAGGACTCCAAGAGAATCATAAGCAAAATGGACTCTTCCTTGAAAATCATAGCTTCAAACTCAGCCACAAAAGCCTCAAACTTGTCCTTGACTTCCTCAATCGAAGTATCCGGCAGTTGCTCTGCAGCAATCTTAGCCTCTTGGAAAAGCTCTCTAATCTGGTCATCTACCCCCCACATGACCTTGGGCGGCGAATCATGACCGTAGCTCTCCATGATGGGAAACATGAGCTCTTCCTTGCGCTGATAGTGGATATCAAACTGACCCACCAAACCCAGCTGGCGCTGGAGTCCCTTGCGGATTTCTGGAAGAAGGTCCTCATCTTCTGTGCTTTCATAGGTAGATAGGAGCCTGCGAACCCTCATAAGGGCTGCCCGCAAGGTTAGATTTTCCTGCTTGAAAACCTGTACCGGATGGCCTGGATGGTCGGTATCAGCCACCACTACATTCTGAATGGCACCTTTAAAGAGGTTGGCATGGACATTGCAGAGGGACATGACATCTTCGAAGGTCACTCCCGTATCCGAGTTCATCAGCTCATGCTCCATCAGGCTGATTTCAATAGCGGATACACCTGCAAAATGCTCGTTGAAAAGCTCCTGAACAGATTCTGCCGAAGCTCCATTATGTAAGTCCAGCAAGATAGACTTGAGGACTTCAATGCGTTCAGTAGCCATGCCTAAATCCCCACCACTTCATAGCCATTTAATTCCAGAGTTTGCTTGATTTTATTAAGGTCAATGCCATTCATACCAGCACCTTTTTTGATAGAAACCACGCGCCCGACTGTATTGCGCATAACGGGATTGGCCAGAGGCGTAAAGCCTAATTCTACCAGAACATCCAAAACCTCGGGCTGCTTCTCAATCACTTCTGCCACCGGGATAGACAAATCAATCACATTATCCATAGCTGCTTCCTTATCGTCATTTTTCTACAATTATACCATAAAAAAGCGATCAGACTCAAAGCAAAGAAGAATTGGATTCTACTCCTCTTACACTGTTCAAACAAAATGGAATAGCGAATTAAGATAGACATGATAACAGACTTCTGCCTTCCATTATTGCCTTAGGAAACGATAAGAAAATATAAAGCACATTGCTTCGTCTTTTTTCCCTTTTGTGATAAGCTAAGATTAGTGAATTGAGAGGGTTTTCGTATGTATCTTGCAGACTTAATGGAAAAGAGTGAAGCGGGGCAGTTTATTGTCCTGTCTTATTTACAGCAGCATTCTACATCCAGTTTGAAGGACGTTATGTCTGAAACCGGCTTCTCGAAAGCAACCTTGACCAAGTACATTAGCCTGATTAACGACAAGGCTATGGACCATCATGCAGCCTTATCCATCCAGCTTCAGGACGAAACGCTCAGTCTGTCCATCGGACCTGATACCAAGGGACGGGACATTTGCAGGCTCTTTTTGGACAATGCCGTCAAATACCAGATTTTAAACCACTTGCTCTATCATCAGCAGTTTTTAGCCCATCAATTAGCCCAAGAGCTCATGATCAGTGAAGCAACACTCGGCCGTCATATATCCGGTTTAAATCAGATTTTATCAGAGTTTGAGCTATCTATCCAAAATGGCCGCTTGAAAGGCCCTGAACACCAAATCCGCTATTTTTATTTCTGCCTCTTTCGCAAGGTCTGGTCCAGCCAAGATTGGGAAAAAGAACTTCAAAAACCAGAAAGAAGGCAGGAAGTTGCCGTCTTAGAAGAACTCTGCGGAGCCCAGCTCTCTCAAGGACAGCAATTGGACTTGGCCCTTTGGGCACATATCACCCAACAGCGCCTAAGAGTCAATGCCTGTCAATTTCAAAATATTGAGCAGAAAATGCAGGGCTACTTTGAAAATATCTTCTACCAGCGCTTGCATCGTCGAACAAATGATTTCTTTGCCGGTCAGCACATCACCCTGAGTCTCGAAGATGGCGAAATGATGATTTTCTTTTCATTTCTGCTTTCCCATCGGATTCTGCCTCTGCACACCATGGAGTATATTCTGGGCTTTGGCGGTGAAATTGCCGGTCTTATTACGCAACTGATTCAAGAGATGAAGGGCCAGGACTTGCTAGATGACTATATTGAGGACCAGGTGACCTACGAACTCAGCCAGCTCTGCGCCCGCGTCTTTCTTTTCAAAGGCTATCTCTTGCAAGATAAATACAAGCATGATCTGGAATTGCGCCATCCTTACTTATGGAGCGAATACGATTATCGACAAGTGGCAGACACGATTTTTAGCAAATTGCCTATTTTCCAGCAGGGAACATCTCTGGATAAAAAGGTGTTGTGGGAATGGCTCCAGCTGATGGAATACATTGCTGAAAACGACGGTCAAGTCATCAAGATAGGCATGGACTTGATAGATAGTTTTATCGTTGTTTCCAGGATGACGGCCATTTTAAGGCGATACTTAGAGTACAATCGTTTTATTACGATTGAATCCTACGACCTTACCAGAAATTATGACCTCATCATCACCAACAATCCCATCCATCAGACCCAGCAAGTTCCCATCTATTATTTAAAAAATGACCTGGATTTGGAAGATTTAGCAAAAATTCGGAACATGATATTTCATTAAGAAACTTGGAGAAATCCAGGTTTCTTTGTGATTTTCGCACAATATCCTCATATTTTTTTAAAAATTAAAAAAAGTTGATAAAAAAGAAAGCGTTTTATTTTATATACTAGTTACTGTAGAGGAAACATCCTCAAGATTTTTACTAGGAGGACAGTTCATGTCACAAGAAAAATACATCATGGCCATCGACCAAGGAACTACTAGTTCCCGCGCCATCATCTTTAACAAAAAAGGAGAAAAAGTTAGCTCCAGTCAAAAAGAATTTACTCAGATTTTCCCTCAAGCTGGATGGGTTGAGCACAATGCCAATGAAATTTGGAACTCCGTGCAGTCCGTTATCGCCGGTGCCTTTATCGAAAGTGGAGTCAAACCCAACCAAATCGAAGCCATCGGAATCACCAACCAGCGTGAAACAACTGTCGTTTGGGATAAGAATACTGGTCTTCCTATCTATAATGCTATCGTTTGGCAATCTCGCCAGACTGCTCCTCTGGCTGAACAGCTGAAAAGCCAAGGCTATGTGGAAAAATTCCATGAAAAGACTGGTTTGATTATTGACGCTTACTTCTCTGCTACCAAGGTTCGCTGGATTTTGGACCATGTTGAGGGAGCGCAAGAAAGAGCTGAAAAGGGTGAATTGCTCTTTGGGACTATTGATACCTGGCTGGTTTGGAAATTGACTGACGGTGCGGCTCACGTGACTGACTACTCAAATGCAGCCCGTACCATGCTCTATAACATCAAGGAACTTAAATGGGATGATGAGATTTTGGAAATTCTTAACATTCCAAAGGCTATGCTTCCAGAAGTTCGTTCTAACTCAGAAATCTATGGTAAGACTGCTCCATTCCATTTCTACGGTGGAGAAGTTCCAATCTCTGGTATGGCCGGTGACCAGCAGGCAGCTCTCTTTGGACAGTTAGCTTTTGAGCCTGGCATGGTCAAGAATACTTACGGAACTGGTTCATTCATAATCATGAATACTGGTGAAGAGATGCAACTATCTGAAAACAACCTCTTAACAACCATCGGCTACGGTATCAACGGAAAAGTTTACTATGCTTTAGAAGGTTCTATCTTCATTGCAGGAAGTGCTATTCAATGGCTACGCGACGGTCTTCGGATGGTTGAAAATTCACCAGAATCTGAAAAATATGCTCTCAATTCTCACAACAATGACGAAGTCTATGTCGTACCTGCCTTTACAGGTCTAGGCGCTCCCTACTGGGATCAAAATGCCCGTGGATCTGTCTTTGGCTTGACCCGCGGAACCAGCAAGGAAGACTTTATCAAGGCTACTCTGCAATCCATCGCTTACCAAGTACGAGACATCATTGATACCATGCAGGTGGATGCCAAGACTGCTATTCAAGTCCTCAAAGTAGACGGCGGTGCTGCTATGAACAACTTCCTCATGCAGTTCCAGGCTGACATTTTGGGAATCGATATTGCCCGTGCTAAAAACTTAGAAACAACTGCTCTCGGTGCAGCCTTCTTGGCAGGCCTGTCAGTAGGCTACTGGAAAGACTTAGACGAACTCCGCACTCTCAATGAAACTGGAGAACTCTTTGAACCGTCTATGAATGAATCCCGCAAGGAACAACTCTACAAAGGATGGAAAAAAGCCGTTAAGGCAACCCAAGTCTTTGCAGAAATCGACGACTGATACTGATTCATATTTTGATAATCAAGTCAGTAGAAGCATGAAATGACTAAGTTAGAAAGTGTGTAATTATGGAATTTTCAAAGAAAACACGTGAATTATCGATTAAAAAGATGCAGGAACGCACCTTGGACCTCCTGATTATTGGTGGTGGGATTACCGGTGCTGGAGTAGCCCTGCAAGCTGCAGCTAGTGGCCTGGAGACCGGTCTGATTGAAATGCAGGACTTTGCCGAAGGGACTTCTAGCCGTTCTACCAAACTGGTCCATGGTGGCCTTCGTTACCTTAAGCAATTCGACGTAGAGGTGGTCTCAGATACAGTTTCTGAGCGTGCTGTGGTACAGCAAATTGCCCCTCATATTCCAAAACCAGATCCTATGTTGCTTCCTGTCTACGAAGAAGAGGGTGCTACCTTCAGCCTCTTCCGTCTCAAAGTGGCTATGGACCTCTACGACCTCTTGGCCGGTGTTAACAACACTCCTGCTGCCAACAAGGTCCTGAGCAAGGAAGAAGTCTTAGAACGGGAACCTGAACTCAAGAAGGAGGGCTTAGTCGGCGGCGGTGTCTATCTTGACTTCCGCAACAACGACGCACGTCTCGTGATTGAAAATATCAAACGCGCCAACCAAGACGGTGCCCTGATTGCCAACCATGTCAAGGCAGAAGGCTTCCTATTTGATGAATCTGGAAAGATTACAGGCGTTGTTGCGCGTGACCTCTTGACGGATGAAGTCTTTGAAATCAAGGCTCGCTTGGTCATCAACACAACTGGACCTTGGAGCGATAAGGTGCGCAATCTATCAAATGACGGTGAGCAATACTCACAAATGCGTCCAACCAAGGGAGTTCACTTGGTAGTTGACTCTAGCAAGATCAAGGTTTCTCAGCCAGTCTACTTTGATACAAGCTTGGGAGACGGCCGGATGGTCTTTGTTCTTCCGCGTGAAAATAAAACCTACTTTGGTACGACTGACACTGACTACACTGGTGACCTGGAGCATCCAAAAGTAACACAAGAAGATGTAGATTACCTCTTGGGCATTGTCAATAATCGCTTCCCAGAAGCAAACATCACGATTGACGATATCGAAAGCAGCTGGGCGGGTCTTCGTCCTCTGATTGCAGGAAACAGCGCTTCTGACTACAATGGCGGAAACAACGGTACCATTAGCGACGAAAGCTTCAATGCACTGATTGCGACCGTTGAAAGCTATTTGGCTAAAGAAAAATCCCGTGAGGATGTCGAGGCGGCTGTTACGCAACTCGAAAGTAGCACTTCTGAAAAACACTTGGATCCATCTGCTGTGTCCCGCGGTTCCAGCTTGGAACGTGATAACAATGGCCTCTTGACCCTTGCTGGCGGTAAAATCACAGACTATCGTAAGATGGCTGAAGGCGCTATGGAGCGTGTGGTTGAAATCCTCAAAGCAGAATTTGACCGCAGCTTCAAGCTCATCAACTCTAAGACCTACCCTGTTTCAGGCGGAGAGCTCAATCCAGCAAATGTGGATTCCGAAATCGAAGCTTTTGCTCAACTTGGTGTATCTCGCGGCTTAGAAAGCAAAGAAGCCTTCTATCTTGCAAATCTTTACGGCTCCAATGCTCCTAAAGTCTTTGCCCTCGCTCACAGTATCGAACAAGCACCAGGTCTTAACCTAGCGGATACCTTGTCGTTGCATTATGCTATGCGTAATGAATTAGCACTCAGCCCAGTTGACTTCTTGCTTCGCCGGACAAATCACATGCTCTTTATGCGGGATAGCTTAGATGCTATTGTAGAGCCTGTTCTGGATGAAATGGGACGATTCTACGACTGGACAGAAGAAGAAAAAGCAGCTTATCGCAATGATGTTCAAGCTGCCCTTGCAAATAACGATTTAGAAGAATTAAAAAAATAGAAAATATGAGAAGAGGCGGTAGACTAACAACTGTCTGTCTCCCCTTCTTTTAAATGGAGTAACATAAATGATGAAAGAAATATTTGGCGAATTTTTAGGAACACTGCTCTTGCTCCTTCTGGGTAATGGTGTAGTTGCAGGTGTGGTTCTTCCCAAAACTAAGAGTCACAATTCAGGCTGGATTGTAATCACCATGGGATGGGGGATTGCTGTTGCCATCGCTGCTTTTGTATCTGGCAACCTTGGCCCAGCCCATCTGAATCCTGCCCTAACTATCGGAGTAGCTCTGAAAGGTGATTTGCCTTGGGCATCTGTTCTTCCTTACGTCCTTGCTCAGTTTGCAGGTGCTATGGTCGGACAGTTCCTAGTCTTCCTACAGTTCAAACCTCACTATCTCGCTGAAGAAAATTCGGCTAACGTCCTGGGTACATTTAGCACAGGCCCAGCTATCAAAGATACCTTCTCTAACCTGATTAGTGAAATCCTTGGAACTTTTGTTCTTGTACTGACTATCTTCGCTCTTGGACTTTATAAGCTGCAAGCAGGCATTGGTACTTTTGCAGTTGGAACACTAATTGTCGGAATTGGTCTCTCGCTTGGTGGAACAACAGGTTATGCCCTAAACCCAGCTCGTGACTTAGGTCCTCGCATCATGCACAGTCTTCTTCCGATTCCAAATAAAGGAAATGGCGATTGGAGCTATGCTTGGATTCCAGTTGTCGGACCAATTATTGGTGCCGTCCTTGCAGTCCTAGTCTTCGGTTTATTCTAATATAACTGATTGCCATTAGAGAACACTTGACGAGTGTTCTCTTTTTGTGACTAATTGATTAGGCGGAAACTGATCTCCCTATAAAACCATTGCGATTTTGACAAAAGAAAAGGCTTAGCTCTGTATTACAAGAAAACTAAGTCCTTTTTAGAATGATTTTGTCAGCTCTTGCGAGCTGCTTACGATTAACTCGAACGAGAGCTATCTCGCTTGGATAATTTCACCACTGCCTCGGTCCGAGCGGTATGCGGAAACATATCAACCGACTGGATATAGTGAACATCGTAGACCTGAGAGAGCTTGACTAAATCCCGAGCCAGAGTTGAGACATTGCAGGAAACGTAGACCATCTTTTCAGGTGCATAGCGGACAATCGTCCCCAGCAGCTTATCATCCAGACCAGTTCGTGGCGGATCGACAATCAAGGCATCCGCCCTATAACCCTCAGCGTACCAGCGAGGAATAATTTCCTCTGCCGTTCCAGCCTCATAGAGTGTATTGTCAAAGCCCATGCGTTTTGCATTGCGTTTAGCGTCTTCAATGGCCTCAGGGATGATGTCCATGCCACGCAGAGACTTGACTCTTTTAGCAAAGGCAAAGCCGATGGTCCCCACTCCGCAATAGGCATCAATCAAATGATCTTCTTTCGTCACATCCAGCGCCTTAACCGCCTCCCCGTAGAGCACCTCTGTCTGCTCAGGATTGAGCTGATAAAAAGCTCGAGGCGACAGGGAGAACTCATAGTCCAGCACTCCTTCTTGGATAGCCTCCTCGCCCCAGATAATCTCTGTCTTATCCCCGTAAATCTCACTGGACTTGCTCGTATGATAATTGACCGCTACTGTCTCCAACTCTGGAAATTCAGCCACTAGGTCTCGGACGACTGGAGAAAAGTCTAGCTTGCGACCTGTCACAAAAATCATCTGCACCTGACCTGTCTTTCTGGCCCTGCGAATCATGACTGTTCGTACCCCAGCAGTCTTTCTCTCATCATAGATGGGCAGCCTATACTTGCCTAAAAGCCGAGCCACCTTATTGATGATCTTTTGCGTTACCTTGTCCTGAACCAGACAGTTTTTCAGCGAGACCAGATAGTGGGAATTCTGGGCATAGAGCCCAGCCTTGACCTCATCCTTGAACTTCCGAGTCTGAAACTGCAGCTTAGCCCGATAATAGAGCGGCTCCTGCATACCAATGGTCGGACGAATCTCGTAGTTTTCGTAACCAGCTGGCGCAAATTTTTTCAATGCCTGACGCAGCAAATCTTCCTTAAACTCTAACTGCTTGTCATAGTGGAGGTGCATGATTTGACAGCCCCCGCAGCTATCATAAATCTCACAAGGCGCTTCCACCCGAAATTTCGAGCGCTTGTTGATGGTCAAGAGCTTGGCCTCGATAAAATTACGCTGAACCTTGGTCACCTGACAGTAGACTTCCTCGCCTTTCAAAGCCCCCGGTACAAAGACCAGCGTTTTCTTATAAAATCCAATCCCTTCACCATTAATCCCCATTTTCTTAATTTTCAAAGGGATTCTTTGCTTCACTTTCACATTCATGCTTCTATTATACCACGCTGCCTCGCATTAGTTGAGAATATGTTACAATAAAAGTATGAAAGCAGAAAAAATATCCCTTCCACTAGCCCAATTCCCTGAGCAAATACGAACTTATCTAGAGGGAGCAAATTTTTACGACAGCTCCTCACATTCTGCAGCCAGTGTTTTCTATGCTGATACGGGCTATTATTTGAAAATCGACCAAAAAGGCCAGTTAGCCCAAGAAGCCACACTGGCCAAATGGTTTGAGAAGCAAGGGCTCGGTGTGCCTGTCATTCACTACCTGACAGCAGATAAAGACTACCTGCTGACTAAAGAAGCCGAGGGCAAGGACGCCCTAGCCTTTCTCCAACAGCCAGAAGATCTTTGCCAAACGATGGCTGCCGCGCTCAGAAAACTTCATAGCATCCAACCCCAGCATTTCCCAATCCAGCATCGCCTCCAACACTATAAAGAGCAAGCAGAGGAAAATTATCGGAAAGGTTGCTTTTATCAAAAAGCCTTGCTGCCTCAATTTCACATCTCAAGTCGTGAGGAAGCCTACCAGCTTATCCAAGAGCAGGGACACTTACTGACGGTGGATGCCTTGATTCATGGAGATGCCTGCTTGCCTAATTTCATTCTGAAAGACGCAGCAACCTTCTCCTGCTTTATTGACGTTGGCCTCTCCGGCCTTAGCGATCGCCACATTGACCTTTACTGGGCGATCTGGTCTCTTACTTATAATTTATCTGACCCCCAATACGCAGAGCTCTTTCTTGACTACTATGGCAGGAAGGATGTTGATACAGACAAACTGCGCTTGATAGCTGCCTTTGAAGCATTTGGCTAAAAGAAAGGATTCTACCAAAATCTCTTATGAAAATCACAAAAATCGAAAAGAAAAAAAGACTCTACCTCTTGGAGTTGGACGGCAGTGAAAAGCTCTATATTACAGAAGACACCATCGTCCGCTTCATGCTGTCCAAAGGAATGGAAATCACAGAGCAGGAGCTATCAGAAATTCAAGATTATGCCCAATTTTCTTACGGAAAAAATCTAGCTCTTTACCATCTCTCCTTCAAGCAAAGAACTGCTAAGGAAGTTAAAGACTACTTAACGCAGCACGACATCCAACCAGAAACCATCAGCCAGGTCTTGGACAATCTAAAAAAGGATAATTGGATTAATGATAAAAGATATGCTCATTCTTTTATCCAATCTAACTTTCTCACCGGTGACAAAGGCGCTTTTGTTCTCAAGCAAAAACTCAGTCAAAAAGGGATTTCTAGCACTATCATAGAAGACGAATTGAGCCAGTTTGATTTCACTGAACTAACAGACAAGGTTGCCCAAAAGCTACTCAGAAAATACCAGGGAAAACTGCCCAGCAAGGCCTTACAAGATAAAATTCTTCAATCCTTGATAAACAAAGGTTTTTCCTATAGTCAAGCCAAAACCGCCTATCAGCATTTGGAAATCGAAGAAGACCAAGAAAACCAGCAAGAACTGCTCTATAAAGAGCTAGAGAAGCAATACCGCAAGTACTCAAAAAAATACGACGGCTATGACTTAAAACAGCGTCTGACCCAAGCTCTAGCTCGCAAAGGCTATGATTTCTCCGACATCGCCAGCGCTCTGAGAGAATATCTTTAAGATTTTCTATGAAAACTTATGCATTTCTATGAAAATATGTTACAATAAAGAAGATAAACTTATAAATTGTAGAAAGTTGGTAAGTTATGAAACTTCCAAAAGAAGGCGACTTTATTACAATTCAAAGTTATAAGCATGATGGGAATCTTCACCGCACCTGGCGAGATACCATGGTACTAAAGACAACAGAAAACGCCATTATTGGTGTTAATGACCACACATTGGTAACAGAAAGTGACGGCCGACGTTGGGTAACACGTGAACCAGCCATTGTCTATTTTCATAAAAAATACTGGTTTAATATCATTGCCATGATTCGAGACAATGGAACTTCATACTACTGCAACCTAGCCAGCCCTTACTATCTGGATAATGAAGCTCTAAAATACATTGACTATGATTTAGACGTCAAAGTCTTTGCTGATGGTGAAAAACGCCTGTTGGATGTAGAAGAATATGAACGCCACAAAAAGCAGATGCACTATTCTGATGATTTGGATTTCATTCTCAAAGAAAATGTCAAAATCCTAGTTGATTGGATTAACAACGGAAGAGGTCCATTTTCAGATGCTTATGTCAATATTTGGTACAAACGTTATGTTGAACTAAAGAATCGATAAAGTTGTCAAAGAGCGTAAGCTCTTTTTCTTTTGTCTAATTCAGACCTGCCAGAGGTCAAATTCTTGCAATCTCAAGCATTTTCGGGTATCATATAAGAAAATCCAGACTGTAAGAAAGGAGTCTCCCATGGCATTTACAAATACTCTCGGCCGATATGCCAGCTTTGGCATCATGACGAGCCTCCCTGAAGAAATTATAGACTCATTCTGGTACGTTATTGATAACAATCTCAAAGGAGTCTTTGAACTTCGCCCAGTCCTCAAGTTCGAAATCATCAATAGCCAAGGAAGAGTATCTCTTCGCTTCTCACAAAAAAACTTCAACACTATTATTTCATTTGATTTAAACTACCAATTTGACCCTTTCTTTCCTAGAAAAGTCTACATCGTTGATAACAAGGGTAAAGAAACCATTATGCTATCTGACGAATACTCTTTGATGTAGTAAACCAAACTCAGCACATATAAAAACCTCTGAAGGCAACTATTCACTGCTATCAGAGGTTTTTATCTTTAGAATTATTCATATCAAATGGAAAGTATATTTCAGCAGCCTGATACAAACTAAACTTCTGGAACACTAGACTTTAAAATCAAACTAAACCTAGTTGAATAATCAAATCCCTTGCTTTCAAATAGGATTATATAAAGAGACAAAACCAGTAGTTCTAAAAGATTGTATTACTTATTAAATCCAACAATAAGTAAGAAGTCTTAATAACAACATATGTTAGCTAAGTCATAGATACTGGACACACTTTTTTCTTAAAAAAGAAAAAAGATAGATAAGTATATCTATCTTCAATGTTATCTAGTCGGGAAGACAGGATTCGAACCTGCGACACCTTGGTCCCAAACCAAGTACTCTACCAAGCTGAGCTACTTCCCGGTGTTTAAACAATCTAAAAACGGAGCCATAAGGCTTCGTTGCCAAATGCACCCTAGAGGAGTCGAACCTCTAACCGCCTGATTCGTAGTCAGGTACTCTATCCAGTTGAGCTAAGGGTGCTCACTATTCATATTATATTCATTATAGCAAAACTTAAGAAAAAATCAAACAATTAAATGCACCCTAGAGGAGTCGAACCTCTAACCGCCTGATTCGTAGTCAGGTACTCTATCCAGTTGAGCTAAGGGTGCTCATCTTCTTCTACTGCCTCTTACAAGTCTATGCCGAGGACCGGAATCGAACCGGTACGATCGTTACCAATCGCAGGATTTTAAGTCCTGTGCGTCTGCCAGTTCCGCCACCCCGGCCGCCTCAAGCGAACGACGGGATTCGAACCCGCGACCCCCACCTTGGCAAGGTGATGTTCTACCACTGAACTACGTTCGCATCCTATTCAAAAATGCCGGCTACATGACTTGAACACGCGACCCTCTGATTACAAATCAGATGCTCTACCAACTGAGCTAAGCCGGCTCATTATTATCTTATATGCGGGTTAAGGGACTTGAACCCCCACGCCCTAAAGCGCCAGATCCTAAATCTGGTGCGTCTGCCAATTTCGCCAAACCCGCTCTTATGACCCGTACTGGGCTCGAACCAGTGACCCTTTGATTAAAAGTCAAATGCTCTACCAACTGAGCTAACGAGTCTCTTACTTTTATTGAAATCTTCTCGACTTCAACGGTCCCGACGGGAATCGAACCCGCGATCTTCGCCGTGACAGGGCGACGTGATAACCGCTACACTACGGGACCTATTCTTTTCAGAATATGGGAGTTAACGGGATCGAACCGCTGACCCTCTGCTTGTAAGGCAGATGCTCTCCCAGCTGAGCTAAACTCCCTTCGCTAAGCGACTACCATATCTCACAGGGGGCAACCCCCAACTACTTCCGGCGTTCTAGGGCTTAACTGCTGTGTTCGGCATGGGTACAGGTGTATCTCCTAGGCTATCGTCACTTAACTATTGAATTAACTGTCCTGTCCTCTCAGACAAGCCTTGTCAACTCAAAATTGAATACAATATCAAATCTCACATTTCTCTAAACCATTCGCTGCACTCTGATGAATTTCTTATTCTAGGATAAGTCCTCGAGCGATTAGTATTAGTCCGCTCCATGTGTCACCACACTTCCACTCCTAACCTATCAACCTGATCTTCTCTCAGGGCTCTTACTAACTTGCGTTATGGGAAATCTCATCTTGAGGTGGGTTTCACACTTAGATGCTTTCAGCGTTTATCCCTTCCCTACATAGCTACCCAGCGATGCTCTTGGCAGAACAACTGGTACACCAGCGGTAAGTCCACTCTGGTCCTCTCGTACTAGGAGCAGATCCTCTCAAATTTCCTACGCCCGCGACGGATAGGGACCGAACTGTCTCACGACGTTCTGAACCCAGCTCGCGTGCCGCTTTAATGGGCGAACAGCCCAACCCTTGGGACCGACTACAGCCCCAGGATGCGACGAGCCGACATCGAGGTGCCAAACCTCCCCGTCGATGTGAACTCTTGGGGGAGATAAGCCTGTTATCCCCAGGGTAGCTTTTATCCGTTGAGCGATGGCCCTTCCATGCGGAACCACCGGATCACTAAGCCCGACTTTCGTCCCTGCTCGAGTTGTAGCTCTCGCAGTCAAGCTCCCTTATACCTTTACACTCTGCGACTGATTTCCAACCAGTCTGAGGGAACCTTTGGGCGCCTCCGTTACCTTTTAGGAGGCGACCGCCCCAGTCAAACTGCCCGTCAGACACTGTCTCCGTAGATGATAAACCTACCGGGTTAGAGTGGCCATAACACAAGGGTAGTATCCCAACAACGCCTCCATCGAAACTGGCGTCCCGATCTCATAGGCTCCTACCTATCCTGTACATGTGGCACAGACACTCAATATCAAACTGCAGTAAAGCTCCATGGGGTCTTTCCGTCCTGTCGCGGGTAACCTGCATCTTCACAGGTACTAAAATTTCACCGAGTCTCTCGTTGAGACAGTGCCCAAATCATTACGCCTTTCGTGCGGGTCGGAACTTACCCGACAAGGAATTTCGCTACCTTAGGACCGTTATAGTTACGGCCGCCGTTTACTGGGGCTTCAATTCATACCTTCGCGTTACCGCTAAGCACTCCTCTTAACCTTCCAGCACCGGGCAGGCGTCACCCCCTATACATCATCTTACGATTTAGCAGAGAGCTGTGTTTTTGATAAACAGTTGCTTGGGCCTATTCACTGCGGCTGACCAAAGTCAGCACCCCTTCTCCCGAAGTTACGGGGTCATTTTGCCGAGTTCCTTAACGAGAGTTCTCTCGCTCACCTGAGGCTACTCGCCTCGACTACCTGTGTCGGTTTGCGGTACGGGTAGAGTATGATACAACGCTAGAAGCTTTTCTTGGCAGTGTGACATCACTCACTCGCTACTAAACTTCGCTCCCCATCACAGCTCAACGTTATAGGTATAAGCATTTGACTCATACCACGCCTCACTGCTTAGACGTACATCCAATCGTACGCACGAGTTAGCCTACTGCGTCCCTCCATCACTTCATACTCTAGTACAGGAATCTCAACCTGTTGGCCATCGGATACACCTTTCGGTCTCTCCTTAGGTCCCGACTAACCCAGGGCGGACGAGCCTTCCCCTGGAAACCTTAGTCTTACGGTGGACAGGATTCTCACCTGTCTTGCGCTACTCATACCGGCATTCTCACTTCTATGCGTTCCAGCGCTCCTCACGGTACACCTTCTCCACACATAGAACGCTCTCCTACCATACCTATAAAAGGTATCCACAGCTTCGGTAAATTGTTTTAGCCCCGGTACATTTTCGGCGCAGGGTCACTCGACTAGTGAGCTATTACGCACTCTTTGAATGAATAGCTGCTTCTAAGCTAACATCCTAGTTGTCTGTGCAACCCCACATCCTTTTCCACTTAACAATTATTTTGGGACCTTAGCTGGTGGTCTGGGCTGTTTCCCTTTCGACTACGGATCTTAGCACTCGCAGTCTGACTGCCGACCATAATTCATTGGCATTCGGAGTTTATCTGAGATTGGTAATCCGGGATGGACCCCTCACCCAAACAGTGCTCTACCTCCAAGAATCTTCATGTCGACGCTAGCCCTAAAGCTATTTCGGAGAGAACCAGCTATCTCCAAGTTCGTTTGGAATTTCTCCGCTACCCACAAGTCATCCAAGCACTTTTCAACGTGCCCTGGTTCGGTCCTCCAGTGCGTTTTACCGCACCTTCAACCTGCTCATGGGTAGGTCACATGGTTTCGGGTCTACATCATGATACTAAAACGCCCTATTCAGACTCGGTTTCCCTACGGCTCCGTCTCTTCAACTTAACCTCGCATCATAACGTAACTCGCCGGTTCATTCTACAAAAGGCACGCTCTCACCCATGAACGGGCTCGAACTTGTTGTAGGCACACGGTTTCAGGTTCTATTTCACTCCCCTCCCGGGGTGCTTTTCACCTTTCCCTCACGGTACTGGTTCACTATCGGTCACTAGGGAGTATTTAGGGTTGGGAGATGGTCCTCCCAGATTCCGACGGGATTTCACGTGTCCCGCCGTACTCAGGATACTGCTAGGTACAGAATCTATTTAAAATACGAGGCTCTTACTCTCTTTGGCAGACTTTCCCAAGTCATTCTTCTATAAATTCTGAGTCCACATTGCAGTCCTACAACCCCGAAGAGTAAACTCTTCGGTTTGCCCTCCTGCCTCTTCGCTCGCCGCTACTAAGGCAATCGCTTTTGCTTTCTCTTCCTGCAGCTACTTAGATGTTTCAGTTCACTGCGTCTTCCTCCTCATTCCCTTAACAGAAATGGGTAACAGGCATCAACCTGTTGGGTTCCCCCATTCGGACATCCCCGGATCAAGTGCTTACTTACAGCTCCCCGAGGCATTTCGTCGTTTGTCACGTCCTTCATCGGCTCCTAGTGCCAAGGCATCCACCGTGCGCCCTTACTAACTTAACCTTATTTTTGACCTTTCAGTCTTAAACTCATTAATATTCACAGCGTTTTCGGTTTATTTTCTTGTTACTATTTGATATCGGTATTCAATTTTCAATGGACAAGTTCTTTATCTAGTCAAACTAGATAATGGAGCCTAGCGGGATCGAACCGCTGACCTCCTGCGTGCAAAGCAGGCGCTCTCCCAGCTGAGCTAAGGCCCCACATAGCCCTCTCAAAACTAAACAAGACTCAAGTGCATTCCGTGTGTCCTTACGGACTCCTTAGAAAGGAGGTGATCCAGCCGCACCTTCCGATACGGCTACCTTGTTACGACTTCACCCCAATCATCTATCCCACCTTAGGCGGCTGGCTCCTTACGGTTACCTCACCGACTTCGGGTGTTACAAACTCTCGTGGTGTGACGGGCGGTGTGTACAAGGCCCGGGAACGTATTCACCGCGGCGTGCTGATCCGCGATTACTAGCGATTCCGACTTCATGTAGGCGAGTTGCAGCCTACAATCCGAACTGAGACTGGCTTTCAGAGATTAGCTTGCCGTCACCGGCTTGCGACTCGTTGTACCAGCCATTGTAGCACGTGTGTAGCCCAGGTCATAAGGGGCATGATGATTTGACGTCATCCCCACCTTCCTCCGGTTTATTACCGGCAGTCTCGCTAGAGTGCCCAACTCAATGATGGCAACTAACAATAGGGGTTGCGCTCGTTGCGGGACTTAACCCAACATCTCACGACACGAGCTGACGACAACCATGCACCACCTGTCACCTCTGTCCCGAAGGAAAACTCTATCTCTAGAGCGGTCAGAGGGATGTCAAGACCTGGTAAGGTTCTTCGCGTTGCTTCGAATTAAACCACATGCTCCACCGCTTGTGCGGGCCCCCGTCAATTCCTTTGAGTTTCAACCTTGCGGTCGTACTCCCCAGGCGGAGTGCTTAATGCGTTAGCTGCGGCACTAAGCCCCGGAAAGGGCCTAACACCTAGCACTCATCGTTTACGGCGTGGACTACCAGGGTATCTAATCCTGTTTGCTCCCCACGCTTTCGAGCCTCAGCGTCAGTTACAGACCAGAGAGCCGCTTTCGCCACCGGTGTTCCTCCATATATCTACGCATTTCACCGCTACACATGGAATTCCACTCTCCCCTTCTGCACTCAAGTTAAACAGTTTCCAAAGCATACTATGGTTAAGCCACAGCCTTTAACTTCAGACTTATCTAACCGCCTGCGCTCGCTTTACGCCCAATAAATCCGGACAACGCTCGGGACCTACGTATTACCGCGGCTGCTGGCACGTAGTTAGCCGTCCCTTTCTGGTAAGATACCGTCACAGTGTGAACTTTCCACTCTCACACCCGTTCTTCTCTTACAACAGAGCTTTACGATCCGAAAACCTTCTTCACTCACGCGGCGTTGCTCGGTCAGGGTTCCCCCCATTGCCGAAGATTCCCTACTGCTGCCTCCCGTAGGAGTCTGGGCCGTGTCTCAGTCCCAGTGTGGCCGATCACCCTCTCAGGTCGGCTATGTATCGTCGCCTTGGTGAGCCGTTACCTCACCAACTAGCTAATACAACGCAGGTCCATCTGGTAGTGATGCAATTGCATCTTTCAATTAATTATCATGCGATAATTAATATCATGCGGTATTAGCTATCGTTTCCAATAGTTATCCCCCGCTACCAGGCAGGTTACCTACGCGTTACTCACCCGTTCGCAACTCATCCAAGAAGAGCAAGCTCCTCTCTTCAGCGTTCTACTTGCATGTATTAGGCACGCCGCCAGCGTTCGTCCTGAGCCAGGATCAAACTCTCATTAAAAAGTTTGAGTTCGCACTCATTACTGTCCACTGACAGATTTATTTTCTCGTTTTTTTGACAGGTTACATATCTCTATGTCACCCTGCACTTGGTTCGTCTTGTTCAGTTTTCAAAGGGCTTTGTCTTTCGCGACAACTATATTAGTATATCACCTATACCTACCAACTGTCAATACCTTTTTTGATCTTTTTTTATTTTTTTAAAAGTTTATTTTTCAGTTCTAAGTATAAAGTTAATTTCTTTGTGAGCAGGAAGCTGGTTTATGTCACCTGAGTGTATGACTTTCTATAATCTAAAAAGGTTGAGAAAACTGCTCTCAACCCTCTTTTCTTACTTTATTTAACCTCTAAAAGGCCAATATCTCCATCCTCGCGACGATATATAACATTTGTGCTGCTGTCCTCAGCATCGGAATATATGAAGAAATCATGACCCAATAAATCCATCTGCAGAATCGCTTCTTCCAAGTCCATCGGCTTCAAATCTATGTGTTTTGAACGGACAACTTTTGACGGAACTTCTTCTGCTTCTTCAGCAAAGGAATCTGTGAAAAGCTGGCTTGTAGCAACCTTATTGCGATTCTTTCTTTCAATCTTGGTCTTATTTTTACGGATTTGGCGCTCAATCTTATCTGTGACCAAATCAATTGATCCATACATGTCCTGAGAGATATCTTCTGCACGAAGAGTGATGGAGCCTAGCGGAATTGTTACTTCCACTTTCGCAGTTTTTTCACGGTAAACCTTGAGGTTCACACGCGCATCAAGTTCTTGCTCTGCTTGGAAATACTTCTCAATCTTCTCAAGTTTAGAAACTACGTAGTCACGGAGAGCATCTGTTACTTCTAGGTTTTCACCACGGATACTATATTTAAGCATATAAGTACCTTCTTTCTAAACATAAATGTTTTATTTATAATATCATTATAACGCTTTCATTCTTTTTTTGCAAATTTTTTCTTATCTTGCGATTGAAAATGTCAAAATTTCTTTCACTCCTGCTTCCAGCAAGATTTGCTTAGCCAATTGCAAGGTTTTTCCAGTCGTATAAATATCATCAACCAGCAAAATTTTATCTGGTAAATCAACTCCATTCTTAATTTTAAAAGCCTGCTGCGTCTGCAGACGCTCCTCACGTGTCTTACTCGACTGTGCCAGGGTGTCTTTTTTCTCCAAGATATTTCTATATGACAAGTTTGCAGCATCTAAAATCCCCTGCACTTGATTAAAACCTCTCACTTGAAATTTTTCGATACTGACTGGAATCGGAACAATGGTATGCTCTCTAAACATTTTGACTGCTTTTTTAGCTGCTTTTGCAAATACAAAGCGCAATACATAGTCTCCCTGAAACTTGTATTGACTGAAATAATTCTTCATTGCTTCATTATAGGTAAATAGTGACTGATGCTGGACTTGATTCCCCTCTTTCTCCCATTTTTGACAATCTGTGCATAAATCTGATTGCCTGTTGCGAAAACATTGAGGGCAATGCTCTTCAGATATGCATTCAAATTTTTGATAGCAAGTTGAGCAGCAGCTTGGTCCTTCTCCTTTTAATAGAAAAAGCTGTAAAAAACTGCCTTTCTCCTCAATTTGCTCCTTGCATAAAAGACACTCTGTCATAATCCTGCCTCTTTATTCATATCCCTCATTTCCCGAATTGCCTTTTCCATAGCAAGGGTAGTCCCATCATGAAAAAATAGCAACTGTCCAGTCGGTCTATCCATACTACGGCCAACTCGGCCTGAAATCTGAACCAGAGCACTACGACTGAACAGGCGATGATTGGCTTCCAAGACAAAAACATCTACACCAGGAAAGGTTACCCCACGCTCTAAGATAGTCGTTGTCACCAAAATAGTGATCTCCTTGCGACGAAACTGCTCGACAATCTCTAGACGATTTTCTGTTGTGGAGGCGACAAAAGCCAGCTTTTCATCCGGCAGAGCAATCTGCAAAGCCTGAGCAAAATCCTCTCCTCTTTGAATTTCTGCAGCAAATATTAAGAGAGGAAATTGAGTCTTTCTCTGTTTTTGTATATAGTTCAAAAGTTTAGGTGCTATTTTCTTCTTCTGAAGATAATTTTGAAAATCAGATAACCAAACTTTCTGAGGGATGGTCAAGGGATTACCATGAAATCTTCTGGGAAGACTCAGGCGTTTCAACTGGCCTTTTTGAACTCTTTTATCCAGTTCATCTGTGGAAGTGGCTGTCAGAAAAATAGTTGTAGCATCCTCTTTAACTGAACGCTCTACAGCGTGATACAGTATGGGATTATCCACATAAGGAAAGGCGTCTACCTCGTCCACAATCAACAAATCAAATGCTTTATAAAATTTTAAGAGCTGGTGAGTAGTGGCAATCACCAAGGGACTGCGAAAATAAGCTTCTGACTCCCCATGCAGAAGGGCTATTTCACAAGAAAAATCTTCTTTAAGGCGCCGATAAAGCTCTAAACAAACATCAATCCGCGGACTGGCCAAACAGACAGAACCTCCTCTATCAATAACTCTTGCAAGCACTTGGTAAATCATTTCTGTTTTTCCAGCGCCAGTAACAGCATGCACTAACGTATTCTGTCTTTTCTCTAAGGCATCAAGCAAGCCTTTGGAGACCTTCCCCTGAAACTCTGTCAGTTGCCCCTGCCATTTAAGCACCTGATTCTTAGGAAAATCCTCTTGGGGAAAATAGTAGAGTTTTTGGTCACTCCGTACCCGACCCAAGATTAAGCATTCTCTGCAATAATAAGCTCCAACAGGCAGTTGATTTTCTCGTTCAATCAAGCTGTTGCAGCGTCCACAGCGGAGCTTGCCTTTTTCTTCTCGGATACTGGGAATTTCTTTTGCTTTTGCTCGCAAGCTAGGCTCTAACTGATTTTCTGTAAATATCCGTCCTAAACAATCTTGTAACTCTAACATACTTATTTATTCGTAATTTTTTGGCAAAATTCATATTTTCTTGTAAAATATAGTTATGGAATTTAAGACAATTAAAGAAGATGGTATGGTTCAAGAGGAAATTAAAAAATCCCGCTTTATCTGCCATGTAAAACGAGTTTACTCCGAGGAAGAAGCTCGCGCTTTTATCGCGGCTATAAAAAAGGAACATTACAAGGCTACTCATAACTGCTCTGCTTTTATCATTGGAGAAAAGAGCGATATTAAGCGGACCAGTGATGATGGGGAGCCCAGCGGAACAGCCGGAGTTCCTATGCTGGGAGTTCTAGAAAAGCACAATTTGACCAATCTTTGCGTTGTGGTTACTCGCTATTTTGGCGGCATTAAGCTAGGAGCCGGCGGTCTAATTCGAGCTTATGCCGGCAGTGTTGCTCTAGCTATTAAGGAGATTGGACTGGTTGAAATAAAAGAACAGGCCGGCCTGCGCCTAAAACTGTCTTACAGCCAATATCAGGATTTTACGAATTTTCTCAAGGCGGAAAATCTTTCTGAATACGATACTGAATTTACAGATACTGTCTCCACTCTTCTTTTCGTTGACAAAGGTGAAAGAGAACTGCTCAAAGATAAACTGACTGAGTTTTTTAAGGGCAAATTGGGGATAATGGATCAAGGACTGCGCCAAGTAGAAGTTCCCTTGACGCTTTGACATAAAGAAAAGCTATGGCTCTCATAGCTTTTTTATATTTTACAAAGCTCTTATTTCATTTTATACTAATT
Source organism: Streptococcus sanguinis (assembly GCF_050234405.1). Classification (GTDB taxonomy): domain Bacteria; phylum Bacillota; class Bacilli; order Lactobacillales; family Streptococcaceae; genus Streptococcus; species Streptococcus sanguinis_W. Next base: position 537,592 of record NZ_CP092117.1, on the reverse strand, counting down.
CTATTAAATTATATTGAGGTATGTATTCTATGTCACGTATTTATCAAAACATTACAGAACTAATTGGGCAAACTCCCATCGTCAAATTGAACAACTTGGTTCCAGAAGGAGCTGCTGAGGTTTATGTGAAGTTAGAGGCTTTCAATCCTGGTTCGTCTGTTAAAGACCGGATTGCTCTCAGCATGATTGAGGCGGCTGAGCGCGATGGCCTTATTAAGCCTGGCGATACCATCGTTGAAGCAACCAGCGGAAATACTGGTATTGGCCTTTCATGGGTTGGAGCAGCCAAAGGCTACAAGGTTGTCATTGTTATGCCAGAAACCATGAGTGTGGAACGCCGCAAGATTATCCAAGCTTATGGTGCTGAGTTAGTCTTGACTCCAGGTAGCGAAGGAATGAAAGGTGCCATTGCAAAAGCACAAGAAATCGCACAAGAACGAAATGGCTGGCTGCCACTGCAATTTAACAATCCGGCCAATCCAGAGGTTCACGAACGAACAACAGGAGCAGAAATTATTGCTGCTTTCGGTGAAACTGGACTGGACGCTTTTGTTGGCGGTGTCGGAACTGGCGGAACTATTTCCGGTGTATCTCACGCTCTCAAAAAAGTTAATCCGGACATCCAAATCTACGCAGTTGAAGCAGACGAATCTGCTATCCTTTCTGGTGAGAAGCCAGGCCCTCACAAAATCCAAGGACTTTCAGCTGGATTCATTCCAGAGACCTTGGATACAGAAGCCTACAACGGTATTGTCCGCGTAACTTCTGATCAAGCACTGGAATTCGGACGCTATATTGGCGGTCATGAAGGCTTCCTAGTGGGGATTTCATCTGCCGCTGCTATTTTCGCAGCTATTAAAGTAGCGAAAAAACTAGGAGCTGGCAAAAAAGTCCTTGCTCTGGCTCCTGATAACGGCGAACGCTACCTGTCTACCGCTCTCTACGAATTTGATGCTTAGTATTTTTTGAAAACATGTCCATTTCAACTTAGCAATCGGCTATGAATTGAATAGCAATTCTATCCAAGCAAAATATCCTGTTCTCTTATGGAACAGGATATTTTTTAAACTTTTTCTTCTTTTAAGAATTTTTTTGCCTCTTTGATCCAGATAGGCAGCTGTCTGCCTAAAGGCTCAAAACCAATTTTACAGCGATCATTTGAAAAGCGGTGGCGTCTAGGGAGGCGGTGCTTTTCTTCTTCTAGGGTCCGCATGGACAGACTGGACTTCCCAGAAAATTCATCATAGTCCACAACCTGTACCAAGACTTGCTGGCCAATCTTTACACTATCATGGATATTTTCAATATAACCCGGACGAATTTCTGAGATATGAATCAGACCAATTGTTCCATTTTCCAGCTCAACAAAAGCTCCATAAGGCTGAATCCCTGTGATTTTGCCTTTTAATTTATCACCGATTTTCATCAGTCTTCTACCTCAATCGCCTCAATCACAACATCTTCCACAGGCTTGTCCATAGCACCCGTTTCAACAGCTGCAATCTTGTCCAAAACGTGGTAGGACGCTTCATCAGCCAGCTGACCAAAGACAGTGTGGCGCCGATCCAAATGCGGTGTTCCTCCCTGACTGGCATAGACTTCAGCGATAGCTTCAGGCCAACCGCCGCGGCTCAACTCCTTAGCCGAATAAGGTAGATTTTTATTTTGAACAATGAAGAATTGACTGCCGTTAGTATTTGGCCCAGCGTTTGCCATAGAAAGAGCCCCACGAATATTGTACAGTTCAGGTGAAAACTCATCTTCAAATTTCTCGCCATAAATAGATTGACCACCCATACCAGTACCAGTTGGATCTCCGCCCTGAATCATAAAGTCCTGAATAATGCGGTGGAAAATCACACCGTCATAATAACCATCTTTAGCAAGGGCAATAAAGTTAGCGACTGTTTTTGGTGCCTGTTCTGGAAACAGCTGAACTGTCATGTCCCCATGATTAGTCTTGATAGTCGCTTTTGGACCTTCTGCTGCTGCAAGTTCTACTTGTGGAAAATGTAATTCTTTTTCTACCATACCTAACTCCTCTAAAGCGGCAAAAATACCGTCTTCTTCTACTGTTTTTGTAATATAATCTGCTCTTTTTCGCAGTTCTTCATGGGAAACACCCATGGCAATGCCAATTCCGGCATAGTCAAACAATTCCAGATCATTGAGCCCGTCGCCAAAAACCATGACATTTTCAGGTTTCAAGCCCAGATGCTCGACAACCTTGGAAACTCCGGCTGCCTTGGAACCTTCTGTCGGAACGACATCTGACGAATGAGGATGCCAGCGAACCAAACGCAGATGCTCCGCTAACGCCTCTGGCAGCTGCAGGCTATCTCCTCTATCTTCAAAGGTCCAAAGCTGATAAATATCCTTGTCTAAATGAAAGTCTGGATCAACAGGCAAATCTGGATAAACCACATCAATAGCCTCTGAAATCAGAGAATTTCGATTGGACAAGGCTGCTCCATGGCTACCAACCAGACCATATTCAATTCCTTCCTCCTGAGCCCAAGCAATATAGGATGTCACTCTATCGGACGGGATAACCGTCTGAGAAATCACCTTCCCTTTGCTGTCCTCGACATAGGCTCCGTTCAGTGTAACGAAAAAGTCTGGCTGCAAAGCTCTCAATTCCGGCACGACACCAAACATTCCTCGACCAGACGCAATACCTGTCAAAATCCCTTTGTCCTTCAACTGCTTGAAAACTGTCTGAATAGAATCTGGGATAAAGCCCGTATCCTTGACTCGTAGGGTATCATCTATATCGAAAAAGACAATTTTTATCTTTTTTGCCTTATACTTTAATTTTACGTCCATGTCTTCTTTTGTCCAATCTTTAATCTTTTCTATTATACCATTAAAAGTCTTCTTGTGGGACAAGATGGTGCTGAAAAGCATAAACAACTGCCTGAGTGCGGTCGCTCACCTCCAATTTGGACAGGATATTGGAGACATGAGTCTTGACCGTTTTGAGGGAAATGAAGAGCTCATCCGCAATCCGTTGATTCTCATACCCCTTGGCTAAAAGCCCCAAAATATCACGCTCGCGAGCTGTCAAATCCTCATGGAGCTCAATATGGTTACGATGATACTCTACTTTCTTGCTGACCTCTGTTTCAATGGCAAATTCTCCCTTGGCCACTTTTTTGATAGCACGGAGAATTTCTTCAGCGCTGGAAGTCTTAAGCATATATCCATGAGCGCCTGCATCCAGAACAGGATAAATTTTTTCATTATCCAGATAAGAAGTCAAAATCAGAATCTTTGCTTCCGGCCACTCTTTTAAAATGGCCAGTGTCGCTTCAATCCCATTCATCTCAGGCATGACAATATCCATGATAATCACATCCGGACGACTTGCCAAAGCCTTCTCCACACCTTCTTTGCCATTGACTGCTTCGGATACCTCTGCTATATCCTCTTGCAGTTCCAGATAACTTTTCAATCCCAATCTGACCATCTGATGGTCATCCACTAACAATATCTTCATGATTTTCTCCTTCTAGTAAAGGTATTGTGATTTCAATAGAAAGACCTTTTCTGGGGGCTGTCAAAAGCTTAAAAGTGCCCGCCATATCCCGTACACGGTCTTCCATATTTTTCAAGCCGTAGCTGAGTTCATCCTGGGCCAGCGGATCAAAACCAATGCCATTATCAGATACCTTGATTTTAAGCTCATTAGGTGCCTGATAGAGGTAAATATCCAACCGACTGGCCTGGGCATGCCGCAGTGTGTTGTTGATAATTTCCTGCATGATTCTGAAGACATGCTCCTCCATCTGTTTAGGTAGATGCCCAACCTGATGATTGAAATGAACATCAATGTCGCTTTTATCAGTCAGCTCCTTGATAATCACATCCATACCTTCGACCAGAGTCTTATTTTCCAACTCTGTAGGTCGCAAATGAAGCAGGAGAATCCGCAAATCCTTCTGGGCTGTGTCCAGAATATCGGCAATCCGCCGCCGTTCTTTTTCGATAATTTTTTCTTCTGTCTGCAGGGTTTGATTTTCAGACTTTTGGAGATTCTCTGTCAAACGATGCAGCCTTCTCTCGAGCTGATGCAGAGAGCTATCCAACTCGGGTTGGTCTGTCGGCTCCAGTCTCCGTCCATCCAGCAAAGACCGAAGATTTTTTTGCACATGGGCTACCGATAGATATTGGATTAAGCGGGCCGCAATCACAATCAGAATGGTCAGTGATAAACCGATAATCACAACAAAGAACACAAAAGACTGCAACAGCTCCAAATCATTAAAGAGCTCCTGCCAAGTGAAATCAAAAATATTGAAAATATAGTGGAAAATGATAAATAAAACAAAGAAAGTATAGAGGAGAATGAGAAAATAATTTGATTTCTTCACTTTCTGACAACCTCCACATTTCCTAAGAAGCTGACGAGAACAATCTTCACTGTCTTATTGGCCCGCTTGTAGTCTGGTGTCGTCAGCGAAATGGTTTCATTGCGCAGTTTGCGAGATGGATGATGCAGAAAGTTCAGCTCCCCGTAAAGAGTATTGATTTGCAGCTGAATTTCCACATCCAGTGGCACAATAATCTTGGTATCACCAAAACCTTTTCGAATGACAATGACGTTATCATGGTTAACCAAAATCACGTCTTCCAAATGAATGGTGTCTTTCCCAACAATGCGCAAGAGATTGATGTCGTGAAATTGACAGCTGTCCTTAGAAAAATGCTGCAGGTCCCCCAACCAGCGATTCTTCTCACTCTGAATTTCCACATCTTCTTCGTAAACGAGATGGGTTTCTTGATTTTCCTTATAGATATAAGGGTAGGCCACAATCATTCCATAAACCAGCGCGAATAAAAGGGCAGCAATGACATAGGGATTGAGCATAATAATGAAAAACAGCATAATCATGGAAGCGACCAGCAGAAAATTCCCTTTTTGCTTGCCGAAGTAATAATAGAGCAACAGCAAAAAAAGGACCAAGATAATGACAACACGTGAAAAATCAGCTGCCAACATGGTCACCAATGCCATGGATAGTAAGACTGTTTCAACAAAGACAAATAATTGAACCTTCCACATAGCCTTTTCCTTTCTCTACCTTCCTATTTTAACAAAATTAGGCCAAAAATCCTCCGTCCAAGGCATGAAATAGGGAAATTTGTCCAGCAAAAAAGAAAAAACCATCCGTTTTAAGCTGAAAAACTTAAAATGGATGGTTTATTAATCAACCATCAGATGAGCTGGAATTAGTTCCATGCCCACTATCTTCAGACGATGAGCTGCTCTTTGAGCTGCTACTAGACGACGAAGATGACGAGCTAGATGATGATGGTGTCGTTGCTTCTGTCACGTAAAGAGTGATTTTTTCATTAGACTTGAGGTCAATTGTCTGACCTGCCGCTGGTGACTGAGAAGTCACCAAATCAGCCTGAGTAGAAGTGACCGAACGGTCAACAACTCGTTCAATTCGGGAAGAAGAAATTCCCATTTGAATCAAGTAAGAACGAGCATTGGCGTAGGTGTACTGCATGCTGCCAAAGTCAGGCATGGACACACTAGTTACTTCTTTGGCCACTGTCAGCTTGATCTTATGATTAGAAGTCAAATCATAGGTCGAACCAGCTGCCGGTGACTGGCGAATGACCTGACCTGGCTCGTACTCATCCGATTCCTCCTCAACAATCTCAATCAATTTCTCAGAAACATTATAGTTTGTTTTCAGATTTTCAACTACGGCCGATTTTGCTTGACCGACATAATCTTCCATCACAAAGGTCTTTGGTCCCTTGGAGATAATCAGGTCAATTTTGCTGCCTTCGCGGCGCTGACTGTTGGCCTGTGGATCGGTTTTAATGACTTTACCAGATTCGACATTGTCGCTGTATTCTTCCTTTTCCTCTCCAACAACCAGCTTCTTAGCTTCAATAGCGGAACGAGCCTCTGCTACAGTCTGACCAGAAACATCTGGCACGCTGGTATTGGACGGGCTGTTATAGAGAAGGACAACAAAAGCTGCCAAAACCAATAGGACTGCAAAGAAAAGCACCTTGTAACGCGTTCTCAAACGACGTTTCTTTGGAACTTTCTTAACCGTATCAGCTGTCTCTTCCTTAACTTCATCCGATTCCGTTTTAGCTGGAGTTGGCTTAACAGGTGGAACTGCTGGCTGCGGTACAGGTGAGATTTTTGGTAAGGTCTTGGTGTCTGCTTTCGCTACATCATCAAAAACTAATTTCTTTTCATTGCGACGCTCATAAGATAAGCTGCTGGACAAGTCAACATACATCTCTGCAACTGACTGATAACGATCCGTCAGTTTTTTGGCTGTTGCCTTAATGACGACATTTTCCAAGGCCTGAGGAACATTAGGATTTTCAGAAATGATGGATGGCAGCGGCTTTTGGAAATGCTGAAGGGCAATCGTAACGGCACTATCCCCATCATAAGGGATATGACCTGTCAACATCTCATAAAAAATAATCCCCATCGCATAAATGTCACTCTGAACAGTTGCTTTAGAACCACGCGCCTGCTCAGGCGATAGATAATGAACCGAGCCCAGCATTGAGTTAGTCTGAGTCAGACTTGTCTCCGCAAAGGCCACCGCAATCCCAAAGTCTGTTACCTTGGCATTGCCATCTGGGGTCAAGAGGACATTTTGTGGTTTCAGGTCACGATGGACAATACCGCGTGTATGCGCTAAGCGCATTGCCAGCAAGATTTGTCCCATGATTCTGACTGCTTCTTCATTTGAAATCGGAGAATTCTCTTTGATATAGCGCTTGAGGTCAAGACCTGCCACGTATTCCATAGCCAGATACTGCTGGCCATCTTCTTCCCCAATATCAGTAATCCGAACGATGTGCGGATGGTCCAAGTCAGCCATCGCCTTGGCTTCCCGCTGGAAACGCGCGACAGCGATAGGATCTGTCTGGTAATTGGTCCTAAGAACCTTTACCGCAACTTCCTCACCATCCAAAATCAAGTCCTTGGCCAAATAGACATCTGCCATGCCTCCGCGGCCAATCTGCTTGATGATTTTATATCGCCCGGCAAAGATTTTGCCGATTTGAATCATGCCTTATCCTCCTTGTCAAAGCGAACCAGAGCAACTGTGATGTTATCCAGCCCTCCAGCATTGTTGGCAAAGCGAATTAAGGTTCCAGTTTTTTCAGACAGGCTGATGTCGCTGGTGACAATGTCACAAATTTCACTGTCTGAAATCATATTGGTCAGACCGTCACTATTAAGCAGAAGGTAGTCACCATCTTCCAAGGTAATCATGCCATAGTCAGGCTGTACTTCGTCTTTTTGACCAATAGACTGGGTAATGATATTCTTCTGCGGATGACGCTCTGCTTCTTCTGGAGTAATCTGTCCAGCTTTCAATAAAGCATTAACAAGCGAGTGATCATTAGTCAGCTGACGGTATTCATCACCACGGATCAAACCGATGCGAGAATCACCGATATGGGCATAGATGGCTTGATTATCAATAATAGCCAAGGCTTCCAAAGTCGTTCCCATGCCCTTGTATTCTTCATCTTGACCAAATTGATGAATGCGCTGATTTTCCTCTTCCAAGTGCTCCGCAAACCATTCACGCACCTGATTCACCGAATCAATCTGTGTATCAACCCAGGCAGCTCCTAAGTCTGTCACAGCCATTTCGCTGGCAATGTTTCCAGCTCTGTGACCGCCCATACCATCTGCCAAGATGATTAGGGTCTTGCCAGCCCGATTCACAAAAAGATTGGCATAATCTTGGTTATTTGTACGCTTTTGACCAACATCTGTTAATAATGAAATTTCCATACTGTCAGTTTCCTCCTCTTATTCCGATATCTTCCTAAATTGACTGATAAAAAATCCGTCGCTTTCATATAATTCCGGCGTAATTAAGATACAGCCGTCTTTGACGATATCTTTTCTTTCATGGTCTAATAAGACTTGCTCAAAGTTCGGATGACTGGCCAGAAATTTCTCGACAACCTCAAAATTCTCTTTGGCCATAATCGTGCAAGTACTATAAGCTATTATACCACCTTTACGTAGACTTTGACAAACGCTGTCTAGTATATCCAGCTGAATTTTTTGTAAATTCTCAAAATCTGCATTTTCTTTATTATATTTTATATCCGGTTTGCGGCGAATTAAGCCAATACCTGAGCAAGGAGCGTCCACCAGGATTTTATCGAAAGCATCTGGGCCAAAAGTCTCAAATACCTTGGTCGCGTCCAGCTTTTTAGTTGTGATTTTATCTGCCAAGCCCACTCTTTCTGCATTTTCTTCTACGAGCTCTAACTTATGATCGTAGAGGTCCAAGGCTGTAATGTGGCCGCTCGTCAGATAGGAAGCCATGTGAACAGTCTTGCCCCCCGGTGCACTGCAGGCATCCAAAATCTCCTCCTCTCCTTCGATGTCCAGAGTTGGAGCAACAAGCTGGCTAGACTCATCCTGAATCGTAATCGCTCCGCTTTCAAAGAGCTGATGCCCAGCAAAATGCCCCTGTCTTTTAACCAAGGCTGACGGAGATAAAAGCGAGTTCTCAGCCCCTAAAAGCTGACGAAACTCTGCCTTTCGCGACATATCCGTCACGCGAATGCTGGCCTTACTACGAACAAAGAGACTGGCAAAGATAGCTAGAGCTCTTTCTTCGCCATACTCTTCTATCAGGTCTTTGACCAGCCAGACCGGCAGAGAATACTGAATCGAATAGCGCTTGTTTTTGCGCTTGATTGTTTTAAAATCAGCTACACCCTCACGCTCAATCCTACGTAACAAGGCATTGATAAATTTCTCACTGCCGCGTTTACGGATTTTCGCAATTTCAACAGCCTCATGAACAGTTGCATGCTGAGGGATTTTGTCCAGATAGAGCATCTGGTACAGACTGAGCATAAGCAGAATGTAGAGCCAGTTATCTAATTTGTCCCTATCCTCAATCAGATGGGATAGATACCATTCCAGAGTGATTTTCCGAGCAACTGTGCCGTAAACCAGCTCTGTTACCAGACCTTTATCTGCTTGACTCAGCGGACTTTGACTCAGAGCTCGGTTTAAGGCGATATTGGAATAGGCTCCTTCTTCAAAAACTTCTTCCAAAATTTCCAAGGCCTGCCAACGGGCCGTTTTATGCTTACTTTCCAAAAGTATCTCCTAGGGACAGGCTGCGGCCCAGTCCATTCAAAAAATCAACGATAGCCATCTTGGGCTTGCCAGCAGGCTGAACTGTCTTCAGCGAGAGAGCTCCCTGACCAGCTGCGACCACCAGCTCTTTTTTACTAATAGACAATATCTGTCCAGGCTGACCGTCGCCAGACGCCATATCTGCTTCGTAAATCTTAAAGCGTTGCCCCTGCAGCAAGGTATGAGCTACTGGCCAAGGATACATGCCGCGAATTTGATTGAAAATTTGGCGGTTTGTTTTGCTCCAGTCTATCCGCTCTTCTTCTGGACTGATATTCGGAGAGAAAGTGACCTGGCTAGGATCCTGCGGCTGAGGGATAATCTGCCCTGCCCTATAAGCTGGCAGAACATCCAATAACAGGTCTCGACCGATAAGCGCCAATTTTTCAAAGAGAGTTCCGACATTGTCAGTCTCTTCAATCGGCGTCGCCTTGCTGGCTATCATGTCTCCAGCATCCATTTCCTTGACCATTTCCATAATCGTAACACCCGCTTGCTCATCTCCATTGATCAGAGCATAGTGAATGGGAGCTCCACCTCGGTATTTAGGCAACAAGGAGGCATGAACATTCACCGCAAAGTCAACACTGTCTAGCAAGCGGCTAGGTAAAAACTGCCCAAAAGCAGCTGTGACAATACCGTCTGCTTCTAAGTTCATCAACTCCTCTAAATCCGAGCTTTGAGCCAGCTTCTCCGGTTGATAAACTTGCAGCCCGTATTCCAAGGCCAGCTCTTTTACTGGAGTCATGCAAATCTCTCTTTTTCGACCGACGGCACGGTCCGGCTGCGTTACCACTGCTAACACTTCATATTGACCGCTGTCCAGCAGCCCTTTTAGGACAGTCGCTGAGAAGTCCGGTGTTCCCATAAATATTATTTTCATCATTTTCAACTATTGATTCCTTCTTTGTTCCTTCCCTTATTATATCAGAAGTCGCCTGCAACAACCTTAATCTCGGCTAAAAAGCTTTACATAAAATTTTGTGGTTCATTATCAATTGTCAGGCGTAAATCTTTATTGTCCCGATTCTGCGTCCAGTCCAAGACTTGATTTAGCGTCGCCTGCAGCTTGTCTTCAAAGCGATATTTGAGTAGAATCTGATAATGATAGAGATTGTGGGTGCGGGCAATCGGCTTCGGCGTTGGACCCAGGATTTGCACTTTTTCTGACAGAACGCTTCGCAGAATATCCATAACCTCATAGGCTTTTCGAACTGCTGTCTCTTCGTCCTTGTGCGACAGGGTTAGACCGACCGTAAAGTAATATGGCGGATAGCCTAGCTGCCGGCGGATTCCCATTTCATAAGCATAAAAGCCTTCATAATCCTGCTGCTTGGCAAACTCAATCGCATAATGATGAGGATTGTAGGACTGGATAAAGACCTGACCAGCCTTTTCAGCCCGACCAGCCCGGCCAGCCACTTGAGTCAGCAGCTGGAAGGTTCGCTCTGAAGAGCGAAAGTCCGGTAGATTAAGAGCAGTATCCGCATTGAGAACGCCAACTAGCGTCACATTTGGAAAATCCAATCCCTTGGCAATCATCTGGGTGCCTAAGAGAATATCTGCCTGCCCCTGACCAAAGCTTTCTAAAATGGCTTCATGACTGCCTTTCTTACGGGTCGTATCTACATCCATCCGCAAAATGCGAGCCTGTGGAAAGAGCTGAACTAACTCATCATAAGCTTTCTGCGTCCCAGTGCCATAATAGCGAATGCTGCGGCTGGCACAGTTTGGACAACTCTGAGGAATATTCTTAGTAAAACCACAGTAGTGGCAGTTCATGGTCTTAGTGTCCATATGCAGGGTCAGAGAAATATCACAGTTGGGACAGCTGTCAACGGTCCCACATTCCCGACACATGACAAAGCTGGAATAACCCCGCCTATTAAGCATGAGAACCGTCTGTTCTCCCTTATCCAGACAATCTTGAATAGCCTCTAGCAAGACTGGGGTGAAATTACTGGCTTCATGCTGGCCGATATAATCCCGAAAATCCACCACTTCCACTTGAGGAATCTGAGCTAGCGGATTTGCACGCTTGCTGAGCAGCTGAAAATCATAGACACCACGGCTTGCTCGAGCACGACTCTCCAAGCTCGGAGTCGCCGAACCCAGCACTAAGACAGCTTGATTGTACTGAGCTCGCAAGAGAGCCACCTCTCTGGCATGATAACGAGGATTGGAATCCTGCTTGTAGGAAGATTCATGCTCTTCATCAATGATAATGGCTCCAATATTTGTCAGCGGAGCAAAAATAGCTGAACGCGCACCAACAACAACCTGGGCAGCTCCTCGCTCCACCTTGCGCCACTCATCATATTTCTCACCGTCAGACAGGCCTGAATGCAAAATAGCAACTTGGTCGCCAAATCTAGAAATAAAGCGGTCAGTAACCTGCGGAGTCAGAGAGATCTCTGGAACCAACATGATAGCGGTCTTTCCCTGAGCCAGTGCCTCTGCGATGACCTGCAGGTAAACTTCGGTCTTCCCACTGCCTGTGACCCCTTCTAAAAGGACTGGCTGAGAATGACTCTGACCAATTTTCTGAGTGATTGCCGCAACCGCTGCAGCTTGTTCATCATTTAGGGTCAGACTTTGCTGCTGCCGCTCCTTTTGGAAATAAGCAGCAGAACGGCTGATTTCTCTATCCTCAATGCTAATTAGGTTTTCTTTGATAAAGTAATTAATAATATCGCGCGAAAAGTTTTCTCGCAAATCAGCCAAGAGCTGGCTGTCCTGCTGCTCCAGCAAGACTTCTTTTAATGCTTGTTTTTTCTTGGCTTGCCGGGGAAGATCATGATTTTGCAGAGCGTTATGATTAACCTGATACCATTTCTCAGTCTTAATATGCTTCTTGTCCGTCGCCTGATACTCCAGTCGAATGCGGCCAGTCTGGGTCAGTCGCATCAGCTTGGCCTGACTTTTCTTGTCCAAATCAGAAAAGCGAAGACTGGGCTCCTGACCAAAGATAGCTGAGCGTTCCTTATCATTCAGCAGCTCTGTCGGATAGAGCAGTTTATCATAGCTGGAGTTGAGAAGACTAGGCAACATGGCCTTTAAAAGGCTAATCTTATAAGAAAAGACTGACTTGCGCAGCTCGTCCGCCAGCCAGAGCTGTTCCTGATTCAGCACGGGACTGAAATCAAGGACTTCTGCAATTTCCTTCAGCTCTTCTTGGCCTCCCGTCTCATCAAAGCCGACCACAATCCCCTGAATCAGGCGATTTCCCTGCCCAAAAGGGACATGGACTCGCATGCCAGCTGTCAGCATTCCTGCAAACTCTTCTGGAATAGCATAACTATAGGGCTTGTCCGTCTGCATCAGAGGAACATCCACAATAATCTTTGCCACCTTCATATTCTCACCCCACTTTCCTAAACATCATTACAGAAAAAATAAGATTGAGCATCCCCAACCTTAAATCTTCTCACCTTCTTCTTTTTCTTTAGCGATTTGCTCTTTAATCTTGCGTTCTTCTTCTTCTTTACGCAGGCGCTCTTCTTCTGCCCGACGGCGAACCGCCTCGCGCTTGCCTTCTGGATCTGGATGAATAACAACATTACCGGATTCAATTTCTTCCAAAGCACGAAGAGTGGATTTGACAGACTTGAATTCCTGCGTAGCGGGAGCTCCAGCTTCAAGCTCATGCGCACGCTTAGCTTCTAAAATAACCAAGGAATATTTTGACGGAACCTTGTCTAGCAAAGTGTCAATAGACGGTTTTAACATCATAATTTTCTACCTAATTTCTAACTTTCTATCGAATAATCGTTTCATTTTTGGGAAGCATGTCCTGATAACGGCCGATAACACGGTCTACTCGGAAATGCTCTGCTTCAATCACGCGCTTGACACGGTCGGCAGCCAGCGGCACCTGATCATTGACAATGGCATAATCATACTCGCGCATAAGGGCAATTTCTTCTTTGGCCTTTTCAATGCGCTGGGCGATAATCTCAGCACTGTCTGTTCCACGACCAACCAAGCGGTCTTTAAGTTCTTCTAAGTCTGGAGGAGTCAAAAAAATAAAAACAGCATCTGGAACTTTTTTCTTGACTTGCAAAGCTCCCTGAACTTCAATCTCTAGGAAGACATCAATTCCTTTATCCAGCGTTTCATTGACATAAGTCAGAGGCGTACCGTAGTAGTTTCCTACATACTCTGCGTACTCCAGCATCTGGCCCTGACGAATCAGCTCTTCAAACTCCTCACGAGTGCGGAAGAAATAGTCAACTCCATCCACTTCGCCTGGACGCTGAGGACGAGTCGTCATGGATACCGAGTACTGAAATTGGTTATCAGTGCTTTCAAAAATTTCTCGTCTAACAGTCCCTTTTCCTACACCAGAGGGACCAGAAAAGACGATTAGTAAGCCTCGTTCCGTCATCATGTCTCCTTCACAGTCTTTCTATCTAGTGTAACAAAATTAGGCAGATATTTCAAGAGGATAGGAAGAAATGTATGTGTCTAGAGTTTTGAGAAAATAGAAAAATAATCAAGCAATCATACGGAAAACAAAATAGACCAGCAAATAATTCAAGAAAAAAGCAATCTGTTAACAGACTGCATTTTTTCTTTATTTTGCGTAGTCAACGGCCCGCATCTCACGGATAACCGTTACCTTGATATTGCCCGGATATTCCAAGTTGTTTTCGATCTTTTCACGAACATCGTGAGCCAAAATCGTAATCTTGTCATCCTTAATCTTGTCCGGCTGAACCATAATCCGGATTTCCCGGCCGGCTTGTAAAGCAAAGCTATTCTTGACTCCCTTGAAGCTATTGGCGATTTCTTCCAAATCTTGGAGACGCTTGATATAACTTTCCAGAGATTCACTGCGGGCACCTGGCCGAGCAGCACTGAGTGCGTCTGCTGCAGCTACGATAACAGCAATGACACTTTCTGCTTCCACATCTCCGTGGTGGCTGGCAATGGTATTAACAACAACTGGATGCTCCTTGTACTTACGAGCCAGTTCTGTCCCGATTTCCACGTGGCTGCCTTCAACCTCACGGTCGATAGACTTGCCAATATCATGGAGGAATCCAGCACGGCGAGCTAAATTAGCATTTTCACCCAGCTCAGCAGCGATGATACCGGAAAGCTTGGCCACCTCAATAGAGTGTCGAAGGACGTTCTGACCATAAGAAGTTCGGAACTGCAAGCGCCCCATGATTTTCATCAAATCAGGATGCAGGTTAGGAGCTCCGATTTCATAAGCTGCGGCTTCCCCGTACTCACGGATACGATTGTCAATTTCCAGACGGTTCTTCTCAACCAACTCCTCGATGCGAGCTGGATGAATACGGCCGTCTTTCAAGAGTGCTTCCATGGTCATACGAGCAATTTCGCGACGAATCGGATCAAAACCTGAGAGAGTGACTACTTCAGGCGTATCGTCAATGATGACATCAATACCAGTCAGACTTTCAAAAGTCCGGATATTACGACCTTCACGGCCAATAATCCGACCCTTCATACTGTCATCTGGCAGATGCACCGTTGAGTTGGTTTGCTCAGCGACATAATCACCGGCAATACGCTGCATGGCTTGGACCAAGATATTCTTCGCAACCTTGTCAGACCGCTCTTTGATATCTTGCTCCGCATCCCGAATCCTAGTCGCAATCTCTTTAGAAAGCTTGTCTTCGGTCTGCGTCAAAATAATATCACGCGCTTCTGTCTGCGATAGCGAAGCAACTCGCTCCAGCTCTGCTGCCTTCTGCTTTTCAAGTTCCGCTACTTGTTCTTCACGCGCATCAATGTGTTTAGATTTATCTGAGAGACTTTGTTCTTTTTGCTCCAAAGCCTTTTCTTTGTTGCTTAAATTATCGTCTTTGCGGTCAAGGGTAGAAGCACGCTCTGTCAAGCGGCTTTCGATTTGTTTTAACTCTTGACGTTCAGACTTAAATTCTGCATCAACTTGTTCACGATATTTTCTGGCTTCTTCTTTTGCCTCCAAAAGTGCTTCTTTTTTAAGCGAACTTGTTTCTCGCTTGGCTTCTTTGACAATCAAATCAGCTTCGCGTTCAGCCTGTCCGCGTAAATTGGTTGCTTCTTGTTCAGCATTTAAAAGAGTAAGCTCTGCAGCTTCTTTAGATGATTTCATCTTAGCTGAGACACTTACATATCCAATCACTAAACCAATGATGGCAGCAAAAACAGACATAATTATAGGAAATAGGTCCATGTTTTTACTCCAAATCTATTTAATTGTTGAATTCAAAATTCCATACTATTCTATCACAAATCTAAAAAATTCACAAACCTATTTTTTGAAAAACAAGAAAGCTTTTGTTCAATTTTTTCATTTTCCTAAGACGTAAACTTTATTCCCAAATAAAAAATTTTTATGCTATAATCAGAGAAGAAAATGTGTCTATGAGACAGGTTTTTTCTTCGCTAACAAGACAAACTTATGGCTTGATATCAATAGAAAAACCTTCTCGCACTTGCTATATTGTAAAGGAGAAACCATGTCTAAAGAAGTTATCGTCGAAAGCTTTGAGCTGGATCACACCATTGTCAAAGCGCCTTATGTCCGCCTTATCGGAGAAGAAACTGGCCCTAGAGGCGACATCATTTCCAATTTTGATATCCGCTTGGTTCAGCCTAACGAAGATTCCATTCCAACTGCCGGCCTGCATACCATCGAGCATTTGCTAGCCATGCTGATTCGCAAGCGCATTGATGGTATGATTGACTGCTCGCCTTTTGGCTGCCGCACCGGTTTTCACATGATTATGTGGGGCCAACACAGTTCTAACCAGATTGCTCAGGTTATCAAATCCTGTCTGGAAGAAATTGCTGAAACAACTAGCTGGGAAGATGTCCCTGGAACAACCATTGAATCCTGCGGAAACTACAAGGATCACAGCCTCTTCTCAGCCAAAGAATGGGCTAAACTTATTCTCAGCCAAGGAATCTCAGATGATGCCTTTGAACGCCATGTGATTTAAAACAATAAAAAGTTCTCGAAATCGAGAACTTTTTTTGTGCATATATAATGAAATTCATCAACAAACTAGAAATCAAGTGAGTCAGCATGACCCGGACCATTTCCGACGAAGTAGCCAGTCTTACAGTTGATACTGAAGAGGTAGGTGCCGTCTGGCTTGAAGAGGTTATAGTAGCCGTTTCCTTTAATAATATTGACGCGTTCCAGGATATAGTTATCACCAGAAATATAACCACGCTCACGAGAAGTTTGCAAAATTTTCTCCAGAACGCCAGGGTTGAATGTCCAAGCTGGATTGTTGACGTCATCAATAGCCGCTTGGTTATAAGGGACTCGACTGAGATCTCTCTGCAGATTTACTCCATTGCTTGGAAGACCATAGCCAGAGTATGAGCTGGAAGCGCCTGAACCAGAAGCAGACGAGCTTGAACCGCCGCTTGTACCCGTACCGGTGCCTCCCTGATCAGTAGCAGGCGCTGGTGTTGGTACTTGTTGACTACGTCCTTGGGCAATTGCTGCCTTTAGAACTTCATCTAACTTAGCATTGCCACTTGATACATCTGAGAAGGTCGCATTTGTATTGGCCTTGGCTTCCTTGTTCAAGACACCGTCAGTGATTGCTCCGCCATCAAACTGCGAATTGACACTTTGGATAGCCGAAATCTGCTTGACCAAGGAATCGTACTTGCTCTTGGCTGCATCATAATCTTTGCTGCCTTTTAGCTTTTCAAGTAAGGTTTTTAATTTTTCCAAGTCGCCGAATTTACTGTTTTTGACAGCTGTCTGATTGCTATCTGTGAAAAATGCAGCATATTCATCATTAAAGGCCTTCAAATTCTTGGCAGTATTATCAGAGCTAGACGAAGACGAGTTCTTTTTGCTGGACTGCGATGTTGAAGAGCTGGAGCTTGTTACGGTCTTGTGCCCCCAATTATGCCCCAGAGCAAAGTAAAGCCCCGTGCCCGCTACAGCAATCCCTAAAAGTCCTAAAACTGGATAAAGGAAAGCTTTTTTCTTGTAGAAAGGTGTCTTAGGAACCTGTAATTCCTTTTCATCAAGCGGTTCTGGAATAGGACCGTAAGATGTCTTTTGAACGGGAGCGGCAGGAACCGCATCTTCCTGCTCTGAGCGTTGACTGCGAGAACCTAAGGGATTTGGAGCTGCTTCTGGCTCACTTGCTGTCTCAGTGGCTGTCAACTGAGCTGCTGGAATCTCCTGCTCACTTTCAACCTCTTGCCGTCTTTCTTTGATGAAGTCGGTCAAATCAGAAGAGGCTTGCTCAGCTTGAGCAGCTTCCTGCTCCTGCAGCTTTCTGATTTTCTGAGTTTCAAATTTTCCAGCTTCGATTTCCTGACGGTGCTGCTTGATGTACTTATCCAGCACATTGTCGCTTTCATTCACACCGGCTTCCAGCTCCTCTTTTTTACGAGTAGCTTGACCGACTGTCATTTCCTTGGCCTCTTCAAAATCAAGGACCGACTCTTTCTTTTCTTCTTCCGGTGAGTAGTTTTCTTCTTTCGTCACGGCAAATCCTTTCTAATCTAACTGACGTTTGACACGCTGGCCAAAATACTGATATAAATCCACTTTTAAAGTACCATTATAAAGTTTGCGTTTTTTATCGGCCTGACTGCCATATTTGCTTTCAAAAGCTTCATCGCTAGTCAGGATAAACTTGCTCCAGGTTTTGAGCGGAGCAAAAGTTTCTCCCATCTCCTGATAAAGACGAGTCACAGCCTCATCATCTAGGAGGCGCTCCCCATACGGCGGATTAGAGATAATCACACCATTAATCTTATCTGTATGCAAATCCTGCAGACGCATCTGCTTGAAGTGAATCTGCTCTGCTACTCCTGCTTGCTCAGCATTTTTTCGAGCTAGTTCTACCATACGGCCATCGATATCCGAGCCAGAAATATCCAGCTGGATGGTCTGATCAATCTGATTGAGTGCAGTCGAGCGAGCCTGTGCTACCAAGTCTTTATCCACCCAATTCCAGTCTTCAAAGGCAAAGGAACGATGGAGTCCCGGCGCTATCTTCATCCCAATCATGGCTGCCTCGATACAAAAAGTACCAGAGCCGCAAGTCGGGTCTATCAAAGGCTTATCAGGATACCAATTGGACAGGAGTAAAATGGCTGCTGCCATATTCTCCTTGATCGGTGCACCACCTTTATCGGCCCGATAACCACGTTTGAAGAGGCTGGATCCTGTCGTATCAATCAAGACTGTCGCTACATCTTTTAGAATAGACACCTCTATCCTAAACTCAGCTCCATTTTCCTGCAAAGGAACCCCTTCCGGACGAGCATAATGCTTCTGCAGCTTCTTGACAACTGCCTTTTTAGAAATAGCCTGAACACTGGGCTCATTGTGAAGTTTTGACTTGACGCATTTAGCCTTGGCAATAGGAAATTTAGCTCCCAGCGGTAGATAATTCTCCCAATCCAGAGCAAAAACTCCCTGAAAGAGCTCTTCGAAAGTCTTTGCTGAAAAACTGCCAACTACAATCTTAATCCGATCGGCCGCACGCAGCCAGAGATTGGTTTGAATAATCGTACTGACATCACCCTCGAAGCGAACCCGACCATTTTCGACCTGACAATCAAGTCCCAGCTCTCTGATTTCACGGCCGACGACAGCTTCTAGCCCTGCCGCTGCGGTCGCAATTAAATTAAATTTTTCTTTCATCTCGGCTTTTAAATGGATTCCAATCTATACAAACAAAGGGAGTGAGACAAAAATCGTGATTTCGTCACATCGATTTTCCTCACTCTCCCTTTTTAAATTTTGGGCTGAGAAGGTTTCGCTGCCATTGTCAGCCAGCTCATTCCTTGAAATGTCCATCAGACAAATGAAGCAGCAGCTAGTTGAACTTGGCAGAGAATAGAGCGCTCAGCCACTCTCTTGCTATTCTATTATAAAATTTAAAGAGGACAGGACTTGCCGTCCCAGCCTCAGCCTATATGCAATTTTCTGTAAGCCATGTTTTGTTCCGGAAATGACTAGGTACCATTTCCTTCGATAATCATCTGTCTACTGTTTCCAGTCAGAGTGCTATGTTCGCTTCCACGCACTCCATGCCCCGACCAAAGTTTGGGTTGCTAGCTTGAGGGGTTTACCGCGTTCCACTTCTTCTGTTTCCAAAAGAACTACGTCACTGTGGCACTTTCAGACCTAATCAGACATATCCAAAGACTTAGCCTTTTCAGTCGCCGTAACGGAAAAATCCGTCCCTAGGCTTATTTCTTCGCCTAGCACAAACACTACCGGCATCACAGCCAGTGCTAGCATGGACTTTCCTCATGAAAATCTAAAATTTCCACGCGATTATCCAAAAATTGCACTGTTCTAAAAAGAACCATTATTCACGATCCAGAATTTGTTTTCCGAATACTTCCTTTTCAAGACGGTTCAAGCGCTTCAAGATATCAAAATTAGTCGCAGAAGTCATCTGAGGGAAGCTTTCTGCAGTTGACTGAGTCGCTTGTGTTGATTGGACAGGCTGAGTCGGCTCAACCGGTGCTTTTTCAACTGGCTTCGCAGCTAACTCTTCCTTGAGACGGCGATTCTCCTCACGCAGCTCCTTTACCAAGGCTGCATAAGTCTCATAATCCTTGATAATATCATCCAAAAACTCATCCACTTCGGACTTACTATAGCCGCGTACTTCGCGTTTAAAATCCTGATCAAAAATATCTTTTGCTGTAAAAATAATACTTGCCATCTTCTCTCTCCAATCTAGTTTATCATATTCAATTATAAACAAAATGCACTATAAAAATCAAGATTTATCATCTAATTTCCCGAAAAATTTTCGGCCACTTCATTCAGGTCATCAAATGTTAATTTTTTGATAAAATATTGTTCTTGTTTTTTCATTTCTTGGTAAAGATATTTCAGTTTTGTCTCCTGTTCTTCATCGTAAAACAGGTAGGCTCCGTCCGTATTTTGAATAATGAATTGATTGTAATCACGAAACTGGCTGGGATTTTGATAGGTCGGATAAGCATACTTGACGAAATCCGTCTGCTTAAAAGCAGCTAATTTTGCTTGATTGGCTTCGTTCCAATTTTCACCTTGATTCTCAAAGAGAAAGATGGTTGCCGTCTGAAATTCATAGTCCTTTTTTAGGTCATCAACAAGCTCCAAAACCCAAGACTCAAAGCCCAGATTGCCCATAAAAACCAGCCAGTCCACTCCATCCTCCAAAAAACGGATTAAGTCCCTTTTAGCGGCTTCTTTTATGATGTTTATTCTCATATCTTTTCCCGTCGAAATACCGATTTCAAAGGCTTTGTAGCCTGTAATTAGTAGACTGGTCATTTATTCTCCCTTAAAAAAGTTTTTTGTGGTATAATAGAGTGATGCTATTGTACCAATAAGGAGTTTTATGGTCAACTATCCGCATAAGCTAAAGGCAAAAAGCAGTATCAATAGGCCGGTTTCCGGCATGATTAACTTTGCCAACCGTGGGATGTCTTTTGAAAAGATGATCAACGAATCCAACAACTACTATCTTAGCAGAGGACTCGCTGTCATCCATAAAAAGCCCACCCCCATTCAGATTGTCAAGGTTGATTATCCACACCGTAGCCGAGCCAAGATTGTAGAGGCTTACTTTCGGCAAGCTTCCACAACAGACTATTCTGGCGTCTACAAGGGCCATTATATTGACTTTGAAGCCAAGGAAACCCGACAGAAAAAATCGATGCCCATGAAAAATTTTCATTCGCATCAGATTGAGCACATGGAGGCTGTCCTTGAGCAAAAGGGCATCTGCTTTGTCTTACTACATTTTTCCAGCTTAAGGGAGACTTACCTACTTCCCGCTTCTTATTTAATTGAGTTTTACAAGATCGACAAGGGAGGGAAGTCCATGCCCTTAAGCTATATTCAAGAGCATGGTTATCCGATTGAAATGCAGCAGCTTCCCAGCATCCCTTATCTTGAAATTATCGAACAAAAACTACTAGGTGGTATTATAAATGAATAAACAAACTCTTATGCAGGCTTTAAAATATCTTGCAAGTGCACTTATAACCCTGCTTATGATTGGATTCGTGATCGGCTGTTTGGTATTTACCTACTATGCGGTCAAGGCTCCCAAGCTTTCTGAAAAAGACCTGATTGCGACCACATCCAGTAAGATTTTTGACAGCAATAACAATTTGATTGCGGACCTAGGCGCTGAAAAGCGGGTCAATGCTGAAACAAGTGAAATTCCTACGGATTTGGTCAACGCCATTGTCGCCATCGAAGACCATCGCTTCTTCAATCACCGCGGGGTGGACTTTATTCGGATTGCAGGTGCCCTTGTTAGCAATATCCGCGGAGGTCGCCAAGGGGGATCAACTCTGACCCAGCAGTTGATTAAGTTGTCCTATTTCTCAACTTCTTCTTCGGACGCGACCCTTTCACGTAAAATCCAAGAAGCTTGGCTGGCCGCTCAGCTTGAGCGTAAAGCGACCAAGCAGCAAATCTTGACCTATTATGTCAATAAAGTCTACATGTCTAACAGTAACTACGGTATGCAGACAGCAGCCCGAAGCTACTATGGCAAGGACCTAAAAGACTTGAGCTTACACCAAACAGCTCTGTTGGCAGGAATGCCTCAGGCACCTAACCAATATGACCCTTACACTCACCCAGAGGCTGCGACCAACCGTCGTAATCTGGTACTTCGTGAGATGCATGATCTCAAGTACATCACAGATGAGCAGTATGAGCAAGCTAAGAATACTCCTGTAACCGATGGACTTCAAAGCTTGAAAGCTTCCACTAGCTATCCTGCTTACATGGATAATTATCTTAAGGAAGTAATTGAACAAGTAGAAGAAGAGACTGGCTACAATGTCCTGACAACTGGTATGGAAGTCTATACAAATGTCAACACTGATGCCCAAAAGAAACTCTGGGATATTTACAACACAGGAGATTATGTAGCTTATCCAGATGACGAAATGCAGGTTGCCTCCACTGTTATGGATGTGCAAACTGGTAAAGTCATTGCCCAGCTCGGTTCTCGTAACCAATCTACCAACGTATCCTTTGGTACCAACCAAGCTGTTGAAACCAACCGTGACTTCGGTTCAACAATGAAGCCAATCACCGATTATGCGCCAGCTCTGGAAAATGAAGTCTATACTTCGACAGCTGCTCCTATCACGGATGCTCCATATAATTTCCCGAATTCCAGCACACCAGTCTACAACTGGGATAAAAAATATTATTACGGGATGACGATTCAATACGCTATTCAGGAATCCCGTAACGTTCCTGCCGTGAAAACGCTGGAAGCTGTTGGCTTGGATGAGTCCCTCAAGTTCCTAAATCGTATTGGGATTAACTATCCTGAAATGTTCTATGTTAACGCCTTTTCAAGTAATACCAGCAAATCCGGTAACGAGTACGGAGCCAGCAGTGAAAAAATGGCTGCTGCCTATGCTGCTTTTGCCAATGGCGGTACTTACTACAAACCTCAGTATGTCAATCGCGTCGTCTTCAGTGATGGAACGGAGAAGACTTTCTCCAACAATGGTTCCAAGGCTATGAAGGAAACGACAGCCTACATGATGACCGATATGATGAAAACAGTCTTGCAGTCTGGTACAGGTACAAACGCTGCTATTTCTGGGGTTTATCAGGCTGGTAAGACTGGAACCTCCAACTATGCTGACGATGAATTAGCCAAGCTGACCAAGCCTTACTACTACTCTAGCATTGTCACACCAGACGAGCTCTTCGTTGGTTACACGCCTAAGTATTCAATGGCTGTTTGGACCGGCTACTCTAACCGCCTGACACCAATCCTTGATGACGGGGTTAAGGTTGCAACAGATGTCTACCGCGAAATGATGCTTTACCTAGCTCAAGATGGCTCTGCTTCAGAGGATTGGGAAATGCCAGATGGTCTCTACCGCAGTGGCTCTTATGTCTATCTCAACAGTGGTACCGGCTATAACCGTTACTACAATAATCAGCAGTACTATAACTCTTCTAGCTATAGCAGTTACAGTACAGAAGCTAGCTCTGACACATCAGCTTCTAGTGAACATTCTGGTGATTCAAACAATAACTCTTCTAACCACAATGACTCCTCTTCCGGTAACGGTGGAGATGACTAGAGTGACGAAGATTAAATACAAACTAAAAGAGTAAGAATGAAAAATTCTTACTCTTTTCTTATTCTCTCATCAAAGCTTACTTTGCCAAAGCCCCCATCGGATCCCATGGTGCTAGCACAAGTGGCTCTGCTTCATAAGCAGCTAATTCTGCGGCTGTCAGAAATTCTTTACGAACGACGATTTGATAGGTATATTCGTCCATCCAAGCGTCAGAGGCTACGAAATAGCCCTTGTTACCAACCTTTTCACCCCAAGAGTTTTCGACCTTCCATTTCTTATCCTTACCATTTTCATCCAAGTCTACCCCTGTCAAGACCATGGCGTGGGTCATGAGGCTTTCGCTATAGTCCAAGCGGCCAGCCTTGTCCTGAGTTAGTCGAATATCCATGCTGGCAGTGAAATCGTGCATCCCCTCAACCATAACACCAGCCTTACGATTGCTAGACTGAGCAACATCCGAACCAAACCAAACGGTCTCACCAGCCTGCATTTGCGCAATAGCCAGCTCTTTTAGTCGATTCATTTCAACATTCAAATAACGGACTGGCTTACTGCCAACGACATTGCCCAGCATCTCAACTGTATAGGACCTACCATAAGGCTTGTCTGCAGTCGGCGCATTGATGATAGAGACATAGTCATCTAGCTTTAGATCGACATATTTTTGATAGAAAGTCAGAGGTGTCAATCCGCTCTCGCTATGGAAATGATTGTCCTTATCGCGATAAGAAAAGTCAAACTGGCGAGGCGGCAAGCCTAAATTCATAGCTAGAAAGTTAAAGACTTCCTGTAGGAGTTCTTCTTTTTTAGTTTGAAGTTCAGCCGATTCTGCCCCTTCCGCTCTTAATTCTCGCAAAATCTGCGCATCTTGACGCAGGAGTTTATTGAGAATCTGATTGAGCTCGCGACTGTCACTGGAAGAGATTGACTCTGGATAGACCGACTTGGGTACGACCCCATATTTCTCAAAGAGGGAAACAACCATATCCCACTGACCGCCATCCTGCTGAGGCGTGTCTAAGAGAAACTTGACCTTACGGCTAGTCAATTCTTGATCAGCCGTCGCCAGCACTTGCTCCAAGAACCAGTTGGATTTTTCATACTTATCCCAAAAGAAGGTATGGGCCTGAGATAGCTCAAAATCTTCCAATTGGAAACCAGCAATCATCTTGTGGCGGAAGGTATTAAGAGCTGCAAACATCCAACAGCGTCCTGAAGCTTTCTGGTCACTGACCTTGTCCTTAGTGAGATCCAGTGAAAAGACTGGTGTGTTTTCCACGGCAGCGCTTCGCTTCTCTAAGGAAGCCAAAAGACCATTATGGCTGATGGCATTTTCCATTGCTGCAAATTTGGGATTGGCCTCATAAGCAGCATACAGCTTATCTGTAAAATCTTGTTCTAACGAATGCATAGAATCCTCCTTGTCATTATACATCTATTATAGAACTTTAAAAAAGGAGTGCAAGTAAAAAGGCTAGACAAAAGAGTCCTAGCCTTTTTCTAAATCAGATTTTAGGATGCCATAGACGGAAAAATCTTTGACTTCTCCTTTATGAAATACAGCCTGACGGAAAGTACCTTCGTAGCTCATTCCAGCCTTAGCCATAACACGCCCCGAAGCTGGATTGGCTGTTACAAATCTTGCTGTGACACGATTGAATCCTGCGTCTTGCAAGAGGTAGTTCAAAACAGCTTCCAAAGCTTCTGTCATCAGCCCCTGCCCCCAATAGTCTTTACTTAAAATATAACCGACCTCGCAAGAATTAACTGCCTCATCCATGTCCACCACACTGATGTCCCCGATTACAGAATCAGGATTTTCTTTCAGACAGATACCCCACTTGTAAAAATCCATGTTTTGATAATTCTCAACCCAGCGAGCAATGGACTGTTTGGTGACTTCAGGACTCTCGTGAGCATCCCAGGTCACATGCAGTAAATTATCCGGACGAGAAGCCCAGTTGTCGTACATAGCTTGAGCATCCGATTCCAGAAAAGGTCTTAGTAAAAGACATTTGGTTTCAATGGACTGTGTACCTATCTTTTTCATAGCTTCCTCATTTCTTGGCTCGGACTAAAAAGGTTCGATAGAGATTTTCACTTCCAAAATTCATCAAAAACTGTAATCGGCAAATGCCGTTTGTGCTGGCCTTTATGCCACCATGATTCGATAGTTTCTTTGGCTTGGGTTGAAACGGACTTGCCTTCGAGATAATCATCAATTTCATTATAGGTCACGCCCAGAGCGACTTCATCCGCAATCCCAGGTTTTTCCTCTTCCAAGTCAGCTGTAGGCACCTTTTCATAGAGGGCCGGATCAGCTCCTAAAGCGGCCAAAAGCTGCTTGCCTTGACGTTTATTGAGACGGTAAAGTGGTAAGATATCTGCTCCGCCATCCCCAAACTTGGTGAAAAAGGCCGTGACATTTTCTGCCGCATGATCCGTCCCAATGACAGCCCCACTGTATGAACCAGCCAAAGCATACTGGGCAATCATACGGCTACGAGCCTTGATATTGCCCTTGTTAAAATCAGAGACTTTGGCACCCGTTGCCTCCACAGCCTTTGTCATGGCATCAGCAGATTCCTTGATATTGACTGTCAGACTGACATCAGGCTGGATAAAAGCCAGAGCCTTTTGCGCATCATCTTCATCTGCCTGAACACCGTAAGGCAGGCGGACAGCGATAAAACGATAGCCATTATCGCCTGTCTCAGCCCGCATTTCCTCTACAGCCAGCTGAGCCAAGCGGCCAGCCAAGGTTGAGTCCTGACCACCAGAAATTCCCAAAACATAACTTTTCAAAAAAGGGTGCTTTTTCAGATAGGCCTTGAGAAAATCCACCGACTTGCGGATTTCTTCCTCCGGATCAATGATTGGTTTAACGCCCAGTTGAGCGATGATTTCTTCTTGTAGACTCATTTTTCTGCTCCTGTCTGGTAGGCTTTCTTGCGCATCTGGTCAATCAAATCCATCTTATCCTGCCAGATATCTCGAGCCAGGTCAACTGGATAATCCTGTGGATTGAGAACTCGTTTGTACTCGTCCCAAAGTTTATCAAATTCCTTACGGGCATAGGCTTGAATCTCGGTCAGGCTCGGCTGAGAATAGACCAAATTTCCTTCTTGGAAAATATCCACCAAAAGCGGTACGGCATCAAAATTTTTGACCCTTTTATTGATGTAGGTATAGGTAGGATGGAACATTTCCAGCTCTTCCAAGCTATTGACATCAATGCCATCATAGGTAATGTAGTCTCCCTCAGACTTCTCTTTTTCGCGGCTGGTAATACGCCAAACCTGCTTCTTGCCTGGGGTCGAAACCTTTTCAGCATTATTGGACAGCTTGATGGTATTGCGCAATTCTCCAGTCTCATCTTCAATAGCAACAATCTTATAAACTGCTCCTAAAGCCGGCTGGTCGTAGGCCGTAATGAGCTTGGTTCCCACACCCCAGACATCTATCTTGGCCTTTTGCATTTTCAAGTTGAGAATGGTATTTTCATCCAGATCATTGGACGCATAAATCTTAGCATCAGGGAAGCCAGCTTCATCTAATTGCTGCCGAACCTTCTTAGAAATATAGGCAAGGTCTCCCGAATCAATGCGGACTCCCAGAAACTTAATCTTGTCTCCTAGCTCACGCGCCACCCGAATGGCTGCCGGAACACCTAGGCGCAATGTATCGTAGGTATCTACTAGGAAAACACAGTTATGATGAGTCTCAGCGTAAGCTTTAAAGGCTTCATAATCATTTCCATAGACTTGAACGAGAGCATGGGCATGCGTTCCCAAGACTGGAATATCAAAGAGCTTGCCAGCCCGGACATTGCTGGTGCCATTAGCTCCGCCAATCACCGCAGCCCTGGTCCCCCAAATAGCAGCATCCATTTCCTGAGCCCGGCGCGTACCGAACTCCATCAGGGGTTCATCTTCGATGACAGAGCGGATACGCGCTGCTTTGGTAGCAATCAGGGTCTGAAAATTAACGATATTGAGCAGGGCAGTCTCAACCAGCTGACACTGAGCTAGAGGACCTTCCACCTGCACGATTGGCTCATTGGCAAAAACCAAATCACCTTCCTGAACAGACCTTACTGTCAGGCTCATCTTGAGATTTCGCAAATAATCCAAAAACTCTCCATGATAGCCCAAGGATTGCAAATAATCTAAATCGCTCTGGCTGAACGTCAGATTATTGAGATAGGAAATAATTCTTTCTAAGCCCGCAAAAACTGCGTAGCCGTTATTAAAAGGATTTTTACGGAAAAAAACTTCAAAAACTGCACGCTTGTTGTGAATATTTTGCTTGAAATAAACCTGCATCATGTTGATTTGGTACAAATCAGTGTGCAGAGTTAAACTATCATCTGGGTACATCTTCTTGCTCCTTTATGCTAGATACCTTATATTATATCATAATTCCAAAAAAGCTAAGCAAATCCTGTCAACTCACTTGAATAGACACACTTGCTTAGCTTATATTTTTATGCTTGCTCTGTAAGGTATTTGTAGGCTTCCTGACTGGCAATAGCACCATCGCCAACAGCCGTCGTAATCTGGCGCAGGTCTTTCTGGCGAACATCACCAACAGCGTAAATACCGGCTACTGACGTCTTCATCTGATGATCCGTCAGAATCCAGCCAGCCTCATCAGTGATACCCAAGTCCGCAGCAAATTCACTAACTGGATCCAGGCCAACATAGATAAAGATACCACCAAAATCTGCTTGGCTAGTTTCACCTGTCTTGACATTCTTGAAAGTTACACCAGTCACCTTACGTTCATCACCATGGATACTTTCCACTACAGAATCCCAGACAAAGCGAATCTTTTCGTTGGCAAAGGCGCGATCCTGCAGCACTTTTTGTGCACGCAGCTCATCGCGACGGTGAACAATGGTCACACTTTTTGCAAAGCGCGTCAGGAAAATAGCTTCCTCTACCGCTGAGTCGCCTCCACCGACAACCAGCAGGTCTTCATCGCGGAAGAAGGCACCATCACAGACCGCACAGTAGGAAACCCCGCGGCTGTTGTAGTCTTCCTCACCAGGAACCCCCAGATGACGATGATTGGCACCAGAAGCAATGATGACTGTTTTAGTTTCAAAACGCTCATCTTCTGTGATGATTTCCTTAAAATCGCCTCGGTCTTCAATTTTTTCTACTAGGCCAAATAAATGTTCAACACCCAGGTTCTCCAGAGGTTCAAACATTTTCTCTGCTAGCTCAGGACCGCTGATATTGGCATAGCCTGGATAGTTTTCAATGTCAGCAGTATTATTCATCTGACCACCAGGAATACCACGCTCCAGCAGGGCAACTTTTAGGTTGCTGCGGGCTGCATAGAGGGCAGCTGTCATGCCGGCAGGTCCAGCTCCAATAATAATTGTATCGTACATAACTCTTCTTTCTCCTTGTTGTAACTAGAATTATTCTAACAACTTTTCTACAGTTTTACAAGCATTTAAGCTTTTAGGACAATGAGCAGGCCCAACGTCGCAAAAGACAGGACTGGAATCGTCATAATGACAATCAGAAGGACATCATACAGATGGCTCTGGCGCTCCTTGGCCGTCTTGTCCTTGCGGCGAATCATCCGCAGTCCAATCCATAAACCCGCAATAATCCCTACACCGACTGCAGTATAAATCAAGCTCTCGATATAAAGTGCAAATATTTGATCTAACATGTCAACTCCTCAAAAGTCAATCAGCCTCATAGTGCAAAGAATGGGAACAATTCCAAATCTTGCCTTCTGCATAAAACACCCACTAGACAAGAAAGCCTGCTCCATAGTATGCTAAGACTGAAAACAAACTCAGCTGGTCTAGCCAACTGAGCCTTCACTGTCTCTATTATATCAAATATAGGTCCGTTTGTAACTAGCAAAAAATTCCTTGGTTCTTTCTTCCTTTGGATGATGAATAATTTCATCTGGTGTCCCAGACTCTATGATTTTCCCCTTGTCCAAAAAGAGTACTCTATCCGCAACCTGAGCGACAAAGGACATATCATGACTGACCAGAATCATGGTTTGGCCAGACTTGGCTGCATCAGCGATTGATTTCTCTACTTCTCCGACCAACTCGGGATCCAAGGCTGAGGTCGGCTCGTCTAGCAAAAGAACATCTGGATTCATAGCCAAAGCCCTTGCCAAGGCTACCCGCTGCTTCTGACCGCCTGACAAATGTCTAGGATAGTGATTTTCTCGGTCTGACAAGCCAACTTTTGCTAATTCTTCCTTGGCTATCTTAGTCGCTTCTTGGTCTGACAGTTTCTTAACTACCAGCAGACCTTCCTTAACATTTTCCAGAGCTGTCCGGCGGGAAAAGAGATTAAACTGCTGAAAAACCATGGCTAGCTTGCGGCGCAGCAGCAAGATCTCATCCTTGGAAATCCTTGAAAAATCCACTTTGAAACCGTCGATAGTGATTTTTCCGCTGTCTGGCTGTTCCAGATAGTTAAGGCTACGGAGAAAGGTTGATTTCCCAGCACCTGAAGAGCCAATCAAAGCCACTACTTCGCCTTTTTGAATGTCCAAACTGAGATCATCCAGAACCTTTTGACCTGAAAAAGTCTTACTTAAATGTGAAATATTAATCATCAGATTCCTTCTCCTTCTGCTTGCTGAAGCGATTCAAATTTATCCGGCTGCTTGATATCCATCATCTTTTCGATCCAGCGGCCAAGTTGCTCAATGAGAATATTGACTGCCCAATAAATCAGCGACACCGAGATAAAACGCTCAAAGTAACGGTAGTCTGCCCCCGCGATAGCCTGTGCCTTGGCAAAAATTTCCACTACACCAGCGCTAAAGGCCAGAGAAGTTCCCTTAGTCAAGCCGATCAGGGAATTAATCAGACTAGGTGTCGCGACTACTGCTGCATTGGGGATAATGACACGCATATAAACCTGCTTGTTGGTCATCCCTAAACTGCGAGCAGCTTCAATTTCTCCCGAATCCACGGACAAGATTGCTGCCCGAATGGTCTCACTGGCATAAGCTGCTTCGTTGAAAGCGAAGGCAACAATCGCAAAGACAGACGCTGGAATCTCGTTGATATTAAAGCTTGTGCCATACTTCTGATTGATAGCCTTCAGCAATAAAGGAATCCCAAAATAGGTCAGCATGAGCTGGACCAGCAGCGGTGTTCCTCTCAGAAAGCTGACAAAGAAAGCCTGAATCGGATACAGGACTTTAACCCGATTAATCTTGACGATAGCAAAAACCATGGCAAGCAGAATACCAAAGACTGCACCACCCGCTGTCAAAAGAAGGGTGATTGGCAAATTTTGCAAAATGCCGGGAATAGCCTCAAAAACAGCCCTTAAACTAAATAATTTACCATCTGGAATGAACTTGAGGAACTCCTCATACCAACCAGTTGTCAGAAGATAAGTTGTAACCACCATTATTACTTCCTTTTCTTGATAATGAAATATTTTAACATAATTCTGGAACAAAACAAAGAATTTGCTTCGCTTTTACTGTCTTTTAGCAGTCAAAACGTGAGTAGCTAGTGCAAATCTCGTGTTCCTAAATATCAAATAAGCCACACTAAGCCCAATATAAAAATAGACTAGTTTCACTAGTCTATCATATCTATCTCATAAAGACTAATATATTTTTCTTATCACAGCGATAAGAAAAGTATATCACTAAAAGGTTTGGCGCTTAGCCTTACGCTCTGCCCGGCCACGTGCACGATTCTCTGCTCGCTTGGTCTTGCGGCGCTTTTCGTTAACAGCCCACTGAATTTTTTTCTTGTAGCCTGGCTTGATTTTTTTCTTTTTCTTCTTGACCAGCCCTAGCATTTCCGTATCCAGCTTCTCCCGGCTCTTTTCCCGATTAGCCCGACGGTCTCGGTCGTAAGTATCCTGGAACTCGTCATCTTTTATCATCTTGGGAATGAACTTAATCCCCATCTTTTCTAACTCCCGAATATCTGAGTCATCACTCGGCTGGTAGAGAGTAATGGCTGTACCAGGAAGACCATTACGGCCGGTTCGGCCTACCCGATGGACAAAGAAAGACAAGTCCTGAGGAATGGCATCATTGATAACATGGCTGACACCTTCGATATCAATCCCCCGCGCTGCCAAGTCAGTAGCGACAATATACTCAAAATCCAGATTCTTGACCTGATTCATGATGCGCTTGCGCTCCCGCGGAGCAATATCTCCATGAATTTTAGCAACTTTGAGTCCCTGAGCTGTCAGATAGCTGTGTAGCTCATCTGCCCTCGTCTTGGTATTGACGAAAATCATGGCCAGATAAGGCTGCAGAAGCTGACTGATTTGATAAATCTGAGCATTCTTGTTTCGTCCCTTGGTTGATAGGAGCCAGTTTTCAATGGTGTCGGCAATGACCGTCTTGGTCTTAATCTGCTCAATCACTGGATTAGACAGGTATTTTTTCAAAAAAGGCTGGAGCTTCTGCGGAATGGTCGCTGAAAAAACGAGAAACTGCAGGTCTTTTGGCAGCCGGCCTGCAATCTTATCAACCGTCGCCAAAAAGCCCATGTCCAGTGTCATATCTGCCTCGTCAACGACAAAGGTCTTGGCCTTGTGAATAGCCAAATCGCCAGACTCTACCAGGTCATAAATCCGCCCAGGGGTTCCGATGACGATATGAGGCTGACTAGACTCTAACTTCCCAATCTGACGAGCCTTGTCAGTCCCACCGACATAGTTAGCCACCCGAATCTCTTTTTCAGAAAAACTAGCCAACTGACGAGCAGCCTGATAAATCTGTGCTGCCAGCTCCCGACTTGGGGCTGTAATGACAGCCTGCACACTGTCTGCCTCCTCATCCAGCATTTGAAAGATCGGCAGCAAAAACGTGTGGGTCTTACCAGATCCTGTCTTGGACTCGCCGACCAAATCACGGCCTGACAATACCACCGGAATCAGCTTCTCTTGGACTGGAGTCGCTTCAACGAAGTTCAGATCCCTGAGCGCTTCCTGAATATAATCTTTAAACTTAAATTCTGTAAATTTCATCTTGTCCTCTATTCTATTATCTTAACTATTATACCAAAAAATTGACCATCCTGCTTATCCTCAAATCTAAGAAGCAAAAAAGCGAGCCAGAGACTCGCTTCTTGCTATAGATATAGGATAGCCAGGGTCAAAAGACTGCCCACGATACCGATTCCCCAGAAGAAGAAATCGACCTTCCATTCGCTCCACTCCTTGCCGTGGCCAGTTAGGCCGCCCAGCTCAAAGTGGTGATGAACCGGAGTCATCCGGAAGATCCGCTTGCCACCGGTCAATTTAAAGTAAGTTACCTGCATCATGACTGAGGTCGTTTCAAATACATAGACGATACCAATCAAGAGCAAAGTCCACTCTTGGTGAAGGGAAATGGAGATAGCAGCCAGCATACCGCCCAAAGCCAGGCTTCCCACATCTCCCATGAAGATTTTAGCGGGCTTGTGGTTGAAGACAAAGAAGCCTAGCAAGCCACCAATCATACTGATGATGACAATCAAAATATCAAAACGCTTCTGCTCAACAGCAATCACAGCATAGGCCACCAAGCTAATGACCACAGAAATGCTGGCCAAACCATCAATTCCATCCGTCAGATTGACAGCATTGGAGAAGCCAATCAGCCAAAAAAGGACGAAAAAGACATAGAGGAAGCCTATCTGGACAGGAATGGTGAAGATATTCAGTTGATCACCTGCACCGTGCTGATTGTAAAAGAAGTAAAAGACAACTCCGCCGACCAGCTGCAGAAACAGTTTCTGCTTTGGATTTAGACCCTCGTTAATCTTACGAAACACCTTGAGAAAGTCGTCCAAAAAGCCGACAACGCCATACAGGACCAAGATAAAAAGAATCATGATGAGGCCGTTTGACAGCTGATGCGAAAACAGACCGATAACAAAGCTGGCCAAAACAGATGTCAAAAGAAAGACAGTACCACCCATAGTTGGCGTTCCGGCCTTGGCCTGATGCTGCTTGACATCTTCGTGCATCTGTTGGCCTGTGATACGAGCCTTATGGTAAAAACGAATAAAGGCAGGAATGCCGATGATAGTTAGGATAAAAGTTACGATTCCTGCAATAAGAGCAATAAGCATATTAGTCTCCCATTGTAATTGTTATTTTCTTGAGATTTTTCAGCGAAGTATTGGTCTTCTCGCTCTGCTTGACGACCTTGGAGCCCTCTCCTTTGAAAGTGACTTCAATGCCCTGCCACTTGGCAAAACGTTCAACATTGGCCTTGGTCCAGCCGTACATATCAGGCAGACTTTCTAAATCATCTGACAAGATCAAAATCTGCTGATTGGCCTTGAGATTTTTGCCCTCTTTGACAGATACTTTTTTAATCTTGCCACCTGTTCCCAGTACAATTGGTTGGACGAGGTTGCGGCGCAATTCATCTGCCAGACCGCCAGGACTGACTTGATGTTTCAGACCTAGTTGCTTGGTCAGTTCTTCCAGTGATGGCATTTTATAACTGGTTTCTTCAGTGACTGTTTCAAGAGCCGGAGTCGTTTCCGTTGTCAGATTAAGGCTGTCTTTGAGAGCGACTGCTTCTTCCAAGACCGGATTGACCACTTCCTGCCAGAATATAGGCTGGAATTTTTCCTCGGGCTGCTGAACTGTCACATACATGATAAATTCCGGATTTTCTGCCGGTGTCATGGCAACAACTGAATAGATATAGTCATTCTCACCCTCTAGATAACCATTTTCAGAAGCGATCTGAGCGGTCCCTGACTTGACAGCGACATTCTGACCGGCCACTTGAATGACGGGGTCTCCACCGACATTCAGGGTTCCTTTGTAGGGGTCTGTTCCGACCCGAACCATATAATCCCGAGTGGTTTGAGCTGCTTTTTCTGAGACAGGATTTCCGATAATTTCTGTCGCTGTCTTACGAGCTGTATTGTTTTTTGGATCATGGATGGCATTGATAAACTTAGGCTCTACCATGACGCCGTCATTGGCAACGGACGAGAAGGCACGCAACATCTGCACCTGGGTCACACCAATCCCTTGACCAAAGGAGCTCATGGCAATCGTAACATAGTTATCACCTGGCAGGGAGCCATAGGTTTCATTGCCCATCCCAAATCGGGTCGGCAGACCAAACTTAAACTTACTCAAGTAGTCCAGCCACTTGTCATTGCCCATCTTCTGCTCCAGAATGGTCATACCGACGTTACTGGAATAGGTAAATCCTTGGGCAAAGGTCAGGGTTTCCCCTTCTGAAATCCCCATGTTGACGTTCCAGTCCCGAATGGTCGCATCCATGACCTTGTATTCTCTACTGTCATAGGTATCATTAGGATTAAAGCTACCATTATCAATAGCTGAAGCTAGGGTCATGACCTTCATGGTAGATCCAGGCTCGTACTGGCCTTGATAGAGCATGGTGTTCCAGTTGCCCAGATTTTTCTCATTCAAGCCTTCCTTGGTATCTGCATTATAGGTCGGCCGTTGAGAAGTGGCTAGGATTTCCCCGGTCTTGGCACTGACCAAGGTTGCATTGACAAACTTACCTTTGACTTTTTCCTGAAAGGCGTTCATCCGGGTTTCTAGGTAGGTTTGCAAATCAGCCGACAGCGTTGTATAGACGTCCTTGCCGTCCTCTGCCTGTACAGAGACCTTTTCTGACCCAGGCACAACATTACCATTCCGGTCTTTTTCGTAGGTCACAATCCCATTCTGACCAGCAAGAATCCTATCCAGAGCCTGCTCCATGCCAGAAGTCCCTTTCAGCGTCTTATTGCCTTCCTTATCCTCCTGCAGCTGGGCAAGACCGATAAACTGGGAGGCAAAGACACCGTTGCTATAACTGCGGTTAGGACTGGTAGTAAAGTCAATCCCTTCAATACCAGCAGCTTCAAAGGCTTCCCGCATGGCATTCATATTACTGTAGGTAATGCCATTGCCCTGTGCCCCGAAGGAAACCTGCTTGAGATTTTTCTGCGACAGCTGGGTTTTGACGTAGTCCTTATCCAGTTCTAGGTATTGATTGAAAATCTCTGCCACCTTATCGTACTGGGATTCTTCCACATAAAGAATCTTGCCGGTAGCTGACTTGTAACTCTTGTCAATAATGGCATAAACATTATAAGTCGTGGCATCCTCTGCAATGGGAACTCCATTTCGGTCATAGATTGTTCCCCGTCGGGCAGCGACTGTGACCGTCTTTTGATGGACTACCTCTGCACCCTTTGATAGATTAACACCGAACTTCTGGTCTGTCCCAATAATAATGGCAAAATTAATCAAGAAAACGAAAAAGAGAAAGATAGCTAAGATACTCATGCTCTTTCCCACTTGCCGCCGATTGTATTCAGGGGTTTGCCTATTTTTCAGGGCGTATTTTTTAATTCTTTCAAAAATTCTATTCTTCATCCGTTGAACTCACTGTTTTACGATTTCCCTTCTGGAGTTTCATATCCTGAGAGCTGGCTAACTGAGACAGCCTTTCATAGCGAGTCAGTTCATTGACTTCCTGCTTGATGTCGGCCAGTTCTGTCTGCTCCGCTTCAATCTGGGTATTGACTTCCGTCAAATCCCGGTCCACCTGCAATAGCTTGGTCTGCATAAAGACGATGCTGACCGCTAAAATAATGGCAGTCAAAACGATAGAGCCGTAAAAGGCCTTCTCAACTCGGGAAAATTTTCTCATCTGATCTTGAAGCGGGTTTGGTCTTTTTTCTGACATTTCTTCCTCACTTGTGTATCTTACGGGCCACGCGCAGCTTGGCGGAATGAGCCCGGTTATTGCTTTCTAATTCTTCTTTGCTTGGTAAAATTGGTTTGCGGCTGACCAGCTCCAGCTTAGGCTGCAGTTCATCAGGGATAAAGGGCAGACCCTTGGGAACATCCACTGTCGACGCCTCCTTGAAAAGCTGCTTGGTCAGACGGTCTTCCAGCGAATGAAAAGTAATGACCGCAATCCGGCCGTCTACCGCCAGCAGATCAATAGCCTGCTGAATAGACTCATCCGCCGCTCCCAGTTCATCATTGACCTCAATCCGAATAGCTTGAAAAATCTGCTTGGCCGGGTGGCCTTTCTTCTTCAGCTCCTTAGCTGGCTTGGCTGACTTGATAATTTCAGCCAGTTCTGTCGTTGTTTCAATAGGCTTGACACTTCTAGCCTGCTCAATCTTGCGAGCAATCTGCTTAGAAAACTTATCTTCGCCGTATTTAAAAAAGATTCGTACCAAATCCTGATAGCTATAATGATTGACAACCTCAAAAGCTGTCAAGGCTGCCTCGCGGTTCATGCGCATATCCAAAGGCGCATCCTGTTTATAGGAAAAACCACGCTCACGC
Source organism: Streptococcus sanguinis (assembly GCF_050234405.1). GTDB lineage: Bacteria > Bacillota > Bacilli > Lactobacillales > Streptococcaceae > Streptococcus > Streptococcus sanguinis_W. Next base: position 501,022 of record NZ_CP092117.1, on the reverse strand, counting down.
TGATCCAGCTGAGGGCTGGAAACGCCTAAATCATAACAAATCCCATCAATTTCTTCCACACCGGCTTCTTGCAAACGGCTCTTGAGGTGGCGGAAATTGTCCTTGATAAAGGTCACCATCCCCCGCTCTACATAAGGAGCCAAACGCTTTTTAGCATTGTCAATAGCCGTCTGGTCCTGATCAAAGGCATAGAGATGCCCCTCATCTCCGAGCTGGCTCAAAAGATATTCGCTGTGACCAGCACCGCCAAGGGTCGCATCGATATAGATGCCGTCAGGCTTAACCGCCAACTGGTCAACCGTTTCATGAAGAAGAACCGTAATGTGATGAAATTCGTTTGTCATATCTTACTTATTATATCACATTCAAAAGCAAAAAAAAATTTAAAAGAAAAAGTAAGCGGATGAAATCCTTTTTTAAATTTTTTGTCAGATATACTTGACACTTTTTCTAAAAAGTATTATACTAGCATAAAATAAAAGTCAAATATAACTGACAAACTTACTGGAAGTTATCAGTTATAGAATTAGAAAGGAAGGGTGTAATGAATCGTGTCAAAGAATTTCGAAAAGAAAAAAAGATGTCTCAGCTAGAGTTGGCCAAGTCTATCGGGGTATCACGGCAAACTATCAATATGATTGAAAACAACAAATACAACCCCACCCTCGAGCTCTGTATCAATCTGGCTAGAGCGCTGGATACTGACCTCAACGCCCTCTTTTGGGAACCCCAGCTGACAGATGAAGATTCAGAGGACTAAGAATTCTTCCCTGCAGCAACATTCATACCTAAAGAAAGGACTCAAACATGAAAAAAGAAACATTCTCAGACAAGATGATCAAACGATTCTACGGCATTACCGGACCTTTGGACGAGCAAAAGCGCCAACAGGCTGAGCATCTAGGAAATATAGGCTTTATCTGGCTTTTCTTTATTCTGATTTTTGGCAATGCCATCGCCTTTCCCCTAGCCTTTCGCTGGCCCAAAATTATCGCTGTTGCCTATCCAATCCTGCTGGAAATCCTTATCCTCGGCTTCTGTGTCTATATAGTCATTCAAGCACGACGCAAAGGAATTGATAATCTAGAGCTAGGACTTCAGGATGCCAAGGAAGAAAGGGCCATGAAACATGCTGGTCTCAAAGCAGGTTTCTCCTATTGGCTGCTCTTTTACCCTCTCTTCAGCATCATGATAGCTGTCATGGAAAAGAAAGATATCCTACAAGTTTTGCTTCAACCTAAACTTATTGTAACTGGATTAGCCGCAGGCCTTGGATTTGGACTGATTATGCATTTCATTGCCAAAGGAAAGATTCGCCAAGCACAAAAAAAGGAGGAAGAAGATCTATGAGACTTAATCTCAAAGAAAAAATGGATCTAGGGATTCTGTCCCTCATTACTGCCATCGCTGCTTATTTCTTTTTCCGTATCACGGAGCCTTGGATTTTCTGGCTGGATGTAGCAATCATCGTTAGTTGCATCTATATAGCCCTCCGCATTTTGAAAAAACATAAACAAGAATAAAAGAATCCCTCGACAGGAACTTTCTAGCTTCCTAGCGAGGGATTCTTTTATATTACTTTAAGACTCTGGGTCATCCAGACTACGGCCGTGAAGGCCTTTCTCGCGCTGAACTTGACGCAATTTTTCAGGCGTTACATCATTGCCATCCTCATCAACAATCTTGATGCCTTCGATGTGATGGCGAACAGAACGACGATAGCCTTCGATGTAGTCTTCACGAAGCTTGGCTTGTTCCACTTTTTCCTCAGCAGTTAGACCTTCAGCTTTTTTCTTTTTAGCTAATTCATTGATACGTTCAATTTTTTTAGGATCCATGATTCCACCTCCCTTACCTTTTATTTGGTATTAATCTGATTAAACTTCGCCAACTGCCCCGCTTTAGACGTCAAAGAGGCCAGGAGAGCTAGACGATTGTTACGCACAGCCTCATCTTCTGCCATGACCATAGTATGGTCAAAGAAAGCGTCAATAACTGGACTGAGAGCAAAGAATTGGTCCAGATTGGCAGCTAAGTCAGATGTCAGCTCTACTTTTTCAATGGCAGCAGCCAAGTCTTTTTCCTCTTGATTTTCAAAGAGAGCTGGATTGACATCCGTTTGCCCTTGGGCTTTCTCAGCTAGATTAAAGACCCGAGACAGGCTTTCGACTGCTGACTTGAAGTTGTCTTCCTGAGCTTTTTCTGCTAGGAGCGCAGCTGTTTCTACCAAATCGCGTACGACAAAGTTAGTGCTTTGAAGAACAGCCGTCACGATGTCTTTCGGAATGCCGCGATCCATCATCTTCTCAACACGGGCACGGAAGAAGTCCAGCACAGCCTCTTGATTGTCATAACTTAGGCTATCAAATTTCAGTTCGTAAAGTCGACCAAGAAGCTGGGCCAAGTCAATGTTCCAGCCAAACTTGTCTAAGATACGCACGACGCCCTGAGTCGCACGGCGCAGTGCATACGGGTCATTAGATCCGCTCGGAATCAAGCCAACTGAGAAGAAAGAAAGAATGGTATCCAACTTATCGGCCAGCGCCAAAACTGCTCCGACCTTGGTGTCAGGCAATTCGCCATCGGCTGATGTCGGCATATAGTGCTCCCGAATGGCAGCTGCCACTGCAGCATTCTCACCAGCCAGAAGAGCATACTTTTCACCCATGATACCTTGCAACTCATCAAACTCACCAACCATGCCAGTCAGCAGGTCAAACTTATAAATAGCTGCTGCACGAGCCAAGTCAGCTGTCTCATCAGCATCCAATCCTGCTTCTTGCGCCAAGAGAGCAGCAATCTTGCCAGTCCGCTCCATGTGCTCTGCCAGAGAGCCAATCTTTTCATGGAAAGTCACATTGCTCAGCTTTTCAACCAAGTCGGCAATAGCTAGTTTTTGGTCTTCCCGCCAGAAGAATTCCCCATCTTCCAGACGAGCCACCAAGACTTTTTCATTTCCTTTGATGACATTTTCTAAGTGCTCTGCATTTCCGTTGCGGACAGAGATAAAGTGCGGCAAAAGCTTGCTTTCAGCATCGCGCACAACAAAGTAACGCTGGTGTTCTTTCATGGAAGTTACCAAGACTTCTTCTGGCACCTCTAAGTATTTAGCATCAAAATTACCCAAGAAAGCAGTTGGATACTCCACTAGATTCAACACTTCATTGAGCAAGTCTTCGTCGATCTCAATAGAAACTCCGTGCTCCGCTTCCAATGCTCGAATCTGCTCGACAATCATATCACCCCGTTCAAGAGGACTGGTAATGACAAACTGAGCCCGCAAGTCATCTTCATAGGAATCCGCTGAAGCAATCTCCGTTTCTTGCCCCAAGAAACGGTGTCCTCGGCTAGTACGGCCGCTCTTGATATCCAAGAAATCCAAATCAAAGGCCTGCTCATCTAGGAGCACAGTCAAGGTGTGAACTGGGCGGATGTATTCAAAGGTGTTGTTGGCCCAGTGCATGCTGACAGGGAAGGTCAGGGCTTGCAAAACTTCTGTCACTGCTGGGATGATTTCTTCTACAGGGCGGCCGATTTCTTCCTTAGTCACATAGACGTATTCTTCGCCCTTAATTTCACGGAAAGTAATATCCTCAACCGTCAAGCCCTTGCCACGGACAAAGCCTTCTGCAGCCTTGGTAAAGTTGCCATCAGCATCCAGAGCAATTTTCTTAGAAGGACCTTTGAAATCTTCGGTCAGATCAGACTGCTTGTCCGCCAAGCCAACCACGCGTACCGCCAAACGACGCGGTGTGGAGAACATTTCAATTTTCTCAAAGGTCAGACGATGGTCTGTCAGGAAGACTCCCATCTTGTCGCGCAGCTGCTTCATGCTCGGTGTCACGACATAGGCTGGCATTTCCTCCAAGCCTAATTCAACTAATAAATTCTTTACCATGATTATTCTCCCTCCTCTGCCAAGAGTTTCTCGCGAGTCTCTGCATCCAAAAGCGGATAGCCCAGACGCTTGCGCTCAGCCACAAAGGTCTTAGCCACGACACGCGCCAGATTACGAATACGGGCAATGTAACCAGCCCGTTCTGTCACAGATACGGCTCCACGCGCATCCAAGAGGTTAAAGGTATGCGAGCATTTGAGAACATAGTCATAGGCTGGGTGTACCAGATGCTCGTCCAGACAGCGCTTAGCCTCCGCCTCAAACTTCTCAAAATTCCCCAAGAGCAAGTCTTGATCGCTGACCTCAAAGCTGTACTTGGAATGCTCATACTCAGGATGAGTGAAAATTTCGCCGTACTTAACGCCATCAGCCCACTCAATGTCATAGACAGAGTCCACTTCTTGGATATAAGAAGCCAGACGCTCCAGACCATAAGTTACCTCAGCAGTCACCGGGTGAGTTGGCAGACCTCCAACCTGCTGGAAGTAAGTGAACTGAGTGATTTCCATACCATCCAGCCAGACTTCCCAGCCTAAACCAGCTGAGCCAGTTGACGGGTTTTCCCAGTTATCCTCGACAAAGCGAATATCGTGCTCCAGCGGATTGATGCCTAAGAGCTCTAAAGACTGCAAGTAAAGTTCTTGGATATTGCTTGGAGAGGGCTTCATAACCACCTGAAATTGGTGGTGCTGATAAAGACGGTTCGGATTTTCCCCATAACGACCATCTGCTGGCCGACGAGACGGCTCTACATAGGCCGCATTCCATGGCTCCGGTCCAATAGCCCGCAGGAAGGTATAGGGACTCATCGTTCCCGCCCCCTTCTCATTATCATAAGCCTGCATGAGCATACAGCCTTGGTCATTCCAGAACTGCTGTAAAGTCAAAATTATTTCCTGAAAGGTAAGTTTCTTAGACATTAGTTACTCCTTTAATTTTTTGAGATTTTTGCGAAGCGTTCAAAAGGGAACGATTATTTCCCTTTTGAAAAGCTAGTACATCGGCTAGACAAAGCGCCCATAGCGGTTGTCGTTAGTCAATTGAACCTTTAGGTTCGCAATTGACTTTGGCGAGGTGAAAGGTTAACTTCTTAGACATTAGTTACTCCTTTAGTTTGTTTATATTTCTTTGTCTATTATTTTCTGCTGTATGAACCAATCCAACAAGGGAAGTGTTTTATCTGTGTTTACCCACCGATGATAAGAATCAAAGACCGTTTGCACACTGCCTAGATTTTCTACTAACTTGTCAACTGTCAAAAAACTGCGCCAGTATTCGTAAAAAATACTAGCATAATTCCCTTGATAAGTCGAAGTGCCGAAATCATTCAATGAGTGCCAACCGTGCTTTTTCTGAAAGAGCTTTACGAGAGACTGATTACAAGCTTTTTCCACTCGAAATTCCTCATCTGTAAAGAAATACTTGCGGCTAATATACTCAACCATCCCTTCTTCAAACCAGATATAGGCACCGTATCCATCAAAGTCATCTAAAAAATGCTCCGACCAATGAGCTAACTCATGGCCGACAATCTGTAAGAGAGAATTTTCAGACAAAGACTGATAATGGCCTTCTATTGCTCGAGTTTGGTGAGAGGACTCGTAATTCTCCAACTGAAGAAGATATAAATCTTTCCAAACCGTCAATTCGGGAGTCATAACCATCCGCCTATCATTTGTATAAGCCGGTACAGGAATTTCCCGAATGATCTGCGTAGCAGAATCAAAATCGGACCAAATGATGGCTTGCGGCAAATCATAAACCGCAAACTCGTCTCTTAAAAAAGCCAGATAATCCTGCAACTTTGCGGCATTCTTTGCGACGAAATCTCGAAAAGCTGCTAATTGGTTCTCGCCTTTTACAAGATAAAGGTTCTCCACGAATCTCCTTTCTTTCGAACAATAGACTCAGTACGCAAAAGAACCACATCCGACACTCCTAGGCTATTTCACCTAGGGGCGTCAAGACGCGGTTCCACCCTAATTTATTACTTCATTACTTTAAAAATTATAACCGAAAGCGCCATCTGCACTGCTTCCCTATCCGGCTCACACTATCCCGAACTCGCTAAAAAGTAGACAATGAGAATTCTTTCTAAGAAAGATTATAGCAGAAAATAGACCTAATGTAAAATACTTATCGAAAAATCCCTCAAGTTTCAACTTAAGGGATTTTAACTAATCTAAACCAATTAGACTTGTTTAGGTTTTTTCGGTCTCACAACTCTTGGCTTTCTGCCATCAAGTTTTCTCTTGGCTGCTCTGAGATTGGCAATGGCTTCTTTGACATCTTCCTGGCTGGCACCTGGATTATCCAAAACTTCCTTAGCCTGTGCATAAGCTTCTAGATAAGCCGCCTTAACCGCGTCAGTCGCATAGATAAACTTATTGCTGATGGCTTGATAATGCACCTCATCATCAACTAGCTTCTTGAGATTGGTAAAGTTAGTCGCCTTACCATCCAGCTTCTTCTCTGCTGTAGTCAGCTGAGCTAGGGCTGTATCGATTTGCTCCTGGGTCACCTTGTCCTGCACCAAGAGCAGAGCAACTGCTTGGAATGCCTTGTCATAAGCACGGCGAGTCCTATCCTTAGCATTGGCATAAGCCCCTGTCTTAGTAGTAGCTGCATAAGCCTCTACTGCCGCTTTAACCGCAGCAATATCAGAGTCCTTGCCGTCTAGATCAGCAGATGCTGTTTCTAGTTTTGCTCTTACGGCATCGACTTGCGTTTGGGTCAGTTTGCTTGTCAAAGCTTCCTTGGCTGCTTGATATGCTTGGTCGTAGGCTGTGCGCTTCGCTGCAGAAGCATTGTAATATTGAGCAGTGCCGACTAGACTAGACTGCTGATTAACAGCTGCCAGCAAGCCTGACTTGACGATAACTCCCAGCTTCAGCAGGTTATTCTTACCTTCTTTGACCTCGACAGTCGGCTCATTTTCCCAGAGCTCATAGCCAGTCGGCAGGTTAACAAAGACTGAGTAGAATCCAGCTGCTACGGATCTTCCAAAGGCATGCTTGCCAAACAGTTCTGCTGGAAGCGTATAGGCATCGCCATTATTATTCTTGAGAACCACTTGGGTATTCTTCGGAACAGCTTGATCAAAGGCAACGCTGACCGGTGCAAAGACCAGCTTCTTGACTAGAAACTCAATCGTCTTAAAGCTATCTTGGGCTGTCAGCTCAAACTCCTGAGTCAGATCGCTGTAGAAACGAAGCCCATCCTTATCATAAGTAAAGATCTCTGCTGTATAGCGGCCAAATGGCAGAGCGTTGATTTGCTTGCCCTTGTCCAGTTCGACATACTTGCCCTTGCTGTCCTTGATTCGATAGACAAAGGTCGACGATACATCTTGATGCGTATTAGCATCTACCAGAGCGACACGGATACGACCATCATTTTCAGCACTGACCAGCTCTGACAGAGCTATGGCATCACGGTTGCCCGCATAGTCCTCTACCACATAGAAAATCTTGGACTTGTCCACTCCTTTTGGCAAGGTATAGCTACCATCTGCATTGGCTGAGATGTAAACTCGACGCTCGTAATCACGCTCAATGCCAAAATCATCCACGGCCTTATAGGTCTCTTTCCCTTTTTCATCTGCCAGCAGATAGAAGACCTGTTCTCTCAAAATACCGCCGTTTCCAACATCTTTTGGCTTGCGAGCCGTAAAGGTTTCCGCACCATCCTTGGTACTGATATAGCCTGAACTAATCAAAGGTTTCTGCGTATCGATCTGCAGCTTAAAGCTAATCTGCTGCTCTTTAGCACCTGGTACATCTGGAGTATAGCGAACCACATAGGTATAGAGGCCATCTTCCAACTTCTCACCCTTGCTATCACGACCATCCCAGTATGTATCTTCTAGTAGGTAGGACTTAGGATTGTCTGACTGACCACTATAATAGTTCTTGCGGCCTTCTCTAACCGTGCTGCTCTGCCAGATTGGGAAGCGATAGTCCGTATCATCTGCCGTATAGACACTAGCTGTCAGATTATTGATATTGCGATAGAGAACTGTCCGATACTGGATGCTGTCCTGATTGCCATCACCATTAGGTGAGAAGGCCAAACGAATCTTGCCATCTGCTCCCAGCTGCAGCACATGCTTACCATCCGCATTTTCTGCAGTTCCCAGTACAATTGAGCTGCGAGCAGCTGTTCGACCGATAGAGTAGAGTGTATCATTTGACTCTGTCACAAGGGAAGAGACATTGTCATCAGACAGGATACTCTTGTCTTTTGGCACTGGGTAATAGAAGCCTGACTTGCCTTCTTGGACCAGATCATAGATTGGTCTTTCTACAGCTGGCAGATCTTGGAATTGCCCACGGAAGCCCATAAATGGCAAACTAACCACATCGCCATCATCCGCTGGATCCACAAACCGGACAAAGCCTTCTAAGAAATAGCCGTTTGGCATCTGCTTGATTAACTCTTCCGCAAACTTAGCAGTATTTACCTTGACCGTCACTTTCTGGCTGCTGTGAGCCTTGACAGTAACTTCTGGCCAGACCGTTTCAGTTAGTTTGCGAGGTGTTAGAGTAAAGTAGCCATCCTTGACCGCATCCGTGTTGGTATTGACAATCATCTTCAGCGTCCGGTCCTTATCCGTGATATTATGAACCGTAACATCAAAGGTGAAGCTGTCTTGAACATTGCCCAAGGAAACGCTAGGATATTGATTATCCCCTGTCACATAGAGGCCGGTAGAAATAGCCGCTGCCGTATCCACAATACCAGCACCCTGCTGACGTGGAGAGGTGTAGACACCAGTTTCCTTGTTGACGTGCAGCTTGGCTGTTGACATGATGAGGGCTTTGACTAAGTCTGCATTCTGGGCAGGTGTTAAGTCTGGATAGTGCTGAAGGAGATATTCCTTGACCAGAGCCGCCACACCAGCCACATGAGGCGTAGCCATACTGGTTCCCTTCATAGAGCCATAGGTATTGTCATTAAGCGAAGAGTAAATATCGCCACCTGGTGCTGTCACATCTGGCTTGAGCAAGCCATCTGTCGTGACACCCCAACTGGAGAAATCAGACAGACTACCTGCTCCTGGATGCGGCCGATTGACCTTAAGACCATTAAAGACCACCTTGTAATTACCAGCTGCCAAAGCCTCTCCATATTCCTTACTGATAAAGGCTGACGGAACCTTTTTAGATTCATTGTCTAGGCTCATCGTTAAGTTAGCTCCGTCGACATTATTGTAGATCAGAGCACCAACAGCACCATGGCTGATAGCATTTCTAACCTTTTCAGCAAAGGTAAAGGAACCACGCTGGATAAGAGCCAGCTTCCCTGTCAAATCCTTACCAGCAAAGTCCTCTTCACGGCCAAGACCAACATGGACATATTCATATTCCTTGCCCTTTTCAAAGGTTGCATTTGTCTCGCCCATGGAGTAGCTGAAATGACCGTTCAAAAGCTTATCGTTCTTTTCCAGACCACGAACTTCCATGACTTCCTCTGTCAGAACAGTGTTATTGACAGAAGCGACTGAGATAGAGCTTTCTGCTGTTGAAGGATTGCCAACTAGACCATAGTCTGGATTTTCAACCAGCGGTTTAGAGTATTCACTTCCGAAGGTGTTATCATTACCCGCCGCAATGATCACACTCACCCCCTTGGCCCGAGCGCGCTCAATAGCGGCCTGCAGACTAGGGCTGACGTCAACCGTTGAACCTGTTGCTGAGCCCAGACTCATATTGATGGTATCAGCCCCTAAAGCCACCGCATCATCAATGGCTTTGATATAGATAGCATCGCTAGTTGTGCGTTGACGGTCAGAGAAGACCCGCATAAACATAACCTGTGCTTCTGGCGCAACACCATAGACATACTCATCATTAGGAGCTTTCTTGTTGGGATTTCCCGCTGTAATCCCTGTGACGTGCATACCATGTGAGTAACTGTTCTTTTCCTTTACATTGTCATCACCGTCGATATAGTTATAGGCATAGACAACCTTGTTGTTGTACCACTTCCCGTAGTCAATGCCGGCCTTTTTCTTGGCTTCTTCCAGAGCTGCCTCTGTCTGATACTTGGCCTTTGACGGATCAGAAATCTTCAGAACCTCGTGATGGACATCCAAACCTGAGTCGATAATGGCTACCACACGGCCTTGACCTTTATAGCCTTGAGACCAGGTTTGAGGAACCTTGATAATCTCATTGGTACTGATGCTGCTTGGCTTAGCATCTCGAGAAGTTGGTGACTCTGCTACTGCATCAGGATTAGCAGCAGGCTTTTCTGAGTTTGCGGCTGACGGAGACTCTGCTGTCGGACTAGCTGGAGCTGTTGGCTTGGTCTGTGTGGCAGATGGCTGAGTTACCTTCTCAGCACTTGAAGAAGCCTCTTCTGATGAAGAAGTCGCTCCTTTTTCTACAGGAGCTGCAGCTGCTTCCTTAGCCTCTGCCGTAGAAGGCTGACTAACCTGATCTGTACTTGAAGCAGCCGATTCAGAAGAAGCTGGTGCTTTCTCCACAGTAGCTGAACTTGCCGGCTGACTCTCAGGTGTAGCTGCTTGAGAAGCAGGCTCAGTTGCTGATACCACAGCGGCAGTCGGCAGGCCTTGCCCTGACGAACTAGCTGTCGCCTGCTCATCCGCCCGAGCCTGTCCAGCACCAAAAACCAGAGCAGTTCCCAGCAGAACAGAAGCCAAACCGAACTTGTATTTACGGAGTGAAAAACGTTGTCTTTGCATAGAAGTCTCCTTACTTTATTTATAAACCATATTATAATAAAAATTTTCTGACAATTCATACACTCCTAACAAATGTAACAAAAACGTAATAATGACGAACGTTATAGTCAAGAAAAGCTATATGATAAAGTTTCAATCATCTATTTATTTGAAATACAGAACAAATACATCTTAAAATCCGGAAATAAGAAAAACCCTCGATTCATTTATGACCGAGAGATTTATTTTATATTGTAAATAGTCCCTAAAACTCATTGAAGCTAAACCGACCAATGACTAGTAATTTTAGGGCTTGTTAACCCTGAAATGTTATTCACTATCACTACGATAAATTTCCATTTTCTTATGGAAGTACTGTTCCATCATTCCATAAGCAGTATAGGTAATCGCGTTGGCACCAGCTGCAATAGTGTCTAAGATATTTTCTTCTGTTTTACCACCAGAAGCAATAATAGGAACATCAGGGTACTGTTCTCTTACCCATTTTACTAATTCAACCGTATCTTTACCTCCGCTGACATTGAAAATATTCACACCAGCTTCAAGGTAAGGTCCCAGCGGTCGAGACTTATCAATCACTGTATAAATCAGAGGGATATCAACATAGGTTCGAACAGCTTTTGTTGTTTCAATATCAACTGGTCCATTGAGTACAATTCCGCCAGCATTGTTTTCTTCTGCGTGAGAGGCTAGTCGAGCTGAACGGTCACCACTGGTCAAACCACCTCCAACACCAACTAAAATCGGAGCCTTCGCAACTAGTGAAACTGCATTTAAAATCTGGGTATTTGGTGTAAAGGGATACACACATAGAATAGCATCTGCATTCGTATTGGCAATAAGAGAGACATCCAGGGAATAGACAATTGATTTAATACGTTTTCCATAGATTATGATCCCTGACGCCTCCTTGATACAAGATGGCATTGCAATAATAGAATCACGCAAGGGGCTGGTTACAACTGGAATTTTTTTATTACTTGTCATTATTTTTTTACACTAATCCTTTATTTAATAATAATCTAACACTCAAATTTAAAGCTGAATTTATTAAAATTCAGCATTAAACAATTCTTTTAATTTATATATAACATCATCATTTGATGCATCAATAGAAACAGATTCATTAATTTTAGACAGCTTGGTCAATTCTTTCAAATCTGCATTGTAACCAATGGTATTAACCGTAATACCTAAAGCTTTAATAATTGGCTCAACTCGTTCAAATTCATAGCCGCCATTAGTCTGACCGTCAGACAGGACAAAGATGACAGGTCTAGCACCTGGATTTTCTTTCATTTTATCCAAAATCATCTTAACCGCTACAAGCGTTCCATCATAAGTAGCTGTTCCACCAGATGGCGTCAATCCTTTAATAGCAGATGTGAAGTAAGATTTTTGCGTGCTATTCATGGTATCAATCGGAACATTAATAGTAACATCATCACTATATGAAACTAGACCTATTTGATTTTCTTCATTGATATATTGCAGGGAATTTAGCAATGACTTCTTCAAATTGTTCATCGGCTCACCGTCCATAGAGCCAGATACATCTGTTACAAAGACACCGACAATAGGTTGGCTATTATTTTTATTCTTTTTCCAAAGGTTCTGCATAGACATAAGCAGATTTCCATCAGTCGTTTGTTCTTCAAAACTATAATCATCCAGTTTATTAAAACCATATGATGTCGCTTTTGATTGATTATTTCCTTCAAGAACATAGCTAGAGAATTTCTTCAATACTTCTTGTTTAGTAGCATCATTTGTTGTTGCATAAAGCGGTGAATCCTGACGAATACCAAAAGGAACATATTCATAATCACTGAATTCCGGAGTATTGATATAAGTTTGATATGAAATAGACAGAATATCAGCGCTACCGTTTTTAGCTGCTTCACGCAACTGAGTTGTCGTTACAAATGTAGATGGAATGTTATTTTGAAATTGTTGGAACTCTGTTTTAGCTTTGTCACTAATTGGATTTTCTTTATCAAAGGTAAACAGTAATTGCGATAACAAACTCAAACCTGTTGATGAAGTGTAAGGATTTGTATAGCCTAACAATTTTCCATCTTTCACAGCTTTAGCTAAGTTTTCAACAGTCACATCACCATAGGCTTTCTTAATCTCATCATAGACATTTTTTTTCATTAAGAGTCCACTGGTGTTACCGAATAACCGTTCTGAAATCTGAGTGGTAGCTGTTCCACGTGCGTTTAGGATATAATTCCATTGTTGATTTGATGGAGTATAGCCATCTGGCACATGATTTTTACTTGCGATATAATCGACTGATGTTCCTGAAGGGATAGAGCGAATCGATACGCTGACTGTTTTCCCGTCAATCGTTTGGTGCTGATTATTAAAGCTTTCAGCAATTTCATTCAAAATACCGTCTTTACCGCTGCCTGCTTTTTCGGAACTAACAAAGATTTCAGCATTGATTTCTCCACTGCCTTTCACAGTATAAGGATAAGTCGCATCAATATCTGGCAATTCTTCATTTTCCTGCAAGGAAGTATTTGAAATATCTTTTTTCAACTCTGCAATCTTGGGGTCAATTTTCTTATAGTAAGCTTCGACTTCCGTTTTAGCATCTTTTTCTGATAGTTTGGAATTGATAGGTCCATCACCAGAACAAGCAGTTAAAAATAAACTAGCACCAAGCGCAAGAAACAGAGAGGTTTTTTTAAGTTTCATAAATAAACTCCTTCTAAATAAGTTTAATAAGCTCTTTAAGTGATTCTGTCAAGTTTTTCAGATCAATTTCACTTGTTGATGTTTTCACATCAATATAGTTAATCGCTTCAACAATTAAACTATCTGCATCATCAAGCAACTTATTATTATGAATTAATTTAGCTTCAATATTTTCAGCATCTTTCGCAATAATTAATCGACGATAAATGCTTTTGGCATCTTGTAGAATACGAACGCGAATAGAAATTAATTCCTTAGCAATATTTTGAATAATCGGTTGGTCGTTATTCTCAACAATCTCAGCGAAATCATCAGATAATGCTTTGGCATCAAGTAGTTGTTTTAAAATACGTTTTGCATAGTCAATGTATTCAGGATTTTCTATTGTTTCTTGAATATCCGTTAATTTTTCAATCATTGACGCTTCATCGTACAATGGATCTTTTCGTTGTTCTTCTTCAAAAGCAACGAGTTGCAATTCTTTGTTTTTGCTTGCAACATAACTCTTGATCACAAAGCCTGCATACAAAATGGTCAGCCCCAAGGCGATGTATGCACCAACATTTATCATTTTAAAAGTTCCAATACCTGAATCAACAATAATATCATCCTTATTAAATATTACTAATTTAAACAGAATGATGGTTAATAAGGTTAATACGCCAGTTACTAAACCATGCTTTATAATAAATTTATTTATCATAACTTCTACCCATTCACATCAGTCTGATTGATTGTTGTTACAAGCTGTGTTTTCAATTCTTCACGTAATTCACCGATACGAAGCGATGCTCTTTCACGATATTCTCGTCCTTTGGCTTGTGCCGCATCAATATCTTTCAAAGAATTAACAATATCAGATGTCATTGACTCCAAGGTTGTAATATCAATCGCTGCACGCTCACTTTGTTCTGCACTACGCTTACTTGTTTGGTGCAAACTCTTTGTAACATCTTTTAATAATTGGTTTGTAGCATCTGTTACGTATTGATCTGCTTGTAAAGCTTTTTCTGTTTGGGTATTATAAAACGCAGCCATCATGTACATATTCCAAGCTGGAATCATAATCGTTTTGCTACGATTAATCTTTTGGATTAGACCTCGGTTAGTATTGGTCAATGTTTCCAACTGAATAGCCATCGCTTGTGATAGAGACATTTGCGCATCTAAGTCATGGATTTGTTTTTCAAACAGATTTAAGGAGTTTTTATATTCAGTAAGTTCATTAATACTTGTTTGGTCACCGCTTTTCGCCTTTTCCTCTAAAGCTGGCAACTCAGACTGATAAGCTTCTTGAATCTTTAATTTACCAGCATCCACATAGACAGATAATCTTTGGAAATTTTCTCTATTACCTTCTTTCATCTGTTCTAAGTCTTTATTGTTCTTAATTAAAGTCAGCTGGTTATTTTCAAGGGTTGCAACTACTCGATCAATATTTTCTTTAGCAGACTCATATCGAATTTGCAAAGTCTTGATATGATCCTTAGCTTTCTTAAAGATCCCAAAAATACCTTTTGGAGCATCCTCTTCAGAAACAGTTAACTGTGTAGCTAAGCTAGATAAAAGTCCTCCAATGTCACCAACATCTGAAGCCTTGACATGCGATAAAGTCTTGTTTGTCAGTGTCATCAAACTATTAGACTCTTGAGTTCCGTATGATAGAATAAGATCTTCATCACTTAGTACAATGGCATTTTTAACTTGTTCTACAGCCGCATTTTGTTCATCAGTTCTTTCAATAGGCTCAAAAGTTTCTTCTGTAACTTCAGAGATTAGTTTTTCTTCCTCCTTAAATTGTTTTTCAATTTCAGGGGTGATTAATGGTGAGCCAACTGTTGTATCACCAACTGTAAATCCTGCCATATGTATTAAACCAAACCTTCCTAGTTTATAACAAAATAAAACTTGCTTAAGATAAAAATTATTTTATTAGTAATTACTTCTTTAAGCTAAGCAATCACATATCTAACTACTTTATCTTCAGTTTTTTAATTTGATTTTTCCAAACTGCAATAACAGCACTAAATCGAGATAACTCTCTTGCTAGAATAGATGCTAATGAATTTCACATATAAAACAAACTATCCACTCAAGTACAATATAAATTGTATTGCAATGGCTCTTTAATCAAATCGTATTTTAATTTTAACACAATTAGGAACTTTGAGCAATATTAGTATCAAGCTATTCGTTGGCTTATTTGGAGGATGGTAAACTTAGATTTTAATTCTCAGATTTCAAACTCATGTTTGGATAATTTAGCAGAATTTTTGGAAGCTAAAATCGATTAACTGATATCTCTTAAAACAAGTAGCCGAAAGTTAATTTATTATGTCATTTCTTTTTAGCTAATAAACTAAAAATCCCCAGCTCTTTTTAAACTGGGGATACTTTTATATTTTTAATTCATACACTTCCTGCCAGCCGGCTGGTCCTAATATGCGCTGGGGCTGTTTGCTAAAGCCGGTCTCTCGGTAGAGATAGGAAGCTACTTGATTTCTCTCATTGACGCCTAGTATGATGCTTTTATACATAGGCAAATGCTCTCTTATGAAATCAGGCAAGAGCTTCAGGGTCTGACTACCGTATCCTCGCATCCGAAAGCCTTCATCCGTTGAAAAGCTACGAAGGAGCAGGCTATCTGGCTGACCGCCATAAGCAAACTTCTTTTCTCCAGCATCCAAGATCAGAAAGGTTACGATTTGATCTTCTTCAAGACCCAAGATGGCATAGCGATTTTCTAAATCAGCGACAGCCTGGCTAGGATAGCTGGTAAATCTCAAGTCGGTTAAATGGTAAGACAGCAATGCTTCTCTATCTGAACTTCGATAGAATCGGATTTTCACCTAAAAATCCATCCCATCCGGATTTGGTGCGCCACCGGCCAAACCGCTGATATTTTTAAGCACTTCCAAGTCCGCATCATCTAGCTTGATGTCAAAGCAATCTAGATTGCTGGCGATCCGGCTCGGAGTGACCGACTTAGGCAGGGGCAGAAAGCCTTCCTGCAAGCTCCAAGCTAGCGCGACTTGAGCAATGGTCTTGCCATACTTATCTGCCACAGCCTGTACGGCTGGATTTTGAAAGAGCTCACCTTGACCAAATGGTCCCCAAGCTTCCAGTAAAATCTCATGCTCACGACAGAAGTTCACCGCTTCTGTCTGATAGACACCTGGAGCCAGGCGGATTTGATTGACAGCAGGAGTCATGCGCGCTGTTGCAAGCAAGGCTTCTAAGTGATGAGGCAGGAAATTGCTGACGCCAATCGCTCGAATCTTACCAAGATTATAGAGGTCTTCCATGGCACGCCAGACTTCGGCATTGCGCTTTTTCCAAGCATCGTTTTCCCTCAGGGGTTTGGGATTAGGCCAGTGGATGAGGTAGAGGTCCAGATAGTCCAGTCCCAACCGCTCCATTGAGGCAGCAAAGGCCTCTTGAGCCTCTTTATAAGTATGGTTGTCGTTCCAAAGCTTAGTCGTGATGAAGAGCTCCTCCCGCGGAATGCCGCTGTCCTTGATTGCCTGTCCGACACTCTCTTCATTCTTATAGATAGCTGCCGTATCAATATGCCGATAGCCTGCCTTGAGAGCGGCTAATGTCGCTTGATAGGCTTCTTCGCCATCCTGAGCCTTCCAAGTACCGAAGCCCAGCACCGGAATGCCTACACCATTGTTCAAAAGATATTCTCTCATCTCATGTCTCCTTTACAAATTCCATCTACTGCCTCCAGCAAGGCAGCTGCTACAGTGATTACAAGAGCAGAACTGCTCACTTCTTTTCCTTTTTCTTCAGTATTGGCTTGGGTTTGAAGATATTTTCCTTAGTCGGCTCCATGCCTTTACTGAAAAAGCTATAGATAATGAAAGCAACTCCTGCAACAAGGATCAAGATTCGACCAAACATCAGTCCCGCCAGCAGTAAAACAAGTCCCATTATCAAAAATTTCGCATCAATTCGTTTCATAGCTTACTCCTGTTTACATTATAGTCTCATTATATCACGCCTAAGAAAGCAATTCAAATCTAGGCGAAGACTATCAAGTAGCTTGCCAATCAAAAAGAACAGGTTGCCCTGCTCTTTCTGAAAAATATAAGGAGACTAATTAAAATACCTGCGGTTCTCATACATGGAATCGTTCTTGACCATCAAGATAAGTAGCTACCAGCTCTAAATCTTTATCTAAAACGATAAAGTCAGCATCGTAGCCTTCCTTGATCTGTCCGCAGACATCATCAATATGGACTGATTTTGCTGGAATCAGGCTAGCCATCATAACCGCCTGATGAGGATTGGCAATGCCCCATTTGACAACATTTTTCAATCCGTCCTTGAGCTTGAGGATAGAGCCAGCTAGATTGCCCGTTGACTTGAGCCGAGCGGTTCCTTCCGCCACAACCACTGGAAATTCTCCCAGCATGTAGTCACCATCTTCAAGACCTCCTGCGGTCATACAGTCTGTTATGAGGGCAATATTTTCATGTCCCTTCTGCTTGAGCAATATGTCACAGGCCTTAGGGTCCACATGGTGGCCATCACAAATCAGCTCCGCATAGGTGTGGGGCAGCTCATACATGGCACCAACCATGCCTAGCTCCCGGTGGGTCAGGCCACGCATACCGTTATAGGCATGCACCCAGACACTGGCACCTGCTTCGACCGCAGTCTTGGCTTCATCATAGGTAGCGTTAGAGTGCCCCAGAGCAACAGTCACACCTTCATCAGTCAGCGTACGGACAAATTCCTCAACGCCATCGCGTTCTGGCGCGAGAGCAATCTTATTGAGCAAGCCATTTGCGGCCTTTTGCCAAGCACGAAACTCATCCATGCTAGGATCTTTCATATAGGCTGGATTTTGAGCACCCTTATACTTCTCGGTGAAGTAAGGCCCTTCAAAATAGAGACCGCGAATCTTGGCCCCGCTAGCTTCTTGATAGCGAGCACCGATATTTTCAGTTACTGCTAAGAGTCGCTCATAGGATGAGGTCAGGGTTGTTGGTAAAAAGCTGGTCACACCGGTAGTCAAGAGACCCTCGCTCATAGTATGAAGAGTTCCTTCGATGTTGTTGTCCATGACATCAACACCGCCGAAGCCGTGAATATGAGTATCCACCAGACCTGGTGCAATCGAGTAGCCACTGTAGTCTATGACTTCTGCATCCTGCGGAACAGACTGCACCAGCTTGCCAAACTTGCCGTCAATCAGCTCTAAATAACCGCCATGACGGATTCCCTGAGGATAGAAAAATTGATCTGCTTTGATATATGTAGGCATAAGACTGCCTCCCTTGTTCTTGAATGCTGTATTCTAGGCCATTCAAAGTGGAAGTCTGTGATAGAGCTAGCATCTTTCTATAGCTGCTTTCTAACCCCCGCTTTTGAATCTCTGAGTTTTCTTGACTATATTATAACTCTTTCTTTTTTATTTGTAAATGGTATATACCTATTTTTGCAAAAAATTGTTATATTAAGTTAAAAAACAAGAAAACCCAGCCATGATAGCTGAGTTTCTGCTTTATTTTTTCTCTAAATCACGCAGCATCTGGTCGATTTTATTGCCATACTCAATGGATTCGTCCTTGACAAAGATCAAATCTGGAATCTTGTACATCTTCAGATTGTGACCCAGCTCTCGTTTGATGGTACCAGTCGCTTTTTCCAGACCGGTTTGAGCTTTTTGATTATCAGAGGCCAGATTGCTCATAATCGTGTAGTAGACCTTGGCCATGGATAGGTCGCCCAGCATTTGGACATCGGTAATGGTCACTCCCTGCACCCTCGGGTCACGAACTTTCTTCTGCAAGATTTCATTGACTTCGCGCTTGATTTCCATGCCTACACGGTCTGTACGAAAATTATTTGCCATGAGATTTCCTTTCTAATTTTTCTCTTCTGCAATATAAGCTAGGCCTAGCCTAGCTTATATTTTAGTTTTAATGAATGAAATTTGATCTAAACTCTTTGTGAAAAAGATGTGGAACTAGAAGTATCAACTTCCACCAACAATGATTTTCACTGCGAGTTTTTAACGGACTTCTTATCTTATTTCTTAATTTCTTCCATGATGTAGGCTTCAATCGTGTCATCTACTTGGATGTCATTGTAGCCATCAATCATGAGTCCACCTTCGCGGCCGTTAGTAACTTCCTTAACATCATCCTTGAAGTGCTTGAGGCTGGCAAGCTCCCCATCGTAAATCACGACGCCGTCACGGATAACGCGAACCTTGGAATCACGGGTAACTTTACCGTTGATAACCATAAATCCACCGATAGTACCAACCTTGGAAACCTTGAAGGTCTCGCGGATAAGAGCTTCCCCAATGATCTTTTCTTCGTATTCTGGGTCCAGCATTCCCTTCATAGCATCTTCCATTTCTTCGATAACCTTGTAGATAATGCTGTGGAGACGGATTTCGACATCATCAGCTTCTGCCTGCTGGCGAGCTTGAGATGTAGGACGCACGTTAAATCCGATGATGAAGGCATTTGAAGCTTCTGCCAGTGTCACGTCAGATTCATTGATAGCACCAACTGCTGAGTGGACGATGGTAATCTTAACGCCTTCCACTTCAATCTTCTGCAGGGAAGCAGACAGGGCTTCTACAGAACCTTGTACATCAGCCTTGATGATAACATTGACAGACTTAACTTCACCAGCTTTGAGGGTATCAAAGAGATTTTCCAGACTGACGCGATGAGTAGCTTGGCGCTGTTTGAGAAGGGCACGTTTGGCACGTTCTTCACCTGCTGCACGCGCAGCTTTTTCATCTTCATAGACCGCAAAGTGGTCACCAGCCATCGGAGTTTCATTGAGACCAGTGATAGAAACCGGTGTAGATGGTCCTGCCACCTTAACACGACGGCCCAGGTCATTAGTCATAGCCCGAACCCGACCGAAAGTATTTCCAACAACGATTGGATCCTGCACATTCAGAGTTCCCTGCTGAACCAGAAGGGTTGCGACAGCACCTTTTCCTTTATCCAGACGGGCCTCGATAACTGTACCAATCGCTCGAACAGTCGGATCTGCCTTGAGTTCTTGGATTTCAGCCACCAAGAGGACTGTTTCCAGCAAGCTGTCGATATTTTGATTGAATTTCGCTGAGATTTCAACAAATTCAGAATCTCCGCCCCAAGCTGTTGACATGACACCATGCTCAGCCAATTCACCAATCACGCGCTCAGGATTCGCTCCTGGCTTATCGATCTTGTTGATAGCTACGATGATTGGGACATCAGCCGCCTTGGAGTGGTTGATAGCTTCAATCGTTTGCGGCATAACACCGTCATCAGCCGCTACGACCAGGATAGTGATATCCGTAACAGAGGCACCGCGGGCCCGCATAGAAGTAAAGGCCGCGTGTCCTGGCGTATCCAAGAAAGTAATCTTCTTGCCGCTTTCCTCAATCTGGTAAGCACCGATGTGCTGAGTGATACCACCTGCTTCGCCTGTAGCTACGCGAGAGTTACGCAAGGTATCCAAGAGGGTTGTTTTACCATGGTCAACGTGTCCCATGATGGTTACAACTGGTGGACGCTCTACCAAGGCATCTTGGTTGATATAACCTTCTTCTACGAAGAAGCGCTCAATGTCAGCTGTGTCAACTTCCACCTTCTTCTTAGCTTCGATACCGTAGTCCACCATGAGGAGCTCAATAGTATCGCCGTCAAGAGATTGGTTTTGCGTTGCCATCACGCCCATCATAAAGAGCTTCTTAACAATTTCAGCTGGCTCGCGCTTGATCCGTTTTGCAATTTCTGCAACGGTCATTCCGTCTGTATATTCAAATTCAGTTGGCAACTCATGGAACTTACGTTCTGTAACAGGTTTTGGTGCCTGATTATTGTTGCCCTTTCCTTTTTTATTTTTCTTGTTTTTATTCCAATTACTATTTCTTTGATTTCTCACTTGATTTTGACTGCTTCGATTCTTTTGTTGTTTTCTTGGACCTTCTTCTTCGCGATCAAAATCATCGCGCTTCTTATCTGGTCGAGCTTGCTTCTTACGACGCGTATCCACAGCAGCTGGCGCTGGGTTTGGATTCGCTGCCGGAGCAGATGGAGCTGGTGCAGGCTGAACTGGTGCACTTGCTTCTGCCTTAGGCTGCTCCTTGCGGCGGTTTTGCCGTTCCATAACTTCTTTTGCTTCCTGAGCTTGCTTAAAGCGTTCCTCGCTGGAGCGAGCGTATTCAGCATTCTGCTCTGCTTTCAAAGCTGCTGCCCGAGCCTTAAAGTCAATCTTCGGTCCTTGAGGCTGTTGGCGGTTTTGACCGTTAAATCCTTGATGATTCTGAACATTGCGGCGGCCATCTTGACCACGATTATCGCGACGGTCATTTGGACGATTGCCCCTATCTCGGTCATTGCGGTTTCCACGATTCTTATTTCGATTATCGCGGTCCTCACGCTTGCCTTGCTCTTTGTTTTGTGGTTTGCGGTTGCCTTGCTGCTTCCGACGCTCTGCCTCTTCCTTGGCTCTCGCTTCACGTTCTGCCTTAAAGTTCCGGCTTTGCGGGCGCTTGACAGGCGCAGCTGTTTCTACTTTCGCTTCTGGCTTAGCAGTTACTTTTGCCTCTGTCTGTTCTGCCTTGACTGGCGCTGCCTCTTTGGCAGGAGTTTTTTGCGGTGACGGCTGAGCTGCTACAGGCTTTTCTGCAGTGGCTTGAGGTGTGGCTGCTTTTGTAAAGCTGGATTTGATTCGCTCACCAGCGTCAGCTTCTACGCTGGATGAATGACTTTTGACATCCAGTCCCAGCTCCTTCGCACGAGCCACTACCTCCTTGCTTTCTTTTCCCAGTTCTTTGGCGATTTCATACAATCTTACTTTAGACAAATCTTGTCCTCCTCTTCTATTACATAAGAGACCTCATTTTCTTTGTAAAACCAGCATCTGTCACGGCGAGCACTTTTCTGGCCTTGCCAATGGCAGAGCTTAATTCCAGTGTTGAAAACACGGTTGATACTTCTACTTGGTAGTAACGACTTTTATCAGTGATTTTCTTGCTGAGATTAGGAGCTGCATCCTGGGCCAAAAAGACCAGATGTGCTTTTCCCTCCTGGATGGCCTTGACGGTTAGCTCCTCACCAGAAATGATGCGGCCAGCCCGCTGAGCCAGTCCCAGCAAATTTGCAAGTTTCTCTTTATTCAAGACCTAACTCTCTTCTTTTGACCTTATGATCGACATAAGCGATTAACTCATCATAGAAAGCCTCATCCACTTCCATACTAAAGCTGCGGTTAAAGACCCGCTTCTTCTTAGCTTGAAGGGCTTCTTGATTGTCCAGCTTGATATAGGCTCCACGGCCGTTGGCCTTGCCTGTCGGATCGATAAAGACTTGACCTTCCTTGTTCTTGACAATCCGCAGCAAATCACGCTTGTCAATCACTTCGTTGGACACCACTGATTTTCTTAAAGGGATTTTTCTTGTTTTTGCCATTCCAGCCCCCTTAATCTAGTTCTTCAGCTTCGCTTTCTATACCAGCTGTTTCTAGTACAGTTTCCTCTGCAGCTGCGTCAAAGTCTGTTGCTTCTGCTGCTGAAACTTCTGTCTCTAGGACATCTGCATCCGCAAGAATTTCTTCAGCTTCCTGAGCAAATCCGCCCAGTTCATTGGCTGCTTCCATTTCTTCAAACTCTGTGGCAGACTTGATATCGATTCTAAAGCCTGTCAAATGAGCTGCCAAGCGTACGTTCTGTCCGCGACGGCCGATAGCCAGAGAAAGCTTGTTGTCCGGTACTACAACCAAAGCCCGCTTGTTATCTTCTTGGTTAAAGATAACTTGGTCAACCTCTGCAGGAGCAATAGCGTTGTAGATAAATTCAGCTGGATCTGCTACCCACTCGATGACGTCGATATTTTCTTCAGTCGGCACCATACGGCCACTCTTCGGATCGTATTTGGCAGGATGGAACTTGCTCGTAATTTTCTTGATATTAGCTCCACCGCGTCCGACGATTGTTCCGATGGCATCCACATTAGGGTTGTGGCTGCGAACGGCTACCTTGGTCCGATCGCCAGCTTCCCGCGATACGCTCATGATTTCCACAGTTCCGTCATAGACTTCTGGGATTTCTTGCTCCATCAAGCGCTTGATCATTTCTGGATGGCTGCGACTGACAAAGACATTGACACCGCGAGGGTTATCTTCTACCTTGTAGACAAAGACTTCGATGCGGTCATGAGAGGCAAAGACCTCACCAGGAATCTGGTCTTGCTTCGATAGTTGCGCTTCGATGCTACCAAGATTGACATAGATAAAGCGATTGTCAAAGCGCTCCACAGTTCCTGACATGATTTCATTTTCATGCTCTTTATAGGTATTGTAGGTGATTGCTCGGGTCTGCTTGCGCATCTTTTCCATGATGGTTTGCTTGGCTGACTGAGCAGCGACACGGCCAAATTCAGCTGGCGCTTCTTCAAACTTGATCTTGTCTCCCAACTCATAGGCTGAACTGATAGCCAAGGCATCTTTGAGACTGATTTCCAAACGGCTGTCAAAGACCTCGTCCACGACTTCGCGAACAGTATAGACACGGAAATCTCCTGACTTTTCGTCAAACTCAATGGCTGCGCTGTCTGCCTGACCATAGCGACGACGATAGGCTGAGCGGAGTGACTCGGTCACCGCGTCAATGATGTCTTCTTTCTTGATTCCTTTATCTTCTTCCAAAATGCGGAAGGCCTCTAGCATTTCTTTACTCATTTTCATGTAACTTTTGCCGAAACAAAAGTGTTCCTTTCTTTTCTATATTGCTTCTGCGGCTAAAACTTAACGGCTAATCTGGCTTTGGAAACCAGACTGTAGGGAATTTCGACTTCTTTTCTGCGAGTCTTGTCCAGATATTCCATGTGCAGAACATCCTCTTCAAAGCTCAGCAAGGTGCCTTCAAAGACTTTCTGCTTGTCAACAGCCTTATAGAGACTGACATGGATATAACTGCCGACTGCATCGGCCAGCTGTTCCTTGGTCTTGAGCGGGCGCTCCAAGCCAGGACTGGTCACTTCCAGAAAATACTGTTCCGGGAAGGGATCTGGTTTAATTTGATCCAAGAGCGGACTGATAATATCCGTCAAATCCGCTGTATCATTGACCGTAATGCCCTCAGGCTTATCTACAAAAACACTGAGAACGTAGTCCCCGCCCATCTTTCCGTACTCAATATCGACTAATTCATAGGGGGCCAAAATGGCTGGTTCAATAACCTCCCTCACCAATTCAACAATCGTTGCGATATGACGACACCTCCTCACAGATAAGAGGCGAAGATACTTCCTCGCCTCTCTTTCCTTATTCATTACTAGTATTATAGCACGACAAGTCCCAGAATGCAAGGGAAATGTGCCGTACAAGCTTTTAAAGACAGAATGCCACTTAAAACGCTCTTATTTTTAAGCAACATTCTTTCCCAATAATAAAGTCTTCAAGGAGTATTTCCTCAAAGACTCTTTCTTATTCAAATGCTGCTTCCACCCGGTAGATGACTTGTCCCTTGTTAGCAAATTTCTGCTCATACTCAGTCAGGACATTGTCCTCAAAGTCGCTGGCATGCAAATCTAACCACACACCCTTTAACTTCATACCATACTGTGAAAAGCTAACTAAGCTATATTCAAAAAGACCTCGGTTGTCCGTTTTGAAGTGGATTTCTCCATTTTTCGGCAAAATCTGCTGATAGGTCGCCAGAAAGGACTGATAGGTCAGACGGCGTTTTTCATGGCGTTTCTTAGGCCAAGGATCTGAAAAGTTCAGATAGAGGCGGTCAATCTCGCCCTCTTCAAAATAATCAGTCAGATCCGAACCGTCCACCCATAGCAACTTGATATTGGGCACACCTGTTGCTAGCACCTTGTCCAAGGCATAGCTGAGGACCGATTTTTGAATATCAATCCCGATGTAGTTAATTTCAGGATTGGCCTTGGCCATACCAGACACAAAGGCTCCTTTGCCACTGCCGACCTCTACATGAATGGGATGGTCGTTGCCAAAAATCTCCTGCCATCTACCCTTGGCATCTGCTGGATTCAAAATCACATACTGGGGATGCGCCTCTAGCAGTTCCGTCGCTCCCTTACGATTCCTTACTCTCATTGTCCTCTTCCGTATTTGGAACGGAAGTTTCGTAATGCGTAAATCTCCCGGTTCACATTTTCTAAATCATTGTTTTCATAATATTTGGCAATCTGCATCAGATAAGAATACTGACCAAACCAGTATAGCTTATTGAAAACAGTCTGATTATACTTATAACCATAGGCGCTCAGCCACTCTTGCCAACCTGAATCAGGCACATAATGGCTCAAAATATGAGCTACATCCATCATCCTATCTGTCAAACGCACAGAATCCCAATCTACCAAGTAAATAAGCCCGCTGTCGGTCTCTACCCAGTTGCTGTGGCGCACATCTCCGTGAACGATGGTTGCATAATCCTCACGAAAGGCCGGCACTGTCTGGCGCAGGTCGCGAATAACTGATTGCAGATATTGATTATTCCTCAAAGCAAGCGGCACTTGATTGAGCCATGCATTCAGCAAATCAGTTGGCGTTTCCAAAGTATAGCCCAGCTTGGTCAGCTGCGTCATCAATGGGCGCGAGCGATGCAGCCGAGTCAAAATATTGATTACCTGCTTTTTGGACATATCATTTGGGGTCAGAATAGTGCCTGAAAGCCACTCCTGCCCGCTCATTACGTTGCCGTCCGGCATCCGACGGCTCCACAAAAGCTGCGGTGCGATTTGTTCTCGAGCTAAGCCTGCTAAGATAGGGGTTGTATTCATCTTGACGAAAACGCGCCCCCCGTCCGGATAAGTCCCCATATAGGCCTTTCCGCTCTTACCAGCTATCGGTGTCAGGGTCAGCTCGTTATCAACCAAGTCCATATTTCCCCTCCGTAAAAAGTTTCTTTATCATTTTACTAATTTTACCTCTTTTAGTCAACCAATCTCCGTAACTTAAACGGCAGATAGAACAGATAGAGTAGGGCAGTTGCTCCCAGCATAGCCAGCACTGCTGTCTTGTCTTGGAGAAATAGCAGTGCAGTCAGCACTTCAGCCAAGAGAACGCTGCTGCCAATAGATGTGATAATTTGTCTTGCTCCCTTCAGCTTTTCCCCTCTTTCTATCGGAAAAAGCTGGGTCAAAAACTGATAATCAAAAGCTTCGTACAAGGCTGTCAATTGGAAGAGCAAGAGGTAATTGAACAAGACCGCAAAAGCTGCAGCAATCCAAGCTTGACTGACAAAAATCAAGGCCAAAAGAGCCAAAAAGAGCAGTCTCAAGGTCAGAGCAAAGAAGTCTCCATTTCGCAAGTAAGAGCGCAAAAAGAGATTCTGCCAGGTCTTACTATGCTGCTTGCCCACAAGTCTCGTCAAACCATCCAGATAGGCCCGGCGCTTGACACTGTTTGAAATGCCTTTAACATTTGTAAAGAGAGCAAAGAAACGGAGAATCGTCTGCTTTCGGGCTGCTTCATAAGCCACCAAAGCCTGCCAATCTAGGCCATTTTCAGTAAAGAACTTCTTAGCCTTAGCCTGAAACAAAAACCATTTCAAAACTAGCATAAAGATGCAGTAGAGCCCGAAGCCCCAAACAGGCAATCCCAGAGCCAGAAAAAGCGGAGCCAGTAACAGTAAGATTCCAGTCTGTAAGACTGCGTACAAGAGATAGGAACGCAGAATCTGAGCCTTGATAAAAGCCCTGACTTCTGCTTCTCTGACCAAGAGAAAAAGAGCATCCGGCTTTTCCAGATAGGTCGCAATCCGTCCAAAAGGCAAGATAAAGACCGATAGAATAACCAGACTGACAATAATGGGTAGGTGATTGGTCGGAAAATGTCGCAAAAGCTGACTGTACTGAACACCTAAAAATCCCATAAAAATCAGCAGAAAGAGCACGAAATGATCATTAAAAACGTAGCGTAGGTACTTCAGACACTGCTGACGAAAATCCTGCTTTCGTTTGGCAAATAATTCTTTCATAGCGCTGCCTCTTCTGTCAGGGCTAGATAGATGTCATTTAGACTAGTATCCGGCATTTGAAATTGAGCACGCAACTCAGCCAAGCTGCCCTTGGCCCTTACTTGCCCCTTGTGCAGAATTACAAAACTATCGCACATCTTCTCGGCAGAGTCCAGAACATGGGTGCTCATCAGTATCGACTTGCCCTTCTTCTTTTCCTCATCTAAGAGTTGGATAAGGTCTGCAATAGCTACCGGATCCAAACCCAGAAAAGGCTCATCTACGATAAAAAGGCTGGGATCAACTACAAAAGCACAGATAATCATCACTTTTTGCTTCATTCCTTTTGAAAAGTGAACAGGGAACCAATCCAGTTTTTCCTTGAGTCGGAACATTTCCAATAGCTTATCCACGCGCTTAAAAGCTCTTTCCTGCTCAATGTCGTATGCCATAGCTACCGTCTCAATGTGCTCGCGCAGGGTTAATTCTTCATAGAGACTAGGCGTTTCCGGAATGAAACCGATTTTCTTGCGGTAATCGCTGGGATTGGTCCGCAGCTCCAGTCCATCAATTTGAATTTGCCCCTTATATGGGGTCAAAAGACCGATAATCTCATTGATAGTCGTGGACTTACCCGCACCGTTGAGACCAATCAGACCAACCAGCTGGCCATTGCCCACTTCAAAGCTGACATCCTTTAAAACCGGGATATTAACATAGCCGCCCGTAAGCTCTTTGATTTCTAACATATTTTCTCCGAATTCTGGTATAATGGTTCTTATATTATAACAAAATCTAGCGAATAGAGGTACCATTTATGGCTGATTGTATTTTTTGTAAAATTATTGCCGGAGAAATCCCTTCTTCTAAAGTCTACGAAGACGAGAAAGTCCTTGCTTTTTTGGATATTTCCCAGGTAACACCAGGTCATACCTTGGTTGTCCCTAAAGAGCATTTCCGAAATGTGCTGGATATGGATACTGACAGCACCAGTCAGCTCTTCGCTCGCGTACCTGACATTGCCCGTAAGGTAATGAAAGCCACAGGTGCAGCTGGTATGAATATTATCAACAACAACGAAGAAATCGCTGGACAGACTGTCTTTCATACCCATGTGCATTTGGCACCGCGCTACAGTGATGCAGATGACCTCAAGATTACTTTCGCAGCCCACGAACCAGACTTTCCAGCTCTAGCCGAATTAGCTGAGAAGATTGCGCAAGCTTAAGGAGGGAATATGAAACTTTCAAATATTTTCCTATTTATCGGTGCCGCAGCAGTCAGTTACAAACTGGTTGAAAACCGTCAAAAAATTCAAGAAGAAATCATTGAAACAACAGATAGTCTAGACAAAGTAAAGGACAGTCTAGCCAATATTCAACGAAATATTGCCATCATTCAAGAGCAAAAAGAGCAAGTCAAAGACATCGCTCAAGATCTTACTTATAAATATAAAGTCCTTGAAAACCAAGCTCAAGTGCAGATCCAGCAAGTCAAAGACATCTGGGAAAAGTACGAGTCGTGATAGAGAAAAGGTGGGTGATAGGGAAACAAAAACTCCAATCCACTACCGCGTCAAGAACCTCCAGTCATTACCAAAAGAGACCGAGACATTTTGTCTCGGCCTCTTTTTATATTTAACTTTTTTACTCTGTAGTCGTATTGACTACTGGCTGACTTTGCGGGGTGCTGACACTGACATCTGCCGCTGGGGCAGAGGAAGCCGCTGGAGCAACTGGAGTTGTATTCGTCGTTCCAACTGTTGTATCTGTCGTTGGATAAGAATAATTCTCATAACCATTATTATAAGTAGGCTGACTATAAGAATTCTGGTAACTGCTATAGCTTTCTGTGCTACTAGATGTACTGCTGCTATTGCTGCTTCTTAGACTGTTGCCGCCCATAATATCTTCATAGAGAACAGCATTGGTCTTCAGACTCTTAACTGTATCCAAGCCCAGAGACTTGCGGATTAGATTCTGCATGCTCAACAAATGCTCCGACGTCACTAGCTGATAGCTTCCACCGTCAGGCAAGGTCGCATCTTCTCCACGCAGCTGTTCAGACTTGATGTTTTTAAAGGCATCCTGATAGCCTAGCAGTTGTGGAATGCTTTTTGAATCAAGCGCGATATTGGTCTGCATGTTGCTGCTGACAGCTTTTAAAATAGCCTGATAATGGCTGACACTGTTGAGACTGAGAACTTTTTCAACCACTTTCTTAATTACTTCACGTTGACGCTTTTGGCGGCCATAGTCACCCTCTGGATCCTGATAGCGCATGCGAGCATAGACAAGCGCCTGATCACCATTGATGGTTTGCTTGCCTGGCTCAACCTTGGCAGTATACTCAGGCTCATTATCCTCAATAGAAATTGGGAAGTCAAAGGTATTATTAACCTCAATACCACCTACTGCGTCTACTAACTGAACCAAGCCCTGCATATTAATCATCACATAGCGGTCAATGTGGATATTCATCAGGCTCTCAATAGTCGAAATGGCTAACTCTGCTCCGCCATTCGCATAGGCAGCATTCAGTTTGGCTTCAACTGTCTGACCGTTCTCATCAATCTGAGTCAAAATATCACGTTCCAAACTCATCATGACTGTTTTCTTGGTCTTTGGATTGACACTCAGGAGAATCATGGTATCGCTGTTCCCAACCCAAGTATCCTCGCGGGAGCCGCTCCCTGTATCCACTCCCATCAGCAAGATGGTCATGGGCTTAGTCGCAGAAATGACATCCGTCTCATTTCCCAAGCCCTTATAAGTCTTGGACAGTTCATCTGTTGACTGACCATAAATCGTCCATGCATAAGTACCAATACCAGCTGTCGTTACGACAAGGAGGCTGAGAAACATCATTATAATCTTTTTAAACATATCTTTTTTAGTCTATCAGTTTACCCATCAGGTAAACATCAAGAAATATCCCTTCTTTTAAATAGGCTCCTCTTTTTTGTAAGCCTTCAATTTCAAATCCTAAATCTTTATAGAGGTGAACCGCTCGTTCATTTCTAACCTGAACGCTCAATTCCAAACGTCTAATATCCTGAGAATCTTCTGCCCAAGCCAGTGCCTCTTCTAGCAATATGCGTCCCAGTCCTTGGTTCCAGAAAGCTTTCTTCACCACGACAAAGACTTGACCAATATGGCGAATTCGCTCATGGAAATCAGCTGTGATGCTGACAAGACCGGCAATCTCACCATTTAAAAGAGCCAACAAGTAAAGCTGATTACTGGAAGCAGCCTGATGCTCAATGAATGAAGCCATCTCCTCTTGATTCATCAAAATTCCAGCTTCATCCAGCGTCATATAATCTGACTCAGACCCGACCTGATTGAGGAAGGCAATCAGCTCAGCTGCATCTGTTTTTTCCGCTTCTCGCAAGCACAATTCATATTCAGTCATTCTGCAGTCCCTCAAGCAGCTCTTGGGCTCGCTTTCCTTGGGCTTCAAAAACCAATTCACGTCCATCTTCCTTTTTCAAGAGGCTTAATTTTAAATAGTTATCAGGCAGATTTTCTCCCAGCAGCTCCCCCCATTCAATGACCGTCACACCCTCCCCGAAGAGAAAGTCATCCAAATCAATGGAATCTGGATCGTCTCCGACGCGGTAGACATCCAGATGATAGAGCGGCAAGCGCCCCTCGTATTCCCGAACAATGGTATAGGTTGGACTTTTAATCATCTGACTGATGCCCAAACCTAGAGCCAGACCCTTAGTAAAGGTTGTCTTCCCTGCTCCTAAATCTCCCGTTAAAACCAGTACGTCCCCTGCCTGAAGCAATTTGCCCAGACGTTGACCCCACTGAATTAATTCTTCCTCATTATGACTAAACATTCTCTTATTATACCAGAAAAAAATTTTTTCTGCTTAATTTTGCAAAAGAAAAATCAGCCGCAAAAAGCTGATTTTTTATACTGAAAATATAAGCTATCCAAACTTCACTAGACACAAGGAAATCCAGCAATGTTTAGACCTAATTTAAAGCCAGATTTACGAAATTCAAAATAAAGAGAAGATCCAAAATCCAAATCATAGAATGCACATCCTTAGCTTGACCTTTGAAGATTTTGACCAAAGTGTAGGTAATAAATCCAGCTGCTATCCCGTGAGTGATAGAGTAGGCAAATCCCATAAAAATAGAAGTAAAGAAAGCTGGAATGGCTTCTGCCATATCATCCCAATGGATATTTTTCAGACTAGCTAGCATCATAATCCCCACAATAATCAGAATCGGTGCAGTTGCAGCGTTAGGAACAATGGCTAAAAGCGGACTAAAGAAGCTTGACACCGTAAAGCAGATGGCTACGACCAAGGCGGTCAGACCTGTTCGGCCTCCAGCTCCGATACCAGCTGCAGACTCCACATAAGTCGTCACGTTAGAGGTTCCAGCAATGGCTCCAATAGAGGTTCCGATGAGGTCCGAGTAAAGCGCCTTATCCAAACCTTCTGATTCATGGTTTTCCCCAGAAGTCGCCACAATCCCGACCTTTTCACCAGTCCCAATCAAAGTACCAATAGTATCAAAAATATCTGTCAAGGAGAAAGCCAGAATGGCCATACAGGTCTGGGGCCAGCGAGCTGAATCTGCCAAAAGGGCACCCAGACCTTTCGGGCCTACTGCCACCCCAAAAATCTGTCCCAGTTCATTAACAGCAGTACCAATGTTATTCTGCCCAAAGTCAATAGCTGACAAATCAACCAAGCCAACCAGAATAGCTACCACTGTCGTTACTAGGATGGATAGGATAACCCCACCCTTGATATTTTTCACGATAAAGAAGATTGTGATGGCCAAACCGACCAGGGCTACTAGGACCGCTGGATTGTTAAAGTCTACCAGACCTGGAGTTGCTGCTGAATTAGCTGTAATAGCCGCTGCAGCCTTATCTGCACCTTTGCCAGCTACTGTATAATTGCCCGGATCGATTGAAAACTTGAGCAAGCCAGCATTTTTAATACCTACATAGGCAAGAAAGACTCCAATCCCTGCCGAGATAGCTGCTCGCAAGGAGCCTGGAATCGACTCGATAATCATCTTACGCACCTTGGTCAAAGTGATAATGAGCGAAATAATCCCGCAGATAAAGACCATAGCCAAGGCTTCCTGCCAAGAGTAGCCCAAGGCAAAGACGACCGTGAAAGTGAAAAAGGCATTCAACCCCATACCCGGCGCCTGCGCATAAGGCAAGTTGGCGAAGAAGGCCATCATCAAGGTTCCGGCAACAGCTCCGATAATCGTAGCTAGGAAAACACCCTGCTTAGGCATACCTGTCTGAGCCAGCATGGCCGGATTGACAAATAAAATGTAGGACATGGCAAAGAAAGTCGTCAGACCAGCCAAAACTTCTGTCCGGACATCTGTCCCTTTTTCGGTCAGTTTGAAAAATTTATCCATTTTTCAATAAATCTCCTTTTGAGTAAAATTTCTAATATCTAGTTCAATAACAAAGAAAAACAGATTTAAATCTGTTTATTTGCGAACGATATTTTAAATTATAATAAAAAACATTCACTTTTTCAAGATGAATGTCTCGCTATTCTTATTTTTTATTATCTCTCATCAGAAATAGCAAACTCATAAACTGCAAAAAGGTAAAACCAAGAATGAATGGCAGTCGATCAGGATGCAAAGTTTGCAAGAGCTTCTGTAGAACCAGCTGAGGATGAAACAATAAATCCCAGCTATTGAGGCGATCATAACGTCCTATGTAGATAGCCAGACTGGACACAGCCGACAGAGCTGTCGTCAGCAATAGATCCAAATACCAGTTAAGTTTCCAACGCTCCTTGATGACATACCAGCTCTCCATACCACAGAAAATCCCGAACAAAATACTGGAAACAAAAGCTAAAAAGAGCAGGAAAACACTTGGCTTACTCAGAACATCTGCCACCCAAGTCATATGAACCAAATCTGTAATCATATAAAAAGTGTTGGGGAAGAAAAGCAACCACAGTAGGAAAAGAATAGGATAAGCCCACTCCTGCTTCTTGAATAAAAGTGTCAAGATAGCCGCATCATAGCTGATTAAGGCCAAGGTCATATTCCAGATGAGATAGGTAGGACCGCCATTTAGAGATTGGATATAGATAAAAAAGGCAATCATCAGAAAAAGAGCATGAATCATGATCGGTTTACGCATACGAAAAGCTCCTCCTTGGTGTGTCATAATTGTGACTGATTAGAGCACCATTATAACATAAGTCGTGTTATTTACACTGAATTCTGTTATAATAGTCTGTATTATCACTGAAAAGAGACTCGCATGACAAAAAAAGTAATCGCTGTGGACTTGGACGGAACCTTGCTGGATTCTAACAGCAATCTGTCTGACTTCACCAAAGAAACCATCAAAAAAATTTCCCAAAAGGGCCACAAGGTCATTATCACAACAGGCCGGCCCTACCGCATGGCTTTGAAATATTATAAAGAATTAGAGCTCAATACGCCCATGATCAACTTCAATGGCTCTTTGACTCACATTCCAGAAAAGAAATGGGACTTTGAAAAATCGCTGACGCTGGACAAGTCCTTTCTGCTAGATATGGTTAAGCGCAGGGATGAGATTGAAGCGGATTTCATTGCCGGCGAATACCGCAATAAATTTTATATCACCAATCCCAATGAAGAAATCGCTGATCCCAAGCTCTTTGGCATCGATGCTTTCAAGCCAGAAAACCAGTTTCAAGCCAATCTGGTAACGGAGAATCCTAACGCTATTCTCCTGCAGACACGAGCAGCTGACAAATATGCTCTGGCAGAGGAAATGAATGCTTTTTACCAGCATGAACTTGCTATCAACTCTTGGGGCGGACCGCTCAACATTCTCGAGTGTGCTCCCAAAGGTGTCAATAAGGCCTTTGCCCTTCAGTACCTGCTTAATGTTCTCAATGTAGATCGCAAAAATCTGATTGCCTTTGGCGATGAGCAAAATGATACTGAGATGCTGTCCTTTGCTGGCACTGGCTATGCCATGAAAAATGCCAATACTGACCTGCTGCCCTACGCCGACCAGCAATTATCTCTGACTAACGACCAAGATGGTGTCGCCCACGAACTCAACAAACTATTTTTATAAAAGTAGACAATTTGGCAAACTCTGTTTGAGAGTTTGTCTTTTCTTTTTTGTCTTCTCTCAACCTCAATCATGCTCGAAAGCTTTAAAAATCGGAGCTTATCCGCCGTATCATAGTTTTAAAGGTTACTTCTGCTTGAAATTGTAAGCGTTTTCTATTTGTTTGAGTTTGTGATATAATTAACATAATTAAAAACTAAATAACAGGAGGGACTACTTATGAAAGCAGTTGTCGTAAATCCAGAGAGTACTGGCGTTGAAATCGTCCAAAACAAAGAACTTCATCCACTTGAAACAGGAGAAGCCCTCGTTGAAATTGAATACTGCGGTGTCTGCCATACGGACCTGCACGTTGCTCACGGCGATTTTGGCAAGGTGCCGGGGCGTGTGCTCGGACATGAAGGTATCGGTATTGTCAAAGAAATCGCACCAGATGTCAAAAGTCTCAAAGTCGGAGACCGCGTCAGTGTCGCTTGGTTCTTTGAAGGATGCGGTGCTTGTGAATACTGTACAACTGGCCGCGAAACCCTTTGCCGGACAGTAAAAAACGCTGGCTATTCCGTTGATGGTGGGATGGCAGAGCAATGTATCGTAACAGCAGACTACGCTGTCAAAGTCCCAGAAGGACTGGATCCTGCCCAAGCTTCTTCTATCACTTGTGCCGGCGTAACTACCTACAAGGCTATCAAAGAAGCCCAGCTGCAGCCAGGCCAATGGACCGTTATTTTTGGAGCAGGTGGTTTGGGTAACCTAGCGGTTCAATATGCCAAGAAAGTCTTTAATGCCCATGTTGTCGCTGTTGATATCAACAATGACAAACTAGCTTTGGCCAAAGAAGTTGGTGCTGATATCGTCATCAATGGTCGCGAAGTTGAAGATGTCGCTGCTCTTATCCAAGAAAAAACTGGCGGTGCGCATTCTTCTGTAGTAACAGCTGTTTCTAAAGTTGCCTTCAACCAAGCTGTTGATTCTGTTCGTGCCGGCGGTCGTGTAGTTGCCGTTGGATTGCCATCTGAAATGATGGACCTCAGCATTGTCAAAACCGTTTTAGATGGTATCCAAGTCATCGGTTCCCTCGTTGGTACACGTAAGGACTTGAAAGAAGCCTTCCAGTTTGGTGCTGAAGGATTGGTGGTTCCTGTCGTTCAAAAGCGCCCTGTTTCAGATGCTGTGGATGTCTTTGACGAAATGGAAGCGGGTACTATTCAGGGACGTATGGTCCTTGACTTCACACACTAATACTTTAAAGCATGTCAGTTCCAACATTTACCTAACTCTTGGAAACTTATGATGGACAGGCTTGATATTATATAGAAACTTTTGCCATTACAGAGGGAGACTAAAGACATAAGATGCAATTTCTTGTCTTTGGTCCTCCTCTTTCTTTTTTGATAAATAAACACTTTCTCAAACACGATTCTTTTCTTTCATTTCAAAAGTCTCTTTCATATTATTTCAATATTTTTCATATATTAATCTGTTATATTTTCTGTTTTCCTAATTTATTAAAACATTTCTATAGCTATGGTTTGCTTATACCTATATTTATCAGGTTTTCAGCAAATACTGACATTTTTGAAAGAAAAAGTCGTTTTTAGGAACAAACGCTTGCATTTTTCATGAA
The DNA here is from genome assembly GCF_050234405.1 of Streptococcus sanguinis. Lineage (GTDB taxonomy): Bacteria > Bacillota > Bacilli > Lactobacillales > Streptococcaceae > Streptococcus > Streptococcus sanguinis_W. Next base: position 465,036 of record NZ_CP092117.1, on the reverse strand, counting down.
AACGTTTTATAATAAACTTGCCTTAAAGTTTTCTTAAAACTTAAGTCAAACATTTTATAAGGAGGAATGTCAATAATGAGTATCGGAATCATTATTGCTAGCCACGGTGAATTTGCTGCTGGTATTCATCAATCAGGTTCTATGATTTTCGGTGAGCAGGAAAAAGTACAAGTTGTAACTTTCATGCCCAACGAAGGACCAGATGATCTCTATGCAAAGTTCAATGACGCTGTGGCTTCGTTTGATGCGGACGATGAAGTGTTGGTCTTGGCTGACCTTTGGAGTGGCTCTCCATTCAACCAAGCTAGCCGTGTCATGGGTGAAAATCCAGACCGCAAGTTCGCTATCATTACAGGCTTGAACCTGCCTATGCTGATTCAAGCTTATACAGAAAGGATGATGGATGCCAACGCCGGCGTTGAAGCTGTTGTTGCTAACATCATCAAAGAAGCCAAGGAAGGAGTCAAAGCTCTGCCTGAAGAGCTGAATCCTGCTGCTGAAGAAGCAAATGCTCCTGCTGCAGCTGCTCCAGTTGCCCAAGCAGCAATCCCTGAAGGGACTGTAATCGGTGACGGCAAGCTCAAAATCAACCTTGCCCGGATCGACACACGCTTGCTGCACGGTCAGGTAGCAACAGCTTGGACTCCAGATTCAAAAGCAGACCGTATTATCGTTGCTTCTGACTCAGTAGCTCAAGACGAACTTCGTAAAGAATTGATTAAGCAAGCTGCACCAGGTAATGTCAAAGCCAATGTAGTCCCAATCGACAAATTGATTGCTGTTTCAAAAGACCCTCGCTTTGGTAACACTCATGCCTTGATTCTGTTTGAAACTCCTCAAGATGCCCTCCGCGCTGTTGAAGGCGGTGTGCCAATCAAGACCCTTAATGTCGGTTCAATGGCTCACTCTACTGGTAAAACAATGGTCAACAACGTACTTTCAATGGACAAGGAAGACGTTGCTACTTATGAAAAGCTGCGTGACCTTGGCGTTGAATTCGACGTACGTAAAGTACCAAATGACTCTAAAAAAGATTTGTTTGATTTGATTAAGAAAGCCAACGTGCAGTAGAATCAAACGTTTTGCTTTTATTAATTTACGAAAGGATTTAGAACATGTCTATTATTTCTATGGTTTTAGTAGTCTTTGTTGCCTTCTTAGCTGGTCTAGAAGGTATCTTGGACCAATTCCAATTCCACCAACCACTGGTTGCTTGTACCTTGATTGGACTGGTAACTGGTAATTTGGCTGCCGGTGTTATGCTGGGCGGCTCTCTCCAGCTGATTGCTCTTGGCTGGGCTAATATCGGAGCTGCTGTAGCACCTGATGCTGCCCTCGCTTCTGTTGCCGCTGCAATTATCTTTATCAAAGGTGGTGAATTTACTCCAGAGCGCCTTGGAGTTGTTCAAGGATTAGCTGTAACACTTGGTGTTGCTGGACTCTTCTTGACTATGATTGTTCGTACAATTTCAGTTGGGTTAGTTCACGGGGCAGACGCTGCAGCTAAAAAAGGGAACTTCAAAGCCGTTGAACGCGCCCACTTCACAGCTCTCTTTCTTCAAGGTATTCGCATTGCAGTCCCTGCAATCCTCCTACTAGCTATTCCTGCTCAAACTGTTCAACATTACTTAGGATTAATGCCTGAATGGTTATCAAAAGGTATGGAAATTGGTGGAGGAATGGTCGTGGCTGTCGGTTACGCAATGGTTCTTAATATGATGGCTAGTCGCGAAGTGTGGCCTTTCTTTGCTATAGGTTTTGCTCTCGCCGCTGTAAGTCAACTGACTTTAATCGCATTTGGAGCAATTGGAGTAGCTTTAGCTCTTATCTACATCAACCTCTCTAAAAAAGGAGGAAATGGTGGCGGTGGAGCAACTACTTCTAATGACCCAATCGGTGATATCCTAGAAGATTATTAAGAAAGGAGATACACTATCATGACAGAATTAAATACTGTAAAACCTGATGAGTCAGGAAAATTGACTCTTTCAAAGGCTGACCGTCAAAAAGTTTGGTGGCGTTCTACTTTCTTGCAAGGTTCTTGGAACTATGAACGGATGCAAAACTTGGGTTGGGCATATGCGCTTATTCCTGCCATCAAAAAACTCTACACTAAAAAAGAAGATCAAGCTGCTGCTCTTGAACGTCACTTGGAATTCTTCAATACTCACCCATATGTTGCAGCTCCAATTCTAGGCGTAACCTTAGCATTAGAAGAAGAAAAGGCTAATGGAGTTGAAATTGACGATGTAGCTATCCAAGGGGTTAAAATTGGTATGATGGGACCTCTGGCTGGTATCGGAGACCCTGTCTTCTGGTTTACAGTTCGTCCTATTCTTGGAGCTCTGGGAGCATCTCTTGCTTTAACAGGAAATATTCTTGGCCCTGTTATCTTCTTCCTAGCTTGGAATGCTATCCGGATGGCTTTCTTGTGGTACACACAAGAATTGGGATACAAGGCTGGCTCAGAAATCACTAAGGATCTTTCTGGAGGAATTCTCCAAGATATTACTAAAGGTGCATCGATTTTAGGTATGTTTATTATTGGTGTTCTTATCAAACAATGGGTATCTATTAAATTTATCTTTAACGTATCATCTGTCAAGTTAGAAGACAAAGCCTATATTCATTGGGATAAGCTTGTTTCCTTTAGTAAAGAATTGACTGACAAATTGAGCGGAGGCAAAGGACTATCTCCTGAGGAAATAACAAATTTCCAATCGTCTATTAATAATGGAATACACAGTGCTTTTAAACAAGTAGCTGAGGGGGCTTCTCAAACTCCTGAAAAGGTCACAACTTTCCAACAAAACTTAGACTCTTTGATTCCAGGTTTAATGGGATTGATTCTGACTTTCCTCTGCATGTGGTTGCTTAAGAAGAAAGTATCCCCTATCACTATCATCGTTGCTCTCTTCATAGTCGGCATTCTAGCTCATGTAGTTGGTTTGATGTAAGCAAAAAGAAGGTTTCGACCTTCTTTTTATTGTGGTATAATAGCTATATTATTTAAAAGGGAGTTACTCTATGGCACAGTCACAAAACAAAACAGTTGAATTTAATACCACTGGCGTTTCCTATCTTGGATTAGGCGGTAAAGTTGGGAAATTTTTAATCGGCGAGACAGCGCTGGAGTTTTACGCTGATGCCAATGTAGAAGATTATATCCAGCTGCCTTGGACTAGCATCACTGCTATCGGCGCCAATGTTTCTGGCAAGAAAGTCAGCCGCCACTTTGAAATCTGGACTGACAAAGGAAAGTTTCTCTTTGCCTCCAAAGACTCTGGCAAGATTCTCAAAATTGCACGAGAACATATTGGCAACGACAAGGTCGTTAGATTGCCGACTCTGTTACAAAAAATTGCTGAAATCTTTAAGAAGAAAAAATAGGGTTGAAAAAGTTTCAACCTTATTTTTTATATTTTCGACTAAGACAAAAGCTGCTTGTATCAGCAAGATGGAGCTAGCACAAAAAATTGGAAAGTGAAACAATCTGAGAATGCACTATTTCAGCCCCTTGAAATGATAGGGTGGGGTAAGCTAACATTATCAATGCAAAACCGCATCATTAGATTTTTAAAAAGTATAAACATCAGCTAAATTTTTCTCGAAAGTCCATGTCTTAACACCTTCAACATCACGGACATCTAGTTGTTTAAATCCGTTCTTTTTGTAAAAACGACAGTTGCTTTCTGTATGAGTAATCAAAGTAAGCCGGTGGCATTTCTCTTCTTTGGCAAGTAGTTCAAGTCCCTTTGAGATAAAAAGACCGCCAACTCCCTGTCCTTGATAATCAGGCAGCACACCCAGCAGTTCAAGATATAGAGTTGAAACACCCCTTTTCTTAGCTTCTTTACTCCCCTCCCCAAAGACTTTTTGAAAGGCTAAAAGCTGGGGAATATATTGCCACATCCTCCATGCTCCTGCCCGCAAAAAGGAAAGTATACCGACAGGATGGCTACCGAGCTTATGAATAGTAGCGACCGCCATAAGACGCCCGTCCACTTCAGCAAGCAGGCAAATATGATGACGCATCGCCTCCTTAACCATAACTGCATGCAATCTATTTAGAAAATCAATATAAGACCAGCTGCTGCCAAAGAGAGGACGGAATTTTTCTCTGTAGACCTCATGCTCCGCAAAAGCAGCAGTTAAAACCGAGACCGCAGCAGCAAGATCCCTTTCATCTGCTCTTCTAAAACGAATCATGATAGCTACCTCTTCAAATCTTTTCTGCTAATTTTTCTAAAAAAGCTTGACGTTTTTCAGCTGTAGACTGAGAAATATTCCCGAAATTCAACCAACGGCGCTGTCTAGCACCGATAGACTTAAAGGTATGGCCCAACATGGCTTTCTTGACGACATCACCACAGAAATATTTAAGATAGAAGGTCGGTGCTGCAGAGGTAGTAATAGCCAATACCTCTTTAATATTGGTCAAACGACCAACTAACTGGCGAGTCTTCGTCTCCTCGTAAATCTTATTTTTCAAAAAGACCTTATCTTCAAAGCCCTTGACAATAGCTGGCATATCCGCCCACCAGATAGGAAAAATCATGATAAGGCGGTCACAGGACGCAAGAGCTTCCTGATATTTTAAAACCAGTGGGTCTAGTGCCTGCCCTTTATTAAAAAGCGCTAGCTCTTCCTTGGTATAGACAGGGTTAAAACCATCCTCATAGAGATCAATCAGTTCATAGGTCTGACCTTTCTTCTTCAACAAGTCCTGAACCTGCTCTAAAATAGCATAGTTAAAGCTTTTATCATAGGGATGTGCATAAACAATGAGATTTTTACTCATATTTGTAACCTCCTAGTAAATCATTGAACATTGAGCGATAGACTTCCTCATCAAAAGGTTCCAAACCTTTGGCAATAAAATGCCCATAGCCTGTGATGAAGGTGTCCAGCTTGAGCAAAAGAATCTTTTTCTCTTTCTGACTCTCAATAGGCAGCTGATCCAGATAAACCACTGTCTTATTCCCGATTTCCAGAAGCTCACCTTTCCGGTAAGCCTCTATCGTCACAGGACTGAAAAAGAGAAAATCCATCATCCGACTGTTGGTCTCATATTCTGATAAAAGAAAGAGTCCTATCTGCCAAATGCAATCCAAAGGATTAGACACTCCGTATAAATACTGTTCCTCTAAACGTTTAATCTGCCTCTGGTTTTCCAAAAGACAGACCTGATAGTAAAGTTCCTCCTTATTCTCAAAAGCCTTGTAAAAAGCACCAGTCGTAACCCCCAGCAGAGATGCCAGTTTTCTCAAGGGGATATTCTGATAGCCATACTCTCTGATAAGCTGGCTTGCCTTCTCAATCATACGGTCGCGTGTTGTTTGTTTTACCATAAGAACTCCTTCAGATAACTATGTTACCTTTATTCAAAGATAACATAGTTATCTTTTTCTGTCAAGATTTTTCCTATCCTGGGATTTACATTTTCCGGAAAATCCTGTATAATAGTCGAAACGGATAAGTACTATTGGGCACTTTTCAGAAAGTCTGCGGTGGCTGTGAGCAGATAAGAAGAAAATAGGAAATTCTACCGTTAGTTTAAAAATGAATAATTAAGCAAGTGCACTTTTGTGAAGTTGGATGGAACCGCGGTTATGCCGCTCCAACAGTTTCATAAAGCGCTTTTTATTTTTGGAGGTACTTATGTTAGATTTAAAACGCATCCGTACAGATTTTGATTCTGTCGCTGAAAAATTGGCTACGCGAGGTGTTGACGCTGCTACACTCAACCAAATGAAAACCATTGACAAAGAACGCCGGGATTTGTTAGTCAAGGTCGAAGAACTCAAGGCAGAGCGCAATACTGTTTCTGCTGAAATTGCCCAAGCTAAACGCAACAAAGAAAATGCTGATGACAAGATTGCTGCTATGCAAAAACTTTCTGCTGAGGTCAAGAACTTAGACGCAACCTTGGCTGAGCTGGATGCTAAGTTGACTGAATTCACTACCACTCTGCCGAATATTCCACACGAAAGTGTTCCTGTGGGAGCAGATGAGGACGAAAACGTCGAAGTTCGTCGCTGGGGTACGCCGCGCCAATTTGACTTTGAAGCTAAAGCTCACTGGGATTTGGGTGAAGATTTGGACATCCTAGACTGGGAACGTGGGGCAAAAGTTACTGGTGCTCGCTTCCTCTTCTATAAGGGATTGGGAGCAAGACTTGAGCGTGCTATCTACAACTTCATGCTGGATGAGCATGGCAAAGAAGGCTACACCGAAGTCATCACTCCTTATATGGTAAACCACGATTCCATGTTTGGGACTGGGCAATATCCTAAGTTCAAAGAAGATACGTTTGAGCTAAGTGATACCAACTTCGTTCTGATTCCGACTGCTGAAGTTCCGCTGACCAACTACTACCGAGATGAAATTTTGGACAGCAAAGAATTGCCAATCTACTTCACGGCTATGAGCCCATCATTCCGCTCTGAAGCGGGCTCTGCTGGTCGTGACACGCGTGGTCTCATTCGTTTGCATCAATTCCACAAGGTTGAAATGGTGAAATTTGCTAAGCCAGAAGAATCATATGAAGAGCTAGAAAAGATGACTGCCAACGCTGAAAATATCCTGCAAAAGCTGAATCTGCCTTACCGCGTTGTAGCACTCTGTACTGGAGATATGGGCTTCTCAGCTGCTAAGACCTACGACTTGGAAGTTTGGATTCCGGCTCAGAACACCTACCGTGAAATCTCTAGTTGCTCTAACACAGAAGATTTCCAAGCTCGTCGAGCACAAATCCGCTACCGTGACGAAGCAGATGGTAAGGTCAAACTCCTTCATACTCTCAACGGTTCTGGACTGGCTGTCGGACGCACAGTAGCAGCTATCTTAGAAAATTACCAAAACGAAGATGGCTCTGTGACTATCCCAGAAGTCCTGCGTCCATACATGGGTGGATTAGAAGTCATCGCGCCAAAATAAAAAGCAGATTATCCTGATACTTTGCCTGTATCATTAGGTCTAAATGCAGACTTATTTTGCTAAAAATAAAAAAATCCGAGTTCAACTCAGAGAAAATCAAAAACTGATTTTCAAAGAGTATCATCTCGGATTTTTTGTTATCTTTCTGGCTCGCAATGAGACTGCATAGTAAAAACAAACATAGAGGACAATTATGAAAGCTAGCAGAGCTTCAGCATGACTTAGCCAAACAAGCCAGGTCCAACCTAGATAATCAAGTCCCAGTTTCAGGGCAAAAGCTGTATTGACAAGAGGAAAGGTCAAGGCTGACCAGCTAAGCTGAGGCCCCAGTCGGAAAATGCGAGGTAAAAGGCATAGGACCAAGAGATAAAAGGCTTGCGATAAGAAGAGCAGCAAGGCAACAAACCAACCTTCAGCATCAGAACCAGCTAAACGAATATAGCTTCCCAGCAGGAGCGAGAAAGGCGCACAGTAAATGGCCCACTGCGGCTTTAAAGCATCTGGCAGACTTTGTGACCGCCTAACCTTGTAAAACAAGGGATAGAGAATCAAACTCAGTAGCAGAGCAAAAAACCAAGCCAAATGGCCCAAAAGCAGCTGATGAACTACACCCTGGGTCAAGCTTGCCATGGCCAATCCAACATAGAGAACCGTCCAGCTCGGGGTCAAAGATAATCCCTCAGCCTTAAGCACATACTTCCATGTAAAGATAGCTATTAGAACAATATGCAGCAACAAGGCCATGTACCAAAGAAACTGGCTCACCAAAAATAAGCCAAGCTTACTTAGGTAAGAAGCTAAGAGCATACTAGCCATTGGATAAGTCGCAAAGCTCGATAAGAAAGGGGCCTTTTGCAAATCTTGCCGATAGTCCGAAAATGACAGTACTAAAGCCAGTGTCAGATAAATCCAAAGTATCAATGCCAGACCATTTAACAAGTGGAAAAAGATAGAATGGTAGTTCAGTAAAAGATTGGCCAAACCAAATAGGCCAAGAATCAACCCAGATAAGAGAATGGGCGGTCGTTTGCTGTTCACGAAGCAACTCCATTATAGTAATGTTTTGAAGTCCCTTTTCAATGCCAATCAGACGTTTGTTTGCTATCATTTCTATGAAACTTCTAAAATATGCCGCAGCTGGACTGCACTCGGTGAGACAATGGGAAGAAATGCTCCTTCGTTCCAACGGCGGATAAAACCAGAAGTCGAATTACTCAAATATCCTCTGCCTCCACTAGCCTGCAGCTCCAAGAGCAGACTTTGGGCCACCACATCAACTATATCAATTCGCAGCTGGAAGAGCTCCTTAGGACGTTCAACAAAATAACCAGGCTGGAGAAGACCTCTATAGAGCTGTTCCTGGATCGCAGTCAGAGCAGCCACTTGCTCCTCCCACTCCTCTCTCAAAATAGAGCGGACTGACAGATTAGCTTCAACCTCCTCCAGAGACTTCTCTGCTAGGCCAAGAGCCAAACCAAACTGATAACCTAGAAAAGCTGGGCGATTTTCTGCCAAAAAGGCCTGGGCATCTTGTGCAAGAATCCATTCCTCTCGTAAAGGCACATGATTAAAGGTCAGGGCAGCTGTATTTCCCCCTTGCAAGGATACAAACTCTAAATCCGCTGAACGAGAGAAATTCTCTGCGTCAGATGGCACAGCCAGAACCAACGGCTGGCGGCTCCCATCTTCGAAACCAGCAACAAATATGCTGAGAAAGCGATCCGCGCGAGCATTGGTTACCCAAGGCAGACGCCCCTTCAGATAAAGCTGCCCATCTTCTTCCACAATAGAGACATTTAACTCTTCTAAGTCCGACAGGAATTTGACAGCATTGGACAGGGCTGTCGCACCTGCATATTCCCCTGACAAGAGCCCTTCCAAATAGTGGTTTCTAAAGTAGAGATTAGGAGATTTTAAAATGTTATCAATAAAGGTTCTTTGCCCCCAAGAGATAAAGGAGGCGGTCAAAGAATGGTGAGCCAGCTCCTTGAGCACTTCAATCACATCCGTATCATTGCCACCTCGGCCTCCCAGCTCTTCTGGAACGCCAACCCGAAAGGCTCCTTCAGCTGCGATACGCTCAATCAGTTGGTTACCCGCTGCACAGGATTCTTTGTCAATTTGGTCAGCGTGATCATCCAACCAGTTGATAAACTCTTCTGAAAAAAATGTCATTTGCCACCTCCTCAAAGACTAGGCATAAGGCTGCAATTCTGGATTAATTGGCGTGTTGGCCAGATTATTGGCATAATTGCATAGGGTCGCAAGGCTAACACCCAGAACTACATCCAGTGCATTCTCATGCGTATAGCCTGCTTCTAGGAAATCTGCCAAAGCCTCATCTCCAACCCGTCCCTTGGTATTGATGACAGCAATGGTAAATTTAGCAAGCGTATCTAGCTTCGGATCTGTATCAATCGGAGTACGATTGCGCAGAGCCTCCAAAAGATCATCATTCATTTGAATCTGCTTGATTGAAAAAGCTGTATGACCCGCTACACAGAAAGCACAACCATTAGTAACTGCAGCCGTAATCTGCACTACTTCACGCTCAGTCGGTGTCAGGCTGTTACGGCGATTGATGGCTCCAACCGTCCGATATGTTTCCAAAGCCGTTGGCGCATTGGCCAAAAGACCGATAAGATTGGGAATGTAGCCACCGTTATCTTTTTGAACAGTTTCCAGGACTTCCTTCACTTCAGCTGGTGCGGACTCAATCGTGTGGATAGTAAATTCTGACATATGAAACCTCATTTCTTTTAATTAGAAACTATCTTAACATAGGACCAATGGCTTGTATAATATATATTTTATATAAGTCCTATAAAGAGAATATAATGCGATTTTTCAAACCAAAATATATTACCCTCGTAAGGTAGCTCCACATCAATTTCAAACAAGAATCCGATACGAGAAAAAGAAGCCTTTTGGCTTCGATTTTTTAATATTTCCTGAATCGCTGATAGCGATTTTCCAGTAATTGCTCCAAGGGAAGCTGAGACAGACTATCCAACTCAGCAGCGATTTCTTCTTTCACTGCAGCCAGTAATTCATGGTTGTTAAAGCCTCTTTCAGGAATGACCTTATCCACCACTTCCATCTGCAAGAGCTCATGTGAAGTAATTTTCATCAGCTCTGCCGCTTCCATAGCGCGACTGCCGTCTTTCCAGAGGATAGAAGCAAAGCCTTCCGGACTGAGAACTGCATACATAGAGTTTTCCAGCATCCAGACCTTATCTGCTACAGCCAAAGCCAAGGCTCCGCCTGAGCCACCTTCACCAATGATGATGGCAATAATCGGTACTTTGAGATTGCTCATTTCCATCAAGTTACGGGCAATAGCTTCCCCTTGGCCACGCTCCTCAGCACCGACACCAGGGTAGGCACCAGCCGTATTGATAAAGGTTACCACAGGGCGGCCAAATTTTTCCGCCTGCTTCATGAGGCGCAGAGCCTTACGGTAGCCTTCCGGATGCGGCTGTCCAAAGTTTCGTCGCAAATTATCCTGCAAATTGCGGCCCTTTTGAATACCAACCACCGTTACAGGTTGACCCTTTAGTGTCCCAATACCGCCAATCACCGCACCGTCATCTCGAAAAGAGCGGTCTCCATGCAGCTCGACGAAGTTGTCAAAAATTCCTTGTGCAAAATCCAGCGCAGTCAAACGAGCCTGATCACGCGCTTCTTTAATAATCCGAGTGATTTTTGTCATGCTTGACCTCCATGGAATGCTAATAAGGTAGCAAGTGTATCTCTCATGTCACCACGCTTGACGATGGCATCCACAAAACCATGCTCCATGAGAAATTCAGCCTTTTGAAAATCATCTGGCAGCTTCTCACGAACAGTGGATTCAATGACCCGACGCCCTGCAAATCCGACCAGAGCCTGTGTTTCGGCCAGAATAATATCACCCTCCATAGCAAAAGAGGCTGTGACACCACCAGTTGTTGGATCCGTCAAGACGGTCAGATAGAAGAGGCCTGCAGCAGAGTGCCGCTGAACAGCCGCAGAGACCTTAGCCATCTGCATCAAGCTCATAATGCCCTCCTGCATGCGGGCACCGCCAGAAGCTGTAAACAGAACGACTGGCAATTTATGCTCTGTCGCATACTCAAAGAGACGGGTAATCTTTTCACCCACAACTGTCCCCATAGAAGCCATGATAAAGTTTGAATCCATGATTCCAAGAGCCACTTTATGCCCCTTGATGCAAGCTGTCCCCGTCAGAACTGCCTCATCTAAACCTGTCTTCTCGCGGGTAAGTGCTAATTTCTCCTGATAGTTAGGGAAGTTCAGAGGATCTTTGGTTTCAATTCCAGTGAACATCTCCTCAAAACTGTTCTCATCCACAGTTAGATTTAAGCGCTCATGAGCAGAAATACGGAAATTATAGCCACAGTTAGGACACACACTGTCATTCCCAAGATCTTTTTGGTAAATAGTATGCTTACAACCTGGGCATTTCGAAAAGAGTTCGTCTGGTACCTCAGGCTTTGCTTGAGGCTTTTCCCGACTCGCTCGATTAGGATTGATACGGATATATTTATCCTTCTTTGAAAACAAAGCCATCGTTTACGTCTTCTCCTTTTCAAGATTTTATACTCAGGCACATCAAACAGCAAGAGCCACTGTCTTTCAAGTTTACAGAGCAGCTCTTACATGTCGTATCTATTGTTTCTCTTGATAAGCCGGAAGGAACTTCTCCATGAGAAAGGCTGTATCATAATCACCAGCAATTACATTAGGATCTGATATTAAGTCCAGTTGGAAGCCACTGTTGGTCACAACACCGTCAATTTCTAGTTCATAGAGTGCACGTTGCATCTTCATGAGAGCATCGAAGCGATTTTCTCCGTGAACAATTATCTTCGCAATCATGCTATCGTAGTAAGGCGGAATGGTATAACCAGGATAGACGGCTGAGTCCACGCGCAGCCCCACTCCACCGCTTGGTAGATAAACATTTGAAATCTTACCAGGACTCGGTGCAAAGTTAAAGGCTGGATTTTCAGCATTAATCCGACACTCAATCGCATGCCCTCGGATTTCAACATCATCTTGACTGAAGGACAGTTCTTGACCGTTTGCGATCTTAATTTGCTCTTTTACAATATCCACACCAGTGACAAACTCGGTGACTGGATGCTCAACCTGCACCCGAGTGTTCATCTCCATAAAGTAGAATTCACCCTTGGCTTCATCAAGCAGAAACTCAATCGTTCCAGCATTTTCATAGCCGACAGACTGAGCAGCCCGAACGGCTGCTTCACCAATCTGCTGACGTAGGGTTTTCCCAATCGCCACAGATGGACTTTCTTCCAGTACTTTCTGATTATTACGCTGCAAAGAGCAATCCCGCTCGCCCAAGTGAACCACATGCCCCTGCTGATCTGCCAAGATCTGCACTTCAATATGGCGCGCTGGATAGATGACTCGCTCCATATACATGGCACCATTACCAAAGGCCGCTTTGGCTTCGCTAGACGCAGACTCAAAGGCCGCTACTAAATCCTCAGCCTTTTCAACCTTACGAATGCCCTTGCCGCCGCCACCAGCAGAAGCTTTAAGCATGACTGGATAACCAATCTTTTCGGCAACTTCCAAAGCTTCTTCAGAGGTATGAACTTCTCCATCAGAACCTGGGATAACTGGTACTTTCGCTTTAATCATCTGAGCCCGAGCATTAATCTTGTCCCCCATCATGTCCATAACAGCACCTGAAGGCCCAATAAACTTAATGCCGACTTCTTCGCACATGGTCGCAAATTTAGAGTTTTCACTCAAAAAACCAAAACCAGGATGAATGGCTTCTGCACCTGTCAGAACAGCGGCAGACAGGACTGCGTTCATATTTAGATAAGAATCGGTGGACTTGGCTGGACCGATGCAGACAGCCTCATCAGCCAGTAGGGTATGGAGTGCTTCCTTGTCAGCCGTTGAATAAATAGCTACCGTATCAATTCCCAACTCGCGGGCTGCACGAATAATTCTGACCGCAATTTCCCCACGGTTAGCAATTAAAATTTTACGAAACATGGTGAAAGCTCCTTTTATCTACTGGCCAATCGCAAAGGTCAAGGTACCGCTGGCTGCAAGTTTTCCATCAACTTCTGCTTTCGCCTCTACAACCGCAATGGTTCCGCGACGCTTAACAAACTTAGCTGTCATAATCAGTTGATCACCTGGTACAACTTGCTTCTTGAACTTAACCTTATCCATGCCAGCGTAGAAGACTAATTTGCCCTTGTTTTCATCTTTAGACAATTCCAGCACACCGGCTGTTTGAGCCAGAGCTTCCATGATCAAGACACCTGGCATAACAGGATATTGAGGAAAATGTCCGTTAAAGAAAGGCTCATTGACTGTCACATTTTTCAGAGCAACAATCTCATCTTCGCTAACTTCCAAAACACGATCCACCAAAAGCATTGGGTAACGGTGCGGAAGTGCTTCTTTTATTGCATTGATATCAATCATTTGATGCGTACCAGCCCTTTCCCAAATTCAACCATTTCTTCATTCTGAACTAGAATTTCTGTAACCAGACCATCTTTTGGTGCTGGAACTTCATTCATGACCTTCATTGCTTCAATAATCATTAGGGTTTGACCTTTTTTAACTTGGTCTCCAACTGATACAAACGGCGGCTTGTCTGGACCAGCTGCTAAGTAAGCCACACCAACCAAAGGACTTTCCACAACATCACCTTCAGCAGCAGGTGCCGGAGCTTCTGAAGCTGTTTCTGGCTCTGCAGACGGAGCTGTTTGAGGAGTTGGCTCAATCACAGGCGCACTTGCAGCCTGCAAAGGTGCAGCAATTGGAGCAGCACTGGCTGTTGGAACTGGAGCCTGACCTTCATTCTTACTAAAAGTCAGCTCATCGCTCTGATTTTTGTAAGAAAACTCACGCAGACTAGACTGGTCAAACTGCGCCATTAAATCTTTAATTTCGTTGATATTCATAGGTTTTTAAGCCTCCCAGCGTTTAAAGGCAAGAACGGCATTGTGGCCGCCAAAGCCAAATGTATTGGAAATCGCATAAGGGATTTCCTGTTCCTTACCTTGACCGTAAATAACGTTGGCTTCAATATAGTCTGGCAGCTCAGTTGTACCAGCTGTTTTTGGCACATAGCTATGACGCATTGCTTCAATCGTCGCAATAGCCTCAACCGCGCCCGCTGCACCGAGCAGATGTCCTGTAAAGGATTTAGTAGAAGACACCGCTACATCTTTACCAAAGACAGAAACAATGGCTCCGCTTTCGCCTTTTTCGTTAGCAGGAGTTGATGTACCATGAGCATTGACATAAGCTACATCTTTTGGTTCAATTTCAGCTTCTTCAACCGCCTGTTTGATAGCCTTGATAGCCCCCAAACCTTCTGGATGCGGAGAAGTCATATGGTAAGCGTCACAAGTATGACCGTATCCTACCACCTCAGCCAAGATAGTAGCTCCGCGCTTCTCAGCATGTTCCAAGCTTTCCAGAACCAGCATACCAGAACCTTCACCCATGACAAAGCCATTGCGGTCCTTGTCAAACGGAATAGAAGCACGCTTAGGATCTTCTGTGGTAGAAAGAGCAGTCAGAGCTTGGAAACCAGCAATCGCAAATGGTGTAATAGAAGCTTCTGAACCACCAACCAGCATCACATCTTGATAGCCAAATTTAATTGAGCGGAAAGCTTCACCAATCGCATCGTTTGCTGAGGCACAGGCCGTATTGACAGACTTACAGATACCATTGGCTCCAAAGCGCATCGCTACATTTCCTGCCCCCATATTTGGCAGGGCTTTTGGCAAGGTCAAAGGTTTGATACGTTTAGGACCTTTTTCATGCAAGCGAACAACCTGCTCTTCAATTTCCTGAATCCCACCGATACCTGAGGCAACGATGACACCAAAGCGATCCTTATCCAACGCATCTACATCTAAGTGAGCATTGTTGACCGCTTCTTGAGAAGCATAAATCGCATAAAGTGTGTAATTATCATAACGATTGGTATCCTTTTTGACAAAGTATTTATCAAAAGGGAAATCCTGAATTTCCGCCGCATTGTGAACACTGTATTCACTATGATCAAATTTAGTAATTGGACCGATTCCAATATTGCCTTCTTTTAAATTATTCCAGAATTCTTCTGGAGTATTCCCGATAGGTGAAGTTAAACCGTATCCTGTTACAACAACTCGATTAAGTTTCATATTGAGCTCCTTTATTTAGATGAATCAACTGATTTTCTACTCGTTAATATTCAAAAACTGTGACTTACTGCATAGTAAAGCCGCCATCAATCGTGATGACTTGACCCGTCAGATATTCTTGACCCGCCAAGAAGAGAGCAACATCTGCTACTTCTTCCGGAGTACCAAAACGCTTCATCGGAATGAGCGCCAGAGACGCTTCCTTAATTTTTTCTGGGAGCACATCTGTCATATCAGATGCGATAAAGCCAGGGGCAATGCAGTTCACACGGATATTACGCGCTGCCACTTCACGGGCTACTGACTTAGAAAAACCAATCAGACCGGCCTTGGAAGCTGCATAGTTTGCCTGACCGATATTTCCAGCTAAACCAACGACACTCGATAGGTTGATAATAGCACCCTGACGAGCTTTTGTCATCGGTTTCAGGACTGATTGTGTCATATTGAATGTTCCAGTCAAGTTCACTTTCAGCACCTGCTCAAAATCTTCTTCCGTCATTTTCAGCATGAGCTTATCACGGGTAATACCAGCATTATTGACCAATACATCAACAGACCCCAGAGCCGCAACAGCTTCTTCCACTATCCGCTGAGCATCCGCAGATTTAGACACATCCCCAATAACAGCTACGACTTTACCAGAATAGCCGGCAAATTCAGCCAAAATATCATCAGAAATCCCGCTTAGTCCGTTTAAGATAACATTGGCTCCGACACTGGCAAATTTATGCGCAATTGCCAGCCCAATCCCACGAGCGGACCCTGTAATTAACACATTCTTGTTTTGTAATTCCATGATGATTCCTCATTATTTTTCTAGAAGAGCATTCAAACTTTCTACATCTTCAACTTGGCGTACATCCGCAGATTTATCAATTTTCTTAATAAAACCAGACAGGACTTTGCCAGGACCGATTTCGATAAATTCAGTCACACCAGCTTCCTGCATCTTAGCAATGCTGTCATAAAAGCGCACCGGCTCCATTACCTGACGGGTCAAAAGCTCTTTGACTCGTTCTTTTTCCATCACAGTTGCTTCAGTATTTCCGACTAATGGCCGTACAAAATCTGAAAACTCAACTGTTTCCAAGACTTCTGCCAATCGTTCGCTGGCTGGCTTTAAAAGCGCTGTATGGAAAGGTCCGGATACATTGAGAGGAATTAAGCGCTTGACGCCTGCATCTTTCAAAAGCTCCACAGCCTTATCCACTGCTGCCACTTCTCCTCCGATAACAATCTGACTAGGCGTATTATAGTTGGCCGGTGAGACTACACCAATAGCACTTGCTTCTTGACAGACCGCTTCAATGAGAGAAACCTCTGCATTTAAAACAGCGACCATTTTTCCAGAGCCAGCTGGAGCAGCCTCTTCCATGAAGCTACCGCGCTTAGCAACCAAGGCCACTGCCGTCTTAAAATCAAGGGCGCCCGCAGCCACCAAAGCAGAATATTCTCCAAGCGAGAGACCTGCTACCATATCAGGCTCGATTCCCTTATCAGCCAAGAGCCGATAAATAGCTACTGAAGTTGTTAAAATAGCCGGTTGCGTGTAGCGAGTTTGATTGAGCTTTTCTTCATCTTGATCGATCAAAGCTCGGACATCATAGCCTAGAACTTGGCTAGCTTCATCAAAAGTTGACCGCACAAGCTCATACTGATCATAAAGCTCACGCCCCATTCCAAGGTACTGCGCTCCCTGACCGGCAAAGAGAAAGGCTCTTTTAGTCATTTCTAGTTACTCCTGCCCAACGTTTTGCTTCCTGCTGAATCTTCTCAGCAGCACCATAGTAGATATCTTTGAGGATCTCTTCGACTGTCTCTTCCTTACTGATTAAACCAGCAATTTGACCAGACATGACGGAACCATTTTCCACATCTCCGCGAACAACCGCATTGGCCAAAGCACCAGCTCCAAGATTTTCAAAAACAGTCAAATCTGGATTTTCTTGCTTGAAGGCTTCTTTTTCTGCCTTTTCGAAATCACGCGTCAGCTTATTCTTGATAGCACGAACCGCATGACCAAAATGCTGGGCAGAGATAGTCGTATCAATATCGCGAGCCTTCAAAATCATATTCTTGTAGTTCTGATGAGCATTAGATTCCTTAGCAACGACAAAGCGAGTTCCGACTTGAACGGCCTCTGCTCCCAGCATAAATCCAGCCGCAGCCCCAGAACCATCTGCAATACCACCGGCAGCAATAACCGGAATGCTAACTGCTTCTGCAACCTGACGAACCAAGGACATGGTAGTCAATTTCCCGATGTGACCACCAGCTTCCATTCCTTCTGCAATGACTGCATCCGCACCGATTTTTTCCATCCGCTTAGCCAAGGCCACACTTGGCACAACAGGGATAACTGTAATTCCCGCTTCATGGAAACGAGCCATGTGCTTGCTTGGATTACCCGCACCAGTTGTTACTACTTTTACTCCCTCTTCAATGACCAGATCAACAATGTCGTCCGCAAAAGGAGACAGGAGCATGATGTTAACCCCGAAAGGACGGTCTGTTAAAGACTTAATCTTGTCAATATTAGCCTTTACCACTTCCTTGGGTGCATTTCCGCCACCGATGATGCCAAGACCGCCGGCTTTTGAAACCGCGCCAGCCAAGTCGCCATCAGCAACCCAGGCCATTCCGCCTTGGAAAATAGGGTAATCAATGTTCAATAATTCTGTAATACGTGTTTGCATAATACCTTCCTTTTATCATTGCTTAAGTAATAGCTTGATTTCAAACTACCACACGCTAGATGTATTTTCTTTACTTTGACAGTCAAACTATTACCTAAACAAGAGAGAATATCTTTCGATACTCTCAGTTACTTGCTTATTTAGTTTTTTCTTCTACATAAGCAACCAAATCACCAACTGTGTTCAAACCTTCTTCAGTTTCGATTTGGATATCAAATGCATCTTCAATTTCTGAAATCACTTGGAACAAGTCCAATGAATCTGCTTCAAGATCATCGAAAGTTGACTCAAGAGTAACTTCTGATGGCTCTTTGCCAAGTTCTTCAACGATAATTTCTTGTACTTTTTCAAATACTGCCATGGATAGACTCCTTTAAAAATAAAATATTTTTTATCATGTGTTTCCACTTGATTAACTAAATTGTAACAATAAGCGTGCCCCATGTCAAACCTCCACCGAAACCTGACATCAAAATTGTCTGATTTCCGTTCAGTTTGATCAGTCCTTGCTCCACACACTCAGATAATAAAATCGGGATACTAGCAGCGCTAGTATTGCCGTATTCCATCATGTTGGCTGGAAGTTTCTCCCGCGCAACACCAAGCTTCTTAGACATTTTATCCAAAATACGGATATTGGCCTGATGCAGCAACAGAAAATCCAAATCTTCCGCTGAAAGCTGACTGCTTTCAATGGTTTCCCTGATAGAACGAGCAACATCACGAATAGCAAAGTCGAAAATAGCTCTACCGTCCATTGTCAGAAAAGGCTGATTCTCACCCTTTTCAGAAAAAGGTGAAGACAAACCGATTTTTCCGCAGGTCAGACTATCTCCGCGAGATCCGTCTGTAAACTGACTTTCTGCCAAAAAATGCTGTTCTGAAGCACTTTCCAACAGTACACCGCCAGCACCATCTCCAAAGAGAACCGCTGTTGAACGATCCGACCAATCTACCGTCTTAGAGAGAGTTTCACTTCCTATGACTAAACCCTTTTGATAACGACCTGAAGAAATAAACTTTTCCCCAGTAGATAGGGCAAAGATAAAGCCACTGCAGGCCGCTGTCAAATCAAAGGCAAAGGCATTGTTAGCACCGATGTTTGCCTGTACTCTCGCAGCCGTTGAAGGCATTAAAGAATCCGGCGTAATAGTGGCAACAATGATAAAGTCCAGGTCCTGAGCAGAAATTCCTGACTTTTGCAGCAAATTCTTTGCTACTTTTGTAGCTAAATCACTGGTCGTTTCATCTGACGATAAATGGCGTTTTTTAATCCCAGTTCGACTTGAAATCCACTCATCACTGGTATCCATAATCTCGGCTAGATCATCATTGCTGACAACCTGACGCGGAGCATAATGAGCCACCTGGCTAATCTTAGCATAGTTCATTATTTCAAATCCTCTAGGAAACTATATAAATTTTGCAGGCCCTTTTGCATCACTTGTCTCTCTTCTGGACTCATCCCATCCACTACCTGCATGACCATGCGGTTGTGGAATCGCTTATGAAGACGATACAAAAGCCGCCCATTCTTTGTCAAATTCAGATGCACCACACGACGATCAACTTCCGACCGACGCCGCTCAATATACCCCTTACGCTCCAGATTATTCAAACTAGTCGTAACAGTTCCTAAAGTAACCATCAATTCTCGTGATATATCACTTGGAGTAGCATTTGGGGTTGTACCGATGACATCTATCGTATGCATTTCCTTAATGGAGACATCGTTGAAGCGACTGCTTCTTAGGCTCGATTCTTCAATAACCAAGACATTATTGAAAATAGACGTTAAGTAATCATTTACTAACTGAAAATTCAAAACCAACCCTCCTTAAGAAAATACTTTGACAATCAAATTTTATCAGATAGAAAAGTAATTTGCAAGCTTTTTTGAAAATTAATTTGATTTTCAAATATTTTTGTAAACAACTTGAAAATTAAGCAACCTTGAACCAATACATTATTTACCAGTGAAGTTTGGACGACGCTTTTCAGAGTAAGCCCGAACTCCCTCTTTGAAATCTTCTGTGAAAGCCAGCGATTTCTGCAGTTCCAACTCTAGTTCTGCATACTCAGACCAGCTGCTGAACAGGCTCTTCCAGACCATTTCTTTCATGGCTCTGTAAGAATTTAGAGAGCCACGTTTCAGCTTCTTCAACAACTGTTCCGTTGTTTTTTCCAACTTTTCTGCTTCACAGACTTTATAAAGCAAACCGTAATCCAGAGCTTTCTCTGCAGTCAGAGCTTCCCCAGTCATAACCAGATGGGTCGCCCGAGTCATCCCGATAGCACGAGTCAGTAAGTAAAGACCGCCAGCATCTGGCGCCAGACCAACACCGACAAAGGCCTGAATGAAGCGGGATTTTTCAGTGGCAATACAGAAATCTGCTGCAACGACCATATTAGCAGCCGCACCAGCAACAGGACCATCAACACTCATGATGACAGGCTTAGGCAGACGTTTCATAGCAAAAGAAATATCATTCACCAGTTCAGCGATTTTCACCAAGGATTGGACGTCATCATCACTGACAGCTCTCTGCATCTCAGCTAAGTCACCACCCACTGAAAAAACCTTACCATTCGCATTGATAACTAAAAATTTGACGGACTCATCCTTAGCAGCAAGTTCAATAGCCTCTAAAATTTCCTCACACATAGGGATATTAAAGCCATTTGAAACTTCAGGACGATTGAAAGTAATCGTTGCTACCTCATCTGCTACATGATAGAGAATTCCATTAAATGTCATTTCAGCTCCATTCCCGACCCGATTTCAAATCAGCCGTTTTGTTTTATTCTTAAATAATTTGATATTCAAATTATACACAACTTATATTTTATCATAAAATATAAAAGAAAGGAAATAAAAAATGGGAAAAATTAGATGGTCTTCAAATTTGAAGTGTAAAAGTAATATTTTGGATAAAAATAGTATAAAAACTGCGTTTGAATAATTTTCAGAATTTTGTTATAATTTTTAAAATAAGATAGGAGAACCAATGAAAGTTGTAAAATTTGGCGGAAGTTCACTGGCTTCTGCGACTCAATTAGAAAAAGTTTTGAACATTGTCAAATCTGATCCTGAACGTCGGTTTGTTGTAGTATCAGCGCCAGGAAAACGCCACGACGACGATATCAAAGTAACCGATGCTCTGATTAAATACTACCGAGAGTACATAGCAGGAAATGATGTCACACCAAATCAACAGTGGATTATCAATCGCTATGCAGATATGGTGGCAGAACTTGGTTTGAAACCAAAAGTTCTGGAGAAAATTTCCAAAAGCATCACAAGCCTTGCAACTTTGCCAATTGAAGATAATGCATTTCTTTATGATACTTTTCTTGCTGCAGGAGAAAACAACAATGCCAAATTAATTGCAGCTTATTTCAGTCAAAATGGTGTTCCAGCTAGCTACGTTCATCCAAGAGAAGCAGGACTCCTTGTTTCCAGTGAGCCAGGTAATGCACGCATTCTCCCTTCTAGTTATGATAAGATTGAAGAACTCAATAATTCTGATGAAGTTCTAGTTATCCCTGGTTTCTTTGGTGTTACTCAAGATGGCCAAATCTGTACTTTCTCCCGTGGTGGTTCTGACATTACAGGTTCTATCATTGCTGCAGGCGTCAAAGCAGATATTTATGAAAACTTTACTGATGTTGATGGAATTTTTGCAGCCCATCCCGGCATTGTCCACAAACCGCATTCCATTCCCGAGCTAACCTATCGTGAAATGCGTGAATTAGCCTACGCAGGCTTTACTGTTCTCCATGATGAAGCTCTGCTTCCAGCATACCGCGGAAAAATTCCCCTGGTTATTAAAAATACCAACAACCCAGAACATCCAGGTACTCAAATTGTCCATAAACACAGCAAGGACCATCTACCAGTCGTTGGAATTGCTGGAGATGCAGGCTTTGTCAGCATTAACATGTCTAAGTACCTGATGAATAGAGAAATCGGCTTTGGTAGACGCGTCCTTCAAATTCTAGAAGATTTGAATATTGGTTGGGAGCACATGCCTACAGGAATCGACGACCTCTCTATTATCTTACGTGAGCGCGAATTAACTCCTATCAAAGAGGAAGAAATCCTTCGACAACTTGTCCAAAAAGCAGAGGTTGATCATGCAGAAATTGAACACGACCTTTCCATTATCATGATTGTTGGTGAAAAAATGAAAAGCCATATCGGGGTTACAGCCACAGCAACTAAGGCTCTCTCAGAAAATAAAATCAACATTCAAATGATGTCCCAAGGCTCAAGCGAAGTATCCATCATGTTTGTTGTTGAAAAAAATCAAGAAAAAGCTGCCATTCGCGCGCTTTACCAAGCTTTCTTTGAACCCCAAACACAGGAGTAAGACCAGACTTAGGAAGCATTTTTATCAAACAAACCCTAATGAAAAAAGCAGAAACTAGTCTCAGACTAACTTCTGCTTTTTTCATTCAACTATAAAGAATACAAAGTCAAACTTTAGAATACACTAAGTACTAATAGAAGTTTCATAGCTCATCAATAAGATTATAGAATACCTTGTCTCCAGTATATCCTATCACTAAAAATAAAAAGAGGTAAAAACCTCTTTGAAACTCCGCCAGTAGGACTCGAACCTACGACATCATGATTAACAGTCATGCGCTACTACCAACTGAGCTATGGCGGATAACTGCTAAGCGACTACCATATCTCACAGGGGGCAACCCCCAACTACTTCCGGCGTTCTAGGGCTTAACTGCTGTGTTCGGCATGGGTACAGGTGTATCTCCTAGGCTATCGTCACTTAACTATTGAATTAACTGTCCTGTCCTCTCAGACAAGCCTTGTCAACTCAAAATTGAATACAATATCAAATCTCACATTTCTCTAAACCATTCGCTGCACTCTGATGAATTTCTTATTCTAGGATAAGTCCTCGAGCGATTAGTATTAGTCCGCTCCATGTGTCACCACACTTCCACTCCTAACCTATCAACCTGATCTTCTCTCAGGGCTCTTACTAACTTGCGTTATGGGAAATCTCATCTTGAGGTGGGTTTCACACTTAGATGCTTTCAGCGTTTATCCCTTCCCTACATAGCTACCCAGCGATGCTCTTGGCAGAACAACTGGTACACCAGCGGTAAGTCCACTCTGGTCCTCTCGTACTAGGAGCAGATCCTCTCAAATTTCCTACGCCCGCGACGGATAGGGACCGAACTGTCTCACGACGTTCTGAACCCAGCTCGCGTGCCGCTTTAATGGGCGAACAGCCCAACCCTTGGGACCGACTACAGCCCCAGGATGCGACGAGCCGACATCGAGGTGCCAAACCTCCCCGTCGATGTGAACTCTTGGGGGAGATAAGCCTGTTATCCCCAGGGTAGCTTTTATCCGTTGAGCGATGGCCCTTCCATGCGGAACCACCGGATCACTAAGCCCGACTTTCGTCCCTGCTCGAGTTGTAGCTCTCGCAGTCAAGCTCCCTTATACCTTTACACTCTGCGACTGATTTCCAACCAGTCTGAGGGAACCTTTGGGCGCCTCCGTTACCTTTTAGGAGGCGACCGCCCCAGTCAAACTGCCCGTCAGACACTGTCTCCGTAGATGATAAACCTACCGGGTTAGAGTGGCCATAACACAAGGGTAGTATCCCAACAACGCCTCCATCGAAACTGGCGTCCCGATCTCATAGGCTCCTACCTATCCTGTACATGTGGCACAGACACTCAATATCAAACTGCAGTAAAGCTCCATGGGGTCTTTCCGTCCTGTCGCGGGTAACCTGCATCTTCACAGGTACTAAAATTTCACCGAGTCTCTCGTTGAGACAGTGCCCAAATCATTACGCCTTTCGTGCGGGTCGGAACTTACCCGACAAGGAATTTCGCTACCTTAGGACCGTTATAGTTACGGCCGCCGTTTACTGGGGCTTCAATTCATACCTTCGCGTTACCGCTAAGCACTCCTCTTAACCTTCCAGCACCGGGCAGGCGTCACCCCCTATACATCATCTTACGATTTAGCAGAGAGCTGTGTTTTTGATAAACAGTTGCTTGGGCCTATTCACTGCGGCTGACCAAAGTCAGCACCCCTTCTCCCGAAGTTACGGGGTCATTTTGCCGAGTTCCTTAACGAGAGTTCTCTCGCTCACCTGAGGCTACTCGCCTCGACTACCTGTGTCGGTTTGCGGTACGGGTAGAGTATGATACAACGCTAGAAGCTTTTCTTGGCAGTGTGACATCACTCACTCGCTACTAAACTTCGCTCCCCATCACAGCTCAACGTTATAGGTATAAGCATTTGACTCATACCACGCCTCACTGCTTAGACGTACATCCAATCGTACGCACGAGTTAGCCTACTGCGTCCCTCCATCACTTCATACTCTAGTACAGGAATCTCAACCTGTTGGCCATCGGATACACCTTTCGGTCTCTCCTTAGGTCCCGACTAACCCAGGGCGGACGAGCCTTCCCCTGGAAACCTTAGTCTTACGGTGGACAGGATTCTCACCTGTCTTGCGCTACTCATACCGGCATTCTCACTTCTATGCGTTCCAGCGCTCCTCACGGTACACCTTCTCCACACATAGAACGCTCTCCTACCATACCTATAAAAGGTATCCACAGCTTCGGTAAATTGTTTTAGCCCCGGTACATTTTCGGCGCAGGGTCACTCGACTAGTGAGCTATTACGCACTCTTTGAATGAATAGCTGCTTCTAAGCTAACATCCTAGTTGTCTGTGCAACCCCACATCCTTTTCCACTTAACAATTATTTTGGGACCTTAGCTGGTGGTCTGGGCTGTTTCCCTTTCGACTACGGATCTTAGCACTCGCAGTCTGACTGCCGACCATAATTCATTGGCATTCGGAGTTTATCTGAGATTGGTAATCCGGGATGGACCCCTCACCCAAACAGTGCTCTACCTCCAAGAATCTTCATGTCGACGCTAGCCCTAAAGCTATTTCGGAGAGAACCAGCTATCTCCAAGTTCGTTTGGAATTTCTCCGCTACCCACAAGTCATCCAAGCACTTTTCAACGTGCCCTGGTTCGGTCCTCCAGTGCGTTTTACCGCACCTTCAACCTGCTCATGGGTAGGTCACATGGTTTCGGGTCTACATCATGATACTAAAACGCCCTATTCAGACTCGGTTTCCCTACGGCTCCGTCTCTTCAACTTAACCTCGCATCATAACGTAACTCGCCGGTTCATTCTACAAAAGGCACGCTCTCACCCATGAACGGGCTCGAACTTGTTGTAGGCACACGGTTTCAGGTTCTATTTCACTCCCCTCCCGGGGTGCTTTTCACCTTTCCCTCACGGTACTGGTTCACTATCGGTCACTAGGGAGTATTTAGGGTTGGGAGATGGTCCTCCCAGATTCCGACGGGATTTCACGTGTCCCGCCGTACTCAGGATACTGCTAGGTACAGAATCTATTTAAAATACGAGGCTCTTACTCTCTTTGGCAGACTTTCCCAAGTCATTCTTCTATAAATTCTGAGTCCACATTGCAGTCCTACAACCCCGAAGAGTAAACTCTTCGGTTTGCCCTCCTGCCTCTTCGCTCGCCGCTACTAAGGCAATCGCTTTTGCTTTCTCTTCCTGCAGCTACTTAGATGTTTCAGTTCACTGCGTCTTCCTCCTCATTCCCTTAACAGAAATGGGTAACAGGCATCAACCTGTTGGGTTCCCCCATTCGGACATCCCCGGATCAAGTGCTTACTTACAGCTCCCCGAGGCATTTCGTCGTTTGTCACGTCCTTCATCGGCTCCTAGTGCCAAGGCATCCACCGTGCGCCCTTACTAACTTAACCTTATTTTTGACCTTTCAGTCTTAAACTCATTAATATTCACAGCGTTTTCGGTTTATTTTCTTGTTACTATTTGATATCGGTATTCAATTTTCAATGGACAAGTTCTTTATCTAGTCAAACTAGATAATGGAGCCTAGCGGGATCGAACCGCTGACCTCCTGCGTGCAAAGCAGGCGCTCTCCCAGCTGAGCTAAGGCCCCACATAGCCCTCTCAAAACTAAACAAGACTCAAGTGCATTCCGTGTGTCCTTACGGACTCCTTAGAAAGGAGGTGATCCAGCCGCACCTTCCGATACGGCTACCTTGTTACGACTTCACCCCAATCATCTATCCCACCTTAGGCGGCTGGCTCCTTACGGTTACCTCACCGACTTCGGGTGTTACAAACTCTCGTGGTGTGACGGGCGGTGTGTACAAGGCCCGGGAACGTATTCACCGCGGCGTGCTGATCCGCGATTACTAGCGATTCCGACTTCATGTAGGCGAGTTGCAGCCTACAATCCGAACTGAGACTGGCTTTCAGAGATTAGCTTGCCGTCACCGGCTTGCGACTCGTTGTACCAGCCATTGTAGCACGTGTGTAGCCCAGGTCATAAGGGGCATGATGATTTGACGTCATCCCCACCTTCCTCCGGTTTATTACCGGCAGTCTCGCTAGAGTGCCCAACTCAATGATGGCAACTAACAATAGGGGTTGCGCTCGTTGCGGGACTTAACCCAACATCTCACGACACGAGCTGACGACAACCATGCACCACCTGTCACCTCTGTCCCGAAGGAAAACTCTATCTCTAGAGCGGTCAGAGGGATGTCAAGACCTGGTAAGGTTCTTCGCGTTGCTTCGAATTAAACCACATGCTCCACCGCTTGTGCGGGCCCCCGTCAATTCCTTTGAGTTTCAACCTTGCGGTCGTACTCCCCAGGCGGAGTGCTTAATGCGTTAGCTGCGGCACTAAGCCCCGGAAAGGGCCTAACACCTAGCACTCATCGTTTACGGCGTGGACTACCAGGGTATCTAATCCTGTTTGCTCCCCACGCTTTCGAGCCTCAGCGTCAGTTACAGACCAGAGAGCCGCTTTCGCCACCGGTGTTCCTCCATATATCTACGCATTTCACCGCTACACATGGAATTCCACTCTCCCCTTCTGCACTCAAGTTAAACAGTTTCCAAAGCATACTATGGTTAAGCCACAGCCTTTAACTTCAGACTTATCTAACCGCCTGCGCTCGCTTTACGCCCAATAAATCCGGACAACGCTCGGGACCTACGTATTACCGCGGCTGCTGGCACGTAGTTAGCCGTCCCTTTCTGGTAAGATACCGTCACAGTGTGAACTTTCCACTCTCACACCCGTTCTTCTCTTACAACAGAGCTTTACGATCCGAAAACCTTCTTCACTCACGCGGCGTTGCTCGGTCAGGGTTCCCCCCATTGCCGAAGATTCCCTACTGCTGCCTCCCGTAGGAGTCTGGGCCGTGTCTCAGTCCCAGTGTGGCCGATCACCCTCTCAGGTCGGCTATGTATCGTCGCCTTGGTGAGCCGTTACCTCACCAACTAGCTAATACAACGCAGGTCCATCTGGTAGTGATGCAATTGCATCTTTCAATTAATTATCATGCGATAATTAATATCATGCGGTATTAGCTATCGTTTCCAATAGTTATCCCCCGCTACCAGGCAGGTTACCTACGCGTTACTCACCCGTTCGCAACTCATCCAAGAAGAGCAAGCTCCTCTCTTCAGCGTTCTACTTGCATGTATTAGGCACGCCGCCAGCGTTCGTCCTGAGCCAGGATCAAACTCTCATTAAAAAGTTTGAGTTCGCACTCATTACTGTCCACTGACAGATTTATTTTCTCGTTTTTTTGACAGGTTACATATCTCTATGTCACCCTGCACTTGGTTCGTCTTGTTCAGTTTTCAAAGGGCTTTGTCTTTCGCGACAACTATATTAGTATATCACCTATACCCTAACCCTGTCAATACCTTTTTTAAAAAAAATTAAAAAAATATTATTTTTAAATTGATGGATTGTTTTGCATACCTTCGAGGCTGGTAAATTGACCTACACTCTTTCTTTTAAAGGCGCAAAAAATGCCCTTTCGGACATTTTTTCTATTTTTGTTCTTGTTTATACTTTTCGAGTTCAGCTTTATTAGCCCAGACGTAGTGTCCCGGACGAATCTCTGCCATTTCTGGTTTATCAACAGAATAATCGTGCTGTTCAGGATCATAGACCTTCAACACTTTCTTGCGTTCTAAGATTGGGTCTGGAATTGGAACTGCTGAGAGCAGGGATTGTGTGTAAGGATGGACAGGATGGTTGAACAGCTCCTCTGTCTCTGCCACTTCTACAATGACACCTTTGTAAATCACGGCGATACGATCAGAAATAAAACGAACTACTGAAAGGTCATGGGCAATAAACAGGTAGGTCAAGCCAAGCTCTTTTTGAAATTTTTTCAAAAGATTTAAAACCTGAGCCCGAACAGATACGTCCAAGGCAGAAATCGGCTCATCTGCAATTACGAAGTCTGGTTGCATGACCAGAGCACGAGCAATCCCAATCCGCTGACGCTGTCCACCAGAGAATTCGTGAGGATAGCGAGTTAAATGCTCAGCCAACAAACCAACTTCATTGATGATATTTTTGACTTTTCTTTGACGGTCTTCTTCACTATCAAACAAATGGTAATTATAGAGACCCTCAGATATGATATAGTCAACCGTTGCACGTTCATTCAGACTGGCAGCCGGATCTTGGAAAATCATCTGAATCTTGCGAATCAAGTCTGCTTCTTCTGCTTTTGACTTTTTACCATTAATCTTTTTGCCTTCGTAGAAGATATCACCTGCACTAGTATCATTGAGGCCGATAATAGCTCGACCAATCGTAGTCTTACCAGAGCCTGATTCTCCTACAAGAGAGAAAGTTTCCCCCTTATTGATGAAGAAATTTGCATTTTTAACTGCCACAAATTTCTTACTTCCTTCACCGAAGGAAATTTCTAAATCTTTAATTTCAACTAATTTTTCAGTCATTTCCTTCCTCCTAAGCTTCTAATTGATTGAAGCCCATTTTTGAACGAATTTTTTCATGCAGGTTTTCGATGATTTCTGGTTTATCAACCTTAGGTGCATCTTCATGGAGCAACCAGGTCTTAGCCCAATGAGTATCTGACACATTGAAAGCCGGTGCTTCTTCTTCAAAGTCAATCGACATGGCATAGTCAGAACGCAAAGCAAATGCATCCCCTTTGATTGGTGAATAAAGTGACGGCGGAGTACCAGGAATCGAGTAGAGGGCCCCATTCGCATCTGCCAACTGAGGCAAGCTGGATAGCAAGCTCCATGTATAAGGATGTTTTGGCTCGTAGAAGATTTCTTCAACTGTACCGTATTCTACAATTTCACCAGCATACATGACCGCAACCTTATCTGCAATACTAGCCACAACACCAAGGTCATGCGTAATAAAGATGGTTGTGAAATGATATTCTTGCTGCAAAGATTTGAGCAAGTCAATGATTTGCGCTTGAATCGTTACATCGAGGGCCGTTGTCGGCTCATCACAGATAAGAATATCAGGACGGCAAGCCAAGGCAATAGCAATAACAATCCGCTGACGCATACCACCTGAGTATTGGAAAGGATATTCTTCGAAACGTTTTTCCGCATCTGGAATCCCGACCTTACTCATGTAATCAATGGCCATTTTTTTAGCTTCTTTGGCTGATTTTCCTTGGTGCTTGATTATGACTTCTGTAATTTGGCTTCCAATCGTATTAATGGGATCCAAGCTTGTCATCGGATCTTGGAAGATAGTCGCAATTTTTGCACCGCGAATTGGCTCCCAATCCTTATTACTACGAAGAGTTGTCAAATCTTTGCCACGGTAGTCAATGGTTCCTTGAGCTACACGGCCATTTTCTTCTAGCATTCCAGTAAAGGTCTTGGTCAATACAGACTTACCTGAACCAGATTCACCAACAATAGCCAGAACTTCGCCTTCAATCAAGTCCAGAGAGACACCGCGAATGGCGGTTAAGACACGATCGCGAACATCGAATTCCACGACAATATCGCGAGCAGTCAATATTACATTTTCATTCTTTGTCATATTTACTCCTATCTATGTGTACGTGGATCGCTGGCGTCGGCTAAGTTTTGACCAACTACGAAGAAGGTAAGGGACACCAAAATCAGAGTTGTAAGTGGAATCCAAAAGAGGTAAGCATTTGTCGTCACGTTTTGAGAATAATCTGAAATCAAGCGTCCCAAACTTGGCACTGTTACAGGAAGCCCTAATCCAAAGAAGGACAGAAAGGCTTCGTAAGAGATAAAGCTTGGCAACATTTGTGAAGTGGTGGTCACGATAACAGATACCAACTGCGGCATAATGTTCTTCGTTACAATCTTGAGAGTTGGTGTACCAAGAGTACGAGAGGCAAGGTTGTACTCCAAATCCCGATAGCGCATAATCTGCACACGGATAGTGTAGGCAATACCGACCCAACCAGTAATCGTCATGGCAAAAATAAGGTTCCAGAAACCAGCACCGATAGAGTAGGTCAAGACAATAACAATCAAGAGGGCTGGGATATTTGAAATGATATTGTAGATTTCCATCATGACACGGTCAACTGTTTTGGAAATTCCCCAGATACCGCCAATGATAACTCCGATAGCCAGATTAATAACCGTCGCAATAATCGAAATGAGAATAGAGTTACGAGCACCAAACCAAACACCATCAAAGAGAGACTTACCATTACTATCCGTTCCAAACCAGTACTGACCACTCGGCTTGATGTAACGCATGCTAAAGTCGTTTACCTTGCTCACGTCATTAAAGTCGAAGTTTGAAAACATAGGATAAATGAAGCTCATGAGAATAATGGCAATCAGAATCCCCAGCATGGTAATAGTTGATTTCTTTTTCAGAAATTGACGCATGACTGATTTCCAGTAAGAATAGGCTGGAGCATCAATCGTTTCAGAGGCAAAATCGTCACGTTTGACAAATTGGAATTTGCTTTTATCAATTGTAGCCATTATTTACCTCCTTTTGATGTTAACTTAATACGTGGGTCCAGTACAGTCATCAGAATGTCACCCAGCAAGAGAGCGAAGATAGACAGACATGTGAAGATGAATACAAGACCAACAACCATAGAGTTATTGGATGCCTTAACAGAATCAATCAGCATCTTACCCATACCAGGAAAGGCAAAGACAGTTTCTGTCAGAGTCGCACCTGCAATAACACTAACGATAGAAGCTGGGATACTAGATACCAGCGGCACCATAGCGTTTTTAAAGATGTGCTTGTTAGAAATTTCTTTTTCAGAGAGACCCTTAGCACGTGCAAAGCGGACAAAGTCCTGAGACTGCAGGTCAATCATATAACGACGAATCCAAACAGCTGTCCAAGGAGCACTCAAAAGTCCTAAAATAACAGCTGGAAGGACATAAGAACGCCAATCTCCTGCTCCCAAGATTGGGAAGGAATCTGGAAGACCAACAGTAGACCCCGCCAAACGGACGATGTAGACCAAGGCGATGGTTGGAAGGGACATCATAAAGGTCAAGCCAGCAGTAGAAATGCTATCAAACCATGTATTCTTAAGTCGAGCCATGTAGGAACCGAGCGGAATAGCAATCAGATAAGACAGAGCCACACCAATCAAACCAATAATAGCTGAGCTGGTAATCATGGACGGATTTTGATAGTTGCTTTGAGTCGCTGTATAGGCATCTCCCTTACCAAACTTAGCAATGTCCTGTGAATCGGCTTTGCTTGGTGTCTTATAGGTACGAGAGTAAATGTTAACAGACGATGTCTTTTTACCTGTTGGGAATTGAACTTCAGAAGACTTAGTTTGTCCTTGTCCCTGTGTAATAACCTGCAGAACAGGGATATTGGCATAGGTTGGATAAGAATTCCCTAAATTAAAGGTGATAAAGTTCTGGTGGACAAATGGGAACTGACCGTTAAAGTACAGCAGATACTTATGCTTGGTACCTGAACCCACAAGAGACCAGCCAACAGAAGGATCATTTTCAAACCGGATATAACGCTCTAGGTTTGGATTTTCCTCATCTTGGATAACATTTGGATGGTCAATTTGAATCAAATTAGCATAGAACTCAAAGACACGTTCATACACAGGTACTTCGCGTACAGCGTAGAATTCTCCGCTCAGTGGGAATTTCTGCAATTTCCAGCCATTGCCAAGTTTATCAATATACTTCTGATAAATCTTCTCGTTTGCTTCAGTAGCTTCTGTGGTAACAGAAGAATCTTCCTTGCTGGCTTTCTCCTGCAGTTCCTTAGTATCATAATAGTCAATGTAGCCCATCCGCTCAAAGATAGTGTTTTCATAGTTAGTCTTTTTATCTTTATTGGTCGCTATCTTATTATAGTTGGGATCCTGCTTGAAAATCAACCTTCTTGGCACCATAGTATAGATAATGGCATAAGTCAGGGTCGTCACCAAGAAAATCGACACAATTGAGCGTAAGATACGCATAAAAATATATTTTTTCATTTATCGTTTCCTTTAAATTCCAAAAGAACTTTCTCCTCTATTAGAGAAAGTTCTCTTAGCAAGCTTATTTCACGTGGTCTGCTAATTCTTCTTGAGCTTTTTTATTAGATTCCGCACGTTCTTTATTCCATTTTTCCTGAGCGCTATTATAATCTTTTGTCGTTACAGGCTCATCCTGCAATTTCATGTACTTATAACTTGCTGCTTCACGCGCCTTAGCACCAGACCAAGCAAACGGTGCTGAGAAAGGCACTACCTTAGTCAAGGTTGGACGACCTGTTCTAGAAGTTACTGGAATCAACAAAGCACTATCAGTCAGCCAAGCCTGAGCAGCCGCATATTTTTCATAACGCTTGTTCAAATCTTGCTTTTCTGCACCAGCTTCGTCAACCAGCTTGGTATATTCATCCAAACCAACTTGTTTCGCTGCGGCATTATCTGTGCCATCAAATCCTAAGAAGGTCTTGGTGTTTTCACCACCTGGTTTGATGACATCTAGATAAGTAGATGGATCTTGATAGTCCGGAGACCAGCCGACATTATCTGAAATATCCCAGTCCTCTTCAGCAGCAGAAGGAGCAAACAAGGTAATGTTAGTCACTTCATCCTTAGACAATTGGTGAACATCAATCACAACATTATCTGTTCCCAAAGTTTTCTCAATGGATTGCTTGAGGGATTGAACGCGCTGTACTTTAGAAGTAGCTGTTTGATCAACCGGAATGTCCAGATGAATTGGGAATTCTACGCCATCAGCTTTCAAAGCTTCTTTTGCTTTAGTAAATTCAGCCTTTGCTTTGTTCTCGTTATAGAGACCATCTTGACCATCTGAGAAGTCAACATCTTTCCATTCGTCACCATAAGTTACTACTTTTTCCTTAACTAGGTCACCGAAGGACTTGTCACCAGCCTGCACAAATGTAGGTGGGATATAAAGGTTACGAAGAAGTTTGTCTGCCCCGTCCTTACCATTAATCTGAGATGCATAAGACTCACGATTGAAGGCAAAGGTCAAAGCCTGACGGAAGTCCTTGTTAAGCAAGGCTTTTTTAGTTGAAGTCTTTTGAGCTTCTGATGTCTTAGCAGTATGGTTGTAAGACTGACGATCAATGTTTGTACCTACTAAGAAAGTTGAGGCATCCTGAGGTGTATAGACGATATTATCTTTAAAGTCTTTTTCAACCTTTTCATAAGTCGCACTAGTTGGGAAGAGTCTGGCTGTTGTCAGAGCACCTTGACTGAACTGATCAGCTAGTTTCCCTTGATCTTGTCCATCATAGAAAGAGAGTTTCACTGCATCTAAATGAACATTTTCTTTGTCCCAATAATTAGGATTCTTCTCAAATTGAATTTCAGATTTTGAAGTCAATGATTTGAGCAAGAAAGGTCCGTTATAAAGCAAGCTTGTTGGATCGGTTGCTTGAGCGAACTTATCACCTTGGTTTTTCAAAAAGTCTTTGTTTACCGGGTAGAGAATTCCCATTGTAGTCTTAGAGTTCCAGAAGCTTTCTGGCTCATTAAGAGTATACTCAACGGTATGATCATCGACTGCTTTGATCCCTACTTCTGAGAAATCAATCTTCCCAGAAATATAGTCCTTAAGCCCTTTGACAGAATCCTGAACCAAGTACAGTGTTTCAGATTTGTTGTCTGCTGCATACTTAAGACCTGTAACAAAGTCTTCTGCTGTGACATCTGCGTACTCTTCACCTTCGGAAGTATACCACTTAGCATTTTTGCGAAGTTTGTAAGTGTAAGTTTTCCCATCTGGGGATACAGTCCATTCCTCTGCCATTGAAGGAACCAAGTTTCCATATTGGTCGTTTTCTAAAAGACCGTCAATAACATTGGCAGTCAAGTCTGTTGTAGCAGCTTTACTTGAAGTGAGATAGTTCAAGTTTTCAGGATCTGTCTCGTAGATATAATTAAAGGTGTTTGAAGAGTCTGAGCTGCCTGACTTTGTGTTTGGCTTAGAGCCAGAGCAAGC
Source organism: Streptococcus sanguinis (assembly GCF_050234405.1). Taxonomy (GTDB): domain Bacteria; phylum Bacillota; class Bacilli; order Lactobacillales; family Streptococcaceae; genus Streptococcus; species Streptococcus sanguinis_W. Next base: position 430,841 of record NZ_CP092117.1, on the reverse strand, counting down.
AGCAAGAAAGCCAGCTGCAAGAAGAGTGACTCCTGCTAGCGCAAGGACTTTACTTTGTTTCATATGGGTTTCTCCATCTTTTAGATTTTTAGATTTAATTAAGATTATAGCATAGATAGTACTAAAAGTAAAATAAATTTTCAGAATATTAAGTTAGCTCACTGGCACCCTCAGATGTTTATGCAATTGGTTTTCTCGGATGTTGATTATCTAGGACCAGACAAGCTCAACCTCGTCCATTTCGTCTTCAAAATCATCAAAAATCCCACTGTTGCTACAATGGGATTTTCTTGCTTTATTTGATATGTTCTGCGAGTTCTTCTTGAGCTTTTTTGTTGGATTCTTCCTTTTCTTTTGCCCATTTTTCACGCGCTTTTTCATATTCTTTAGTCGTTATTGGTTTATCTTGGATTTCAACATATTTAAAGCTGTATTCACCCTTATTTCCGGTCCAAGCAAATGGTCCTGAGAATGGAACAACCCTACGGACACTTGGTGTTGCGCCAGATGACCACGCTGGCATCAACAGGGCACTGTCTGTCAGCCAAGCCTGAGCTGCCGCATACTTTTCATAACGTTTGTTTACATCTTCGGTTTCTGCTGCTGCATCTTCCAAGAGCTTGTCATACTCTTCAAAGCCGGCCTCTTTAGCTGCTGCATTATCTGTTCCAGGGTCAAAACCAAAGTAGCCGTCAACATTCTCACCAGTCTTAGAGCCAGTGATTTCCAGATAAGAAGAAGGATCGTTATAATCTGGGCTCCAGCCAAGATTATTATTCAAGTCCCAGTCTTCTTGAGATGCTGAGGTCGCAAAGTAGGTAATGTTATTCAACTCATCATCTGTCATCTGCTGAATATCAATCACCACATTATCAGATCCAAGATTAGCTTCAATAGACTGCTTCAGTGACTGAACACTCTTAACGCCATTGGTATCTGCTGAGCTAACCGGAATATCCAGATGAATAGGGAATTCTACTCCTTCTGCTTGCAGTGCTTCCTTAGCTTTGGCAAATTCTGCCTTGGCTTTTTCTGGATTATAAAAGCCATCCTGAGCGTCGTCTAATTTGACTCCCTTCCACTCATCACCGTAGCTAGCCAGATTTTCTTCTACAATGCTGCCGAACTCTTTACCATTAGCTTGTACAAAGGTTGGCGGAACAAAGGTATTACGAAGCTGCTTGTCTGCTGCTTCTTCACCATTGGTTTGTGCAGAATAGGCAGTACGGTCAAAGGCAAAAAGCAGAGCCTGACGGAAATCTTTATTGAGCAGTGCTTTCTTAGTAGAAGATTTCTGTGCATCCGTTGTCTTAGAAGTATGCTCGTAAGACTGACGGTCGATATTAGTTGTGACAAAGAAGGTTCCTGAACCTTGAGGAGTGTAGACGATATTATCGCCATACTGTTTCTTCACACTGGCAAAGTTGGAGCTATTTGGGAAAAGACGAGCAATGGTGTAGTTGCCGTCAGAGAAGCCACGCACTAGAGATTCTGTATCTTGACCATCGTAGTAAGAAAATTTGACAGTGTCAATTTTCACCTTTTCCTTATCCCAATAGTTTGGATTCTTCTCTAAGCTAATTTGAGATTTCGAAGTGATAGATTTCAAGATAAACGGACCGTTATAGAGGACACTGGTCGGATCCGTTCCCTGAGCAAACTTGTCACCTTTTGATTTCAGGAATTCTTCGTTAATTGGGAAAAGAATCCCCATGGTTGTCTTAGAATTCCAGAAACTTTCTGGCTGATTCAAAGTGTATTGAACAGTAGAATCATCCACCGCCTTGACACCCACTTGGGAGAAATCAGTTATTTTACCATTGACATAGTCGTCCAAGCCTTTAACAGATTTTTGAATGATATAGAGACCCTCAGACTTGCTGTCTGCGGCATGCTTCAGACTGGTCACAAAGTCCTTAGCAGTCACATCTGCATACTCTTCACCATCAGAAGTATACCATTTCACTCCCTCACGAAGCTTATAAGTATAGGTCAGACCATCTTTTGAAACAGTCCAATCTTCCGCTAGAGAAGGCACTAAGTTACCATACTTATCACTTTCTAGCAAACCATCCACTACATTAGCCATAATCTCATTGGTTGCCCGCTTATTGGACACAGTGTAATCCAGCGTATCTGGATCTGCGGTATAAACATAGCTATAGTTTTTCCCAGATGAATTGGAGCCACCAAACGAACAGGCAGCCAGAATTCCTGCAGAGAGAATGACAAGCCCAGCAGCTGCAGCTAACTTAGATGTTTTCATAAACTTCCTCCAGTTTTCATTAAGATTACTTTCATTATAGCACTTCTGCGACAGGATGTAAACGCTTCAATGCAATAGAGAGTCATATAAAAAAGAGACTGGGACAAAATGTCTCAGTCTCGCTTTATCGTATTCACAAACTTTTGATTCCAAACTGTTTATAAAGAATCAAAAGCTCGCGGTTCAGAACCTTATTTAATGTGTTTTTCTAAGTCTTCTTGGGCTTTTTTATTGGATGCTTCCTTTTCTTTTTCCCATTTCTTAAGAGCCGCTTCATAGTCTTTAGCTGTAACAATATCATTTTGGAGCTCCATGTTCTTAAAGACATAGGCATCTCCTTTGATTCCGACATAAGAGTAAGACTTGGTAAATGGCACAACCTTCTGAACGACTGGTGAACCACCACCAGAAACACTAGGAATAACAATGGAGCTATCCGTCAACCAAGCCTGAGCTGCTGCGTATTTGGTGTAACGAGCATCTGTATCTTGTTTTTCTTGATCAGCTTCATCCAGCAAAGCCTTGTATTCATTCAAGCCAACCTTATTTGCCACATCAGCATTTTTCCCTTTTTCTATACCAATATTATCTGCAGCATCACCTGTTTCAGGGTTAAAGATATTCAGATAAGTTGATGGATCTTGGTAGTCTGCTGACCAGCCAGACATGTTGAGATCGTAGTCTTTCTGAGCTGCTGTTTCTGCAAAGTAGGCAGAATTATCAAAGTCATCTGTTGACATTTGCTGAACATCAATAACGACATTTTCTTGGCCAAGCGCTGATTCGACAGACTGTTTGAAGGAATTCGTCCGTTGTACCAAAACCTTGTCAGACTGATCGACAGGGACGTCAATATGGATTGGGAATTCTACACCTTCAGCTTGCAAGGTTTCTTTTGCCTTGGCAAATTCCGCCTTGGCTTTATCAGCATTGTAGATGCTGTCTTGGGCATCTGTCAGTTTGACACCGCTCCACTCATCACCGTATGTAGGAAGTTTGCTCTCTACTACATCTGAAAAGTCTTTGCCATCAACCTGCACGAAGCTAGGAGGAACTAGCAAGCTACGGATGAGTTTAGTCGCCCCATCTTTACCATTCATCTGAGCTCCAAAAGATGTCCGGTCAAAGGCAAAGTTGATTGCCTGACGGAAGTCTTTATTTTGAATAGCAGCTGTAGTTGATGCCTTTTGAGCATCTGATGTCTTAGACGAATGATTATAAGTCTTACGATTCAGATTGAAAGCAAAATAGAAACTAGTTGAATTCTGTGGTGTGTAAATAATATTGTCTTTGTACTGCTTTTCTACAGAAGCATAGTTAGAGCTCGTAGGGTAAAGCCGTGCTTGAGAATAAGCCCCGTCTGAGAAGTTGCGGATCAAGGATTCCTGATCCGAACCATCAAAATAAGTCAGTTTTATATTTTCAACCTTGACATTGTCCTTATCCCAATAGTTCTGGTTTTTAGCATATTCAATGACAGACTTAGAAGTGAATGCTTTCAGAACATAAGGTCCGTTATAAAGAATGGAAGAAGGTTTTACGGTACCAAAATCTTTGCCTTGTGACTTCAAGAAATCCTCATTGATGGGGAACAGAATCCCCATGGTCGTCTTAGAGTTCCAGTAGCTTTCTGGCTGGTTGAGCGTGTATTCGACCGTGTGGTCATCAACTGCTTTTACTCCAACTGTTGAGAAGTCTTTAGACTCTCCTTTGACATAGGCATCCAAGCCTTTGATAGAGCTTTGGACGATAGGAAGAGCTTCTGATTTTTCATCTGCTGCATGCTTCAAACCAGTGACAAAGTCTTGAGCTTTAACCTCTGAGTATTCTTCACCGTCTGATGTATACCATTTAGCATCTTTGCGAAGCTTATAGGTATAGGTCAGACCATCCTTTGAAACAGTCCAGTCTTCCGCAATAGATGGAACCAGATTACCATACTTATCATTTTCCAAAAGACCATCGACCAGATTTGAAGCCACATCAGAAGTCGTTGCCCGATTGGAGTTTACATAGTCCAAGGTATCAGGGTCAGTCAGATAAATATAAGAGTATGTATTGCTGGCACTGGAGCTTCCACAAGCAGCTAAAATCAGTGTTGACACGACTGTCAGTCCAGTAATGGCCAACCATTTAGATTTTTTCATGAGCATTCTCCTTCTCAATTTATATTGTATTATTATACAATATTTTTTTATAAAAACAAATGCTTTATGTAGAAAAATAATAATTTTCTATTTTTCAGTTTGTATATCTGTATTATTTCAAATATTTTTCTATTTTGTGAGTTTTTCCGAAAGATGCTTTTATAAAAAATCTCTTTAAGGGGATTACCCTACTTTTCTCTACATTTATTTTGTAACCTTTTATTATCCTTGATTTATAAAAGAAAAGAGAATTTTATGATACAATGGTTATATCTTGTTTTAGGGGAAAGAAATGAAACGATTATTCCTATGTTTTCTAGTTTTGGTCGGATTGACCGCTAGCAAGGTTGCAGCAGATGATTACAACATTGCCGCTAAAAGTGCAATGGCCGTGGACGCTACTTCTGGAAAGATTCTTTACGAAAAAGATGCTAATACTCCAATCGAAGTCGGCTCCATCACCAATCTTTTGACCGTCTATCTGGTCTATGAAGCCATTGACAGAGGAGACCTGACTGCCGATACCTATGTTGATATCTCAGACTACGCCTACAATCTAACATCTAATCCAAATATCAGCAATGTCCCTTTGGAAGCCAAACGTTACAAAGTCAAGGACTTGATTGCCGCGTCCTTGATGTCCAGCGCCAACAGTGCCACGATTGCTTTGGCTGAGAAGGTTGGGGGCAGCGAAGAAAATTTCGTCCAAATGATGAAGGCCAAGCTCAAAGAATGGGGAATCAAAGATGCTACTATTGTGAACTCCACAGGGCTAAATACTCTACTTCTGGAATACGCAACCGAAGAAACAGACTATACTGCCTCAGCTAGCACAGCTAAAAAAAGCAAGGACACTGAAAACAAATTCAGCGCCTACGACTTGGCTGTTATCAGCCGACATCTGATTATGGACTTCCCTCAAGTGACAGAGATCACTTCCAAGTCCACAGCCAAAATTGCGGGGACGAGTCTGGAAAATTATAACTTCATGCTGGAAAACCAGTCCAACTTCCGCTCAGGTGTGGACGGACTCAAAGCCGGCAGTTCGGAGAAGGGAGGCTCTTCCTTTGTTGCAACGACTACTGAAAATGGTATCCGCATGATTACAGTTGTGCTGGACGTTGAGCAAACTGACGGCGACCCCTACGCACGCTTTGTAGCCACAGCGTCTTTAATGAACTATGTTTCGCAAAACTTCACCCAGACGACTATTGTGGCTGAGGGAGAAGCCTACAATAAAAGCCATTCAACCGTTATTGATGGCAAGCAAAAGGCCGTGCCAGCCGTTGCCAGCAAGGATTTTACCATCATTGAACGCATCGCAAATCAGGCGGAACACAAGGTAGAATTTTCAACCAAGGAACAAGGCTTCCAAGCTCCTCTGAAAAAAAATACTGAGCTTGGCACCTTGACCTATACCGACCCTGAGCCAATCGGTCAAGGCTATCTGGAAAACAAAGCACCTTCTGTCACAATGGTGGCCGGCCAAGAGGTGGAAAAAAGTATCTTCTTCAAGGTCTGGTGGAATGACTTCGTCCGCTATGTCAACGAGAAACTATAAAGAACAACCGCGAATCAAATGATTCGCGGCTGTTTTGTATGTTTTGATTAAGAAGAAAACAATTAAATTTCGAAGTAGGGCAAAGCACTATCACTGTCTAACGGATGTGTTGGAATTGCCTCTTCCAAGACAGCCCACCAACCAGCTGCTAATTCTTGAAAAGTGAGACTCGATTCTGGTGAAACAGTCATAATCTTACGACCAAACCAAGCCATCGTTTGAGTTTCAAACTGAAGCATAGCATAATCAATTAAAGGAACACCTGCATCTTTATACTCAGAATTAACCGCACGCGCTACTTCTGGCGCTTGAGGAATAAGCTGATTCTCAAGCTTTTTCACTACATCCGAATCCATTTCTCTCCACGATATTAGTTTCCCATCAACTTGATAATATAGTTCGAATGTTTCCTGTCCCTGTTTAAAATTAACAAGAACAAAAGCTCGCTCCACCTTATCAGGTCCACCCGCTGCCTTAACAGCATTTATCAAAATATTTTGTTCCATTTGAAACCAGTAGTTGTCCGCCTCTTCTTCAAGACTAGGAGCAAAGGATTGGTTCAATTCCTCTATTCTCGCCTCCCCCTTATTAACTTCTTCTACCTTACCAAATAAACGTTTTAAAAACCCCATTCTAACCTCCAGATAAGCCAATGTTTTCTTTCATTACTAAAATCAACCAAACACTATTAGCTCTTTTTACCCAACTGATCCTTCCATTTCATAGCTGATCAAGCGGTTAAGCTCAACAGCGTATTCCATAGGTAATTCTTTGGTGAAAGGCTCAACAAAGCCCATGACAATCATTTCGGTGGCTTCGGATTCGGACAAGCCACGGCTCATGAGATAGTAGAGCTGCTCTTCTGAAATCTTAGAAACCTTGGCCTCATGCTCTAGAGCTACTTGAGAGTTATGAATTTCATTAAAGGGAATGGTATCTGATGCCGAAATATCATCCATGATAATCGTATCACACTCAATATGGCTGACGGATTTCTGTGAATTCTTTCCAAAGGTCACTTGACCGCGGTAATCCACCTTACCTCCGCCCTTAGCAATAGACTTGGACACGATAGATGAGCTGGTATGAGGAGCATTGTGAATCATCTTAGCCCCTGTATCTTGGTGTTGATTGGTATTGGCAAAGGCAATGGAAAGCATAGTTCCTCGCGCTCCAGGTCCATCCAGATAGACAGACGGATATTTCATAGTCGTTTTCGCACCGAGGTTCCCGTCAATCCACTCAACCGTTGCATCTTTCATAGCCCTCGCCCGCTTGGTCACGAGGTTGTAGACATTATCAGACCAGTTTTGAATAGTGGTGTAGCGCATATAGGCACCATCAAGAGCAAAAATTTCGACAATTGCTGCATGTAGACTATTACTAGAGTACGTCGGAGCTGTACATCCTTCAACATAATGGACGCTAGCGCCCTCATCGACAATAATCAAAGTCCGCTCAAATTGACCAGAATTTTCATTGTTAATCCGGAAATAAGTCTGCAAGGGAACATCTACCTTGACACCTTTTGGCACATAGATGAAGGTACCACCAGACCAGACGGCGGAGTTGAGAGCTGCTAGCTTGTTATCTGTTGGAGGGACCAGCTTAGCAAAATACTGCTTGAAGAGCTCTGGGTATTCCTTGAGAGCTGAGTCGGTATCCGTAAAGACGATTCCTAGCTTTTGGAACTCTTCCTTCATATTGTGGTAGACCACTTCGGACTCATACTGGGCAGCCGCACCAGCCAGGTAGGCCCGCTCTGCTTCTGGAATCCCAATCTTCTCAAAGGTTTCCTTAATCTTCTCAGGCACTTCATCCCAACTTCTAGCAGGTTTATCAGAGGCCTTTTGGTAATAGATCAAGTCATCAAAATTAATTTCCGACAAATCCGGTCCCCAAGTCTGCATCGGCATCTTCTTGAAAGCCTCGTAGGATTTGAGGCGGAAATCCAGCATCCATTCTGGTTCATCCTTGGCTGCAGAAAGCTCACGAATGACCGCTTCATTCAGCCCTTTCCCTGTCGAGAGGACAGGTTCAACATCGTCATGGAAACCAAACTTGTACTCTCCGAGATCAATCGGTTTTGGTTCTACTCTTTCTTCTGACATAATTTCCTTTCACATTCTTACTTTTTATCTTCTTCAATTGCTCGCTTGAGGGCATTCCAACCCAAGGTCGCACACTTAATCCGCTGCGGGAATTTGGCAACGCCTGCTAAAAAGGCGCCATCTCCCAATTCTTTCTGGCGACTGTCTTCTTGGCCCTGAACCATCTGCGAGAAAACTTCTGCTAATTCCAGCGCCTGCTCTTTTGTCTTACCCAGAACCGCATCCGTCATCATACTAGCCGAAGCCGTTGAGATAGTACAGCCGGAATTCACAAAGGCAATATCCTCAATCTTATCTTCCGCATTAAACTTCACAGACAGGCTGATGACATCACCACAGGTTGGGTTATTAAGGACTACCTGCTCCACATCTTCCAGTTTCCCATGGTGATGGGGGTGAGCCGAGTGGTCGGTCACAACCGCCTTGTAAAGACTGTCTAACTTAGAAAGTGCCATTGAAAAACTCCTTTGTCTTTTCTAAAGCATCTACCAGCTTGTCGCAATCCGCATAAGTATTGTAGATATAAAAGCTGGCTCGCACACTCGCTGGCACCTGCAGATAGGTGAGCAGGGGCTGGGCACAATGGTGACCCGCCCGAACAGCCACTCCTTCGTAGTCCAGAGCCGTCGCGACATCATGCGGATGGAGACCATCTAGGTTAAAGGCAATCACACCTGATCGCTGGGCCAAATCCTGAGAGCCATAAATGGTCAAACCTTCCACTGCCTGCAGCTTAGGAAATACGTAGGCAATCAGGTCCTGCTCATGCTGAGCAATAGCATCCATACCCAAATCTTCCAAATAATCAATGGCTGCTGCAAGACCGATTGCTCCGGCCATATTTGGAGTTCCAGCCTCAAACTTCCAAGGAAGCTCCTTCCATGTTGCTTCTTGCTCATAGACGAAATCAATCATTTCGCCGCCGAACTCGACTGGCGACATCTGCTCTAGCAGCTCTTCCTTGCCATAGAGAACCCCGATACCGGTCGGCCCAGCCATCTTATGTCCCGAAAAGGCGAAGAAGTCTACATTCAAATCCTGCACATCAATCTTCATGTGCGGAATGGATTGGGCCCCGTCCACCACCAAAAATGCTTCTCGCTGATGAACCAGTTGGGCAATCTCCTTGATGGGATTGATAACTCCAAGAACGTTAGAAGCATGAGCCAGAGAGACAAACTTGGTCCGCTCGTTGAGCTTGGCACGGAAGTCTTCCATATCTAGAGCACCGTCCTTGAGATAGACATAGACTAACTTGGCTCCCGTCTTTCTACAAGCCTCCTGCCAAGGAATGACATTGGAATGGTGCTCCATGATCGAAATCATCACTTCATCACCAGGTTGCAGCCTTTCAGCCGCAAACTGAGCCACCCAGTTAAGTCCTGTCGTGGTTCCTCGCGTAAAGAGGACTTCTCTGCTAGAAGCCGCATTGATAAAAGAACGAACTCTTTCCCTGGCTGCTTCATGGGCCGCTGTCGCCCGCTCGGCTAGCGTATGCACACCGCGGTGGACATTGGCATTGTCTCTAAGATAGTAGTTTTCAATAGCTGCCAGCACCTGCTTGGGTTTCTGGGTTGTCGCCGCATTGTCCAAATAAACCAAAGGCTCATCATTGACAACTTGGTCCAAAATGGGAAAATCTTGCTTGATTGCTTCTGCATTAAATCCAGACATGGAGACTCCTATCTACTTACAGGGGACAAGGCCCAGCTTTTTATCTTTTTGCGAGAATAATATCGATATTTTCAATCATTTCATCACGGACTTCCTTAACAGGGATTTCTACTATTACTGAGCCTAAGAAGCCGCGCACGACCAAGCGTTCAGCCGTCGCCTTATCAAGACCCCGACTCATGAGGTAATACATATCCTCCGGATCAACCTGACCGATAGAAGCCGCGTGACCAGCTGTCACATCGTTTTCATCAATCAAGAGGATGGGGTTAGCATCTGAACGCGCCTGATCAGACAGCATGAGAACCCGACTTTCCTGCTGGGCATCTGCTCCCTTAGCACCTTTGATAATATGTCCGATACCATTGAAGGTCAGGGTTCCTTTTTCTAGGATAACCCCGTGCTGCAGGATATTTCCGATAGAGTTGCAGCCATAGTTAGTTACGCGGGTGTCAATTCCCTGAACCTGCTTGCCACTGGAAAGAGCCACCACCTTCATATCCGCATGGCTACCCTTGCCATAGAGGTCGCTATCAAAGTCAGCCACAACATTGCCTTCGTTCATAACGCCGATGGCCCAGTCAATCATGGCATCATTATCCAGCTTGCCACGACGACTGATATAAGCTGTAACATTTTCGCCCAAGCGATCAATAGCTGAAAACTTAATCTGAGCTCCAGCCTGAGCAATAACTTCAACAGTGATATTGGCTGTTACTGGAACAGAGCCCTCACCATAAGTCTCCAAGCGTTCCAAGTAGTTAACCTTGGAATGCTTGCCCGCGATAATCAAAATATGCTTGTTAAAAGGAACATCGCTTTCACTGTCCTGATAAAAAATTCCTTCAATCGGCTGGTCAATCTCAACATTGTCCGGCACATAAAGAACCGCACCGCTGTTGAAATAGGCAGTGTGATAAGCCGCCAATTTGTCCTCGTCATACTTGACCGCGGACATAAAATGCTTCTCTACTAGCTCTGGAATCTCTTCCAAAGTAGAGTGGAAATCTGTGAAGATCACACCTTGCGCTGCCAGGTCAGCCGGCAATTGCTCCAGAACAGTCTGAGTTCCCAACTGAACAAGCTTGAGATTGTCATCTAAAGCTGTAAAGTCTGGAACACTTGTCAGCGGCTCGCTCTCTGAAATACGGCCGTCACCCAGATTCCAGCGATGAAATTTAACCCGCTCAATACGCGGCAATTCTAACTGGTCAATTTTATCAAAGGCCTGCTGGCGCAGTTGAAAGAGCCAGTCTGGCTCTGCATGTAGCTGTGAAAATTCTCGAATTAATTCTTTAGTCATGTCACTCTCCTATCTTTTATCAAAGTCAAAAGAATGTTTGACTAGGCTTCTTCGGTATAGGTGAAGCCCAACTCTTCAGCCAATTTAGCATAGCCTTCTTTCTCCAAGCGGACTGCCAATTCTGGACCGCCAGAAAGAACGACTTTACCATCCATCATGACATGAACCACATCTGGAGTGATATAGTTGAGCAGGCGTTGGTAGTGGGTGATAATCATAGCACCAAAGCCTTCACCGCGCATAGCATTAACCCCTTTGGACACAACCTTAAGAGCATCGATATCCAGACCTGAGTCAATCTCATCCAAGAGTGCAAAAGTCGGCTCAAGCATGAGCAACTGCAGGATTTCATTGCGCTTCTTTTCACCACCGGAGAAACCTTCATTAAGGTAACGCTCAGCCATTTCTTCTTTCATGTTGAGCAGTTCCATCTTTTCATCCAGCTTCATGATAAAGTCACGGACGGAGATTTTTTCCTCGTCTTCTTTGCCAGCATTCATAGCAGCACGGAGAAACTCTGCATTAGTAATGCCAGGAATTTCACTAGGGTACTGCATAGCAAGGAAGAGTCCCATGCGAGCACGCTCGTCTACTTCCAATTCTAAGATATTGACTCCATCAAAAAGCACCTCTCCTTGAGTCACTTCGTAGTTAGGATTGCCCATAATTGCTGCAGACAAGGTGGATTTCCCTGTTCCATTCGGGCCCATAATTGCTGCAACCTCTCCTGTTTTCAGAGTGAGATTCACCCCTTTGAGAATTTTTTTCCCTTCAATTTCAACATGAAGATCTTTTATTTCTAAGACAGACATTTCTTTTTCCTTTCTTTGCTTAGCTGATTTACATACTTTAGTATACCAAAAAAAAGCCCAAAAGGCTTTTATTTTGTTTAGAGCTATTCTTATTTATTCCTCTTTTGACGCCATTTCCGCCGAACTTCCTCTCGGTAGGAGGAGTTGCCAATAAAGCGGAGAATATTGAGCAAAGGAGTACGATTAGGCCCCAAAACTCCGACCAACTCAGCAAAGAGCTCAACTCCCAGAAGTAAGCCTATCATCAAGAGCACGCCACCAATTCGACTGGAAACATTCAACAAGAGAGAAATCATGGCAAAAACCAGTGAAATCCCATAGATAACCAACACTGTTCCTCGATGAGTCAATCCCAAGGATAAGAGTCTGTGATGAAGATGATGCTTGTCAGGCGTGTAGAATTTCTGACCAGATAGAGTACGGCGGATAATCGCCAGAAAAGTATCCGTAATCGGCACTCCTAAGATAATCATAGGCGTCACCACCGCAACAGCCGTCGCATTTTTCAATCCTTGCAAGGACAGAACAGCAATCATAAAACCAATGAAGAGAGCCCCTGTATCACCAAGATAAATGATAGCTGGGTGGTAATTGTAAGGGAAAAAGCCCGCAATTGACAAGACCAAGACGAAAATAGTCAAGGTCAGAAAGAGATTGTGCTGGGGCAAAAAGAAGTAAGAAACAATCCCCATCGTCACTAGCGAGATGATGGACACCCCACTCACCAGACCATCCAGACCGTCAATCAAATTAACTGCATTGGTGATAGAAATAATCCACACCACTGTCAAAATATAGGACAGCCAAGGCTCAAAATGCAGGAAAGGTCCGCCAAAAGGAAGCTTAAAATCATCCAATCGGAAATCTGTCAGCCACCAGATTAGACTGGCCGCCAGAACAATCCCACCCATTTTCAGCAGAGGCGACAGTTCTTTGATATCATCAACCAGCCCTGTAAAGGCAATAATCAAACCACCTAGAACGACCGGCCAAACATAATCAAAATAGGTCTGTCCAAAAAAATCTACAGCAACAATCTGCGGCATCAAGAGCAGAGTAGAGATAGAAAAGGCCGCTACAATCGCCAGCCCGCCACTGCTAGGCATGGGCTTTTTATTGATGCGGCGAGCATTGGGATAATCTACCGCACCAATCTTAAAGGCTAAGAGCCGAACCAAGGGTGTCAGAATCACCCCGATAAAAAAAGTTCCCAGCAATACCAAGATAAACTTTAAAGGAAAAGTAATCATAGGCATTCAACCTTCTGCAGGCCAGAGACCGCATCTGTTACCAAAAGCAGATGACCGTGCTCCTGAAGCACCGCCCGAGTAATATCTGAATCATCTGCGAATTCACGCATCTTGGCCAAAAGCCAAGCTGGATAGCGCTCTGGGAAACCCTCAACGTCTACCAAAATCGTCAAATAATAAACTGAATCATACTTATAAAGTTCTGATAAGTCAATCTTATAATCCACCGTCTGGGCAAAAGCCGCAGCAGCTTTAATATCTTCAAAACGCAGGATGTAGTAAATATAGCGTTCTGCATTTTCTGCCGACTGCTCATCAGCCGACTCCTGAGAAAGCCGCTCCCTTTCCTCTACTTCGGCTGTTTCCAAAGATTGGACTGCTTCTATGTCTTCCTTACTCTTTTCAAAAATGCTCTTTTCCAATGTCTTGAGGAATTCATCTGGGGACATATGAGACAGCTCATCCATGTCTGGCAAATCTGCCAAATCCTCAAAACTCAGATTCTTATCCAACTTAGACTTGGTAACAAAAACATCCACCTTATCTGGCTTAGGCGTCACACGGAAACTCAGCATACCGCTATCCAAAAAATTATCCGGCATTTCCAACTCATCTAAGATGGTATAGAAAAACTCTTCCGTCTTTTCTTGGGGAACCAAGAAATCAGCCATTTCCATGCCGCGCTCTTCCAAATCTTCCAGCTGAATCGTGATTTTTATGGTCGAATCACTAATCTGTTTCATTTCCATATCTCTACCTCATACACTTCTAGTCCTACTATTATACTAAAAAATCCCCCGTATTTCAAAAAATAGCTAGGATTGGTCTGAAAATGGAGGTTGCAAGAAAAAACTCTCAGAAAATTCCGAGAGTTTCTTATTTCACTACATGAGAAAGTCAGGGAAACTTTAAAATTGCCTCTTTTATCCCATCAAGGCCTTGATTGCTGCATAAACCAGAAGCACACCGCCTAGGCCAATCCGATATTTCCCAAAAGCAGTAAAGTCATGCTTTTTGACGTAGTCTGTCAGGAAACGAATCACGACTAGACTGACACCGAAGGCAACTCCCATGGCAACTAAGAGCAAGAAGATTTGCCCAAATCCTAGACTGTTCCCATTCTTGATAAACTTGAGAATTTTCCAGCCACTAGCACCAAACATAATAGGAATCCCCAGATAGAAAGTGAACTCTGTCACGACAGAACGACTGACACCATTCAGGAGACCACCGACAATGGTGGCACCAGAACGGCTAGTCCCAGGAAAGAGAGCTAGAACCTGAAAGAGACCAATTTGCAAGGCAGTCTTGTAAGGAAGAGAAGCTAAATCTGTCACAGCAGGCTCCTCATGCTCGCGCCTTTCCAGATAGATAAAAGCCGCCCCATAGACAATCAGCATCACTGATACAGAGACCAGATTGTAGAAATGCGCTTCAAACCAATCATCCAAGAATAAGCCGATAACAGCAGCCGGCAAGGCTGCCACGACGACCTTGGCCCAAAGCTGCCAGGTCTTTTGTACCTGACGTGCTGACTTGCCCGGTTTAAAAGGGTTGAGCTTGTCAAAATAGATGACAACAACCGCCAAAATAGCTCCCAGCTGGATAACGACATTAAACATTTCCATAAAGGCTGGACTTTGATTTTTATACTGGATAAAATCTTGAATCAAAATCAGGTGACCTGTACTGGAAATCGGCAGCCATTCTGTGATTCCTTCGATGATACCGTAAATAATAGAGATAAAAATTTCAATGATAAACATAGAATACTCCTGAAACAAGGGTCTACTCAAGGAAAGTCGCAATTAAATTCCCAAAGAGTATTAGGTTTTATTATATCACAATTTCAAGGCTAGGAAAAGCCAGTACTAAGACTTTTCTGGCTAGGAGGGAGCTTATCTATCAGAAAGCTCCACCGCCTCCACCGCCTCCGCCACCGGAGAACCCACCACCTGAACTTCCGCCAGAAGAGACAGAGAAATTGCTGGCTGTGGTCGCTACATGGCCGTAGTTTGAGAAACTGTGCATACTGCTATAGAAGGCATAGTGCAAGTTAGCCTGAACATAGCTGTCCATAGATGGATTTTGCAAGCGAATCTGACGCAGAGCCATGACACGGCTGACGCGATCTGCATAGCCAAAGAGGGTCGCATAGACCAAGAGACGGTTCCAAAGGATAATACCTTCAATTTCTGTATTGTCCAGATGAGCAATATCTCGCAGCATATTGGAAAAACTTCTCCACAGATAGTAATCATACGCGCCTTCGTCATTCAGGACACCATCTCGCCAATAAAGTTGTGCCTTACTAGCAAAAATGCAAATCATAACAAGTCCCACCAGTGCTAAGGGAATATATATCCAGATAAGGCTTTCAAAAGCTGCCATATAGACAAACAAAACTCCAAGAGAGAACAACAAAACAGCACTAACTAGAATAATGGCAGTAATCAGTAATCTCTTTTCCTGAACTTTAAGAGGCCGGTAGTGACCAAAGAGACCCAAACGCTTGCCCTCAGAGCGCACTTCTTTAGATAAGGAGCGCAAACTGTTAGTAAATAAGGACTTGATATTGCTACCAATGTTACGGATATAGGACTCATCCGCAGAAGACTTGTGCTTATAAATATCTTCTGAAATTTGATAGGCTGAAAATAGATCTTTCACACTGGCTTGGGATTGCTTGTTGAAAGCCATGCCCAGAAAACGTCTCTCAAAGTCCGCTAGCCCATCATAGGTCGCTATTTGCAGAACAGGATTTTCAGCATCTCCCTGCAGGAGGAGATTGCCCCTATCCAGCAAGTCTAACAAAGTCGCCTGGACCATGTTTTCAAAGTTCAGCGCTGCCTTGCCGCCCCTTGTTGGGTCGACATCCTCCATGTCTACCGCGTAAATATTTTCCGCCAAGACAAGGGGAGCCAAGTCCTGAGGAGCTTCGTATAGACGGGCATTCTTGGGATAAGACTGCTTAGGCTTGATCTTCTGGGCAAAGACAAAATAAAGAATAGCCGCTACAAGGATGGCACATAAGAGCAGCAAGGGCATATAAATCTCTCCTAGCTGCCGGTAAAAGACCGTCTTGCGGGCAATCTTTTCTTCCTGAGCTTTAAAGGTTGGCAAGTAGTTACTCTCGTCTTCATTCTGGGACACAAGAGAGACCGCTTGTCGATCCCAATAGCCGTGGAGCTCGACATTATCGCCCGAGCCAATTCCATTGAGTTTGACCAGATAGTCAGTGCCATCCTTATCCACGAAAGGCTGGGTGCCAAAGTAGCCACTATGAGCAAAGAGCTCGCTCTTATCTGGATTGCTCAAGCCAGAAACTGTCAAGACGACCTCTCCTATCCCCTGGTCCCAGTCGCTGATAGGAGTCCAGTTGAGCTCAGCAATATCCCTGTGAAGAAAAAGGAGATTTCTCAGCTGCCAAGTTACAGTGACAACAACTCTGTCACCGTCGTTTCCGGAGTTATAGATTTTGACTTCATAGCCATCTCCCAAGTCTTTGACTTGGGGGTTAATGTCCATATCTGGTTCACCATTCGTCAGAACCGAGACCGTCGGATTCCCATCAATGGCAAAGCCATTAGGCATCTTTCCAGCAGAGCCCAGCGAAACAATCTGACCATTATAGTCGTCATTAAACTTGTAGGTCACTTTCTCTGTGTAGGTAGCTGTATTGTCCTCACGCAAGGCCAGATCGCCTTGATAGGATTCAATATCATAGTCAACAGCCGAGACAACCCGACCAAAACAAAGGCAGGAAAATAATACTAACAGGAGATAAAAATATCGTTTCATACTCAACCTCTCTTTACAGATATTTTGTTCTATTATATCATTTTTATCAAGTAAGGGCTTACTAGGATTGAAAAGAACGGTAATTTTCGATAGAATAGGAAGAACTATTATTAGATAAGCAGGAGAAACCCATGAAGAAATTATTACTCACTTTATTTACAGCCCTCCTGGTCACCTTAGGAACGGTCCATGTTATTCAGGCCGATGACTATCTGAGGATCGGTATGGAGGCAGCCTACGCTCCCTTCAACTGGACTCAGGATGACGATTCCAACGGTGCTGTAAAAATCGAAGGAACCAACCAATATGCCAACGGATACGATGTGCAGATTGCCAAAAAAATTGCTCAAGAGATGGGCAAGGAACCTCTGGTTGTCAAGACTTCTTGGAATGGCTTAATTCCTGCTCTGACCTCCGGAAAGATTGACATGATTATTGCGGGTATGAGTCCAACTGCCGAGCGGAAAAAGGAAATCGCCTTTTCCAACAGTTACTACACCAGCGAGCCAGTTCTCCTAGTTCGTAAAGATGGAAAATATGCATCCGCTAAGACTCTAGAAGACTTCAAAGACGCCAAAATCACTTCCCAGCAAGGAGTTTACCTCTACAATCTCATTGACCAACTGTCTGGTGCCAAAAAAGAGACAGCTATGGGCGATTTTGCCCAGATGCGACAAGCCTTGGAATCCGGGGTTATTGATGGCTATATCTCTGAGCGGCCAGAAGCCTTGACTGCTGAGACTGCCAACTCCAACTTCAAAATGATTCAATTTGAGAAAGGCTTTGAAGTCGGTGAAGAAGATGCTTCCATTGCCATTGGTATGCGCAAGGATGACAATCGTATCGAGCAAGCCAATGCAGCAATCGCTAAGATTACTACCAATGATCAAGTCAAGCTGATGGATGAGATGATTCAGAAACAGCCTGTTGATACGGATAGTGAAACAACGAATGAATCATTCTTCAGTCAAGTGGCTAAGATCCTGGCTGAAAACTGGCCGCAATTTTTACGCGGAGCTGGTTTGACCTTGCTTATTTCGATAACAGGAACCATCGCAGGTCTCATCATCGGACTGCTGATTGGCGTTTATCGGACAGCACCAGCTTCTAAGAATAAACTCCTAGCATCACTGCAAAAAATCTTTGGCTGGTTCTTAAATGTCTATATTGAGATTTTCCGCGGAACTCCCATGATTGTTCAGTCCATGGTTATCTACTACGGAACAGCTCAGGCTTTTGGAATTTCTATCGACCGGACTATCGCTGCTATTTTCATCGTCTCTATCAACACCGGAGCTTATATGAGCGAGATTGTCCGCGGTGGTATCTTTGCTGTTGATAAGGGGCAATTCGAGGCCGCAACAGCACTGGGTATGACCCACGGCCAGACCATGCGCAAGATTGTTCTGCCTCAGGTCGTCCGCAATATTCTGCCTGCAACTGGTAATGAATTTGTCATCAATATCAAGGATACATCTGTGCTGAACGTTATCTCGGTAGTGGAGCTTTATTTCTCTGGAAATACCATTGCTACCCAAACCTACCAATACTTCCAAACCTTTACCATCATCGCTGTAATCTACTTTATCCTGACATTCAGCGTAACACGCATCCTGCGCTATGTTGAAAAACGCTTCGACACAGACAACTACACGACAGGTGCCAATCAAATGCAGACAGGAGAAGTAAAATCATGACAGAAACCATTTTAGAAATTAAAAACCTCAAAAAGTCCTACGGTGAAAACCAAGTCCTCAAGGACATCTCCCTCACCGTTCATAAAGGAGAAGTGATTTCCATCATCGGCAGTTCCGGTAGCGGAAAGTCAACCTTCCTGCGCTCCATTAACCTTCTGGAAACACCAACTGGCGGACAGATTTTCTACCGCGGCAAGAATGTCCTGGACGAGAATTACGACCTGACCCATTACCGTGAAAAACTGGGCATGGTCTTTCAGTCTTTCAATCTCTTTGAAAATCTTAATGTCCTAGAAAATACCATCGTCGCTCAGACAACCGTCCTGAAAAAAGAACGGTCAGAAGCCGAGAAAGTCGCCAAAGAAAACCTCAACAAAGTTGGAATGGGCGAGCAATACTGGCAGGCCAAGCCTAAGCAACTCTCAGGCGGTCAGAAGCAGCGGGTCGCTATTGCCCGCGCCCTCTCCATGAATCCTGATGCCATCCTCTTTGACGAGCCGACTTCAGCCCTCGACCCTGAAATGGTCGGTGAAGTTCTGAAAATCATGAAAGAACTGGCTCAAGAAGGGCTGACAATGATTGTCGTGACCCACGAAATGGAATTTGCCCGTGATGTCTCCAGCCGTGTTATCTTTATGGACAAGGGCGTCATTGCTGAAGCTGGCAGCCCTCAGGATATCTTTACCAATCCCAAAGAAGAAAGAACAAAAGAATTCCTGCAGCGCTTCCTCAGCTAAACTATTTATTTTCAAAAGCAAAAAGGAATCTGGAACTAAGTCCAGATTCCTTTTTTGATTTAATGAGCAATATCAGTTGCACGATTTTGAAGTTTAGTCTTCAAATTTTTCATGGTTTTTGTCGTAGAAATCAATCAAGCCAAGAGCTGTTTCAAAAGAGATATTTTTCACTTTTGCACGTCCTTGAGCAAGAGCAATGATAGACATTTCACGTGCATTTGTTTCTTTACTAATACGGTAACCGGTGATCTTCTTATCACGTACCCAACTAACAACAGATTCTACTTTCTCGAAATTAGATTTAGCCATTTCTTACTCCTCTCTATTCTAGCTACATCAACTACTATAATTGTTTTTATACAGTTTGTCAACTTAAACAAACCAAATTCGAACAAATTAAATAATTCTGAATTTTCTTTACTTAGCTTTGAGGGCTGAAAGTATCTGAGTCCGAATACTTTCGACACCTTCTGGATTTGCTGGAAGGAAGATGGTATTATTACCCGAACTATCTGCAAAATTATTCAGCGTATCCAGGTACTGGTTGGTCAAAAGAATAGACATAATCTGCTCTTCTGTCAACTCAATATTGGCACCCTTCAATTCTTTGATGGAGTCAGCCAAACCATCCACAATGGCCTTACGCTGCTCAGCAATACCAACACCATGCAGGCGGTCTTTCTCAGCTTCCGCAGAAGCAGCTGTCACAATCTTAATCTTATCCGCTTCAGCCAATTCCTGAGCAGCCACGCGCTTACGCTGCGCCGCATTGATTTCGTTCATAGACTGTTTAACTTCAGCGTCTGGCTCAACTTTGGTAATCAAGGTTTTGACAATAATGTAACCATAGGTTGACATTTCTTCTGCAACTTGCTTTTGGACTTCTAGGGCAATTTCGTCCTTCTTTTCAAAGAGCTCATCCAAGGTCAGTTTTGGAACGGATGAACGAAGGGCATCTTCGATATAGGACTTAATCTGAGCTTCTGGTCGCATAAGTTTGTAATAAGCGTCAATCACGTTGTTCTCATTTACGCGATACTGGGTCGCAACATTCATAGTTACGAAAACATTATCCTGTGTCTTGGTCTCAACGACAATCTCGCTCTGCAGCAAACGCAGCTGAACACGAGCCGCTATCTTATCAATCCCTAAAGGAAGACGGAAATTGATACCGCTGCTGCTAGTTTTGTGGTAGCGTCCAAAACGCTCAATGATTGCCACAGATTGCTGACGAACCACATAGACTGCACTAAGCAGCAAGAATATAAAGATTATGACCAATATGATAAAGAAAAATGGAATAAAAAACATGTTCAAGCCTCCTTGATTCACTATGGTATATTCTAACATATTTAATTTGCAGTTTCAAATAAAAGCATACAAATTAGGCTAAAATATATTTACAATTAGACAAGCATATTGTAGAGTGTTTCATTCCCGTTCAGATTGATAAAGGACGGATCGAACAGCTCAATACGGTTAATCAAAGAAGCATAATCATGCTTATCTGCCAGAGAAATACCAATCAAAACTGGTCCTGTTCCCTTACTTGCCCGCTTGATATATTCAAAACGAGTGATGTCGTCATTGGGTCCTAAAATATCATTCACGAATTCACGCAAGGCACCTGGACGCTGCGGGAAGTTAACCACGAAATAGTGCTTGATACCATCATAAATAAGAGCCCGCTCTTCCATCTCTGGCATCCGGTTGATGTCATTATTACCACCTGAGATAATGCAACAGATAGTTTTCCCCTTGATATACTCGCTCAGGACTTCCAAAGCAGCAACACTTGCAGCACCAGCTGGCTCTGCGACAATCCCTTGCTTGGAATATAGATCAATGATGGTCTCTGAAATAAGCCCTTCATCTACACCGATAAGATTTTGAACATTCTTTTGTGTGACCTCATAGGTTGATGCACCGACTTTCTGGACTGCGATACCGTCCGCAAATTTGTCGATTTCTTTGAGCTTGACTGGACCACCTGCTTCAAAAGCTGCTTTCATACTGCGGGCACCGTTGGCTTCCACACCAATGACTTCAATAGTTGGCTGACTTTCTTTGATATAGGTTGAGACTCCTGATATCAGTCCGCCGCCGCCAACTGGTACCAAAACTGCATCAAAATCGATAGCTTCTCTCTTGGCCTCATCTAAGATTTCATAAGCCACTGTTCCTTGACCAGCTTGGACATCTTCATTGTCAAAAGGATCGATAAAGGTCCGGTTTTCAGCCTTAGTATAGTCAAGCGCTGCCTTAGCCGAAGCATCAAAGGTATCTCCAACCAGCTTGATATCCACAAATTCACCGCCAAAGAAGCGAACCTGGCCAATCTTCTGCTGAGGAGTCGTGATAGGCATAAAAATAGTTGCTGGAATTTTCATTTCCTTACAAGTATAGGCCACTCCTTGGGCGTGATTTCCCGCAGAAGCACAGACAACCCCACGCTGGCGCTCCTCTTCATTAAGTTGAGAAATGGCATAATAAGCCCCGCGAAGTTTAAAAGAGCGCACCCGCTGCATATTTTCTTTCTTCAGGTAAATCTTAGCCTGATACTTCTCTGACAAATAGTGGTCATAGTCAAGCGGAGTATTGACAACCACATCTTTTAACACTTTATGAGCATGAGTGATATCTTTTGCTCTGAGCATATTTTTTCCTTCCCTATTCTTCCAGTTTATTCTCTATCAAGCAAAACAAGGGGCTGGGAATTCTCATTCCTACCCCTAATGTCTTATCTGCTCTTTATCTTAATTATAAATCTTGAAAGCATCGTCGTCGTTTTTACCAACGAATGGCATTGCTTTACGCAATTCTGCACCAACCTTTTCAATCTCCAGATTAGCAGCTTGCTCGCGGTAAGCAGTGAGTTTTGGACGACCAGCCTTGTAATCATCAACGAAGTCGTTCGCAAATTTACCGTTTTGGATATCTGCCAAGACCGCCTTCATGTTTTCTTTGACTTGCTCAGTAATCACGCGCGGACCAGATACATAGTCACCATATTCGGCTGTATTTGAGATAGATTGACGCATCTTCTTGAAGCCACCTTCATAGATCAAGTCCACAATCAGTTTCATTTCGTGAAGCACTTCAAAGTAAGCCAATTCTGGCGCATAGCCTGCTTCAGTCAAGACTTCAAAACCTGCTTCGATAAGGGCAGTCAAACCACCACAAAGGACAGCTTGTTCACCAAAGAGATCTTCTTCAGTTTCTTCTTTGTAAGTTGTTTCAAGCAAACCAACACGAGCCGCACCAACACCTTTACACCAGTCCATTGCGATGTCTTTGGCATTTCCAGTAGCGTCTTGGTAGACTGCATACAGAGCTGGTACACCAAAGCCTTCTTCGAAAGTACGGCGAACCAAGTGACCAGGACCTTTCGGTGCACACATGAAGACATCTACATCAGCAGGAACTTTGATAAATTCAAAATGGATGTTGAAACCATGAGCAAATCCAACTGCGTTTCCAGCTTCCAAGTTTGGAGCGATTTCTGCTTCATAGAGATCTTGTTGGATTTCATCTGGAGCCAAAATCATAATAACATCAGCCAATTTAGCTGCTTCTGCTACTGTATAAGTATCAAAGCCATCTTCTTTAGCCTTGTCAAATGACTTACCAGGACGAACACCGATAATCACATCGTGGCCTGTATCACGCAAGTTTTGTGCATGGGCATGTCCTTGTGAACCATAACCGATTACGGCAATTTTCTTACCGTCAAGTGCTGCTACTTTTACATCTTTTTCGTATTCCATTGTTACTGCCATAAGTTTTACTCTCTTTTCTATTTTTATTGCCTATTAGGCGGTTTTAACAAATTAAAGGTTTGATTTAATCTCGGGTAAAGCCTGTCGCTCCAGTCCGAGCAATATTTTTAATACCATATGGGCGAATGACCCGAAGCAAGGCTTCGCTCTTCTCCGCATCACCAGTCATCTGAATGGTAATAGAGCTAGGTGCTACATCTACAACTGTCGCCCGGAATGGCTGGATAATAGACAGAATCTCTGCCCGCTTGTCAGCTGGAGCCGAGACCTTAACCAGAATCACTTCACGCTCTAAATGAGGGCGGTCCGTGATATCTCGAACCCGAATCACATCAATCTGACGATTGAGCTGCTTGATAATCTGCTCGACTTCTGCCAATGAAGCCACATCAATGATGATGGTGATACGGGATACTTCCGGATTTTCCGTCGTTCCGACTGAGATACTCTCAATATTAACCTGACGTCTGGACAGAACACCCGTGAAGCGGTTCAGAACCCCCGAACGGTTTTGAAGTTTAGCTGTCAACATTCTACGCATGGAACTTCACCCCCAACATCTCATGATTGCTCTTGCCAGCCGGCACCATTGGAAGAACGTGCTCCTTACGAGAGATATCTACCTCAATAAACATCGGTATATCTTCTTTAAGCACTTCCAAATCCTGGACAATAGTCTCCGGATCGTCAAATTTATAGGATTTAACACCATAGGCCTGAGCCATGAGCTGGAAATCTGGCAAAGTTTCAAAGACAGACTCAGAGGTACGACCATCATAGAAAGCTTCCTGCCACTGGCGCACCATGCCTAGCGAATGATTGTTAAGCATGATGACCTTAATCGGAATCTTATAGATATTGAGAATAGCCATCTCTTGGTTTGTCATTTGATAGCCACCATCTCCGACAAAGAGCACCACTTCCTTATCCGGATTGGCAATTTTAGCTCCAATGGCTGCAGGTACACCGAAGCCCATGGTTCCTAGACCACCAGACGTTACCAGTTGACGCTCGTTTTTATACGGATAATATTGGGCGGCCCACATTTGGTGTTGACCGACGTCTGTTACAACGATGGCATCACCCTTGGTCAGCTCACCCACGCGCTCAATGACAGCTTGAGGTTGTACGACACGTTCTTTCTTATCATATGAGCGAACCCGCTCCTTGTCCTGGGTTACTTTTTCAATCCACTTGCTGGTATTATTATGCACCTGCTCTTCATTGAGCAGCATCTGCAGGGCTTTCTTAGCATCCCCTACGATAGGAATGTCTACGCTGATAATTTTTCCAATTTCCGCTGGGTCAATATCGATATGTGCTACTTTAGCGTTCTTGGCAAAGGTTTTTGGGTTGCCGGTCAGACGGTCATCAAAGCGACAGCCGATACTAATCATAAAGTCGGCCTCAGTCATGGCAATATTGGCCGCAAAAGAACCGTGCATCCCACCCATACCTAAGAACAAAGGATGGTCTGTCGCAATAGTTCCCTGACCTAACAAGCTAGTGACTACTGGAATCTGATATCGCTCCGCAAACGCAACCAATTCCGCTGCTGCCCCAGCATAGCTAATACCGCCTCCCGAAAGAAGGACCGGCTTTTTAGCCTTAGAAATCTGCTTGATAATCTTCTTAATCTGCAATTCATTAGGCTCAATAGTCGGCTGATAGCTCGGCAGATGCAACTTGCTGTCATAGATAAAGTCCGTTTCCAGAGCGGAGACATCCTTAGGCAAATCAATAACGACTGGCCCAGGACGACCTGTCGTCGCGATGTGAATAGCTTCTGTAATAATACGCGGAATTTCTGCCGTCTCCCGGACCTGATAATTATACTTGGTAATAGGAGTCGTAATCCCAACAATATCCGCTTCCTGAAAGGCATCTTTACCGATTCCAGCCTTGGCCACCTGACCAGTAAAGACTAAAAGGGGGACGCTATCACTCATGGCATCGGCAATACCGGTAATGGCATTAGTCGCTCCCGGACCGCTGGTCACAACTGCAACTCCGATTTTCCCAGTAGACTTAGCATAACCTTCTGCTTCATGAACACAGCCTTGCTCATGGCGGCCTAGAATATGACGGATGCCTTCAAAACTATAGATAGCATCATAAAGTGGCAGTACAGCACCGCCGGGATAGCCAAAAATCGTGTCAACACCAAGACTTTTCAAGGTTTCCAAAACAAGCTCTGAGCCTGTCTTAGAAGTTTCTAATTTGATTTTCTCCATTCTTCCCCTTTCATTTATTTACAATTTTCTAAAAATTCAAAAAGCTTTCTACTATGATAACATTTTTGAAAAAAATTGCAAGTCATGCAGAATGTTTTTCTACATTTTTTCTCTAAATCCGAATGTTTTTTTCTAAGAAAAGATAAAAAGCCAGAACTATATTTATAGTACTGACCTTTCATTAGAATTATTAGCTCTCAAATGTTCCGTTTATGGGAAAGCTCCCGCTCCTCATCTTTTCTAAAAAGCTGAATCTTCCAGCTATAACCAGCCTTTCTCTTGCCCGATTCGGACGGCTTCTGTTCGGTTTTCGGCATCTAACTTGGTCAAAATAGCAGACATATAGTTACGAACCGTTCCATTTGACAGGTAGAGTTTTTCAGCAATTTCTTTATTGGACAGGCCAGTCGCCGCAGCTTGCAGGACTAGCCTCTCCTGCTGAGAGAGAGGGTTCCTACTGGTCATTAGCACCTCCATCAATTCCGGCGAATATTCCTTTTGCCCATCTAGAACGGTATGGATGGTCTTCATCAAATCCGCAATGCTACGCTCTTTGAGCACATAAGCATCTACATCCGCCTTAACAGCTCGCTCAAAGTAGCCCGGTCGCTTGAAGGTTGTGACGATGATGACCTTGATGTTGGGTCGATTGGCCTTGACCCATTCGAGAACGTCTAGGCCGGTTTGGTGGGGCATTTCCACGTCCAAAATAGCTACATCAAGAGTTTCTGACTTGAAACAGTCAATAGCCTTCTGCCCATCTGCGGCCTGATAGACTTCTTCGACATCTGGCTGCAGCTGCAAGAGCTGAGCTAAGGCATCTCTCAGCATACTTTGATCTTCTGCTAACAAAAGTTTCATGCTTCCTTCCCTCCGTATGGCAATTCAATCCGAATCCACGTCGGATCTTGGCTGCTAAGAATTTCAAGACTTCCTGACAAGGCAGACAGTCGCTCTCGAATACTATGCAACTCCCGACCAGTCAGCTTTTGAAAACCACAACCATCATCCTGAATGTCTAAAATAAGCTTTTCGTTTTTCTTTACCAAAGAAAAATTACTCTTTTTAGCCTTGGCATGCTTGATGATATTGGTCGCCGCCTCCAATAAGATCATACTAATCGTTGACTGCTGACTCGGTGGGATACTGGCAACATTGAGCTGGTTATCTATCTCGACCTGAACACCGCTCATCTCCAGCATGGCACGAATGGTCACTAGTTCCTCGTCCAGCGTCCGATTCTTTAGATCGTTAATAATCCGCCGAACATCAGCCATGGACTTCTTGCTGATCTCTTGCACTTCCTGCAGTTCTTTTGCTGCCTTGTCGTAGGCTTCCATCTGCAAAAACTGCTGAGCCAGCTCCGCCTTAACACTGAGCATGGCAAAGGTATGCCCTAGACTATCATGTAAGTCACGGCCAATCCGATTGCGCTCATTTTCTGCCATAAAAAGATTCAGCTGGGCATTTTGTTTTACCTTTTCTTCCTTGATTCGCTCGGTCGTCTGAATCCGATGGAGACCAAAGGTCAAGCCATCCGAAAAGAGAAAGGTTACAATAAAGAAGAGTAGCTCTGCTGGACCAACATGACCCAACAAGTAATTAGTCAGCAAAATAGCAGGCTGCAAGGCGACAAAGGTCAAAAAACGCCAGGATTTAAACGAGACATCATCCAGCTCATAAATGAGCATATTTGATAAATAAAAGACGTACCAAGCAAACCCTCCATTTAACCAGACCGAACAATAATATATGTAAGCAACCAAGAACCACCAAGAAAAAAACTGGATAAGGCGATGGTTACTTAACAAGACCGCATAGTAAGCCGCAACAAAAATAGCTGTCCAGAACAAGAGGAAAAGCGGGTATTCCCCGCTAATTACTCCCGCAACTGGAAAGATGATAAAGACCAGCGCAATATGAAACATATAGTGGACTTGTTTAAGTTTTTCCCACATGAATTTATTTTACCTCAATTCGCTTTTTGAGCTGCAGCACAAGTATGCTAACCAAAACCGTATAAATCAGAACAATCAGAGCGGCCTTGCCATTGAACTGATGGTGTTCTAGATAAGAAGACACGACTTGCATCAGTTGATAACTTGGCGTCAACTTACCGATTGGCTGGAGCCATTTTGGAAACATAGTCAGAGGGAACCATAGACCGCCCAGAACAGCCAGTGCCATATAGACGATATTTCCCACTACAGACATGAGCTGAGCACTTGGTAAGAGACTGACCAATACCCCCATAGCAATAAAGACTACACTTCCTATCAGAAGAATCACTGCAATAAGAAGCCAGTCTACCATTGGCAGATTAACCCCGCGAACAAAATGCCCAATTGAGAAGACTACGATAATAGAAAGCATAAAAGTCAACAGCGTACTGCAAAGTTTTGATATATAATATTTTACCATAGAAATTGGCGAGTGCTGAATCATTTTTTGCCAGTTATTATTTTTATCAGACTGCAAAGTGCTTGGAATGCTAAAGAAAGCACTAGACATGATACTAAAAAGGGTCATAGAGAAGAGGTATCCTCGAAGCACACGCTCAGGCGTATCACTTCCAGACATCATTCCTGAGAAAATCAGGTAAAAGACGCTGGGCAGACCAATAGACAAGAGATAATAAGCAGCCTGCCGCTTCATTAAAATCAACTCAATCTTCATAAGACTTACCATATTTTTCATGATTACTCTCCTATTCTTGTGTCGTTTCAAAAATACTATCCAAGAGGGTACGGTTACGTACTTCAATCTCTTCGATTGTACAGCCGTTTTCCTGAAGAACCTGCCAGACCTGTCCAGCATCCCTAGTAGCAAAAGATAAAGCCTTTTGCTTGATTTCTAAATCAGTCACATTATCCAGCTTTTCAAGCACAGACTGATAAGTCAGTGGCAAGGTAAAGTGTTTTTCCTGCTCCTCACTGCGCATGGCATAAGGCGTCGTGTCCCGAATCAACTCGCCCTTGTGCAGCACCAAAATCCGATCTGCCGTATGCTCGACTTCTTCGATATAGTGAGAGGAGTAGACGATGGTCACTCCCTGCTGCTTGAGCTGATTAACAATTTCCCAGAAATGCTGACGAGTAGAGGTGTCCATAGCAGAAGTCGGTTCGTCCAAGAACAGAATCTTAGGACGGCCAATCAGACTCAGAACAAAAGAGAAGAGACGCTTTTGTCCACCAGACAGCTTGCTGGCCAACTGATTCTTTTGCTTGTCTGTAAATTGCAGCAAGTCATCAATTTCTTGATTGGACAGACTATTTGGATAAATAGCTTGGAAGAACGCCAAGAGTTCCTTGACCTTCAAATCCTCCACCACTGTATTTTCTTGTGGTAAAATCGCTACCGACTGCTTGAGATGATTGTCAGTCGGCTTGAGTCCCTGAATCGTAGCCTGACCTGCTGTCATAAACTTATCGCCCAGCAAACAGTCCATGAGAGTCGTTTTCCCTGCTCCGTTGGGACCAATCAAGGCCACACAGTCACCTTGGGAGATTTCAAAGGAAATATCCTTTAAAATCTCCTTACCATGAATGCTTTTTGAAAGCTTCTTTACTTCGATCAGTTCCATTTTACTCCTCCTTTGATTCGATAAAGCGCATGTGCATCTTTCCTTTATTTTTCCAAAGCCGGAAGAAGAATAAAGACCAAATGCTTTTTTAATTCTTACAGCAACCTTTTATCATTTTGTTAACTATATTATAAGGCAAAGAAATTTTTCCTACTAGTTGATTTTGTCACCAGCTGACATGACAAATGTCACTATTCCGCTTTTAGAGCACAAAGCTAGCAAATATTGGAATAATCTGTTTATCTCCCCTCTGCATGAAGACACAAAAAAGCCGGTCCCCCTCGTTGAGAGGAGCCGACTAGTTGTATGTCTGTTGCAATTTAGATAGAAACTGGAATCAAAGCAGCCTAATCTAAAAAATTTTTCAATAAACTAGCTACTCAATCTGTAAGATATGAGGCGACCAACGCTTTTTAAACTTTAGCTCTGCACCTCTTCTTTGAGACCATTGAGCTTCAGACTCAGAATGAACATCTCAGGTGTAATATCCTTAATGTCCTTTAATCCAAAGCCTTGGAAGAAACTGTTCTTTTCCACCTCTTCGATATTGACCTTTTGCAAATCAATTTCAATCAAGGTCTGCAATTTCTTCTCTGCTGTAACTGAATAATCAATATTGACACCCTCCAGACTCTTAGCTGCTACATAGTTTGAATCAGACTGCATTCCTTCACGAATGATAGTCGTCATTTCCTCTGGAGTCAAGGTAGCTGAAGCCGCACTAGCTTCTTCTGGCAAGGAAGTGAGCAATTCCATCCGAAGATTCAAGATTTTCTTGCCCTGATAGGTAATTGTATCACGATGATGAATTTCTTCAATGTCTCCAACCAAGGTTTTAGAGACAATCTCTGTACTTTCGGAAGAAGAACTGGATGACTCGCTAGAGCTGGAGCTAGAGCTGGATTTAGTCCGCCTAGAAGAAGCTGCTGATTCAGAAGAATGTCTAGGACGATGCTTGCTGAAGCTAGGAAGCACACAGCCCGTCAAGAGCACCGAAGCAGAAATAACAAGAATGAAAAATTTTTTCATAGTTCACCTTTTTTACTTTTTATTTGTTACAGTATAACATAATACCAGTTTCTTGTCTAAGTATTTTCCACAAAATGACAAAAGGCAACCTTTTGATTGCCTTTTTATGCTATTCAACACTAAAAATATATGGATAAACCGGCTGACTGCCCTGATGAATTTCTACTTCTACATCCTCGAATTGTTCCATTAAATCTTGAGCAAGACTGCTAGCCAATTCTTCGCTGCCGTCTTCACCGATATAGATAGAGACAATCTCGCTATCTTCATCCAGCATCTTGCTGAACGTTTCTTTCAAAGCTGTCAGCATATCTGGATTAGAAACAACAATCTTACCATCCACCATACCGAGGTTGTCATTCTCATGAATTTCCAAGCCATCAATCGTCGTATCGCGAACCGCAGTCGTCACGCTGCCGCTGACTACTTCTGCCAAGGCTGCAGTCATACGCACTTGGTTTTCCTCGATAGTCTTGCCGCCATCAAAAGCTAGGAGACTGGTCAAACCTTGAGGGATTGTGCGAGTCTCAATAACAGCTGCAGGCTGCTCAATCACTTCTGCTGCTGATTGGGCTGCCATGAAGATGTTTTTATTGTTTGGCAAGATAATAATATTGCGAGCATTGACTTGCTCCACAGCCTTGATGAAGTCTTCTGTAGATGGGTTCATGGTTTGGCCACCAGAGATGATGTAGTCAACTCCCTGAGCCTTAAAGATTTCAGATAAGCCATCACCAGCTACTACAGCGATAATCGCATACTCTTTCTCTTGAGCCGGCTTGGCTGAGCGCTCTTCTTTTTCAACCTGCGCTTCGTGCTGGTTGCGCATATTATCAACCTTGACCTTGACCAAACTACCATACTTGAGACCTTCCTGCATAACCAGTCCTGGATCTTCAGTATGGACATGGACTTTGACGATTTCGTCATCGTTGACTACCAACAGGGAATCTCCCAAATCGTTGAGGTAGTTACGGAATTCATCATAATCAAAGTCTTTTACATAGGTTGGTCCTGCCTTGAGAGCCACCATGATTTCTGTACAGTAGCCGTAAGTGATGTCTTCCGTTGCCACATGGCCAGCTACAGACTTATGATGCTCAGCATTGATCATCTCAGACATGGTCGCAGGTGTCGCCACAAAGTCCTCAGACGCAATATATTCGCCTGTAAGAGCAGACAAGAAGCCTTCGTAGATAAAGACCAGTCCTTGACCGCCAGAATCCACAACACCGACTTCTTTCAGAACCGGCAGCATATCCGGTGTCTTAGCCAGAGCAGTCTTAGCTCCTTCAAGAGCTGCCTTCATAACTTCTACAGCGTCATTAGTGACTTCAGCTTTCTTCTTGGCACCAATCGCTGCACCGCGGGAAACAGTCAAAATTGTTCCCTCAACCGGCTTCATAACTGCCTTGTAAGCCACTTCTACACCAGACTGAAAGGCCAGTGCTAGATCTTCACCAGTCAGCTCTTCATGCTCCTTCACGCTTTGAGAAAAACCGCGGAAAAGCTGGGAAGTGATAACTCCTGAGTTACCACGCGCGCCCATCAAAAGACCTTTCGCAAAGATGCCTGCCGCTTCGCCAACTGTTGAAGCAGACTTATCTGACACTTCCTTAGCACCATTTTCAATAGTCATACCCATGTTGGTACCTGTATCACCATCTGGAACCGGGAAGACATTCAAAGAGTTTACATATTCAGCCTGTTTATTTAAGCGAGTAGATGCTGCTTGCACCATTTCTTGGAATAAACTAGTAGTAATATTTGCCACGATTATTCTCCTACGACTTTAATATTTTGGATATAAACATTCACTGCATGGGCAGTAATTCCGAGCTTGTTTTCCAAACTGAACTTAACACGCTCTTGGATGTTTTTAGAAACTTCGCTGATTTTGACTCCATAGCTTAACACAGTGTAGACATCAACTGCGATATCACCTTCATCAGTCGCTTTCACAACCACGCCCTTAGCATAGTTTTCTTTTCCTAAAAGGGCTTGAAAATTATCCTTGATTGCATTTTTGCTGGCCATGCCAACTACACCAAAAATTTCAGTCGCTGCACCGCCGACGATTGTTGCAATCACATCATCAGTCAGCTCAATTTGACCATCTTTTGTATTAATTTTCACAGTCATAATTTGTACCTCAAAAGTATTTTATAGTTTATTCTACCATATTTTATACAGGGTGTAAAAGAGGAAGGGTCTAAATCAACTGTCTAGGCGGAAATTCCCAAGCAAAAAAGGACGGAAAATTTCCATCCTTTTTAAATAAAGATTAAACGCGTTCAACTTTACCTGATTTAAGGGCACGAGCTGAAGCCCAAACTTTTTTAGGTTTACCGTCAATCAAAACAGTAACTTTTTGAAGATTTGGTTTAACAGCGCGTTTTGTTTGGTTCATCGCGTGAGAGCGGTTGTTTCCTGATACAGTCTTACGACCAGTAAAGTAACATACTTTAGCCATTGATACTTATCCTCCTGATTAGTTTAAGGTGTTTTACCACATACTTATAAAGTCTACCATACTTTACCGAGTTTGGCAAGAGCTAGTTCCCAAGTTTTGCAAATAATCACCTTTTTAAAACAAGAAATAATTAGATATAAATCACTTTCAAATGACCGAAAGCCACGCTGCCTTCTAAATAGAGCGTTTTTTCTTTTTCACTGGTATCGCGAACTTGAGAAACACCGCCAAAAGCACAAGCAACCTTGCTGACAACCTGCCAAGAGCTTGGAACAAAGAGAGTGGCATTACCAAAAGCAACTTCCACTTTAAAAGTCGCTGAATCCCCAGCTATCTTAGCGTTGTCAAAGTAAACCTTGGCACTACCAAAAGAGCAAGTCAGCTCATCATAGCTAAAATTGTCCTTATTGACATAACGGGTGCCTGAGCCAAAGACAATGCCTTCGCCACCAATTTCTTCGCCAGAAAAATGTTTAGAAAAATGCCTTAATTTCCATTTTTTGCTAGGTTTGACCAAGAAATTGACACCGATACAGGCTAGAATACCAGCAAAACTAACTGCGCTTGCTGAGATATTGGGCAAGAGGTCGTAAGTGCTATTAGCAATGATAAAAGCGATAATGGCAAAGATAAAACCTAGCGGAATGTTGCCAGAATAGAAGCTCTCCGCTGAAAAATAGACAAAGCCCATAATGACCAACAAAGGCCAAACATTGATGTGAATAACGGGAATCCCGAAATTCCCCTGCAAAAGTACCCAAGCTGCTAGAAGTAAGCAAGCCAGTCCTAATATTGTTTTTCTCATGATGTTACCTCGTTTCGTTTAACTTTTCTTTTAAAATTTGATAATAGTGCCTAGACACATACACTTCCTTATGGGTATCGTAGAAACGGACGCTGCTACTGCCCGAAAAGGATTTTTCCAGCGAGTAAATCGCCTTACTATTGATAATGCTGGATTTGGATATGCGACAAAAATAATAGGGCAGGCGGTCTTCCAACTCATAGAGCTTGTGCTTGACTTCATAAGCATCCTCACGCGTATGAGCAAAAATCTTGCTACCGTCAGTCTCGAAAAAGAGAATATTGTCAATATCCAGAAAATATTCGCTAGCTCCCTTATAAAAAATAATGGGCGGTGCCGTTGCTTGCTCCAGAGCTTGCTGAATTTGCTCGAGCTGAGCATCAAATCGAGCAGCCCTGATGACAATCTCTACTTCCGCTAAATCCGAATCCAGTTCTACTCGAATTTTCATTGCTACCTCCTTTACTTTCTACGTTTATTATATCAGTTTCAAAATGAGAAACAAGGCTTTTTCAGTAAGTGGTAGATTTTGGGCGGTAAGTGGTTTGCTGCTAACATTGACAAGAATCAAACATCAAAAAACCGGGTCTCGTCCCGGTTTTTTGACAATATAAGGAAAAGGAATTAGTTTTTCTTGTTTTTAGAGGCTTTTGATTTGCCCGACTTAGAGCTAGTAGATGATTTCTCTTGTGTTTTAGATCCTTTTTTACTAGTTGAATTCGCTTTATTATCTTTGGAATTATCTTTTTCTCCCCCCTTATAAAAGCCTGCAACATTTTTCCCAAAACCAACAACTTTATCAATAGGATCAGTAATTTTTTTTGACGGCTCAAGAATCTTAGAAGCCTCTTCTACCCCTGAGTTCACAGTCTTATTTATTTTTTCTGCTTCACCTTTATCCAATGATTTCTTAACTGACTGAATATAGTTCTTATCAATATAGTCTATCCTTTGTTTATTTCGTTCAGTAATTTCATTTAACTTTTGCTGCTGCCCAGGTGTCAACGGAAAATCCGATTTCATCTGGCCAGTTATACCTATCAGTTCTATTGTGTCCTGAATTACTGGCTGATCAACAAAATCTATAAATCCATTCCATGCTCCTGCATAAGCTCTCTGTGTACTGGCACTGATTGCAGTATAAGCTGTCTTAGCTCTCTTAATATTTCTATCTACAAAATCATCAGAAGGAAGAACTTTATTATTTTTTTGCGATAGTTTATCTTCTTCTCGTAGTTCTTTTTCAAGTTGTTTCATATCAACTCGACCATCAGAAGTCGATGGCTTACTCCAACTCACCGGCCCTGCAAACATCGCACCCGCTTGATAATAGTCTTCTGGTGTTCGACTAAAAGTTTGAGATAAGCCTAAGTCAACCGTCGTTGGAAGAGTTTGGTTAGTGAGTACGTCCTCTGTAGCTAAAGGATTGTTAAAAAGGGTTGAAGTGGGCTTACTTTCGCTGACCCATTGCCAATCTCCGTCTAAAAACGAACCCAGCAATTGATTTTTTCCTGTTGCTGACAGAGAGGATGCATAGTCTAAAGCAAAGCCTGGGAGTCCTTCCTTGCTCGTGGTTGTCTGCTTGAAGCCTGCCCAATCAGCCAAAGCCTCTGACATCGTTGGGGTGTTAACAGTTTTTGACTTCTCAGAGATATCAATCCGCTTCCAATCACCCTCGACTGGATTAAAGACAGACCATTGATTTACTGGTGACGTGCTAACAAAGTCCTCTGTAGGTTTTGTTGCAGAAAGAGTATATTCACCCTCCAATGGAGAGAGACTTGCTGTTCTTGATGCAGCATCCTGAACACTAGCCCAATCATCAAGTGTCAAATCACTTAGAGAGTTCCTTTTGTTGGAAAGCTGGCTTCCAAACGCATCGGTTACACGAGTCCAGTCTCCTGTTGTAAAATCATCTGTTGCCGTGATAGTTGACGAAGCCGAATTGTTGAAAGAATCATTGATTCTAGACCAATTATCTGCCTCCAAATCACTATAAGCAGCGCTTGTTGACGTTCTATTGTCACTAAAATCTGATACATGCGACCAG
Organism: Streptococcus sanguinis; assembly: GCF_050234405.1. GTDB lineage: Bacteria > Bacillota > Bacilli > Lactobacillales > Streptococcaceae > Streptococcus > Streptococcus sanguinis_W. The sequence continues at coordinate 395,529 of NZ_CP092117.1, read as the reverse complement.
TCACCTGCTGTAAAGTCGTTCAGACCTAAGCCACTTGTTGAAAATTTATCGCTTGATGAATCAGATACTCTTGACCAATCGCCTGAAGTAAAGTCACTCACTGTCTTGCTGGTTGACGAAGCATTATCAGCCAAGGTATCAGATGTTCGAGACCAATTACCTGTATCAAAATCACTAAAAGAGTCGGAAATCTCGGAAGATTTCTTAGCGACTGAATCATTGGTGCTCGTCCAATTTCCTGCGCTCAAACCTGCAGAACTTGTATTGCCGTCAGAAATGCTAGACCAGCTTCCAGAACTATAATTGTTGCCCGATGAAATAGCATCACCAAAGCTGGAAAAGTCGCTGTTATCCTTAGACGAACTAGTATCCCCAATACTGGACCAGCTTCCAGATCCATTCGACAAGTCGCTGTCGCCAATACTGGACCAATTCCCAGAACTATCTGACGAGCCAAAGCTACTATTTGAAGTAGAGATTCCAAGACTATCATTATCTGAAGTAGAATAGCCGCCGAAGCTGGTAGAATCTGAAGAGCTGAAACTTCCAGAATCTGAGAAACCTAGACTATCACTATTTGAAGTGGAGGAGCCATAACTACCGGAGTCTGAAGAACCTGAACCGAAACTGTCGGAATCTGAAGAACCTGAACCAAAGCTTCCAGAGTCTGAAGAGCTGGAACCGAAACCGTCGGAATCTGAGGAGCTGGAACCAAAACTACCAGAATCCGAAGTACTGGAACCGAAACTACCGGAATCCGAAGTACTGGAACCAAAGCTTCCAGAGTCTGAAGAGTTTGAATCTAAACTGCCGGAATCCGAAGAACTAGAGCCAAAACCGCCAGAATCCGAAGTACTGGAACCAAAACCGCCTGAATCCGAAGTACTGGAACCAAAACCGCCTGAATCTGAGGAACCTGAACCGAATCCGCCGGAATCCGAAGAATCTGAACCGAAACCACCGGAGTCCGAAGAATCTGAACCGAATCCGCCGGAATCCGAAGTACTGGAGCCAAAACCGCCAGAATCTGAGGAACCTGAACCACCATCATAAGCCTGAACCTGCCCAACGTGGACAAACACAGCGCTCAACAAAATCAAAAGCATTAGTCTTTTCTTCACAAATGCTCCTCCTTTCTTTTTTTACTATTCTAATATACCATAATTTTATTATAGGTTGCTGATTTTTTTGCCATGTAAAAATATTTTAAAGACCTTGAAACATTATGTCATATATAATTGACACCTTGTCCAGTGAAAAAGAAACCTTGCTTTTACAAGATTTCTAAGACCTATTTATACCCCCTGCAGGGAATTTTCTTATTAACCCAAATTTGTATTATATAGTGCTGCTCTTAAATTTGTGATGAAAATAATATCAAGCAGTACCTAAAAATTCCTGGTAAAGATACATATTGGGTTTCGAACCATAAAAAACCTAAGCGTGTATCACTCCAACTGTCTAAAAATAAGCTTAATGCTTCTAACTTCTTCTTAAGTAGGATATAAAAAAATTATCTTTCGCTTGATGAACTAGAAAAAGCTACTATAGTCTATAGTGTTTGCTACAAAAAACGAATTAAAAGGACCGAATCCTGTTCAATATAGAATTCAATCCTTTCAATAATTATTGGTTCAGCTTTGAAATCTTAGTACAGAAACCTAGTCTTTCGATAAGATGTCAAAGAAGATTATTTTTCCTGACTATTACTAGCTCCTTTGGAGCCCTCCTTTTGTCCTCCTCTCATTCCTTGAATTATTCCAAATAGCGAGGGAATGCGATCTTCTTTTTCTCCAGTAATGGGATTATAACCTGTCGTACCGATAACAACATCCAAAGGCTCTACATCTGTTTTAGATCCAACAATATTATTTGCAATAATAGCAATTCGACCAACAGATTCAGGCAGAGGAGAACTATCAGGAACGGCATCTGTTCCTGATAAAGTCTCTCCAGTAAGTCCAATGTAGATATTATTTGCTACATTATGGGTTAAATTATCAGCAATTATACCGATGTATCGTGCACCCGTTTCGCTCGTTCTAATCACCCCTGTTCCAAGAACCGGAGAAGTTCCTTGTGCTATATTATAATTTAAAGATCCGATAGGGGTTAGAACTTCTTCAGGCACTGGCTGAGGATCAGGAGTCACGTATGTTCCCAACTCAGTAAACGTCACTCCAGTCAATTTTCCAAATGTGCCATCAAATACATCATAAACTTCTTCTCCAACAATACCCAAAGCAGTCGTTGGAGTAGAAAAAGGCTTGCCAGTTTCTGTCCCCCACATATTAGGGTTCCTTCTTTCTCCTGTATTTGTTGTATTTGTTGCAGAGACAGTGTAATCAGCCTCCAAGGGAGAGTAATTACCCCAAGCATCGTTTCCCAAAACGTTGAAAGTTTCATTTGAATCACCTGTCAAACCGCTGCCAAGGTCAGCAGAAGATTCGGAGCCAGTTCTATCGACTGGTTTATCCGAAACAAAACTGCCTAAGCTGTCCGGATTAGCTGTCAAACCATTGCCTGCGGAATCTGCAGCGTTTGATTCAGTTGCCGAATCTATCGAATTAGGCTTGTCAGAGCTTGCCGAGTTTATTGACTCAGTTGTAGAATCTGATTCTGAGATAAAACTACCTAGACTATCTGCATCTGCAGTCAAACCACTGCCAAGGTCGGTAGAAGATTCGGATCCAGTTCTATCGGCTGGTTTATCCGAAACGAAACTGCCTAAGCTGTCCGGATTAGCTGTCAAACCATTGCCTGCGGAAGCCGCAGTGCTTGATTCAGTTGCCGAATCTGTCAAATTAGGCTTGTCAGAGCCTGCCGAGTCTATTGAATCAGTTGTAGAATCTGATTCTGAGATAAAACTACCTAGACTATCTGCATCTGCAATCAAACCACTGCCAAGGTCAGCAGAAGATTCAGATCCAGTTCTATCGGCTGGTTTATCCGAAACGAAACTGCCTAAGCTGTCCGGATTAGCTGTCAAACCATTGCCTGCGGAAGCCGCAGTGTTTGATTCAGTTGCCGAGTCTGCCAAATTAGGCTTATCAGAGCTTGCCGAGTCTACTGACTCAGTTGTTTGATTAGCTGAATCTATAGGAGTCGAGGAAGCCGTCGTTTCATCTGTAGTAGTGACAGAATTAGTTGCATCCGTAAGGGGTGTGGGAGGAGCGGTCGCTACTGCTGCATCTGGTGTGCCCGCCATTATATCATCTGTGCTCGTTGTTGGATTGCTTGATTCTGTAGAAACTGGGGCAGAAATATTCCCCAGATTAGTCAAATTATCACCATCATTTGCTGACGCATCCAAAGAATCAATAGTTGGAATATCTGAAGCGAAGTCACCTAAACTATCCGGATTAACGGTCAAACCGCTGCCCAAATCAGAGGAAGAATCATCATCAGATGTGTCATCGTCAGAATCCGAAGAGAAGTGACCTAAATCATCTGCATCAGCAGACAAGCCACTGCCCAAATCAGAGGAAGCATCATCGTCAGATGTGTTATCGTCAGAATCCGAAGAGAAGTGACCTAAATCATCTGCATCAGCAGATAAGCCACTGCCCAAATCAGAGGAGGCATCATTGTCAGATGTGTCATCGTCAGAATCCGAAGAGAAGTGACCTAAATCGTCTGCATCAGCAGACAGGCCGCTGCCTAAATCAGAGGAAGAATCATCATCAGAATCTGAATCATTAGACGAACTAAAGCTACTAGAATCTGAAAAACTATCAGAGTCACTGCTATCAGCACGAACTTGTCCTATACCAATAAATATGGAAATTAATAAAATTAAAAAAAATAGCAATCGTTTTTTCATAAACACCTGCTCCTTTCTTTTTATACTAATTCACTGTATCATATTTCTCTTTGATTTTCTTGATTTTTCCACCATGTAAAGATATTTTAACCTCTTTGCATTCGAACTTTTATAATTGACACCTTGTTCAGTAAAAAAGAAACCTTGCTTTTACAAGATTTCTAAGACCTATTTATGCCGATTGCAGGGATCGAACCTGTGACCTACGCGTTACGAGTGCGTTGCTCTACCAACTGAGCTAAATCGGCGCCTTTTCCCCTTTATTTTAGCATCTTGAGTTTTTTTGTCAAGGGAAAATTTCACAACTTCTTAACCCAAATCAAACAAGGGTTGCTTTTATCCCAAAGTTCAGGAAAGATTTCTAACTTTTTAAAGCCCTGAGCCTGATAGAAAGCATTAGTCCTGTCGTAAGTAGGATAATGACCTGGTGCCACTGTTTTGACTTGCAGATAGGATGCCTTTGGACGAGCAGATTTTTCTAAAACTCCTAAAAGTTGACTGCCAATCCCCATTCTATGATAGCATTTCTTAACAGCCAAGCAATCAATCTCAGCACAATCTTCGCTAGAGTAGGATAAGCTGATAAAGCCAGCCAAATCGCGCTCCTGATAGGCAGCCCAAACTTGCAAATCCTTGGCTCCTTCAATGTAAGCTTGTGTGCTTTCAGGAATCCCAAACCATTCTGGCAGATCCTTCAAAACTTCGCTAACCACTAGCATCTTTTGTTTTTCTTCCTTCACTTCTTCAATTACTATCATCTTAAAATCCTTTCTTGATTTAAGCTTTAGGACCAATCATATTTTCTATCTTACGATCCTGCACTTTCGTAGGCGTCTAAGCCTCTGTCCCATAGTTTCAAAGAAATGAAAAAGAAGATAAGAGAAATCAGAATCAAACCACCGATATTAAAGAGTCCATTCTTTTCCTGCAAGAAATAGCTAGCGGGATAGTAGGCCGTAAAGGCGAAAGGCACGATGAAACTAATCAACCAACGGATAAGCGAATGGTAAATCGAAATCGGATACTTGGCAAAATCATTGAACATATAGAAAATGTAGATCATGGCGCCTGATTGCTTGGTCCAAAAAGCAATACTCGCTGTCGCAATTTTCAAGGAAGTATAAATCAAGGTCGCAAAAGGAATACAGACTAGGAAAAGCAAAAATTTAGGAAAGGTCCAGCTAATACTGGTGACCGTTGTCGCCAGCAAGATTCCACCAACCAAAAGTTCGCCCAAGGCATCAATCTGAAAGGTCTCGACTAGGATGTGAAAGAGAGGATTGATAGGACGAGTCAGGTATTTGTCAAACTCTCCTTTTCGCACCAAGCGTTGCCCCAGTGCCCAGAGATTGTCAAAAAAGAGATGGTCCAATCCCTTGGGAATCAAGGAAAAGCCATAGATAAAGGCAATCTCTTGGAATGTCCAGCCCTCCAAGGAAGGGATGTGTTGAAAGAGTACATTGAGAAACAAGAGGTTCAAGCCTTGGGTCAGAAAGACTCCCAGCACACCAACTACAAAATCAACCTTGTATTCCATGATTTGCTTGATGTATTGTCTGATAAAAATCAGATGCATGCGCTGATATTTTTTCATACTAACCTCCTTGAATGGTGATAAATGACTGGACTCTTTTCCAAATCAACTGAGATAAGCCCGCCATCACTAAGAGCCAGAAGAACTGAAGCAAAAGTGCTTGAAGAATCTGACTGGCATCGTATTTACCAACGATAATCATAACTGGAGTATAAATCAAGGACGAAAAAGGCAAAAAGGACAGAATATCTGAAACTACCTTGGGAAAGAAAGCCAAAGGAATCAAACTTCCCGACATAAAGGCAATCAGAGAATTCTTGAGCAGATTAGAGCCCCATAGATTTTTAAAAACAAAAGCTGAAAATCCAAAGCAGATATTAAAGAAAAAGTTAATCAGGTAGGCTAGCGTTAAGCTAAAAAGATATAGTGCAGTTAAACCCAATATTTCTACAATGCCTTGACCCGATATGATTTTCATTAATACAATGACACTTAAAAATGGAAGGCCAACGCTGATAAAAATTAACCACTTGGAACCAAGCTCGGTAAAGAGATAAGAAGCCGCAAAATGCACTGGTCTCAACAAGCGCATGATAATGGAGCCGTCCTTGACTTCCTCTCCAATCATAAAGGAAGAGTCCGACCTGGTCAAAAGGTTAGTCACAAAACTCATGATGATATAGAGGGTGATATCCGCCATACTGAAGCCCTGAATCAAAGACTCTTGCGACGAATCAAAGACTGCCTTCCAAAGATAAAAAGCAACAAAGGCCCCCATGACATCACCAATCCGATAGAGAATAAAGTTGACTCGATAGGTAATCAACTCCTGAACACCTGCATTGATAAAGGGTTTATAACGTCTCCACAATTTGACCATCTTAGAGCTCCTTTCGGTAGAAGCGACGGATAATATCCTCAATATCCGTATCCACCATCTTCAAATCGCGAATCTCAAAATCAGACAAGGTTTGCTTGATAATATCAGCCGTCTGGTAGTGGGAACTATCGAATTCAATATTAAGGCTGTTTCCTTGTCTATCAATGGTCATATCCGAAAAGCCTTCATAGTGAGAAACTAGATGACTTTGACCTGGTACCAGTTCAAAGGAAAGAGTCTTCATCTTGCCAAAGGTCTCCTTGAGCTGGCTCACCGTTCCATCAAAAATCTCCTGCCCCTTGTCAATCATAAAAATCCGATCACAAAGTTGCTCAATATCACTCAAGTCATGAGTGGTCAAGAGAATGGTTGTTTCTTCTTCCTGATTAATCTGGGTGATGGCCCGGCGAATGTTATCCTTGACCGAAACATCCAAACCAATGGTCGGCTCATCTAAAAAGAGAACCTTGGGATTGTGGAGCAAGGAAGCCGCAATGTCCGCACGCATTCGTTGACCAAGCGACAGAGTCCGCACGGGATCCTTGATAAATTCCTTCAAATCCAAGACTTCATTTAAAAAGTCCATGCGTTTATGGAAGAGCGAGTCTGGCACATCATAAATTTCCTTCAAGACCGTGTAGGTCTCTTGCAGAGCCAAATCCCACCATAGCTGAGTTCGTTGTCCAAAGACTACTCCAATATCCTTGACATAGTCTTGACGATTGTCCTGCGGAATCTTGCCGTTAATCCGACAAAAACCAGATGTCGGTTTCAAGATCCCTGTCAGCATTTTGATGGTTGTCGACTTCCCAGCACCATTGGCCCCGATGAAACCTAAAATTTGCCCCTTGGGCACCTCAAAGGTTAAATCCTTGACCGCTTCAAAAGTCTGCTTTTCAGGATGAATAAAGGAGCGCAAAGCCCCCTTCAATCCTGGTTCCTTAACTGTCTTCACAAAATTTTTCTGAAGATGCTCTACTTCTATCATTGCCATACGTTTCTCAATATCCTATTATTCAATTCATGTTTCAGACCCTTTCCCCACCTAACTCAGGAAAATAGAATCTTATCTCCCCACTATACTACCACTTTTACTTCCAAACGAACATAGGAAATTCAAAAATAATTATCATATTTTATCACACACCAAAAAACCCACCTTTACGGGCAGGTTTCTATTTTGTAGTCTTCAGCTAGATTAAGCTTTACCTTCTCATTTCAATTCTTTAGCCAAGATACTCATGTTTTCTTCTAGATTCTCTAGGTAGTTTTTATCATTTTGAGGATCGGCTTCCAAAGGATTGAGAGTTTTCAGCCTGACTCCCGTTGACTTGACGAGCGTTTCTGCCACTTTCGACGATGCATTGCTTTCGGTAAAAATCGTTTTAACTTTATAGGTTTTCACAAATTCTTGAATTTCAGTAAGCTGCCTTGCATTTGGCTCTTGTTCAGGAGAAATCCCTGCAATACCTAGCTGCTGCAAACCAAACCGCTTTGCTAAATACGAGAAAGCAGTATGTTGAGTGACGAAAGTCTTTTGCTTAGCCTTTTCAAAGATTGGTTGGTATTTTTTGGTCAATTCTTGAGCTTTAGAAATGAATTTCTTAGCATTTTTTTGATATATTTCCTTGTGTTCTTTATCGAGTTCAGATAGCTTATCCGCAATAATCTGCGCTTCTTCACCAGCTTTTTCAGGATCTAGCCATGTATGAGGATCATAAAGAGTTTTTTCATCGATTCCTTCGCCAGCTTCCACGTCTTCCAAACCCGGTACACGTTCCAGGGGCATTCCTTCGGAAGCTTCAAGTACTTTCACCTTAGATTTTTGCAAATTTGGATCCAAGCTCCCCGCCCACGACTCTAAGGTATGTGAATGATAGACAAAAACATCCGCATCATAGATAGCAGCTACATCATTAGCCGATGGTTCAAATGAATGGATCCCTGTACTAGATTGAATCATGCGAACATCATTCAAATCACCAGATACTTCTTTAACCATGGCATAAACCGGATAAAAACTGGTCACAATCTTCAAACCTTTAGCTTGTTGTTCTTCTTTCTGAGTACACGCTCCCAGCATCAAAGCTAGTATACTCAGCACTAGTAATACTGCAGTTCTTTTTTTCATACAATACTCCTTCACCTCAGCTAATCAGTTACTTCTGTACTTGACACAGAAGTTGAAGAAGCAGATTGCAGCAAGGCTAGCAATTTTTCTACTTCTGCCATGATGTTATTATTATCCATAGTCCCTAAATTAAGATTATTTCGCAATCCTGTTAAGGTCTCAGTTGCATTGGATTTCAAACTTGGATCCGTCGTCTTTTCAAGTAAGTCTTCCGCCTCTTGCAGCTTAGCTTCTACTTTAGCAGTTTCAACTTGAGGTACTTCTGGCTCAGTTGGTGTTTCCTCTTCAACTTCTTCTTGAGTTTTCTCTGGGCTAACAGCATCCTCCTTGTCATCTTTTTTACCTAAAACATAATCACTTGCATTCCCCCATCCATCGCTAGACTGTGGTCGTTCATCTGGATGTTCAACATAATACTTGATAGTTGCAAATAAATCCTCTAATGTATAGCCATTAGGAGCTCGGTAAGTCTTATCATCGAACCAAGCAAATTTGATGTTGTGGTAGTGATCCTTATGAGGGATAATCAGATTACCATTTTTTACTGCTACAGTATGCTCAACATTGTAAGGCAGACGAACGAGTGGTATCCGTTTCTCTCCTTGAACACGTTCGTAGATAGCAGCCGCACTTTCTCCACTTGGATTGGCTTTGGAATCATCTGTTGGTGCAGGTGGAAGCAGACCTTTTTCTTTAGTATACGCCTGAGCAGCTGCTTTTTCTTTAGCTGAAAGACTATCTTTTCCTATCCAGTGACTGTGTCCCATATGAGGGGTTACATAAGCATCTCCTTCGTCACTGATAATATCCCGAGCATCAAAGATATATCCATCAGATGTCGTATATTTGTCAGCCAGCTGGGCTACTCGAACTTCGGTTTCAGTATACTCAATCTGTGAATTTGCTTTGCCGAGACGTTCTGGATGATTGATAGGCGCAAGAAATGCTAATAAGTCATCAATTAATTGCACCTTATCACTTGTTTCATCATTCAAACGCTTCACTAAATCATCCAAGGCTTGAAAATCTGACAAACGTCCCTTATTTTCTAGCAATTGCTGATGGGTCTGACTCAGAAGACCATATACTTTATCGTAAAATTCTTGATTTTTCGGTTCAACTGATTCTTTCTTAGCTTGCAGGACATGAGATATGCTTTTCTGCTTCGCCAATTTATTTTCAATCGCTGTAATAATCTCTTTAGGCAAGTCTTTAGCTAAAAGATAGCGGGACACTCCTTTATCCTCTAGCACATAACCGTCAGCTATTTTCCTAACGACCTGCTGGATTAAATCCTTATCCAATGAATCCGCATGTTCCAAATTTAACTTTGGAGGAAGAATCGGTTTTAAAGCTGGTTGAGATGGAGTTAGTATCGGAGTTGGTATAGGTCTATAAGGTGTCAATCCTAACATAGGTTTATTAGGCTGACTTATAAGAGGAATTGTCCGAGCAAGCTTTTCTTCCAATGCCGACATTTGTGTATAAGGAATAAAGTGATAATGATTACCATGCGGCACTGCTACTCCATTTTGTGTTCGACTAGTAATTTGTGCTGGATCAAAGATCAAGCCATCTGATTCAACATGACGCTGACTAAGTGGAAGATTATAAAGTTGCTGAAGGAGACCCTTAACATCTTCTCCTTGACTCGGTTGATAGTTGTTTGAAATTTGAGTAAAAGTAGGTTGTGTCTGTATCCAGCCACTGCTTCCATTATTATACGAACGGCTGACTACAGTACTAGCTACTTTTCCTCTACCTGATAGGTAAGCTTGAGCTGCAGCTAGCTCACTAGGCGACAAATCACTCTTTGGGATATAGTGAAAATGATCACCATGAGGTACAATATACGCATCTCCCGTATCCTCAATAATGTCTGAAGCATTAAAAACATAGCCATCATCTGTTGTATAACGGCCTTGAGCTCTAGCTGCTGCTACTTCATTGCTTATTTTCGTAACATTATGACCATGTTCCTGCTTTTGACGATTAATCTCTTCCTTACTGCGAATATTATCCGCACGAGCTATATCTTTCAGATAAACATAATATTGTCCATTAACCTTGATAACATATCCACCCTTGACTTCATTGACAATATCCTCAGTCCTAAGTTGATAGTTGGGATCTTTCATCAAAAGATCTTCGCTGAAAATAGCATCATATGGAACTTTCCCATTATAATAATGATAGTGATCACCATGAGAAGTGACATAACCCTGATCAGTAATTTTGATAACAATCTGCTCCGCGTTAATCCCCTCTTTTTTGCTTACTTCGTCAGGCGTTAACTCCTCAGACTTTTGAACAGCTTGCTTACCATCAATATAGCTAACTCGATTGGATTTTTTAATCGAACTGTTTGCCTGATAATAACCTAACTGATGAGCAAAAAGACCCACAGTAGCAATGACAACAATTCCTGTTAAGTATTTCTTATTTTTTTCCATTGAATATCACTTTCTTTTTTGATTACATAGAATTCGCTAAAACCTATCACAATTTACAATTAACTCATAATATACCCCCAAAGAAATCATCTAAATATTTTTTCTATAAAATATAGAAGAAACTCAATTTTTAACAACTTATTAAACTCGTTAACTAGTTAATTAACTGGTTAATATTTTACTCCTCATCATCTAGTCTGTCAAGATTTTTTTATTAGATTGTAAGAAAAATATTATTTGTTCTTTATTTGTCCAATTGTCATAATACAAAAAAAAGCTTATCCTTTCGGATAAACTTTTTTAAAAATATATCAAGCTTCTTATGCTTTACCTTCTGAACCGAATACATCAATACGTTCTTCAACAGATGCTTGGATAGCTTTTACACCATTAGCCAAGAATTTACGAGGGTCGAAGAGTTTCTTCTTGTCGTATTCTGCTTCGTTTGCTTCGTAGTCACGAGCGAATGCACGAGTTGCATTAGCGAATGCGATTTGGCATTCAGTGTTAACGTTAACTTTGGCAACACCAAGTTTGATAGCTGCTTGGATTTGGTCATCAGGAATACCTGAACCACCGTGCAATACGATTGGGAAACCTGGAAGAGCTTCTGTCAATTTCTTCAAGTGGTCAAGGTCAAGACCTTCCCAGTTTGCTGGGTATGGACCGTGGATGTTACCGATACCAGCTGCCAAGAAGTCGATTCCAGTTTCAACCATTGCTTTAGCGTCTTCGATTGGAGCCAATTCACCTTTACCGATGATACCGTCTTCTTCACCACCGATAGTACCAACTTCAGCTTCTACTGAGATACCTTTAGCGTGTGCTTTTTCAACGACTTCCTTAGCCAATTTAAGGTTTTCTTCTACTGGAAGGTGTGAACCATCAAACATGATAGAAGTGTAACCAACTTCGATACACTCAAGTGCATCTTCGTAGTGACCATGGTCCAAGTGAATCGCAACTGGTACAGTGATGCCCATTGATTCTACAAGGTTAGCGATCAAGTTACGAGCAACTTTGTAGCCACCCATGTATTTAGCAGCACCCATTGAAGTTTGGATAAGCACTGGTGCTTTCTTAGCTTCTGCCGCACGCAGGATAGCTTGAGTCCACTCAAGGTTGTTTGTGTTGAATCCACCAACTGCGTAACCATTGTCACGAGCTGCTTGGACAAATTTTTCTGCTGAAACGATTGCCATTCTTATCAGGCCTCCTCTTATTTTTTGTGGTTAAACCACTTACATTGTTTATTTTATCACTTTTTCACTAAAATTGCTAGTTTTTCCTGAAATTTTAAAGAATTACAGTGAGACACTCAGCATTTTAAGCGTCTCTATTGCAAAAAGAAAAAGCTGGCCGAAGCCAGCTTACTTGATGCGGAGAGAGGGACTTGAACCCTCACGACCTAAAGCGGTCACAGGATCCTTAGTCCTGCGCGTCTGCCAATTCCGCCATCCCCGCGATTGAGTACTTTACTAGTATAACAGGACAGCTAAGGCTTGTCAAGAAAATTTTTGACTTTATTTCAAAAAATCAACTTTCTACTCAATCAGCAAATCTAGGAAATCTAAGCGAAATGAAGCTAAGGCAGGAACACAGAAAACTCAGTGCTGCTGAGTCGCAACAAATACAGCCACCGTTTGGTCGGGATCATATTTTTCAAAGTCAATAGTGTAGTCCCGATGAAGCTCACCTTTTTCTTCTGCCTGCCAAACCCTCTGCCAAGCATGAAGAATGGCTTGAGGATCCTCCTTATCCGCTTCAAACACTTGATAGGTCTGCTCAGAGGTATCAAAATCATAGACTTCTCCATCTGTCAAGCGGCAGATGGAGAGACTGTAGTCTCCTTTGTAATCACTGGCATAGTCATGATAGACAGCATAAACCGGCTCCCCTTGGGCAAAAGCTTCTTTCACAGCTCCCTCTTGTTCCTGCCAGAGAGCTTGGATTTTTTCTATACAATGCTCATCTTGAAAATTATTAGTACGAATACTGGCTAAAATGTTTAGAAACATCTTCTTCCCTCCTTTTGTTTTTCATTATAACATTTCTCTAGAAAAGTCGCTTAGGTCAGACAAAGCAAGTCTAGCTCTCCGAGCTCTTTTCTAACGCTGCTGTGACAAAGGCTGTATAAAGACCTTCAGCTCGGTTCGGACGGCTAGAAAGCTCTGGGTGATACTGACAGGCAACGAAGAATTTATTTTCTGAGATTTCTACTATTTCGACCAAGCGATTGTCTGGTGAAACTCCAGAAAATACAAATCCGGCCGCCTCAAACTGCTCGCGAAAAGCATTGTTAAACTCATAGCGATGACGGTGACGGCGCTGTACGACTTCTTGGTTGTCGTAAGCCGCTGCTGCCTTAGAGCCAGGCTTAAGCTTAGAAGGATAGAGCCCTAGTCTCAGCGTTCCACCCAAGTCTTCGACATCAATCTGATCACGCATGAGGTCAATAATCGGATATGGTGTGTCTGGATTGAGCTCCGCTGAGTTGGCATCTGCTAGCCCTAGGACATGACGGGCGAATTCGACACAGGTTAGCTGCATACCCAAGCAAATGCCCAACATAGGTACATCCTGCTCACGCGCATAGCGGATTGCCTGAATCTTCCCTTCAGTTCCTCTCTGACCAAATCCACCCGGAACAATAATCCCATCCGCACTTCCAAGAAGCTCTGCGGCGTTTTCGGCCGTTACCTGATTCGCATCAATCCAGTTAATCTTAACCTCCGCATCATTGGCATAGCCGGCATGCTTGAGCGCTTCGACAACTGAAATATAGGCATCTGGCAACTCAACATACTTACCGACCAGAGCAATATGGACCTGCTTTTCCAGACTCATTACTTTCTCTACCATAGCTGCCCACTCTGTCATATCCGCTGCCGGCACATCCAGCTTCAGATGGTCACAGACGATTTGGTCCATCTTTTGGGCCTGCAAATTGAGAGGAATTTGGTAAAGATGCTCCACATCTAGCGACTCAATGACCGCCTCCGGCGCCACATCGCAGAATTGAGCCAGCTTATTTTTGATATTTTGCCCAGCTGGCTCTTCTGTACGGATAACCAGCATATTAGGCTGAATTCCCAGACCTCGCAGCTCTTTGACAGAATGTTGAGTCGGTTTTGTCTTCATTTCACCGGCTGCCTTGAGATAGGGCAGGAGGGTCGTATGGATATACATGACATTGTCTGCTCCGACATCCGACTTCATCTGGCGCAAAGCTTCTAAAAAAGGAAGAGACTCGATGTCGCCCACTGTGCCACCGACCTCGGTGATAATCACATCCGAGTCCGTCGTCCGTGCTGCCCGCTTGATCTTGTCCTTGAGAGCATCCGTAATATGCGGAATGACTTGGACCGTCGCTCCCAGATACTCGCCTTTACGCTCCTTGCGCAGGACTTCGCTATAGATTTTACCAGTGGTGACATTGGAGTATTTATTGAGATTGATGTCAATAAAACGCTCATAATGCCCCAGATCCAAATCCGTCTCAGCTCCATCATCTGTCACAAACACTTCCCCATGCTGGTAAGGGCTCATGGTACCGGGATCAATGTTGATATAAGGGTCAAACTTCTGAATCGTAACCTTGAGACCGCGACTCTTCAAAAGCCGCCCCAAGCTAGCTGCCACAATCCCTTTCCCGATAGAAGAAACCACACCACCGGTGACAAAAATATATTTAGTTGACATACGTGCTCCTTTTCATAAAACAATTCATTCCAGCAACCACGTCGTTGCTGGAAACTTATCTAGAGGAGGATTTTCCATAATCTGTCTGAAAAAGAAAAATAGCTCCCTGAACACAGGAAGCTCCGACCTCTAAAAGAGGTGCCCGAAAAGTATGATATCGCAAACCTAAAAAAATGTCAAATGATTTCAGTCGGTTTTCATTCATTCTCACCAATACTAATGACATGTGTTTCGAATTCTAGTTCAGGCATGGACTCTGCTAAATCGTGTCGGATTCGTTCCAAGGCTTCCAGACGCATTTCGACAGAGGTATTGGCATTCCCCTGAATGATGAAAATGGCGTCCTTGGTTTCCTCATCAAACTTATAATACTCGCTGTCACGAACATCCAGCCAGGCCAAAATGCCTTTGGCATCCCGATAGACATAGTCCGTCTTGGAAACATGCTTCTCCTTGGACAAAATAGGCAAAAAGACATCTTCCTTTTGGCTTACAGTAAATTCTATCTGGCCATCAATCTTGTCAAAATCATGCCCACCAATAGCCAGTAGGGAATGCAGGGCTTCGACATTATAAATATCAATAATGCTATTAATATGAGGGAGCGAGCCTCGGTGCTGGATATTGCGAATCAGCGCAGGAACCGTCGGAGGATTTTTCTTGACACTGCGACCTACGCGCTGCAGTATCTCTATATAACCTTGAACCACCGGCGACTCAAGCACCTCATCCAAGTCGCAGGCTAAAGCCCAGTCTTCCATTTCCTTTTTCTTTTTTAGAAATGAGGGTGACAGTTCTGCATGAGGATTGACATTCTTGGCAATCCCGATAACGACACTTTTTATGCCTAGTTCACCCAGACTCTTATCAATGACAAATTTCATAGCAGCATACCTCCATCTTTTCTTTATTAAATTTTATTAGTATTCTACACCTTCCGAACTTATATTTCAAGGAATATTAAAAGAAACAAAGGATTTCGTCACTTGTTTCTTTTGGTTGATTTATTCTTCCTCTTCGGTCTCCGTGTCTTCGTCAGAGTAGTCGTCATCTTCTTCGTTGAGTTCGACTTCTTCACCTAGATCATCTGGAGCGATTTCGTTGATTTCAGCATCATAAGCTTCCACTTCATTCTTCTCATCGTCTGGATTTTCCTCATCGTATGAGAGAGCTGGATCTGCTTCGTAGCCGTCCTCATCTTCTGGATCGTCATCGCTGTAGTCAATGGCATCCTCGTCGCCATCCATAAAGGCATTGACGCGTTTCTTCTTACGTTTCTTAGGTGCGTCGTCCTCATCAGTCTCTTCCAAAGCAATGATTTCTTCATCCACTTCGTCGATAGCATACCATGAACGCAGGCCCCATTTATTATCCCCCAGCGGAATAAAGCTGCCGTCTACATTGAGTTCTGTGTAGAATAAAGGCAGAGCATCACGAATCTCGCTGTTTGATTTTTCCAGATAGTTTTGAATTTCATTGACCAGATCATTAAAATACATCTCATGGTCGCGGCCGCGGGCTTCCAAAATGGCACGCGCCACTTCAATCATAGAAAGCTCACTTTTTTCCTGTCCAGCAAATACTTCTAATTCCAAAGTTGATCTCCTTTAAGATTAAGTAAAGGCTTGTCGCCCTCTTGCAATTTTTCGCTACTTTCTATTGTACGATAAATTTCTATTTTCGTCAAAAGAAAATCCAGGAAAAATCACGGAACAAGTACAAAAAGAAACTAGTGCATTTACACACTAGTTTCAAGTGATATCATTTTCATTTTGAATGATGAAGCTTATTTCACTTTCGCAGTGCTTGTAATCACTTCAACAGCTTTCTTGATAGCAATGTCGTGTTTCAGCATGTCTTCTGACAGCAATTGACGAACACGTTCTACTTCCATGTTGTAGTCTGTAGCCAATGAAGTTACTTCTGCTTCGATTTCTTCTGCGCTAGCTTCAAAACCTTCTGCCTTAGCAACAGCTTCTACGACAAGGTTTGTCTTAGTGCGTGACTCAGCGTCTGCTTCGTATTGCTTGTGCAGGTCTTCCTGACTAGTGCCAGTGATTTGGAAGTACATGTCAGGTGAGATTCCTTGGCGTTGCATATTGCCCAAGAATTCATTAACTGCACGGTGCACTTCTTCGTGGATCATTTCAGCTGGCAAGTCAACGATTTCGGCGTTTGCTACTGCTTGATCAATAGCTGCAGCTTCTACCGCATCATTATAAGCTGTTTCCTTAGCTTCTGACAATTCTTTGCGGTACTTTTCTTTCAGCTCGTCAAGAGTTTCCACTTCTTCGTCGATATCTTTTGCAAGCTCATCGTCCAATGCTGGAACTTCTTTTTCTTTAACTTCGTGAATAGTTGTCACAAACTTAGCTTCCTTGCCTGCCAAGTCTTCTGCTTGATAGTCTTCTGGGAAGGTTACGACAACGTCCACTGTTTCACCTGCACTATGGCCAACCAACTGCTCTTCAAATCCTGGGATGAATTGACCGCTGCCCAGTCCAAGTGAGAAGTTGTCGCCCTTGCCGCCGTCAAATTCAACGCCGTCAACAGAACCAACAAAGTCAATCACAACTGTATCACCGTCTGCTGCTGGACCTTCTTTGAGAACCAACTCAGCCAAGTTGTTACGCTCACGCTCAATGCGCTCATCTACTTCAGCGTCAGTCACTTCTTTAGTAGCTTCAACAGTTACTTCCAAGTCTTTGTAAGCACCCAGCTTAACTTCTGGCTTAGTGACTACTTCAGCTTTGATAACCCAGTCTTGGCCTTTTTCCATAGACTCGACATCAAACTGAGGCTGAGCAACTACTTCGATACCCGCTTCTTTGACAGCCGCTTCGTATGCTTCTGGAAGAAGAGCGTTCAACGCATCTTGGTAGAGGGCTTCTTCACCAAAACGTTGGTTGAAGATAGCACGTGGAAGGCGACCTTTACGGAAACCTGGTACAGCAATATCTTTTTTTACTGAGTTAAATACACGGTCCAAGGCTGGCTTGATTTTCTCTTGACTGATGCTAAAAGTCAAAAGGCCGCGATTTGTTTCTTTGTTTTCAAATGATACAGACATTCTGTCATTTCTCCTTAAAATTTATTGAATACAACCCATTATAGCATAATTAGAGTTTTTTTCAAAATTATTTTTCCTTTTATCCTTTCCTGATTTTATCCTCTGTATAGGCCGCTCTGGCGCCGCCAATTAGCTTGGGACGGCTGGCTAAAGCTGTGACATGGGCAGCTCCCAATTCCTTGAGAATAGGTCGAATAGGAATCTGCACATGCTTGACATGCATGCCGATAGCAGTATCGCCAATATCCAGCCCCGCCTGAGCAACGATAAACTCTACCTCGACAGGATCCTTCATGTATTGAAAAGCAGCTAGCTGACCGCTGCCTCCAGCATGAAGAGTAGGCAGAACATTGACAATCTCCAAATCCTTCTTGTTCGCCAAGGCTTTTTCGACTACGAGAGCGCGATTGAGATGTTCACATCCCTGAACTGCTAGAAAAATCCCCTTCTCTTCTAAGATATCCAGTATGATTTTGACAATGACCTGTCCGACTTCCAGACTGGAATTCTGACCGATATGGCCTCCAACAACCTCACTAGAGGATAGACCCAGAACAAAAATATCTCCCTCGACCAAGGCAGCCTTGTCCAAAACGTCCAGAAGAATCTGACGAGTGTCTGCTCCAATCTTAGCTAAGTCCATGTCTCACCTCGTTTATTTCACTGTGACTGTCTTTTTCAAACTCTCTGGGAAGGCTTTGTAGAGGGCAAAACCGACCGCTAAACCAAAAGCATTCTGCATAAAATTACTTAAGATTTCGGCTAGGGCAGCCCCGACACCATTCATGATACTACCAAAGAGGGCATAGCCACCAACCATAGCTACTGCAGCCAAGACCAGCCCAAGATAGCGACTCTTGCCCTCAAAGCCAGCAAAGAACCCCTGAAGTCCGTGGCAAATCAGGCTGAAAATCATCCACTGGGGATAGCCAGCAACCATATCAATCAAAAAGCCTGAAAGGCCTCCGACAATAGCCGCTTCCTTGCGGCCAAAGTAGAAGGCTGTAAAATAAATCCCTGCATCCAACAAGGTCAAAAATCCTGTCGGAGTTGGGATTTTCATAAAATTCCCCAAAACCACAGATAAAGCTGTGATGAAAGCTAAGATAACTAATTTTTTAACTTGATGATTTCTCATACTGAACTACCCCATATTGATCTGAGCGCTGAATCGCTCGGTAAACAAAATCTTTAGACAATTGAACTGCTGCAAGTGGAGACTTGCCAAGAAGCAGCTGACTGGCAATGCTGGAAGCAAATGTGCAGCCCGCTCCGGTATTGTTGCTAGCCAGCACTGGCGATTCCATGATTTCAAAATTTTGACCATCATAGTAAACATCCACCGCCCGCTCCTTGCTTAAGCGATTGCCGCCCTTAATCACCACATGCTTGGCCCCCAAATCATAGAGCTCCTTGGCTGCAGCCTGCATATCCTCCAGAGTTTCGATTTCTTTTTGGGTCAATAGCTGAGCTTCTGCTAGATTTGGTGTGATGATGCTGACATAAGGGAAAAACTTGATGATTTCCTCTCTCAGCGCACTGACTTCCAAGTCATGATTTTCCTTGCAGACCAGAACAGGATCCAGGACTACTGGTATATCCGCATGCTGCTTGACAAAAGCCAAAGCCTGCTCTGCTATTTGAAGATTGGGCAAAAGTCCTATCTTAATAGCAGAAAAAGGAACATCCTTGAGGCTGGATAACTGCTGGGCAAAAACCTCTTCCTCAACTGGAATGACCTCAAATCCCTTGTCAGTCATCGCCGTCAGGCAAGTCACAGCTACAAACCCATGCAGACCATTGACTGTATAGGTAGCCAAATCAGCGTGCAGTCCGCCGCCGCTAAAAATATCATTGCCTGAAAAGGCTAAAATCAACTTATTCTTCATAACGAATCTCCTTTAAATAAAGGCCGTTTGGACCGGCTGTTGGCCCTGCCAGATGGCGGTCTTTCTCCGCTAATATCCTCTGAATCTGCTCCACCGGCATGCGCTTGTTTCCAATCTTAAGCAGGGTACCGACCATATTGCGGATCTGCTTGTAGAGAAAGCCATTGCCTGAAAAAGTAAAGACCAGAAAATTATGTTCTGCATCATAGCGGACCTTGGCCTCGGTAATGGTCCGAACCTTGTCTTCCACGCTAGTCCCCGAAGCCGTAAATCCAGTAAAATCATGCGTACCCTCCAGCTGAGCAATCGCTTCTTCTATCAGACTCAGCTCCAAAGGATAGGGATAATGCGTGGCATAATGGCGCATCATAGGATTTTTGGGCCGGCCGATATCCACCAAAAATTCATAGGTCTTGCTGTGCTTATTGTAGCGAGAATGAAAATCATCTGACACCTGCTCCACACTGATAAAATCAATATCTTCTGGCGTCTGGGTATCCAAGGCAAAACGCAATTTCTCTTCATCCCGTTCTTCTGGTAAATCAAAATGCAGCACCTGGCCCAGAGCATGGACACCGCTGTCGGTCCGGCCCGCTCCATGAATCACCACAGGCTGGCCTTTATTGATACGGGTCAGGGTCTTTTCAATCTCTTCCTGAACGCTTCTGGCATGGGGCTGCCGCTGAAAGCCAGCAAAGCCATAACCATCATAGGAAATAATCGCTTTATATCGTGTCATGTGTTTATTTTAGCAGGAAAAAAAGCCCCCAGCAAGCTCTAAAAGCAGGAACTGTCCGGGGACAGATTTTTTGAAAAATATCGTTTAAGAATCAGGGATTTTTTCTGTTCCGACTTGCCATTATGCAACAAAACAACCCATCTGAATCAGACTGTCAGTGACGACACAAACAGAACTAATTCAAATGGGTTATTGATCACATATTGCTAAAGGTCATTATTTGCAGCTACTCATGTAGGCAATTAAACACTTTTTCTTAGGAACCCCAAATGGAGTTTTCATCCATAAAGCTGTTGGTATTCTTGAGCAACTGCGTAAAGACAGCATACTTGAAGTCCTTGGTTGCACGTTCATCGACACGAGACTTCTTCAGATCCTTGTCAACAGCTTCTGCAAAGCCAGCTTTCAGCTCTTCATAAGTACTATAGACTTTTCCGTTGACAGTCACTGGCTTAATACCTGAGGTTTGTGCTTTATCCACAACTTTTCTGAAGTAAGCTTTCTTGAAGGCTTCCATGGTTTCAAATTCGCCTTCAGAAATTTGCTTGATGATAAAGTTATCGCTCAAACCAGTCACCCCTTGCTCATTGGCTGTCTTACGGTGTTTATTGGAAGCATAGCTTACAAAGCCTTTTTCATAGCCATAGTAACCCCAGATTCTGAAGATATTATGCTTGAACATCAAGGCACCTGGCGCTCCAGTATTGTTTTGGCCGCCACCATAGATACCTGTCATAAAGTCGATAGCAATGTAACTAGAGTCATAGTCAGCAGGGTTATAAGTTCGATTGTCAACCGCACGGTTAGACAGCAAGCCTTGGTCAACCAAGTCCTCTACAGATGAGACTGACATGGCCGCTTTCTCCTCTGCTGTCAACTCTCTTACGACATCATATTGAGTTCGAGCATCTACAACCTTCGGTTCAACCTTCTTGAACCATTTAGCTGCGGCTTCATTTCCTTTAGCCACAACCGCTTGGCCTTCAAGGTAATCCAGCAGCATGAGGGTATCATTATAGCCCTTCATATAATGGTCGATGTCCGCTCGGTTCTTGAAGAGACTTGGCGAGCTATTGAAAATGAGACTTCCATCATTTGGACGTTCAAAGGCCATATTGAGACCCAGAGCACCCCAGCCTGGCTGACCAGGAACTGGTGATTGGAGCAGACCTTGGGCATAACCTTCTGGTCCGATACCTTGTCGTCTGCCGTGACCGCCCAGATAAATATCTCTGTCATTGACATGGGTGAGCTCGTGCGTAAAGACGGACACACCGTATTCTGTCAAGAGGTCAAAGGCTTCGAAGTTCACACGGATTGAACCAGCAGCGTGGGCACCGTAGCCATTTGACTTGTACCAGCCACCAGCTCTGCCACCAACTAGGTTGAAGAACTCGCGGGATGGTGCATAAGGATTGCCCTTATTATCATTTCCGTTGACATCAATCCAGCCACGTCCTTCCACATCAAAACCATCCCATACAGCCGTTACATTTTGCTTGACCATTCTGGACTTGATATCATCTGAGAGCAGTTTGTACCAAGTGTCTACGTGATTTCGATGCTGGGTCGCTACTTCCTTGATGCGCGCATTAAATCGTTCATCCGACCATGACCGCCGCTTGTCTCTGTTGACAAAGGCCATCGTGCTATAGTTTGACAGAATGGCTAAGCGCGTATTCTTCAAGGTTAGCAGCGGAAGGATATAGTTACTGAAATATTCAGAGTTGAGGTTATCAAAGACGCGATACTTAGCAGACTTAATCTCCTCGACTTCTGACTGGCGTTCTTCAAACTGAATAAAGCCTCGAGTTGCATCCTTGAACCATGAATCCATGTCCGCAAAGTCAGTCAGCAGGCGGCGGTTGTAATCCAAGTAAGCAACCAAATCACTAGACTTGGACTCAGCCTTCAACTGACGTGCAAACATATTGACATTGTCTGCCCCTTTCAGTTGATTCTCTGTCGAACGCCCAATCTTAATCAAGCGATCCAGCAATGGTACTTTTTCACCATAGAAGTCAGGTTTGAAGAGCACCAGCTCCTTGAGGTTGTAGTCACCAAACTTGAGATCGTAATAACGGTTGAGGTAGGTCAGACCGAGCATGATAGCGGTCTTGTTCTCTTCGATTTTAGCTTTCAGAGCTTCGTTGGCTGCTGGATTGTCAGCATGGAATCTTGTCCATTCATTGGCCAGGAGCTTACCAAGCATATCCTGCAAGTTGGCTTTCACCTCAGCTAGAGATTCATCCAAGAAGAGGCGCTTCACTTTGTTGACCCTATCATTATCATTAGGCAGGCCAACAGAACGATAGACTTCATCACTGTACAGGTCAAAGCTCTTCAAGCTCTCAGTCAGCTGAGTCAGCAAGTCTTCTTTGACAGCCGTTGAGTGATTTGGAGTATAGACTGTACCAAGCTCTGCAATCTGATATTCCGGCAGAGCCGTCTGTTCAAATCGTGCTTGATTTTGAAGATTGTAGATGGTCTTGCTTCCATCTTCAAAATGGACTAAGATCTTATCTGCATCCGTTCCGCCAGCAACAAACTGGTTGCCCTTCAGCGCTTGAACTGATAGAACTTTCTTAGTCAACAGATCGCCCGCCTTAGCAGCATCCACCAACTTATTGGCCTCATGAATCAAGAACTCTTGATTGTAGAAAGGCATAAAGCGCTCTAGGTTCTGATAAAGCTGTTCATTTTCTGCCTTGTACCCTGGCTTATCTTGATAAGTACTTGTTCTCAGGATAGCAGCATTTAGCTTCTCAGTTGTTACTTCATTGGCGCTGGTTTCTTCAAGAGCCGTAATCCGATAGCTCTTGACTTTTTGCTCCGCTTCAGCTTCTGTCAAGCGGCGGAACTTGGTATCTTTTCCTGTCTTGGTTCCAGAGCTATGTCCCTGAACACCAAAGAGGTTTTGGAGTTTTTGCCCCATCCAAGCATCGGTAATCTCATTATCAGAGCTAAAGAGCTCTTTACCGTTCACTACAGTGGCATAGCTGACGGTGTCATTGATAGTTCCATACGGCCAAATGGAAGCAGCGATACCAGCCGCATTTCTTGAGCCCGCATCCTCTAACTTACCTTTGGCAACTGATTGCATCAATCTGCCCCAATTACCCCAGCCTGAACCTGAATAGTCAGTGAAGTTTTGAGCGACCAGCATACCTGCGTTTTGGCCACTCTTAACCCAAATATCTGCTTCGACATAAGCTCGGCTTACTAAGGACATGGCGTTGGTTCCAGCGATACCAGCTGTTACAGAATTTCCGCCTTTAGACTTAATCTGGCCCTTAAAGGAGACATTTTCAACTCGAGATTGGCCTTCTATATTGTTAACCAGACCGGCAATATGGTCTCTTCCTTCCAAGTATCCTTGGACATTGACATTTTCGATTACTCCTTTATTCTTCAAACGAGCAGCAATTGTCGCAATTGTATCCCCCGCTTGCGAATCTGGATAAACCATATTGACTCGCTTAAAGTCAATATCCTTGACCGTTCCGCCAGTAATCGTATCAAATAGAGGATGTGCCAAGTCTAAAATCGCATGGCGCTCACCATTTTGCCCACCAATCAGCTGGCCTTTGAATTCACCTTGCAGGTAAGACTTGCTGTTAGCTGGTTTGTCAATCAGCTTGGCACTGATACTGCGGCCCAGAATAAAGGTTCCAGAAGGATCTTCCTTGATGCCGTCCAAGAGGTCTTGGAAGTCATAATAGACATTTCCTTCACGCTTCTTGGCCTTTTCCAGATAGAAATCAAAGCTGTTTTGAAGACCAGTTGCACTTCTTTGCAGCAAGTCTGGCAGCTGAGCCTGGATCTTAAAGACAGGCTGGTTATCAACGACCACTTCCTCGATAGAAGTAACTGGCAGGACAGTGTCCTTAAACTGGTCTGATGTAAAGTGCAAGTAATATTGGTCCAGATTTTCTGGTTTCTCAGCCAGAGTAGGCATCAATTTTGTCTGGCCATTTTCAACCTTCATCAAAGCGACATTAGTGATGGACTTGAGTTCCACCTTCTTTAGGTCAAGCTGGACTGTCTCTTGAGCTAATTCCTGACTTTCCGAGCCATTTCCTAAATCATAGGACAGAGTCGTCTCAATCTTATACGGTGTATAGTAGTCCAAACCACTGAAGCTAGCAGTCAGCTGGCCTGCCGCCAAGTTCTGCTCTGCTATCAGCTGGCCATCCTTCTTCAGACGAACATGAGCACTGGTAAAGGCTTGATCTCTGTCTGTCAGCTGGTATTGGACCTGAACTGACTTCTGCAATTCATCCTTCTTAACCGCTGAAACAGTCAGAGTTGGCGCTGCTTTAAGGGCCAATAAGTCGGCTAAAGCCTGCTTAAGTTGGTTGACACCCGCATCTACTTCATCTTGACTTGACGAAGTTTGATAAACCGTCGCAGCCATATTCTTAATTGCTTGCAGCTGCTGGTAGGATTGATTGGTGTAAACTCCTGGATCCACAGCCGCTGCTAAAGCTAGCTGCTTGCTCAATTCTTCTTTATTGATGCGAGCCTTGCTACCCCGAGTGACCACTGTATCAACTGCTTCATGCAAGATTCTTTCAGTTGTTTGTGGATCCGATATGCGATTACCGTCCAAGACTTCATAGCTGGTTACAATTTCTTTTTGTCCTGGAGTTCCATCGACAGTGGTCTCTTCATCAAGGTACTTGCTATCATCTGTCTTGTTGACAACTTGAGGTTCAATCGTTTCTAGCTTGATGTCTGTATGCAGACTAGGCTGTTCTGGCTGAACTGTTGACTCACCATTAACGCCACCTGTGTATTCTGGCAAAGCTGGCTCAACCGGAGCCACGTCACTAACTGTAGCCACTGGAGCATCATAGACTGGATTGTCTGCTTGAACTGCCGATTCGCCGTTAACGCCGCCTGTATATTCTGGGAGGGCGGGCTCAACCGGAGCCACGTCACTAACTGTAGCTACTGGAGCATCATAGACTGGATTGTCTGCTTGAACTAGCGATTCGCCATTAACTCCGCCTGTGTATTCTGGGAGGGCGGGCTCTACTGGGGCTGTGTCATCAACTGTACCAACTGGGGCAGTATAGACTGGAGTTTCCGCTTGAACTAGCGACTCACCGTTCACAGCACCGCTGTACTCTGGCAAGGCAGGTTCTTGTAAACTTTCCCCTTTTGCCGTTTCTATAGGTGGATTTGACGGCTGAGGAGCTGGACTAAGATTTGGAGTTGGAGCTGGAGTTGGAAGATTCCCTATATGGCCAGAATCACTTTCATCAGGATTCAGCTGATACAGCAACCCTGCTTGAGCAGCTCGATCAATAGAATCAGAATCCTCTTTTGCAGCTTCTGACACTTCTGCTTGCGCTTGAGCCTCTTGACCAGCTGGCAAAGAGGTTATCTTGGTCTCTGTCAAAGTACGCAAATCAGAAGCGGTAAAGTAACCGATATAGTTATAGCCTGCAATAGTCACATCCGCTTCAGAAACTGCTGACGAAACCGCAACTTGACGGTTATAGGAAAGCAATTCCCGATTTTCTAGCGCAAACGCTTGAGGAGACTGCAACACAGTTTGTCCCAAGCTACCTAGCAAAAGCACTCCTAGTAACTTACCAGATTTCTTTCGTGAGAATACCAAGACAGCCAAAATAGCCGTTCCCGCAAATAAGCCGAGAAGCGGCTGACCGTTATTTCCTGTACTCGGCAAGACAGTTTGCCCATCTTGCTTCCGATAAATCAAGTAATAATTTTCCCCTGTTTGCAGATTTTCAGGCAGACCTTTCTTAATCAGACCTTTTTCCTGCTCTGTTAGCTCTTGCTCTTCAACATAAGTATAGTGAGCAGTCGCACCGCCTCCAACTTCATCCGCAGCAACAGTCGAACTGGACAAAGAGCTCCCAAAAATCAGAACTGCAATGGCAACTGAGCCCACACCGACAGACAATTTGCGAATCGAATATTTCTGAATTCGCTCCTGCACTTTTTCAAAACGTTTCACTTTATAAATCCCCTTTTTCCTAAAATGTATAAAGTTAATCTCCCATTATCTTCCTAACCAACTCCCCAGCAGGCTAAAAAGATGCGTTTTATACATATAGTATTATCATATATCTTTTAGGAAATTTTTACAATAGATTTTACTTAAAAAAACAATTAATTTTTGTAAAAGTAAATAGAGAAAATCTCTTTACGCTTTTTATTGTGAATTTCTTTTAATTAAAAGGCTGATTAGAGCTGCTCTCTTACTTGGCTACATTTGCCAAATGTCCTTCTAGAAAACATAAAAAGAACAGCATTAGGCTGCTCCTTTTTATCTGTTTACAAATCTTCCAAGGCATCTTTCATTTTGTCGAAGAAGCCTTTTTTCTTAGGATTGACCGAGATATTGCCAGCTTCCGCAAATTCTTTGAGGGCCGCTTTTTGACGGTCGTTGAGGCCAGTCGGTGTCACAACATTGACAGTAACATACTGGTCACCCATGCTTCCACCACGCAGACTCGGTGCTCCCTTGCCACGCAGGCGGAAACGCTTGCCAGTCTGTGTTCCTTCTGGGATATTCAGCTCCACATCCCCGTGAACAGTTGGAATATCTACGCTGTCACCAAGAGCTGCTTGGACAAAGTTGAGATTGAGCTTGTAGTAAATGGTAGAGCCATCTCGCTCAAACTTGTCACTCGGCTCAACTTGAACCACGACATAAAGGTCACCATAAGGACCGCCATTAAAGCCTGCCTCGCCTTGACCAGACAGACGAACCTGCTGACCAGTTTCCACACCAGCTGGGATTTTCACCTTAACGCTGTGAGCCTGTTTTTCATGACCCGTTCCGTGACAGGTTTCACAAGGACTTTTGATTTCTTTTCCTCGGCCATGACAGACATCACAGGTCACTTGCCGACGCATCATGCCAAGCGGTGTCTGGGTATCAACATTGATAACACCTGATCCATGGCAGCGACCACAGGTAACAGGGCTAGTTCCTGGCTTAGCACCAGACCCGTCACAGGTACGACAAGTCGCTTCGCGGTTATACTTGATTTCCTTCTCAACTCCGAAAATCGCTTCTTCAAAGCGGAGATTTACACGATACTGAAGATCATCCCCTTGGCGCGGAGCATTAGGATTACGCGAAGCGCCACCACCAAAGAAGCTAGAGAAGATATCTTCAAAGCCGCCAAAGCCGGAGCCATCAAAGCCACCGAAGCCGCCTGCACCACCGCCAAAGCCACCATTAGCTCCCGCTGCACCGTATTGATCATAGGCTGCCCGCTTTTGCTCGTCGCTCAGCGTTTCATAAGCCTCTTGGACTTCTTTATATTTGTCCTCCGCCCCAGCTTCCTTATTAATATCGGGGTGGTACTTTTTAGATAATTTCCGATAGGCTCTCTTGATCTCATCCTGAGAAGCATTCTTAGAGACACCTAGACGGTCATAATATTCTGTATTGTTCATGTAAGATACCAAGACCGTAAAATTCGACTGAAAAATAGGAAATCAGGCGACGGAGCGATGCTCCTAGACAGATTTCTCTTTTTTCCAAGAATTTAGGTCGGGTTCAGTTCCTTTCTTTAAATTTTAGAAAATATTGATCAGAGGGTATTTTCAAATTCATGCTTCATTTCAGCAAACTCTTCTTCTGATAAAGTGAATATCAAGTCCTCTTCCGAATACTGATTCCGTTCTTTAAAATAGTTGTCAGCATTATCTACCAAACCTAGACTAAGAAGCACTTTTCTCGCAAACGCTTGATGTGCACAGCCAACAGCTGTAATGATGTTCTTATCTTGCAGGACCGCTTTAGCTTTGAAATTCTCCCGTGGAAGAAATTCAAAATAGTCAAAGAAGTTTTGCCAAATCCCACCAGTAAATTGAGTGCCCTTCAATAAACCTGCTTTCGCCAATAAAATGGGCGCTGAGGAAATAGCTGCAATCAAAATCTCTTGCTGCTTCAAACTTCTTAGGAAAGAAAGCAATTTTTCATCATGCAGAGCAGGGGCAATATTTATCATTCCTGGCAAAATGACACAAGAATAGTCTTCGATAACTACTTCATCCAGTGTCCTAGTAGGTTGACAGGCTAATCCATCTTCCAATCTTATAACATTTCTATCTGAACCAGCATAATCAACCTCAATACCAAAAGATAGAGCTAAAGTACTGGTCAGATCAACTACTTCATAAAGTGAAAAATTAGGATAAATTAAACAGAGCACTTTCTTCATAAGCGTCACCCTCTAGTTTAGCGAAAAACAGAGGCTGGGTTGCAACCTCTGGATTTCTTCCTATCATTACGACGTGAAATTTTCAAAACAATATTTTTTGAAAAATTTTTGACGCGGTAGCTGATTGGATTTTAGGTTCGTCTTTTAGACTCCCAAAAATCCTAATCATCCTCGCGGGGGTTCGACTACGAACTAAAAACTTTCAATTTTTAGTTCTGTCTCACCGCCTATTTCTCAGTAAACTCTCCGTCTACAACATCGTCGTCTGCTTTAGTTGAGCCTGCGTTTTCAGCTCCTTCCGCTCCTGCTTGGGCTTGTTGAGCCGCAGCAGCTTGTTCATAGAGTTTCACTGCCAACGCTTGAGCTTTTTCGTTGAGAGCTTCCAATTTCGCTTTCATGTCGTCCAAGTTATTATCTTCTTGCGCTTTCTTAAGTTCATCAAGAGCAGCTTGGGCAGCGTCACGCTCTGCGTCGAAGCCTTTGCCTTCTGTTTCCTTGATAGTCTTTTCAGTCGCAAAGATAGCTTGGTCAACTTCGTTACGAAGGTCAACTTCTTCTTTACGTTTCTTATCTGCTTCAGCATTCGCTTCTGCATCCTTCATCATGCGGTCGATTTCTTCGTCAGTCAGGCCGCTGTTAGATTGGATGACAATGTGTTGTTCTTTTTGAGTTCCAAGGTCTTTAGCTTTAACAGATACGATACCGTTCTTGTCAATGTCAAATGTTACTTCGATTTGAGGGATTCCACGAGGAGCAGCTGGGATATCTGTCAATTGGAAACGTCCAAGAGTCTTGTTGTCTGCTGCCATTGGGCGTTCACCTTGAAGAACATGGATATCAACGGCTGGTTGGTTGTCCGCTGCTGTAGAGAAGACTTGTGATTTAGAAGTTGGAATTGTTGTGTTGCGGTCAATCAGCTTAGTGAAGACACCACCCATTGTTTCGATACCAAGTGACAATGGTGTTACGTCAAGAAGGACAACGTCCTTAACATCACCAGTGATAACACCACCTTGGATAGCAGCACCCATGGCAACTACTTCGTCAGGGTTTACTGATTTGTTTGGCTCTTTACCAGTTTCAGCTTTAACAGCTTCCACAACTGCAGGAATACGAGTTGAACCACCAACCAAGATTACTTCGTCGATTTCTGACAAGCTCAAGCCTGCGTCAGAAAGAGCACGGCGAACTGGTTCTTTAGTGCGCTCTACCAAGTCACGAGACAAATCGTCGAATTTGGCACGAGTCAGAGTCATTTCCAAGTGGAGAGGTCCAGCGTCGCCAGCTGTGATAAACGGCAAGCTGATTTGAGTAGAAGTTACACCTGAAAGGTCTTTCTTAGCCTTTTCAGCTGCATCTTTCAAACGTTGAAGCGCCATCTTGTCATTTGACAAGTCGATGCCGTTCTCTTTCTTGAACTCAGCTACCATGTGATCGATAATCTTTTGGTCAAAGTCATCACCACCGAGTTTGTTGTCACCAGCAGTTGCCAATACATCAAAGACACCATCACCCAACTCAAGGATTGAAACGTCAAAGGTACCACCACCTAAGTCAAAGACCAAGATCTTTTCTTCTTTATCTTGTTTGTCAAGACCGTAAGCAAGGGCTGCTGCAGTTGGTTCGTTAACGATACGTTCTACTTCAAGACCAGCGATTTTACCAGCGTCTTTAGTCGCTTGCCGTTGTGCGTCGTTAAAGTAAGCTGGCACTGTGATAACTGCTTTGGTTACTTTTTCACCAAGGTACTCTTCCGCATAACCTTTCAAGTATTGAAGAATCATAGCTGAGATTTCTTGTGGAGTGTATTCTTTACCGTTAGCAGCTACTTTTTCAGATGTTCCCATTTTTGATTTGATGGAAATGATTGTATCTGGATTTGTTACTGCTTGACGTTTTGCCGCATCACCAACGATGATTTCACCATTTTTGAATGACACTACAGATGGTGTTGTGCGATTTCCTTCTGGGTTTGCAATGATTTTGCTTTCAGTTCCTTCAAGAACTGCAACTGCTGAGTTTGTTGTACCTAAGTCAATACCGATAATTTTAGACATATTTTTACCTCTTTTTACTTTAATTTATTTTCAATACTCTTTGGTTCGCTTCGCGCACTATTGCAAAGCTGAACAATTTTTTATCTTTCTTCATAGTTTATTGTCGTTTCGGACAAGATTTTTCAAGTTTTCTAGCCTAGTTATAGACCACTACCATAGCCGGTCTTAGGATACGGTCATGAAGTTTGTAGCCTTTTTGGAAGACCTGCGCTATAGTGTCAGCTGGGTGCTCATCATCAGCTGGAACTGTTTGAATGGCCATATGATAGTTATGGTCAAAAGCTCCGTCAGCTGGGATTTCTTCGATACCCTCTTCTTTGAGAGCATGAATCAAGCTTTCCTGCACCATTTCCAGCCCCTTTTTGACATCATCTGTCAGACCTTCAACGGCAAGCGCGCGCTCCAGATTATCTATCGAAGGCAAAATAGCTTTTGCCAAGTCCTGGCTGCGGTATCTTTGCAGCTGCTGGCGTTCTTCATTTGCTCGGCGCTGGATGTTCTGCATTTCTGCATGAGCGCGGAGATATTTGTTTTCAAAATCTTCTGCCCGCTCATTAGCTAGTTCTAACTCTGATTTTTCAGGGCTTACTGATTCAGCTTGTTCAGCTGTTTCTACAGCTTCCTCTTTTACTTCCACATCTTCTGGATGTTCTTCTTGTTTATGCTTTGCCACAAGGCACCTCCTTTTTAGGAATATTTATACTATATTTAATGGACTTCGTAGTGATTGCTGCTCAAATAGCGATAGAAGTCTGTCAATTTCATGGTCAGAACGCGATTGACGACATTCATCTGACTGACTAGCCGCTGGTAGTCAAGATTGACCGGACCGACAACTGCCAGCACTCCGAAGCCTCGATAAGGAATCAGGAATTTGCTGGAAATTAGTGTCAAATCAGCCAAACAGCTTTCTCTACTGTCTGCCACGCGCACACTTTGCATCTGATCTTCAGCCAAACTATCGCGAATTTCAAATGCTACTTTCTGCGGGTCATCAAAAAACTGATAAGCTGACAGATCTGAAAATTCCAAGAGCTGAACCTTGCCAGACAGAATCACATTTTCCTTGAAAATATCACCAAAGATATGCTCAAAGAGCTGGATGACATTGTCTGTCGTAGTGAAATAGCGTTGGATAATCTGCGGAATTTCCGTCCGAATCTTGTAATGGATGTCCAGTACTGTCTGTCCCAAGAACCGCTCCCTTACTAGGCCTTTAAGCCTATCCAGGTCTTCTCTTAGGAAGTTTCGCGGAATCATAAACTGACTGGTAATGGTATTGGACTCATCCAAGGTGAAGACCGCCAGAGCCGTGTGCTGACTGAGCACTACGATGTCAAAAGCTGTCAGGCGCTGCCGACTGGGTTCTACATCCAGTGCAACAACCGTACATCCACTGAGCTTGGTCAAAAGGTCTGCTGCCTGTTGAAGAATGTCCTCCAAGTTGAAAAACTCATGGTCAAAGGCCTTGATAACCTCATAAAGTTCATTCTCAGCGAGACGATCAAAGGACAGAGAATGCTTGACGAAGTACTGAAAACCAGCCACGCTAGGCTTACGGCCGCTAGACGTATGCGCCTTTTCCAGAAGCCCCTGCTTTTCCAAAGCCGCCATATCGTTTCGGATAGTAGCACTACTGGAATTGATAGAATCCTGCAGGGCTTTGGATCCGACCGGCTCGTGAGTCTTGGTAAAGATATCAATAATCAAATTCAAAATCTCATTTTGACGCTCCGTGACCACGGCATCACCTCCAATCAAGATTCTGCTGTCAATTAGCACTCAACCACCTCGAGTGCTAACTCATGATTCTATTATACACTCTTCTACTCCAAAGTCAAGACAAAAACTCAAAAAATTAGCACTCTTTTTACAAGAGTGCTAAAAACCGGTCTAGCGACCTAGATTAGTCGTCCAAGATTTGCAAACGGCGCATCAAATAGAAAGAAAGTCCCGCAAAAAGAAGCAGCCAAACTAGCAGAGCCAAAAATTCTCCGCTCCATAAATGGAAATGAGACCAATCTTTCATATAACTACTAAAGAGGCCCATAAAGCTATAACGCAGCACCTTAAATAAATCCTCGCTCATATTGGAAAACATAGGAATAAATGCCGCCAAGAGCATGGCTGGAACACTAAGGGATTGTGCCATGACCTGATTTTTACAAAACAGACCAACCATTAAAAAGAAGAAAATTAGGACCAGCATGGTCAATAAGAGAACCAAGCTATAGCTGAACAGATGATTAGAAAGCTTAGCTCCCACCAAAAGTGGGGTAATGACGATATAAAAAATCCCAATAATCGCTGGCCAGATTAAAGCAGAGAGAATGTATTGACCAGCTGTCACACCAGCCAAGCGCAAACTTTGCAAATTATGTTTTTCTCTTTCCTCAGCTAGGATGATGATAATGGGTGTTCCAACTGACATGGCTAGAGAGAAAGGAAGAGAGATAGTAAGCAACATAGTAGCTAGTTTATCCGCTCCAATTTCCTTACCTGCTCCATTCAGAGAAAAAATAAATTTATAGAGAAAAATGAGGAAAATCGGCATAAAAACCTGCAATAGGATACTTTTATTAGCTAGTGTCACTTGACCTCTCAGCCAAATCATACCTTTTAATTTATTAGACATTTAAGGTACCTCCTGTCAAAGTGATGAAAACATCTTCAAGAGTTGGTTCGCAGGAATGAATACTGATAACATTGGACAAATCCAAGCCTCCTTGCAGTTCCTCAAAGGCCACCGTCTTAGTCGTCAAGTCTACATATTCTAAACGAACCTTCTTATCCGTATTGTACTTCTGAATAATCTCATGCGGACTACCCACTTCGACTAGTTTCCCTTTACTTAGCAAGGCCAAGCGATCACACAAGAGGGTAGCTTCCTGCATATCATGAGTGGTTAGGAAAATAGTTGTTCCCTGCGCTTTTAGTTCCAGCAGTAATTCATGAATGGTGCGAGAGGTTGACGGATCCAAACCACTGGTCGGCTCATCCAAGAAGAGCAGTTTAGGTCGATTAATCAAGGCACGCACCAATAACATCCGCTGCTTCATACCGGTAGATAATTTTTCCGCCACCTTGTTGCGACTATCATAGAGGCCCA
Source organism: Streptococcus sanguinis (assembly GCF_050234405.1). Lineage (GTDB taxonomy): Bacteria > Bacillota > Bacilli > Lactobacillales > Streptococcaceae > Streptococcus > Streptococcus sanguinis_W. Next base: position 361,929 of record NZ_CP092117.1, on the reverse strand, counting down.
CTTTTTGAAGAAGTTCATCAACTTCTGCCATCTTAACCCCAAAGAGCATAGCATAAGCCTTGAGATTCTTATAAAGTGACATCTTTTCATAAAAACCGCTGCCATCGCTGACAATCCCTATCTGCTCTAGGACTTCTGCCTTCAAATCCTCAACCGGTGCAGACAGCACATGAGCTGATCCAGCATCTGCAGACAACTGACCAGTCAAAATATTGATAGTCGTGGTTTTACCAGATCCAGACGGCCCTAGGAAGCCAAAAATCTCTCCCTCTCGGATGGAAAAATCAATTCCTGCTAAGGCTTCTTGTTCCTTGAACTTCTTTTTCAAGCCTTGCACTTCAATAATCGTCTTTTTCATTGTTTTCCTCGCTTTCATAACAGTATTTAACAAAACCGCAATCAATTTTTCAGTTCCTGCCTCATTTTCCAAAAATGCAAGGCAATATGGACCAGCTGACAGAACAGAATAAGCAATATAAGACAGTCTATTGCTAAGATTGATTTGAATAATAGACTTGCTTTCAAACTCTTCTGGAAAATATCTAGAATGAGATAGGTAGTGACACACAAAACCATGATGGCTGGTAAAAACCGCCATACAAGCAAACGCTTGACCATTTCTAGCTTAGACCATGCGTCATTATAGATTTCAAGAGCACTGTCTGCATCAATCTGAGAAAACGGCTTGCGGAAATAGGAAAACTGATTAAAGTTTGTAATATGCTCCCAACCGCAATCTTTAAATAGTTGATAATAGGATTCTTGCTCCGCCTTCTTTATGGGGCGAAAATCTAATTGATAGGCCACGTCCTGAGGCGGACATGATTCAAATGTATAACGAACCGCAACAAGAAAGGGAGAATAACTTACTTTTTTCAATTTCCAGCCTTGGCTATGCATTTGTTTAAAATAAGCTGTTTCTCTGTTATAGTCTGCAATGGTAAAGATTTTATAGACAATCTTCTTTTCCATCAAACTTCCTCCTTACTATTGCGGTAAAGGCGCTCAATCCGCTGGATTTCCAACTCTAAAATCTGGCTTCCAAGCTCCGTGATAGAATAGAGTTTTCTCTTTTCTTCCTCACGAACAAAGGCAATCAGACCATCTTTTTCCATCTTTGCCAAGGTCCCGTACATGGTTCCAGGGCTGATAGATAGCTGTCCTTCTGTCAGCTCCTTGACTTTTTGAGTAATACTGTAGCCATGCCTCTCTTGCTGAAGACAGAAGAGGATATAGAAACCTGTCTCTGTCATTGGCACATAGACTCTCCTAAGCTTTTCTGTCAATCCACTCATCTTTTCATCTCACTTTCACCTCGATATATCGAATCTTGATATAAAAATTATATCGCAGTCCGATATAGTTGTCAAGGGTTTATAAATATTTTTACAGAAAGTGATTCATTTTTATCTTTCAATACTTGTAGTTGATTTGATCAGAAGTTAAAAGGATTAGAAATCTAAATCGGCATAAAAAAAGCCAGGAACACCTGACTTACTTTTTTATTTCCCTGCTGCTTTGAGTAGGGCGATATATTCTTCCAGAACCAGATTATGCTTCTGCATATACTGGGCATTCTCCACACCGACATAACGGTAATGCCAGTTCTCAAAATCAACTCCAGTAATGTCACTCTTGCCATCTGGATAGCGAAGGACAAAGCCATACTGCGGAGCTAGTTGGGCAATTTTGGCTGCCAATTCATCCTCCTGGCCTTCTGGAGCACTCATATCAATAGCCAAGCCCGTTTGATGCTCGCTGGCTCCTGGAAGCTGCACCTGCTTCAGCACGATGCTGACTGCTTCTTCATTTGATAAGCCTTTGGCGACTTCCCCAGCAACTTTTTCGTTATAGAGTTCCTCCTGCTCAGATCGGCTGCGATAGCCAGAGATTAAAGTTTCTTCAGGAGCTATCGTCTGGGCTGCAGCTAGGAATTGCCGAGTATTTTCAGCAATGCGGCTGTCGACCTGGACCTCTCCGATCTGAGTCAGATCAGGTGTTTTTTCTTCTTGCTGGTTGTCTCGATTGACCAAAATCAAATTCCAGTCAGTAGAAGACACCTTGGGCAAATCAGACTGCGAGCTCTCTGAGCCAGAAGAGCCTTTCGTAGCAGAACTACTAGACGAACCCGAAAACTGAATCTTTGCAAGCAGATCTTGTAACAAGGACGGACGGAAATAAATCGCCGTTCCTCCAGCTGCCAGACACAAGACGATTAACAGCAAAAGTGTCAACCCAATCTTTTTAGACTTCGATTTTCTCTTTTCTTTGCGATGTTTAGCGCGCTTCAACTTCTTCCTCCATTACTTTGGCACCGGCCTCTCGATAAGACATGTCTCCGACGCAAGCTACTGTGAATTTACCGTCTTCATAGTCTACAACCGTCACACTGCCATTGTCCAAACCATGAGGCCGAGTTCGATTGATTAGATAGACAAAGGTTCCGATGGTCATGCCGTGGCTGACTACAAGGGCATTGCCACCGCCAGCAGCTTCCAGCTCCTCAGCTATGGCTGAAAAGCCTTCCCAAATTCGGCCGCTGAGCTTTTCCCAGTTTTCTGCCCAGCCAGCTGTATCGACTTCTACAAGACCTTCTGCCAACTCAGCATAGCTAAGCTGATGAACATGCTCAATATTGAAAACCCGGGGCATCACACCCATAAAGAGCTCTCCATCATAACCACCATCAAAACTGCCAAAGCACCATTCGCGAATCCGTTTGTCAAAGGTATAAGGAATCTGATCTGTCAAACCCAGCTCCTCTAGAATAATGCCCATGGTCTGAATAGTCCGGCCGCTGTCGCTGGAGCGGGCCAATTTGAAATCAAGCCCAGCTTCTCTCAAGCCAATGCCCAACTCATGAATGCCACGTTCCCCAACTTCAGTCAAAGGGGTATCAGACCAGCCTTGAGCTCGACCGATAGTATTAAACATGGTTTTGCCATGACGAACCAAGTATAATCTTGTTTTTGCCATTTCATTTCCTCCGTTGTTCTTTTCACATTATACCATTTTATGAAGAAATTGGCGCCATCTGGCTTTCAAAGCAAAAAGCAGGAGTCTCAAAACTCCCGCTCATTCTTGATTTTCTCGGTCCAATATAGCTGCGCCGATCTGACGGTAAGACACATCGCCCAGAGCTTGAATGCTGAAGCGACCATTTTCATACTCCAACACTGTGACACTGCCATTGTCGACATTAGGATTTTTCGTGATATTCTCATCAACCAGATAAGCCAAAGTACCAATGGTCATGCTGTGGCTGACGACCAGAGCATTGCCACCGCCAGAGGACTCCACCTCTCTAGCAATGGCTTCAAATCCTTCTAAAATCCGACCGCTAAGCTTGTCCCAAGGCTCAGCCCAGCCAGCCGAATCCACTTCTACCAGACCATTCGCCAAATCCGGCCAACTGAGCTCTTTGTAATTATCTGTCTCAAGAACTCGTGGGATAACGCCATGAAAGAGCTCACCCCCATAGGCACCATCAAAACTTCCGAAACACCACTCCCGGATGCGCTTGTCATAGCGATAGGGAATCTGGCCAGTCAAACCCAGCTCCTCTAGGATAATCCCCATGGTCTGAATGGTCCTGCCGCTATCACTGGAAAAAGCCTTGATAAAAGGCAAGCCAGACTCTCGCAATCCGATACCCAGCTCACGAATACCGCGCTCGCCTTCGGCAGTCAGCGGCGTATCAGACCAGCCCTGTGCCCGGCCGATAGTATTAAACATGGTCTTGCCATGACGGATAACATAGAGTCTTGTTTTGGACATAGTTTACCTCTTTTATTTTTGTTTGTTGTAGTAAATTTTGAAAAAGGCCTTCGAATTCTTTAGGATAAAGAAGAGGGAGAAGTCAGTTCTCCGCTATGATGGACAGCGGCTCACCGTGAAATCAGCATCTAATCAACTATAGAGACTTAATATGAACTTTGACGGCACTGACACACCCAAGAATAATGTACAGATAATGGAGCCAATAATTAAGACCAAACTGTCCGGATAAAGCGGCTTTATTAATAGCGATAACGGCTTGCAAAATATGGCCTTCCCCCTGATAAAAAGAATTAGCATAACCGATTTGAACAGCTAAAAAGCTCATCGTTAAAGTAAAAAAGAAACTTGCCACAATGCCTAAAACAGAAATCCCTTTTACAAACTTTTCATAGCAAGCAATGCTAAATAGCAGTGTAAAACCTGATATGAAGCCCATGGCCAAGGATGCACCTGTCAGGAAGAAGACAAGGCATGCACCAAACAAACTAGTCAAGAAAGCCCCGACAATCCCCAGGAAATAATGTATTTTCTGCGGACTTTGATGAGGAAGGGAGCGCTTTGTCACCTTATCCTGTGAGATGGAAATCATTCGCTCATAGCTAGATGGCGTGAGATAGAGCCAATCTCCTTTGAACTGATACAGGTCCACATCTCCAGTTTCACCGGTTTTCTCACAGGCGCTGACCAGCCCTTGTTCCTCAAAGTAGCGGGTGCAATCTTCGATAGCCTCCTCCAAAATATCCGGCAGCAAATCTCGGTCTTGATTAGCCAAAATCTGACAGGCTAGGCTATAGCCAGCTCTCTCAAAATCAATCAAGACCTCGGAATCGTTGATCAGAGCTTCCAAGGTATCTCGACCAATATAACCCTGCTCACATCTGACTGAAAAGAAAATCGCAAATTCATCGCCATCTGTTATGGTCTCTAGATAAAAAGCATAATCTCTTCTACAGCCATATATAATTCCGCTCTCTTTATCAAAATCCAAACCTAAATCAAGGGCCAGCTCAGCTAGCTCTCTTTTATTCATAACCTAAACAATCTCCTTATAATCTCCTACATTTCAAGCATCCAGCTAGACTCAATCCCGCAAACCCCTACTCGGAAACTGAATAGCTGTCCTTTATAATGCTTTCTTAAAAGCTGTTTCAAATCTAGCTTTTTAATTTTTAAAGCTGTGAATAGGCGCTGGAATTTGACCGCCCCGCGCGATAAAGGCTGCTGACGAAGCCTGATTGACCTTCATGACCGGAGCTGTTCCCAAGAGCCCGCCAAATTCAATCATATCACCTTCCTTGCCCTTCGGAATAATCCGCACAGCTGTCGTCTTCTGATTGATAACGCCAATCGCTGCCTCATCCGCAATCATGGCTGCGATGGTTTCAGCTGGTGTCGTCTCTGGAATGGCAATCATATCCAAACCTACCGAGCAGATAGCTGTCATAGCTTCCAACTTTTCTAGATTTAGCGAGCCATTTTGCACAGCCGCAATCATTCCCTCGTCTTCTGAAACAGGAATGAAAGCACCAGATAGACCACCAACCTGATTGCAGGCCATAACACCGCCTTTTTTGACTTGGTCATTGAGTAAGGCAAGCGCCGCCGTCGTACCATGAGTACCGACTGTTTCTAAGCCCATTTCTTCTAAGACACGGGCCACTGAATCCCCGACCGCCGGTGTTGGAGCCAGACTCAAGTCAACAATCCCGAACTTGACGCCCAGACGCTGGCTGGCCATCTGACCGACTAACTGACCGATACGGGTGATTTTGAAAGCCGTTTTCTTGACTGTTTCAGCCACCACGTCAAAGCTCTCACCACGGACCTTTTCCAGAGCTCGCTTGACAACACCCGGCCCAGAAACACCGACATTGATGACCACATCTGCTTCACCGACACCATGGAAGGCGCCCGCCATGAAAGGATTATCCTCCACCGCATTGGCAAAGACGACTAGCTTGGCCGCACCCATGTCAGAAAGCTGGGCCGTTTCCTTGATAATCCGCCCCATATCCGCAACCGCCGTCATGTTAATACCTGTCTTGGTCGAGCCGATATTGACAGAGGAGCAGACCTTATCCGTCTCAGCCAAAGCACGTGGAATAGAATTAATGAGGATTTCATCCCCTTTTTGATAGCCCTTTTGAACCAAGGCAGAGAAACCACCGATAAAGTCAACACCGATTTCCTTGGCTGCCTTGTCTAAAGCCTTGGCCAACGGAACATAGTCACTGCTGTCTGTCGCTGCCCCAATCAGAGAAATCGGAGTCACTGAGACCCGCTTATTGACGATGGGAATCCCAAGCTCTGCAGCAATTTCATCCCCAACTGCCACCAGGTCTTTCGCTTTGGTCGTGATTTTTTGGTAAATCTTCTCCGCTGCCCGTTCAATATCTGTGTCGATACAGTCTAAGAGTGAAATGCCCATGGTGATGGTCCGAATATCAAAATTCTGCTCCTCAATCATGGCAATGGTTTCTGTTACTTGTCTAATATCCATCCTTCACTCCTTAGATATTGTACATGGCATCAAAAATAGCTGCGCTTTGAATGTTGATTTTGACATTGAGCTCTTGTCCGAAAGCTTCAAACTCATTGCGAAGGGCCGTAAAATCTTGCTTTTCATCACTTGATACCAAGGCCATCATGGTAAAATATTCCTCCAAAACGGTTTGGGAAATATCGTCAATATTCAGCCCCAGCTCCGCAATTTTAGTGGAAACTCCGGCTACAATCCCTGTTTTATCTTTTCCGACAACGGTAATAATTGCTTTCATGCTTGGCTCCAATCATTTTTAGTTTGTCTCATTGTAGCATAAATTCGAGGATTTTGTATACTATTTCAGAAAATAAAGACAGAAGGTTCGGATATTGCAAATAGCGCTCGAAACAAGGAAAATTCTCCTACGCTCAGCAATTCATCTGAGAGACCATTTTGGGCAACTTTGTATGTTTTTTCTATTTTCATTTGAAAGCGCTTTCGATATTTGTTATACTAAATATAGAATATTTTACACAAAGGAGATTTCCTAATGAACGATTCATACAAGAAGCGTCTCTATACTCAGGTCTTGAGTTTATCAGCCGCTGTATTGATGGCTGTCTTAGCTCAGGGCAAGGCCGCAGCTGACCAGCAGAACAGCACTGAGTCACAGCCAGCCGCCAATCAGATAGAGGCTGTAACTCCTGCGACAGAAGCTGCTCCAAATCAGACAGGAGAAAAAGAGCAGGCTCCTGCTCCTGCAGCGGACAATCCAGCTGTCTCTGCAGCAGCTCAAACAAGAGCAGCTGCTTCTGAAGAAGCCAAGACACAGCTAGCTGACAGCACTGTCTATATGTCCGAGCCTGCAGAGCTCAAGGAAACCGTCCAAGGACAGGCTTCTCAGGCGGGCAAACTGACCTGGACTCTGGACAATAAACCGATTGCCGACTGGAAAACCTGGAACATGGACAGCGGCACCTTTACCGGCCAACCCTTTGTCACAATTGAGGAAAAGGCTGACGGGAACAATCTTCATCTGAATCTGCAGTTTCAAAAGCTTTTCGGAGACGATCTCAGCCTGCGCTCTCCCCATAATATCCGCCGGACCTATCGAAACTTCATTGGCAGCCATGAACTGGTCGGTACGAGCCAGGACTTGAGCTTGACCATTCGCAAAAATATCGTCTTGCGTCCTTATGAAGACTTTCACAGCCATGAAGAGATGCTGGCATCTATCGAAAAGAGCAGACAGGACGCCAAGACCGATCGCTTGGTACAGATTGAGAACATTGGAAAGAGCGCTCAGGGCCGCGATATCAAGCTGGGTATCATCAGTTCTGACCAAAAGAGCATCGACGACTACCTCAGCACAACTAATCCGCAGGCCTTGACCAAACCAGCAGAAATGCTGGCAGCTCTCAAAAATGGCAACTTAGACTATAAACTGCCTGTGCTCATTAACAACACCCACGCCGATGAACAGCCTGCTATTGATATTATCACAGGTCTCTTTAAAACTTTTGCAACTAAAGACCAAGTCAGCTTCAAAACAACCGCTGCCGATGGTTCTGAAAAACTTGTCACTCTCAAAATCCAAGATTTACTGAAGAAGTTTATCTTTCTCTTTGACTTTACGGAGAATCCTGACGGCGATGTCCTCAACACTCGGGCTCTGGCCAATGGACTTGACCCTAACCGTGATACTGGCTACCAAGCCAATCCTGAAACCCGTACTGTTGCTGGATTGATTAACAAATGGAACCCAATTGCCCTCTATGATATCCACGGATTTGTCAAGGAATTCCTGATTGAGCCGGCAACCCCGCCTCACGATCCTAACTTTGAATATGACCTTTTAGCTGACCTCATGCTGGACAATGCCCATCATATGGGACGGGCCGGCGTTGCCAACTCTGGCTACGACAAATACATCATTCCAAAACTGGACTGGGGAGACGGATGGGACGATTCCTTCTCCGGCTACACAGCGGTTTATTCTATGTACCATGGCATCCTGGGACATACCATCGAAATTCCGGAGGGCAATCAAGAGTCCTACAAGGCTGGATATTATGCAGTTCTAGGAGGCCTTGACTATCTAGCTCAGAACCCAGATAAACTCATGGAGATGCGTCTCAACTTCTACCTGCGCGGCATCAATAAAGTCGAAGATCCTAAGGCAGAAAATGAACTCGTCGGACCTGATGGTCAGGTCGTAGGCCGGATTAAAAAAGGCCAGGAAAAATTCTTCCCAGACTACTATGTCATCCCAATGGGAGTGGACAAGGACAACGATACCCAAGAAGCCTTTAATATGATTGACTATTTCAAGCGCAACGGTGTCCTGGTCAAAGAACTCAAGGAAGACAGCGGCAACTATAAAAAAGGCGATTTGGTTGTCGATATGGCGCAGGCTAAGCGTGGCTATGCCAACCATGTCCTCTACAAAGGCTCAAATGAATCCAAGTGGGCTGCCATGTATGCGGAATTGGTCGTCAATTTCCCTGATATGAAAGGATTCAAAGCCCAGCCAGTCTTTGGCGACAAGCTCTTTGAAGGCAAGTTAGGCGACGTGACAGCTCTCCGTGCTGCACGTACCAGTCAGGTTGATTATAAAGCGCCTTATTACGTCATTGCCAATACGTCTGAAAGTGCCGTTAAGGCCGTCAATCAAGCTCTTGCAGAAGGCAAAAAGGTCTATCTGACAGACGACGGCTATATTGTTGATACGCCGACCTTTACCAGCCTTCTGGATCACTATGCCATTTACGGTGATGCTCTCTATAAGATTCCACAGGGACCAACTCTGAAGCCTCTCAAGGTCTACGCACCGCCACATCAGTTTTACTGGGCAGGTATGGACTCGCCAGCTCACACTGCTTTAGCTCTGAAAAATATGGGCTTTGAAATCGTTGACAGCCCAGAAGAAGCGGACGTCATCGTCCTTGAAAGCAACAACTATGACAAGTCTCTTGTCGGACTTAAGCCAACCATCGTCGTCGGAGGCTCTGCTATGCAGCGCTTGGAAAAACTAGGAATCCTAGATGGATTTGACGCTGAGCGCTTCAAGAACGGCAGTGACTACGAGGGCTTGATGAAGGCCATTATACAAGACCAAGACCCGCTGACCAGCGGCTACAAGAAGGATGGACTCTTTTACTCCAACTCTGGTAACTGGATTGCTAAGATTCCTGCCAATTTTAGGACTCTTGCCAGCATTGCCGGAAGTGACTTCTATATCGCTGGCTGGTGGCCTGGCAATGAACAGCTGGCCAACAAAGTCGTAGCAATTGCCGGTACTTATAAAGAACAGCCTCTCTTTGTCTATGCTGGCAATCCGACTAACCGCCTTCACCCTGTTCATTTCTACCGCTGGATTTCCAATGCTATCTTTGGCAGCCAGTTGGCCGAGCTGACTGACTTGTCAAGTCCTGCGACACCTGACCCAACCTACCAAGCTCCAAGTCAGACTGTCCTTGACTGGAAGCCTGCTACAGTGAATCCACCAGCTCAAACGGTAGTCCTGACCTACAAGAGTCAGACTCTGCCAGAGACCGGAAACCAAGAAACAAGTGCTAACTTCGCGCTAGCTGGACTTCTGGTTGCAGGAGCAGCTGGACTCTTCCTCTTAAAGAAAAAAGAAGACTAATACTAAAAAACACACTTCCCAAACTAGATGGGAGGTGTGTTTTTGTATATAAGCTCTGCTATTTTTCAACATAGGTATGAAGCGGATAGGTCGGATAGGCCAAGTCACGCGCCAACTCTGAAGTTACATAACCTGCTGGTGCATCTAGCACAGAAGGGATTCGATTGACGATAGTGGCACAGGTCAAGGCGACGGTATCAGGCTTGCTGACTGAGAAGACTAGATTTGGCTCACCAGTAATTTCCCAATCACACATATCTCCGTCATTTTCACGATAGACCTTGCCAATACACTCTACTTCTAACTCAATTCCCTGATGGGTATGAATGGTCGTCACAGCTGACATACCCGTTACTTGCCCCGCTGGAACCGTTCGTCCTAGCGTTTCAGAATAAACATCTTCATCCAAAATATAAGGCACGCTCTTTTGCGAAATATCCTGAATAGTCCAGTTCATCTTAGAGCAAATAGCTTCAGCAGCATTCCACATATAGGACGGCAGGCTCTCAGCACTGGCAATTTCCTTTTCAAATCGCTCTGAATCGTAACCAGCACCATGCGCTTCTGCCAAAGCCAGACCATAATCTTCCACATTATAGCTGACAACCCCTTTCACCTTTTGAATGCGATTAAGGCCAGCCATAGCCAAGCAAGGCATATTAATCCAGTAAATATCCTGCATACCAGATCCCATTACAGTGACACCATATTCTTTCGCCAGCTTGTCCAAGCGGTTTGTTTCAGATGGCGACGTCGTCCAAGGGTAGATAGCTTCCTCACAGGTCGTGATGATATTCACCCCATGCTTGATAGCTGTTTCAAAAAAATCATACATTTCCGGCATATAGGAAGCAATGGTGACAATGGCAATGTCTGCGTCACACTCTCCAAAGACATGTTCAGCATTATCAGAAATCAGGACACCAGTCTTATGGCCTAGCTCTGCAAAATCACCAACATCCTGTCCTACTACAGCAGGATTGTTATCAATAGCTCCGACGATTTCCACACCGTGATCCAGTAGGTACTTGAAAATCACTTTAGACATCTTACCGCAGCCATATTGGACAGCACGAATTTTTATATTTCTCATAGCAAACCCTCCATTAATTGTTATTGTTTTCACAATTATAGTATAATATCTCTAGTAACTAGAGAGTCAATAGAGGGTTTGAAAAAATGAAAAAAATTTTGCGTATCGGAGAATTTTCCCAAATAAATCAGATTTCCATCCAAACTCTACGATTCTATGACCAAATCGGTCTTTTAAAACCCTATAAAGTCGATCCAGAAACCAATTATCGCTACTACCACATCAATCAATCTTCTCTGGTTGACTCCATTCAGTACCTGCGTCAACTGAATTTTTCTCTAGAAGACATCAAAGAAATCCTATCTTATAAAGACCATTTTCAACTGCACCAGCTTATTGAGGAGCGCTATCAGCGCCTTCTAGAGGAAAAAGAGAATTTAGAAAAACAAATCCAAGAAATCGAAATCTTTCGGTCTGGTGCCCGTATCTATGGCGAAAAACAGAGCGAGCAAGAACTGGAAATCCTAACTTTTCCTGAGCGTCAGCTGCTTACTTTTGAAATTGATCAAAATATTTATCAAATGAAAAGTGAAGAATACGAACTTGCTCTACGCTGCTTCAAGCAAGAAATTATGCGTTACAGTCCTTTTTTTCCCCATTTCAGCCGCGTCGGATCCATTATGAAACAAGAAGATTTCCAAAAAGAAAGATGGATTTCCAAGCAACTCTGTCTCTTCCATCATACTCCCAATGAACTCCCTCACTTAAATCGAATATTGCTGCCGGCAGGAAATTATGCTGTTGCTTATTGCCCTTCCTTTGCAGATGAACTTAAAGCTCTGCCGCATTTTTACCAGGCTCTGTCCCAAGCTGGATATACTCCTGTGGGGGATTATATCTGCGAGGTCATCCATGAACAGCCACAACTCCAGGAGCAGCACCGCGATATGTTCATCCGGATGCAAGTTCGGATAGAGGATTAAAAAAGGAGGAAAGAGGATGTAGCGGAATTTCTTGCCAGATACTGGAGCATGCTCAGCCAAAAACTAATCATTTCACAGGCCGTATCTATATCAAAAAAGACGGGAAAAACACCCATCCTTTTTATATACAAATAACCATTGCTTAGCACCTTAGCCTTCTTGTTTCTTCCTTCCAGCTAGAAGACCCATTCCCAGAAAAGCTAAACCAGCCAGAGGCAGAAACTTATCTTCTTGAGTGCCAGTCGTAGGCAGAGCTGAGTCGGGAGCTGGCTGCAATCTTGGCGACGAAATAACTTTCCCTTCCTCACCTTGCTTCAGAGCTTGAGGCTGGGTCCTTGTCAAAGGCTGTTTAGCACTTTCAGCCACCACCTTGCTGCCAACTTCTACTAGTTCGTCAACTGCTAGAGAAAGCACTTCCTGATCGAGGACGGTTCGCTGACCGTTCAAGACTTCTACAAAGACTCGCTTTTGACCCTTTTGGCCAGCTACAAGTATCCGCCGCTGCCCTTGTTCCAGTTCTGGATTTTCCTGTTCTCGAGTCTGATATGCAATCTCTTCCATTACGATTTCCAAGGACGGTTTTTCTTCCACTAGGTCCTTTATCCCTTCTTCCGGAGTGACCTGATGACTTAGTTTCAGAGCCAGAGCAGCAAGAGCTGCCTTCAGATCCTGTTCTGCTCTATCTAAATCCGCCTGCTCCGCTTTTTCATCTGCCAAAAGAGACTGGGCTCGAGCCAATGCGGTCTGATAAGCCTGAACTGTCTCATCTGTGTAGAGGCTAGGATCTAGACTAGCTGTACTGCCTACCACTTTCTGCAGAGAAGACTTATTAATTGCTGGGGCATGAAGATTGGTCACAAAGAAATTGCGCGCTTCCAAATCTCCATCCCAGAGTCCCAGACCGACGTAGGCATCATTATAATAAGGCTCAACCGTATCAAATTGGTGGTTCAGGTATTCTACACCGTCCACAGATACACTGACACCATTTTTAGTTTTCACTAGCTTAACATGATGGAACTGGCCGTCATTAAGATGCTTGCCATTCATGCTACTTTCTGCAATCGTCTTTCCCATAAAGCGGTAAAGTCGAATCTTATCATTATCGCCAAATTGAATAGAATAAGCATTGCGAGGGTCAACATTTTCAGACGCATAGAAAATATTAATCAAGCCTTTTTGATACTTGAGATCCACATCCAAGTTATACTCAGAGAAAGGAATCTTCTGACCTCCCATATAATAATCATTGGCGCTGGTATTCTGATTATAGAGACTTTCACCGTCGACATACCACTTACCGGAAACAGCTTTTAAGTCTGGAACATTGGTCTTAAAGTCATTACGACTGATATTGATGGTGAAGACCTTGGAAAGACTTGGATTTTCCTTAGAGGTTGCCGTTACCTTGACCACACCCCTTTGCAGAGCAGTCACTCGCAGCTTATTGCCATCTTCCGTGACAGAGACCAGGTCTGGCTGATCCACACTCCAGCTTACCGCTTGAGAGACACTTGCTGGCATGACATATGCTTTCAAATCCAAAGTATCGCCGACATAAATATTATTTGTCACAGGAGAAGCCTGCACTAGTTCCAGTGGTTTGGTCACTGCCTGCTTGTCTTCCCAGATGCCCTTCAGCGGATAAAGAGCAATGTCAGCCTTAGCAGCACCACCTTCTACAAAAACACTAGCCGCAAGGCTATTTGGCGCAGGGAAAATCTGATTGGCACCCGCTACAGTATATCCTTTGGCAAAGACTTCTAGGCTGGAGCGATCTACGTAGAGATGCAGATCTATGCTGCCATCCGCATTGCGCTTGACAGACTGACTATCCACCTGAGCAAATTTATTACTGAGAAGAATGCCGGACCGGCTGCGGTCAATAGAGAGAGTTTCCTTTTCTAAATCATAGGTAACTCTAGTCACTTCTCCATCTCCAACTCGCAGGTTAAAACCGATTTTCTTGGTCGTTTCACTCGGCCGGAAAGTAGAGACAATTTCATACTGATCACCGGAAAAATCTTTCAACAGCCCATTCTTCTCGCTAACTTCCACGTCTTTATACAACACAGCCTTGTCTTCCTGACGCAAAGACTGATAGGCTGCTATTGGCGTCTGAGTCAGCCGATAGCTGCCGTCTTGCTTGATAAGGCCTAGTTTGAGGTTAAGATTGAAGGTGCCGTTGAACTTCTGACCGACGGTATCGGCTACCAGATTGCAGTAGTCTTCCCATGTATTCATCCAGTTAGACTCGATAATGTCAGGTAGGGTTGGATTAGCCTTGCTGCCAAAGTCCTGAACGTAGTAAGTCATGGCCGCATAAGAGTCTTTACCAAAGTTCATAATCTGATCAGCCTGAGCAAACTCAGCATCTGGGACGAAGGTCCACTTGCCCTCCACCTGTCTAAAATCACCGACCTTATAGGAGCGCCCGCCACGAGACAGGACCCACTTAAGACTACCATCGTCTGCCAGTAGAGGATAGAGATCTGGGCACTCCGTGTGGAGATCCGCATAAGTTGACTCCACCTTCCAATTACGCAGATTATCAGAGGAATAAATTCTCAGCGGTCCGCCTGCAACGACCATAAACCATTTACCCTCCCAACGGAAGACCTTGGGGTCACGAAAATCCTGAGATTGCAGTGGATCATCCGTCCAGTCAGCTGCAATTTGATCAAGCTTCGTCCAAGTCCGGCCCTCATCTTTACTGTAGGCTAACTTAATGCGCTGACCGTTTCCATCGGCAGTAATCAGCGCGACTAAACCGCCCTGGTCATTGTCAAACAAACCAGAGGAATTGGTGGTATCTGCTACGATAGAGCCTGAGAACATAGCCCCATTAGCATCCGGATAAAAGGCAATCGGCTGTTCTTCCCAATGAATCAAATCCTTGCTGGTCGCATGGCCCCAGTGCATAGGTCCCCACTTTGTATCATCATAAAACTGATAGAAGAAATGATAGACTCCCTTGTAATAAACCAGCCCGTTGGGATCATTGGCCCAACCGTCCTTGACCGAATAGTGGTACTGACCGCGATAGAGCTCATTGTAGTATACCTCATCTGCCTGCCGACGATGGACATTAAGCCGGTAAGTCAGGCTGACCTCCTGCCCATCCGCATCGGTCACAGTGCTGGTCACAGTCAAATAGTTTGCCCCCATTGCCAGCGGGATATTCTTCAAATCACTATAGACCCTACCTGCAGCATCGGTCACGCTTACCTTGGCAGCAGGATTTTTCGCTACGACAGTCAAGTCTACACTCTCAGCATCATGCTTGACATACTGGATGGTAATAGGGGCAGTAAACTGACCTTTCTGTTCCACTTTCCCAACCGAAGAAGTCACCCTTATATCCTCCAACTTGGGATTAGACTGAGGAGTGATTTCTTTATAAAAGGTATTTTGAAAAAGCAGCTCACTGTTCCAGTTAAGTAAGCCAAAATAGCCTTCTGACAGATATGTATTCTGCCCCTTATCATCTCTCTGAAGCGTGTAATCTCCTGAGCTGGCCACTAGGATATCATTGACATAGTAGGATACCCAAGAGCCGATAGAAACAACCTTGAGCCGATATTTATTATCATCCGTTGGCTCAATATGTTTTTCATTGATAAACTGATAGTCACGCCCACCTTGCCAACGCCAAAACTTCACATTGTTGCTGCCACCATCAATATTAACTGCATAGCTGCTCTTGTCATCCGGATTATTATTACTGCGGAAAATGAGGGCTGCCGCCCCTTCCTTACTGAGGAAGGTTACATCCGTTGAGTAAACAAAATCCTTGCCCTGACTTTGAGAGTAAAGGAAACTATCACCTTTGCCTCTGGCATCACTATAAAGACCTTGTTCCCGGACTTCCCAAACTCCATTTTTGTCTCCCTTGGCTTCTGCCAAATTAGTATTGAAGCCTGACTGCTTATCTACAATCTCTGCGGCAGGGAGTTTTTCCGAAGCAACTTCCTTCGCTGCTGGCTGTTCGTCTTCTTCCTGTTTGGTCTCTTTAGCGTTTGCTGTGACTTGATTTTCCTTATCAGTCTTTTGGTTGGCTGACTCTACTGCTGCATCCAGATTACCTGCTTCCGTCGCTGCAGTTGCAGCAATCTCCCCAGCTACAAGGTTCTCTGTCTTATCAGCATTCCTTGTAGGAGCAGCTGTTTGCCCGCTCTCAGGCTCCGAGACAGCTGATGAAGCAGCCTGCAAGACCTGAGTAGGAGCTGGATTAGCCTTACCCTCATCCGCATAAACCACTCCGCCGCCATCTAACAAGAAAGCCCCAAAAGCAAGCAGAGCGCACCCAAACACCCAACGCTTGCCGCTTTTTCTCATAAACCAATTTTTACACACTTTTTCCTGATGATTTTTCATGACATACCTCAATATTCTAAAAATAAAATCAGACTCCTCACAACCAAATTACCTCTACATAACGCACTCCTTTCACCTTTTCTTGTTCAAAATGAACACCTCGTTTAGCACCTAACTCCTTTATAAAAAAGAGCATTCTCAATAATCTAAATATAACAAATTTTTGTAAGCGCTTCACCTAACGTTTGTCACAAAAACAAAATGACAGATGTCATATTTTGGAAACGAAGTAAAAACAAAAAGCCTCCCAAAACAGAAAGCTTTTGTTTGTTTTAAATTTATTCTGGATAGGATGCTGCCAGCTCGTTCTTTAGATATTCTGCCAAGTGCTGATGAGCAAAAATTCCTGCTTTTTCTTCCGCTGTCGGATTATAGTTGGTATTGGTGTTCACATCATAGACATAGATCTGACCTGCCCCCGACTCTACCCACTCAATAGCCGCCACATCAATACCAGCCTGAGCTAGAAATGTCTCGTAAGCCTGTCTTTGACTAGCAGGTAGCGGATCTGTGATTTGAAACTTATCTGAGTTCTCTAGCTGAGCAGGCCTTTGCCCAATCTGACACCCATCTGCCGGACAAAGCTGAAAGCCTTCTGATGAATCGATGGACACTGTATAAAGAAACTTCCGGTTAATGAACTCCGAACGACGAATCCGACCATCCGCAGGCTTGATATAGGCCTGAAGCAGGGTAATCCCATCCACAGAAGGTTCAAAAGCAGGACTGTCTACATAGGATTTCAACTCCGCCTCACTATTGAAGAGCTGCACTCCCAAACCTTTCCCAGCCCGATTATGCTTGGTAATCAGAGGATAAATATTAAGCTTTCTAGCTGCCTCCAGAATATTCTCCTGTCCCAAAACACCTACCGTCTCTGGATAAGCAATTCCAACCTCAGAAAGCTTCAAATACTGTTTAATTTTGCTGATTTCTAGATTAATAGCTCCGCTGCCATTGATGACCTTGCGACCGTGAGCTTCCAGCCAAGCTAGAACCTGCTCTGAAAATTCTGGTGCATAGCGGTGTCCCCGAGTATGAGAAGAAGCGGACATCCGATTGTAGAAAATTCCTGTTGGAGGCGGACTCTGCAGATCTAGGATCCCACTTGACAAATCCCAAAGTTCATAGGGCACATCTTTTTCCTCCAGCCACTTGACCAAGTGCTGCGTCCACTCCAAATTTTCATGAATAACGTATACTTTTGCTTGACTCATAAGTCTTCTCTCCTTTAGGAATACCGAACAGCCAGCTTGCTGCTTTTCGATTCTTCTACTACATTGCCTTCCGTCTTTTCAATAACACTGACGGCCAAAACCTGGCCTAGAACATTGAGAGCAGTTCGACCAGCATTGACAAAGAAATCAACCGCAAAAATCAAGGCAACGCCTTCCACTGGTAGGCCTAGTTGAGGCGCAGCTGCCAGCAAGACAACAATCGCTCCAGAAGGCACCGTTGCAGCTGTTTTACCAATCAATGTCAAAAGCAAAACAGTAAAGAAAAGTCCTGATACAGAAAAAGCAATCCCATAAGCATGGGCGATAAAGATGGTGGCTACTGAGAAATAGACAGCAGCCCCTTCAAGATTAAAAGTGTAACCCAAAGGCACAACCAAATCTATGACATGCTCATCATATCCCTGCTTCTTTAAATCTTTTAACAGCGGCGGCAGGACAACGCTGGAACTGCCAGAGACAAAAGCCAAAGTCAGAAGACTCCAAATCCGTTGCAAGCTTGTCAGATAAGGAATTCTGAAAGCAAAAGCAATCAAAGGAAAAATCACTAAAGCCAGAACCGCATAAGCCAGATAAGTTCCTGCTACAAATTGCCCCAAACCGACCAACTTGTCAACTCCTGTCGTAGCCACATCCTTAGCAATAAAGCCAAAAATACCAATCGGGGACAGCTTCACAATCACACCGACAATTTTATAAATAGCCTCAATCCAAATCTGTAGCAGCTCAACAGCTTTCTGAGTCTTTTCTTCCTTGAGACTTCCAAGCCCAAATCCTAAAAATATAGCAAAAACAATAATAGGAAGCAGAGCTCCTTCTGAAAGCGACTTGACAATATTGGAGGGAATGAAGCTAAGCAAAAAATCATCCAGCTGAATACTTTTGGTAATCCCGTCAATGCTGGCTCCCGCCTGACCGATATTGACTCCCTGACCAAATCCCAGATAATAAGATGCAAAGACAAAAATAAAAGTAATCGCCGTCGTGACCCCAAAGAAATAGAGCAGACTCTTTGACAAAAGCTTCCCGAAAGATTTCTTGCCGATCACACCAGCTACTGCTACGACCACAACCGGAAAGACCAGTGGAATAATCACCATATTAATCAAACTGATAAAAGCTTGACCCAGAAATTGATAAAAAGCCGAAAACTGCGGCCAGATAAGAGCAACAAGAACACCCAAAATCAAAGCAATCAACATCTGCAAGCCCAGAGTAACCTTTGACCATAAAGAAACGATTTTCATTCCAAACTCCTTTAGTCTATTTTGATAGCTATTTTACTATGATTGCCCCTATCTGGCTAATATATATTTTCTATGAAAGCAATAGAAGAATTTTATAGGTGAGTTGAATAGCGTAAAAAAGCCATCCAAGAAATAACTCTTGAATGTCTATTAGTTTTATCCCTATAGAATGATTCCTCTAACGAAGCATATATTATTAAAACTTTTCAAATTCCAATTAGTCAATCGGTTCACCTCCGATACTTATGTAATTACCTATAATCATTTCTTCAAGATTTACACTTTCATCATCATCATTAATCGGTATATCCACTCCCCACCCCGATTCTTCAATATTATTGATACGCCCAAAAACATTAATATAATACTCGGGATTTGTAAGACCGCCATCACTCCATTGCGTCTCTTCCCAATCAATCTGAACTGATTCGACTTTTGGACTTTGAGCTTTTACCAAATCTATAATTCTTGCTCATGATTTTTTAGATAAGCGAGCTGTTTTTGCTTGATGGCTTCTTTATCATCTTTGATAGCCTTTTTTGAAGAAGCAACTTTCTTATCTTGTTTATTACTTTCTTTTTGAGTCATGGCACATCCTCCCAGACTTACGAGCGCCACTATTGATGCAATTGTTGCAATTATGCTTTTCGTTCGTTTTTTCATAACGTCTCCTTAAATTTTTTGATACCACACTAATTTTCTAAAACAGCTGGTAACATCCATACTAATTTTTCAGTCACTCAAAACTCAATATTACACATCTAGTGTACTATATAAATTTTTAAAAATCTATAAATTACTAAATCTTAGCAAGCTATTTACTTAGACTTATTTTACAAATCATAGCCACCCATCTAGGGACCACATACGCAAGGCAGGTGGTTTATTTTTCTTGTACCTTGGAGAGCGAAAGAGGCTGAAAACCACATAACTACTTCTCTATCTTCAAGATCTTTACAGCCTCTTCATTACAACTAATAGATCTCTGCTAACATTACTTCAATTTCTATCAAAGAAGTTGTTCTAAAAGCTTTAAAACAAAGAGATAAACAAAATCATTAAATTGACTCTTTTAATTTCTTATATGATATAATTATTTTAAAAATCATATTAGTGAGAAATACTATGTCAAAGAAAAAAGGCACGAGAAAGAGAAAATCATCTACTGCAAAATACATCTTCGTAAGCGGAGCTTTAATTTTAGCCTCTACAGTTCTTCTGCCTAAAGTTTTGAAAAAAACAACAAATTATTTATATAAAAAGCAAGTAAAAATAACTAATCATCGAAAAGTCAATTTTGATTGCAAGGACAAATTGGTTAAAAAATCTGAATATAAAAAGGTAGAAGATCATGCAAATTAATACTGACAATATTGCGCAACAATGTCTCAATGCGATTAATGATAGAATTCATAATTTAAAAAGATTAAACATCATTGTAATTGGTAAATCAGGTGTCGGCAAAAGCACACTAATCAACAGTTTGTTTAGAGGTAATTTTGCTGATACCGGATTGGGTCGACCAGTAACTCAAGAAATTCGCAAAATTGAAAAAAACGGATATCCTTTGGCAATCTACGATACACCCGGCTTTGAATTATCATATGCCCAACAGGAGAGTGTCAAAGATGAAGTGATAAAATTAATTAACAACGGTTACTCTTCTAATGATATCAATGAAGTGATTCACTGCATTTGGTATTGTATTAATGTTGGTTCAAACCGTACTTTTGATAGTTCGGAAGTGGAATGGCTCAGAGAGTTTTCTGAGAAGAATAAACAGTCTAAGGTCCCAATTATCGTTGTCCTTACTCAATCTGTACCTAAGAAAAAAGCACTAGAAATGAAAGCTCATGTTGAGCAGGAAAACTTAGATGTTTGTAAAGTTGTGCCTATTCTAGCTCAGGACATGGATTTTGACGAGGAATATGTCGCTAAAGCTTTTGGATTAGATACTTTGATTGATGTAATGTCTGAGGTCTTGCCGACTGAACTTCAAGATACGCTGCAAAATATCCAAAAAGTATCTCTGGAATCTAAAAAAAAACATGCTAGGGCAGTCATTGCAACTGCAGTAGCAGCAAGTTTTGGTGAAGGCTTTGCACCGCTTCCATTCGCAGATGCATTCATGCTTGTGCCGACCCAGATAAGCATGATTACTGGCATCACAGTAATATTTGGACTGGATATAAACAAAACCTTTCTAACCGCCTTTGTATCCTCGACTTTAGGGTCTGGAGGAGCAACATTCCTTGGAAAAACAATTGTTTCTAATATCCTCAAATTTATTCCAGGAGTAGGAACGGCAGTCGGTGGAACAATTTCTGGTACTACTGCCGGATTAATTACAACAGCTTTGGGTGAAGCTTACCTATTTTTAATGGAACAAATATTTAAAGGAGAAATAAGCAAAGAAGCACTATCTACTCCTGCCGGACAAAAACAAATGACAAAACTTTTTAGAGAACGATTATCTAAAAAAGATAATACACCAAGATTTTGAATCTTGGTGTATTTTTAAGTTAAATGACTTTTTGCATCAAAAAAGACATCCAAGAGAGTTCTCTTGAATGTCTGAAAACGTTGATATAATCGTGTTGATTAACGTTTTGAGAATTGTGATGCTTTACGAGCTTTCTTAAGACCTGGTTTTAAAAGAATGCTTTTCAATTGGACTGAAAATAGTGATACATCAAGTCTTTTTGAACTATTTCTATTTAATAATTTCATAGAATATGAATCAATATATTTTAAATAGGGGAATAGTCTAGCTCTGTAAAAATTAATGCATCGATAAAACAATAAAGATTAAAATAATATCTAAAATTTAAAAAATTTTATAAACCCAAACAGATAATTCCTAATAATTAACTGCGAACTAAAAAAATTAAAAATAATTTACTTTATAACGAAAAAACGTTGTTAAATTTAAATTTTTCTTGTATAATTAGAAGGAGAAGGAGGTAGATTATGCTAGTTGATTTCGAAATTACAAACTTTTTATCTTTCCAAAATAACACAGTCTTATCTTTAGAAAAAGGCAAATATTTAAAAAGACATGCTAAGTCTCATATACTAAATAAAGAAAATCTATCTTTATTGAAAAATGTAAATATTTTTGGTTCCAATGGATCTGGAAAGAGCAACCTAATTGCAGCACTAAGTGTCTTTGCCAAAATGGTTCTACAACCTACAGATGACATTGAAGATTCTTTACCCTATATGCCATTTCGCTTAAATGATAAAAACAAATATGAAGATACTGAATTTTCAATTCGCTTGATTAAGAATAAAAAGGTTTATCGCTATCATATTTGTTACAATTCAGAAGAAGTGACTTTAGAGGAACTTTATTTTGTTACACAAAAAAATGAAGAAAAATTATACTTTAAACGAACCGCTTCTCCAAATGATTCAGAAATACTTCCAAATAACTTAAAAAAAATACGACAATCTGTTAGGAAAAATAAACTGTTATTATTTGATGGACAGGATAAGAATGATGCAGAATGTGTTGCTGTTTTCAAATGGTTCCATACAAATTTAATTTTTGAACCTTTTCGCAAACGATTATTTAAGTCAATCCAAGCCGATTCAGCTAAGAAAAATATATTCATTAAACTATTAAATCTGGCTGACTTTAATATTTTAGATATTGAGGTTATTGAAAAGATAGAATCAATTCCCGAAGAGTTTAAAAAAATGCTATCTATGGAAACTCTTGACGAAAGTTTGTTATCAAAACAATTTACAACTTTTGAAGTATATTCTATTTACAAAAAATATGATGAAAATGGGAGAGTAGTCGGTAAAGAAAAGATTCCATATGAAATGGAATCTTCCGGTACTCAAAAAATGATGGCCGTTGCTTTGACATTGTTGGATAGTTTACATGAAGATAGAGTTATAGTTATGGATGAATTTGATGATTCATTCCATT
This sequence comes from Streptococcus sanguinis, assembly GCF_050234405.1. GTDB lineage: Bacteria > Bacillota > Bacilli > Lactobacillales > Streptococcaceae > Streptococcus > Streptococcus sanguinis_W. Next base: position 339,203 of record NZ_CP092117.1, on the reverse strand, counting down.
TATCTCTTACAAATGCATTGTTGAACATAATTAATTCCGAGTCAAACACGAATCAATTCATTTTTACAACACATAATTTAAATTTATTAGATTCGAATTTAAGAGTAGATCAAATTTATATGACGGAAAAAGATTTCTTGGGAAAAACAGACTTATACTCTCTTTTTGATTTTAATGATATACAAGGTGTATCAAGAAGTGATATTTCTTTCATTAAACGTTACTTAAATGGGCAGTTTGGTGCTTTACCAGATATCGATATTGAAGGAATGAATCAACTATTTAAGGAGATTTAAATGGCTAGAGATAGACAATCTAAAGGTAAAAATCTGAGAAAATCTATTTATGTGTTCACTGAAGGATACACGGAAAAAAATTATTTCTCAATTTTAAACAAGAAGTATAACAGAACAGCCACCGTAAAAGTATCTATACATCCCACAAGTAAACAAGGTCGATGTCTTCTAAATCACGCATTAGGAAAAATAAGTACTCTAAGTAAGACAGAAAAGAGAAATCTTGGAGGAGTCTATATTATTTTTGACAAAGATAGTTTAGAAAATGACGAAATAGAGGGTGTTTTAAAAGACGCAAAAGCAAACGATATTGATATCGGGTTTTCAAATAGTTGTTTTGAAGTATGGTTGTTAGCACATTTCGAAAAACCTAACGAATCTCACACAAAAGATAGATTGTATGAAAAATTAGAAGAGTATCTAGATTGCGAGCAATATGAAAGGAATCATAAAAATGATAAAGATTTATTAATGCAATTAGAAGACTTTGTAGCAATAGCTATGGAAAAAACTTCTTCAATGGAAAATTTATGTCAAAAAACTATTGTTTATGAGCCCTATACTAACATAGGAAGTGTTATACGCCGTATTTACGATCAAGATATCTACTAACTAATATATACTAAACCAGTTAAATTAACTGGTTTTTTTATTTCAGGAATAAGTACATGAATATTTTTCAGGATAAAAACAATATAAAATACTTAACATTAATAAACCTCTCCATACTGACTATCTAAATTATAGAATGAAATCAGTCAGAAAAAGACACCCTGAACTTGCTCCAGCATCCCCTCATAAATTAAAACACACAGGAGCTACACTTGCAAAACAAGCAGGACTCTCACTCGAAGCTATTTCAGAGGCTCTAACACACAGCGACACACTCACAACCAAGACTTACGTTAACGTTTCAAACGTCGTTCCAATGGCTGTCGGAGAAATTGCTTATCGTAGCTTTAAAAAGTAATGGTGTGAATTTGGTGTGAAAAGTGGTGTGAATTTTGCTAAAAATCATCAAAAAACACCCCATGGTGTGAACCATGAAGTGTTGTAAATGCTGTATTGTAGCCGTTCTTAACGTTTTGAGAACTGGCTAGCTTTACGAGCTTTCTTAAGACCTGGTTTCTTACGTTCTACCATACGGGCATCACGAGTAAGAAGGCCTGCGCGTTTCAATGAATCGCGGAAGTCTGGGTCTACTTGAAGAAGGGCACGAGCGATACCGTGACGGATAGCGCCTGATTGACCAGCGTAGCCACCACCATCAACGTTTACGAAAACGTCGTATTGACCAACAGTTGAAGTAACTGCGAATGGTTGGTTGATAACCAAACGAAGGTCTGCGTGTGGGATGTACTCTTCAACATCTTTTTTGTTTACAGTGATTTTACCAGTTCCTGGAACAAGGCGAACGCGTGCAACAGCGTTTTTACGACGTCCAGTACCTGCATATTGTGCTTGTGACATAGCTTATTTGTTCCTTTCCTTAGATAAGTCCTGAAATATCAAGAACTTCTGGTTGTTGTGCAGCGTGAGTGTGCTCAGCGCCTACAAATACTTTCAGCTTCATACCTTGAGCGCGACCAAGAGTATTGTGCGGAAGCATACCTTTAACAGATTTTTCGATCAAACGAACAGCGTTCTTAGAGCGAAGCTCACCTGCTGAGATTTGTTTCAATCCACCTGGGTACATAGAGTGAGTGTAGTAAATCTTATCAGTCGCTTTTTTACCAGTCAATTTTACTTTTTCAGCGTTGATAACGATTACGAAGTCACCTGTATCAGTGTGTGGTGTAAAGGTTGGTTTGTTTTTTCCGCGAAGTACGCTTGCTACAACAGCAGAAAGGCGTCCAAGAGGGACATCAGTAGCGTCCACTACATACCATTTGCGTTCAACTTCACCTGGCTTAGCCATGTATGTTGTTTTGTTCATGATTTCTCCTATGAATATCGTTTTTGTTTACAGGGCGGATGTTCCGGTCCGCGAGTTATTTGAAAGGTTCCGGGGCCTTACAAATGGGGTAAACAATACCGCCTACTATCATATCAAAAATAGTAGGCAAAAGCAATAGATTTGAAGCAATTATTTATGAAATAGCGATTTCATGTTTTCTTAGTCTTGAATGTCTTGAGCAATACTAAAGAGTCCCAAAGTTCCAGGACCAGTATGGGTAGAAATGACAGGTCCCAGAGGCATAAGGAGAACTTCCTCCACTTGGTCGCTTTCCAGCAGCTGGGCTTTTAAACTCTCAGCAACCTCTTTGGCACCTGCATAGGCGATGACCACCCGCGGGTCAGCCATTCCCTCCAGAGTCATGCGGACCACTTCGGCCTGCGCCTTTTTCTTACCGCGAACCTTAGCGACCGAGTCCAGAGTTCCATCTCCCTTGACAGCGATAATCGGCTTGATATTGACCAAACTCCCCATAAGCGCAGCAGTTTTGGAAATCCGACCGCCCCGCATGAGGTGATTGAGGTCATCAACCAGAAAATATGTCTTGACCTTAGGCACCAAGCTCTCAATCAAGTCCGCTGTCTGCTCCAAGGTCTGGCCTGCCGCTCTAGCTTCTGCCGCCTTCATGACTAAAAGTCCTTCACCCATGGAAGCCGCCTTGGTATCAATGATACGAATCAGTGCATCTGGAAAATCTTCCAAGACTATCTCCCGTGCCATGACAGCACTCTGATAAGTACCTGATAGAGCCGAAGCAAAAGCTACATAGAGAACCGGCGTCCCTTCCTTGGCATAGCTTCGAAAAACATCTTCAAACTGGCCGACATTGATCTGGCTGGTAGTCGGCTTACTGCCGGACTCCATCTTATCCAGAAGTTCTTGGCTGGTCAGCTTGTCCGCACCAACTGTCTCATAAGTTTGACCATCCAGCTGAATGGTCAGGCCTAGGACCTGCACATCATTTTCCTGAGACCAGTTTTCTGGCAGGTCTGCTGTTGAATCAGTTAAAATTTTAAAGGTCATCTTTTTTCTCCATCATTTTTTGTAAATCGCGCAAAGATTGGCTGTCCATCGGTCGCAAGGGCGGTCTTTGCAGGTTGATTTGTCCGCTCAGCTTATTGAGGTCTGATTTGGTAACAGCCACTCGCTTCTCTAGCTCTCTAGCGGAAACTCTCAAAGCTCCTTGGGCGAAGACAGTCCACTGCTCATTGAGATCGCTAGTCGCAACTGACACCTGATTTTTGGGTGTATTGAGCTCAGCTGCCAAGCGCTCGATATAATCATCTGCCGTTTCCTCCTCTTCAGTGAAAACGACCGTCACATTAAACTCCTCGTAGGTCTGCCGAACTCCCGGCATATACTGGGCATCAAAGACGCAGATAACTTCCAGTCCTTCAAAGCTGGCATAATTGCTGAGCTTCTGGAGCAGAATCGTTCGCGCTGCATCTAGCTCTCCGCGGTTAAAGTAAGAACGAGTCTCGCGCCAAAAGGCCGTCATATTGTAGCCGTCCACCAGTAAGATTTTTCTTTTCATAGGCGATTGCGAAAGACTTCATACATGAGAATAGCCGCTGCAACACTGGCATTGAGGCTCTGGACATGCCCATTCATGGGAATAGAAATCATCTCGTCCACCTGCTTTTTAATATTGCTTGAAATCCCCTTACCTTCGTTACCGATGATGAGGGCCAGCTTGCCTGCTGTATTCCATTTATGAGAAGGCGTCCCCTGCATATCCGTACCGAAAATCCAGAAACCAGCTTCCTTGAGCTTGTCCAGTGTCTGACTGAGGTTGGTCACACGGGCAATGGGAATATGCTCAATGGCACCCGTTGAGGTCTTGGCTACGACTGGGGTCACACCGACGGCCCTGTGCTTGGGAATGATGACTCCAGTCACATTAGTCGCGTCAGCCGTCCGCAAGATAGAGCCCAGATTGTGCGGGTCAGTCAGCCCGTCCAAAATCAATAAGAGAGGATTGTCTTCCTGCTCTGCTTTTTTCAACAGCACCTCGAAGTCAGTATAGGCGAACTCCGCCACCCGCAGGACAAAGCCCTGATGAACAGCTCCGTCAGTCATTTCCTGCAAGGTTTTCTTAGGCGTCCATGAGATAGAAACCTTCTTTTCCGCTGCTAAATCTTTGATTTTGTCGACCTTTTTACCACGCAGGTCGTCTTGAATGTAGAGTTTATTTCCAGTGTTAGCCGCGAGAGCCTCTGTCACCGCATGCACACCGTAGACAATATCGTTTTTTTCCATAGGACTAGTATAACACAAAGGCGAAAGAATGGCGGCAGGATTTACTCGGGCGAGACAGAATTCTGCTCTGATAAAAAGCAATCAGCAGTCCCCAAGATTCCCCACCAGTCGTGCTATAATAGAAAGAAGTCTAAAAAAGGAAACTCCTACTCATGTCTCTCCTCCAACGCACCATCAAGCTAGTACTAGCCACCTGTCTAGCTGCTTGGCTGGCTGACTTTTTAGGTCTGACCTACTCAACTTCAGCTGGAATTATTGCCATCCTCAGCGTGACCGATACCCGCCGCAGCACAGCGAAGCTAGCTGGCAATCGCTTTTTATCTACCCTTCTGGCTCTGGCTATCGGAAGCCTGGCTTTTCACTTTCTAGGTTTTCATCTCGGAGCATTGGCCATCTATATCGCAATCTATGTACCACTGGCCTTTCGGCTTGGCTGGGAAATTGGCATCACCCCCAGTACCGTCCTGGTCACCCATCTGCTCTTAGAAAAATCCACCTCCTGGTCTCTGCTTGGAAACGAGCTAGCTCTATTTCTTATTGGAACTGGCTTTGCTCTGCTAGCTAATCTCTATATGCCCTCGCGCCAGCAAGAGATTGACAGCTACCACGAGCAAGTGGAGGAACAGCTGAAAAAGATTTTGCTACGCTTTGAATATTTCTTAAAATCTGGAGACGGTCGAAATGATGCAGCTCTGATCAAGGAGCTGGACAAGATTTTACAGCAAGCCTTGGAGCTGGTCTATCTGGATTACTCCAACCACCTCTTTCACCAGACCAACTACCATATCCACTATTTTGAAATGCGGCAGGCCCAAAACCGCATCCTGCAAGACATGGCTAGCAATATCAACAACTGCCATCTAGCAGCCAGTGAAAGCTTGATTTTAGCCCGCCTCTTCTCTCAGACCGCTAAGCAACTAAGCCAAGAAAATCCCGCCCGAGACCTTTTGGACGAGATTGACAACTATTTGACCGTATTTCGCGAGCGGCCACTCCCTAAGACCCGCCAGGAATTTGAAACCCGCGCTATGCTCCTGCAGCTCCTGCGAGACTTGGAAACCTTTATTAGAATTAAGGTAGAATTTTACGAAAATTATAAAGAAGACTAGCGGCTTTGTTTGGTAAATAAAGTACTAAAACTAAAAAAGAGATAAAGACCTTTGATCATCTTTATCTCTAAATTAAAATAATTTGTTTGGATTTTATGACATCACCCATATAGCTGATGTCTTTTTAATTTGGTTCCTTAGTATCATAAACCTTGTTTCCCTTAAAATAGACGTAATAGTCCTTATCATCCTCGTCCGCCCAAACGAAGCGAGTAAACATACCTGTCACATCCAGTCCTCGTGGTTTACCTAGTTTTTTGACAACGTCTTGGGCTGACATCCCTTTAGAAATACCGCTTAAACTTTCCACCTGCTTGGAAGAAGTGAATGTAATCAGCTTATTCATGACAACAGAATTTTCATCATAAGCAATAAGGATAGTATAATTATCCGACTTCCACAGGTCACCTCCACTACTTAGCTCTGAAGTTGGCTGACCCAGCTTAGCACGTACTTCATCCTTTTTAGTAGCAACCCGATCAGACTCCTCTTCAAAATAAATGAGATTGATTGATTTAAATTCTTCCCACTTATCAATATCTTGCATATCAGTAAGGGCATCCAAAGATTGACCAAAATCATTAAAGAGAGTATATGGATCATCTTCAATTGCAGAAGACGAACTAGATGAGCTATAGTCATAGTCGTCATCAGAGTATTCTTTTTTCGAAGATGAACTCTGTTTTCTAGAGTAGCTAGAGCTAGATGAGGACGAAGTATTGCCACTTCGTCTGAAAAGAGGGACAAACATGCAGGCGCTAAGTGTCATCAGACTAAACAAGCATACTGCAAACAATATAAATTTTTTCATAAGATTCCTTTATTCAATTTAGATACATTATTTTACTGTATCTTAGGTTTATCTATCGCTTTTTCATAAAACATAAGAGCGTTATTACTAAATATTACTCTTCGATATCAATTCCTTTGGATTCAAATAAATCACGTACTTCTTTAGAAAATGGAAAGATTGTTCCGTCTATGGTTTTTAAATTCGAAAACTGTGATAGCTCTTTTTCACTCACATTTTCCAAATCAAATTGATCATCTTCACCATCCCATAAAGGGATTAATTGCGCATAGATATCATTACCTCCATCAAAGAAGAGGCTTTCCACATTCTGCGCATACTCTTTAGGTATTTCCAACTGTTTAAAATAAGTCTCTACTTCAGGAATTGGTGTCTCATCGAAGTCTTCTGGATCTACAGATAATTTCTCAGATTCACAAAAACTGTAAACGTTAAATCGTGGCTCAAGCACGTTTTGTTCATACATCAACTCCTGAATAATAGCCAACTTGAAATTAAAATTGTCAAATTGTAAGAAATCACTCATAAATTGGTTCCTTTCATAATCAGAACGAACCCTCTATCTTCCGAATACACCAGTCAATCAGCTCTTCCAGTCGCTCAATGGCTTCGGTCATATGCAGGTAGCCCATGACTGCCTCAAAGCCGGTAGACATCCGATAGGTGACGATATCTGTATTCTTAGCCTTGGTGTGGCTGTTGGCATTGCGGCCGCGCTTGTAAATATCCTCTTCCTTCTCCGTCAGAAATCCTTCTTCCAGCATGAGAGAGATGAGATTAGCCTGAGCCTTGGCAGAAACGTACTTGGTCGCTTCCCTGTGCAGCTGATTAGGCTTGGTCAGCCCCTGAAAAATCAGGTGCCGCCGGATATACATGGAGTAGACAGCATCTCCCTCAAAGGCGAGGGCAATACCGTTAATCAGGTTGACATCAGTCACGGGTCCACCTCACTCCGTCCTTAGTATCCAAAAGCTTGATGCCCTGAGCGGCCAATTCATCTCGAATACGGTCTGCAGTCGCAAAGTCCCGATTAGCACGCGCCACCTGGCGTTCCTCAATCAAGCGCTCAATGTCCGCGTCCAAAACTTCTTCTACAAAGACGATACCAAAAACTTCTAAGAGCTTGGCAAAGGCTGCCTTGACTTGAGCTGTGTAGTTGCCAGAGTTGATCCACTTGGCCAGCTCGAAGACAACCGTGATACCGTTGGCCGCATTGAAATCTTCGTCCATGGCGGCGGTGAACTTGTCCAGAAAGGCCTGAAGCTGATTAGAGTCTGCCTGACCAGTGAAAGGCTGCTCATAGGTGTTCTTCAAATATTTGAGATTAGTCGCTGCATCATGAACAGCTTTTTCCGTGAAATTAATCGGCTTGCGATAATGCTGAGTAGCAAAGAAGAAACGCAGCACCTGACCATCAATGGTCTTGAGGGCATCGTGAACAGTGATGAAATTGCCTAGAGATTTAGACATCTTGACGTCATCAATGTTGACAAAGCCATTGTGCATCCAGTAGTTGGCAAAAGTCTGACCAGTCTTGGCCTCTGACTGGGCGATTTCATTGGTATGGTGAGGAAACTCTAGGTCTGCCCCGCCACCGTGGATATCAATTGTATCACCCAAAATCTCCGTCGACATGACCGAGCACTCGATGTGCCAGCCCGGACGACCTGCTCCCCAAGGACTGTCCCAGGAAATCTCACCCGGCTTAGCTGCCTTCCAGAGAGCAAAATCTACTGGATTTTCCTTGCGGGCGGTCTCCTCATTTGTCCGACCAGAAGCACCCAACTCCAAGTCTGCCAAAGTTTTGTTGGCTAATTTGGCATAATCACGAGACTTTTCGACGCGGAAGTAGACATCGCCCTCTGACTCATAGGCGTAGCCTTTGTCCACCAAAGTCCGCACGAAGTCAATGATTGCCTCCATAAAGTCAATCACGCGCGGATGCTGAGTAGCCGGCTTGACACCTAAGGTCGTCACATCCTCACGAAAAGCAGCGATATACTTGTCAGCCACTTCTTTTGGTGTGATGCCTTCTTCCTTGGCGCGATTGATAATCTTATCATCTACATCTGTAAAATTGGAAATATAATTGACCTCAAATCCCCGATACTCAAAATAGCGGCGAACCGTGTCAAAAGCTACTGTTGAGCGGGCATTGCCGACATGGATATAGTTATAAACCGTCGGACCGCAGACATACATGCGAACCTTGCCCTCTTCAATGGGCACAAATTCACGTAGGCTGCGGGTCATGGTGTCGTAAATTTTAATCATGCGGTCCACTCCCTTCTCTATTTCTGACTTTTTCGGCTGAAAACCAGCTCTGCAAAAGGGCCAAATTGTCTGAGGCTATCCAGTTGGTAAAAGCGCTGCCCTTCCTCTTGGGTAAAGAGGGGAACCCCCTTTCCCAGGATAAGGGGCGCTATCTGAATAATGAGGTGGTCGAAAAGATCCGCATCCAAGAGCGGTCCTACCAAGGAATTACCACCAATCACAAAGACATTTTTGCCTTTGTCAATCTGGTGAACAAAGTCCACCACATCCCCAGCTACTGGCTGGTAATTGCTGACAGGCAGGTGCCTATCATGCGTAAAGACATAGTTTTCCGTAGCTTGATAAAAACTTTCTACATCTTGCAAATCTTGGATTTCCTCAAAGGTCCGCTTGCCCATGATGGTGATATCCATTTGCCTGTAAAAGTCATCATAGCCTGTATCCTCTACAGAACCAAGCTGATGCAGCCAGTCTATCCTGTGCTGACTGTCTGCCAAGTAGCCATCCATGGTGATACAGCCGTAAAAATATACTGCCATTCTTGTAGTTACCTTTCTAGTTCCTTTGCTATTGTCAAAGCGATAGTGAAAAAAGTCATGGCATCAGCTGTCCGCTCTTCATGACGGGCATCCCAGGTTCGGTTATGATGATCCACATAGTCAGCTGTGTAGAAGAACTGATAGACTTTACTCTTGCGAAATTGACTCCAAGCCATGATAGCTGAAGCTTCCATGTCCACCACTTTGGCTCCAGCAGCCAAGCGACGCTTGACCTTATCAGGCGTTTCTCGATAAAAGGCATCAGTCGTCCAAGACTTGGTGCGGATATGCTCGATATTGTGCTTGTCAAAGATGGCTTCCAGCTCGATCAGCAGTGACTCGTCATAGGCTACTTCGTCACCCGGTGGGGCATAGTGATAGCTAGTTCCTTCATCTCGCAATGCAGCTGCAGGCAGGATAATCTTATCCGCCTCAATTGAGCGGTCCAAAACGCCACAGGAACCTAGAATGATGAAATTCTTGAAGCCTCTGGCCGCCAACTCCTCCAGCTGGCCGACTATCATGGGAGCCCCAATCGGAGCCAACATAACTGCCAGCTTGCTAGGTCCTTGGCCATAAATATACCATGGATGCTGGCCGTTTATGCTTTTCAAATAGCCTCCTGGATAGACTTCCTCTGACTCAACCAAACGTTTCAGAATTTCGCCATTAAAGGACAGGATGATGGTTTCGCATACCTCACCCTTGTCATGGACTGGCTTTTCATTTGGCTCAATGACTGCTGCCACATCTTCAAATTCCTCTAATAGCATAACTTCTCTTTCTTTAAGGCTGCAGCAAATCCACCTTCATCTTTTCTATGCGGCGCAGTTTGGTCTCATCTTTTTTAGCTTCACTGATATAGCGAGCCCATTCGCGCTGGTGGCTAGGCGGCAATTTTGTAAAACGATCCTTGGCAAGACCGTCCAAACCTTCTTTCAGTTCAAGGACTACCTGGTTCAAAATAGCATCTGATAAATCTGACATGTCGGTTCCTCCTGTCATATTTTACTTAGATAACTTTGCCAACTTTTTCTACAGACTTGACGAATGGTGGCTGGCTTCACGGGCATGCTCTAGCTTGTCTAGATAGTATTCCCGTTTCTCCTCTACCTCGTGAATGGTTGGCTCGTCTTTCTCACCGTGAACACGAACAATCTTGGCTGGTACACCAACTACTGTCACATCACTAGGAACATCAGCTACAACAACTGCACCGGCTCCGACCTTGGCTTTTTCACCAATCTCAATTGGTCCAATGACTTGAGCATGGGCAGAGACCAAAGCACCTCGACGCACGGTCGGATGGCGTTTGCCTGTATCCTTGCCCGTCCCGCCTAGGGTCACACCGTGGTAAAGCATGGCTCCCTTCTCCACAATGGCTGTCTCTCCAATAACCAAGCCACTGCCATGGTCAATGAAGACACCTGACTCAATCTGAGCGCCGGGATGAATCTCAATCTGGGTCCAGAAACGCCAGAATTGACTGTGCATGCGCGCAAGCAACTTGAAGCCGTGCCGCCACAAAAAATGCGAGAGGCGGTGGGCCGCCAAAGCTTTGATGCCTGGATAGGTAAGCAAGACTTCCAGCGACGTTCGTGCCGCCGGGTCATTTTCTTTTACAATATCAATAGATTCCTTCCACCAACCCATGCTAGCCTCCTTCCTTCTCTAAACAAGGAGAGACGAGAACTAGGCTCGCCTCTGCCGATTTTTGATGAGGTCTGTAGGAATAAGCGACCTCTTATTCTTCTGTTTTAGGGCTTTCTTGATGTTCCTTATGACCCTTGTGCTCCTTGCGCGGATGATGCCCCTTGTCATGATGATGTTTTGGCTTATCAGACTTTGGTGGACGCGGCAGCAACACTTTCATGGAAGCATCCACCCGGCCTTTGGCATCAATCTTAATCACCTTGACATCCACTTCATCACCGATTTGTACGACATCTTCGACGTTGTTGGTCCGAGTCCAAGCCAGCTCTGAAATGTGAACCAGAGCATCCGTCTTGTCAAAGAGATTGACAAAGGCACCGAATTTCTCAATCCGAACAACCTTGGCATGGTAAACTTCATCCACTTTTGCTTCACGGACCAGGCCAGCAATGATTTCCTTGGCACGATTGATAGCATCTTGGTCGCTAGAGTAGATGGATACATTGCCCTCTTCATCAATATCAATCTTAACACCGGTTTCAGCGATAATCTTATCGATGGTTTCCCCACCTTTACCGATGACAATCTTAATCTTGTCCACATCAATCTTGATGGTGTCGATTTTCGGAGCAGTTGGAGCCAACTCAGGACGCGGAGCTGGAATCGTCGCTTCAATCAAATCCAGAATTTCAAAACGAGCTTTCTTAGCCTGAGCCAGAGCTTCTGTCAGAATTTCCGCTGTGATTCCTGCAATCTTGATATCCATCTGTAGGGCGGTAATCCCTTCACGGGTACCAGCTACCTTAAAGTCCATATCGCCAAAATGGTCTTCCAAACCTTGAATATCGGTCAGAACTGTGTAGTTGCTGCCATCTGAAATCAAGCCCATGGCAATTCCTGCAACCGGCGCCTTAATCGGCACACCACCGGCCATCAGAGCCAAAGTGCCCGCACAGATAGAGGCCTGCGAGGAAGAACCGTTTGACTCCAAGACTTCTGCTACCAGACGGATAGCGTAAGGAAACTCTTCCAAGCTAGGCAAGACTTGCTCCAAGGCACGTTCCCCAAGAGCACCGTGTCCAATTTCACGACGGCCAGGAGCCCCATAACGGCCTGTTTCACCGACAGAGTATTGCGGGAAATTATAGTGGTGCATGAAGCGTTTCTTGTATTCTGGATCCAAGCCGTCAACAATTTGCGTTTCCCCCATTGGTGCCAGAGTCAGGACAGACAAGGCTTGGGTTTGCCCGCGAGTAAAGAGACCAGAACCATGCACGCACGGCAGGTAATCCACTTCCGCATCCAGCGGACGGATTTCATCAACCTTACGGCCATCAGGACGGATCTTATCTTCGGTAATCAAACGGCGCACTTCTGCATGCTCCATTTGTTCCAAGATTTCAGCCACATCACGCATGATACGGTCGAATTCTTCGTGGTCTGCGTATTTCTCTTCATAAACCGCTGTGACTTGGTCTTTGACAGCCTGAGTTGCGGCTTCACGCGCCAGCTTTTCTTCTACCTGAACAGCCTTTTGCAAATCGCTGTTATAAACTGCGATAATCTCTGCCTGCAGCTCTTCATCAACATGCAGCAATTCTACTTCTGCTTTTTCCTTGCCGACTGCTGCGATAATTTCTTCTTGGAAGGCAATCAATTCTTTGACCGCTTCGTGCCCTTTGAGAAGAGCTTCCAGCATGATATCTTCAGACAGTTCCTTGGCTCCAGATTCTACCATGTTGATAGCCTCTTTGGTACCAGCCACTGTCAGTTCCAAAAGCGAAACTTCTTTTTGTTCCTTGCTAGGGTTGATGATAAATTCACCATCTACATAGCCGACTTGAACTCCTGCGATAGGGCCGTTAAAAGGAATATCTGAGATAGAAAGAGCCAGAGAGCTACCGAACATAGCAGCCATTTGAGGCGAAGCATCTTCATCATAAGAAAGAACAGTATTGATAACCTGAACTTCATTGCGGAAACCTTCTGCAAACATAGGGCGAATCGGACGGTCAATCAAGCGAGCGGTCAAAGTCGCATCCGTTGATGGACGACCTTCGCGCTTGTTAAAGCCACCAGGATATTTCCCAGCTGCATACATTTTTTCCTCATAGTTGACCTGCAATGGGAAAAAGTCACCAGTAGCCATCTTTTTGGACATGGTTGCCGCAGTTAAAACGGTACTTTCTCCATATCGAACAACGGCGCTGCCATTTGCCTGTTTTGCAACCTGACCAGTTTCAACTACCAGCTCACGGCCTGCAAAAACGGTTTTAAAAACTTGTTTTGTCATAAAGACTCCTTGCCGAGCACATGCTCAAATTTTTTCATACGCCTTGGCTACAAAGATCAAGATATTAAGCCCGTCAAAAGCAAAGTAAAAATTGGAAACTGATGAAGTCTTCGATGAAGACAAGACAGTTTATCTTTTTTACACAGCTTTTAGGTCGTATTCAGTTCATCAAGATATTAAGCCCTTAAGCAACCTATAGGACGTGTTCAGTTAGCACTGTGACTTTAATTTCATGGTCTTAGTAGCTTATTATATCCTCATCTTTGTATCAAGCACGTATAGACCTTATTTTACCACAATTTCAGACAAAAGAAAAAGGCTTTGACAGCCTTTTTAAATGAATATCTTAAATCTACTTATTTTTAGATTTTAGAGCCAGTTATAGTTCTCCACAAAGATTAAAGCTAATCAATTGTTTCTCGGCTAACAGCATAAAAACGAGTCTTTTGAAACCTAACGGACCAAGACGAACTTAGAGTCGTATAATAAAAAAGAGCCCTAATAGGACTCCGGTTACAGATTATTCAAATTTTGATTCACATGGACTTCATATTACCATTTTGGTATAATTATATTGGTTTTAAACGAAAGCCTCAGAACGTTTTGAAGGGCTTTTTTTGTGGGGTTGTATATTCATAAGTTAACTAGTATTACCTATTTTGTATGCTTTGTTTTTATATAAGCTTTTTGGTTATGAGTCAATAGAAAAGCGAAAGGAATTTTAAAATGTTAAAAGACAATATAAAAAAGCCCAGCTATATGAAGGACTTACTCAAAATGATAAATATAAAAAATAGATATTGATACTTCATGGGAACTGTCTAATTATAAAATAAGTGAGGACTGGCAAAAATTAAATTAGAGGTGGAAAAGATGAATTTTAAAATGTTTGAAGATAAAAATTGGTTTCAACTAATCAGGAATAGAGTCCTTAGACTAAGTGATGGTAGTGTCATAAAACAAGATTTATTGTCGACCTTGCTACTAATAAATTTTTTTGCTTATTTCATAGGAACAATGAAATTTATTTGGAATAGCGGAATTGATGAAATTTATCGATTGTCGATTTCTCACTTACTTTCGTTAATGTTCACTATTAATTCATTTTTGGATTTCCAACTTGGTAAAGTTGATGAACTTATTTATTGGAAACCTACTGTTGTTTTTCAGCTAAATTTTTCAGGTATATTAAGTGATTTAGGTTTATTATTAACCAGATTTATCCCTTGCGGAATTCTACTATTTTTTATTTTTGTGATCTTTTCCCGAGAAAAATTTATTAATGAGGTTATTAAAGTGATTTCATCAATTCTCGTAGCAATTATGACATTTGGAGAGTATCAGTTTACTTTGTCAGTTATATTGATGCTTATACTAGCTTCATCAATACAATTTGGAAAGGGTAATTTGTTTAGACTACTTAGTATTTGTCTTCTATTTTTAACACCAACTTTAAATCTTGAGAAAAAAGTAAAATCAGAACAAAGTACTAGGGCGCTCAAAATTTTCCTTTGGATCTTTTCTTGGCTTATGATTTCTAAAATTATTTCTATATGGTTTGAAATTCCTTTGGAAGTTGCTGTCTTGTTAGTAATAGTTTTAATGATAAGATCTAGTTTACAATTGCAAACTAAGAATCCACGTTTAGAAATTTTGTTAAAAGGAGCTATTTACTTTTTAGTTTTTATAACTGTAATAGTTTCTAACAATACAACTGATGAGATGATAAGTTTAGTTACGGTATCAATTGCGATATACTTTGCAGTTGATAGATTCTTTAGTCTATTTAAGGAAATTGAGACACTTGTACAAAATGATGAAATTAATTATTTTCTTTACTTTGACAGTTCAATAGATATTCTAAAACAGAAATTTTTACCAGATGAGTTTTTAACTTCTGTGATAACTGATATTGATGACCAAAAATTATATGGACAGTTAATAATAAGAGCTAAGCTTGGAATGAAAGATAGTTTTAATAAATTATTATTACTAGTTAAAGCTCAAAGAGAATATAAAGGCTATCAATTGTTATTATTAGCAATTGAATATAAATTACAGAAAAAAGAAAATAAAGAACTTACTATAGTTAATTTTATTGAAGATAATGTGCACAATGAGATCTTATTTGATGACCAGATAATCCATCCAATTGAATTTTTAGTTTTGTATGGTACAGAGTTAAAAGAAAAAAAAGAATATGAGCAAGCTAGTAAATATTTATGTTTTTCAGAATACTATGATTCTTATAATTATATAAATAGTTATTTCGATTGTATAAAAATAATTGGTGATGAACAGGAATTAAATCGTCTTCAAAAAAAATATATATTACATTGAGATGAGTAATTGGTAGCTAAACATACAAAAGTTAACATCTTTCTAAAAAAATATATTAAAAGAATGTTGATAAATCAACATTCTTTTTTATTTCAAATCAATTCTCAGAAAGACATTTTGAGGGATTTTTTGCTATACTATTTCTATATACGACAAAAGGAGTAAACTATGGAACAAAAACATCGTTCTGAATTTCCAGAAAATGAACTCTGGGACCTAACGGCCCTTTACCAAGACCAGGAGGACTTCTTGCGGGCCATCGAAAAGGCCAGAGAGGACATCCAGAAATTCGTCCGTGATTACCAAGGCAAGCTCAGCACTTTCGAAGATTTTGAGCGGGCTTTTGCTGAGCTAGAGCAGATTTATATCCAAATCAGCCACATTGGCAACTACGGTTTTATGCCACAGACCACTGACTTTGGTGACGAGAGCTTTGCGCAGATTGCCCAAGCAGCTATGGAATTTGAGACCGAGGCCAATGTCGCACTCAGCTTCTTTGACGACGCCCTAGTCGGCGCAGATGAAGCTGTCTTAGAAAAACTAGGGCAAGAGCCCCATTTGACCTCAGCCATTCGCCAAGCTAAAATCAAAAAAGCCCACTATCTGGGAGCTGATGTCGAAAAAGCCTTGACCAATCTAGGTGAGGTATTTTACAGTCCACAGGATATTTACACCAAGATGCGAGCTGGCGACTTTGCCATGGCTGACTTTGAAGTAGACGGCAAAGTTTACAAAAACAGCTTTGTCACCTATGAGAATTTTTACCAAAACCATGAAAATGCAGAAATCCGCGAAAAAGCTTTCCGCTCTTTCTCTGAAGGCCTTCGTCAGCACCAAAAAACTGCCGCTGCTGCCTATCTGGCTCAGGTCAAGTCTGAAAAATTACTAGCTGACATGAAGGGCTATGACTCTGTCTTTGACTACTTGCTAGCTGAGCAAGAAGTTGATCGCTCTATGTTTGACCGGCAGATTGACTTGATTATGAACGAATTTGCCCCAGTAGCTCAGAAATACCTCAAGCATGTCGCTAAGGTAAACGGACTTGAAAAAATGACCTTTGCCGACTGGAAGCTGGACTTGGACAGCGAGCTCAATCCCGAAGTCAGCATTGATGATGCTTACGATCTCGTCATGAAATCAGTCGAGCCGCTCGGACAAGAGTATTGTCAAGAAGTTGCCCGCTATAAGGAAGAACGCTGGGTCGACTTTGCGGCCAATGCTGGAAAGGATTCTGGAGGCTATGCTGCGGATCCTTATCGGGTTCACCCTTATGTCCTCATGAGCTGGACTGGTCGCATGAGCGATGTCTATACTCTGATTCACGAAATTGGCCACTCTGGTCAGTTTATCTTCTCTGACAATCACCAAAGCTACTTCAACGCCCACATGTCCACCTACTATGTGGAAGCACCGTCTACCTTCAATGAGCTTCTGCTCAGTGATTATCTGGAGCGCCAATTTGATAATCCTCGCCAGAAACGCTTTGCCCTGGCTCACCGTCTGACGGATACTTACTTCCACAACTTCATTACTCACTTGCTGGAAGCTGCTTTCCAACGCAAGGTCTATACTTTGATTGAAGAAGGCGGAACCTTCGGCGCAAGCAAACTCAACGCTATCATGAAAGAAGTCTTGACGGACTTCTGGGGAGATGCCGTTGAAATCGACGACGATGCTGCCTTAACTTGGATGCGCCAAGCCCACTACTACATGGGACTCTACAGCTATACTTACTCCGCAGGCTTGGTCATCTCTACCGCTGGCTACCTACATCTGAAAAATGACGAAAATGGTGCCCGTGACTGGCTTGAGCTGCTCAAATCTGGCGGCAGCAAGACTCCGCTTGAGTCAGCTATGATTATCGGAGCAGATATTTCGACAGACAAACCACTCCGCGACACCATCCAGTTCTTGTCAGACACAGTTGATCAGATTATTGCTTACAGCGAGGAGTTGGGGGAGTAAGGAATAAACAAAATCAGCTTGAAGCAAATCTTCAAGCTGATTTTTAAATAGTTTAATAAAAATAAAGCGACCCAAAAAAGCGGAGATAAAGTAAAATATAGGCACTAAAACAAGCGATAAATATAAGCCATCTTGTCCAGTACTGTGATTTAGTATAATTCTTCATTCGCAACAGCCCGATGAAAAACCAGATTAGACTCCAAAACACTAGGCCTAATATCTGAGGGGCAAAATACGAAATTAAAAGCAAAACAGGGATCAAGAAAGCTAATACTAGTATGATTCTTTTTTGCGTTATCTGCTCTCTAGGAATCATCCAGCCTACAAAAAAACAAAAAACCGCTGGAGCAACAAATGGTGTAAAAATCATAAAGATAAATAAAATATATTTTAAAAACTCAATAATAATCATCACCACATTCCCATCGTGTTTTAAATAACCTAGATCTCTAGCGCGACCCATTGGAAAAAAATTTACCTCTACTTATTATACCTTAAAATATGCATTTTCAAACAAAAATTTTAAATTGACTCATTATTGTTATAATCGAAATAAAAAAGACTGCTCCAAACAAGAGCAATCTCATTTTAAAACAGGCCTATATAACCATAATCTTACTTTATCCCAACTCCGCCACAATGGCTTTAATCTGCTGGGCAGTATGAACGCCCGCTACCTGCTTGACGACTTGACCGTCTTTTTTAAAGAGCAAGGTCGGGATAGACATGATGCCAAAAGCGCGTGCTGTAGCTGGATTTTCGTCCACATCCATCTTAACAATCTTGAGCTCATCTTCGGAAAGTTCCTCTGAGAGCTTGTCAAGGATTGGCCCCTGCATCCGACAAGGTCCGCACCAAGTGGCCCAAAAGTCAATGAGCACTAATCCATCTTTTGTTTCTTGCTCAAATGTTGCATCTGTGATTGCTTTTACCATTATTTTTCTCCTTTATTCTTAGTCAAACTTTGTCAAATCCTGCTTCATCAGGAAAAAGAAGACATCTCCATAAGTGCCCTGGTAGTTCAAATCATGACCTTTATAAGTCAGTTTTTTAACTGGGTAATAATCTGCCACTCCAATCAAGCAGGCTTGCTGGGATTGCTCAAACTCCTGATAAGACTCAAAGGTCATCTTCCGCTCCTGCTTGACAGCATCCAAATATGTGATTTCAATCATAACTTCTCCTTTTCAAAACTACTCTTGTAATTTTTATTTTATGATTATATTGTAATCTCTTTTGTTACATCTGTCAAATAAAACGACTTGGAGAAATCAATTCACTTTTTAAGCCACTCACTGATTGCCTGACAAACAAAAAAGCCTCCCATCGGAAGACTTTCCCATATAAATAAGAAAAAGCAGGCTCAATGCCCCTTGTGCTTTTCCAATCGTTTTTGCTGTTTGAGTTCGAATTTCCTTTGCTTAGCCAGTTCTTTCTGCTGCTTACGCTTGACTCGAGCGATTTTCTTTTGCTCTTCAAATTGCAGCTTCAGCGCTTCCTGAGACTTTGAAGAACGTGAAGCCAGCTGCTCTTTTTTAGCCTGTCTCTGCAAGCGTTTGGGACTGATGGACTTAGCCTTCTCCTTTACCCTGATGCTAGGACTAAATTGCAACCGATGATAATAACGGTTTAGAAAATCCAACAATTCCCGCGTGCTAGGCTCTGCACCAAAGGTGACTCGGCAAACTCTATAAGATTGAGCATGTTCCTGCTCGAAAAGACCGTGCCAAAATCCCTCTTCAAAGTAAACTGTCAGCGTCATTGAAATCTTATCCATGACAGCACCTCCTTTAAAAAATCCCTAAGAATGGACAACCAAGGAGGAAGGTTACTGACAAAAAATCGATTTTTTGCGTCTGGACTACCAACCAGAACTGTGTTTTTATCTTAGTAGCTACAGTCTAGCAATATTTTCTAAAAAATTCAAGGCTATCTGAATCTCGCTTAGATAAATGAATTGGATTTTCTTGTATGAGATCCAGAAAAATCAAAAACAAGAAATCTCTCTTCTTGTAAAATACATTCATTTCCGATATAATACTACAAATACTGAAAGGAGAGAACTATGAAGTATATTTGGGCTTTTTTAGCAGCCTTGAGCTTAGCTGGACTGGTTCTTTTCTTCTGGCACTCCCAAACCAAATCAAATCCTACTCCTCCTAAGCCAGAAACCACACAGACAGCTTCTAGCGAGAAAATGGACAATCAACCGACTCCGACAGAAGACATCGTGTCTGAAGAATACAGCGTTTCATACGATGACAAGCAGCTCTACGGAAAGATTACTGCTCCTTCTGACTACAAGAGTAAAAAATTGCCGACTATTGTTATCGCACATGGATTGAACAACACCCTTGAGCAATATGAAATGTACAGCCAGCTGTTGGCAAAGCAAGGTTATCTGGTTTACAGCTTTGATTTCTACGGCGGCAGCCGTCAGTCGAAGAGCGGTGGACAAGATATGCTGAATATGTCGGTCAAGACCGAACTCACAGACTTGACTCAAGTCATGGAAAAGCTTCGTTCCGAGGCCTTTGTAGATAAAAGCAAAATGAGCTTATTCGGTGCCAGTCAAGGCGGCGTTGTTGCCAGTCTTTATGCTGCTGCTTATCCGGACCGCGTGCACAAACTCCTGCTCATCTTTCCAGCTTTCGTTCTTTTCGATGATGCCAAAGAGACCTATCGTGAGCTAGGGAGTCCTGACTTCGACCAACTTCCTGATAGCTTGACACACCACAATGCTACTCTGGGCAAGATTTATCTAATTGATGCCTTAGACATTGACATCCAAGCAGAACAGACCAAAATCACAGCTCCGACCCTCATTATCCATGGTACCGATGATGCAGTCGTGCCCTACCAGTATGCTGTTCAAGCGAGCCAGACCATTCCAAATGCAAAGCTGGTCACTGTAGAAGGTGGGGAACATCGCATTGACGAAAGATTTGCTATCACTGCCGCTCTTGCAATCCAAAAATTCTTGAAAGAGTAAATTTGCTGATAGAAAAAGTTCTTCTAAAATAATAGAAGGGCTTTTTTGGACCACAAAAAGAGTCTGACTGAGTTAGAAGCAAGACTAAGGAAAAGCCCTCTGAATCCAGAGGGGGTGATTTGTGCTCGGACTAAGATCCCAGTGAAAAAGAAAAAGCACTCTACAAATAAGAGTGCTCCATTCTTGCAGGATAAAATGTTTCTAGACAAGGCGACGAGCCGAAGATTGTACTAAAATTCTCTTGAAAAATAAAAAATCTCCCCTAAGGGAGCATGACACTCAGCAGTATAGAAATAAGGACCTCTCTTTAATGAAATGTCCTTATTTTATTTTTATCTATCTTCCAGAAAATCTGGGAGAGTTAAATTACTATTATTGAGAAATGATTTAAATTGTTCTGGATCATTTTGATATAAGGCGCCTAATATTATTCTAGCATCATGCTTAAACTCGCTTGTATTAATTGGATTGCGAGTTCTATCAAACCTATCTTCTCCATGAGAGTACTCATTATTTATACGTTGTATAAATGGAGCATTCTCACTTCCGAAATAATTAATAATTTTATTACCATTATTTGTTTTATAATCAGGATATTTAAAGTACAAAAGAGTTTCAATAAATTTTCTACCGTTGTTTGGAAAATTATAAAAAACAGAAAAATTATTTTCGTCTTCATCTTCCGTCGCCACTCTATATATTTGTTCAAACAGGAATACAAATTCTGTGACTTTATTTGATAAATGATTAGGCAATTTTTTTATATAACTTTTTGACGGGATATTTTCAGCTTCTTTTATCTTTTCTATTAAGTAATAATCTTTTTTATTAGAAAATCTATTTGTATATTTCAAGAAATCTAGATTATGAGTGGATAAGAAGTATTGTAAAAATTCTTTCTTTTCCAGAAGACAAAAAATTAGGTTGTAAATATAAAAAATGTTATTTTCATCCAGACTAGAGACAGGGTCATCAATAAATAAGATTGTTTTTGACTTTTCTTCTGTCGACAAACTTTCTAATCTTGTAATATAATAAGCAAAGGCTATTAATGATTTTTCCCCCTCACTTAGATTATATGCTCTTTCTTCATTACGAGAAACTTCGAAATATATACCTTCCTCATCATCGACCGATTTTAGGGACATCTCTGAATGTGCTAAAGAATTTTGAAGTATCATATTTATACGTTTTGCTGCTTCAGATTCTGACTTTAAACTACCTTCAAGTTCAATAATATCTTGCTCAAATTTTTCTTTTTCTTCGTTTAATATTTTCTGTTCCAAACTTATTTTTTCCATATCATCTTGGAGTTGGTCAACTTCTTGAGATAGTTTAGTGAACTCAGATACAGGGAATTCTTTTACAATATAATATCTTCGAAGAAAATCTATACTTTTAGTTTTCCTATCCTCAAATTGTTCTATCTGCTCAACAGTATCATCATATAGCGAGTCAATCTTAACTTGAATTTCGGGAAAATCAAGCCAATTTAAATCATTAATTTCAATTTTAGAAAAAATATCTCGTTGTTTTTCTAAAATTTTTGATTTTAGCGTTTCTAGAACTCTTTTTCTATTATTAATAGTAATTTTAATATCTTTGTTTATATTTTGAATATCGGATACAGAATCATTAAAATAGTCTTCTTTATTAATATTTGGAATAGAATCTAATTTTTGGATTTCTGATTTTATCGTATCATTTTGCACTGCTAATTTGTTTTCCAAAGAGCTTAGCTCATCAGAAAAAGCCAACTTTAGATTTTTAATGAGGTCACTATCAATGCTGTTACCACAAAATATA
The DNA here is from genome assembly GCF_050234405.1 of Streptococcus sanguinis. GTDB lineage: Bacteria > Bacillota > Bacilli > Lactobacillales > Streptococcaceae > Streptococcus > Streptococcus sanguinis_W. Next base: position 316,909 of record NZ_CP092117.1, on the reverse strand, counting down.
CATTTTTCTGGATTTTCTCCATGAATATCAACACCATGCTTAATCCAATTTATTTTATCTGGACTATCTTTATATTCATCTAAAATATTACTTACTGAGACAACTTTAGATAAAAGTTCCTTCGTTTTTTCTAAAAATGATGTGAAATTAAATTCTTTGTCAAAACTAACTAAATCTATTTTTTGTGGTTTATTTATGTTTTTTTCGAGAATTCGTATTTTGGCTTGTTCAACATTCTTTTCTAACTCAGCCACAGCCTTCTCATCATCTTGTAATGGTAAAATAGGAAAATGAGCTGAATATTTTTCAAACTCCTTCTTTATATCTCGTATATCATATTTATTACCAACTACGACCGAGGGATTCTTTAAATTCTTGATTTTTGAAGCAGTTGTTCTCAGTTTTGAATCTAAACTATCTTTACTGATTTTAGTCTTTTGTTGCTTTTCAGCTATATCCGATTCAATCTGTGACAATTTTTCATTTCTAGGTTTAAGTTCGTTTAATCGTATATTTTCGATTTTCTTCAAGGTTTCATTAGTATCACTACCTATCGAAATTTGGAAACTATTTAATTTATTGTCATTGTGAAGATAAATATTATCGTCAATAAATCGCTGATTAAAAACCTTACAATCTATAGGTAACGCATGAGTCGCTATTTCATTTGATTTGATAAATATCTGGTTAGCTAATTTGATTTCAAAATCTATATCTCCGTACTTTTCTGGAAGTTGCTTAAGTTCAATACTTTGAAAAATTTTCGAATAAGTACTTTTTCCGGAATAGTTTCTACCGTAAAAAATATTAATTCTTCCATCATTAAAATCATTACCGATACCTGACTGACTATGCTGTTTATAGTCTTTATAGCAACCAAAATCTTTGATATCAATTTTTTTAATTTCTAAATCTGACATAGTTTATACCTCTTTTTCATTATATCATATAGAGATAGCATAAAACAGGATGCATACTTAAATTACTTTATAAATGAGAATTGTTCCAATCGCGCTTCGAATCGTGTCGATGAAGCAACTTCTTTCAACTCCGTAAAATGAGATTTTTAAGCCTAATCTATCACATGAAATACGTCAAAACTTAGTCTAGATTTGTCAGTCTAACTCATTCCGACAGGAGTTTCATTTCTGACTTGACAGAAAATGATTCACAAGCCGATTGGCATGAAACGCAACTAAATTATTCAGATAGACATTTATTACAATTTCATCGGAAAACTAAATAACGAAAAAGCGAGTCAGATGAACTGACTCGCTACTATTAACCCTAATAACTGAACTGCTAGGTGTCAGCTCGACTAAGGGAGAAGATTTGGTTTATTTTACCTTACAGTGCTAGGAACCGTAACCGAAGATAATACTTGAGTATATCTAGGTAAGGTGACAAGGCAATGTAAGTGGAAAATAAAGCAGATTAACGACGAAGTCCTAAAAAGTTGACAAAACAAAAAAGCCCCCTGAAGTCCGAGAGCTATTTTGAGCTCGGGCTAAAATCCTAGTGAAAAAGATGAAACTCCTTGTGTTCATCGAACACGGTGTCGTTTCCCTATTTTCATACGGATTTTTGGCGCCCTTAGCATCATGATTAACGACGAAGTCCAAGAGAGTTAATCAACTCACGGTAACGGTTAACGTCGTTCTTACGAAGGTAAGCCAAGAGGTTACGACGGCGACCGATTTTCTTCATCAAACCACGGTAAGTAGCGTGGTCTTTTTTGTGTTGTTTGATGTGGTCGTTGAGGTGGTTGATTTCCCAAGTAAGGACAGCAACTTGTACCTCTACTGAACCAGTGTCACCTTCGTGACGTGCGTATTGTGCAATGATTTCATTTTTTTTCTCTTTTGAGATTGCCATGATATACTCCTTTTCTTTACGCTTCATCCGAGTGACAGGTTTGGCATGGCCTGCAACCAAGAAGAAGTTATTTGTCTTTACGACATACTTATTCTACCAAGAAGGTCTACCTTTGTCAAATGATTCTACTCTATCTTCTTCCCATCTAAATTGTAATTTTTTCGAGATAGCCAAGCATAAGCAGCTATTCCCCATCAAGCAAATAAAAAGAGAATCTACTCAGGATAGTCATAAAAAACCAGTCTCCTAGGACTGGTTAAAAAACTTTAGTTCATCTATCTTTTCTAAACTTGCTCTGATTGTACCACCAGTATCAAGAATAAGTATTTTCTTACCATTTTGGACTATTACGAAATAATTGTTAGAATTGATATCAATGTAGATATCCTTATTACTTTTGACTTGATAACCTTCTTCTCTGACTGATTCTTTAATCAAGGCAATCTTTTCCCCAACTTCTTTTTCACTCAGTTTCTCTTCTGGATTATCAGCAATCAATTTCGTATATTCTATAAAGGGATAGAGTCCCAATCTACTCGAATCACTAGAATTATATTCTTCATCACGATCGGATTCTATATTTACAATTCCAACGTCAGAGATACTTACGTTCATTGAATCTTCACTATTTTTGTAACGAATTTTCCACTCACCAATAAATACCTTAGGATACTGAACTTTATAAAATTGAAGACGCTTGATATACTGTGAATCATTTGAACTATTAATACCTGAACGACTATCATAAATAATCATACTTCCATCATTTTGCAGAAGGTGGTAAATCTTGTTTTCGTCAATATAAGCAGAAAAGATAGCCTTAGTATTGAGTTTGAAATGTTTATCAAAGTCAGATAAGGTCTTAATTTTTGGATCGTTTTCTTCCTTAATAAATTTTTCAAAATCAGCCTTAGCTTTGTCTCCTTCAGCTAATTTTTCAATATCTTTTTTACCATTAAATAGCTTTTTCTTATCATTCAGTTCATAAACAAAAGAAATAGAGTCAGCTGGATTAATCCATACACCATCAAGGACCACATCTTTTCGTGGCATACCAAACAGTATAACTGCTGTAATCCCTATAATTGAAGTAGCTAGTCCTAAAATTCCCAAAATAATCCTTTGGCGCTTGTTCTTAGCTTGAAGCATCGTTGTTGCTTTAGGAATTTCTTGAGCTACAAACTTCCCACTTGTCTTTGCCGCTTGAAACTCTTGAGCTGTTGGTTTTCGATGATAAGTCGCTTCAAACTGCGCAACCCACTCATTCTGATTCATAAAATCCTCCTTTATAATGATTCTAACAATGAATTCTCATCGCTAGTAAACTAACTGTTTACTATATTGAAATTTATTATACCATATATATTAACTAGAAAAACATTTACTAGTGAAAAAATTTGTGACTTGGGCTAGCATTTGGCAGATTACAACTATATGAGATATACAAAATTAACTGTGAAGTACTACGTCATTTACAATTCAACCCCAAAGATTTCTAAAGAAAGTATTTCTTTCTCGGTCAATCTCCGCCATTCTCCGAGAGCCAATGCAGGATCCAACTGTAGGGGCCCCATCGTGAGGCGCTGAAGATCCGTAACTTCTTTTCCGCAGGAAGCCACCATACGCTTGACCTGGTGGAACTTGCCCTCAGCTAGGGTAATTTCTACGAGAGAAGTCTCTTTTGCCTCGTCCAGCTCTAAAATCTTGAGCTGAGCTGGCTGGCAGGTGAAGTCTTTCAGTTCTATTCCTGCAGCAAAGCGCTCCTCATCTGCTTGGTTCATCAGGCCTGCCACTTGAGCTCGGTAGATTTTTTCGACGTGCTTTTTGGGTGACAGCATGACATGGGCTAGCTTGCCATTATTGGTCAGAAGGAGCAGGCCGTGGGTATCAATATCCAAGCGGCCGACAGGAAAAACTTCTTTCTGACGGGCAGTCTCGTCCAGCAAGTCCAGAACCGTCTTATGACGGTCATCCTCTGTCGCCGAAATGACTCCCTGCGGCTTGTTGAGAAGGTAGTAAACGAATTTTTCATAGGTCAACCTTTGGCCAGAAACAATAATCTCATCTGCTGTCTCATCAATCTGAGTCTTAGGTGATTTCTCTGCTCTGCCATTGACCAAAACCAGCCCTTTCTTTAGGAGCTGCTTAACCTGGGCGCGTGAGCCCAGACCATTTTCTGCTAAAAATTTATCCAGACGCATCGTATAACCTCCTAGCTTTTTGGAGCCAATCCACCCTTTTCTCTGCTAAATCTTAGAACAAAGAGCGAGGTCAGAATCATAGCCAGCCCTAAAACGCTGAAAATAAAGGCTGGAGCGTTGGAGAATCTCCCAATGAAACTGAGGACAAATGTAGTGGCCGTTGCTCCGATACTGCAGCCTAAAATCACGATAGAAGTGGCTTGATTGAGGAGGTGGGCGGAAATGCGCTCGGACAGGGTGTAAAAAATGGTCGTCAGACCGACACTATAGACAAAGCCAGCGCTAATAGTAGCCATGCTGAGTGACAAGAGATCAGGTGAGAAGCCAATGATAATCTGAGTCAGTCCAAAAACCAGACCAGAAAGCATCAGCAGTTTATCTCCAAAAAGACGGGTCAAACTAGCAAAGCTGATCCCCGCTGCAATCCCAATCAACTGCATCAAGGAAAGAATCACACCTGCAGTCTGGGCCGTCCCCATGCCAGACTTCTCTACAATCCCCGGCACGCGCACATTGATGGCAATATAAGTCAGTACAATAACCCCCGCCACAAAGGCAAAAGCTAGACTCAACTGCCAATCATGACTGCTTAGCTTAGGAGTCGATTCAGACTGTTCTTGCTGCTTTTCAGAGACCTTGTCATAAGGAACAAAAAGCAGATAAAGCGCTAAAACCACTAGTCCAAAGGTATAGACGAGAAAGGCAGCCTGCCAGCCGAGAGGAAGAAGTCGACTGACTCCAAAAGTCAAGAGGGCTGTCCCGACTACTTCTGCGGATCCTCTCAGTCCTAAAAGCCGAACGCGTTCCTGTCCCTTATAGCGCTCGCTAACAATCGAGATAGCCTTGGCATTGAGCAGACCGATTCCCATCCCAAAGACAATCCGAGAGGCAAACATAAGCCAGTAGGACTGGTTAAGAAGAGGAAGAAGCCCGCAAAGTGAAAAGATTAGAAGCCCGCTCACAATCATCTGACGCTCTGTTAGGTATTTTTCAATGACCCTATTAAACAGCAACATCAGCATAATCCCAGCCGAAGGCAAAGAAACCAGAAGTTCTACCCAACTTTCTGGAATCCCTTTATAAAAAGCAAACATGGCTGACTGGGCACTGGAAATCGAAAAAGCCGTCGTCAGAATCAAAGAAAGCGAGAGGATACTCACCTTTTCCATCAATTTTTTCATTCTATTTTCCTTTAAAATTCACACTACCTCTATCATACAGTTTTTTGGGCCAAGACGCAATTTCTTTGTCAGGAATATTAAGGGTCGCTGTGGCTTCATCAAAAAGCAGGCACCCCCAGCCAGTCAAAACCGCTCCCGCCTTTATTTCTTACAGCTTTTATGTTATGATGAAGGATAGAAAAAGGAGAGAATCATGTCTGTGAGTGAAAAAACATCTGTTATTGAACGATTAACCAAACCAGCCCATTTAATTGATATGAAGGACATTATCCGTGAGGGCAATCCGACCCTGCGCGCTATCGCTGAGGAAGTCAGCTTCCCTCTTTCTGACCAGGACATCATTCTGGGAGAGAAAATGATGCAATTTCTCAAGCATTCCCAGGATCCAGTCATGGCAGAAAAAATGGGGCTGCGCGGCGGCGTTGGTCTAGCTGCTCCCCAGCTGAATATTTCCAAACGGCTCATCGCTGTTTTAGTTCCCAACCCTGACGACGAAGAGGGCAATCCGCCTAAGGAAGCTTATAGCCTGCAAACTTTGATGTACAATCCTAAGATTGTAGCCCACTCCGTTCAGGATGCAGCTTTAGCTGATGGTGAAGGCTGCCTGTCAGTCGATCGAGAAGTACCGGGCTACGTGGTTCGGCATGCGCGAGTGACCGTGGATTACTTTGACAAAGACGGTCAAAAGCATCGTATCAAGCTCAAGGGCTATAACGCCATTGTTGTTCAGCATGAAATCGACCATATCAACGGCATCATGTTCTATGACCGCATCAATGAAAAAGACCCGTTTGCAGTCAAAGACGGCATGTTGGTAATTGAGTAAATAACTTGCATATCATTATCAAAAATACCTAGATAGAAACTATCTAGGTATTTTTCTATTCTAACTATCCCGTCTCCAGAAAATAGCCAATAGGATAACTGCTCCTAGCACTGATGGAACAATAGCTGTATCAGCAAGCATTGGTCCCCAATGGCCAAAGAGAAATTGACCAATCAAGGAACCAAACCAACCCAAGAGGATTTTCCCAATACAGCCCATGCGCTCCCCACGGCTGGTAATAGCCCCGGCGATAAGGCCGATGATAAAACCGACAAACATACTACCAATCATATATTCCCCTTCTTTCTATATTTCTAGCAAGGCTTCCCAAGAAGCAAGTGGAAGCTGTCATTATGAAATGCGCCATTTAGGGCAGCTCAAAATCTTAAATTACCCAGTCTCCATTGCGGAAGATGGCTACACGGCTGCCATCTTTACGGATACCATCAATATCCATCTGATTTGAGCCAATCATAAAGTCCACATGGACATCCGAGCGGTTGAGACCTGCCACCTCCAACTCTTCCTCAGATAAATTCTCTCCCCCGACTACACTAGTCGCATATGCTGCACCAATAGCCAAATGGTTAGAAGCATTTTCATCAAAAAGTGTATTGAAGAAGGTGATGCCTGACTGGGAAATCGGGCTTGGATCTGGCACCAAGGCACACTCACCTAAAGCACGCGCACCCGCATTTTCAAAGACAAGATCCTTCATAACCTGGTCACCCTTTTCTGCAGTAATGTCCACAATCTGGCCATCCTTGAAGGTCACCTTGATGCCTTCGATGATGTTGCCATTGTAGCTGAGAGGCTTGGTGCTGGTCACATAACCATCGGCCCGACGGAAGTCCGGTGCTGTAAAGACCTCTTCTGTCGGCATGTTAGCAATGAAATATTCGCCCTGGGCATTAAGACTGCCAGCTGACTCCCAGTGATGGTTCTTGGGCAAGCCCAATGTCAAGTCTGTTCCAGGAGCTGTGTAGTGCAGAGCAATGAATTGCTCTTCATTCAAAACTTTAGCCTTTGAGCTGAGTCTTTCTTCATGAGCTTTCCAAGCGGCTACTGGGTCATCCTCATAGACACGGCAGGTTTTGAAAATCTGATCCCAAAGCAAGTCTACCGCTTCCTCATCGCTGGCTGCATTTGGAAAGACCTTCTTAGCCCACTCTGTACCAGCTGCTGCAGCGACTGTCCAGCTGACTTTATTGGATTGGGTTGCGATCCGCATCGGTTTCATGGCTATCCCCATAGCCTTAGCAGAAGCTGATAATTTCTCAGCATCCACGCCGTTCAAAGCCCCCGGATCAGATGAACGAACGCCCAAGCGGCTGGCTTTCTTTTCGAGGAGATAGTTCATCTCAGCCACCTTATAGTCTGGGACATTGTCCAAGCGCTCCATTGGTGCATGGAGGAATTTCTCCCGCGTAGTCAAATCATCCGCCCACTGGACGATGACCTCGTGAGCCCCCAGAGCATAGGCTTCCTTGACAACCAAGTGAGCCAGTTCACGCTGCTCCACATCAATATTGAGCGCCACCGTGTGACCCGGCTGCACATTGATACCATTGGCAACCAATAGTTTAGCATATTTTTCTAAGTTTTCTTTAAAATTTGGCAGAACCATTCTGCTTCTCCTTTTCTTTTGTTATTTCTCTTTAAATAAGGACAGCAGGCTAACCTCTGCTACCGTACCACAAATCAAAGCGGTCATTTTCAAAATCGTATCTGGATCAAGATTCAGCTGGTAATCAAACACTTTTTGCGCTGGCTTATCCTGAGCGGAAATGGTAAGTTTCATGAGATAGTCCTTTCTTTGCTAATCATACACTGTTTTTTTGCCAGATGACTTTCATATTCCAGCCATCCGAAATTAATTTACAGCCTGGCAGCAACTTCCCATAAATCTCTTCATATCCTTTTTTAGAAAGGTAGCGATCTGTTGCTAAATGATTGAGCCAAGATTTGGAGGTGCTATGTTTGAAGATTCTTCTGGCATTTTTCAAGCCGAATCTTTTCCAGTGTCGAGGAAAATCTAAATAAGCGCCTACAATATAGGTCCAAGTTGAAGGAGTGGGCTTTTCTGATACATTGTCCATAACAAACAGGATGCCACCTGGCTTTAGTAATTTCTTACATTTTTCCAAAGCTTCAGGGATGTCCAAATGATGAAATGTCGTTCGACTGAAAATAAAATCAAATTGTTTCTCAAAAACAGCGGTTAAAAAATCATCCTGCAGTAATTCTACATTCTGTAAATCTTCTTTTTCTACTTTATCTTTTGCTATCTGCAGAAAATCCGCAGAAAGATCTATTCCTGTCACATGTTGAAAATATGAAGACAGAAAAATGCAGGTATTCCCTCCGCCACAACCAATATCCAAAGCGGAAACTCTACTGTCAGGCAAATTATCCAGTAGATAATCGGGCTTGCCTTCCAAAAGAGTGGTTACCCAATCATATTCTGAAGCAACCGCATTAAATTGTTCCGTAATATTTTCCATAAACATCCTTCTTAAAAAAACTCATCAAACAGACTCAACTGGTTATCCTCGGGCATATTTCCTAGAATACCCATGTCGTCCATTTTTTCGACTAGGGTGCTAGATAGGCCGCCACGTTTGCGGAGCTCTGTCTTAGAGAGGAATTCGCCTTCTTCCCGCGCTCTGACCACTTGGCGGGCAACGTTGTCACCCAGACCGTCCATAGCAGAGAATGGTGGGATAAGGGTGTCCCCTTCGATGAGAAACTCAGTCGCGTGGCTCTTGTAGAGATCTAGCTTCCCAAACTTGAAGCCCCGCTCCAGCATTTCATTGACGATTTCCAGAGTCGTATAAAGGTCAATTTCTACATTGGAGGCTTCGTTGTTCTTGCGCTTTTCAGCGATTTCGTTCATCCGACGCTTGACTGCATCAAGTCCCCCACTCATAGTCTTGATATCAAAGGCCTTAGCCCGGATGGAGAAATAAGCACAGTAGTAATAAATCGGATGATGCACCTTGAAATAGGCCACCCGCAGGGCCATCATAACGTAGGCTGCCGCATGGGCCTTGGGGAACATGTACTTGATTTTTCCACAGGACTCGATGTACCACTCTGGCACATTGTTTTCCTTCATGGCTGCGATATAGCCGTTGCGCTCTTCTTCAGAAATCTTCAGCCAAAGACCCTTCCGCACGCGCTCCATGATTGTAAAGGCCATCTTCGGATCCAAGCCCTTATGCATGAGGTAAACCATGATGTCGTCCCGACAGCCGATAACGGTGGACAAGTCAGCAATCCCTTGCTTGATCAAGTCCTGAGCATTACCCAGCCAAACATCCGTACCATGAGAGAGACCAGATAGCTGTAAGAGCTCGGCAAATGTCGTCGGATGGGTCTCATCAACCATACCCCGTACAAAGTTGGTCCCAAACTCCGGAATCCCCAGCATACCAGTCGGCGTGCCGATTTGCTCCTGAGTCACACCCAAAATGTCTGTCCCAGAAAAGAGGGCCATGACGCCAGCATCATCCATAGGAATGTCATTGGGATCAATGCCAGACAAGTCTTGAAGCTTCCGAATCATGGTTGGATCATCGTGTCCCAGAACGTCTAGCTTGAGGACATTTTCATCGATATCGTGGAAGTTGAAGTGGGTGGTCTGCCACTCGGCCGTCACATCGTCAGCTGGATATTGGACTGGTGTAAAGTCATAAACATCCATGTAGTTGGGGATAACAACGATTCCACCTGGGTGTTGTCCAGTCGTCCGCTTGACTCCGGCAGCTCCCTGCGCCAGACGCTCAACTTCTGCGTCCCGATAGAACTTCCCGTAGTCGCGCTCGTAGCCCTTGACAAATCCATAGGCCGTCTTAGCCGCAACGGTACCAACAGTACCAGCCCGAAAGGCATACTCCGCACCAAAGATATCCCGCACGTCCAAGTGGGCGCTCGGCTGATCCTCTCCGGAGAAGTTCAAGTCAATATCGGGTACCTTGTCGCCGTCAAATCCAAGGAAGGTCTCAAAAGGAATATCCTGACCGTTCTTGCTCAGCTTGTGACCACACTCTGGACAGTCCTTATCCGGCATATCAAAGCCAGAACCATAGGAGCCGTCCGTGATGAACTCGCTGTATTGGCATTTGCCACAGACATAGTGGGGCGACAAAGGATTAACCTCGGTAATTCCAATCATGGTCGCGACAAAGCTGGATCCAACTGACCCCCGTGAACCTACCAGATAGCCCCGCTCATTGGATCGTTGCACCAGCATCTGGGAAGCCAAGTAAATCACGGCAAAACCATTCCCCAAGATAGAGGTCAGCTCTTTTTCGATCCGCAAGTCTACGATATCTGGCAGCGGATTGCCATAAATCTCAAAGGCTTTTTGATAGGTCAGCTCGGCAACTGTCTCCTCAGCCTTGTCAATGAAAGGCGTATAGAGGTCGCCCTTGACCACCTCTACCGGCTCAAAGGTTTCCGCCAGCTGATTCGGATTGGTGATAACCAGCTTCTTAGCCAAATCCTTGCCCAAAAAGGCAAATTCGTCCAGCATCTCATTGGTGGTCCGGAAGTGAGCCTTAGGAAGCGGAGCCGGCTGGGCATTTTCACCGTGACCAATGGTCCGGTTAATCATGGCTCCCTGACCGAGACTCCGGACGATAATCTCACGATAGATTTCTTCTTCCGGCTCGATATAGTGGACGTTCCCCGTCGCAAGGACAAGCTTACCCAAGCGTTCTCCGACCTCAATCAAATTGCGAATAATGGTCTGCAGTTCTTCCTGATCTTTGATCTGCTCCTTGGCAATCAGCGGCTCATAGATAGCCGGCGGCATGACCTCGATAAAGTCATAATACTTGGCCACTTCGACAGCCGCATCCACCCCCTGAGAGACAACGGCGTCATAGACTTCGCCTTCTGAGCAGGCTGAGCCCAGAATCAGGCCTTCACGATGGGCATCTAATACGGTCCGTGGAATCCGCGGGACACCTTCAAAATACTTGGTATTAGACAGACTGACTAACTTGAAAATATTTTTTAGTCCCGTCTGATTTTTCACATAAATAGTCGCATGCTTGACCCGAGCCTTCTTGTAGGAATTCTCATCGACCAGATCCGTATTCAAATCCTTAAGATTGGTCACACCATGCTTTTCAGCCACATCCTTGATAAAGATAAAGAGGAGGCGGCCCGTCGCTTCCGCGTCATAGTTGGCCATGTGGTGGTGCTCCAGAGCAATCTGGAAACGCTTGGTCAAAGGCCCCAAACCATGACGCTTATACTCTGGATAGAGGTTGCGGGCAAATTCCAGCGTGTCAATAACTGGCTGAGTGATTTTCGGCAGGCCATGCCGCTCATAATTGACATTCATAAAGCCCACGTCAAAGGTGGCATTATGGGCAACGAGGACACTGTCCTGGCAAAATTCCTGAAATTCTTTCAGCACTTGCTCTAGCGGTTTGGCATTGCGGACATGCTCATCTGTAATCCCGGTTAGATCCGTCGTAAAGGCCGAAAGAGGATGCCCAGGATTGATAAACTCATCAAACTCAGCGATGATATTGCCCTTGTGCATCTTGCTGGCAGCGACTTGAATCAAGTCATTGTAGACCGCTGAAAGCCCTGTTGTTTCCACGTCAAAGACTACATAGGTCGCATCGCTCAGCTCCATGTCTACTTCATTGTAGACGATGGGCACCCGGTCTTCTACAATATTGGCCTCCATGCCATAAATCAGCTGAATACCAGCTTTCTTGGCAGCCTTGTAGCCGTGGGGAAAGCTCTGCACATTGCCATGGTCGGTAATGGCGACAGCCTTGTGGCCCCACTTGGCGGCCGTTGCCACGATTTCCTCCACCTCAGGCAGGGCATCCATAGTAGACATATTGGTATGGGCGTGAAACTCAACCCGCTTCTGGCCCTCAGGCATCAGATCCTTGCGCTCATAGTGGGTAACGGCCTGCACATCCTGCACATTCATGGTCAGGTCGCGGGTGAAATTGTTCATCTCCACATTTCCGCGCACGCGCAGCCAAGCGCCTTTCTTAATCATGTCAAACTTCTTGGCTTCTTCCTCGTTTTTCATCCATTTCTGCAAGGAAAAGCTAGAAGTGTAATCTGTCATTTTGAAATTGAGCAGGACCCGGCCGGTCCGAGTGACCTTCTGCTCCAAGTCAAAGACCATTCCCTCGAAGACCAGACGGTTTTCTTCAGTCTGAACTTCAATCATAGGGGTAATCTCTGCCTTGTCCAGCTTTGGTTTAGCCGCAGCCTTGCGAGCTTGGAAGTCATAGGCTGGCTTTTCCTCTGGCGGTGGTGCCATCTGCTGCAGGGATTCCATGGCTTTGAGCGCTTCTTCATTGGCCGCCTGGACAATCTTGTCATTCTCCGCCTGGAAATTCTCTGCTTGCTGCTGGGTCAGCTCATCGCTGTGCTGAACCTGACAGGTCAGCTGAGGAAAGCCGTACTTGACCAGCTGCTGGCTAAGATTGGGCAGGTGATTCTTACGGAAATGCTCCGTATCAATGTTCGAAGCCCCCTCAATCAGCAGCTTATCACCATCCAAATGGACCCGCAAATCCTGATACAGACTCTTGAATCCATGACTGGAACAAGGCCCTTCCTCAAAAGCCAGCTGGTAATAAGCCTGCAAGAGCTCATCCGATACCTGAGGAGCCTGACAGTGAATTTCAAAAATGGCCTGATTGCCCGTCTTAGAAAACTCTTGAGCTAGGCGCTTCTGCAATTCTCGAAAAATCTCAATGGGCAGGATATTCGCAAAAGAAAAATGAAACTCCCAGACCCGACTGACCTTGTGGACCAGAACCTTCTCAATTTCTGCATTCAAAAAGGCCTCTGAATTTCTCATTTCCAGTGGCATATCCAGCTGATGCATTAAAATTTCAAACTTGTTTGACATGATATTTCCTCGTACAGTAGTGACCCTATTTTACCATAAATCAGCACTTTTTTCGACAGAAAAAGAATAGGGCAAAGCACGAGTCCCAACACAATTATCAAATCGTTTTTCATGGTGCTAAGTTATGATATAATAGAAAAAACATTTATCAAAAGGAGTCTTAACTGTGAAGAAAATTTTACTAGCCAGCGCTTGTATGCTGACCCTGACTGCCTGCAGTATGCCTAATCAGAATCAGCAAGAAAACAAACCCAAACAAAATCAGAGCCAGAGTCAAAGTAAAACCAAAGAAGAAAAGGTGAAAACGAAAACTTTTTCTAATAAAATCGATGACTATTATACTAATTCAGTCAAACTTTTCTATACTAAAGACAAGATCCTATCTTTTCAGCTAATTTCCAGCCAAGCCATCCCTGAAGAAAATCAAAAAATGAGCGTTGAAGAACTAACAAAAATCTATAGAGAAGATCTTAAGCAAAGTCCCATGATTGAAGATCAAGAAAAGCTAAAAGGGCTTGAAATTCACGTTGAGATTTCCGAAGACAAGAAAAAAGCTATAGCCATTTTTGACTTTGACCTCAGCAAAATAGATCAAGAACAACTGATTCAGTCAGCAGATGACTCTGAAAGCAGTCAAACTTTCTTCAAAAAACTCCAAGATAAACCGGATGTTGTCTTTGATTTTTTGAAGGGGCAAGGACTTAAAGAAGAATAAAAAAGCTTTCTGAGTGATTTAACTTTACAGTTAATGCTCAGAAGGCTTTTTATGTCTATCTTAACACTGCTTCCGCTAAGGCCTTTTGGATAGCGATGACGCTGCGATCGCTGGTAAATTGCAGGACTTCTGCTGGCTCTTGAGCGCTGGAAACCCAGATTTTCAGCTCAGCATCTAAGTCGAAATGCCCAGCTGTTTCTACTGAGAAGCGACTGATAGAGCGATAAGGAAAAGACTTATAAGAAGTCTTTTTGCCAGTCATTCCCTGCTTGTCGACCAAGATTAAACGCTTATCTGTAAAGACAATCAAGTCGCGAATAAGGCTAAAAGCCAGTTCCACATTCTCTGTTGTTGTCAGAATATCCTCCAATTGTCTTTCCGTTTTTTCAATATCTTTCTGAGAGGCATTGCCTAATAAACCGCCGAATAATCCCATCAATCGGTCCTCCAATCTATTTTTTCCTACTATAGCATTTTCACCTCCAATAAGCAAAAGAAAACTGCCAGATAAAACTGGCAGTTTGTTTTATTTTGTCAAAATAGACAAGGTCTCTAGCAGATTATCGGCGTGGACTTCAATGGTATCGCCAGTAGCCTTGATCTTGACTTCGACGATGCCTTCGGCGGCTTTTTTACCAACAGTCACACGGATTGGAAGACCAATCAAATCGCTGTCGCTGAACTTAACACCAGCGCGCTCATTGCGATCATCCACCAAAACCTCATAACCAGCACTTAGCAAGTTAGCCTCAATTTGGTCTGTTAAAGTCAAGGCTTCCTCGTCCTTGACATTGACCGGAATTAAGTGCACATCAAATGGTGCCAGCTCTTTCGGGAAGTTGATGCCCCAAGCATAGCGGAATTCGCCCTTAGGAGTTTTATTGACAAAGAGACGGGCATGCTGCTCCATAACAGCAGACAGGAGACGGCTGACACCGATACCGTAACAACCCATAATCATCGGTACTGCTCGGCCATTTTCGTCCAAGACATTAGCGTTCATGCTGTCAGAGTAGCGAGTTCCCAGCTTAAAGATATGCCCAATCTCAATCCCGCGAGCAAACTTGAGGACACCTTGGCCGTCTGGCGAAATCTCACCTTCACGAACTTCACGGATATCCACATACTCAGCGGTAAAGTCACGGCCTGGATTGACACCGGTCAAGTGGTAACCATCTTCGTTAGCGCCAACCACAGCGTTAGCTAGGTCTTGCACCTTACGGTCAGCAATAATTCTCACGTCTTCTGGCAGATTGACTGGCCCTAGTGAGCCAAATCCCGCACCCAAAAGCTGACGGACTTGATCTTCACTCGCCACATCAAAGAAATCCGCTGCCAAATGATTTTTCAGCTTGACTTCATTAAGCTGGTCATTGCCGACCAAAAGTGCTACGACAGGAGATTCGTCAGCCATGTAAACCAAGGTCTTGATTGTCTGGCTTTCATCCAACCCTAGGAAGGTAGCAACTTCGTCAATGGTCTTGCAGTCAGGCGTTGAAACACGGGCTACTTCTTCCTCAGTCACGACACGTCCTGCTGGCTTGTATTCATCTGTCGCCATTTCAAGGTTGGCAGCATAGCTGGACTCACTGGAGTAGGCAATGGTATCCTCTCCAGATACCATCCAGCTGGTCAATTCTGTCCGAATAGCTTCCTGAACATCCTCAGGAATCTCATCAAAGCTAGCTACAGACTTGTCCAAGACCATCCAACGGTTCAAATCCGTCCGGTCCGGCGTAATGGCCATAAATTCTTGGCTGTCCTTGCCCCCCATGGCACCGCCATCACCGATAATGGCTTTGAAATCCAACTCGCTACGGGTAAAGATTTTCTCATAGGCAGACTTGTATTCATCATAAGCTGCATCCAAGCTGTCATAGTTAGCGTGAAAACTGTAGGCATCTTTCATGATAAACTCACGCGTCCGCAAGAGCCCGTTACGAGGACGCTTTTCATCACGGTATTTAGGCTGAATCTGATAGAGATTGAGCGGCAGCTGTTTATAGGATTTAACCGAATCACGGACGATAGCTGTAAAGGTTTCCTCATGGGTTGGACCTAGGATAAAGTCCGATTTCTCACGATTTTTCAGTTTATAGAGGTCTTCACCATAGGTCTCATAACGGCCAGACTCGCGCCAGAGGTCCGCACTGAGCAAGGCTGGCGCCAGCATCTCCACTGCACCAATCTTGTCAAACTCTTCTCGCATGATTTTTTTGGCTTTTTCAATCACGCGATTAGCCAGTGGCAGATAAGAATAGACCCCAGCTGAAACCTGACGGACATAGCCAGCCCGCAGCATCAGAGCGTGACTGATAACTTGAGCATCGCTAGGCATCTCACGCAGGGTTGGAATTAACATTTTACTTTGTTTCATAAAAACAAAACTCCTTGACTTTCATTGAATAATTTCTTTTTCATGGCTCTATAAGATTTAGGCTCTTAGAAGAATAATTTCATAATATCGTTCCAGGTAACGGCAATCATCAGGATGACCATAATAGCCACTCCAGACAGAGTGATATAGGTCTCCGTTTCTCTTCTCAGCGGTTTTCTGCGGATAGCCTCCAGAATATTGAGGACGATTTTTCCGCCGTCCAAGGCTGGAATAGGAATCAGGTTGAAAATACCGATATTGAGCGACAGCATGGCCAAAAGGCTGAGGACTGCTGGCAAGCCTTGCTCTGCGGCCTGACTGCTGAAATTGTAAATAGCGACCGGACCGCCCAGCTTATTGATATTGAAGTTGAAGACGATATCTTTCAGAGCTGACAAAATGCGAACTGTGGTAGACCAAGCTGCAGTAAAGCCGCCAATGACCTTGTCCCAAAAGCCTGTCTTGACCGTTGGAGATACCCCTAGCAGATAGCGATTGCCGTCTTTTTTAGGCTGTACGGTAACCTCTTTCGTTTCGCTGCCGTGCTTGTAGGTAACTGACAAGGTCGGTGCTTCCTTACTCTTGGCTGTGATTTTCGCCAGAGCACTGGTTAGATCCGCCCAGTTGCTAATCTTATAGTCATTAATCTTAAGGATTTGGTCGTTATTTTGAACCCCAGCAGCTGCTATAGCACTACCATCCATGACTTGGAAATGATTGCTGTTTTCATCGCGAACACCGCCCTGAACAAAGGCCAGCAGCATAAATACCAGCACGCTCAGGATGAAGTTATTCATAGGCCCAGCAAAGTTGGTGATGAGGCGACCCCAGATACTAGCATTCTGATACTGAACATCCAGCGGTGCAATCCGCACCTCAGTGCCGTCTTCTTCAACAATCGTTGCATCATGATCTACTGCATAAGTCTTGAGCTCGTCAAGGACCAGACCAGTGATTTCCAGCTTTTCCTCAAAGTCAAAGCCAGTCACATTCATGGGCAGAGCTGTCTGGTCAACCTTTTTGCCAGAGAGATTGATGCGAACCACCTTGCCCTCTGCATCCAAGGTCAGACTAGCCGGTGTCCCCACCTTAATGTCAGTGGAGTCTTCCCCCCAGCCGGCCATGCGCACATAGCCCCCCAAGGGTAAAATCCGAATCGTATAGGCCGTCCCGTCCTTGCCAATATGGGAGAAAATCTTGGGTCCCATACCGATAGCGAACTCTCTGACCAAAATGCCGGACTTCTTCGCAAAGTAGAAGTGTCCGAACTCATGGACCACCACAATGATCCCAAAAATAATAATAAAGGTTATAAACTGCATGGACTTCTATTTTTACCTTTCCTAGAAATCTTGTTTTTGCTTTTAAATCAAAGAAGGAGCAGAAAACGGCCAAATACCGAGCTTCCCACCCCTGCATAGCTGACACTTTTGAAAATAGGGTAGAAGCTCAACTCAAAATTTTGAGCTCTAAATCCTAGTTCCTTCTCAGATTGTGCGGTCTTTGGACAAGCTTGCCATCCCTTGCTTTCGGCCATGCTCGACTGTCTTAGAACAAGCCGAAGAAATGCATGAGCGGAAAGACGAAGAGAAGGCTGTCAAAACGATCCAAAACACCGCCGTGGCCAGGAATGAATTTCCCAGAATCCTTGACCCCGAAATGACGCTTAACTGAGCTTTCGACCAAATCACCCAACTGGCCGGCAATACTAAAGAGCACTGCCAGAATCAAAAAGACAAAAGCATTATAAGGAGTCGCTACTTGCGGTCGAACCAACATAAAGATTCCAGTCACTAGAACGGCTGATAGAATACCGCCCAGGCTTCCTTCAATAGTCTTATTAGGAGAAACTCTCGGCGCCAGCTTTCTTTTACCAAAACGCACCCCGACCAGATAAGCTCCACTGTCAGTAGCCCAGACGATAAAGAGAGCTAGCAGGACCTTGTCAATATTCATCAAGCGGGCATCAATCAAGGCATTAAAACCAAGACCAACATAAAAACTAGCTGCAATCGGATAGGCCGCATCCTCAAAAGTGTAGTTGGAACCTAGAACAGTCGAAATCAGCAGAAGGAAGACGACCAAGCCATAGGCCACGACATTGCCATCCACTGGCAGAAACTTCAGATAGTTCTCCAAGGGCAGGGTTAGGACAAAGGCTGCCAGCATGGCCAAGACCCCTTCGATTGTCGCTGTCGGCAGGCCTTTCATTTGGAGAAATTCATGCACCGCCAGCATAGCCAGCAGCCCCACAAAAATCTGAAAGACGACTCCTCCTGTCAATACCAGAGGAATAAAAATAGCAAGAGCGATTCCTCCAAAGATTAGACGTTTTTGTAAATTTTTACTCATACTCTTTTACTTTCTCCCTTAAACACCGCCAAAACGTCGATTCCGACGGCTGTATTCTGCAATTGCAGCCTTCAAAGCCTTCTCATCAAAGTCAGGCCAGAGAATATCCGTAAAATACAGCTCGCTGTAGGCTGACTGCCAAGGCAGAAAATTGCTGAGGCGCAGTTCCCCACTGGTCCGTATCACTAGATCCGGATCGCGCAGCATCTTAGGCAAGTTGCTGGTATAGAGGTAGTTGCCAATGACTTCCTCAGTAATGTCACCGGGACTGAGTTTAGCATCCAAAACATCCTGAGCAATCAGTTTAACCGCTTGATTGATCTCATATCGGCCACCGTAGTTTAGGGCAAAATTGAGAATCAAACCTGTATTGAGCTTGGTCAGGCTTTCAGCCTTTTCCAGAGCTTCAAATGTCGCCTTAGGAAGCTTAGCCGTGTCACCAATCATCTGGATCTTAACATTGTTCTTGTGCAGCTCCGGCACATAGCGGTCGTAAAATTCAACCGGCAGATTCATGATAAAGGAAACTTCCTTTTCCGGCCGAGACCAATTTTCCGTTGAAAAGGCATAGACAGTCAAGACCTGAACACCCATTTCCTTGGCTGCAATCGTCACCCTTTGCAAGGTTTCCATGCCAGCCTTATGACCGAACACGCGCGGCTGCATCCTTTTTTTGGCCCAGCGGCCGTTGCCGTCCATAATAACAGCAATGTGTTTGGGAACATTCAGCGGTGCGTTCAGCTTTTCTTTTTTCTTAAAACTAAACATACTTTTTATCCTATTTAAAGTTTTGTCAGTTCATTATATCATAAATCCTTGGAATGTGGGCAATTCATCCGCTTTTTCAAGCCTGAGGGCATAAAATAAGGACAGAATGTCAACTAAAAAATCCAAACTCACCCAGCCTGTCCAAACTGCGAGGCGAATAAGCTTGAAACCAGACACCTTCTAAACGTATGAGTCAAAACAAAAAACAGCCCGCAAGCTGTTTATTTCTTTACTCTTCAATCGCTGATTCTTCCTCGGGAAGGTCAACGCTTCCTTCACCGCCAGCAGCAGCAGGAATGCCCTCAGTCAATGGCAGTACAGTCTTAATAGCAGCCAACTCAAAGGTCAGGTAAACACCGTCCACATCCAGAACAACTGTTTTCTTATCTGTGTCCACTTCATCTACTGTTCCGTATAAACCGCCGATGGTAATGACTTCATAACCCTTTTGTAGCTTGTTAAGGCTTTCCATACGCTGCTGAGCCTGTTTCTTTTGGGCACGCATCTGGAAATAAGTCATCCCTACCAGTACAACCGCAAATACAATAAGCATAATTGGATTCATATCTTTTCTCCTTCGAATGTCATATATGAACTACTATAGCAGATTTCCCTTATTTTTACAAGATGATTCTGACTTTTCAAGTAAAGTCCGTCTCAAGTCGGAGGAAGCATGACTGACCTAACGACATTTTCTAAACAAGGCAAAAAATCAGGATGGCCGGCACCCTGATTTTATGTCTTTTTATTTAAGATTTTTAACAACTTCTGCTACGTGCTCAACTGTAAAGCCGTATTCTTCCAGAACCTTGCCTGCCGGAGCAGATGCACCGAATTGATCGATTCCGATAACTGCACCGTCTAGACCGATATACTTGTACCAAGGCTGGCTAGCTGCCATCTCGATCGCTACGCGACGACGAACTGCATTAGGCAGAATTTCTTCTTTGTAGACTGCATCTTGAGCATCAAAAAGCTCTGTTGATGGCACGCTGACCACACGAATTTTAGCGCCATCTGCTGCAAGTGCTTTAGCAGCTGCAACAGACAAATTAACCTCAGAACCAGAAGCCAGCAAGATGGTATCGAAATCTGCTCCTGTTTCGTAAACCACATAAGCACCTTTAGCTACCTTGTCAAAGTTTGTGCCTTCTTCAACTGTCAGATTTTGACGGGTCAAGACCAGAGCAGTCGGAGTGGATTGGCTCTTAAGGGCTAAATACCAAGCTGCCTGAGTTTCACGCGCATCTGCTGGGCGGAAAACAGTCAGGTTTGGAATAGCACGCAGACCAGCCAAATGCTCAATCGGCTCGTGAGTTGGTCCATCTTCACCAACTGCAATAGAGTCGTGAGTAAATACATAAGTCACTGGTAAGCCTTGAAGGGCAGACAAACGGACAGCTGCCTTGACATAGTCTGAGAAGACGAAGAAGGTACCACCGTAAACGCGAAGTCCACCATGAAGCGCCATACCGTTGAGAATTGTTCCCATAGCAAACTCGCGCACACCAAATTGGATATTGCGGTTGAGACGGTGGGCATCATCTTGAAGGCCATCCTCCTTGATATAGGTCATATTAGAATGAGCCAAGTCAGCAGAACCGCCAAGGAAAGTTGGAAGCACCTTAGCTGCTGCATTGAGGGCATCCTGACTGGAATTACGAGTCGCTTGAGAGAAGCCATTTTCAAGTACTGGGAAGTCTTCTGGTTTGATTTCGACTGGATCCTGACCAGCGATGATAGCTGTTACTTCTGCTGCCAATTCTGGATGGGCTTGCTTGTAGTCCTCTACTAGCTGTTTCCAAGCATCGTAAGCCGCTGCACCACGCTCTGCCACATTTTGACGGTAGTCAGCATAGACTTCCTCAGGAATCTCAAATGGCGCATAGTCCCAGCCCAAGGCTTTACGAGTAGCTTCCGCTTCTTCTGTTCCCAGAGGCGCACCGTGCACTGCATTCGTTCCTTGCTTGTTTGGAGAACCGTAACCGATAACAGTCTTAACTTCAATCAAAGATGGTTTGCCGGAAGCTTTAGCTTCATTGATGGCTGCATCAATCGCTGCAAGGTCTGTTCCATCTTCTACCAAGGCAGTATGCCAACCATAGGCTTCATAGCGGGCACGAACATCTTCTGTAAAGGAATCCTTGGTCTCTCCATCTAGGTTGATATCATTTGAATCATAGAGAACAACCAGCTTGTCAAGCTTTTGCAGACCAGCGTAAGAAGCAGCCTCAGCTGAAACACCCTCCATCAAATCGCCGTCACCACAGATGACATAAGTGTAATGGTCGAAAATTGGATAGCCTTCACGATTATACTTAGCAGCTAAGAAACGTTCTGCCTGAGCAAATCCAGTAGCTGTAGAAATACCCTGTCCCAGTGGGCCAGTGGTGGCATCAACACCAGCTGTGTGGCCAAACTCTGGGTGACCTGGTGTCTTAGAACCCCATTGGCGGAAGTTTTTGATTTCCTCCATGCTGACATCTTTAAAGCCAGACAGATGAAGCAAAGCATAAAGCAGCATAGAGCCATGTCCTGCAGATAGGACGAAGCGATCGCGGTTAATCCAGTTTGGCTCTTCTGGATTGATACGAAGTTGTTTAGTAAACAAGTCATAAGCCATCGGTGCAGCACCCATGACTACGCCAGGGTGACCTGACTTAGACTTTTCAATCGCGTCAATCCCTAAAAAGCGAATGGCATTAACTGATAATTGTGACATTGGATTCTCCTTATTTTTACTAAGATCTGTTCTGATACCAGAACAGGATAAACAATGGTCGTAGAAACGATAAAAATTGTCTCATATCTATTATAAGAAAATTATCCCTATATCGCAAGATAGGGATAATCTCATCTTTTTATAGATTTATTATAAATCTTGAAAGCGATAACAAAAAGACCAAGAATTACACAGGTGACTGTTCACTCTTGGACTGTCAAAAAAATCTGCCCATAAGGACAGAAAAAAGTAAGAAAGTGAGCATTGCTGCTCTTAAGTTCAATTGAGCTTCAAACTTGTTCCATTAAGTTTTAGCGGAACCTAGACTTAGCTTGCGCTCAGTCTGCATCAATGCCTCTAAATTCGACTGCGCCCACAGCTTGTCTCATTAAGAGACATAGAAAAACCCAGCTATCCAAATGGTTAGCTGGGTTAGGGTTGAGCTACATCATAGTTTTAGACTATCCTGCGGCCTTTTGATGAATGGTGATGCCGTATTTTTCATGGTTTTCTTCATACCAATTAATTAAGGCCATCGCAGTTTGATAAGTAATGTTCTTAATTTTGCTGGTCCCTTTAGTTAAGGTCAGGATACTCATCTTGCTGATGTTTGCATCCGTCGCAATTCGATAACTAGTTAAGGTTCCATTAACTAACAACTGAACAACAGCCTCGACTTTCCTATAGTCAGGCATAGTTGTAATATCCAACTTTTTCATAATTAAATCCTCTCCTAAAATTTAATTTACTAATCCATTATACACTTTTTTCTGACATTTACATATATAAAAACTTGAAAATGTACAAAAAAATTAGAACAGAATCTATTGAAATGTCAACTTTTCCTGTTTTATAAACATTTATGTTTTATCTCCATTATCTAAAAAATTTAAAATGCCCAATTGTCATTTGCTGTCTTCCTCCAAATTATCTAAACATTTTTTAGAAGCCTAAATCATGCTAGTTCATATTATGTGAATATCATCCAACAGTTTTTTAAAATTTTCTGAAAACTGATGAAATACAGTATTGCGTTCCCGCATTTTACACTAGTCTGCTTTAGAGTTTCCAAGAAAAAACTTAAAAAATTTAGAGGAAAATAGCAATGTCAACCTTTCTAAAAAGTAAGCAGCTTTATGAAGCCAGTATGTTAGTCTATCAGAGAGAACGGCAGTATCTAGAAGAAAACAAAGAGCAGATGACAAGTGATAGTTCTTATGCCCTTGCAAGTATTTCCAAATTATGAAATGGAGCACCAAGCCAATAGAAAGGTTTTGATAGAAGACTTGTATAAGGCTTATCAGCTCTTTCGCTGCTGCAGGAGCCTGTTCAAATGACAAAATCCGCCTCGCTAGAACGAGACGGATGTAGCTGTGCATTAAAAAGACTGAGATTTAGACTTCTGCTCCAGTCTCTTGGCTGAGGGGCTGTCTTTTCTGACCAGATAAAGGCTCTCCTTGGAATTGGTCGGATCCTCCTTGAGCTTGAGCATGAGCAAATCCCCATTGTGGACATAGCTGTAAAATTTAGACCCTAGCCGGATACTGCCGGCCTTGCGGTCAATGCTGCCCTTCTCTTTCAGACCGTCTTTATAGAGGGTGACTTGCTGGCCCCTAAGATTCAGAATCGTTTCCTTGTCCAAGCCACTGAAGCCGTCTGCCCCATCCTCAATCTGGCGGTAATACACTCCGTCCAGACTGGCCTCATTCAGGCTGGTAAAGAGGAAGAGAGCTCCAAAAGCTAAAGCAAGAAGGACCAGGCCTGAGAAAATAATTGTCTTACGCTTCATCTGCCGCTCCTGCTCTTTCCGGGACGGTCAGCCTGGGATAGGGGATATCAGCTATCAGCTCGTCATAACGCTGGAGCAAATCCTGAAAAGTCACATCTACATAACCAACAAAGACCAGCCGCTCAATATCTTCTTTATTAAAAAAGATTAATTCTTTTCCCGTCAGACCGGAGGGCAGGGTTACTGCCCCAAAGTCAAAGTAGCCGGTCTGTCCGTCAAGGGTCGTCACAGGAAACTGGCTGACAATCATCAGGGGTTGAGAACTGCCCTTAACCATGACTACACTTCCGATAGGTAATTGTTGCTTCATCAAAGTCTCCTTTCTCCTTAAGCCAGTGCAAGCGCTGGGAGGGCGACTACAGGAGCTACTGTCACTGCAACTACTACAGCTGCAACTTCCAGACCATTCACGGTTTGCGCCCCCGTTTCAACCGAATTCACCGTTTTATTTCCATTCGAGTCTTTACTGATGTTCGAGTCGACGCCATAGACTCCAACCATACCATTCCAGATATCAGTAGATACTTTAAGACCGGCCGCAGTATCGTGTTGCTCTGTTCCAGCATGTAGAGAAAGATTAATCTCCGGCATAGGGAGCCAACCTGTGTCTGTATTTAAGCCAACACTGCCATTGACACCAATATGATAGCCACCGACACTGATTTGAGGGCTGGCATTAAGCTTCCAGTCACTGGCATCTATATCAACAGAAGCCACACCCAAATCTACAGCCACTCCATTAAAAATACCATTATTTGTCTTGTACTTGAAAATACCAGGATCGTCTTCTTCCACAGTTGTCGAGTATTTGGCATAGGTACTATATAACCAGCCTGTACTCCAGTCAGTCTTTTTGGAGTGTTCCAGGGTATTGGTATGACCAAAAAGAAAGTCCCAAAAGCCCGATGAACCACCGCTACTACCAGAAGACTGTTTGGCAGCAGGCATAGCTACTGTTTGGGCACCAGTTTGATTGCCTGCTTGCTTCATAAAGCCCAGCATAGCCCCAGCCCACAGCCCATTGAAAGCAGCCTGCGAGAGACTACCAGAAGCCTGATCTACCTTGGCCTGGTCCAGTCTTGCCTTGAGGATGGGATCAGCCTGCTGGACCGCTTCTTCCAGACGGCTGCGGAGGGCCTGCGGAATGTTCCGGCTGGGATAGCGCTCTAGATAGGCCTGGACAGCCTGGATATCCTCCGGAGTCAGCTCTTCACCGCTGTCTAGCTTATCCATGACCTTTTGAAAGGCAGCTTCAACGGCTTTTTTGCTCTCCCAAGCTGTTTCAACAGTCTGGGTCCAAGTCATCCTGTCCGGACTAGGCAGGACAAAGCTGCCGTTAAAATTCGTAAACCCTTCTGTCATCAAGCTCAGAGCTTGGTCCAAAGCAGCAGCCAGCCCCGGCAGATTGTCGAAAATAGTGGCCGACGATGAATAAAAGGCCAGCAGTTTATTCAGCTTGTCCTGCAATTCATGACGTTTGTCCTGAGCTGCTGTAATGGCATTCTGGATGCTGCTTTTGGTAGAATCAGCCACATCCTTCTGTTTATTGGCCTCGGTCAGAGCCTGATTTTGGCTGTCAATGGTCTGATCATAGGAAGCAATCTGACTCTCCAGGACATCTTGGTCCAAACTCTCTTCTGCCACCTCACTGACATAACGGCTGGGCAGGTCGCTGCCATCCTTAACCAACTCTTCTTCAAAGAGAATCGCTGCCTTAAAGAGGGGAAGAAACATCCCCTGACAGTAGGTTTTAGCACTGTCATATGCTGTTCCGGTCAGCCCGCTTTCCCCTGCAAAACTTTCCATGGCCTGCATGGCAGATTCATAAGCCGCGATCCTCACCTGGCCGGCAGTGGCCATTGACCCTGCCTGCTGGTTGGAAGCGGGGAGTTCCATCTTAGCGCCCATATCCAGTCTCCTTTTCTTCTGCTTCCAGAGCTTGTCTATACTGACCCTGGATGGTCTCAATCTGACGGTCTAGTTTTTTTCTTTCCTTATTCAGCCGATCCTGCCCCTCTTGGATATCCAAATCCAAGAGTCGATGACTGTGCTCAACCAGACCCATAATATCATAAAAATCCTGACTGTCTTTGGCCGTTAAGGGCAGATAATCCAGCTCTCTTAAAGCCAAAAGTCCCCGGTCATAGAGATAATCAATATCCTCTTCAAAGCGGTCTAGACGGCGCTTTTGCTCCTCAGCCTTATCCAGCTTTTCAAATGCCTGCAGGCGTTCAGCAGCTAGAGTTTGGGAATTCTTCATACTACTTCCTCCTTATCCCTCAATATCAGCAGCCATTCCTTGGTCAGTCGCCTGAAATTCCTCTGCTACGCTTTGCAGGAGCTGACTGAAGCTTGTAATCTTACCGGCGATATCAGCTGACGCTGTTCTGGAATGATCAATTTCCTCACTTGCCCGGCTATTTCCTTCCAAACGACTGATAGCATCCTTGTCAACCTGAGATGCTGCACCTATCTGACTGGAAGCGACTGAAAAGCTATTAGCATGGCTAGCTGCTAGCCCATTATCACTTTTAATATCTGACATTGCTTGCTCCTCTGTTTTTGCTTTTATTTTATGACATTTATATTATAAGTTCAAGTCTCCGCCTGCTTTTTAACCAAAAAGAAACAAGACTGATAAATAATTCCAATCTTGTTAATTGCTAAACCTACTTAAGCTAGTGCTTTTAAAGTCTCTGATTTCCGCTACCGAATAATCAGAAACTCATTCTCCAGATCGCCTTCCAAATCTTTGACAGCCAGATGATTCAAGCGAGAGCCGGCAACATTATCAGGAATCTGCTCTCTGTTACTCTGTTAGTTCGCCTTTCCATACTCCTGTTTTTTTCCCCATTTCCGTATAGCTAGGCCGATGAGTAGATAAAGAATAGTCGGAATCATCCCCACTGATAGCGAGAAGAGGAAAGCTTGATTTTTTTCTACCGAGACAAAGCCTAGTAATCGTAAAGGATTTATAACCGCATCTTCCATAGTATGCATAATTACCAGCGGCCAGACAGACTTAGTAAGTCTAAAAATCTCTGTGTACATGACCGTCCAGCATGCAACAGTTATCATCCCGATAAGGAAGAATGTAAATTTTCCAACCGGCAAGGTATTTTGGATTTCTCTCTCAGATAGAAACTTCATAATGTAAGGCAGATGCCAAATCCACCAGATAAAACCAACAAGTAGATATAGTTTTAAGTCGGATAATTTCAATTTAATTAATTGATTGGTAAGATATGCCCTCCAAACAGATTCTTCAAAAATATTTTTTATAAATTGAGTTCCGACCTGTGTTAACAAGATTCCAAGATAAGCCATGAACTCAACCTTCACATCTGTCACTCTGATGCCTTGTGTCATCAGTCCCAAGAGTATCACTATCATCATAACAAGAGGTAGACTAAAAAGCCAATCAGGTATAATTTTTTATTATTCTTAAAATTAATGAAAAACCCCGCCTCTTTTCAGCCGTCTCTGTCAAAGCTTCGAAGAAAGATGGTACAGGTTAACGTAGTTACCAGCCAAATCAGCATCCCTAAAGAGCCACTTCCTATCTCTGTTTCTATATTTTCGTAATGAGCCTGACCGGTTACTTTATCAACAACATAACCAACCCAGCCGCTTAGAGTGCTGAGAGTAGCAAAGATAATGACATTGTGTTTAAGTGTAGTTATGGACTGTTTCATAGCAATCTGCTTTCGTCAAAAATTATTCATCTCTCTTGTTTTAAATCCTTCTGCATAAAGCTGATCCCCCTGATAGGCTAATATACTGGCTTTATAAAGTTGCTTGCTTTTAGGTTCTATTAAGGAGAGTCAAGTTGAGATGTTGGGATAGATACTAATTTATTCACAGAAAGTTATTTGGAATTACTACTTAACAAAAAAGACCTGCCTTCATCTAAGAAGGAGGTCTTTGAAAAGTTAGTTGACTCAGTAAGCTTTATTCTGCTTGCTTGTGTTTTTCAGATGCGTCAGCACCCTTTTCACGAATAACTAAGACACCATCTTCTAAATCGGCTGTCAAGTGCTTAGCATCTAGATTGTCTAAGTGGAAGTCAGTCACCTTGTCACGAATTTGCTGCTCAATGACACGGCGCAGCGGACGAACACCCATGACTTGGTCATAACCAGCGTCGCGCAGGAATTCCTTAGCTGCATCAGATACAGCCAGATCAATTTCTTTCTTGCTCAAGGTTTGATTTACTTCGATCAGCATGAGATTCACAATCTCCATCAAATCTTCTTTCTTGAGATGAGAGAACTCAATAACCGCATTGAAACGATTGAGGAACTCTGGGCGGAAATAAGCTTTGAGTCGGTCCATCAGATCAGGCTTTTCAGCATCCTCTTCCAAGCCTGCTTCGTAGCCAAATCCAGCATTGGAAGTCGCAATAATAACCGTATTCTTGAAGTTGACTGTATTCCCTTGACCATCTGTCAAACGACCGTCATCCAGAACTTGAAGGAGAAGGGTAATCACTTGTGGATCCGCCTTTTCAATCTCATCCAAGAGAATGATAGAGTAAGGATTGCGGCGCACGCGCTCAGTCAGGGTATTATTGTTGTCATCATAACCTACATAGCCTGCAGTCGTACCAATCAGCTTGGAAACGGCAGTCCGGTCTGAGTATTCTGACATATCCAGACGGATGATGGCTTCCTTGGTACCAAACATATCCAAAGCCAGTTGCTTAGCCAACTCAGTTTTTCCGACGCCAGTTGGACCAACAAAGAGGAAGCTTCCGATTGGACGGTTGCCTTCATCAAAGCCTGCACGGTTACGGCGAATAGCTTTAGCCACAGCTTCTACAGCCTTATCTTGGCCAATCACCTTGGCTTTGAGACGGTCATTCATTCCCTTGAGTCGCTCAATGTCGCTGGCACCCATCTGAGATACTGGTACACCCGTCATCCGTTCAACAGACTCTGCTACGTCGTTGACTGTAGCTGTCACCTTCATATCCTCAGTGTGATTTTGAATTTTCTTTTCTAGCTCTTCAATGCGAGTCTTAGCATTCAGAGCTGCTTCATAATCTTCTTTCTCAACAGCCGCTTCCTGCTTGTCTTTCTGTTCAGCAATCTCATTTTCAACCGCATGAACATCAGTCACTGGATGCTGGGCTGCCAAGTGGGCAGCAGTCACGTCGACCAGGTCAATCGCCTTGTCTGGCAGGCTTCGTTGTGGAATATACTGAACAGAGTAATCCACAGCCGCTTTCAGCACTTCATCCGGCAGGATGACATTGTGGTGCTTTTCGTACAAGTCCCGAATGCCTCGAAGGATCTGATAGGTATCTTCGGCCGACGGTGCATTGACCTTGACTTCATTGAAACGACGAGCCAAAGCTGCATTTTTAAGGATAGTATTACGGTACTCGTCCTGAGTAGTAGCCCCGATAACTGTCAACTCACCACGAGAAAGTGCTGGTTTAAGAATATCCGCCATGCCCTTAGAGCCACTATCTCCACCGATAGATCCTGCTCCTAGGATTTGATGGATTTCATCAAAGAAGAGGATAATGTTGCCGGCTTCCTTGACTTCATTGACTAAGTTTTGGATATTTTCTTCAAAGCTACCACGATATTGAGTACCAGCTTCCAGACCGGAAATATCAACAGAAATAACTTCCTTATTCTTGATAGCCGCTGGCACATCACCGTTAACGATAGCCTGAGCCAATCCTTCTACGACAGCTGTCTTACCAACTCCGGCATCTCCGACCAGAACCGGATTATTCTTAGTCCGGCGAGAAAGGATTTCAGCAGTTTCTTGGATTTCCTTATTGCGCCCAATGACTGGATCTAACTTGCCATCACGCGCTTCCTGAGTCAGATTGCGACCCAGCTTAGCTAGGATACCA
Source organism: Streptococcus sanguinis (assembly GCF_050234405.1). Taxonomy (GTDB): domain Bacteria; phylum Bacillota; class Bacilli; order Lactobacillales; family Streptococcaceae; genus Streptococcus; species Streptococcus sanguinis_W. The sequence goes on along the minus strand of NZ_CP092117.1, from coordinate 287,327 downwards.
TCTTGCTTAGGTCCATGAGCAGCAGCTTGTCCAGTCTGCTCACCTGTTCCTTGACCAGGGAGCTTGCCAGTAGCCCGGTACTGAGCAAACTCTTCCGGTGTGACCTCTCTACCATTAATCAAGTAGCGCCGGTGTTCGCTGTTGTAGCCACCCATGCGTCCCATAAGTTGGTTGAAAAGGTCATCCATATTGTTAAAATTGTTGTAGTTGTTGTTCATAGCATTACCTCACTTTTTTTCATATTTTGCTTTACATAATTTTTTGTTTTCCAAAATTTCAGATAAGAAATCTTTTCCTTATCTACTATAAATTTTCATTTGGGAGATCTTCTCCAATCTATTATTTTACATAACTTATTTCATTTCCAAAAATCAAGACTGAGTCAGTCTCTACTTTTATAAGTGAATCAAATCTCTTTCATACGAAGATAATTTTACATAACTTTTAATCCTCCCAAAAATAATTGCCTTCCGGCCGTATTCATATCTTCTGATTAAATTTACGTAAACTTTTTTGTTTACAGTTGTAATTCTATCACGATAAAATCTATTTGTCAATAGATTTTACATAATTTTTTAAAATAAATTTACAAATGTAATCAAAATTTTGGTTTAGGATCTTTTCATTCCTATAAAACAAGCCCTGCAAGCTAGAGTCATGCAGAGCTTTGTTTGTTTCAGCAGAATTTTTTCGTTCTTAGAAGAGTTCTTTATATAAAGCAATCGTTTCTTCTAGAGTTGGCATGAATGGATTGCCTGGCGCACAAGCATCAATCAAAGCATTCTTAGATAGGTAGTCAAAGTCAAAGTCCTTTTCTTCGATACCAAGTTCAGTAAGTTTCTTCGGAATACCAACCGTTTCAGACAGTTTTTCGATTTCAGAAATAGCATAAGCAGCGCATTCTTCGTCAGTCTTGCCTTCGATTTGCAGACCAAGAGCTTTGGCAACATTGCGAAAAGCTTCTGGTACCCGTTTAGCATTTTCACGCTCTACAATTGGCAGGAGCATGGCACAGCAGACACCGTGCGGAAGTTTGTAAACTGCCCCAAGCTGGTGAGCCATAGAGTGAACATAACCTAGACCGGCATTGTTAAAGGACATACCGCCAAGGAAGATGGCATTCACCATGCCTTCACGCGCTTCAATATCATGGCCATTTGCAACCGCACGAGGAAGGTATTCCTTGATAAGTTCAATAGCTCCGATAGATAATTTCTTGGTAACGCCGTAGGCTCCTGGTGTGACGAGAGCTTCGACCGCGTGAGTCAAAGCATCCATCCCTGTTGCTGCTGTGAGGGCAGCTGGTTTGGATACCATGAGTTCAGGGTCATTGACTGAGATCAGAGCCAAGCTATTCTTGTCCACCATAACCATCTTAACCTTGCGTTCTTCATCTGTGATGACATAGTTAATGGTAATTTCAGCTGAAGTTCCCGCTGTAGTATTGATAGCCACCACCGGCAGACCTTTCTTAGCAGACTTGTGCAAGCCTTCATAGTCTTGTGGTTTGCCACCATTTGTCGCAATAACTGAAATACAGCTAGCCGCATCTTGCGGTGAACCTCCGCCAACACTGATGATGAAGTCACAGTTGTGTTCCTTGAGAGCAGCTACACCATCCATGACGTTCTTACAAGTTGGATTTGGCTCAACATCGCTGAAGACCACATACTGGATGCCTTCCGCATCTAGTGGTGCTAGGATTTGGGGCAGGATATCACTGCCTTCGATAAACTTATCCGTCACCAGCAAGGCCTTGCTATACCCCAGCTCCTTAACATAAGGCCCAACTTCCTTGACAACACCCTTGCCAATAAGATTAACAGCGGGTACGTAAAATGTAGACATATATTTTCTCCTTTTGATTTATATTGTTAATATAATGATACTGCAAAAATCTGCTTTTTGCAAGATTTTTGTGATTTTTTTAACAAGTTATTTGATAAAAAAAGCAAAGAAAGCTCCAGATAAAGATGAGGAACAAGGACACTCCTTTTTAGAAGCAGCCTTGTCCACCTCTTACCTGTTTTTTCATTAGCTGGTAATGACACCTTTTTTCAAAATGATGTTGCCGTACAGAGCTCCCTCGCCCGTTTGGATGACCAAATAAGCTTTTTCCGCCTGCTCATAGAAAGCAAAACGTTCAAATTCTTTGATGGTTGCAGCTGGATGGTGCTTTTCTAATAAAGCCTTATACTCATCCCAGATAACTGGTACGGTTGGATCTCCCGGTACTACCTGCATAAGACCTGCTTGGTAATCACTATAAGTATCCAAGGGCAACACAGTCAAGATAGCATCTAGCAGTACTGGAACTCCGTGGCCGTCACAGCGAACAACCCGCTGACCAATCCGATGGGCAGGGAAGTTTGCATCAGCAATGATCACTTCATCTCCGTGTCCCATCTCCATCAGATACTTGACCAATTCTGGACTTAAAATAGTTGGAATATGCTTTAACATCTAGCTTCCTACTTTCATACTTGCTTGAAATTCTTGATAGGACTGAGCCAAATCTGAGCCTTCTTGAGCTTGGTATTGCTTGGTCTTTTCTGAATCCTTGACGAGCTTTTGGGCAGCCTGGCGATCTTGAATCTCACCCAAGGTCAAAAGCTGTGCCAAGATATTTCCCAAAGCGCTGGCTTCAATCGGTCCTGTTAGGACTGGCTTCTGGCTTACATCAGCTGTCAGCTGGCAGAGTAGTTCGTTTTGGATACCGCCGCCGACCATGTGAATCTGCTCGATTTTCTGACCGGTCAGGCTCTCAATTTGCTCCACGGTTTGACGATAGGCAAAAGCGAGACTTTCCAAGACCACTCGGACAACCTCTCCTTTGCTTTGCGGAACAGGCTGGTTGGTCATATGGCAACGCTCCTTGACCTTAGCCTCCATGTCTCCCGGAGCTGCAAAAATAGCATCATTGGGGTTAATCCAAGAGCGATTATTCGTGACGTTTCTTGCCAGATTCACCATTTCAGCAAAGCTGATGTCCTCTCCTTGCAAGCGCCAGTCCCTCTGCAGTTCCTGGATAATCCAGAGCCCTGTCGTATTCTTCAAAATCCGATAGTGTCCGTCAAAGCAGCCTTCATTGGTCAGATTGGCCGCTAAAGCTTCCTGGCTGGTCACAGGATTCTGAGATTCTAGACCAACCAGAGACCAAGTGCCACAAGAGATAAAGGCTGTTGGCTGCTCGCTCGCATAAGGAATAGCTAGAACAGCTGCCGCTGTATCATGACCAGCCCCAGCAATGACATCAAAAGGCTCAATTTTCAGCTCTTGGGTAATCCGTGGCGACAGGCTTCTCAGGACTTTTCCTCCCTGTGTCACCTCACCAAACCACTTTTTAGGAATCTCCAGCGTCTCAAAAACGCTGTCAGACCATGTCTGAGAATTGATATTGAGCAAACCGCTGCTGCTGGCAATAGTGTACTCGCTGGATAAAACACCTGACAAAAGATAGTTAATCAAATCCGGCATGAAGAGCACGCGCTCTGCAACTCTTGCCAAATGGGGCTTTTCCTGTAAATCAGCGAATATTTGCAGGACAGTGTTAATGCAGGCAGGTTGTACGCCTGTCTCCTCAAAAAGCGCCTCTTTGCTGATTTTCTTGTAAAAAGTTTCTTCGTATTGGCCCATACGATTGTCACGATAACAATGCGGCTGGTAGAGCAGATCTCCGTTTTGGTCTAGGTAGGCATAGTCCACTCCCCATGTATCAACGGATATGGATCGAATAGGAATCCCATCTGCTGAAGCTTTCTTAATCCCAATTTTGATTTCTCCAAACAGATGTAGGATATTCCAATAAAGACCGTCATTCACGTTCATCGGCTCGTTTTTGAACCGATGAACTTCTGATAGCTGGATACTATGGCCATTGTAAATTGCTTGCATGACACGACCTGAACTAGCACCTAGGTCAATGGCCAGTAATTTCATCAATGTCATTCTCATCTCCTCCAATACACCAATCTTTACAAACGATTTTTATTATTGGTAAAGCAATGGTTTGATTTCATCAGAGTCGATGTTCTTGGCATCATACCATTTTGATCCTGTGTCTACATCTTTGACTTCTTTTCCTTGAGCCGCTTCAATAGCTAATTTTACAGATTGATAGCCGATTTGAATCGGGTCTTGCGTAACAGATCCTACAAAGAGACCGTTGCGAATTGCATCTTGCTGCAAGGCACCTGAGTCAAAGCCGACAGCCAAAATCTTGTCTGCACCGAGCTTAGATTCCTTGAAACTGCCATTTGCGTTGATGATAGCTTTAGCTGCAAATTCATTTGAACCGTAAATAGCGACTGTATCTGATTTTTCAAGTACAGTGGAAGCTTCTGTCTTACCTGCTGCATCGTCTACTTGAGCTGGTACACGAACTTCAATGATAGCTTTGGCATCTGATTCAGAGACATTATTTTTGAATTTATCATGACCAACAACAGCCGTTTTGATGCCTTTCTTTTCTAGCAACTCAACCATCTTGTCAATGAAACCGGAAGTCCGTTGTGTGATAGAGAGTGAGTTTGCTTCTTGGGAAACCACTCCGATACGAACTGGCTTATCGCCCAATTTCTTTTCTAGCATCGGGAATAAGTGTTCTGCTGCATTGGCACCAGCAGCATGGTTGTCTGTAGAGGCGGTTGCTTTGATTGCTCCGTCTGGTGCACCGGGAACCCCTGAGTCAAAACCAATCAGCGGGATATTCTTCGCTTGGGCTTGTTTAATAGCGTCTAGCTCTGATTCGGTATCAAGTGCTGCTAAGGCAATCGCATCTGGATTTTTGTTAATGGCATTGTTCAACTGTTCCAATTGTTCTGCGATAGCGGTTTCATTTTGAGGGCCGACAAAAGTAATCTTAGCGCCAAATTCATCTGCCGCTTGTTCAGCACCCTTATTAACAGCTTTCCAGAAGTCATGTTGGAAGCCTTTGGCAATTACTTCTACCCGATAGTCTCCACCCTTGCTGTTTGTTGCTTTATTGCTGTCTTTCTTAGAAGAGCAAGCAACTAGTCCAATCGCAGCAGCAGCAAGAAGGGCCGCAGTAGCAAATTTAAATGATTTTCTCATGATAAAAGCTCCTATTATATTTTATACACTCATATATATGATAGCGAGGGCTGTACTTATTTCTTCTTATTCTTGCGAATGAAAATATCAAAGTAAACAGCGACAATAACAACGAAACCAGTAATAAAGAGTTGATAGTGGGGCTGTAGGTCGATATAAGGCAAACCAATTTTCAGGACTGACATGATGAAGACCCCGATAATGGTACCAATAACAGATCCGACACCGCCAGCTAGAGAAGTTCCCCCTACTACGACACCGGCAATCGCATCCAGCTCCATACCGTTACCAGTACCTGGCAGAATCGTAGAGTAGGTGGCCGCATAAGCAACGGCAGCAAGCCCTGCTGACAGACCACCTATGACATAGGCCATGCCTTCCCATTTGACGACATTGACCCCAGACAGACGAGTGGCTTCTTTATTGGATCCAATCGCGAAGATATAGCGGCCAATTTTTGTCTTGTTCAATACTACTGCAGCAAGGACAGCCACAATCACCAGCACGATCAAGCCTGTCGGGAAATTATCCTGAGTTCGGAATAAATCTTTGTACCAACCTTCACCTGTTCCACGAAGAGGGAAGGTCACACTTTGCACATTTGAGACAATAGAGCTCAAACCGCGGGAAATCATCATCGTACCCAGTGTCGCGATAAAAGGCGGCAAACCGAATTTTGCGACCATGATTCCATTCAGCAGGCCGAATAATCCTCCAATGACTAGAATAGCCAGCAAAGACAGCCAGAGCGGCCAGCCCATCTTGGTATGAAGGACGCCCCCGATAATAGCCGAGCACATCATCACCGTACCAATAGAGAGATCAATACCACCTGTAATGATGACAAATGTGACCCCAATGGCAAGGAAACCAATGTAATATGACGCATCTAAGATACTGACTACCGTATCAAACGAACGAAATGATTCGCTGGAGATGGCAAAGAAGGCAAAGATTACCACCAAGGCAATCAAGGCAATCAGCTTTTGTAAACCAACTGTTTTTTCTAATTTCATCCATAAGGATTGTTTCTCTTCCATACGTAAACACCTCTGTTTTCACTTTTAACGGTCAGTCGCTAGCGCCAAGATTCTCTCTTGTGTTGCTTGGCTAATATCCAGCTCACCCGTTTTTCTACCTTCACACATAACTACGATTCGATCGCTCATCCGTAAGATTTCCGTCAGTTCTGACGAAATCATGATAATGGATTTGCCTTGAGCAACCAAATCATTCATCAGTGTGTATATTTCACTTTTGGCACCGACATCAATCCCTCGTGTCGGCTCATCAAAGATTAAAATATCACTATTTTGTTCCAGCCATTTGGCGATGACCACTTTCTGCTGGTTTCCTCCCGAAAGATTGCGAACCAGCTGTTTGGATGACGGTGTCTTGGTATGTAAAGATTGAACAAACTGATCACTTGCCTTGACAATAGCACCATCATCAATCAAGCCAGCCTTGATATACTTATCAAGATTGGTTATAACCGTATTGTTGGCAATGGTCATGTCCACGATACAGCCAAAGCGCTTGCGGTCTTCAGATAAGTAGCCAATCCCTTCCCGAATGGCATCCTGGGGAGAATTGATACTCACTTCTTTCCCATTTATAATGATGGAACCGCTTTCTTTTTTGTCTGCACCAAACAGCAAACGGGCAACTTCTGTCCGACCGGCTCCCATCAATCCTGAGAAACCTAGAATTTCGCCCTTATGGAGTTTGAAACTCACATCTTTAACGGCCGTTCCTGCACAGAGGTTTTTCACCTCTAGCACCACAGGAGCATCTTCTGCTACTGTTGACGCAGCCTTAGGATCTTCATAAATCGTCCGTCCAACCATCATCGAGATGATTTCATCTTTGGTGGTATCTTTGGTATTGACCGTGCCTACATACTCACCGTCCCGCATAACAGTCACGCGGTCTGTGATTCGGGCAATCTCATCCATCCGGTGAGAAATGTAGATAATACCGACACCTTTTGCACGCAGGTCGTCAATGATGACAAAGAGCTCATTGATTTCCGATTCAGTCAGAGCTGCAGTCGGTTCGTCAAAGACAATCACCTTGGCATCCATTGAGAGGGCCTTGGCAATTTCGACCATTTGTTGTTTCCCAACTGTCAGATTTCCTACTTTTTCAGTTGGGTTGATGTCTAGTTTTAAGAGACTAAAGAGTTCTTTTGCTTTCTTAATACTGGATGCATCGTTAATAAAGAAGCTGCCTTGAACTTCTTCCCGTCCTATAAAGATATTTTGAGCCACAGTTAGATGGTTCATCATATTCAATTCTTGGTGAACGATAACGATCCCTGCATCCATTGCTTCCTTGGGCTTGGAATAGACCACCTCTTCTTGATTGTAATGAATGGTACCCTCATTTGCTCCATAGATACCAGTCAAGACCTTCATCAAAGTGGATTTACCAGCCCCATTTTCACCCATTAGAGCATGCACTTCACCAGCCCGCAAGTCAAAATTGACCCCTTTTAAGGCTCGGACTGGACCGAAACTTTTAACAATGCCCTTCATTTCTAATATAACAGGATGATCCATGCTACTCACCTACCTGTTCCAGTTTTGCAATTCTTGCTTTTAAATCTTCGATTTCTTCTATTTGATTGAGAAATACAGCGGCCAATTCGAGTAATAAATGGCTATTCATAAAATGGTCCTGAGCATGGACCGCCAGCAGACTTGGAGGATTGGCTTGACCACTCAGTTCAGACTGGATAAGGCTGGTCTGTAAGTTGTGAGCCTCCACGCTGAGTTTTCTCGCTTGTTCCAACTCAGCATTTGCTTCTTCCTTCTGACCTGACTGAGCCAACTCCAAACTCTGCATGACTTGCGCAGTCACTTTACTACTCTCGATAATCAGTCGCATCAGCTCTTGGCTTGAGCCTTTATCTTGTCCTGCCATAGGCCTAGTCCATCAATACTTCAGCCTGACGAAGCACTTCTTCGCCTCTCATCAACTCGAAATCTTCATCACTAATGACTGCGACTGGCACCTGTAGGCTTCCTTTAGCCTTTTCTTCTAAATAGGCTAATTGCGGACTTAGCAATAAGACATCGATATTCTTCAAGTTATTCATACCCGTAATCCCAATGGAATAAAAAGAATAATCCAATTGGTCACGATGAATAACTTCATTGATTCGCTCTACCAACATGCTGGTTGTTAAGCCACCTACGCAGGCTAGAATAATTGTCTTGGTCATCTAAGCTACTCTCTTTCTATTGGGTAGGCTGCGTGCCCAGAAAGAGGCACGCCCACCCAAAATCTTTATTTATGAATTGGCCCTAATAATTGGCAAGCACGGTAATCGGCTGATTCCAAATCTTCTGTGCCAAACAGTGACCAGTTCTTGGGACGAAAGATGTCTTCCTCTGGCACATTGTGCATATTGACTGGGATACGTAGCATGGAAGCCAACGTAATCAAATCCGCTCCGATATGGCCATAGGTGATAGCACCGTGGTTTGCTCCCCAGTTGTTCATAACATCATAGACAGACTTGAAGGCACCTTTTCCTGTCAAACGCGGTGCAAACCAAGTGGTTGGCCAGCCTGGATCTGTCCGATTATCCAAGGTATGATGCACTTCCTCTGGCAATTCCAAAGTATAACCTTCAGCGATTTGTAAGACTGGACCTACGCCTTTCAGGATATTCAAGCGCACCATGGTCACTGGCATATCGCCCTTGGTCAAGAAGCGAGTAGAGAAGCCGCCACCACGGAAGTATTCGCGATTGGCTGGTGGGAAGTCTGTGTTTTCAAGCATCGCATCCACTTCACTCTGCTCCAATTCCCAGAATGGCTTGATGACTGGCTTGCCATCTCGACTGGCTTGCCCCGTTCCATCCAGGGTACAAGAGCCAGAGTTAATCAAGTGTAGGAAGCCATCAGCTGCCTGGCCTTCCAACTGATGCCCTGTTACACGTTCTACCGCTTCTGGACTCCAATAAGTCCGAACATCTGCGAAGATTTGCGGTGTATTTGTCAAGAGATAGTTAAAGAGCATAGACACACCGTTTAGCGAGTCATTTTCTGTCGCAAAGACATAAGGCTTACGAATGCCGTTCCAGTCAAACTGAGTATTGAGGAAGGTTTCCATGAAGTCCCCGTTCGGGAAGTGGTCGGTCCATTGACGCTGACCTTGGAAGCCAGCAACCAAGGCATGATGCCCAACAGCTTCTTCCTCAAAGCCAAGCTCAGCCAAGCGAGGATTGCCTTGCATAAGGTCCCGGCCAATCATGAACATCTTGACTACAAATTCCCATTGTTTTGCTTTTTCTTCTGGAGAAAGAACCAAGTCCTCACGGTTGCGATCCACACCCTCTTTGATGTGCTCTTTGACCCAAACCATGGCCCGTTCAAATTCTTCGTGGTCATAAATGCCTCGGTCAATCCGACGAGTAAACTCCGTCATATCAACTGATTCATTGCGCATACCCAGGTATTCTTGGAAGAAGTCAGGATTGACAATGGAGCCACCGATTCCCATAGAGACGCTGCCCATGGACAAGTAAGCTGTGTCACGCATCAGTCCTGTTGCCAAAGCGGCCCGACTATAACGGAGAATTTTTTCTTTTACATCTTCTGGAATTTCAGTGTCGCTAGCTTCCTGGACATCTCTGCCATAAATACCAAAAGCTGGAATTCCTTTTTGCGCATGTGAAGCCAGTACTGCAGCGAGATAAACAGCTCCTGGCCGTTCAGTGCCATTGAAGCCCCAGATAGCATGCGGAATATCTGGCGACATATCCATGGTTTCACTACCATAGCACCAGCAGGGTGTCACTGTGATAGTCGCGCAGACATTTGATTTTTTGAATAATTCATGTGATGCGGCTGCCTCAGGCACACGTCCGATGGTAGATGGCGAAATAACACATTCAACAGGCTGACCGTCGGGATATTTCAAAGTTGAGCTAATCAAGTCAGCCACACTTTTAGCCATATTCATGGTTTGTACTTCTAGTGATTCCCGAACACCTTGGCGACGTCCGTCAATGGTTGGACGAATTCCAATACGTGGATGTTGAGTCATAATCATTTCCTCCGATGTTTCTTATTCTTTGATAGTCCCGTCACCATTATATTTACGATAACCAGGGTGACGGCCTGTGACTTTATAATTGGCCCGCATTGCAAACAAGCGTTCCAAGGTTGGACGAGAAATTTCCTCCTCCTCAACTCCCTTAGTAGAAAGCAACATGCGTCCGTGGAAAGTGGTCTTAGCAACCAGCTCCAAGGTTTCCATCCGATAGTAAGCTGTAATCACATCGCTTCCTACTGTCAAGGCACCATGATTTTCAAGTAACATGACATCATGTTCTGGCAAGTACGGAGTGATAGCATCTGGCACTTCCATAGTAGATGGCACACCAAAGGGAGTGATGGGAATTGCTCCTACTACAATGGCACTCTCGATCAAGGAATAGGTATCAAGCGGAATATGAGCCAGCGCAAAGCCAGTCGCAATTGGCGGATGCGCGTGGACAACAGCATTCACATCCTCCCGTTCTTCATAGCAGCGAATGTGCATCTTGATTTCACTGGATGGACGATAGCCGTCCTGAGCCTCGATAATCTCCCCTTTTAGATTGAGCTTGACGAGTTTTTCAGGCGTGATAAAGCTCTTACTGATACCTGTTGGCGTTGCAATAATGGTATCTTGGTCTAGACGGACTGAGACATTGCCGTCATTAGCGGCTACCCAGCCGAGTTGCCACATCTTGTGGCATACATCACATATTTGTTCGCGGATTATTTCTTCTTGATGATCCATAATCTCACTCCTTTCTGGATTCATCATAGTATTTTTTGTAAGCGCATTCAATACTTATGCCTCTAATTGATAAATAGCCAACTTTTATATAACAATATAGCCAAAAATGTTCATAATCGTTCAATCTAATGGTTACTATATTGATTTTTTTTCGTTTAATGTGTTATAATGTGACCATAAATGTTCATCTTTGTTCATCGGTGGAGGTCACTATGGTTTCTTTGGAACGAATGAGTCGAATTATAGACATTCTCAGCAAGCGAAAGATAATTTCAACTGCCCAACTTGAAGAACTTTTGTACTGTTCTACATCAACACTTCGACGGGACTTGATTGAGCTAGAAAAAGAGGGGAAAATCATCCGCTCTCATGGTGAAGTCATGCTGATTACGGCCAACAATGTAGAATATGTGTACTCTGCTCGCGCCCGTGAAGAAGAAAAAAGCAAGCAGCAAATTGCTGAAATTGCTTCAACTTTTATCACTCATAACCAGTCTATTTTCATTGATAGCTCTACGACTGCAGCCATGCTCATTCCGCATTTGGCACCTTTCCAGAACCTACGTGTCATAACAAATGGTATTGAAGCAGCCCGCCAGCTAAATAACTTTGAAAATGTCACCCTCTTTTTATCAGGCGGACACATTGGCTGCGGAACCAATTCTGCGCTGGGCGATTTTGCTGCCAACTTCATCAATAATTTCCATGCAGACTTGCTCTTCTTTAGCTGCCGCGGATTGGATCGCTACGCTGCCTACGAAGCCAACCACAATCAGGCACATATCAAGCGCGAAATGATCGCTAATAGTGACAAGGCAATTCTATTGGCCGACCACTCTAAGTTTAACACTAGTCATTATTTCAAACTTTCCAACTACTCTAGCCTGGATTGCATTATCACCGACCAGCCACCGGTCGAATCCTTCCAAAATGCTGTCGGCAGCCAGTGCGAAATCCTCTGGTAAGCAACTTTCTTGAAACGCAAACTAGACCGAGATACGCCTATCTCGGTCTAGTTTTTTGTCTATCTTTTTCATTATCAAGTCAAAGGATAACAGCTATCTATCAAAAATAAAAATCTGGACATAATCCAGATTTTTAAATCATATACTCTACACTATAGCTGGCGTCGGACAGAATGCGAGACAAAAACTGTTTGGTCCGCTCTTCCTTCGGGCTAGAGAAAAATTCCTGAGGAGGATTTTCTTCGATGATGTGACCGCCGTCCATAAAGATGACATGGTTGGCCACATCACGGGCAAAGCTCATCTCGTGGGTCACAACGACCATGGTCACTCCCTCCTGAGCCAGCTGCTTCATGACACTAAGAACTTCGCCGACCAATTCCGGATCTAGCGCCGAAGTTGGTTCATCCAGCAGAATGACATCTGGCTTAACAGCAATGGCACGCGCAATCCCAATCCTCTGCTGCTGACCACCTGATAGCTGCGAAGGATAATAGTCCTTGTAGGCCAAGAGGCCTACGCGCTTCAAGGACTCTTCCGCAATCTCAAGCGCTTCTTCCCTCGGTATCTTACGAGCGATCACTAAGCCCTCTAAGATATTTTCAAGGGCTGTTTTATTGGCAAAGAGATTATAATGCTGAAAGACAAAGGCTGTCTTTCTACGAATTTCCAAAATCTCCTTTTTGCTGAGTTTAGCTAAATCATAGTCCTTACCAGACAAAGTCAGCTGGCCGCTATCCGCTTTTTCTAAGTGATTCAGACAGCGTAGAAATGTTGTTTTCCCAGAGCCTGAGGGTCCCAGAATAACCACAACGTCACCTTGATTGACCTTGAGACTGACATCTGCCAGCACCTGGTGCTCTCCAAATCGTTTGGAGATATGTTTTACTTCTAACATAATCTTTCCTTCCTAAGCAAGAGCGTAGCGTTTTTCCAAGCCCCTAAAAATCCACTGAATCAAGCCACAAATAATGAGATAAATAACAAAAATCACCAGGTAAGACTCTGAATACTGGTAAGAATGGGAGGCTTCTATCTTAGCCAGGGCTGTGATATCCTTGACCGTCATGACAAATACCAGCGAGGTTCCCTTGACTAGATTGATAACTAGATTGGCCAGATTGGGCAGGGCAGAGCGCAATGCCTGAGGAAAAACAATTCTCCGATAGGCTTGAAAATTCGTTAAACCAATCGCCTGCGCCGCTTCCAACTGCCCTTTATCCACTGTCAAAATAGCAGAGCGCAGAATTTCCGATAAACTGCCTGTCGTCATCAGGCTATAGATGATGAAAGCATAGTAAAGCGGATTGAACTTAAAAACGTCTACCTGACTGCCCAGACTTTTAAAAATTTGATTCAGTAAGCTAGGAAAAAGACTATAGAAAAAGAGAATGAGCAAAATGGGAGGCGTCGCCCGAATAAAGGCCAGATAAACCACTGAAAAGGTCCGAACACCCCGAACTTTATAAATCTGTCCCAGAGCTAGAAGCAGAGCCGGAATAAAGCTGAGCAGAATAGCCACCACCATAATGATCAGGGTTACCGGTATGCCTTTCAACGTTACCAGAAAGGTATTTACAATATAATTCAAATCCATGCTTTACCTCTCCTTGACTGTCAGACTTTTTTCCAGAAGCTGGGAAGCCAGCGAAACCACTAGAGCAATTCCCCAGTAAATCAAGGCCACCGCTGTATAGGTTTCGAGGGAATAATTTCCCAGATTACGGCTGATGAGATTTTGCCCCGCTCCCATGACATCAACAGCTCCAATCGTATAAGCCAGCGCAGCATCCCGCATGAGATTAAGAAAGGAGGTAGTAAGATTGGGCAGGGCGATGCGAAAAGCCTGTGGCAGGATAATGCGCAGAAAAGTCTGCACCGGTGTCAAGCCAATACTGAGACCTGCCTCAGTCTGCCCCTTGGGAACAGCAAGATAGGCTGCCTTGAAGACTTCCGCAATCATAGCCGCAAAGAGCAGAATCATGGTGATGATGACAAACACAGTCCGCGACCAATTATTGATATCCAGCCCCAGCCACCATTCTAAAAACTCTGGAATGCCATAAAAAACCAAGAAAAGTAAGACAATAGGCGGTGTACATCTAAGAATAAATATATATCCTCTAGCCAGGCCAGCAAAAGACTGTTCCTCGGCAATCTGAGCCCAAGCCAACAGACCACCTAGCAAGGAGCCAATCAAAGCTGTCACAAACATAATCCATAAAGTGGTCGGCAGAGCCTGCAGCAGACTAGGCAGCAGACCAAAGACACGGGATAAGTCATACGAGACCATAATTTTCTTCTCCTTCGACAGTGATTAGATAGAATAAGCTTCTCTTGAACGGGCACTTTCAGCTTGGAGCAGCCATGCTCTCTCTTTGAAAATCCCTTCAAACAGCAGCAAGGTCAGCTTAGAAGCCACTAACTCTATTTTCAGCCAGCTTCTCAGTCAGCCTTTAATTTTCCGTGATCAGCAGAGAGCAGCCACTAATCCTTGTCCACATAAGAGAAGACATCTTCTCCGAAATACTTTTCAGATAGTTTAGCCAGGGTTCCGTCTTTTTCCAGTTCCTTAATTGCCTTCTCATATGCCTTGGCAAATTCTTCATTTTTTTCGTTTTTATGAAGCAGTGGATAGGTCGGAATCCCCTTGTAAGGGAACCAAGTCAGTTGATCCGCATACTGATGGTAAGAACCGTCCTTGTCCGTCACTGCTTTTTCAAACGACAGCTTGATGTCAAAGAAAGCATCGTAGCGCCCTTCCAGAACCCAAGCATAAGCATCAGCAACCTTGAAGGACTCTGCTGCAGTCAAATCAATAGGAGCACCACTATGCTTCTGGTTATACTCTTCGATAACGGCCCATTGAGCATTCTGCGGAGAAATCGGTACCAACTTGCCCTTTCCCTTGGCAAAATCATCAATGGTCTTGTATTTTTCAGCGTCTTCCTTGCGGATAGTGAAACCGATAATGCTAGCGCCGATTGGGCTTTCTGGAATGATGAACTTCTTCGCCCGCTCTTCAGTGTACCATGCTCCCTTGGTTCCAATATCATATTTCCCAGATTCCAAACCGACTAAAAGATCTTCATCACTGGTACCAGTATATTCAAACTGATAGTCTGGCAGCTTTTCATCAATGGCCTTGAGAACAGCAACTTCATAGCCATCTGACTCGCCTTTTTCGTCCACAAAGTCATAAGGAACATAGTTCTGTGTATGTGCCACTTTCAATGTCGTGACCTTGCCACTGCCTGATGCAGAGCTGCTTGTCTTGCTAGATGAAACACCTGTCAAGGTCCGCCCCAAATAAGTCGCAGCTACAATAGCAATCACTGCTGCTCCACCAATAATCCATTTTTTCTTGCTCATTTTCTCGTCTCCTTCTTATGCTAAGCTTGCTGCTTGGCGAACCCACTGAATCCTCTCTGCCTTAATATCGCTTGGAATAGTACAGTCAGCCCCGATAATCAAAGCGTCCTTGCCAGCCTCTGCTATCAGCCGCTTGGTCTCATCTTGAATAGCCGCTTGACTGCCCGTGTAGAGCAGGCCGTCCTTGCCATTTTCAAAGCCACCCAGGACAGTCCGACCGCCAAATAATTTTCGTCCCTCCGCTAAGCTGATGCCTTCTGGCCCCACTGCCCAGTTGATGACCTGAGCTGGATAATCTGTGAAAAGATGAACATCGTTTCGCGCGCCTTCGTAGCCACAAATGTGCAGGATATTCACTCCGCCAGTCGCGTTGGCTGCTTCCAGCACCGCTAATTCACTAGGAGCAATAAAAGCCTTATAGTCTTCAGCCGACACCCGCGCATCCTGAATGCTCTGAACGCTGAGGTAGATTCCATCCGCACCAGCTTCCTTGATAATTCGCTCCGCCAAAGCCGCAATATCTTTAGCAATCACATCCAGCACCCGCTTCGTGAGCACCGCATCCTCCGCCAGGAAATCTGCAATGATATCATCTCCTCCGGCAACCTTGCCGACCAACCATTTGAAGTAGGTCACTGGCGCAAAAATATTGTAAATAGCGACCAAGTCCTCTGTGAAGCCAGCCCTAATCTTCTGAACCAGCTCCACCTGCTCACTAATCCAAGGGTGGTCAGCACCTAGCGGCTCAATATCTGCCAAGTCTTTGATAGATTGGACTTTTTTCAAGCGTTCATTAGGATAGGCAAAATAACCATCACTCATCAGCTTGATAAAGTCTGGCTCGACTTCTGCCAGAAAAGCTTGATGACCAGCCAGATTTTTATCAATAATGACTTGGTTCCCAAAACCTGCCAGCCATTCATCATCACTGGTAAAATGATGCCAGAAACCAACCGGCACTCGATCAACAGGCTCTCCTCTGAAAGCTTTCAGTACTAATTCTCTTTTTGAAGTCATCTTCTCTCCTTTTTTATTATCCTTATCTAGCCAATGGGTTGTTTTTTAGCTTGCCCATTGAGCTAAGTCAACCTTTTAGTAAAAATTCTAATCCGATAAGAGCAGAGCAGCGATATCATTGGGCTGCATCAAGCCAGTTGACTGCTCTGGCAGTTTCTTGAGCACCTGCAAATCATCTTCTTTTTTGCCTGAAGACTGATGAGCGTAGATCTGACTGATACTCAGAAATGCTCCTACTATCAAGAATATCAGAGCAAGAGCAGCAAGCCTTTTTTGATACCGATTCATCTATCTTCCTCCTTGAAAGAGTTGAAAATCACTCTCTAGGACTTTGGCAAGTCCGTCAGAACTGATTAGCTGCCTGACGGATCCAGTCCAATCTTTCTATTTCAAAATCATCTGGTACAGTACAGTCAGCCCCTAGAATCACTCCCTGACTTCCAGCTGCAGCCAGCAACCGCTTGGTCTCAGCCTCTAATTCTGCACGACTGCCCGTATTTAGAAGAGCTGCTCTGCCATTTTCAAAGCCGCCCAGAACAGTCTGACCGCCAAAGAGCTTGCGCCCTTCCGCTAAGCTGACCCCCTCATGGTGAGTTGCCCAGTTAAAGACTTGAGCCGGATAGTCTTTGAACAGTTCCAAATCATTGCTGGCCCCTTCAAAGCCGCAGATGTGGAGAATATTCTGACCGCCAGCCGCATTGGCCGCTTCCAGAACCTTAATCGTACTAGGCTCAATATAACGACGATAACTAGCCGCATCTACCCGGCCGTCTTGGATTTGCTGTGTACTGAGATAAATCCCCTCAGTGCCCGCTTCCTCAATGATACGTCTAGTCAAAATAGCAATATCACCAGCAATGACATCTAAAACATGTCCTGTCAGCTCAGGATCCTCTGCCAGAAAATCTGCAATTTCTCTATCTCCTCGCGCCCCTTCCCTGCGGAACCAGCGCTTGAGATAGGAGACCGGTGCAAAGATATTGTAGAAGGAAGCGAAGTCTTCTGGATAGCTTGCCTTTACAGCTTTAACTATCTCAATCTGCTGCTCAATCCAAGGATGATACTCACCGATAGATTGGATAGCTGCCAAGTCCCGAATGGACTCAACATGATCCGAATAAAGCGTGCTAGGATACTTAAAGAAGCCATCGCTCATAATCTTGACAAAGTCTGGCCGTGCAGCTCGAACATAAGCAGCATGCCCCTCAACACTTTTATTGAAAATCACTGGATTGTCTAGGCCCAGCATCTTTTCCTCTTGGCTTACAAAGTGAAACCAAAAACCAACAGGCACTCGGTCAACTTCTTCACCCCGAAAAGCTCTCAGCACTAATTCTTTCTTGCTGACCATTACTTCCTCCTTCTTTGAATTTGTAATATATCATACCATCCTCTTTTTCTCCTGGGAAATATATTTTCCCTATCAGCCTGATTAAAAATATTTATCAAAGCAAAATAAAAAAGCTAGACTAAGCTAGCTTTTTCAAGGCTTTTCAGAACTTGCTGAACAACCTTATTTTTTGTACCTCTTTTAGGTAAGTATCATATATATTTTCTATAGACGAGATAGGTAATTTTTATCAAAAAACTGCTATTCCAATCTTACTTACCCTTAGCTGCAAAATACTCCCGCACGAGCGGTGCAACCTTGGTGCCAAAGAGTTCGATAGACTGGAGAACCTGCTCATGCGGAAGCGATCCCAACGGCAGATGCAGCATGAAGCGGTCCAGTCCCAGCTCCTCTATCATCTTGATCAATTTCTGAGCGACATTTTCAGGGCTACCGACAAACATGGCCCCCTCTGGTCCTACCTGATCCAGGTATTGCTCATAGGTCATCTCCCGCCAGTGAGGGCGGTCCTTAGAGATAGCGTCCACTACCTGCTTGGTCGGATGGAAGTAAGTCCGGACTGCCTCCTCATTATCCTCCATGACCCAGCCCCAAGAGTGGGCAGCAATCTTCAACTTTTCATCTGAGTGGCCACTTTCCTGCCCAATCCGGCGATACGCATCCAGCAGGGGCTTGAAGCGCTTAGGCTGTCCACCGATAATGGCATACGCAATTGGCAGGCCCTTCTGGGCGACCTTAATGGTGGACTCAACATTGCCCCCCGTCGCTACCCAAACTGGCAATGTTTCTTGCACAGCCCGTGGGTAGACTTCCCGATTTTCAATAGTCTGCGTCAGCTTGCCCTTCCAATTTAGCCGAGTCTCGGCACTGGCATAGAGGAGCAGATCCAGCTTTTCATCAAAAAGCTCTTCATAATCCTTCAAGTCATAGCCAAAGAGCGGAAAGGATTCGATAAAAGAGCCACGGCCAGCCATGACCTCTGCTCTGCCATTTGACAATGCATCAATCGTCGCATACTGCTGGTAGACTCGAATAGGATCCAAGCTCGACAGGACACTGACAGCACTGGTCAGACGAATCTTCTCCGTCTTGATCGCACCAGCCGCCAGCACAATCTCCGGCGCAGAGACCACAAAGTCCTCCCTGTGATGCTCTCCAATGCCATACACGTCCAGCCCCACCTTGTCTGCCAGCTCAATCTCTGCTACCAGCTGCCGAATCCGCTCATCATGAGTATAGGTATGCCCTGTCCCCTCCAGCGGCGTTGTCTCTCCAAAAGTAGAAATACCTAATTCCACCATGTTTTTGTCCTCCTGATATTTAAGATAAAAATATTTTATCACTAATTAGTGATAAATACAAAAATGATGCTCAACCTATTTGTCCATCTGTATGAAATAGGATGACTGTCGTCAGCATGGCTTTGCCATGGTCGGAAGAGACTTCCAAAGAGCATGGTCACCAAAATACCATACCAAAAGCCCCAGAAAAATCTGAGGCTTAGTATTATTATCAAGATTCGTTAGAAAGCTTATTCTACAGTGACAGACTTAGCCAAATTACGCGGTTTGTCTACATCCAGACCACGGTGCAAGGTTGCAAAGTAAGCAATGAGCTGTGTCGGTACCACCATAGAGATTGGTGACAGGTATGGATGAACCTGACTGAGCACGATATCGTCACCTTCTTTGGCAACATTCTCCTCAGCAATGGTCAGCACCTTGGCACCCCGAGCTACAACTTCTGAAATATTACCTCGAGTATGGCTAGCCAAGATTTCGTCTGAAAGCAGAGCCAAAACTGGTGTTCCATCTTCAATCAGAGAGATTGTACCGTGTTTGAGCTCACCAGCAGCAAAACCTTCACACTGGATATAAGAAATTTCTTTGAGTTTTAAGCTAGCTTCCATCGCCACATAGTAGTCTTGACCACGGCCGATATAGAAAGCATTGCGGGTCGTTTCCAGAAGGCCACGAACCTTATTGTCAATCAACTCCTTTTCTGACAAAGTGGACTCAATAGACTGCGCAACTAAGGACAGCTCGTGAACCAAATCAAAGGCTGCCGCTTTCTCAGAAGCATTGGCATCGCCAACAGCTTTAGCCAAGAAAGCCAAGGTTGCGATTTGAGCTGTATAGGCCTTAGTAGAAGCAACCGCAATCTCAGGACCTGCATGCAGCAGCATGGTATGATTGGCTTCCCGAGAAAGCGTAGAACCCGGAACATTGGTCACGGTCAAACTTGGAATGCCCATCTGATTCGCCTTGACTAAGACCTGACGGCTGTCAGCTGTCTCACCAGATTGGCTGATAAAGATAAAGAGAGGCTTCTTGCTAAGGAGCGGCATAGCATAACCCCACTCAGAGGCAATGCCCAGCTCAACAGGTGTATCCGTCAACTCTTCCAGCATACGCTTAGAAGCATAGCCAGCATGGTAAGAAGTTCCAGCTGCAAGGATATAGAGACGGTCAGCTTCCTGAACAGCTTTGACAATATCTGCATCTACTGATACTTGCCCCTTATCATCTGTATAAGCGCTGATTAGCTTACGCATCACAGTTGGCTGCTCATCGATTTCCTTGAGCATATAGTATGGATAAGTTCCCTTACCGATATCGGACAGATCTAGCTCAGCTGTATAGCTTTCACGCTCCAGAATATTCCCATCATAATCCTGTACTTCCACACTGTCTTTACGGACAATAACCAGCTCTTGATCATGAATTTCCATAAACTGATTTGTCTCGCGAATCATGGCCATGGCATCTGAGCAGACCATATTGTAGCCATCACCCAGTCCAACTAGAAGAGGAGATTTATTTTTAGCAACATAGATAACATCTGCATCTTCTGAATCCACCAAAGCAAAGGCATAAGAACCACGGATAATGTGGAGAGCTTTTTTAAAGGCTTCTAAAACAGACAAGCCTTCTTCTTCAGCGAATTTGCCAATCAGATGCACAGCAATCTCTGTATCTGTCTGCCCCTTGAAGTCATGACCAGCTAGATAGGTATTCTTAATATCAAGGTAGTTCTCAATCACACCATTGTGAACCAAGACAAAACGGCCAGTCTGTGAAGTATGAGGATGGGCATTGTTTTCACTTGGTTTTCCATGAGTAGCCCAACGAGTATGTCCAATACCAGCAGTCCCAGCAACATCAATGCCAATTTTAGCATGTAGGTCAGCGATACGACCGACCGACTTGACCAGACTAGAAGTTTTCCCTGTTGTTACAAAAATTCCAGCTGAGTCATAACCACGGTATTCCAGCTTTTCCAAGCCCTGCATCAAAATATCTGTTGCGTTGCGATTTCCGACAACTCCGACAATTCCACACATAACGTTACTTCTGATTTCTGGTCTTAGAAACCAGCCCTTCTTATTGAAAATTGGTATAGTCTTCTTGGAATCTAAAAACTCCAACAAAACTAGTATACACACTGTTTTTTGGTTTGTCAAGCATGAAATTGGTATAGTTTTCTTTAAGAAAAGTATGCTTAGCTTCTCTTACCGCAAAACAGCCCCTTGAAGCATTTAGAAAAATGGACAGATGTATCAGAACTGACTTTCTATATAACTAATAAAGAATAGGAAATAGAGCTGTACATTCGCTCTGTCTCTAATAATTCTCGCAAAACAGTGCACAGAAAAAGAGACTCAAATGAGCCTCTTTCTTCTACTATTGAATTATTTAGCGATTTTCGCGAAGTATTCAAGAGTACGTACAAGTTGTGCAGTGTAAGACATTTCGTTGTCGTACCATGATACAACTTTAACCAATTGTTTGCCGTCAACATCAAGAACTTTAGTTTGAGTTGCGTCGAACAATGAACCGTAAGCCATACCTACGATATCTGAAGATACGATTGGATCTTCTGTGTAACCGTATGATTCGTTAGCTGCTGCTTTCATAGCTGCGTTTACTTCATCAACTGATACGTTCTTTTCAAGAACAGCAACCAATTCAGTAACTGATCCAGTTGGAGTTGGAACACGTTGTGCAGAACCGTCCAATTTACCATTCAATTCTGGGATAACCAAACCGATAGCTTTAGCAGCACCAGTTGAGTTAGGAACGATGTTTGCAGCACCAGCACGAGCACGACGAAGGTCACCACCACGGTGTGGTCCGTCAAGGATCATTTGGTCACCAGTGTAAGCGTGGATAGTAGTCATCAAACCTTCAACAACACCGAAGTTGTCTTGAAGTGCTTTAGCCATTGGAGCCAAGCAGTTTGTAGTACATGAAGCACCTGAGATAACTGTTTCAGTACCATCAAGAATGTCGTGGTTAGTGTTAAATACAATTGTTTTAACATCATTTCCACCAGGAGCAGTGATAACAACTTTCTTAGCTCCACCTTTAAGGTGTTTTTCAGCAGCATCTTTCTTAGCAAAGAAACCAGTTGCTTCAAGAACGATTTCTACACCGTCAGTAGCCCAGTCAATTTGTTCTGGGTCACGTTCAGCAGAAACTTTAACGAATTTACCGTTAACTTCGAATCCACCTTCTTTAACTTCAACAGTACCATCGAAACGACCTTGAGTTGTGTCGTATTTCAACAGGTGTGCAAGCATTACTGGATCTGTAAGGTCGTTGATGCGAGTAACTTCAACACCTTCTACGTTTTGGATACGACGGAAAGCAAGACGACCGATACGACCGAAACCGTTAATACCAACTTTAACTACCATTCGTGATTTCCTCCTTATGAAAATCAAAAAATTTTTATGTGAAAAGAGTAACTTGAGTTGCTACAAATCACCTTTCAACATTTCTATTATATACTTAATTGAGGTAAAATGCAACTGATTTCATTGTTATTAACAAGTATTATGAATTCTTTCACTAACTTTCATTTCGGCTTTCATTGATTTGAAAAAGCAAAGCAGTAACTTTTGAAAATGCGGGAATACAACTTACAAAATCAATCATTTCCCCTTTTTATTGAGAGGTCAGTTCTACAAAAATAGAAAAAGCACCCGCAAACGCGAGTGCCAAGGTTTGCTCAAAGCTTAAGCTTCACCTTTGTTTTTCTTAATGATTTCTTCTTGTACTGACTTAGGTACATCTTCGTAGTGGTCAAATACCATCATGAAGGTACCGCGTCCTTGTGATGCTGAACGAAGAACTGTTGCATAACCGAACATTTCAGCAAGTGGAACATAAGCACGAACGATTTGGCTGTTACCATGCGCTTCCATACCATCAACACGTCCACGACGAGCTGTTACGTGACCCATAACATCACCAAGGTTTTCTTCAGGAACAGTGATTGTTACCAACATCATTGGCTCAAGGATAGCAGGTTGTGCAGTCTTAGCAGCTTCTTTCAAAGCAAGTGATGCAGCAACCTTGAAGGCTGTTTCAGATGAGTCGACATCGTGGTATGAACCATCGTAAAGTTTAGCTTTCACATCAACGATTGGGTAACCAGCAAGGACACCGTTCGCCATTGACTCAACCAAACCTTTTTCTACTGCAGGGATGAATTCGCGTGGAACCACACCACCGACGATTGCGTTTTCGAATTCGAATCCTTTACCTTCTTCGTTTGGAGTAAATTCAATCCATACATCACCGAATTGACCTTTACCACCAGATTGGCGTTTGAAGAATCCACGAGCTTGAGTAGAAGCGCGGAATGTTTCACGATAAGATACTTGAGGTGCACCTACGTTAGCTTCAACCTTGAACTCACGACGCATACGGTCAACAAGGACATCCAAGTGAAGCTCACCCATACCAGAGATAACTGTTTCACCAGTTTCAACGTTTGTTTCAACACGGAAAGTTGGATCTTCTTCAGCCAGTTTTTGCAGAGCAATACCCATCTTGTCTTGGTCAGCCTTAGACTTAGGCTCAACCATCAGCTGGATAACAGGCTCTGGAACGTGGATTGACTCAAGAATCACTTTTGCTTTTTCATCTGTCAATGAGTCACCAGTAGTCGTATCCTTCAAACCAATAGCAGCTGCAATATCCCCAGCATAAACGGTTTCAATTTCTTGACGACTATTGGCATGTAATTGCACAAGACGTCCGATGCGCTCACGTTTACCTTTCGAAGTGTTCATTACATAAGAACCGGATTGAAGAACACCTGAGTAAACACGGAAGAAGGTCAAACGACCTACGAATGGATCTGTTGCAATCTTGAAAGCAAGAGCTGCAAATGGCTCTTCATCAGATGCAGGACGAGTTTCTTCTTCTTCAGTGTCTGGGTTGATACCTTTGATCGCTGGGATGTCAAGCGGGCTTGGCAAGTAGTCGATAACTGCATCAAGCATCAACTGAACACCCTTGTTCTTGAAGGCAGAACCACACAATACTGGGAAGAATTCAACATTGATAGTCGCTTTACGGATAGCAGCTTTCAATTCTTCATTAGTGATTTCTTCACCTTCAAGGTATTTCATCATCAATTCTTCATCAGTTTCAGCAACTGCTTCCACCAATTTTTCACGGTATTCTTGCGCTTGCTCAAGGTATTCAGCTGGGATATCTTCTTCCAAAATATCTGTACCAAGGTCGTTAGTATAGATTTCAGCCTTCATCTTGATCAAGTCGATAATTCCGCGGAAGTCATCTTCTGAACCAATTGGCAATTGGATTGGATGAGCGTTTGCTTGAAGACGATCATGCAAAGTGCTTACTGAGTAAAGGAAGTCAGCACCAATCTTGTCCATCTTGTTAGCAAATACGATACGAGGAACTCCGTACTCAGTTGCTTGGCGCCAAACTGTTTCAGTTTGAGGCTCAACACCTGATTGTGAGTCAAGAACGGTTACCGCACCGTCCAAGACACGAAGAGAACGTTGTACTTCGATTGTGAAGTCCACGTGTCCTGGTGTGTCGATGATGTTTACGCGGTGGTTGTTCCATTGAGCTGTTGTCGCAGCAGATGTGATAGTGATACCACGCTCTTGCTCTTGCTCCATCCAGTCCATTTGTGACGCACCTTCGTGAGTTTCACCGATTTTGTGGATTTTACCAGTGTAGTAAAGAATACGCTCAGTTGTTGTTGTTTTACCAGCATCGACGTGGGCCATGATACCGATATTACGAGTTTTTTCAAGTGAAAATTCGCGAGCCATTTGGTTATTTCTCCTATTAATTTATTTTACAATTTATTATAACATGATTTAGCAAAAACGGATAGGCAGGACCTACCCGTTCTCAATGTTTATCTTGTTTTTGTTGGTCTCAACTTGTAGATAAGTTGAATTGACCTCGGGCTAAAAGCTCGGCAAATAGATAAGCTTTCCTAGAATCTTTGATTCTGCGTCAAGCTTCCTAATTTTCAGTCGCTTTTTTAACGCCCTTAGTATCTTATTCTTACCAACGGAAGTGTGCGAAGGCACGGTTAGCTTCTGCCATACGGTGAGTGTCTTCACGTTTCTTAACAGCTGCACCGGTGTTGTTAGATGCATCCAAGATTTCTTTTGCAAGGCGGTCAACCATTGTGTGCTCACCACGTTGACGAGCAATAGTTACCAACCAGCGAAGTCCAAGTGTTGTACGACGTTCTGGACGAACTTCAACCGGAACTTGGTAGTTTGAACCACCGACACGGCGAGCACGAACTTCAAGTACAGGCATGATATTTTCCATAGCTGTTTCAAATACTTCCAGCGCATCGTTTCCAGTTGCTTCTTTGATTTGATCAAAAGCTCCGTAAACGATAGAAGCCGCTGTACCACGCTTACCATCAAGCATAACGCGGTTGATAAGACGAGTAACTAATTTTGAATTGTAAAGCGGATCTGGCAATACTTCGCGCTTAGGCGCTTGGTTTTTACGACTCATTTATCTTTCTCCCCTTTCCTTATGCTTTTGGTTTTTTAGTACCGTATTTAGAACGGCCTTGTTTACGATCAGTAACACCTGCTGTATCAAGTGCACCGCGGACGATATGGTAACGTACCCCTGGAAGGTCTTTTACACGTCCACCACGAAGAAGCACTACGCTGTGCTCTTGCAGGTTGTGTCCGATACCTGGGATGTAAGCTGTAACTTCAATCAGGTTGCTCAGACGTACACGGGCAAACTTACGAAGGGCAGAGTTCGGTTTCTTAGGTGTCATAGTTCCGACACGGGTTGCAACTCCACGTTTTTGTGGTGAAGATACGTTTGTTTGAACTTTTTTATGGCTGTTGTAACCAACGTTCAAAGCTGGTGATTTAGATTTTTCTACTTTTGATTTACGCGGTTTGCGAACCAATTGGTTAATTGTAGGCATCTACATTCTCCTGTATTTTTTTAATTTTGGTGATGATACACTTGGTGACAGCTACCATCTGCGTGTACTTTTGCAACATTTGTCAGCACGTCTCTGTACACTTTTGAGAGACCAAAAGTAAAAAGTACCGTCTATCATTATAGCACGACGATACTTCTCTGTCAATACATTTTTTCTAATTCAGGCCTATCTCTGTTTATTAGATTGCTGCTAACTTATTGCTGCGGCTGAGCCACTGCTTCTTCTGATACACCAGCTGGATTTTCAGAAACAGCTGCCTGAGCCCCTTCTGGGTCAATCAAGACTGCTATCGCCTGAATACGGCTTTGGAATCTAGCCTTCGTCGCTGCATCCTTAACCTTCTCTACTGCAGTCTTAGCCAGCTGCAAATCTTCCAAAGTTTGCATGGTTTCAAGCTGTTTAACGGCTTCTTCTGCGGCCTGAACTGCTTGCTCCTCTTGCTGAATTTCTTTTTCCTGTGCTTCTTTTTGAGCAGAAGAAAGCTGTAAGGAAGAGCTGCTCGATGCGATGCTGGCAGCTGAACTAACTGAATTTCTGGTGGAATTAGCCTGTCCCTGTACAAAAACCATGCCGGTAATCAGAATCCCAAATAAAATCGACAATACTCCTAAACGAATCCACAGCGGACTGTGGTCAAACTTTTCTAAAACTGTTTTCATCTATAATCTCCGCCCTTTTCCTTAATCAAAAATATTTCCAATTTCCACATCAATGGTATTCGCCTTGACATCAATATTGGTTACTTTCAAGAGCGATTTATAGTCCAGATAATCGCGATTGGCCTGAGCGTTGTCCGCAAAGACAGCTACACCTGCCAACTCAGAGTCAAACTCTGATAAGAGGCTAATCATCCCTGTAATGGTCCCCCCGCCTTTGAGGAAGTCATCCACAATCAAGACGCGACTGCCGGCCTTGAGACTGCGCTTGGACAAGAACATCTTTTCAATACGATCTCCGCTGGAGCCCGATACGTAGTTGACACTGACCGTTGACCCTTCTGTAATCTTTAAATCCCGACGAACGATGACAAAAGGTACATTGAGAACATTGGCTACTGCATTGGCCAAAGGAACACCCTTAGTCGCAACTGTCATGACCGCATCAATCTGTTGATCTTTAAAGCTCTTGGCAATAATTCGTCCGATATTATTCAAAATGGATGGGGTACTGAGCAGATCAGATAGGTAAATGTAGCCCCCAGGAAGAATCCGATTGCTTTCAGACAGCTGATCACAAAGACCTTGTACAATGGTCTTAGCTTCTGTATCTGAGATGGATGGGCTGAAAATCACTCCTCCACCGGCACCAGTAATCGTTTCGATAGTTCCAATTTCAATCTCTTCAAAGGCTCGCTTAATAATGACAATATCTTCTGAAATAGAAGATTTGGCAGATTCGTATTTTTCTGCAAATGTATTTAAGCTGGTTAATTCATAAGGATGGTTAATCAAATAATTAGAAATAACCACCATACGCTCACTTCTTCTTAATTTCATTTTTTCACCAATTAAAGTTATTTTATTCATTATACCATAACAGAAACAAAAAAACGAACATTCTTTTCCAAGTAATGTCCATTTTTCGTATTTTACTGTTCAAGTTTTGGTTTGTAGAAAGAACGGCCTTCAAGAGCGAATATTTTATTGCTCATTTCACCTGGATCCACAAGTCCTAAGGCAGCAGTCATCATCATCATCTCCGCATCCAGATTATCAATCATGTGCAGAATTTCTGCCTCCATAATCTTAGGCCGTACAGGACTGCCATATTCCAAGAGACCGTGGTGGCTGAGAAGGACATGGCGCAGGACAATAACCTCTTCCTTACTATCGTCAATTTTCAGCTCCATCAGGGTCTTGGTCAGTTCCTCATCAATCAAAGCGATGTGACCAATAAGATTGCCTCGCACAGTGTACTCTGTATTTTCCGGACCGCTGAGTTCAATAACCTTGGCCAAGTCATGAAGCATGATCCCAGCAAAGAGCAAGCTTTTATTAAGCTGAGGATAAATGTCTCCGATAGCATCTGCCAGCTTGACCATAGTAGCGGTATGAAAGGCTAGTCCCGACTCAAAAGCATGGTGATTGGTCTTGGCAGCTGGATAAGAATAAAACTCCTTGTCGTACTTGCTATAAAGCGAGCGGACCACGCGCTGCCAGACCGAATTCTCAATCTTAAAAATCATCTGAGATAAATAGTCTCGGATTTCTTTCTGGTCTACTGGCGGTTTTTCCTTGAAATCCGCTGGATCATTGGGCTCTCCAGCCTTAGGAAGACGCAGGGTCAACTGATTGACTTGGGGTGTGTTATTGTAGACCTCCCGTCGGCCTTGCATATGCACGACCTTGCCAGCAGTAAATTCTTCAACATTATGTGGCTGAGCATCCCAGAGTTTACCTTCAATTACCCCTGTATCGTCTTGGAAAGTGAAAGCCAGATAATTTTTCCCGGCCCTTGTCTGACGGACTTCTGCTGACTTGATCAGATAGAAACCTTCAAACAGTTCATCTTTTTTCATTTGATTAATCTTCATTGTTTTCCCTTTCTTCTGAAAAATCAAGTAAGTCCAAATCGAGGTCTTGGTCAGACAGCTCAATATGGCGTAAGGTTCTTTCGATAGCTCCTGTCCGCCGGGTTAATAGTTCATCAATATTGCCCGAAGCATGCTGCAAATGTTTCTGTGCCTTGGTCAGAATTCCACCGAACTTGTTAAACTCGGATTTGACAGAGCCCAGAACCTTGCTGATGTCGTCCGCACTTTTTTGAATATTGAGCGTTTTAAAACCGACAGACAGTGAATTGAGCAGAGCAGAGAGGGTAGATGGCCCCGCAACCACAATCTGCTCCTCCCTCCGCAAACTGTCAAAAAAGGCTGGATTGCGGACAACTTCCGAATAGAGACCTTCCGTTGGCAGAAACATAATGCCAAAATTGGTCGTAGCTGGCGGTGCCAGATATTTACTCTTAATATCCTTGGCAAAGCGTTTAACACTTGCTAAGAGAGACTTGCGATAGAGCTCAATTTCTTCCTTGCTGCCAGACTCATAAGCATCTTCCAAACGGTAGTAATCAGCTAGAGGAAACTTAGAATCAATGGGCAGATAGACATATTCATGCTCCGTCTGTCCTGGCAGTTTAATGGCATATTCGACACGCTCGCTGGAGCCGGCCACCGTCACAAACTCTCGCTCATACTGACTGGCCGTCATGATATCCTCGATAATCTGGCCCAACTGCAATTCCCCTAGAATCCCTCGGGTCTTGGTGTTGGAAAGGACCTTGTTCAGCGTGCCGACATCTCGGGCAACACTCTGCATTTCTCCCAGACCACGATTGACAGACTCCAACTGCTTAGAGACCGTTTCAAAAGAAGTCTGAAGACGAGTCTGAAGTGTTTTTTCCAGTTTCTCTTCAACAGTCTGCCGCATCTGCTCTAGACGGGTTTCATTGGACTCTTGGATTTGCCGCATACGCTCGTCAGTTTTATCCCGATTCTTGGTCAGGTTGTCACTGATCTCCAAGCGCAGGTCTGTTAGGTTGCGGTGCAAATCTGTCCTGACCTCGCTCAAGCGGTCTCCCAGAGCTAATTCCAGCTCTTTTTGAGCTGTTTGCTTTTTCTGACTTTCCTGCTCCAAGCGATAGTCCAACTGATCCGATAGATGATCTGCCTGATTTTCCAAGACTTGCTTTAGCGTCTCGGTCTGCTGACTAAGCTTTTGCCATAAAAGAAAGGTCAGCACTAGATTTCCTAAAAGAATGAGGATGATTATAAACTCCATATCAGCTCCTGTCTTTGCTGTAAATGACGACTGTATAGCCGCTATCAAAGTCCAAATAAATGGGCTTATCTATAAATTCGTTAGAAGCATACACTTTTTTGAAAAAAAAATTATCTTTATTGAGCGGATATTTGGCGCCCTCAATCGTTAAGGCAGCATCATCCGATGGCAGAAAGGCTAGATAACGCATGCCAGCTACTGGTTTGATTTCATGGCGCCCCTTGGGAACATAGGTCAGCAGATTCTGCTCATCTTCCAGAAAAATCTTCTCCATATAAGGTGCAATTTTTTCATTACTGGGCAGGAAAACATTGGCCAAGGCATGATCCAGACGGCCGCCAAAGGCTCCGAAAATGGTCAGACAAGCATCTGGATAGCGCTCAAAACAAGCTAGAACAGCTAACTCCAAATCTGTATCATCCTTTTCAGGATGGGCCTGAACGACTTCCTTGGCATTATCTTTTATACGTAGCAATTCTTCCTTGCTCACAGAGTCAAAATCTCCGACAGCCAAGTCAGGACAAACTCCCTGCTCAAGCAGAAAGAGGCTTCCACGGTCTACTCCGACCAAAAGATCAAAATCTAAGCTAAAATGCTCCAAGCTTCCGCCAGCAAACAGCGCAACCTTAGTCATGCAGGGCATCCCGTAAGGTCTGAACTTGATGATTGACATCACCCTTGAAGACATAGCTGCCAGCTACAAAGACATTGGCACCAGCCTCTTTAGCAATTCCAATAGTCTTATCGTCGATACCGCCGTCCACTTCAATATCAAAATTCAGCTGATTGACTTCGCGCAGAACGACCAGTTCACGAATCTTATCCATGGTTTCTGGCAGAAAGGCCTGACCGCCAAAGCCTGGATTAACTGTCATCACAAGGACTTGATCGACCAAATTCAAAACATTTTTGACTGCTTCGACTGGTGTTCCCGGATTAATCACAACACTAGGCTTGACTCCCGCTGCTCGAATCTTCTGCAGTGCTCCGTGGATATGTGGCGTCGCTTCGGCATGGATGCTGATAATATCTGCACCGGCACGAGCGAATTCTTCGATATGGTGCTCAGGGTTGGAAACCATCAGATGGCAGTCAAAGACTAGCTTGCTGTGAGGACGCATACTGGCAACAACCCCAGCCCCAAAGCTGATATTGGGTACAAAATGGCCATCCATAATATCGATATGGGCGTACTCAGCACCTGTCGCTTCTAACTTTTTCAGTTCTGATTCAAAATTAGCATAGTCCGCACTTAAGATTGAAGGGGCAATTTTGAATGAAGTCATAGTTCTTCTCCTTATTTAGAATTTTTTTTGGCAACTTTTTTATAGGTCTCCCGACGATTCTCGATCTCGCTGAGAAACTGCAGGTAATTATCAAAGCGGAATGACGCTATCTGGCCGGACTCGACTGCTGGCTTAACGGCACAAGCTGGCTCGTGGGTATGAGTGCAAGTACGAAATTTACAGGACTGGCTGACCTCAGCAATCTCCAGAAAAGCTTGATTGAGATCTTCAGCTGTAGTCACCTCGTAATCCAAAGACGAAAATCCTGGTGTGTCGGCAATCTTCCCACCGTTTAGATTGTAAAAACTGACAGCCCTCGTCGTATGACGGCCGCGGCCAAGACTTTCAGAAATCTCTCCTGTTTCTAGCTGCAGGTCTGGGGCGATTTTATTGAGCAGAGTGGACTTTCCAACCCCAGTCTGTCCCATGAAAACAGTGATTTTCCCTGTCAGCAATGGCAGCAACTCCTCAGTCGTCTTAATGACCTCATAGCCGATGGACTGATAGGCCTGTACATAGACATCCAAGCTCTGCTCATCTTCAAGCAGGTCTAACTTGCTGATGTAGATAATAGGATGAATCCTCTTATGCTCTAAAAGCACCAGAAAACGATCTAACAGATTGGCATTGAAATCTGGCTCTTTCGCGCTCATGATTACAACTGCCTGGTCAATGTTGACAATCGGCGGCCGCACGAGACTGTTCTTTCGCTCTGCTATTTTTAAAATATAGCCTTCCGAGTCTTTTTCTGCTGAAAATTCGACTTCATCACCGACATAAGGTGTCTGCCCTTTTTTACGAAAATTACCCCGCGCTCTGGTTTGATAAACCTGTCCGTCCGACTCTACATAATAAAAGCCAGCTAGAGCCTTAATGATTTTTCCTTGCAAGATTGCTCCTTAAAAGTTAATACACTCATTATAACAAAAAATGCGAGATTTAGCTTGCTTGTTTTGCATAGAAGGCATTTCTTAAGGTCAGGTTCATTTTTCATAGAAAGCAGCTACTTTAAAATACTTGAGATGAAACTGACATGATAAAAGCGAACAAGTCCAAAAGAACCTGTTCGCTTTTTTATATCAAATGAGACGCTCACTGTAATTTTCAGTAAGTCTCAAAACTGATTAGCTGCGTTTCGCCTTATCCATCAGCATTCCTCCTGCGAGAAGCGCTGCTAGGAAGCCAAGAATAGTAACAAGGAGATTTTCTTCCTGACCAGTACGAGGAAGAGTTTTCCCTCCGACTTTCGGAGCTTGAACGCCTGGCTTATTATTTACCGCTCCTTCAACAGCATCTTTCTTAGCAGGGATATGACTGAAGGTCAGCTGAGTACCGTTGATCTCAAGCTTGTAGCCATCAACTGGATCAGCCGCAACACTATAGACAATTTCCTTACCGTCCTTGTACTTAGGAAGGTCGCTAAAGTTATACTGCCAACCATTTTCTTCTGACACAACCTCTTCTTTAATTGGTTTGCCATCTGCCAAGAGGCGAACAGTAATCTTAGAAGGTCGCACCTTATCTTGATTTTCAGCATCTGACCATACCGCAGTTCCCTTAACAGCAATCTGTGTTGGTTTATAGCTGTTAGTCAAAGTGAAGCTGCCATCTGTTGCTTGTTCTTGGCTGCTGCTATACCCCTCAACCGTCACTTCTTCAAGGACTGTATAGTTGATTTTCTTGCCCTTCTTATTCTTAGGTAGATCTTTGGACTCAAACTTCCAGTCAGTAGCAGCTGTCACTTCCAGCTCATCTACAACCTTATCTCCGTCCAAAATCTTTACCTTGATAGAAGCTGGGCGCTTGCCGTCTTGATTATTAGCATCATCCCAAACCTTTTGACCAGAGACTTTAACAGTTTCCGGTGTGTAGGAGTTGGTAACGGTGAACTTATCAATCTTAGTTTCATACTGAGCAACAGCATCTTCCTTAAGTGTGTAGGCAATCTCTTGACCATTTCTATATTTAGGCAGGTCTTTAGATTCAAACTTCCATCCATTAGCAGCTGTTACTTCAAGTGTATCAACAATAGTGCTTCCATCCATTACCTTAACTGTAATAGATGTTGGGCGTTTGCCGTCTTGATCGTCTGCATCATCCCAGACTTTCTGACCAGAAACTTTAACCTGCTCTGGAGTATGAGAGTTGGTAATCTTCTGACCTTCTACTTTCGGACTGTAACCCTTTTCTTTCAAAGCGGCTACTGTTGCATCATCCTCTTTGACAGAGTAGGTAATCTCCTGTCCCTTGTCAAACTGAGGCAGATTGGTGAAACTTGCTTTCCAAGTGTTAGCAGCTGCCTCATTATCAGCCGTCAAGGTCAATGTCTTACCTGCGACAGCAATTGGATCTTGACCGTTTACTGAGCGATACAGCTGCACTGTGATAGAAGCTGGACGCTTGCCGTCTTGGTTATTAGCATCATCCCAGACCTTCGTAACAGCATACTCCGTACTTTGAGGAGTGTAAGAATTGGTAATGGTGAACTTATCAATCTTAGTTTGATATTCTGCAACCGCTTCTTCGGTGACAGTGTAGGCAATCTCTTGACCTGCTGCATACTTAGGAAGAGCTTTAGACTCAAACTTCCAATCGTTAGCAGCTGTTACTTCCAGCTCATCTACGATAGTATCGCCATTTTTCACCTTAACCTTAACAGAAGCTGGACGCTTGCCATCTTGGTTATCAGCGTCATCCCAGACTTTTTGACCGGAAATCTTAATCATCTCTGGAGTGTAAGAGTTGGTAACTGTGAAATCTTTGATTTCTTTAGTGTAGCCAGCTACATCATCTTCCTCGATAGAGTAATCAATCTTCTGACCATTTTCATAGACTGGCAGATTTTCAAATTTGGTTTGCCATTGATCAGCAGCCGTCACTTCCTTGCTAGCGACTTCTGTCTTGACACCGCCGACTGTCTTCATCAGCTTAATGCTAATCTTAGTTGGACGCTTGCCGTCTTGATTGTCGCTGTCATTCCAAGTCTTGCTAGCAGTGATTTCTGTCTTCTCTGGTGTATAAGAGTTAGTGATATTGTAGCCATTAAGATTAGTTGAATAACCTGGCACAGCTTCTTCCGTTACTGTATAGGTAATTCGTTGGCCATCCTTGTAGACTGGCAAGCCAGTAAAGTTGTAAGACCAGCCTTCTGCCTCTCCGACTGTTTGGGTATTGACTTTTTGACCGTCAGCTAGCAGATTAACTGTGATAGAAGCTGGGCGCTTACCATCCTGGTTATCGCCATCCTCCCAAGTCTTGCTTCCAGACACAGTCGTTGTCTCTGGAGTGTAAGAGTTAGTAATGTTGTAACCATCCACTTTGCTAGTATAACCTGGTACAGCTTCCTCACTTACGGTATAAGTGATTTCTTGACCTGCTGCGTACTTAGGCAAAGCCTTGGACTCATACTTCCAGTCGTTAGCAGAAGTCACATTTTGCTCATCCACAACCGTATCGCCATTCAGAATCTTAACCTTAACAGAAGCTGGGCGCTTACCATCTTGGTTATCTGCATCATCCCACTTCTTCTGACCAGAAATCTTGACCGTTTCTGGAGTGTAAGAGTTGGTGATGTTGTAGCCATCCACCTTGCTTGTGTAGCCTGAGACAGCTTCTTCTGCAACAGTATAAGCAATTTCTTGGCCTGCTGCATACTTAGGAAGAGGATTAGATTCATATTTCCAACCGTTAGCAGCCGTCACTTCCTGCACATCGACAATATCTTGGCCTTTCAAGATCTTGACTCTAACAGCATTTGGGCGCTTGCCGTCTTGGTTTTCCGCATCTTCCCACTTCTTCTGACCGGAAATCTTGATGGTTTCTGGCTTGTAAGTGTTGGTCACTACAAAGCCGTCAGCAGCATTGCCAGTTACCTGAGATTGATAGTGAGGGACCGCGTCTTCTTCCAGAGAATAAACAACTTCTTGGCCCTTTTCATACTTGTTCAAGTTAGTGAACTCAGTCGCCCACTGGTCAGCTTCGGTCAGAGTTCTGTTCGCAACTTCTGATTTCTGACCACCAACTTCTTTATAAAGTTTTAAAACAACATTGGCAGGACGTTTGCCATCTTGATTTTCAGCGTCATCCCATTTCTTGCTGGCTTTGATAGAGATTTTCTCTGGCGTACGACTATTGGTAACAGTGAGATTTTCCTGATCTACTTCTGGAGCTTCATAGCCATCAAGCTGATCTTCACCGATTGTATAGGTGATTTTTTGACCACTTGCATCAAAGATTGGTAAATCAGTTGTCTGAGCTGTCCACTCCGCATCTGTACTACTACCAGTTACAGTCACTGTCTTATCAGCCAGTTTTTGACCGTTAGCGTAGACATCTACAGCAATAGAAGCTGGACGCTTTCCATCCTGATTGCTTTCATCTTTCCAAACTTTCTTGACTGTCAGCTTTTTGCTGGCATTTGGATCCATCGTATTCTTGACTGTCTTAACCGCTCCGTCAGCCTTGATAGTCACTTTCATCGGATTGCTGTCCAGTACATAGCCTTCCGGAGCTGTTACTTCCTCTACTGTGAATTGGCCTTTCTTGATTTCTTCACTTGAGAAAGGCTGTGTAGAAACCCGACCGTTAGCATCAGTCTGTGGCAGAGTAATCTCTTCACCGCTAGGAGTTGTCACCTTAAAGACAGCGCCTTCCAGCATTTTACCAGTCTTAGAATCTTGTTTGTAGAGAACCAGACTGTTACTGATATCTGCAGTGATAACACCGCCTTCTGTAATCCGGCTGCTGCGCTCTACTGTAGAGCTCGTCTGACCAGGACGATCATCCCTGAATGGCAGTTTTGTATTATCAACTTCCATCTCAGCCGTATTGGATACCAAAGAACCATCAGCTGGTGAAGTTGTCATATAGTTCAACATAAAGGCACGATTGCCTGGATTATTGATAGTTAGAGTAAACTCTGTATAAGTGTCATTATAGGCAACCGTATAATCTTGACCTTCTTTCAAGATAACAGAATTCGCAATACTTGATAAACTCTGCGTGTACTCCCCTTGGCGAAGGACAAGTTGCTCCGGAACGAATTGCATTGGTGCACTGCTATCTGGAATGACGTCCTTGATAACAATCGGAGAATTATAGGTCTTTTGCTGAGTATTGATACGAACAGTCCAGTTATGCGAGTAGTCACCGCTCTTGCCTAGAATAGCCGAATTATATGGCTTCTTAGCAATGACTCCTCCAATCTTAGCGTAGTTTTCACCGGCTGTTGAAAAACTGCTCTGTTTGCGCTCGTTAATGGTTACCTTATGGCTCATCGCGCCTTGAGTTTCCTCAGGCTTATAATTCCAGTCCTGATCAGCGCCTACTGTCGTCGCCTGAAAGTCAAAGAAGAAACTTCCTCTTACTCCACTAGCAGTTGTCTTAGACTTGTAATCTGCCAAATTCTGAATAGTAACCGTGATCAGACCGCCCTTACCTGAACCATTCGATGTCATCTTAGCAGCTCCGAGCTGGACCTGCGTTTCATTATCTGTCAGAGTAAAAGTTGTACCATCAGCAATGGTTGCACCGTTCGGCACTGTAAAGGTAAAGGTATCCCCATCCTTGAGCTTGTTATCGTAAGCAGACAAATCAAAGACTAGCTCATAGCGATAATTTCCTCCTTGAACCAAA
This sequence comes from Streptococcus sanguinis, assembly GCF_050234405.1. Taxonomy (GTDB): domain Bacteria; phylum Bacillota; class Bacilli; order Lactobacillales; family Streptococcaceae; genus Streptococcus; species Streptococcus sanguinis_W. The sequence continues at coordinate 250,783 of NZ_CP092117.1, read as the reverse complement.
TTGTAAGCACCGTTAACCTTGGTTGCTTCGCGGCCATTAGAATGGTCCCAGATCTTAATATCTGTGATTGCATTTTTCAAAGCATCGGCTTGAGCAGTTGCTGTAAATAGCTTCAAATCCAGCAAAAACAGAAGGGGCAGCATCAAAAACAGCAGCCATTTTTTCAGTTTCATAACATTCTCCTTTTTTATTTCGTTACCTAAATAAGTAATTAATCTAATTGTAACAAATACTTGCTATAATGGCAATATCATAGAACTATTTTAGTAAAGAAAAAATAGAAATTTTTCTGCTTTTTTCTTACAGTGAAAAAAACTGATATTCTCTATTGGCATTTTCACAAAAATAAGTTATAATAGAATCTCAAGCGGAGGTGGTGGAACGGCAGACACGCATGCTTCAGGCGCATGTGCCCGTACGGGTGTGAGGGTTCAAATCCCTTCCTCCGCATAAAAAGCAATCCTATCATGATTGATAGGATTTTTTGTTATTATGAAGCAGAATCACACTGCTGAGAAAAGCGAGAAAGGTCAGCCCCCCTGTTAAATACTTCTCTAATAAACTCGCGGTCACAAAGAAATTGAAAACAGTAGCCAAAAAGAGAAAAACAGTTCCGCTTAAGATGATCTTTCTCAGAACAGAAGACTTCAAGCTACTTCTTAGCCAACCACCAAAAGATAGATAACTGAAACCAAAGAAACCCCACAGCAAGAAAAGCAGGAAGTTGACAGGACGCAGCCATAAAGGAAATACTATATAAGCGCCGCCAAATACAAAACGTCCCAGAGGCAGACCTAGCATAAGCAGGAAATGGAGTAAGGACTGCGAAAACCAGAGCAGGGCAGAAAACAAAGATAGATATTTCACTCTCATATGCACCTCATAAATAAAATAAAAGACCAGCTATGTAGAGCAGATCTTCTATTTTTTTATAATCCTTCAGACTTCAAAGCATCTGCCAGGCGCGCAAATTCCTCTAAACTCAGAGCTTCTCCCCGAACACTTGGAGATAAGTTAGCTCGTTCTAGAGCTGCTGTCAGTTTGCCTTTAGTCTCCTCAGACTTCCCAAAATAACTGGTCAGGTTATTCCAGAGAGTCTTCCGACGGTGGACAAAGCTGGCCTTGGAGACCTTGAAAAAGAATTTCTCGTCCTGTACCTCAACAGCTGGCCGCTCTCTGCGCACCATCTTGAGAATCGCCGAATCCACATTTGGCGCTGGTACAAAGACTGTCCGCGGCACGATAAAGGCAACCTTGGCCGTCATATAATACTGCACCGCAATCGACAAACTGCCGTAGGACTTGGTATTCGGCTGAGCTGATATCCGATCCGCTACTTCTCTCTGCATCATCACGACAAACTCACTAAAAGGAATCCCGCTCTCAATCAAGTGCATGAGAATCGGCGTCGTGATATAGTATGGCAAGTTCGCCACTACCTTGATAGGCAGGTCTGGATTCTTAAACTCCGCTATGTACTGGGCAAGATCAACCTTGAGAATATCCTGATTGACCACTGTCACATTGTCAAAATCGCTCAGAGTATCCGCCAAAATTGGCACCAGCCGATCATCAATCTCAAAGGCCATGACTTCCGCAGCATTTTCTGCCAAAAACTCCGTCAAAGCCCCAATACCAGGCCCAATTTCGATGACATTGACATTTCTGTCAATCTCGGCTGTGTCCACAATCTTCTGGAGGATGTTGGTGTCCGTCAGGAAATTCTGACCGAAAGATTTTTTAAAGGTGAAACCGTGACGCTCCAGAATGGCACGGGTTACACTATGGTCTGCAATTCTCATCTTCTCTCTTTTCTATCTCTTAACCATCATATAAAAAATCAACCTAATTACTAGTGCCAATAAAAGCAAATATATGACGCCATTAGCTCGCTTGTTCTCTTTTGCATCGACCCCAGTCTCATCAAGCCCTTGATCATCTTCTTGGACTTGTACCAGCTCTTCTTGCCTTTGCTCTTGTTTAGCTTCTTGGCCTTGCATTTTCTTCAACTCATTTTGATATGCAACCGAGTCGAGAATATTGTCTTCTGGCAATAATTCTGAGGCATAATAATCAGGAAACCCCATAGCAAGAGCAATTAAGTCCTTACCTGTTAAAGAAAAATCCAAATCTTTTGCTTCACTTTCCTGAATAGCTCGGATATTTTTTAAAAGTTTATCAGAAGCTATAGACAACTCGTCCATAAAAACAACTTCTAAAACATAGAATCCTAGCATATCACCATCTTTAGCATTTACAAGAATATAGCGAACAAAGTCATCATACAGTTGCAGGGTCTGAGGAGCATACTGTTCTAAAAAAGACCGATTTTGGAGAGCATTTTTCTGGAATTTTTCAATAGGAATTAAGATATCCACATTCTGCTCTTGGTAAAATCTTTCTGCCTCATCATCATCATCTTCTTCTTCGAGCTGTTCCGCTTTTTCCCATATAGGAATAACTGATTGCAAATCTTCTTCATCCCAAAATAATTGCCAAAAACAAGGAATTGTGTAAACTCCCTCCGTTAGAATACGTGCCTCATCGCCGTTTTTTAAATAAATATAGCTTCTATTTGCCATGTTGTTTCCTTTCATAATCTTTTATTAAAGTTTCCACTTCCGCCAAGGTCACTCCAAATAATTCCAAGCGTTTAAGCAGCTGCTTGCCGTTAGAATAGCCGATGCGGAGCTCTTCTCCCAGATACTCTCGGCGCTGACGGCTGTCACTTCTCATAAGCAGACCTAGTCGCACAAGATCGCTTTTGGTGATGTCAAAATTATCCTCATCATCGAAATATCCGACCAACCCAGCCAATGCCTGCTGTAAATCCTCAAATGAAGCATGCTCTACCCCAAGCGATTTACCCTTGTTCTTAGACTTGGGAGCTGCCTCATCTCGACGAAGAAAGGCATGCTGAGCAGTTGGTACTGCCTCCATAATCATTCGACGGATACGCTCGCCATTGTAGTCTGGATCGGTAAAGACAATAACCCCACGAAGCTGGTGCAGTTTCTCAATCCGCTCTAGGTCTTCTTCATTGATAGCAGAACCTCTCGTCTCGTAAGTGTCGACTTGGTAAAATCGCTGAAGGTTAGCTGTATCATCCTTGCCCTCAACGACGATTACCTGAGGGATTTTTTTCTTCTCAGTCAAGCCCAAACACCTTCTTTGCATTATCATAGGTTGCTTGTGCCACTTCTTCGACAGGCAGTCCACGCAGCTCAGCAATTTTCTCTACCACATAGCGAGTATAGGCTGTTTTATTTTCTCGACCACGCTTGGGAACTGGCGCCAGATAAGGTGCATCCGTCTCAACAAGGATTTTGTCCAAAGGCAGGTTCTGCGCAGCCTCCTGAATATCCGTCGCTTTTTTAAAGGTGGCAACTCCAGAAAAGGAAATCATCATTCCTAGCTCGATAAAGCGCTCTGCCATTTCTAAAGAACCCGAATAAGAGTGCATGATACCGCCCTTAGGGCCTACACCTTCACTCTTGATAATCTCATAGGTATCCTCCAATGCGTCACGTGTGTGAACGACAAAGGGCAAATCTAAGTCCTTAGACAGCTGAATCTGACGACGAAAAACCCGCTCCTGAACATCCTTGGGCGCAGTCATCCAGTGATAGTCCAGCCCAATCTCGCCCAGAGCTACAACCTTGGGGTGACGAAGCTTGTCCAACAGATAAGCTTCCACCGCCTCATCATAAGTCCCCGCCTCAGTCGGATGCCAGCCAATCGTAACATAAAGCTGATCATAGCTGTCAGCCAACTCCAAGGCGCGCTCAATAGTCGGTCGGTCAAAACCGACAATATTTATTTTGCTGACGCCCATTTCTGCAGCCAGCTGCAGTTCCTCTTCCTCTCGACCAGCAAATTCTTCCACATTTAAATGCGTGTGTGTATCAAAAATTTTCATACTTTACTTCCTTGTATTTCCTGTCCTTTATTATACCAAAAATGACCTGAAAAATCAGAAGTCGCTTCAAAGCAGAAAAAATAAGATAGCTGCCATTCAACAGCTATCCGAATCTGCCTTCAAGTTCTCCATTGGAATAATCAAGTAGAAAGACAGTGCCAGCATTAACACAAGCGGGAGGAGAATATAAATAACCCCCAAACTGCTAGCAAGAGCTATTAACAGCATGGATAAAACACTCGGAACAGCCATGCTAAATAGATTAATAGCTGACTGGATGGCTCCCATCGCTTCTTCTGGAATCATGCTGAATACAGATTTCTGCAATCTTGGACTCAGAAGACCGACTGTAACTGAGCAAGCAAAGCTTGCTATCAGTACAAGTAAAAAGTTTTGCCAGAAAAAACCGCAAAGAATAAAACCTTCACATACTTGGCTACTATACATAGCAAGCTTAGTTGAAAGTTTTTTCAGCAAACTGCCACTCAAAATATTCCCTAAAATCAAACCAGTGGAACTTAAAACAATTAACACAGCAATGGACTGACCAACCTGCAAATTCCAAAAAGGCCTTTTCAGCAATAAGAGAGTCGTTACTGGCGTCAGAATATTCAGAGTGACCTGTCCAAATGTTGAAACCAATAACAACCTCACAACATTTTTCAATCCCAGCAAGACTTTAAGAGAATCCAATAAATGCTGCCAATAATTTTCTCTATTTAGCTCCTTGACACTGCTAAACTCCGGTTCTAAGTCCTGTAAGCTTTTACTAATATGCCAAAAGCCTAGATAAGCTAGCAAGAACGTCAGAGCATTCAGTCCTGCCAAAGCTCCGATACTCAACCAAGCGATGAGAAAACCGCCAGCTAGATTCCCCAAAATATGAACCAGACTCATACTAGCCTGCCGAAAGCCCATTGCAGAGGTCATATCTTGCTCAATCACCTTTACATAAACCGGCGTCAGCATGGCACCTGAAAAATAACTCAGACTATCCGACAGAAAGTTAATCAAGCAAATCACAAGCAGAATCAAGAAGGAGAAGTCTTGTATAAGTAGCAAAAACGTTACTAAGCTATATAACACAACCTTACTAAACTGTATAAGCAGGTATTTATGAATACGATTCTTCTGAAAGTCCGCCGCAACTCCAGTAAAAACTTGAATTAACTGGGGTAGCGTTTCAGAAAGAGAAATCAATAAAACCGCAAGTGGAGCAAAGGAATAGGCGGAAACATAGTTCATCAAAGCCAAATAAAAAACAACGTCTCCAAAACCTGAAATCCATTGATTGATGAGCAACTGGCGAAAATTTTTGTTTTTTGTAAAAACAATCATACGACATCTCCTTTACTCTTGTTAGATTTTTGTTTAACAAATCATAGCAATAAATTAGCCAATTGTCAAATTTTTATTAGATTATTATTTTACAAAAAGAAGACCTAGAATGAATCCAGGTCTTCTCAAACTATTTTAGGTCTTGTTTGAGCTTCTCTATAATTTTTTGAATCAGTTCTTTGTTGACCGTGTATTTAACAGAATCATCATCCACCACAAGCTCCAGCAAGCCAGAATTTAGCAGCTTCTGCGTATGGAATGAGATAGAGGCTCTTGTAAGCCCCAGTTTTTTAGCTATATCTTTATTCTTGGCATGCGGTTGAATCAATTCAATCAAGACTTTATAGCGGGTTTCATCACCAAGAGTTTTTAAGGTCAGAGCCAATGTTTCATCGTTAAGCTCTGATTCCGCCTTTGATAACTGGGAACTTCTCGTCGAAAGGACTAAGGAATAGGAAGTGAAATCAGGAACCTTTTCGAGAAAAGAGTCAATAAACATGGGTGACAGAACAAAGACTCGTGTGTCCTTTTCAAGGAGCTTGGCATTCTGCTCTTCATCATCCATCACATCAGATAGGCTAAATTCTTGTTCAAAAGCTAGTACTTCCTGCTCAAACTGCTTATAAATAGGCTGATAGAGCTCGAACACTCTTTCCAGCAAGGAAACCAATTTGTCTCGAAGCTTCTCTGGATGCTGAATAGCTTGGTACCAGTACCATTTATTTTCCGGAGACTTGTCACTATTCTCTATAAGAGACAGTAGATCCTCAGGACATCCCTTGGTGACTTCCCCAGCAGAAAGCTTAAGCGATAAGCAATAGAGGATTTGCTCTGCGTCTAGTTTTTTCAAACATTCTAACAAGTCATGCAAATTGGCCGGATCTTCTCCTTTTTCTAGCAAGTAGAGGTAGAGGAGCGGAGCCAGTCCCACCGTAGCTCCTTCAAACAAACTAACCGCAACAAGCTCTCTCTTCAAGGGAAGTAAAGCCTGATAAAGCTTATCATAGTGCGGCTGTACATCAAGAAGCAGCTCCTTTTGATTCTGCCGTAAATCCTTCCACATATGTTTATCAACCCTTGAAACGATGGCAGGCACCATGAGAAATTCATATAACTTACTACGATAATGAACAAGCTTTACACCCACAGATTCTTCCCTCCTTACGCATACTCCGCTTCTGACCAGAAAGAGTATACAATTCCTGTTTTTCATTATACCAAAAATCAAGCAAAATATTCATCGTCTTCTGCTCTGTTCATCTCCTGACAAGAAATCCATCTCTATAAAATAAGAACTTTTTTAGAAACTTTCATCTAGTCCTTAAGACCGATTTTATCTTTTTTCGATAGTTTTTTATTGATTATCGATAAAATTCGTGTTATAGTTACTAAGAAATGAAACGTTAGTCGGAGGAAATTATGACAGACAAAATGAAAAAGACTGCTGAATATATGAGCATTACTCTTACAAAAATCAGTATCAGCCTTTTATTTATTGCTTCCATTATCCTGATAGCCCTAGGACCTTGGGTCGTCAACCTAGTTATTGAATTTCCCTCTCCTTTCTTTCAAGGAGAGACACGCTTTTGGATCTTGCTGCTGCTTGGCTATGTCCTAGGCTGCCTAGCACTAGCCTGCATTGTCCATCTCTATCGACTCCTTAGCCGCATTGGTAAAAATCAGGTTTTTATCACACAAAATGTTCAGTACATGCGCTATCTTGGCTGGGAAGTGGGCACTGTCGCTCTTATCTCCCTCTTTATGGGACTGACAGCCTACTTGCCCATGCTCTTAGTCACTGTTTCTTGCAGTATATTGACCCTGATTATCCGTGTCATCCGCAATGCCTTTGGCAAGGCCATTGAGCTGCAGGATCAAGTGGACTACACTATTTAGGAGGTCTTATGATTCAGATAAATTTAGACCTTGTCATGGCGCAAAAGCGCATCAGTGCTGGCCGTTTAGCAGAGTTGATTGACCTAACTCCAGCCAATCTATCTATCCTAAAAAATAATCGAGCCAAGGCAGTCCGTTTTTCAACACTCAACGCTCTCTGCCGTGAATTAGACTGCCAGCCTGGCGATATTTTGGAATATATCCCTGATGAGGAGGAGAAATAATTATGGAATACCCAGCACAAGATCAGATGAATATCCAGCCTTGTCTGCCCGCAGAGGAAGAAAGAAAGACCATCTTCGCAGGCCTAGAGGACAAGCAACTGCGATTCTTTAAAATCAGCTATCTAATCCTCTATCTTTTAACCTACTTTTACTCTGCAGTATTTTTTAATTATCAAACGGCATCCTTTTTCCCTTTTGCAATCGGTCTTATATTGCTAAGCGAAGCCCTAATCAGGAAATTAGCCTATCCATCTCTGCAGATAAAGAATCTTGACAGCAGATTAGAGGCTAGAAGCTTTTTGGTCATGACGCTAGCTCAAGCCCTAGCTTTAAGTCTCTGGGGACTTCATCGCCAGCTAGAATTTTTCCAATTTCTAGCCATCTACATCTCATTCGCCTTCTACATTCTGTCCCGCACCGGCTGGTTAAGCCAGGGGCGTTTGGGGATCCTGGTCTGGTTTGATGCCATTCAAGCCTTCTGCATCCTGCCCTTTAAAAATTTCATTGCTGCTATTCTAGTCTTTATAGAAGGTAAGCAGCAGGACTCTTACGACAGCTCTGACAGTCTATCTTCAAAGAAAGCCCAACAGCTCACGATTATCGTCAGCAGCTTCTTTGTCGCAGGAATCTTGGTCTATTTTGTCTGGTCCCAACTAAGTCAGGTTTCAGACAGCTTTGCCTCATTCTTCAGCAATACCGCTGATATTATTGAAAATCTCCTTGACTCCCTCTTTTCAAGTCTTGATAGCAGCATGATTCTCTTCAAGGCCTGCCTGGCTGTTCCTGTTAGTCTGTACTTGTACGGCCTCCTAGCCGGCAGTCTGTTAGGCAAAAAAGATACTAAACTTAGCTACAAAAAATTCCAAGCAAGTATCCACCCTTTGCGAGTAGCACCCGCTTTCGCAGCCTACATTATCATCGGCAGCCTTTGCCTGACCTATGCTCTCTTCTTCCTAACGGGTCTGGGTGAGCTCGGTCAGCTCCTAAGCGCCGGAACAGTAGCTCAGGCTATTTCTCCGCAGAATGCTTCAACTGTTGCCGTAGCTGGCTTCTGGCAGCTGGTTCGGGTGTCTATCCTTAACTTTGCAGTCCTAGGTGTCTTCTATCTGATTGCCAAAAAACCGCTCTGGGATCAGAAAGGGACGCGATTCGCAGCTACTATTCTCTTTATCTTTACTGGTCTGCTGGCCTTGCTAGCCGGCTGGAAATTATTTGGCATCTACATCTACCTTTACGGACCAACACCGCTGCGCTTGATTTCAGCATGGTTTATCCTAGTTCTCTTGGTTTGGTGCCTACTGACCCTGATTCGCTTCTACAAATCTATCCAAGCTATTCGCATCGGTATCTTTTACGCCCTGATAAGCTTTACCTTGCTCTGCTATCTGTATCCAATGCTTTTACCAGTAGCAAAATAAGCAACTGTGCTCAACTATACACAAAAAACCAGAAAGAAAATCAGTTTCTTTCTGGTTTTTTATATCATTTACCAGCATTCGATAATAGACCGCTCACCTTTCCAATTCAAAGAAAAATGATTATATCCTAAAATCACAGGTCAGCAAATGATCATTGACCATGCCAATGGACTGCATAAAGGCATATACAGTCGTAGAGCCAACAAAAGAAAAACCTTTCTTTTTGAGTTCTTTACTAATTTTATCGGATAGATCCGTTCGAGCAGGCACCTCTTCAATACTAGACCATGAATTAAGAATCGGTTCATTCTTTACAAAAGACCAAATATAAGAATCCAAACTACCATAGTCTTCTTTTAGTTTTAAATAGGCTTTAGCATTTTTTATAACTGCCTTTATTTTCAGCCTATTTCGTATCACTCTTTGATCACTAAGCAATTCTTCAATCTTCTGCTCGTCATAGTTGGAGAGTATTTCAGGATTGAAGTTTTCATAAGCCTCTGTCATAGCATCCATTTTTGACAAAATAGTTTGCCAGCTCAAGCCCGCCTGCTGACCTTCCAAAATCAACATTTTAAAGAGTTTATGCTCGTCATGCACAGGTCGCCCCCAGTCATGGTCATGATAATTTCTCTCAAGCTCACTATTTTCAGCCCAATTGCATCTTTTTATCTCAACCATCTATTTTCTCCTTATAGTTTGATTTTCTCAACTTGATTATTATCTAAGACCAAGAAGGCATTAGAAAAAGATACTTCAAAAAGTTGCAAGGAGTTGCTATGCTGCTCAATAATATCTTGATAATAAGGATACTTCTGGACAAAAACGCTTCTTATATTCTCAATAGAAAGCTGGCTTTCTTTGACTCTCCCTTGAATCCGGATATACCTCCCATCACCTTTCGGGACTGTTGTAAGAGCAATACGATTATTGATTGCCAACTCTTGAATTTTATGACTATTTTTAAATGAGATAAAGAACAATTTCTTTGTCTCCTCATCATAATAAAAATTTACAATTCTTACATTTGGGATATCCTTTACAGAAGTAGCTAGAGCCATTTCTGTCTGTTCTACCAATAAGGCCTTAAAATATTGATTCATATTTGACTCCTTTATTATTTTCTCTAAAACTAGTATAATATAAAAAGGTATCATTATTTGAAACCATTTCATAAAAATATGGAGTTTCTCATGAATAAATCTCAAAGAATTAACGATATGCTTATTTTTCTCAATAAGAAAAGACAATTCAACCTAAAAGATATTATGAATCGATATCATATTTCAAAAAGCACTGCCCTTCGTGATATTGCCAGCCTTGAAACGTTAGGCATTCCAATTTATTCTGACTTAGGCCGGAATGGCAGTTATAAAATTCTTAGCAACGACTTGTTATCTCCTATTATTTTCTCCATAGATGAAATTTCTGCCTTGTATTTTTCCATGCTGACTCTAGAAAACTACAATATGTGCCCTTTTGATATTGACCTGCAAAAATTAAAAGAAAAATTTGAAAAATCGATTTCAGAACAGCAGTTAAGCAAAATTGCAAAAATCGAGAAAATCCTTCAACCAGAAGTCAGGAAAACAATCAACAACTCTCAGTTGCGAATCATTCTTGATATTTTATTGCACAGGCAGGAAGAATTTTTTCCAATTAAGTATGAACAGCAGTCTCTCCAAGTTCAATTTATCAAACTATTTAGCCACAAAGGAGACTGGTATGTAGAAGTCATGAATAAAGGCACTGGCCAAAAAGAGGAACTTTCCTGCCAGTCTATTGAATTTCACCCATAAATTTAGCATAAAAAAACCAGCGGTCTCGAGTCTCCGCTGGTTTCTTGATAAATCGTTTGGATTAAGCAGCCAAAACTTTGCGTCCTTTACGACGGCGAGCTGCCAATACACGACGACCGTTTTTAGTTGACATACGGTGGCGGAAACCATGTTTACGCGCACGACGGATTTTACTTGGTTGATAAGTACGTTTCACGATGAATACCTCCTCTTAGATTCTTGTATTCGTTTAGCCGGCTAGTTGTGATCAGTTACTAAACATACTTTACCATTCTATATGATTCTGGGGCTTTTGTCAATACTTACTTAAATAACTTTCTCTTTGTAAACGTACTCATAAAGTCCGAGTCGCTTCATAAAAGGGAATCAAAGCTGTCATGGCCTCCTGCAGCTGAGACAGCACCTGCTCTCTTGAAACAGCCCGAGAAAGGGGAACATCGTATTTGACCAAGACCTTACGAACCTGACCGACTGCCAGCTGCTGAGTAAGGAACTGGCGATTTTCCTCAGTTCCTTCAAAACGCTGACTCACACCATCTATCTGAGCAAAATAGTAAGCTGGCGACTGAATAGGCAACTCCAAGACCCGATTTTGCTTGCTGAGGCTGTGCTCATCTTTCTTGCGCTCCATAAAGCTCACCTCCAGCGATACCCCAAAATCTTCTGCAGTTCCATACAAGCGCAGAGCAAACATCGGTTCTGTGATTTCTCCATAGCCTTTAAGATAATTCCAAAAATGGGGCCGCAGTATCTGCGCTTGATTCATCCACTGGCTGGTTCGCTCCAAGGTCAGCTTAGGATAGAGGCTCTGAAAATCCTTGACCAAATCCGCAAATTCCTTGCGTGCCGCCTGGCCCTTAGCTCTTAGCTCCAACATAGACTCACGCAGCTGCCCTGCCTTGTCTGGAGATATATACTTAGCCCCTTGATGAGGCAGATAACTTTCAATAGCTGGAAAAAGTGACATAAAAAATCCTTTCTATATACAAAAACCAGCATCTCTGCTGGCTTTCTTTTTATTCGCTATCAATATCCACGACGACATAGCGGTTGGGCTCGTCGCCTTCGGAATAGCTAGTCACGCCATCGATGCGAGAAATGATGCGGTGGATAATTTTGCGCTCGCTGTTAGACATAGGGTCTGTGTGCTGACCGCGTCGGTCTTCCAAAGCCCGCTGAGCCAGTTTCTGCGCATAGCTTTGCAGTACTTCTGCCCGATGCTCAACATAATCATTGACATTAATGGAAATATAGAAGCTCTTAGAATATTGGTTATAAAGATAGTTTTGCGCTAATAGCTGCAGAGCTTTCAAGACTTTTCCGTGGTAGCCAATCACGCGCCCCGGTTCATTAGTATCAATCTGCATGTTAATGGTACGGCGGTTGTGGCTGCTGGAAATACCCGCTTCAACATCCATCTCATCAACGATTTTCTGAACATAGTTCGTTACGTTGTCAACCACTTCTTCAATATCGTAGTCTGCTTCGACTTGGATGCCTAAGTCAGCAAAAGAGCTTTCTTCTGTTTCTGTCAGCTCAGCCTTGTCTTTAGCCGCTTGTTCAAAAGAGATAACCTTGCTATCGTCCGCTTCTGCTTGAGCAACTGCCTCATCAATAGCTTGGTTGGTCTTGATAAGATCAATGGTGCCCGTCTCTTCTAAAATCGTATTGGCTTGCTTGTCATTTTTGAGAATTTCAGCCTTGACCTCATCTGAGATAACTTCGCCTTCTCCTTCGACCTTCTTGATAGCAGCTACCACACGACCCAAATCAACCGTTGCTTCACTGACAGACTGCACAGGCTCATTCTGAGCGTTAATCTCTTCGGGAACACCTTTTACAGCCTTTTGATTGGCTTTAACAACTGTCGTCTCAGCAATCGGCTCGACATCCACCTGAGCTGGCTTCTTGCCAAACAGACCTAAAAAGCCTTTTTTCTCACGTGAAATAACAGTGATATGCGCTCTCATCCGTGGAATATCCAACGTTTTCAAACCATTTTGAATGGCTTCTTCAACACTTGCTCCTGTAAAAATAACCATTGCAAGAGTCCTCCTTCTTACTTACTTTTTCTTTTTCTGTGCTTTTTTTAGGGCACGTTTCTTTTTCTGTTCCAATTGGCGCTCTGACCGTTCCTTGGCTTCCCGCTCGGCAATGATTTTAAAAGGATTGCTCAGCAGCAAGGTCTGAACCACCTGATAAGCATTTGAGACCGCCCAGTAGAGGGCCACCCCACTCGCTGCATAGAGGGCGAAAAAGAAAATCGCAACTGGCAACAGGTACATCATGACTGTCATCCCGCCATTTCTCTCCGGCAAGGCTTTGTTTGAAAGCCACGTACTGAGGAAAGTGAAGAGAGCCGCCAACAGCGGAAGAATAAAGGTCGGATCTGTCGCTCCTAGATTGAGCCAGAGGAAGTGACCTGTCTTCATAAAATCAACCCGAGTCAGTGCTTGAAACAGAGCCAAGAGCACTGGCATCTGGATAAAGAGCGGAATGAATGAGGCATAAGGATTGACACCCTTTTCTTTGTAGAGCTTTTGAGTTTCCTCAGCCAAGGCTGTTCTGCTCTCCATATCCTTACCAGGATACTTTTCCTGCAGGCGCTTGATATGCGGCTGTACTTCCTGCAGCTTGCGTGAAGAAGTCGTCTGGAATTGGAAGACCGGCAGGAGAACTGTCCGGATAATCAAGGTAAAGAGAATAATCCCAATTCCCTTACTTCCACCAAAGGATAGAAAACGAATGGTGTCTGCAAAGAAATATACTAGCTGTTCCCAGAAGCCATGTGAATCGGCTGTAACTTGACTGGTTCCGCAGGCTGTGAGAAAGAGCAGCGAGGCAACCAGCAAAATCCCTAATTTACTTTTCTGTTTCACAAATGAATCCTTCCTGATAAAGTTTAGCAATCTTTAATACATGCAATAAATTTTGTTCAACTTGGTGGTAGTCCAACTCTTCCACTCCTTTGCGAGCGATAACTACGAAGTCCGCCTGGACTAACTGTTTCTGATGCTGCATCAAGACATGGCGGATTTTTCTTTTAATACGATTACGAACTACTGCATTCCCCAGCTTTTTACTGACCGAAATTCCAACCCGAAAATGCTTTTGCTCTTTTTCTAACATGTAAACGACAAATTTTCGATTAGCAAAACTCTGTCCACTTTTAAAAATCGCATTAAAATCTTTTTCGCTCTTGACGCGATAGTTTTTTCTCAAAACTCAACTCCATCCACCAAAATTATATCTATTATACCATATTTTTCGAAAATGCCAATAAGTCCTGCTATGACGCCGGTTTTGCAAATATTTAAAAGGTTGATTCACTTAAAAAACACCGCAATTTCTTTGCGGCGTTCCCTATATCTTATCCCTTTTTCAGCTGTTTCTTCGCTCTTTCCAACTCCTGACGGATCTGTGCAAATCCTGTCCCGCCAAGGGAATTCCGCTTCTGTACAGCAGTCTGCGACTCAAGAACTTGATAAATATCTTCCTCAATCAGAGACGACACTTCCTGATAACGGCTCAGCGGGATATCCTGTAGATAATAGCCTGCCTTGCTGCATTCCAGCACCAACTTTCCGACAATCTCATGGGCTTCCCGGAAAGGCAGTCCTTTCTTGGCCAGATAGTCAGCCAATTCTGTCGCATTGGAGAAGTCTTGCTGGGTTGAAACCAGCATTTTTTCCTTATTGACTGTCATACTAGACAGCATACCCGCCATAATATCCAGCGATTTTTGGATAGTATCTACTGTATCGAACATGCCTTCCTTGTCTTCCTGCAGGTCCTTGTTATAGGCCAAGGGCAGGGATTTCATAACCGTCAGAAGACTGAAGAGATGGCCATAGACCCGGCCGCTCTTACCCCGAATCAGCTCCGCCATGTCCGGATTTTTCTTTTGCGGCATAATGGATGATCCTGTACTAAAGGTGTCTGACAGACTGACAAAGCCATATTCATAGCTGCACCAGTTAATCAGCTCCTCGCAGAGACGAGACAGATGCATGATGAGAATGCTGCTGTTAGATAGAAACTCCAAGATAAAGTCTCGATCACTTACCGCATCCAAGGAATTGTGGTAAATACCTTTGAAGCCCAATAAATCAGCCGTCAGCTCCCTGTCAATAGGAAACGTTGTCCCCGCCAGAGCTGCTGCTCCTAAAGGAGACAAATCCGTATGCTCCAGATTAAAGGCAAAGCGCTGACTATCCCGGCTGAACATCTGATAATAGGCCAGCAGATGATGAGCAAAGCTAATCGGCTGGGCATGTTGCAGATGGGTATAGCCTGGCATGATGGTCTCTACATGCTCTTCTGCCAAGTCCAATAGCACCTGACGCAGATTCAAGAGTTTATCCGCAATCTGACCGAGCTGATCCTTGAGATAAAGGTGCATATCTGTCGCCACCTGGTCATTACGAGAGCGAGCCGTATGAAGCTTACCAGCCACTGGCCCAATCTCCTCAGTCAGAAGAGCCTCCATATTCATATGAATATCTTCATTACGCACATCAAACTCAAGCTCTCCAGCCTCATAACGTGCTAACAGCTTTTCTAAGCCTGCCTGAATAGCAGCCGCTTCCTCAGGAGCAATGATTCCTGTCTGCCCCAACATTTTGACATGGGCTAGGCTGCCCTGCAGATCATAAGGAGCCAGACGATAGTCAAAGCCAATGCTAGCGCCAAACTCCTCTACCCAGCCTTCCAGAGAGGCTTCAAAACGCCCACCCCACAGTTTATGATTCGCCATAGGAAAGCCCCTTTCTATTTGTCTTTGTGAGCCTGAACCTCTGCGTGAACCTTAGACGGAAGCCCCCACAGCTTGATAAAGCCAATCGCGGCATCCTGGTCAAAGGTATCTGCACTAGTATAGGTAGCCAGACTTTCGTCGTAGAGAGAATTGTCAGACTTACGCGCTACGACTGTCGCAGCCCCCTTATACAGCTTCACTTTAGCTGTGCCATTGACCACCTGCTGGGTGGACTTGAGATAGGCAATCAAAGCTTCTGTCGCTGGATTAAACCAGAGGCCATTGTAGATGAGATTAGATAGTTCGTTTTCGATAATTGGCTTGAAATGAGCCAATTCTCTGACTAGAGTCAGATCCTCGATTTCCTTGTGGGCAGCTAAGAGAGTCACCGCCCCAGGGCATTCATAGATTTCCCGAGACTTAATCCCTACCAAACGGTTTTCCACATGGTCAATCCGGCCAACACCGTGCTGTCCAGCTAGGTCATTCAGCTCAAGAATCAAGTCCGCCAGCTTCATCTTTTTACCATCTAAAGCAACTGGTACACCTGCCTCAAAGTCAATATTTACATAGACTGGGCTGTCTGGCGCTTCTTCTGGCGCAACCGTCAAATCATAGGCATCTTCCGGTGCTTCATTCCATGGGTTTTCCAAGACACCACACTCATTGGCCCGCCCCCAAAGGTTTTGGTCAACTGAGTAGGGGCTGTCCAGATCTGCTGGAATTGGCACACCATTAGCTTTAGCGTAATTAATCTCTTCTTCCCGAGACCATTTCCACTCCCGAACCGGAGCAATCACCTTGAGCTTGGGATCTAAGGAGGCGATAGCGACTTCAAAACGTACCTGATCGTTTCCTTTTCCGGTACAGCCATGGGCAATGGTTGTCGCCCCCGTCTTGTGGGCAATTTCAACCAATTTCTTAGAAATCAAAGGTCGGCTCAGAGCGGACACTAGAGGATATTTTCGTTCGTAGAAGGTGTGTCCTTGCAGAGCAACCAAGACGTAGTCTTCCGCAAACTCGTCTTTAACATCAATAACATGTGATTCGATAGCGCCAACTTTCAGCGCCTTGTCATGAATGAAATCCAAATCATTTCCTTCACCTACGTCCATACAGACCGCGATCACATCATAATCCTTGTTCAGCCAAGTAATGGCCACTGAAGTGTCCAAGCCGCCGGAATATGCTAAAATGACTTTCTCTTTAACCATATGATTACCTCTATCCTTCTACATTTTATTTTTAAACATTCTACTGTATGAAAATGCGAATGTCAAGAGGAAATTTAATATTTATTAAAATAAAAACGTTTTATCAATTTTTATTCAACATCAATATATTATATACTGAACTCAAAATGAGAAAAAAAGAGTCTGTCAAGACTCCTTATTTTACACGGTAAAAAACATCGGGATGTTCGGAAACGCTCTGGGTGATGATGAAACGATCTTGACCGGTATCAGTCGGATCCGTCCCATTGACAGTCTCCCCAGCTGGCAGACTCTTTCCTGCTGGAATGATGAGAAAGGCAGCACCGGTTTGGTTTTTCCAACGAATCCCTGCTCGGTAAATCCCATTTTCATCTGGCCCAGAGTAATCTCCTGTCTCAAGCTTGGCAACATCTGACTCGATACCAGACGCATCGAATGTATAACTGTTCCCTTTGGCATCCTGCCAAGTACCAATCATGCTGGAAAAATCTCCAGAAGCAATGGCCTTCATATCCAAACTAGAAGTTGATGCCGTCCCTTTCCCTCCTTTGCTAGCTTCCTTGGCAGACTTTTCAGCTTCAGTTTCCGAATTCTGCTGAGAGCTGGTATCAGAAGTTTCCTGATTGTCCGCTTGACCATCAAGTTCGCTCGAATTGGCCCCTCTTTCAGACTTTTTAGAAGATGCAGAACTAGTCGAACTTACTTTAGAATTGTTGGAAGCGGGAGGCGTCTGCTCTTTCTTTTGGTTACAGGTTACTAGCACGAGTAAAGCTACTAACCCTCCAACCAAGATAATGATCCATTTTTTCATTTTTCTCTCCTTAAGGTATTTTCTTATTACAATTGTGACATAAAAACAAAAATTTGCAAAGTAAAAACCAGCTCAAAAGCTGGTTTATCTTATTGAATTTGATTCAGCATGTTTTCGATATGCTGGATGGATTTTTCGCGGCCTAATAGATAAATCGTATCTGGCAGCTCTGGTCCATGCATTTCACCCGAAACGGCGATCCGAATCGGCATGAAGAGGTTTTTGCCTTTGATCCCTGTCTCTTTTTGGACAGCCTTGATTTGCGGGAAGATGTTTTCCGTCACAAAATCTGCATCCGACATAGCTTCTAACTTTTCTTTGAAAGCTGTCAACACAGTCGGTACCGTTTCACCAGCCATGACCTCACGCTCCGCATCTGTCAACTCTGGGAAGTCCGCAAAGAAGAGGTCTGTCAGCGGCACAATTTCGTCTACAGACTTCATTTGTGGTTTGTAGAGCTCTACAAGCTTTTCTGCCTTATCTGTCAAACGGCCCGCTTCTTCCAAGTACGGCTTAGCTAGAGCGAAAATTGTGTCAAAATCCGCATTCTTGATGTATTCGTTGTTCATCCAGTCCAGCTTCTTCTGGTCAAAAGCAGCTGGGGACTTACTGAGACGTTTTTCATCAAAAAGCTCAATCAACTCTTGGCGAGAGAAAATCTCATGCTCGCCGCCAGGATTCCAGCCCAGCAGTGCAATAAAGTTAAAGACTGCTTCTGGCAGGTAGCCCTTCTTGCGATAATCCTCGATAAACTGCAAGGTATTGGTATCGCGCTTGGACAACTTCTTACCTGTTTCAGAGTTGATAATCAGGGTCATGTGGCCAAATTCTGGAGCTTCCCAGCCTAAAGCTTCATAAACCATGAGCTGCTTAGGTGTGTTGGCAATGTGGTCATCTCCCCGAATAACGTGTGAAATTTCCATCAGATGGTCATCAATAACCACAGCAAAGTTGTACGTTGGATAGCCATCTTTCTTCTGGATAACCCAGTCACCACCGATATTTCCGCCTTCAAACTCAATTTCGCCCTTGACCATGTCAATCCACTTATAGACACCAGCGTCATTAACAGCCAGACGAACCGTTGGAATGATGCCCGCTGCTTCGCGCTCAGCAATATAGGCTGCCTTTTCTTCCTCAGACATACCTAGAAACTCATTGATATAACGCGGTGTTTCGCCAGCCGCTTCCTGACGTTCGCGTTCAGCCGCTAATTCTTCCTCAGTTACATAGGACTTGTAAGCCAAGCCCTTGTCCAAGAGTTCATTAACGTATTTTTGGTAAATATCCAAGCGCTCAGACTGACGGTAGTTTTCGTGAGTCTCAGGACTCTCATCCCAGTCAATACCCAGCCAGCGTAAGTTTTCAAGCTGTGAGCGTTCTCCGTCTTCTACATGGCGCTTGCGGTCTGTATCCTCGATACGGATAATGAATGTTCCACCATAGTGACGAGCATAGAGATAGTTAAAGAGCGCAGTCCGCGCATTTCCGATGTGTAAAAGTCCAGTCGGACTTGGTGCATAACGCACTCGAATCGCTTTTGTCAAAGTTCCATTCTCCTATTTGTATTTCGGGGAATCATTCCCACTCCGATTTTCAAACGTAATCATTATATCATACTCTGAGGGCAGAATACGACTTTACAGTCTATTTTTACGACAGGCGCTCTTCCAGCTGGAAGTCGATAGGAAGCCAGGCCAGCACATTCTCCAGCTGCTTTTCCCAGTAATACCACTCATGCTTACCTGGACTGTGGCTGTAAGTAATCTCCAAACCTAAGTCTTGCAGGTTTTTCACTGCCTTCTGATTGGCCTTGTAGAGAAAATCTTCTTCGCCACACCAAGCCCAAAGCTTGGTTTTTTTATCAGATTGCTTGGCTATACTCTCCAGCGAATGGGGGCTGCTGGTCCAGTCCTTATAGTCTCCAAAAACTCCTCGCCAATAGGCTGGCGTTGCCATTTCAGCATTATCTGGACGAGCATCAAGAAAACTCAAAGCGCCTGAAAGACTAGCCGCGTATGAAAAGCGGTTAGACTTGAGAGCCAGCTTAAAGGCTCCATATCCGCCCATGGAAAGACCAGCGATAAAATTCTTCTCCCGCTTATCCGACATATTTGGGAAAAAGCGCTTGAGCACCCGAGGCAGCTCCTCAGCGATAGCTTCGTAATAGTTAAAGCCGTACTGAGTATCGGTGTACCAGCCATTGCTGGTATTAGGCATGACAACAATCAAGTTGGTCGAGCGAACCAGACGCTCAATATTTGAGCGCTTGAGCCAGCTATTGTGATTCCCGTTCATACCATGAAGCAAGTACAAAACAGGAATGTCCTTATCATCCGGCTTGTCCACACGAGCTGCGTCCGGATAGAGGACATTAACGCCCCATTCCATCTCCAAAGCCTCAGAATAATACTCTATTTTCATCACTGCCATTCGCATTTCTCCTTCTATCTTTCTGACAAGAAAAAGCCGAAGCCCGACTTTTCTTGTATTTGTGTTCAGATTTTTACCGCACTTCCATAACAACTGGCAAAATAGCTGGGCGACGCTTGGTTTGATCAAAGAGATATTTGGCCAGACTGTCACGGACAGCACCCTTCAGCTCACCCCAGTCAAAGCTATCCTGCGCCAGATAGTCTTCCACGGTTTTATTGATAATGTCAGAGCTTTCGCGCAAAATATCTCTGCTCTTCTTAACATAGACAAATCCACGGGTATGTACTTTAGCCTTGGAAATGATTTTCTTTTCCTTACGGTTAACTGTGAGTGCCACGATGAAAATACCATCTTCAGACAAGACCTTGCGGTCGCGGAGGACGATATTACCCACATCGCCAATCGCATTTCCATCAATCATGACATCTCCAGCTGATACTGCACCAGCTGGCACAAAATCACCATGGTCGTATTCCATGATGCTGCCACGCTTAGGAATGAAGATATTTTCCGGCAGCATGCCAACTTCCATGGCAGCCTTGGCATGAGCATCCAATCCGCGGTACTCACCCTGAATCGGGAAGAGGTACTTAGGCTGCAGCAGGTTAATCATGAGCTGCAAATCACGCGCATTTCCATGACCTGAAACCCGCAGGTTTTGGGTAATCAGCTTGACAATGCCACCCGCCTGATAAATCATATTTTCCACGCGAGCCACGACAGCTTCCTTGGCAATTGACGGCGTCGTTACGATGTAAATCAAATCGCCTTCCTTGATTTCCACATAGCGGTGACGGCCAATTGACATCTTGCGCAGGCCATTGATAGGCTCACCCATCCGGCCAGTCTCCAAGATAATCAGTTCATGGTCTTCAAACTTAGACATTTCCTTGGGCTTGATCAAGAGGCGTTCGTCCACCAAGGACAGCTTCTTGAGACGGATAGCCGTACGAACGATGTTTTCAACATCAAAGCCTGTCAAAACCACGCGGCGGCCAGTCTCTGCCGCTGCATCAAAGACCTGCTGGATACGAGATAAGTTGCTAGCAACCGCCGCAACAATCACACGGCCGTCCCAGTCGGCAATCGTATCTTCGATTTCCTTGCCAACCTCGCTCTCGCTAGCCACCTGAACAGTGCTATCTGCATTGGCTGAATCACTGAGCAAGGCCAGAACACCCTCGCGGCCAATCTCAGCCAGACGGCCAAAGTCTGTCGCATAGGACGGGCTGGCAGACTGGTCAAACTTGAAATCGCCTGTATAAACGATACTGCCTTTTCTGGTCTTGATGACAACTCCCAAACTCTCAGGAATCGAGTGAGTCGTCCGGAAGAAGGAAACCACTGTTTTGCCAAATTCAATCTCAGTATTTTCATCAATCACATGGAAATCATTGAACTTCTTAACCGCATCGTTATTTTTAACAAAAAGCTTAGCCAGCTCAATCGTCAACTCTGATCCGAAAACCGGCACCTTAGCATCTGCCAAAAGATTAGGCAGAGCACCAATCGCATCCGCGTGCCCGTGCGTCAGAAAGACACCCGCAATCCGCTTCTTGTTTTCAAACAAATAGTCCATGTTGGGAACGACATAATCCACACCCAACTGCTCATTTTCTGGGTACTTCAGCCCAACATCCAATACAAAAATGGAATCATCCACTTCGGCAACGTAGAGATTTTTACCATTTTCACGTACGCCGCCCAAAGCAATTAATTTAATATGGCTCTTACTCATTTTTTCTCCTATTCAATTTTCAGAACCTCGCTTTTATCAAAGATTCTTTATTTTATTACTAACGGTCCTTGGCTAGCCAAGTCGAATTACAGTCTTGCAAACCTTAGGTTTACATATCTAACCTATTATAGCATTTTTTCATGTTTTTTCAAAACAAAGAAAAATTGTTTTTCCATTGTCACTTAGAATGAAGCTATTTTTCTAACCACAAAAAAACACACCGACAGCAAAAAAGAAACAGCCGCAAACTGTCCCTTTTTAGGGTTAGGTTTTGCTAGTCAGATTAAAACGGACAAAATAAACCATTATCGCAGCTGTAACCAAGAAAGCCAGCCTGACCGTTGCCAGAGCATGAGCAGAAAAGAACAGCAGGCTAGCTATCAAGCTTAGAATCGGAAGCGCTACCTCTATAAGCAGAAACCTCATTGAAAATCTACGTTCTAGCTTATTACAAGGAGTGTAGGGCAGAAGGACAGACAGGGGGGAGAAATTTTCATTGCCGAAATGCTCGGAAAGCCCAATCAACTTCTACCCAAAAGTGATAATGTCCAGAAGAAACAGCCGCTCAATCAAATGAGGAAAATCGATGGGGCTGAGATCAGCCGAGACAAAACCGCGATTGGGATTACTGAGAAAGCCGGGCAGGATTTAGGTCGCCAAAATTCCAATCACTGCTACCCAAAGACCGATATGGCAAGGAAAGAGCAGAGGCAGAAAGAGGCAGGCCGTACAAATGACATAGTCGGCTTCATAGTCAAACAGTTGGTGGCGGCATTTTTCTTTTTTCATATTCATACTCTTTCATAAATCCTAAAAACGATTCGCCCATATAGCCAAGCGCTGGTAGAAAAAGAGCCAGCAGTCTGCAAGAAAATTAAGGCCCAGCACAATGTAGAGGCCGCGAAGATTTTCCTTAGCATAGACCGCGCTAGCGTAAATCAGTTCCTGACCACCTAAGTGATAATTCAACAAGTCCATCTCTTCTAAATAAATAAGCTTACTCCAAAATTCACTGCCTAGATAAATTAAAAGAATATAATTTGCTACTCTGATTACTGGATAAAGATATGATGCCAAATAGTAATGTGCATGCTTTTGAAGATGCCAGCGTCTCAGCCATTCTCGTCTATCAAGCTGAGGTCCTGCAAGAATAAAAGTGAGGACGGCCGCTGTCTCTACAACATCTTTGAAGGGATAGAAGCTCCATTTGAGAATAGGCTCAAAAGAATCAATACCTGTAATCCCGTAGCTTTTAATCACTAAACTATCCAAGAATTGATAATTGAAGATAATGAATAACATTAAAAATAATATTAAAAACAAGAAAAAGAAATAACCTGTTTTCCACCTTAAAAATCTTTTATACTTCCGACTCCGCCGAATCATCTGCAGCTTGAAATTGGGATTATTCGGTATATTCTCCGCAATAGGCTCACCGCAGGCCGGGCAGATGACATAGTCGGCCTCATAGTCAAACAGCCGGTGCCGACATTTTTCTTTTTTCAGCTTCATTTTCTCTTTACCTTTCCAAAAAACCGAATATCAAGCTGTATGATATTCGGGTTTCTCACCTTTTATTGGCTCACTTGGTCTTGCAAATTGCTTATCACCAGTCAACACCATAGTATCAGAGCATCCGCTTGCTGACCCGCATGCCATTGTACTGAATCAGCGAAATCCAGCGGTATTTGTCAATCAAATCTTTAGACACCATTCTGCGACTGCTCCGCAAAGACAATCTGACTTGGCAAGACACCGCTCAAAGAGAAAAACAGAAGCAAAA
This sequence comes from Streptococcus sanguinis, assembly GCF_050234405.1. Classification (GTDB taxonomy): domain Bacteria; phylum Bacillota; class Bacilli; order Lactobacillales; family Streptococcaceae; genus Streptococcus; species Streptococcus sanguinis_W. The sequence continues at coordinate 227,451 of NZ_CP092117.1, read as the reverse complement.
GATACACTTGAACTTTTCTTATAATCGGCATAATCATACCTTCCTAATAATGAAAAGTAATGATGACGCTAAAAAAACAGCTCCTATAACAACCTCTCTTCTAACTGCTGATTGTTTTCCAATCATCATTCCTAATATAAATATATACCGAAAACCCTTTCTTGTCAACGGTATCTTATACTTGCAAAGTATAAGAAAACAGCCCCCAGAGGGCTTTCATCCCAGATACACGGCATGCCAATTGTAGCAAAAAACGACCTCTAGCTTTACTCGGCTAGAGGTCTGGTTTACTTCGCTGGTATGAGAGCAATCAGTTCATCCAAGGTGTAACTGAATAACAATTTTTTATTTATTGTTTTTATTATTTTTTATAAACTTTTAATTCCTTCAACCGCTAATGATTTTCTTTTTATCTTAGCATTGGAAATCTCTATAACATAATAAAGCACTATTGATTGAATTCTCGAAGTTTGAAAACCATCTAAAAGCTTCTACTTTCTATACTATCGTTACAATCAGACAAGCTAAGCAGGCCTGTCTGACAATTCAACCAATATGTCAAGTAAAGCAACTACTTATGTATTACAAACAACTATACCAACAAAGTAAACTTAAAAGCGAATGAATTTGGTTTCCTTTCTTTCTATTTCCTTAATTCTATTATAGTACTCTATCCAGATTTTTGCAAGCGTTTACAACTAAGAAATTAAAAAACTTTTTAGCTAAGAAAAAAGAAAGGAGACCTTAAAATGATCTCCTTTAAATTCTAGATAATTTTTATCCGTGACTATAGCTAACAAAGACTTTTTATAAGGAAAATCAACTATTGGTTTTATTTATCGTCTTTTTTAACCATATTTTTAACGCCTTCGATGGCGCCTTCAACAGCATCTTTGGCATCTTCTGCAACTTCTTTAACTTTAGAAACTACTTTTTCAGCAGCTCCTTCTTTTTCTGTTTTTTTATCACCAGTTAATTTGCCAAGGCCTTCTTTAACAGAACCTTTAGCTTGGTTGAATTTTTCTTCTGTAGACATATTTGATACCTCCGTTGTTAGTTTCCATTTTTAAAGCAATGAAAGAATATAAGAATTCCTAATCTTGGTTAGAGAATTAACGAACGCGAGCTTTTTCATTTGATGCAGCATCTTTAACAGCCTCTACACCATCGCCAACTTTTTCTTGAACAGCTGAGAAGCCACCGCTAATGCCAGATTTTGCTTTTTCGAATTGCTCTGAAGCAAATTCACCTGTTGATTCAGCAACATCTGTCACTCGGTCTTGAAGGCTTACTGAATCCGCTTCGTGTTGTTCTTTCGTTTTAATATCAACAACATTGACATTTACTTCAACAACTTCCAAATCAGTCATCTTAGAAACTTCTTCTACAACAACTTTCTTGATTTCTTTGTATAAAGCAGGAACATTCTTTTGATATTCTGCAACAACATTCAAGTCAACAGCTACTTGTTCTTTACCAACTTCAACATTGACACCATGAGTGACATTGTCAGAGTTGACCAATTTATCTTTTATGTTAGAGAAGAAGCCGCCGTCAACAGCCAGCAAACCTGAAACTTTCTCTAAAGAGAGACCGATAATTTTTTGAATGACCTTATCATCGTAAGTCAATTCACCTTTTACTTCATGAGCTGCTTGAGCAACTTCTTTTTTTGCAACATCTTTAACATCTTTATTTGACATGTTAAACTCCTTTATTCTTATTTAAATATATTTTTGTTTTGAATATAATATCCAATTCCTGCCCCTAGAGTAGCGCAAATCAAGACAAATAGAGTCTTAAAGAAGCCAAAGGATAGGATAAAACACGCTAGAATAATGCCTGCTAATCCAGACAAGATTGGATATTGATATTTTTTAAACCATTCCATTTTTTACTTCCTTACTTTACACGACTAGTAGTTTTTTTAGCCGCTTCTTTTGGCTTGAAGTCTGAGACAGAGATTTTAAGCTTGACATTATGATTGATTCCGAAGAATTCTGTCAATCCAGACGCAATTTCTTCTTGAATCAACTGACTTCTCTTGATGATGTTTTCCGAAGGAACGATTGCCCCTTTAACAGAAACCATGCATTTGTTTTTACGGCTATTTACTGAAACTGCAGGATCTTTAATTAAACCGTGTTCTGTTAACAGACTACGAACAAACCCTTCAATCGCTGAATTTTTCAGCATCAGTTTCCCATCCGCATCAGCTAGCTGAATTTCCAAACGTCTCTTAGGATAAAAAACTATCACTAACATTAGTAGTAAGATTAAGCTTGCTAAAACCACAGTGCCCCAGAAAACATACCTAGAAAGATAGTAGCCCACAAAAGGAATCTGCTTCCAAGTGAATAACTTCCAGCTAAATAACTGGAGCCCCAGACCGCTGACTTTATGAAAGTCTAGCAAAACAGGAATCAAAATTGTCAAGATTAAAATACAGAAAATAAGGGAAAGTATTTTTCTTGATTTTGACATATTGAATCCTCACATCATTAAATTTTAAATTGTATTTGGAAAGTAAAAAGACAATTTATGCCTTTTTACCTACAAAAAATGATACAACAGCTACTACAATAACTGCACCAATGATAGAAGGAAGCAAGGCCATACCAGCCAAACTAGGCCCCCAAGTTCCTAAAAGTGACTGACCGACAGCAGAACCAACTAAACCTGCAACAACGTTTGCAATAACACCCATTGATCCGCCTTTTTTAGTGATTGATCCAGCAATAAGACCAATAACACCTCCAACAATAATAGACCAAAGCATATTGATTCTCCTTTCTAATTTTTTCTAAATCAAAATTATTTAATAATATTTTTTACTATTATTTTTTGATTAACATAATTATATAATTTTCCAACTTGGAAACATAATAATTCAACTTAGTTTTCTTTCCGTTTATCTGTACTATAGATACGCAAAGATAAGAATTCCTTGTTCTATAGGCTTTTATCAGCATTTTTAGATATATTTTAGAGTTGTTAAATGAGGTTAAACGAATAAAATATGGTATAATTGCCTGATAATAAAAACACTATATAAAGAAAGATAATATTTTAATGCGAGAATTACTATCTAAAAAGAGCCACAGGCAATTAGAACTACTAGAACTACTATTTAAAAACAAACGCTGGTTTCATATTTCTGAACTGGCTGAACTATTGAATTGTACAGAACGTTCAGTAAAAGATGATTTATCCCATGTCAAGTCTGCGTTTCCTCAATTGATTTTTCACTCGTCTACTAATGGCATACGTATCATTAATACCGATGATAGTGATATTGAGATGGTCTATCACCATTTTTTTAAGCACTCAACCCATTTTTCAATTTTAGAATTCATCTTCTTTAACGAAGGATATGAAACTGAGAGTCTTTGTAAAGAGTTTTATATAAGCTCTTCCTCACTCTATCGTATAATCAGTCATATTAACAAAATCATAAAAAAACAATATAATTTTAAAATTAGTCTCAATCCTGCTCGGATTATTGGAGATGAGATTGATATCCGTTATTTTTTTGCACAATATTTTTCGGAAAAATATTATTTCCTTGAATGGCCATTTACAGATTTTTCAGTAGAGCCTTTGTGTAAGCTATTAGCATTTGTCTATAAAGAAACTGCATTTCCTGTCAATTTCTCAACTCAAAGAATGTTAAAATTGCTCCTCGTTACGAATTTATATCGAATAAAGTTTGGTCATTTCTTGGAAGTTGAGAAAGATTCTTTTAACAATCAATTGTTAGAATCTTTCATGCAGGCAGAAGGAATCGAAGACATTGTAGCAAGCTTTGATTCTGAATACCATATCTCTCTGAATAAAGAAGTGATAGGTCAACTATTTGTCTCCTATTTTCAAAAAATGTTTTTCATTGATGAAAATCTATTTATGAGCTGCGCAAAAACAGACAGCTATGTAAAAAATTCGTATCAATTATTAAGTGATTTAATTGATCAGATAGAAAGCAAATATAATCTTAAAATTGACAATAAGGACAATCTTATTTGGCATTTGCATAACACAGCACATCTGCACCGTCAGGAACTATCTACAGAGTTTATTCTGTTTGATCAAAAAGGGAATACAATCAAGAACTTTCAAAATATTTTCCCTCAATTTGTTTCAGAGGTAAAAGAAGGGATTGAACATTACCTAGAGACTTTGGATATCCATAGCACACCAATGAAAGTCAACCATCTATCCTATACTTTTATCACTCACAGCAAACATTTAGTGCTGAATCTTTTACAAAATCAGCCTAAATTAAAGGTTCTAGTCATGAGTAATTTTGATCAGTATCATGCAAAATCAGTAGCAGAGACCCTTTCTTATTATTGCAGTAATAATTTTGAACTTGAAGTTTGGAATAAATTAGAATTATCAATTGATTCTTTAAAAGAATCACCTTACGATATCATCATTTCTAATTTTATTATTCCACCCATTGAGAACAAGAGACTGATCTATTCCAATAATATTAATACGGTCGCACTCATCTCCTTACTTAACGCAATGATGTTTATTCGCTTAGACGAGTGATTTGGACTATTTTGATAACAAAAAAAACCGCATTCTAGCGGTTTTTTTTTAATCTATTTTTATTAATCTATGAGAGTCTTTTGAACATTAATTGTCTAACTTTGTGGGAGCAGTACATTATTTAGTACATATTCTTTCTCTTGGTTTTACAAAACTCTGAGCAAGCCTATTCAAACAAGCCATAATAATCCGCGATGGTCATCTTGGCTTTCTCTTCTTTGTTTAAGTCCTGAATAATCTGCCCGTCTTTCATGACGATTAGTCGATTGCCGTATTTTAGGGCATCTTCCATGTGATGGGTAATCATAAGAGCTGTGAGGCGGTCACGACTGACAAACTCATTGGTCAGCTCCATCAAGGCTACACTGGTCTTAGGATCCAGTGCTGCAGTATGCTCATCCAGAAGCAAAAGCTCTGGTCGCTTGAGCGTTGCCATGAGCAGGCTCAAAGCCTGTCTTTGCCCACCAGATAGAAATTCAATCGACGTATCCAGATGCTTGTCCAGGCCATTGCCGATTTTCTCAATCGTCGCCTGAAACTCTTCCCTGTAACTGTTGAGCCCACGGGGCACCAAGCCACGCTTTTCACCTCGGAATTTGGCAATAAGAAGATTTTCCGCCACTGTCATGCGCGGAGCTGTTCCCATCTTAGGATCCTGAAAGACACGAGACAGGTACTTGGCCCGCTTTTCTGGTGAAAAATGAGTGACATTTTCACCCAAGATATAAATGCTGCCGCTGGTTAGGGGGAGAGTTCCGGCAATGACATTGAACAGGGTTGACTTTCCTGCACCGTTTCCACCTAAAATCGTAATAAAATCATGCTCGTGAATGTCTAAAGAAACATCATTTAGGATGATTTTTTCTTCATCAAAGCCGCTTTTTACAAGCTTGGTTGCATTTCTTAATTCTACAATCGCTGTCATTTGCTTAACTTGGCTCCTTTAAAGAATTTATTTTTCAGGGTTGGAATCATGAGACAGACGGCCAGAATCACCGCGCTGTAAAGACGGAGATAGTTGGTATTGAAGCCGAGAGCAATGACGCCCCAGATCAAGAATTGATAGGCAATCGCACCAACGACAATGGTAATCAGACGCTCTGCCAAGGTCAGACTATGGAAGAGCACCTCGCCAATGATAAGACTGGCCAGACCGACAACAATCACTCCAATCCCACGGGACACATCTGCATAGCCTTCCTGCTGGGCAATCAGCGCCCCAGCAAGAGCAATCAAGCCATTTGACAGAATCAGTCCCATCAACTCCATACGGCCAGTATTGATCCCAAAACTGCGAGCCATGTCTGGATTATCTCCGGTCGCGATATAGGCTTGTCCTAGCTTAGTATCCAAGAAAAAGAGTAGGGCTGCAATCACTAGGCTGACAAAAATCAAACCAGTCAAGAGGTCATTGACTTCTCCTGAAAAGGGCAGAATATCCTGAATTTTACTGCTGCCTAAAAGCCCCAGATTGGCACGGCCCATCAGCATCAGCATGATAGAGTGGCAAGAGGTCATGACCAAAATCCCAGAAAGCAAGGTTGGAATTTTCCCCTTGGTATAGAGCAGACCTGTTACTGCACCCGCAGCACAGCCCGCTAAAACGGCCGCTGCTGTTGCTAGAAAAGGATTGACTCCCTTGGTAATCAAGGTAACAGCCACTGCCCCGCCCAAGGGGAAAGAGCCTTCTGTCGTCATATCAGGAAAGCCCAGAATCCGGAAGGTCATAAAAATACCTAGACCTAGGACGGCCCAAACCAATCCCTGAGAAATAATGGAAAGAATCATAACATTGTCCTAACTAATTAAAATCGTTTCTCTATTTTAACATAAAAAAGGAGCCAATTTCAATGCTGATGCGCAGACAAAGAAATTGACTTCCCAACTATTCCTCAACAACTGTCATCCGGCCAGTATCTACATCGTAAACCGCTCCTGAGATTTCTACATCAGCTGGGATCAGTGGTGACTGCCGCAGCAAGGCCATATCCTCGCGCACACTTTCCTCTACATCTGTAAAGGGCAAAAAGTCCTGATCACTGACATCGACTCCCAGTTCTTTATGAAGATAGGCGGTAAAATCCTCATTCTTGAAGGTCTGTGCCCCACAGTCTGTATGATGCAAAACCACGATTTCCCGCGTTCCTAGCTGCTGCTGGGAGATGACTAGCGAGCGAATCATGTCCTCTGTTACCCGACCGCCGGCATTGCGCAAGATATGAGCATCTCCTAGTGCTAGACCCAGAGCCTGAGCCACGTGGAGCCTAGAGTCCATGCAGGTCACGATAGCTACCTTGGTCTTGGGATTAATGGGCAGATGTGCCGTTCCATGCAGATCGACATAAGCTTTATTGGCCTTCATAAAGTTTTCAAAATATGACATTTTGACTCCTGACTAATTATATTATTTGATCTTCAAACGAATTAACCTTATCATACTAGGTTTTGGCTTTAGAACTTCCCTAACTTCAAAAAAGAGAGAACCTATATGAACTGCTCTCTGTGCTAGTTTTTATCACCCACTACAGTTGACAAAGAGCCATGTGTTACAACTTCTTAAAGTAGCGAGCAACGGGCCATTGTTCAAAACCAAAGTTCTCATAGGTTTTACGAGCCGGTGTATGACCTAGATCACCGCCCGTCTCAACCATGACCATTTCCATTCCTTTTTGTTTAATCTGATCACAAGCATAGGTCATGAGCGCTTTTCCGATACCTTGACGCTGATATCTTGGAGCAACAGCTAGGATATAAATCTCACCCATCTTATCCTCAGGGTGCAAGCGAATGTGAATCCATCCGACTAATTCTTCCTCCAGAAAAGCTAACCAGGAAAACTGACTCTCTTCATCTAAGACTGCTGTTAGATCATTGATTTGCCTTGTTTCCCACCCTTGAGGATAAAAATTGTCATAAACAAACTTAGGAACTCCTTTTTCCATTTTTGGAAAAACTGGAGACCAAGCTTGAATTGATAATTCTAAAACAGCCTCTTTATGCAATTTCTGATAAGGTTTTATAGTAATTGTCACTTTATTCTCCTAACGTTTCTTTAATCCGCCAAAAATGCCACGAACGAGTTCGCGTCCGATGGTGCTAACAGCTAGATCATAAAGGCGGTCGTTGCCTTTTCAAGGCTTGATTAGCCTTCATAAAGTTTTCAAAATAAGACATTCTTTCCCCTTACTGGTACTTTGATATCCAAATAATTTTATATTATCTTACCATCTTTTCTGCTATTTGTCAGTTCTCGACTTTGTTATAAAAAAATAGGACAGATAAATCCAGCATCTAGCCTGATCTTCTGTCCTAGTTTTATTTGTTATGAGCTTCTTGGAATAAACTTGCTGAGTGAGCCTGCAAAGGTTTGAAGATTGAGACTTTGCACATAGACTTCACCAGTACCTTGGAAGGTGTTGACCACTCCTTCTCCCGTTCCGATAGACTGCCAGAAGCCATTTTCCAGATGGATATTATAATTCAAAGACTGGCTCCAAGCTACTACATGGGCATTGTCAATCGTCACTTCTTGGTTATGAAGCTCAATTTTCTTAATAGATCCAAAGGCATTAGCCAAAAGAGTGCCCTGACCTTGAGTTGTCATAACGAAGAGACCCCCTTGCCCTCCAAAGAGAGCCTTGCCAACAGACTGACGCTCCATGGTATAGTAAGCCGTACCATCAAGAGCCAGAAAGGCACCGTCATTCAGCCGATATTGCTTTTCGCCTAGCTGAAGAGGAATGACTTGACCAGGAGCATCTGGCGCCAAAGCAAGGTAGCCATTATCAGACTGGGCAACAGCCTGAGTAATAAAGGTACTTTCACCAGAAACCATCGAACGCCCCACAGCCTTGACAAAACGTCCCAAGCCAGAACCGCTTGCATTGAGCTGGGTATTCAGGGTCACATTCGGCGTGTGGTAGACCATGCTGCCACGCTGGATAAAGACGGTTTCTCCTTGATTGAGCGACAACTCAACCAAAGGAAACTGCATATTACTGTCCATAGAAAATCGCATAAGAAATGCCTCCTTCTTATTATGACTTGATTATAACATTTTCCTACATTTTGAACAAAGGAAAACTGAAGGATCCAAAAAAGAAGAGACAGCCTGAGTCTCTCCTAGAAATTTTCAAGAATTATCAATATGCAGGTGTGGGCGAAGAACATTTGCAAAGGTTTCAATATTGAGACTTTGGATGTAAATTTCCCCAGTTCCATGAAAGGTATTAACTACTCCTTCGCCAGTCCCCATGGACTGCCATAAACCATTTTCTAAATGAATATCATATTTCAACTCTCGGCTCCATGCTACTACGTGGGCATTGTCAATCGTTATCCTATCATTATGCAGCTCTACCTTTTGAATCGAGCCAAAGGAATTTACCAAGAGTGTCCCCTGACCTTGGGTACTCATCACATAAAAGCCTCCTTGGCCACCAAAGAGAGCTCGACCTACCGACTGCCTCTCCAAAGTATAAGAGGCAGAACCATCCATAGCCAGAAAAGCTCCATCATTAAGGCGGTATTGCTTTTCGCCTAGTTCCAGAGCAACAATCTGACCAGGTACATTAGGCGCTAAGGCTAGACGACCGTTATTTGATTGAGCAGTTGCTTCAGTTATAAACACTCCTTCGCCAGAAGCCATAGAACGGCCCACAGCTTGGATTGCCATGCCAAAGATTGATTGAGACTCTGCATTCACTTTAGCATTCAAGACAACGTTGGGGGTGTGATATATCATGCTCCCAGTCTGAATACGAACAGACTCTGATGCATCTAAAGCAATCTCCGCCAAGGGAAATTGAGCATTGTTGGTAATAGAAACATTCATACGATGATCTACCATGGTTGATTATCCTCCTAAAAAATCTGGAAAAACAACTTATAGGAATTTCCAGACAAATCCTATTTTTCTAGCAATATTATAGCACGCACAACAACTTTTCGCAATACTACTTTAATCAAGAAAATACCTTCTTTAAAACTTCCCCAATCGTCGTCACACCAATGACTTGGATATTGTCTGGAACTTTGAGGCCGTTCAGAGAGTTTTTAGGAGCGTAGACTTTAGTGAAGCCCAGCTTTGCTGCTTCGTTGATGCGCTGCTCGATGCGATTAACCCGGCGAATTTCTCCAGTCAGGCCAATTTCACCAATAAAGCACTCTTGGGGATTTGTAGACAAATCCTTGTAGCTGGAAGCAATGGCTACCGCCACCGCCAAATCAATGGCTGGCTCATCTAGCTTGACACCACCAGCTGATTTGAGGTAGGCGTCTTGATTTTGCAGAAGGAGCCCTGCCCGTTTTTCCAGAACCGCCATGATGAGGCTGGCTCGGTTAAAGTCCAGTCCAGTCGTGGTTCGCTTGGCATTGCCAAACATGGTCGGTGTAACCAAAGCCTGCACCTCTGCCAAAATCGGCCTCGTTCCTTCCATGGTCACGACAATAGACGAACCTGTCGCGCCGTCCAGACGCTCTTCCAGAAAGACTTCACTTGGATTGACAACCTCAACTAGCCCACCAGACTGCATTTCAAAAATGCCAATCTCATTGGTCGAGCCAAAGCGGTTCTTGACTGCTCTCAAGATACGGAAAGTATGCTGACGTTCACCCTCAAAATAAAGCACGGTGTCCACCATGTGCTCCAAAGTTCGAGGACCAGCTAAGGTTCCTTCCTTGGTCATGTGACCAACGATAAAGGTCGCAATATTATTGGTCTTGGCCAGCTGCATGAGCTCAGCTGTCACCTCTCGAACCTGAGAAACAGAGCCTTGAACACTGGAAATTTCCGGCGACATCACTGTCTGAATGGAGTCGATAATCAGAAAATCTGGCTTGATTTTCTCAATCTCTGTGCGGATATTTTGCATATTGGTCTCGGCGTAGAGATAAAATTCACTGTCAATATCACCGAGACGCTCCGCCCGCAACTTAATCTGCTCAGCTGATTCCTCCCCACTGACATATAGGACGGTGCCCTGGTGGGAAAGCTGGGTGGATACTTGCAGAAGCAGGGTGGATTTCCCGATACCGGGATCCCCGCCAATCAGAACCAGACTACCAGGCACGACACCACCACCCAGTACACGATTGAACTCATCCATTTCCGTCTTGGTCCGATTGACATCAATCGAAGTGACCTCAGCCAGCTTCATGGGCCGGGTCTTTTCGCCCGTCAAGGAAACACGAGCATGCTTGACCTCAGCAGCCTCTACTTCCTCAACGAAAGAAGACCAAGAGCCACAGTTAGGACAGCGGCCTAGGTACTTGGGCGAATGATATTCACAATTTTGACAGACAAAGGTCGTTTTTTTCTTAGCGATGGTGATTCTCCTTATTTTCTAATAATCCAAACAAAAGTAGATAAGACCTGACACACCTGCTCTATATTAGTAAAGCCAGCCTCTTCTAGCAGGCCTGCAACTTCTTGAGGCGAGAGGGAATTCATCAAACCAGCTTGATTCTCATAAGTACGCTGAACTTGTTGCTGATTAGCTCCTAGCTCTGAAGCAAGTGTTTTCCAATAGCCCAGTTGCTGGTTGGAAAAAAAGCTAAGAATCAGAAGGCCACCTTCACTTAAAGAGTCATAAATTTTTCGAAGAAATAAGCTGGGATTTTCAACAAACTGCAATACTAGCAAGCAAGAACAAATCTGATAAGCAGAAGGCAGCACTGCTTCTTCAAACCGACTATTAAGATACTCCGCTTGAGGCAGATGAACCTGTCTTTTAAGCTCTTGTAGCATCGCCTCACTTGGCTCCACAACCGTCAACCCTGCCTCAGGAAATAAGGATGCCAAACCATTTAACTCATCCGTCTGGCTTGCCAAAGCTAACACCTTATCGACTTTTAAACTGGGTGCTAACCTAAGCAATACTCCTCGGAAAATCACATCTAGCATCACATCATAGCCTGGAATTTTCTGACGAATTTCTGTTGCATAGTCCTTGTTCTTAAATTCTTTCATATTTTCTTTTATCTATCTCTAAATTCTTTTTACAGCGAAAAATTAAAACTTCAGTTCACATTCAACAAACTGGCAAAAATCAATCTGCTGATCAGCTACAAACTGGTGGATGAGCATGCGATGGGCTACAAGAGCTACCGTCTCGTAGTCTCTGTATTTGCTTAAGGCACGGAAAAAGCGGGCTTTCATCTGCTCAGCTGTCTCATACCGGACAGGACTTCCTGCAGGAAGAGAACCATTATTCTCAAAAAATAACTTCCGAGCCTGCTCAAACTTTTCTGTCCCACTCTCATATACCTGCCATTCATGTAACAAAGGCTCCACAAAAAGCGGCAGTTGGCGGTCTCGAATCAGATAGGAGGCCGTCTCCAAAGCTCGCGTCACAGAAGAAGAGATCAGAATTTCCGCCTGTTCCAGCAAAGGATTAGCAGCTGCCTCTGTCGCCATCCGACGACCAGCAGCCGACAAGGGAGCCAAATCTAGTCCAAAGCCAGTGTAACCGGCCTCTTCCAAAAGAGAATAATCTGGCTCTCCGTGGCGGATAAAAATGATTTTCATACTAATGCCCTCATAAAGCTATCTAATCTTGATTCCGCAATCTTGCCATTGCTTCAGTGTTTTAGAGAATTTCTTCTGGTTGGCAACTCCGACAGCGGACAAATCGATGGAAACCTGATAATTCTCCTTGACAGCTGCCAAAACGGAAGCTTTGACACAGCCATTGCCATCTACCCCTATAAACTCTATGCTTTTAGCACCATTTCCCTCTAAAAACTCTTTTAAATCCGGATTGGTAAAACAAGAAGCCCGACGCTTCTCAAAGATGCGAGAAGATACAACCTGCAAACCAGTCGCAAATTTCTTCTTCCTATCTTTTCTCTCCCAGAAAAAACGGTTGAGAATATAGATAACCCGGTCGCTGGGATAGCTGGCAATTTTGTCATTTATAGCCACAGTCAGTGCTTCATTATCATATGCTTTTCCTACAGCAACATAATCTGACTGCATATCTACAACTAATAAATAGTCTGACATTTCTTACTCTATTTCCCAGTCGATCCAAATCCGCCGGTCCGCACACCTTCCGCTTCATCTCCATCAGCAATCAGAAATGGTGCAAAGACAGCCTGCACTACACGTTCGCCAACTTCAAGGACGACTTCCTGATCCGTGATATTCTTCATTTGGGCAAAGATATGGCCTTCGTTTCCAGGATTGCCATAGTAGTCGCCATCAATAACCCCAACGGAGTTAATCAAGACTAGGCCTTTTTTACGAGGATTGGACGAGCGATCGTAAAGATAAAGCACCTCGCTCGGCTGCATATAGGCCTTGACACCAGTCGGAACCAGCTTAATCTCCCCTGGCGCAATGAGGGTGCGCTCTGCCACTTTCAAGTCGTAGCCAGCTGCGTGAGCTGTCTCTCTCTTTGGCAATAAATCTTCATTTGTAAAGCTGGAAACCAGCTCGAATCCGCGGATTTTCATGTATTTCTCTTTTCTATTTTTGCTGTCCCTATTATACTAAATTCGCAAAAAACAAGCAAAAAAACCGCCGATTGGCGATTCTCCCTAGTATAGATCTCTGATGATCTCTCCATTATCCAGATAGGTAAACTGCTCCGTCAAATCTGATGTGAAAACTTGATACATTTCCTTAAAGCTCACAGCCAGCGAGTAGCTGTCAAAATCTTCACGGTTAATCCAGAACACCTCGCCTTCGTCGGATGAAACTAGCTCTCCTTCAAAACGATTGGTCCTGTAAAGAAAAACGATGTAGCGCTCATCTTTTTCAGTATAAAACTGCTTGACACCACACAAGCGAGGCTCATAGATAGTCAAACCCGTTTCTTCCTTGACTTCCCGTATCACTGATTTGACAAAGGATTCACGATTTTCAACATGGCCACCTGGAAAGCAAAGGCCGGTCCAATCATCATTTACTTTATTTTGCACTAAAATGCGGTCTCCATCGTAAACCATACACATATTTGTTAAAATAACTCGCTCCGCTCTTGACATCTCTATTCCTCCATCTACCGACCGATTCGCTCGGCCTACTTGTGACTCATTATAACATAAAAGACATCAAATTGTTGAAAATCCAGATTTCTCAGCCTTTCCAGCAAAAAAACCGCCAATTGGGCGGTTCTTATAGGGAGATTATTATGAAAAAGAAAAGTTTTAGGATTTCTAAACAAAGTTAGGAGGTCTTTGTTTATGGTCTTAGTATAGAACACTTATCTTAAATTTTCCTAAAAGTAACTTAAAAAAATAAAATAATTTTTTACAGCTCTTGCAAGAGGTACTGAAACAGCTCCAAATTGCCCTTTTCTTCGTTTATTAAAAACTCCGGATGCCATTGAAGGCCTATGATACGATGATTGTCAACCGATTCAATCGCTTCAATGGTATTGTCTCTTGGGTCAAAAGCTGTCGCTCGGAAATTAGGCGCCAAGTCCTTGATACTTTGACGATGGACCGAATTAATCTGGCTAGCCTGACCAAACAAGCGCTCCACAACGCTATCTTTCTCCGTGCGAATGGAGTGCGAAGTACCAAATGGCAAGCCCTGCCAGTGGTTGTCAATGTGCTGATTAAGAGTGCCGCCAAAAGCAACATTTACCAACTGCAGACCGCGGCAAATGGCCATAACAGGCTTGTTTTGGCGCAGAGCTTCTTTCAAGAGTGCCAACTCAAACTCATCGCGGACAATATTGTAATCATCACTGTCAATGGTCTTTTCTTCCCCATAAAACTGTGGGTGAACATTTTGCCCGCCTGATAAAATCAGCTTGTCAATCGTTTCTACATAATCCTGAACTAAACTTTTATCTCCAACGGGAATCACCATCGGCAGGCCACCAACCATTCGTACACCATCTACAAACTTGCGTGAAACAGAGGTGTGGATATTTTTCCCAGCTTCATCGACTGGACAAAGATTAGCTGAAATTCCAACAATTGTTCTGCACATACCGTGATTCCCCCTTATTTTGATATAGTATATCTTACCACTCCTCTGCGAAGCCGTCCAATAGATTTTTTTAAAGCTGGTTATAAAAATTTTTTATCAGAATATGCAACACTATAAATCTCTTTTTTAAAATTTAGAAAAACATTTCAGAATTATCAGAAAATTATTTACTTTTGACAGAAATTTGTTATAATAAGCAGTGTAAAAACTCATGACTTGGAGGTCCCTATGAGAAAATCAAATATTCTTCTTGCCGCAGGGCTCACTCTGCTCTCTGTCGGCTTACTTACAGCTTGCTCTGGAGGCGGAAGTTCCCAATCCAGCAAAAAAATCTACAGCTATGTCTTTACGTCTGATCCAACGACTTTGGACTACATCCAGTCGGCAAAGGGGTCTACCCACGAGCTGACTACAAATGGTGTAGATGGCTTGCTGGAAAATGATAAATATGGAAACTTAGCTCCGTCTATCGCAGAAGATTGGACAGTTTCTCCAGATGGTCTCGTCTATACCTATAAGCTGCGCAAAGATGCCAAGTGGTATACCGCTGATGGCGAAGAATACGCAGATGTCACGGCTCAGGACTTTGTGGCAGGTATCAAACATGCTGCTGATGTCAAATCAGACGCTCTCCCTCTTATCCAAGATTCTATCAAGGGGCTGAGTGAATATGCAGCCGGTACCAACAAAGACTTTTCAGCTGTTGGAGTCAAGGCACTGGACGATCATACGGTCCAATATACACTCAACAAGCCTGAAACCTACTGGAACTCTAAAACAACATCAGGTGTTATGATGCCGGTCAACGAGGCCTTCCTAGAAAAGCAAGGCAAGGAATTCGGTCAGGCAACCAAGGCAGATTCTATTTTGTATAACGGTCCATTTATCATGAAATCCATTACTTCTAAATCCTCTGTCGAATTTGAGAAGAACCCTAACTACTGGGATAAGGACAAGGTCAAGATTGATGGTGTCAAACTGTCTTACTACGATGGTTCTGACCAAGATTCATTAGCGCGGACCTTTGGGGATGGCGGCTACAGTTTGGCAAGACTCTACCCAGCCACTTCTAGTTATTCCTCAATCGCTGAGAAATACAAAGATAATATCTTCATGACAGAAGCAGGAGCGGGGGTCGGTCTAATCAGCTTTAACATTGACCGTCAAAGTTATAACCATACTTCTAAAACTAGCGATGAACAAAAAGAAGCTACCAAAAAAGCTCTGCTGAACAAGGACTTCCGCCAAGCTCTAGCCTTTGCCCTTAACCGCGAAAGCTATTCGGCTCAGGTCAATGGAGAAGATGCAGCCAAGCCAGCTGTCCGTAATCTCTTTGTTCCGCCAACTTTCGTTCAGGCCAATGGCAAGGAATTTGGCACTCTGGTCGAAGAATCACTAGCTTCCTATGGTGACGAGTGGAAAGGTATCAAGCTGGATGACGGCCAAGACGGTCTCCACAATGCTGACAAAGCCAAAGCGGAATTTGCCAAAGCCAAGCAGGCTCTTGCAGATGAAGGCGTACAATTCCCAATTCACCTAGATGTTCCTGTCGCTCAGAATTCTACTAACTTCGTCAACCGTATGCAATCTCTGAAACAATCATTAGAAGAGGCGTTAGGAAAGGACAATGTCTCTGTAGACCTGCAGATGCTGGCTGAGGACGAAGCACTAAACATCACCTTCAATGCTGAAGCTGCTAGCCAGGAAGACTGGGATATCAACGGTCTCGTTGCCTGGGATCCAGACTACCAAGATCCATCTACTTACCTGGACATTTTAGTGCCAGGTAACAGCACTCAGACCAGAACCTACCTTGGATTTGAAGGCAAAGACAATGCTGCTGCTAAAGCTGTAGGACTAGATGAGTATAGTAAACTGATCGAAGAAGCCGGAAACGAAACACAAGATGTTGACAAGCGTTATGAAAAATATGCTGTAGCTCAAGCATGGCTGACAGATAGCGCCCTCGTTGTGCCAACTATGAGCAGCAGAGGAGCAGCACCGTTCATTTCTCGGATTGTGCCATTTACCAACTCTTATGCTCAGACAGGTACAAAAGATGCCAACTACCATAAATACGTGGAAATCAGTGATGAGATTGTCACGACTAAAGACTATCAAAAGGCCCAAGAAAAGTGGAAAAAAGAAAAAGAGGAATCCAATAAAAAGGCCCAAGAGGATCTGGCTAAACATGTGAAATAATCACTACTTTGATGTTAATTAAAAATCCAGCAGGAACAGAAACCTGCTGGATTTTTTTAATTTTCTATCTGATTCTTCAAAAGCCTAGCTGATTATCCAGCTGCAAAACCAACCATCTACTCAAACACAAACTGGTTGTGATAGAGTTCTGAATAGAAACCGCCGAGTTTGAGGAGCTGGTGATGATTGCCCTGTTCGATAACCTCTCCGTCTTTGAGGACGATAATCTGGTCGGCATTGAGGATTGTCTTGAGGCGGTGAGCAATAACAAAGCTAGTCCGGCCAATTACAACTGCTTCCATGGCTTGCTGAATCTTGCTCTCCGTCACCGTATCGACATTAGAAGTCGCTTCATCCAAAATCAAGACTTGCGGATCCGTCAGCAAAGTTCTAGCAATAGAAATCAGCTGTTTCTGCCCAGTTGAGAAAATATTCTGATCATCATCCACCAGGGTATCGTATTTGTCTGGCAGACTTTCGATATAGTCATGGATATGAGTCGCACGCGCAGCCGTTTCTACCATCTCCTGACTAGCATCCGGCACACCGAAGCGGATATTGTCCCGAATCGTGCCACTAAAGAGCACCGAATCCTGCAAGACAATCCCCACATGGCTCCGTAAGCTATCCAGCTCATAGTCCCGAATGTCGCGACCGTCAAACTCAATGCTGCCACTATCCACATCATAAAAGCGATTAAGCAGGTTCATAATGGTCGTCTTACCTGAACCAGTAGGGCCGACAACAGCCGTCATCTTGCCCTTAGGGGCTAAAATAGACACATCTTTGAGGATAGGTTTGCCTTCTACATAAGAGAAGTCCACATGCTTGATCTCCACGGAGTCTGTGAGCTCTGTGAAAGCAGGTGCATTCTCTGGCCGGACTTCCTCCGGCGCATCAAACATCTCCTGAATCCGGTCAGCCCCTGTAAAGGCCAACTGCAAACTGCCCCAGCTGGCAGCAATCTGGATGATGGGCTGATAATACTGCTGGGAAAACTGAGTAAAAGTAGTAATCAGGCCAACTGCAACGGCCGTTTCGACATTGGGATCGCTCAGTAAGACAGCCGATCCAACAAAAATAACAATGGCTGTATTAATCAAATTCATCCCGTTCATGATAGGGAAGAGAAGGCCTGAAAAGGTCCGGCCTTTAAAAGTTGCTGAACGTACTCGGTCATTCTGCTCAATAAAACCTTTGATGACCTCCTCCTGCATTCCCTGAACGATAACAGCCTTCTGACCGGAAATGGTCTCGTCCATATAAGCATTGAGGCAGCCGACTTCTTTTTGCTGAAGATTGGTGTATTTCCGAGCCAGCCTAACAATGACCACTAGAAGAAGAAAAGCAACCGGTGTGCTAGCTACCGTTATCCAGGCTAATCTAGCATTTTGGACAAACATGATAATCACTAGACCCATATAAAGCAAGGCATTGCTCATAACCTGAATCATGCTCTCGTTTAGAGCTTGCAGGATATTGTCCAAGTCGCTGGTAAAGCGCGACAGAATGTCTCCATCCTGATGGCGGTCAAAGAAAGCAACTGTCATCTTGGACAGCTTGCCAAACAGGCCCTTGCGCATCTCATTGGTCGAATGGGCAATAACTCGGGTCATCAAAAGCATGTAAATCAAGCTGGAAATAGATAGGCAGACAAAAGATACCAATACACTGCCCATGACGCTGCCAAAAGTCGACAGAATCTGATCAGTCTCACCCTTCTCAGCAAAAGCCCGTCCCAACTCAACCAAATGCTGAACAGCCTGACCAACATAAACCGGAAAAAGGACCTGAAAAACAGTCGCTGTTACCATCATCAAAAGGACAATGGCAAAGGATAATTTGTAACGCTTAAAATATTGCCAGAAAAATGCAATCGTCCTCATCTTAGTCCTCCTTTCCTTTCTGCGTTTCGTAGATTTCACGGTAAACATCGTTAGTTGCGACCAATTCCGCATGAGTCCCCTGACCAATCAGCCGTCCTTGATCCAAGACCAGAATCTTATCTGCATGAACGACGGAGCTAATCTTTTGAGCGATGATAATTGTCGTCGTTCCTTGTAGCTCTTTATTCAAGGCTTCTTGAACCAGCTTTTCTGACTTGGCATCCAAGGCTGAGGTCGAATCATCTAAAATCAAAATATTGGGATTGTTGACAACACCTCTGGCAATGGACATCCGCTGCTTCTGACCGCCAGAGAAGTTGCTGCCACGCTCCTCCACTGCACTGTCAAAACTCTCTTCCATACGGCTGATAAATTCACTAGCTTGGGCAATACGAGCCGCCCGCTCCATTTCAGGCAGCGAAGCGTTGAGCTTGCCCTGACGGAGATTATCCGCAATGGTCCCGCTAAATAGAATCGCCCGCTGCAGCACGATAGAAACATTTTTACGAAGAGTTCCCTGACTAAGCTCTCGCAGATCTCGACCGCCAATCTTGACAGAACCTTCCTGCGGATCAAAAAGACGGGGAATCAGCTGGGCCAAGGTAGACTTACCAGCACCAGTCGCACCGACAACACCAATCATTTGCCCCGGCTCAACCTCAAAGCTGATATCCTTTAGCATTGGCTCGTCATCGTTGGGATAGGAAAAAGTCACATGCTCAAAGCTGAGGCTGCCTTCTAGTTCTTCATCTGGTGAGTCTGGGAAAGTCATAGCTGGCTCCGTTGCCAATACTTCCTTGATCCGACGGATAGAAATGATCCCCCTCGTCACACCATTTCCCAAAAAACCAACCATAATGATAGTGAAAATAATCTGGCTCAGATAACCGATAAAAGAAGCGATAGAGCTAACCAGCCCTGGCTCCGCCTGAATCATGCCAGATAAAGTCCAGATAGCCAAGTAAACAGAGCTGTAGCCGACCAACATCATCATTGGCTCAATGATTGAAAAAGCATAGCCGATATAAAGATTCTCTGATAAAAGTTCATCAGACACCTGACTGAACTTATGAAACTGATCTTCCTCCCGAACGAAAGACTTGACCACTCGCACACCACGAAGATTTTCCTTGGCAATGGCATTAATTTTATCCAAAAGAGTCTGGAATTTCTTAAAACGAGGGCCCATCATCCCCATCATGACAGCCGTTAGACCAGCTATGAGTAAAATCAGCAAGAAAATAATCCACCAGAGAGAGGGCATGGTCACAATGGCCAGGATGACTGAACCGATAAAAAGGATGGGTAAGCGAAGAAGAATTTGAAAGAGCATCATAGTTACATTTTGAATCTGATTGATGTCATTCGTCATCCGCACGACTAGATTACCAGCGTTGAATTCCTCGATATTGGCATAAGAAAAGGTCTGAATCTTGCGGAAAGTCTCCTCGCGGAGATCTGATGAGACAGCTTGGGCAATATAAGCCGCCAAGGTCACATTAATCCCTCCTGCCACCAGTCCGACAAAACCGATGCCAATTAGCCAGCCGCCCATACTGTAGATGGTCTGGCTATTTTGCTCCTGCAGAGCATCTAAGATGTGCTTTAAAAACCAGGGCAGTAAAAGAGAGCTGGCAATCATCAGCGAGGTCATCAAAAGCGAACTCAGGGCATACCATTTATACCGTAATAGACTTTTAAAAAACATGCTTCCTCCTACTTTTTTCTTATTTGACTTAGTTTCCTTACTATATCACACATAAAAACAATGTCAAGCAAGAAATTTCTTATATTATATGGTAAAATGAGATATAGACTCTAAAACCGATTTAAATTCAGACTCGGAATTTCATCATAAGGAGAAGATATGGATAAACAACGAGTTGCTGTGATTGGTCCTGGTTCTTGGGGAACGGCCTTATCACAAGTGTTAAATGACAACGGACATGAGGTTCGTATTTGGGGAAATATCGCTGAGCAAATCAACGAAATCAACGACGAACACACCAATAAACGCTATTTCAAAGATATTGTACTGGATGAAAAGATCAAGGCTTATCATGACCTAGAAGAAGCTTTAAAAGATGCGGATGCCGTGCTTTTTGTCGTGCCGACCAAGGTAACCCGTCTGGTAGCCAAACAAGTAGCTCAAGCTCTGGACCACAAGGTAAAAATCATGCACGCCTCCAAGGGACTGGAGCCCAATACCCACGAAAGGATTTCAACTATCCTGGAAGAAGAAATCCCTGCAGAGCTACGCAGCGAGATTGTCGTCGTCTCAGGTCCCAGCCATGCTGAGGAAACCATTGTACGCGATATTACCCTGATCACCGCTGCTTCTAAGGATCTGGAAACAGCTAAGTATGTGCAGGAGCTCTTCAGCAATCACTACTTCCGCCTCTACACCAACACCGATGTCATCGGAGTAGAGACTGCAGGCGCTCTGAAAAACATCATCGCAGTTGGAGCTGGTGCTCTCCATGGACTAGGCTATGGTGATAACGCCAAGGCAGCTATTATCACACGCGGTCTGGCCGAAATCACGCGTCTAGGTGTCAAGTTAGGAGCAAATCCTCTGACTTACAGCGGCCTATCTGGTGTCGGCGACCTGATTGTCACAGGAACCTCTGTCCACTCCCGCAACTGGCGGGCCGGCAATGCTCTAGGACGCGGCGAGAAATTAGCTGATATCGAAGCCAATATGGGCATGGTTATCGAAGGAATTTCCACCACCAAGGCTGCCTACGAACTAGCCCAAGAGCTGGATGTTTATATGCCGATCACCCAAGCTATCTACAAGGTTATTTATCAAAACTGTAATATCAAAGAAGCCATTTATGAAATCATGAACAATGAATTCAAGGCTGAGAACGAATGGACTTCGTTCTAATAGAAAGGAAATAATTATGTCAAAAGTTAAGAAAGCCGTCATCCCTGCAGCTGGTCTCGGAACCCGCTTCCTGCCAGCTACCAAAGCTCTAGCTAAGGAAATGTTGCCGATTGTTGACAAGCCAACCATCCAGTTTATCGTTGAGGAAGCTCTCAAATCTGGAATTGAAGATATTCTAGTTGTCACAGGTAAGTCAAAACGCTCCATCGAAGACCACTTTGACTCAAACTTTGAATTGGAATACAACCTCAAAGAAAAGGGTAAAGACGACTTGCTCAAATTGGTTGACGAAACCACTGGTATCGGTCTACACTTCATCCGTCAAAGCCATCCGCGCGGACTGGGAGATGCTGTCCTTCAGGCTAAGGCTTTCGTAGGAAACGAGCCTTTCGTTGTCATGCTGGGCGATGATCTCATGGATATCACCAATGATAAGACTGTGCCACTGACCAAGCAGTTGATTGATGACTACGAGGCTACTCATGCTTCTACCATCGCTGTCATGCAGGTCCCTCATGATGAAGTTTCCTCTTATGGTGTGATTGCCCCTCAAGGCGAAGGTGTCAAAGGTCTCTACAGCGTGGAAACTTTTGTCGAAAAGCCAAAGCCTGAAGATGCACCGAGTGATTTGGCTATTATCGGCCGCTACCTTCTGACACCAGAAATTTTTGAAATCTTGGAAAAGCAAGAGCCAGGTGCTGGAAATGAGATTCAGCTGACCGATGCGATTGATACTCTTAACAAGACGCAGCGCGTGTTCGCTCGCGAATTCAAAGGTGATCGCTATGATGTCGGTGACAAGTTCGGCTTTATGAAGACTTCTATCGACTACGCCCTCAAGCATCCGCAGGTCAAAGACTCCTTGAAGCAGTATATCATTGACTTAGGTCATAAACTAGAGAAAAAACAAAGTAAAAAATAATTGATTCAAACAACTAACTTTGAAAATAAAATTTTATCTATAAAAAAGAGGTTCCCAACCTCTTTTTTTGATATTTCATCAGTTATTTTCTAAAGATTCATTAAATCAAGGAATGATGAAAGCCAAGAAAAATCAGAAGGGCAGCCAAGGCTAGATAACCAAATAGGACTAGCCAGCGCTGAGTAGGTTTAAAGGCATTGCTTGAGCTTTTGACAGGAAGAATGACCGCGCAGAGTATACCACCAATCAAACCACCCAAATGCCCAGCCAGACTGATGCCAGGCATGAAACTAAAGATGATATTGACCACAATCAAGGTCATATAAGACTGCCCCAGCTGCTGAATATAGCTGTCGCGAACGACATATTGCAGGGTCACGATAGAGGCAAAAAGTCCAAACAAGGCTGTAGAGGCTCCTGCTGACAGAGTATCCGGACTGAAAAAGAAGACAAAGATATTTCCCATCAGGCCTGACATCATATAAAGCAGAAAGAAATTTCGCGAGCCAAAAATATCTTCTGCCTGCCGTCCAATAAAATAAAGAGTAATAACATTTACCACAAAGTGCTCCAAGCCAATATGCACAAAGATAGCAGAAAAGAGACGCCATATCTGAATGGGATTCATGATAATAGTTGGAGAATACACTGCTCCAAATTCAAAGACCGTTTGTGCTTCAGCATAAGAAAAGCCACGTAAAATCAGCATCCCCACAAAGACAAGTGTTGTTAGAATTAACAAAACACTGGTCACAGGATATTTTTTATCATAGATGTAGTTCATAAGTCAACACTTCCTTTACTGCTATATCGTGATAATCAGGCTCAAAATCAGATTTTTGAAAACTATAGATGCTGCTGATGGATGCTCCTGCAAAATCAGCCAGATAACGGTCATAGTAGCCACCGCCGTAACCGATCCGAAAGCCTTGAGAATTGAAAACCACACCCGGCACATGAATCAGATCAATTTCTGTCTTGTCCACAGCCTCTTCACTTATCGGCTCCATAAGATCAAAAGAGCTTTTTTGCAGGTGGCTTTCATCATAATCCACAAATATCATCCGACCCTGGCCATAGGTTTTGGGCACTAAAACCCGCTTGCCGTCCAACTGAGCCTGCTTGATAAAGGCTGCAGTTGAGACTTCATGCGGCATAGAAAGGTAGGTAGCGATAACCTGAGCGTTTTGATAAGCTGTTGAACTGAGCAAGTGCTGGGTCAGCCAGCTATCTGCCTGTTCTTTTTCTTTTCCTGACAGTTTCTTCATCTGGTTCAGTACAGTTTGTCTCAGCTCTTTTTTCATGCAGCTCGTCCACCCTTTCCTTATCTTTCGTTGATTTTATAATCTAGGAATTTCCCAATCTTTTCAATAGCAAAAGGCAGTGCTGCCTCGTCCGGTGTCATCTTGGGATGATGGAGGGCATAGGGACTATCCACTCCCAGCCAGAACATGACGCCCTTGACCTTGCTGAGCAAATAACCGAAATCCTCGCCTGTCATAGCCGGCGCAATATCAATCAGCTCCACTCCTTCTTCCTTCTGGAAAAAGTCCATCAATTCGTCTGCTAAGCCAGGATGATTTTCCACAGGCAGGTAGCCACCTTGTTTAAGCTCCAAGTCCAATTCCAGACCGAAACTTTGGGCTAGGCCCTCTGCTATTTCCCGTAAGCGCTTCTGAGTCAAGATGTTCATCTCCTGAGTCAGAGTCCGAATGGTGCCATGCAAAAAGGCCGTTTCTGCGATGACATTGTTGGTCGTGCCAGCATGGAGCGAACCAAAGGTCACAACCGCCCCCTCGATAGGATCGACATTGCGGCTGACAATGGTCTGCACCTGGGTGATAAAGTAGCTAGCCGCCACCAAAGCATCATTGGCTTCATGAGGAAAGGCCGCATGGCCTCCCTTCCCCTTAAAGGTCAGCTTGACTTCACAGGTACCAGCAAAAAGCGTTCCTCTGTTAGTGGCAATATCGCCGACCTTGAGGTCTGGTCGCACATGGAGACCGTAAAACTCATCTGGCAGCCAGTCGCCAAAGGCACCGTCTTCATACATGAGCATACCGCCAGCTTCATTTTCCTCAGCAGGCTGAAAGAGAAAGAGTAGATTATGGGTGGGCTGAGTGCTCACAGCTTTCTCCAGTAGGCCAAGAGCCACCGTCATATGCATATCGTGTCCACAGGCATGCATCCGACCTGCATGGGTACTGGCAAAGTCCAGTCCTGTATCCTCCACAATCGGCAGACCATCAATATCTGTCCGCCAGCCAATCGTCTTATCCGGTGAACTTCCCTTGATAAAGACCAAAATACCCGTCCGCCAAGTTCGAATTTCCACAAAGTCTAGGCCAGCTGTCAGGCCATCAATGACCTGCATCAGGTAGGCATGGGTCTTGTATTCTTCCAGACCGATTTCTGGTATCTGGTGTAAATCACGGCGAATTTTTAGATAATCAAGCATCGTTTCTTTCCTTTATGGTCTTGTCAAACCAGATAAAAGTCGGACCGCACCCAATCAACTTCGGGCGCGGCACTCTTGTTTATGCAATATTAAAGTGTGCGAAGTGCGTCTTCCAGAGCTGTCTTCTGCTGGGTCTTCTCGTCAATAGTCTTGATAACTCTTGCCGGAACACCAGCAACCACTACGTTCTCTGGAACATCTTGGGTCACAATCGCACCAGCCGCAACAACGGAACCACTGCCAATTTGTACACCTTCGATTACAACCGCATTGGCACCAATCAGCACGTTGTCTCCGACCCGAACTGGCTCAGCACTAGCAGGCTCAATGACCCCCGCCAGAACCGCACCAGCACCAATATGACTATTTTTGCCGACAATAGCTCGGCCACCCAGAATGGCACCCATATCAATCATAGTTCCAGCACCAATTTCTGCACCGATATTGATGACTGCCCCCATCATGATGACAGCATTGTCGCCAATTTCAACTTGGTCACGAATAATAGCGCCCGGCTCAATACGGGCATTGATATCGCGCTTGTCCAAAAGCGGCACCGCTGAGTTGCGGGCATCCTGCTCTACGACATAGGTCTTATTCTCCTCTAAGTTCACTAGGAGTGGCTTGATTTCTTCCCAATCCCCAAAAAGAACATTGCCTAACTTCACAACAGACCAAGGGATTGATCCGTGCAATTCTCCATCAAAGGTTACCTTGACCGGAGTTTTTTTCTTGGCATCAGCGATAAATTTGATAATTTCTTGAGCGTTCATTTTAGTAGCAGACATGATTTTTCCCTCGATTCGTGAATGATTTAGCCTTTTAGTTTGTTTATCTCCTCAATCTCCAACAACTTGAAGAACAATTGAAGTAAACCAAGAAGCTTGATTAGACAATATTATAACACAAAAAAGGGGATTGCAAAACTCCTATAAGACTCTCTACATGAGATACAGATTGTAAAAAGACACGAACTCTCGTCCGCGCCCAATAAAGCAATTCCGAACTATATACCAACAATATTATTTAATCTTTCGTTCAAAATGTTCCCAGTGTTAGCATCAATGGTCATTTTGATCTTTTGCGTACCATTCAGAGCTTCTAGCTTGTAAGACAAGAACTCCTATTCGTTTATTCTATTTAGAAAGATTACTCAATAGGTACTGTCCATTTTCCTGACGGATAAAAGTCAAAGTTATCTCCTTATTTGAAGAGGTTTCATAGTTTACAAGCATCTTCGGCTCTGATTCACCATCCCCATAAACTGAGATATGTTGATATTCTGGGTATTCCTTGATTACTTCTTTAAAGGAAGAACCGCCCTCGCCTGTTTCCGCATCACCCGTCTTTAAGTTCTCCGTAATCTGGCCAGATACCTTTTTATCATAGTCGTCACTGCCGGGCATAATACTCATACCCTGAAGATGGTAGCTACCATCCTCGTGTTTCATAAAGGTCAGAGTGGTATAACTAGAGTCAGGTAACCAAGACAATGAGAGCCCTTCTTCCTGAAACGTCACACTGCTGGCCAAGCCAAAATCTTTGACTACTTGTTCAGGGGTCAATCCTTCATCATCCGCACTAACAATGCTCAGCTTTTCAAGGTCTTTCACTTCCCACTCATACACATCCTCTTTTGACGGAGCCACAAAAGAAGCAACATCGCTTTGATGTCCCTTTCGAGACAGACTTGGCACACTTCCCCCACCCATAAAATCATTTAGGAAGTAGCCACCAAGACCCCCTAGCAATAGTCCCGCTGCCAGGCCTATTCCTAAAAATCCTATCAGCTTGCCCGTACTATTTTTCTTGGGCTCTGGACTTGGCTGGCCAGCGAAGTTTGCAGCTTGCTTTGGTCCGGCAAAGTTCTGACCAGCTGGATTAAATCCCTGAGGCGTTGCTTCTTGAAAAGCGGGATTTCCCCAATTATCCTGCTGAGGCATCTGTTTTTGAGGAGCGTTAAAAATGGGTTGCTGAATACCAAAATCTTGATTAGGATTCGGCATTTCAGGACTGCCTCCTTCTGTTGGGAAAGGCTGCCCCTCTGTCGAGTTAGCTACAAAATGTCCTGAGTCTGATGACTGGACTTGCTGTGGATACGGAGCAAAACCTTCTAAAGTTTGTTCCTGCGGTTTATTTTGTTCTGACATCGTTTCTCCTTTTATTATTTGAGTTCTGTTTTATTTATTGGCAGTAGTGGACAAAAGATAGTTTCCGTCCTCCTGCTGAACGAAGAACAACCTATAAGTACCATCATTAGGAGCGTCATAAGCCACCTCCATAATGGTTTGACTAGTATCCTCACTGAAATCTTCATCTACACGAATAGAGATACTCCTCGGACTGCCATATTCCTTAAAAACTTCCTTATAGGAAATGCCATCCTTACCAGTCTTTGCATCGCCTTTTTTCAATTTTTCAAAGTAATCAGCCGCCATCGCTTCGTCCTCAGCATTATGTTTGCTTCCTTCAAAGCGAATATTATAGATATGAAGGCTATTCAGATAGAAACCATCTTTTTTCTTCTCAAAAGCCAGAGAAGCGGTTTGATCTGTATAATAAATTGGCCAGTCCTCCTCATCATCAGAATTTTGAAGCGTTCCCCACTCTAAATCAAGGCTGTCACGAGAGATTTCTTCTTTTAGAGCCTTGCCATATTTATCAAGAATATCTTCCACAGAAGTACCATTCGTATCTGTCTGAATAGTATTGAATCGTAACTCTGACAAACTATCAATATCCCACTTGAACTCTGTAGTATCAGGGTCAATGTACTGATCTGATTGATCTCTCTTTGATTCCCCAGCATCTGCCAAAGGATGGAGCACAGGATATTCCCCTTTGATGACATCCGCTACTCCCATTCTAAATCCCCAGATTCCCCCTCCGATTAGTCCAAGACCAAGAGAAAGCAAGGCTCCGCCTATCAGGATTCCTTTCCAGGATTTATTCTTGGTCAAATGCGGAGTTGGTCCCTGCGGACTTGAAACATGGCCTTGCTGAGGTTGAAAATGATGCGGGAATTCCTCTTGCGACTGAGCATTCCTTGAAGGCTCAAAAGAATGCTGTGTTTGCTGTTCTGTCAATCTTCTTTCCTCTTTCTTGTTTATTTCCAATAGTCTTATCAGTTCTCTTTTAATAACGAAATGCTTTGAAAGCAGTCAGTTACAAAAGATAAACTAAATAACTAAAAACTTACATTTCCTCTGACTTTATATATAAGAAATTTCCATCTGGCTGGCCTACAAACAATAGGTATTCATAACCATCTTCTGTTTTATAAGTCACCTCAGCAATCAGACGGTTGGAGATAATCTTATTATCCACATCACGTTCGGTTGTGATGACAATTTCTGACGGAACAGGATGCTTCTTCAGGACCTCTGATAAAGCTGTTCCTCCTTCACCCGTTTCCTTGTCTCCTTCTTTCAAACGTTCAAGGTCTTTGGGAGATAATACGCTCCAATCTGTCGTTTCCTTCCCTTTTCTATATTCTTTAAAAGAATCTCCAACTACCACTTGTCTCAGATAGTAGTTCTGGTCAACTTTATCAAATTGAAAAGAAATATTTTGCTCCTTATCCCTGACAGAAGGGCCCCATCGGAGTAACAGACGATTACGATCATATTCTGCTGAACTAGCCAAGCCATAAGTTTCAACGATTTGATCAGCCGTCAGACCTAATCCCTCATCATTTGTGTAGCTCAACCGTCCCAAGTCTTTCAAAGTCCAATTAAACTGAACCGACTGCCCGTCTGTAGTAAAGCTGTCACTCTTGTCTTTGGCTTCTTCCTGAGCCTTACTCAGACGTTTAATCCTTTGAATATCCTTATTTGTCTGTGCCTGCTTGCCGATAAAATAAGCTGAACCGCTGCCAATCAAAAGACCAATTATGAGAGCAAAAATTGAAAGTCCTATGACTTTTCCGATATTGCCTTTCTTATCAGGTAATCCTTGCGGCTGAATCTGCTGGAAATTCCCTTGCAATGGCTGGCTAGTTTGATTTTCTTGCCAAGCTCCTTGCACTTGGCCTTGACCATCTTTATCTGACATGGTTTTCTCCTTATAAATTTTATTGATTTGTCATATTGCGAAAACATTGAAAAATAATGACAAATTTTACAATATTATAACATAAATTATTCTTTCAATCAAAAAACCTCCCCTAAGGGAGGCTGCGTTTCGTATTACAAACGTGCATTCAATTCTTTGCTCAGTTCTTCAAATCCTGGTTTACCAAGAAGGGCAAACATATTTCTCTTGTAGGCTTCAACACCTGGTTGGTCAAATGGGTTGATAGCATTCAAGTAACCTGAAAGGGCAATGGCCAATTCAAAGAAGTAGATAGTGTAGCCAAGAGTGAAGGCATCTTGCTCTGGAAGTGTCACGTACATGTTTGGTACATCACCATCTGTGTGGGCAAGAAGAACACCGTCAGTCGCTTTTTTGTTTACAAAGTCAACATCTTTTCCTTGAAGGTAACCAAGTCCGTCAAGGTCTTCTTCCAAGCTAGGGATAATCACGTTCTTGCGTGGTTTGTCAACACGGACAACTGTTTCAAACATGATGCGAGTTCCTTCTTGGATAAATTGACCCAATGAGTGCAAGTCAGTTGAGAAGTTTGCTGAAGTTGGGTAGATACCTTTTTGATCTTTCCCTTCTGACTCACCAGCCAATTGTTTCCACCATTCTGAGAAGTATTGAAGTGATGGCTCGTAGTTTACCAAGATTTCAGTTGCGTAGCCTTTGCGGTAAAGGATGTTACGAACGGCTGCGTATTGGTAGGCTTCATTTTCTGAAAGTTTGTCTGAAGTGTAATCTTTACGAGCTGCATTCGCACCTTCCATAAGGGCTTTGATGTCCGCACCTGATGCAGCGATTGGAAGCAAACCAACTGCGGTCAATACTGAGAAACGTCCACCGATGTCATCTGGAACCACAAATGTTTCCCAACCGTTAGCATCTGCTTCGACCTTAACAGCACCTTTTTGGCGGTCAGTTGTCGCGTAGATACGTTTGTTGGCTTCTTCTTGACCATATTTCTTCACCAAAAGTTCTTTGAAGACGCGGAAAGCGATAGCTGGTTCTGTTGTTGTACCTGATTTAGAAATCACGTTTACTGAGAAGTCTTTGTCTGCAACGTACTCTACCAAGTCAGCAAGGTAAGTAGATGAGATTGAGTTTCCAGCGTAAAGGATTTGTGGGGCTTTGCGTTCTTCTTTTGTTTGCAAGTTTGCAAAGTGATGGTTCAAGAAGTCGATAGCTGCTTTGGCACCAAGATAAGATCCACCAATACCGATCACAACCAAGACATCGCTATCTGACTTGATTTGCTCAGCAGCTTTCAAGATGCGGTCAAATTCTTCGCGATCATAATTTTCAGGAAGGTCCAACCAACCCAAAAAGTCGCTGCCAGCACCAGTTCCTTTGCGGATCAATTCATCTGCTGCTGTTACTTGTGATTGCATGTACTCCACTTCATGTGGGGCAACAAATTTATCTAAAACTTTTGAATAATCAAATTTAATATGTGACATGATATTCCTCCATTTTTTATTCCACTCTATCATATCGCTTTCATACTTATTTAGCAAGTAATTTATTGTTTTAAAACGCTTCCAATTTAATTTTTTATAAATGAGCTAATCCTAGTAGCCATCTGAAAGCAATCGTTTGCGTAAGTCGGCAAATTTTAGCCTTATGTAAGAAGAATATTTTCGATTGACAAGAAAGCCAATATGCTTCTTAAGATTGGATGTCAGCTGAATTCATTTCAGGTCCGTTCGAACTAGATTCACTACTCCAATATTCATCTACGCCTTGCAGACTTAATTCATTCAACATTGGAACCTCGTTCTCGCTTCGCTCAAACTACGTCAATATACCTAAGTTCTTTTGCGTCCTTTGGAGTTAATTCACTAAAAGACTCTATAAGGTTTACAGATTTTCCCCTTATGGGAAAAACTGCATCCATTGCTCTAAAATTCATCTGCGCCTTTCAGGCTTGATTCATTAAGAGCAATAGAAAAGAGCACACAGCTTACTTCGCTTAGGGCTGCTGGATTCCTCCCCTGACCCGCTTCACGCAAAACTGTTGCTCCATTAATTAGTATAACACAAACTTTTGATTTTGGCTAATTTTATTTTTTCCTTCTCTGTCTGAAAAAATCCTGCATGATTTGAACGCACTCTTCTTGGAGGACACCTACCTCCACTTCTACACGGTGGTTAAGACGCTCATCTGTCAAAATATCATAGAGGCTGCCAGCTGCTCCAAATTTCTGATTTGCTGCCCCATAAACAACATGGGGTATGCGCGCTAAACCTATCGCTCCACTGCACATGACACATGGCTCAATAGTCACAAAAAGCGTTGTATCCAGCAAGCGCCAGCTATTTTCATGCCGATTCGCCTCTTCGATAGCCATAATCTCCGCATGCATAACAGCCCGCTGCAGCTCCTCACGTGCATTGTGACCGCGGCCGATAATCTTACCTTCTTTAACCAAGACACAGCCGATAGGAATTTCATCATGAGCTAGGGCAATCTCCGCCTCCTTTAAAGCTTCCCGCATAAATACTTCTTTTTCTTCAATCGTATAATTCATCATTGTCTTTCTAAATCTGTAGTCGTCTATCTCATTATACCACAAGCCTGTCGCACTTCTCAGAAAAAGTAAAAGCCACCACTGGGGTGACTTTCAGGAGATTATTATGAAAAAAGTTTAGGATTTTTAAACAAAGTTAGGAGGTCTTTGTTTATGCTGTTAGTATAAAATATATATCTTAAATGAGTCTTAATATTAAATTTTCCTACAAAAAAGCACAAGAAGCAATTTTCTTGTGCTGACTTTTTTATAAATTTGACCAGACGCTTTCCAAGATGTTGGTCTGCTCGCGGCCAGGGCCGACTGAAAAGGTAGAAATACGAACACCAACCAGCTCACTCACTCGGCGAACATAGTTGCGGGCATTTTCTGGCAAGTCTTCCAGACTGCGGACACCAGTGATGTCCTCTGACCAGCCTGGCAGCTCTTCGTAAATCGGCTTGCAGCGCTTGAGCTGTTCCAAACTAGCGGGGTAATGGTTTATTCGCTGACCATCCAAGTCATAGGCTACACAAATCTTGACTGTATCCAGACCGCTCAAAACATCGATGGAGTTAAGCGAAAGATTGGTAATCCCTGAGACACGGCGGCTATGGCGCATGACAACCGAGTCAAACCAGCCTACCCGACGCGGACGGCCAGTGGTAGTCCCATATTCGTGGCCGATATCACGAATGCGGTCACCTACTTCATCGAAAAGCTCTGTTGGGAATGGTCCATCTCCGACCCGACTGGTGTAGGCCTTGCAGACACCAACCACCTTGTCAATCTTGCTCGGACCAACACCGGAACCAATAGTCACTCCCCCTGCAACTGGATTAGAAGAAGTTACAAAGGGATAAGTACCTTGGTCAATATCTAGCATGACACCTTGAGCCCCTTCAAAGAGCACTCGCTTGCCTTGGTCCAGCGCATCGTTGAGGATGACAGAGGTATCGGTCACATACTGCTTAATTTGCTGACCATATTCATAGTATTCTTCAAAAATATCATCAAAGCTGATTGCTGTACTATCGTATAATTTCTCAAAGAGGCGGTTTTTCTCAGCTAAATTACGCTTCAAGCGCTCTCTGAAAATATCTTTATCCAAAAGGTCAGCGATACGGATACCAACACGAGCAGCCTTGTCCATATAGGCAGGGCCGATTCCCTTGATTGTCGTTCCGATTTTATTGTCACCTTTTGCTTCTTCCTGCAGGCGATCCAGCTCGATATGATATGGTAGGATGACATGCGCTCGATCAGAGATACGAAGGTTATCCGTCGTCACACCCTCTTCATGCAGGTAGTTCAATTCTTTGACCAGAGATTTGGGATTGACCACCATTCCATTTCCAATTACAGAAATTTTTTCTGGGAAGAAAATCCCTGACGGAATCAGGTGCAGCTTGTACTTCTTGCCGTCAATCACGATAGTATGGCCGGCATTGTCACCACCCTGATAGCGGGCAATCACTTCGGCATTGGCTGAAAGGAAGTCTGTAATCTTCCCTTTTCCTTCATCTCCCCACTGGGTTCCTACAACAACTACTGATGTCATAATTTTGTCTGAGCTGAAGCAGCTCTTCCTTTCTTGAAAAGCAGGCAGGAATCTCACCTGCGATTATATTTTATACCTCATTATATGAAAAATTTAACAATTTTTCAAGGTGGGACCCATTCTTGATTTGCTTTTTCCCTTTTGAAAACGAATTAAATTTTCAAAAAATCTGTATTTTCTGAAATTTGTTAGTTTATTAAAAATAAAAGTTCGGAATTTTTGTAAAGTCGTAGCGGAAATTTGTTTTCTTTTTCCGTTTGTAATAGACTAAAATTACTACCATAGGACGGTGAAACGATGACGATTAATCAATTACTTCAGAAACTGGATACAGCAAGCCCCATTCTCCAAGCGACCTTTGGTCTGGAAAGGGAAAACCTACGGGTGACAACTGATGGACACTTAGCTCAAACTGCTCATCCGAGTCAGCTGGGTTCCCGCAATTTCCACCCGACCATCCAAACAGACTTCAGCGAGCAACAACTGGAACTAATTACACCTATTGCTCACTCGACTAAAGAAGCACGACGCTTACTGGGAGCTATCAGCGATGTGGCTGGTCGCTCGATTGACCAGAATGAACGCCTCTGGCCTCTATCCATGCCACCACAGCTGACGGAAGAAGAGATTGCCATCGCCCATCTGGAAAACGACTATGAACGCCACTACCGAGAGGGTTTAGCGAAAAAATATGGTAAAAAACTACAGGCCATCTCCGGCATCCACTATAACATGGAGCTAGGGAAAGATCTGGTCACCGCTCTCTTTCAAGCCAGCTCCTATCATTCGCTCAAGGACTTTAAAAATGACCTCTATCTCAAGCTGGCTCGAAACTTTCTGCGCTTTCGCTGGATTTTAACTTATCTCTACGGTGCTGCTCCTCTAGCAGAAGCTGGCTTCTACAGTCAGGACATTTCCCAGCCCATCCGCTCTTTCCGCAACAGCGACTACGGCTATGTCAATTACGAGAATATTCAGGTATCCTACGCTTCTTTGAAGCAATATGTAACTGATATTGAAAACTACGTTCAGTCAGGCGAGCTCAGCGCTGAAAAAGAATTTTACTCAGCCGTTCGCTTCCGTGGACAGAAGCACAATCGTGCCTATCTGGAGCAAGGAATTACTTATCTGGAATTTCGCTGCTTCGACCTCAATCCTTTTGACCATTTAGGCATTAGCCAGGAAACCTTAGATACTGTCCATCTCTTTTTACTGAGCCTGCTCTGGCTCGATGATGTAGAAAATGTTGATACTGCATTAAAAGCTGCCCACGACTTGAACCAAAAAATTGCTTGTAGCCATCCGCTGACTACCCTGCCCGATGAAGCAGACAGCTCAGCCCTTCTCCAAGCCATGGAAGAGCTCATCCAGCATTTTGAACTGCCGACATACTACCAAACCTTGCTTCAGCAACTTAAAGAAGCACTTCTGAATCCTCAGCTAACCCTATCTGGTCAGCTCCTGCCTCATATCCAGCATGATTCCTTAATGACATTTGGACTAGAAAAAGCAGAGGAATATCACCGCTACGCTTGGACTGCTCCTTATGCCCTCAAAGGATACGAAAATATGGAACTATCCACCCAGATGCTGCTCTTTGATGCTATTCAAAAGGGCCTGAATGTTGAAATTTTAGATGAAAATGACCAATTTCTCAAGCTTTGGCATGGTCACCATGTGGAGTATGTCAAGAACGGCAATATGACCTCCAAGGATAACTATGTCATCCCTCTAGCTATGGCCAATAAAACAGTCACCAAAAAGATTTTGGCTGCAGCTGACTTTCCTGTTCCGGCTGGAGCAGAATTTTCTTCCCTAGAGGATGGACTGGCCTATTACCCTTTGATTAAGAACCGACAAATTGTCGTCAAACCTAAGTCAACCAACTTCGGACTGGGCATCTCTATCTTCCAAGAACCAGCTAGTCTGGAAGCTTATCGCAAGGCTTTGGAGATCGCTTTTTCAGAAGACGCTGCCGTCTTAGTCGAAGAATTTATCGCTGGAACGGAATACCGTTTCTTTGTCTTAGACGGTCAGTGTGAGGCAGTCCTCTTGCGAGTGGCGGCCAATGTCGTCGGAGACGGTCAGCATACTGTGAGAGAATTGGTTGCCATCAAAAATGACAATCCTCTGCGCGGGCGAGACCATCGTTCACCACTCGAAATCATTGAACTGGGGGACATTGAACTGCTCATGCTGGACCAGCAAGGCTATGGACCCGACGATATCCTGCCTGCTGGGGTCAAGGTTGACTTGCGGCGCAATTCCAACATTTCCACTGGCGGAGACTCGATTGACGTCACAGACAGCATGCACCCATCTTATAAGGAACTTGCTGCGGACATGGCAAAGGCTATGGGAGCTTGGGCCTGTGGCGTTGACCTGATCATCCCTGATAGCTCTGCTATTTCCACAAAGGAAAATCCTAACTGCACCTGCATCGAGCTCAACTTCAACCCCTCTATGTATATGCACACCTATTGTGCTGAGGGGCCGGGACAAAGCATCACCCCTAAAATACTGGCTAAACTTTTCCCAGAAATGGACTGATAACATACGAATCGCAGGGAATTCCTTGCGATTTTTGTTTGCATATTTGAGAGAAACGAAGAAACTTTCGTTTTAGAAATGACGCTTGCTTTATTGATAGGAATCAAATGTCTTTTTGAATTAAGCAAATATAAAAAATGGTCTCAATATATAAAATCATTTCAATCTTTATCCTTCAAAAACCAGCTTTTATGTTAAAATAGAGATATCACATTGAGAAGAAAGAGCAAAGTCCATGTCGAGAAAAAAGGATGATTCTAACCAGCAACCAGAATGGTTTAGCTGGATTTGGATACTTGTATTTGTATTTGGTTCTGGAGCTGTAGCCAGCTATCTAATTCCCATAGCTATTCTGGGGGCTATTGGTTACGGAATCTATCGCCACCAAAGCCAGAAAAAAGTTCGGATTGAAGCAAAGCAAGCCAGCATTGGCCGTATTGAAGATTTGAAATCAGAAATTGGTCAGGCTGACCGCCGCATAAAAAAATTGGAAGCCTACCAAGAAGATGGGGACCAAGAAAGCTATCAGAATTTAGCTCTAGAAATTCTTCCCCAGCTAACCTATATCAAAAATGCTGCTAACGACCTACGAGGAGAAATTCCTGCTTCAGTCTACCAGCGGATCCAGACCAAAATTCGTACCGTAACCGATGAAATTGATGAACAACTGAGAAAGATTGAACGAGAGAAAAAACGAAAAGAAGCTCAGCCTAAGAAAACTAGTCTAGAAGAGCTAGCCCCAGAATTGGTCGCTACGGTCCGCAATATTCAGATTGACCATGAGGCCATTCTTCAAAAAATCTCCCAATCCGAAAGCAACAATAAGGAAGAGCTGACTGCCATTCATCAGTCCCAGATGGAGCACTACGAAGATATTTTAGAAGGCTACCTCAAAATCAAAGCTTCTCCCAAAGATTTTTACAATGCAGAGGAGCGGCTAGCCAAGGCCAAAGCAGCTATCGAGCAGTTTGACTTGGACCTAGACGAAGCGCTGCGCCAATTAAATGAAGCTGATTTGAGGGACTTTGACATTAGCCTGCGCATCTTAGACAAAGAAAAGCAAACAGAAACTGGCCTTTAATCTATATAAACCAAAGGAGAAACTATGAGCCAAGAATTTAATTTTGACATTGATAAAATTGCTAACAATGCCATCAGTAAAAGCGACAAAACAACAGAAATCATCGAAGCCAACACGACTCAAGAAAATGGTCAGCTAACTTTTCTAGAAAAGCTGACTCCTGAGCAACAGAGTGCGATTACGGCTAAAGCTCCGCAGCTGGTGGATAACTTCGTATCAGACCAAAATGCCTTGCTGGACTTTGGCCAATCTGCTGTAGAAGAGGTCAACGGTACTGTCAATCGTATCTTAGCCGAGCAGAAAAAATTACAAATTCCCCAGGTAGATGAGCTTTTAAAAAATACCAACAAAGAACTCAATGGCTTTGTCGCAAAATACAAGGATGCTCAAGTAGCGGAACTGGACAAAAAGCCTAATTTCTTGGAAAAACTCTTCAAACAAAGCAAAAATACCCTTCAAGAATTCTATTTTGACTCACAAAATATTGAGCAGAAAATGGACGGTATGGCTGCAACAGTCGTCAAACAAGAAGACGTTCTGGCTCGCAATATTGTTTCTGCTGAAATGCTGATTGAGGACAATACCAAATCGATTGAAAACCTAGTTGGAGTTATTTCCTTTATCGAAGCTGCTCAGCAAGAATCTGGCAATCGAGCGCTCAAACTGCAGGCTGAAGTCGCTCAGTTAGATATGACAACTGTTGACTACCAAGTCAAATCGCAAGAATTAGCCCGAATGACAGAGGTGGTCAATACCTTAGAGCAGCAACACACTGAATATGTCAGCCGTCTCTATGTAGCTTGGGCGACGACTCCTCAAATGCGTAATCTGGTCAAGGTTTCCTCTGATATGCGCCAGAAGCTAGGAATGCTCCGTCGAAATACCATTCCAACTATGAAACTGTCTATCGCCCAGTTAGGCATTCTCCAGCAATCGATGAAGTCTGGTCAGGTAGCTGACGCTATCTCTAATGCGAATAACGCTGCCCTGCAAATGCTCGCCGAAACGAGCAAGGAAGTCATTCCTCAACTGGAGCGGATTTCCCAAAGCCCTACTATCGCTGTTGAGTCTGTCACTAAGCTGGCAGAAAGCCTCGTCGCACAAAATCAAGGCATTATCGAAGCCATTGATAAAGGACGAGAAAAACGTGCTCTGCTAGAAGCCACTGTTATCCAATCTGCAGAGACCATCAACAACTCTGTCAAACTGCGTGATCAAAAGATTATCCAAGCCCTGTTGGACCAAGGCAAGGAAGCCCAGAAAGAATTAACTACAGAATAAGCAAAAGAGCCTAGATGGCTCTTTTAATGTTTTACTTTTTAAATGATCAATACAGTCCTGTCTTCCGATTATCCCTTTAAAACAAGCAACTTTCCAACAGTTCTTTATGGCGCAGCTGGGCTAACCAGTTGTCAGGAATTCCTTCCAAACCATAGATGATACCAGCCAAGCCGCCAGCAACTGCTGCTACTGTATCAGTGTCATCGCCCAAATTAACAGCTTTCAGGACAGTTTCCGGATAAGAAGTGCTAGTCAGCAGACACCACAGTGCTGCTTCCAAGGTATCCACCACATAGCCAGTAGAGCGAATGTCATCTTCGGTCAGATCTGCTAAAGTTTGCAAACGAGCGTAGGTCGTACTAGTCTCTAAGCCTAATAGTATTTCCGGTAGTTGCTGGCCTTTTAAGAGCCTACGAGCAATATCCACATAAAGCAAGCAGGCCTCCACGGAAGTCGCATGGGCATGTGTAATACTGGAAACAGCCTCAATATCAGACGGACCAGCTGCCGTAAAGGCTAGGGGCAGAATCCGCATCAAAGAACCATTCCCGTTGGAATATTCATCAGACAGACCGTGTCCACTTGTCAAGGCTTCGCGAGTCGTATTTCCTACATCAAAGGTCAGGCCATCTGGCGTGTAAACTCCCTCGAAGAGCCAATTTTTAAACCGCTGCTGCATATCGTTAGGGTCAATCCTACCTTTTCCCCTGATAGAATCACAGGTCGCCAAAACAAGGCTAGTGTCATCTGACCAAGTGCCAGCTGGTTGCTGATGGCTGCCATAACCCACCATCTCAACTGCTTTAAAACTGCCACGGGTCAAGAATTCATACGGAACTCCTAATGCATCCGCCACCGCCAAACCATAGACTGCCGCTTTCAAAGATTGGTTCATGCTAGCCTCCTCTGCTTTTTATTTTATTATACTATTTTTGATCTTAAAATTCTTCCTAACCCCAAAAAACAAGCGCAGCCTCGCGCTTGTTTTTCTATTTTATGTTAAAATAAATGGTATGGACAAAATTATCAAAACTATCTCAGAAAATGGTTCTTTCCGTGCTTATGTGCTGGATAGTACAGAGACGGTTCGGACCGCTCAAGAAAAACATCAAACTCAAGCAAGCTCTACCGTTGCACTTGGCCGCACACTGATTGCCAGTCAGATTTTGGCTGCAAATGAAAAAGGCCAGACCAAGATTACTGTCAAGATCCTCGGGACCAGCTCACTAGGCGCGATTATCACAGTGTCAGATACTGAGGGCAATGTCAAAGGTTATGTACAGAATCCCGGTGTAGATATCAAAAAGACAGCTACCGGCGAAGTTCTGGTTGGTCCTTTTGTCGGCCAAGGTGAATTCCTCGTTATCACGGACTATGGTACGGGCAATCCTTACAACTCCATGACCCCTCTCATCTCTGGAGAAATCGGCGAAGACCTAGCCTTCTACCTGACCGAAAGCCAGCAAACACCTTCCGCAGTTGGTCTCAATGTCCTCTTGGATGAGAATGATAAAGTTAAGGTTGCTGGCGGCTTCTTGGTACAAGTTCTACCTGGTGCCAAGGAAACTGAAATCGCCCGCTTTGAGAAACGGATCCAAGAAATGCCTGCCATCTCAAAACTGCTGGAATCCGATGACCATATTGAAGCTCTGCTGGCTGCCATCTATGGTGATGAGCCATACAAACGCCTGTCTGAAGAAGAAATCCGCTTCCAGTGCGACTGCAGCAAAGAGCGCTTTATGAATGCCTTGGCTACTCTGCCAAAGGCTGACTTAGAAGAGATGCGTGACCAAGACCAAGGGGCTGAAATCGTCTGCCAATTCTGCCAAACTGCTTATCACTTTGACCAAAATGACCTGGAGGAACTGATTCGTGACAAATCTTAATACCCCTTTTATGATCGGGAAAGTCGAAATTCCCAACCGCACAGTTCTGGCACCTATGGCCGGCGTAACCAACTCTGCTTTCCGAACCATTGCCAAAGAGCTGGGAGCAGGATTGGTCGTGATGGAAATGGTCTCTGACAAGGGCATCCAGTATAACAACGAAAAAACCCTCCACATGCTTCATATTGATGAGGGAGAAAATCCCGTTTCTATCCAACTTTTCGGTAGCGACGAGGACAGTTTGGCGCGCGCAGCAGAATTTATCCAAGAAAACACTAAAACCGATATTGTCGATATCAATATGGGCTGC
This sequence comes from Streptococcus sanguinis, assembly GCF_050234405.1. Classification (GTDB taxonomy): domain Bacteria; phylum Bacillota; class Bacilli; order Lactobacillales; family Streptococcaceae; genus Streptococcus; species Streptococcus sanguinis_W. The sequence continues at coordinate 187,337 of NZ_CP092117.1, read as the reverse complement.
CCGGTCAATAAAATTGTCAAAAACGAAGCTGGGGCTAAATGGCTCAAGGATCCTGAGAAAATCTATAAAATCATCAACAAGGTCCAGTCCGTTCTGGATATTCCTCTGACAGTCAAGATGCGGACGGGTTGGTCCGACAGCTCACTAGCTGTAGAAAATGCTCTAGCAGCCGAAGCCGCCGGAGTCTCCGCCCTGGCTATGCACGGCCGCACCCGTGAGCAAATGTATACTGGTCATGCTGACCTTGAGACCTTGCACGATGTAGCCCAAGCTCTGACCAAGATTCCTTTCATCGCTAACGGAGATATCCGGAGTGTACAAGACGCCAAGCAGCGGATTGAGGAAGTCGGCGCCGATGCTGTCATGGTAGGCCGAGCTGCTATGGGAAATCCCTACCTCTTTAACCAAATCAACCACTACTTTGAAACCGGCGAAATCCTTCCAGACCTCAGTTTCGAGGACAAGATGAAAATCGCCCATGACCACCTCTCCCGCTTGGTGAATCTTAAAGGAGAATATGTGGCCATTCGTGAATTCCGCGGCCTAGCTCCGCATTATCTGCGCGGTACTGCCGGAGCAGCCAAGCTCCGCGGTGCTATTTCACAAGCTGAAAGTCTGGCTGAAATCGAAGAACTCTTACAAATTCAAAAATAAAAACGAAAGGAAGCCGATTGGACTTCCTTTTGGTTTATTTAGGGTTGAGTCACCACAACGCTTGTTACTGAACCATCTGCTCCTGTTGTAATCTGCAGATTGGCATTGCCTTGGCCGCTTAACTGCGCATTGTATTTGCCATCATCCAGTGTATAAGAGTAGGAAGCAATGGAATAATTATCTGTCTTTCCATCTGCAGACTGGACTGTGAATTGACCATTACCCGATACGGTCACAGTATTTCCATTGGCATCCTTCCAAGTTCCAGCAGCGGCTGAAAAATCCCCATCCACCATAGTCAAGACACCTTTATAGCGAGCATTGCTGGCTGCTTGTTTATTCTGAAGCTGGCGATTGCTTTCCGGTGCTTGGGCTGGTTGAGTTGCTTGAGTCTGAGTGTTTTGTCGACCTGAAGCTTGCTTCGGCTGCGTTTGTTGGGCTTGAGGTGCTTCGACAGTAGACTGTTGCTGACCAGCAGGAGCTTGGGCTTGTCCAGGCTGGTTAACTGCTCCTTCTGAAGAAGCGCTATTGCTAGCCTTAGGAGAAGCGCTGGCCTTGCTGGATGACGCAGCTTTTGAGCTAGAGGAAGTCTGAACAGTCTTGCTAGAACTAGCACTTGTTGTACTTTCTTCTTTCTTACCACATGCCCCTAAAAGCAAACTAGAAGCCAGAACTGCAGCCGCCATCATTTTTGTATAAGTACGTGTTTTCATCTTTTGTCTCCTTGTAATATTCAGAAATCTTTTTGTAACATTATTGTAACATTATGATTTTACTATGTCAATCATTTATGCAAGATTTTTCAAAAATTTTTTTACTCAAGTAAAGTTCTGTTTCTCACCCTGCTTCTTTTGTCATGAGAAACTCGCTCCTACTTATCTATTCGTAATTAAAAATGAAAAAACAGGACAAATTTGTCCTGCAAGAGAAATATATGATCAACTTTCTTTTAATTTTATTTTTCTACCTTCAGCCGATACACTTTTCTCGGCTTCTTCTTCGGTACTCGCTTAACGCCAGCCTCCTCTAGGTATTCTCCAAATTTTACTAAAAAATTATTGCTGACGATAGGTCGTCTCGGCGAGATGAGATTGACCAGCTCAGTCCCTTCATAGACAGTAAACGGCGATTCCAGCAGATGAAGAAAAGTTGGATTCCAGTCCAGTCGTCCCTGAATCCGCTTGATAGATTCTAACAGGATTTGGTAGTGGTCAAAGGCAAAGTCTTCTGAGGTCAAGAACTGCTCACCATCTTTAAAACTACTAGTCTTAAAGTCAACATCAAGAAAGGTGACTTCCTTGGCATCATCCCCAGCTTGCGCTTGATCTACTGCTATGGCCGGCAGATAGACCAGATGGGCAATGGTAATGACCCATCCGCGTGGATCACGCCCTGGAGTAGATACCGTCATCAGCTGTTCCACCTTTTCCAGCGGTATCTCCAGCCCCACCTCTTCCTTGACTTCCCGAATGCAGGCCTGATAGGCATCCTCATGCTTGTCTACAAAACCTCCGACCAAAGCATATTTATTTTGATAAGGGTGAGCCTTGCGCTTGATGACCAAGAGTTTTATCTGACCTTCTACGAAGCAGTAGGCCACCATATCCGCTGTTACACTAGGTGTTTCATACTTGGGCAAATCCTGTGTCTTGTACCATGCCAAAAAGGCGGACTCATCCGCCATGGTTTCATAGTACTCTTTTTCCGACATTCCCGCTGGGATATCCTGTTTGGTCATGAGTTTCTTCCTTTCCTAAGCTATTTTTTCTATCAAAAAATCTCAAATCTTAGTCTAAGCTTTCTTCACCGCCTTGGTCCACTGATACCATCCAACGATACTATTAAGGGTATAGACCCAGTACATAGCCTGGATATGAAGGTTGCTACCCCACCAGAGATAGATACTGAAGAGATTGGTCGCAATCCAGAAAATCCACTGCTCGCGGTAGAGACCAGTCATGAGAAGCTGACCGATACCATTGGTCGCATCTGTCACACTATCACGGAAAGGACGGTGACTGTGAATGCTCTTATAGGCAAAGCCCATACCAATCCAAATCAAAGCCGTCAAGGCCAAATATTTAAGCCAGCCACGCCAGTCTAACTTCTTAGCTTCGAAGTGAGATGGCTCTTCCTTATCTTGTTCATTGACCCGGTTGGACAGCCAAGTATAGAGGCCGATTGGCTGCATGATAAAGAAGTAGACTGTAGTCAGCACTTCTCCATAAAAGCTAGCATTGAAGGACAATATAAGGTAAATTGCCGAATTAACAGCTCCAAAGAGGTAATTGCTGGCCCGCCCCTCGGCTACTAAAATTACACAGACGATGCCTGTCCAAGAAGCAAAGAGTCCCAGCCAGTCATGCTGCTCCTGACCACTGGTGAACTCCAAAATGAAAGGCAAACTGGAAAGAGTAATCAAGTAGAGCCATTGAGCCAAGCTGCGCCCGCCAAATAAATCCTGCCAAAACAATTTCGCGACCCCTTTTATCCCCTGCTTTTTAGCTGCGGCACAGACATTGCGGAAATTCCGAGCAAAAGTTTGAGATTTTTGTTTCAGTCCTGCGTAGAGAGCCGCAGGAGCGAGTTTTTGATTTTTTACTACCATTCTATTTTACCACTTTCTTTTTTAATCCGCTTGATAAATCATGTCGATCGCTTCTTTGGCCGCCTGATAATTATCAAAATAACTACCAGCTAGATAGACCGTCGGAATATGAGCCAAGCACTGCTCTTTCAGCCTTTTTAGATGGCTTGAAAAATCACTGCGGATAGCCTCGTCTGCCATGCTCATATCGCGAAAGCCATCGTTAACATAGGTGCCGACCGGCTCAGCAAAGAGAATCAAATCCCATTTTTCCTTGGACAAAATGCTGGCAAAGAGATTATCAAAGGTATCTGTTTCCTCGTCCTGAACCGGACTTTCTTTCAGATAGTAATCATAGTAAGCCTTGGTTACCAGCGAATTTGTATCAGCCACGACCAGACCACGGTTGGCGCTGCTGTCAATTAAGTGGGAAGTCTGAGCATATTGTCCCAAGAGCAGATAATAGTAGTCTTTAGGGGTCAGCTCATCGTCTCGCACGTTATTTTGAATCTGGTATTCTCGAGCATATTCCAGACTAACCGGAGCATCATAAAAGCGAGCCAAATCCTTAGCCAAGGTCGTTTTACCATTGCTGGCACTACCCATAATCAGCACTTTCTTAGTAAAGTGACGGCGGAAAGGTTGGGCGATATATTTCCAATAACGACTAGGATTTTCCCGAATCATCGTAGCTGAGATACCAAACTGGCGCTCCAGCAAAGAAGTTTTGAAGTCACGCTTTTCTATCTCTTCCTGATAGTCAGCCTCACCAACAAAGAAAATCAGTTCCTCGCGTTCTGCATCATAGCCCACCAACTCCAATAAAGCCGACAGCCACTTATCCCAACCTAGAGGATAGCGGGGAAAGGAAGTTTCATCTAGCTTATAAACCTGTGTTAACTCATCATCAGCGAAAGTCTCCCGCGTATAGCGGAATCGCTTCTGCAGAGACAGACCCACTTCCTGCCCACAATCTCCCTGATAACCTGAAACCACCACGCGCACCTTGTCGTAAGAACGCTTAGCCTTCTGTATCAAGTCGATATGCCCCTGATGCAAGGGAGCAAATGTTCCAAAGACGATTGCAATTTTTTCTTTCATACGCTTAACCTTTTTATTGTTTTTTATATTTTATTCTTTCTATGATTTTATTATAAACTATATTTTTCTTTTGTCAATAGTTTTTTATAAAATTTTATAAAAATATTTTTCAGACACTTTAAAACTGTATTAAGCACAAAAAAAGAACCTAATGCCTTAAGCATCAAATTCTTTTTATAAAAGATTTATTGCTGATAGACTTCTTGGTAGAATTCCAGCTTGTCTCCATCCTTGACAGTGATTTGATTGGCTGCCTTAGGAGCCATTTCTCCGTTGACCTTAAACATCCAGTAGAGGCCCTTTGCTTCATCCTGAGCATGGCCGTCAATAGAAGTGATAAAACCATCTTTTTCTTCGACCTTATAGGCCTTCTTCAAAGCATCCATAGCTGTCTTTCCTTCTTCAACAGCCACCGTTTTCTCGCTCTTCTCCTGACCATCTGGTGCAATACTGATGCTGATTTTCAGTTCCTTTTTGACAGAAGAATCAGCGGAACTAGAGCCCTTGTCAGTATTGGTCTGGCTGCTGCCGCAACCAACAAGGAGAAGGGCAAAAGCAAGTGTGAGCAAACTAAAGATTTTTTTCATTATAGAGCCTCCTTAAAATAGGGTACAAGAGTGGGTAAAAAAACAAGGTCGACAGTCCGTGCGCTATATTGAAGGTCAAAGCATTGATAATCGCATAAGACCACCAGTGATAGTTGTACAGCAAGGCTGTCAGTGTATCGATGGCAATGCCATAGCCAAAGGATAGGAGAGCTGCTACTATTCCCTGTCCCACTAGATTTAAGCGAGGATAGAGCAGCCGCCAAAGGCAAAGAATCAGTCCAAAGGACAGCAACTGAAAGAGGACGATCGGACTCATTCCCAAAAGAAAGGCTGATGTAAACATCGTCACAGCCATCACTAGGAGTGAAGTCGGCAAATCCTCAAAAATGACTATCAGGAAAAAGATAGCTGAGATAGGCTGCACATTGGGCAGAAAGGAAAATGCATAGCGAAAGGCCACACATAGAGCCGATAGGATGGCAATTTTAGCCATTTTACGAGCGGACAAAGGTACCTCCTTTTCTAATTAAGTGAATCAAGAGAAGTTGGACTAGGTATGCAGCTCAACAGCATCCCAGTCTTGGGCCGTATTCAGCCCCAGCAGCCAGTCAAGGCCAGACCGCCCCTCCAGAACAACACTTTCATCAAGGCCTGCCGGTGCTGGCTGGTCATGAATCCGAGCATCAACACAGGCCCAATGATAACGATAAATCAAATCATCCTCATCCAGTAACTCTTCTAAGCTGCGCGGTTGGCATTTTCCCAGAAATTCCTGAAAGTCAACCGCACTAGCGACTGCATCAATAGCAGCATCACAATCACAGATTTTATCTGGAAATGGCAAAGTATCTACTAGACCCAAGTACCAAATCAGGGACCAATAGGCCTCGTATTTCCAAACCATATTGATGATAGCTGCCGGGTCGGCACGATCTTCTAAAACCACCCTTTCTTTGGGCGTCAGCTCTTCCTGCACCCCGTATTGCTGCAGTTTATCCTGCAGCCACTGGCGGCTCTCCTCATTATAATTATTATTTTCGATATCCAAGGCCGCCTGAATAATCAAGAGGCTGCTAATAGCCCGACGCGCAATTTCTTCTAGCGAACGCGGTCGCACCTGCTCAGCACTTTCGATGACCGGCAAATGCTCGATGTAAGGAATATCTTCCTTTTTCAACCGCTGGATATTAGCCGCCTTGCGCTCTTCTGGTGTTTTCACTCTGGCTTTCTTGCCGGCAAACAAGTCTTTAAAAAACGACATATCAGCCTCCAATCCTTCAATTCCAATTTCATTGAATGATGAAATAACTGTTCGGTATCTATAGGTATGATTGCTATACGTGATTAACCGCGAGCACACCATTTCCTATTGCAAGGTTCGCTTTCTAGACCACTTCGAACTTGAGTTGGCCAGCCTTGACTCCGACCTTAAGAGTTTGACCCGTCGTCAAGTCTCCTGTCAAGAGTAGCTCAGACAGCTTGTCCTCCACCTGAGTCTGCAGAGTGCGGCGCAATGGCCGTGCTCCCATTTCCACATCGTAGCCTTCCTGAGCCAGCAGCTTAAGGGCACTAGCCTGAAACTTCAGCTCAATTCCCTTCTCAGCGAGACTGGCAATGAGCGGTTTAACCATAACCTTGACCACTTCCTGCATATCTTCTGCAGATAAGCTGTGGAAGACTACCTTCTCATCGATACGGTTGATAAACTCTGGTCTATATGCTTTCTTGAGTTCTTCCAGCATCCGTTTTTCCATATTGGCATGGTCCAAGCGAATATCCCGCGCTCCAAAGCCCACCGTCTTATCATCCCGCAAACTGGTTGCCCCCAGATTGCTGGTCATGATAATAATCGTGTTGGAGAAGTCCACCTTGCGGCCCTTGCTGTCAGTCAGCTGACCATCATCCAAGACCTGCAGGAGAACATTGAAAATATCCGGGTGCGCCTTTTCCACCTCGTCAAAGAGCAGGACAGAATAAGGTCTGTTGCGCACCTTTTCCGTCAGCTCCCCTCCTTCTTCGTAGCCTACATAGCCTGGAGGCGCTCCATTGAGGCGGCTAGCCGCGAATTTCTCCATGTACTCACTCATATCAAAGCGGATGAGAGCAGATTCGTCATCAAAGAGACTTTCAGCCAAGGCCTTGGCTAGCTCTGTTTTCCCGACTCCTGTCGGACCTAGGAACATAAAGGAGCCAATCGGACGCTTGCTACTGCGGATACCAGACTGGTTCCGTCGGATAGCTCGGCTGATAGCTGAAATCGCCTCGTCCTGCCCAATCACGCGTTTATGCAGTTCTGTTTCCAAATTGAGGTATTTCTTCGCATCTGTCTGAGTCAGCTTCTGCACTGGAATACCAGACAAGCCACTCAGAGTAGCCAAAACATCGTCTTCTTCCACTTTCAGTTTATAGAGCTTAGGTTGCTGCTCTTGCTCAAGCAGTTGTGAAACCTTTTTAAAATCCGCTGCCATCAAGGCTTGATCCACTGGCGTCAAATCCGACTGCTCGTAATTCTGCGGTCCTCTGTTCTGGACTGTCGCACTAGCCTCGTCCAAAAGATCAATGGCAGAGTCCGGCAGATGCTTGCTAGTCAGATAGCGATGGGCATATTTCACCGCCGTCTCAATCGCCTGATCACTAATTTGTACCTTGTGATGGTCCTCATAGCTCTTTCTCAAGCCTTGCAAAATAGCAATGCTGTCAGCCACATTAGGCTCTTCTATGCTGACCTTGGCAAAGCGCCGAGAAAGGGCCGCGTCTTTTTCAATATGTTTCTGGTATTCTTCCTGCGTCGTAGCGCCAACTGTTCGCAGAGTTCCACGAGCCAGAGCCGGTTTCAGAATATTGGCCGCATCCAAGGTCGAGTCAATACCGCTGCCAGAGCCCATGATAGTATGCAGCTCATCAATGAAGAGAATGACATGACCATCTTCTTCAATGTCATTGATGATGTTGTTCATCCGCTCCTCGAAGTCTCCGCGAAAGCGAGTGCCAGCGACTACATTCATCAAGTCCAGCTCCAAAACCCGCATCTTAGCAAGTTCAGCCGGAACCTGACCAGCTGCTACACGCTGAGCCAGTCCTAAAGCCAGAGCTGTCTTACCAACCCCAGCATCTCCAACCAGCACTGGATTGTTTTTAGTCTTGCGACTGAGAATCTGAACTATCCGTGAAATTTCCTGATCACGGCCAATGACGGGCTCCAATCGGCCATCTCTAGCCAGCTCCGTCAGATCACGGGTGTAGTCTTCTAGGCCTCCGCTAGTAGAAGCCGGCATCCCCATCATATTAGCCATGGTCTGCTTGGCAGCCATTACCCCCTTATTCAGACTGCGAATAGCCTTGATATCTTCCTTGCCCCAGCCAGCTCGCTGCTCCAAGACCTTTCGCAAATCACTGATTTTCGTTCCCTGCTCCTTGTCCTCGTAGCTAAAGCCGGTAAATTCCAGAATACGAGAGGCCAAGGTCCCCCGGTCAAATAGCATGGCCAGCAGCACATGCTCAGTACCTACATGCTTAGCCCGAACAGCTTCTGCAATCTGCCCCGCTTCCTCAAACAACTCCTCTAAGCGATAAGAAAAAGGCAGCAGCTCGAAGTGACCGTCTTTCTGATAAGCCTGACCAGTAATCTGAAAAGCCGCTTCTTCAAATCCATCAACTTCCACAGGAAACTCATTGAGGACTGAGCCAGCAACGCTGTAGGGATTATTAGCCAGAGCAATCAGCAGATGCCATGATTCCAGATAATCTGTCGTAAAATGGCCGGCCAAGAGCTGGGCTGCTTCCAAGCTTTCTATTAAGGCTTTTGAGTATTTCATTTATGATTCCATTCCTTTTCTGTCTAGTTGTTGTAAAATCTTTTTTAATATTCGGGCACGAATCACCGCAGCCCCATCACCCAAAATCGAGTCCGATGCTGTTGACAAGATTAGATTGCCCTCACGTTCAGTCATAATCTTCTCGTCAAAAAGAAGCTGAATAACATCTGTGAAAACCTGCTGGCTGACACGCTCCCCCACACTGTCGTACAGGCCGCAAAGCATCTGATGCCGGTCGGAAAATTCAATCTTTCCAATCCGAATATAGCCGCCGCCACCACGCTTGCTCTCGACGATATAGCCCCGACTTTCCGTAAAACGAGTCTTAATCACATAGTTAATCTGACTGGGAACCACCTGAAAAACATCAGCCAGTTCACTGCGTTTCAGTTCAACCATTCCCGCCTGAGCCAGAATAGACTTGATATATGCTTCAATACTGTCCGATGTGTTTTTTGCACCCATAACTTCCCTTTCCAGTTGAGAATTTCAGAATAAATTTCTTTTTTCCTTGCTTCTCTAACATTGACTATCTTTGACTAATATTATACCGGAAAAGTCTCTATTTTGAAAGAAAAAGGGATGACTGAAAGATCTGACAATTCAAACTAGTGAAAAAGCTTTGCTATACTTGTGTAACCGCTTGCTTTTTGCTTTTAAAGCGTTATAATATAGGTGGAAATCCACAAGGAAAAGACAGACAGAAACTCCTGCCTGCCAACTATCATCTAAACAAGGAGGATAATCCAATGAAAATGGATTGGCTCAACTATTCTCGTCATGTACTCAAATGGCTCTTTGCAGCTCTGAGTATTTTCACCATCTTTTCGGCTGACTATGTTGATATTCCTATCGGAGCTCTCATCGCCTGTCTTTATGCTCCCCTGCTCTTCGAACAGGAGCTAGTCAGTAACCGAGTCAAATGGTATAGCTTTATGATTATAATGGTGGTTACTCTGCCCCTTTTGTTTATTACCAAAGTCTACCAGTTTAGCCTGACTTACCCACAAACGACAATACTTCTCTTCCTCTTGGCAGTCTTGATTTTTACCAATGGCTTGATTGCTCATAAGGAAGAAAGAGAAAAAGCAGCTAAGTGATGCTGCTCACCATTCTAAACTTGATGTTTAAAAACCTATAAAAAGGTCTGAGATTTTTTCTCAGACCTTTTTATCGTTCTATTTTTAAGCTAAAAACGATTAGTTTTGACCAAGAGCAGCAGCCATTGTTGCAGCTACTTCGTTTTCAAAGTCGTTAGCAGCTTTTTCGATACCTTCACCAACTTCAAAGCGAGCGAACTCAACTACTGAAGCATTTACTGATTCAAGGTAAGCTTCAACTGTCTTGCTGTCATCCATGATGTATACTTGTGCAAGAAGTGTGTATGCTTGGTCAACTTTAGTGTTGTCAAGCATGAAGCGGTCCATTTTACCTGGGATGATCTTGTCCCAGATCTTTTCTGGTTTGCCTTCAGCAGCCAACTCAGCCTTGATGTCTTCTTCAGCTTGAGCAACGACTGCATCAGTCAATTGAGCTTTAGAACCGTATTTCAAGTGTGGAAGAGCTGGTTTACCAACCATTGCACGGCTTTCGTTGTCTTGATCGATGACATGGTTCAATTGTGCCAATTCATCTTTGACAAATTGCTCATCCAATTCTTTGTATGAAAGAACAGTTGGTTTCATCGCAGCAATGTGCATAGAGATTTGCTTAGCAAGAGCATCGTCTCCACCTTCGATAACGGAGATAACTCCGATACGGCCACCGTTGTGTTGGTAAGCACCAAAGTGTTGAGCATCTGTCTTTTCAATCAAAGCAAAGCGACGGAAAGAGATTTTTTCTCCGATAGTTGCAGTTGCAGATACGTATGCAGCTTCAAGAGTTTCACCTGAAGGCATTGTCAAAGCAAGTGCTTCTTCGTTGTTAGCCGGCTTGCCTTCAGCGATTACTTTCGCAGTTGCATTTACCAAGTCAACAAATTGAGCGTTTTTCGCAACGAAGTCAGTTTCAGCATTCACTTCAACAACAGCGGCAACATTACCGTTTACGTAAACACCTGTCAGACCTTCAGCGGCAACACGGTCAGCTTTCTTAGCTGCTTTTGCCATCCCTTTTTCGCGAAGCAATTCAATCGCTTTTTCGATGTCACCATCAGTTTCAACAAGTGCTTTCTTAGCGTCCATGACACCAGCACCAGATTTTTCACGCAATTCTTTGACAAGCTTAGCTGTAATTTCTGCCATTTTTCTTCTCCTATTTTTTAATTTAAATAAAGGAGCTGGGCTGAGCCCTGCCCCTTTAGGTTAGTTTACTGATTATTCGTTTGAACCTTCAACAACTTCAACGATTTCTTCGATAGAATCTGCTTGAGTTTCAGTTGCAGCCAATTCTGCTTCTACTGATTCAACGCTATCTTCACCTTGACGGCCTTCGATAACAGCATCAGCCATTTTCGCAGTGATCAATTTAACCGCACGGATTGCATCGTCGTTAGCTGGGATGATAACATCAATATCATCAGGATCAGTGTTAGTATCAACCATGGCAACCACTGGGATACCTAATTTCTTAGCTTCCTTAACAGCGATTTGCTCTTTATGAGGGTCAACTACGTACATCACATCTGGGATGCGAGGCATATCTTCGATACCGCCCAAGAATTTTTCAAGACGAGCACGTTGTTTGTTGAGAAGAGCGACTTCTTTCTTAGGAAGAACTTCGAAGGTTCCGTCTTCTTCCATGCGTTTGATTTCTTTCAAACGAGCCACACGTTTTTGGATAGTAGACCAGTTTGTAAGAGTTCCACCCAACCAACGGTGGTTGATGAAGTATTGACCTGAACGTTCTGCTTCTTCTTTGACAGCATCAGCAGCTTGCTTCTTAGTACCAACGAAGAGGATAACTGCATCGTTAGCAGCAGCATCACGCATAAAGTCGTAAGCTTGGTCAGCATACTTTACAGTTTGCTGCAAGTCGATTACGTGGATACCGTTACGCTCAGTGAAGATGTACTTAGCCATCTTAGGGTTCCAGCGACGAGTTTGGTGACCAAAGTGAACACCAGCCTCAAGAAGTTGTTTCATTGAAATTACTGCCATGAGTAAATTCTCCTTTTTGTTTTTTTCCTCTTTTAGATTTCAGCTCGCAAGACCACCCGAGGGCAACAGTCCCACAATTCATCTAAAATGAGTATTTTGCCATTTACACGGCACCTTCTATTATAACAAATGTGCAGCTCTTTGACAAGGCATTTACCAGATTTTCTGCCGCTAGCCACTATTCCCACTTCTCAGCAGAACATTTATTCTCCAAATCGTTCAGAATAGGAACATCTAACATTTTCTGCTTTGACTATGAAAGACTCTTGACGAAAGCAAGTATTTACGATAGAATAATAAGAGTTGCGGCGGTATAGCCAAGTGGTAAGGCACGGCTCTGCAAAAGCTTGATCGTCGGTTCAAATCCGTCTACCGCCTTCATAGATATATTTCCAGAAGCCCACCAAAGGGCTTTTTTATTGCATTTCCTATTGTTTCTAGCAAACTTTGCTGATATAATATTATAAAAATATCATTCATCATCAGCGAAAGGAAAAAAGATTGATTATGAAAAAAGTTAGCTTCTATGCCCTCAGCCTTCTCTCTCTGCTAGCTCTCTCAGCCTGCATGCCTGCCAAGCAGACGCAGCAAAGAAAAAAGACGCCTAGCTCCCTCAAAGCTTCGAAAAGTTCATCCTCTAAGGAAACATCCAGCAAATCATCTAGCAGTAGCTCTAGCACCTATGAAAGTAGTGATGAGGTATTTCAGAAACGTGCTACCTTTGATCCAGATGATGCTTCTGCACTACAATACATACCAGATGCAGCTTCTATTCCTGAATTAGAGAAAATAAGAAATTTTCATATTTCCACTGGCTTTGTCATTCAGGTAAACGGAGAGGATATCAATGGTGACAAACCTAAAACGTCTTACGATGAGGTAACAGCAGCTCTAGGCCAACCTACATTCAGCACTGATGAGAATGACCCTGGCAACTCTGTTAACATCTGGCACACAGACAACGGAGACATTATGTGCTACTTTACCAATAATGTCCTGACGAATTTGAGTTTTAGCCTAAAAGACGCTCAGCCGGCCAAAAGCAGCTACTCTAGCATCACCACATCCGACACTCCCAAGACAGCTTTCGACAAGCTTGGTCGTCCGGAAATGATTATGCGTTCAGAACACGATACAACCTTTGTCTATAAAAATTCCAATGATGAACAGTTTAGTTTCTCTACCCAGAACAATCAAATCGTTGGGGTAATGTCTACCTATCAAATGAAACAAACCAAAGATATTATTGACTCCGTCATTAAGGATAAGTAATTTCACACTCCGTTCCAAAAACATAAAAATCCAAGACCTTTTTAAGTCTTGGATTTTATTTTTGACGAGGGCAGCGAAGAGTCACCCCCCTGCTTCGTCAATTAAAGCTCTGCAATCTGGCTAAGATTAACTTCGGCCACAGTGTCATTGCCAAACATGGAAATAATCATCTTGACCTTGTTATTATCAATCTCAGTAATCTTACCTGTATAGTCAGTAAAGGCACCATCAATGATACGAACGGTATCCCCAACCTTGACATCCAAGTCAAATTCCTGCACTGTTTGACCCATGGAAATGAGAATGTTGCGAATCTCTTCTTCCAAAAGTGGCGTTGGTTTAGAGCGGTTTCCGTGTGACCCGACAAATCCTGTTACATTCGGAGTATTCCGCACAACAAACCAAGCTTCGTCTGTCATGACCATTTCCACCAAGACATAACCAGGGAAGCGGTTTTCTTCGATTTCCTTTGTCTTGCCATTTTTCTCGACTTGCACGGTCTGAGTAGGGATTTCCACGCGCAAGATATTTTCCAGCATATTATAAGTCTGAGCGCGCTGCAAAAGATTTTCTTTCACCTTGTTTTCATAGCCTGAATAGGTCTGCAGTACAAACCAGCCTTTGTCAAAACTGTCCATGAGTTCATCCTTTCCTAAATAAAAAAGCCTGTGGGCTTCTGCTTCTTTCTAGCCCTATTATACCATAATTTCCTCAAATGCAAAGGAATTTATTAACTATTTTCCTGACAAATCAAAGTCTTGCAATTCTGCCCAAAAATTCTTGAATCAGCGTTGTCTAGTATGAGAAATTTTTATTTCAAACGATGAATTATAGATAGATTTGATTTTTTGAAGCTGACTGAAATTGTCGGCACGTAAATAAGGACATACGTCAAAAGTCCCACCTACTCACAATAGGTGGGACTTTGAATGATATGCCTGTTGTAGACTTTTTTATTTCTACTTAAATCATTAAGAGAAAATATGCAGAATCTGGAAAAGACCGCTTGCCACTACTTTGTCAAAGATATAGATGATTACTACAAAGAATGCAGTGTATTCCATGACAGAAATAAAATCTGTCCATCTCTCTTTTCGGGTAGGCCAAGTTGTATCTTTCAATAGTTTAAAAACATCTTTAAAGAATTTCACAACAATCTCCTATCTAGTTTCTTTATGCAGGGTGTATTTACTGCAATGCTTACAAAATTTATTAACTTCTAAACGCGTTGGTTTTGGAGTGCTACTGAGCTTAACCGAGTAGTTCCTAGAACCACAGACTGTACACGCTAGACTCGCTTTTTTTAATGCCATAACGCCTCCATCTTTCTTATTATAGCAGGATTCTATACTTTTGACAAGCCGTTCAGCTCTTTTAAATCCTATTGAAACCAGCTGGTAACAGTATCCCAGAGGTTTTTCGCTTTCTCAGGAATACCAGTGTCATCAATGGCTTTCTTGGCTTCATCCACCAGATTTTGAGCTCGGTCCTGAACGTCCTGCAGGAAGTCTTTATTTTCAGTTGTAGTACCCGTTTCCTCTGTACCATAGGTGTCCACAGGGGCAATGCCGTTGGCAGCATAGGCATTCTTCTGCCCTTCAAAGGAAGTTCCTTCTGTATATGGCAGGATGCTATTGGCAACATTTCGGAAAACCGCCGAGGCTTCATTCGCACTGGTCCCAGTTAGATAGTGGGCCTCATCAGTTTTTGGAAAGCCTAGCCACTGGCTGATAACCACATCCGGAGTATAACCAATAACCCATTGGTCACCAGATAAATCTGGGTTAAAGTCCGTTTCAGTCGTACCGGTCTTACCAGCCATTGTATAACCATACGGAGCCGCATAGATACCTGTACCGTTCGAGAAAGTCCCCAGCATCATGCTGTTCATCTTGTCAGTAGTCGAGCTATTAAGAACCCGAGTAGAGGTTTGACGATGGGTCTTGACAACTTGACCGCTGGCATTTTCAATTTTTGTAATGAGATGGGCATCATTCATCACACCGCCATTGGCAAAGACTGAGTAGGCCTGCGCCATCTGCATTGGATTGGTTGTAACTCCGCTTCCTAGCGCTACGCCCAAAGTCTTATCAACCTTGTCCATATTCAGACCAAACTTTTTCCCGTACTCAAAGGCTTTGTTAATGCCTAACTCGTCTACAGTTGAAACAGCTGGAATGTTCAGAGATTCTGCCAAGGCTTGATACATTGGAACTTTAGGGGAGCTTTGGATATTGCCGTAGTTGTTAATGGTATAGTCGCCAAAGGTGGTTCTAGTATTATCCAGCTCCTTATCTGTCGGCCAACCAGCAGCGACGGCCGGGCTGTAAGCAACCAAGGGCTTGATAGTAGAGCCAGGGCTGCGGGAGGACTGGGTTGCATAGTTAAAGCTTCTGAAGGTCGAACCTTCTGCACTATTGACTCGCCCTACTAGTGCCCGCACACCGCCGGTTTTTGGATCCAAGGCAACACTGCCCGACTCAGCCATAGTACCATCTTCTGCTACAGGAAAGAGAGAGACATTGCTGTAAATAACCTGCATGCTGGCTTGGTAGTTCTGATCCAGTTCAGTATAAATGCGATAGCCATTATTAACAATCTCTTCTTCAGTTAAGCCGTAGTCATTGACAGCTTCATTGATGACCGCATCGAAATAGGATGGGTAGCGATAGTCTTCTGACTTACCGGCATAAGCATCAACCAGCTGGCCACCGATTCCTACAGCGGCAGCCTGATCGGCCGTCCCCTGATCGATAAAGCCTGCAGCAACCATATTTTGCAGCACCGTATTACGACGATTGGTCGCATTTTCAACTGAATACAGCGGATTATAAATCTCCGGTCCCTTGAGAATACCAGCCAGAACAGCCGACTGGTCCAGACTAAGCTGACTAGCCGAAACTCCGAAATATTTCTTAGAGGCATCCTCCACACCCCAGACCCCATTCCCAAAATAGGAATTATTGAGGTACATGGTCAGGATTTCCTGCTTGCTGTATTTCTTATTGATTTCCAGAGCCAGGAAGAATTCCTTGGCCTTCCGCTCAATGGTCTGGTCCTGAGACAGATAGGCATTCTTGGCCAGCTGCTGGGTGATGGTAGAACCCCCACCCGAGCGACCAGCTGTCAAAATAGCCAAGATAAAACGACTGTAGTTAATCCCGCCATTCTCATAGAAAGTCCGGTCCTCTGTCGCAATGACAGCATTTTGCAGGTCTTGACTAATCTCAGTCAGCTCGACATAAGTCCCTTTCTGACCAGATAGACTTCCTGCTTCATTGCCATCCTTGTCAAAGATGAGCGTGGTAGCTTTGAGGGCATTCTGCAAATCCTTGACATTGGTCGTCTTAGCCACATAAAAGAGATAGCCACCGACCACCAGACCAAAGGTCAAGCCGAGAATCAGGAATATCTTGGTCAGATGAAACCTGCGCCAAAAACGACGGATAGGGTGCTGAGAGAGAGGTTTCTTCTTGGTCTTGCCTGAACGGCTGAGACCAGACTTAGCCTGCTCTTCTGTCAGCTCTACCTCCTCTGCTGCTTCTTTTTGAGGTTTCTGTACAGTAAAATAATCTACTAATTTTTCAAACAAATCTTTTAAATTCTTCATAAACCTTATTTTATCACCTTATTTAGGTGCAGACAAGAAAGTACCCTATTTCCTGTCTGATTTTTAGTTATTTTTAAGAAAAAGAGTATATTAAATAACCTTTTAAAAGCCTCTGCAGCAAGCCTTATCCGACACTGCCTATTTCCAAAGTTCTGGCTTTCTGCTACAATAAATGTATGAAATTTACACTCACTATCCCAGATGGACTGCCCGCTATGACAGTCAAAGAGCTGCTGGAAGAACAATTTCTCATTCCACGAAAAATCCGTCATTTTCTGCGGACCAAAAAACATGTGTCCGTCAACGGTCTAGCTATCAACTGGCAGACTGTAGTCAAACCTGGAGATGATATCTGCCTGATATTTGACGAGGAGGATTATCCTCAAAAGACAATCTTATTTGGAAATGGCGAACTCGTAGAAGAGCTCTACCAAGACCAACACCTCATCATCGTCAATAAACCTGAGGGTATGAAAACCCATGCTAATGAACCAACAGAGCTAGCCCTGCTTAATCATGTTTCTGCCTATGTCGGCGAGACCTGCTATGTCGTTCACCGGCTGGATAAAGAAACCAGCGGTGCTGTCCTCTTTGCCAAGAATCCCTTTGTCCTGCCCATCCTCAATCGACTGCTGGAAAAGCGAGAAATCAGCCGCGAATATTGGGCTCTGGTTCAAGGCAAGTTCCCAAGCAAAAAACTGATCTATAAAGACAAGATTGGCCGCGACCGCCATGACCGCAGGAAGCGGTTAGTCGAACCCCAAAAAGGACTCTATGCAGAGACCCATGTGACTAGGATCAAGCAATTTGGGCAAGCTGCCTTGGTCAAATGCCAACTCAAGACTGGCCGCACCCATCAGATCCGTGTTCATCTAGCTCACCACGGACACCCTCTTATCGGTGACCCCCTTTATCATCCGCAGCCCAAAGGGCGGCTTATGCTCCACGCCCATCGGCTGACCTTCACCCACCCTTTTACGCTAGAAAAAATAACAGTCGAAGCCCGCTCTGACAATTTTGAAAAAGTATTGAGAAGTCTGAACCCAAGATAGACCAAGAAAAGCAACAGTATTCTCTGTTGCTTTTAGTTCGGAGTGAAAGCGAGGATAAGCTCTGCTAGCTTACATCACTGAGCCGGAAGTGCACTGATAAGTCTGGGCCTGATGGCTTTCTGAAAAGCTATGCTCAGCAAATAAGACAGTAAGAAAATGATAAAAAAGCCAAAACTATAAATAGTATTCCGAGGCATTATCGACCTGAAAATGAAGATAATAAAAGGATGGATGATATAAATCATGGTGGCGTACTTTTTGGCAATATTATTCAAAATCGGAATATCAATATTGCTCCCATTTCTGACCGCGTAGAAGAAAATTGCACTGGAAGACAAAAGGGTACTAGGATAGAGGTCGTACTCCGTACCCATAAAACAGTACTCAAGCAAAATCAAAGCCGCTATTCCCAAGCCAATCGCCCATTTCCTAACAGAAGACAAATCGTAGGCTAAAATCTGATCCCGATGCTTGGCAAACTGTATGCCTAAAATGAAAAAGGGAAGACCCATAAACAAGAAGTTGCGATAGTACAGAGTGCCACTAATATTGAACTCAATACAAAAAGCCAGAACCAACAAGAACAGGGACACACCAAAGCTAGTTAAGCGGTGAAAATGCTTATAGAAAACCAGATAAAGCGTGTAGATATAGGAAATAGCCAGCAAATACCAGGTCGGTGTGGCAGCTGAGCCAATCAAGTCTCTGGGACTGTTAAAGAGGAAAAAGTTTGTAAAATCAGACAGGTCTATAGATGCCATCTTTTCTGTTAGTTCTCTGGTCAGCACTAGGTTGACAAAATGAACAGTCGTGTAAAATAGGAGACTGGCAGCTGTCAAAAGAAGCATCTGCTTGAGACGATACTTGACCTTATCCCTGGAAATATTAAAGGAAAAATAGCCCGACAGCATCATGAAAAAGGGAACTGCAAAGCGGGCCACAATTTGATAAAAAACGCCAAATTGCCCCGGCAACAGAAAGTGTAAGGAAACAATACTAAAGCAAGCTAGGGCTTTAAAAGCGTGCAAAGTTGTGTTTTCAGTCTTCATGCAGACATTATAGCATGTTTATTATTACAGCTCATCAAGACCAGATTACACGCCCATTAAAAAACATATCAATTGATGACATTCTTTAAAAAGTTTTGCATCTGTGGGAGAAGACAGCTCTTATATAGAAAAACTCTTCTGCACTATCACAGAAGAGTTTTATTCACCTGATTGATATTCTACATTAGCTTTCATAACCATTAGGATTTGAGCTTTGCCATCTCCAAGAATCTCGCATCATATCTTGGAGAGTTTTCTCAGCTTTCCAGCCCAAAATGTCATTCGCTTTGCTTGCATCAGCATAGCAAGTCGCCACATCTCCAGGTCGTCTATCCTTGATAGTATAAGGAATTTTCACACCATTGACATTTTCAAAGGCTTTAACCATATCCAGTACACTATAACCGATTCCTGTACCAAGATTGAAAACAGCGACTCCTTTGTTTTCCAAATTATGTTTCAAAGCCAAAACATGGCCCTTGGCTAAATCGACTACATGGATATAATCCCGCACTCCTGTACCATCATGCGTATCATAATCATTTCCGAAAACGCTAAGATCTTGCAATTTACCAATCGCAACCTGGGTTATATAAGGCATGAGGTTATGAGGAATTCCATTTGGTGCCTCACCAATCAGACCAGACTCATGAGCACCAATTGGATTGAAGTAACGAAGATTAGTCACAGACCAATCTGAATGTGCAAGAGCAAGATCCGTCAAAATCTGCTCCATCATCAGCTTAGTATGGCCGTAGGGATTGGTCGCTGGAATAGATAAATCTCCTGTCAAGGATGAACCATGATTCATTCCATAAATCGTGGCACTGGAGCTAAAGATGATATGTTCTACCTTGTGCTCTTTCATAACTTCAAGAAGAGAAATACCAGCACTGACATTATTTTCGTAATATTTAAGTGGTTCCCGCACCGATTCTTCTACTGATTTATAGGCCGCTAAATGAATGACTGCGTCAATGTGATTGTCTTCGAAAATCTGGTTCATCAGATCTTTATCAGAAATCGAACCCTTGTAAAACGGAATGTCCGCACCAGTGATAGTTTCTAAGCGCTCTAGCACTTCTGGAGAGCTATTCGAAAAGTTATCCACGATAATAACTCCATAGCCCGCTGCGACTAATTCAACCACTGTGTGACTTCCTATATACCCCGTTCCACCTGTAACTAAAATTTTTTTCATAGGACACCTCTTCTTGCCAATCCTAAAGTTCTCTTTAATTTTACTATTGCAACTAACAGGTATTTCTCTTTCTATAGTTGACCGCTGAATTCTGCACTTACTTAAAATACCAAAAACTAGCCCAATTTGCTATCCTAGCAGCTCTGCTCTCCTGATGCCTTTTGGAATCTCTTCATGGTAGAATCACTTGCAAAACCATTTATATTCCCATATATTCCCAGGCATAAAGAACGGAATTATTTTTAGCTAATTTCTAGTTATCCTCAAAAATACCATAATCCGCAATAAGTTACTGGAAAAATTGTCTTTCATTTCCACTATATACAATGTATAGTTCAGCAAACTGATTGTAGCCAGAGTAACTTTACAAGTAGCTTTGTATGCTAACGCTACATTACAAACCTAAAAAGCCCGGACAGGGCTTAGCGTTTAGATTGTTAAACTATTTATAATTTCTCGAGCATCAACGAGCCCGCAATTGTTGGAGCAGACCTTTCAAACTTTTGTATTTGTAAATGCTATAGGTCAGATAGACAAATCCGTAGGCTGCTGCAGCTAGATAAACTGATAAAAACCAATTCGAAGCAATAAATACAAGTGTCATTAGCAACTCAACCCAAATATCTTTGACAACCTCGATCTGCATCCTCTTGGCTAAGATTAGCTCTGCCAGTATACTCCTAGTCGCCAGCAACAGCACGATAGACAGCACTGTAGCATTCAGATTGCGCAGAAAAACTGCAAAAATCAAGGTAGTCGCAAAACTTAAGAGCATGGCAATTACATTTACTTTAAAAATCTGCCTCTCCATTCGTAAGGCTTTTAAGTAGGTATTGATAAGCAAAGCCATCTTGCCCTCGTAGACAGACATAGGAAAGACTAGAGCCATAAATATCAAGGACTCTCTGTAAGCCGGCAGCCAGCTGTCCAAAGCTATTTTCAGAGGATAATACAGCAAAAGCACTCCAAACATAAGAACCATAAGGACATTCCGCAACTGATTGTAAATCTTAGGCAACTTGCTTTCGTCCGTTCGCTTCAAAATCGGAAAGATGACCAAACCGATAGCGTTGATAAAGGTCATCAGCAGATTGGAAATGCTCAGGGTCAAGGATACTTTCCCAAATGTAGCAATGTTCCATACCTTTTGAATCCCCATTCGAACCGTACCGATAATGAGCATACTGGCTACATTTGATAGCATCAGATTGATCCCGACAGCAATATTGCGAACTGTTTCCCGTATATCAAGCTTAAACTGATTGAGGGGTCGCAGGGCCATATCTCGGCATAGATACATGGCATAAAAAAGAGAAACAACTCTACCAATCAAATCTGCATAGACCATAATTTTGAAGTCTCGGAAACCCATGAAAATAAAGACCAGCAAAAGCAGTAAATAGAGGAGTCGGTCTCCACTGACAACATAGGAACTCTCCTTTAGTCGATTAGTCATCTGCAGAATGTACACAAAGAGAAAGCGCAGATTGGTGACCAACATAGTATAAAGTAAAAGCATAAAAACAAACCGACTGCTCTCATCTCTAATGAAGGAAGAAATCCCTAAGAAAAATAAAATTCCAATCCCTGTCAGATAGATCAAAAGCATGAGAAACTGAGAGAAAAACTTTTCTTTATCCAGATCATCATACTCCAAACCACCGTAGCGAAGGTAGATTCCGTCCACCCAACCCAGATGAACAAAACCGGCATAGGATAAATAGAAAATATAGAGTTGCCAGTAGCCATACTCCTCTACACCCATAATCTTAGGCAAAATCAAGACAACCAGAGAAGAAACTATTACTGTCAGCAAATTGGACAAGACGACATAGGAAAAATTAGCTATTATTTTTTTAAATCCACCAGACAAATTAGCCCTCCTATTCCTTCCTATCTGCTGCCATGCTCTCAATTAACCGTAAAAACATGGTTTCTAAATCAGTATGGGCTTGCCAGCCCAAACTTTCAATCTTGTCCGTATTAAGACGAATCTTAACTGTCGGATTATAGCCTAGCTTTTCCACATCATCTGCCAAATCAAAGACCAACTTCGTTTCATTGCTACCGCTTAGTTCAATAACCATTTCCGCCATCTCACGGATAGAAATAGCCGTCTCTTTATTGGCGACATTATAAGCTTGACCTGCTTGGCCTTTCAGCAGAATGTAAAAAATGGCTTCAATGGCATCTTTGGTATAGCAGTAGTTCCGAACAGTCTCCCCTTTAGTTCGGAGAATAATATCTCTCTTTTCAAGAACGGCACGTGCAAACTGCGCAAAAACTCTGTTGTCTTCATAGCTCACACCTGGGCCAAAAGTTTGTGACAAACGAGCCATTCTAACTGGCACCTGATACTGATAACAATAGCCTACACACAAGGACTCTGCCATGCGCTTGCTTTCCGAATAACTGCTACGGACACTGGTTGGATCCAAATAACCGTAATCTTTCTCGCTAATGCTGGAAGCATCAGGACTTGTCGTCCCATAGACTTCCAGAGAAGAGAGATAGACCATACTGCGAACCTGCTTATTTTTAGCCAGATCCAGCAGTTTTTTCGTTCCATTTATGGCTAGATCAATTGTCTCCACAGGATGCTCAACGAAAAAAGAGGAGTCCGTCGCACTGGCTCCATGGATAATATAATCCAAATCCTCCTCTATCTGCCAATCTGACAGCAAGTCAGCATACACTAGCTGCAGATTCTCACTATGTAAAAAACCTTGAAATAGAGCTTCCGCTTTTTTATGATTTCGTACCAAGGCCACTACTCTGACATTAGCTTCGTACAAATCGTTTAAAGCCATCAAAGCGGAAATACAGTGTCTGCCTATAAGTCCGGTTGCTCCGGTTACCAAGACTGTAACATTGCTCAGTTCTCTGAGAATAGGACTGACAGCAGCTAGGTCTTCCATATCCTTTTGTAAAATCGTATTATTGCCCATATCAACCAAAAATTTGTGCATTTTCACGCGCTTCGTAAATCGCTCTAAAGATATAAAAATCAGATGGAGTCGTAATTTTGATATTTTCGCTGCCCCCCATGACTGTATGCAGAGGGAGACCAAAATAACGAGCCAACGTCGCAGAATCCGTCATATCAAACTGATTCTCTGCCTGGGCTTTTAAATGCAGGGAGTGAATCTTCGAAAGCGCGAAGGTTTGAGGGGCGACAGCTGTCTGACAAGTGGAACGCTCAATAACCTGATTAATAACATCCGCCTCATCGACCTGAATAACCGTTTCGATAACCGGCTTAACCGTAATAGCTGCCCCATACTTTTTGGCTGCTTCAATATTTTTAGAAATGATTCCCCCGTCAATCAAGGGGCGAACACCATCATGAATCAAAACATAGTCGTCATCGTTCTTGTACTTTTCCCGTAAGACAGATAGACCATTAAAAATAGACATTTGTCCAGTCTCTCCACCAGGAACCACTTGACTGACTTTTTTAATATTGAATCGAGCTAATAAATCTCTGCAATAATCCAGCCAGCCGTCTACACAGACAACCACAATGTCCGATACTGCCGGATGGTCTTCAAAGTGCTCAATCGTATGAATAATAATAGGCTTACCGTGCAACTCTAAAAACTGCTTGGGTAAGGTCTTGGTATTCATGCGGCTGCCTGTGCCGCCTGCGAATATCAGAGCTGATGTCGTCATACCGATACTTTCCTTCCTCTCGTTGTAAATCGTACTCTACTCAGTAAATCAGCTGCCATATAAATCACAAAAGCATAGATAATCCGATTAATATGGGTTGTCAGCAATGACAGCAACGTTTCCTGAAAGAATGAAATGACCAAAGGATACGCAAATAAAGCGAAAACAATAACCTTTAGCGGGGTGAAATAGCGTTTTTTGATAGAATAGTAGAAACTTCCGTAAAAGAAGCCATATAAAAGCTGAAAGATAAGGACTGAAAAATAACCAAAATCCTTGATAAAGTAGTAATAAATTGTGTAAACATTGGTTTTATCGTCGTTAAAATGAACAACAGGCAGGAAAGGTGTCAGCTCATGGCTAGACAGACCGAGGGATTTCAACGTTCCATAGATAGCAATAAGAGTATTTTCTCCAAAGACTTGATTATCGCTATAAAGAGTAGGATTTTTCAGATAATAGTCTAAAGCCTGAATGGGTGAACCCATATATTTAACCAAATTATCCAAAATTCCGAACTCTGCCCGACTATCCACTCGATTGAGAACAAAGGTTCCAACCGCCATAAATAAGACAAGGAATACAAAGCCAATTATCAGCAAAGAGCGAAAAAGCTTCACACCATACCTGCTGTCTTTCCACGAATAATACTTCGAGAAAAACAACATATATACAATAGCATAGCCTGCAACCAAGCCCAGCAACTCCGTACGCCCAGTAGACAAAAGGGAAATACCTAAAGAAATCAGACTAACCAGCAATAACTTGCCCTTGTAAAAAATGCCATCTTTTCCTGAAAAAAGAGACTCGCAGAAAAAATAGAAGAAAACAATTCCTAAGGAAAAGTTAACCCGCAACAAATTGAGGCTAAGACGACTAAGAGAGAAATCATAATTTGTAGTCATATGCCGAGCCAATTCAATGGTTTTAAACAATCCCCCAGGTACCTGCTTACTCTGCGCCGCCAAGTAAAGCAAATCGGAATAAATAAACCTGACCGCATAAGCCAAAAATAAGAGAACTAAAATAATGAAAAAATTACTCACCTTTATTTGACTAGGTTTGGCGTCCAACTTCCTCTCAGCAAACAAATTCGATGACAAGAGGACTCCCATTAAAAAAATGGCATTCCCAACAAAGATAACAGTGACCGTTATCAGAGAAAGTCCCTCTCCCCATTTGGATGAATAAAATGCAGTAAAAATGCTTGCTATCATCCATATTGCTAAGTATATAAAAGCCGGGTTAGCATAGTCTCTTCCTACTGTTTTGATTGTCAAAAACAATAGGAAAAGGCCACCCAAAATTAGTAAAAAAACCATTATCTTCCTTCTATTAATTCAACCCAATTATCTCTCAGTCTGACATGACGTTCTGTCTGTTCTTTTCTTTCAGGCGGTGTCATGTAATCACCGTAGCGATTGGTCAGATACTTGTCCGCATCATTAGGCCCATCGAACTCATAGCCTTCAAAGGAATACTTCTTAGCTGGATAGAAACTTTCATAGTCAATTGTCTCTCCCAAATAGCCTTTTACACCATAAGCAATTGTTATTTTTGAAGTCTTCTTATTAGACTGAATGAGTTTTTCCATCAACTTATACATATTAGCCGGCCCCATGATAAAAGAAGGGAAGCCTATCAGTCTTCTGATCCAAAGATTTTGTCTGAGTTCTTTGGATTCTTTAGCCATATAGGTCAGATGCGGAGTAAACTTCGTATAGCAGCGTGAGCTATTGTGTGACAAATCCAAGGCTCTGAATAGAAGACCCTTGAGCTTGCGAAGCATGTTATTCTCTGGGACAAAGTCAATTGGCAGCATATCAAGATAAAGATGTTTCTTT
The DNA here is from genome assembly GCF_050234405.1 of Streptococcus sanguinis. Lineage (GTDB taxonomy): Bacteria > Bacillota > Bacilli > Lactobacillales > Streptococcaceae > Streptococcus > Streptococcus sanguinis_W. The sequence goes on along the minus strand of NZ_CP092117.1, from coordinate 161,834 downwards.
TTACTGAAACCTTCTCCCAAAACATCATAGTAGGTCAGTGACTTGCTCTGCAGCTTTAGAACCTTAAAGACACTGTCTGTCGCATCCGCAGGAGAGATCAGCTCGAAGTCCTCGCTGTCCGCAAAGATTTCCTGCAGACGATTGTAGTCCTCTCGGAACATCACTAAGTCGATATCATCGTCCCAAGGGATGTAGCCCCCATGTCGCAAAGAACCAATCAAGGTCCCTGCAACCATGTAGGAATGAATATGATGCCGACGACACTCTGCATCAAATTTTTTATACATTTGTAAATAGGCTTTTTGTAAAACCTTTAATTTATCATCCGTAATTTTCTGATACATGGGGCTGAAGCGTTCTCCCAAAGCCAACTCCCATTCAATCTTACTGGTTCCTCTCATTTTTCTTACCTCCCAAACTTTTTCAATAATCTCCTAGCCACTCCATTCAGTGAGTAGGTGTATACCAAATCACTGATGAAATCTTTTATTGTTCGATACTCCCTTATTTGAAACATCAGGCCCAAAGCCCAAAATGGATTTCTAGACTGTAATAATTTCAGTCTAAGATTGGTCAAGGCCAAAGCCCTAGCAAGCTGGCGATGATCCGCCTCAGAAATCTGGCGCTCTTCTGCGATTTTTTGCACGGACTCATAGCGACTGATGACCTTCTGTAAATAGTTAATCCTAGATAACCTTGTTTTATTAAAACTGAGCGACGACGCAGACTGGGTTACATTTGCCTGATGAATGCGATGCTGATCTAGTAGCTGGTCCAAGCAAACAACTTTTCCATACAATGGAGCCAGCATACCAAATAAAACATCATGATAATCAAATCCAGGATAATCCGTATACTGTTGCTCTAAAATATCCGTCAGTACCGACTTTCTAAAAGCTGTCTGATAACCTGACGGCCATTTTTTTAGAAGCCAAGCTAGATCTCTTTCTTGACTTTCTCCTGAAACCTTGGGCTCCTTGATGACCTGACCATTTTGATCAATCAAGTAAGACTGGCCATACACCATAGCAACGTCTGTTTCTAACAGTACTTTCTGCAAGGCAGCTGTTTTATCAGGCAGCCATTTATCATCCTGATCAGCGAAAAAAACAATATCATGCTCAGCCAGACTCGCTAATTTTATAAAAGTTCGATAATGACCCAAATTTTCCTGATTTTCAATCAGCTGCCAATCCGTCAGTTGATGCTTGATGATGTAATCCCTGATTAACACCGCTGTCTGATCTGTCGAACAGTCATCACAGATAATGACCTGATCAGGCTTCAGCTTTTGAGTGCGGATAGAGTCTAGTTGCTCCAAAATAAAATCCGCCCCATTATAGGTCGCCATCACGACAGAAATCATTTCTCCCTCCTTCCTAAACTTTTCATTCTATATCCCCCTAACTTCTAGCTTTCTCCCTGTCTAAGTTAGACTGCTCTGTCTGTAAAGTCATTACTTTCTTCTAAGCAGATACTTATAAATGAACGCTTTTATCCAAATAGGCGTTCCCACAAAAGCACGAATCATCAACATATTTTGATAATATTGCCCTAGGTTCAACATACCTTGTGACAGCAAAAAAGTATTGACTACTTTCCAACTGGCAATCTGCTCTGTCTGGCTTCTTCTCGTATGCATGCCGTTTCCGACACGAGCGTAAACCAAGACCCGATTAAGATTGGCGAAACGACATCCCTGAGCAGCCATTCTCGCCCAAAGATAATAGTCTTCCACTAAAGGCAGGGGCTTGTAATTGCCTGCTTTTAAAACAGATGATTTCTTGAAAAATACCGTCATGTGACAGAAAGGATTTCTCCGCTGCAACCTTTTGATAATCTCTTCATGGGAAAGCGGCATTTGTTTCTCTGCCACTATTTGATCTGGTTCCGAATCAAATTCTATAATATTGCCCCCCAGAACATCTAACTGCGGATGCTGCTCAATATAGTCCACTTGTTGCTGGAAACGGTCCGGTGTCGCAATGTCATCTGTATCCATTCTAGCAATCCAATCATAAGAGCAAGCCTCAACTCCCCGATGCAAAGCTTCTCCCAATCCGACATTTTCCTTTAAGGGTAGAACTTTCATCTCTGGAAATTTTTCCTTGAAATCTTGAATCGTCTGATAAAGCTCTTCTGTCAGCGGCCCATCCTCTACAAGGACAAGCTCATCTGGCTTGCGGCTCTGCTCTATAAGAACGCTATTTAGACTCTTTCTTAAGAAATCCGGATTCTCCTTCTGATAGACAGACATCAATACCGAAAATTTCACTAACAATCCCCCCAATCATCCTAAACTAGTTTCCCTTCTCCGTCCTCTCAATAGACCTCCTAAAATCTACCACCTGATAAGACTGAGGATAGCTAGACATCTCTTTTTCATAAGTTAAATCTGAAAACAGCTTATTCAGAGTCGAAACATGGCGGGACAGTCCTTTTAAAATCCAGTTAAATGCAGGCAGCAAGACTACTCTCTGACCATGAGTTCTTTTTATTTCTCTGACTAGCTGAGAGGTGTTGACATAGTCCTGATTTTGAGGATAGAAAACACCACTGTCTTGATTCTGAACAATCAGTCTGATAAACTCACAAAGGTTGTCAATATAAATCATACTACGTTCATTCTGAACCAAAGGGAAAACTGGTAGTTTCTGAGCCAACTTTGACAGTCGCTTATAATTTCCCTTAGCTTGATGACCATAAACCATGGGCGGCCGTAAAACTGCCAATTTGAAATCTTCACTCTCCAATTCCGCCAGAAGTTGCTCAGCAGCTAGTTTGCTTTTGCCATAAAAAGAATCAGGACGCTCTTGTGTCTCCTTTGTGATAACACGGTCTCCCAAAACTTCGCCATAGACGCTCATGCTGCTCATAAAGATAAACTGTTTGACACCTTCGCCTTTAGCCTTTTGAGCCAATTCATAAGGTAGCTGAGTATTGACTTGATTATATACCGATTCCATCTCTTTTGATGGGTTGGAGATATGGACAATCGCCGCCAAATGCAAAATTACATCAAAAGACGAAAAATCTTTCTCCTTCCAGGCTTCTCCGCGGACGTCCAACTCATCAACCTGAACATCCTCCCGTGAAGAAACATACTTCTTAAAGCTCCGGCCGATATAGCTACCCTCTCCCGTAATTAATATTCTTTTCATCAGACTTTAATCTTTCTTTTCCATATTTCCCGTGCCGCCTTCAACAACTCCTTCGCTCTTGGCCACACTCTTAATGGTGCCAAAGAAACAGCAGACATCCAATCCAAAAGATAGATGCTGGACGTAGTAGCCGTCCAATTCAGCTTTCTTGGCAATCGGCAACTCATCTCGCCCGTGAATCTGAGCCCATCCCGTCAGACCTGGTAAAACATCATTTGCTCCATAGCGGTCTCGCTCTTCAATCAAATCATACTGATTCCAAAGAGCCGGTCTTGGACCTATGATACTCATGTCACCGACAAAAATATTCCAAATCTGAGGCAACTCATCCAGAGACGTCTTCCTAAGAAACTTCCCAACCTTTGTAATCCATTGCTCAGGATTTTCCAGTAAATGAGTTGGGGTATCTTTAGGAGTGTCAATTCGCATCGTTCTGAATTTCAAAATATAGAAGTGTTTCTTATGCAGACCAATCCGCTTCTGTTTGAACAAAACTGGTCCTTTTGAATCCAATTTAATAGCGAGTACTAGAAGCAGAAAAAATGGTGATAAGACAATCATTCCTAAGAATGACAAGACTATATCTAATGTTCGTTTAAAAAATTTATACATGATTATCCTAAAAACTTATTGCTGTGCAAACTTTACCAAGCTGTCCTTGAGGTCATTTGCACCAAGAGACAGAAGAGAGTCCACATAGGAATCCACCTCGGTCTTGGGCAGCGACTGAACATTTCCTACAAAAATCTTTTCATAGACTTGATCATTGACCTTTTCCTTGGCAGACAAGAGCTCTTCATATAGCTTTTCGCCCGGTCGAATGCCTGCTTCCTGAATCTGAATCTCCTCTTCAGTATGGCCACTGAGTGTGATCATCTTTTTAGCTAAGTCCAAAATTTTCACAGGCTCGCCCATATCCAAGACAAAAACCTCTCCCCCTTGCATCAAGGCTCCAGCCTGAATCACTAAGCGACTGGCTTCTGGTATCGTCATGAAATAACGTGTCATTCGAAAGTCCGTCACGGTGATTGGACCTCCCTTGGCAATCTGCTCCTTGAACAAAGGAACAACACTACCTCGGCTGCCCAAAACATTCCCAAAGCGGACAGCTGAGAAAAGAGTCTTTCCTTCTTCATTTAAACTGGTCACGACCATTTCTGCCACACGCTTAGTTGCCCCCATAACATTAGGCGGGTTAACCGCCTTATCTGTAGAAATCATGACAAATTTCGCGACACCAGCTGCCTTTGCTGCTTCTGCTACATTTCGTGTCCCGTAGATATTGTTTTTGACTGCTTCTGTCGGATTGTACTCCATCAAGGGAACATGCTTGTGAGCTGCTGCATGATACACTCGATCAGGACGATAGGTTTCCATAATATGGAAAATCCTCTCTCTATCTTGAATATCTGCAATGATTGGAATCAGCTCAATGTCATCTTTATAACGGCTTGACAGCTCCTTGTGAATCAAATAAATTGAATTTTCTCCATGACCTAGAAGTAGAAGCCTAGCTGGGCAGAATTGAGCAATCTGACGGCAAAGTTCCGAGCCGATAGATCCACCGGCCCCCGTAACAAGCACTGTCTTGCATTTAATATTGGACTTCAAACTTTGCTGATCCAGCTTAACTTCTTTACGCCCTAACAGATCAGCAATATCAATTTCCTGAAGTTTGCTGACAGATAGTTTCCCCGTAATCACCTGTTCATACTTAGGCATGGCATTGACCTTGACCTCTGTCTGTTGGCAGTACTCTACGATTCGCTCGTAATCATCCGGAGCCAACGAAGGAATGGCAATGACAATTTGTTCGACTTCATAATTCCCTACAATTTCAGGTATCTGCTCAGTTGTTCCTACAACTTTTACTCCATGAAGATACGTATTTTGCTTATTCTTATCGTCATCTACAATCGCGACTATCTTTAAATCTTTTGATTTTTGCTGAGCTGTCTTGATAAAGAGACTAGCACCATCCCCTGAACCAACAACAAGGGTCTTCGTCCCATCTACTTTCTTACCCAGTAAGGCTGAAGGGTGCTGCACGAATTCATGAATCTCCCGCCAAGTCAGCCTTGAAGCAATAACCAACAAAAACGATAGCAGCATAGAAAGGACAATATATCTACTGTTTGTGGATTCATAAAAAATTTTCTCTGCAATGTATACAATTGAGTAAGCTCCCAAAATTGAGCCCCCCACTCGAAACATTGTTTTATAATCTGTATACCTTGTAATGGTAGAAAAGACATTCGACAGTGTTGCAAATGTCAAATACAGTACAATAATCCCCATTAAAATAGAGATAAAAGATAAATCCGTTATCCCGACATATTTTGCTAAGAAGAATTTTGAAATCCCCTGACTTATACTGAGCAAAATAATATCAACAATAATTAAGATGACTCTTTTTCTCGCTCTTGTCATGTTCCTAATCTCCCAATTATCCTAAAACTCTTTAATCCCTATTATTTCCCATAATTGCCATAGCTGCCGTATCCCCCATAAGTTCCGTAGGCACCATAGCGTTCCAAATCAATGTTATATTTATTGAGGACAACACCCAAAAAAGGAGTTCCCGTTTGTTCTAACTGCTCTTTAGCTTTCATGACTGCTTTTCGTTTGATATGACCTGCTTGAGTCACCAAGAAGCTGGCATCGCATTTCTGAGCAATGATAGCCGCATCAATGACCAGACCAATCGGTGAAGTATCCACAATGATATAGTCATAACGGACACGTAGGTCAGTCAAAAGCGCATCAAACTGCTTGCTTTGCAAAAGCCCCGTCGGATTAGGTGATACTGGACCAGATAAGATCACATCCAGATTTTCCAGATCTGTATCGTTGATGACTTCATGCAGGGCAGCCTGTCCTGACAGATAGTCCGTCAGTCCTGATACTTTTCTCTGACTGCTAAACACACCGGACATGACTGAGTTGCGGATATCCGCATCGATCATCAAGGTCTTATGACCAGCTCTGGCAAAGGCGGCCGCGAGATTCACTGAGGTTGTAGACTTTCCTTCATTTGCCGTCACCGAGCTTATTTCGACCATCTTGATATTGGCGCCGCTCAGCTGTACATTAGTACTCAGAGCGTTGTAGTATTCCTCGGTTAGTTTGACAAGGTTCCTTTTTTTCCTAACTAATTCTAAGGTTGCCATTTTCTCTCCCTTACATTCTGTTCATATCTGGGATAACGCCCAATAGCGTCAAGCCCATGACTTCTTCAATGTCCTCTGGCTTCTTCACCCGATCATCCAAGATTTCTACCGCGATGATAAAGATCGACATCAGGACACTGCCCCCTAAAAATCCTAAGATAACATTACGCCGAATATTTGGTGAAGAAGGCTCTGCTGGGACTGTTGCTTCTTCCAAAGTTGTCACATCAGAAACTTTTGTCACTTCGATGATTTTCTCAGCAGCGATATTACGGAAGGCATTGGCAATGCGAGCCGCTTCCTCTGGATTGTCATCCTTAACTGTAATCGAAACGATACGAGTATCCGCCGGAACGGAAACGGTGATGTGACGCGTCAGCTCTCTTGGTGACGTTTGCAGTTTCAACTCACTAATTGCCTGTGACAGAACCGCCTGTGACAGAATGATTTCCTTAAAGTCCTTAACGAGGTAAGACCCTGCCTGCAGGTCCTGATTGGTCAAAGCTGCCTGCGTTTCGTTCTGACGACTGACCACATAGATGCGTGTGGTACTCTGATACATTTTCTTAGCAATAAAGACGCTGTAGCCAAAAGCCAGCAAAGAAAAGAGCACCGCTCCCAATACGATGGTAAATTTCTTCAGCCATAAGGCTCTCAGCAAGGACAGAATATCGATTTCTACGATTTGCTTTTCTTGTTTTTCCATTTTTCCCCTAAATCAATTCATTTTTCAATAATAATGCTTGGTTACCGCCAAAGAGGGCCTCTGCCCGGCGGGAACCGTATTTCTTAGCTACGATGTCAAAGGCCTCCTTCATAAAGGGCGGTCTCTGACTTAGATTGTGCATGTCGCTGGCAACAAAGTGGACCAAGTCCTTCTCCAAAAAGAACTGAGCCCGTTTTTTCATAAATTTATGCGAGTCTCCAAGCAGCTTAGGTTTTAGAACACTGGAGCTGTTAATTTGAGTATAGCAGCCCATATTAATGAGTTCCTGCACCTTCTTTTCATCATTTTCCAGGCAGTGATAGCGCTCAATATGAGCAAGGACCGGTGTTAGACCTAAGCGCAGAATCTGAGCCAAACCTTTATGGATGTCTTTATAAGGCGTTGCCATGCTAAACTCAATCAGCACATAGCGTGTGCCAGCTAGACTGGGGAAAATCCCTTTTTCCAACTTATCCGCCACATCGCTGGTGTAGTAAATCTCTGCCCCATAGAGAACCGTCAAGTCAGGCGCTACAAGCTCTGCTAGTTCTTTTACCATTTTAAAGTTAGCTCTAATGGTCTCTTCAGGCGTTTCAAACATGCCCTTTCTGCGATGAGAGGTAGAGATAATAGTCCGAACTCCCTGTCGATAGCTTTCTTCCAGCAGTTTTTTGGAATCCTCAAAATTCTTAGGACCATCGTCCACATCAAAGATAATATGAGAATGGATATCAATCATGGTGTTTTCCCTTCCATTACCTGCTGAATCGCTGCCTTAGCATTATCAAGGCTTTCCGGTTGGATTTCCATCATGTAGAGATTGGAATCTGGCATAGCATAGGATGGTAGATCCATACGACCGTTTCCGCTGATGGCTTGTGACTGAACTTGATAGCTTCCACCTGACTCCAGCTGGGTATTGACCAGATTCATAAGAACAGGCAGCTCCATATTGGTCTGGATAGAATCTTGCAAGCCGGAAATAATCTCGTTGTAGTTCTTCAAAGCACTGGTTGAAGTCAGCTTTTTAATGACTGCTTCGATAACTTTTTCTTGATTTTTTCCGCGGTCATTGTCGCCACCCTGAAGAGAGTAACGCTCGCGAACAAAGCCAAGGGCCTGATCTGAGTTCATATGGACTTTCCCTACTGGGAAATGATGATTGCCGTGTCGGCTGGTAAATTCTTGGTCATTTTCAACATCAATCCCACCCAGCAGGTCTACCAGCTTGAGGAAAGAAGAGAAATTCAGACGAACATAGTAGTCAATGCGAATACCGTAAAGATTTTCCAGCGTGTGGATAGAAGCATCTACCCCGTAAATCCCTGCATGGGTCAGCTTGTCCATCTGCCCAGCTCCTCCATCTGCAATCGCCACATAAGAATCACGAGGAGTTGTCGTCAAGAGGACTTTTTTGGTCTTGCGATTAACCGTCATGATGATATTGACATCTGAGCGTGAGACAGATGAAATCGAGCCATAGGTGTCAATACCGCTGACATAGATATTGAAGACATCTGCATTGGCATCATCCCTGCGCTTGCCTGTCTCTACTTGACGGGTGATTTTATAAGTATAGATTTTCTTTATCTTTGAAGCATAGTCAGCATCATGAGAAGCCAGCATGTCTCCAAACGAGCTATTGAGGGCAATGGCCTCAGTCTCTTGATTGATGAGGGCCTTGTAGGCTGCGATATAAGACGAGCTGTTTTCCACTGTGAGTTCTGTCTTTTTAGTCTTCTTGATGTGCTCCAGAAGAGCTGTCACATTGTCCTTATCCCCATTTTCAGTCGGAGCTGTCAGCTTCTGCAGCTGAGTCACATCTGATTTATCGCTGTCCGCCCGGACATAAACGGCCATTTCAATTTCAGAGTAATTTGAAGTGGAGTTCACACCTCTAGATAAGTCCATCAGCTCCTTGACCCCGTACATGGCTCCTGAGGATACCAGCAAGGTCACAAGCAAAAGTAAGGTTGTCAGAACTTTGAACTTATTTTTCCATACAAAGAAGGCTGCCAGTAAAATAACAGCCGCCAAAAGAGCAGACAAAATAAGGTTCAGGTGATGAAACGCCAGAACATTATTTTTAAATATAGAAAAAACAAGCAAACCTGAAACCAAGCTTACCAATGTCAGTAAAGCTGCATTAAAGAGCCTCAGCTTCTTCCCCTTTTTAGAAGCAGGCACATTTCTCCTATGTTGATTCATAATTCTCCCTTTTTCTCCCCTGAGATATAAATACATTTTATTATATCATAAATGCATTATGATACACTAAAATATTTAAAAATATTTTAGTTTTTCCCAAAATTTGTTGACAAAAAAGGACAGTCTGTATTAATTTTCGGTAAATTCTTTCTTTTCTCTCGAAAAACCGATATTTTATACTGTTTTTGACAACAGAAAAAAAGAGGTAAAACCTCTTTTATATCAGTATCTTACTTAGTTTTTAAAGCATCTTATCCCTGTCAACTTGCTCATAGGCCTGGAGGCCATCATTCAGCTTATCCCAGATGACTACCTGGCCTGACTGAAGGGATTTCTGCACATCAATGATGCGTTGATTAGAAGAGCCGCGAAACTGCAGCATGAGATTCTTCTTGGTAAGGTCAAAACGGCCGTCCACCAGAATATCAATCAGACTTAGCAGCTCCAGCTTATCCTCCGTTTCCAGCATCATCTCCTCCCAGGTGTAGCCCGTCCAGGACCAGATATCCTTATCCGGAAGCTCTCTCCGAATCCGCTTGACCAAGGGCAGGAGAATGCCCGTATTGAGAAAAGGCTCGCCACCTAGGAGAGTCAGTCCCTGCACATAAGGCTCCGCCAAGTCTTTCATAATCTGCTCCTCCAACTCTTGCGTATAAGGAATACCAGCGTTGAAAGACCAGGTTGCTGCATTATAGCAGCCCTCACAGTGGAACATACAGCCACTGACATAGAGGGAGTTACGGACACCTTCGCCATCCACAAAGTTAAAGGCCTTATAGTCAATGATTCGCCCCTTGCTCAGCTCCTCACTTTTCCATTCTTGAGGTTTGGGATTGTTCATCTTCATCCTCCAAATCAATCCAGTAACGCTGACTTCTGTCGATTGTATTTTCGTAAACACCACCAGCTGAGAGAATGGTGCGGCGGCTGGCTTCGTTGTCTTCATCGCAGGTAATCAGCACTCGTCCTAGTCCTTGCTTTCGAGCCTCTGCCAGTCCTAGCTCTAACTGCAACTTAGCCAATCCCTTTCTGCGTTGACTGGGCCGAATAGAATAACCAATATGCCCACCCTCCACAAATAATTTGTCATTTAAGGACAAGCGCAGAGCTAAAAATCCCAGAGGCAAGCCGGTCTCATCAAAGGATAAAAATTGGATGGCAGGAACCCAACCTGCTGGCAAGTTTGCCACATCTTCCTGCCATCTCACCATTTGTAACCAATCTTCATAATCCTTTGCTCGCTTCCAAGTGGAGCCCATGCCACCGTGCATATAGGATTTTGCTGCATCGAACTCAGCAATCATCTCCAAAATCGCATCTTTATCTTCCAAAGTTGGTCGTCTTAGCTCCATATTCCCTCCTTAATTGACATCAATCCAGTAACGCTCTTTCCCGCCTCGAATATCCTCTAAAGCTCCGCCATTAGCCAAAATCACTGCTCGGCTGGCAGCATTGTCACTATCGCAAGTCACTAGGACTCGTTTTATATTTTTACTTTTAGCCACTTGCAAGCCTTGTCGCAGCTGCTCTTTTGCGAGTCCTTTCCCACGCGCAGAGGGACGGATACTATAGCCGATATGCCCGCCTTCTTGGAGCAAATAATCATTGAGCCGCAAGCGCAGATTGAGAAAGCCCACAGCCTGACCATCTGCAGCAAAAGAAACCAGTTGAACGTAAGGCACAAAACCTTCTGGCAAGCCTAGACCTGCCTCAGCTAGCTGAATCGTCTCCAGCCAGTCCTCATAGACAAAATCTGCACCGCCAAAGAAGCCATCCTGTCGGCTGCCAGCCGCTTCAAAGTCAGCCAGCATCTCTAAAATCTTTTCCTTGTCTTCTAGTTCTGGTCGTCTCAGCTCCATAGTACCTCCTGATACGAAGAGAGTGAGACCGCCTTGCGCCCCACTCTGACTTCTATTGTTTCTTGTTCTTTTCTAAAAATTGCTGACGCAGTTTGGCTAATCGTTCTTTTTTGCTGCTGCCGCCCTGCGAATGTTTTTCATGGAAACGCTGCACCTGAGCCTTTCCTTTGTCATCCAATTGATACTTTCCCATCTTAATTTCCTTCGTACTTAATAGTCGATCCATTCATGTGCTTGACCCGAGCTGATATTTCCTTGTGACGGCCGTTGACCATTGGACGGGCTTGCGGATTTCCTAAGTAACCGCAGGTCCGTTTGACCACATCGACCATCTTGGGATCGCTGTTGCCACAGTTTGGACAGGTGAAGCCCCGCTCGGTCGGCGTGAAATCTCCCTCAAAGTTACACTTGTAACAACGGTCAATCGGTGTATTGGTTCCCAGATAGCCGACTCGGTCATAGGCATAGTCCCAGACAGCCTCCAGTGCTTTTGGATTTTGCTGAAGCACAGGGTACTCACAATAATGGATAAAGCCACCAGAAGCTCCCACTTCAGGATAAATCTTCTCAAAGTCCAGTTTCTCAAAAGGCGTTGGATTCTTGCGCACATCGTAGTGGAAAGAGTTCGTATAGTATTCCTTGTCAGTAATATCCGGAACGACCCCAAACTTCTCTGTATCCAAGCGACAGAAACGGTCGGTCAGGCTTTCAGATGGCGTCGAGTAGACAGAAAAATGATAATCATACTGCTCGGACCACTCTTCCACCCGGCGCTTCATATCTTTGACAATAGCAATCGTAAAGTCCTTGGCTTCTGGATTAGTCTCCCAATTACCGCCGTAAAAGACTGCTGCCACTTCATACAGACCGATATAGCCTAGAGACACCGTCGCACGACGGTGAGTAAAGAGCTGGTCAACCTGATCATACTTGCCCAAGCGCTGGCCAAAAGCCCCATACTGATAAAGAATCGGTGCATTGGCTGGACTAGCTTCTTTGGTCCGCTCCACTCGGTAGACCAAAGCATCTTCAGCGATATTCATCCGCTCGTTAAAGAGTTCCCAGAATTTATCCAAATCCCCCTCGGACTCAAGCGCAATCCGCGGCAGATTGACAGTAACGACACCTAGATTCATACGGCCAGAATTAACTTCCTGACCATTTTCATCCTTCCAGCCTTGCAGGAAAGAACGACAGCCCATCGGCACCTTGAACGATCCAGTTAAGTCGATAATCTTGTCATAGGAAAGGACATCTGGATACATACGCTTAGTGGCACACTCCAGAGCCAGTTCTTTGATGTCGTAGTTAGGCGTTCCCGGCTCAAGATTAAGCCCGCGCTTAAGGGTGAAAATCAGCTTAGGGAAAATTGCTGTGCGGTGCTCGCTTCCCAGTCCCTTGATACGGATATTAAGAATAGCCTTCTGAATTTCCCGCTCAAAACGATTGGTTCCCAGACCAAAGCCTAGCGAAGTAAAAGGAGTCTGACCATTAGAGGTAAAGAGAGTATTAATCTCATACTCTAGCGACTGCATGGCATCGTAGATGTCCTTCTTGGTCTTTGCCCAGGCGTACTCTTCCTGCTTATCCGGCAAAACCCATTGCTCCGCATCCTTGAGATGCTTTTGATAATTAAGCTCAGCATAGGGCGCCAAGACCTCGTCAATCCGATCGGCCGAACAGCCTCCGTACTGACTGGAAGCTACATTGGCAATGATTTGCGAGATTTGCGCTGTCGCAGTCTGAATAGACTTGGGACTTTCTACTTCTGCATTGCCAATCTTGAAGCCATTTTTCAGCATGCCGTCAAAGTCAATCAGACAGCAGTTTGTCATCGGCGTATAAGGGCTGTAGTCCAAGTCATGGTAGTGGATGTCCCCCTTCTGGTGGGCATTGGCCACATGAGGCGGCAGCATCTTAAGACCGATGGATTTGCCGACAATCCCAGCCGTCAAATCCCGTTGGGTATTGAAGACATCGCTGTCCTTATTGGCATTCTCGTTGACCACCGTACGATCTTTGTTGAGAAGCTTGTCAATGGTAAAGTTGATATCAGTCGCTTTTGAGCGCTCAAAATCCCGTTGGGTGCGGTAAGTGATGTAGTTCTCTGCAATGGCATATTCCTTGGCATTCAAAAGCTCATGCTCAACGATGTTCTGAATCTCATAGATTTTGACATACTTAGCGAAGCGACTGCTGATTTCTGCCACAATACGGTCTGTGATAGCTTCCAGCTTGGCTTCCAGCATTGGATTCAGCGGACCGACTTCCTGAGCCGCCCGCACCATAGCCTTATAAATCTTTGACACATCAAAAGCCACTCTGCGGCCATCCCGCTTCTCCACATAAATCGCTGGAGCAGTTTCAAACTTCTCTTCCCTTAAAATCATCACGAACACTTCCTTTTCTCTGCCCTTAGGACAAATCAAGTCTCCTCAGACTAGCCACCTGCCAAGAAATTTCTAAGAAATCTCCAACAGCAGTTCATCCAAAGAACAGTATTTTATCAATAAGTCGATACAAGACTCATTATAGCACGTTAAAATTAAAAATCAATATGTTGTGGCAAAAAAGTTATTTTTTCTTTTTATACACAACATATTGATTTTTTACTACTTAAGTTGATAAAGCTTGAAATGGTCGAGTTTGAGGTCAGCTTCCTTATAATTTTTGGAAATTAGCTGTTTCGCATCCGACAGCAGTTTGACATCATTGTTGACCAAAATATACTTGGGCTGGCTGTTTTCAAGTCCATTCTGAAGACCCAAACGATTTTCAGCCGTTCCCACATACAAAGTTGGAGACAAGAGAGAGACAGCTGATAGGCGGCCGCTCTTCTGATACAGACTAGCCGAGGTATCCCAAGCATAGATAGTATCCCCGTCCTTGGTCTTTTCCTTAATATACTGAGCCGCCTCACTTCTTTCAGCAGAGACACCGCTGGAAAAGATATACTCATTCACCAAAGGATAACCAATCAGATAAAAAATGGCTAAGAGTGGCAGAAAGAACTGGCCTGAGAGATAAGAAGTCCACATCGTAGGGCGACGACGATTCCGACGATGACGCCCTGATTCCTGCTGCTTGCCTTTATTGAACCACAAAGCAAAAAGAATCACGGCAAAAGGCAGAGCAGGAAGCAGTTGATAGCTGCCCTGATCTGGCAGGATAAAAGCCGCAAAGACAGTAATGAAGAGCCCTAGCAAGCCGATAAAGCGCAAGACGCGCAGGCTGGTTGCCTGCCCCTTTTCTCTTGAAAAGAGATTGACACCCAAAGCAGAAATGAAACCTAGACCGACCGTCAGCAAGCCATAATAAATCAAATTAGAAAGACTATGACTGCCAATTAAGCTGATGGAATCCCAAGCATAGGTCACCTGACTGATAGCCTGGCCAAAGGTTTGATTGGCAACAGTAAAGTAGCCGATAGGATAAAAAATCACTGAGAAGCCAAAGAGACCAGCTAAAAGCTGATAAAAGCCTCGAGCCGCACGCTTGGCTGCGATATTGTAGACCAAAAGCACTAGAGCAGTCAAAGAATAGAAGACTAGGCTGGAAACCGGATCAATCATAAAAGCAAGAGCTCCGAAAGCTCCATATAGAATGAACTTTTCATCCTTGATTGAATCCTGCAGATAGCGGACCAAGAAAGATAGATTCCAAAAAATAAAGGGCAGAACAAAAATACTAGAGTAAAGACCGCCAAATCCAAGGGCAAAGACTAGCAGGTAAAAGAGCAGCAGCAGGCTGCGCGATAGATTCTGTTTAGGCTGTAAGAGCACCAAGGTCTCGTGCAGGAAAAGTCCAGCCAGCCACAGAGCCAGCGTCTGAAAGATCATCCACAAAAGCTGTCCAAAAGCCAGACTGCTGGACCAAGCCATCAGATAGTAAAGCAGACCACTAGTCCCATATATTTGCGAATAAGGCACCTGCCCTTGAGTCATGGCCCAGCCGGCATAGAGGTTCTGACTTTGTAAATTCGTTGCTAGATTGGTCAAAAAAGGATTGACCACACTCAGCAAGCTGATAGCCAAACTGCATAAGAGCGTCAAAAAATAGGGCGTCGGCTCTGGCTTGGTAATTTTTTGCTCAGACCTTTCAGCCCTAGTCAGCTGCTCCTCTGAAACCTCTAAAACTTTTTCTTCCGTTGTATCATGCATATAAAATATTCTCCTTGATATCAGTCCCATCTAGTATATCAAATTCCTGTCCTTCTGTCAGCTTTCTCTTGACCCTTCTTTTGGGCATTATAGCTTCTAGCAAGCTCCTCCAATTCCCTAAAACAGCGATATTCTCTCGTTTCATAAGCAAGCGGCTGACTGGAAATTTTCTCCATTATCATCTTAAAAAATTCCTTTATTTTTTACATTCGTAAAAACAGAGCAAAAATCCATCCCTATATAAAAGCAAAAAGTGGAAAACACATCTCAGCACGATTAACAAAAGCACATACAAAAAAGTCTGAGACTTCCGCCTCAGAGTTTCTGTATATTTCTGCAGAACTTATCCTCCTCCGGCATTAGAGCATGGGGGCAAAAAGCTGCATGATTTCTTTAATAAGGCGACGATACCAGTTGCTATCAAGATTTTCAGGAAGAATTTCCTCAGAAGCCTCAAAAATGGCTTCAAAATCTTCCTTGATAGCTGGAATACTCTCCGTATGGTACATCAGGACTGCATTTTCATAATGATGCACTAGACTGCGGTAATCAAAGTTAATCGTCCCTACCACGGCAAATTCATCATCGGCCACCACATTCTTGCTGTGGATAAACCCTGGCGTGTACTCAAAGATCTTAACCCCTGCTTCCATCAGATCCGGATAGGCTCCGCGAGTGACAATCTGAATCAGCTTCTTATCCGGAATGAAAGGAGTCACGATGCGGACATCCACTCCCCGCATAGCAGCATTCTTGATATCCTCCGTCAGGTCGTAGTCAATGATCAGATAAGGCGTGGTAATGTAGACATAGTCCGTAGCCTGACTGATGATATTTTGATAGACTGTTTTGCCAACCTGACCCTTATAAATAGGCTTAGGCCCGCTGCCATAGGGAATGTAAAGCCCTTTGCCTCCGACAGCTTTATTTTCCAGATGGTACTTGTCAAAGTCTGTGATTTCCCCGCGGTTGATGTACCAGTTCATGAGAAAGAGCCGCGTCAGAGCCTTGACTGCCCGACCTTCCAAGCGCACACCGCCATCTTTCCAGTGACCAAAACGAACGATATGATTGATATACTCGTCAGCCAGATTGATGCCGCCAGTATAGCCAAGCTGACCGTCAATGACCAAAATCTTGCGGTGGTCACGGTTGTTATAGGATACCGTCATCCGCGGGATCACCTTGTTAAACTTATAAGCCTCGATACCCATTTTGCGCAGCTTACGCGTATAATCGCCTGGCAAAGTGGCCATGCAGCCAATATCATCATAGAGCAGTTTGACTTCAACGCCCTGCGAAGCTTTTTCGACCAAGATTTCCAGAACACTGTCCCACATCAGCCCTTCATCGATGATATAAAATTCCAGAAAAATGAATTTCTCAGCAGCCCGCAGATCAGCCAGCATGGATTCAAACATCTCCTCTCCGATAGGGAAATAACGAGAAGCTGTACCGTCATAGACATCCGCATTATTGTCCATACTCAGCAGTGATTTGATAATACCGTAGGCCGACTTGTTTTCTTTTTTTAGCTGGACACGGAGATCATAGCTGTTGTCCTCACGAAATTTCATGGAGTCCATATTTTCCAGCTGAATCATTTCTTTTTTAGACAGCCGCCGCTCACCAAACATCAGATAAAGCAGGAAGCCAAAGACCGGCACGACGGCAATTAAGAGCCAGGTCACCTTGCTCTCAGGCGGCATATTGCGGTTGACAATCGCTAAAATGGTCCCAATATACAAGAAGACAATCATCGCCACTGACAGCCAGTTGGGTGCAATCTCATTAAAATAGAAAAACGCAACAAAGACAAAGACCAGCTCCAGCAGCATAATAATGATGCTGAAACCGTATTTTGACATTAATAAGCGGAATTTCCTGAAAGTCATACACTCTCCTATCTCATTGCATATATTCTAGTATAGCAGTAAAATTGCCTTAAAACAACGTTTATATCAATGCAAACTGTATTTCTGATTGATAAAAATCTAAGTACAGCTTTTGAATATTAATATCCTCTATGTCGCACTGCAAGATTACAACTAATAAAAGGAAAAGCCCTATTCAAGACAGGGCTCTTTCATCATTGTTTCGTAAAGACCAGTGTGTCATCATCATAAGGCTCTTGGGAAAGGTCTTCGATAGTCAGCTGATTGCCCTCAATGCGATAGCGCTTGACATCATCTCCGATGATCATGGTCTGGTTGGTAGCATCAATCTGAACCTGCTCAATTTCCTGCTCACCATCCGCCTCAACCTTGGTCAGCTGGCCAGTAGTTCCTGAAATCTGCAAGGTCAGCTGATCGCCTTCATGACTTGTCTGGTAGCTGCCATCTAGCTCGCCATTGGCTGCTTGCTCGGAAGAGGATGCTGAAGCAGATGAACTGTTATTGGCCTCACTAGACGTGCTAGCTACTGACGAAGACTCTGCTGGCTTACCGGAAGCGACTGACTGAGACTGAGAGGAAGGTGCCGTCTGGTTCTGATTAGAACCGCAAGCTGCCAAGGCCAAAACAGCCGCAGCAGTTAGACCCGAAAAGATTAACTTTTTAGAAATTGCCATAGTGTTCTCCTTTTTCTTCTGTCTTTATTGTACCAAAGCGAGACTCTGGCGGTCAATTTATAAACTTGTTAAATAAGCTCTGACTTCTGCAATAAAATAAAGAGAACCCGTAATGAAAAGCAGCTGATTAGCGTTTTGCCTCTCCTGAAAATTCTGAATAAGCTGCCGATAATCCTCTATGTATAAGAAGCCTTCCGCTTCAGCTTGACCAAGGGAATCTCCATCAGAAAAGGAAGTAACCGTCAACTGAACATCTGGCAGAGCCTCTCGCAGATAAGCCAGCATAGTGCTATAGTCCTTACGCTTGAGAGCACCAAAAAGAAGCAAGCACTCTTTATCATTCTGGCTTTGGATAAACTCTACTAACCTTTCTAGTGCAGGAAGATTATGGGCCCCATCAAGATAAATACCTGGACTGGCTTCTTCCAAGCGCCCTGCCCAGCGAGTCTCCTGCAAGGCCGTCCGAATCCTAGCAGAATCTATCTCCCAGCCCTGCTGCCGCATGAAGAGCAGAAAAACCTGCAGAGCCAGCGCTGCATTTTCCTCCTGATAGCCTCCCTTGAGGCCCAGTTTAAGATTGGATAACGTCACAGTCGAATTGGAAAAAGTCTGATTTGCCAGAGAAAAATCGCGACCATACTGATAGAGCTCTATTCCCAGCTCCTCAGCTCTCTGCTCACAAACCAATCGTACCTCCTCTGGCAGCGGCCCGATGACCGCTGGCCGCCCCGGCTTGAAAATCCCTGCCTTTTGCTCTGCTATCGCCGTCAAGCTCCTTCCCAGAGTCTCTTGGTGATCCAAGCCTACGGAGCTGATGACCGCAATATCTCCCGTAATGACATTAGTCGTGTCTAAGAGTCCGCCGATTCCCACCTCAATCAGGGCTATGTCCACTTCCTGCTCCTTGAAATAGAGAAAGGCAATCAAGGTCAGAATTTCAAAATAGGACAGCTGATCATGACTTTTGAGCAGTTCTTGCTCCATCTTTTGCACCTCTTGACCCAGACGGATAAAATCAGCTGGAGCAATCGGTTGACCGTTAATACAAATCCGATCGTGAATACTAATCATATGAGGCGAGGTAAAACTCCCTGTCTTGCGACCATGCCCCGCAAACAGCTGACGCATGAAAGCAATAGTAGAGCCTTTGCCATTTGTACCAGTTACATGAATCGTTGGAAAACTCTGCTCAGGATTTCCCAAAAGAGTCATTGCCTGCCGCATCCGCCCTAGACCCGAACGAAAGTTTAGACCAATTCGGCTGTTCAGCCATTCTTCAATTTCATTCATTTTCTTACCTAAAAAAGAGCAGCGAAGCAGAATTCAAATCTGAATTGCAACTCGCTCCTCTTTCTAATGTTTATGATATGAGATGGAAAATAACCGAGCCTTGGCTACTTCCTTCATCTGTCAAGTTTAGCTAGCATCTCGCCTGCGCTTGTCTTTTTTAGAAACGAGGCTAGGCCAATCTTACTCTTCCATAAAGCTGTTGAAGACTTCTTCAATCATATCCCATTCAGCATCTGAGTCTTCTGGGATTGGCTGCAGGTCGCCTTCTGTGCCATCTTCATTTTCAGTAAAGGAATAAGCTTGAATCTCTACTTCACCGTTCTCATCTTCTTCCGCATTAGCCGGAATCAAAAGAACATAATTCTTGCCAAACTCTTCCTTACCGTCAATGGTCAAAAGAATTTCAAATAAAGTCTCGTTCCCTTGCTCGTCAACCAAGGTGATTAATTCACGCTCTTCATGCTCGTGGTCATGGTTATGATTATGTGTCATACTAGTGTCTCCTTCATTTCTTTTCTAAAAATTTCGATCCAGATAATTCTGCAAAATCAGCTGCGCCGCCAGCTTATCAATAACTTTCTTACGCTTGTTGCGGCTAATGTCCGCCTGCTCCACCAGCATGCGTTCAGCAGCCACCGTCGTCAAACGCTCATCCTGATAATCAACCGGCAAACCAAACAGCTCAGCAACCCGCTGGCCATAAGCCTGACTGGCCTCCACTCGAGGCCCGCTGGTATTGTTCATGTTCTTAGGCAGGCCAATAACAAACTTATCAACCTTGTACTCTTTCACCAGCTCGCCCAAGCGCTCTAAGCCGAATTCGCCCTTTTCTTCATGAATCGGAATAATCTCCAGTCCTTGAGCTGTAAAACCAAGAGGATCACTAATGGCAACCCCAACCGTTTTCGAGCCCACATCTAATCCCATAATTCTCATTAGAGATCGACGCCTTGTCCTTTCAAATAATAACGAACCAACTCCTCAACAATCTCATCGCGCTCGTATTTGCGGATTTGATTGCGGGCATTGTTATAGCGAGGTACGTACGCAGGATCGCCACTGAGTACGTATCCCACGATTTGATTGATTGGATTGTATCCTTTTTCATTGAGCGACTTGTAGACATCGGTCAAAGTCTCGCTAATTTCCTTTTTATTTGAATCATCGAGATTAAAACGTACTGTTTCATCTGTAAATCCCACAATTACACCCTCTTTCTTTAGAATATCCCTATTATAGCATAATTATAGGCTTTTCACAAATTTAATTCACCTGAATTCTCCTAATTTTTCAATAAACTTTAGCTAATATTTATCCGAAGACTGACTCTAAAATCCAGCAAAAATCCAGCTCTCTTTAGAGAACTGGATGGAAACTTCCTAATTTGAAGCGGGCACTTCCACGCCGTCGCTTCCCTTAAACTTGTTCAGCAATTCTTCCGGAGTCAGGGTCTCGATCTGCTCAAACAGCTGCGCGTAGTTTGGAAGCTTTTTGGCTGCTTCGTAGTCTAGATTCTCCGGATCGATAGTCATCTCCAGAGAAATCTCTTCCGCTGTCATATCTGTTTTCAAGTCAAGACCAGTGATATTCACCGCCTCTTTCAGACCTAGTGCCTCCTCGATCAAAGACAGCATTTCCTTCTTCACAGTGGAAACATCCTGCTTTGACAGAGCTTCCTTGATGTTGTCAGGAATAGCCTTGCTGACATGCAGAATAACCTTATCATACTTCTGTCCGCTGTAGCTGACGGTTAAGATTCTGGTTTCTTTTCCATGTTCCAATTGCTTCTCAGTTTTATAGGACTTAGTGACAATATCTCCTTTTCCAGCCCCTCCCTGTGAGGATGAACTGTTATTTGACTGCTGACTGCAAGCTGTTAAGATTGCCAAAGCTGCCAGCAAAAAGACAATTAATTTTCTCATGTCTTATCTCCTTCAATATTGAGCTGATTTTATCATATCATTATAAAAACGGCGCTGTCAAACTGATTGTCACTCTGTCATTAAAATGTAATAAAAAAGAGCAGCTTATTTCTGCTCTTCTGCTCCATTCATCAGGAGATTGTTGATATATTCTTCTGGTGTCAGCTTAATCATTTCTTTGAGCTTGAGATTTTGAAAATAAGGCATAGACGCTGCTTTTTCGATATCTAGGCTCTCAAAATCATAGGTAGAAGTCATTTTCAGCTCGTTCTCATTCAAAATTGTCACTGAGCCGCTAAAGCCTTGAAGTCCACGAGCCTGCACATAGTCTGCATCCTGCTCCAGTGACTCATTGAGAGACTTCTGCGCTTCCTCCAGTCCCATCTGCTTGATAGCTTCTTTCATCTCATTATCAGTCGCGGTCAGCCTTTCAATAACCAAGCGTTTAAAATGCTCTCCCTGATAAGTCACTGTCTGGCTCTGCTGGTTTCCTCGTTCATCCTTTGGAAAAACAAGTGTCCGAGTAATCACTTCCTGCTGCTTAGCATTATCAATGATAGGCAAATTATTGCTGATTTCTTTCTTGTCAGCCGCATTCGAATTCGTCTCTGTCTTTTTATGTCCACAGCCTGCTAACAACGCCACACTCAAGCCCAGTCCTAATAAAATTTTCTTCATCTTCCATCCTCCTCAGAGATATTGTATCACAGTTCTGCTCCTTGTCAATCCATCCTGTCGCCAAAGCCCCTGTCAATCTGAACAAAAAGAAGAGCCGAGATTCTCTTCCCGACTCTTTCAGTTATATTCAAAGATTAGAGAGCTGCCCGCAGACGAGCTTCTGCATTTTCAACATTACGAACAGAACGTGGCAGAAAAGCACGGATATCATCTTCTTTGTAACCAACTTGGAGACGTTTATCATCCACTAAGATAGGACTTTTCAAAATACGCGGGGTCTCCATGATAATATCAAGAACTTCGTTGACACTTAACTCCTCAATGTCAACACCCAAACCTTTAGCATAGCGGTTTTTTGATGAAACAATGCTCGCGATACCATTTTCTGTTTTGGTTAAAATATCCAGAAGTTCCTCTTTGGTGATGCCTTCTTTGCCTAAATTTTGTTCTTTATAAGTTAATTGATGAGCGTTTAGCCAGGTTTTTGCTTTTTTACAACTAGTACAACTTGAGACAGTATAGATTGTGATCATGTAAGTACTCCTTTCGCTACACGATACTAATATCGTAGTCTATTATATCACAAAAACCATCGGTCTTGCGACCTATTTTGCAAAATTACTCTTCAATTTCGATGGCATCGTCCAAATCCAGAGTCACTTCTTCCATCGTTTCCACAGAGCTGTCAGCCTTGTTGCCAACCGCTTCTGCCAAGTCATCGCCTTCAATCAAACCATAGCGTACACGGACCTGACGGTCAATTTCGTCAAAGACTTCTGGATGATCAGCCAAGTACTTCTTAGCATTTTCAGATCCTTGACCGATTTTTTCATCATTGTAGGAGTACCAAGCACCCGCTTTTTTGATGATATCTAAATCAGTCGCAATCTTAATCAACTCACCTGTCTTAGAAATGCCTTCTCCGTACATGATTTCTACAAAGGCTTCCTTGAATGGCGGAGCAACCTTATTTTTAACAACCTTGATCTTGGTTTCTTTACCAACATTGGTATCCTTCTCATCACCAGTTCCCTTGATTTGAGTATTGCCACGGACATCCAAACGGACAGAAGCATAGAACTTCAGTGCACGGCCACCTGGTGTTGTTTCAGGATTACCAAACATAACGCCAACTTTTTCACGCAGCTGGTTAATGAAAATCGCAATCGTCTTCGTTTTGTTGATAGAAGCAGACAGCTTGCGCATAGCCTGGCTCATCATCCGAGCCTGCAAGCCGACATGGCTGTCACCAATATCGCCATCGATTTCTGCACGCGGTACCAGAGCTGCAACTGAGTCCACAACAACCAAATCCACCGCACCTGAGTCAATCAGCTTGCCGGCAATTTCCAGTCCCTGTTCCCCAGAGTCAGGTTGAGACAGCAGCAACTCATCAATATTAACACCCAGAGCAGCTGCGTACGATGGATCCAAAGCATGCTCAGCATCGATAAAGGCTGCGATACCACCTTCTTTTTGCGCTTGAGCAACTGCGTGAAGAGCAACGGTTGTCTTACCAGAAGACTCTGGACCGTAAATTTCAATAATCCGTCCCTTAGGATAACCCCCAGCGCCAAGAGCAATATCCAAGGCCAAAGAGCCTGAACTCATGACTTGAACCTTTTGCTCTGCCCGCTCGCCAAGACGCATAATGGCTCCCTTACCGAAGTCCTTTTCAATGTTTTTCAGGGCATTATCCAAGGCTTTTTGGCGCTCATCGCCGAATTTCTTTGAGATTTCGTCTAATTTTTTTTGTTTCTTTGCCATTTATTTCTCCTGTTTTTTCTAAAATGTCTTTTGGCCATCTGTTAATTATACCAAAATTCAGCTATTTAATAAAGTTTTTCGTACTAGGTTGAAGGCGTGCAGAACAGCAATTTTCCGCACATCACGACGACTGCGTCCAGCAATATTGACCTTAATAGTTTCCGTTCCTGAAGCACTAGCTAAACCGATAAAAACGGTCCCTGCAGGATAATCTTCCAGTGAATCTGGGCCTGCCACACCTGTCAAACTGACAGCTAAGTCACTTTCGGTTAGCTTTCTAGCCTGCTCTGCCATTTTCCCTGCCGTAAAAGCTGAAACAACTCCATGCTTCTCCAAGTCTACCAACGGAATATCTAGCATCCGGCTCTTTTCTTCCATGCTGTAGGTGACAAAGCCACCTGAAAAAATGGAAGAGGCTCCAGCAAAATCAGCCAAGGTCGCTTGAAAGAGGCCTGCTGTCAGACTCTCCGCCGCCGAAATCGTCTTCCCTTGACTCTTCAGCAACTCAAAAGCCACCTGTGCCAAGGAATTGTCATCCCCGTAACCATAGAAAATCTCTGACAAGGGCTGTCCCTCAAAAGTCTTATGTTCCAAAATTTCCTTTTCCACAGCCTCAAACTTGGTGTCAGCTTCTACCTGACTCAGAGCCTTGGTGGACAGTCGTAGGGTAACTTCCCCTGTCTTTGCATAAGGAGCAATGGTGGGGTCACTCTGCTGCTCAATCATCTCTGACAAAATAGTCACTAGCTGACTCTCGCCGATACCAAAGAAGCGCAGCACTCGTGAATACAATTTCTGGCCTGTGGATAAGAGGGGAACCAGCTCGTTATTGACCATGGGCTTGAGCTCACTAGGCGGGCCAGGCAGGACTACATAGGTCACTCCGTTTACTTCTAACAATCCTCCGACAGCTAAGCCGGTGGCATTTGGTAACGGAGTTGAGCCTTCGACCAGCTGGGCCTGACGCTCATTATTGGGCGTTCGAGCATAATCTGGCCGGCTAGCAAAAAAGCGATCCAGCTTTTCCACAGCCTGTGGGTCAAAGACTAGCTCACGCCCTAAGAACTTAGCCAAGGTCTGCTTGGTCAAATCATCCTCTGTTGGCCCCAAGCCTCCAGTCAGGATAATCAGATTACTGCGCCTTTGGGCAATTTCCAAAACAGAGAAGAGACGATTTTCATTGTCCCCCACTGCTGTTTGAAAATAAACATCAATCCCCAGACTCGCCAGTTTTTCAGATAAAAATTGGGCATTGGTATTGACAATCTGACCTGTCAGAATCTCGGTGCCCACAGCAATAATTTCTGCTTTCATAGAACCTCCTACCTTACAATTCGGAATTGGCTTTATTTTATCACAAAAAATCTTAAAAAAGTTGATTTTCATTTCAAGAAATAAAAAGAGCTGTCAAGCTCCTTGACAAACTTGTCAACATGCTGTGGAAAACTTTTAAGAGTGACTGATGTTAAGCAGAATAACTGGATTGTTAGGGAAATGCTATTGGCAAATGGTTTCATTATTTTTATAATAAAAATAGCATAAAAATCTAGTTATCCGCATAAAAACTGGACTTATCACACTTTATCAAGGTCAAAACCACTCAATTTACTACTAATTTACTACTTATGAATGAGCTTTGATACGACGATTTATCCTTGAAAAGTGAAGATATAAAGATACTTCCAATAAAATTTGAATATTTAATAGGTAGACACTTCAAAAAATGAGGTGTCTATTTTTTTACCCGATTTTGAAAGGAAGTGAACTTATGAAAACAAAAAATCAAGAATCAAAAGGTCGTTCCCCACTCTTTAAGACCATCAAACATTCATTCAGCCAATAAAAAAGAAAGGATAGGTAAAAATATGGAACTTAAATTTGTGATTCCCAACATGGAAAAAACATTCGGCAATTTAGAATTTGCTGGCGAGGATAAAGTCGTTCAGCGAAGAATCAACGGACGGCTAACTGTCTTATCAAGAAGCTATAATCTCTATTCTGATGTTCAAAGAGCAGATGATATTGTGGTGGTGCTTCCTGCTGAAGCTGGCGAAAAACATTTCGGCTTTGAGGAACGTGTGAAGTTAGTCAATCCACGTATTACCGCAGAGGGCTACAAAATCGGCACTCGTGGTTTTACAAATTACCTTTTACATGCTGACGACATGATAAAAGAATAAAGAAAGAGAGGAAAAATGATGAGATTAGCAAATGGCATTGTATTAGATAAAGACACGACTTTTGGAGAATTGAAATTCTCTGCTCTACGTCGTGAAGTGAGAATCCAAAATGAAGACGGGTCGGTTTCAGATGAAATCAAGGAACGTACCTATGACTTAAAATCCAAAGGACAAGGACGCATGATTCAAGTAAGTATTCCTGCCAGCGTGCCTTTGAAAGAGTTTGATTATAACGCACGGGTGGAACTTATCAATCCCATTGCGGACACCGTTGCTACTGCCACCTATCAAGGAGCAGATGTTGACTGGTATATCAAGGCAGACGATATTGTGCTGACAAAGGATTCTAGTTCATTCAAAGCTCAACCACAAGCAAAGAAAGAACCGACACAAGACAAATAGTCGCTAGGTAGAAAGGAGACTTTTTCGCATGAAACAGCGTGGTAAAAGGATTCGCCCATCTGGTAAAGATTTAGTCTTTCATTTTACGATAGCGTCACTCCTGCCTGTTTTCCTGCTGGTTGTCGGACTGTTTCATGTGAAGACAATCCAGCAGATCAACTGGCAGGATTTTAACCTATCACAAGCAGATAAGATTGACATTCCCTATTTAATTATCAGTTTCAGTGTCGCAATTCTTATCTGCTTGCTGGTAGCGTTTGTATTCAAACGGGTTCGCTATGATACGGTTAAACAACTTTACCACCGTCAAAAACTGGCAAAGATGATACTTGAAAACAAGTGGTATGAATCTGAACAGGTCAAAACAGAGGGTTTCTTTAAAGATAGTGCTGGTCGTACAAAGGAAAAGATAACCTACTTCCCTAAAATGTATTATCGACTTAAAAATGGCTTGATACAGATACGGGTGGAAATCACGCTGGGAAAATATCAAGACCAACTCTTACACTTGGAAAAGAAATTAGAGAGTGGCTTGTACTGTGAGCTGACGGATAAAGAGTTAAAGGATTCCTATGTGGAATATACTTTGCTCTATGACACCATAGCCAGTCGTATTTCTATTGATGAAGTAGAAGCTAAAGATGGTAAACTTCGCTTAATGAAAAACGTATGGTGGGAATATGATAAGCTCCCTCATATGTTGATTGCTGGTGGTACAGGTGGCGGTAAAACTTACTTTATACTGACACTGATTGAAGCCTTGCTTCATACAGATTCAAAACTGTATATTCTTGACCCGAAAAATGCTGATCTTGCGGACTTAGGTTCTGTGATGGCAAATGTCTACTATAGAAAAGAAGACTTGCTTTCTTGCATTGAAACATTCTATGAAGAAATGATGAAACGTAGTGAGGAAATGAAGCAGATGAAGAACTATAAGACTGGCAAAAATTATGCTTACTTAGGTCTCCCGGCACACTTCTTAATCTTTGATGAATACGTCGCTTTCATGGAAATGCTGGGAACAAAAGAAAACACCGCAGTTATGAATAAGCTGAAACAGATTGTCATGTTAGGTCGTCAAGCTGGCTTCTTTCTAATACTGGCTTGTCAACGTCCAGACGCAAAATATTTAGGCGACGGAATCCGTGATCAGTTTAATTTCAGAGTGGCTTTAGGTCGTATGTCTGAAATGGGCTATGGCATGATGTTTGGCAGTGACGTACAAAAGGATTTCTTCTTAAAGCGAATCAAAGGTCGTGGCTATGTTGATGTAGGAACAAGTGTCATATCAGAGTTTTATACTCCCCTTGTACCAAAAGGATATGATTTCTTGGAGGAAATTAAAAAGTTATCCAACAGCAGACAGTCCACGCAGGCGACGTGCGAAGCGGAAGTCGCAGGTGTGGACTGATCTTGCTGGCTGGTGTGGCAATAGCCACGCCAGCACTTAACCCCCCGTATCTAACAGGGGGGTACAAATCGACAGGAAACAGTCAAAAAAACATTAGAAAATCCTTTGGTTACAAGGGATTTACAAAATTTCAGCGTATGTCAAATGGGCTTTAAAAGTTGACATACGCCTTTTTGATTGGAGGGATTTTTACTGAATGAACAAACTTGGTTACAGCATTTAAAAGAAAAACGCTTGGCTTATGGACTATCTCAAAACCGTTTAGCTGTTGCGACTGGTATTACAAGGCAGTATCTAAGCGATATTGAAACAGGAAAAGTCAAGCCATCAGAGGATTTACAGCAGTCCCTTTGGGAAGCTCTGGAACGCTTCAATCCCGACGCTCCCCTTGAAATGCTGTTTGATTATGTAAGAATTCGCTTTCCGACAACAGACGTACAGCAGGTGGTCGAAAACATCTTACAACTGAAACTGTCCTATTTTCTTCATGAGGACTATGGTTTCTATTCTTATTCAGAGCATTATGCTTTAGGCGACATATTCGTCCTTTGCTCCCATGAACTGGACAAAGGAGTTCTGGTGGAATTGAAAGGTCGTGGGTGCAGACAATTTGAAAGCTATCTTCTGGCACAACAAAGAAGCTGGTATGAGTTCTTTATGGACGTTTTGGTGGCTGGCGGTGTGATGAAACGCCTTGACCTTGCCATTAACGATAAGACAGGGATTTTAAATATCCCTGTACTCACTGAAAAGTGCCAACAGGAAGAATGTATCTCCGTCTTCCGCAGTTTTAAAAGCTATCGCAGTGGCGAACTGGTACGCAAAGAGGAAAAGGAATGTATGGGAAACACCCTCTATATCGGTTCATTACAAAGTGAAGTTTATTTCTGTATCTATGAAAAGGACTACGAGCAGTACAAGAAAAATGATATTCCCATTGAAGACGCAGAAGTAAAAAACCGTTTTGAGATTCGATTGAAAAATGAGCGTGCCTATTATGCAGTCCGTGATTTACTCGTCTATGACAATCCAGAGCATACCGCCTTTAAAATTATCAATCGGTATATCCGTTTTGTAGATAAAGACGATTCCAAACCTCGTTCTGATTGGAAACTGAATGAAGAATGGGCTTGGTTTATTGGGAACAATCGTGAACGATTAAAACTAACCACAAAACCAGAGCCTTACTCCTTCCAAAGGACGCTGAACTGGCTATCTCATCAAGTTGCCCCGACCTTAAAGGTTGCGATTAAACTTGATGAAATCAACCAGACGCAGGTTGTAAAAGACATTCTCGACCATGCGAAACTGACAGACCGACACAAGCAGATTTTGAAGCAACAGTCAGTAAAAGAACAGGACGTGATAACAACAAAAAAATAACTCAAATACAAATTCATTGAATATAGAGAGGAGAACATTTTTATGAATTTTGGACAAAACCTTTATAACTGGTTTCTATCAAACGCTCAATCACTGGTGCTTTTAGCAATCGTTGTGATTGGCTTGTATCTTGGCTTCAAGCGTGAGTTTAGCAAACTGATTGGCTTTTTAATTATTGCGATTATTGCGGTTGGCTTAGTCTTCAACGCTGCTGGAGTAAAAGACATTTTACTAGAGCTATTCAATCGCATTATTGGTGCTTAAATAAAACCGTTCTTTTGTGGAATATAAGTGGTTTTCTTATGTTCCGCAAAGGAATGGTACACCAAACGAAGTGCGGTAGGGATTTTTGAATCTCTACAAAGAAAGGACGTGAATATATGGACGATATGCAAGTCTATATTGCGAATTTAGGCAAATACAATGAGGGCGAATTGGTCGGTGCGTGGTTTACCTTTCCCATTGACTTTGAGGAAGTCAAAGAGAAAATCGGCTTGAATGATGAATATGAGGAATACGCCATTCATGACTACGAGTTACCCTTTACGGTTGACGAATACACTTCCATTGGCGAACTCAATCGACTATGGGAAATGGTATCGGAATTACCCGAAGAATTACAATCGGAGCTATCTGCTCTGCTCACTCATTTTTCAAGCATTGAAGAACTAAGCGAACATCAAGAGGATATTATCATTCATTCCGATTGTGATGATATGTATGACGTGGCACGCTACTACATTGAAGAAACGGGTGCTTTAGGCGAAGTACCAGCTAGTCTTCAAAACTATATTGATTATCAAGCCTATGGTCGGGATTTAGACCTTTCAGGAACGTTTATCTCAACCAATCATGGGATTTTTGAAATCGTCTATTAAATCTGTCGGTACATTACTACTGGCAGATTTTCTATTTTACGGGGTGGCTCAATCAGCTACCCCTATTTTTTATGAAAGGATTGATTACATGAAGAAAATACGAAGCTATACCAGTATCTGGTCTGTGGAAAAGGTACTGTATTCTATCAATGATTTTAGACTTCCGTTTCCCATAACCTTTACGCAAATGACATGGTTTGTCGTGTCACTCTTTGCAGTGATGATACTTGGCAACTTGCCCCCTCTTTCCATGATAGAGGGAGCATTTCTCAAATACTTTGGGATTCCTGTGGCTTTCACATGGTTTATGTCTACAAAAACTTTTGATGGTAAAAAGCCTTATGGATTTTTGAAGTCTGTCATTGCTTATGCACTGCGACCAAAGCTGACCTATGCAGGAAAAAAAGTAACGCTTGGCAGAAACCAGCCACAAGAAGCCATTACAGCAGTTAGGAGTGAATTTTATGGCATATCCAATTAAATACATTGAAAACAATCTCGTCTGGAATAAAGACGGGGAATGTTATGCTTACTATGAGCTTGTTCCTTACAATTACTCATTTCTAAGTCCAGAACAGAAAATACAAGTGCATGATTCTTTCAGACAGCTTATCGCACAAAATCGTGATGGCAAAATTCATGCTTTACAAATCAGTACAGAATCCAGCATACGTTCTGCACAAGAGCGTTCCAAAAATGAAGTCACTGGCAAGCTCAAAGCGGTTGCCTATGACAAAATCGACCAACAGACAGACGCTTTAATATCCATGATTGGCGAAAATCAAGTGAACTACCGTTTCTTTATCGGCTTTAAGTTGCTTCTCAACGATCAGGAGTTTTCTATGAAAAGTCTTACCGTTGAAGCAAAAAATGCTTTGTCTGATTTTGTCTATGATGTGAACCATAAGCTGATGGGCGATTTTGTTAGTATGAGTAATGATGAAATCCTGCGTTTTCAGAAGATGGAAAAGCTCTTAGAAAATAAAATCTCTCGTCGTTTCAAAATCCGCAGGTTAGATAAGGACGACTTCGGCTATCTGATTGAACACCTTTACGGACAGACAGGCACTGCCTATGAAGAGTATGAGTACCATCTATCAAAGAAAAAGCTGGATAATGAAACGCTGATTAAATACTATGACTTGATTAAGCCTACTCGCTGTTTGGTGGAAGAAAAACAGCGATATTTGAAAATCCAGCAGGAAGATGAAACCGTCTATGTAGCTTACTTTACCATTAACAGCATTGTCGGAGAACTGGACTTCCCGTCCTCTGAAATCTTCTACTACCAGCAACAGCAATTTACATTCCCGATTGATACGTCAATGAATGTGGAAATTGTAGCGAATCGTAAAGCCCTATCTACTGTCCGCAATAAAAAGAAAGAACTGAAAGACTTGGATAACCACGCTTGGCAAAGTGATAATGAAACCAGCTCCAATGTGGCGGAAGCTCTGGAAAGTGTGAATGAGCTGGAAACCAATTTAGACCAAAGCAAGGAATCTATGTACAAGCTGTCTTATGTGGTAAGGGTATCAGCAAATGATCTTGACGAACTCAAACGTCGTTGTAATGAAGTGAAAGATTTTTATGACGATTTAAGCGTAAAACTGGTACGACCATTTGGGGATATGCTCGGCTTACATGAAGAATTTTTACCTGCCAGCAAGCGTTATATGAATGATTATATTCAATACGTGACCTCTGATTTCCTCGCTGGTTTAGGTTTTGGTGCTACTCAAATGCTGGGGGAAAATGAGGGGATTTATGTTGGCTACAGCTTAGATACTGGACGCAATGTCTATCTGAAACCTGCTCTTGCCAGTCAAGGGGTTAAGGGTTCAGTAACCAATGCGTTAGCGTCGGCTTTTGTTGGTTCGCTGGGTGGTGGTAAATCCTTTGCGAATAACCTTATCGTCTATTATGCGGTGCTTTATGGGGCACAAGCAGTGATTGTAGACCCAAAAGCAGAACGTGGCAGATGGAAAGAAACCTTGCCAGAGATTTCCCATGAAATCAATATCGTCACTCTGACTTCTGATGAGAAAAACAAAGGCTTACTTGACCCTTATGTGATTATGAAAAATCCCAAAGATTCTGAATCACTGGCTATTGATATTCTGACATTCCTTACGGGGATTTCCTCTCGTGATGGGGAACGCTTCCCAATCCTTAGAAAAGCCATTCGTGCAGTAACCAATAGTGAAGTACGAGGGTTGATGAAAGTGATTGAGGAATTACGGGTTGAGAATACGCCACTAAGTACCAGTATAGCCGACCATATCGAAAGTTTTACAGACTATGACTTTGCACATTTATTATTCAGTAATGGTTATGTGGAGCAGTCTATCAGCTTAGAAAAACAACTGAACATTATACAGGTTGCGGACTTGGTACTTCCCGACAAGGAAACTTCCTTTGAGGAATATACCACTATGGAGCTTTTATCCGTTGCTATGCTGATTGTCATTAGTACCTTTGCTTTAGACTTTATCCATACAGACCGAAGCATTTTCAAGATTGTAGATTTAGACGAAGCATGGAGCTTTTTACAGGTAGCACAAGGAAAAACACTATCTATGAAGCTGGTTCGGGCTGGTCGTGCTATGAACGCTGGGGTATATTTCGTGACCCAAAATACAGACGACCTCTTAGATGAAAAACTGAAAAATAACCTCGGCTTAAAATTTGCATTTCGTTCCACTGACCTTAACGAGATTAAAAAGACCTTAGCCTTTTTTGGTGTAGACCCAGAGGACGAAAACAATCAGAAGCGATTGCGTGATTTGGAAAACGGGCAATGCCTTATCAGTGATTTATATGGTCGTGTCGGTGTGATACAGTTCCACCCTGTATTTGAAGAACTGCTCCATGCCTTTGATACCAGACCACCTGTGCGAAAAGAGGTGTAAATGTGAAACCATCAATAGTAAACAGAATAAAATCAAACTGGACGCTGAAACGTCTAGGTAAAGTGGCAATGACAGTGGCTTTCACACTTGTGATTGCCATTTTTCTTTTAGCCATGCTGGGAACGGTGGTTCAAGCTGCGGGCTTGGTAGATGATACGGTCAATGTGGCAAATGAATACAGCCGATACCCACTTGAAAACTATCAACTGGATTTTTATGTGGATAATAGCTGGGGCTGGCTTCCGTGGAACTGGTCGGACGGGATTGGAAAACAGGTCATGTATGGACTATATGCCATTACCAATTTTATTTGGACAATCAGTTTGTATGTTTCCAATGCGACAGGTTACTTAGTACAGGAAGCCTATTCCTTAGACTTCATTTCCGCTACAGCAGATTCCATTGGTAAGAATATGCAGACCTTAGCTGGTGTGAGTGCAAACGGATTTTCAACAGAGGGTTTCTATGTTGGATTCCTCTTACTCTTGATTTTGGTTCTTGGGGTTTATGTTGCCTATACGGGACTGATAAAGAGAGAAACCACAAAGGCAATTCATGCCATTATGAATTTTGTGCTGGTGTTTATCCTATCGGCTTCCTTTATTGCCTACGCTCCCGACTACATTAAAAAAATCAATGACTTTTCATCAGACATCAGTAATGCCAGTTTATCACTTGGCACGAAGATTGTCATGCCCCATTCCGATAGTCAAGGCAAGGACAGCGTGGACTTAATCAGAGATAGCCTGTTTTCCATACAGGTTCAGCAACCGTGGCTACTGCTTCAATACAACAGTTCAGACATTGAAAGTATCGGTATTGACCGTGTGGAAAGCCTGCTCTCCACCAGCCCAGATTCCAACAATGGCGAAGACAGAGAAAAAATTGTTGCGGAAGAAATTGAAGACAGAAGCAATACCAATCTAACCATTACAAAGACCATTAACCGTTTAGGTACAGTCTTCTTCCTATTTGTCTTCAATATTGGGATTTCCATATTTGTATTCCTATTAACAGGAATCATGATTTTCTCGCAGGTACTTTTTATCATCTATGCTATGTTTCTGCCTGTGAGCTTTATTTTAAGCATGATTCCATCATTTGATGGTATGTCAAAACGAGCCATAACAAAGCTCTTTAATACCATTTTGACACGAGCTGGAATCACATTGATTATTACGACAGCATTTAGTATTTCAACCATGCTCTATACCTTATCGGCTGGTTATCCGTTCTTTTTGATTGCTTTTCTACAGATTGTGACCTTTGCAGGAATCTACTTCAAGCTGGGCGATTTAATGAGTATGTTTTCTCTACAGAGTAACGATTCTCAAAGTGTGGGAAGTCGTGTGATGAGAAAACCTCGTATGCTTATGCACGCTCACATGCACCGTCTACAGCGGAAACTTGGACGTTCCATGACTACTCTAGGGGCTGGGTCTGCCATTGTTACAGGTAAAAAAGGACAGTCGGGTTCGGGGAGTTCTGCAAGGACACAAGCAGATCACTCCCGACCAGACGGAAAGGAAAAATCAACACTTGGAAAACGTATCGGTCAAACCATCGGTACAGTAGCTGATACCAAAGACAGAATGGTAGACACTGCTAGTGGTTTGAAAGAACAGGTTAAAGATTTGCCGACCAATGCAAGATATGCAGTATATCAAGGAAAATCCAAAGTAAAAGAGAATGTCCGTGATTTAACCAGTAGTATTTCTCAAACCAAAGCGGACAGAGCCAGTGGACGCAAGGAACAGCAGGAACAAAGGCGAAAAACCATTGCGAAGCGTCGCTCTGAAATGGAACAGGTCAAACAGAAAAAACAGCCTGCTTCTTCTGTTCATGAAAGACCGACTACAAGACAAGAACAATATCATGATGAACAGACCTCAAAACAGTCTAATATTCAGACTTCATATAAGGAATCTCAACAAGCCAAACAAGAGCGTCCAGCAGTTAAGTCCGATTTTTCAAGTCCAAAAGTGGAACGCCAAGGCAATACCGTTCAAGAAAAAACCGTTCAAAAGCCAGCAACTTCAACCACTACAGCAGATAGAACTTCACAACGTCCAATCACAAAAGAACGTCCGTCTACTGTTCAAAGAGTACCACTACAAAATACAAGAAGTAGACCACCAATCAAAACCGCCACCATTAAGAAAGTCGGTAAGAAACCATGAAGTTGAAAACTTTAGTGATTGGTGGTTCTGGATTATTCTTGATGGTCTTCTCACTGCTTCTGTTTGTTGCCATTTTATTTTCAGATGAACAGGACAGCGGAATTTCCAATATTCATTATGGAGGTGTGAATGTTTCCGCAGAAGTGCTGGCTCATAAGCCTATGGTAGAAAAATATGCCAAAGAATATGGCGTTGAAGAATATGTCAACATACTTCTTGCGATTATACAGGTGGAATCGGGCGGTACTGCGGAAGATGTTATGCAGTCCTCGGAATCCCTCGGTCTTCCACCTAATTCATTGAGTACAGAAGAATCCATTAAGCAAGGTGTGAAGTATTTCAGTGAATTATTAGCCAGTAGCGAAAGGCTCAGTGTAGATTTAGAATCGGTTATCCAGTCCTACAATTATGGTGGTGGTTTCTTAGGGTATGTGGCTAATCGTGGAAATAAATATACCTTTGAACTGGCTCAAAGTTTCTCAAAAGAGTATTCAGGTGGCGAAAAAGTGTCTTACCCCAATCCCATAGCCATACCTATCAATGGGGGCTGGCGATACAACTATGGCAATATGTTTTATGTGCAACTGGTAACGCAGTATCTTGTCACAACAGAGTTTGATGATGATACGGTACAAGCCATCATGGACGAAGCACTGAAATATGAGGGCTGGCGATACGTTTACGGTGGAGCTTCCCCGACTACTTCTTTTGATTGTAGCGGACTGACACAATGGACGTATGGAAAAGCTGGAATTAACTTACCACGAACCGCACAACAGCAATATGATGTGACCCAGCATATCCCACTATCGGAAGCACAAGCTGGCGATTTGGTTTTCTTTCATTCTACCTATAACGCTGGCTCTTATATTACTCATGTTGGGATATACCTTGGCAATAACCGTATGTTTCATGCAGGCGACCCAATCGGTTATGCCGACTTAACAAGCCCCTACTGGCAACAGCATTTAGTGGGAGCAGGACGAATCAAACAATGAGAAAGGAAGATTTAATGATGAAATTTAGAAAAAATCAGAATAAAGAAAAACAGATACCAAAGGAAAAGAAACCTCGTGTCTATAAGGTCAATCCTCATAAAAAGGTTGTGATTGCCTTGTGGGTACTTTTAGGGCTTAGTTTCAGCTTTGCGATATTCAAGCACTTTACAGCTATAGATACTCATACTATTCACGAAACAACTATCATAGAAAAGGAATACGTTGATACTCATCATGTAGAAAATTTTGTAGAGAACTTTGCGAAAGTCTACTATTCATGGGAGCAATCCGATAAGTCCATTGATAATCGAATGGAAAGTCTAAAAGGCTATCTGACAGATGAACTTCAAGCTCTCAATGTTGATACAGTACGCAAAGATATTCCTGTATCGTCTTCTGTAAGAGGATTTCAGATATGGACGGTAGAGCCAACTGGCGACAATGAGTTTAATGTAACCTACAGTGTAGACCAGCTCATTACAGAGGGAGAAAATACAAAGACCGTCCACTCTGCTTATATAGTGAGTGTCTATGTAGATGGTTCTGGAAATATGGTACTGGTTAAGAATCCGACCATTACCAACATACCTAAGAAATCAAGTTATAAACCAAAAGCCATTGAAAGTGAGGGGACGGTTGATTCCATTACAACCAATGAAATCAATGAGTTTTTAACGACGTTCTTCAAGCTCTATCCTACAGCGACAGCCAGTGAACTTTCCTACTATGTGAATGACGGGATATTAAAACCAATCGGAAAAGAGTACATCTTTCAAGAACTGGTAAATCCTATTCACAATCGTAAGGATAATCAAGTCACGGTATCGCTGACAGTGGAGTATATCGACCAGCAGACCAAAGCAACGCAGGTATCTCAATTTGATTTGGTACTTGAAAAGAACGGGAGTAATTGGAAGATTATAGAATAACAAATATTGGTACATTATTACAGCTATTTTGTAATCACGTACTCTCTTTGATAAAAAATTGGAGATTCCTTTACAAATATGCTCTTACGTGCTATTATTTAAGTATCTATTTAAAAGGAGTTAATAAATATGCGGCAAGGTATTCTTAAATAAACTGTCAATTTGATAGTGGGAACAAATAATTGGATGTCCTTTTTTAGGAGGGCTTAGTTTTTTGTACCCAGTTTAAGAATACCTTTATCATGTGATTCTAAAGTATCCGGAGAATATCTGTATGCTTTGTATGCCTATGGTTATGCATAAAAATCCCAGTGATAAAAGTATTTATCACTGGGATTTTTATGCCCTTTTGGGTTTTTGAATGGAGGAAAATCACATGAAAATTATTAATATTGGAGTTTTAGCTCATGTTGATGCAGGAAAAACTACCTTAACAGAAAGCTTATTATATAACAGTGGAGCGATTACAGAATTAGGAAGCGTGGACAAAGGTACAACGAGGACGGATAATACGCTTTTAGAACGTCAGAGAGGAATTACAATTCAGACAGGAATAACCTCTTTTCAGTGGGAAAATACGAAGGTGAACATCATAGACACGCCAGGACATATGGATTTCTTAGCAGAAGTATATCGTTCATTATCAGTTTTAGATGGGGCAATTCTACTGATTTCTGCAAAAGATGGCGTACAAGCACAAACTCGTATATTATTTCATGCACTTAGGAAAATGGGGATTCCCACAATCTTTTTTATCAATAAGATTGACCAAAATGGAATTGATTTATCAACGGTTTATCAGGATATTAAAGAGAAACTTTCTGCCGAAATTGTAATCAAACAGAAGGTAGAACTGTATCCTAATATGTGTGTGACGAACTTTACCGAATCTGAACAATGGGATACGGTAATAGAGGGAAACGATGACCTTTTAGAGAAATATATGTCCGGTAAATCATTAGAAGCATTGGAACTCGAACAAGAGGAAAGCATAAGATTTCAGAATTGTTCTCTGTTCCCTCTTTATCATGGAAGTGCAAAAAGTAATATAGGGATTGATAACCTTATAGAAGTTATTACTAATAAATTTTATTCATCAACACATCGAGGTCCGTCTGAACTTTGCGGAAATGTTTTCAAAATTGAATATACAAAAAAAAGACAACGTCTTGCATATATACGCCTTTATAGTGGAGTACTACATTTACGAGATTCGGTTAGAGTATCAGAAAAAGAAAAAATAAAAGTTACAGAAATGTATACTTCAATAAATGGTGAATTATGTAAGATTGATAGAGCTTATTCTGGAGAAATTGTTATTTTGCAAAATGAGTTTTTGAAGTTAAATAGTGTTCTTGGAGATACAAAACTATTGCCACAGAGAAAAAAGATTGAAAATCCGCACCCTCTACTACAAACAACTGTTGAACCGAGTAAACCTGAACAGAGAGAAATGTTGCTTGATGCCCTTTTGGAAATCTCAGATAGTGATCCGCTTCTACGATATTACGTGGATTCTACGACACATGAAATTATACTTTCTTTCTTAGGGAAAGTACAAATGGAAGTGATTAGTGCACTGTTGCAAGAAAAGTATCATGTGGAGATAGAACTAAAAGAGCCTACAGTCATTTATATGGAGAGACCGTTAAAAAATGCAGAATATACCATTCACATCGAAGTGCCGCCAAATCCTTTCTGGGCTTCCATTGGTTTATCTGTATCACCGCTTCCGTTGGGAAGTGGAATGCAGTATGAGAGCTCGGTTTCTCTTGGATACTTAAATCAATCGTTTCAAAATGCAGTTATGGAGGGGATACGCTATGGCTGTGAACAAGGATTGTATGGTTGGAATGTGACGGACTGTAAAATCTGTTTTAAGTATGGCTTATACTATAGCCCTGTTAGTACCCCAGCAGATTTTCGGATGCTTGCTCCTATTGTATTGGAACAAGTCTTAAAAAAAGCTGGAACAGAATTGTTAGAGCCATATCTTAGTTTTAAAATTTATGCGCCACAGGAATATCTTTCACGAGCATACAACGATGCTCCTAAATATTGTGCGAACATCGTAGACACTCAATTGAAAAATAATGAGGTCATTCTTAGTGGAGAAATCCCTGCTCGGTGTATTCAAGAATATCGTAGTGATTTAACTTTCTTTACAAATGGACGTAGTGTTTGTTTAACAGAGTTAAAAGGGTACCATGTTACTACCGGTGAACCTGTTTGCCAGCCCCGTCGTCCAAATAGTCGGATAGATAAAGTACGATATATGTTCAATAAAATAACTTAGTGTATTTTATGTTGTTATATAAATATGGTTTCTTGTTAAATAAGATGAAATATTTTTTAATAAAGATTTGAATTAAAGTGTAAAGGAGGAGATAGTTATTATAAACTACAAGTGGATATTGTGTCCTGTATGTGGAAATAAAACACGATTAAAGATAAGGGAAGATACTGAATTAAAAAAATTCCCCCTCTATTGTCCGAAATGCAGACAAGAAAATTTAATTGAAATAAAGCAGTTCAA
Source organism: Streptococcus sanguinis (assembly GCF_050234405.1). GTDB lineage: Bacteria > Bacillota > Bacilli > Lactobacillales > Streptococcaceae > Streptococcus > Streptococcus sanguinis_W. The sequence continues at coordinate 122,532 of NZ_CP092117.1, read as the reverse complement.
AGTAACTGTGATTACAGAGCCAGACGCAAAGACGCAGAGCCGATAAAATGAGATTAATACAATCTCATTTTATCGGCTCTTTCCGTTATGTATGGATTCTTTTAATTAGTCTTCGATGTTTCTTGCTTCGTTGATACCGCTGGCTAAAGATTCCATTAAGGATAGTTCTTTGTCTGTAAAGCTATCCATGTATTTCTCTATCTGTAATCGTCGGGTGCTTTTTACCAAGTTATTAGCAGGTAAGAAAAATTCATCAACGGAAACATGAAGTAACGATACAAGGTCATAAAGAACTTGTATGCTGGGGTGTTGCCCTTTATTTTCAATATTAGTTAAGTACCGTGGGTCAATTTCAATCAATGCTCCCACTTGTTCACGAGTTAAACCTCGTTTCAATCGAGCTTCTTTAATGGCTAAACCAAAGGCTCTAAAATCATATTTATCTTCTTTTTTACGCATAGTAGACCACCTCTATACATTTTATTGTTCCTACTGAATTAAAAACAGGTATAGAAAAACGTGTTATATGGTTTATAGGTTTATATTTAATAAAAAGCACTACTAAACGCCAATAAAAAAAACCGTTATATGGTAGTGCTATTTACGCTGTTAAAATATTGTATATTACTTCCAAATGGCGGTTTGTTGGAGGTCAACGTCGCCATGAAGTACATCATATACAATAAATTTCCTTACATTGGGTTCTTGTCAAAAAAAGTCGTCTATCTGCAATAGATAAGTACGTCCACCAATGTGGTTTTATAAATCATATAGATAGAATAACAGAAGCATGTAAACAGAGAAATAAATCTGTTTATATGCTTTTTTGGCTATTCAGAACTTTTTTACAAAGTTTATTTATCAGTAATGCAACAAATCCCCCTTTCACATTGGGACTAAGAGTGAAAGGAGATAAACGAGCAAGGCTCACTTCCTTTCCTAGACAGAAAGGGGGTGAGAAACATGAAACCATCTTCTTTTCAGACCACAATAGAAAATCAGTTTGACTATATCTGTAAACGTGCTATGGAAGACGAGCGAAAGAATTATATGCTTTATCTTTCAAGGATTGCAAAGCGTGAGGTGTCCTTTTCGGATGTTGGCGATTATCTTGTTAGCCAGTTTGCGACAACAGATAACTATTCAACTGACTTTCAGATTTTTACACTCAATGGGTTATCAGTAGGCGTTGAAAATGATTTGTTGAGTGAAGCATTACGTGAGTTGCCAGACAAGAAACGTGAAATTCTACTGCTGTTTTACTTTATGGACATGAGCGATTCAGAAATTGCAGACCTGTTGAAATTGAACCGTTCTACTGTCTATCGGCATAGAACCAGTGGACTAGCCTTAATTAAAAAGTTTATGGAGGAATTTGAAGAATGAAAACACAATATCCTATGATTCCCTTTCCTCTCATTGTAAAGGCAACAGATGGCGATACCGAAGCGATTAACCAGATTCTACATCATTACAGAGGGTACATAACGAAGCGTTCCCTACGACTTATGAAAGATGAATATGGCAATCAAAGTATGGTCGTTGATGAAGTCTTACGTGGAAGAATGGAAACCAGACTGATTACAAAGATTTTGTCATTTGAAATTAAGTAATATCCTCTCTCCTTTCGTGGAAGCGTGCTAAACCATTCCACGCTTCCCGAACAGGGAGGTTTGTTATTCCACCAAAGCATATTGAGCTTTCAATGTGTTTTGATAGGCTAACGAGCCATTGTTCTTTGAAAACTGAATAAAAGTAATCGAATACGTTTCGATAAGAAAAGAGCCAACGGAACTAACCGCCATGACCTATCTTATAAAGATAGCGAGCGATTCATGTTAGTGATCCGAGAAGCAATCTTTAGCAGGATTGCCTGCAACGACATTCTTATCGTGATAATGATACTCCCATACAGTCAATAGTCCGAGCGTGATAAAACCGTCGCAGGCAATGAGTATGGCTACATGAGAACCATGCAGGGGTGGAACTCCCGTGAGCTTTGCTAAAGCTGTTCGATTGCTGGTAAAACAACTTTTATGAAATCCAAATAAGTGATTTGGAAAGGAGGATTTTATGAAGCAGACTGACATTCCTATTTGGGAACGTTATACCCTAACCATTGAAGAAGCGTCAAAATATTTTCGTATTGGCGAAAACAAGCTACGACGCTTGGCAGAGGAAAATAAAAATGCAAATTGGCTGATTATGAATGGCAATCGTATTCAGATTAAACGAAAACAATTTGAAAAAATTATAGATACATTGGACGCAATCTAGCGTCGCCAAAGGGTCTTGTATATGATAAAATAGTATTAAGTCGTATCAAGGCTCTTTCCATAAAGGAAAGGAGCAAATGCCATGTCAGAAAAAAGACGTGACAATAAAGGTCGAATCTTAAAGACTGGAGAGAGCCAACGAAAAGACGGAAGATACTTATACAAATATATAGATTCATTTGGAGAACCGCAATTTGTTTACTCGTGGAAACTTGTGGCTACAGACCGAGTACCAGCAGGAAAGCGTGATTGTATCTCACTTAGAGAGAAAATCGCAGAGTTACAGAAAGACATTCATGATGGTATTGATGTTGTAGGAAAGAAAATGACACTCTGCCAGCTTTACGCAAAACAGAACGCTCAAAGACCAAAGGTTAGAAAAAACACTGAAACTGGACGCAAATATCTTATGGATATTTTGAAGAAAGACAAGTTAGGTGTAAGAAGTATTGACAGTATTAAGCCATCAGACGCTAAAGAATGGGCTATTAGAATGAGTGAAAATGGTTATGCTTATCAAACCATCAATAACTACAAACGTTCTTTAAAGGCTTCATTCTATATTGCTATACAAGATGATTGTGTTCGGAAGAATCCATTTGACTTTCAACTGAAAGCAGTTCTTGATGATGATACTGTCCCTAAGACCGTACTAACAGAAGAACAGGAAGAAAAACTGTTAGCCTTTGCAAAAGCTGATAAAACCTACAGCAAAAATTATGATGAAATTCTGATACTCTTAAAAACAGGTCTTCGTATTTCAGAGTTTGGTGGTTTGACACTTCCAGATTTAGATTTTGAGAATCGTCTTGTCAATATAGACCATCAGCTATTGAGAGATACTGAAATTGGGTACTACATTGAAACACCAAAGACCAAAAGTGGCGAACGTCAAGTTCCTATGGTTGAAGAAGCCTATCAAGCATTTAAGCGAGTGTTAGCGAATCGAAAGAATGATAAGCGTGTTGAGATTGATGGATATAGTGATTTCCTCTTTCTTAATAGAAAGAACTATCCAAAAGTGGCAAGTGATTACAACGGCATGATGAAAGGTCTTGTTAAGAAATACAATAAGTATAACGAGGATAAATTGCCACACATCACTCCACATAGTTTGCGACATACATTCTGTACCAACTATGCAAATGCAGGAATGAATCCAAAGGCATTACAGTACATTATGGGACATGCTAATATAGCCATGACGCTGAACTATTACGCACATGCAACATTCGATTCTGCAATGGCAGAAATGAAACGCTTGAATAAAGAGAAGCAACAGGAGCGTCTTGTTGCTTAGTAGTACAAATGAATTTACTACTTATTTACCACTTCTGACAGCTAAGACATGAGGAAATATGCAAAGAAACGTGAAGTATCTTCCTACAGTAAAAATACTCGAAAGCACATAGAATAAGGCTTTACGAGCATTTAAGAAAATATAAAAAGATAATTAGAAATTTATACTTTGTTTATAAGAAAGATGAAAAAAGGAAATCATCTAAATATTTTTATTTAAAGAAAGGAGATCATCATGAAAATTTCACAAGTTCTCAAAGATATTCGTCAACAAAATCAACTCACTCAGGAGGCTTTGGCAGAAAGGCTCAAGGTTTCCCGCTCCGCCATTGCCCGCTGGGAAAGCGAAAAAGGTATCCCTGATATTGGAAATCTCATCTCTATCAGTCGGGAGTTTGATATCAGTCTGGACACACTCATCAAGGAGGATGAGCGTTTGGAGAAAAAGGTTATCGAAGATAGCAAGGCCAAAAAATGGCATTATTTAGTCATTCTCTACCTTTTTTCCATCTTGGTTTATATTGGTGTCTTCGCTTACTTGCACCATATCTTTATGGCTGGCTTCCTCATCTCCACGCTCTTTATGCTCTTCTATGAGCTGCGCATCTTTATCAAGGAAAAGATTTGGATGCAGAAAGGAGAATGAGGAGATAAAGAGAATAATAAAAAACCTAGAGGTCTGGAACTTCTAGGTTTTCATTTAATTATGGTCAATAAAGTAATGATGAAAGCAAAGATATTATTACAACAATGGAGGGTAATTGGATACCAGATGTTTTTGTCTTTTTTCAGATACAGAAGCGAGAAAAGAAAACCTCCAGCAATATAGGAAATGGCTGTCACCCACTCTGACATTGACCAGCTGTGCATATGAAGAGTAGCAAATAGAAAGGTTGTTAACACAATACTTATCCAATTGGAGAATTTTGCCAAGAAGGTTCCTAGGAAAAAACGACGGAAGAAAAGTTCTTCCACAACTGGTCCAATAAAACAACCAACAAGCAAGAACAGATAAGGATTTTCTAAAAGCACACCTTGAATATTGGCTTCATTCTGTCCCTGCAGTGGCAACCCCAGACTCTGTTTAATCAAAGCTGAAAGCAGGTTGCAAGCAATAGACAGGAGGAAAACAAAAAACATATATAAGGAAATCGTTTTCAGAAATTCCTTCTTCTCAGTCAGAATCATAGAAAACTGCTTCTGCAATTCCTCCCGATAATCTAAAATTCCCAAAACAAATAAAAGGAAATATACTGGATAATTCAGCCATTTTTGTCCAATAAACTGCAAACCTCTATCTAGGAATAAAATGGTATATAGAAAAATAAAAATAAGCTGAGATTTTCTTGTTTTCATCGTTCTACTTCCAGTCACAATCATTTTCATGGTCATTGATAAGGCCAGCTGCTTCTAGGAATGAATAGACACAAACAGGACCAACAAATTTGAAGCCTTGCTTTTTCAGCGCCTTGGACATAGTTTCTGACAGCTCTGTCTTGGCTGGCGCTTCCTCGTAGTCCAAAATTTCATTGTCAATCGTTTTGAAATCTACAAAGGACCAGATATAGTCATTAAAAGAGCCAAACTGCTTTTGAACAGCCAAAAAAGCTTGGGCATTAGCCCTAGTTGCATAAATTTTCATCTTGTTACGGATGATGTCGGGATTGCCCAACAAATCATCCAGATCCGCATCCGTCATCTGAGCAATTTTCTGGGCATCATAGAAATGAAAAGCTTCCCGAAAAGCCTGACGTTTATTCAGAATGGTCTCCCAAGAAAGTCCAGCCTGATAAGTCTCCATGCAGAGCAATTCAAATAATTTCTGATCATCATGGAGAGGCTTGCCCCACTCCTCATCATGATAGGCCACATACAAGGGGTTGTTCATTTTTACCCAGCCGCAGCGTTTGGTCATGTTATTCTCCAATCTTTAAAACATAGCTAGGTAAGGGAACCGTAGACCTATCTAATAAATTGATCCAACGATTAATATCTGGTGGCAGAGGGTTAAATTTCTCATCTGTTTGATACCTTGCTTGACTATCTGTTTCTATTCCAGTTAATGTTTCAATCTGTTCTCGAAGCTGATCTACAGACATCCAATCAGTCCAACTTTCAAATAAACTTTCTGAGGCCAGAGTTATACCATACCATTCTTCAAACCATCCAATGTAGTCTGCACTTAACAAATAGAGTTGTTGAAAGGAACAGGACTCACCACTCACCTCTATTCCATCAACATAAGTATCACTATCTACAACCGTTATATCACGATTACAAAATTCACAAGGAATCGGTCCTACTTGACCATATCGAGACGACATATGTAAAAATAATTCCGTTTGAGTTTGTTCACAATATTTACAATACAAAGGAAAAGTTTTACAGTCTAGCCAGACATCTTCTATCTCACCATTCCTAAATCTTAGGGCTATATTATTGTTAACATTTTTGCTTTCAGCATAACTAATTCGAGCAATCCCCATTATTTCACCAACATCTTAAGAGCTGACTTGATATAGTTTTCAGCTGTATCCGTCGTTCCTTCAAAGAATTTCTTGATTTTCTTGAGTTCAGCAGCTTTGTAGCCCAGAGCCAGCATGGCTTCCATGGCTTCTTCCAGCTCCTGATTATCCACAGTCTGGACGGGCGCCTTACTTTCTGCCGGACCATCTGCCACCACCACCTTGCCTTCCAAGTCCAGCACCATCTGCTGGGCTGTCTTCTTGCCAATCTTAGGAAACTTGGTCAGGTAGGTGATATTTTTCTGCTCAATAGCCTGCACCAAGCCAGCATTATCATCCGCCGCAATAATAGCCAGAGCAGACACTGGGCCAATACCTGAGACTGAAATCAAGCTGAGAAAGAGTTGCTTCTCCTCCTCAGTCGCAAAGCCGTAAAGGAGCTCCGCATCTTCTCTCACCACCTGGTGCACATAGACCTTAGCTTCCTGATGAAGCTGCCCTGAGTAAGCATAAGGGTTGGCCACATGAAGAATATAGCCGATAGAGTTGACTTCCAATACGATGTATTTGGCTGTTATTTTACTGATGATTCCTTTAAAATATTCGTACATAATCTTCCTTCTTTTTGTATCATTTTGCTTATCTAGTATATCATATTTTCTGTCTGGAAACTGCAAACAGAAGTGCAACCAGCGGTTGACAAAATGTACAGGAAGCTGTATTCTCAAGATAACTAAAAGCTGTTAGGATAGAGTTAGCAAAGAAAAGGAGGCTGCGATAATGAAACTCGCTGATAAATTATTTGAACTAAGAAAAGAAAAAGGCTGGTCACAAGAAAAACTGGCTGAACAAATCAATGTCTCTCGCCAGAGCATTTCTAAGTGGGAGTCTGGCCAAGCGCTGCCAGAACTGGAAAAAATTGTAGAGCTGAGCAAGATTTTCCAAGTGACGACAGATTATCTGCTTTTAGAAGACAGCGACAAGCCAGAAATAAAACCCGTCCTCTCAGAAGACGAAAAAGATCGCTACTACAAGGAAGTGAAATCTTATGGCTTCTGGCAGGTTTTGTATATTTTTGTATCAGCCTTGGCTATCTTTCTCTTTTTCGCAGGTTCTAGCTTTCCAGCAAAATTCACTGCCCTGGTCTGGTTGACCTTTTTCCTCTTAATCGCATCCGCAATAGCTATTAACAAGGCGCTAAAGATTAAGGAAAAATACCTAGACAAGGTTATAGGCCTTGATGAGGATTCTAAAAAAGAAGGTGCTAAAGATGAAACTAAAAATTGACAATCCCATACCTGTCAAAACTCGTCTGAAAGAGCTGATTGGAGACTGGCTCTTCATCTCAGGCTACCTCATTTCTCTTTTTTTACTAGCTATGGGCTTTTACAATCTGGTTCTAGGAGGCATTCCTGTATTCACTGAAGCTCAGAGCCAGCTTCTGGCTTTTTCTAGCTCAGTCCTGCCTCTAACTATCATCTTTGCTTGGCTAGACTATAGAAAAGGCAGTTTTGGCAAGCGTTGGGCAGGTTTACAATTGGTTTACAAACATAGGAGCCTTTCCCACAGCCTTTTGCGCTCTACTATCAAGCTTTTCCCTTGGCAGCTGGGGCATATGGGAGCTATCCGTAGTGCTTATCAAGCAGATGCTTTGTCAATTTTCTTGTCAACTTCAGCAGGGATTCTCTTCTTGATCTTTCTGCTGATGGGACTACTTCGCAAGGACAAACGCCATCCAGCTGATTTGCTTGCTGGAACGCAAGTTCAGCTCAAAAATTCAAAACAGCTCTAGTTCTATGACTAGGGCTGTTTGATCTTCTATAGAGTTTAGTATTTCCCCAACTCCCGCAGGCTAGTATGATTTTCCTGAATGCGGCGGAACATTTTTTCCATATCCGACTTGGTAAAGTTGACTAAGACCGGTCGGCCGTGTGGGCAGTTGTAGGGATTGTCACACTGGGACAGCTGAAAGAGCAAGTCACGCGCAGAGTAGTCATCCAGACTGTGATTGGCCTTGATGGAGCGTTTGCAGCTCATCATAATAGCTAGCTCTGCTCGATATTTCTTGATGGAAACTTCCTTGGTCAGGAGAAGCATATCACACATCTCATAGATGCCTGCCTCAATCTCCTCTTCCTTGAACCAAATGGGATGCTCACGGAGGATAAACTGATTGGCTCCATACTCTTCTAAAAAGATGCCAGCGTCTTCTAACAGCTCTATCCGCTGCTTGATCCGCAGCATATCGTCCGCTGGAAATTCAAAAATATAGGGCACTAAGAGCTGCTGCTGGCTATTGTCCACATCTCCAATCTTCTCCCGATAATACTCATACTTGACCCGCTCTTGGGCAGCATGCTGGTCAATAATGTAAAGACCACCCTTGCCCTGAGCAAAGAGATAAGTGCCATGCATCTGGCCGAAATATTCTAACTCTGGGAAGCTTGACTTCTCTTCCTGCTTCAACTTATCCACAGCCCGCTCCAGACTGGCCTGGTCTAGCTCTGGATGGTCTAGTTGGTCATAGCTAACTGGCTTTCTCTCTGCAAATTTGACCGAAGTTGATTGCGGTTCTACCTTTTCATCTGTCGCTTCATGAACAGGCTTTGCTGACTCTTCGAAGGATAACTGCTGCTCGGCCACCTGTGGCTTGAGGAAGAAGTCATTCTGCTCCTTATCGTAGTAGAGGCGATTTTCTTTCAGCGGGAGGCTGGTCTGTTCGGGCTTAGTCGCACGCTTAACAGTTGATTTGGCTAGATTTTCCAAAGCATCCGGGATAAGATCCTGCTCCTTGAGACTGGTTGCAATGGCTTGCGAAATCAAGGCCATGAGTTCCCGCTCTTTAGAAATCCGCACCTCTTGCTTGGTCGGATGGACATTGACATCGGCCAGATAGGGATCAATCTGAATATTGATGACCGCGAGTGGAAAGCGTCCTACCATCAGCTTGCTGCCGTAGCCATCCAAAATAGCACGATTGAGCAGGAAATTCTTAATATAGCGGCCATTAATGAGGATCGTAATATAATTCCGATTGGCGCGAGTCAGCTCAGGCAAGCTGACATAGCCGCTCACCTCAAAGTCCAGATCTGAAGCAGAAATTTCCACCATTTTCTTGGCTGTTGCCAGACCATAGATTCCTGCAATAGCCTGACGCAGATTGCCACTGCCGGCAGTCCGTGTCATTTCGCGGCCGTCACTGATAAGGGTGAAAGCCACTTCCGGATGAGCCAGACTGAGCCGATTAATCACATCAACGATATGGGACAGCTCTGCCTGCTGGCTCTTCATATACTTGAGACGAGCCGGAGTATTGAAGAAGAGATCTTCTATCTTGATTTTCGTTCCTAGCGGACTGCTAGTAGGCTCGTGCTCTTCTATCTCACCGCCTTGGGCAACCAGTAGAGTCCCGTGCTGGCCGGCTTCAGTCGCTGTCTCAATGGTAAAACGCGAGACAGAAGCAATGGAAGGAATGGCCTCACCACGAAAACCCAGTGTTCGAATCCGAAAGAGATCCGCCTGCTTCTTGATTTTACTGGTAGCATGGCGTCGAAGGGCCAGAGGGACATCTTCGTGGTCTATGCCTTCACCATTATCTGTCACCTGAATACTCTTGAGTCCGGCCTCCTCGATTTCGATGGTAATCTGACTTGCACCCGCATCAATTGAATTTTCCACCAGCTCCTTGACCACGCTGCTAGGCCGCTCAATGACTTCACCGGCCGCAATCTGATTGGCCAGAATTTCTGGAAGTTCGATAATTTTTGACATCATTTTCTCCGTAGTTGTTCTGCTATCTATTATAACACATTGGGCTCTTTCTATCAGAGGGCAGCATTTTCTTGACCATTCTGTCCGCCAGCCAAACCATATAGACACAAATAGCTGCCACATAGGCAAAAGGGCTTGTTTTCTTTGCCTGGTTGCGGTTTAATAAAGGTGAAAGGAGGAAGTTATGAAAGTTAAGCTAAGAATCGATTCTCAAGTCACCGAAGACTCCGTCAGCATTGAGGCTCGCCTCATGACAGAAAGCATTCAGGAATTGGTCCACTTTGCTCAACATCTAGGCAAAGAAGACAAGATTCATGTCAAGAAAGAGGACGACATCTATCTGCTGGATGCTAAAGAAATCCAGCGAATCTATACAGAAAATCGCCAGATCCGAGTCCGAACAGCAAAAGACAGCTATCGAGCTCAACAACCTCTTTATCAATTGCTGCAGATCCTGCCGGACTATTTCCTGCAGATTTCTCAATCGGAGATTATCAATAGCCAACAAATCAGCCACCTCAAGCTGACTCCAAATGGTCTGATTCAAATATTTCTGAAAAACGGCGATCAGACATACTCGTCCCGCCGCTATCTCAAATCCATTAAAGAAAGGTTGCAATTATGAAAACTCGTCTTAAAGAACTCTTTTTCGGAGGGATTGGAGGGATTTTCATCGGTCTCTTCTTCTCCATGATTGTTTCTTATTTTTACAACCCAGCTTATCTACCGCTTCACCCTCGCTCTCCTATCGGCCACTTCTTTTTGAGCCAGCATGTTCATGTTTCCCTCATCATGCTCTACTGCCTGCTTATCTGGTTTATCATGGGAGCTATTTTCAGATGGAGTGGAAGCTTCTTCCAAAGAGACTGGAGCATCCTGCGCTCCATTGTCAGCCACTATGGTGTGATGATTCTGACCTTTGCACTTTTAGCTAACCTAGCTGGATTTTTCCCAAGAGAAAAAATACTCAGCCTGACACTGACCGCCGTCGGGGAATTCACCCTTATCTATCTAATCATTTCAGGCGTCATTTACTACCACACCTACCGCAACATTCAAAAAATCAATAGCGGTTTGTCTAGCAAATCGTGAGAAATAAAAAGAGCAGACTTGAGGCATTAACAAGTCTGTTCTTTATTTTTACAACTTCTTCTTGAGCTCGGCTACCGCCGCCATGACTTCCAGGGGAGTCATATTATAGATGTCCAAGTCTCGTAGTTCAGTCAGGACTGGATTTTCCGTTCCTTCTGCGAAAAGAGACATCTGCTCAGCCACTTGTGACTGCTTCGGTCTGGATGCAGCATGAAGCTCTGAGCCTAGTGCTGTATCCTGACTCTCCAAATGACTCAAAATGCTATCCGCCCGCTCCAGTAATTTCTCAGGAAGTCCGGCAATCTTAGCCACATGGATCCCGTAGGACTTGTCAGCCGGACCCGGCTCAATCTTATGCAGGAAAGTCACCTGTCCGTCCTTCTCCAAGGTTGCCACATGGACATTTTCCAAATGCTCCAAGCTATCCTCTAAGGCTGTCAGCTCATGATAGTGAGTGGCAAAGAGGGTCTTGGCTCCAGTATAATGATGAATGTGCTCGATAATAGCCTGAGCCAGCGCCATCCCATCATAAGTCGCCGTCCCACGGCCCAACTCATCAAAGAGAATGAGCGAACGCTCGCTGGCCTGCCGAATGGCACGATTGGCCTCCATCATCTCCACCATAAAAGTGGACTGGCCAGACACCAGATCATCCGCTGCACCGATGCGAGTGAAAATCGCATCGAATAAAGGCAGACTGGCAGACTGAGCAGGCACATAAGAACCCATCTGTGCCATAATGACGATGATAGCCAGCTGGCGCATATAAGTCGATTTCCCGCTCATATTCGGCCCGGTAATCAGCTGGATGTCCGTTTCCTGGTCCAGCAGAATACTATTTGGAATGTAACTCTGGGCTCCCATGACCTTTTCCACAACAGCATGCCGACCTTTTTCAATCTGCAGACGGCGCTCCCCAGTAAAGATAGGGCGCACCAAATGCTGCTGTTCTGCCACCGCAGCAAAGCTCTGCAACACATCTACAGCTGCCAACGTTTGTGCCAAGGCCTGCAAGCGCTGGATGTATTTGCCAGCTTCCTCGCGAATCCGCATGAAAATTTCGTATTCCAGATTAGCAGATTTTTCACGCGCCTCCAACATCTCTCCCTCAATCCGAGCTAGCTCCTCCGTTCCAAAACGCTCCGAATTTTTCAGGGTCGCCTTGCGGAAGAAATGACTAGGCACATGAGCCAGCTGGGAATTGGTCACGTGGAAGTAGTAACCATCTTTTTTGTTGTAATCAATCTTTAAATTGCTGATGCCGCAATTGGCACGTTCTTTAACTTCCAGCTCCGCAATCCATCCGGTCCCCTCCCTCAGCACAAGCCGATACTGATCTAAAGTCTCATCAAAACCTGTCTGAATGATATTGCCCTCAGTGATGATATGGGGTGCATCCGGCGAAATAGCTGAGCTAATCAAGCCCGCCAACTCTGGAATAGGATCCAAGCCCTCAATCAAACGAGCTAGATGCGGACTGCCAATTCCTTGCAAAATAGCCTTAATCTGAGGCACATTGCCCAATGTAGCTGCCAGCTGCAGCAGATCCTTGGGATTGGTCTTGCCAAAAGAAACCCGACTAGCAAGCCGCTCGATATCGTAGACTCCCTTGAGGCTCTCCGTCAAATCACTACGCTCAAAGAAATAATCCAGAAAAACCTCGACGACATTCTGCCGCTGGCTAATTCGCGCTTCATCAATCAGCGGACGCTGAATCCAAGAGCGCAGCATACGGCCGCCCATGGCTGTCTTGGTCTCGTCCATCAGCCAATAAAGACTGCCGTGCTTCTTGCCCGAGCGAGCATTTTCTGTCAAATCCAGACTCGCCTTGGTGGCATAATCCATTTGCAGAAAGTCCTTGATTTCATAATGATGGGCCTTCTTCAAATGGCTGAGCTCCCTCATCTGGGTCCGGTGCACATACTCCAGCAATTTCCCCGCTGCCTGACGCTCCATAGGAGACAGTTCCTCTCCCAGCAGCTGTACATCTTCCAAAGCCGTCTGTACATAGGACAGCAAAAGGTTCATCTGTCCAGCCAAGACCTGCTCCTCAGCTTCTGGTAAGGCATAGCCCAGCACCACTTCCCTAGCTTTCAAATTGCGGATTTCCCCGCAGACCAAGGCAAAGTCCTCTAGACTGGTCACCTGAAACTCACCGGTCACCAAGTCCATATAAGCCAGACCATAGAGGCCGTCTGAGTAATCCAAAGCCACCAGAAAGTTATTCGCAGAGTCCGGCTTACTGGAATCCACCACCGTCCCCGGTGTGATAACCTGAACGACCTCCCGCTTAACAACGCCCTTGGCTTCCTTGGGATCTTCCATCTGCTCCGCAATCGCTACCTTATAGCCTGACTCGACCAAAACATCAATATACTGCTGTGCCGAATGATAGGGAACTCCAGCCATGGGAATGGGATTTTCTGCATTTTTATTGCGGCTGGTGAGGGAAATCTCTAAAATCTGGGCGGCATTGACCGCATCATCATAAAACAACTCATAGAAATCCCCCATCCGAAAGAGCAAGAAAGCATCTGGATAGTCCTTTTTGATATCCAAATACTGCTGCATGCCTGGCGATAACTTTTCTACTGCCATCTCTATCCTTTCTAAAAACAAACGAGGTCAGGACTTCCGTCTCAAACCTCTCCATTTTTTTCCTGAAAAAACTGTGATTCTTACATTACTTCCTGTATTTGCTCCTCAATCTCCTGAGCAGCTGCCTGATCTCGGCAAACCACTAAAAGAGTATTAGCACCCGCAACGGTTCCCAGAATGCGGCTATCGAACGAGCTATCCACGACATTGGCCAGCACTGTTGCCTCTCCCAGGCCTGTACGAAGAACCAGACTAAACTCTGCCCTGGCTACACTCTCCACATGCTTGGCTAAAAACTCTATAAAATCAATCTCTTCAGTCTCATGCGCCAAAACATAATAAGTCAGCCCCTTCTTCTTAACTTTAGTCAGGCCGATTTCACGGAGGTCACGCGACAGGGTAGTCTGTGTTACATAAACCCCTTGCGCTTCCAGACGATCCTGAATCTCCTTTTGCGTTCCTAGCTTTTCTTCCTTAATCATCGTTTTGACTAACTGATGACGGTCATTCTTTCTCATTTTTACCTCATTATTGAATAATTAGAAGCTGCATTCATGAAGGGCACTTCATCCGATCAAAGGCTGCTTCTCCATCAATCTAGGCAAAGATTTGCAGGAATACTGAGAATAAACAAAAAACTTTAACCAAGAGTGTCAGGGAAGGAAGCATTTAGATGGAAAACTCATCTATAAATACAGGTTCTTATCCCTCTTATTATATCAGAAAAATTCCTATTAGCCCAAAAATTATTCCCAAAAAAATTGAAGATTCCTTGAAAAATGTGATAAAATAATAACAAAAGACACAAAGGAGCAAATATGGATAACAAACAGTTGATTGCCGGCGAATTGGCCAAGGTTATTGACAGCCTTGATCAAGACGCTATTTTAAATTTATTGGAGCAGCCAAAGAGCTCTGAACTTGGTGATATCGCCTTCCCAGCCTTTTCTCTGGCAAAGACTGAGCGCAAAGCTCCTCAAATCATCGCTGCTGATATCGCTGAAAAGATTGATACAGCGCATTTTGATAAAGTCGTTGCGACTGGTCCTTATGTCAACTTTTTCCTCAGCAAGGCTGAAATTTCTGGCCAAGTCATCAAAGAAGTCATCAAAGATGGAGCTGACTATGGCCAGCAAAACGAAGGAAATAATCAGAATATCACCATTGATCTATCAAGCCCAAACATTGCCAAGCCTTTCTCAGTCGGCCACTTGCGCTCTACTGTTATCGGTGATGCTCTTTCCAACATCTTCCGCAAGATTGGCTACAACACCATCAAAATCAACCACTTGGGAGACTGGGGCAAACAGTTTGGCCTCTTGATGGTAGCTTATAAGAAGTGGGGAAGCCAGGAAGCTGTTGAAGCTAACCCTATTGACGAGCTCCTCAAACTCTACGTGCGTATCAATGCCGAGATTGAAAACGACCCATCTCTGGATGAAGAAGGCCGCCTTTGGTTCAAGAAGCTGGAAGATGGCGACCCAGAAGCAACTGAGCTCTGGCAATGGTTCCGCGACGAAAGTCTGACAGAATTCAACCGTATCTACGAACTCCTAGGTGTCGAGTTTGACAGCCTAAATGGTGAAGCTTTCTACAATGACAAGATGGACGAAGGGATTCAAATCCTCGAAGAAAAAGGTCTTTTACAGGAATCAAAAGGAGCTAGCATTGTAGACTTGGAAGACTTTAACCTTCCGCCTGCTATGATTAAAAAATCAGACGGTGCTACCCTCTACATCACACGGGATATTGCAACAGCCATCTACAGGGCTCGCACATACAACTTTGTCAAAAATGTCTATGTTGTAGGTCAAGAGCAGGCCAACCACTTTAGACAGCTTAAGGCCGTTCTGAAAAAGATGGGCTTTGACTGGAGCGACGACATGATTCATGTTGACTTCGGTCTAGTGACTAAGAACCGTCAAAAACTGTCTACACGTAAAGGAAACATCATCCTCCTCGAACCAACTCTGCTGGAAGCTATCAGCCGGGCTAAGAGCCAGATTGAAGCTAAAAACCCAGATTTGGAAAACAAGGAAGCTGTTGCTCGCGCAGTTGGGGTCGGAGCAGTTAAGTTCTACGACCTCAAAACTGACCGCCGCAATGGTTACGACTTTGATCTGGAAGCTATGGTTTCCTTCGAGGGAGAAACAGGCCCTTACATCCAGTATGCCTATGCTCGTGTCCAGTCTATCCTGCGCAAGGCGAACTTCCAGCCAGATGCAGAGGCTACGTACAGCCTGAACGATCCAGAAAGCTGGGAAATTATCAAGCTGCTCCAAGACTTCGGTCGCGTTGTCAAGCGTGCTGCTGATAACTATGAGCCATCTCTGATTGCCAAATACGCTATCAGCTTGGCTCAAGCCTTTAACAAATACTATGCACACACACGGATTCTGGACGAAAGCCCTGAGCGTGACAGCCGTCTGGCTCTCAGCTACTCAACAGCTGTTGTCCTCAAAGAAGCTCTGCGTTTGCTGGGAGTAGAAGCACCAGAAAAGATGTAAGCTTGATTTAGAACATCAAAAAAACGAAAACCTCACTGGTTTTCGTTTTTTTCAATGTGATAGAGCTCCTCAATAATTCCTGCAACCTTCTTAATGTCTCCCAACATGCCGCGCATTTCAAAATCGGCCAAAACCGGAAATCCGAAGCGCTCTGAATATTGCTTGGCTGTCAGACAGTATTGGTTGTTAAAGTTACGATTGCCACTGCCAATGACGCCCAGGCACTTGCTGGCATTCTGACCATAGGCAATAAAGTCCCCCACATCGGTTGTCAGAATTTCTACATCGCCATTGTCCACACCATTGCCGCCCTCCAAATAAGTCGGCAGAAAAGCTACGAAAGGATTGTCCATTTCAAAAAAGGGCTGCCCTTCCTTTACCATGTCTTTGATATGAATCTTCTCCACTTCTAGGCTTGGATGCTGCTCCAGCAAATAGTCTGTCAGCCGACGGACGAAACTCTCTGTATTGCCGCTCAGGCTGATGTAAACCAAGGAAACCTTTGTCATTTTACTCTCCATTCTAAAAAATAACAGATATTGCTTCTTAAAATTGTAAGCACTTATCTGTTATTTGTCAAATTTTATTCCTTTGCAGCTAGTTCCGCTTTTTCAGCCTCTTTTTGCTGCTGGATTAGCTTAAAGACGACGATGGAAAGATAAATTAAACTGATAATAAAGCCCAGCACTGTTCCTAAAAGAAGACTGTTTGAATGCGTTGCAATGTTCTCAGGGCTTGTAAATACCTTGCCAACAATCCCTTTCGATGAAATATAGACGTAAACTTGAGATAACAAACTGACTAGTATATAAACGATATAGCTAATATTAGCCATCTGCAGATTTTTTCTAACCAAAAAGACGATAGATGCTATTAACAGAGCCGTCATAACGAAAAAAATCATCATATTCATTCCATTACGAAGAAATTCAAAATAAAGTTTATTAAACTGATTTGTCTGATCACTCAATTCTTTTGAGAAACCGATTTGTGTATAATCTACCTCAGAAAACTTTGAGAAAAAACGGCTCCATACTCCCAGTAAAGTTCCGATTGCTGACAAGACCAGCAAAACATAAAGATAAATTGGTTTCTTTTTCATGAACGCCTCCTGTAAAGAAATATTTTCACTTATTATACACCGAAAAGAAAAAGCTGACAAGACCAAGAAGCTTTCACCTTTTCAGAAGCCCGCACAACAGCTAAATCCTCATTCATTTCTTCGACTAAAAAATCAAAGCCGAAACACTGCTGTCTCGGCTTTTTTGATTCAAAGAATATTAGCTATTCAAGTGCCATACTTCTTCTTCGTATTGAGCGATAGTACGGTCGGATGAGAAGAAGCCAGCTTTGGCGATATTGACGATGACTTTGTCCATCCAAGCATCGCGGTCTTCATAGTCAGCCAGCATACGCTCTTTCACTTGGATATAGTCTTCCAGATCCAGCAAGGTCATGAACCAGTCCTTGGTGATCAGTTCATTGTAAAGACGTTTCAAGCGTTCAGCTTTACCAACTGCCAATACTTCATCGCTGACGATAAAGTCAACCAATGGCTTGATAGCTTCGCGCGCATAGTACTCACTAGACTTGTAAGCAGATTTTGCGTAGAGGTCAATAACAGTCTCAGAATCTTCACCGAAGATGTAGATGTTGTCTTCGCCGACCAACTCTGCAATCTCAACGTTCGCTCCGTCCATAGTACCAAGAGTCAAGGCACCGTTAAGCATGAACTTCATGTTACCAGTACCAGATGCTTCCTTAGAGGCCAGGGAAATCTGCTCAGAAATATCACCCGCCGCAATCAAGAAGCTAGATGCTGTAACATTGTAGTTTTCTACCATAACTACTTGCAGGTGTGGAGCCACTTGAGGGTCATTAGCAATCACTTCTGACAAGCAAAGGATAAGGTGAATGATGTCCTGTGCAATTGTATAAGCAGGAGCAGCCTTACCACCGAAGAAGACAGTGATTGGACGAGCAGGGATGTTACCAGCCTTGATGTCCAGATACTTGTGGATAACGTACAAAGCGTTCATTTGTTGGCGCTTATACTCATGCAGACGCTTGATTTGGATATCAAAGATAGAGTCTGGATTGATTTCCACACCTTGTGCTTCCTTCAAGTGACGAGCCAATTTACGCTTGTTGTGAGCCTTGATACCTTCCAATTTTTCTTTAACATTTGCAGCGCCAGTGAATTCCAACAAGCCTTCGAGCTTAGTTGCGTCATGGTGCCAGTCGCGGCCCAGCAACTCATCCAGATAATGAGACAGACGCGGGTTGGCATGCATGAGCCAGCGGCGGAAAGTAATACCGTTGGTCTTGTTATTGAATTTTTCAGGGTAGATATCGTAGAAGGCTTTAAGCTCAGAGTTTTTCAGGATTTCTGTATGCAGAGCAGCAACCCCATTGACACTGTATCCGTAGTGGATATCCATGTGAGCCATGTGCACACGATCGTGCTCATCAATGATTTGCACTGCTGGATCTGCGTATTTAGCTTTCACGCGCTTGTCAAGCTCTTTGATGATTGGTACCAGATGCGGCACTACTTCTTTCAAGAATTCCAGAGGCCATTTTTCAAGAGCTTCTGCCAGAATCGTGTGATTTGTATAAGCAGTCATCTTCTGTACGATGGCAATTGCTTCATCCAGATCCAAACCACGCTCTGTCAAGAGACGAATCATTTCTGGGATAACCAGAGATGGGTGGGTATCATTGATTTGGATGACAGCGTAGTCTGCCAAATCATGCAGGTTGCTGCCTTTTTCAATCGCTTCGTCAATAATCAGCTGAGCACCATTTGAAACCATGAAATACTGTTGGAAGATACGGAGCAATTCCCCTTGCTTGTCACTATCATCTGGATAGAGGAAGAGGGTCAAGTTGCGGGCAATATCTGTCTTATCAAAGTCAATACCGTCTGTGATGATATCCGCATCCACTGAGTCCAAATCAAAGAGACGAAGACGGTTCTTAGTTTCTGTCTTGTAGCCTGGCACATCAATATCATAAAGAGTAGATGTCAAAGTGAAGTGAGCAAATGGCACTTGGTAGCTGCGGCTAGAGCGAACCAACCAGTTTTGCTCAGTCAGCCAGAAGTTAGGAATTGTTGTCTGTTCGTTGTTTTTCAAAACCTGTTGGAAGAGACCAAAGTGGTAGTTCAGTCCTACACCATCACCATTAAGACCCAAGGTCGCAATAGAGTCTAAGAAGCAGGCAGCCAAACGTCCCAAACCTCCGTTACCCAGAGACGGCTCCAACTCAACTTCTTCTACCTCGATCAAGTCTTTACCAGCATCTGCCAATTCTTGCTTCACATCATCGTAAAGTCCAAGGTTGATCAAGTTGTTAGACAAGAGTTTACCAATCAGGAATTCAGCTGAGATGTAGTAGAGTTTTTTCTTACCAGTGTTGACCGGCTTTTGAGCGCTGGCTAATTTAGTGTAGTTTAAAAGAGCCAGATAGAGTTCTTCGTTGCTGCAATCAGCAAGATTTTTTGAATAAGTATTTTTGATATAAGTTTGTAAGTTTGACATGATTAATCCCTTCAAGCCTGATTCGGCTGTTCTTTATTCGTTAATTAAATCGGTATTCATACGACGGTATGTCTTGGTCAAGCTGTAAAGCTCACCTTCGACGATTGGATTCAGCTCTTCAGCTGTCATCCGCCAAGTCCAGTTGCCACCAATTGTGGATGGATAGTTCATCCGTGCTGCACTATCTAATTCCAGCAGGTCTTGCATAGTCGCAATGGCCATAAAGCTGACTGAAGCAAAGATTGTGCGCAGCATTGCATGAGGTACTGTTTCGTACTCCTTACGGTTGGTGTACTGAGCCATGTACTGGCGAGTAGCGTCGTCAATCTCATCCTTGTACCAGCCCAGAACAGTATTGTTATCATGGGTTCCGGTATACATGACTGAGTTGTTTGGCGCCAGATGCGGGCTATCGATGCTTTCATCATCAGGATTGAAGGCGAATTGCAAGATCTTCATTCCTGGGAAACCAGTGCGCTCGCGCAGCTCGATCACTTCGTCCGTCATAAAGCCTAGGTCTTCTGCGATGATATTCAAATCACCCAAGGCTTCCTTAACCGCTGCAAAGAGCTTGTAGTCAGGACCTTTGACCCACTTACCAGAAGCAGATGTTTCTGAGCCAGCAGGTACTTCCCAGTAAGACTCAAAGCCGCGGAAGTGGTCGATACGGACAATGTCGTAAATCTTGAAGCTTTCACGCAGACGCTCAATCCACCAAGCATAACCATCCTTATCCATAGCTTCCCAGTCATAGATAGGATTGCCCCAAAGCTGGCCAGTTTCTGAAAATTCATCTGGCGGACAGCCTGCCACACAAGTTGGCTTGCCAACAGCATCTGTCTTAAAGAAGTGCGGCTGTGCCCACACATCAGCACTGTCAGCTGCCACATAGATTGGCATATCACCGACAATCTCGATGTGATGTTCATTAGCATAGGCTTTTAATCTTAACCACTGCTTAAAGAAGAGATACTGGGTCACACGATGGTAGGTCAGCTTGTCAGCCAGATTCTCACGGTATGAAGCGAGACTAGCAGCCTCACGGCGACGAATAGCTTCATCCGGCCACTCTGTCCAAGCTAGATTATCAAAATGTTCCTTGATAGCCATGTACTCAGCGAAAACTTCCAACCAAGCTGCATTTTGCTCTACAAAGCTCTCATAGTCAGACAGATCGTCTGCTTTCAAGAAGCGAGCTACTGCTTTTTCCATGATTGGACGGCGAGCGTCAAAAATCTTTGCATAATCCACTTTTCTAGGATCATCTCCAAAATCAGCTCCCTTGACATCTGCCTCGTTCAGCAGTCCTTCTTCTATCAGAATATCAAAATCGATAAAGTAGGTATTCCCCGCGAAAGCAGAGAAAGACTGATAAGGAGAATCACCATAACTGGTCGTTCCCAGTGGCAAAATCTGCCAATAGCGCTGCTTGGTGCGAACCAAGAAGTCTACAAAATCATAAGCACTTTGGCCAAAAGATCCGATACCGTACTTGCCCGGAAGGGATGAAATGTGCATGAGCACACCGCTTTGACGTTTTTTCATTTTGTCACCTCGTTATTTTTCCTCTACGCCTTTTCATTTTTACTTAATGCAAACGTTTGCGTCGACTTGATTATAACCTATTTTTTTTTTTAGTGCAAGGGGTTTTTGAGATTTTTTTCAATTTATTGATTAATGGATATAATGCTCTTTTAGGACTCTCCTACTGCCCCAATTGTTTACCGTTTTTCTCTTCTTGCAAGCGTTCTCTTTTTGTGTTAAAATGTTCTTACAAACAGAAAACGTTTGCGTTTGTGGAGAATCCGCCTCATACTTGCTTTTTTGACCACAATAGTTAGGCAAAATCACTGTCGCTGCCAGCTATTTTCGGCACAGGTTTGCATTCCTTATAGAAAGCGAGTGGCTCTACTAGTTTTCAAATAGTTCATGTTATCGTAAGGATTTCCAGCAAATGCAGGCCTTTAGGAGGTTTTTATGCGAGTTACTATCAAAGAAGTCGCAAAACTAGCAGGCGTGTCGCCCTCTACTGTGACCCGTGTCGTGCAAAACAAATCAACCATTAGTGAAGAAACCAAAAAACGGGTCCGTGCTGCTATGAAGGAACTGGACTATCATCCCAATCTCAATGCCAGAAGTCTGGTCAGTCAATCCAGCCAGGTCATCGGCTTGGTCCTACCGGACGACTCAGATGTCTTCTATCAAAACCCTTTTTTCCCAACTGTATTGCGGGGGATTTCTCAGATTGCTTCTGACTATGACTATGCCATCCAGATCAGCACTGGGCAAGATGAAGAGCATCGCTTGGAAAATCTGAAGCAAATGATTTTAGGAAAACGAGTAGATGGACTGATTTTCCTTTATTCTAAGCAGGACGATCCTTTGGTCGACTTTGCAGTCAGGAACAACTTCCCTTTCCTTATCCTAGGGAAAGCTGTCTCACCTTTCATCTCTCTGGTGGACAATGACAATATTAAGGCTGGTTACGACGCGACCAGATATTTCTTAGACAAAGGCTATCGGAAAATCGCCTTTCTAGCCGGGAATAAGGAGCTGGTCGTTTCTCAAGATCGTTACACAGGCTACAAGCAAGCTCTGAATGAAGCAGAACGGCCTTTGGATGAACGCATTATCAAATTTGCCTTCGGTTTCCTTCTGGAAGATAACAGTTACAAGATTATGGAGGAGCTGCCGCTGGATGAGATTGAAGCTATCGTGACATCTGATACCTTGGTAGCAGAAGGAGCCCTGCACTATCTCAAAGATCAGGACTACCAGATTCCCATTATCACCTTTGATTCTCTCAAACCGCGCATTGATGTGGATGCCTATATCGATATCAATGCCCTCGAGCTTGGGAAAGAGTCTTTCCGGACCCTCTTCCAAATCATCAAGGACAATAAAGAAGATAAGCAGATCTGCTATCGCCAGCTGATTCCGCATAGCATCAGTACTCGCTAATCCGAGTGCTTTTACTCATTTATCAAAGATTCACAGAACGGCCTTTTCCTAAACCAGAGAAGAGCCTGAACTTAAAAGCAATTACCCGAAGAGAAAATGACAAAGAAAGAGGAAAAACATGGCCTTTCGTATTTTTCAAGCCTATTTAGATGACGAAAATATCATCACCATCGAACTGGAAAAGAGCTTTGAAGCCTACTCCATCCACTTTACACTGGAAGACAAGCACAGCTCTAGCCCCTTAACCATCAAAAATATCAACAATCAGGAAGAGCGGATCATCTACACCGTGTCAGCTAATGAGCCCATTGACCTGACGCAGTCCTACAAGGTCTATGACCAAGATCGCAATCATACCGACCTGCAGTACCGCCATATCGTGAAAAAGCCTATTTTCGATGAGATTTTTGACTATGTAGGCGACGATTTGGGAGCTCAGTACAACCCCCAAGCCACCGACTTCAGACTCTGGGCACCTATTTCTGAAAAAGTCCTCCTGCATCTGAAAGACCAGGTTCACCATCTCAAACGTCTGGATAAGGGAGTCTGGCATACCCGGATTGAGGGAGATTTAGAGGGAGCGCCCTATTCTTATCTCCATAAGATCAATGGCAAGTGGGTAGAAGTCCATGATCCCTACGCCCTATCCTCAGATGTCAATTCAGGCAACAGCTATGTCATCGATCTAGACAAGATTAAAAAGCCTATCAAACGAGCGAAAACACAGTTGAATCCGACAGAAGCCGTCATTTATGAAATGAGCGTCCGTGATTTCTCTATGCAGAAAGAAGCTGGCTTCTCCTGTCCTGGGAAGTTTGCCTCGTTGAGCGAATCTCCAGTCGTCCACGGTCAGAAGTTCGGTCTGGACTATCTGAAAGAGCTAGGTATCAGCCACGTACAGCTCATGCCTGTCTACGACTTTGGCAGCGTTGATGAAAAGCATCCTGAGCTCGTCTACAACTGGGGCTACGACCCTGTCCAGTATAATGTCCCAGATGGCAGTTTTGCCAGCAATCCACGAAACCCTTATGCCCGCATCTTAGAGCTGCAGGCAGCCATTACTGCCTACCACAATGCTGATATCAGCGTTATCATGGACGTGGTCTACAATCATGTCTATGATGCCAACAGCTATGCTTTTGAAAAAATCGTGCCCGGCTATTTTTTCCGACTCAATGACATGGGTTACCGGACCAACGGAACCTTCTGCGGCAATGATGTGGCCAGTGAGAAGGCCATGGTTCGCCGCTATATCAAGCAGTCGGTCAAGCAATGGGTCAGCCTCTATGGTTTTGACGGTTTCCGCTTTGATCTGATGGGGATTTTAGATATCCAAACCATGCAGCAGATAGCTGACGAACTCAAGACGCTCTATCCTAACATCTACCTCTACGGCGAAGGCTGGCAGATGGATACTGGACTGGCAAGTGAACGTTTGGCTCATCAGTACAATGCTGCCCAGCTTCCGGATTATGGATTTTTCAGCGACCATTTCCGTGACAGTCTCAAGCAGACCATCGCCCAAGGCCGGCAAATCGAGAGCAAGACTCCTGCCAGTCAGCTTGAAAATGTCCTGACGGCCAATGTCGGTCTAAAAGGTGAGGCTCACTTCATAGCGCCTCAGCAAGCTATTAATTATGTCGAGTGCCATGATAATGCAACGGTTTTTGATTACTTTGATATCGTCAATCCTGCTATCACCCTGCGGGATCGGCTGACCAATTCACGGCTGGCTCTCCATCTCGTACTGCTGGCCCAGGGTGTGCCCTTTATCCACAGCGGTCAGGAATTTTTCCGGACTAAAAATCTGATTGACAACACCTACAATATGCCTGATGAGATTAACAAACTAGACTGGCTGCGCTCCCTGCATTACACAGAGGATATTGATTTTGTTAAACAACTGATTGCTTTTCGCAGGGCACATCCGCTGTTGCATCTAAAGACCAGCACCGCTATCAAGCAAGCCTGTCAGGTCAACTGGCTGACAGACAGTCTATTGGAGTACAAAATTCAAGACAGCAAAGAGAGTATGACCATCGTCATCAACTTTGGCAACCAAGAGGCTTTCTACGAAAACAAAAACAAGCAAAGATTGCATCTCCAGTATCCAGACATTGATGCCAAAAAACCAATTTCACTGCTAGCTGACAGTTACAGCCTAGCTGGTAAGCAGTTGATTGTTTTGAAATAGATTATAAAACATCAGCCAATGAATAAGCTGATGTTTTTGTTTTTTATAATCCCAAATAATCTTCGACTGCTGCCTGCATTTGGTCTGCAGCAACCGTCGTTTTGTGGCGCACTGGGGCTGTTTCTAAGCCGTCCACAGCTGGTGGCAGAGCTACGCCAGAAAGTTCGTGCAGTTGCTCCAAAGCCTCGAAGTCACTAAGTCCTGACTGACCAGTCACAGCCTCAACAGCCACGACTGGGAATTTATAAGGACTAGCGGTAGACGCGATAACAGTCTTACGCTGATCACCTGTCTCTGCCAGATATTTTTGATAGACAGCAGACGCAACGGCAGTATGAGGGTCTTCGATGTAGTCAGATTCTTGATAGACCCGCTTGATTTCAGCTGCTGTTTCTTGCTCTGTCGCATAATCAGCCGCAAAGAGCTCTAAAATCTCAGCGTCAAAGTCCGTCAGTTCATACTGTCCATGCTCATTCAGGGCCGCCATCAAGGCAGCTGTTTTCTCAGCGCTGTTACCAGACAGGTGGAAAATCAAACGCTCCAAGTTAGAGGAAACCAGAATATCCATGGATGGACTAGATGTCACCTTGAAGCTCCGCTTCTTGTCATAAACCTGAGTCTTGAAGAAGTCCGTCAGGACATTGTTCTCATTCGATGCGCAGATCAGCTTGCCAACTGGCAGACCGATTTGCTTGGCATAGTAGGCTGCCAAGATATTACCAAAGTTCCCTGTCGGAACGGTAAAGTTGACCTTGTCTCCTGCTGTGATTTCTCCCGTCTTCACTAGCTGAGCATAAGCATAGACATAGTAGACAATCTGAGGCACCAAACGGCCGATATTCATGGAATTAGCTGATGAAAACTGGAGTTTGTGCTCCAAGAGACGAGCTCGTAGGTCTGTGTCATTGAACATGTGCTTGACATTAGTCTGGGCATCGTCAAAGTTGCCGTCAATGGCAACAACATGCGTATTGGCACCTGTCTGCGTCGTCATTTGCAGCTCTTGGACCTTGCTGACACCGTCTTTCGGATAGAAGACGATGATTTCAGTCCCAGGAACATCCGCAAAACCTGCCATAGCCGCCTTGCCTGTGTCACCAGAAGTCGCTGTCAAAATGACAATTTTGTTTTCCAAGCCGTGCTTTTTAGCTGCAGTTGTCATCAAGTGAGGCAGGATAGACAAAGCCATGTCCTTGAAGGCAATGGTCGCTCCGTGGAAAAGCTCTAGATTGTACTGACCATCCAGCTTGACCAAGGGAGCAATAGCCGCATTATCAAACTTGCTGTCATAGGCATGGTTGATACAGTAGTCCAGCTCTGCTTCAGAAAAATCGTCCAAAAATGCAGACAAAACCAGCTTGGCTACTTCCTGATAAGAAGCGTCTTTGAGCTTGGCAAAGTCCAAATCGACCTGCGGATAGGTAATGGGCGTAAAGAGCCCGCCGTCTGTCGCCAAACCTTGCAGAATCGCCTGGCTGGCTGTTACTCTATTCTTTTCGTCGCGTGTTGATTGATAAACTAAGGTCATTCTCTCTCATCCTTTATCTGTAGTTCGCTTTATTATACCAAAATTTATCAGAAAATTCTCGCTTTTTCACAGAGAATATCAGAAAAAGCCCATTTCTGGGCTTGTATTCATCTTATTCATTCATAGATACGTGAACGTGGTCGTAGTGATTTTCAGTTACACTACCACGGTCTGGCATTTGGTTCCAAGTATTAGCTGGTCCATAGATGCTTTCAAATGGTGCATAGAACTGTTGCTGCCAGATAACGTAAGAGATTCCTCTTTCAGTCATGTTAGAAGTAACATCGGCAGCAACCCGGTTTCCTAATTCAGTATTGTCACCAACGATAAAGTCAGCTGCCAAGCCCTTACCATGATCTCCGCTATCACCTGGACGGTAAAGACTAAATTCTGTAATGCCATATTTAGCTGCTATCTCTTCTTTCAGAGCAGCAGTCTGTGGCTGAAGACCTTCATTAGCAGGATTGTTAGTTGTCACGCTAGCAGCGTCTGTTACAGCTGGAGCATTGTAAGTTGTTGGCTCAACAGCGGCAGTTGCTTGACTAACTTGGTCTTGGCCTAATTCAGTCACTTCTGGAGCTGCCTCTGCTGGTGCTTCTGGACTTGCAGCAACTACTGGTTGTGGAGCTGCCTCTACTGGAGCTGCTGCATTTTCTTCCGCAGCTGGCACTGCTTCACTTGCAACTTCTGCTACTGGGGCAGGAGCTTCTTCAACAGGCGCTGGTGCTTGGTCTGCTGGAGCTGCAACAGCTTCCTCAACAGCCGGAGCTGGAGTTTCTGCTGCTTGAGCCGGTGCCGCTGGAGCGGCTTGTTCAGTACCAAAAATCTCGCTAGCCGTATAATCTTCCGTTACCAATCCTGCATTATTTCCTGCTTGGTAGCTTTGGATTTCTACAGAGGTAATTTCGTTATGTCCATTTGTTGTAATAGTCAAAACAGTTCCTGGGAAAATCAAGTCTGCATTGGCAATTTGGTTGATTTTAGCCAATTCAACAAGGTCAATGTTCATCGCTTGAGCGATATTGCCTAAAGTGTCTCCATATTGAACAGTGTAAGTTTGTTGGTTTTCATTGCTCGTAATATCCGCTTTAATTTGCTCAACTGTTCTGGCAGTCCAGTTTTGTGGCTGCTCCTCAGCTTTTGTTGTAAACAAAGGCAATGCTGACAAAGCAACAGTTGAAGCCAAAAGTAATTTCTTATTCATTTTCATATGCAAAATGCACCTTCCTAATCATTCATGATACGAAAACCATCTTACCATAAATCTTCTAAGAAAAAAGCCTTTTTCGACCTATTTAACAAAACTGTCTGCCCCCTGTAATATGGAGATTTGTTTGTAACATATAAAAACAGGCAACAAGCAAAAGAACCCCATTTGGAGAGGTTCTGTTTTTTCTTTTGGGCTTATTTGAATTTTTTCTACTCTGGTAAACTAAACCCGACCTAAGCTCTTGGCAAAAAAGAGAAAATCCCTAGAAGCTATCGCTTCTTCGTCTATTTTGGCTATGAATAAATCTATTCAGTCTAGGTTAGCCTAGCTAAATCGAGCTTCGGCTAAAAACTCGGAAAAAAGAGAACTGGGCTTGAATTCATCGAATCCATCGTCCAGTTCCTATTTTTCATTCGTTTTTTAACGCCTACACATCTTATTTCACCTTCATCATTCGGACGAGGCTGGCCCGTTCGGCTTCTTCCAGCTTCATCTCGATGTAGTAGATGGTTTCTTTGAGGTCAGGGATGGTAGCATACTCTAGTCCGTTGACCCGGCGGCGGGTTTTCTCGATTTCATCCGCCATGAGCTGGCAGCTTTTCTCAATTTCAGCCAGTCGCAGCAGGTCAGGGAGCAGATCGCTCATGCTTTCAATGGTTTCATCCATCTGGCTATTAGACGCCACATAGCTATAAACCACGTCTCCCTCGTCATCAGTATGCGGATTGTCAATATGGGCGTACATCTTGGGCACGCGCACACTCATGATATTATCAGTCTCCACATGCAGATTGACCTCCCGCGTGGGCACAGCAAAAATCTCCTCGACCATGAGGTCGCTCTCCAGCGCCTTGGCCATGACAAAATCCTGCAGATGACCAACCAGAGCGGATTCGACCTTTTGGCGGAGCTGATTGTTCTCACGGACAGACTCAATGAAGCGCCGCATCAGCTCATCCCGCTTGTCCTTGAGCAGTTTATGCCCGCGGACAGCCGTTTTGAGACGGGCTTTTAAGTTATTCAGCTCCATCCGAGTCGGCTTGACATTGAGTCGCGTCATCTTTCTTCCTCCTTGGTCTGCGGCAGGTATTGGTCAATCATATCGTCCTTGATCCGCTTAAGTTCTGTTCTTGGCAAGATGGACAGGAGTTCCCAGCCCAGATCCAAGCTTTCCTCAATGGTTCGATTGGTCTGGAAACCTTGATTGATGTATTCCTGCTCAAAGCGGTCGGTAAAGCGCACATAAAGCTTGTCCGTTTCGGACAGGGCGGATTCCCCCAGAACGACAGCCAGCTCCTTGGCCTGCTTGCCTTGCGCATAGGCGGCAAATAGCTGGTTCATGGTTGCAGCATGGTCTCCTCTGGTCTTGCCCTCACCTGAACCCTTGTCCTTGAGACGAGACAGGGATGGGAGGACATTAATGGGCGGACGATAGCCACTGTTGTAAAGGTCGCGCGAAAGGATAATCTGACCTTCCGTAATATAACCTGTCAAGTCTGGAATCGGATGGGTAATGTCATCCTCTGGCATGGACAGAATCGGAATTTGCGTCACCGAGCCTTTCTTACCGACCAGACGACCAGCCCGCTCATAGAGGGTGGATAGGTTAGTATAGAGGTAACCCGGATACCCACGGCGGCCCGGCACCTCACGACGAGCTGCGGAAACTTCCCGCAGGGCTTCACAGTAGTTGGTCATGTCAGTCATGATAACCAGAACGTGCATATCCTTTTCATAAGCCAGGTACTCAGCTGCTGTCAGGGCAATCCGTGGCGTCGCAATCCGCTCGATAGCCGGATCATTAGCCAGATTGATAAAGAGCACCGAACGGTCAATGGCTCCTGTCTCCCGGAGGTCATTCATGAAGAACTCGGCTTCTTCAAAGGTAATCCCCATAGCCGCAAAGACCACGGCGAAGTTTTCATCAGAATTAAGCACGGTAGCCTGACGGGCGATTTGAGCAGCTAATTCCTTGTGGGGCAGACCAGATCCGGAAAACACTGGCAGTTTTTGCCCCCTAACCAAGGTATTGAGGTGGTCGATGGCCGAAATACCGGTCTGGATAAATTCATCCGGATAGTCGCGAGCTACTGGATTGATAGCTTGACCGTCAATATCCAGATATTTTTCTGGCAAGATAGCTGGGCCGCCATCAATTGGCTTGCCCATGCCATTGAAAATCCGTCCCACCATGTCTTCTGACACTGGCAGCTCTAACGGACGGCCGGTAAAGCGGACCTTGGCTTTTTCCAGATTGATTCCGCTAGATCCCTCAAAAAGCTGGACCATAGCCTTGTCTTCTTGGACTTCCAGAACCTGGCCCTGACGCTTGCTGCCGTCATGAAGCTGGATTTCTACCAATTCATTGAAATGCACACCAGCGACTTGGTCGACAATCATTAGAGGGCCGACGACTTCACTGACGGTGCGGTATTCTTTAATGACGCTCATTGTCTAGTCCTCCTTGGGCAAGAATCTGGTGCAGGGTTTCCTCGATAGTCTGACTCAGGGCCTGAATGTTTTCTAACTGGTCTTCATCAATAAACTTACTGCGGGCAATTCGGTCACGCAACTCCACCGTTCCTTCCATGATTTCCCGGAAATAAGCTCCCAGCTCCAAGGCACGATTGGCCTCCGCATCAAAGGTCAGGATATTGCTCAATAAAGCTACCTGTTTTTTGAAAGAAGTATAGGTGTCAACATCATCAAAGGCATTCTGCTGCAGGTAGTCCTCGCGGATCATCTTGGCTGCATTCATAGTCAGCCGGTCCTTTTCAGACAAGGAATCCAAGCCAACCAAACGCACGATTTCCTGCAGTTCGCTTTCCTTTTGCAGGATATTCATGGCCTTGGTGACTTTCTCAGCCCAAGGAATCTTCTCATGCTGGTCGATATATGCTCCCACTTCGTCTAGGTAGAGCGAGTAGGAGCTCAGCCAGTTGATAGCTGGAAAATGTCGGCGTTGAGCCAGCTGGGCATCCAAGCCCCAGAAGACCTTGACAATCCGCAGGGTATTTTGCGTCACCGGCTCAGAAATATCGCCACCCGGAGGTGATACGGCTCCGATAGCAGTAATAGAGCCTTCACGCGCAGTCGAACCGAGTGTCTTGACCCGGCCAGCTCGCTCGTAATACTCAGCAATCCGGCTGCCAAGATAGGCTGGATAGCCTTCGTCACCCGGCATTTCTTCCAGACGGCCAGACATTTCCCGCAGGGCTTCTGCCCAGCGAGAGGTTGAGTCCGCCATGATGGCCACGGAATAACCCATGTCACGGAAGTATTCTGCGATCGTAATCCCTGTGTAAATCGACGCTTCCCGAGCTGCTACTGGCATATTGGAGGTGTTGGCAATCAGCACCGTCCGCTGCATGATGGACTGGCCAGTTGCTGGGTCAATTAGTTCTGGAAATTCATTGAGTACGTCGGTCATCTCATTGCCACGCTCACCACAGCCGACATAGATAACGATGTCAACATTGGCAAACTTGGCCACCTGGTGCTGAACGACAGTCTTACCAGCCCCGAATGGTCCTGGTACGGCTGCTGCTCCGCCCTTGGTTACTGGGAAGAAAGTATCGATGACCCGCTGACCTGTCACCAAAGGCTCAACCGGAATCAGCTTCTGAGCAAAAGGACGCCCACGACGGACCGGCCATTTTTGCATCAAAGTCCCTTTAAAGACAGACCCGTCCGCCTGCTCAATCTCGTAAACAGTCTCTTCAACAGTGAAACTACCCGCTGAGATGTTGGCCAAGCGTCCACTGACGCCGACTGGCACCATGATGCGGTGCTCCACCAGATTGGTCTCCTGAACCGTTCCCAGAATATCGCCAGCCTCAACTGCATCGCCAACAGACAGACTTGGAACAAAATCCCACTTAGTCTCTCGGTCTAGATTTGGCAATTGGACACCGCGGACGAGGAAGTCGCTCTCCGTGATGGTCTGGAAACGCTCCAAAGGCCGCTGAATCCCGTCAAACATCTGGGAAATCAGACCTGGCCCCAGTTCAACGGAAAGAGGACTTCCAGTCGTGATGACCGGCTCTCCCGGACCCAAGCCAGAAGTTTCTTCATAAACCTGAATAGAAGCTTGGTCCCGCCGCATTTCAATAATTTCACCGATTAGCCCCAAATCGCCAACCCGGCAGATATCCTGAATATTCGCTTCCTGCATCCCTGATGCCAGCACCAGAGGACCAGAAACTTTGATAATCTTTCCTTGACTCACAATCTTCCTCCATTCTTGGGAGATTTTTGTTGTTTCTCAATGAAAATCAAAGAGCAAACTAAGTAACAGTTTGAATTCCATTTCCAAAGAGTATTTTTTGATTCTTGCCGCGAGTTTGAAATCTTTCTTAGCTAACTCTAGGGCAAGTATTGTTTCTTTTTATTTTAACAATCAGATAAGGCTTTTATTTGCTGCCCCTTTTCGTCGAAATTGTCTGGGCTTAGCCATTTTTCTAGACGGCTCTTGACGGCCGGCCAATCCTTGTCAATCATAGACAGCCAGTCAGTATCTCGGTTGCGCCCCTTATATACAACAGCCTGACGAAACCTGCCTTCGTAGGTGAAACCAAGCCGCTCTGCTGCCCGCCTTGAAGGCTGATTGAGGGCATCGCATTTCCATTCATAGCGGCGATACTCCAGCTCTTCAAAGACATAGCGTGCCAGCAAGTACTGAGCTTCAGTAGCCAGTCTGGTGCGCTTCAGCTCGGGCGAATAGGTCACAGCTCCCACTTCGATAACGCGGTTATTTCGGTCAATCCTCATCAAGGCAAAAGTTCCTAGAGCCTTACCGCTCTCCTTGTCCACAATGGCATAGTGGAAACGATCCTGTGCTACCAGCATCTGATCTAGCTTCTGGGACCATTCTTCCTGACTTTGGGCAGGATTTTGAAAAAGATAGGTCCACATATCCGCAGGAGAATCCGGACCATACACTTCATATAAATCCGCCCCATGCTTGTCCTTGGACAAACGCTCGATAATAACATACTGACCTTCGATTCGCTCCAGATTGGGCAAGTCTCCCGGTTGATAATCCGGCAGAGCATCCCCAATGGGTTGACCTAGTTGATTGATTCGCATAAAAACCTCACAATATATCTTGTCCTACAGCCTTTTCGACATTTTCATGGATCCGTGAAAGAGCCAGACCCGTGCTCCCCTTATGGGTAGGAATGAGCACAAGAGCAGGAATCTCCAGCTGGTCATAGTAGGCCAGGGTTTCTGGAATATCCGCAGCCATATCCTCCGTCAGATAGATAATGCCAAAATCTTCGCGGGCGAGCCGACGCAGGGTATTGATCGTCTCCTGAGCTTCCTTCACTGGAAAGGTCTGAAAACCAATCAGCTTAAAAGGGAGAATGGTATCGCGATTCCCCACGACCGCAATCTTGTAGCTAGTCTTGTCCATAAATCGGTCGCATCCTTTCTCTGATAAGCTCTACGGGCAGCTGATTGTCCATTCCGGTCAAAATCAACCGCAGATTCTTGACTTCCAGCTCCTTACCCAGCAGATAGCGGGCGAGAGGGAGCGGACCATCTGTCTCAAACTGACCAGCCGCAAGCAACTTAGCCTGCAAGAGGTCCGCCAGATATTCTAGCTCTACTGTCGTCAAGGTCTGGTTCCGCATTTTCTCCTCATAGGAGCGCAGATCCAGATCGTAGCCACAGGGATTGACCTGGCTAAACCAAGTCAAGAAATCCTCCTGCTCTGCCATGGCAATCCAGTTGGCAGCAGAAAGACTTCCTTCATCAGACAGGAGCTGCCTCATAAAGCTGTGCGGTTTGCCCAAACCAACAGCCCGCTTGACGGTGATGGCATTGTAAAAATCAATAGTCAGATTCACCAGCTGCAGCAGGCTCTCATCTTCCAACTCCTGTGTCAGGCGCTTGAGATGCTGGAAATAAGCCATATCCATGCCAATCTCCAGCACGCGCACATCCTGATAATCCTGATATTCCTGCCAGGTCGCAAGCACCTCGTCCAGCATGAAATCTGGACAATACTCAGCTGAAAAGGCCATGACTAGGTGCTCTAAAACCTCCAGCGAATAGGTCCCCACCGGCATCAGCAAATGCTCCAAGGACTGACCTGTCGCCCGGCCCTTGAGAAAAACCTTGAGATTATGGTAAGTGTAGCGGAGTGTGAAAATCTCCACCAGCTCCTTACTAGGACTAATCTCAAGCGCCCAATTATAGACGGAATACAAATGCTTCATCAGTACTTGCTCAATGGCATTGAGATCCTTGATAGCTTCAGCATCCATGGCATAGACCGTTCCCTGCAGAAGAGCCGAACGGCTGGCAGCATCGTCAGTCTGCAGCAACTGTTCATATTGCTGGGGCGTCAAAAAGGAAGCCTCTTGCACACTAATGGCTGTATTGACTTGAGAGAAGCTTGTTTCACTCATGGTCCGCCTCCTATTCTGCCTGGTCTTTGAAAATATCCTGAGCCAGTCTGTAGCTTTCCTCCTGCCAGACAGAGTCCAGCAAGTCACGATAGAGATAACTATCATCCACTCGTCCTTGGCTCAGCACAAAACCTGCCTGACCGACTATGGACTGGTCTGAAAAGTGCACTTGCGGAAAGGCTTTTTTCAAGTCTTCTAACTGGCTGAAGCTGAATTTCTCAGCTGATAGAGCACCGAAAACCAGTGTCATCTCTTCCTCTGGATATTTAGCCAGGACACTCTTCAGAAAATGTTCCTCTTCAGCTGATGACCATGCCGCCATCTGAGCATAAGCCTCTTCAAAAAGCTCTCTGAGAACCCGCTGCTTGATAACCAAAGTAGACTGGCGCTTTTGATTTTCCAGCTGCTGAATATCGCGCTGACTGCGCCGGCTGATTTCTTTCAGCTGCTGCTCCCGCTGTCCAAGCTTTTGCCGAACCAGCTGGGTCTCACGTTCTTTGGCTTCCTGCTCTATTTTCTCAGTAGCCTCGGCCAAAAGCAGACGCCCCTTTTCGTGAGCCTGCTCCAAGACAGAAGCTTTGAGATCTGATATGTCAGACATAAAAGCCTCCTTACTTCACATTCAGAACCATGATGAAGGATACAACGAAGGCCAAGATGGCGTAGGTTTCAACCATGGCCGCTAGGATAACCCCTTTCATGACCTCTTCCGGACGCTTGGCCAAAATCTGAATACCAGCGGTCGCTACTCGCCCTTGATGCTTGGCTGAAAAGTAACCAACAATCGCAACTGGCAAAGCAGCTAGGAAATAAGCTACGCCTGATTGCAGAGCC
This sequence comes from Streptococcus sanguinis, assembly GCF_050234405.1. Lineage (GTDB taxonomy): Bacteria > Bacillota > Bacilli > Lactobacillales > Streptococcaceae > Streptococcus > Streptococcus sanguinis_W. Next base: position 87,839 of record NZ_CP092117.1, on the reverse strand, counting down.
AATTCTGGCTTGATATTAAAGAAGACGGTAATCCCGATAACAAAGCCGTAGAGACCTTGGGTACCTGGCAAAAGTTGTAAAATCAGAGCTTGAGCGAATTTTTCTGGTTGCTCTTTCAAGAGGGCTGCCGCTGCCTGACCAGTGCTTCCAACACCCAGAGCTGAGCCCATTCCGCTGAGAAAGACTGCCAATGCTACTCCCAGACCTGCAAAAAAGGCGCCGCCGTAAGTTCCAAAATATGATGCTAAATGTTCCATGATTTACTCCTATGAAAATGCTGTAATCGTCGTAAAACCAACAGCTAGTTGAATGAATGTTGCTTGTTTTGATGTTCTAGAAAATGTATTTCAAAAGATGAGTTTCTCATCTCTTACCATAGTCCCTAATCCTTATTTCTTACTTTGCTGAACGTATTTCTCACTAGGCTTGAGCGGAGTGAAAGGCTTGCCGCCACCGTCGTAGAATTTCCCGAAGAATTCCACGAAAATCAAACGCGCTCCGTGCACATAACCGGACAGAAAAGATAGAAACATATTGACCAAATGCAGGGCAATAAAGAGCAGAATGCCAATGCTAAAGCGAGCGACAGGTGGAAAGAGGCTAACAATCAAGTTAAAAGCCGAGCCAATGCTGGCTCCCGAAAGCCCCAAAGCCATCAGACGCGTAAAGCTGACAAGGTCTCCTACATAGCCGCTGACATTGTAGAGATTAAAGAGACCTGACCCTAATCCTGCCAAGCTCTTAGCACTGACAATGGATACTGCCAGTATGCCCAGAGCATTGATGATGGCCAGCCACTGACCAATCGTTGCTGCCAAGGCCAAGGATGGGAAGAAATTTCCCAGTGCCAAGAGTAGCAGCCCCAGCAAAATCAACACCCAAGCAAAGCCTGCATTATAAGCTTCTGCATAATCCTTGATGCGGATATTTTTCAAACCGCTGAGGAAGAGGCCTGCCAGCACCGTAACAAAACCAAAGACGACCGAAATAACCAGAATCGTCATGGCATCAGAGCTGGTACTGATCAGAGCAAAGGGCAGTTCAAAGCCAAAGAAAGAGCCATAAACCAGCCCCCAGATGATGACTGCCACACCCAACAGGCGGAAGAATCGCAGATTCTTAGCCAGTCCCGACTTGACATGCAAGAAGTGCAGCGCCAGACTGGTGCCTACAAAGAGCAAGAGACCGTAGCCGATGTCAGCGACCATCATCCCAAAGAATACAAAATAAAATAGGGAAACGACAGGGGTTGGATCCTTATCACCATATTTAGGCAGGGAATACATCTCCGTCACTAGCTCGAAGGGCTCCACCAAGGCATTGTTTTTAAGCTTGGTCGGAACCTTATCTTCCTCATCCTGTCTAATCTCTCTGGTCTGGATGAGAATGCTCTGGCCAAACTGCTCTGTCAAGCAAGCCTCAAGAGCTTGAACTTGATTGCTTTCGATCCAGCCTTCCAAGGCCGCCAGATTTTTCGTGCTGGCTAACTGGTTCTTACTTTCTTGACGAGAGGAGAGATTGCAGAGATAGTCCAGCTGAACCTTGAGCTGATCCAGTTCATTCTTGGAAGCTGCCAGACTCTTGGTCATAGCATCGGCCACAGCCTCCTGCTGTCGGATATTGGCCTTGAGCTGGGCTATCCGCTCAGCAGGCAACTCTGCATGGTCATACTCAAAAGGCTTAAAGCCATACTCTTTCAAGATTTTGCGAATTTCTTCCAGAGAGCCTGCCTTGTAAAAAATAAGAACCCCATGCTCGGTATCATCGGTAAAGACTTCCTGAAACTTCAGGTCATGATGTGCTCCCAGAGTCAGGCGCAGAGCATCGTCGTCGGTATTGGGAATCGTCCCAATCAACGCTCCCAGATGACTGAAAGTCGCAGCTGCTTGCGGTGTTAGCTCCAGCGGCTCCCACTTCTCCAGCGCAGCCACTTCCAAGCGGTCAGCTTCTATCTGAGCTTTGGCCTCTTGCAAGACCTTAAGCTGCTTACTGATTCCTTCCAGCAGCGCCTCCTCATCTCGGGCCTTCCCTGCCTGCTCCAAAGCAGCAAAGGACAGCTCCAAAGGCTCTTCTTTTAAGGATTCCAGCAGTTTCTTTTTCGGCATAAAAGGCTCCAGCTCTGCAATCAGTCTCTCGAGCTTTTCCTGACGACTGAGCAAATCCTGCTGAGATAACTGCCAATCCGGCTGGCCGACTAAAGCCTGCTCAAAGGCTGCCTGCCAGTCCTCTTCCTGCCGCAAGTCATGAATCTGAACCGACTCTAAACCCTGTAGGTAAAAGAGAAGCTGATCCAGCAGTTCCTTGGGCAGAAGCAGAGACAACTGCCGCATTTGACTAATGGCCATAGGCTTCTACCACCTTCTCTACAATGGCTCGCGCCAAGTCTGCTTTTTTGTCTGTCAGCGCAGCCGCAACCTTGTCCTCATTTTGCTGGGTTGTCTGCTCCAAGTCTTGCTGCAGGAGCACCAACTTTTGCTGGGAACTCGCGGTTAATTCCTCTGCCAGCTTCTGCGTTTCATCGTCATAGGTCTGACCCAGCTGCCTGAGATCTTCATCTACTTGCTGTCGCAGCTCCTGAGCCTGCGTCCTGTAGCCCATCAAAACTTCTTCTGCAGCAGTTTCAATTTCCTGCATTTTTTCAAGTGTTTCATTGGCCATCTATTCACCCCCTCGTTTTCAAAAACCTTCGAAAACGGATTTTAAAATCTGCATTCCTGGCTGACTAGCCAACCATCTGGCAAGGTTATCTTCAGGAATACAGCTTCGTACTTGCATAAATTATATCATATTCTTTCTGAAAACATCTTTTTCAAACAGAGTTTTTCTCCTGATTCAGAAAATGTCGAACAGCGCCTAATCGCCCGGCTTCATTCCCTAGGGCTGCTACCACCAACTCTCTAGGCAAAAAGCGCGAATCTACTACTTGCTGCTTCATCAGACTTTCAAGACGTGGCAGAATAAGCTCAGAACGAGCTAATATGCCGCCACCGACAATCAACACCTCTGGATTTAGAATATAGGACAGGGTTAAAAGACCTTTAGCTAGGCGACCCAAGAATATATCAAGTGTTTCCTGCGCCAGCTTATCTCCTTGGTCTACCGCCGCAAAAAAGCTACGCCCAGTATGGCCTTGCTCACCTGTCTTTTGGCTGTATAATGCTAACAAGGCACTTGTTGAGGCCAAGGATTGCCAGTCCTGTCCATCTTCCATGGGCAGATAGCCTACCTCACCAGCAGTATAAGTGGATCCATTGACAATTTTTCCATCATAGATAATGCCGCCGCCAATGCCTGTACCGACAGTAATCATAACTGCAGAAGCATGACCTTTGGCAGCGCCTAGCCAAGCTTCACCAAGAGCAGCACAATTAACATCATTTTCAATCGCAATCGGCAAACCAAATTCTTTTAAAATCCGACTACGGAAATCTGTCCCAATATAGCCTGGAATGGTATAGCCTGCGTAACTAATTTTCCCTGCTTGACTGTCAACTACACCAGCAGATGAAATCGCTACTCCATCTAGCTCAAACTTCTCCTTATAAAATGCTATTAGCTGGCAAACCTGCTCTAAAATCTGATTCGTTTTCTTTTCAAAGTCAATCTCAGTGGCGACTTCTCGAAATTGATTTAGACTACGTCCATCAGACTGATAGAGATCTGCTTTAATCGTTGTCCCACCGATATCTATTCCCACAATATTCACGATTCATGCTCCTTCTCTTCTTGATTTTCTTCTAAAGCTGAAAGTGTATTTGTAAAGATTTGGCTGCGATGATCTCGGTCTAAATCCATATAATAGGCATAGAAAATGTCCATCACGACTAAAACCGGAAACTGAGGAGAGATATTATTGCCCTGTGCTAAGTGCTTCTTGACAGCTACTAGGACCAGTTCATCACACTGCTGCCTCAAGTCGTCGCTGTTATTGGAAGTTACCAGCACAGTCTTGGCTCCGACTTTCTTGGCATTCTGAATAGCCTGCGTGATAATTTTAGTCTCGCCAGATATGGAAATGCCAATAACCAGACAGTCCGGATCCAGCATGACTCTATTCACCCGAATCATATGGTCGTCCGTAATGGCCTTACAAACCATTCCCAACCGCATGAAGCGAAACTCCATTTCCCGAGCCACTAAGCCTGAACTCCCCTGCCCGTAGATATAGACTCGCCCAGCATTGTTGAGCATATCCCCCACGCGCAGGAACTGTTCTTCGTCAATCAAGGAAAAAGTCTTATTAAGCAATTCGCCATAATCAGACAAGACATTTCTGGTCAAATCCCGACTGACATTTTTACTTTCTGAGCTGGATTCCTGAAATTCAAAGATAAACTGCCGATAGCCTGAAAAGCCACATTTTTTAGCGAAGCGAGTCAGAGAAGGCACAGAGACATAGAGCTTCTGAGACACAGCCTGAGCCGATAGATCAGCTGTCAGCGCCTCATCAGACAGAAAATAATCTGCAATCTTCTTTTCCAGGTGTGTCAGACTGCCGTATACAGACTCAATCACTGGCAAAATGTTTTTTTCCAAAGAAACCATCAGACGCTTTCCTCCTGCAACTATTTTCTTTATTCTACCACTTTCGCAAAAGCAATTCCAACCCTTCCTTGCTAGAATTCTCCAGCAGAAAATAAAGTTCAAAACTGACTAAAAAAGCTGGGGCAGCATGTTAAGAACAATCCGTCTTTCTCATCCCGCCCGCAGCCTTTTATACAATTTTTACTTTAAAGACAACCTTACGGATGGGGCCGGCTTCTTCAGCTATCAGTCCAGTCTTATGGGCGTCATTAGGATCCAGCAAGAGCAGGCTGCCAGGAGTGAATATCAGGTCAAACAAAGCCTGACCGGACATCTGCTGCCAGTCTCCTTCCGCATCATAATCACCTTCTTCCATATTGGACAAAAAGTTATAGTGGATGCGCTCCCTTCCTTCAAAAATCAGATGCACATCATAAAATTCCCTATGACTTTCCCAGACCCGCTCCTCATCGGTCGTGGTCGTCATTTCAATGACATTGTAAAAGAAATCATCAGACACAGGGTGATTGCCCTTTTCATCTTGGCTGACATCATGTGTCCTTAAAAATTCTAAGACTTTTTTTAAGGCAGGATGCTGAATGTCTCTCTCAACAGCTGCTCCTTTATATTGAACTAGTTCCATTAGTGCCGTACCTCCCAGGATTTATCTGCATGAATACTTGCAATATCGTAAACTGTTGTATTCTCTGGCGCAGCCTTGCCGCCAGTTAAGACGGAAACTACATAGCCTACAATCAAGGAAACAACAATTGAAATCAATGAATAAGCCCAAATACTAACTGCTTCTGCTGGCAGAGCGTACTTGATGACTAGCAGGACAATACTGGAAGCAATCATAGCTGCATAAGCTCCCTTGAGGTTGGCACGCTTGGTGAAGATTCCCAGAATAAAGATTCCTCCCAAGACACCTAGCACCAAGCCCATAAAGCCATTAAACCAAACATAAGCCGATGTAATACCTGTATGAGCCATCACGATTGAAACTACTGTGGAGAAGACTCCTACACCTAGAGAAACATATTGAGCAATTTTAGTCCGTTTCTTGTCGTCCAGATTGCTAGATACAACATCTTGAATATCCAGAGTCCAAGAAGTCGCTACAGAATTAAGACCCGTAGAAATAGTAGACTGAGCCGCTGCGTAAATTGCCGCAATCAGAACACCGGTCACTCCAACTGGAAGACCATAGGCGATAAAGTAAGTGAAGATCTGGTCTTGAGGAATAGAGCTGCCCTCGCTGCCTGGATGCTGTACTTGATAATAGACGTATAAGCCTGTACCAATCAGATAAAAGACAGAAGCGATAAAGATTGACAAAACTCCATTCGTAAACATCATTTTATTGAGTTTCTTCACATTCTGAGTTGTCGTAAAGCGCTGAACGATATCTTGCGAAGATACATAAGAGGACAGGGTGTTGATACCAGATCCCAAGATAATCAGGAAAATAGAATCTTTCAGCAAGTTAGGATTGAAAATAGTTTCTTTCCCTGAGATAAATTTACCACTGGCCAGCTCACTAGCAATATCGCCAAAGCCACCCTTGAGATTAGCAATCAGGAAGAAAAGCCCTACAACTGTACCAATCAAGAGTACTGAACCTTGGATAAAGTCTGTCCACAGAACTGACTTGACTCCACCGGTATAGGAGTAAACAATGGCAATCGCACCCATCGCGATAATCAGGATATTGACATCAATCTTCGTCAAAGTAGCCAGGGCCACTGAAGGTAGATACATAATGATGGACATGCGGCCGATTTGATAGATGATGAAGAAGACAGCTGACAAAGCCCGCAAGGCTTTAGAACCAAAACGTTTTTGCAGGTAGTCATAGGCTGTATCAATATCCAGACGTGCATAAATCGGCAAGAAGAAACGAATAGCCACTGGAATGGCAAAAATCATACCCAGCTGGGCAAACCAGAGCAGCCAAGTCCCTGCATAAGAGTTCCCCGCCAGTGTCATAAAGGAAATCGGACTTAGCAATGTAGCAAAAATGGAAACAGATGTTACATACCAAGGCACCGTTCCATCACCTTTAAAAAACTCTTTACCCTGCATCTCCTTTTTCGAGAAGAGCAAACCTGCTACCAGAACAACTAGTAAATACACAATCAGAATAATCATATCGATTGTAGTAAAACCAACATTTCCCATAGAATTTCTCCATTATTATTCATCGTCAAAGCCTAGGACGGGCAGGTTTAGCCTGCCCTAAACTCTGGTGTTACACTCTTTATATTACAAGAAGTCTTCTCTTACCTGCTTAATCATAGCAGCCGCTTCTTTGGCAATCGCATAGTCTCCCTCAGATAGAGGCTCTAACGGTGCTCGAACAGAACCAATATCCAAGTCCTCATTGAGACGAAGAATTTCTTTCATAACAGCGTAGAGATTTGCTCGACCGCTGACCATCTTGTAAATCACACTATTAATCGCATGTTGCAGTTCTTTAGCACGATCCAGTTCTTTGTCAATGATGAGTTGGTTGAGCTTCAGGAAGAGGTCCGGCATCACAGCATAGGTTCCGCCAATTCCGGCCTTAGCACCAATAACTCGACCGCTGATAAACTGTTCGTCTGGACCATTAAAGACAATATGATCTTCCCCGCCTTCTGCGACAAAGATTTGAATGTCTTGAGTCGGCATAGAAGAGTTTTTAACCCCAATAACTCGTGGATTTTTACGCATTTCCGCATAGAGTGCTGGTGTCAAGGTCGTTCCAGACAGCTGCGGAATATTGTAGATGACAAAGTCAGTATTCGGAGCCGCTGCACTCATATCGTTCCAGTACTTAGCGATAGAATAGTCCGGCAAACGGAAGTAAATAGGAGGAATAGCAGCGATGGCATCGACACCCAAACTTTCAGCATGCTTAGCCAGTTCTACACTGTCTTTAGTGTTGTTGCAAGCCACATGAGCGATAACTGTCAGTTTGCCCTTAGCCACTTCCATGACATTTTCCAAAATTAATTTCCGGTCTGCTACACTGAGGTAAATACACTCACCAGAAGAACCATTAACATAGACACCCTTAACACCCTTATCAATAAAGTACTGAGTCAAAGCACGAACACGTTCTGGGCTTACTTCTCCTGCTTCATCATAACAAGCATAAAAAGCTGGAATGACACCTTCATATTTTTCTAATTTTGACATATTCTTCCTCTTTTCTATTCTTTCGTTGCGTCTGCAAACTTCCTTGTAATCAGCTGCGGCCGTGTAATGGCAGATCCAACTACCACACTAAAGGCTCCCAGCTCTAGAACCCTTTTCACCTTTTCAGGGCTATCAATATTCCCCTCAGCAATCAGAGGGTGCTGAATCTCAGCTAAAGCTTTTCGGATGATTTCAAAGTCATTGGCTTCAATCTTATCTCCCTGGCTCTGATTAGTATAGCCCACCAAGGTTGTTCCAATAAAATCAAATCCCATTCGATCAGCTTCCAGCATCTCGTCAAGAGTTGAACAATCAGCCATCAAAAGCTGCTGAGGATATTTTGCTTTCACTTTCTGCAAAAATACTTTTAAACTCTCTCCTTGAGGTCTGCTGGAATTTGTCGCATCTAAAGCGATAATCTCCGGATGGGCTTCCATCAGCTCATCCACTTCTATCATAGTTGGTGTAATAAAAGCTTGGGCATCTGGATAATCTCTCTTGATAATCCCAATTACTGGCAAATCCACCGCTTCTTTAATCGCCTTGATGTCTATAACCGAGTTAGCCCGAATTCCGCTAGCACCTCCTTCTCTGGCCGCCACTGCCATACGAGCCATGATAAAGTCGCTATGTAATGGTTCGTTTGGTAGAGCCTGACACGACACAATTAACTTATGTCTCAACTCTTCCATTTGATTCCTATCCTCCTTACTCATTTATTGTAAGCCTTTACATTTATTATCTTAACATTTATTGCAATTAGTTTCAATATGATTTTACTTTTAGAAAGTACTTTCTTTTTATCTCAGTTTGAAACTTATACAGACGAATATAGCTAAAATATTTATTTTTTTCGTGGCTATTCCAACATTTTTCTACAACTAAAAAGAACTAGGCGAATGCCTAGTCCTAGGGGGAAGCAGTTTTGTAGAATTCCAGTCTTAAAGGAATAAAAGTTAACAAACACTATGCTCAACCAGCTTATTTGAAAGCCCATATTTGAAATTTAAATCAGCAGAATGCCAATTAGCAAAACTCTGCCACTTGTTTATTCCAAAAGGTATCAAAATCGTCGGGCATTTCATCTCTTCCGCGATAATGTAACATTTCTTTAAGTAAAGTAGGGTTTTTCATGTCTTATCCTCCCAACGATTCTTGAGACCTCTTTCATCATACCATAGAAAGAGGAAGTTTTCAATAGGTTAATATATAGATTTTCTGTTTTTCTGAAATTTTGCCGATTCACTGCCTAAGAACCTATATGAAGCAGGAGCAGTAAATAGAACAAACTAAATCCTATATTTAGGCCAGCTCCGTTAAGGTAGGGGCGTCCGATTCTCAGCTTTTCTACCAGTAAGATAGTCAAGAGACTGAGAGGTAAAGGAGTCAGCAGCCCCAGATAAGCAGGCAATATTGTCTGACCGGTAACTATTAGCAGTGAGTAAACGAGCCAGCCTAGACCGGTCAGAGCGATGGCTGTTCGCCAGGTTATATCTAGAAAGAGCACTGCTTCATTGATAAGCCCGCTGTCTTCGTCTGAGCAGACCTGTCCGCCACTTCGTTTATAAGCCTTTTTGCTGATGATTCCAACGTAGTAAAAGGCCACATGTGCCACTGGCGACAGAGCAAATCCAATTCCTAACAAGGCTATTGACAGATAGGCCCACAAATCTTTATTTGTCAAACCAAAGAGAGCATAAAGCGAGACTAACATAAGAGGGATTGAAAAGTTAGCCACCAGAGCACCTAGACGCAGCCGACCGACAGAGCCAGAAAGCATCAGCATAGCCAGATTCTTATTGCCAATCCGACTCTGCTCCGTAAAAGAGGCATAACTTTCCTTGTCTACCTCAAAGCCAACCAGCAGAATATCCCCCAATAACCAGCAAAGACCACTCAACAGACCAGCCCATAAAGATAAAAAAATCACATTACTCTCCTTTTTCCATTGTCCCCTTATCTTAGCACAAAAGCTCACTCAATCACAAGTAGTCAGATGGTTTACATCTTTTTATCCCAGCAAGCTCCTTTCGTTAAGAGGCCTAGCGCTCACGTCGCTCCGCTCCTCAGCATCAATGTCTCTAAGCTCAGCTGCGACCTGCGGTCTTGCCTTGCTATGTGTTTCTTCAAGGTGTACAGCTTTTGTCCTAACGGACAAAACTGCATCCACTACTCAACTTTGTCCTACGGCCGCGTTTCGTTAAGAAACCTAGCGCTCACGTTAATCCGCTCCTCAGCATCAATGTCTCTAAGCTCAGCTGCGACCTGCGGTCTTGCCTTGCTAAGAGACCTAGAAAAATCCCCTGCCAAAGGGCAGGGGATGACCGACAAAACTGTCTTTTTTTAATTGAGGAATCTGTCCGCTTATTTGCGACGTCCTGGGCGTTCCTTGTAGCCATAGTAAGCGTCTTCGATGATTTCCTGCATGTGGTCAACCATTGGAAGGCGTGGGTTGGCTGGAGAACATTGGTCTTCATAGGCAAGGAAGGCTAATTCGCGTGAATGTTCTTTCCATTCTTTTTCGTCAATACCTTGAGCCTTGAAGTTCATTTCGATACCGACACGTTCTCCCAGTTCATAAACAGCTTTTGCGTAAGATTCAACACCTTCTTCTGGAGTAGAAGCTGGCAAGCCAAGCATACGAGCGATGTCTTGGTATTTCTCATCCGCACGGTAGTAATTGTACTTAGGCCATGTCGCTGTCTTAGCTGGACGTGTACCGTTGTAGCGGATTACATATGGCAGCAAGATCGCATTGGTACGACCGTGGATTGTGTGGAATTGTGCACCAATCTTATGAGCCATAGAGTGGGAAATTCCCAGGAAGGCATTGGCAAAGGCCATACCAGCGATAGTAGAGGCATTGTGCATCTTTTCGCGAGAGTGGAAGTCAGCATTCTTAACAGAGCTTTCCAGATTTTCAAAGACGAGTTTGATAGCTTGGAGAGCCAAACCATCTGTAAAGTCGCTGGCCATCTGAGATACATAAGCTTCTGTTGCGTGAGTCAGCACGTCCATACCAGTGTCCGCTGCGACAAATCCTGGAACAGTCAGTACCAGAGCTGGGTCTACAATGGCTACAGTTGGAGTCAGAGAGTAGTCAGCGATTGGGTACTTGCGGTTATTAGCCTTATCAGAGATAACGGCAAACGGTGTTACTTCTGAACCTGTACCAGATGTTGTAGGGATTGCTATAAACTTAGTCTTCTTACCAAGCAATGGGAATTTGAAGGCACGTTTACGGATATCCATGAATTTTTGCACAAGGTCACGGAAATCCACTTCTGGTTGCTCATAGAAGAGCCACATTACTTTAGCTGCGTCCATTGGCGAACCACCACCAAGCGCGATGATTGTATCAGGTTTGAAGGTACGCATAATCTCTGTACCACGTTCAACTGTTGTGATATCTGGATCTGGCTCTACATCTGCAAAGATTTGGTAAACAACCTTATTACGACGAAGATCGAGTTGTTCGATGATACGATCTAGGAAACCAAGCTCTACCATAGCATGGTCTGTTACGATCATGACACGTTCCACATCGCGACATTTTTGCAGATATTGGATAGAGTCACGCTCGAAGTAAGTTTTTGAAGGGAGTTTCATCCATTGCATATTATTTCTACGTCTTCCTACTTTTTTGATGTTCAAGAGATTCACAGCACTAACGTTATCACCAACTGAGTTGCGACCATAAGATCCACAGCCCAGAGTCAGTGAAGGCAGGAAGGCATTATAAACATCCCCAATACCGCCGAAAGTAGAAGGTGAGTTGCAAATAACACGGATAGCACGGACAGCCTTACCAAATTCCTTGGTCAACTCTTCGTCCGCTGTATGGATAGCAGCTGAGTGACCAAGACCATGGAATTCTACCATTTGACGGGCCTTTTCAACACCGTCTTCACGGGATTCAGACTTGAGAACAGCGATGACAGGTGACAGTTTTTCGCGTGTCAATGGCTCCTTTTCACCAACTTCTTTACACTCTGCAGCCAAGATATTTGTATCTTCTGGCACGCTGAAGCCTGCCTGCTCTGCAATCCAAGTAGCTGGCTTACCAACGATATCCGGATTGAGCTTAGCACCGGCACAGTTTTTGCTGTTTGCCTTAGCACCGAAGCAGAATTCTTCCAACAGAGCTTTTTCTTTCTTATTTACAAAGTAAGTATGATAAGATTTGAACTCTTCTACAAATTCATCATAAACTTCCTTATCAATGATAACCGCTTGCTCAGAGGCACAGACCATACCATTGTCAAAGGACTTAGACATAACGATATCGTGCGCTGCTTGACGGATATTAGCGGATTTTTCCACATAAGCTGGTACGTTTCCAGCACCAACCCCCAGAGCTGGCTTACCACATGAGTAAGCTGCCTTCACCATTGCATTACCACCTGTCGCAAGGATTGTTGCAATCCCTTCGTGGTTCATAAGCGCAGAAGTTGCTTCCATAGATGGCGCTGTAATCCACTGCACACAGTTTTCAGGCGCACCTGCTGCAATCGCAGCATCACGAACGATTTGCGCTGCATGGGCAGATGATTCTTGAGCAGATGGGTGGAAAGCAAAGATGATTGGATTACGAGTCTTCAAGGAAATCAAAGCCTTAAAAATAGCTGTTGAAGTTGGATTGGTTGTTGGAGTAATTCCACAGACAACACCCACTGGCTCCGCAATCAGGGTCAAACCAGTTACATCATCTTCTTCAATAACGCCAACTGTCTTCGTATGGCGCATATTATTCACAACGTGTTCACAGGCGAAAAGGTTTTTCGTTGCCTTGTCTTCAAAAACTCCGCGACCCGTTTCTTCATAAGCGTGCAGGGCCAACTCACCGTGAGCATCCAAAGCTGCTACAGAGGCCTTGGCTACGATGTAGTCCACCTGTTCCTGATTCAGCTTTCTCATTTCCTCGAGTGCAACCAGACCTTTTTGCACCAATTCATCGACATGCTTTTGCGCTGCCAAAGCCTTGTCTTCTTGTTCTACCGTTTTCTTCTTTTCAGCCATTCTATTCCTCCAATGGTTTTGCCTTAGGTTAGACGAAGAACACTAACCTTTGTTAAATATTTCACAATTTAATTATAACCTATTTAATGATTTTTGTAAACACTTTCACTTAACATTCACAAACTTTTCTCTATTAGTTTGTGAATTGTATAACAAAACTACTGATTTTACTGCCTATTCTTTTAGTTTTTGTGAAAAAATTTTTTATTTTTTAGAGATTTCACATACTTTTACTTTCACATAAAATTTGAAAGCGCTTTCTTATCTTAGATATAAAAAGCTCGGACGAACCGAGCTGATTATTTATGGTTTCACATTACCAGAATTTGCTTCATCTATGGCTTGCTTAATGGTATTGGCATAGAGAGTTCCCCCTTCAATGATGGACTCTGAGTTTGAGCCAAAGTGGACATAGTCTGTCCCTTCCCAAATCTGCGGATTTTCGATAGCAGTTTGATGCCAGTCGGCCACAAAGACATAGTCATACTTCTTGGCTAATTCTAGCTCATACTCCCGCTGCTGGGCCAAGACGCCGCCCTCTGAGCGACCGTCATAAGGGGTCACGAGGATCAGTTGATGACCCTTAGGCAGGCTGGAAACATACTCATCCAAAAGTTCATTCGAATAACCAGACGAATTGGTTCCAAGAGCCAGGACAACCTGCTTCTTCAGCACTCTATTAGCAATATCTGTCTTGTAGACCTCCAAGCCTGTACTCAGACTGCGACTAACGACAGTGTCTAGCTCGATTCCTGGCAAGATCTGCTGCAATTGTTCGCTTGAGCGTAGGGCAACGGAGTCACCAATCATGGTAATCCCGTCCGCCACATTGTACTCTGTCGCCTTGGACTGATCAACCTGACTTCGAGTTGTCTGCATCTTAGTGTCAGCTTGATTCAGAGCATTGACAATCAAACTTTCCTCAAAAGCTCCGACCTTTGGTGCTGTCACCGAGATAAAGAACATAATCAAAGTCAGCGGAATCATGCTGTAAAAGATTGGTCTGGTAAGAGACGATAGATCCATCTTGGTTCCCATGATAACCGGCTGACGACCAGCCAGAGTTGGCTCCAAGATATAGAAAGACAAGGCTGCAAAAATAAAAGACAGCAGCGTGGTCAGGAGAACAGCCAAGCCATTACTCATCAGCTGGGTAAAGATAATATAGAATGGCCAGTGGAAGAGATAAACACCATAGCTGGTATCCGCGATAAAGTTGATAAGGCTAGGTTCCTTCACATCAGGAAGCTTGTCATGCAGCATCCTAGCAGCAAAAATCATCAGACAGGCCAAGATAGTTGAAATCAAGAATCCTACCAGGTAGGTCCAAAGATTGTCAAACTTGAGCAGGAAGCTGAGCAAAAGCAAAACAGCAGCGCTGCCCCCCATGATTCCTAGCACTTGCTTGAGATCCAGCTTTTCCTCCAGCATCTTAAAGCGACTGCTGACATGGCCGACGCCAGATAAGGTTGCTAGGATGCTTCCTGCAAAGAAAGGAAAGACGTGGGTCAAACTTGAGAAATAAATGTCAGAGTAATTCTTAGTGGTCAAAGCACCAGCAAACATTGATACAAAGCTGACTAAAAAGAGACCTGCAGAAACCAGCGCAATCAGGCCGCGATAGCGGGCGGTTGACTTGGCAACCTTGCCCAAGCCCCAAGCAGCCAAGCCCCAAAGAACATAATAGTGCACTTCTAAAGCCAGACTCCAAGTATGGATTAGGATATGCGGCACAAACTGACTCTCATAACTGCCGCCAGATAGCATTTCATAAAAGTTGGTCACAAAGCCCAAGGCAGCCGCAATCTGCGTCCCAATCCCAGCCACAAAATCCTTACGGATTAAGAAAGTAAAGGGCATAACGACCAAAATCATAAAGACCAGAGGTGGTACAATCCGATAAAAACGCCGTCTGAAAAAGCCTTGGATATCGATTTCTTTCTTCTTGGCAAACTCGTCAATAAGCAGAGCGGTAATCAAGAAGCCAGAAAAGGTAAAGAAGATATCCACGCCAATAAAACCGCCAGGGAAAACGCCCTGGAAGTAATGATAAAGCAGAACTAGAAGCAGCCCCGTGATTCTGACGAGCGAAAACCATTTAATGCGCATTTTGATAAATTCCTTGTTTAAACGTTCCTTCATAAACAACATTGCCTTCTGTCGTTAGCTTTCCTTGTCCATCGGCCTGACCCTTGCTGAAGTCCCCTTCATATTTCCAGCCAGCCTGCGAGGTAAAGGTTCCTTTGCCGTCAAAGATGCCATTGCGAAATTGACCGCTATAACTATCCCCATTTTGAAAAGTCATAGTCCCCTGACCGTTCATCTTCCCGCGAACCAAAGTCCCGTCATACTTGATCTTCCCTTGATCCAGCGTTAAAACGCCCTTACCAGGAATCCCCGAGGTAAAGACCAGAATAGCTGACAGCACAATGACCGTGACAGCCAAGAGTTCTAAATTCTGCCGGGTCAGATAGACCTTGTATTTATCGTAAAATTCTTTTACTTTATCCATATTCCTATCCATCCAAACGCTCTAGCCACTTCTTGCAGCCAGCCAAGACCAAATCATAGGTTTGGTCAAAATCTCCTGTGTACCAAGGATCTGGTACACCTTCTTCTTCAAACTGATAAATTTTATGCTGAAAATCCTTAGGCGCCATCCGCTTCAAATCTCGGACATTGCTTTCATCCATACCGATGACGTAGTCAAAATCCGCAAAATCCGCTGCCGAAATCTGCTGAGAAGTCTTGTTCCTATCATAAGCAATGGCATATTTCTTAAAAATAGCCTGTGTCCCTTGATGAATGGGATTGCCGTGCTCCCAGCTTGAGGTTGCCCGGCTCTCGATTTTCAGCTGGTCTGTTAAACTCTTCATGACGAATTCTGCCATCGGACTACGGCAGATATTGCCCAAACATACAAATACAATTTTCTTCATAGAATACCTCGCTATCTATTATAACAAAATAATGGCAAAAACTAGCCCTGAATCGTTTACAGTTTCCTGATTCTCGTTGAAAACTGGCAAGCCCTGCCCCTCTCATGTCTGAAAATAGCAAAAAACCACCGTTTGGTGGCTTTTTGTAGGGAGATTATTTTTTAAAAAGAAAAAAGTTTTAGGAGTTAAGTTAATTTCTTAACTTGATTATAGTATAATATCCATTCCTTAAAACTTCCTTAAAATAACTTAAACATTTTACTCTTAGCTTATACCTATTTATCAGGATAGTGATATTCCAGCTGGGGCCAGCGTTCCTGCCAATTCTTCTTAGCCAAACGCTCAGAATAGACATGCTGGCGCTCCTTATTTTCAAGAAAATGAGGAGTCGGTCTAACCTGAAAGTTTAAGATATCCTCCAAACCATAGGGAGCAAAAAGTTCCAGTTTGTCACTTGCCAGCAAGCGCAGGCCGATAGCCGTGCAGCGCTCAGGATACTTACTCATAGCTTCGCAAGCATTTTTATAAGGCGCTGTTCCAGGACTATGGCGGTGCATATAGGCTTGATTTCTCAGCTCCCATCGATACTGTGGCCAGTCTGCCTTGAGCTTGACTTCCAGATCTACCGTCTCTGCCTCAGCATAACTCGGATCAAAGAAAATGACATCTACATCCGTATCTGAATCAAAACCTGGTCGCTCTGATAGTATATTCCAGATAAAATTCCTCACACATCCAGCCGCTAGCCAAGAATCCTTGAGCTCCAGACTACGAATAATTTCCAAAATCGATCGGATGTCTGAATCTTGACCTAGTCGGTCTAAAATCTCCTTTTCTGTCATCATTCCTTCATATACTCATATCCTAGATGCTCATAAGCTTTACGGGTAGCCACGCGCCCAGTCCGAGTTCGCATGACAAAGCCTTTCTGAATCAGGTAAGGCTCATACATGTCCTCCACTGTTTCACGCTCCTCAGCAATATTGACTGAGAGGGTTCCAAGCCCTACTGGACCGCCACCATAGACCTCAATCATAGTCTTCAAAATCTTCTGGTCCACGTAGTCCAGCCCCTCTTGGTCCACATCCAGCATGGAGAGAGCCTGGTCGGTTATCTTATCATCAATCAGGCCATTGCTCATAATCTGCGCGTAGTCCCGCACCCGTTTGAGCAAACGGTTGGCAATCCGCGGCGTGCCTCGGCTACGCATAGCCAGCTCCTTCGCAGCCTCGTGGGTGATATCCATCTCAAAAATCTCTGCAGTCCGCTCGACAATTTCCGTCAAGTCGCCAGCTTCATAATACTCCATGTGACCGGTAATCCCAAAGCGAGCCCGCAGAGGATTGGACAGCATGCCTGCCCGAGTAGTCGCCCCAATCAGAGTAAAAGGCGGCAAATCCAGATGGACGCTGCGACTGGTCTCACCCGAGCCAATCATAATGTCGATGTAAAAGTCTTCCATAGCGCTGTAAAGCACTTCCTCTACTGCCATTGGCAAGCGGTGAATCTCATCTATGAAGAGGACATCCCCCGGCTCAAGGTCATTTAAGATCGCAACCAAATCACCAGATTTCTCAATCACCGGACCTGAAGTCTGCTTGAGATTTACGCCTAGTTCATTGGCAATGACAAAGGCCATGGTCGTCTTCCCCAGACCTGGAGGGCCAAAAAGCAGGGTGTGGTCGAGCGCCTCATCCCTCAGCTTGGCCGCTTCAATAAAAATCTTCAGTTGGTCCTTGACCTTGTCCTGGCCGATATACTCCTGCAAATACTGGGGACGCAAGGTGCGCTCCACCAATTCCTCATCACCCATTAATTCATTGTCTAAAATTCTACTCATAGAACTATTATAGCAGAAAATAAAGCAGAGGAAGCAAATCTAATCAACGTCTGAACACAAAAAAAGACCACCGGATTGGGTGGCCTTTATGGGAGATTATTATGAAAAAGTTTAGGATTTCTATCAAATAAAGTTAGGAGGTCTTCATTTGATACTCATAGTATACTGCCCCTAACTTAAAGAAACCTTAACTTTGTATAACGTATCCTTTAAAATTTAACATTTGAGTTACAATCCGATAAACTTCCCGTCTTATTCTAAAATTTGAGCAAAAAAAGACCACCGGATTGGGTGGCCTTTATGGGAGATTATTATGAAAAAGTTTAGGATTATCAAACAAAGTTAGGGGGCTTCATTTGATAAAAATAAGTATAGCAGCCTTAGCTTAAGAAAAACTTAAAGTAAAATTCAGTTAGCAAAAAAGATTTTGCTTTTGATTGTGGAGGCTTTTCCCTTGCTTAAGATTAGCCACTTATGAAAACATAGTCTCTGAAAACTGGACAAAGAAAAACGGCAGAAGGAGGTACTGCCGTTTTCTGTGCTCTTTCGCGATTGTTTCTTTATAAAGTTGCTGGTACATCAGCAAAATACACCGTCCTGCTGGTGAAAATCTGACCGGCCTTAAGAATGACATCTGACTGCTGGCTGCTGTGAATGGCATCCGGCAGGGCCTGGGCTTCCAGAGCCAAGCCATTATGCTGAATCATAGGCTGTCCGTCAAACCGAATAGAATCATCCACGCAATTCGCTGAATAAATCACTAGGCAGGGCGCCTGAGTCTGAATGGTCAGGCGGCGGCCCGATGCTGGATGATAGAGCGTGCCTGCCTGATTTCGGCTTGGGTTTAGAGCAAACGGATGATCCAAGCCAGATACCAGCCGAATTTGCTCATCGGTAGCAGCGAAAATTTCTTTAAGGGCAGCGCCCTTGGTCAGCTTCTTGACAAAGTCACGCTCTGCATCAGCCTTTTTTTCAGGAAGGCCGTCAGCTGCGATAGGATAGACACCATCAGTATTGAGCTGAAGGATATGGTCATCAATGGGCTGATTGAAACGACCAGACAGGTTGAAATAGCTATGATTGGTCGGATTGACCAAGGTATCTTGATCTGTCTGGACCTGATAGGAGATTTCCAGCTCACCCTTCTCTGTCAGGGTATAGGAAATCCAGATTTTCAGATTTCCCGGAAAGCCGCCAGTTCCGTCAGTCCGCTCTGTATAAAAGGTGAGCCCGTCATTGCTGACTTCCTCTACTTCAAAAACGCTACTATCCCAGCCGCTGGATCCACTATGGTTGCAGTTTAAGCCATTATTGGCCTCTAGCTGAAAGGTCTGACCATTCAGATCAAATATTGCACCAGCAATACGTCCAGCAACTGGACCAATGCTGGCTCCGTGCTTAGGGCTGTTCCCAATATAGTCCTCAAACTGATCAAAGCCAACGACGATATTGTCAAAGTGATTATCCTTATCAGGAGTGACATACTGGACGACGGTTGCTCCGTAGTTCATGACTGTCAGACGATAGCCTCGATCGTTTTCAAAAGTATAAGCCAGAATCTCCTGACCGCCCAGCTTCCCAAAAATGGATTCTCGGTAAGATTTCATACAAAACCTCTTTTATCTATCCTGTTAAAAATCACGAACTTGCCAAGTCCTGTCTTCAAAAGGCAGGTCAAGTTTGTCCACCCACGACACCGCTGTTTGGCGCAAGACTTGATTAAGATCCTCGATATTCTGACGGCCCGTCTCGTCCAGCCATACTTGAGCTGCTGCAGGTCCCTCTTGGGCGAAGACCGAGACCGCATCCTTCCAGGTAGCCCGTCCGCACAGAACTCCGTTAAACTGTGAGCCCGCTTCATGGGCTAGCCGCAGCGTTTCTTGGAAAAGTTCGGCGCTGACACCAGCGCTGAGAAAGATAAAAGGCAAGTGCGTCGCATCTGACTGTTCTTTAAAGAAAGCTTGGGCTTCCGTCACGCTGTAGACTGGCTCAATTCCTTCTTTGGTGAAACCCTCGACAAAGTTCATATTAACCGGCACTTCAACCTTTAAGACGTCTACATGATAACGGGGATTTGAAAAGAGCTTGACTGCCTCGTTGACCTTATGCGGCTTAAGCTTAGCATAGTTAGCGTCCAAGACACTGTCACTCTTAGCATCATAGGCCAGAATCTCCAGAAAATAGGGAATATCCTCAGCTAAGCATTCACTGCCCACGCGCTCAACCCAGGCCTGCTTGATGTCGTTGATTTCCGGCTTGTCGTCTACATCATAGTAAATCAAGACCTTGACGGCATCTGCGTCCATGTCTCGGATGCGACTAGCTGACCAGTTAGGTAGCAAGTCCGGCAGGCGGCCCTCGGCTGTCGCATCATAGCCAGTCTTCTCGTAGGCCACTATTAGCCCGCAGGAAGCATCCCGCAGCTTGGCTGCCGGCAGACCGAACTCTGGATCCAACAGGATGGAGCTAGCATAGGGCGTCAGCTGACTAGAGATTAATTCTTTAAACTGAACCAGAGCTTGGTCACCAGATGGCGCATCTTCTCCGCTGGCCAGCATTTTCTTGAGCGAACCACGCTGGTCAATGGCCAAAGCCCCGATAATCCCCTGTTCGTCTGATAATTTTTTCAGATGGCTCACTTTTTTGTGGCTGATTTGTAATTTCTCCATAACTTTTCCTTTTCTTATTCCCCAAGAGGGTGAATGATAACTCCTTGTACTACACGATTGACTGTTCCTGTCGGAGACGGTGTATCTGGACGGTTCTTGACCTTGAGCGAGGTCAAGAGAGCAAAGAGCTGAGCATAGACAATGTAAGGGAAGATGCGATAGCTATCTCCCAGAGGCTCTTGGGTACTTAGCACTACTTGCTCGACTCCTTCCAACTGCTCCTCCCGGTCAGTCAGCAAGACCAGTCTGCGGACAATCCCGTCACCAGCCACTTCCCGCACCAAGTCCAAATCATAAGCCTTGGTATAAGCATCTGCCGAACCAAAGACCAGAACGACTGTATCTTGGTTAATCAGCGACTTTGGTCCATGCCGGAAACCGACTGGGCTTTCGTACATGGTCGCAATTTGGCCGGCTGTCAGCTCTAAAATCTTGAGCTGGGCTTCATGCGCCAGACCAAAGAAAGGCCCTGCCCCCAGATAAATGACCCGACTGAAATCCAAATCAACCAGCTGCTGCACATCTGCAACGCGTTCTAAAACATCCTGACTGAGCTGAATCAAAGCCGCAACCTTGGCTTCCTTTTGGACTAGTTCAGCCCGGTCAAAAACCAAAAGAGCTGTCAGCATCATAGAGCTGAAACTAGAGGTCATGGCAAACCCAGCATCATTAGAAGCTTCTGGCTGCAGGAGCAAAAGATTCTTTTCATCACCTTGGGCCTGCTGGGCTAGCTTGCCTTGGGCAGCACAAGTAATGGTAATCTGGTACAAGTCATCTACCAGCTGCTTGGCCAAGTCCACAGTCGCTACACTTTCTGGGGAATTTCCGCTGCGGGCAAAGGAAACCAGCACTGTCGGTACTTCTCTCTTCAGATGCACCAAGGGATTGGCCACGATATCTGTCGTCGCAATGGCATTGAAATTCCATTTGCGCTCATCATAAATCTGCCTGAAATAAGGCGTTAAGGTATCTCCGACATAGGCTGATGAGCCGGCTCCGGCAAAAATGACCTTGATGTAGTCATGTTTGTCCTCGATTTTTTTCAGAAAAGCAGCGATATCTGCGGCCTGAGCCTTGTAACTGTCAAAGGCTTCCTGCCAAACCCCAGGCTGCTGATAGATTTCTCTCGTTGTGATGTCAGCCCCCAGACGCTGCAATTCTTCCTGTGAATAATCTAACATTCTCTTTCTCATTCCTTTCCATCATTTGAAAAAAGGGGGAGCGAGACAGAGTCCAGAAAATCAAAAATTTTCGGCTCGCTGTCCCACCCCCGCAACGATGGCTAGACTTGAAATATGCTTTTAACAAGCTTTTTCAAATCAGACAGCAACTGCATTTTGCAATGCTGAACCATCCATTTCCCTAGGCTAAGAGGCAATCTCCCAAATTCCTCTTAGACCAATATGCCTGAATCATCCACTGTGGTCAATCCTCACCTATCATCAGTCTCCCATCTGCTGACAGCGCAAGGACTTGACCTAACTAGAAGTGGCTGTTCAAGCTTTTATTCATCTTCATCATCCATTAGACCAGCTAGAACATCATTAACCTTAACAATATTCTCTGCTGCCTTGGATGGATAACTGACTTCTGCGCCTGTCAAAGAAGCGTTAATAAACTCAATGACCATGGGCAGATTGACCCCCGCATAAAGCTCGATATCCTGTCCTTCCATAATGAAGCGGCTGACCACATTACAAGGAGTGCCCCCCAAGAGATCCGCAAAGACCAAGTAATCCTCAAAATCTTTGACCGTCTCTAAGAATTTAGCTGCGAAGTCTTCTGGACCTTCTTCCGGAAGCAGGGCTACTGCATGGATGTCTTCCTGAGGTCCCATAATCATTTCCGTAGTTGTTTTCAGCTCTTCACAAAAGCGGCCGTGGCTGACTAAAACTAATTTCTTGCTCATAAATTACTCCATTACTCTGGTACTTGTCCCAGCAGGAAGTAGCCGATAGCAGAGAAGCTTACTGCCATGATAATGATAATGAAGATAGCCTTAGTAGAGTTCATTCCTTTCTTGCCCAAGAGCCAGAAGATAAAGCCTGTAAAGACTGCTGGAATCAAACGTGGGAAAATCAGATTCATCATGTCTTGGAAATCAATAGCTTTTTTACCGATGTTCCATACCCAGGATACTTCAAAGTTGATCATAGTAGCAATCAAACCACCCACCATAAAGATACCCAATACAGAAGCCGCTTCAACAAGAGCTGTCAAAGTGCTTTGCATGTTGGTGATGAGATTGACCCCTTCTTTGTAGGCGAATTCTAACTGTTTCCAACGGAAAATGTCATAAGCAACTGCTACAGCAATCCAAAGGAAAATTCCCCAAGGCTGACCTGCTATAGCCATGGTAGCAGCGATAGATCCCATGATAGCTGGTACAAGTGAGCCAAAGATGGAGTCTCCAAGAGGAGCAAACGGCCCCATAAGACCTGTCTTGATACCATTGACCGCATCTTTTGATTTAACACCGTCTTTTTCTTCCATAGCTAGGTCAAAACCTGCAATAATGGTGTGGAAGAAAGGTGATGTATTGAAGAATTGCGTATGCAATTTCATCATTTCTTTCAATTCTGGAGTGCCATCTCCGTACATTTTGCGCAGCTGAGGCAGGAGCATATAGAGGTAACCAGAACCTTGCATCCGCTCGTAGTTCCAGCCTAATTGGAAAGTGAACAAGCTGCGTTTATTGATTTGTTTAAAATCTTCTTTTGTTAATTTATAATTAGAGTTCGTCATCTTCAATTTCCTCACTTTCTGATTTTGTGCTAGCAGCTGGAGCTGCAGCTACTGTTCTTTGGCTGTATTTGAAATGCTGTACAGCAAGGAAGATACCAAAGATAGCTACACCAATCATAGACAAACCTTTGAAGTTGTTGGCAAATGTGATCGCAGCATCTTTTGGAAGAGTTCCAACAATACTAGATACAGCCCCACCCAAAGTTTGAATGTTTGAGTAAAGCACAGTCAGCATAGCCGTCAAGCCAAAACCAAGAGCTAAGTAGTGAAGATTACGTTTAACTGGAAGATAACGAAGCAAGATAGCAAATCCAAGTCCTGGTAACATACGACCAGCCAGCGTCAAACCTGCAGCCAGCCATTTCACACCAGCAACACCATCTACTATCGCTTGAACAAATGCTCCACCAAATGCCAGAGCCAGAAAGACTGGGAGGGCACGAGACAGAGCCCAAGGAAGTGCACCTAAGAGATAGTTGCGTTCAATACCTTTATAGTCGAAGCGTTCAACTGCTGCATCCACACGGTGTGCGAAATAAGTCGTTGTCATACGACCCAAGATATCGAAGTAGGTCAACAAAGTTGCTACTGGTACTGCGATTGTCGCAATAGCCAACTCTGGCTTAATGCCTTGTGCTACAGAGAAGGCTGTCGCCAAAACGGCACCTGATGTTGCATCAATACGAGAAGCTCCACCAAATGTTCCTACACCAAGAACGAACAATTGAAGGCTACCACCAATAAACAAACCAGTCGTCAAATCACCCATAATCAAGCCAGTAATGAACCCAGCAAATACAGGGGATCCTGCTGACGAAACGATGGTCAACTCATCACAGATTTGATAAGCTGAGTACAAAGTGAGTAGTAAAATTTGCCACCATTGTATCATAACAATGTCCTCCTAAAATTTTGTCTTATTTTAATAACTTCATGAAGTCCTCAACCGGATCGTTGGGAACCATTTGCGCTGTCAGTTTTACTCCTTTTTCATGAAGCTTGTGAAAGGCTTCAACATCTGCATCTACCACATTGATAGAGCGAGTAATAGAGCGAGTTTCGTCTGACTGAGACATATTGCCGACGTTCAGCGTTTCCAGCGGAACACCAGCTTCGACCAACCGCAGGAAGCGGTCTGGCTTGCGAGCAACAATCAAGAGTCGCTGCGAATCATACTTGCCGGCCAAGATATTTTCTGCTGCCTTAGCAATCGGCAAGACACTGAGTTTCACGCCAGCTGGCGTTGCAAGCTTGAGCCCGCTCTTTTCGATAGCATTTTCAGCTACCTCATCGTCAATCACCATAATGCGTGAAATGTTGAGCTTGGTAGTCCAAAGATTGGCTACCTGTCCATGGATCAAACGTCCATCGATACGTGCACCTACTATTGTCATAGATTTTCCCCCTTTATTGTTTTAAATGTAGGTTGGTTAACTAAGTGAATGGTTTCGCTGTAGATCCCTTCTGTCTCAAAGATAATGATGCGATTGTCACCTTCTCTGAGCAGGCTGTGCGGGATATAGAGCGATAAGGTCGGTCCGACATTCCAGAAACGGCCAATGCTGACACCATTGACAAAGACGACGCCCTTGCCAAAGTCGGACAGATCCAGATAAGTATCTTTAAGCGCTTTCATTTTAAAGTCAAAAGCGTAGAAAGCTGGTTGATTTTCCTGCCACCCTTTTGAAAAGTCTATCTTTTCTGGATGGTCCAGCGGTAGCGGATAATGCTGCCAGTCAATCAGGAAGTGCAGATCCTTGCAGACACCGGTACGAATGCCCTTCTGCTGGGTATCTGCCAGTAGCTTGTGCCCATAATTAACCCGGCCCATATTTTCCATCAGAATGTCAAGCTGGTGCTCCGCCTTTTTCTGGCCGTCCACCATGATATCCTGACCGATTTCTGTCTGGTACTGGGTTGCTATGTGCTGACCGTCCACATAGAGCTGCATACGGTCGCGGCCGTCAATGACACGGAGCCTTTCCTGATCAGCATCCCAACTAGCCCAAGTCCGATAGAGCAGGTAGCCGACATTTTGCCCCAGCTCCTCCATCTTCATCGGATAGAGACTTTCGATAGGCTCTGCCAAGTCAGGCAGGGTCTCAAAGAGACTGACTTTCTGACTGAGCGGAATATTCCTAAGCTCAAAAGACTCTTTCACCAGTGGCTCCATCTGTGGATGCTCTGGATAATGCTCTTTCAGCATCCTCTGGACTGCATAGTACTTGTCCGTCGGATTGCCACGCTCATCGAGTAGAGCATCATAGTCATAGGAAGTCACCTGTGGCAGGTCAATGACACCTCTGGCCGAACAGCCATTCATAAAGCCAAAATTAGTACCGCCATGAAACATATAGAGATTGATTGAGCCCTGCTGGAGCACTTCGTGAACAGCTTGAGCCAGTTCGTCTGGATCTCGCTTGATGATAGGCTCTTTCCAGCGATTGAACCAGCCGTCCCAGAACTCCATACACATGAGCGGCCACTTTTTGCCATGCTCGTCAAAGAATTCCTGCATCTGGGCAAAATTGTAATCTGCCTTAGAGCCGAAATTTCCTGTCACAAAGACATCGTCATCAATCAGTGTACCAGCTTGAAGCGTAGCCCGCCAAGGTCCGTCTGAAGTAAAGAGCGGACAGGTTACACCTCGTTCTTCCATGAGCCGTCTGATTGCTCTCAGGTAGGCCTTGTCTTCCCCATAGGAACCGTACTCATTTTCCACCTGCATCATGAGGATGTTTCCCCCATTGTCCAGAAGCCTTGGAGTCAGTCGCGGCAGCAGCTCGTCATAATAACTGGCTACAGCCCGCAGAAAGGCCTCGTCTGATGAGCGGATGCGCATATTTTCATTGAGCAGCCAGGCCGGCAGACCACCGAACTCCCACTCCGCGCAGATAAAAGGCGAAGGGCGAATAATGGCATAAAGTCCCAAATCCTGAGCTGTCTGTAAAAATGCCTCAATATCTAAAATCCCTTGGAAGTTAAAGACACCTTTTTGGGGTTCGTGCATATTCCAGGGAAGATAGGTCTCCACTGTATTAAAGCCCAGAGCTTTGAGATTATAAAGGGAATGATACCAATCCTCAGGCTGTACCCGAAAATAGTGAATGGCTCCCGATAAAATCTTAAACTCCCGATCATCCAAACAGAAGGAATGACCAATTTTGAATCTTGCCATCTGATGTTCCCCCAGGTATAAAACCGCTTTCATCTCTTATTAATATTAATATAATAAATTTTTGCATAAATGTCAACATTTTTTTTAAAAATATGTTAAAATCTTAAGTAAGAGAAGTAAAAAAAGAGAGGTGAACAAAATGGCTATTCCAAAATACCAACAAATCAAAGATGAGCTCAAGCAGCAAATCATTTCTGGCAAATTTGAAAATGGCGATAAGTTTTACACAGAAGCTGAGCTGATTCAGATGTTTAATGTCAGCTCCATTACCGTTGTCCGCGCTTTGAATGAACTGGCCAATGATGGTTACATCATCCGCCAACAAGGCAAGGGAACCTTCGTTTCACGTGCAAGAAAGCACAAGCTAGTGGAATTTTCTGACGTTGAGACCTTCCCTATCCAAAAAGATAAGGTGACTGTTCTCTCCATCAAGCGTGGGAATGACCTGAAAATCTTGGATAAGCTAGAACTGGCACCAACGCAGTTCTACTATAAGATTGACCGGATCAGACGGACTGGCGACAAAGTCTATATCTATCACCAAACCTATATCCCTGAGCAGTACATCAATCCTAACTATCCAGATATGGACTACTACAGCTCTATCTACAATCGCTTCAAAACTGACTACCACATTCACATGAATGATGAGCATTTTGAAGAAACCAATGAAATTGTCTTCCCAACACCAAAAGATGTTGCGAAAGTACTGGAAGTTGATACCAACTTCCCGACCGTTCATCAGGTGAAGATTACCCAGCTGGAAAGCACTGGACAGATCTTAGAGTACAGCGAAACTTACAAACGCGGTGACTTCTTCAAGATTAAGTTCATTTCCTGCAATCGGGACCACTAAGATTAAAAACGATGGCTTCTAATCGGCTGTCGTTTTTTCATCTTGTGTACTTATATCTATTATAAGTCTATCTATACCAATTTGCAATCCATTCTAGTAATTTTTGTTCATTAAAAAGTGAATTGTGTCAAAAAGTAAACATAGCCTACGTATTTGTCCTATTTTTAATCAATTTAAAGAAGAAAAAATAAGAAACACTGGCTCTTCCCCTGAAAATTGGTACAAGGATAAAGCAAAAAAGCTGGGATTAAATCCCAGCTTTTTGATATAAAATGTTCTTCATTTTGCAAATAAAGTCGTTTATTAAGTCTCTAGAAAACCTGCTATTTCTTTATTTCTAATTCACGGACCTGAAGCAAAACATTAGGCAAATCTGCCCCGGCTTGAAGAAGAGCAGCAGCCGTATAGGCTCCTTCTACTAAGGGAACATTATTGATAATGATTTCCTTGTCAGAAAAGTCTGCGACCATTTCTAGATTCATGCGAGCTGATCCCAAATCGAAAAAGGCCAAAATAGTGTCTTTGTCATTGGCATCTAAAGCTGCCTGAATACCTTCAAAACTGGTACCAATGCTACCGTCGTCCAACCCGCCCACATAGCTGATGGCCACATCTGCCGCCACCTGCGAAATGAGATCAAACAAGCCTTGGGCCAGATTTTTGGAATGGGAAACGATAAGAATGCCAGTATCTGCCATCAGCCTGCCTCCGTTTCTAGAAGAGCCTCAAAGAGGAGACAAGATGAAGCCGAACCGGGATCGATATGACCGATAGAGCGCTCACCGACATAGGAAGCCCGCCCCTTGGTCGCCTTCAAATCCTTAGTCGCTTCCACTAGGGAACCAATCTTTTCATGCGTCAAGCCTCCAGACTGCAGAGAAAGAGGAAGCCCCGACCAGACATCCACCATGGTCTTCTCACCAGGCACAGCCTTGCCCCGCTTCTGAATCATGTCCAGCCCAGCTTGGATGACCTCTGGCAAGTCTTTGCCGTCTTTTTCAGCCTTGGCCATGCCCATGAAGGCCGAGCCATAGAGAGGTCCGGAAGCACCGCCGACCTTGCTAATCAGTTGCATGGAAACAGCCTGAAAAACCTCAGCCGCACTGGCAAAGTCCTTAGCAGCTAGACTCTCTACTGCTGCCGCCATTCCCCTGGCCATATTGCCACCGTGATCGCCGTCACCGATAGGAGTATCGAGATCAGACAGATAGGCTTTCTGCTCCTGGATCTTCTCGTTGAACAACTTCATCCATTTTTTTGCTCTTGCTGCGTCCATAAGCACCTCCTTACCAAGCGGCTGTCGTGACAGGACTGTTGAGAGCTGTCAGCCAGTCTGGCTGATCCAGCTGGATAAAGGTCAGAGAAATCCCTGCCATATCAATGGAGGTCATGTAATTGCCCAGTTTTTTATAGACAACTTCGACTCCAACATCTGCCAGAAGATTTGCTACATCGGCCGCGAAGACATACTGCTCCATGAGCGGTGTTGCACCCATACCATTGATAAGAATGCCGATTTTCTTACCAGATTTGAGCTCAACAGACTGACTGAGCTTTTCGACCAATTCCTTGGCTAAGTCCTTAGACGGCTGCATCTTTTCCTTGCGATAGCCGGGCTCACCATGGATACCAATGCCAAACTCTATCTCATCATCAGCCAGAACAAAACCAGGCTTGCCGACTTCCGGAACGGTTGCCCCGCTCAGAGCTAAGCCGACTGTGTGAATATGTTTGACCATCTCATCAGCCAGAGCCTTGATTTCAGTCAGAGATTTGCCTGCACGCGCCGCATTCCCTAGAATCTTATGGACAAGAATGGTGCCAGCCACTCCGCGGCGACCTTGGGTATAGAGGCTGTCTTCCACTGCGATATCATCATCTACGACGACACTAGCCACCTCAATCCCTTCCATCTCAGCCATTTCCTGAGCCATTTCAAAGTTCATGATGTCACCGGAGTAATTCTTGATCACCATGAAGACCCCAGCTCCCTCATCTGCTTCCTTGATAGCCTGCAAGACCTGGTCTGGTGTTGGTGATGTAAAGACCGCTCCGCAAATAGCAGCTGACAGCATGCCCTCACCGACAAAACCCGCGTGGGAAGGCTCATGACCACTGCCACCGCCAGAAATCAGGCCAACCTTACCTGTCTTCTCACTCTTGCGGGCAATGATGTCGAAACCTTCCATCCGATAAACCAAATCGCTGTGAATATAGGCCAAGCCGTCCAGCATCTCGTCCACAACCGCTGTTGGATTATTGATAATTTTCTTCATAGGTGTCCTCCGTTTCTCAGCGTTTCTTTACAATGAGCAATCCACTCTAAAAAGAAAGCGCTATCATTTTAATGTTATTTTAACATTTTATCTTACCGAAAGCAAATTCCGCCACATCCTAGACTAGAAGAAAGCATCAAATTAGTTGACAAGAAAAAGTAGACAGTGTATACTAAAGGTAGATAAGTAGACAGTGTATACTTTAGGAGAAAATGAATGAAACGCAATACTGCCCAGCTGAAAGAACAGCTCATTCAAACAGGGATTGAAGAAATCGGAAAACATGGAATTGAACAGCTCTCGCTCAGGACTGTTGCCAAGGCCTGCGGTGTAACTCACGGCACTCCATACCGCCATTTTGAGAGCAAGGAAGGCTACCTCAAGGTGGTTTTGGCCAGGCTTTCGCTGTTTCTCAACCAGGAAATCAATGAAAAGATTGATGCGACAGGTTCTGCGCGTGCTCAGCTGACCCAGCTTGGTCTTAATTTCATTATTTTTGCTAAGACCTACCCTCATTTTTTCGAAGCTCTCTTTATCAAATTTCCTTTTAAATATATGAAAGTGACCCAGGACACCATACTCTTGGAGTCTGACCTGCCTGGATTTGATAAATTTAAGGAGCTTGTTTTAAAGCTTCGCAAGGAGGAAAATTTTAGCAATAGCGAAGCAGAAAGCCTTTTTCACTTTTGGAGCTTTATCACAGGTCTGGCCGTTCTGACCAACAGTCCTATCGGACAAGACCTGGATCCTCAAGCCATCCAAAGCACGATCGAGCACATGCTTGACATTTATATCAAAGGAGAACGATCATGAAAACCTTGATTATTTACACCTACCCCAGTCCAACTGGCTTCAATGCTGCTATTCTCAAAGAAGTTCAAAGAAACCTTTCGAAGAAGCATGAGGTAAAAACCTTGGACTTGTATGCTGAAAATTTTGACCCTATCTTACGCTTTGACCAAGAACACAGACGCCGTGATCTGCATAAAGACCCTGAAATGGCCAAATACCGAGATTTAATCACTTGGGCAGACCATCTGATTTTCATTTTCCCTATCTGGTGGAGCGGTATGCCGGCCATTCTCAAAGGCTTTATCGACCGCGTCTTTGCAGCTGACTTTGCCTACTCTTATAAGAAAGTCGGACTCCAAGGCCACCTGCAAGGGAAATCCGGCTGGATTATCACCAGCCATAATACTCCAGGTTTTGCCCTGCCTTTCGTTC
The DNA here is from genome assembly GCF_050234405.1 of Streptococcus sanguinis. Lineage (GTDB taxonomy): Bacteria > Bacillota > Bacilli > Lactobacillales > Streptococcaceae > Streptococcus > Streptococcus sanguinis_W. Next base: position 57,386 of record NZ_CP092117.1, on the reverse strand, counting down.
AAGACTACGGTAAGGTGCTTAAAAATCAAATCCTGAAACTTTGTGGAATTTCTCCAGTCAAACTGACCGAGCTCAACGGAGTAGAACGCAAAACAGACCAACAACGCCAAGAAATGCTCAAGAAAATCGGGCAACTGGCTAGTCAAATTTAAGAAAAAGAAAATGGGAGTGGGAAAGAACTTCAAACAAGTTAAAAAGTTCGTCTTCCCACCCCCGCACAGTTCATTAGGTCATCTTTAGAGCTAACAAAGCGAAGGAAGATGCCAATCAACCACTGCGTCATCTATTTTTTCTAATTTAGATTCAAAAGCCTGGACTTTTTGCCCAGGCTCGTTTTTATGTTTAATCCAGCCCCACGCGCTTGAAGATTTCATCTACGCGCTTGGTGTAGTAAACTGGGTTGAAGATTTCATCAATCTCTTCTTGAGTCAGACGGGAAGTGACTTCTGGGTCCGCTTCGAGCAGAGGCTTGAAGTCCACTTGATTGTCCCAAGACTGGGCAGTCTTTGGCTGCACCAAGTCATAAGCCTGCTCCCGCGTCATACCTTTTTCAATCAAGGTCAACATAGCCCGCTGACTAAAGATAAGACCAAAGGTGGAGTTCATGTTGCGCTTCATGTTTTCTGGGAAGACGGTCAAGTTCTTGACGATATTACCAAAGCGGTTGAGCATGTAGTCGATAAGAATAGTCGTGTCCGGAGCGATAATCCGCTCAGCTGATGAGTGGGAAATGTCACGCTCATGCCAGAGAGAGACATTCTCAAAGGCTGTCACCATGTGACCGCGAATGACACGCGCCAGACCAGTCATATTTTCAGAGCCGATTGGATTGCGCTTATGCGGCATAGCTGAGCTACCTTTTTGACCCTTGGCAAAGAACTCTTCAACTTCGCGCTGCTCAGATTTTTGCAGACCACGAATTTCAGTCGCCATGCGCTCGATAGACGTCGCAATCAAGGCTAGAGCTGAGAAGTATTCAGCGTGGAGGTCACGTGGTAGGACTTGGGTCGAAATCTCCTGCGGACGGATTCCTAATTTCTCACAGACATAGCTTTCCACGAATGGCGGAATGTTGGCAAAGTTCCCAACCGCACCAGAGATTTTCCCAGCTTCCACACCCGCAGCCGCAATCTCGAAACGCTCAATGTTGCGCTTCATTTCGCTGTACCAGGTTGCGAGTTTGAGACCAAAAGTCGTAGGCTCCGCATGAACCCCGTGGGTCCGCCCCATCATGATGGTGAACTTGTGCTCCCGCGCCCGCTCTGCAATGATGTCAGTGAAGCGACGCAAATCCTCGCGGATGATGTCATTGGCCTGCTTGTAGAGGTAGCCGTAGGCCGTATCCACCACATCGGTCGAGGTCAAGCCATAGTGCACCCACTTGCGCTCCTCGCCCAACGTCTCAGAAACCGCCCGAGTAAAGGCCACCACATCGTGGCGCGTCTCCTGCTCAATCTCCAAGATGCGGTCAATGTCAAAGCCTGCTTTCTCACGAATCAAGGCCACATCTTCCTTGGGAATCTCACCCAACTCAGCCCAGGCCTCATCAGCCAGAATCTCTACCTCCAGCCAGGCCTTATACTTATTTTCCTCAGTCCAAATGTTCGCCATTTCGGGGCGAGAGTAACGGTTGATCATTGTTAGTTCTCCTTTTGTTATTTAAATATTGTGTTGTTTAAAACAAGTTCATTTTTACTTTCTTCGAAAGGTAGTGACCAATCTTCAAATCGTCCCATTATATTAACTTCAATATTGTAACCATTAGGTGGGATAAAGTTATAGTTAGGACTGATATAATATCCATACTGTGCTATCTCACTAGCTTGAATAGAACGTATAGTTTCAATTCCAGATGTCCTATAAGATATATAATCAAATATCTTTTCTATTCCACTATGCCAGATTATCTTTTGGAAATCAAAATAATTTACAATCCATGTGTCAATCAAATCATTCCTATTCCTATCTTTAAAATAATCTATTGCCATTTCAGATAATTTATAGTAATCATCTAATGTTACGACTACCTTATAAATTTTTTTAGATTTTATATTTTCAATTCTAAGTCGCTCATTACTTCCCTTTTTATCAGTAAATATTGCAATTTCATTATTAAGGATATATTGTTTAGCTCTCTCAGCTTGTTCAGAAGCTGCCAATACCACTTTTTTAAACAGCTGCTGGCGACGCTCCTCTGACATTTTTTGATTAAACGGAATCTCTTTAAAATCCCTAGCCTTGCATTCTATTAATAGGATATTGTTGCTTGAAATAACAATGAAATCTTGTTCCTCTTTTTTACTAGTTTTTAAATATAAAGATTGATAAACATTATCAACACCAAAATTATTTTTCAAAATATTTTTTAATTCCTTCTCTAATATGTCTCCTTTATTTTTTGAAGAAGAAATTAGTTTTTGTTCAATACTAGATAGAATATGTTCTGATGCAGGTAAAAAATATGTCAAATTCCTTTTAATTCCAATTGAACCTCCTAATATTTGTATAGAAGAGGTCAAATATCTTACTTCCATGTTTTTTGAAGTATTCATAAATAATTTGCTATAATTAATATCCCCAAAGATTTCATCTAACTCTCTATCTGAAAATTGGCTACAACTACACACTAATCCATCTGGGCAAGATTTAACATTACAGATTATATATAATAACTTGTCAAAATTTTTGTAAATTGAAAATCCATATTGTTTCCGTGCCTCATTGTCAAACATCCTACATATTTCATAGTACTCCCAAAGTTCTTTTCGAAAAGTAAAATGATAGCTTAGATAACTTTGTAAATTATCGCTCCTTCCATCTTGTATTGACTGTTCCACTTGGTTATTAGATATATTATTTTGAAGGACATTTATGAATAAAAAGAAAATTTTAATTTCATCTGAAGTAACTACATCCTTCTTTGACTCTCCGTTATACTTCAATAATATATATACATATAACTGAACCATAAGTTTCAGTGAAAATTGTGAATTCGATTCTTGCTTTCTTTGAATAATAGCTAAATTCATCACAGTATTTAATTTATTTATTGAATAATAAATATTATAGTATTTTAAAATATAATTCAGAATATCATCAATATCACTAAGTTGGTATATCTCTTTCTCTATATCCTCTAGACTTTTAGGATACCTTTCTTGACTCCTAATCCTTCTTTTAAAGTTTTCAAATATCTTTAAGATGCTTTTATAAGGCATTTTCACTATCTCATAAAACTTACTATATTTCATTCAAAAACTCTTCTATCTCATCAACCTCATCACCAAACACTGTCACATGCCCTACCTTACGGTTGTGCTTGTCTTCTATAATCATTTATTTACCGCCCACTCCGCTGCTTTCTCTGCATGGATCACTGTTGTGTCGTAAAGAGGCAGGTCAGTGTCGGATTGCTTGACGAGGAGACCAATCTCGGTACAACCCAAGATAACAGCTTCTGCGCCAGCCTTTTTCAAATCATCTATAATGGTAAGATAAGTCTGCTTTGAGCTTTCTTTGATATCCCCTAGACAGAGTTCGTCATAAATGATCCGATTGACCTCTGTAATACCAGCTTGGTCTGGAATCAGCACTTCTAACCCAGACTCTATTAATTTCTCCTTGTAAAAATCTTGAGTCATGGTGTACTTGGTTCCTAGGAGGCCGACTTTTTGAATACCGTCAGCCAACAAGGCCTGCGCGGTTGCCTGCGCAATATGCAAGATTGGAATCGTAATCTGCTCTTGTATCTGCGGAGCAACCTTGTGCATGGTGTTGGTACAAATAACGATGAAATCCGCACCAGCTTGCTCTAAGCGCTGAGCAACATCTGCCAACAGTTGACCGCTTTTCTCCCAGTCTCCGACTGCCTGATAATGCTCAATCTCTGCAAAATCAACACTGTAAAGCAGAATTTTAGCAGAATGCAGACCACCCAGCTCTTTTTTGATGGTTTCGTTAATGATTTGGTAGTAAGATGTGGTGCTTTCCCAACTCATACCACCAATCAGGCCAATAGTTTTCATAGGCTAATCAAACTCCTCCTTGCTTATCGCTACCGACGGATAGTGTGGCAAGCTACTTAGATCTGTATCCAATGGCAAGTCATAGATAGCCAGATAATTGTTTGGATATTGAATCTTTAATTCCTGATATTTGGCTTTTACTTTTTCATGGTCAGCGCTGGCAAAAAGCACTTCTACAACGGCAGTTTCTTTGCCTTCTTCCACAAAAGCATTGACGATGATTTGAATCATAGAAACCTCCTATATCTTCGTAACTAAATCCAGCTTCTCAGCCTATTATTTATCCAATTCCACAATTTTTTAAGCAAATTTATAAAACAATTATGCCTTATAGTATGTTTTGTTTTAGAAAATTCTACCTTATCTATTAGCTCTCTATACTTTAGATTATCAATAATCCGATTTTTATAACTCTCACCACCATAGAAAATGCAGTCTCGTATTTTAGAGTAAGTTTGACTATCATCGCTTTTAGATGTTTTTTCTTGTGCAATTAACTCAGAATATATCTCTTTTGCTTTTGAATCCCCTAATTTTAATTTCATATTTATAATAAAACTACCAAGAGAATATGAAGAAATACACAAAAAATTCATTGTTCCCAAAATTGAAGATGTTTCGTTTGTTGTCCACTTATCTATAATAGTGTTAAACATTTTAAATGTTTCAGGTGTTTTATATATATAATCAACTATAGCTTTGGGAATTTTATATTGGTGAATCATTTGCTTATATATATCTATATCAGACCTTGACTGATTTATATATTCCATAATATATTTCACTAAGAGATGGTTAAATACTATGGGAATTATAACAGATATAAAAATACTCAACAAAATAATATTATTTGTTATTTTTCTAAGGATATAGATAGGTAATGACATAGCAAATATAAGATAAGCAACTGCTATCCATAGAAAAAACATTAAAATATTTGATTTTTTCACTACATCCTGTCTACAAATTACAATAAATATAAACGGAATTATATAATAATACAAACTAGTCCAATAATATCTAAGATTATTTAGAACACTAACCAAAAAAATAACGAGCATAATTCCTAGAACTACCAACACTATATTCTTAAAATATAGCTCTGTTTTCGGAAAAACCTTCATTATAAGCGAATACCCTAAAAGAATAGCAACAAAAGATAGCCCTACTATTTCCAAAACAATATCGCCTATTTCTCGCCTTCTTACAATATCTGATGTATGATTACTCTCAGTAATTAAAAAGTATTTCTTTTGCTTAACATCTTTAAAAATATTAATTTTTTCTTTTATCTTAGATACAAGTTCTTTACGCCACCAAAAAATCATTAAAGGGATTAAAATAAATAAGAATAATGACACAAGATATTTTCCTTGACCTGCTGCAACTACAAATGCGATAATCCAAATTATAGTAAAGAGTCGTTTTTTTCTTAACCTATCCATTAAAAATCAATCCCTTTCCCTAATTCAACCACGCTATCCGGCTCATCACTAAACAAAGTTACATGTCCCATTTTACGGTTGTGCTTCGCTTCTATTTTACCATACAGGTGGAGGTGGGCGCTTGGATTTTCTGTGACATATTTTTCAGCGGCCTCAACATGCTGGCCGAGAACATTGAGCATGACAGCTGGTGCATGCAGGTGGATATCTGGCAATGGTGCTCCAAGGACGCCCAGAATATGGGTGTCAAACTGCGAGAAGTCGCAGACTTCGATAGAGTAGTGGCCAGAGTTGTGTGGCCGTGGGGCAATCTCATTGACGATGATGTCGTCAGCTGTCGCAAACATTTCCACACAGAGAGTTCCAGATAGGTTAAGCTGTTCTGCGATTCGTACTGCCATGGCTTTAGCTTTTTCAGCTAGACTTTCTGAAATGCGAGCTGGCACAATCGTTTTAGAGAGAATGTTGTTGCGGTGAATATTTTCCTGAACTGGGAAAACTGTCACGTCCTTGCCATTACCAGACACGATGACAGAAATTTCAAGGTCAAAGTTGACAAATTCTTCCAAAACGCAGGCTGCTGAATCAGCTAACGCATAGGCTTCTTCCAAGTCTGCTTCCGAGCGGATAACCTTTTGTCCATGTCCGTCATAGCCACCTGTCGCAGTCTTGAGGACATAGTTTTTCGACAGGTCGATATTCGCCAAGTCTTGGCTAGAAGTCACGACCTTGTAGGGTGCAACGGTGACTTGGGCCTTGTTTGAGAGAAAGTCCTTTTCAAAAATCCGATTTTGAGAAATGCGGAGCAGGTCCGTCCCTTGAGGGAGCTGACCATCCTTGATAACGGCATCCAAACCGTCCGCATCGACATTTTCAAACTCATAGGTCAGGACATCGCAACGCTCAGCCAGCTGACGCAGAGCATCCACATCGTTATAAGGCGCCACGATAATCTCTGCCACGCGAGAGGCTGGGCAGTCCGCCGCAGGATCCAGCGCGATGACCTTATGCCCCATGTAGATAGCAGAAATGGCCATCATCTGTCCCAGCTGACCGCCACCGATGATTCCGATTGTTTTAGATGAGCTCATTCGTAGACTCCTCAGCGATTTTTCCTTGTTCTTCAGCAAAATCTGCTAGCGCGGCTGCTAGGCCTTGATCTTCAATGGCCAAGATCCGAAGGGCAGTCAGGGCAGCGTTTGTCGCTCCCGCTTCACCGATTGCCATAGTCGCCACAGGCACACCACCCGGCATCTGAACAATCGAATAAAGCGAGTCCAGACCGCTGAGCGCGCGTGATTTGACCGGTACACCGATGACAGGCAAAGTCGTTTTAGCCGCTACCATTCCTGGCAAATGGGCGGCACCACCAGCACCTGCAATAATGACTTTGATACCGCGACTGCGGGCTTCTTCGGCATGCTGAAACATGAGGTCTGGCGTGCGGTGGGCTGAGACGACTTTCTTTTCGTAGGCTACACCGAAGCGATCTAAAACTTGGGCAGTTTTTTGCATGGTGGCCCAGTCGGATTTGGAGCCCATGATGATGGAAATAATTGGTTTCATTGTTAATATCCTTTTTCTTTTTGATAATGGTCTTAGGTGGTAGGTCGGAAGCAAACCTTCGGTTTCATTCCTAAAATTTGAGCCCAAAGTCTCAAATTTTCCCTAGACCAGAACATACACTGTTCTGGTCTTTTCACCACGGCGACCATATCGTATTTAGCGACTGCGTCGCCTAAGCTAGCGCTAGTATTGCAAATGCTCGAATAAATTCTCAGAATGACTGGGCAAAGCGATAAAGTTCGAACTGAAGTTCTTCAAGGAACTTTAACACAGTCAATCGTAGATTTTCGAAGAGTTTTATTTCACCGCCTTGCTTCCGATATCCGTTCGGTAAAAGAGGCCTGTTGTGTTCTGTTTTTTTAGTTGGTCGTAGATTTTTTCCTGCGCAGCTGAGACGGTATCTGCTGTGGTGACCAGCATGTACACTCGGCCGCCATTTGACAGCAGTGCTCTGCTATTTTCCGCAAACTTAGCCCCAGCATAGTAGGTGATGATGTCGCCAGCTGTCTTCTCTGGCAGAGGCAGGCCTTTCTCATAGTCCAGCGGGTAGCCATTTGATGCGACAACCACGCCAAGTGTCACCCCCTCATCCAGCCAAGTGATAGCAGGCTCTTTCTTGTCCAAAATGTCCGTGATGTTCTGCGCAAAATCAGACGTAAGGCGCGGCAGGATAATCTGGGTCTCTGGGTCGCCAAAGCGCGAGTTGAACTCGATAACCTTGGGGCCATCGGCTGTCAGAATCAGCCCAGCGTAGAGCACGCCAAGATAAGGTCGGCCCTCAGCTATCATGCCTTTGAGAACCGGCTTGATAATCGTCTCAACTGACTGATCCACCACGCTTTGTGGCAGGTGAGGAACTGGCGCATAGGCTCCCATACCGCCTGTATTGGGCCCCTTGTCCCCATCATAGGCCCGCTTGTGGTCTTGTGCTGTCGGAAGGATGTAAAACTTGTCGCCATTGACAAAGGCAAATAGGGAGAACTCCTCGCCGTCCAGGAACTCTTCGATCACCACACGTGCACCGCTGTCGCCAAACTTATTATCCAAGAGCATATCGTGAGCTGCTTCGACTGCCTGCTCCACGGTCTCTGCGACGACCACACCCTTCCCCAGAGCTAGGCCGTCCGCCTTGACCACGATAGGTGCTCCCTGCTTTTCGATGTAAGCTTTGGCTTCCTCAAAGTCGGAAAATGTGCCATAAGCTGCTGTCGGAACACCGTATTTAACCATGATTTCCTTGGCAAAATCCTTGGACCACTCCAGCTCCGCTGCTAAACGAGATGGGCCGAAAGCCTTGAGTCCAGCTTGGTTAAAATCATCTACAATTCCAGCTGCTAGGGCATCATCCGGACCGATAAAAGACCAAGCAATATCATTCTCCTTGGCAAATTCGATTAGTTTGGAATGTTCGGAAATTCCAATGTTTACTAAATCCAACCCATCCAAGGTCATGCCATCATTTCCAGGAGCGACAAACACCTGCTCCACACCCTGAGATTCCAATAACTTCTTGGCAATCGCATGCTCACGACCGCCTGAACCAACAACTAAAAGCTTCATAGCCAAGATACCTCAATATCCAATATCACAGGCGCTTACGCACCAAACTAACACATCACGTAAAAATTATTGCCATTTTTACGAATTATTTATCTAAATTATATCATAATCGTTCGTTTTATTCCATTTTTATTCCATTCTAATGAGAAAAATAGGGAGAATAAGATGAATTTTAGGGAAACGAAATAGATTGCGGCTCCAGAAATCTTTACAAAACAAAAACGCCTCATCATGAAGATAGGCGAAGTAGAGCAAAAATTCCTCAAACAAAAGATAGTTAATTTTTTCAGGTAGAAAATCTACCATTCATATGAAACACGGCTTATTTGTTTTGTCTTTATATCAATTACATCAAAACACTCTGGTGTGAATATAGCTAAATTGAAACCTTCTGGATTCATAACACTACGGAATTCAATTCCTTGAAAGGCATATTGTTCAGGATATTCTTCTGAGACTATAGATCTGACAAAATCAGCTATATATTGAGTTGGGAGATAATCTAAAACATCATCAGACTTTCTCATTACTCTCCCCATCTCATAATCAATTTGTTTTAGATGCTTTTTATTAATTGCCAACTCGGCAATATCATCAATAATCCCATCTTGAAAGGGACTAATTTCATTGATTTTTTTAAAATCAATAACTATTATAGGAGACTTTAATTCAAAAGTCCCAATGCAGACATGGTCATATAAACCTGTTCTAGTTTCATGTATCGCTGTTTTTTCTGTATCACCCAAATATAACGTCACAATCCCTCTTGCATTCGCTCTTCCATCAGCAGATTTACCTTTAGGAGGTGCATCTATTTCTTTCGGCTCAAATTGTTTTCTATCTTTTGAAATTCTACATCTAAAGAATTGTTCTCCTCCTGAATAAGTCTTTTGGATAGCTTCACAATACTTTGCTAAAATAGCCCTATTTATCTGGTTAGAATGAAAGCGGTTGTTATATTTAATATCTTCAACAAAACATTCCCAACCCTTACTGAATAACGAATGCTCCTGTAAATAGATAGGATCATACATTTTATCTACTCCAACAGGTGAGTTTAACAAGTTTGGAATTTCTTCAAACAGTTCTTTACAAATTTCTAAAAGCATTTGATAAACATTATACTCATCATTAGTAGTAAATATGTTCCAATTTGTTGCTACTTCAGTTTTTAATAGCGTGTCTGCCCAGATTGGAAATTTTCTATTTTTTCTATTGGAGAAAAAATAGAAATAAATGAACTAAAATAATCAATTAAATAATTATCTTTCTGCGTATCATAAACAAAGTCATTCGCATTACTACATAAATCACAGCTAGACTGTCTTCCAGCTATGATTACTTGAGATTTAAGAATTTCATCTGCAAAGCATTTTTGACAAAACTTCATTAACTATCTGTCTCCATTTATTTGATCAAGATATTTACCAACCAATTCAATATGATGCATCATGGTTAATTTTTTAATGGTGCCAAGCCCTGGATATGTTTTGGTATCGGACAATCGTTGAAACTCTTTGATCGCCATTGTCTGTGATATTTTACCTTCTTCAATAGCGTTTAATAACTTTTCAAGAGCCTCCTCAAACTTACCCGCCTGGTTTCTCAAATTTTCATTTGTATCAGATACAAAATGATGAATTCTTAAATCTTGTTTTTCATTAAAATAAACGATATGAATGGCTATGGCAGTAGGAGCAAATCCTGAATCACTGTAGCTCTCGCCAACGATAGAGTAATCCGAAAACCCCTTATACCCTTCCTTTAAAAAATATTTATGATCTTTTGAGAAAAATTCATCTGTTTTTTTAGCATAATCTACATTTCTTGGCGCTTTCTTAAATCTGTCACTAATCTTGACTTTGCTCCCGCTTACCTCTCTGTTTAACTTACTGTCTTCCCCAATAAGATTGTAGGCTATTAGTTCTGTACTATAATTACCTTCATATCCATTTAAATCATCAGGATCTTTACATATTATGATTTGCCTGCTCATGTCATCATTCTGCTTGAAATTATCATCTTTTTGATAACCCCTGCTCATCAGTGAGGCATAGTACAAATGCTCACTCTGCTCAATCACTTCGTCTAAGCGGTTTGCTCGATTTTTCTCGTTTTTGCTGTATTCCTCATTAAAGGACCCTACCGCTGGATTCATGATGAGAGCGCACGGTTGCTTCTTCGTTTCAAATGCTTCCAAAGTGCTGACTAGAGTTGGGGACAATTTCACTGGTTCAATAATTGGAATCACATTATTGCCCAATTTATTATTGGCTAACAACTCTCTGAGTGCTATTAGCTCATACTGCCGACCTCTTAGATATGGAAAGTACATACCCTACTCCTCCTATTTTTGTAAAAATTGTGCAAGTGCATCATAATCTTTTGGTTTAAAATTCATGAAATACACTAAAAATTTGAGTTCGTACGGGACTGCTGTAAATAATTCCTTATTGATTGGATTCCTTTTTTTCAGTTCAATTAAAAAATCTGAATAAAATCGCCCCAGTGGAATATCTTCAGTTAGTTGCCTACAAACATCGTAATAATCAAATTGAGAGACTTGAGGTAAGGAACCAAAACGCTTCTCAATAATACTTTCGTATTCGTATTTCCGAAGAATACTAAAAATAACGTCTCTATCTAAATCATTGTTGTATTCCTTGGGTTCCATCACTGTTTTAATTTTTACGTTTTTTTGTAGAATATATAGACCAATAGGTTTATTAATCTCAGCAATTTTTCTTTTTGCCGTTTCAATGTTCTTTTCGTATGTCATAATGGCAACATGGTTAAAAGCTTTATAATATTCATTGATTTGATTTTCAAGCCTGTCAAAATTGTCTAATTCTGTTTTTATTTCATATACAACTGCTTTCCCATTAATTAAAATAAAATCCGGTTTCGCTCTACCGACAGGTATTTCTGTTAAAGCTGTTGTAGTATTGACGCTATGTATTCCTAATAAACGTTTATTCAAAAGAGTATTCTTATAAAAATATTCGTTCCGATATGTTTTAGATAATTCTTGATAAACGCTTTGGATTGTTTCTAAATGACTCGTCTCTTCTTTTGATATTCTTTCAAAAACTTCGTCTTTATTATATTTAAGAAGATTACTTATAGTAGCCCTTGAAAAAAATCTATTTAATAAATAGTTTGTTTTAACATTCACTATAGTTACCTCCTCTCATTTCTTACAAAGATTATACCATAATTCAACTTACTAAAGAAACTATCTTATGTGGTTATTCTCAATTCTTTTAACAATCTTTCTTTCAATGGTTCATAAAATGCAGGTTTATCAAAAACTATTACCCATGCCCAACCGCAAAGACTTCAATGATGATTTCATCATCCAGGATATTGGCCAGGATGCGGTAGTTTCCAACACGATAGCGCCATTCACCTACGCGATTGGCGGTCAGGCCTTTACCGTGCTGGCGGGGATTGTCGGTGTCTTGCAAATGATTGTCAATCCAAGTCAAAATGGAAGTTCGAGTATAAGGATCTAGTTTTTTTAACTGTTTTAAAGCCTTTTTCGTATAGATTACATCATAGGTAAATTTCTTCAGTATGGCCTGTTTATTTTCTCCTTTTTGAGTGGATTATGCCTATTTTAGACAGAAAATATTCAGGGCTTTTCAAATTTACTATCATTTTCAAATAAGTTTTCCGAATAATACAGGTGGGCCCATCCAAAACCATTCTCACAAAGGAGTTTTATGAAGAAATATCAAAAACTGTTTTTATTATCCGGAGCTGTCCTAGGTCTCTTTGCGAGCCACTCAACAGTTCATGCGACCGAAACGCCTGAATCTGAAGTCAAAATTCTAGGCCCTACTGATCGTGCCAGCAATGTCGATGTGACTGTGAACGATCGTACAGCCTCTATTAGTTATACCCGTTCCCAAGCTCAAGAACCTCATCGTATTCTACATGCTGTTTGGTCTGACGAGAACGGACAGGATGATATCAAATGGTATGAAGCACCGTCAACAACAACTACTAACACTGACATTGACCTGAGTAACCATCCAGGTTACGGAACCTTTCATGTTCATACCTATATTGATCTCTATGGAAAATTAATTGGGCTGAATGGAACAACCTTTACTCTCGATAAACCAGCCATTAATGTCACTTCTAATATCCTAGGGAAAACCGCTCAAATTCACTTTAATCGCAACAAAGACCAACTAAATTCTAATATTTTACATGCTGTTTGGTCTGATGAAAATGGACAAGATGATATCAAATGGTACAATGCAGGACAAGATATTACTGAATTTGAACTTTCAAATCACAAAGGCTATGGAACTTATCACATTCATACTTATGAAAATAAAGATGGTAAGATGATTGGCTTAAACGGAACCACTTTCAATTTAGAAAAACCTAATCCTAATGTTGAGACCAGCTTCCCTCAGACCGGTATCATGGAAATTACTGTCAAAAACGTACCTGACACCATGCATCGAATTGTTCTTCCAACTTGGTCTGATAAGAAAGGGCAAGATGATTTACAATGGTACGAAGCAAGCAAAAATCCAGATGGCAGCTACAGCGCTCGGGTGGAACTCAGAAAGCATAACTACGACACTGGGACTTACAATATCCACCTTTACGGTGAAAGTTATGTTAAGTCAGACTTAACAGGTCTCTCAGGGACTACTGCACAAATTGATAGTGGAAAATTGCCTTCTGAAGAGGAGCAAAAGCCGCTTTTTACTATAGAAAATATCAACCCCAAACAAGGAACCTATACTGTAAAAATCACTGAAACAGCTTTATCTAAACCCATAAAGTCTGTCCAAGTTCCCATTTGGAGCACTAGCAATCAGAGCAATCTTAAATGGTATAAGGCAACGCCTAACGGAGATGGCTCCTTCAGCGCAACCTTTGATATCCGTAATCATCAGGCTTTGTCTGGAACCTATAACAACCATGTGTATGTCACCTATAAGGACGGCAGTGAGCGTAGCTACGCAGCAGATACAGTCTCAATGTCTACCGACCAAATTCAAGCCAAGGTTGCAGTCAGGAAAACTGAGGCTAATCGTTATGAGGTGACAGTGACAGACGCCTACGGAGATGGCGATATTATTCTGCCAACTTGGTCAGAAGTCAATGGGCAAGATGATATCAAATGGTATACTGCAAATAAGGTCGGCAATGGAACTTACAAGTTTACCGTAGATACTCAGAATCACAAGGGGAGCGGTCTATTTAACACCCATGTCTATCGTAGAAAAGCGGGACAACTGACTGGTCTGACTGGAACTAGCTATCAGGTTGAAAAATCAAGCGTTCAATCAGCTAATATTCAACCTAACTATGCTGCTGCTAACGCGACAACCTATCCTGTCGGTCAATGCACTTGGGGAGCCAAGGCTCTAGCTCCTTGGGCAGGAAATTACTGGGGCAACGGAGGTCAATGGGCGGCTAGCGCCAGAAGAGCTGGATTCCGTACCGGCAGTAGGCCTGAGGTTGGCGCCATCGCCTGCTGGGATGACGGCGGCTACGGCCACGTCGGTGTTGTGACTCATGTCGAATCCAATACCCGCATCCAGATCCAAGAGTCTAACTACCTCGGCAAGCAGTACATCAGCAACTTCCGTGGCTGGTTTGACCCAACTGCTTCCTACTGGGGCCGCCTGACCTATATCTATCCTAAATAAGTCGCTTTCGCACTCCTCAAAACCACTTCAAACCAGTACTTTGAGCAGACTGCTACTGCTTAGTTTGTTCATGATTTTCATTGAGTATAAGACTACTCAAAAATCCTCGGTTCATAACGAACCGAGGATTTTTAAAATTATTGAATGTTTAATCTGGATTCTTCCTCTGCTAATTGAACTAAATTTAAATGATTATACTTTTGAACATGTTTTATTGGATATGTATCATAGACATACTCAATAAATCCGTTCCAATAAAGATTCTTTGTTTTATCAATTACATCATTAATTATCGCTTGTGTTTCTCTGTCTAAATCAGGATATTCTAGCCGTTCCCTATCATTTTTAGATTGAACTATGTACTTTGTTGTACCGAACGCTGATGTTTTTTTTACAATGCTCAATTCCTTATCTTTATCAGCCGCATCATAAACATCTGAAACAAAAGGCCCAAAATGATCAAATTTCCATTCAATATCAGTTAACTGCCTGTGTTTTCTCTTAGCCATTTCCCAATCAACCAAGTACACTAACTTCGTTGTTCTTGTTTTAGTTAAATCTTCAGGAATGGGATAGTTTTTTACTATATAGCGTAATACTTGGTCTACCATATTTTTCATTATTAATTTCCTCTCAATTTATTATCCATAAGTTGATACAGATACTCCATAGTATCAGAATCTAATTTATTTTTCAATTGTTTCTCATTTAAATTCGCGATTTTAGAATTTATAGATTCGATAACAATAACACCTATAGACTTATCCCTATTCTTGTCCTTCACATTTTTTATATAAAATGCGCGGCTTTGCATTTTTAAATGTCTTAGTGTTTCAGGATCCATATTCATTTCACCAGCAAAATAATCAATGTTTACAGTATAGCTTTCTTCAGGAATATCATCCACATAAAAATCATCATCCTTTGTCTCCCAACATTTAGAAATATATCCCTGATCATGTGGATACGAAGGGCGACTATGCTCTTTAAAACGATTTGATGTACTATATCGAGCTACAATTTCAAAGTCTTTATCAATACTGTTTCTATAATATAATGATATTCTATCTGATTCCGTTAACCCTAATTTTCTATAAAGCATGATTAAAAAATACTTTTGATTATCTTCAATTGTTAAGGCATAAAATTCATTTTCATTTTCAAGACGCCTTTTTTCTTGTCTAGCTCTTTCGATTTCTTCTTCTAATTGTTGAATTTTTTGAACATGCTCTATATCATTTTTATATTCCAAAAAAGTTTGAAAAGCAATTAAAACGAAAAATATAATTATTAAAAAGGTTATTCCCCAAAAATTGGCTATCCAATTTGGCAAAGATAATAATATTGGTATTATAATTAAAACATATTGAGGAACTAGTTGCTTTATATAATTTTTTACCCCTACCTCTTCTTTCACATAATTCAACCACTTAAACCAATTACTATTATTTTGTTGCTCAGGCATAATTTTTCCAATCTACATCATTACACTTGTTCAAAGCAATTATACCAGAATCTATTCAAAATTTCATAATTGAACGATAAATTTACAAAATAAAAAACAATCAACCTTTTGCTGATTGCCTTTCGCTATTTATTAACTTTTTAATGCCTAAAATGTCTGACTCCAGTAAAAATCATAGTCAGGCCGTGCTTGTCAGCCGCTTCGATAGACTCCTGGTCCCGGACGGAGCCGCCAGGCTGGATGATGGCCTTGATACCGGCTGCGGCGATTTCTTCGATGTTGTCGGCGAAGGGGAAGAAGGCGTCAGAAGCCAGGGCTGCGCCTTCCAGCCGGTCCTTGGCCTGGTCGATGGCAATCTTGACCGATGCCACCCGGTTGGTCTGACCAGGACCGACTCCCAGCACCTGACGGTCATTGGTAATGATAATACCGTTGGATTTGACATATTTGACGGACTTCCAAGCAAATTCCAAAGCCACACGCTCCTGCTCGCTGGGCTGGCGCTTGGTGACCACCTGCCAGTCGGCTGGATTTTCCTCGACCACGTCCTGGTTCTGCACTAGGAGACCGCCCAGAACACCGGTCACTTCCGCTTCTGCTCCAGATGCAGCTTGGGCCTCAAAGGCCAGCTCCAGGATCCGCAGGTTTTTCTTTTTATTGGTCAAAATCGCCAGTGCTTCACCCGTGTAACTCGGTGCGATGATGATTTCCAGGAAAATGCCGTGCATCTTCTCAGCTGTCGCTGCATCCACCTGGCGGTTGAGAACAACAATGCCGCCAAAGATGGAAACAGGATCAGACTCGTAAGCATAATCCCAGGCCTGCTCAATGGTCTCACCCTGGCCGATACCGCAGGGATTCATATGCTTGAGGGCCACCACCGTCGGCTGATCCTGAAAGTCCCGAATGATACGAATAGCCGCATCCGCATCGCGGATATTGTTAAAGGACAGTTCCTTACCGTTGAGCTGCTTGGCAGAGGCGATAGAGTAGCCCAGAGGCAGGGCCGTTTGATAGAAGTCCGCATCCTGCTGGGGATTTTCCCCGTAGCGCATAGGCTGTTTGAGCTCATAGGTCAGGGTTAGTTTTTCAGGCTTGCTTTCACCCACCTGAGCCGTGAAATAATCTGCAATCAAAGTATCATAAGCAGCTGTGTGACGGAAAACCTTGGCGGCTAAGCGTTGCCGCGTTTCATAGGTCGTTTGGCCATTTGCTGCCAACTCTTCCAGAACAAGGGCATAATCAGCCGGATCTACAACAACTGTCACGCTGGCATGATTTTTAGCCGCAGAGCGCAGCATAGAGGGCCCACCGATGTCAATATTTTCCACTGCGTCCGCATACTCCACACCTGGCTTGAGAATGGTTTCCTTAAAAGGATAGAGGTTCACCACGACCAGGTCAATAAGGTCAATCTGATTCTCCTTGGCCGCTTGCAGGTGGCTATCTAAATCCCGACGAGCCAAGAGACCGCCGTGAATGTTTGGGTGGAGGGTCTTGACACGGCCATCCATCATCTCTGGAAAACCAGTCACATCATCTATAGCAATGGTGCCCACCCCTTCATTGTCTAGGGCCACCTTGGTCCCACCGGTTGAGATGATATCCCAACCAAGTTTTTTAAGTTCTTGGGCAAATTCTACAATGCCTGTCTTGTCTGAGACACTGATCAAGGCTTTTTTCGTCATTCTATTCCTCTTTCTCTAGATCCAAGCGCATAGCAACTTCGTTATTCTCTTCTATAAATCCTGTTTCCTGAAAACCCAGACTAGTCAGCAGGCGCTTCATTTTTTCATTTCCAACCACATAATCTGCGATAATATGACTACAAGCTCTATCCATCTGAGCCTTTTTGATCAGAACTTCCAAGGCTTTTCGACCATAGCCTCTTCCTTGGTACTGCTGACCAATCATTATCCGCCAGATAAAGTATTCCGCTTCATCCTTGTCTATTTCCAGTAGGAGAAAGCCAACCACTTGCTTATCCCAATAGATTGCCATCGGAAACACATCTTCATTTTTCCGGTAGAGCCATGCGTCAGCTAAAGAGCGCACATTTGGAGCCACGAAACATGCTCGTTCATCAGCTTCAGATATTTTCAAATCCAGCACTGCCTGAAAGCTGCTCTCATCTACTAATTTCAGCTCAATCATTTTTTCTCCTAGCAATATTGCACAATCAAAACTTGATTTACTTCTTACCTTCTCCCTACCCCTAAACTCTCCAGCACTTGAGGATAGAGTTGATACTCGGCGGCATGGATGCGTTCTTCAAAACTTTCCAACGTATCTTCGGCTAAACGCGGCACGCGCACTTGCTGGATAATTTTGCCTGTGTCAACGCCCGAATCCACCCAGTGAATGGTCACACCGCTCTCAGAGACGCCAGCCTGCCAAGCATCCTCAATGCCATGAGCTCCTGGAAATTCAGGCAGATAAGCAGGATGAATGTTGATAATCCGGCCTTCATAAGCTGCCAATAAGGTTGGTCCAACGATTTTCATATAGCCTGCCAGGCAAACCAAGTCAATCTGGTGCGCTTCTAGTAGGTCTACAATAGCTTGCTCGTAAGCCACCTTACTGTCAAATTCTCTGAGCTCAAAGGCATAGCTTTTGACACCTAGCTTATCCGCCCGCTCGAGCACATAGGCATCGCGATGGTCTGAAAAGACAAATTCAACAGGAAACTGCTCAGCAATCACTTGGAAATTTGATCCATTACCCGAAGCAAAAACGGCAATTTTTTTCATTTGATAAGGACACTTTCACTTTCTTTTTTGACAATCCGGCCAACTTCATAAACAGGCTCGTCAAGAAGTTCTTTGACACGATCCACATTTTCAGGAGCAACTGCCAAAATCATCCCTAACCCCATATTGAAGATTTCAAACATTTCTTGGTGCTTGATGTGACCATATTTTTCTAGGGCCTTAAAAATCGGCAAGACTGGAATCTTGTCTTCTTCAATCTCAGCAGCCAAGTCATCGGCAAACATGCGGGGCACATTTTCGATAAAACCGCCACCAGTAATATGGGCAATCCCATGAACTAGCTTTTCCTTAATCAGCGGCAGCAAAGCCTTGACATAGATACGAGTCGGCTCAAGCAACACTTCCTTGAGTTTTTTACCTTCCAATTCTGGCAGTTCTTCCTCACCCGTATAGTCCGCAAAAACACGACGCACAAGCGAATAACCATTTGAGTGGATACCGCTGGAAGCCAACCCCAGAAGGACATCGCCCTCTGCGACTTTAGAGCCGTCAATAATCTCTGACTTTTCAGCAACCCCGACAGCAAAACCAGCTAGGTCATAATCATCTTCACCGTACATGCCAGGCATTTCAGCGGTTTCCCCGCCAATCAAGGCAGCTCCAGACTGGACACAGCCTTCAGCTACACCAGCCACCACTTGCTCTAGTTTTGCTGGCTCATTTTTCCCAGTGGCAATATAGTCTAGGAAGTAAAGGGGCTCAGCTCCTGCAGCGATGATGTCATTGACACACATAGCCACACAGTCCTGCCCAATGGTATCGTGCTTGTCATACTGAATGGCCAACATGAGCTTGGTTCCGACCCCATCCGTACCAGAAATCAGCACTGGCTCCTTGACCCCAGTCTGAGACAGGTCAAACATACCGCCAAAGCCACCCAGCGCCCCCATGACGCCAGCCCGCTCTGTGCGTGCTACATGTTTTTTGATTCGCTCAACAACTTCGTAACCCGCTTCAACATCCACACCGGATTGAGCATATGCATTTTTATTTGTCATAATTTTCTTCCTTACTCTTATTTTTGAAAAAGATTGCGACAAGAACCGCTGACCTCGTTTCAATAAAAACTCGTCTTTTCCTTCAGGCTTTCCAGATAGCGCTCTTCATAGTCATAGAGCGGAGTTGGGTACTGACCGTCAAAGTAAGCCACACAAAGTCCGCCATTCGGAGCATCCGTCTCAATACCGACTGATTCAATGAGACCTTCCAGCGATAGGTAAGTCAAGCTGTCAGCTCCGATAATCTCACAGACCTCATCAACCGTATGGTTGGCCGAGATGAGCTCGCGCCGATTCTGAATATCAATGCCGTAGAAACATGGATATTTAAGTTCTGGACTGCCGATAGCTACATGGACTTCAGCTGCACCTGCATCTCGTAAGAGCTGGACGATGCGTCGGCTGGTTGTTCCCCGCACGATAGAGTCATCCACCATGACTACGCGCTTGCCCTTGACAATGCTGGAAACAGCTGATAATTTCATTCGAACTCCTTGCTCTCGCAACTCCTGCGTTGGTTGGATAAAAGTCCGTTGGATGTATTGATTTTTAATCAGACCCATTTCATTTGGCAGGCCAGACTCTTCGGAAAAGCCAGAGGCCGCTGACAGGGAAGAATTAGGCACACCGACAACGATATCTGCCTCATGTTGGAATTCTTGAGCCAGTCTGCGGCCCATCCGCTTGCGGGCTGCATGGACATTGACCCCGTGAATGACGCTGTCCGGCCGAGCAAAATAGACATATTCCATTGAGCAAATAGCCAGCTGGGTATCTGTCGTATAGCTGTCGTAGGTCACGCCTTCATCATCGATAATCACGATTTCCCCCGGCTCAAGGTCGCGCACCCATTCGGCACCCACCACTTCAAAAGCACAGGTTTCACTAGAAACGACCCAGGCCCCATTTTTCATGCGGCCGATGGACAAAGGACGAAAGCCATTAGGATCCAACGCGGCGTAGAGCTTGTCCTCTCTCATGATGAGATAGGCAAAGCCCCCCTGAACTCGTCTCAAGGATTCCTTAAGCTTGTCTAAGAAATTTTCCTGCTCGCTATGGCGAATCAAGTGCATGAGAATTTCCGTATCAGACGAGCTAGCAAAGATGGAGCCCTTCTTTTCCAACTCCCGTCTCAGTGAATGGGCATTGGTCAGATTGCCATTATGCGCCAAGCCCATCTGCATATCATAGAAACTGAAGAAGAAAGGTTGAACATTATTGATGGAGGCTCCGCCAGACGTTGCATAACGGACATGGCCGATGGCTGCTTCTCCTGTCAGATTATCCAAATCTGCTGGGTTTTTAAAGACCTCTGCAACCAATCCCAAATCGCGGTGGCGTTTGAGCTTTCCGTGGTCGTTTGACAGGATTCCTGCTCCTTCCTGACCGCGGTGCTGCAGGCTATGGAGTCCGAAATAGGTGACCTGAGCCGCCTGTGGATGACCCCAGATTCCAAAAATACCGCACTCTTCATTCAGTGACTTTACTTCGTATGTCATTGTTTTACCTAAATTCTTTTGTCTTGTAAAAGGGAGAAAACCTGGCCTAACAGGCCAAGCAGACTCCTTCTTTGATTGCTTGCTCTTGCAAGCCAGCTTTATTCGTGACTCGCTTGGAAATAACGAACGGCGCTTTCAAACAATTTCTGGTCTTTCTGACCTGGAATATTTTGGAAAAGGCCGTCTTCATAACGTTCTGAGTGACCCATCTTCCCAATGATTTGGCCGTTCTTACTCATAATTCCTTCGATAGCGTAGAGAGAGCCGTTTGGATTATACTTACTGTCCATGCTTGGCTGACAATCAAAGTCTACGTACTGACTCCAAATCTGACCATTATCGCGCAGCTCAGCAAATTCTTCAGCCGTCACAACAAATTTCCCTTCACCATGTGAAACCGGAATGGCATGGATATCTCCCACTTGCACACCAGCCAGCCAAGGCGAGTTGGTATTGGCAATGCGGGTTTCAACCATCTTGGCTACGTGCTGGTTAGCATCATTGTAAAAGAGGGTTGGGCTGCTAGCCCCTGCTTCTTCAAAGTTCCCGTAAGGAAGAAGACCGGATTTAACCAGAGCCTGGAATCCATTACAGATACCAATGATAAGACCGCCGCGAGCGATGAAAGCATTGATGGCTTTCTTGACCTTCTCGTTGAGAAGGATATTGACTATAAACTTAGCGGATCCATCTGGCTCATCTGCAGCAGAGAAGCCACCTGCAAAGAAGATGATATTTACCTTGTCAATGTTGTCAACCATGGTGTCAACGGACTTGACAATGGCTGCTTCATCCAAAGTAACGAAGGGAACTAGATTGACCTTGGCTCCAGCTGCTTCAAAGGCTTTGGCTGAGTCGTATTCTGAGTTGGTTCCAGGGAAGACTGGAATGTAAACCAGCGGCTCCGCTACTGTCTCTTTGGCTTTGATAACTGTATCAGCGACAAGAGCTGGCACTTCCTCAATAACTGTTTCCTGTTTAAATTCTGTCGGGTAGATAGGCTCTAGTCGGCCTTCAAAGCTTGCCAAAAGCTCGGCTCCCTCAAGCTGGACACCATTGACAATCAGTGTAAAGTCTGACTTGGTCTGACCGATCTTCACTGCACCTGGAATATCCTGCTCTGGACTGGTAAAGACAAATCCGCCCAGCTGCGCCTGCAAAACGGAAGGCAAGTCAGCAATATCCACTTGGGCGCCGATGCGATTACCAAAGCTCATCAAGGCCAGACTCTCTGCCAGACCACCGTATTTAACAGCGGCAGCGGCAGTAATCTGATACTTGGCCTGAATGGCCGCAAAATTTTCAAAGTTATTCTTGATTAAGTCAAAGTCAATATCCTGAGACAGGACATGTCCTGGCAGATAGTAGATAGACTCTCCTGCCGCCTTAAACTCTGGAGACAGGATGCGCCCAGCAGTTGAAGTAGTCACTCCAAAAGCTACCAAGGTTGGCGGTACGGTCAATTCTTCAAAAGTTCCGCTCATGGAATCCTTGCCACCGATAGACGGCAAACCTAGCTGAATCTGGGCTTCAATCGAACCAAGCAGAGCAGAGACCGGCTGTCCAAAACGCTCAGCCTGCTTATCCATCCGCTCAAAGTATTCCTGATAAGAGAAGCGAGCCTTGGACCAGTCCGAACCAGCAGCAACCAAGCGAGCTGTCGCTTCAATCACTGCATAAGCTGCTCCATGATAAGGTGACCAAGCTGCCACATAAGGATTGTAGCCCTGCGCCATCACAGAGACCGTCTCAGTCTTGCCATGCTCAACTGGCAGCTTCTGCACAGAAGCCTCAGTCGGCGTGATTTGGTAGCGCCCGCCAATTGGATGATTGACAGTAGAGCGGCCAACAGAACTGTCAAAGATGGTCTGTAGCCCCTTTTGACTGGTATGATTGAGGTCGCTGAGCAAGCTCTTGAGGTCCTGCTCCAAAGTCGCTTTAGAAGTTACAGCCTGCCCTGGTAATGCTGCTTGGGCATCCACAACCTTAGCATCCACAACCACGCGCACACCATTAGTGTCCAGAAAACTCCGCTCAATATCAACGATGGTTTCCCCGTTCCAGTGCATAACCAGATTTGGCTTTTCTGTCACTTTAGCCACAACGACTGCCAGCAGATTTTCCTTAGCTGCCGCAGCGATAAATTGTTCCACATCTTCTGGGCGGACCACCACAGCCATTCGCTCCTGCGATTCAGAAATCGTGATTTCTGTACCATTAAGTCCTTGGTATTTGAGCGGTACCTTGTCAAGGTCAATTTCCAGCCCGTCTGCCAATTCACCAATAGCTACGCAGACTCCGCCAGCCCCAAAGTCATTGGATTTCTTGATGAGGCGAGTTACATTGCCATCGCGGAAGAGGCGCTGAATCTTGCGCTCCTCTATAGCATTTCCTTTTTGTACTTCCGCACCAGCCGTCTCCACAGACGCAGCTGTCTGTACCTTGGACGAGCCAGTAGCTCCACCAACACCATCACGGCCCGTCTTGCCTCCCAGCAAGATGACCACATCACCTGCCGCTGGTTTTTCACGGACGACGTTTTCCTTAGGAGCCGCACCGACAACCGCACCCAGCTCCATCCGCTTAGCAACAAAGCCTGGATGGAAATACTCACGGACATAGGTCGTTGCTAGACCAATTTGATTCCCGTAAGAAGAATAGCCATGCGCTGCAGTTTTTGAAATGACCTGCTGAGGGAGCTTGCCAGCCCGCGTTTTAGAAATCGGCTGAGTAATATCGCCCGCACCAGAAATCCGCATAGCCTGATAAACATAAGAACGGCCAGAAAGCGGATCACGAATGGCTCCGCCGATACAGGTCGCAGCCCCACCAAAAGGTTCAATTTCTGTTGGGTGGTTGTGGGTTTCATTTTTGAACATCAGCAGCCAAGGCTCCTTGACACCATCCACATCCACTTCAATCTCTACGGAGCAGGCATTGATTTCATCAGACACTTCCATGTCATCCAGACGACCATTAGCTCGCTCATAGCGACCAAAAATAGTCGCCATATCCATGAGAGTCTGTGGTTTGTCACCACGTCCCAGCTCATCGCGCATAGCCAAGTATTTATCATAAGTAGCCTGCAGCTGCTTTTCAAACTTAGAAGCCGAAAAATCAATCTTCTTCAACTCTGTCTCAAAGGTCGTATGTCGGCAGTGGTCGGACCAGTAAGTATCTAAAACCTTGAGCTCGGTCTCCGTCGGGAAACGGCCAATCGACTTGAAATAGTCCTGAATGAAGAGCAAATCTGCCACTTCCATAGCCAGACCATGCTCCTGCTTGTAGGCTTTAAAGTCCGCTGCCGTATAGTCCTTAAAGAAGTCCAGAACCGGAATTGTCTTATCTGACTCGGAGAATTGCTCCAGCTGGATCGGTTGCTCAATATCTTTAAAGCGTGAATCAACTGGATTCAGCAAGTATTTCTTGATTTCTGCCAACTCGCTGTCTGAGATGTCTTTATTGACCAAATAAAGCTGCGCGGTCCTCACCAGAACATCAGTTCCAGCACCAAGCAAAAAGAGAGCCTCCTGAGAGCTGGCTGCCCGCTGGTCAAACTGACCCGGCAGCGCTTCGATGGCAAAAAACGCTGTCTCTGCAAGTGCAGCCTCTACTTCCTCCTCCGTCAGCAATCTATCTGTCACCTGCTCGGAGAAAATATGCTTTTCAGCACGATCAACCAAATCTTCTGCCAGATGAAAGACATCATAAACTTGAATCATCCGAAGATCTGACAATGTTTTCAACTGAAGATTATGCGTCAGCTCTCTCACCAAGCTCTGTGACTTCACACCGAAGTTACTCTTCTTCTCTACAAAAATACGCTTGTCCATGATTTTTCACACCCTGTCCTTACTTAATCGCCTGCAATTTTTCCCAAACAACCTGATAAACATCTGTCAGTTCACCAAGGCCACGCCGGAAAACATCCTTGTCCATATGATGGCCTTCCGCATCCCAGAGGCGGCAATTGTCTGGTGAAAATTCATCTGCCAGAATAATCTTGCCATCTTTGTCAAAGCCGAACTCTAACTTGAAATCAATCAATTTCAGTCCGATTTGGCGGAACCAGTCTGACAAGAGCTCATTGATTCGACGAGTTTCTTCTTTCAAAAAGGCAATTTCTTGATCGCTGGCAATCTTCAAGAATTTCACATGTTCGTCATTGATGAAAGGATCATCCAAATCGTCATTTTTGTAGTAAAATTCCACAATCGGAGTTTCAAGCGCGATGCCCTCTTCTACTCCAAAACGTTTGGAAAAAGAACCCGCTGTGTAGTTGCGCAGCACCACTTCCAAAGGAATAATCTCCACTTTTTTATTTAACTGGTCCGTATCCGAAACCTTCTCAATGAAATGCGTCGCCACACCAGCTGCATTGAGTTTCTCAAAAATAAAAGATGAAATCTGGTTGTTGAGCACTCCTTTACCAGCAATCTGCTCCTTCTTGACCCCATTAAAGGCCGTTGCCTGATCCTTGTAGCGTGCCAGAATGACTTGCTCATCATCTGTAGAGAAAATATCCTTAGCTTTTCCCGAATATAATAACTTATTAGACATTTTAATATTCGCCTTTCGTGGTTTTATACCCTAATTTTATCATCTTTGAATATATTTTACAAGAAATTCCCGTATAAACTTTATGTACCTAGTTAAAGAAATCGTTTCCTTTCTAAGATACGAAAAAAGACCGGAAGATACCGATCTTTGATTTTTAATGTTGCTTCTTCAGTTTTTCGTGGATATAAGCTACCACATCGGAAATCGTTTTGAAGTTATCCATATCCTCATCAGGAATCTCAATATCAAAAGCTTCTTCCAGATTGATGATAAATTCCATCAAATCAACAGAGTCCACTCCCAGCTCCTCTTTCAAGCTGAGTTCTGGAGTGACATGCAGCTTACTGCTGTCATGTTCTTGAATGATTTCGACAATTTTTGCATAAATTTCTTTTTCGCTCATGGTTACTCCTTTACATCTGAAAATTCAATGACTGATTTACCAACAACATCCGTTTCCAACATGGTCCGAATCTGACGAATCGTGCTATAAACAGCCTTAGCATCGCTAGAGCCATGCGTTTTGACAACAGGCGCTTTCAAGCCGAATAGAACTGCACCGCCTGCACTAGAATAGTCTAGACTATTTTTGAGCCCTCGCAAGCTGTCCTTGAGCAGCCAAGCTCCCAATTTAGACTTGAAACCACCGCCTAAAATAGACTTTTTCAGCTGACCCATGATACTGATAGCAGTTCCTTCGATTGATTTCAGAACGGCATTACCAGTAAAGCCATCTGCAACGACAACATCCGCCACATCATCCATCAAATCACGCGCTTCTACATTGCCGATAAAGTTAAGTGTCGAATCCCCAGCTAAAAGCTCATAGGCTTCCTTGCGTAGAGGATCGCCCTTACTGCTTTCCGTTCCGTTATTCAAGAGACCTACCCGCGGCTTCTTGATTCCTCGGACATTTTCAGCATAGAAAGAACCCAAAGTCGCATACTGGTGTAAATGATGGGCTGTGTTTTCAGCATTGGCTCCCAGATCCAGCATATCAAATCCCTGACCGCCAACCGTTGGCATAGTAGATAGAAGACCCGGTCGGTCAATGTTCTTGATACGCCCTACGATAAAGAAGCCGGCTGCCAAAAGTGCTCCAGTATTTCCAGCAGACAGCATAGCATCTGCTTCCCCTGCCTTCACAGCCTTAGCTGCCAGCACCATACTAGCCTCTTTCTTCTGACGGATGGCCTTGGTCGGCTCGTCGTCCGAGTCAATCTTCTCCTCCGTGTGGATGATGCGGACCCGCTCACCAGCAGTCAGATAAGGCTTGATTTTCGCCTCATCGCCATAAAGGAGAATTTCAATATCCGAAAACTCCTGTACTGCTTGATTGACTCCTTCGACTAGAGCCTGAGGGGCATTGTCCCCTCCCATAGCATCAACAGCTATTTTTTTCATTCGATTTATTCCTCGTTCTTATCTTTTAAAATGTTTCCCCAGTCACCTAGAGAATCTATAAATTTTTTGGATTTGAGATGGATGCCGACATATTCATCATAGAGCAGATTGATAAAATCCCGTAGCTGCTTTTTAATATCTGGCTTCAAAGAAATGGTCTCCAATTCGCTAAAGCGGACCGCCTGAAATTGGTCCAGCAGAAAAGGAAGATTAGGATTCAGATGACAACGCCGTTCATCCTGATGGTAATGATCAGGGCAAAGGACTCCGCTATATTTGAAAGAAAAGTCAAAAGGCAGACCCGTTCGATGACAAAAGGCACAGTCATGGAAGTTCAGCGAAACCCCAAAACGTGACAAAATCTGAATCTCAAAGATATTGGTCAGCACCTCATAATCCAGACCATTATTCATCAGCTCCAGAGTTTTCTGCAGAAAAGCAAAGAGCGCCGGATCCGGCTGATTGTCCTGAAGACTGGCATCTGCCAAGGCTGCCACATAGCTGGCATAGGCCATGATGAATAAGTCCTCATTGATGCGATGGTAGGTGACTACATCCTGATAATCCTCGATATAGCTAAGACCATCATCATTGATTTTCATCAGTAAGTTCGCCGCAGTCAAAGGCTGAATGACGGGTGCTAGCTTAGATTTCCCAGCATGCTTGACGAAAAACATACGCTTGCCAGCCTGTTCCGTAAAGATCTTGACCAGCTTATCATCCTCACGGAAATTGCGGTTATAGAGAACCAGACCTTGACTTGTTAGAGATTTAAGCATAGTCCTCCATGTAGTCCTTGAGGCGCTTCAGAGCTTCTCGAATCGTCTCTATACTAGCCGCATAGGACAGACGGATATAACCTTCCCCGTATTGACCAAAAGCCGCCCCCGGGATAAAGGCCACAGCCTTCTTCTCTGCAAAATCCTGCAGAAAGGCGAAAGAATCTTGATTATAACCGTCTGGTATCTTAGCAAAAATATAAAAAGCCCCATCTGGTTTGATAATCTTAAAGCCTAGCTCAGCCATTTTCTCTATGATATAATCGCGACGCTGAATATACTCAGCCTTCATTGGCTCCGCATCATCTTTCCCAACTGTCAGGGCTTCAATACCGGCAAACTGAGCCATAGTATTGGCCGCTGTTACGAGATACTGATGGCTCTTAATCAGCTGGGCAGTGAAAACTGCTGGAGCAAAGATAAAACCCAACCGCCAGCCAGTCATGGCATGAGACTTAGACAGGCCGTTGATGACAATGGTTTGGTCTGGCAGATACTCCGCGATGGAGACATGCCCCTGCTCCGTATAGGTCAGCTCAGAATAGACCTCATCGCAGACCACAAAGACTTGGTATTTTCCTAGGACATCAGCCAGAGCTTTTATCTGCTCCCGCGAATAAGTCACGCCGGTCGGATTGGCTGGATAATTGAGAATGACTGCTTTTAGCTGCTCGCCCTGTTCTAAAATAGCCGCTTCCAGCATCTCTGGAGTAAGGACAAAGTTATTGGCCGTTGTATCAATCTCGACAATCTCCGCCCCTACTAGATTGACAATGGGCTCATAGCCTGGATAAGCAGGAGCTGGCAGCAAGACCTTGTCACCTTCTTCTAGAATGGCTGTCAGTGTAGCCGACAAGGCCTCTGTCGCCCCAATCGTGACTAAGACCTCATCCTCTGGGCGATAGTGCAGATTGTACTTTTCTTTCACAAAGCTGCTAGCCGCCTGACGCAGCTCCAAGAGACCGCTCATGCCAGTGTAGTGACTTTGATTAGCATCAATCGCTGCCTTGGCCGCTTCTTTGATATGATCCGGTGTTGTAAAGTCTGGCTCCCCTAAGGTTAGCCGAAGAACTCCCGGAATAGCAGAAATTGATTGGTCAAACTGACGAATCAGCGAAATTTCTATTTTTCCTAAGTTTTTATTAAATTTCTTACTTAAATCCATACATACCTCCAGCCGCTCAATAGAACTATTATACTATAAATGCAGAAGCATAGCAAAAGCTATTACATGATTTCTTATGCAGAAAAAGGACTAAGCTTGCACTCAGTCCCTTTTTTCCTTGCCTTAAAATTCTTCTCTGGCAGATAATGGATATAGCCACATCTCACGTGACTGGCCAATTAACGAGTCGGAGTATAAATTAATTCCTTGCCATGCTTGACCAGAAAATCTGTCAATTCCGAATCAGGAATCTGCCGCAAATAAAGGTTAGAACGAATCGTGTCGTCTTCTTCACGGCAAGTTGAAAGAACCACATACCGGTCACTCGACTTAATCTTTATCTTGGGATCTTTTGTCCGAGCAGCCTCATAGATATTTCTAAGCTGAGTCGTAAAGTCCTCGTCATCCTTAAACTCCGTCCGATAAAAAGCAGTCTCTTCCGGCACAATGACCAGTCCCATAGCTTGATAATAATACTTACGCTCAGGAGTCTCAATCACGACATATCTATGTTTGTCAAAATAATCCTGACGATCATAGTAGTTGACATCATTAAACATGCGATGATCTCCCGCCTTGCTGCCCCGAGCATGCCCGAAAAGCCAAGTCAGACGATCACTGAAATCTTTATGATTATCTTTATCCATGAAGACCGCACCCATATAAGGCTCATGATTGCCTTCAAAAGTCTTCAGCAGATAAGTCGCATTATCTTTCGTTTGCACCACCGGCTCATCCAACTGTGTACCAGGAGCATAGACATAGCCTATCGTTTCTGAATTCACAGCCTTCAGTTTAGCAAAACGCTCTGCTAAATAATCCTTTTCTGTCTGACTGGAATCTGCTGTAGAAGAGCTTGACGTTTCAATCCTGCTGGGAGGCGAAACTCGAGACTTACTGCCTGATCCTGAAGAACGGAAAGCATAAAGAACAGAAAAAATAACCAGAACAATCAACAGGAGGCAGATGCCAACAACAAGGAGCTGTTTCTTATTCGAAGCTTGACTCCTATCTTTTTCTTGCATAATCTAAAAATCCTTTATTTTTCATTTTTTACAAAAAATATCACCGAACGAAGGCTCAGTGATATTTAGGCGTTAGCACAAATTAAAGACAAAATTATTTGACTGCACTTGTCTTAGGAAGTGACTTTTCTTCAGAATTCTCCTCATTTTCTTTGTTCTCTTCTTTTGCTTCCGGAGCTTTTTTTGCTTTATTTTCTGATTTTTTAGCCTTCTTTTTACCTGCTGATGAAGAGGACGCCGCCGAAGATTGAGACGGTGCTGGAAAAGTCGGAACTGATGAAGAGGCTGTGGAGTAAGGTGCTGCCGAATAAGCCGGTGTAGATGGATCTGTAGTAGATGGTGCCACTGAAGGCTGATCCGCATTAGCCGACTCTCCCTCACCAATAACAAGAACTTTGTTACCAGCTTGATCCTCCATCACAGCACTTTTGCCAACCGGAGCTTTCTTAGCTTCAGCAACTTGCTGATCCAAAGCTGATTGTGCATCTCTATAGGCCTGCAATTCATCCATAACTTTATTAGATTCTGAGTCCGTACTGCCTTGGGGAACTTCATTATTATCAATGTCATTAACCCAAAGACTGGCTGTACCCTCAGCAAATACTGGTGCAGCAGCCGCGAAAAGTGAAAGGGCCACAGCACTTGAAAGCAAAACCTTTTTCATTATCTCATCTCCTCGTTACTTTTCAAAAATAATTGTAACTCCCCGTTACCTAATATTACCTACTATTAAGTATAGTTCGAACTCTAAAAAAAGTCAAGAATTTTACTACATAAAAATTTCTAAAATCAAAGAATACCAAGGGATGAGACAAATTGTCAATTTACCAACTATTTAAATGGTCATTTATTTATATTTGAAACATCAAGTAATTTGAGTTTTCTTTCAAAGTGAATGTTGGACTTTTTTAAAAAAGATAGTAGGAATAAAATAAAAAAGAGGCCAGAAATCAAGTATCCCAGCCATATATCTCAGATTATTTTTTACCTATTTCAAACAAGGGTGACAGCGGCCGTTTTTCATGAATACGGACAATGGCTTCCCCTAAAAGATGCGCAATTGAAATCTGCTCAATCTTATCAATCAAGCGCTCTTGAGGCAGATAAATTGTATCCAGCACAACCAATTTTTTAATCGCCGACTTTTGGATATTATCCATAGCTGGACCAGACAAGACTGGATGCGTACAGCTAGCATAGACTTCTACAGCCCCTGCTTCAGCGAGAGCGTCAGCTGCATGGCAGATAGTCCCTGCTGTATCAATCATATCATCAATTAAGATACAAGTTTTTCCTTCCACCTTACCAATGATGTTCATAACTTCACTGCTATTCATCTTGTCCACACTGCGACGCTTATCAATAATCGCAATCGGGGTTTTCAGAAACTCTGCTAACTTACGAGCCCGACTCACACCACCATGGTCAGGACTGACTACCACATAGTCTCCTCCTGTCATATTACGGCGCTCAAAGTAATCAGCAATCAAAGGTGCACCCATCAAGTGATCCACTGGAATGTCAAAGAAGCCCTGGATTTGCGCTGCGTGCAAGTCAATAGTCAGCATCCGATCCACACCAGCAATTTCCAACATATTAGCAACTAATTTAGATGTAATTGGCTCACGAGCTCTAGCCTTGCGATCCTGCCGAGCATAGCCATAGTAAGGCATGACAACATTAATGGATTCAGCACTAGCCCGTTTCAAAGCATCTACCATAATTAAGATTTCCATCAAATTATCATTGACTGGCGAGCTGGTAGACTGCAAAATAAAGACGTGTTTCCCGCGAATAGATTCTTCAATATTCACTTGAATCTCTCCATCAGAGAACTGACGAACAGTTGATTTCCCAAGTGGCAATCCAATCTCTTGAGCAACACGCTGCGCTAATTCTTGATTAGAAGAAAGAGCAAAGAGTTTTAAATCAGAAAAAGACATGATTCCCTCCAGATTCTAAATCGTCTTTCATTGTCCAATTACAACTTTTCCCAACTACCATTGTAACTTTTTTCAGTTGATTTTTCAATTAAAAATAAAAAACGCCAGAGGCGCTTTTTACTGATTAGTTCGGATAGATATATGAAACTGTACCTTGTGCAGTTGTTGGATTAAACCATCCACGGTAGTTACCGATTGATTGTTGTCCAAGATAGTTTGCTTCTGATACTTGGATGCTTGTAGTAGATTGAACAGCTGTTACTACTGCAACGTGTCCGTATCCACCGTCAGTCCAACATGCAATCGCTCCAACTTCTGGCTGTGAACCAACACGGAAGCCTGCTGCTGCTGCACTTGCAGACCATTGTCCACCATTACCCCAGTAATCGCCAGCCCAAGGAGCTAATGTCTTAGCACCCCATGTACATTGACCTACTGGATAAGAAGAGGCAGATGAGCTATAAACTGGTCTATTTGCACGGGCAACAGATTGAGTTACTGCAGGTGCTGCTGGAGCCGCTGCTTCAGCTGCTGGAGCTGAATTAACAACTGCTTGAACTTGAGCTTGCAGGGTAGTATTTCCTGAAGCTTCAATTGCTTGGCGTTTTGATTCTTGCTCTGCTTTATAAGCTGCTTCACGAGCTGCTGCTTCAGCTGCTGCTTTTTCAGCTGCTGCTTTTTCTTCAAGAAGAGAATTCTTTTCGTTTTCAGCAGTTGCTTTTTCAGCTGCAAGACTTGCCTGAGCTGCTTTCAGTTCAGCTTGTTTTGTTGCCAAAGCTTGCTCATCATCAGCTAACTTCTCTTGGTTAGCAATTACAGTATTGATAGCTTCATTATTCGCAACTTGCTTTTCAGCAATTACTTCTTTATCTTTCTTTTGTTGTTCCAACATTTTATTATTTGCTGAAACAATTTCGCTCATAGCTGCTACACGAGAGATAGCTTCTGTGATAGAGCTAGAATTTACAACTGTATTGATGTAGCTAGTAGCAGTTCCATTTGTTTGAGTACTGCGTGCTTGATTTGCAAGTGACTCATTGCGAGCTACAATATTTTTAGACAGTTCGTCAATCTCTGCAGAAAGCTTTGCAGATTCAGCAGACAATTTTTCATTTTCTGCTTTAAGCTCTTCTTGTTGCTTTTGAATAGCAGATACTTGTCCTTGAATCTCGTTAACTTGTGCTTGAGCTGATTGTTGTTGCTCTGTCAAACTGTTAATCTTGCTGTCTTGTGCAGCAATCTTTTCATCAGTTGTCTCCGCTTTAACGCTCACAAGTGCAGCTCCTTGTGAAAGGATAACCGTACTCAATAAAATTGATGTGAGTAGTTTTTTCTTCATAAAAATAATACACTCCTTCTTATAAGACATTAACTAGTATACCAGAAAATGCTGTATCATATGTTACGCCTTTATTACATTTTTATTTCTTGTTTATCATAAATACATTTTTTCGAAAATAGGCTGAAAAATGAGGAATATCAGGCCATTGAGAAGGATAGTCGGTACTAAACTGCTAAGGACAAAATCCTGCAAATTCAGACTAGAAAGATTCAAAAATACTGCAAAAGCAAAACTGGTTAATTCAAATAAAAATACAAGAATCAGAACAGATAAAAAGCGAGTAAATTTATTTAAAAGCATAGTCGAACTAGACTGACAAACCAAGAGACTTAAAAGAGGAAAAAGAATAAGAGCAATACCGATGGTATGAAAATAATAAACATCGTAAATCAGCCCCAGACAGCAAAATAATAGAATATTATAGTTTTTAGAGAGGTTGATGGAAACAAAAAGCATGAAAATAAAGATAAAATGACTGACTAGGTGCCATTGCAAAGGCAGAATATTAGCCAGAAAAGTCGAAATTTGTCCGTCTATCAATAAGACAAAAAATAAAATAATAGGAGTCAAAAGATGTTCTTTAATATCTCTCATATCAGTTCCCTACCAACATTACAGCACGGATATCCGACAAATCCGCAGCTGGCTTAACCAGAACAATCTTGTTTAACTGATCCTTAGCCTCTGACACGGAAAGTACCTTACCGACAGGAATATTTTCTGCATTATAAGCACCCAAGCCACTGGTTGCCACCTCATCTCCCTCTTTTATATCTTCAGCACTATTTAACTGACTGATGATATAAGCAGAGTTTTTTGCATCATAACCCGTAATAATCCCATAAATTGGACCAGACTTCGTTTGAATTCTAACAGAAATTTTAGTTGAGTTTTCCTCGTTAGTCAGTAGAGAAACTAAGCTAGACTGACTACTAGTTTCAGAAACACTTCCTACTAGACCACCATTAGCGACTACTAGCATAGCATCTGTCACATTATCAGATGTCCCCTTGTCAATAGTCAGCTCATTTTTCCAGGATGCTGGCGTACGGGCAATCACTTCGCTGGCAATTTGAACTTGATTTTTATCAGTCTCTTTAAATTCCAAAAGTTTTCGCAACTGCTCATTTTCATCTTCTAAGGAATCTGCCTTCCCAGCCTTTTCCTCAACCTTATAAAGATTCTTCTTGAGCTGTTGATTCTCTCTATAAGTAGACATCAAATCTGACATTTCTTCTTTTTTATCAGCTACAAAAGCAAAAGGAGAGCCAACAAGTCTATCTACCAATGAAATAATATTTGAAGTAGTTGATACAAACCAACTTGAAGAGGTAGATAAGATAAGTATCGTCATTGCAACAACTAATACAAAAAAAGAAAGCAGAAACTTAGACTTTTTAAATCGATTCATCAGAAAAACCTCACTAAACAGGACAAGAAAGTATAAGAAAAGGAGATAGCAAATGCTAAACTCCTTATTCATACGGAGAATGGGGGATTCGAACCCCCGCGCCGGTTACCCGACCTAACGATTTAGCAAACCGTCCTCTTCAGCCTCTTGAGTAATTCTCCAATATTTAATGGGCACGAGTGGACTCGAACCACCGACCTCACGCTTATCAGGCGTGCGCTCTAACCACCTGAGCTACGCGCCCAAGTTCAAAAACTTGGTATGAACTTTCGTTCAAAGCGGGTGACGAGAATCGAACTCGCGACAACAGCTTGGAAGGCTGTAGTTTTACCACTAAACTACACCCGCATCACCACTATGATAATGTATGGCGCGAGACGGAATCGAACCGCCGACACATGGAGCTTCAATCCATTGCTCTACCAACTGAGCTACCGAGCCAATTATTGCGGGAGCAGGATTTGAACCTACGACCTTCGGGTTATGAGCCCGACGAGCTACCTAGCTGCTCCATCCCGCGTCAATACTATTCGTCCCTAAGGAGGATGTGGGATTCGAACCCACGCACGCTTTTACACGCCTGACGGTTTTCAAGACCGTTCCCTTCAGCCGGACTTGGGTAATCCTCCAAGATAACTATGGACCTTGTAGGACTTGAACCTACGACCACTCGGTTATGAGCCGAGAGCTCTAACCAGCTGAGCTAAAGGTCCGACAAGATCATTATAGCGGCGAAGGGGATCGAACCCCCGACCTCCCGGGTATGAACCGGACGCTCTAGCCAGCTGAGCTACACCGCCATCTATCGGGAAGACAGGATTCGAACCTGCGACACCTTGGTCCCAAACCAAGTACTCTACCAAGCTGAGCTACTTCCCGAACTTAAGTTATTACTTAATGCACCCTAGAGGAGTCGAACCTCTAACCGCCTGATTCGTAGTCAGGTACTCTATCCAGTTGAGCTAAGGGTGCTCATCTTCTTCTACTGCCTCTTACAAGTCTATGCCGAGGACCGGAATCGAACCGGTACGATCGTTACCAATCGCAGGATTTTAAGTCCTGTGCGTCTGCCAGTTCCGCCACCCCGGCCGCCTCAAGCGAACGACGGGATTCGAACCCGCGACCCCCACCTTGGCAAGGTGATGTTCTACCACTGAACTACGTTCGCATCCTATTCAAAAATGCCGGCTACATGACTTGAACACGCGACCCTCTGATTACAAATCAGATGCTCTACCAACTGAGCTAAGCCGGCTCATTATTATCTTATATGCGGGTTAAGGGACTTGAACCCCCACGCCCTAAAGCGCCAGATCCTAAATCTGGTGCGTCTGCCAATTTCGCCAAACCCGCTCTTATGACCCGTACTGGGCTCGAACCAGTGACCCTTTGATTAAAAGTCAAATGCTCTACCAACTGAGCTAACGAGTCTCTTACTTTTATTGAAATCTTCTCGACTTCAACGGTCCCGACGGGAATCGAACCCGCGATCTTCGCCGTGACAGGGCGACGTGATAACCGCTACACTACGGGACCTATTCTTTTCAGAATATGGGAGTTAACGGGATCGAACCGCTGACCCTCTGCTTGTAAGGCAGATGCTCTCCCAGCTGAGCTAAACTCCCTTCGCTAAGCGACTACCATATCTCACAGGGGGCAACCCCCAACTACTTCCGGCGTTCTAGGGCTTAACTGCTGTGTTCGGCATGGGTACAGGTGTATCTCCTAGGCTATCGTCACTTAACTATTGAATTAACTGTCCTGTCCTCTCAGACAAGCCTTGTCAACTCAAAATTGAATACAATATCAAATCTCACATTTCTCTAAACCATTCGCTGCACTCTGATGAATTTCTTATTCTAGGATAAGTCCTCGAGCGATTAGTATTAGTCCGCTCCATGTGTCACCACACTTCCACTCCTAACCTATCAACCTGATCTTCTCTCAGGGCTCTTACTAACTTGCGTTATGGGAAATCTCATCTTGAGGTGGGTTTCACACTTAGATGCTTTCAGCGTTTATCCCTTCCCTACATAGCTACCCAGCGATGCTCTTGGCAGAACAACTGGTACACCAGCGGTAAGTCCACTCTGGTCCTCTCGTACTAGGAGCAGATCCTCTCAAATTTCCTACGCCCGCGACGGATAGGGACCGAACTGTCTCACGACGTTCTGAACCCAGCTCGCGTGCCGCTTTAATGGGCGAACAGCCCAACCCTTGGGACCGACTACAGCCCCAGGATGCGACGAGCCGACATCGAGGTGCCAAACCTCCCCGTCGATGTGAACTCTTGGGGGAGATAAGCCTGTTATCCCCAGGGTAGCTTTTATCCGTTGAGCGATGGCCCTTCCATGCGGAACCACCGGATCACTAAGCCCGACTTTCGTCCCTGCTCGAGTTGTAGCTCTCGCAGTCAAGCTCCCTTATACCTTTACACTCTGCGACTGATTTCCAACCAGTCTGAGGGAACCTTTGGGCGCCTCCGTTACCTTTTAGGAGGCGACCGCCCCAGTCAAACTGCCCGTCAGACACTGTCTCCGTAGATGATAAACCTACCGGGTTAGAGTGGCCATAACACAAGGGTAGTATCCCAACAACGCCTCCATCGAAACTGGCGTCCCGATCTCATAGGCTCCTACCTATCCTGTACATGTGGCACAGACACTCAATATCAAACTGCAGTAAAGCTCCATGGGGTCTTTCCGTCCTGTCGCGGGTAACCTGCATCTTCACAGGTACTAAAATTTCACCGAGTCTCTCGTTGAGACAGTGCCCAAATCATTACGCCTTTCGTGCGGGTCGGAACTTACCCGACAAGGAATTTCGCTACCTTAGGACCGTTATAGTTACGGCCGCCGTTTACTGGGGCTTCAATTCATACCTTCGCGTTACCGCTAAGCACTCCTCTTAACCTTCCAGCACCGGGCAGGCGTCACCCCCTATACATCATCTTACGATTTAGCAGAGAGCTGTGTTTTTGATAAACAGTTGCTTGGGCCTATTCACTGCGGCTGACCAAAGTCAGCACCCCTTCTCCCGAAGTTACGGGGTCATTTTGCCGAGTTCCTTAACGAGAGTTCTCTCGCTCACCTGAGGCTACTCGCCTCGACTACCTGTGTCGGTTTGCGGTACGGGTAGAGTATGATACAACGCTAGAAGCTTTTCTTGGCAGTGTGACATCACTCACTCGCTACTAAACTTCGCTCCCCATCACAGCTCAACGTTATAGGTATAAGCATTTGACTCATACCACGCCTCACTGCTTAGACGTACATCCAATCGTACGCACGAGTTAGCCTACTGCGTCCCTCCATCACTTCATACTCTAGTACAGGAATCTCAACCTGTTGGCCATCGGATACACCTTTCGGTCTCTCCTTAGGTCCCGACTAACCCAGGGCGGACGAGCCTTCCCCTGGAAACCTTAGTCTTACGGTGGACAGGATTCTCACCTGTCTTGCGCTACTCATACCGGCATTCTCACTTCTATGCGTTCCAGCGCTCCTCACGGTACACCTTCTCCACACATAGAACGCTCTCCTACCATACCTATAAAAGGTATCCACAGCTTCGGTAAATTGTTTTAGCCCCGGTACATTTTCGGCGCAGGGTCACTCGACTAGTGAGCTATTACGCACTCTTTGAATGAATAGCTGCTTCTAAGCTAACATCCTAGTTGTCTGTGCAACCCCACATCCTTTTCCACTTAACAATTATTTTGGGACCTTAGCTGGTGGTCTGGGCTGTTTCCCTTTCGACTACGGATCTTAGCACTCGCAGTCTGACTGCCGACCATAATTCATTGGCATTCGGAGTTTATCTGAGATTGGTAATCCGGGATGGACCCCTCACCCAAACAGTGCTCTACCTCCAAGAATCTTCATGTCGACGCTAGCCCTAAAGCTATTTCGGAGAGAACCAGCTATCTCCAAGTTCGTTTGGAATTTCTCCGCTACCCACAAGTCATCCAAGCACTTTTCAACGTGCCCTGGTTCGGTCCTCCAGTGCGTTTTACCGCACCTTCAACCTGCTCATGGGTAGGTCACATGGTTTCGGGTCTACATCATGATACTAAAACGCCCTATTCAGACTCGGTTTCCCTACGGCTCCGTCTCTTCAACTTAACCTCGCATCATAACGTAACTCGCCGGTTCATTCTACAAAAGGCACGCTCTCACCCATGAACGGGCTCGAACTTGTTGTAGGCACACGGTTTCAGGTTCTATTTCACTCCCCTCCCGGGGTGCTTTTCACCTTTCCCTCACGGTACTGGTTCACTATCGGTCACTAGGGAGTATTTAGGGTTGGGAGATGGTCCTCCCAGATTCCGACGGGATTTCACGTGTCCCGCCGTACTCAGGATACTGCTAGGTACAGAATCTATTTAAAATACGAGGCTCTTACTCTCTTTGGCAGACTTTCCCAAGTCATTCTTCTATAAATTCTGAGTCCACATTGCAGTCCTACAACCCCGAAGAGTAAACTCTTCGGTTTGCCCTCCTGCCTCTTCGCTCGCCGCTACTAAGGCAATCGCTTTTGCTTTCTCTTCCTGCAGCTACTTAGATGTTTCAGTTCACTGCGTCTTCCTCCTCATTCCCTTAACAGAAATGGGTAACAGGCATCAACCTGTTGGGTTCCCCCATTCGGACATCCCCGGATCAAGTGCTTACTTACAGCTCCCCGAGGCATTTCGTCGTTTGTCACGTCCTTCATCGGCTCCTAGTGCCAAGGCATCCACCGTGCGCCCTTACTAACTTAACCTTATTTTTGACCTTTCAGTCTTAAACTCATTAATATTCACAGCGTTTTCGGTTTATTTTCTTGTTACTATTTGATATCGGTATTCAATTTTCAATGGACAAGTTCTTTATCTAGTCAAACTAGATAATGGAGCCTAGCGGGATCGAACCGCTGACCTCCTGCGTGCAAAGCAGGCGCTCTCCCAGCTGAGCTAAGGCCCCACATAGCCCTCTCAAAACTAAACAAGACTCAAGTGCATTCCGTGTGTCCTTACGGACTCCTTAGAAAGGAGGTGATCCAGCCGCACCTTCCGATACGGCTACCTTGTTACGACTTCACCCCAATCATCTATCCCACCTTAGGCGGCTGGCTCCTTACGGTTACCTCACCGACTTCGGGTGTTACAAACTCTCGTGGTGTGACGGGCGGTGTGTACAAGGCCCGGGAACGTATTCACCGCGGCGTGCTGATCCGCGATTACTAGCGATTCCGACTTCATGTAGGCGAGTTGCAGCCTACAATCCGAACTGAGACTGGCTTTCAGAGATTAGCTTGCCGTCACCGGCTTGCGACTCGTTGTACCAGCCATTGTAGCACGTGTGTAGCCCAGGTCATAAGGGGCATGATGATTTGACGTCATCCCCACCTTCCTCCGGTTTATTACCGGCAGTCTCGCTAGAGTGCCCAACTCAATGATGGCAACTAACAATAGGGGTTGCGCTCGTTGCGGGACTTAACCCAACATCTCACGACACGAGCTGACGACAACCATGCACCACCTGTCACCTCTGTCCCGAAGGAAAACTCTATCTCTAGAGCGGTCAGAGGGATGTCAAGACCTGGTAAGGTTCTTCGCGTTGCTTCGAATTAAACCACATGCTCCACCGCTTGTGCGGGCCCCCGTCAATTCCTTTGAGTTTCAACCTTGCGGTCGTACTCCCCAGGCGGAGTGCTTAATGCGTTAGCTGCGGCACTAAGCCCCGGAAAGGGCCTAACACCTAGCACTCATCGTTTACGGCGTGGACTACCAGGGTATCTAATCCTGTTTGCTCCCCACGCTTTCGAGCCTCAGCGTCAGTTACAGACCAGAGAGCCGCTTTCGCCACCGGTGTTCCTCCATATATCTACGCATTTCACCGCTACACATGGAATTCCACTCTCCCCTTCTGCACTCAAGTTAAACAGTTTCCAAAGCATACTATGGTTAAGCCACAGCCTTTAACTTCAGACTTATCTAACCGCCTGCGCTCGCTTTACGCCCAATAAATCCGGACAACGCTCGGGACCTACGTATTACCGCGGCTGCTGGCACGTAGTTAGCCGTCCCTTTCTGGTAAGATACCGTCACAGTGTGAACTTTCCACTCTCACACCCGTTCTTCTCTTACAACAGAGCTTTACGATCCGAAAACCTTCTTCACTCACGCGGCGTTGCTCGGTCAGGGTTCCCCCCATTGCCGAAGATTCCCTACTGCTGCCTCCCGTAGGAGTCTGGGCCGTGTCTCAGTCCCAGTGTGGCCGATCACCCTCTCAGGTCGGCTATGTATCGTCGCCTTGGTGAGCCGTTACCTCACCAACTAGCTAATACAACGCAGGTCCATCTGGTAGTGATGCAATTGCATCTTTCAATTAATTATCATGCGATAATTAATATCATGCGGTATTAGCTATCGTTTCCAATAGTTATCCCCCGCTACCAGGCAGGTTACCTACGCGTTACTCACCCGTTCGCAACTCATCCAAGAAGAGCAAGCTCCTCTCTTCAGCGTTCTACTTGCATGTATTAGGCACGCCGCCAGCGTTCGTCCTGAGCCAGGATCAAACTCTCATTAAAAAGTTTGAGTTCGCACTCATTACTGTCCACTGACAGATTTATTTTCTCGTTTTTTTGACAGGTTACATATCTCTATGTCACCCTGCACTTGGTTCGTCTTGTTCAGTTTTCAAAGGGCTTTGTCTTTCGCGACAACTATATTAGTATATCACCTATACCCTAACCCTGTCAATACCTTTTTTAATCTTTTTTCGTTTTTTTCTTGATAAAAAAACTTGATAGTCGAACCTGTTCTATTAAAACAGATTGTGACTCATCAAGTTTGATCATTATAAAATCGTATTATCTTGAAAATCTTTTAAGTGATTTTTCAAATCTTTGAGCATAGCTCTTCTTCCTTTAAAACGCTCATTGCTCATCAATCTCTGGTAGTTATCCAATCCGACATCATCAAGAGTTCTTTTATAATTGTCAATCGCTTCTCTGAAGGCAACTAACTCATCCAGAAACAATTCTTTTGATTTCAAACGATGTCCAATCTCACTCACTTCTTCATAAGGCTGGCGGTCCAATTTTCGCTTTTGGCTTTCTTGTTTACGAATTTTATCATGTATATGATTTCTGAATTTTGTTTTGAAATAACGATAGAGTTTTTCCTCATCGTTTTCAATTCCTTTTTCTTTAAGCAGAAGTTCGTATAAAACCAACATTCCTTCTTGCTCCCAATCACTATGTTCCCACAAATGAATATAATAGTCTTTCTTACACTTCCAAACTATCCATTTCACCTTCTCATAAGTAGTTCTAAAATCCATAGTTCCTCCTTAAATTTTACTTGGCTTTATTCTACTGTAAATAGAAAGCAAGATGGTCTCTTTCTTCTAAAAAGCATATTTTAGGAGCTCTTCTGACTCGAATAACTATTTTTAAGTCATTTCAGGCACATATTTAGTCATTTGGGAGGATTGCGCGAAGTATAAAAGCAAGAAAAAAATCAAATGCTTACACATTTGATTTTTTAAACCTAGCTCCGCCAGTAGGACTCGAACCTACGACATCATGATTAACAGTCATGCGCTACTACCAACTGAGCTATGGCGGATTATATAGTCCGTACGGGATTCGAACCCGTGTTACCGCCGTGAAAAGGCGGTGTCTTAACCCCTTGACCAACGGACCATTTTTTGTCCCTCTGCAGAACATATTCCATTATATCAGCTTTTCTTCCTTTGTCAATAATTATTTCAGAAAAAGAGAAAAAAGTTGGAATTTCTCCAACTTCTTCTACTCGGAACTTTTTTCTTCCATTTTCGTTTTAATTTCATCATAAGAAAGTGCATGAGCTTCTTTATCTAATTCAAGTTCAGACTCTTCTGGCATTTTGCCAGTTTCATACAATGATTTAATCTGATTGCTATCCAAAGTTTCATATTTAAGAAGCGCTTCGGCAATCAATTTATGAGTTTCACGATGGGACTGAATAATCTCTGCAGCTTTGTTACGTGCTTCATTAAGAAGTTCTCTTACTTCTTCGTCAATCTCATATGCTGTCTGTTCTGAAATTGATTTTTGAGGACTGGCTGCACCAAACATAGCATGGTTTCCTTCGTATTGAACCGGACCAAGTTTTTCGCTCATTCCATACTCTGTTACCATACTGCGGGCCATCTGAGTTGCCTGTTCAAAGTCATTAGAAGCACCCGTTGTCTGCACATTAAATATAATTTCTTCAGCCACACGACCACCCATAAGACCAGCTAATTGCTCTTTCATATCTTCTTTAGATAGAAGCATTTGGTCTTCCTTGGGTAGGGCAATCATATATCCGCCAGCGCGCCCACGAGGTACGATGGTTACCTTATGTACGACACGCGCATTTGACAATACCAAACCAACAATAGTATGTCCAGCTTCATGATAAGCAACCATCTGACGATCACGTTCAGACACCATCTTATCTTTCTTAGAAGGTCCTGCGATTACCCGGTCTTCTGCTTCATCAATATCATCTGCATCAATGACTTTCTTGTTACGACGAGCAGCAACCAAAGCAGCTTCATTCAAGACATTTTCCAAATCAGCACCAACAAAACCTGGTGTCTGCTGAGCGACTAATTTCAAATCAACATTTTTAGCCAGCGGCTTATTCTTAGCATGAACACGAAGAATAGCTTCCCGACCTTTAACATCAGGACGGCCGACCAAGACTTTTCTGTCAAAACGGCCAGCACGCAGCAAGGCTGGATCCAATACATCTGAACGGTTAGTAGCCGCAATGATAATGATTCCTTCATTGCCTTCGAAACCATCCATTTCAATCAAGAGCTGATTGAGAGTTTGCTCCCGCTCATCGTTACCACCGCCAAGGCCAACACCACGCTGACGACCGACTGCATCGATTTCATCGATGAAGATAATAGCAGGAGCTGCTTTTTTCGCATCTTCAAACAAAGAACGGACACGGCTTGCTCCGACCCCAACAAACATTTCTACAAAGTCGGAACCTGAGATACTGAAGAAAGGAACACCTGCTTCTCCAGCAACTGCCTTAGCAAGCAAGGTTTTACCAGTTCCTGGAGGGCCTTCCAGAAGGACACCGGCAGGAATACGAGCACCTAGTTTGGTGTAACGTTTCCGATCTTTCAAAAACTCAACAACTTCTACTAGCTCTTGTTTTTCTTCTTCGGCACCAGCTACATCCGAGAAACGAACTTTAATATCTTCTTTGTTAGCAGCACGCGCTTTATTGCGCCCGAAATTCATGGCACCGCGGGCACCACTGCCTCCACCTTGATTCATCATGGACATAAAGAAGAAGATGACAATCACAAAAGGAACGATGGAAGTGAGGA
Source organism: Streptococcus sanguinis (assembly GCF_050234405.1). Taxonomy (GTDB): domain Bacteria; phylum Bacillota; class Bacilli; order Lactobacillales; family Streptococcaceae; genus Streptococcus; species Streptococcus sanguinis_W. The sequence goes on along the minus strand of NZ_CP092117.1, from coordinate 13,382 downwards.
TTGTAATCCACATTCCGCTTGAACTTTCGCGCTTTATGCTGATTTCAGTGTTATGCTCAGAGGCTAATTTTTGTAAATCAGAAATTGTAATATCTGACGGTAAAATAATACTTGTGAATTTTTCTACTTTAGAAATGTTTGGAGTGAAAAATAAAATCCCTGTATCTTCTTTCGATTCCTGAGGTGTTTTGTAAGTACCTGAAATCTCGACGACACTGCCATTTGGCTGGTAGCTCATCTCTGTGACATTATTTTCCTTAATTTCCTTCACTAATTCTGTGTAATTTATTTGCTGGCTGCGACCGCCAGTATCTCCTGAGAAGAAATACTGAAACCCTGTCACTAGGACAACAATAATCAGAATATAGAGAAATGGATTTTTTATAAAACCATTGTTTTGCTTATTTTTCATCTATTAATAGTAAACCTTTATTTTGTATAAACTTCTTCTTTCAAAATACCAATATATGGAATATTACGATAGTTCTCATTGTAATCTAATCCATATCCAACAACAAATTCATTTGGAATTGTGAAACATGTATAATCTGCATCAATTTCAACAACACGGCCTTCTGGTTTATCCAAAAGTGTAGCAATTTTTACTGATGCAGCATTTCTTTCCTTAAACAAATTGCATAGATTTTTTAAAGTCTGACCAGTATCAATAATATCCTCAACAAATAAAATATCACGTCCTGTGATATCTTGATCAATGTCTTTAATAACATTAATCACACCTGAGCTGGCAGTACCACCATGGTAGCTGGAGACCAACATAAAATCAAGCTCAATATGTGTGTCAATATGCTTGATTAGCTCAGCCATAAAAGGCACGGAACCTTTTAAAATTCCAACAAAAATTGGATTTTTACCTTGGTAGTCTTTGGTTAATTGCTGACCAAGCTTTTTTGCAGCATCCACGATTTCATCATGGGAAATCAATATTTTTTTGATATCTTGTTCTAGCATAATTTTACCCATCTATTTTCTGAATATAAAGTACAGTACTCATTATATCACTTTTTAATGCCTTACTCAAATCACTGATAGCAATATTTAAGATCGCTAAAATTTGATGATTTTGTTCAACTACTACAGATGAATTCCGTTCTTCAAAAGAAACCTTCTTATCAATAAAAAGACGACGAAGTTTCTTGTGATGATCATTCAGCAAAATACTGTCTCCCTCTTTTCGGAAACGAAGTGTCAGCGAAGTTTCACGCGAAACAAAAATTTTCTGGATATTTTCACCATTCAAAGGAATCCCAAATGAAAATCGATAATGCCCAAACTCAATCAGATTCTCAAATTCTAACAAAATTGAATCCATTTTTAAATCGGGCTTACGACTGATTTTTTTAATTTCAAAACGCTGGTAATCTTTAACAAGCTCATAGTCTTTTTTCAAAGTGTGCTGATAATTGGCCTTAGTCCGCAGGATGTTCAAAACCTCCTCAAACTGCTGCTTGCTCAGATTCATCCCAGGAAAATTTTCGAGATAGTTCTGCAATAGAAAACGTTGAACCTGGGGGATTTGCTGATGAAAGACTTGTACATTTTCTATATCTAAATCTCTGGTCAAGTGAGACAAAGCGGTCTGCCAATCTTCGATTTCCTTTCCCAGATACCGCAAAGAATCCTTAAATTGCGGATTTTCTTTTTCTAGATCCGGCAGATAAAGATTGCGAATTCGATTTCTGAGATAGTCATTTTGAAAATTACTGCTATCTTCAAAATGCTGAATATCTGGAAAGTCTGACTTATGAAAAGTAAACAAAGGACGAATCAGCTCCCCGCAAGCAAAAGACTGGACAGCTTTCATACCAGACAGATGGCGAAGTCTAGCTCCACGCAATAGCCGCATAAAAACAGTCTCAGCTTGGTCATCTGCGTGGTGGGCAGTTACCAAAGCTGTATAGTGTTCCTCTTGCATCACTTTCTCGAAAAAATCATAACGAAATTGCCGAGCAGCATTTTCTGAAAAATTACCAGAAAAACTTGATGTAAAAATCTTTACACCAAGCTGTTCCGCAATCTTTACTAATGCCTTTTCTTCTTGATCTGACTCTGGCCGCTGTTTGTGATTGACATGAGCAATCGCAAGCTCGATAGCTAGTTCTTTTTGAGAATCAATCAACAGCTGTAGCAACGTCATAGAATCCAGTCCACCTGATACAGCAACCAAAACTTTTTGATGGTCTTGGAAATACTTTTTCTCCTGCATTTTTTTAAGAAATTCTTGCTTAATCATTTCAGGACTCCATAGACATCGTCTGCTATCTGAGAAATGTTATCGTAGTTTGAATTATTAGTAAAAATGACAATGATAAAAGGAGAATCTGCATAGACAATCGCAGCATCATGCTTGAAATCATAGGCGTCACCAATTTTATGAGCCACTTTAGCATCAATATTTTTAGAAATCCGCTGATTATCATAATTTGTCTGAGACAAGGCATCGATAATCATGCCATTTTGCTCATAGATAGCTTCCAAAACATTTCCAGCCATACGTGAAGATGCTTGTCTTTCTTCCACATCCCATTTCTTTCCAGCTATTTTGTTGATAGTCTGTTGAAAATTTTTATCAGATTGATTGGTTGCATAATAGCCTAAAATATTGTGGGCGACATTATCTGATTCTTTGGCCACTCGATTTATCAAATCCTGAACTGAATATTCCTTGTCATCAGCTGACTTAGCAATACTGCCACTTCCTTCTGGTTCGTAAGCACCTGCAAAATCATTGACTGCTCCAATATACTTGAACTTCTGATCTAACGAAAGTTTTTTCTGATCCAGCTGTTCCTGCACATAGTAAAGATAAGGCAGTTTGGTCACACTGGCCGAATACATCTCTTGATTTTGATTGATACCTGCTTCTTTGCCTGTGTCCAGCTGTTTGACATAGATAGAGTAGTCCGCCTTGTTATACTTACTGCTCAAAATTTCTTGAACTTTGTCCATTCGATTATCAGTCTCATCCAGAAATTCCATAGAAACCCAGCCCTGTCCTTCAATCTGGGCATAAGTTCCTTTGACTGTCTGGACAATTTGAATAATGTTTACTTTTGTATATGGAGCTACCGTTGTATTGATTTTTTTAGCTCCGTTGATATTGGCTTTATCATAGAGAATGAAACCAGGTTTCAACCACATTTCTTGATGGATATCTTCGATTGACTGGACAGTATCTTCGTAAATTGTGTTTTTGTCCGCTATCACAAACTGCCCATTTTTCAGTTTGAAAATCGGGACTTCTTCTTCATTTACATAAAATCCTGTTATCTGGATTGGCTGGTCTGGAACTAGCTTTCCAGCAGTCTTACTCAGAGTAGAATCTGTAAATGTAGGAGTTTCTTCGTAAACATTAGGATTTGTCGGGATACTATCATAATAGCGTCCATACGCAGTGCTTGTAAAATGATATTTTTCTTCCTCGTCTAATACGAAATCTTTTTCGGTACTAATAACTGTGATACTGCTAAATAAAGCTGGCAGCAAAAATATCAGTAACAAAAACTTACGCATGTTTTCCCCTTTCCTCTTGATTTTCTTGAAGTTTCAAAGCTTGATTTTTTTCAGACAGTCCTTCTAGTTTTTCATCAGAAAATTCCAAGAACTGCTCAATTGTTTTTAATAAATCTTCCATAACTACTGTGGTAATAAATCTGGGATAGTATAAATGTACTCACCCTCTTTTGAAAAAGAGTATTTAGCGCGTGCATACTTAGCAGCATAGCTATCATCTTTTAACTTTGTTGCTATATCTGATTGATAGACCTTTTCTTCGCTGAGCGTCTGATATTTCTCCTTCAGTTTAGAATACTGTTCACGACGCTGCAGCAAGGTTTGATAACTCTGGTACAAATTATAGGTAGGTAGAATAAATAAGAGAATCACCAAAATTAGAACCCAGCCCATAAAACGGTTGCGTTTCCGCCGTTCCTGATCCACATATCTACGGCGTTGATTTTCATCTTGAATAAAACGATTATTGAGTTGGACGATATTTTTAGGCATCTTCTTCTATCCTTGTTTCACTGACGATTTCGTACATTTTAGCTGCATCTTCTTTTTTGGTACTGTCTTTCATCTCCAGAACCTTTACAGTCAAGAGTTTATTACCAAAGCGTACTTCAACCAAGTCATCTACTTTCAAATCTGTTGAGCTCTTAGCCAAGATACCGTTCACTTTTATTCGGCCCTTGTCAGCTACTTCTTTAGCCACTGGACGTCGCTTGATAATCCGTGACACTTTCAAATATTTATCTAATCTCATCCTATTACCTCATTTTCTCTTAATTTATTATTCTACCATTTTTTGAGAAAAATAGAGCTTAAAAAGCCAAACTTCACTGAATTGTAACCTTTATTCTGCCTTGCGCTGTTTAATTTCCAGCATCTTTTCTCCAAAATTAACCAGACCTTCTAAAATCTCATAATCTTTTTTGTTCCTCACATCAAAAATCACTTCAATCAAGCCATTTTTTTCACCAATTCTAGCCTTTAAATTCGTCATCGAAAGTGCTTCAAAATAGTCCTGCGTCAGATAAAGCTGCTGAGAAATTTTCTCAAAATGAATAATTACTGCATTCTGCTGGCGTTCCACTGACTTTACAAAAGCCTGATCTAAATAAGACTTAGCAAGTCCAATCTCCAACAGATAGGCTACAACATCAGGATACTCCCCAAAGCGATCAATCAATTCATTCTGTAGATTTTCATAATTTACACGGCTGTCAATCTCACGAATCCTCTTGTAAATTTCAATTTTCTGTCTTTCATCAGAAATATAGTCATTAGGAAGATAGGCATCAATCTGCAGATTAATCTCTGCATTGCTTTTTTGACGCTTGTTTTCTCTGCCCTGCTTTTTAGCAATGGCTTCTTCTAGAAGCTGTGAGTACATCTCAAAACCAACAGAATCAATAAAGCCAGATTGCATACTTCCTAGAATATTGCCAGCACCCCGAATAGACAAATCTCGCATAGCAATCTTAAATCCAGAACCTAACTCTGTAAATCCTTTAATAGCCTCTAGACGCTTTTCAGAAACTTCTGTTAGAATCTTATCTGGCCTGTAAATTAGATAAGCGTAGGCAATCCGATTGCTGCGGCCAACCCGTCCACGAAGTTGATACAAGGTTGACAGCCCCATATGGTCAGCATTTTCTACAAACAAAGTATTGGCATTGGGGATATCAACCCCAGTTTCAATAATTGTTGTAGTCACTAAAATATCGTATTCTCCATTGATGAAATCCAATAAAGTATTTTCTAAACGAATCTCACTCATTTGACCATGAACATAGCCTATAGAAGCTTCTGGGATTAACTCTCTTAACTCTGAAACTTTCTGTTCGATTGTGTCAACCTTGTTGTAAAGGTAGTAAACCTGTCCACCTCGGTCTATTTCACGTAAGACAGCTTCTCGAATCACTGTAGGATTGCTTTCTAAAACATAGGTCTGAACAGGATAGCGATTAGTTGGTGGGGTCTCAATGACTGACAAATCTCGGATACCCAGCATAGACATATGAAGAGTTCGAGGAATAGGAGTTGCTGTCAAGGTCAGGACATCAACTTTCTTTTTCAATTCCTTTAATGTTTCCTTGTGCTTAACTCCAAAACGCTGCTCTTCATCAATGATGATCAAACCTAAATCCGCAAATTCTACATCTTTGGATAAGAGTCGGTGGGTCCCAATGATAATGTCAACTTGTCCCCTCTGCAGCTTATCCAAAGTCTGTTTTTGTTCTGCCTTACTCCTGAAACGGCTGAGTACCTCAACATTGACCGCAAAATCATTAAAGCGTTCTTTAAAGTTAGTATAGTGCTGCTGAGCTAAAACCGTTGTTGGCACTAATACAGCTACTTGTTTATGATCATTGACAGCCTTAAAAGCAGCCCGCATAGCTACTTCTGTTTTCCCAAAGCCTACATCACCAACTAAGAGGCGGTCCATCGGACGACTGCTTTCCATATCCTTCTTCACTTCCTGAATACTTCTTAGCTGGTCCTCTGTTTCAACATAGGGAAAATCATTGTCAAATTCCTCTTGATTAGAATCATCCGCTGAGAAAGCAAAACCTTTTAGCTGGCTGCGTTCAGCATATAGTTTAATCAAATCATCCGCAATATCCTGAACCTGATGCTGAACTTTTTGCTTACTCTTCTGGAAACGACCGTCATTAAGCTTATTTACCTTAGGTGTTTTTCCATCGCTGGCAACATACTTTGATAGGAGATCAATCTGGTCAACTGGAATCGAAATACGATCAGAATTTTGATATTGAATCGTCAGATAATCACGGTGGACACCAGAGATTTCAATCGTTTCTATTCCCAGATAACGTCCTATCCCATGAATATTATGGACAACATAGTCCCCTTTTTCTAACTCATTATAATCTTTCAGTCGTTCAGCATTTGAGATATTCTGACGCCGGATTTTTCGTTTTATTTTCTTGTGAATAATTTCGTACTCTGTAATAAGAACAATTTTCTCATCTACGAAATTAAAGCCTTGAACAAGATTTCCTTCTATAAGCTGAACTGCATTTTTGTGAATCTCAGCCTCTTTTATATAGTCTAAATGAATACCATATTCCTGTAAATTTTTATGTAAACTTTGTAAACCTGACGAAGAATTTGCTTGTAAGATTGTTGTATAGCCAGATTTTTTATAACGATTAATTTCTTCCTTGAGCAAGGGAAACTGACTGAAAAATTCTTGCATTGGGTACTGATTGAATTGATACAAAGCATCAAATTTCAGATTTCCCAAACCTTTTTGAAAGCTTGAAAAGAAGGTTGCTGGTTTATATTGACGATAATCTTGGTACTTATCTGCAAAATATTTTTGGCTTGACAAAGCTTTACACTTTTGTAAATCATCTGTCAATAAGCCAGCTGTTTCCAATTCAAATTGAGCATGCCGATCCACAATTTTTTGAAAATCATCAAAAAATACAGGACTATGAACAGGCAAATAGTCTAAAATAGTCCATTCTTTCTGATAAAAATAAGAAAGGAATTTACGAATATCTGCATGATGGAACTCCTCTTTGGCACTTATTAGTAGCTCTTCTAAGTAAGATTTCAAAGCAGGATCAACAGCTTTTTCTAAAATAGCTTCCAGATTTTCCCGTCCTCGAGCATAATCTTTCTCAGAAAGCAGGATATCAGAAGCAGGTTTAATCAAAATACTTTCTATATTCTGGATTGAAGTTTGATTTTCTGGATTGAAAATCCGAATACCATCAATTTCATCGCCAAAAAACTCCAGGCGATAAGGTGCCTCTGCTGAGCGCTCAAAAATGTCTAAGATGTCTCCTCTTAGACTATATTCTCCCTGACTTAAAACTTGAGACACCTTCTTGTATCCTGATCTTGACAACATCTTTACAAGATTATTTAGGTCATATTCTTGTCCAACTGTCAAATTTATATTGGTATTTTTAAAATCAATAGAATCAGGCAAGAGTAATTTGCTGGCTGCGACATTAGTAACTAGAATTCCAGACTTTTGATGGTCTATTAAAAAGTTTAGAGCATCTAATCTAGAAAATATTTTTTCCTGTGAAGCAAAAACAAATTCTGCTATAGGAGTATCATCTGCTAAGAACGTATAGACCTTGTCTTCTCCCAACAAAGAAATCAAATCACTAGCCAAACGATCTGCTTCATTTTGACTAGAAGTCAGCACAAGGATTTTATCCGCTTCTTCTAATCCAGCCGCTATAGTAATCGCTTTTGTTGATGCAGACAATCCCATTATCAACTGTCTGCTGCTTTTATGGAGATTTTTCTTCCAATCTGAAATTTGCTGGTTTTGACAAAATAAATCAATCAAGTTCATTTTATTATCCATTATACTTCTGCATTGCTTGTTCAAAATTGCCTGACTGTAAATAATAATTTACAGCATTGTCAACCTTATCAAGAGTATTCAGAATCATTATATAATCATCTGTATCAAATTTTCCTAGAACATGGTGAACCACTGTCATGCCTTCTTTTGGACGGCCAATCCCTATCTTTATCCGTTTAAACTCTTGACTTCCAATGTGTTTGATAATAGACTTAATACCGTTATGGCCACCAGCTGAACCCTTGCTGCGCAAACGAATCTTACCAACTTCCATATCCAAATCATCATAGATGACCAATAAATCCTCTATATCTAAACCATAATATGCTAGTAAAGCTTGAACGGCCTTTCCGCTCTCATTCATAAATGTAGTTGGTTTGACAAAATAAACTTTTTCACCATTTAGAAAAGTAGAGGCAATATCTGCTTGAAATATTTTATCAGCTGTAAACTTTAAATCAAGATCTTTACAAATCTTGTCAATCAGCATAAAACCAACATTATGCTTGGTTTCGATATATTTTTCTCCTGGATTTCCCAGACCGACTATTAACTTTACCATTTTTCTCCTTTATAAAAGCCAAAAGGGCTGGAAAAAAATTTCCAACCTAGAATTTTTAAACTTTACAAATACTTTACACATTAAATCTAAATTCCATAATATCGCCATCTTGAACGATATATTCTTTTCCTTCTTCGCGCAAACGTCCAGCCTCTTTAACTGCTTTTTCGCTGCCATAGTGCACTAGGTCATCATAAGACATAGTCACTGCTCGAATAAAGCCTTTTTCAAAGTCTGAGTGAATAATACCAGCCGCTTGAGGAGCTTTCATTCCACGCTTAAAGGTCCAGGCACGCACTTCTTTTTCACCAGCTGTAAAGTAGGTTCCAAGTCCCAACAGATGATAAGCTGCTCTGGTCAGTTTATCCACACCTGATTCTGTCAAGCCGATAGCTTCCAGAAATTCTGACTTATCTTCATCGTCCAATTCAGAAATCTCTTCCTCTGCACGCGCTGAAATGACAACAACTTCAGCATTTTCTGTAGCTGCAAATTCACGAATCTGCTTCACATAGTCAATATTATCTGGATCTGCTACCTCATCTTCACTGACATTGGCCACATAGAGAACCGGCTTAGTCGTTAAAAGAAAGAGTCCTTTAACGATTTTTTGTTCTTCTTCTGTGAATTCAATTGTGCGAGCTGACAGACCATCTTCCAGGACAGGCTTAATTTTCTGTAAGACATTAAATTCTGCCACTGAATCCTTATCTTTTTGAGTACGAGCCATCTTCTCTACGCGCGCATAACGTTTGTTAATACTTTCCAGGTCTGCTAAAATCAATTCGAGATTAATGGTCTCAATATCAGCCATTGGATCTACAAATTCAGACTCACGGCCTTGTTCCCGCATGACATTTTCATCATCAAAGGCACGTACTACATGGACGATAGCATCTACTTCGCGAATATTGGCTAAGAATTTATTCCCTAGTCCTTCTCCTTTTGAAGCACCTTTCACAATTCCAGCAATATCAGTAAATTCGAAAGTTGTTGGGACTTTCTTCTGTGGTTTGATGAGTTCTGTTAATTTATCTAAACGAGCATCCGGAACTTCTACCCGCCCGACATTTGGATCAATTGTCGCAAAAGGGTAATTAGCTGCTTCTGCACCTGCTTTTGTAATTGCATTAAATAAAGTTGACTTACCAACATTGGGTAAACCAACGATTCCTGCTGTCAAAGCCATTCTTATCTTCTCCATTCATCTTTTCAATCCAAACCATTATACCATAAATCCTTATCCTAAACAGCGGATTTAAGTTATTTTTTCTAGCTTTCTTTACAAAAATGTAAAATAAATTGAAGAAAAAAATGGTATAATATAGCTAATATTCTTATTAAAGGAGTCCCTAATGAAAAAGAATACTTTCAAAACACTTTTTCTTTCCTTCCTTGCGGTTTCCGCTTTGTTTGTTTTAGCTGCCTGCAGCAGTCCTAAAAAAGCTTATTTCCAGCTGATTGACCAAAATACTAAACAAGATAGCCGCATCACTGTTGAATATAAAGGTGATGAGCTTCTTATAAACGAAACAAACAACACCTTCTACTATAAACCAGTTGGCTTGACAAAAGACACTGCTAAAGAGCAGACAGAAGCCTATGCTAAATCTATTGAGGGTATCAAAGGATTAACTCATAAAATCGAGTACAAAGATGATTATTTAACTGAAAAACTGACAATTGATTTCAGTAAAGCTGATATTGAAGAACTACAAAGTAAACAGCTTCTTCAAACATCTGGTAATCAAAAAGCGGATTATATCAGCTATAAAGAAACTGCTAAATTACTTGAAAAAGCAGGTTATAAAGAAGTTAAAGACGGTAAATTTGAAGATCTTAAATAAAAGCAAAATGGATAGGACTTTTTAAGTTCTATCCATTTTTGATTGAAAAATCAGAAAAAAATCTAAATCTAATCTTCAGCAATGCAAATTAGTTTTCTACAATAGCATTTACGATGATTTTTTAGTTCAATCTATTATTTTCTTCATTTTTCTTTCAAAATCGTGACGACTCATCATTACAAGATGTTCACAATTAGTACAACGAATTTTGATATCTGCACCAACCCTTGTGATTTCCCAGCGATTCGCCTTTTTCCCAGTCGCTTTAATGGTGCAGGCATGTGGCTTTTTCATCTCTACAAAATGACCAATTTCATACATTTTTTTCTCCTTTCAAGGAACTATCATTGTCGTCCAGGAAGAAAACTTAAGCATCTATCGTACTTTGTAAATGAAAAGACCTTAGGACCAAGAAGTAAAAATCTTTAACTTGGCTCACTGCTTTTCATCTTAATTAGTTCTGACAGGTGTAATCAGCTGAATAAAGTTTTCTGTGTCTTCACTCGGTACCAAGGTGAAAGGACGAACGGATGAGATAAAACTAATCGTTACTTTTTCACTGTCAATGGCCTTCAAAGCATCAATCAGATAAGTTGGATTAAAGCTAATGGTCAAATCTTCGCCAGTTACACTTTCTGTATCAATTTCTTCGTTAACACGGCCGACCTCTGGTGAATTTACATGGGCACTGACAACACCGCCTGCAATCTCCAGTTTAACTGTTCCATTCTGTGTGGCATTAGACAAGAGACGAGCGCGTTCCATAGCTGCACGTAAATCAGAAGTATTAAAAGTAAGGACACTCGTAAATTCAGTTGGAATCAAACGATCTGTATCTGGATAATTTCCTTCTAAGAGGCGGGTGTAGAAGCTGATATTTTCGCTTCTGAAAAGAATTTGATTGTTAGCAAAGAAAACCTCTACCGTTTCAATTTCATCGGTAAAAACAGCCGTAAATTCACGTAAAGAGCGACTTGGAATGACTACGTCGAAATTATCTCCGTTTTTCTCCAGAGTAATTTTCTTTTGACTCATTCTGTGAGAGTCTGTCGCAACTGTTTTCAAAGAACGGTTATCTGTCAAAACAAAGTGAACACCAGTCAAAATTGGACGGCTTTCCTGAACACTGGCTGCAAAAGCTGTTTCGTTAATGACATCTTTGAGAATTTTTGTTTCAAGAACCAAGGGATTGCTGGCAGAAATTTCCTGGATTCGTGGGTACTGGTCAGCGTCTTTTCCTTTCAGGGTAATCTCTGATTTGCCGCTAGTCAAGACGATTTGTTTTTGTTCAATTTCTTTAAAATCCAAAATAATATCTGGCAAGCTGGAAACAACATTAATAAAGAAAGTCGCTTCTAATAAAATTGAGCCTGTTGAGTTGACAAGCAAGCCTGCATTTTCATTTTGAGTAGAAATAAAGTTTTCAATCGACACTTGACCATTCGAGCCGATTAAGGTGATTCCTTCTTTGGTAACATCGATTTTTACAGTAGAAAGAATAGGAATTGCATTTTTATGGCTGATAGCCCTTTTAGTAGTATTTAACGCTTGTAAGAAGAGATTTTTATTAATAGAAAAATGAATCATGGGATCTCCTTTTTATTTATGATTATAATATTAATAGTAATAGTAGTTTGTGTGAATTATGTGGAAAAATAGCTTCATCCTTATTCTAACAAGTTTTGAGACTTGTTCACAAAGTGTGGATAAGTTTTGAAAAAATTCTGTAGTTTTCCACAAACTATTTAATTTTATTCTTGATGCTTTCAATTTCTAAACGTAAATTGTCGTCTGATTCAATCATGGTTTTGATTTTTCCATGTGCATGGATAACAGTCGTATGGTCTTTCCCGCCAAACTCACGACCAATTTTAGGTAGACTGTTGTCAGTCAGCTCACGAGTCAGATACATAGCTACCTGTCTAGCTAAAACGATATTTTGCACTCGACGGCTGCCTTTCATCTCTTTGACACTAACACCATAGAATTTCCCAACTTCAGACTGAATCTTGTCAATCGGGATAACTGTTACCTGGCTTGAATCTTGTTTGCGTGCTCGAATAGCCTCTGCAGCGATATCAATAGTGATTTCCTTCAGATGACGAACTCTAGCGATGAGACTGATATCATTCAAAGCACCTTCCAAGTCGCGGACATTGGAGTCGAACTGTCCTGCAAGGTATTCCAAGGTATCATTCGGGAAAATATAATCCAAATTTTCTATTTTGTTTCGCAGAATTGCAATTCGTGTTTCAAAATCTGGCGGTGTAATATTTTGAGTTAATCCCCATTTGAAACGTGTTACCAAGCGTTCTTCCAAATTGTCCAGATGATCAGGACTGCGGTCGCTGGTTAAAACAATCTGTTTATTTTCACCATGAAGAGCATTGAAAGTGTTGAAAAATTCTTCCTGAGTTGAAACCTTTTTTCCTCCTAAAGATTGAATGTCATCAATCAGCAGAAGATCCAGACTACGATAGATTTTTTTAAAGCTATCCATTTCTCCCAATCTTAAATGTTCAAGGAAGTCGTTAATAAAGGTTTCAGCCGGTATATACTTGACACGCGCATCTGGAATATTTTCTAAAATTTGATTGCCAATAGCATTTAATAAATGAGTTTTACCCAGGCCAGGTCCTCCATAGATAAAAAGAGGATTATAGGTTGTGGCTAGATTCTCAGATACCGCTAAGGCAGCAGCTTTAGCCCAGATATTTCCGTCTCCCTGAACAAAATTATCAAAGGTATATTTTGACTTTAAGCCAGTATCAATAGGTGGCAAGCTTGGCTGAACAGTGCTGATTTGAGGACTGGTTACTGCAGATTTCGGAGTTTCAGTGTTAGTTTCTTCTTCAAAAATATATTTTCCAGCAATCTGATCATTAAAAATCTCAAATCCTGCAGTAAGAATAACTCCTACTAAGTTTTGCTCCCAAAATAGTTGTTTTACTGGACTATCTAGGAAAATAACAGCTTGCTTTTCTTCAACTTTGACAAGCTTGGCTTCAGCAACAAAGAAATCATAAGTTGTCTGTTTTAGCTGAGCATGAGCCAATTCTAAAATACGATTCCAAAAGTCCTGTTCTTTGGTCAT